>NZ_CP150195.1:177500-3125000 GCF_037966305.1 Bacillus sp. FSL R5-0560 | reverse complement strand
AACCGATCGGTCGCAGGTTCGAATCCTGCCTGTGGAGCCATATGGAGAAGTACTCAAGTGGCTGAAGAGGCGCCCCTGCTAAGGGTGTAGGTCGTGTAAGCGGCGCGAGGGTTCAAATCCCTCCTTCTCCGCCATGACGGCCCGTTGGTCAAGCGGTTAAGACACCGCCCTTTCACGGCGGTAACACGGGTTCGAATCCCGTACGGGTCATCTTGAAACCTTGCATATCCTGCAAGGTTTTTTTATTTTCCTAAAACGATATAATATACATCTGATTTTGTTTTTTATTTTTATACAGATTTACAACAAAAAACTCCATATCTCTTGTTTTTCTTCAGAAAATGAAGTTTTATGTCAATAAATATAAGCGCTTTCTAGAAAGGGCTTTTTTTTATTTCTCCGAATAAATAATATAAATGAAAACTATGATGTCAGAAAGGATGATTACATGGCCGCTGCCAGCCCAACAGCACATGATGTTTATCTTTTTCACGAAGGCAGTCTGTTTAAAAGCTATCAGCTGTTTGGCTCGCATTATCGCGAGCTGAATGGCCAAACTGGGTATGAGTTTTGTGTGTGGGCGCCTCATGCGTCAGAAGTTCGAGTGGCTGGGGATTTTAACAGTTGGTCAGGTGAGCTTCATGTGATGCAAAAAGTTAATGATAACGGCATTTGGACATTATTTGTTCCAGGTTTGAAAGAAAAGGAACGATATAAGTATGAAATCGTGACAAATAGCGGAAAGACTATGCTGAAGGCAGACCCGTATGCTTTTTATTCAGAGGTGAGACCGAATACGGCGTCTCTTACTTACGATCTTGCAGGGTACAGCTGGCATGATCAAAAGTGGCAAAAGAAGCAGAAAGATAAAACGATATATGAAAAGCCGGTTTTTATTTATGAGCTTCACCTTGGTTCATGGAAGAAGCATTCCGATGGCACGCTTTACTCCTATGAAGAATTAGGCCAGTCTCTTATTCCTTATATCAAAGAGCAGGGGTTTACCCATATCGAGCTGCTGCCCGTTTATGAACATCCTTATGATCGCTCTTGGGGTTATCAAGCAACGGGGTATTACAGCCCGACAAGCCGATTTGGCACGCCTCATGATTTGATGAGGTTTGTGGATGAATGCCATCAGGCAAACATCGGCGTCATACTTGATTGGGTCCCCGGACATTTTTGT
The DNA here is from genome assembly GCF_037966305.1 of Bacillus sp. FSL R5-0560. Classification (NCBI taxonomy): domain Bacteria; kingdom Bacillati; phylum Bacillota; class Bacilli; order Caryophanales; family Bacillaceae; genus Bacillus; species Bacillus sp. FSL R5-0560. The sequence goes on along the minus strand of NZ_CP150195.1, from coordinate 3,123,814 downwards.
GAAGATTCTCATGGGCTTTATATGTTTGATGGAGCGCCTCTTTACGAATATCAAGAAGAGCGTGACCGGGAGAACTGGCTGTGGGGCACCGCTAACTTTGATTTAGGAAAACCGGAAGTTCAAAGTTTTTTAATTTCTAATGCGTTGTACTGGGCGGAATTCTATCATATAGATGGTTTTAGGGTCGATGCCGTGGCCAATATGCTGTATTGGCCAAATCAGGCTGAACGCCATATGAATCCCTATGCAGTTGCATTTTTAAAGAAGCTGAATCAAACAATGCGGGAGGCATATCCGCATGTCATGATGATAGCGGAAGATTCCACCGAATGGCCTCAAGTAACAGGTTCTGTTGAGGAAGGGGGACTCGGCTTTCATTTTAAATGGAACATGGGCTGGATGAATGATGTGCTGAGATACATGGAGACGCCTTTTGAACAAAGGCGGCACTGCCATCAGCTCGTGTCTTTTTCCTTGCTTTATGCTTTTAGTGAACATTTTGTCTTGCCATTTTCTCATGATGAAGTCGTGTATGGGAAAAAATCACTTCTTCATAAAATGCCTGGTGACTATTGGCAGAAATTTGCCCAATATCGGCTTTTACTCGGTTATATGACCGCTCATCCCGGTAAAAAACTCATTTTTATGGGTTCGGAATTTGCTCAATTCGATGAATGGAAAGATACAGAACAGCTTGATTGGTTTTTGAACACCTTCCCCATGCATCAGAAAGCAAGTGTTTTTACTCAAGATCTTCTCCGCTTTTATCAAAAAAGCAAAATCCTTTATGAAAATGACCATCGTGCTCAATCATTTGAATGGATTGATGTCCACAATGAGGAGCAATCAATTTTCTCTTTTATTCGGTACGGCAGACGGCACGGTGAGGCGCTTATCATCTTATGTAATTTTACACCCTCGGTCTATCATCAATACGATGTAGGCGTTCCCTTTCTTACCCAATATATCGAAATGTTGAACAGTGACAATGAAAAATATGGGGGCTCAGGTCAATTGAATAAAAAGCCGTTAGCAGCCAAATCTGGAGCTGTTCATCAAAAACCGTACTATATCACGATGACAATCCCCCCTTATGGCATTTCGATAATGCGGGCGGTGAAAAAAAGAGGAGAGATAAAATAATGAAAAAACAATGTGTGGCTATGCTCCTTGCCGGCGGAAAGGGCAGCCGTCTCAGCGGGTTAACAAAAAATATGGCAAAACCGGCCGTATCTTTTGGGGGAAAATACCGGATTATTGATTTTACGCTCAGCAACTGCTCGAATTCAGGCATAGACACAGTAGGCATCTTAACGCAATATCAGCCATTGGAGCTGAATTCCTATATTGGCATTGGCAGTGCATGGGACCTTGACAGGCACAATGGGGGCGTTACAGTATTGCCTCCTTATGCTGAGTCATCCGAAGTGAAATGGTATAAAGGGACGGCAAGCGCAATTTATGAAAATCTCAATTACCTGAACCAGTATGATCCCGAGTATGTGTTGATCTTATCAGGCGATCACATTTATAAAATGGACTACGGCAAGATGCTTGATTTTCATATAGAAAAGAAAGCGGATGTGACCATCTCCGTGATTGAAGTGGGATGGGAAGAAGCAAGCCGATTCGGCATCATGAAAGCAAATGAAGACGGGGTCATCACACATTTTGATGAAAAGCCTAAATTCCCAAAGAGCAATTTGGCATCCATGGGTATTTATATTTTCAATTGGCCGCTCTTGAAGCAATATCTTGAGATAGATGACCGGAATCCGTATTCAAGCCATGACTTCGGCAAAGATATCATTCCTCTGCTTTTGGAGGAGAAAAAGAAGCTTTCCGCTTATCCGTTTAAAGGATATTGGAAGGATGTCGGAACGGTGCAGAGCTTATGGGAGGCTAATATGGATTTGCTGAAAGACCAGTCTGAGCTGGGGCTGTTTGAACGCAATTGGAAGATTTACTCTGTCAACCCGAATCAGCCTCCGCAATTTATTTCCCCTGAGGCGCAGGTTCATGACTCACTTGTGAATGAGGGGTGTGTTGTTTATGGGAATGTGTCTCACTCCGTTCTTTTTCAAGGGGTCACCGTCGGTAAGCACGCAACGGTCAAGCGTTCAGTGATTATGCCGGATGTGACAATCGGTGAGCATGTCGTGATTGAGAATGCCATCGTGCCTAAGGGATTGGTGCTTCCAGATGGCGCTGTGATTAAATCTGAAACAGACATTCAGGAGGTGCTGCTTGTATCGGAGGAATTTGTAGAGAAAGAATTGATTTAATGACTGAAGAGGAGGCAGAATCAGTTGATCAATAATCAAATGTTAGGTGTTATAGATGAAACCACATATAAGCATTCTCTTCAGGATTTAACCGCACAGCGGTCACTTGGTGCGATTCCTTTTGCTGGCAGGTACCGTTTGATAGATTTTATGCTGTCCAATATGGTGAATGCGAATATTAGGAGTGTAGCGATTTTTCCGAAGTATCGCTACCGGTCTCTTATGGATCATCTTGGAGCCGGGAAGGAATGGGATTTGCACCGAAAAAAGGACGGCCTCTTTTTTTTCCCGTCACCGCATTTGCATGATGAGTATGATGAATTCGGTTCATTCCGCCAGTTTTCTGATCATCTCGATTACTTTCATAGAAGTACACAGCAATATGCCATCATCACTAACAGCCATACTGTATGCAACATTCAATTTCAATATGTGTTAAAAAGACATCAGGAGGTGGGCTGTGACATTACCGAGGTCTTTCAGGACGGTCAGTCGCTCCAAATCTATATCATGTCTTCTAAACTCTTGAAAGAATTGATCTACGGACATGTTGAAAAAGGATATAGAACCATTCAAGAAGTTGTTGAAAAAGAAGCTTCCGCATTGACCATTTGCCCATACGAATATTCGGGGTATGCGGCCGTTATTGATTCTGTAGAAAAGTATTATACCCATAGCATGGAGCTTATTCAGCCGCGTTTTTGGCAGCAGGTGTTTTTGCCACAGCAGCCGATTTATACAAAAGTGAAGGATGAGCCCCCAACAAAATACGGGAAGTACAATACCGTTAGAAATTCTTTAGTGGCAAACGGCTGTGTGCTTGAGGGAGAGGTCGAAAACTGCATCTTGTTCAGGGCGGTGCATGTCGGGAAAGGCACGAAGCTGAAAAATTGCATTATTATGCAAAAAACGCAGATTGGTGAGAATTGTTTGCTGGAGCAGGTGATTGCTGATAAGGATGTCAAAATCGGCAATGCGACTGAAGTCTCGGGAACGGAGGAGCAGCCGCTCGTATTAAAAAAAGGATTGGTGCAAGGAGAGCTGATGAATTCTTGAAGGTGTTATTTGCTGTCTCAGAATGTACCCCGTTTGTAAAATCAGGAGGCTTGGCCGATGTGGCCGGCGCGCTGCCCAAAGTGCTTTCTCGTCTTGGGAACGACGTAGCGGTGATCATGCCGAAATACAGTCAAATCCCTGAGGCCTGGCAAAAACGCATGAAGAAAACAGCTGAATGTACAGTTGCTGTTGGCTGGCGTCAGCAATATTGCGGAATTGAACATTTGGCTGAAGATGGTGTGAATTATTATTTTATTGACAATAAATATTATTTTTCAAGAGACTCCCTTTACGGGCATTTTGACGACGGGGAGCGGTTTGCTTATTTTTCAAGAGCTGTGCTGGAAGCGGCAGAAGCAGTAAATTTTCAAGCTCATATCATTCATACTCATGACTGGCATACAGCTATGGTCAATTACTTGTTGAAAGAGGAATACAGCAAGCACCCCTTTTATGAGCAGATGAAAAGTGTGCTCACGATCCATAACTTGCAGTTTCAAGGTGTTTTCCCGCCTGAGGTGACACATGACTTGCTCGGGCTGGACATGAGTCATTTTCATTATGAAAGATTAGAATGCAATGGATTTGTTAATTTTATGAAAGCGGGGATTATTGCTGCTGATCATGTAACAACGGTGAGCCCGACTTATAGAAATGAAATCTTAACGCCTTATTACGGCGAGCAGCTTGAGCCAGTTTTGCAGTATAGGGAAAAGGATTTAACAGGGATCTTAAACGGTATTGACGACTCTTTCTATCAGACAGAGAGCAATCCGTATATTGAAGTGCATTACGATCCTGAACATCTTGATTTAAAGGAAGAAAATAAAACGAAGCTCCAGCAGCGGATGGGCCTTCCGGTACGGGAAGATATTCCGCTGATCAGTATGGTAACAAGGCTGACCAAACAGAAGGGGCTTGATCTTGTTAAGAGAATGATGCACGAGCTGCTGGAGGAGAGAGACATACAGCTGATTGTGCTCGGTACGGGGGAACGGGAATTTGAGGACTACTTCCGGTACATTGAATTTGCATTTCACGATAAATGCAGGGCGTATATTGGGTTTGATGAGCCGCTCGCCCATCAGATTTATGCGGGCTCAGATTTGTTTTTGATGCCCTCGAAATTTGAGCCGTGCGGTCTGGGGCAGATGATTGCGCTTCAATATGGCACTATTCCGATTGTCAGAGAAACGGGCGGGCTTTATGATACAGTCCGTTCCTACCGGGAGGAAGAGGGAACAGGCAACGGTTTTACGTTCTCAGCCTTTAATGCTCATGATCTGAAATTTACGATCGAGAGGGCGCTGTCGTTTTATCGCCAAAAGGATGTATGGAAGAGCATCATGAAAACTGCAATGAATACAGATTACAGCTGGAAACAATCAGCAAAACAATATCAGCGCATTTTCGAGCATGTGACAAGGAGTGGACGGGATGTTCTCGAGTAAAGAACGCTTTGCAGCCTTATTTTTAAAGCGTCTGGAAATGACGTGCGGGAAAAGCTTTCAAGAATCTTCCAAGCTTGATCAATATAAAACCTTAGGCAATATGATCAGAGAGTACATCAGCGCTGATTGGATTCAGACAAATGAAAGAAGCAGGTCCAATTCCGGAAAGCAGACATATTATTTGTCGATTGAATTTCTTCTCGGGCAGCTCCTTGAACAGAATTTAATGAATCTCGGTATTCGGGATGTAGTGGAAGCGGGTCTGAAAGAGATCGGCATCAGTCTAGACGAGATCCTTTATATGGAGAGCGATGCGGGGTTGGGGAATGGCGGTCTGGGGCGATTGGCTGCTTGCTTCTTAGATTCTCTGGCTTCGTTAAATTTGCCTGGGCATGGGATGGGTATTCGGTATAAGCATGGCTTATTTGAACAAAAGATTGTTGACGGGCATCAAGTTGAGCTGCCTGAGCAATGGCTGAAAAACGGAAATGTATGGGAAGTAAGAAATGCTGATCAGGCGGTTGACGTGCCGTTTTGGGGCGAGGTGCATATGACTGAAAAAAACGGCCGTCTGCATTTTCGTCATGAACAAGCAACAATCATTACCGCCGTTCCTTACGATATCCCGATCATCGGATATGATACGGGCACAGTCAACACGTTAAGACTTTGGAACGCCGAGCCTTATGCGCATTATCACGGCGGCAATATTTTGTCTTATAAACGGGAAACAGAAGCTGTATCTGAATTTTTGTATCCTGATGACACGCATGACGAGGGTAAGATATTACGGCTGAAGCAGCAGTACTTTTTAGTGTGTGCCAGTTTAAAAAGCATAGTGAACAATTATCGCAAAACGAATCAATTATTATATAGCCTGCATAAAAAAGTAAGCATTCATATTAATGACACCCATCCTGCACTTGCTGTGCCAGAGCTGATGCGGATTTTGCTTGATGAAGAGAACATGAGCTGGGAAGATGCCTGGCATATCACGGTACATACAATTTCCTATACGAATCATACGACACTGTCAGAAGCGCTTGAAAAATGGCCGATTCATTTATTTAAGCCGTTACTCCCGCGAATGTATATGATTATTGAAGAGATTAATGAGAGGTTTTGCAGAGCGGTTTGGGAGAAGTATCCCGGTGACTGGAAAAGGATAGAGGATATGGCGATTACGGCCCACGGAGTTGTCAAAATGGCTCACCTCGCAATAGTGGGAAGCTACAGTGTCAACGGAGTTGCCAAAATTCATTCCGACATATTAAAGGAACGGGAAATGCGTAATTTTCATTTGATGTTTCCGAATCGGTTTAACAATAAAACAAATGGAATTGCCCATAGACGCTGGCTGTTAAAAGCCAACCCCGGCTTGTCCGCCATGATAACAGATGCGATAGGCAATGAATGGATAAAACATCCGGAATCCCTGATTCAGCTCGAACCGTACGCTACTGACCCCGCTTTTATTGAGCAGTTCCAAAATAACAAAAGCAGAAAAAAGCAAGAGCTTGCTGATCTGATTTTTTGCACGGCCGGAGTGGCAGTGAATCCGGACAGCATATTTGACGTGCAGGTGAAACGGCTTCATGCGTATAAACGGCAGCTGCTGAATGTTCTTCATATTATGTATTTGTATAACCGCCTGAAGGAGGATTCGGGATTTTCAATTTATCCGCAAACCTTTATTTTCGGAGCAAAGGCTTCACCAAGCTATCATTACGCGAAGAAAATCATTAAACTGATTCATTCCGTTGCGGAGAAGGTAAATTATGATCCGGCGGTGAGGCAACTGCTCAAGGTCGTTTTTTTAGAAAATTACAGGGTTTCTATGGCGGAGCAGATTTTTCCGGCATCAGATGTAAGTGAACAAATCTCGACTGCAAGCAAGGAGGCGTCCGGTACAGGAAATATGAAGTTTATGATGAATGGCGCGCTGACAATCGGCACGCATGACGGGGCGAATATTGAAATTCTGCAACGCGTCGGAGCTGATTGTGTTTACACATTTGGTTTGAAGGCGGATGACGTTCTTTCCTACCAGGAAAACGGAGGCTACAGATCAAGGGAATATTATCAGCATGACCGCAGAATCAGGCAGGTTGCCGATCAGCTGATCAACGGCTTTTTTGAAGGTGAACCTGATGAATTTGAATCCATTTATGATTCGCTGCTGCCGCATAATGACGAGTATTTTGTGTTGAAGGATTTCAGCTCATACGCGGATGCTCAGGAGCGTGTTCAAGCTGATTATCAAGATCGGCGAAAATGGTCAGAGCGTTCAATCTTAAACATTGCCCATTCAGGCTATTTTTCAAGCGACCGGACAATTCATGAATATGCGAAACACATTTGGAGAATTAAGCCGATGGTGTAAAAAAGCCGCTATTTGAGCGGCTTTTTTTGTTCAAAGATTCATTGAATAGATCGTAAAGGATAAGACTGTTGCAAAGGCACTCCATAAAAAATAAGGCACAAGAAGCCAGCTTGCGGCCCTGCTGTATACTTTTGCAATGATGATCACAACCAGTGCTGTTATGGTGACAAGCAGGCAGTCAATGGATGCGGCAAGGAGATTCTTTTGCGTAAACTGAAAATAACTGAATGCCTGATTCAGCACATAATTGATCAAAAACGCCAGCCAAAAGCTTTTCGCTTGTCTAAATGACCTTTTGGCATAAACAATGGCAGCCGAAAGAGAAATCAGTGCAAACAGGATGGCCCAGATGATGCCGATCGTTGACCCGTTTGGTGTCCAGTCTGGCTTTTTCAGTGAATGATACCAATTTTGGTCGATCGGAAATAGATAGTCTGCGGCTGAAAACAGCACGTATGTAAGGATAAAAACCACGATTGCGCCGATCATCTTTTTCATGTGTTTCCTCCGGTATGTATTTATTTTACATGTACTTTCTCTTTATCTTGGATAGACACCCCCGCGGTATGCGGGGGTGATGATGTAGATGAGCTGAAGTTATACGGTTTGTATACAAATGCAGACATTAACTTTTGAAAACATAAAAGCGAACCTCTTTCCCGGGGGTGTCAATCTGCATGGAGGTCGCCAAACGTCGTCATGATGCCTTCTTCATCCAGCTCTTCCTCATAACGTTCATGTGCCCTGCTTGGATACACCGTAATTTCTTTGCCTGTAATATCTGTGGCAATGAAATTCTCATATGATTCTGTATTGCCGATATTTTCTTCGGCATTCATTGTCATATCATCATAGCTGAGCGGCGGATTTTCCATGTCCTGCGGTGTTTCTGAGTTTCCATATTTTTCAACGTCCTGGTAGGAGTCTTCACTGTCATAAGGCGCTCTGATTTCTTCATCATCGTCAAATTCAAATTGACCGAAGGGTGTTTCTTCCTCAATCGGACGGTCTTTGGAAACGACATCCTGTGATGAATACTCTGCGAGCGTCGTGGCAGTCGGAAGCGCTTCAAGACGTTCATAAGGGATTTCTTTTCCGCTGACCTCACAAATCCCGTACGTGCCGTTTTCTATGGCCTTCAATGAATGCTCAATGTCCCGGAGGTGCTCCCGTTCATGCAAATCAAGAGCAATGTCTTTTTCACGCTCATAAAGCTCTGTCGCCTGATCGCCTGGGTGGTTGTCATATGCAGAAAGCTCACCCCATGAATCATACGGAAAGGCAGAATTGAGCTGAAAGTGGTCATTGTCTTTGAAGCGGTTCAATATATCTTCCTTCGTTTCTTCAAGTTCCTTTTTTAAATGCTGAAGCTGTTCGTTTGTAAGCAATATAATCGCCTCGTTTCTCTGTAATGCATACCTTTAGTATGGACAGATCGCCTGAGAACTTTCATAAATCCCTTGTGGAGGAATATAGGAGATTTTCCTTATATGGTAAGCGGATACAACCTTTGCTATCAGTGGAGAAAGAAATTTAAGGTTTGTTTCTTTTTCATTTCTGGAATTAGGTTTATAATAGGTAAGGCAGGCCATTTGGACTGCATGATCTGTGTATTTGACACAATGTAGACACAGGTGTATGGTATTAAAAGCATTTTAAGAATTATGGAGGAATGTCTCATGGTGACAACGGTGCAGCGTACGTTCCGAAAGGAAGTTCTACATGCATTATATAAAGCCAAAGAAGTCAACCATGCTGTCTTAATAAGCTATTCGAGACAAATTGAGTCTCTTGACCCTCTATCATTTTTCAATTACGGAGCAAAAAAATATACAGGCAATCGATTTTTTTGGTCAGAACCTGAAAGTGAATTGACAATAGTCGGTCTTGGCAAAGAAGCTGTTTTCCATACGAATCAAAAAAACGACGAGCGGTATCGTGAGGTTTTTGAACAATGGGAGCGCTTTAAAAAGACGGCTTTTCATATTTATGAAGAAGAAAAGCTGCAGCACTCTGCAGTGGGACCTGTTTTATTCGGAGGATTTTCCTTCGACCCTTACGAAGAAAGAGGTACTGAATGGGACCATTTCTCGGAAGGGGATTTCTTTGTGCCTTCGCTTATGCTGACGATAACTGCTGAAGGCCCATTCCTGACAGTTAACAGATGGGTAAGCGGAGAAGATGATGCAGAAGCTGTTTTGGAAGGCTTAAAATCTTTTGCAGCGGAATTTATGATCCCTGATTTCAATCAAGAAGATCAGGCTGTGATGACAGCATCTCAGGAGCTGGATAAGTCTGATTGGCTGAAAGCAATCGAAACGGCAACAAGCCAAATTAAAGAGAAACAATATGATAAAGTGGTTCTTGCCAGAGAGCTGCTGCTCACGTTTGATGGTCCGGTCAAAATTGAACCGGTGCTTAAAACGCTTTTGACCGATCAGCAGACAAGCTATGTTTTTGCAATCGAACAAGAAGGCAAAACCTTTGTCGGCGCTTCTCCGGAAAGACTAATCAAAAGAGACGGGAACACTGTCATGTCTACTTGTCTGGCAGGTTCTATAAAGCGCGGCTCCGATGAAGAAGAAGACCGCCGCATCGGCCTTGAATTATTAAACGATGAGAAAAATCTGCTGGAGCATGATATTGTTGTAGGCATGATTCATAACGCTTTTGTATCAAGCTGTTCGGACGTTGAAAAGCCTGACAAACCTGTATTGTACAAAACGAAAAGCGTCCAGCACTTATTTACGCCGATTGTCGGGCAGCTTCGTGATTCGGCTTCGCTATTTGACTTAATAGAGAAATTGCATCCTACTCCGGCGCTTGGGGGAGCACCTCAGAAAAAAGCGGGAGAAGTGATTAGAGAGATCGAACCGATGTCCCGCGGCTGGTATGCGGCTCCTGTCGGCTGGATTGACAGTCAGGATAACGGAGAATTTGCTGTTGCCATCCGTTCAGGGCTGATTGAAGGCAGCACAGCACGCCTGTTTGCCGGGTGCGGCATTGTGGAAGACTCTGAACCGCAATCGGAATACGAAGAAACACAGATGAAATTAAAGCCGATGATCTCTGCACTGGGAGGTGAGAGACGTTGACAGTGAACCCGATTACTCATTACATCGGAAGTTTTATTGATGAATTCGCCCTTTCCGGAATTACGGACGCTGTCGTTTGTCCAGGCTCAAGATCCACACCGCTGGCAATTCTTGCAGCCGCGCATCCGGATATCAACGTCCATATCCAAATTGATGAAAGATCTGCCGGATTTTTTGCATTGGGGCTGGCAAAAGCACAGCAGCGTCCCGTGCTTCTGATTTGCACATCAGGAACGGCCGCGGCCAACTTTTATCCGGCTGTAATTGAAGCCCATTATTCAAGAGTACCGATTATAGTGTTAACTGCTGATCGGCCGCACGAGCTGCGTGAAGTAGGCGCACCGCAGGCCATTAATCAGCACTTCTTATTCGGTAACTTTGTTAAGTTTTTCACAGACTCTGCTCTTCCCGAAGAGTCGCCGCATATGCTGAGATATATCCGAACGCTGGCAGGACGTGCCGCCGGGGAAGCACAAAAGCGTCCAATGGGTCCTGTGCACGTGAATGTACCGCTTCGTGAGCCGCTGATGCCTGATCTTTCTGATCAGCCGTTTGAAAGAATGAGAACTGGGCGTCACGTGTCAGTGAAAACGGGTACGCAATCGGTGGACCGGAACTCTCTGTCTGACGTGGCTGCAATGCTGAAAGAGGCCGAAAAAGGCATGATCGTCTGCGGAGAACTTCACAGTGATGCTGATAAACAAAACATTGTGGAGCTGTCAAAAGCGCTGCATTATCCAATTTTAGCTGACCCGCTGTCTAACCTGCGGAACGGCGTCCATGATAAAAGCACCGTTATTGATGCGTATGACTCATTTTTAAAAGATGATGAGCTGAAGTCAGCACTGCGGCCTGATGTCGTGATCCGTTTCGGACCGATGCCTGTTTCAAAGCCGGTTTTCTTGTGGCTGAAGGATGACCCAGCCATTCAGCAGATTGTGATTGATGAGGATGGCGGCTGGAGAGACCCGACACAGGCAAGCGCACATATGATTCACTGCAGCCCGTCTAGTTTTGCCGAGGCGATCATGGCTGAACATACTGGAGTGGACCGAACTTTGGAATGGCTGGAAAAATGGCAGATTGTGAACCAGCGTTTCCGTGAGCATTTGCAAACGATCAGCAAAGAAGAGGTTTCATTTGAGGGCAACCTCTACCGAATCCTCCAGCATCTTGTGCCCGAAAATAGCTCGCTGTTTGTCGGAAACAGCATGCCAATCAGGGATGTTGATACGTTTTTCGAAAATCAGGACCGCAATTTCCGTATCTATTCAAACCGTGGCGCAAATGGGATTGATGGTGTCGTCTCTTCTGCCATGGGTGTTTGTGAAGGAACAAAAGCGCCTGTGACACTCGTGATCGGGGATTTGTCTTTTTATCATGATTTAAACGGGCTGCTGGCGGCTAAAAAATTGGACATTCCGCTTACTGTGATCCTCGTGAACAATGACGGCGGAGGGATTTTTTCATTTTTACCGCAGGCATCTGAAAAGACACACTTTGAAGATTTGTTCGGCACGCCGACCGGGCTCGATTTCAAGCATGCTGCTGAGCTTTACGGAGGCACGTATTCATGCCCGGCTTCGTGGGATGAATTCAAATCATCATACGCACCGCAGGCTGACAAGCCCGGCCTTCACATTATAGAAATCAAAACGGATCGCCAATCAAGGGTTCAGCTTCATCGTGATATGCTGAATGAGGCTGTGCGGGAAGTGAAAAAACAATGGGAACTGTAAACATAACTGTTGCAGACGGCGTCCGATATGCTGTGACAGACGATCGGCCCAGTGCTTCTGATGCCGTAGTCTGTCTGCACGGGTTTACCGGCAGCAAAGAATCCTGGGCCTTTCTCGACCAGTTGCTGCCTAATTCTCGTGTCATCAAAATTGATTGCTTAGGGCACGGGGAAAGTGATGCCCCGCTGAATGGAAAAAGATATAGCACGAGCCGGCAAGTTTCAGACCTTGCCGAGATATTTGATCATTTAAAACTTCACAAAGTGAAACTTATTGGTTATTCTATGGGGGGAAGGCTTGCTTATTCCTTTGCCATGACATACCCCAAACAGATATCAGCGCTTGTCTTCGAAAGCACGACGCCCGGCCTTAAAACCCTCGGGGAACGGAAAGAACGAATCTTGCGGGATCGGAAGCTTGCGGATTTTATTTTGCGTGACGGGATCAAAGCCTTTGTGGACTATTGGGAAGGCATCCCTTTGTTTTCGACGCAGCAGCGGCTTGCTGATGAGGTTCGGCAAAGGATACGATTGGGCCGTCTGAGAAACAATAACATTGGGCTGGCCAACAGTTTAATCGGTATGGGCACCGGTTCACAGCCTTCCTGGTGGAGCCGGTTAAAAGATGTTGCGGCGCCTGTGCTTCTCATCTGCGGAGAATGGGACGAAAAGTTTTGCGCCATTAATCAAGAGGTGCATAAGAAGCTTCCATCTAGTAGAATAGAGATTGTTCCTGAAGCAGGCCATACAGTGCATGTGGAACAGCCGCATTTTTTTGGTAAAATAGTGAGTGAGTTTTTAACAAATGTATAACTCGGTACATGGAAAAATAGAGGAGGTCATATCATGGCTGTAGAATGGAAAACTGAACGTACATACGATGAAATATTGTATGAAACGTATAATGGTATTGCAAAAATAACAATCAACCGCCCTGAGGTACATAACGCCTTTACACCTAAAACGGTTGCTGAAATGATTGATGCATTTGCTCGCGCGAGAGATGATCAAAACATCGGCGTTATCGTGCTTGCCGGTGCCGGAGACAAAGCGTTTTGTTCTGGCGGAGACCAAAAAGTGCGCGGACACGGCGGTTATGTAGGCGACGACCAAATTCCGCGTTTAAACGTACTGGATCTTCAGCGTTTAATTCGTGTCATTCCGAAACCTGTTGTTGCGATGGTATCCGGATATGCGATTGGCGGAGGACACGTGCTTCACATCGTATGTGACTTGACAATCGCTGCCGACAATGCGATTTTCGGACAAACCGGCCCTAAAGTGGGAAGCTTTGACGCAGGTTACGGTTCAGGCTACCTGGCTCGCATCGTAGGACATAAAAAAGCCCGTGAAATCTGGTACCTTTGCCGTCAGTACAACGCGCAGGAAGCGCTGGATATGGGACTTGTCAACACAGTTGTTCCTTTGGAACAGCTTGAAGAAGAAACGATTAAATGGTGTGAAGAAATGCTTGAGAAAAGCCCGACCGCACTTCGTTTTCTTAAAGCTGCGTTTAACGCGGACACAGACGGACTTGCTGGAATTCAGCAGTTTGCAGGGGATGCAACCCTTCTTTACTACACTACTGATGAAGCGAAAGAAGGCCGTGATTCCTTTAAGGAGAAACGCAAACCGGATTTCGGCCAATTCCCGCGTTTTCCGTGATCAGCAGATACGTATGAAACTAACAGCTTGAGCCATTGCGGTCCAAGCTGTTTTCTCTTTTAAATCAAGTAATTTCACCTCGGAGATGATGACATGCTGACAGAACAGCCCAACTGGCTCCTGCAACGGGCACAGCTAACACCTGATAGAATCGCTCTCATTTATGGAGATCAAACCGTGACATTTGCTGAATTATTTGCCGCATCCAAACGAATGGCGTCACAGCTTTCAGCTCATTCTTTTCGAAAAGGGGACACCGCGGCTCTTCTGCTCGGAAACCGGGCGGAGATGGTATATGCTGTTCACGCTTGCTTTTTGCTCGGCGTAAAAGCGGTCTTGCTGAATACAAAGCTGTCTAAACATGAAAGGCTGTTCCAACTGGAGGATTCCGGCGCCCGCTTTTTACTGACGGACGAAAGTTTTGACATGCAGGATTATGAGCAAATGGTTGAAACCATTAATGTCGATGAACTGGTAAAAGAAGAGGCACAGGATATTGAAATTGAGCCGTACATGCAAATGGACGCAACGGCGACGCTCATGTATACCTCCGGGACAACGGGCAAGCCCAAGGGAGTTCAGCAAACGTTTGGAAATCATTATTTCAGTGCGGTGTCTTCTGCTCTTAATTTGGGTATAACAGAAAAAGACCGCTGGCTTATCGCGCTGCCGCTCTTTCATATCAGCGGACTGTCAGCGTTATTTAAATCTGTGATTTATGGTATGACGGTCGTGCTTCACCAGCGTTTTTCAGTAAGTGATGTATTGGATTCTATCGACAGGCATCAAGTTACGATTATTTCTGCGGTGCAGACAATGCTGGCAAGTCTTTTGGCAGAAACAAACCGCTGCCCGTCATCCATCAGATGCATCCTGCTCGGCGGAGGTCCTGCGCCGCTTCCTTTGCTAGAAGAATGCCGAGAGAAAGACTTCCCCGTTTTTCAATCATATGGAATGACGGAGACATGCTCACAAATCGTTACTCTCTCGCCGGAATTCAGTATGGAAAAGCTCGGATCAGCAGGAAAACCGCTGTTTTCATGCGAAATCAAAATTGAGCGGGACGGAAAAGCGTGTGAGCCGTTTGAACACGGTGAAATTATGGTGAAAGGCCCGAATGTCATGAAGAGCTATTTCAACCGGGAAAGCGCAAATAAAGCATCCTTTCAAAATGGCTGGCTGAAAACAGGCGATCTCGGTTATTTGGACGGTGAAGGATTTTTATATGTATTGGACAGGCGTTCAGATCTTATCATTTCAGGCGGAGAAAATATTTATCCCGCTGAAGTGGAGTCTGTGCTGCTTTCTCATCCGGCTGTTGCAGAAGCCGGCGTTGCAGGCGCGGAGGACATAAAATGGGGAAAAGTGCCTCATGCTTATCTTGTGCTCCAGCAGCCTGTCAGAGCTGAAGAACTGACCGCATTTTGCAAAGAACGATTGGCGAAATATAAAGTTCCGGCAAAATTCTTTGTATTAGACCGCCTGCCGCGCAATGCGTCGAATAAGCTATTGCGAAATCAGCTGAAGGATGCGCGTAAAGGAGAACTGTTATGATCGAAATAGAAAAAATTACGCTTTATCATTTGAGCATGAATCTAAAAAAACCGTTTAAAAACAGTATTGAGACACTTCAGGAGCGCAAATTTTTGATCGTGGAAGCCATCGATATATCCGGAGTTACAGGATGGGGGGAAGTATCTGCGTTCTCCTCACCGTGGTACACCGAGGAAACGATTGGTACTTGTCTGCATATGCTGAAGGATTTTTTTATTCCTAATGTCGTCGGACGTGAATTTAGCCACCCATCTGAAGTGCCGGACAGCTTGGCGCGCTACAAAGGTAATAGGATGGCAAAAGCGGGGCTTGAATCAGCTGTTTGGGATATTTATGCAAAAAAGAAGGGAATTCCTCTTGCGGAGGCATTAGGTGGGACAAGAGACAAAGTCCCTGCCGGGGTTGTTGTCAGCTTAGCGCCTCTTGAGGATATGCTGAAAGAAATTGAGGCTTATCAAAAAGAAGGCTATCAAAGAATTAAAATTAAAATTCAGCCAGGACAAGATGTGGAACTGGTAAAAGCCATCCGCTGCCGCTTCCCTGGCATCCCGCTGATGGCTGATGCGAATTCCTCTTATGAACTCAAGGATATCAGCCGCTTAAAGGAGCTTGATGAATATCATTTAATGATGATTGAACAGCCGCTCCAAGCTGACGATATTGTTGATCACCGCCACTTGCAGAAGCATATGAAAACGGCGATTTGCCTTGATGAAAGCATTTGCTCAGCTGATGACGCGAGACGGGCGATTGAGCTGGGAAGCTGTAAAGTAATTAATATCAAGCCTTCTCGCGTCGGCGGATTGACGGAAGCTCTAAAAATCCATGATCTGTGCAAAGAGCACAATATGCCGGTTTGGTGCGGAGGAATGCTGGAGACTGGCATTTCAAGAGCGCAAAACGTGGCGCTGGCTTCCTTGCCTCAATTTACAATACCGGGCGATATTTCGTCATCTTCAAGGTATTGGGATGAGGATATTGTGACCCCTGATATCCGTATCGATAACGGATTTATTTCTGTGTCGAAACAGCCTGGTTTAGGGGTTGAAGTAAATCAGGAAATAATGAGAAAATATGTGACCAAAATGGATGTTTTCACACAGCATGGATGAGAAAAAGACATTTTATCAATTTGAGAGAATGTGAGTGTGCTGTTATAGTAAAAGCGTTGAATACATCCCTTCTCGTTTAGACCGGCTGCTGAACCAGCCGGTTTTTTTATGTGAAAATGTCTTGACAGAAATGGACAAACGCGATAATTTTGCACTAAGGAAACTTTTTGTCCTGTATAAACAAAACATGCTTATGTCTAATTAAATGTCACATGTCTAAGAAAACACATCATATGATAAAACAACAGGACATCGATGGCAAAGAGGAGGGAGCAAATGAAAAAACGAGGGCTGATAGCGGCATTGATCCTTGCATGCCTTGCGTTATCGGGCTGTGGATCAGAGTCTTCCGGTAAAAGCTTTGATCAGGGACTGCAAGTGACGGCAACGACATCTCAGATTGCGGACGCTGCTGAAAAAATCGGCGGAACGCATGTTAAGGTCACTTCTTTAATGGGACCGGGAGTAGACCCCCATCTTTACAAAGCGTCACAAGGTGATACGAGAAAATTAACATCAGCAGACGTTGTGCTTTACAGCGGCTTGCATCTCGAAGGGAAGATGGAAGACATTCTCCGTAAAATCGGTGAACAAAAACAAGCTGCAGCGGTCGCCGAAGCGATTCCGAAAAGCAAGCTTATTTCTGCGGGGAAAGGGAAGATGTATGACCCTCACGTCTGGTTCAGCATCCCATTATGGATTTACGCAATTGATGAAATCGAAAAGCAATTCAGCAAAGCGATGCCTGAGCATGCAGATGACTTTAAGAAGAACGCAAAAGAGTACAAAGATAATTTGCAAAATTTAGATAAATGGGCGCGTCAGGAGATTGCGAATATTCCGGAGAAAAGCCGTGTCCTTGTAACCGCCCACGATGCGTTTGCGTATTTTGGGAAAGAGTATGGATTTAAAGTAGAAGGCCTGCAGGGACTCAGCACAGATTCAGATTATGGCTTAAAGGATGTACAGGACCTGGTTGAGCTTTTGGCAGAAAAACAAATTAAGGCTGTTTTTGTAGAAAGCAGCGTGTCTGAAAAATCAATTAATGCTGTGGTGGAAGGAGCTAAAGAAAAAGGCCATTCGGTGTCAATCGGCGGTCAGCTCTATTCAGATGCAATGGGTGAAAAGGGGACAAAAGAAGGCACATACGAAGGCATGTTCCGCCATAATATCAACACGATTACGGAAGCGCTTAAATAAGGAATAGAGGTGAAAAAAATGTTTCCTGTTGAGCTGGAAAATGTAACAGTCGCTTATGATAAAAAGCCCGTTCTGCAAGAGATTTCGCTGCAGGTGCCGGAGGGGAAATTAATCGGTATTATCGGCCCAAACGGCGCTGGAAAGTCCACCTTGATCAAAACGATTCTCGGTCTTGTGCCCCGTGCCTCAGGAGACATCTCCATTTACGGCGAAACTTATAAACAACAGCGGACAAGAATCGGATATGTGCCGCAGCGAGGTTCGGTTGATTGGGATTTTCCTACCAGCGCTCTCGATGTCGTGCTGATGGGAAGGTACGGACGAATCGGCCTGCTGAAAAGACCGAAAAAGGCAGATGTGGAAATGGCTGAATCGGCTTTAGAAAAAGTCGGCATGCTCGATTATGCGAAAAGGCAGATCAGCCAGCTGTCAGGGGGCCAGCAGCAGCGGGTATTTCTTGCCCGGGCACTTTGTCAGGACGCCGACATTTACTTTATGGATGAACCGTTTGCCGGCGTGGATGCAGCGACGGAGCGGGCAATTATGACTCTTTTGGCGGAGCTTAAGGATAAAGGCAAAACCGTACTTGTCGTCCACCACGACCTGCAAACCGCCGAAGACTATTTCGATTGGATATTGCTGCTTCATTTAAGGAAAATCGCCTTCGGACCGGCAGAGGACGTGTTTTCGATTGAAAACCTTCAAAAAACGTATGGAGGAAGGCTGACATTTCTAAAAGATAAAGTGCTGGCAGAAGGTAATAAGGGGTGAGCGCATTGATAGAAAGTTTGTGGCTGCAGCTCCAGCATCCGAATACACAGTGGGTGTTGGCTGGGACGCTTTTGCTCGGCGCAGCAAGCGGCGTGTTGGGGAGCTTTGTGCTGCTTAGAAAACAAAGTTTAATCGGAGATGCGATGGCCCATTCTGCCCTGCCGGGTGTGTGTCTCGCTTTTCTGTTCACCGGAGAAAAATCGCTCCCTTTCTTTTTGCTCGGTGCGGCGCTTGCAGGGCTTCTCGGAACGTGGATGATTCAGCTGATACCGCGGCTTTCAAAAACAAAAGAGGACTCGGCAATCGGGATCGTTCTCTCTGTGTTCTTTGGCGTCGGCATTATACTGCTGACATATATTCAGCAGCTGGGCTCGGGAAGCCAAAGCGGACTTGATTCCTTTCTGTTCGGCCAGGCTGCTTCATTAGTCAGACAGGATATCATTCTTATTGCGGGAGTATCCGCCGTTTTATTGCTGCTTTGTACGGTCTTTTTTAAGGAATTTAAAATCATTACCTTTGATATCGCATTTGCAAAGGGATTGGGATTGCCGGTGCGTTTTTTAAACGGACTATTGGCCTGTCTTATTGTCTGCGCTGTTGTGATAGGGCTTCAAACTGTAGGTGTTATCTTAATGGCAGCTATGCTCATTACTCCTGCGATTGCCGCAAGATATTGGACCGAGCGTTTAACGGGCATGATCATAATTGCCGGGATGGCAGGCGGGATGAGCGGCGTGTCCGGAACGTTGCTGAGCACAACAATGGAGGGCATGGCGACAGGGCCTTTGATGATTTTATCGGCGACGATCATTTTTCTTTTTTCAATGATTTGCGCACCTAAGCGGGGATTGGCTGCTAAAGGGATAAGATTAATAAGGCTGCGAAGAAAAACAAACCGGGAGCAGGTGCTTCTAACGATTTTTGAGCAGTATGAACATAGTGAAATATATGTAACAGAGGAAAGTGTACGAAAGAAGAGGCGGCTTTCACCTTCATTATGTCATAAAGTTTTGGAAGATTTGGAAAAAGAGAGGTGCGTTGTGCGGATTGGAAACGGGATTTGGCAAGTGACACAGGCTGGGATAGAAAAAGGTTATCTTACGGCTTTAAAATATCGGATGTATGAAATGTACCTCATGCATGAAATGGATATGGAAAATGCAGATGCGGATCAGGATGATTTTGTGCCGGACCGGTTGCCGGAGGCCACAAGAGATAGACTTCTTTCACTTTTGAAGCTGCATGGCAGGATGCCTGAGCTCCGTCAGCCATACCCTGAAATTGAAAAGGGGAAGATTGCCAATGAGCTTTGAAGCGTGGATTATAGCGACGGGCATACTAGTCGGTGTCAGCTGTGCGTTGATCGGAACTTTTCTTGTATTAAGGAGAATGGCAATGCTGGCCGATGCCATCAGCCATACTGTTTTGCTTGGAATTGTTGGTGCTTTTCTTGTGACAAAAAGCCTGGACGGGATTCCTATGTTCATCGGGGCAGCCGTGTCAGGACTGTTAACAGCATTTTTGGTACAGCTTCTTCACAGCAAAGGGGTTCAATCAGATGCCGCCATAGGAGTTGTTTTTACCTCCTTATTTGCAGTTGGTGTCATTTTGTTATCAGTATATGGAGCGAATGTCCATCTCGATATTGAACATTCGCTAATGGGAGAAATCGCTTTTGTGCCATGGAATACGGTCACGATATTCGGAGTGGACATCGGGCCAAAAGCGTTTTGGATGCTGGTTGCTGTGCTGCTTATCAACATAACGATGGTCAGTGTGTGTTATAAGGAGTTTAAAATTGCTTCGTTTGATCCGCAAATGGCTTTGGCCATCGGGATACCGGTTATGCTGATTCATTACCTCCAGATGGGTATGCTGTCGCTAACGACCGTTGCCTCCTTTGATTCGGTCGGCGCCATATTGGTTGTGGCGATGCTGATTGTACCGCCTGCTGCTGCCCATCTATTAACGGACCGGCTGCTTTATATGCTGATTATCAGCGCGGTCATCGGAGGGCTGTCAGCTCTATTGGGCTATATCTGCGCAACATGGCTCAATGTTTCCATTTCCGGAGCGATGGCGGCAATGACAGGGTTTTTTTATGCTGGTGCCTTTTTATTTTCGCCATCAAACGGAGTGATGACGAAAAAGATGAGAACGCTCAAAGCACAAAAAGAAAGAGCTGTCTAATGCCAGCTCTTTCTTTTCATTTTTATAAATCTTGTGGTTTAAACGTTTTGCAGTCTGTTTCCCGGCTGTTTTCGGCAGTTTCGCCAGTATGGCTGACAACATAAATGGCATCGGCTGTGCATCTGTTGCCTTTGTCCCAATAAGAACAGTTGTTGACCTCGCATAGGATTTTCTGGTCCATGCCATCCCCTCCTTATAAAGGTTCAAGCTTAGTATAGCCGGTGGGCTTGGGCCCTATTCCTCCTGCTGGCGGATATACCGTTTATCCTTCATAAACAGCTTCCAGAAGAAATAGAAGCCCGGGAAGAGGATAATGAATGCAACGATATATGTCATAAACAGCGCTCTGAACGTGGCGGGCTCGGTGAAACCGGACATGATCGTCACGTCAGGATAAATCATATAAGGGAGGTGGGCGCGGCCGTACGCGTAGCTTGCCAGGAAATACTGTATCGCAATCGCGACAAGCGCCAGTCTGGGTTTCCCAATCTTTTTGCCGAAGCTTTTGTTAGGCAGAAAAAGAGCCATGCCTGCGATGATGAATGTAATAAACGACGCAATAATCCAGGAAAAATCATTCATCATTCCAGTATAAAGCCAGTTTGCTTCATTCCGCATCGTTAGCATAATGCATATGGCAAATAGAAGCGATATCGGACCGGTGATTAAGGCGCTTTTTCTGTATGCCGTGTAGGCGTCCTGTTCCTCAGCCACATTCGAAACATCCGCAAGCAGCAGGGAGGATAAAAATAAAGTGCTTAAAATCGCAAACCCTATAAATGAATAGGCGTTTGGGCTTGTCAAAATGGTAGACATATTCAAGCTGTATACCCCGTCTGTTCTTTCGATAAATCCACCATGTGTCACCGGAAGAACCAAAATCAGAACAGCGGGAATAATAAAACCGGAGATGCCGGAAATATATCTGAGCAATTTCCTTTCCTTCGCTGTGTTTGAAAAAACGAGAAAACCGCTTCGGATTGCTAAAAGCAATAAAATAATGCTGCCGGGAATTAATAAAACAGTTCCGAGCACAAACGTTGCACCTGGAAAAAAGCTGAAAAGCGCAACGACGATGGCCACGATAAAGACGTTAGTGACCTCCCAAGTCGGCGACAGAAAGCGATTCGCGATATCAGTCGCCTTCATATGCTCCTTGTTTAAGTAGATCATAGACCAAAATCCCGCTCCAAAATCCATTGTGGCCATGACGGCGTAAATAAACACAAAACCCCAAATAATTGAGATGGCGATCAGAGCGTCCGTTGAAATGTCCATTTGTCGATCTTCCTTCCATTTAGTTTCCTGCTTGCGAAGCTATTAAGACTCCGCCGTATTTAAATCCTCATCCACAGGGTGCTTTTTGAAATAGTAAAGCAGTACATAAACGACAGCTGCGCCCAACACGGCGTAAACGAAGGTGAAAAACAGGAAAAGCACTCCGATCGAGCCTGTCGTCGTGACAACATCTGATGTCTTCAGCAGATGATAGATGACCCACGGCTGTCTCCCCGTACATGCGAAAATCCAGCCAAATTCAATACCAATCATGCTGAGAGGACCGGCTGTCATGAAAATCACCAGCAGCCAGGTTGGAAAACGATCTTTCTTTAATACTTTTCTCCAGACGACACCGATAATGGAATAAAGAATAAGAAGCATTCCGACACCGACCATCGCATTAAATAACGTGTGAATAAAAAGCGGCGGCCATTCGTCTCTCGGAAACGCATTTAATCCTTTTACAACAGTGTCAAAACTGTTGGCTGCCAAAAAGCTTAATGCCCACGGAATCTCGATTGCCCATTTCACTTTTTCCTCCTCCGGATCGGTAAATCCTCCGATTGCAAGCGGGGCATGGGATCTTGTTTCAAAAAGGCCCTCTGCTCCGGCGAGCTTTTCCGGCTGATATTCATGCAGCATTTGTGCTGATTCGTGCCCGTTTAAGGCAGTTATCAATGAAAAGATACCGCCGACCGTCAGCGCGAGCAGCAGGGCTTTCCGGTGAAAGCGATAGACGTTTTCTTTTTTTCTGGACCGGATCATTTTGTATGCGGCAACAGAAGCAACGATAAAGGCTCCTGTCATGAACGCAGACAGAACGACATGGCCGGCGGTTACAAAAAAGCTTGGGTTAAAAAACGCGGCCCACGGATCAACATCAGTTATCTTTCCGTTTGTCATTTTAAATCCGGCTGGTGTTCCTTCAAAGGCATGGACATTCGTGATCAGAATGGCGGACGCCGCGGCCCCGATCAGCACAAAAACAACAGCGATAATCCTCATAACCGGCGATAAACGGTCTGCGGCATATACATAAATCGACATAAAAAGGGCTTCGATAAAAAAAGCGTAGATTTCAATTTGGAATGGCAGCGACATGACCCGGCCGACGACTTCCATAAAACCCGGCCATAAAAGCGCGAGCTGAGTACCGGCAATGGTTCCGGTCGGAATGGCGACCCCCAGCAAAACAGCCTGTGCTTTCGTCCATCTCTTCGCCATGATGGCATAATGGTCATCCTTCGTTTTTTGATAGATCAATTCAGCTATTAAAATCATGAGCGGCAGACCGACTCCCAAGGTTGCGAAAATGATATGAAAGCCCATTGTCGTACCAAAAAGACTCCTAGCCAAAACTAAATCATCCACAATAATAAACCACCTTTCACAAAACGATCTGTATGTAATATGGGTTTATTATTTGCTTCCTCGGTTAGATTATTCTTCCTGTTCTTAAAAGCTTGAGGTTTATGAAGCGAAAGATCGGGAAACATGTAAGGAGATTGACAAAATGTTTGTTAGGTTATAAAATAAAACGTAATTATTACGATTTAATAAGGAGAGATAGACATGAAGGAAGGAATTCATCCAAAGAATCACAAAGTAATATTTCAGGATGTAAACAGCGGATACCGCTTTTTGAGCAGGTCTACCAAAACATCGGAAGAAACAGCGGAGTGGGAAGATGGAAACACATATCCGGTTATTAAAGTAGAGGTAAGCTCAGATACTCATCCGTTTTATACAGGCCGCCAGAAATTCAATGAAAAAGGCGGAAGAGTCGAGCAGTTCAACAAAAGATACAACATGGGAAAATGAGGCAGCCGCAGGGCATGCCTTTTTTTCTGGTCTCAACATCATGCCGGTAGGATGACGAAAGGCAGTGGCTGTGATATATTGGAGAAAAAAGACCGGAAAGGAATACCGCTATGAGTCTTCTCAATGATATTCTTGAATTTAATAAAACTTTTATTGAACATAAAGATTATGAAAAGTATCAAACATCAAAATTCCCAGATAAAAAAATGGCGATTCTTTCTTGCATGGACACTCGTTTGGTTGAATTGCTGCCGCATGCGATGAATATGCGAAATGGTGACATCAAAATTATAAAAAGTGCCGGTGCGCTTGTCACTCACCCGTTCGGAAGCATTATGAGAAGTTTACTGGTAGCAGTGTACGAACTGAACGCCGATGAAGTCTGTGTAATCGGACACCACGATTGCGGCATGAGCAAAATCAGCAGCGAAAGCATGCTCAATAAAATAAAGGAAAGAGGAATACCGGAAGAACGCATCGAAACATTGAAATACTCCGGAGTCGACTTTGATCAATGGTTTAAAAGCTTCGATTCAGTAGAAGCGAGCGTAAAAGACAGCGTGGACGTCATTAAACATCATCCGCTGTTCCCGGAAACTGTGCCTGTCCATGGTTTAGTCATTAATCCTGAGACAGGAAAACTGGATGTTGTCGTAAATGGCTATAACGATTAATCTTTGCGCTTTTTTTCTGGGACGGGGTCGACACCGCCCGGATGAAATGGATGGCATTTTAAAATCCGTATGAGAGTCAGCCATCCGCCTTTAAGGGCGCCGTGTGTTTTAATGGCTTCGATTCCATATTGTGAACAAGTCGGATAAAAGCGGCATGTTGGCGGCGTCAGCGGCGAGATGAATTTTTGGTACCCTCTGATCAGAGCAATAAATATGGTTTTCATGTGTCTTCAGCAACCTTTCTGATGCAAGTATAAGAAAAATAACGCGGTTTGAAAAGTTATTCGATAATTCTTATCGGAAAGGTATGTTATAATAAATATACATTTTAAAAAAAGGGAGAGTGCCATTATGCCTTCAGTAGAAAGTTTTGAACTTGATCATAATGCTGTTGTTGCCCCATACGTAAGACATTGCGGTGTGCATAAAGTAGGAACAGACGGCGTTGTAAATAAATTTGATATTCGTTTTTGCCAGCCGAATAAACAGGCAATGAAGCCTGATACAATCCATACCCTCGAGCATTTGCTTGCGTTTACGATTCGCACTCATGCTGAGAAATATGATCATTTTGATATTATTGATATTTCACCAATGGGCTGCCAAACCGGATACTATCTTGTTGTCAGCGGAGAGCCGACTCCTGCGGAAATCGTTGATCTGCTTGAAGACACAATGAAGGAAGCGGTAGAAATTACCGAAATTCCGGCTGCCAATGAAAAGCAGTGCGGCCAGGCGAAGCTTCATGACCTGGAAGGCGCAAAACGTTTGATGCGTTTCTGGCTGTCACAGGGTAAAGAAGAATTGCTAAAAGTATTTGGCTAAATAGAAAAAAGACCTTTTTGCTTTCGGGCAAAAAGGTCTTTTTTGTGACGTTGCAGATTTTGTATACCATTTGCTGTAAGCGTTTGCTACTATTGAGGTAAACACGAAAAGGGTGATGGAATGAAAAAGATGGTCGCTGCAGTACTTTTTTCTGCTGTTTTTTTATTGAATGGGTGCGGATCAGAGGAGAACAAAGCACATACAGCAGCTGAGACGCCTGAGGTATTAGATGTAAAACTCACCGGGCCGGAAAAAGTGAAGCCGGGAGAGAATGCTGCTTATGAAGCGGCGGTTTCTTACGGAGATGAAGCGGTGACAGATGCTGATGAAGTGGAATTTGAGGTATGGAAAGACGGAGAAAAAAATGACAGCAAGATTTTTAAAGCCAAACAGGAAGATGGCGTATACCGATTGGAGACGGAGTTTAAGGAAGATGGCGTATACACTGTACAATCTCATGTAACTGCAAAAAAACAGCACAGCATGCCAACCTTAAAAGTCGAAGTCGGAGACGCCGATGCTGCCATCAAGAAACCTGAAGAAAATCAATCACACCATCATTGACCTTTTGGATCTGAACCGGGAGCATTTTCTTCTTGAGGAGGGTCAATCGTGTGCTTTACATTATAGGCTTTTACAGTCGTCCAAACGCTTACGAGCAAAACAGCCAGCACAATCAGAATACTTATCGTGATGAGAAGCGTCATGATTCCACCTCCCGTTTTCAATAATTGTAACATAGTGGAAGACATTGTGTCAGACGGGTAAAATAAAGGTTTTAGCGTACGATATGAAGGGTATACACTTCATATAAACAAGGAGGACGATAATATGTCAGAACAATTAATTCAAGCCGTGAACAAACAAGTAGCCAACTGGACAGTCATGTATGTGAAACTACATAATTATCACTGGTATGTAAAAGGAAAAGATTTCTTTACACTTCATGAAAAATTTGAGGAGCTTTATAACGAGACTGCAACTTATATTGATGATTTGGCAGAGCGTCTTTTGGCTTTGAACGGAAAACCGATCGCGACAATGAAAGAATCTTTGGAAACTGCTTCAGTAAAAGAAGCGAACGGGAACGAAACAGCAGAACAAATGGTTCAGAGTGTGTATGATGATTTTACAGTTATCGCGGAAGAACTGAAAAGCGGCATGGACTTAGCCGATGAGGTCGGAGACGAAACAACAGGGGACATGCTTCTTGCAATTCATCAAAATATTGAAAAACATAACTGGATGCTGAAAGCTTACCTTGGATAATAGAAAAGAAAGGCCGGATATCTTGTGAAGATGTCCGGTTTTTGTTTGCTCGCAAAAATAGGCGACAACTAGTCCATTTTTCTGAAAAATCCAATCCGTTCGGCATGCTTTCCATAGAATATGGTAAGGCCGTTTCTGTGAAAGGATGTTGGGATAAATGGATAGAGACTTTGGCATCTTTTCGTTAATTGCAGTCAGCGTTTCAGCAGCGGGGTTTTTCTTCGGAGGTTTTCAGTACTCATTCCTCATATTGCTGTCTCTTATGGCAATTGAATTTATCAGTACGACCTTGAAGGAAACAATTATTCACAAACTGGTGTTAAAGAAGGTTTTTGCCCGTTTTGTCAAAAAATTAGTTACGTTGGCTCTGATCTCTGTCTGCCACTTTTTTGACCAGCTGCTAAATACACAGGGATCGATACGTGACTTGGCCATTATGTTTTATATTCTTTATGAATCTGTGCAAATTGTTGTGACAGCCAGCTCTCTCGGTATACCCGTTCCAGAAATGCTTGTGGATCTATTAGAAACGCTAAAAAATAAATTCAGACGCAAACCGTAACTTTTAACTGTTCGCGGGTCATAATAAAGCCCAGAGCGCCAGTCATTTACACATTTTAACAAGAGATGGGGCCGAAAGCTGTACGAGCTGGTCTAACGTTTCAGATCCGGATGGCGCGCTGGGTTTCCCTTATTTTTTGATAAAAAGCTACCGAAGAAACGTAACTGTGGTATGATGTATGGAAGATAGCTAGGAACGGATTTGAGGGATAAACATGTACGAGTTTAAAGATTATTATCAGAATACTGTTCAGCTCTCCTTTGACAATCAGCCCTTTTCGGACAGCCCGAAGCATGTCTGGGTCATCTGCCGTTTTGGTGACAAATGGCTTTTGACAGAACATGAGGACAGAGGCTTTGAGTTTCCGGGCGGGAAAGTGGAACCGATGGAGTGCGCGGAAGAGGCGGCGCTTCGAGAAGTAAAGGAAGAAACAGGGGCGAGAGTGAAAAGCCTCAAGTATCTCGGACAGTATAAAGTTCTCGGAAAAGAAAAGGTTATTGTGAAAAATATATATTTTGCAGATATAGAGAAGCTTGAAAAGCAAGCCGATTACTTTGAAACGAAAGGACCGGTTCTGTTTCAAGAACTTCCGGAAAACCTGCCCCGTAATAAAAAATTCAGCTTTATTATGAAGGATTCTGTGCTTCCCATCAGTTTGAAAAAGCTGAAAGAAGCGGGATGGATCAATTAAAAACCCGGCTATCTGCCGGGTTTTTTATGTTCTGCCCTTCGTCCATTTCTTTTCTAACAGTTCTACGGCCTGATACATCAGAGTGGCAAATATAGCAATAATCAACAAGCTTAAGAAGACGAGTGTAAAATTGAAGACTTGGAATCCGTAAATAATCATGTATCCTAATCCGACCTTTGAAACAAGAAATTCGCCTACGATGACACCGACCCACGATAAACCGACGTTTACCTTCAATGTTGAAATAATAGCGGGCGAAGATGCGGGAAGAATCGCTTCTTTAAAAATAACCCACTTGTTTGCGCCGAATGTTCTCATTACTTTAATATAGTTCTCATCCACCTCTTGAAAGGCGGTATAAACGACGATGGTTGTAATAATGACGCTAATGACCGCTCCCATCGCGATAATGCTGACAAAGCCGGGACCGAGCGCGACAATCAGAATAGGTCCGAGCGCCACTTTCGGCATAGCATTTAAAATGACCAGATATGGATCTAATATCCTGGCAAGCCGATTGGACCACCATAACAACGCGGCAAGACACGTGCCCAGGAAAGTCCCCAGTAAAAAGCCAAGCACCGTCTCAAATAAAGTAACGCCGATATGCGACAGCAATGAGCCGTCAGCAAGCTTTTCAATCAGTAAGCGCCACACGGCTGACGGCGAGCTGAAGATCAGAGGATCAATCCAGCCCTGTCTGCTTGCGATTTCCCATCCGGAGAAAAAGAGGATAAATATCGCCAGCTGAAAAGAATGCACATTCCATTTCTCTTTTTTCTGTTTGAATTGAAATTGCTCATGAAGCAGATCAATTGTTTCTTTGCTGTTTCTCAAGAGAATTCAGCTCCTTCCATATCGTTTGAAACAGCGTCTGGAAGGATGGCTCCTGACGGGCGTCAAAAGGCATCATCGCAGCCAATTCTCTAGGGATTGTAAAAATTTGATGAATGGTGCCCGGCTGATTAGAAAATAAAAAGATGGTATCACTCATCGCAATCGCTTCCCCTATATCATGAGTGACAAGCACCGCTGTTTTTTGATACTCCTTTAATGTGCGGAAAACGAGGTTTTCCAAAGACAGCTTCGTCTGAAAATCAAGCGCGGAAAATGGCTCATCAAGCAAAAGCAGACTAGGGTTTGGGGCAAGAGTTCTTGCTAGAGCGGCCCGCTGCCTCATCCCGCCTGACAGCTCCTTAGGGTATTTCTTTTCAACATCAACGAGACCCAGCTCCGGCAAAAGACCGAGTGCCGCGGCCTTGTTTTCTTCAGTAAGTGTGTCGGCGATTTTCAAACCGAGGAGCACATTTTCCTCAATGGATTTCCAGGGAAATAAGTAATCCTGCTGAAGCATGTAGCCAATGTTATGTTCTTTTTGATTCGGCTCACGGCCTTCAATCAGAACTCTGCCTTCCGAAGGTTCGATCAGGCCTGCAATTATGGAAAGCAGTGTTGTTTTTCCGCAGCCGCTCGGACCGAGAAAGGAGATGAAATCGCCTTTATCGGCATCGAAATGAATGTCTTGTACGGCCGTCGTTTTTTCTTTCATAGAAAAATAAGTATGGGTTACATGGTCGACATGTAAAAAAGACATAGATGGCGCCTCCTATTTTTCTGAGGTGACTTTTTCGGCGATTTGTTTGTTCACAAGTTCACTGTATGGAATATGCTTTGGCAGTTCACCTGACTGATCCATAATCGTTTGGAGCAGTTCCCATTCTTTTTCGTTGAGAAGCGGGTCTGGAGAATACGAATGTTGTTTTTTGTAGCGTCCGATGGACATTTCGATGACATCTGGATCTGTATCGTCAAATTCATTTTTAATCGCTTCTGTAATGTCCTTTGCTGAGTGTTTACCTATCCACTGCTGCGCTTTATAAATAGCTCTCGTAAATTTGACGGCTGTATCCTCGTGTTTCTTTAAATAGCTTTGTTTTGCCATAAATGTCGTATAAGGAACCTGGCCTGATTCTTCTCCGAACGAAGCAACGATGTGGCCGATGCCTTCTTTCTCAAAGAGTGAAGCAGTTGGCTCAAAAAGCTGGACATAATCACCGGTTCCAGAAGCAAAGGCATTGGATATATTGGCGAAGTCTATGTTTTGGATAAGGTCAATATCCTTATGCGGGTCAATGTGATGTTGATTCAGCACATACTCGCCGACCATTTGCGGCATACCGCCTTTCCTCTGGCCGAGAAACGTCTTCCCTTTCAGCTGGTCCCAGTTGAAATTTTCGGCATCTTCCCTTGCGACAAGGAACGTTCCGTCTGTCTGTGTCAGCTGTGCGAAGTTAATGACAGGGTCTTTAGCTCCTTGCGCTTTGACATAAATGGATGTTTCTGATCCGACAAGCGCAATGTCCGAGCCGTTTGAAAGAAGCGAAGTCATCGTTTTGTCGCCGCCCCAGGTCGTATTGACGTCGACATCAAGGCCTTCATCCTTGAAAAAGCCTTTAGATTCTGCAACATATAAAGGTGCATAAAAAATGGAATGGGTCACTTCGGCTACTTTTACTTTCGTGAGTGTTTCTTCCTGCTTGCAAGCACTCAGGGCAATGATGAGAAACACACTGCAAACGCAGAAACAGCCCAGCCTTAACCATTTGTTCACATGACAACCTCCTTATTTAGCATCAAGTTAATATCCTTTTTTGCTTTACATATCGTATGATGGGTATAAAAATGTGTGAATGCCTAATTCGGCGTGACAGGATTTATTTTTAAAGACAGGAAAGAATAAAGAAAAAGGAGGCGGGCGCATTGATTGTTGAGAAAAGAAGATTTCCGTCGCCGAGCAAGCATGTGCGCTTGTATTCCATCTGCTACCTTTCAAATGGCTTAAAAGTGAAAGGGCTGCTGGCGGAGCCGGCGGCACCTGGGCGATATGACGGATTTTTATATCTGCGCGGCGGCATCAAGAGCGTTGGAATGGTCAGACCGGGCCGAATTATCCAGTTTGCGTCCCAAGGATTTGTTGTATTTGCCCCATTTTACAGGGGGAACCAGGGAGGAGAAGGCAACGAGGATTTTGCAGGAGAAGACAGAGAGGATGCTTTTTCTGCTTTTCGCCTGCTTCAGCAGCATCCTCAAGTAAAAAAGGGCAGAATTCATATCTTCGGTTTCTCCCGAGGCGGCATAATGGGAATGCTTACTGCGATTGAAATGGGACGGCATGCGGCTTCATTCGTTTCGTGGGGAGGCGTCAGTGATATGAATCTTACATATGAGGAGCGGCAGGATTTGCGCAGAATGATGAAAAGAGTAATTGGGGGAACGCCGAAAAAAGTGCCTGACGAATACAAATGGCGAACGCCTTTTGATCAAGTGAACAAAATTGAAGCCCCCGTTTTATTAATTCACGGAGAAAAAGATCAAAACGTTTCCATTCAGCATTCCTATTTATTTGAGGAGAAATTAAAACAGCTGCACAAGCCTGTAGAGACGTGGTATTACAGTACATTCACACATTATTTTCCGCCGAAGGAAAACCGGCGTATTGTGCGGCAGCTCATGCAGTGGATGAAAAACCGCTGACGGTGAAATATGTTATGATATAGAAAAAAGAGAACGAAAGGGGATTTCAATTTGGGAATGCCTGTGGAATTTAATACATTAATTGTGACAAAAGGAAAAGAAGTTCGTATAGATGAAAATATATTCAGATTAGAGAAAGACGGGTATCGCATTTATCCGATGGAGATTCCGATGGATGTGAGCAAAACAAAGTTTGGTGAAAAGTCAGGCACAGCTGAAGTGCAGAAGCTTGAATGGACAGACGGGCGGACAATCATTACGTACAAGCTGACTTCCTTGCATACAGTCAATTAAAACAAGCCAAGAGCTGAATTGCTCTTGGCTTTTGCTTTTTAAACGAGTGGCCCGCCTGCTTGCGCAATGGCATCTGTATTTGTGAACTTTTTGAAGTTTTCTTTGAATTCGTTTGCCAGATACGCAGCCTTTTCTCTGTATTCCTCTTTGTTATTCCACGTGTTTTCCGGCAGAAGGATGTGATCGGGAACACCTGGAACATGAACCGGGATGTGCAGGCCGAAAATATCGTCAGTGGTCATTTGTACATTTTCTAATTTGCCTTCAATCGCTGCTTTTACCATCGCCCGTGTGTATGAAAGCTTCATGCGTTCCCCTGTGCCATAGCCGCCGCCGGTCCAGCCTGTGTTGACAAGGTAAACGTCTGCGCCGTGTTCGTCGATCTTTTTGCCGAGCATTTCCGCATATACATGAGCCGGGAGCGGAAGGAACGGTGAACCGAAGCATGTGGAGAATGTCGTCTCAGGAGACGTGACGCCGCGTTCGGTTCCGGCTAGTTTACTCGTATAACCGCTTAAGAAGTGGTACATAGCCTGCTCCTTCGTCAGCTTGCTGATTGGCGGCAGAACGCCGAATGCATCAGCCGTCAAAAATACAATCGCTGACGGGTGGCCCGCAATGCTTGGAGACACAATGTTGTCGATCATATGAATCGGGTAAGCGGCACGTGTGTTTTCTGTATAGAAGGAATCATCGTAATTGGCTACACGCGTATCTTCATCTACAACAACATTTTCGAGAACGGATCCAAACCGAATCGCTTTAAAAATCTGCGGTTCCTTTTCTTCGCTTAAATGAATGCACTTGGCATAGCATCCGCCTTCGATATTGAAGACACCAGTATCCGACCAGCCGTGTTCATCATCACCGATCAGTTTCCGGTCAGCATCCGCCGAAAGGGTGGTCTTTCCTGTTCCCGACAGGCCGAAGAAAAGCGCGACATCGCCTTTTTCACCGACATTAGCGGAGCAATGCATGGATAAAATATCTCGCTCAGGCAGCAGGAAATTCATGATGGAGAAAATCGATTTTTTCATTTCTCCGGCATACTCCGTTCCGCCGATTAAAATCGTCCGCTTTTCGAAAGAAACAATAATAAAGGTTTCTGAATGTGTGCCGTCTGTTTTTGGGTCCGCTTTGAAATGCGGAGCGGAAAGAATGGTAAACGGCTGTTCGACTGTTTTTTTATCATTGTCTTCAGGACGGATAAACAGCTGTCTGGCAAATAAATTGTGCCATGCAAATTCATTAACGACCGTGATCGGCAGTCTGTATTTTTCATCAGCACCGGCAAATCCTTCAAAAACAAACAGCTCATCTCGTTGTTTCAGATAGCTGACAACTTTCGTGTACAGCCGGTCAAATGCTTCCTCGGAAATAGGCTGATTCACCGGACCCCAATCGACCTTACTCTTTGTGCTTGCTTCTTCTACAATGAATTTATCTTTCGGCGAACGTCCAGTGTAAGCGCCTGTGGTCGCCCGGACAGCACCCGTGGATGTCAAAATGCCTTCGTTACGGGAAAGTACTTTTTCTGTAAGCTGAGCTGCAGATAAATTATGCTGCACATTAGGACTTGTTAATAAGGCTTGCAAATCAGCGGTTAAATCAACTGAGTTCATAAGAAACCTTCCTTTATCATTTTATTTGTGTTTTGCTAATTGTGAATTAGTATAACATATATTTTCAAATAGTCTATACTATTTATCGTTTTTTGTGTGTGCACTTCCATTGTTTTCCGCAATAAAGGCGTCTATTTCTCCTGATTCATATTGACATTGCAAACCCTTTTACGATAAGATATTTCATTGAGCGGATACTCTTATCCCGAGCTGGCGGAGGGACAGGCCCTATGAAGCCCAGCAACCGGTTTCTCTATTATTCATTATGTTCAAACTGCGTGAGACAACCAAGGTGCTAACCTGATGCAAGGTTGAATGATTCCTTGAGCGATAAGAGTGAAAGGCACAAAGACCAAACCCTTTCCTCGAACGGAAAAGGTTTTTTTATTTCATAAATATGCCAATTAACATCTCTAATATAAACGTAACATTGTATAAGAGGGAGCGAGTTCCGTATCATATATATAAGGTCTTTCGGGAGGCCTTGTGCAGGAGGAAGCAAATCATGAGTAAAAATCGTCGTTTATTTACATCAGAATCTGTTACGGAAGGGCATCCGGATAAAATCTGTGACCAGATTTCTGACAGCATCTTAGATGAAATTTTAAAGAAAGACCCTAACGCGCGTGTTGCTTGTGAAACGTCTGTGACAACTGGTTTGGTTCTTGTCAGCGGAGAAATCACAACTTCTACGTATGTTGATATTCCAAAAACGGTTCGTGAAACGATTAAAGAAATCGGATACACACGTGCAAAATACGGATTTGATGCGGAAACATGTGCGGTCCTGACATCAATTGACGAGCAGTCTGCTGATATTGCAATGGGTGTAGACCAAGCGCTTGAAGCCCGTGAAGGCACAATGAGCGACGAAGAAATCGAAGCAATCGGAGCGGGTGACCAAGGTTTAATGTTCGGTTATGCGTGCAACGAAACGAAAGAGCTTATGCCTCTTCCGATTTCACTTGCTCATAAACTAGCCCGCCGCTTGAGTGAAGTGCGTAAAGAAGATGTTCTTCCTTACCTTCGCCCTGACGGCAAAACACAGGTAACGGTTGAGTATGATGAAAATAACAAACCTGTCCGCATTGACGCGATTGTTATTTCAACTCAGCACCATCCTGAAATTACGCTTGAGCAAATTCAGCGCAACATTAAAGAACATGTCATCAATCCGGTTGTTCCTGAAGAATTAATTGATGAAGAAACAAAATACTTCATTAACCCTACAGGCCGATTCGTCATTGGAGGACCTCAAGGGGATGCGGGGCTTACAGGACGTAAAATTATCGTTGATACGTACGGCGGCTACGCACGTCACGGCGGCGGCGCGTTCTCTGGTAAAGATGCGACGAAAGTAGACCGTTCAGCTGCTTATGCTGCAAGATACGTTGCGAAAAACATCGTTGCGGCTGAGCTTGCAGATTCATGCGAAGTGCAGCTTGCATACGCGATCGGTGTTGCACAGCCTGTGTCCATCTCAATCAATACATTTGGTTCCGGAAAAGCTTCAGAGGAAAAACTGATTGAAGTTGTTCGCAATAACTTTGATTTACGACCTGCCGGCATTATCAAAATGCTTGATTTACGCCGTCCGATCTACAAACAGACTGCTGCGTACGGCCACTTTGGACGCCACGATGTTGACCTTCCGTGGGAGCGTACAGACAAAGCGGAACAGCTGCGTAAAGAAGCGTTAGGAGAATAATTTTATAGCCGCTTACTGGTTAAGCGGCTTTCCCTTTTTTATCGATGTATCCATGTTTATTTTTTTACATAACTGTGAAACCAAATACTGTTCACAGCGTCTATAAATAGGGGTTCAATGATGACAATTTTAAATATGGAGGCAATACTATGTGTGGATTTGTCGGGGTTTTTAACAAGCATCCGTTAACTCAAACCGCTGATCAAGAAGAACTAATCAAACAAATGAACCAAATGATCGTTCACCGCGGTCCTGACAGTGATGGATATTACCATGATGAGCACGTTGGATTCGGATTCAGACGGCTCAGCATTATTGATGTGGAAAATGGCGGACAGCCTTTATCATATGAAGATGAGAAATATTGGATTATTTTTAACGGGGAAATCTATAACTATATCGAACTGAGAGAAGAGCTTGAAGCAAAGGGCTATACTTTCAACACAGATTCGGACACAGAGGTTCTTCTTGCGACTTACCGTCACTATAAAGAAGAAGCGGCTTCCAAGCTGCGCGGCATGTTTGCCTTTCTGATTTGGAATAAAAACGATCATGTGCTTTATGGAGCAAGAGATCCATTCGGCATTAAGCCGTTGTATTACACAACGATCAATGATCAGGTTTATTTTGCCTCAGAGAGAAAAAGTTTAATGGCAGCTCAAAATGATATTGAAATAGATAAAGAAGCATTACAGCAGTATATGTCTTTCCAATTCGTTCCTGAGCCAAGCACGCTTGATATTGATGTGAAAAAAGTAGAGCCGGGTTCTCAGTTTACAATCCGCCCTGACGGCGATATCACATTCAAAACGTATTTCAAGGCGCGTTTCCAGCCTGTTCAGACGGAAGAAGATAAACTTGTCAAAGAAGTCAGAGACGCTATCTATGACTCTGTAAAAGTTCATATGAGAAGTGATGTGCCTGTCGGTTCATTCCTTTCAGGCGGAATCGATTCTTCGTTTATTGTATCCGTTGCGAAAGAATTTCATCCAAGCTTAAAAACATTTTCAGTCGGATTTGAACAGCAGGGCTTCAGTGAAGTTGATGTAGCGAAAGAAACTGCCGCTGCACTGGGCATTGAAAATATCAGCAAAGTCATTTCTCCGGAAGAATATATGAACGAGCTTCCTAAAATCGTATGGCACTTTGATGATCCGCTTGCAGACCCGGCTGCGATTCCATTGTATTTCGTGGCGAAAGAAGCGAAAAAACACGTAACAGTTGCGTTATCTGGCGAAGGTGCGGACGAGCTATTTGGCGGATACAACATCTACCGTGAACCGCTTTCTCTTAAACCGTTTGAACGCATTCCGTCCGGCTTGAAAAAGATGCTTCTGCACGTAGCGGCGGTTATGCCTGAGGGAATGAGAGGAAAGAGCCTGCTTGAGCGCGGCTGCACTCCGCTTCCGGAGCGTTATATCGGCAACGCGAAGATCTTTGAAGAATCCGTGAAGGAACAGCTGCTGAAGCACTATGATTCTAGCCTTTCGTATCGCGATGTGACGAAGCCTTACTTTACAGAAAGCAGCTCATACAGCGATATTAACAAAATGCAGTATGTCGATATCCACACTTGGATGCGAGGCGACATTTTGCTAAAAGCGGATAAAATGACAATGGCGAATTCTTTGGAATTGCGTGTGCCGTTCCTTGATAAAGTCGTATTTGACGTTGCTTCTAAAATTCCTGATGAATTGAAAACAAAGAATGGTACGACGAAGTATCTCCTTCGCAAAGCTGCTGAAGGAATTGTGCCGGATCACGTATTGAACCGCAAAAAGCTCGGTTTCCCTGTACCGATCCGTCATTGGCTGAAAAACGAAATGAACGAATGGGTGCGCAGCATTATTCAAGAAAGCCAAACGGACGCTTATATCCATAAGGATTACGTTCTTCAGCTTCTTGAAGACCATTGTGCCGACAAGGCTGATAACAGCCGTAAAATTTGGACAGTGCTCATCTTTATGATCTGGCACAGCATCAATATCGAAAAACGGTATATGCCTGAAGAGTTGAGCCATCAGCCTAAAGAAGTCATCTTTGTTTAACAGATAAGGCTTTCGATTCGTCGAAAGCCTTGTTATTATACCAGTATTTCTCCATCATCATTGATTACCCTGCACATTCGTGCGAAATATTCAGAAGAATGATTTAATGATATTTTTTTCTAGGGGAGAAGGGAACATGCAAAAACAAAAACAAGAATTGCATCGCGGTCTTGAAGAAAGGCATATTTCTTTAATGTCTTTAGGGGCTGCCATAGGAGTGGGACTCTTCCTTGGCTCCGCATCAGCTATCCAATTAGCAGGGCCAGGTATTTTGGTGGCATATGCCTGCAGCGGTCTGGTTATGTTTTTTATTATGAGGGCGCTTGGGGAAATGGCCATTCAAAAGCCGGTCGCGGGCTCCTTCAGCAGGTACGCACGTGACTACTTAGGTCCGCTCGCAGGCTACTTAACCGGGTGGAATTACTGGTTCTTATGGGTTGTAACCTGTATGGCGGAAATCACCGCTGTCGGAATTTATATGGGATACTGGTTTCCGGATGTGCCAAATTGGATTTGGGCATTGTCGGCGCTGGTGATTATGACTGGTGTCAATTTCCTGGCCGTGAAGGCGTATGGAGAGCTGGAGTTTTGGTTCGCTTTGATTAAAATTGTCGCGATCCTTTCTATGATTGCTGTCGGTTTATTAATGATCATTGCAGGCGTCGGCAATGGAGGCATTGCTACAGGCATCAGTAATTTATGGAGCAACGGTGGATTTTTTCCTCATGGAATAAAAGGGGTTTTATTGTCACTTCAAATGGTGATGTTCGCGTATTTAGGCATTGAGATGATAGGGGTGACGGCCGGCGAAGTCAAAAACCCGCAAAAGTCATTAGCGAAAGCGATTGATACGGTATTTTGGCGTATCCTGATTTTTTACGTCGGTGCTTTATTTGTGATCATGTCCATTTATCCGTGGCAGGAAATCGGCTCACAAGGAAGCCCTTTTGTACTCACGTTTGAAAAAGTGGGGATTCCATATGCGGCAGGCATCATTAACTTTGTCGTTCTGACGGCAGCGCTGTCTTCTTGCAACAGCGGCATATTCAGCACCGGACGTATGCTCTTTAACTTAGCGGAGCAGAGCGAGGCGCCAAAAGCATACGGTAAGCTGACCAAAGGCGGCATTCCGGGTAAGGCCGTACTGGCTTCTGCGGGTGCGTTATTAGTCGGTGTGCTGTTAAACTATATTGTGCCTGCGAAGGTATTTACTTGGGTCACAAGCATTGCCACGTTCGGGGCGATTTGGACATGGGCGATCATCTTGCTTTCTCAGATCAAATATCGTAAGGGCATGCAGCCAAAGGATCAAAAGCAATTAAAATATAAAATGCCTTTTTACCCATTCACGTCCTATTTATCATTGGCCTTTTTAGCATTTGTCATTATCCTGATGGCTTATAGTCCGGAAACAAGAGTCGCCGTTATTATCGGTCCGATTTGGTTTCTGATTTTGATAGCCGTTTATTATGGCAAAGGCTTTCATAAGAAAAACGCAGCTGTGTCAACTGAACAACAGATCAGCTGACAAAGAGAGCTCCCGGCGGGCTCTTTTTTGTTTAAGTAAAGCTACTCATAGAGAGCAGAGAATAGGAATAAGTTTTTTGCAGAGACTGCTTACAGTGGCGTCTCATTTTTTATGATAAGATAAAAGTCACACGTTTGTTTTGATATGTGAACGTTTTATGGAAAATTAAAAACCCGAACTGCTATTTGGTTCGGGTCAGCGATGGTTATCGCTTAAATAATATTTTGAAAAATGGTAAAGTAAAACGAAGCTGGTCTTACATTTGCTGAAGTGATTTATAATATTGACCTTTTGTTACATATTCAGACCGTATTCTTTGCATGTCTTTTCGGTCTTCATCCGTCAAAGGGCGGATGACTTTTGCCGGGCGGCCGAAGGCAAGATGGCGTGGCGGAATGATTTTTCCCGGTGGAACAAGACTGCCGGCACCGATAAAGGCGCCTTCACCGATTTCGGCTCCATCTAAGATGATTGAACCCATGCCGATTAAGGCGTTCTTGCGGATCACGGCGCTATGGAGTGTAACCTGATGGCCTATCGTGGCGTCATCTTCAATGAAAAGCGTCCGGTTCGGGCTTTGATGGAGGCAGCTTAAATCTTGGATATTGACTCTGTTACCGATTCTGGTCGGGGCTACATCTCCTCTTATGACCACTGAGAACCAAATGCTGGATTGTTCTCCGATGACCACATCACCGGTAATTGTTGCATTATCGGCTACAAAAGCCGTTGGGTGGATTTTTGGCGTGTATTCCTTATAAGGGTAAATCATATATCTTTCATCCTTCTTTCTCTATTTAATTTTTGTATGAGGTGAACCGCATGTGGACCTGGAAAGCAGACAGACCTGTGGCAGTGATTGTTATAATCCACGGGGCAAGTGAACATCATGGACGGTATAAATGGCTGAGTGAAATGTGGAGATCTTCGGGTTATCACGTTGTAATGGGTGATCTGCCGGGACAAGGGACAACCACCCGGGCCAGGGGTCATATTCACTCATTTCAAGAATACATTGATGAAGTAGATACTTGGATCGATAAAGCGCGAACCTTTGAACTGCCTGTTTTTCTTCTCGGCCACAGCATGGGCGGCCTGATCGCGATTGAATGGTTTAAACAGCAGAGAAACCCCCGCATTACGGGAATTATTTTATCATCACCGTGTCTCGGGCTGCAAATTAAAGTCAATAAAGTGCTTGACCTTGCATCAAAGGGGCTGAATGTCATCGCTCCGTCGCTTAAAGTTGATTCAGGATTATCGATTGATATGGCGACACGGAATGAAGATGTCATCGAAGCAGGCCAGAACGATCCTCTTTTTGTCACGAAGGTTTCTGTCAGATGGTACAGAGAGCTGTTAAAAACTATCGAGTCTGCCATGGTGCCGACAGAGGCTTTTCTAAGGGTGCCGCTTCTAGTCATGCAGGCCGGAGATGACAAGCTGGTCGACAAAACGAAGGTCATCAAGTGGTTTTCAGGGGTTGCTTCCCACAATAAGTCATATAGGGAATGGGAAGGGCTTTATCATGAAATATTTAATGAACCGGAAAGAGAAGACGTTTTTAAAGCCGCAAGAGCATTTACTGATCAATATATTTGAACTGGGGGGTGCATGTGTTGACAGTACCGGAACATCCTTTTGGACTGATGGCCAAAGTATATCGTGAAATTTTTCCGCTCGTTCATCAAGAACTGAACATATGGAAGCAAAAATCAGAAGCAATTAAGAACAGTGAATTAAAAGCACAGGCAACCGCAAGTATTCGAGATAAAACGTTTCACTGTGAAGGCGGCGGCATATTGGCCTTATTGTCAGGGAATCATAAGCAGAAATGTGTTGAGTTCATCATCGCATACCAAACGATTAGCGACTACCTAGACAATTTGTGCGACCGCAGCACCTCACTTGACCCGGAAGATTTCCGAATGCTTCACACTTCTATGCAGGACGCATTGACAGTGGGGGCTGAACCACAAAATTATTATCAATTCAGGGACGAGCAGGATGACGGCGGATATTTGCAGGAATTGGTGAAAACGTGCCAGCGTGTCCTTGGGTCTATTGAACACTACGACATGATTAAACCTTATCTGCTTGAGCTTTGCGGCTATTATTGCGATTTGCAGGTGCATAAGCACGTTGTAGAGCATGAGCGCGTCCCGCGCCTTGAAAAGTGGTTTACCCAATATGAATCAGAGCTTCCTGAGATGGAATGGTATGAATTCTCAGCTTGTGCAGGCTCCACGCTGGGCATTTTCTGTCTTGTCGCATATTCGTTTCAGCCTGATTTTACTGAAAGCACCGCAAAAAAAATCCGCAACAGTTATTTTCCTTACATACAAGGTCTTCATATTCTGCTTGATTATTTGATTGACCAGGAGGAGGACTTGCTTGAAGGGGATTTGAATTTCTGCTCGTATTATCAGTCGCATGAAGAAATGATGAATCGGCTGCAGCACTTTATTCAGAAAGCCGATGAACATCTGCACGGCATTCCGCACGAAAACTTCCACCGCTTAATCAACCGCGGCTTGCTGGGTGTCTATTTGTCTGATGATAAAGTGGCGGGCCAAAAGGAAATGGGCCGGCTCGCGAAGAAGCTGATCAAAGCAAGCGGAAAAACCTCCTTTTTCTTTTATATCAACGGCAGAGCCTACAGAAAGTTTCAAAAGATAGCCTGGATGAAAAACTCAAAGAAAAAAGCTCAAATCATTTGCTGATTTGAGCTTTTTTTTCGATCGCAATAATAAACGGCGGGTCATTTTGCTGATTGATAAATCCGTATGTTAAGACACGGGCTGCTTGCTGATCCAAGTCCCGGCAAAAGTCGAGCACGTCGTTTTTTTCAGTTTTGCCTTCCGGATGGCCGTGATAGACGACCAAAACAATCAGGCCTTCATCTTTCATGATGCTGAGAAGCTGTTCAATTGCTTGAATCGTTGAATTGCCGTTTGTCGTAATCGATTTGTCCCCGCCTGGCAGATAGCCAAGGTTAAACACAGCGGCCGCTACTTTCCCGTGTGTTTCCTGCGGTAGTGATTCAGCAATTTTGTCATGGCTTTTATGAAATAAAGTTGTCCGGTTTTGATAGGTGTCACCGAGCCGCTCCTTCGTATTGGCCACTGCTGATTCTTGTATATCAAATGCGTATACATGGCCGTTTTCACCGACAAGTTCAGCTAAAAACAGGGTGTCGTGCCCGTTCCCCATTGTGGCGTCAACAACAATGTCTCCGTCCCCTGCGGCCATTTTCAGCAGCTCTTTACTGTAGGGAAGAATCTTTTTCAGAATCATAAGGCTGATTCCTCCTGGAGACGCTGAAAGAACTTACCTTGGTAGCTGCCGCGATTTTCAAGTTCTTTATTGATAGCGCCGAGCACTTCCCATTTGTTCACACTCCACATTGGCCCAATCATCAATTCAATCGGCCCGTCACCAGTGATACGGTGTACGATCATTTCTGGCGGGATGACCTCAAGCTGGTCACAGACGAGCTGCACATAATCGTCTTGAGAGAGGAATTCCAGCTTTCCCTTTTCGTATTGTTTCACCATCGGCGTGCCCTTCAGCAGGTGCAGCAAATGGATTTTAATACCCTGTACGTCCAAATTTGCCACTGCTTTTGCCGTTTCCATCATCATGTCCCGGTCTTCAAGAGGAAGTCCATTAATAATATGCGAGCAGACGCGTATGCCGTGTTTTCTTAGCTTATTCACACCTTCAACGTAGCAGTCAAAGTCATGTGCCCGATTGATCAGAAGAGCTGTCCGTTCGTGAACTGTCTGAAGCCCGAGCTCCACCCAAAGATACGTGCGTTCATTGAGTTCTGCCAAATACTCAACAACGTCATCCGGCAGGCAGTCCGGCCGTGTGGCGATTGAAAGGCCGACCACATCGTCGAGCGCGAGAACAGACTCGAATTTCTCTCGAAGCACGTCAACTGGCGCATGTGTATTGGTGAAAGCCTGGAAATAAGCGATATATTTCCCGTCCTTCCATTTTTCGTGCATGCGGTTTTTAATGTCGTGGAATTGCGTCATTAAATCATCGGCCCGGTTTCCTGCAAAATCACCGGAGCCCGCAGCGCTGCAAAAGGTACAGCCGCCGTGAGCGACAGTGCCGTCACGGTTCGGGCAGTCAAAGCCGCCGTCAAGCGCTACTTTAAATACCTTATGCCCGAAATGATCTCTGAGATGATAATTTAATGTATGATAGCGTTTTTCCGTATTTGAATAAGGAAAAGGATTGTTCTGAATCACGATTAATGTGCCTCCTTGCGTACAATTGCATCCTAAAATTGTAGCACGCATTTCAGATGAGAACAAATGAATATCGACCATAAATTTCTTTATTGAATCATGTCTGATGAGGCTACACTATGGATGATGGATTGTTTCCATTACCAAGAGGAGGGGTTACTGTGGCAACAAGACAATCAGTAGATGAACATCTCCAACAATGTATGCAGGCGTATGATTATGCTGAAGAACAGCTGAAAATCGCTTCTAAACAAGAGCATTATAACGACCAAGAATACAGCGATGCGCAAATGCAGATTGAAAATGCGGTAAATGCCTTGAATAAACTATGGCTGTCATCAAATGATCAGCAGAGAGAACAGCTGTACAGAATGAGGCTTCAGCTTCAAGCTTTGCAAAATAATATGATCTTGCAGCACCCTCTTGATGTGTAAGAAACGGACCCTTTTGATAAGGGTCCGTTTTTTTGTAAAAAAGGATTGACTTTGCACTGCAAAGTATTTATTGTATTAAGTGTACTAATTGGAGTAATACACTATAGACACTAATGAAAAGTCATTTATATATTGAATTTAAGGGAGGCAGTTATGAAACATAAAAAACAAAACAAACGTAACGTGCCAATGCTGATCGCGGCATCTATGATCGCTTGTT
Source organism: Bacillus sp. FSL R5-0560 (assembly GCF_037966305.1). Classification (NCBI taxonomy): domain Bacteria; kingdom Bacillati; phylum Bacillota; class Bacilli; order Caryophanales; family Bacillaceae; genus Bacillus; species Bacillus sp. FSL R5-0560. The sequence continues at coordinate 3,080,541 of NZ_CP150195.1, read as the reverse complement.
CTTTTTTTCTTGTCCTTGTGATGATCGGTTTTGAATGGCAAAAAAGTATAATTGATTCGTTTTATTTATGAAAGGTTCAGATCGTATAGAAAGTAGGGAAGTAAATGATTCAAATCGATCCAAGAAGCTCAACGCCCATTTACGAACAAATTATTCAGCAAATGAAAGAGCTTTGTTTGAAAGGGATCATGAAGCCTGGTGATAAGCTTCCTTCTGTCAGAGAATTGGCGACGATCATTATTGCGAATCCGAATACTGTCAGCAAAGCGTACAAAGAGCTTGAGCGAGAGGGTATTATTGAAACGCTGCGGGGCAGAGGGACCTATATATCGGAAAATGCAAAAACGACACTGGTTGAAGGGAAGATGACGATGATTAAAGAGCAACTTAAACAGCTCATCATCGATGCACATTATGCGGGGGTTGAGCTGGAGAAACTGCAAGAATGGATAAAGGAAATCAGCGCTGATGTGAAAGGGGGTAAGAGTGATGATTGAATTAAGACAGCTGTCAAAGACGATTGACGGCAATCAAGTATTAAAAGACGTTTCTTTAACAATTGAAAAAGGGGAAATTTTCGGGCTGCTCGGCCGGAACGGATCGGGTAAAACGACGATGCTCCGTTTAATCCAACAAATTATTTTCGCGGACAGCGGAACGATTCTGTTTGACGGCGTAGAAATCAAAAAGCATCCGAAGGTGAAACAGAATATCATCTACATGCCTGTTCAAAATCCTTTTTATGACAAGTATACATACAAGCAGCTTGTTGACATCCTGAGAAGGATTTATCCGAAGTTTGATGTCACCTACGCGAATGAGCTGATGAACAGATACGAAATTCCGGAAACGAAAAAGTACCGTGAGCTGTCGACGGGCTTGAAAAAACAGCTGTCACTCGTTCTATCGTTTGCGGCGAGACCGGCGCTGATTCTTCTTGATGAGCCGACGGACGGAATAGATGCAGTGACAAGGCATGATGTACTGCAGCTGATGGTCGATGAAGTGGCTGAGCGTGATACGAGCATCCTGATCACCTCCCATCGCCTTGAGGATATTGAACGGATGTGCAACCGAATTGGTTTTCTCGAAGATAACAGACTGACCAACGTCATGGATATTGATGAGTTAAAAGAAGAATACATTAAAATTCAAATGGCCTTCGATACAGATGTCAATTTGGCCATCAGAGAGCAAAACATTCCGATGCTCGATCAGGCCGGTGTGTTCTATACGGTGCTGATCCCGAAAAGCGATGAGAAGAAAAAGAGCTTTTTGAGAGAGCTGAAGCCAAAAGTGTGGAATGAGCTTCCTGTCAACCTGGAAGAAGTGTTCATTGCGAAGTTTGGAGGGAAGCGGAGATGGTAGACCGAGGTCTCCTCTATCGAGAGTGGAAGCAGAATCAAGTGGTGATTTTGTTAAGTATTGTGTTTTTGGTGCTGGCAAATCCTTTAACGATTTATCACTCATATTCTTTAAACGAGTCATGCCTAGCACATTCAGATCCAAAACTATGTGCATTTTTTGTAGATTACCACATAGACAGCATGATTCAAATCAATTGGGTGATAGGGATTATACTGGCAGTATGTTTGGTTGGGCTTGAACGTTCGAGAGGTACGATGGACTTTTTGTTAGGTCTTCCATATAAAAGAAGCCAAATTTTTCAAACGAAATTTTGGCTAGGCGCAGTTGTCCTTGTGCTTTCGCAATTAGTCGGATTTTTATTAGCATGGCTGCTTATTCTTTTCTTAAAACCTGAACAAGTAAACTTTTTTGAACATGGAAGCATTGGTGTTATGATCACTAGCATTATGTTTTACTCATTAGTAATGGCCGCTGGGACGTTAACTGGAAACGCTTTTGCTCAGTTGTTGACAGCTTTTGCAACTTCTGTATTGCCATATTTGATTATCGTTTTGCCATTTTCTAATATTGAGATTATCTCAGGGGTTCAAATTTGGAAAATATTACCTAATATTGAATATTACTTCGATTTTGAAAATAATTTGATGGACTTTTCCCCAATTGCTTATGTGGATTCAAGTTGGGTGGCGGAAAGTAAATACTTATTACTAATCCCTGCAGTAATGAGTATTCTCTTTTATTTCATTGGTTATAAAAGTTTTATAAAACATCATAATGAGCGTAATGGATACTTTTTCTTATGGAAAACATTAGATCGACCTATCCAAATCCTTGTCATCGTGTTAGGAATCCTGGGTTTTGGTATAGTGGGGCATTCTGCTGGTGAATCCATAGCGGGTTACATTATCGGAATGATTATCGGAGGAATTGTAGGATTTTTGATCAGTTATTTTTCCATCTTTAAAAAAGTAAGACATTAAGATAACGGCTTAAAGTTTGGAGGGAAGTAAAATGCCGGATTCCGGTCTGCTTTATAAGGAGTGGAAACAAAATAAAGTCGCCTTAGTTATCACCATTTTGGTTTTTATACTAGGTAATCCCTTATCGATTTTAAATATGTATCTCATCTATCAAGGCTGTGTCACTGGAAAAGAAAATTGGGTCGGCCCCTGCGTATTCAGCGTTGATTATTTAAACAGCACATTTATCTCAGTATTTTGGATTTGGGGAGTCGTTTTGGCGGTCAGCCAGCTGGGGATTGAACGAAGCAAGGGCTTGTTTGATTTTACTTTAAGTCTTCCATATACACGCGGGCAGATATTTAACGCAAAGTTTGTGCTCGGCGGAATGATGATTGTGGTTCCGCAATTCATAGGATATGTTTTATCCGTTCTGCTGCTATTGCTTTTGAAACCTGATCAGGCCGTTTATTTTCACAACTACAGCTTGGGAATGATCATTGTCAGCATGCTGGCTTATTCTTTGGTTATGGCTGGCGGAGCTCTGACGGGCAATACTTTTGCACAGCTTTTGGTTTCAGCTACTGTTACGATTTTGCCTTTTTTGCTCATGACTCTTCCTGCTATCAACCTGGAAATCCTTCTTGGCGGAACAGTAGAGTTTATACATGGTCCTGTGCCCGAATGGGTGCAGTATCTATTCCCGGTTACTTACGTTGTGCCGAACTGGGTTGAGGATTCTCCATATTATTTAGTGATTCCAGCCATCATGACGATCATCTTTTACATTATCGGCTACATCAGTTTTGTCAAACTGTCTAATGAACGGAACGGATATTTCTTTTTATGGAAACCGCTTGACCGCCCGGTACAGGTCATTGTCATTATCATTGGAATCATGGGCTTCGGGTATTTTGGATTTGCCGCAACGGAAAGCTTCGCCGGCTACATATTTGGCATGGCTGCTGGCGCCGTGATTGGTTTTCTTATCAGCTATTTTGCGATTTATAAAAAAAACAAAAAACATTTATAAGGGAGAGAGAAAAGATGATTGATGTTCAGCATATTAACCATTCTTTCACGATCGGAAAAAAGGGCCGTGAGAATGAAGTGCCTGTCTTAAAAGATGTCTCGTTGACTGTGGCGAAAGGAGAAATCGCCTGTATCGTCGGACGAAGCGGGTCAGGGAAATCAACGCTTCTGAATTTAATATCAGGCTACATCTCACCGACTAAGGGGCGGATTGTGATTAACGGAACTGATGGCACGGGCTTTAATGAAAAGGAATGGGCTACGTTCCGCCTTGAACACTTTGGGTTTATATTTCAAAGCTTTCAGCTCATCCCGGGCTTAACGACGTATGAAAATGTGGAAATGCCGCTGGCGTTAAAAGGGATCAAGCCGTCAGAGCGCAAGAAAAAGGTACAGGATATGCTGAAACGCGTCGGTCTTGAAAACCATGCTGCTCACTATCCTAATGAACTGTCGGGCGGACAGCAGCAGCGTGTCAGCATTGCGAGAGCGCTGATTTTAAATCCGTCGATTATTTTAGCGGATGAGCCGACGGGAAGCCTTGATTCAGAAACGGAACAGGAAGTGCTTGAATTGATTCAGCAGCTGAACCGTGAGCGGGGCATTACATTTGTGATTATTACCCATGATGATGAAGTAGCTTCAATCGGACACTCAAAATTCCAGCTGCATGACGGTGTGTTAAAAGGAGGTATTACCGTTGAGATTTAAGGATCAGGTTCATTTTATCAGAAGAAATATGAAGAAAAACAGGCTCCGCGTCTTTATGACCATTCTTGCGACAACAATGGCGTGTGCGTTTTTAGTTGTGCTGTCGTCGGTTGGATTCGGGATTCAAAAGACAATCACAGATATGACAATGAGCCAGCAAATTGTGACTAAAGTCAGTGTAATGGGCAAGGAAGGGGATAAGCCTATTAATAAAGCTGATTTAGAGAAGTATGATCATGTAAGGTCAGTTGTAGAACGAACGCAAGTGTATGAACCAAACAAAGCAACTTTAGGAAATCGCACAAATGAAAGCTCTAATCTCATCTTTACCAATATGAACGATGAATTAAAAGCAAATATGGAATTAGAAAAAGGAAGAGTCGCAAAGTCGGAAAATGAAATCGTAGTAGGATACGACTTTGCAAAGAGATTATTGACGAAAAAAGAATCTGAAGAATATAACAAAAAAATCGAGGAAGCAAATGGAAACCCCGAGGATATAGAAGAACCAAAGGGTTATACGAAAGACATCCTGAACAAAACGATTGAATTAAGTGTATCAAAAACAGACCCTAAAACAGGGGATGTTACGAAAACAAAAACATATGACTTTAAAATTGTCGGTATTACAAAAAAACCATCTCAAGATTGGATGGAGGATTCAAACATCTTCCTTAGTGACCAGTTCAAGAAGGACTTTTCGGAATTTTTGGACTTCAAGGGCGGGAATGTTGAAAAAAATGTTGGCGTTTATGCTGATAAATTTGAGAATGTGGAACAGCTGACAAATGATCTAACAGATGACGGATACTATGTCACATCAGTTACTACCGAGCTTGAAGGAGCCAACACGTTCTTCATGGTCTTTAAAATCGGCCTGATCTTTGTCGGATGTATCGCGGTTATCATTTCAGCCATTGGAATATTTAACACGATGACGATGGCGGTTACAGAAAGAACGCAGGAGATCGGCATTATGAAAGCCATTGGGGCAAGTCCGTCTATCATTCGCCGAATGTTCTTGATGGAAAGTGCGTATATCGGAATTTTAGGCTGTGTGATCGGGATTATCATTTCTTACGGCGTGAGTTACCTTGTCAATCTGGCCGTTCCGATGATTCTCGCGGCGACAAGCGGAGGCGAAGCGGGCGATCTGAATTATACGTTTTCTTATATTCCGCTCAGCCTTGTCATCATTGCGGTTGTGATTTGCGGCGGTGTCGCTGTGATCTCGGGTATGAACCCAGCCCGAAAAGCAACAAAAACCAACGTGCTGACAGCATTAAGAAGAGAGTTGTAATCAAGAAAAGCCGGCTGAACCAGCCGGCTTTTCTGTATAGCGCATCAACAAGATTTGCTATACACTTGACATAAAAAAAAGGAAAAAGTGCGGTGAGTCCATTGTTTAAACTTTTGCTGATAGAAGATGATAAATCGCTGTTTCATGAAATCAAGGAGCGTTTAACGGGATGGTCCTATGATGTATACGGCATTCAGGATTTCAGCCAAGTGATGCAGGAATTTGCGTCAATCAAACCCGATTGCGTCATTATTGATGTTCAGCTCCCTAAATTTGACGGGTTTCATTGGTGCCGGCTGATCCGTTCCCGGTCAAATGTTCCGATTCTCTTTTTATCCTCCCGTGACCACCCTGCTGATATGGTCATGTCGATGCAGCTGGGAGCGGATGACTTTATTCAAAAGCCGTTTCATTTTGATGTGCTGATTGCGAAAATCCAAGCCATTTTCCGGCGTGTATACCACTATAATACGGAGCCCGGCACGCTGAAAACATGGTGCGGGGCTGCTGTAGACGCGGAGCAGAACCTCGTCAGCAATGACAAAGGCTCTATTGAACTGACTAAAAATGAAATGTTTATTTTAAAACACTTAATTGAACAAAAAAACAAGATTGTCAGCCGCGATGAGTTAATCAGAAGCCTGTGGAACGATGAGCGCTTTGTCAGCGATAATACGCTGACCGTCAATGTCAACCGCCTGCGGAAAAAATTGGACGAATTGCAGCTTGGAACATATATCGAGACGAAGGTCGGCCAAGGCTACATGGCGAAGGAAGAGGATCATTTCTATGATTAAAGCATTCCTGATCGAAAGACGAAGCTGGATTGCCGCATTTTTGCTGCAGCAAATTCTGATTTTGTTGATTGCCTTTGTCGATCCGTCTATTCCATTTAAAAATGTTCTTTATATTGTTTATTTGTGTGTCCTGATCTTTGTTGTGTTTGTTATCATCCGTTTTCGGAAAGAAACCGCATTCTTTAAAAGCCTCGAAGAATGGGAAAATAATCTTGATGTCACAGCCATAAGTGAACCGGAGACGCCGTTTGAAGAGTTGATTGAAAAAAGCATCTCCGGACAAACAGAACATTTGAAGCACTCTGCATTGCGGAATCGCATGGCATTAGAAAACGAAAAAGATGAACTGATGGCGTGGATACATGAGGTCAAAACACCATTAACAGCGCTGCATTTAATCATCGATCGGATGGAAGACCCTTCATTAAAAGCCCAGCTATCGTATGAGTGGCTGCGCATCCATCTGCTTCTTGATCAGCAGCTTCATCAAAAGCGCATGTCCTTTATCGAAAATGATCTGTCTTTAGAGATGATCAAGCTTAAGCCCTTGATTATCAAAGAGATCAGAGACTTGCAATCGTGGTGTATACAGAAAGGAATCGGGTTTGATATTCAGCTGGAGGCAGAGAAAGTCTTGAGCGATGCGAAATGGCTGGCTTTTATCATCAGGCAGCTGCTGACCAACGCCGTAAAATACAGTGAAGCAGCTGATATTGTGATCAACAGCTATGAGAAAGACGAGCGGAAGGTTCTTGAGGTAAAAGATTTTGGAAGGGGCATTGACAGGAAAGACGTCTCACGAATTTTTGAAAAAGGGTTTACATCTACAACCGATCATCATAATCAATCTTCTACGGGCATGGGGCTGTATCTGGCAAAGAGAGCCGCAGAACCGTTGCTGATCGATATCGATGTGCATTCAGAGCTTGGAGCTGGAACAACCTTTACCTTAACCTTTCCGAAACGAAATCAATTCGAACGTGTCATTAGCGTGTGACGAAAATGTCACATGCTTTTCTTTTTTATTCGCCTAATCGAAGGAAAAGCCCGTCGATCCTTTTTATAATAACAGTATCCAATATAAAGGAGACTACGGACATGATGATTTTAGAAGCAAATAAAATTCGAAAAAGCTATGGTAACAAGCTGAATAAACAGGAAGTGCTGAAGGGCATCGATATTCACATTGAAAAGGGCGAATTCGTCAGCATTATGGGTGCCTCAGGGTCGGGCAAAACCACTTTGCTTAACGTTCTGTCCTCGATAGATAAGGTCAGTCACGGAACGATCAACATTAACGGAAACGAAATGACGTCCTTGAAGGAAAAGCAGCTGGCTGAATTTAGAAAACAGCACTTAGGCTTTATCTTTCAGGATTACAATTTGTTAGACACATTAACAGTGAAAGAAAATATCCTTCTGCCGTTATCGATCACGAAAATATCAAAAAAGGAAGCACACCGCAAGTTTGAGGAAGTGGCGAAGGAATTGGGAATTTATGAATTGCGGGATAAGTACCCGAATGAAATTTCCGGCGGCCAGAAGCAGAGAACATCCGCCGCAAGAGCGTTTATTCATGACCCGAGCATTATTTTCGCTGATGAGCCGACTGGCGCGCTCGATTCGAAATCAGCCTCTGATTTATTAAATAAACTGAGCCAGCTCAATCAAAAACGCAGCGCCACAATTATTATGGTTACCCATGATCCCGTTGCAGCGAGTTACTGCGGCAGAGTCATTTTTATTAAGGATGGTTTGATGTATACGCAGCTGAATAAAGGGGGCCAAGACAGGCAGACGTTTTTCCAGGATATCATGAAAACACAAGGCGTGTTAGGCGGGGTGCAGCATGAACATTAATCAGCTCATTCTGCGAAATCTGAAAAAGAATATCAGGAATTATTACCTCTATGTGTTTGCCTTAATCTTTAGTGTGGCGCTTTATTTCGCATTTGTCACACTCCAATATGACCCGTCCATTAATGAAGTAAAAGCTTCTATTAAAGGCGCCGCGGCTATTAAAACCGCTTCAATTTTGCTTGTGGCTGTTGTATCAATCTTTATTTTGTATGCCAATACCATTTTTATTAAAAGACGGAGTAAAGAGATCGGGCTGTTTCAACTAATCGGAATGACAAAGCACAAGATCTTTCGTATCTTAAGTGCGGAAAATATCATGCTGTATTTCGGCTCGTTAGCCATCGGGGTTTTTGCCGGATTTTCAATATCAAAGCTTGTGCTCATGATCTTGTTCAAAATCGTAGATGTCAAAGCTGATGCGAAACTGCATTTTTCTGGGCAAGCCTTGGTGCAAACAATCATTGTGTTCTGCGGCATTTATCTTTTGATTATGATCATGAATTATACGTTTATCAAAAAACAAAGCATTTTATCTTTGTTTAACGTAACGTCTTCCACTGAGGATAAAGTGAAGAGAATCTCTTTTTTCCAGATGCTGATTGGTGCGTTGGGCATCGTGTTGATTTTAACGGGATACTACGTGTCTTCTGAGCTGTTTAGCGGAAAATTCAAGACCATAAACGAACTGTTTTTCGCAATGAGTCTTATCTTAGGTTCCGTCATTATCGGGACATTTCTCTTTTATAAAGGATCGGTTACGTTTATCTCGAACATCATTCGGAAAAGCAAGGGCGGCTACTTGAATATCTCAGAGGTTCTGTCACTGTCATCAATTATGTTCAGAATGAAATCGAACGCGTTGCTGCTGACGATTATCACAACCGTTTCAGCGCTCGCCATCGGGCTGTTATCCCTTGCTTATATTTCGTATTACTCGGCAGAAAAAACTGCTGAACAAAATGTAGCGGCGGATTTTTCATTCATGAATGAGAAAGATGCCAAACGATTTGAAAGCAGTTTGAGTGAAAATGACATGTCGTACGTCAAAAAAGAAATGCCTGTCCTGCAATCGTCTTTTGATCTCACAAATATCATGGATGGAACTTCGAAAGAGATGCAGAGCGATCCCGCCAACACACAACTCGCTGTTGTTAGCGATAAAGATGTAAAAGGCGTGGATGTGGCGGCTGGGGAAGCGGTTTTCTCAGGCTACACCGACTTGCTGCAAAGAATAATGGTTTTAAAAGACTCCGGCAGCATTAAAGTCAAAAGCAAGCATGAGACACAATCATTACACTATAAAGGATTAAGAGAAGAGTTTCTTGTATCCTACACGTTTACAAGCGGGGGAATGCCTGCAGTCATAGTAGATGACAACCTGTTTAAACAGCTGAACAAAGATAAAGACCCTCGCATTCAGCTGGCGCAATCTGAATTTATCGGCATCAATATGAAACATGGAGATCAGCTTGAAAAAGCAAATGAGCTTTTTCAAAAGGTGAACAAGAAAGATCTACATTTATCAAGGCTGGATACAAGTATTGCGCAAAAATCTCTTTTTGGTATGGTCATGTTCATCGTTGGTTTCTTAGGATTAACATTTCTCATCACCTCAGGGTGTATCCTTTACTTTAAACAAATGGGTGAAAGTGAAGAAGAAAAACCGAACTATACCATCCTAAGAAAACTCGGTTTTACACAGGGAGACCTGCTGAAGGGGATACGCATCAAACAAATGTATAACTTCGGCATTCCATTGGTGATCGGCCTCTTTCACAGTTACTTTGCCGTTCAATCCGGCTGGTTCTTATTCGGATCAGAGGTATGGTCGCCGATGATTATGGTGATGGTGTTATATACTGCACTCTATTCTATTTTCGGTATTCTGTCGGTTCTTTATTATAAAAAGGTGATTAAGTCGGCATTGTAAAACAGTAAAAGCTCCAGAGAAACTGGAGCTTTTACTGTTTATCGTTTCGGCGCCCGATACCCGGCTGCCTCAGCCTCTTCCACTGAACAAAACATGTCAGCAGGGTCTGTCGTCCGGTCATAGTATGTACTGCCCGGCGTATGATAGATGCCGTTTTTGCTGCCTTTGATAAGACAGCCTTCTGCTGTATCAGCTGAGCTGGTTTCGTTGCTTTTATTCGTGCTGGTTGAAGAATGTTCGCTGTTTTCTTTCGTGCTGGCTGTTCGGTTTTGTGCCTCTTTTAATTGCTTTTCAAGTTTTGTTTTATCTTGTTGAAGGGTTTCATTTTCAGCCTTTGCTGTTTTGGTATCTTCTTTGAGCTGTTTTTGTTTTTCTTGAAGTTCTTTATTTTCTGCTTTTAATGATTTCTGAGTCTTTTTTAATTCACTATTTTCTTTCTCCAGTTGCTTGAGCTTGTCTTGATCTTTTGTATTGTCTTTCAGTTTCTTTGCTTCAGAGCTGATGGCTTCATACTCTTTCTCAAGTGCTTCATGCTCTTTTTTAAGACTTTTATATTCAGTGTTTAGAGCTGAATATTTTTTATCAGCATTTGCTGTGGCAGCGTAAGGTTCTGACAAAGCTGCTCCGGTGAAGAGCAGAATGAGGCCTCCAATGAAAAGCGGCCAAAAGAGTTTTTTAGAGAATCGTTTTTCCTTTTTCAGCACATATCTGACGAGATGGTATACTCCATAGCCAAGTGAAAAGAGAAATGCAAAAAAACCGAGGAATGCGAATGCCATTTCCATGAAATTTACCCCTTTTTCTATTTATTTTACAATTTTTGAGTAATATTTGTTAGATTTTTTCACACTCATCTGTTGAAAAATATGAGATAGACAGATAGAATGAATGTGCTATGATAACTGGATTCGTACGGAGCCTTTTGAGGTTTCCGTTTTTTCATGAGCTTTTATAGATAAGAAAGGGGGATCAGTATGCCGCGCGCATTGAAAATTTTAGTGATAGGGATGTTTATTAATGTGACGGGGGCATCCTTTTTATGGCCGCTTAACACGATCTATATTCATAATCATTTAGGAAAGTCGTTAACGGTCGCGGGGATTGTCCTTATGCTGAATTCCGGCGCCAGTGTGGCAGGGAATTTATGCGGCGGGTTTTTGTTTGATAAAATCGGCGGGTTTAAATCCATCATGCTCGGAATTGCGATTACGTTAGCAAGTCTGGTGGGTCTCGTCTTTTTTCATGATTGGCCGTTTTATATTGTGCTGCTTACAATTGTAGGGTTTGGTTCGGGTGTTGTTTTTCCGGCCAGTTACGCAATGGCTGGATCAGTGTGGCCTGAAGGGGGAAGAAGGGCATTTAATGCGATTTATGTCGCGCAAAACGCAGGCGTTGCCGTCGGTTCTGCGCTTGGCGGCGTGGTGGCGTCTTTCTCGTTTTCATACGTATTTTTGGCGAATGCCGCGTTGTATGTGGTTTTTTTCTTTATCGTATATTTCGGATTTCGAAACATTCAGACGAAGGATGTGTCTCAAACGTCTGTGCTTGATTATGACGCTGTAAGCAGCAAAACGAAATTTACGGCTCTGGTCATATTGAGCAGCGGGTATGTGCTCGGGTGGCTGGCATATTCTCAATGGTCTACCACCATCGCATCGTACACGCAAAGTATCGGAATGTCTCTTTCTTTATATAGTGTGCTGTGGACGATTAACGGAATTTTAATTGTGGTTGGACAGCCGCTTGTCAGCTTTTTTGTGAAAAAATGGGCTGAATCGCTAAAAGCGCAAATGATCATTGGTTTTGTCATTTTTATTGTGTCTTACAGCATGCTGCTGACTGCGAAGCAATTTCCAATGTTTTTGGCTGCCATGGTGATCTTGACCATCGGGGAAATGCTTGTTTGGCCTGCGGTGCCAACGATTGCCAACAAGCTTGCGCCTAAAGGGAAAGAAGGGTTTTATCAAGGGTTTGTGAACAGCGCTGCGACAGGTGGCAGAATGATAGGGCCTTTGTTCGGAGGTGTGCTCGTCGATCATTCCGGCATTCACGCTCTCGTTTTATCTCTTTTGGTTTTGCTTATGATCAGCATAGTCACGACGATTTTATACGACAAACGATTAAAATCAGCTGATAAAGCGAATAAGCAGGCTTCAGTTTCTTCATAAGAAAGATCCCGCCGGATGAGCGGGATCTTTTTACATAATCGGAAGCACGTTCACGGCATCCTTTACATTAGAATATGTTTTCAGCGATGAGAAATTAGCATCCAGTTTATTCATCTTCATGGCCAATTCGGGCTTTATGCCGGTAATGATTAATTCTGTTCCGGTCAATTTCAGCAAATGGCTCAGCTTGAAAATCTGGTCGGCGGTTTGTTCATTTACTTGGGCCAATCCTGATAGATCAATAATCAAATAATCATCTTTGGATGTTGATAAAATATTCGTCAATGTGCTGACGATGGAATTAAATCGCTCCTCTGTCAGGTTGCCGACTAGCGGAAGAGCCGAAATGCCGTTGCGAATCGGCACAATAGGAGTTGAAAGTGCAGTAATTTCTGTGAGGGAATCCTCGAGAAGCTGTTCATACTCTTTTTGCTTGGTAATGTCATTTTGAATTCCGACAAAATAGGTTTTGTCTTCTATTTCCAGCGGATCAATATATAACTCATTCCAGAACATCGTTCCGTCTTTTTTGTAGTTTTGAATCTGAACTGTAACCGGCTCTTTATTTTGTAAACCGGCTCTGATGTTATCCACTTCACCAGCGTCTGTATCTTTCCCCTGTAAGAAGCGGCAGTTCTTTCCTAAAATTTCCTCGGCCTCATAGCCGGTCATTTGAACAAAGCCTTGGTTTACGTAGACAATCGGATTATCTTCAAGTGCAGGATCTGTAATCACTACACCGACTCGCGCGTGATCAAGCGCTTTTTTGATAACGTCCAGCTGTCCTTTTATTCCGAATGATTGAAAACTACCCATATAATTCCCCCTTAGGCCGCCAGCTTGCTGTGCGAAAGCCTGATATTCCCCTTTTTTTAATGAATTCTACAGTAACCGTAGCACAACACATGTTCTGATTCAAGCAAGCGCAGTTTGTTGTTTGTCATTCGGGCTTGTCCTCGTATACACTAAAAATAAGAACAGAGTTTGAACATATGAACGGAAAGGTTTCTACATGCTAAATAGGTGACTAGGTAAATGTCACTGGGTGAAAAATGAATCTAATGCATCAAGCTTACCGATCATGTGTTCACATATAATGGAAGAAACAAGCTTTTTTCAGATTTGCCAGTATGTAGATATCGAAAATCATCGGAATCGTTTAAGGGGGCTGGATGGCCTGAAGTCGCTTTACGAAATAAGGGCTTTAGGAAGGTGATGATGAAGATGCTGCATCAGGTATTAATTGCTTGTGTAATTGGAGGAATCATGGGGATTCTCGGTCATGTGAAAAAGAGAGGCAGACTGGAGAAACCCAGGATGACAAAGCGGTTTATCTATCTTGGATTTTTGGAAGATTGGTTTATCGGCATGACGGCTTCCATTTTACTTGTACTATCCGCTGACCCCGATTCAGGAATTCAACTTGTCATCTTATCCATAATCTCAGGCTACGGCGGTGAAGCTGTTCTTAGAAGCTTTGATTTTGTAAGAGAAATGAACAGCGGCGGCGAACCGGCCGAGTCGAAACGTCAAACCAAAACTCCACCAGAATAATTGTCCTCAATCTTCGCCCGTTCAGGGTACATTCCCATTGTATACAAACCTGCTTGCACTTATGAACAGAATTCTATAAAATACAGTTAAGATTACGGTTGCGAAAAGAACAATGAAGAGGAGCAGTAAGAAGCAGATATTGTTTCAGAGAGTTGACGGCTGGTGAAAGTCAATCAAGTTTGTTTCCGAACTCACCTCAGAGTTGCAGCGGTGAAAAGCCGCTGACGCATAACTGCGTTAAAAGTATCAAGTGAGTGCGGCGTCTGCCGCGCTAACGAGGGTGGTACCGCGGGAAAACGAAAGTCTCTCGTCCCTTTTAGGGATGAGGGAGTTTTTTTTAGTTTGGGAATATTCTGAATATAATCCTCCCTGTCCCGTCAATACTTGAACATAAAACGCCGTATTCAATCAGAAGGAGGTTTTTACTTTGAGTTTTCAGCACAAAGAGATAGAAAAGAAATGGCAAAATTATTGGCTGGAAAACAAAACATTTGCCACTCTTGATCATAATGAGAAACAAAAATTTTACGCGCTGGACATGTTTCCTTATCCGTCTGGAGCGGGTCTTCACGTCGGACACCCTGAGGGCTATACAGCGACGGATATCCTCTCTCGCATGAAGCGTATGCAGGGGTATGACGTCCTTCATCCGATGGGCTGGGACGCATTCGGTCTGCCGGCTGAGCAATACGCCCTCGACACCGGGAATGATCCGGCAGTGTTTACGAAGCAGAATATCGATAATTTCCGCCGCCAAATTCAGGCGCTCGGTTTTTCATATGATTGGGATCGTGAAATCAACACGACAGATCCTGAATACTATAAATGGACACAATGGATTTTCTTAAAACTATACGAAAAGGGTCTTGCTTACGTTGATGAAGTGCCGGTTAACTGGTGCCCCGCACTCGGTACGGTTCTAGCCAACGAAGAAGTCATTGACGGAAAGAGTGAACGCGGCGGCCACCCGGTCGAAAGACGCCCGATGAAGCAGTGGATGCTGAAAATCACAGCTTATGCGGACAGGCTTCTTGATGACTTGGAAGAGCTTGATTGGCCGGAAAGCATTAAAGACATGCAGCGCAACTGGATCGGCCGTTCTGAAGGTGCGCACGTTCATTTTGGCATAGATGGACATGATGAATCATTTACGGTGTTTACAACAAGACCTGATACATTGTTCGGCGCTACATACACTGTCCTTGCTCCGGAGCATGCTTTGGTAGAAAAAATCACAGCTGCTGAGCAAAAAGAAGCTGTCGAAGCTTATATCAAAGAAATTCAATCAAAGAGTGACCTTGAGCGCACGGATCTCGCGAAAACAAAGACAGGCGTCTTCACTGGAGCTTATGCGATCAATCCTGTAAACGGTGAAAAACTGCCGATCTGGATCGCAGATTACGTTCTTGCTTCATACGGAACTGGTGCAGTCATGGCTGTTCCCGGTCACGATGAGCGTGATTTTGAATTCGCCAACACATTCGGCCTTCCAGTCAAGGAAGTCGTGAAAGGCGGAAATGTTGAAGAAGAAGCGTACACAGGTGACGGCGAGCATGTGAACTCTGATTTTCTGAATGGACTTACTAAACAGGAAGCGATTGAAAAAATGATCGCTTGGCTGGAAGAAACGAAAAACGGCGAAAAGAAAGTCACTTACCGTCTGCGCGACTGGCTCTTCAGTCGCCAGCGCTACTGGGGCGAGCCGATTCCGATCATTCATTGGGAGGACGGAACGTCAACAGCTGTGCCGGAGGAAGAACTGCCGCTGATTCTGCCGAAAACAAACGAAATCAAACCGAGCGGCACCGGCGAATCACCGCTTGCGAACATTAAAGAGTGGGTTGAAGTCACAGACCCTGAAACAGGGAAAAAAGGAAGAAGAGAAACGAATACAATGCCGCAATGGGCGGGAAGCTGCTGGTATTTCTTGCGCTACATTGATCCGCACAATCCGGATCAGCTGGCATCACCTGAGAAAATGGAAAAATGGCTTCCGGTTGATATGTATATCGGCGGCGCGGAGCATGCTGTGCTTCACCTTCTGTATGCCCGTTTCTGGCACAAGTTCCTATACGATATCGGTGTAGTGCCGACGAAAGAACCGTTCCAAAAGCTGTATAACCAAGGAATGATTCTCGGTGAAAACAACGAGAAAATGAGTAAATCAAAAGGGAACGTTGTCAACCCTGATGAAATCGTTGCATCTCACGGCGCTGATACGCTGAGATTGTACGAAATGTTCATGGGACCGCTTGATGCTTCAATTGCCTGGTCTGAATCAGGCTTAGACGGCGCACGCCGCTTCCTTGACCGCGTATGGCGTCTGTTTGTTGAAGACAGCGGAGAGCTAAATGGCAAAATCGTTGAAGGCGCCGGTGAAACATTGGAGCGCGTCTATCATGAAACAGTCATGAAAGTGACAGATCACTATGAGGGCCTGCGTTTTAACACAGGTATTTCTCAGCTGATGGTCTTTATCAACGAGGCCTATAAAGCGTCAGAGCTGCCGAAGGAATATATGGAAGGCTTTGTGAAGCTCCTATCTCCAATCGCGCCTCATCTCGCGGAAGAGCTGTGGGAGAAATTGGGCCATAGCGGTACGATTGCATATGAGGCTTGGCCTGTATATGATGAAGCTAAACTTGTTGACGATGAAGTTGAAATTGTTGTTCAGCTGAACGGAAAAGTGAAAGCGAAACTACAGGTTCCTGCAGATGCGACGAAGGAACAGCTGGAACAGCTTGCTCAAGCAGATGAAAAGGTCAAAGAGCAGCTTGAAGGCAAAACCATTCGAAAAATTATCGCAGTGCCTGGCAAGCTTGTCAATATTGTGGCAAACTAATCTTGGAAAAATCCCCTTTGTCAAAAAGGGGATTTTTTTCATCAGTTCTCTGAATAGCAATCGTCCGGCTGAGTTTGATATACTGAACATGATTATTGGTGAATAGGAGTGTTTTCTTTGGAAATAAAAGAAATCAGCACAGCTGCTTTGAAAGAAAAAATCGAGGCGGATGAAGAATTGTATTTGATTGATGTCAGAGAAGATGAAGAGGTTGCGGAAGGCATGATCCCGCAAGCGGTTCATATTCGCATGGGAGATATTCCTGAAAAAATGGACACCCTCGATAAAGACAAAGAGTACACTTTTATCTGCCGCTCAGGAATGCGCAGCATGAATGTCTGCAAGTATTTGGATGAGCAAGGCTTTAAAACAGTCAACGTAGAAGGCGGCATGATGGCCTGGGAAGGCGAAACGAAACCGAAAAACTAGGGGAGAGATCACCCCTAGTTTTTTTATTTGTATGCTGGAAGCCAATCGCCGTGCGCTTCAAATAAATCATCACACATCGAAATAATGTCATTGATGGACAGCTCTGCACTTGTATGCGGGTCAAGCATAGCTGCCTGGTAGACAGCTTCTTTTTTCCGTGTAACAGCAGCTTCAATGGTCATCAGCTGTGTGTTGATATTCGTTCTGTTTAACGCTGCGAGCTGCTCAGGCAGTTCTCCTGCAAAGCATGGGGTTATCTTTTTTCTGTCGGCAACGCATGTCACTTCGACGACCGCTTTGGAAGGAAGGTTTGTGATAAGCCCGGTATTTAACACGTTTCCTCCGAAGGTGAATGGCTGATTCGTTTCCATCGCTTCTATTATTCTTGAGCCATATTCTTTTGAACGTTTATGGGTGAGGTTTTTATTGTTAACAATGTCATCCCTCATTTTCTCCCAATCTTCTATCTGTTTCACGCATCTTCTTGGATATTCGTCTAGCGGGATCTGCAGCTCGTTGATTAATTCAGGATAGTTTCGCTTAATAAAATAAGGATGGTATTCTGCGTTGTGCTCTGATGATTCCGTGACGTAATAACCGAACTTATCCATCAATTCAAACCGCACCATATCTTGATGCTTTGTTTTTTGCTTTTCTCTCGCTCTCTTTTTGATTTCGGGATATAAATCAGCGCCGTCCTTTTTCACTTCCAACAGCCATGCCATATGATTGATGCCTGCGATTCGTTCTTCAATCCCAGCGTGCTCCATACCGAGAGATTTAAATAAATCTCTTGTACACACTTGGACGCTGTGGCACAGCCCGATCGTTTTCACATCCGTATAGCGAAGCATAGCGCCAGTCAGGGAGGCCATTGGGTTTGTATAGTTTAAAAACCAGGCGTCGGGGCACATTTCCTCAATATCTCTTGCGATATCAAATAACACAGGGATAGTCCTGAGTGATCTGAATATCCCGCCGATGCCCACCGTGTCGGCAATTGTCTGCCGTAATCCGTATCGTTTAGGAATCTCAAAATCGATGACTGTGCTTGGTTTATAGCCTCCGACCTGTATGGCATTAATCACATAGCCCGCATGCTGCAAAGCCAGTTTTCTGTCATCATAGCTGTTGATAACGACGCTCGGATTATAGCGGTCTCTCAAATTTTCGAGCATAAGCTGAGATTCCTGCAAGCGTTTTGCATCAATGTCGTAAAGCGCAAATTCAAACCCATTTAACGCCTCCGTTAACAAGCAGTCTCCTAAAACATTTTTTGCGAAAATTGTGCTCCCTGCACCGATAAATGTGATTTTTTTCATGTCGCTTCCTCCTTTAATTCATTATCCTTTTACCGCTCCTGATGACAGTCCGGCAATAAAGTATTTTTGCAGCGCCAGAAACAGAATGACCATCGGCAGCATCGCCATGATGGCAGCTGCGGCGACCAAATGCAGATTGTTGGCGTTTTCTCCGAAAAACCCGGCCATTGCGACGGTGAGTGTCTGCACCTTCTGATCCTGTAAAAAGAAAATAGCAAATTGATAGTCATTCCATATAAAGACACAAGAAATAATACAGATGGTGGCAGTGATCGGCTTCAGCAAAGGAAACACGATCATAAAAAAGATTTTCAGCATTCCCGCTCCATCCATTCTTGCCGCTTCTTCAAGCTCTTTTGGAATGGTTGAACGGATAAAGCCGGAATACAAAAACACGGTTAACGGCATATACGCCGCTGTATTGATCAAAATGGCGACTGCGTGTGTATTGACCATACCGGCGTCCACGACCATTCTGTATAAAGGCACCATGGACGTTAACGGAGGGATGATCATAATTGAAATCAGCAGCGCGAAAACGGCTTTATTCAGCTTGGTTTCCCGCCTGGCAAGAGGGTAGGCGGCAAGTGAGCCGAATATGATTAATAACAATGCCGAAACGCCTGTGATGATGATTGTGTTGATAAACGAGTTGCCTAGTGAAGCACGCTCCCATGCCTCAGAAAAATTTTGAAAGGAAATATCAGCTGGAAACAGCCATTTGGAACTGTAATCTCCTTTTGCTTTCAATGAAGTGGTCAGCAGAATATAAAAAGGAATGAAATGCGCACAGGCTACAATGGCAGCGAGAAGTGTAATCAACCGCAGTTTGTTTGAGCGGGCGGCTCTCATGACATTTCCGTCTCCTTTCTTTTAAAGTACGCAAGCGCACAAAAGCTGATGATCAAAATGACAAATGCCATAAATATGCCTTGTGTCGCAGCGTAACCGGCATCCTGCCGTTTAAAATACAGGTCATACATAAATGTTGACATCGATTGCGACGCGTTTCCGGGTCCGCCTGCAGTAAGCGCGATGATCACGTCAAACAGCTTTAAGCCCCCAATAATGTTGATGACCATATTGATCGTAATCGATGGCATTAACAGGGGCAGGGTGATGCCGAAAAACTGCTGGCCCCGTGTTGCGCCATCCATTTCCGCTGCTTCGTAGTAATCTTTCGGAATGCTTTGCAGGCCTGCCAAATAGACAATCATGGCGATGCCGACATATTGGTACGTGTTAATCATGACGATGATCCATGGGTTCGAAGACGGACTGGCAAGCGCGTTGATCGGGCTGATGCCGAAAACGCCAAGCAGGTCATTAAGCGCGCCACCGTCATAAGAAAAGAAGAAGTACCAAATGTAGCCCATAATGAGCGGACTGATCATAACCGGCAAATACACAATTGTTCTTGTTATCGCTTTCATTTTTATGCCTTGATTCAATAGCAGAGCGTACAGGAGCCCAATAACGTTTTGAAAAAAGGTGCTCCCGAGTCCGTATAGCAACGTGTTTTTTAAGATATGCCATGTGTCCGGATCAGCAAACAGCCTTTCATACTGAGCGAAACCGACCCACTGATAAACCTGAGAAAATCCGTTCCAGTTTGTAAAGGTGATAAAAGCGCCTTTTATAAACGGATAAATCATAAAGATCAAAACGGAGAGCAGAGCCGGAATATACATCCACCAAAGTGAGGACTGTTTATTCGGCTTGACCTGTTTCACATGTGCGTCTCTGGCGATCTCACTCATTGTTTTCAGCTCCCTGTGTTTCAGATTGCTCCCGGAGTCGTTTATATTCTCTTCCCAGCTTTTTAGAAATCTCGTTGGGTGTCAAAATGTCTGCCACAAGCTCCTGGCCGACCGTTCCCATCACATCCCACATCCCGTTCGGCAAGTACAATCGGTCGAAGTAAGGTTCGACTTTCATATTCTGATAATGCTGATAGTCTTTGGCATAGAAAATGTCAGCTTTTACATTGGCCAGCCCTGAAGGAAGCGAGGTGGCTTCAGCCATTTCTTTCGCATGGGCGGGACGAGCCATAAAGGCGATAAATTGCTTTGCTTCCTTTAAATGAGGCGAGTCTTTCCATGCTGCCAGTGTATAGCGCTCGCCGCCAATCCATATCGGGTCATCACCGGAGTGTATAGCTGGTGTCGGGATAATCCCAACCTTTACATTCGGGTTAATTTGGGCGACGTCTTGACCAAGAGTGCCGCCCTGCATGGTAAAAGCGATTTTATTTTGAGCCATTAATTCAATGAGCTGTGATTTTTTTGCTGTTACGGCATCGATATTGATGAGTTTTTCTTTCTGCATTTGTTTGAGGGTATCTGATAGATAAGTAAATTTGCTCCAATTGAAGGTGCCGTCAATGAGCTGTTTCTTTTCATTATGGGCAGGGTCTGTGATGAGAAGAGGTGTTGCGAATTGGTCATAATATTGGGCGAAAGAGCTTTTGTCATATCCGGCGAACCAGAAAGGAACGATTTCTCCATTGCTTTTTTCTTTAATCGTTCTCAATGCTTTTATAAAATCATCCATCGTTTCGGGCGGATCGATGCCGAAGCGGTCTAATATATTGCGGTTGTATGCCAGGCCGTCCTTTGCCTGATTGATCGGATATGCGTATACCTTTCCGCTCTTGTTTTTAAGGATGCTGTTTAAATTCGGGTCAAGTTTCTGAGTCCAGTCCATATCCCGGAGATCGGCTGTATACTCCCCGTACCTGATTTTCCCCCAGCCATGAGTATCAAAGAGGTCAGGCAGATCATTGGCGGCCATTCTGACACGCATCATATTTTCATAGTCATTGCCTGGGAAATGAATGCTAACGCGAATGCCGCTTTCCTTTTCGAACGCTGCGGCTAGTTTTCTGAATGTGTTTCTTTCACTGTCCGTTGACATCGTAGAATAAATGGTTAACGTCTTTTTGCCCGTATCTGCAGTGCTTTCTTCAGATGAGCAGCCCGGCAAAATCAGCAGAATAAGAGAGAGAAATAAAACAAATATGTGTTTCATCTTTTCCTCCTTATGATCTTGATGAACGTTTTTCTTGCGTCA
Source organism: Bacillus sp. FSL R5-0560 (assembly GCF_037966305.1). Taxonomy (NCBI): domain Bacteria; kingdom Bacillati; phylum Bacillota; class Bacilli; order Caryophanales; family Bacillaceae; genus Bacillus; species Bacillus sp. FSL R5-0560. The sequence continues at coordinate 3,059,197 of NZ_CP150195.1, read as the reverse complement.
CCTCCTTAGCTGTGTATCCGCAGCTTTGCCTGATGATCAGTGTTGTCGGCAGGGTGACTTGATGAGGAATTGTTCGTCCCTTAAAGCGGTCGAGAAGCTGTTTTACGCCTGTGCGGCCCATTTCCTCTGTATACACTTTCACCGTGGTTAAAGGTGTGCTGGCAAACTCGGCTTCTTCAATGCCGTTAAAGCTGACAATGGCTGTATCCCGCGGCACATGCAGATCGGCTTCCCGAAGTGCTTTTAATGCCCCGATAGCCATAGAATCACTTGCGATAAAAAAGGCTTCCGGCAGATTGCCTTGATTGATGGCTTTTTTCATCAGACGATAGCCCTCGCGCATGCTGTAATCGCCGACCAAGACGTGTTCAGGCTGAGGATGGGCGGACTGCAAAAAGGCAGTCTGGCGTTTGTCTTCAATTGTTCTGCGAATGCTTTGGCCGTCCCTCAGTGTATGCTCCTTCTCCTGCCCGCCGATATAGCCTAGTCGTTTGTAACCTAAATCGAAAAGGTGATCAATTGCCTGGTGTGCGGCGGCTTCAAAATCAATCCCAATCGAGTCGTATATCTGCGGATCTGGAGAATGATTGATAAACACGGCATGCTCCAATCGGCCGCTGATATGTTGAACGGCTTCGTCATGGACACGGCCGATCACAATGATACCGTCTAATTCCCGAAACATATGCTCCTGGAAGGAACCGAGATGGATGGAGTTTGTAATGAAAATTTCCTGTTCAAAGCATTCTTTTTCAATCCCTTTGCGAATAGAAGAAAAATAAGGATCCTGCCGTTCTTCATCGGGAGATAAGCAGCTCAGGACCCCGATAAGCGGCTGGGCGCGCTGTTTTTGTCCGCGGGCTTTTCGGCGTTTAGCGACAGTTTGATAGCCTAGCTCTTCAGCGATACTGATTACTCTTTGCCTCGTTTCACCCGCAACAGAAAGCGAATGATCTTCATTTAAAATTCTCGAAACAGTAGCACTTGAAACGTTGGCTTTTAAGGCGATATCTTTTATCCGAACCATGGTTGCTCCCTTTCATTTGATGAGATTTACTAAAACGAAAGACATATTTTACTCATGCGTTTTTGATAAATTGATACTATCATATGAAAGTAAGCGGTTACAATAATGAATTTCAGAATATTTTGTTGTATTTAGTGAAAGTTTAGTAAACTACGATTTTTGTTTCTATATGCTGTGTGAAGAAAATAAAGGGAAAAACAAATCTGTCTCGTACATTGAAGATAAGCGAAGAGGAAGGGTGATGGGATGAGTAACGAAAAAAGAGAGCTGTTGTTTCGATTGCTTGGTGATTTGCCTGATTGGAAGGATACGGGTGCGGAAACGCTGCGTATTGAGGAAAAAGAGGAATATATGATGGAAACGCTGTTGCTTGATATAAATGGGCTTGAAAAGGTGCCTGCATATTTTGTGAAGCCGAAAGCGGCAAAAGGACGGTGCCCGGTTATATTCTTTCAGCATTCACATGGAGGGCAGTATGACCGGGGAAAAAGTGAACTGCTTGAGGGAGCAGATTATTTGAAGGCGCCCTCGTTTGCTCGGGAGCTGACTTCTCTCGGATATGCGGTATTGGCAATCGACCATTGGGGATTTGGAGACAGACGGGGAAAAACAGAAAGCGAGATTTTTAAAGAGATGCTTCTCACAGGCAGGGTGATGTGGGGCATGATGATTTACGACAGTATAAGAGCCATTGATTATGTGCAGAGCCGTCCTGATATTCAGCCTGACAGAATCGGAACGATCGGCATGTCTATGGGGGGCTTGATGGCTTGGTGGACAGCGGCGCTTGATGAACGGGTTAAGGCATGTGTGGATTTATGCAGTCAGGTTGACCATCATGTACTGATTGAAACACAGAACCTTGACCGGCATGGCTTTTATTATTACGTTCCGGCGCTTGCCAAGCACTTTTCTGCATCAGATATCCAAAGCCTGATCGCACCACGTCCGCACCTTAGTCTTGTCGGCATACATGATCGGTTAACACCGGTTGAGGGTGTGAACAAAATCGAAATTGAATTAACAGCTTTGTATGCTGAGAAAGGGGCTTCTGATCGTTACCGTATGGTGCGCTCCGCTTCAGGGCATTTTGAGACAGCTATGATGAGACATGAAGCCCTTCGGTTTTTGAGAAAGTGGCTGTGACAGTGACAGTGAAAAAGGGCAGGCTTTGAGTGTTTGTCTGAAATGATTCTATACAGGTGAGGAGGCGAGCGTCTGCCCGTCTCTTCTTTTTCTAGTGGATTAATACAGGTATTAGGAATTTACATGATAAATAGATTTTTAATGGCGTTCTGATATTGACAGAATTGTATATACATAATAGTATTCTATTTGTTAACCTCGATTTATAAATGGTTAACAAATAGTCTGCTTTCTTCTGTAATCAAAGCTGAAAGGGCGAGAAGGTATGCAAGAAGAAACATTTTACAGTGTCAGAATGAGAGCTTCTATGAATGGGTCTCACGAAGATGGTGGAAAGCATATATCCGGCGGAGAACGGCTTATCACGTTCGATAATATGAAACATACGGTGAATGCCTTACTAGAAAAAGGCTTATCCCACTCAAGAGGAAAACCGGATTTTATGCAAATTCAATTTGAAGAGGTTCATGAGCCTGTAAAGACGATTCACCCATTACCAATCAAGACAAATGAAGTGGAATCCCCAGAAGAGGGACAAAGTCTTGCCCGATTCTTATTGGAGAGAGCGGGTGTTTCAAAAAAAGTGATTGAAAAAGCATATAAACACATTCCTGAATGGCGGGGTATCAGGGGAGCGGTGGTGGTTGATATTCACTCTGGCAACCGAATTGATCAAACACTAGAAAAAGGTGTACGGGTGTCCAGAATGGATTGGCCGGACGCCAATTTTGAAAATTGGGCGCTCCGCAATAACATGCCTTCCAATTCAAGAATAAAAGAGGCCCTTGCGCTTGCTTCAAAGGTGAGTGATCATCCGGCCGCTGTTGCAGAATTATGCTGGTCGGATGACCCTGATTACATAACAGGCTATGTTGCAAGTCATAAACTGGGCTATCAGCGTATTACAGCAATGAAAGAATACGGAAATGAAGAGGGCTGCCGCATCTTTTTTGCTAACGGCTCAGAAGATGTAAATAGTTACATAAACTATCTGGTAAAGCAGCCTATTTTCATTGATTGGGGGGAAGATGATGACTCAAGATTTGATAGAAAAAAGTAAAAAGCATCTTTGGCTGCCTTTTACTCAAATGAAAGACTATGATGAACATCCCTTGATCATAGAGAGCGGCAACGGAATCAAAGTAAAAGACATAAACGGCAAGGAATATTATGACGGCTTTTCTTCCGTTTGGCTTAATGTGCACGGGCACCGCAAAAAGGAATTAGATGAGGCCATCATAAAACAGCTTGGAAAAATTGCTCACTCCACATTATTGGGCATGACCAACGTTCCGGCGACCGAACTTGCCGAGACATTAATTGAGATCAGTCCGGAGAAGCTAACGCGTGTTTTTTATTCAGACAGCGGTGCAGAAGCGATGGAAATTGCTTTAAAAATGGCGTTTCAATATTGGAAGAACATCGGAAAGCCTGAGAAACAAAAATTTATCGCAATGAAAAATGGATATCACGGCGATACGATTGGTGCCGTCAGTGTTGGTTCTATTGAACTGTTCCACCACGTCTATGGCCCGTTAATGTTTGACAGTTATAAAGCTCCGATCCCTTATGTATACCGCTCTGAAAGCGGTGATCCTGTGCAGAGCCGTGATGAGTGTCTCTATGCGCTTGAACAGCTGCTAAAGGAACACCATCGCGAAATTGCAGCGCTTTCTATTGAATCAATGGTTCAAGGAGCATCCGGAATGATTGTGATGCCGGAAGGATACTTGTCAGGGGTGCGCCAGCTTTGTACAGCTTACGATGTCTTAATGATTGTTGATGAAGTTGCCACTGGTTTTGGCCGGACGGGGAAAATGTTTGCATGTGAGCACGAAAATGTTCAGCCTGATCTAATGGCTGCCGGAAAAGGCATTACAGGAGGCTATTTGCCGATAGCTGTCACCTTTGCCACCGAAGACATCTACCATGCATTCTACGATGATTATAAAGAACAAAAAACCTTTTTCCACGGTCACTCCTATACAGGAAATCAGCTTGGCTGTGCGGTTGCTCTTGAAAACCTGAGATTATTTGAATCTGAAAACATCGTTGAACAAGTTGCGCTAAAAAGTGAAAAGCTCCATTTGCTTCTTCAAGACTTGCATACTCTTCCTCATGTTGGGGATATTCGGCAGCTCGGCTTTATGTGCGGTGCAGAGCTTGTTCAATCAAAGGAAACTAAACAGCCTTATCCTGCTGATCGGCGTGTGGGGTACAAAGTTTCTTTGAAAATGAGAGAGCTGGGGATGCTGACAAGACCGCTCGGCGATGTGATTGCATTTCTGCCTCCGCTTGCCAGTACAGCTGAAGAGCTAGAAGCAATGGTGTCTATTATGAAAGAAGCGATCCAAGAGGTAACGAGCCTTGAGCATTGACAGCTGGTTAAGCAGCCGGTTAGACAAAGCGAAGGGAGCCGGCGTATACCGTACACTCAGAACAATGAACGGGCCTCCAATTCCAGAGGGAACGATGAATGGCAAAAATCAAACGGTCTGGTCGTCAAACAATTATTTAGGTCTGGCAAACCATAACCGTTTGATCTCTGCAGCCCAAGCAGCACTGCAGCAATTTGGAGCAGGAAGCAGCGGCTCGCGTTTAACGACAGGCAATTCGATCTGGCATGAAAAACTCGAAAAAAAGATTGCCGGTTTTAAACGGACAGAAGCGGCTTTACTGTTTTCAAGCGGCTATTTAGCCAATGTCGGTGTTCTTTCTTCGTTACCTGAAAAAGGCGATGTCATTTTAAGTGATCAGTTAAATCATGCAAGTATTATCGATGGCTGCCGCCTGTCTAAGGCTGATACGTGTATTTATCGTCATATCGATATGGCGGATCTTGAAGAAAAGCTGAGAGAAACACAGCGGTACCAGCGCCGTTTTATCGTCACAGACGGGGTATTCAGCATGGATGGCACGATTGCCCCTCTTCGTCAGATCATCGCCCTTGCTAAACGCTATCATGCTTATGTCATTGTTGATGATGCGCATGCAACAGGTGTTTTGGGTGAATCAGGAGGAGGGACGAGTGACCATTTCGGTGTGTGTCCTGACATTGTCATCGGCACGCTAAGCAAAGCTGCCGGAGTGGAAGGAGGTTTTGCTGCCGGTTCAGCTGTAATCATCGACTTTCTGCTGAACCATGCCAGAACGTTTATCTTTCAAACCGCTATTCCGCCGGCAAGCTGTGCAGCTGCCCATGAGGCGTTAGACATCATTGAAGCCAGCAAGGATAAACGGGAGCTTTTATTTTCTTATATCCAGATGATCAAAACGAATCTGAAGCACATGGGCTATACGGTGAAGGGGCATCATACACCGATTATTCCGGTGGTCATGGGCGATACCCGAAAAACGGTCACATTTGCTGAAAAATTGCAGGACAAGGGAATCTACGCCCCTGCCATTCGGCCGCCGACCGTAGCGCCAGGAGAGAGCCGTATCCGCTTAACCATCACAGCTGGGCACAGTATAAGGGATATTGATCATTTGCTGGAAGCATTTCGTTCAATTGGAAAGGAGCTGAACATCATTCCATGAGAGGTTTTTTTGTAACAGGAACAGATACAGAAGTTGGGAAAACGGTGATATCCAGCGGTCTTGCAGCTTTATTGCGAGAAAATAAGATGGATGTCGGAGTATTTAAACCATTTTTAAGCGGGATTTCTCGTCATCATCCGAATAGTGACACAAGCCTGCTGAAAGAGTTGTCGCAAACGAGTCTCTCACATGAAGAGATTACGCCTTTTGCATTCAAAGAGCCGCTAGCTCCATACGTTGCAGGAAAGATGGAGGGAAAGGCTGTCAAAATGCAAGAAGTCTTACGCCATTGGGAGCGGATAAGAGAAAAACATGAATGCTTCATCGTAGAAGGTGCGGGCGGAATTTCTGTGCCATTGGGAGAGGATTTTTTAGTCAGTCATGTCATGAAAGCGTTGCAGCTTCCTCTGATCATTGTGGCGCGTCCTCATCTCGGAACAATTAATCATACCTTTTTAACTGTCCAATATGCGAAAAGGATGAGTCTTCCAATTGCCGGAATTGTCATCAATGGGATCAGTGATTCTCCTGATCATGATGAAAAAACCAATCCTGAGATGATTGAGCGCTTATGCGGTGTGCCGATTTTAGGGGTAACGCCTAAGCTTGCCAACGTGACGAAAGAAACGGTTCTTCATATGGTAAAAGACCATATCGATCTATCATTACTGATGAATCAAGTGGGGGTAGGAGAATGAATCAATGGATGGAACTCGCAAACAGGGTGCTGGGCGGAGCAGAGGTGACCAACGAAGAGGCGCTTTCTATTTTAAACTGTCCAGATGAAGACATCTTGCTTTTGATGCATGGAGCTTTTCACATCAGAAAACGATTTTATGGAAAAAAAGTGAAGCTCAATATGATTATGAATGCAAAATCAGGGCTCTGTCCGGAGAATTGCGGCTATTGTTCCCAGTCTGCGATTTCGAAAGCGCCGATTGAGACTTACCGGATGGTGAAAAAGGAAACCCTTCTGGAAGGCGCAAAGCGGGCGCATGATTTGAACATAGGTACATACTGTATCGTGGCAAGCGGCAGGGGGCCGTCCAACAGAGAGGTCGATCAGGTCGTAGAAGCAGTACAGGAAATAAAAGAGACGTATGGGCTGAAAGTTTGTGCGTGTCTCGGGCTGTTAAAGCCGGAGCAGGCGAAACGGCTGAAAGCAGCCGGAGTAGACCGCTATAATCATAATGTCAATACATCTCAGAGAAATCATTCAAACATTACCACGTCACATACGTACGAGGACAGGGTCAATACGGTTGAGATTGCAAAAACCTCCGGCATGTCTCCATGTTCAGGCGCCATTATTGGGATGAAGGAAACGAAACAGGATGTCATCGATATCGCACAAAGCTTGAAGGTCCTTGACGCCGATTCCATTCCAGTGAATTTTTTGCATGCGATTGACGGCACACCATTAGAAGGCGTAAATGAATTAAACCCGCTGTATTGTTTAAAAGTGCTGGCGCTGTTCCGTTATATTAATCCGTCAAAAGAAATCCGCATTTCTGGTGGAAGAGAGGTCAATCTCCGCTCATTGCAGCCATTGGGGCTGTACGCCGCCAACTCCATCTTTGTCGGAGATTATTTAACGACTTCTGGACAGGAGGAGACGGAGGATCATAAAATGCTGAGTGATTTAGGATTTGAAGTAGAATCGGTCGAAGAAATGAAAGCCAGTTTAAGTGCAAATAGCTGAAAGCAAGAATAGAAGCAATCGGTGTCATGTCGATTGCTTTTATTTTTATAGAGTCAAAATGATGATGTCAGAATCATGAGAGGGAGCATATGACAATTCCAATTTCACTTACACCTTCTGCGTTTTTTAAAAACCCTTATCCTTATTACGACACATTACGTTCTGCACACCCTTTATATAAAGGGAATGTTTTAAAGTATCCAGGCTGGTATGTCACGGGATATGAGGAAGCGGCAGCAATTCTGAAAGATACCAGATTCAAAACACGTGTCCCGCTGCCCGAGACGTCTATGAAATATAAGGATCTAAATCATGTCCAGAAGCAGATGATGCTGTTTCAGAATCAGCCTGATCATAGGCGTCTGCGTCTACCGGTCAGCGGGGTATTTACTCCGAGAATGACAGAGTGCTATCGCCCATTTATAAATGAAACTGTCCATCATTTGCTTGATCAAGTGCAAGGTGAAAAAAAGATGGAGCTGATTTCTGACTTTGCTTTTCCTTTGGCAAGCTGCATTATAGCTAAGATCATAGGTGTGCCGGCAGAAGAAAGGGATCAATGTAAAGAGTGGGCGTCAAGCCTCGTTCAAACAATTGATCTAACCCGATCAAGAAAGGTGTTAACAGACGGCAATCAGATTACAGCAAAGATGAAGGAGTATTTTAGAGAGCTCATTCAAAAACGGAAACAAAATCCGCAGCATGATGTGATCAGCATGCTGCTGAAGGAAGAACAGGCTGATAAGCTGACGGAAGAGGAAGTGGCATCAACGTGTATATTGCTGGCAATCGCCGGACACGAAACAACAGTGAATCTCATCAGCAACTCAATTCTTTGTCTGCTGCAGCATCGAGAACAGTTTTTGCAGCTCAAAGAAAACCCAGCTCTAATTCATACCGCAGTTGAGGAATGCTTACGCTATGAAAGCCCCACACAAATGACAGCCCGTGTTGCGTCAGAAGAGATTGAAATGAATGGCGTAACGATTCGTCAAGGGGAGCAAGTCTATGTTCTGCTGGGGGCTGCCAATCGAGATCCAAAAGTATTCGCGCATGCCAATGAGTTCGATATCACCAGAAGCCCTAATCCCCATCTTTCATTCGGGCAGGGCCACCATATTTGTATAGGTTCTTCGCTGGCACGGTTAGAAGCACAAATTGCAATCAACACTCTTCTGCAGCGCATGCCAAGCCTGCAGCTCGCTGTTTCTGAAGTGCGATACCGGAAGCTAATTGGTTTTAGAGCGCTTATGGAGCTGCCAGTTACTTTTTAATGAAGGCTAAAGGAAGCCATGTGAATGCTGAAAAAGTGTCATCCCCTGGGAAAATGGGCAATCTATAAAAAAGGGGAGTGAACATATGAGAAAAGTGCTGATCGCTGGCGGAAATGGTGTGATTGGGCGGATATTGGCTGAAGGGCTTATGTCTGAGTACGAGGTGACGGTGCTGGATAAAGACCGTTACGATGGCATAACACACGCTATTCAGGCAGACGCGTCAAACTATGAAGATCTATTGAAGAAGATTCCGAGAGATACAGATGTGATCGTGAATTTACTCGCTGTCAAAATCAAATATAATGTCATGGATGTAGCTGAATTTGAAAAAATGACGGATATTTTTTATAGAGCAAGCTACTATTTGTGCCGAGCGGCAGCAGAACTTGGGATTCCAAAGGTTGTTTTCGCCAGCAGCAATCATGTGACAGATGTGTACGAAAAGGACGGGCATTCACTCTTAGGGCGGGAAATCACAACCGACGACTATCCGCTGTCAAAGAATCTCTACGGCGTCCTAAAGCTGACCTCGGAACATATCGGCCACCTGTTTTATCTGGAAAATAAGCTTTCTGTTATCAACCTTCGAATCGGAACTGTCGTTACAGATGAAATGGATACACTGCATGAGAAAGACCGGACGAAAAAAACGCTTCTTTCCCATCCGGACCTGCTGTCGATTTTTAAAGCAGCCATTGAGACGAATATCCGTTACGGCACTTATTACGCCGTCTCTGACAATCCCGGCAGGCCGTGGTCAATAGAATCCGCGGTTCAGGAGCTTGGGTTTACACCTCAAATCAATACGGCCGAGCTTCTGAAAGAGGAAGAAGAGAACGGCAATAACAGAGCATAATCATTTTCTAAGATTATGCTCTTTTTCTTTTATGATCGGTTTCAAGCCAATTCCGATGCCGCTGGGCAAGGGACAGTGTTCAAATGATTATAGACATGGCAATCACACATTTGCTACATTTTAGACACGATATCGTCACATGCTGCAGCTCGTTTTAACAAAATGACAACGCTTACAAAGGGGTGGGAACGATCGCACATTCACTGAAAAATCGCCTGTTTGATATTTTGATTTACGGATTTTTGCTGATGTTCGCTTTAATATGCATACTTCCGTTTATTCATGTCATTGCGGCATCCTTTGCCACAGTAGAGGAAGTGGTTTCAAAAAAGTTCATTTTAATACCGACCACTTTTTCGCTCGATGCCTATCGTTACATTTTTTCGACAGATATCATTTATAAAAGCTTGCTCGTTTCTGTGTTTGTGACAGTTGTAGGCACGGCGGTCAGCATGTTTCTTTCTTCACTGATGGCTTACGGTTTATCTCGCCGCGACTTAATTGGGCGGCAGCCGCTCATGTTTCTCGTCGTATTTACGATGCTCTTCAGCGGCGGAATGATTCCGACTTTCCTGGTGGTCAAATCGCTTGGATTGCTTGATTCTTACTGGGCCCTTATTTTGCCGACAGCGATTAATGCCTTTAACTTGATCATTCTGAAAAACTTCTTTCAAAACATCCCGGAGAGCCTGGAAGAGTCCGCAAAAATTGACGGCTGCAATGACTTGGGCATTTTCTTCAAAATTGTGCTGCCGCTGTCTCTTCCAGCGATCGCAACGATTTCACTGTTTTATGCGGTGACGTACTGGAATACGTATATGACGGCGATCTTGTACTTAAATGATTCAGCTAAGTGGCCGATTCAGGTGCTTTTGCGCCAAATCGTTATTGTATCAAGCGGGGTACAAGGGGATATGTCGGAAATGGGCTCGGGCAGCCCGCCGCCTGAGCAAACGATCAAAATGGCAGTGATAGTGGTAGCGACCATTCCGGTTCTGCTGGTCTATCCATTTATTCAAAAGCATTTTGCAAAAGGCGCTTTACTGGGTTCTGTCAAAGGATAAAAAATATGAAACGGAGGGGTATGATGGGAAACAAATGGAGGGTGCTTTTGTTTGTACTTGTGTTTGCTTTTGGAGGAGTGCTGGCGGGCTGTAAAGGGGCTGATCAATCATCAGCTGAAGGCAAGACGGACTCGGATTCAAAGGTAAAGCTGTCTATGATGGCGATTTTGTATCACCAGCAGCCGCCGAAAGACAGGGCGATCAAAGAAATTGAAAAGCTGACAAATACGGAACTGGACATCACGTGGGTTCCTGATGCGGTGAAAGAAGACAGACTGAATGCGGCGCTTGCAGCAGGCAATCTCCCGCAAATCGTGACAATTCAAGACATTAAAAATTCGTCTGTCATGAATGCCTTCAGATCGGGAATGTTCTGGGAAATAGGCGATTATATCAAAGATTATTCGAATTTAAACAAGATGAATAAACTCATTAATAAAAATGTCACAATCGATGGCAAGCTTTACGGGATATACAGAGAGCGTCCCCTCTCGAGACAAGGCATTGTCATACGGAAGGACTGGCTGGACAATTTGAATTTGAAAACGCCGGAAACGCTGGATGATCTTTATGAGGTTGCCAAAGCGTTTACAGAGAAAGACCCGGACAAGGATGGAAAAGATGATACATTCGGATTGACTGACCGAAATGATCTAATTTACGGCGCTTTTAAGACGCTTGGCTCATATGAAGGCATGCCGACAGACTGGAAGGAATCAAATGGAAAATTTACGCCTGATTTCATGACGAAAGAATACAAAGACACAATGGATTACATGAAAAAACTGCGTGATAACGGCTACATGAATAAAGACTTTCCAGTCACAAGCAAAACCCAGCAGCAGGAGCTGTTTTCTCAAGGCAAGGCCGGCATCTATATCGGGAATATGGTGGACGCTGTTAATTTGCGTGACAATGCCTCTGATAAATCAATGGAGCTGGAGATCATTAACCGCATAAAAGGCCCTGACGGAAAAGAGCGTGTATGGGCGTCAGGAGGGCATAACGGTGTATTTGCTTTCCCGAAAACGAGTGTGAAATCAGAAGCCGAGCTGAAACGGATTTTAGCGTTCTTCGACCGAATAGCCGAAGAGGATGTCTACAGTCTGATGACTTACGGCATTGACGGGGTCCATTACAATAAAGGAAAAGGCAAAACATTCACAAGAAAAGAAAGCCAGGTAAAAGATTGGCAGACTGATATTCAGCCGCTGTCCGCCTTAATCGCCATTGATAAAGCTTACTTAAAAAACACCGGTGATCCGCTGCGGACAGCGTACGAGGAGCTGACGGAAGACAATGAAAACATCATCGTCTCCAATCCGGCAGAGAGCTTGTATTCCGCCGCGGAGTCAGAACGCGGAGATGAACTGAAAAAAATGATAGACGATGCCACCTATAAATATATGATTGGAGAAATCACAGAAAGCCAGTTTGATAAAGAGGTTGAAAAATGGGAATCAAGCGGTGGAAAGCAGATTATTCAGGAATACGAGGAAGCGTTTAAAAAAACAAAGTAATAGTGAAAAAACCCAAAACATGCAAGCGCGGTTTTGGGTTTTTATATGCTTCTTTTTTGCTGGCGATAATTGCCGGGTGTGATGCCTTCCAGCTTCTTAAAGGATCTGATAAAGTTTTGCGAGTTTTTGTATTTGAGCTTTTCCGCTATGTCTTTCACCGCCATGTCGGATTCAGCCAGCCAGCTTTTTGCCATATGGTGACGGTAATTCGAGACATACTCGCTGAATGAAATGCCCATTTCTTTTTTGAAAATGCTGCTTAAGTAGTTCGGGTTGTAGTGCAGCCTGCGGGCAATTTCGTCCAGCGTTAAATCGGATTCAAACTCATGGTGGATGATATGGATAATGTTGTCGGAAATATTTTTGTACTGTGCATCGGCCCGGGCATTTACTTTGTCTGTCATCGGATCAATGAACTCTTGCTTCAGCCAGTTTTCGGTATCCTCGAATGTCTTCAGCTCAAAAATTTGGTCATACAGCATTTTGTTTTCTTCAAGCTCGAATAGTTCAATTCCGAGCACATGCATCAGCTCAATGACATGGTTCAGAAAACGGGCGATTGCAATCTGAAATTGGTACGGATTGGTGTTGTGTGTAAAAATCGACTGTAAAATCGCGTGCAGGCATTTGTCTGCTTTCTCCTTGTCACCGGCTTTTACAGCATCGAACAGCTCATGCTGAAGCTGCTTCGGAAAGTGGGTTTTGAACGTTTTTTTCTGATCCAGATCTTCATAAAAGATAATCGATTTGTTTTCTGCTTTCAGCCGGTATTTTAACGCTTCTGAGCCTTCCGCATAAGCGTTTTTTGCCATAGCTAATGCACCAAACGGCTGGCTGACGCCGATGCTGACAGACAGGTGCAGCTCAGCTTCAACTGTATCCTGAATCATCCGGGCAGTATCATTCAGCTCGGCTATAAATTCCTCTTTTGTCCCGCTTTCATTCATCAATATGGTTGCCTGCTGTTTATCAACTACCGCTGGTGCAAGACGTTTTTCCGCCGGGATGTTCCGCTCAATCAGGCTGTTGACGGCAAACAACAGAAGATCCATATCTTTTTTCTCATACGGTGTCTGATTCAGCGTGTCAATTTGGAGCACCAGCAAGGCGAGGTGACGCCAATTTTGTTTTAAGCCGAGGCTTTCAAAGCGGTTATTGACCTCCTCATCCGTCAGCTTTCCAAGCATAAGCCTGACCATAAAATATTGCTGAAGATGAGTGGCCTGCTGTCTCATTGTTTCTTCAAGGTCGTCATTTCTGTTTTTGAGATGCTTGAAGCTTTGCTCGATTAATTCAAACTCATTTTGATGAGGCTGTTTTTCTGGGAAGGCGCCGTGCCGCGCAAATGAGTCATAAAGCAGCCGGATCGGTTTATAAAAATGCCGGGAGCCCAGCCAAGAAAACAACAATGAAAGCGCTAACAAAATAGAGCATACCGTAAAGGTGATCCAGCCGATTGACTTGGCTTCTTTTTTTAGTTCGGGCAGAGAAACGAGAGAAAAATAAGTCCATGTGTTATAGTCTGATTTTTGATAGGTCACTTTATATTGAATGCGGTCAATGACTGTTTCAAACTGTCCGCTTTTGGAGTTTTCCGCCAGCATTTTTTTGACAAAGTCGTCGTTCTGAAGAGAATCACCTATTTCAGACATGTTGTTGTGAAGGATGATACGGCCTTTTTCATCAATGATAAACACGCTGTTTGCGCTTGAATAATCAGGCATATTTTTAACGAGCGAACAGCTTGGGATGCTTGCGGCTGCCAGTCCCTTTGTGTTTGTGCTGTTCAGCGGGAGCTGCTTAATCAAATTGATATTATACCGGCAGCTTTCTGAAGCGCCTTCCTTTGTGGAGATCAAACGGTTGTTTTTTTCCAGCGTCCAATAGGACCGGCTCGCTTTGTTTTTCGAATAGGCTTCGGCTGCTTCATGAAGGGAGTCCGTATTCATGCGGTATAAACCGGAATTGTTCATGTACCAGTTTTTCATATAGCTAACAAGCGTCATGTTGGACAAATCGGTATCAAAGCTTTGCAAATAGTTGAGCTCTTGGTTCACTTGGTCATAAATTTGAAATTGGTCAGAGTGCAAAGGCTCGGACAGTGTGCGGAGGAGAGGCGGCGAACTCACATAGTGGGTTAAAGAATGATCGACGGTTTTTAGGATGTGCTCGATGCTTAGCTGGGTCTGCTGGAGTGTGTCGAGTTTTTCCTCCGAAACGTTGGAGATGGCCGTTTTCTGAGAGTGCTCGTACGAAAACAAACCGACCAAAATGACGGGAATGGTGCTGAGTAAACAAAAAAACGTGATGAGTTTGTAATAAAACTTGTATTGACTTCTTTTCATAAAACCCCCCATTTCATAACACCTTAATACAATTAATCCAAAGATTGATAGATATTGTCAATAATCATTTTCTAATATCGGTGTCTTTTCTTCAGGTAGAGAGGCGGAACCCTTGATGACAAAGGGCTCAGGCAGAATGTGATCATATGATTGTAGACGGACTTTTGCAGGCTGCGCTACAGTGAAAACAAGAACCCGTGAAAGGAGGCTTTGAAACGATGAAAACAGCAGAAGCGCAAGCACCGGCTGTTGACGCAGTCATGTTTAAAAAAGAAAAAAGAAAGCGCTTACTAAATAAGCTGATGCAGCAGAAGTATTTGTACTTTATGATTTTGCCGGGATGTATTTATTTTTTGCTTTTTAAGTATGTTCCAATGTGGGGAATCGTGATTGCGTTTCAGGATTACCAGCCGTTTCTCGGCATTTGGGGCAGTGAGTGGGTCGGGCTGAAGCATTTTATCAGGCTGTTTACTGAGCCTACCTTTTTTGTCCTGTTAAAAAATACGCTCGTGCTCTTTGCCTTGAACCTGGTCATCTTTTTTCCGGTGCCGATTTTATTAGCGCTTCTTCTAAACGAAGTGCGGATCGCACTCTTTAAAAAATTCGTTCAGACGCTGATTTATATTCCGCACTTTATGTCCTGGGTCATTGTTGTATCGCTGTCATTTGTGCTTTTGACAGTAGACGGAGGCCTGATTAATGAACTGATTACGTTTTTTGGCGGCGAAAAAATCAATTTTCTGCTGAATGAAGAATGGTTCCGTCCGCTGTATATTCTGCAGGTCATCTGGAGAGAAGCGGGCTGGTCAACGATCATCTACTTGGCTGCAATGACAGCGGTTGATCCCCAGCTTTATGAAGCGGCAAAAATGGACGGAGCGGGGCGGCTGCGGCAAATGTGGCATATTACGCTGCCGGCTATCAAAAGCGTCATCGTCGTTTTGCTGATTTTGAAAATCGGGGACACGCTGGAACTTGGCTTTGAGCATGTATATTTGCTGTTAAACGCCACAAACAGAGAAGTCGCGGAAATTTTTGATACGTACGTTTATACTGCAGGGCTGAAACAGGGCCAATTCAGCTACAGTACAGCGGTCGGCGTATTTAAAGCAGCGGTCGGGCTGATTTTGGTCATGCTTGCGAATCGTTTGGCAAAGAAATTCGGCGAGGAAGGAATCTATTAAGAAAGGGATGGGATCAATGGATCGATCAATCGCTGTAAAATCACCTCTTACGTACGCGGAGGCATTGGCAAAAACCATTATGAACACGTACACAGTGGAGGAGCTGCCGCCTGCAAACCGCTGGCACTACCATCAAGGTGTTTTCTTATGCGGTGTATTGCGGCTGTGGGAAGCAACCGGACAAAAGCGATATTTTGAGTATGCGAAAGCTTATGCAGATCTCTTAATTGATGATTATGGCAATCTATTATTCAGAAGAGATGAGCTGGACGCCATTCAAGCTGGTCTTATTCTTTTTCCATTATACGAACATACGAGTGATGAGCGGTATGTAAATGCCGCAAAAAGGCTGCGAGGACTATATGGAACGCTGAACCGGACGTCTGAGCAGGGGTTCTGGCATAAAGACGGCTATCCTTATCAGATGTGGCTTGACGGCTTATATATGGGCGGGCCGTTTGCGCTGAAATATGCCAATCTGAAGCAGGAGCCAGAGCTGTTTGATCAGGTCGTGCTGCAGGAATCACTGATGAGGAAGCATACGAAGGACTCAAAAACAGGACTCTATTATCACGCCTGGGATGAAGCGAAAAAAATGCCTTGGGCGAATGAAGAAACAGGCTGTTCGCCAGAATTCTGGGCGCGTTCTATCGGCTGGTACGTCATGTCTCTCGCTGACATGATTGAAGAGCTGCCGAAGAAGCATCCAAACCGTCGCGTATGGGAAAAAACGCTTCAGGACATGATTGAAAGCATTTGCCGCTATCAAGACAAGGAGACGGGGTTATGGTACCAAATCGTTGATAAGGGCGACAGGTCCGATAACTGGCTGGAAAGCTCAGGATCCTGCCTGTACATGTACGCAATCGCAAAAGGAATCAATAAAGGATATCTTGACAGAGGTTACGAAACAACACTGTTAAAGGCGTATCAAGGCTTGATTCAGCATAAAACCGAAACAACAGAAGACGGTGCGTTTCTCGTCAAAGATATTTGTGTCGGAACGTCTGCCGGTTTCTATGACTATTATGTCAGCCGCGAAAGAAGCACAAACGATCTGCACGGGGCCGGTGCGTTTATTTTGGCCATGACAGAGACGGAGACTCTTTTTAGGACAGCAGAAAAATGACGACAGGTTTACGTACGGCTTTCTGTGTGATCGTCTCAGTGCTCTTTTTGGCATCATGCTCAAGCAGGCCGGACGGATTGCATGTCATCCTCTTTTCTGATCTCCAGGCAGGCGTACAAGAAAAAATAAAAGAGGCAGCTGGGCAGGGGACCGGGAAGGTGGATATCTTTCCCGCTTTGCCGGAAAAGCTGCTGACTGAAGTTACGGCTCACGAGGGTGACGTCTTTATCGTGCCTGAAGACTTGTTTGCAGCATACGATGATCCAGAAAATTTTCAGCCGTTAGACGAATTGCCAGTGGGAAAAACATCTCCTTATACAGCCGTAAATCAAAAAACGGGAGAAAAAACAGTCTATGCCGTTCGGATTGAGAAAGGGGAAAAACAGCTGAACGGCTATTCTTTTCGGCTGAATCGAAATATGGCGGCGTTTATCCCTGTATACTCCGAAAAAACAGAGGAAGCGCTGCAGCTGATTTCCCAATTAACAGAAGTCCGATAGGGGTGGGGACCATTGAAAAGCATCGTCATTTGCGGAGTAAGCAGCAGAGCCCTCAGCATGTTTATCAAACCGCTGCTCAAACAGTTTTCAACCATTTATGAAATTACGGGATTACTGGATGCCGATCCGAAACGATTCGCCGTCTGCAAAGAGGCATTTCCGGAGCTTGCACACGTACCGGAGTATAAAGAAGAAGATTTTGACAGTATGATGAGCGTTTCGAAGCCAGACATTGTTATTGTGACAGGAAGGGATGACACCCATGTCACCTATATATTGAGAAGCCTTCAGTGGGATACGGATGTCATAACGGAAAAACCGATGGTAACGACGGTGCAGGATGCAAAGCGGGTGCTTGAGGCAGAAACGAAAAGCAAAGGGAAGGTTACTGTCGCGTTTAATTACCGCTACAGCCCGTATCACCGGAAAATCAAAGAGATGATTTTAGAAGGAAAAATAGGAAGGGTCACCTCTGTGGATTTGAATTGGTATATTGATACCTATCACGGCGCCAGCTATTTTAAACGCTGGAACCGATCCAGGCAATTTTCCGGCGGTCTTTCTGTCCATAAATCCACTCATCATTTCGATCTGGTGAATTGGTGGCTCGGCCAAAACCCGGCGGAGGTATTTGCTTACGGCGAGTTGAATTACTACGGGCCGGACAGTGAGTGGAATCCGCTGCCGGAAGAAGATGGGCGTTTTTGCGGCACATGCCGGGTCAAAGAGAAATGCCATTACTATGCAAGATGGCATCCCCGTGCTTCTAAAGCTTCTGTAAAGGATGATCATCTCAAGGCGGATGCAGACCAATCAAGCTTATATACCGCATATCGCCCTGACGCGTGCATTTTTGACGATGAGATCGACATTGAGGATACCTATGTGGCGGCTGTCAAATATGACGGCGGTGCGCTGTTAAGCTACTCGATCATATTTTCCGCTCCATACGAAGGCTATCGCCTTACGATAAACGGCACAAAAGGACGTATTGAATCAAATGAATTCCATGAGCCTTCCAGAATCCCGTTTGCTTTTCCCGAGCAGACAATTGAGTATTATCCGCTTTTTGAATCGAAGCAAACCATTCAAGTCGTCAAAAATGAGGGAGGGCACGGCGGAGGAGATCCGCTTTTGCTCGCTGATCTATTTATAGGCAAAGATCCGCTGCGCCAGTATGACATTTTGGCCGGAGCCGAAGCCGGAGCCTATTCTATCGCGGTCGGTGAGGGAATATGGCGCTCCGTTGTTGAAAAGAAACCAATTGATATTAAACAGCTTTTCCACATGCAAAATGTATAAAAGCGAAAAGGAGGGGCTTTCGTGGAGCATGACGGATCAATGGCACGGGTGCTGCGTTTTTGTGAATGGATCATGAGGTTTGCGTATACCAATTTGCTTTGGCTGCTTTTTACCATCATCGGTCTCGGAGTGTTCGGTGTCATGCCCGCGACTGCTGCTTTGTTCGCTGTCATGCGAAAATGGATTCAGGGTCAGGATCACATTCCGGTGCTGCCGACATTTTGGCGGGAATACAAAGCTGAGTTTCTCCGTTCCAATTTGATCGGTGCTGTATTGGTATTAATCGGTTTGATCATTTATATCGATTTGGCCTTTATTTACCCGAGCCACTTCTTATTGCATATCCTGCGCTTTGCTATTATGATATTCGGCTTTCTGTTTGTATCAATGCTTTTTTATGTGTTTCCGCTGCTCGTCCACTTTGAATGGAAGAAGCGCCTGTATTTTAAGTTTTCCCTCTTGCTGAGTGTGGCGTACTTACAATATACCCTCGTCATGCTTGCGCTGACTGTTGCGCTCTTTTTCCTGCTTGCTTATCTGCCGGGAATTGTCCCTTTTTTCAGCGTCAGTCTCATCAGCTACTGCCACATGAGGATTGCTTATGCCGTCTTGGTGAAGCTGGAGCAGCAGGATCATGAGCCGGCAAAGAAACATCCTACACCAGAAGCTTTATATCCGGAGACGAGATAAACATTTCTCTATCATATATTGATTCCAAACGGAATAGAGTGATAGAGAAAGGAGAGCGGATAAATGCTGAAGGTGGCAGTGTTTGATGAAGAGCATGAAAAAGATTTGCAAACGGAGATCAATTCGTTTTTAAAAGGAATATCGGAAGAGCAGCTGGTTGATATCAAATATACGGTTTCAGCGGCGTGCGACCCTGAAGGCGAGCAGCTCTACTGTTTTTCCGCACTCATTCTATATCGAAAATAAAAAAGATCTTTCCGCGTACTGCGGGAAGATCTTTTTTATGGTTAAGCCTTTTTCACTCTTGGGCTTCTCGGTTTCTGGAATTTCTCTGCTGCTCTGATTTCTCTTCGTTCTCTTGCCAATGCTTTATAAAGAGCAGCAATCATGAGCAGGATAACAATTGAAAACGGCAGTGCCGCCAAAATCGCTGTGTTTTGCAAAGCAGCAAGTCCACCGGAATACAAGAGCGCAGCTGCCATAGCAGACTGAATGATACCCCAGCTGAGTTTGACTGAATTAGCCGGGTTTAATGAACCGTATGTCGTCTGCATACCAAGGACAAATGTCGCTGAATCAGCTGATGTAATAAAGAACACGGCGATCAGAATCAATGCCAGGATAGACGTGATCATTGTCAGCGGATAGTGATCCAGTGTTCCGAACAGCATCGTTTCGGAAGACTGCTTCGCCACATTAAAGATACCTTTTTGCTGAAGGTCCATTGCGGAAACACCGAAAATGGAGAACCATAGGAAAGCCAAAATACATGGTGCCACCAGGACGCCGATCAAAAATTCACGGATTGTCCGGCCTCGGGATACACGAGCGATGAAAATGCCGACAAATGGAGACCAGGAAATCCACCATGCCCAATAGAAAATCGTCCAGCCGTTGATCCATTCACGTTTGCCTGGATCGTTCGGCGCCAGTCTGAAGCTCATTTGAACAATGTTTTGAATATACTGCCCAATTGAATCTGTAAGTGAGTTCATGATCAAAACGGTAGGTCCGACAACCAGCATAAACAGCATCAGCAATCCGGCTAGTACCATATTGGTGTTGCTTAAATACTTAATGCCTTTTCCGAGTCCGCTCCAAGCCGATAGTAAAAAGAGCACTGTTACAATAACAATCAAAATCAATTGAACGATAAAATGATTCGGAATTCCGAATAGGTAATTCAATCCGCCGTTAATTTGAGTTGCGCCGATCCCCAGACTCGTTGCAACGCCGACAACTGTAGCGAAAACAGCGATACAGTCAATCAGTTTACCGATCGGGCCGTTTACTTTATCGCCGAGAATCGGAGTCAGTGTGCTGCTGATTAATCCAGGCGCGTCTTTGCGGAATTGAAAATATGCGATACATAATGCCACGACGGCATAAATGGCCCAAGCGTGCAGTCCCCAGTGGAAAAACGTGTACCGGAGCGCATCTCTGAAGGCTTGGGGGGTTTCTGTTTCACCTGATGGAGAGCTAATTGCGTAATGGCTGATCGGTTCAGCCGCACCATAGAATACTAAGCCGATTCCCATGCCTGCACTGAACAGCATGGCAAACCAAGATAATAACCCGAATTCCGGTTTTTCATCCGGTTTCCCCAGTTTAATTTTTCCAATCGGGCTGACAATTAAAAAGAGACAGAACCCGACAAACAAAGAGACAACTAATAGATAATACCAACCAAATGAATCTGTTATAAACGATTGTGCCGATTGAGACACGTTTTGCAGGCTGTCCGGAGAAATAACGCCCCACAAAACGGCAGCGGCTGTGATGACAATCACAATCCAAAATACACTAGAAATATTCTTCAAACATTCTCACCCTCTGACTTTTTTGTGTACGCCTATATCTTCCTCGCAGGCTTAGTATGGTCGTACGATGGCAGATCATTCCTTCCTGTAAATTACCCCGCAATCAGGTGAAACAAAACAAATCTCACCCTATCATTTTTGCGGGAAATTTTCAAATGTCCGGCATGCTGTAAGTGTTTGGGAAATCTCGTGTTTAAGTAAGGGAAAATCGTCCGGCATTCAGTCCGGCAAGTCTGCCTGTGACGAGCGCAGATGTAATATTGTATCCGCCTGTATAACCGTGAATATCTAAGATTTCGCCGCAAAAATACAGGCCGTCCATTTTTTTAGACGCCATCTTTTTCGGGTCAATCTCCTTCACCGATACACCGCCTCCTGTGACAAACGCTTTGTCAAGTGACAGCGTGCCGTTTGCGAGAACGGTAAATTGCTTGCAGTCTTTGACAAATTGTCTGAAAGGCTCCTTCGGCAGCTCAGAAAATGATATGTTTGGCGAAATGCCGTTTTTTTCGAGCAGGAAAAGGAGGTAGCGCTCCTGCATCCAAGGCTTCAGCACATTTTTTAACGCTTTTTTCGGCGCATCCTTCAGCTCCTTGTGCATCTTTTGGAATAACGTTTCTTCATTGATATCCGGAAACAAATCAATTCTGACGGGCACTTCCGGCTGTTTTTTCAGCTCTTTCACGATAAACTGGCTGCACCTGAGTATGGCGGGGCCTGAGAGGCCGAAATGAGTAAACAGCATGTCCATCTTATGTGTGACAATGGCTTTGCCCTTTTTGTTTAACACACTGACGGCGACATCTCTGAGCGATAAACCCTGCAGTGTTTTTTTCTTAATAAACGGCTCGGCAGATGTGACGGGCACCTCTGTCGGGAACAGCTCTGTTATTGTGTGGCCTGCGGCTTCGGCCCATTCATAGCCGTCACCCGTGCTGCCGGTATGAGGAACGCTTTTTCCGCCAACCGCGATAATGACTGCCTGACTATGAATCACTTCGCCATTATTCGTCACAATGCCTGCCGCATGTCCATCTTCATATGTAACAGATTTGATTTTTTCGTTCGTTCTAATCGTCACACGCAGCTGTTTCAGCCTGTTTAACAGCGCGTCGACAACACTTTGCGCTTTGTCTGTCACCGGAAACATCCGGCCGTGATCCTCTTCCTTCAGTTTGATCCCGAGATTTTCAAAAAACTTGATAATATCTTCATTATTAAATTCGGAAAACGCACTGTATAAAAAACGGCCGTTGCCGGGGATGTGCTTAATAATTTCTTCGACAGGAAGGCGGTTCGTCACATTGCAGCGGCCGCCACCGGATATGGCAAGTTTGCGGCCTAACTTGTTTCCTTTATCTATTAACAAAACGTCAGCGCCCTGTTCCCCGGCTGCAATGGCAGCCATCAGACCTGAAGGGCCTCCGCCGATTACAATTACGTCATACTGCTTCATCTTTATCATCAACTTTCTTTTTACATTTCGTGTGCGGAACGCTGTCCGCAGTACTATTATAGCGAAAGACAGGTTCTGCTTAAACGTATTTTGCCGCAAACTTGTATTCTTCCCTGAGATTGCTTTTGTATTTATTACCGTCTATATGCCCATTTGTGGTAAAATAGAAAAGTTGAATCTTCGTAGAAAATGGTGATGAGGAAACATGTCAAGCAAACTGTTAAGAGGCACGTTTGTGTTAACGCTCGGTACATATATTTCACGGATACTGGGAATGGTTTATTTAATTCCTTTCAGCATCATGGTCGGAGCGACAGGCGGTGCGTTATTTCAATACGGATACAATCAATATACTTTATTTTTGAACATTGCCACAATGGGCTTTCCAGCCGCCGTTTCTAAATTTGTTTCCAAATATAATTCCAAAGGGGATTATGAAACAAGCAGAAAAATGCTGAAGGCGGGCATGTCGGTTATGCTTGTAACGGGAATGATTGCCTTTTTCATATTATATTTATCTGCTCCGTTTTTTGCGGAAATATCGCTAGGGGGCAAAGATAATAACGGTTTGACGATTGATCATGTCGTATATGTCATCCGCATGGTCAGCTTAGCGCTTTTAGTTGTGCCGATTATGAGTCTTGTGCGCGGATTTTTCCAAGGTCATCAAATGATGGGGCCGACGGCTGTCTCTCAAGTTGTTGAGCAGATTGTCCGTATTATCTTCTTATTGAGTGCTACCTTCTTGATTTTGAAAGTCTTAAACGGCGGCCTTGTGATCGCTGTCGGTTATGCAACCTTCGCAGCGCTGATCGGTGCCTTCGGCGGGCTGATCGTATTGTATATTTATTGGAACAAGCGAAAAGGCAATCTGCTGGCGATGATGCCGAATACGGGGCCTACAGCAGATTTAAGCTACAAGAAAATGTTTTTCGAGCTCTTCAGCTATGCCGCTCCCTACGTGTTTGTCGGACTAGCTATCCCTTTGTATAACTATATTGATACAAATACGTTTAACAAAGCGATGATTGAAGCGGGACATCAAGCGATCAGTCAGGACATGATGGCCATTCTGACACTTTACGTGCAGAAGCTCGTGATGATCCCGGTTTCTCTAGCGACGGCATTCGGACTGACCTTAATTCCGACGATCACAGAATCGTTTACAAGCAGAAACTACAAGCTGTTAAATCAGCAGATCAATCAGTCGATGCAGACGATCCTGTTTTTAATTATTCCGGCTGTTGTCGGTATATCGGTATTAGCAGGTCCTGTGTATACGTTCTTTTACGGATCAGAGAGCCTTCATCCTGAATTGGGGAAAGACATCCTGTTTTGGTATTCGCCGGTTGCGATCTTGTTCTCTTTGTTTACTGTCAACGCCGCCATATTGCAGGGCATCAATAAGCAAAAATTTGCGGTTGTCAGTCTGGTGATCGGTGTCGTGATCAAACTTGTGCTGAATGTCCCGCTGATTAAGCTGATGCAGGCTGACGGCGCTATTTTAGCTACGGCACTCGGGTATACTGCCTCACTGATATACGGATTTACCATGATCAAACGGCATGCCGGCTATTCGTACAAAATATTAGTGAAGCGGGGCCTTCTGATGCTGCTCTTGTCAGCAGTGATGGGGATAGCCGTTAAAGTCGTCCAGTGGGTGTTAAGCTTTTTCATCTCCTTCGAGGATGGCCAGCTGCACGCTGCGATCGTCGTGCTGATTGCGGCTGTGATCGGCGGAGCTGTCTACCTGTATTGCGCTTATCGTTTAGGTTTTTTACAGAAAATATTCGGCCGCCGTTTACCGGGGTTCTTAAAGAAAGGCAGACATGCCGCTGAGTAACAGAATATGTTGAAACGAGAGGGCTCGCTTGATGCGGGCTTTCTTTTATAGAAAGGAGAGATTGGCATGAGACTAGATAAGCTGCTTGCCAACAGCGGGTATGGCTCGAGAAAAGAGGTCAAATTGATTGTAAAAGCGGGAGCCGTCATGGTCGACGGAAAGCCGGCAAAAGATGTCAAGGCACACGTGGACCCTGATGCACAGGAGGTGACCGTTTATGGCGAGCCGATTGATTACCGCGAGTTTATTTATATCATGATGAATAAACCGCAGGGCGTGCTGTCAGCGACTGAGGACAGCCGGCAAAAGACAGTGGTCGATTTGCTGACGCCGGATGAACTTAGATTTGAGCCGTTTCCTGCCGGCCGGCTAGATAAGGATACAGAAGGATTTCTTTTGCTGACAAATGACGGTCAGCTCGCTCACAGGCTTCTATCGCCGAAAAAGCATGTTCCGAAAACGTATGAAGTCCACTTAAAGTCGCAAATTTCGCCAGAAGATATCACCAGCTTAGAGAATGGGGTATTTATTGAAGGCGGCTACAAAACAAAACCGGCACAAGCAGAAATAAAGGCAAACGACAAAGAGCATACCGTGATATATCTGACGATAACAGAAGGAAAATTTCATCAAGTCAAACAGATGGCAAATGCTGTCGGCAATGAAGTCATTTATCTGAAGCGGCTCTCAATGGGACGCGTATCCTTGGATCCTGATCTAGCGCCGGGAGAATATCGTGAGCTTACAGAAGAAGAACTTGAAAGGCTGAACGAGCCGCAAGTATGAAAAAATCCCGCATCTCACATGCGGGATTTTTATTATATATAAGCATACAAAAACAAGGCTGAGAACGTCCTCGCCCTGTATCTATCAGGCCGCTCACAGGGCGGCCCTATGTAATTTTTAATGTTATGAGGTAATCTTTACTTTCTTTCTCGTTGTCTCCCATTTGCCACGGCTTGGACTATGAACAAGATCATTATATGCTAACACATTTAAGTCTCTTTGAATCGTTCTAGGTGTAATGCCGAATTCGTCAACCAGTTCCTGTGTTGTCACAAGACCTTTTTCTTGGATAAACATGTAAACTGATTTAATTCGAGTTAGCATACGGTTTGTTGAAGGTTTCAAAAAACCACTCCCTATCATAAGATCGGATGGACTTGACTAACCACAACTCACGAAATCAACTGCGTACGAATAGCAACTAAGGCAGACATCTGTAATGTTTAAATAATTCGCCTTCATTATACACGATTTCGCCGCAGTGAATCTAGGAATAAGTATGATAAATTTTTTCCAATTTGAGTTTGGCTGCCATCCTTGTTGGATTACTATGTACTGCAGCACAATATTATTATGGTTAAAGAAACTTTTTTTATTCTGTTTCGTATGTGACTTAGGGGGTGAGTGAGAGTGAGAATGTTGTTGGAAGCATCGATAGAGCAAGCAGGGTATACAAGCCGAAAAAAAGTGCTCACCGATGTTTTATTGGAAGTCAGAGAAGGGGAGCTTGTCGGATTAATTGGAGCGAACGGAGCTGGGAAAAGTACAGCCATCAAGGCGATACTCGGCCTCTCGCAAGACTTTAAAGGGACGATTGCTTGGAATGATTGCTCGTTTGCTTATATTCCAGAGCACCCGTCCTTTTATGAGGAATTAACGCTATGGGAGCATCTCGATCTGATCAGCACTTTGCACGGCATTGATCAGAGTGAATTCGAATATCGGTCTCAAAGTCTTCTTGAAACCTTTTCGCTTGATCATGTCAAGCATGAGCTGCCGGTGACATTTTCAAAGGGCATGCAGCAAAAGCTGATGCTGATTCAGGCCTTTCTTTCTAAGCCTGATATGTATGTGATTGATGAACCGTTTATCGGCCTTGACCCGATTTCGACAAAACGCTTTGTGGACATGCTGAAGGCTGAGAAAGAAAGGGGAGCTGGCATTCTCATGTGCACACACGTACTTGATACCGCTGAAAAAATCTGCGACAGGTTTTACATGATTGATAAAGGTTCTTTGTTTCTTCATGGAACTTTAAAGGATATTCAAGCGCAGACAGGGTTAGACGGGCAGTCATTGCTTGACTGTTTTTATACGGCGATTCAAGGAGGAAAGGCATGAAGGGGCGGTCTCTCTTTATTCGAAGATGGCTGGATTTTTATCGATATCAGTTTAAGGTGCTGCATGCTGTCATTGATTGGACGGTTGCGCTCTACATTGTCCTGCCGGCGCTTGCTTTTGTGATTTATCAGTATGTGGAGTGGGCGAACGGAAGCGGCCTTCTTTACGAGTGGTCTGAGAGGGTCGAATGGAGATGGTTATACGCTGTCGGTATACTGATTGTTTGTACAGGCTCCATACATACGTTTTTACTGGAAGCGGACCAAGTGTTTTTACTGCAAAAGAAAGCGATCATACGCCAGATGAAACAATACGCATTGGTGTATTCCTTATTGTTCACGCTCGCCAAATGGCTCCTGCTCTTTTTTCTTTTACTTCCCTTTATCATTGATTCTGTACGGGTCACGATTTCAGAAAGCGCTTCTCTATTGATCTATGCATTCGGTCTTCATACGGTCTTTTTATCCTTGAAGCAGGAAAGGATCAGAAAACCAAGATCTATTTGGAGGCAGATCACGGACTTTATTCTCAAGGCTGTGCTTTTTGCGTGTTCGTTTCTCATGATTACCTTTACTGAGTGGCACTTGCTTTCGCTTGTCGGTGTTTTGTTTTTTATTTTTGCTTACATACGCAGTTTGAAAAAGACGGCTTCGTTTTCGGCTTTTGAGGCTGAGGTGCTTGAGGAGAGAAAAATCAGGCTCACTCTTGCAGGTCTTGTAATGATGACAAGCCAGGATGTGAGAATGCCGAGAGTAAAGGACAGGATGAGGAGAAAACCACTATTATTCCGGAATTCAAAAAGGATATTTAAGAAACGGACAACGTATACAATCTATAAAGAACTGTTTTTTAAAGTCATGCTGAGGAATGGGGAGTATGCGAGGCATCTGTATATGCTTTTGTCGGCTTTTACAATTTTAACAGTCGTTTCCCCCATCTTTCTTAAGGTGATGGCGCTGCTGGTTTATACAGGTGTTTGCCGTTACGTGCTTTCGCTAATTTTTGACAAAGTGATGGATGCGCCGATCTTAATTGGAGCTGATAAGGAAAGTGACGAATATTACCGGGCCAGAAAAAGCTGTGTGAACACGCTGCACTATGCTTGTGTTTCCTGCTGCTTTTTAGCGGCCGTTATCTCTTTTTTGATGAAATAAAAACCCAAACGGATGCCGTTTGGGTTTTCTGTATGTTATAGAATAAATAGCTGGATGAAAAACAGAACGGCAAAAACAAGGACGAGCGGATGAATGTCTCTCCATTTTCCCCGTGCTGCTTTCACAATCGGATACGAAATAAAGCCAAGGGCAATTCCTGTGGAAATGCTTGATGTAAGAGGCATGGTCAGAACAACGAGAAATGCCGGAAATGCCTCGTCCATCTCCTCCCAGTTAATATTCGACACCGAACCCATCATCAGGCTGCCGACAATAATCAAAGCCGGTGAGGTGATGGCGGATATGCCGGATAAGGCGCTGACAAGCGGACTGAAAAACATCGAAGCTGCAAACAATACCGCGACAGTGAAAGACGTAAGACCTGTTCTTCCCCCGGCTGCGACGCCAGCTGAAGATTCGATAAACGCGGTTGTCGGACTTGTGCCGAAAACAGCACCGACTGTGGTCGCCGTTGAATCAGCCAGCAGCGCTTTTCGCGCGTTCGGGAGCTTGTTGTTTTTCATCAATCCGGCCTGCTCGGCCACACCGATCATTGTACCGGTCGTATCAAAAATCGTTACCAGCAGAAATGAAAACACGACAGCGTACAGGCCGTGATGGATCACATCGCCAAAAGCGGAGAACGGATTTGAAATAATCAATCCCTCAGGCAAATGCGGAAAAGACATAAAGCCTTTAGGAAAATGCAGCTGGCCGGTAAAAAACGCAATCAAAGCGGTAGCCGCCATTCCGATAAATAACGCTCCGCTTACATTCAGCACCATCAAGATCACACTGATCAATAAGCCGATCAGCGTTAAGGTAACCGCTGGCGAATGAAGGTTGCCGAGTGTGACCAAATTTGATTTATCAGCTGTAATAATTCCCGCCTGCCGTAAACCGATAAACGCAATAAAAAGCCCGATCCCTGTTGTGATGCCGTATTTTAAATTGTTTGGAATCGCTTCTATCAGTTGTTTTCTTAAAGGCGTTAACGATAGAATAATGAAGAGAACCCCCGCTGTGAATACTGCGCTGAAAGCTGTTGCGTACGTGATGCCGCCGCCGCTTGCGCCTACAACGTGATAGGCTAAGTAAGCGTTTAAGCCCATGCCGGGCGCAATGGCAATCGGATAATTTGCAGCCAGGGCCATCCACAGCGTTCCGACAATGGAGGCGATAATCGTTGCGGTAAAGACCTGGTCAAAAGGAACTCCGGCATTAGCTAAAATAACCGGATTCACCACTACAATATAGACCATCGTGAAAAAGGTCGTCAGTCCAGCTATGATTTCTTGTTTAATCGATGTTTGCTGCTCTTTTAGATGAAACATAGTATCCTCCAATTACGAACGTTTTAACAAAACACCATTAATATTATTCGTTTTATTTAGTTTTTGCAAGTGATTTATTGCAGAAAGGGGATCGTTATGAACTGGGAAGTCGAAGTGATCAGAAAAAAAGATGATTTGATTCGCGATACGCAGGAATTCTTGAGAATCAACAGTGTAATGGACGAGTCAACAGCCGGGCCCGGCAAACCATTTGGAGAAGGGGTAAATGCCAGCTTGACCTCTTTGCTTGAGCTTGGAGAAAAAGAAGGATTTACCACAAAAAATCTTGACGGGTTCGCCGGTCATATCGAATGGGGTGAGGGTGAAGACATTGT
Organism: Bacillus sp. FSL R5-0560; assembly: GCF_037966305.1. Lineage (NCBI taxonomy): Bacteria > Bacillati > Bacillota > Bacilli > Caryophanales > Bacillaceae > Bacillus > Bacillus sp. FSL R5-0560. The sequence continues at coordinate 3,029,846 of NZ_CP150195.1, read as the reverse complement.
CGGCGTTCTATGCCATGTTGATGTTGTACCGCCCGGAGACGGATGGACAAGTGACCCGTTTTCAGCGGACATCCGAAACGGACGGATTTATGCAAGGGGTGCCATTGACGACAAAGGTCCGACGATGGCTGCGTTCTACGCGCTGAAAATCGTCAAAGACATGAATCTGCCGCTGTCCAAACGTGTCAGAATCATTATCGGAACAGATGAAGAAAGTGATTGGAGATGTGTGGAGCATTATTTCAAGCACGAAGAAATGCCGACTCTCGGTTTTGCGCCAGATGCTGACTTCCCGATTATTAACGCGGAAAAAGGGATTATTGATGCTTCACTTCTCATCCCGCACCACCATACAAATAAAGCCGCTTCAGAAACAGTTCTTGCCTCGTTTACATCAGGTCTTCGCTTAAACATGGTGCCAGACGCTGCGGAAGCCGTTCTCGAAGGATCAAATATAGAAGAGGTTCTTGCCTCATTTCAAGACATGCTCCGCGTGACGGATCAAAAAGGTGCAGCTGAGATTGAGAACGGTCAGCTGATATTGCGCATGCACGGACTTTCCTGCCATGCGATGGAACCAAACAATGGAGTGAATGCCGGCATCAAACTGGCAGAATTTTTAAGCCAAACTGAGCTGGATGAAGCAGGACAGCGTTTTGTTCAAGTTGTGACAGATAAATTCTCAGATGATACAAGAGGAAAGAAACTGAATATCGCCTGTGAGGATGACATTAGCGGAGAGCTGACATTAAATGTCGGAACACTGCGCTATACAGAAGGGCAAGGAGGCGAGCTCGGAATCAATATCCGCTATCCTGTAACAGCAGAAAGCAAAATGATCCGCGATGCATTTGAAAGCGCAAGTGAATTTGAGCTTGGAGAATTTAAAGACAGCAAGCCCCATCATGTATCAGCAGACCATCCGCTAGTCAAAACGCTGCAAAAGGTATATGAAGGCCAATTGGGCAAAAAAGCTGATTTAATTTCAATCGGCGGGGGAACTTACGCGAGATCTTTGGAGGCCGGCGTTGCATTCGGACCGCTGTTCCCCGGACGTCCCGACAGTGCGCATCAAAAGGACGAATATATTGAAATTGATGACCTCCTCAGAGCGACTGCTTTATATGCGCAGGCCATCTACGAACTTGCAAAATAAAAGGACCGGCTTCTTCTGAAGCCAGTCCTTTTTTTACACAAATGACCATAAATCAGTTGATAAATAGCGTTCTCCGGTATCAGCTGTCATACAGACAACAACTTGATCAGGAGAGAGACGTTTGGCTGCTTCAATCGCTGCGAAGCAGGCAGCGCCTGAAGAAGGCCCGACGAGAATTCCTTCCTCCGCAGCAAGGCGTCTGGTTGTCGTATACGCATCCTCATCAGTAATTTTGATAATTTCATCATACACATCTTGATTTAAAACGGGAGGAATGAAGCCTGGGCTTGTCCCTACCAGCTTATGTGCACCCGGTTTTCCGCCAGATAATACCGGGGACCCCGCAGGCTCGACAACATGAACCAAAATATCCGGAAACAGTTCTTTTAGCGCTTCACCGGTTCCTGTAATGGTTCCGCCAGTACCGGAAGAAGCTACAAAAGCGCCTAGCGGTTTTCCGATTTCTTTTATTGCCCGGGCAATTTCAAGAGCAGTTGTCTTTCGATGCGCATCAGGATTAGCAGTATTATCAAACTGCATTGGAATGAAGCTGTTCGGAATTTGTTCGGCGAGCTCTTTTGCTTTTTTTATGCTGCCGGGCATTCTTTCCGATCCGGGAGTTAACACAACCTCTGCACCGTAGGCTTTGAGGAGGTTGATCCGCTCCTTCGTCATTGTATCGGGCATTACTAAAATCGCTTTATAGCCGCGAGCCGCCGCATTCATGGCGAGTCCGATTCCAGTATTTCCGCTGGTCGGCTCAATGATAACTGAGCCAGGCTTGAGTAAGCCGTTTTGTTCTGCTTCTATGATCATATTGTAAGCGGCTCTGTCTTTCACACTGCCGCTTGGATTGAAAAATTCAAGTTTTAAATAGACTTGTGCTGCGTTTTCCGGCTGAAGCCGATTCAATCTCACAAGCGGAGTATCTCCTATAAGATCAGAAGTGTTTTCAACGATTTTCAACATTGTCATTCCTTTCTGAATAAAACAAGTGTCATATAATATCCTAACATAATAAACGTTTGCGCGAGAGTGTTTTCATATGCGGTTCCTCTATTCGCGCAGCCTCTTTATTGATAAAATAATAGCAATCAAAGAAGGGAGTGTCAGACGGATGTCAGATATCCGGCCTCATTATTTCATCGGCGTGCCCATTCCGCCGGAAATTGCAAATCCGATTTACCAGGCTGCAAAAAACGAGCCAGCGCTCACATTTCAAAAATGGGTGCACCCGCTTGACTACCATATCACGTTACTTTTTCTCGGTGCGGCGGATGAAGCGCAAATCAATCAGCTTGAAGGCTCGCTTGCCGAGATCGCTTTAGATGCCAATCCGTTTACAATTGAATTTGACAAAATAGATGTGTTCGGAGACCGAAGGCAGCCGCGCGTATTGCATTTGGAGCCGAAGAAGAATACAGCGCTCGAAACACTGAGGGCGCATACAAAACAAGCTGTTCTTCAAGCAGGCTTTAAAGTGGAAAAGAGAGCGTATCATCCCCATATGACGCTGGCAAGAAAATGGACAGGTCAAGAGGGATTTCCGGCGCATGTCCCGTTTAAAAGCGGTGAAGTTTCAACGGCTATTGAACGATTTTCACTATTTCAGATACACTTAAATCAATCACCAAAATATGAGGAAAAATTCAAATTTCCTTTAACTTAATTCATGCGGAGTGGAGAAACAAAATGGCACAAATCATCAAAATATATGATTATATATCGAGATACGAACTTGATCCGTACCATTATATGAATCAGTTTATACGGTTGAAAAAAGAGCGCTGGCTTTCACTATTAGAAGCAGCGGAGCGCCAGCATGAAGAAAGACAAGCCAATGCTGAACAGCCGGAACCGGTGCAGAAACGTAAGAAATTTTCATTGAAAAGAAAAAAAGAAGAGATAGAAGCCGATATACAAGAAGAGAGACACCAATGGTTTGAGGAAGAAGACGATCTAAATGTAAGGCTGCCGAAAAGCAGGATGGCGCTTGCTTCCTTTTATAAAAGACATTTATATGAATTTCAGCTCAAATGGGCAAGCTCTACGCTTTCCGAGATGTCAAATCTGTCAAACCAGGTGAAGCAGGACCGCATTTTGCTTTTTCTGGCCCAGCAGCTTCCAGATTCTTATTTTATTATGTATAAGCCTGTGCTCAAAATTCAGCAGGCGGCAGTAGAATTAAGCATAGTGATCATTTCACCTCTTGACATTTACTGCGTTTCTTTTATAGATGCAGAGGAAGACAGTGTGTACATAGGATCTAAACATCGTTTTTGGGAGAAGAAAACAGGCTCTCAGACTGAATCGGTATTAAATCCGGCGTTGAGTCTGTTTCGGACGGGATCTGTTGTGTCGAAGATCGTAAAGGAAAAAGGCGCTGATATTCCGGTATCGAAATTACTCCTGAGCAGAACGTCATACATCGATTACCCCGAACCGCCGTACGGTCTGGAAATAGTGGACAAACGGGGCTTGGCGGAATGGATGGAGAAGCAGAAGAAAAACACTGCTCCGATAAAACATCATCAATTAAAGGCTGCAAAGGCTATGTTGTCTTATTGCCTGTCAGACTCCTATCGCAGGCAAGAGTGGCTGGAGTAAAGCAGAACGATTTGAGCGGTTTTCTCATAACATAAGCAGGTGAGAAAGATGAGCCAATGGTTTTTTATTATTAATCCGGCAGCAGGGCACCGAAAAGGCCTGCGTGTTTGGAAGTCGATACAAAAGGAATTACTGAAACGAAAGATTGAGCACCGCTCATTTTTAACTGAGCATCCGGGACACGCCGAGGTTCTCGCCCGGCAAATTTCAACGATGCAGGAATATAAGCTGAAACGCCTGATTGTTATTGGCGGAGACGGAACGATGCACGAAGTCGTCAACGGACTGAAAGATGTTGATGATATCGAACTGAGTTTTGTGCCGGCTGGCGCGTACAATGATTTTTCCAGAGGATTCTCGATTAAGAAAATAGACCTGATTCAGGAAATCAGACAGCTGAAGCGTCCGTTAACGCGAACGTTTCATTTAGGAAGCGTTAATTTGCTTCAGGATAAATCGCAGGTTCTTTATTTTTTGAATCATATCGGAATCGGCTTTGACGCATACGTCAATAAAAAGGCATTAGAATTTCCATTCAAACGGGCGATCCATTTTCTGCGCCTCCGCTTTCTTGTCTATCCGCTATCCCATTTGTACGCGTCGGCTACCTTTAGGCCGTTTTCGTTGGCTTGTACAATTGAAGGAGAGACACAGGAATTTCATCATGTCTGGTTTGCGGTCGTCTCCAATCATCCGTTTTACGGAGGCGGCATGAAGGCGGCCCCGCTTGCGAATCCTCGCGAACAGGCATTTGATATCATCATTGTTGAGAATCTGCCGTTTTTGAAAAAGTATTGGTTTTTATGCTTGATGACATTTGGAAAACACACCAAAATGGACGGCGTGACGATGTTTAAAGCGAAAGACATTTTGTTTTACACGAAGGACAAAATTCCGTTCCATGCTGACGGAGAAATCATGGGTACAACCCCATTCCGTCTGGCATCGAGCCCCTCACCGTTACGGATCAAAACATAAACGTTTTTGGAGGAGAGAGATTCTGATGGTCAGTATCCAACGCCGCTTTGAAGCGTATGCCGATGAAATGAATATCATTACGGTTTTGATCCCTGCTGATCAAAAAGATACCTTTACGCCGCCTTTTCAGTTAGAGACAGATACAGGGGAAATTCCTCTGACAGTCACGCAGGAATGGAAAATAGAAGGGAAATACAAGTATGTATGTGTAGCTGAGCAGCCGGTCACTTTCGGGAAAACGCATTATGTCAAAGCATCCTGCGGCGGAGTAACGGATCTCCAAATCGGGGCGGTGATCAGGACGGACCCGTTTGATGCTGCATTTTATTATGACGGAGAGCTCGGAGCTGTTTACACTTCGGATTATACTGAATTTAAAGTATGGGCGCCTGCTGCGACGTCAGCTGCCGTCAAGCTGTCGCATCCCGAAAAAAGCGGGCATACGTTCCAAATGACAAGAATGGAAAATGGAGTATACGCCGTTACAGTGGCTGGAGATCTGCACGGCTATGAGTATGTGTACCGGATCTGCAACAATTTAGAATGGACAGAAACGGTGGATCCGTATGCAAAGGCTGTGACGGTCAACGGAGAGAAGGGGGTCGTGCTACGCCCAGATCAAGCAAACTCGGCTCCTTCGCTTACACCATTTTCAGACCCCGTTGATGCCATTATTTATGAGATGCACATCCGTGACTTCTCCATTCATGGAAACAGCGGTATGAAGAACAAGGGGAAGTATGCGGCGCTTGCTGAAACTGGCACTCAAACGAAAAATGGCAGTTCTACAGGACTTTCTTATTTAAAAGAGCTTGGCGTTACGCATATCGAGCTTTTGCCGGTAAACGATTATGCCGGAGTTGATGAAGAAACCCCGCTTGCCGCCTACAATTGGGGCTATAATCCGCTTCATTTTTTCGCCCCGGAGGGAAGCTATGCCTCCAATCCTCACGACCCTCAGACAAGAAACAAAGAAGTTAAACAAATGATTCACACCCTGCATCGGCATGGCCTGCGTGTCATCCTGGATGTTGTTTATAACCATGTATACCAAAGAGAGCACTCGCCCTTTGAAAAAACGGTGCCCGGTTATTTCTTCCGGCATGATCAATTCGGGATGCCTTCAAATGGCACCGGCGTCGGGAATGACATCGCCTCAGAAAGGCGGATGGCGAGAAAATTCATTACGGATTGCGTCATGTATTGGCTCAAGGAATACGATGTCGACGGCTTCCGCTTTGATCTGCTCGGCATTTTGGATATCGAAACGGTTCTTCATATAAAAGAAAAAGCATCTGAGGTAAAGCCCGGAATCCTTCTCTTTGGGGAAGGCTGGGATTTGGCAACACCGCTGCCGCCTGATCAGAAAGCGACATTGGCGAATGCCTCAAAAATGCCGGGCGTCGGTTTTTTTAATGATTCGTTTCGTGACGCTGTTAAAGGGAATACCTTTCAAATCGCGGCAGCGGGTTTTGCCCTTGGGAACGGCGAAAAAGCGGAAACAGTCATGCATGGGATTGCCGGATCTTCCGGATGGAAAGAGACCGCTCCGCTTGTGTCGGCGCCGAGCCAATCTATCAATTATGTAGAGTCGCATGACAACCACACATTTTGGGATAAAATGAGCCTCGCGCTTCCACAAGAAAGTGACAGCCGAAAGAGAAGCCGGCAAAAGCTGGCGACTGCAATCATTCTGCTGGCCCAGGGAGTTCCGTTTATTCACAGCGGACAGGAATTTTTCCGGACGAAGCAGGGGGTGGAAAACAGCTATCAATCCAGTGACAGCATCAACCAGCTGGACTGGTCGCGGCGTGAAACATTCAAGCAAGATGCTGATTATGTCCGCAGGCTGATTTCGCTCAGAAAAGCGCATCCGGCATTCCGGCTTACGTCATCAGCGGATATTCAGCGCAGCCTTGAATGCCTGGCTCTCAAAGAGCACCTTATTGTATACCGGCTGTTTGGCCTCGGCGCAATCGACGAATGGGAAGAAATCATTGTCATCCATCATGCCAGCCCTGATTCTGTTACATGGCAGCTGCCGAAAGATAAGGCTTACCGGCTTCTATGTGATACTGACGGGTTTTGCGCTGATCCGGGAGAAATCAAGAAAGCGGTTGCTGTAAACGGCATTGGAACGGTTATCTTATATTTAGCATGAGATCTTACGAGTTTTGCTTGACGAAGTTTGTGCTATAGCGCTAAAATTTAAAAGACGGCTATTGATTAGCATATGAGACTCTCAATAGCTGTCTTTTTTATTTTTCATACGATTCGTACGAAAAAGGCATTCGCTGGATACACTGAAGACGAATAGGCCTTATTCTAAAATATTTTAAGAAATGATGGGTTGAACATTGATATGAACTGGTTGGGACAATTACTAGGTAGCGATTGGGAGATCTTCCCCGCCGGAGGAGCTACAGGAGATGCATATTATGCGAAACATAACGGGCAGCAGCTTTTTTTAAAACGTAATAGCTCACCTTTTTTAGCTGTTTTATCCGCCGAAGGCATTGTTCCTAAGCTGGTTTGGACAAAACGGATGGAGAATGGGGATGTCATTACGGCCCAGCACTGGATGACCGGCAGAGAGCTGAAGCCGAAAGACATGAGCGGACGGTCCGTTGCTGAATTGCTTCGTAAAATACACACATCAAAGGCCTTGCTGGACATGCTGAAGAGACTTGGAAAGGAACCGCTGAATCCAGGGGCTCTGCTGTCTCAGCTTAAACAGGCTGTATTTGCTGTGCAGCAAACTTCGCCGCTGATTCAAGAAGGGATTACGTATTTAGAAGATCATCTGCATGAAGTGCATTTCGGTGAGAAAGTCGTTTGCCATTGTGATGTCAATCATAATAACTGGCTATTGTCTGAAGACAACCAGCTGTATTTAATTGACTGGGACGGCGCCATGATCGCTGACCCGGCGATGGATCTAGGGCCATTGCTGTACCACTACGTTGAAAAGCCAGCTTGGGAGAGCTGGCTGGGCATGTACGGCATCGAGTTAACGGAAAGCCTTCGGTTAAGAATGGCATGGTATGTGCTATCTGAAACAATCACTTACATTGCCTGGCATAAATCCAAAGGAAACGATAAAGAATTCCATGATGCAATGGAAGAACTGCATATGCTGATGAAGCGGATTGTTCAATAATCAGGAATATGAATCCATTTCCTCTACCCATTGAGACAAGCTGTTCTGATGCTCTTGTATGTGTGAGTCGATGGATTTGGACGATATTCCTGATTGGCTGTATCGGTACACATCTTCCAGCACGTTTTTTAAGTGTGAATCGATCTCGGTGTTTGCCATCAGCGATTTAATCACACGTTCAAGCTGTTCGTACTCTGCGACGGTTCCGCAGCAGTCTAATTGATGGTCAGTCAAAATGTCCTTCAATAGATCAACTTGATTCTCGTAATTTAAACCCATAAAACGGTACACATCCCTTCAGTATCTTACGGGTTAAATTGTTCAAAACAGGATGGTTTTATGCATGAGACACGAGTGTTCCGACAGACGGGAACCTCTTTTTTTATGTGAAGGCACACCTTTAAAAACAAGCTTGCGGGTCTTTTTAATTCATGGTATGTTGTTAGTCGAAATAATAGATAGAGGTGTCAATCATATGAGAATGCGCCACAAGCCTTGGGCTGATGACTTTTTGGCTGAAAACGCAGATATTGCCATCAGCAATCCTGCTGATTATAAAGGAAAATGGAATACAGTGTTTGGCAACGACAATCCGATCCATATCGAGGTCGGTACAGGAAAAGGGCAATTTATTTCCGGAATGGCCAAACAAAATCCCGACATTAATTATATTGGCATTGAGTTATTTAAAAGCGTCATTGTAACTGCTGTCCAGAAAGTAAAAGATAGCGAAGCGCCGAATGTGAAACTTTTGAATATAGACGCGGACATGCTGACAGACGTGTTTGAGCCGGGTGAAGTCAAACGGGTGTACTTAAACTTTTCTGATCCTTGGCCGAAAAAACGCCACGAAAAACGCCGTCTCACGTATTCCCATTTTATCAAGAAATATGAAGAAGTGATGGGGAAAGGCGGAGCAATTCATTTTAAAACAGACAACCGCGGTCTGTTTGAGTACTCGCTGAAAAGCTTCTCGGAATACGGATTGCTGCTGACATATGTCAGTCTTGATCTGCATAACAGCGATATGGAAGATAACATCATGACAGAATATGAAGAAAAATTCTCAGCACTCGGCCAGCCGATTTATCGGGCTGAAGTTGAATGGAGAGCGTAAAACAGACTCTGACGCAGGAGTCTGTTTTTTTTATGCGCTGTTTGCTACGATGATGACAGGGGGGATGAAGATGGAAACGATGAAAATTGGAAACACGACGTTAACCTGGCTTGACGGAGGGGTGACTCACATGGACGGAGGAGCCATGTTTGGTGTTGTTCCAAAGCCGTTATGGTCAAAAAAATATCCAGTCAATGAAAAAAACCAGATTGAACTAAGGACAGATCCGATTCTTATTCAAAAGGACGGGAAAAACGTGATCGTCGATGCCGGTATCGGGTCCGGCAAGCTGACTGAAAAACAAAAAAGAAACTACGGTGTGACTCAAGAATCCAATGTGAAAACATCATTAGCAGCGCTCGGATTAACAGTTGAAGATATTCACGTGATCGCCATGACACACCTTCATTTTGATCATGCGTGCGGATTGACGGAATACGAAGGCGATAAACTGGTTCCGGTTTTTCCAAATGCCGTTATTTATGCTTCATCTGTTGAATGGTATGAAATGCGCCATCCGAATATCAGATCGAAAAATACCTACTGGAAAGAAAACTGGGAGGCTGTTGCCGCCCAAGTGAAAACCTTTGAAAACACCTGCACCATAACAGAGGGGGTTACACTGCATCATACCGGGGGCCACAGTGACGGCCACTGTGTTCTTGTATGTGAGGATGCGGGTGAAACCGCGGTACATATGGCGGATTTGATGCCGACACACGCCCACCGCAATCCATTATGGGTGCTGGCTTATGATGATTATCCGATGACCTCTATACCGCAAAAGCAAAAGTGGCAGGCGTATGCAGCGGAAAAAGACGCATGGTTTATTTTTTATCATGATGCCGAATATCGCGCATTGAAATGGGATGGGGACGAAAGGATTACAGAATCACTCAAACGAAAGAAACAATAGCATATTTTCATGTTTACCCTGCATGATTTCCGGCTAATAAAGCAAACCTAGTACTAATTATGCTCAGAAAGGAAGAGGCAGGGTGAAACAATTCGAAGTAACGAACGAAGGAGAAATTCAGACAACATTAAGAGGCCTTGAAGTACTCTCTGTTCCTTTTTTGAACAAAGGAGTAGCTTTTACAAAGGAGGAAAGAAAAGCGCTCGGATTGAATGGCTTTTTGCCGCCGAAGGTATTAACCATTGATGAACAGGCAAAAAGAGCGTACGAACAGTTTTCCTCACAGCCGGATGATTTAAGTAAAAATGTTTATTTGACAGCACTGCACGATCGAAATGAAACGCTGTTTTACCGTTTGTTAAATGACCACTTAGGGGAAATGCTCCCGATTGTATACACGCCGACAGTAGGTACGGCCATTCAGAGATACAGCCATGAATACAGGAAGCCGAGAGGGCTCTATCTGTCAATTGATGACCCGGAAGGAATGAAAGAGGCCTTTAAACAGTTTAAAGACAAAAGTGATGCCATTGATTTAATTGTGGCAACCGATGCGGAAGGGATTTTAGGAATCGGAGACTGGGGAGTAGGCGGTATCGCGATATCAATTGGCAAGCTTGCAGTATACACGGCAGCTGCGGGAATTGATCCAAGCAGAGTGCTGGCTGTCGTTTTGGATGCGGGCACAAATCAAGAGAGCCTCCTGAACGACCCGCTTTATGTCGGCAACCAGCATTCCAGAGTGCGCGGTGAACGCTATGACCAATTTATTGATGAATATGTCTCACTTGCGAGAGAGACATTCCCGAATGCATTGCTTCACTGGGAGGATTTCGGAGCGAAAAATGCGCGCAGCATCCTGAAACGCTATAAAGATAAAGTGTGTACGTTTAATGATGATATCCAAGGGACAGGCGCTGTCTCACTTGCGGCAGTTTTATCCTGCGCAAAAGCATCAAAAGTGCCGCTGAAGGATCACAGAGTCGTGATATTCGGGGCGGGTACGGCCGGAATCGGAATTGCTGAACAGCTGCGTGAAGCATTGGTGCGCGAGGGGCTTAGTGAGGAAGAATCATACCAGCGCTTTTGGTGCATAGACCGGAACGGGCTGTTAACAGATGATATGGATCAGCTTCTTGATTTTCAAAAGTCTTATGCCCGTCAGGCTGATGAGGTGAAAGATTATCAGCGCAACGGAGAAGGCGGAGGTATTGATCTCCTTGAGGTGGTCCGTCAGGCGAAACCGACGATTCTCATCGGTACATCAACAGTTTCCGGTGCATTTACTGAAGAAATTGTAAAAGAAATGGCTTCACACGTAAAACGGCCGGCGATTTTGCCAATGTCGAATCCGACGACTCTTTCTGAAGCAAAACCGCAAGATTTAATTGAATGGACGGAAGGCCGTGCGCTTATCACGACAGGCAGTCCGTTCCCGCCTGTGGATTATAACGGCGTGACGTATCATATCGGACAGGCCAACAACGCACTTGTCTTCCCGGGGCTTGGGCTTGGTACAATTGTCACCAAATCAAAATTGATTACAGACAGCATGTTTGAAGCGTGTGCCCGTGCGATCGCAAGTATGGTCAATGTTGGAGTGCCTGGCGCACCGATGCTTCCGAAGGTGGAAGATTTACGGACTGTATCGGCAACGGTTGCAGTTGAAGTTGCTAAAACCGCCATTAAGGAAGGCGTGGCCACTGAAGAGCCTGAGGACATCATTCAGGCTGTGCAGGACGCGATGTGGTATCCGGTATACAAACCGATTCGAGCGATATAATATAAAGAGCCGCTGCATGGGCAGCGGCTCCTCTCTTTTACGCTTGTCCGGTGTTAAGACGCGATTGTATCAATGACATCTACAATTCTCCCCGTTTTCGCATCCACCATCACTTCATATTGCTCTAGTTCTCCAAAAGCTGACCGTGTAACACCGGTCTTGTACACCTGCACGGTTTCCCCATTCACATTGTAGGGCTCCGGCTGGGTGTAGATCCATGATCCATCAATCGGCCCACGCTGTTTAAAAGCGGATTTTACGATACGAAGCGCTCTTTCTGAAGAAATATAAGGCTTCATCACATATTGTTTCACAACAACAGCCGTACAAATGCCAAGTCCTGCTCCTAAAAGAAGATGACGCAATTTCAAAATAAAGCACCTCCTGATTGATCGTACTTTCATTATACAGAAACCGCCAAATCCTGTTAAGCGATACGCGGCTCATTGAGCAGATTCAATCAGAGTGCTTGGAAAACAGAATTTTTTCTAATAAAATAAAAGAACTACATAGAAATGAGGGGAAAACATGAATCAAGAAACGAAAGCGCTTTTCCAAACACTGACGCAGCTTCCCGGAGCGCCGGGCAATGAGCATCAGGTCCGTGCGTTTATGAAGCAGGAGCTTGCCAAATATGCCGATGATATCGTTCAGGACAGACTGGGAAGTGTTTTCGGAGTCAGAAAAGGCGGAGAGGACGCGCCGAAAATCATGGTGGCTGGACATATGGATGAAGTCGGATTTATGGTGACATCCATTACAGATAACGGATTACTGAGGTTCCAAACGCTCGGCGGCTGGTGGAGTCAGGTACTGCTGGCGCAAAGAGTAGAAATACAAACAGATAACGGCCCTGTTCCGGGGGTTATTTCAAGCATACCGCCGCATCTGTTAACAGATGCTCAGCGAAACCGTCCGATGGATATCAAAAATATGATGATTGATATCGGAGCAGATGATAAGGAAGACGCCATCAAAATCGGTATTAAACCGGGCCAGCAGGTAGTCCCTGTATGCCCGTTTACCATTATGGCCAATGAAAAGAAAATATTATCAAAAGCGTGGGATAACCGGTACGGCTGCGGATTGAGCATTGAATTGCTGAAGGAATTGCAAGGAAAAGAACTGCCGAATACGCTTTACGCTGGCGCAACCGTTCAGGAAGAAGTCGGCTTAAGAGGCGCGCAAACAGCGTCTCATATGATCAAACCGGATTTGTTCTTCGCGCTTGACGCCAGTCCGGCAAACGACATGAGCGGCGATAAACAGCAGTTTGGGCAGCTTGGGAAGGGCTTTTTGCTGCGCATCCTTGACAGAACAACTGTTATGCACCGAGGAATGAGAGAATTTGTTTTGGATATGGCTGAAACGCATCAGATTCCATATCAATACTTTGTTTCCGGCGGCGGTACAGATGCAGGCAGAGTGCATATTTCAAACAGCGGCGTTCCGTCGGCAGTTATCGGAGTCTGCTCCCGCTACATTCATACAAATGCGTCTATTATCCATATTGATGATTACGCCGCGGCAAAAGAAATGCTGATAAAGCTCGTAACTGCCTGTGACAAGCAGACGGTTGAAGCAATTAAAGAAAATATGTAAAACCTGTAGAAAAAGCTTGTTGAGCAAGGCTTGTAAGCCATGTCGACAAGCTTTTTTCTTATTTTGTTTCAAATACATACGAAAGTGCTTTAATCGCTTGGTTCACCGTTTCAACGGTAATATTCGCTTTGTTTGAAAGCTCTTTTAATGGGTGATGGAGCGATTCAGGACGAATAATGATCAGGGGTTTACCTTTTGCGATAGCATAGGAAGCATCCATTGCTGTGTTCCATTGTTTGTACTTTTCGCCAAACAAGGCAATCACAAAGTCTGCTTTATTCATCAAGACAGCCGTTCTGAAGTTATTGATATCAGAAGCCTTGTCGTCCTTATAGACTGCGTTTGGCTGAGCGCCCATAATTTCTTCTCCGATATTGTCCGAACGGTCGTGGTGCTCCATCGGGCCGACAAACGTAATCGGAAGCTTCAGTGATTTTGTTTTCTCCTTGATTTCCTCACGCCAATTGCTATGGATTTCCCCGGCTAAATAGACGATAAACTCCAAACGGGATCCCTCCTTTTGTATGTCCATTTGTCAATTTTACCCTCATGTACAAAATGTTAAACGAAACGTGCTTGATAATGCAAATAAAATATGATAATGATAATGGGAAAGCTTATCTTACATATTCATTCGTTGCATATAAGTGGTTTTGCCGCAAGCAGTTTGGTATGATCCAAATGGACGAGTATCGATAAATTAACATGTAAGAACATAAACAACTGGAGGGATATGTGATGAAAAAAATCGAGACAACGCAAGAACTGGAAAAAGCGGTAAAGGATGATTGGGCTGTATTTATGTTTTCTGCCGACTGGTGCCCGGACTGCCGTTTTGTAGAGCCTTTTCTACCGGAATTGGAAGCAGATTTTCCTGAATTCACTTACTACTATGTAGACCGCGACAAATTTATTGATACATGCGCAGAGTGGGAGATTTACGGCATTCCAAGCTTTGTTGTGTTTAATGAAGGAAAAGAAGTGAATCGTTTTGTGAGCAAAGACCGTAAAACAAAAGAAGAAATTGAACAGTTTTTAACTGACTCTCTCGCAAAAGCGTAAAGGAGGATATCCGGTTTGAAAATGACCTCAAGGAAGCTGTCAGACATATTGAAACAGCGCCTTCAGCACGAGAATCGCTCCTTTTTATTTGACAGAGAAAAAGACACCCTCCGTGTTGAGGATGAAACAACTAAAAAAGGAATTACGCTTGACCTGCCGCCGATTATTGCAAAATGGGAACTGAAAAAAGACGAAGCCATTGACGAGATCGTTTATTATGTATCAGAAGCCATGGCAGCTATGGAAGGAAAGTCGCAGGAAATAACCGGGAAGGAAAGCCGTATTTATCCGGTCATCCGCTCAACCTCTTTTCCGGACAAGTCCAGCGAAGAGATTCCGCTTATTTATGACGAGCATACCGCAGAAACAAGAATTTATTACGCGCTTGATCTGGGCAAAACCTATCGTTTAATTGATCAGCGCATGCTGGAGAAAGAAAACTGGACGAAGGAGCGTATCAGAGAAACGGCTGCGTTTAACCTCCGCTCCCTGCCGACGGTTGTCAAAGAGGATACTGTTGCCGGCAATCTCTTTTACTTCTTTAGAGCAAACGACGGTTACGACGCTAGCCGGATTCTGAACGAAGCCATTTTAAATGAGTATAAACAAAATGCTAAAGGTGAGCTAGCGATCTCTGTTCCGCATCAGGACGTTCTGATACTTGCTGACATTCGGAATGAATCAGGGTATGATATTTTAGGACAAATGTCGATGAGCTTCTTTGCAGGCGGCACCGTTCCGATTACGGCGCTTTCTTTCCTATACAATGAAGGAAAGCTGGAGCCGGTGTTTATCTTGGCAAAAAGCCGTCCGAAAAAGGATTAGAAAGGATTTTTTACTTATGAACGCTTTTTATAATAAAGAAGGTGTGGGAGATACACTTCTGATCTCTCTAAAAGACGTAACACGCGAGCAAGTAGGCTATGAAAAATACGGCGACGTCGTCAAAATTTACAATAGCGAAACAAATGAAACGACGGGTTTTAACATCTTTAACGCGTCTTCATACTTAACCATTGATGAAAACGGCCCTGTTGCCCTTTCAGAAACATTCGTTCAAGATGTGAATGAAACGTTAAACAGAAACGGCATTGAAGAAACATTAGTCGTTGATTTATCGCCAAAGTTTGTCGTCGGATATGTTGAATCAAAAGAAAAACATCCGAATGCTGATAAACTAAGCGTTTGTAAAGTCAATGTAGGGGACGAAACGCTTCAGATCGTATGCGGCGCGCCTAACGTTGACCAAGGCCAAAAAGTTGTTGTTGCCAAAGTCGGCGCTGTGATGCCGAGCGGGCTTGTCATCAAGGATGCTGAGCTTCGAGGCGTACCGTCCAGCGGAATGATCTGCTCCGCAAAAGAGCTTGCATTGCCTGACGCTCCTGCTGAAAAAGGAATTCTTGTATTAGAAGGAGACCATGAGGCTGGAGACGCATTTCAGTTTTAGACTCCCATAAATACGCCGAAAAAATCGAATCATGTAAAAAAAGCCGCTAAGCTCTTGTTTAGCGGCTTTGTTTTGCTGAAAGCTTAATCTTTTCTGGGCCGACAAGCAGTGGTATACTAAAAATCGTCCCAGAAAACTATAAGGGAGTTAGAGATGACTTATGAGTTGGCTTCATAAATTTTTTGATTTGTTTTTAGGAGAGAGTGAGGAGGATGCTGAACGGGAGACAAAACCCGCTCAAGTTCCGAAACAGCAAGAATCGCATCACTCCGAAGGACAATTAAAACGATTGGAAGATCCTAAAATATATTACGAATATCCTAAAGGCAAGTTCCGTTTTCCGGTTGTGCCTGACGGATACCAAAAAAATGATTTGAGAAGGCGCCGCCCGCCATCGGAGGAACCGCAAGCCGCGCCTCGTTCGGGAGCTGCTCAGCACAGAGACCGCACAAATAATGAAAAAGAGCACCGTACATATGAAAAATCAGAGCCGGCCAAGAAACCGTTTAAACCGACAAATATCCCTTCGCCTGTATATGGATTTAATCAAAAACCATCTGTGAAAAAGGACATGCCGAAACAATCTGCGGAAAAAAAAGGTGAGCAAAAGAAGCCGGAACCTGTGAAGGTAACACTGCTTTCAGAAGAAATCGAACGCGAACGCAGCTATTCGATGCCGGACCGGCCGCCGCAGCAACAGAAGGAACCCCTCTTTTCACATGTCCGATTGGATGAAGAGCCTTCTGGCGTCCAAAAAAGTACGAATGAAACAATGGCAAAGCACTCAGCAGAGGAGCTGTCAGACAAAAAAGTAACCGCTGGAGAAAAAATGGCTCCAAAAGCTGCTGAGATGCCGTCAGAAGAAACAGAGCAAATGAATGATCAGCAGGAAGAATCTTTCTTGCACGAAGAAACATCTTGGGAAGAGACTGTGACAGGTACCGGAATGGAGGCAGAAACCCTGTCAGCCAACGGTGTAAATCCCCATGAAGAAGCTGTGCTAGAAACTGCTGACACCGTCTCAACTAAACAAACAGAGATCCAAGAGCCTGAAAAGGAAGAGCATTTCTTACCCGATGAGCGGTATGGGGAAGAGACTGTGACTGGTGCTGGAACTGAGGCGGAAGAGCCGTCAGCCAACGAAGGAAACGTTCATCCAGAAACTGCTGAAACCTTCTCAGCCCCAGCAGAACAAATGGAAATCCATGAGCATGAAAAGCCTCTTGTGCATAATGAACGATACGAGGAAGAGGCTGTGCCAGAAGAAGCCCTGCAAGAAGCAGAGGAACAGTCAGACAGCGATACAGCTGTTCACGAAGAAAGCATTCCGGAAGTTGCATCAGCTCAAATGATAGAGGAAAACAACCAGCCTGAAGCATCCGTGGCCCAGATAGAAGGTGATTCACAACCGGAACATAGCACAGAAGAGGGTTCTCCATCCTATTCTGCGGCGGATGATAGCCCTGCGGCAGAAAGACGCACGGCTACAGCAGAACAGCAGAACAGAGCCAAGAAGCCTAGTGACAATCCTAAACGAAGTCCGGCACTTCAGAAGGGACCGTCTGTTCCTTTTAATGTTATGATGCTGAAAAGCGATACGCATAAACAGCAAAAAGCAGGGGAGCGCCGCGGAAGCTATGTGTTCCCGAATGTCTCACTGCTTGATGTGCCGCCAGCACAAGTTCAGGACGATGCTGCGTGGATAGAAGAGCAGCGTCAGCTCCTTGATTTAACTTTGAAAAACTTTAACGTTCGGGCCAATGTGGTTCATGTAACGCAAGGGCCGTCAGTCACAAGATTTGAAGTACACCCTGAACCAGGTGTAAAGGTAAATAAAATCACCAATCTGTCTGATGACATTAAACTCAGCCTGTCCGCAAAAGATATTCGAATTGAGGCGCCGATTCCGGGGAAAAACACGATCGGAATTGAAGTGCCGAACCGTACGAGCAAGGTGGTTGATTTGCGCCAGATGATTCGCAGTTCCGCTTTCAGGACGAGCACATCACCGCTTACGTCAGCACTCGGATTGGATATTTCGGGGAATCCTGTTGTCATTGATCTGAAAAAAATGCCGCACGGTCTTATCGCCGGAGCTACAGGATCGGGAAAAAGCGTGTGCATCAATACCATTTTAGTGAGTCTGCTTTATAAAGCTGATCCGAGTGAAGTGAAGGTGCTGCTGATTGATCCGAAAATGGTGGAGCTTGCGCCTTACAACAAGATTCCTCACCTCGTCAGCCCTGTCATTACAGACGCCAAAGCGGCCACAGCTGCTTTAAAATGGGTTGTTGAGGAAATGGAGCGGCGCTATGAACTGTTTGCCCATTCCGGTGTTCGCGATATTGACCGTTTTAATCAATTAACCTCCGATCACCAAACGGGCGAAAAACTGCCGTATTTAGTTGTGGTCATTGACGAGCTTGCGGATTTGATGATGGTAGCTCCAAATGATGTAGAAGAAAGCATTGCCCGGATTGCTCAAAAAGCAAGAGCCTGCGGAATTCATTTGCTTGTCGCGACTCAGCGCCCGTCAGTCGATGTCATTACCGGTCTGATAAAAGCGAATATCCCGACGAGAATTGCGTTTTCTGTCTCCAGCCAGGTTGATTCCCGAACAATCATTGACATGGCTGGTGCGGAAAAACTTCTCGGTAAAGGAGACATGCTCTTTTTAGAGAACGGTTCTGGAAAACCGGTCCGTCTTCAAGGCAACTTTGTATCGGACCGAGAAATTGACCGTGTTGTTTCCCATGTCAGAAACCAGCTGCCGCCAGCTTATTTGTTTGAACAAGAAGAATTGGTCAGACAAGGCTCTGCCTTAAAGGAAGAGGATGAACTGTTTTATGAGGCGTGTGAATTTGTTGTTGAGCAAAACAGTGCAAGCACGTCAAGCCTGCAAAGAAGATTCAGAATCGGATATAATCGGGCTGCAAGGCTGATTGACATGATGGAAGCAGAAGGTATGATCTCTGAAGCGAAAGGAAGCAAGCCTCGAGAGGTGCTGATCACTGCAAGTGATTTAATAAACGAATAATATAGGTTCATTTTCACAGCAAACATGGTATGATAATGGATAGATCATTAAACACCTATGCCGCTTTACAGCAGATGGGCATAGAAATTGTGATATTCAGGTTTAATCGGAAAGAAATAACCGGATACTGAACATAACAAAAAATATAAGGATACGCCGCAGGCGGCTTTTCAGCCGCCGCGGTCGCAAATTGAAATGAACGTCATATACTGGGGAACAGATAGACGTTTGTTGGAGGTACAATTATGACTGTTTATCATTTTGTTGGAATAAAAGGGACGGGTATGAGTCCGCTTGCCCAAATACTTCATGATAATGGATATACTGTCCAAGGATCGGATATCGAAAAATTCATTTTCACACAAACGGCGCTTGAAAAGAGAAACATCACCGTTCTTCCTTTTAGCGCGGATAACATCAAACCCGGCATGACAGTTATCGCTGGAAACGCATTCCCAGACACGCATCCTGAGATTGAAAAAGCGCTGTCTGACGGAATTCCGGTGATTCGTTATCATAAGTTTTTAGGTGACTATATGAAAAAGTTCACCAGTGTCGCGGTTACTGGTGCGCACGGCAAAACGTCAACTACGGGGCTGCTGGCACACGTCATCCAAAACGCAAAGCCAACGTCTTTCTTAATCGGGGACGGAACAGGCGCAGGAAATGAAAACAGCGAATACTTCGTATTTGAAGCGTGTGAATACCGCCGTCATTTCTTAAGCTATCAGCCTGACTACGCAATTATGACAAATATTGATTTTGATCATCCTGATTACTTCTCAAATATTGACGATGTGTTTGACGCTTTTCAGGAGATGGCTCTTCAAGTTAACAAAGGCATTATTGCCTGCGGTGACGATGAGTATCTGCCGAAAATCCATGCGAACGTGCCTGTCGTTTATTACGGCACGGGAGAAGAAAATGATTTTCAAGCGAGAAACATCGTAAAAAGTACAGAAGGGACAACTTTCGATGTCTTTGTCCGCAATACATTCTATGACACATTTTATATTCCTGCGTACGGCCATCATAATGTATTGAACTCATTGGCGGTCATCGCGTTGTGCCATTATGAAGAAATTGACGCCAGTGTTATTAAGCATGGCCTCAAATCATTTGGCGGCGTGAAACGCAGATTCAATGAGAAACAGCTCGGAAACCAAGTGTTAATTGATGACTACGCTCACCATCCGACAGAAATAAAAGTGACGATTGAGGCGGCAAGACAGAAATATCCTGATCGTGAAATTGTTGCGGTATTCCAGCCTCATACATTTACGCGGACACAGCAATTCCTTGATGAATTTGCAGATAGCCTGAGTGCGGCAGACTGTGTGTATTTATGCGATATTTTCGGGTCAGCCCGGGAAAACGCAGGGAAGCTGACGATCGGCGACCTGCAGGGAAAAATTAATAATGCCAAGCTGATTGAAGAAGATGATACATCTGTTTTAAAAGCTCATGATAAAGCCGTTCTTATCTTTATGGGAGCAGGAGATATTCAAAAATATATGAAAGCCTACGAAAACGTCATGGCATAATAAAAAGCAGTGATCTCACTGCTTTTTATTTATCTGAAGAGAAATCCTCTTAAAGGATTTTCAACTGGAATGGAGAATAATATGTATACAGCCCAACACATATGTTTATGATTTTACATAACGGGTAAACAGCAGTATATCCTGCAGCAAGGAGGCCTAAGATGATAATCATTCTTTATTTAAGCGTTGCATTAATCGCTGTAGCATTTCTTGTCTTAGTGATCTATTTGTCTAAAACATTAAAGTCACTGCAGCTGACATTAAAACATGTCGCATCCACGCTAGAAGGGCTGGAGGGACAAATGAAAGGCATTACCACTGAAACTGCCGAGCTTTTACATAAGACCAACCGCTTGGCTGAAGACATTCAGGAAAAATCAGAAAAGCTGAACACGGTCGTTCATGCTGTTCAAGGGGTGGGAACCTCTGTACAGCAGTTCAATACATCAATGAAGCAGGCGGCAGGTTCTGTATCGGCATCAGTGAGAGAAAACCAAGATAAAATCAATCAGGTTGTAACCTGGAGCCAAGCAGCGATGGAAATTTGGGAGAAGTGGAAGCAAAAGAAAAAATCAGCTCTTTAAGAGAGAAAAACACTTTGAGGAGGAATAATGATGAGCAAAGATGGAATTAATAGTAAAGATTTTTTAATCGGTACTTTAATCGGAGGAATCATCGGAGCCACCACTGCGCTTTTCCTAGCACCTAAATCTGGGAAAGAACTTCGCGACGATCTCGGAAATCAAGCTGTCGCTCTGCGGGATAAAACAGATAAAATGACGGCAGACGCAAAAGAAAAAGGCACTCAATATGTCAGCATTGCAAAAGACAAAACATCTAACATCACGCAGCTTGTTGCAGATCAGTCAGGACAAATCATGAACAAGGTCAAAGATTTAAGAGACCGTTCAAATTCTGCAAATACCGAGTCATCAGCTGCTATGCAAGATATGAAAAACGAAGCGAAGCAGGCGGCTGACGAAGCAAAAGATCAAGTCCTCCAAACGAAAGAAGACGTAAAAGACGAGCTGAAAGATGCACAAAAACAGGCCGAGCACATCAACCGCTGAGCCCGGAAGGAGCAGACTTGACTAATGGCAAAACAGCTTATCCAATCTGAGGAAGAGTTTAAACGTATTGCAGAAAAGGAAGGCACTTTCTTGTTTTTTAAGCACAGCTTAACATGCCCGATCAGCCAAGCCGCATTTCACGAATTTGATGCCTTTGCAAATCAGCATGAAGAAGTGCCGGCTTACTATCTGCAAGTACAAGAGGCACGGCCTCTGTCAAATTTCATCGCAGAAACATACGGAGTCAAGCACGAAAGCCCTCAAGTTTTCGTGATCCAAAACGGTGAAGTAAAGTGGCATACCTCACATTCACAAATTACAGAAGCGGCGATTGAGCAGCATCTGTCCTAGAAAAAAAGCGTCCAGATATGATCTGGCGCTTTTTTTTTGAAAAAACTATTGATCATTTTCGTCACATCATGTACGATAGCATCATACATTACTTTATCACTTAAAAGCGTTTGGGTAATAAAGTAGACTTTTTTAAAAATTTTGTATTTCAGTATTTCTATTTGGTTTTACTTATAGTAAGATGCATGTTAACTACAAAATAAAAAATGAATGTGCAGGGAAAGGATGAAAAAAATGAGCAACACAGAGTTAGAGCTTCTAAGGCAGCAAGCAGACGAATTAAACTTGCAAATTTTAAAATTAATCAACCAGCGCGGAAATGTTGTGAAAGAGATCGGTAAAGCGAAAGAAGCGCAGGGTGTTAATCGCTTTGATCCTGTCAGAGAACGTACAATGTTAAATAAAATCATTGAAAACAATGACGGACCGTTCGAAAATTCTACTATCCAGCACATTTTTAAAGAAATCTTTAAAGCAGGTTTAGAGCTTCAGGAGGAAGACCACAGCAAAGCGTTGCTTGTTTCCCGCAAGAAAAAACCTGAAGATACAATCGTTGATATCAAAGGTGAAAAAGTCGGAGATGGCCAACAAAGATTTATCGTCGGACCATGTGCGGTTGAGAGCTATGAGCAGGTAGCAGAAGTGGCTGCGGCTGCTAAAAAACAAGGGATTAAAATTCTTCGCGGAGGAGCTTTTAAGCCTCGTACGAGCCCATACGATTTCCAGGGCCTCGGTGTAGAAGGACTTCAAATCTTAAAACGTGTAGCGGACGAATTTGATCTGGCTGTTATCAGCGAAATCGTAACTCCGGCTCATATTGAAGAAGCGCTTGATTATATTGATGTAATTCAGATCGGTGCGCGTAATATGCAGAACTTTGAATTGCTCAAAGCTGCAGGTTCCGTGAAAAAACCTGTCCTGCTGAAACGCGGACTTGCTGCAACGATCTCGGAATTCATCAATGCAGCTGAATACATTATGGCACAAGGCAATGATCAAATTATTCTTTGTGAGCGCGGTATCAGAACATACGAAACAGCGACGAGAAATACGCTCGATATTTCAGCTGTGCCAATTCTGAAACAGGAAACACATTTGCCGGTCTTTGTTGATGTGACACATTCAACAGGCCGCCGTGACCTCCTTCTTCCGACAGCTAAAGCCGCTTTAGCGATCGGTGCTGACGGCGTTATGGCAGAGGTTCACCCTGATCCATCAGTCGCACTTTCTGACTCTGCTCAGCAAATGGCAATCCCTGAATTTGAAAAATGGCTGAATGAACTGAAACCAATGGTGAAAGTCAACGCCTAATGGAATGAGATCAATACAAAAGGCCGCATATGCGGCCTTTTTTTGCGCTTTCTCGTTTATTTAATTATAAAACTCAAGTATACGTTTTCATCATCTATAAAAACGTGTATAATTTCATGAGAAGTAATTAAATTTGATGAATAATGAAAAATAATGTAGACTACTGACTTACGCTTACAAATCATAAACGACATAAATTCGGACATTATGACATTTCTCTACATAAAGTGTTTATGCTATAGATAAGGATAAGTGTATCCAGTAAAAGGAGTGGTTTTAGGATGAGCAATATTACGATCTACGATGTAGCGAGAGAAGCTAATGTAAGCATGGCGACCGTTTCCCGTGTCGTGAACGGTAACCCGAATGTAAAACCGACAACGAGAAAAAAAGTCTTGGAAGCCATTGACCGTCTCGGCTACCGTCCAAACGCGGTGGCAAGAGGGCTTGCAAGCAAAAAAACAACAACTGTAGGTGTCATCATTCCTGATATCTCAAGCATTTTCTATTCAGAGCTTGCGCGAGGAATTGAAGATATCGCGACAATGTATAAATATAACATCATTTTGAGCAACTCTGACCAAAACTTGGAGAAAGAGCTGCACTTATTAAACACAATGCTCGGCAAACAGGTCGACGGCATCGTATTTATGGGCGGAAACATTACGGACGAGCATGTAGCGGAATTTAAGCGTTCCCCAGTGCCGATTGTGCTTGCCGCTTCTGTTGAGGAGCAAGGTGAAACACCATCAGTCGCAATTGATTACGAGCAGGCGATTTATGACGCGGTGAAGCTTTTGGTTGATAAGGGGCACACTGATATTGCATTTGTTTCTGGCCCGATGACAGAACCGATCAACCGCTCAAAGAAACTGCAAGGCTACAAACGGGCGCTTGAAGAGGCGAATCTTCCGTTTAATGAACAATTTGTTGCTGAAGGTGATTACACGTATGATTCCGGACTTGAGGCGCTTCAGCATCTCATGAGCCTGGACAAAAAGCCGACAGCGATTCTTTCTGCAACTGATGAAATGGCGCTCGGCATTATTCATGCCGCACAGGATCAAGGCTTGTCCATTCCTGAGGATCTCGACATTATCGGCTTTGATAATACGAGATTAAGCTTGATGGTTCGACCGCAGCTTTCAACAGTAGTTCAGCCGACATATGATATTGGCGCGGTTGCGATGAGACTGCTGACAAAGCTCATGAATAAAGAGCCGGTGGAAGAGCATATTGTCGAATTGCCGCATCGTATAGAGTTAAGACAGTCAACCAAGTCATAAGAAAAACAAGAAAGCAAGCTTCACCTCTAAGGTGAATTCTTGCTTTTTTCGTATGAGTGAGGAGAAATGATGAAACGTTTTGATTATCTTACACCTGTTGGTTTTGTGTTAGGAACGATTATTATTGTAATTGGAATTATTTCCGGGTCGGGAGTAAGCGGTTTCCGCTCTTTTCTAGATCTGACTTCTTTCTTTATCGTAACAGGAGGGCTTTGCGCCGCTGTTTTTATCAGTTTTCCGCCGAGGGAGCTGAAAAAAACGCCAACTGTGTTAAAGCAGGCATTTATCCGCCAGGAAGACAATGTAAAGGACCTTGTGAAAACCTTCGTTTCCCTTTCCGACCATGCGCGAAAACATGGGCTTTTATCATTGGATGACCAGACTAGAGAAATCAGAGACCCATTCTTGAAAAAAGGGCTGCTTCTGGCGGTTGACGGCTGGGATGAAGAAACGATTCGGCTTGTCATGGATTCAGAAATTGCAGCAATGGAGGAACGGCACCGCAAAGGGCGCCGCGTTTTTGAAAAAGCGGGAGAATTCGCTCCGGCATGGGGCATGATCGGGACACTAGTCGGGCTGGTGCTGATGCTCAAAAATTTAAATGACCCTGATATGCTTGGACCCAATATGGCCGTTGCACTTTTGACGACCTTATACGGTTCATTGCTGGCAAACATGGTATTTAATCCGATTGCGGCTAAGCTTGAAGAAAAAACAGAAAGTGAAATCTTCATCAAACAGGTAATGGTGGAAGGCATTATCGGGATACAATCCGGAAAAAATCCGCGCAATCTGGAAAGCCAGCTCGTCGTTTTCAGCTCTCGGGAAGAATGGCGGAAGCAGCCTAATCAAGTCAAGACAAAAAAGGGATCTGTACATGAAGCTTAGAAGAGAGCGCTTTGAACGAAGGAATGGAAACAGGAAAAACAATCAGTCATCCTCCGGCTGGATGGTAACCTTTACAGATCTGATTACGCTGATTCTTGTGTTCTTTATTTTACTTTTTTCGATGTCGCAGATTGATCTGCAAAAATTTAAAGCAACGGTGAACTCGATCCAAAAGGATGGCAGCGGGCTTCAGCCAGACCAAACAGCCATCGATCAAAAAGACACGCCGTCAGCCGATGCGAAAAAGCAAGAGAATCAGCAGGATCAACTGCTACAAAAAGTAAATGCATACATTCAAAAGCATCAGCTAAAGTCAAAAATGACAGCAAAGCGGGATGAACGCGGGGTCGTGCTCGTTCTTCAGGAAGCGGTGCTGTTTGATTCGGGTGAGGCTGACGTGTTGAATAATGCCGAAACGCTTCTTCACCAAATTGCAGTTCTTCTTCAGACTATTCCAAATGATATTCAGGTGGAGGGCCATACAGACAGCCGAAATATCTCAACGTACAGGTATCCGTCCAACTGGGAGCTATCCGCAGCACGGGCAAGCGGGGTCATTCAATACTTCACATCAAAAGAGGAACTCCCGTCGAAACGGTTTATCGCTGTTGGATATGCGGATACAAAGCCTGTAAAAGATAACAAAACAAATGAGCATATGAAGGAAAACCGGCGTGTGGAAATCGTCATCAAAAAATAAAAAACGACCTCATCGTGAAGGTCGTTTTTTTATTTTGTTTTTTCCTGGCGCTCTGATCGTATCGCATATAACGCTTTGCTGACGGTTTGGGCATTTTTTTCTGTAATTTCTGGCTTGCGTGGAATCGGCGGATATAAATCGGCGGGATCGCTCCAACTGGACGGAAGGGTGACTGGGCATTGCTTTTGCCATTTTGCGATCCATTCAGGTGGTATGTCATGTCCCGGATCGATTCCTTTCATTTCAAGCCATACTCGGGCCCAGGCACGGGGCACCACTCGCCAAATATCATATCCGCCTCCTCCGACGGCGATCCATCTTCCGCCGCAATATTGATGCGCTAGTGCGTGAGCAAGCCGCGGAATTTCATTGTAAATGGAAATCGTTGCCGACAAATGAGTCAGCGGATCGTAGTAATGGGCATCAGCGCCATTTTGGCTGATAATCACATCCGGCTGAAAATAAGCGGCGATTTCTGAAGCTGCTGTCTGGTAGGCTTCAATAAATGAATCATCCTCCGTAAAAGCATCAAGCGGGATATTAAAGGAATATCCGTAGCCTTTTCCGCTGCCTTTTTCCTGAATCTGACCGGTTCCGGGGAATAAATACCGTCCTGTTTCATGAATGGACAGGGTGCATACGTTGGGGTTATCATAAAATGCAAATTGCACACCGTCTCCGTGATGGGCGTCCGTATCAATATACAGCACCCTGGCTTGATATTTTTTCTGAATATATTGAATCGCTACAGCGCTGTCATTGTATATGCAAAATCCTGAAGCCCTTCCACGAAACCCATGGTGCAAGCCTCCCCCAAGGTTGGCAGCATGCAGTGCTTGCCCTGACATGACATAATCCGCAGCCGTTAAGGTGCCGCCGACTAATAGTGAGGCCGCTTCATGCATGCCTGCAAAGACAGGTGTATCTTCCGTACCGAGCCCATAGCTTTCCCCTTCTTCGGCTGGAAGTTTTCCGGCGCCGGCAAGCTTTACTGCCTGGATATAATCGTCAGTGTGAACGAGAGCCAGCTCATCTTCCGCCGCAAGCCGCGGACTGACGATATCTCCCTCGTCAAAGGCATCCATTGATTTGAGCAAATCATATGTCAGGAGAACACGCTGCTGATTAAAGGGGTGCTCCTGGTGAAACATATAGGTCTGATAAGAGGGAGAATAAATGAACACACTATCCCTCATAGCTGATCCCTATGCTCTGACGGCCATACGATGAGATGCCCGTTTTTTTGCAATTCCTGCAAAAACGGCAGCGGATTCATCGTCTTGACACGGAATACAAGCACCTTTGCGCCGGAATCGTCATGAGGATAGACAAGAACGCTCAGTATTTTCACCTGAAGTCTTTGGCAGAGGCTGCTGATATCGGCGAGGCTCTTTGTGATGTCATTTACTTTTATCTCAATCTGCGATCCGGGCTGGTCAGCGCCTGTCAGCTTTACAAAAGTCCGCAGCAAATCGGTTTTTGTCAGAATGCCGATTAACTTTTGATGCTGCACGACAGGAAGGCAGCCAATGCCATGCTCGTAGAAGACTGCTGATATTTCTTCAACAAAATCAAGCGGATGGGCGCATACTACGTCTTTTTTCATAATTGATTCAACGCTTCGTGTGAGAAAACGGCTGCGTTTGCTTTCTTCAAAAATGCTGGGGCTGGCCTGTTTCATATCTCTGTCTGTAATCATCCCAATTACATGGCGGTCTTCGTTAATAACAGGTAAATGCCTGATATGAAATTCTTTCAGCTTGTGTATTGCCGTTTCAAGCGTATCCGTTTTCGTTAATGTGATGACATCCTTTTTCATGATTTGCTCAACAATCATTATCTTTTCCCCTTTGTCTGTGTCAGTTAATACATATAACGATGATAAAAACGGAGCCTGTCAAATTGTTCAATTGATTCCTGGCTGACGTTTTTTCCGATGCGCGCCATCAGGCAGTTCGCAGGATGGGAGCTGATTTCGGGCTCGTCGGTTGCAAACCAGACCAATCCGCCTGCGTTCATCATTTTCTCCATGATCTTTCTGTACTCCCACACATCTTTTTTCATCCCTTTTAAATCCCAATGCCAGTAGTACTCTGTCGTCATCACAATGTAGTTCTCCATTTGTTCGTCCATCATGCTGACGGTCAGAAGCGTTTTTCCGACAGAACATCCCCGGTATGCCGGCGCCACCTCAATGGCTCCGAGCTCAAGCAAATCCTCCATATTTCCTTCTGACCACCTTTCGAGCGGATCAGGGTATAAATACGTCACATAGCCGACAATGGTTTGGCCGTCTCTGGCAATGATAATGCGTCCCTCAGGAAGGCCAGCAATATCGACTAATGCTTCATGCTGTTCCCGGGGCGGCCGAAATGCGGTCAAATCCTTATGAAACTCATAACCTGCCAATTCCTCTGGAGAGACAGGGCCTTCTATCAGTAAGGAGCCGGTTGCTGTTTTGATGTTTGCAGAGTGATATGTTTTATGATGTTCCACTGATTCACCGTCCCATCAATTTCTATAAAAAATACATGCCTCCTTTAAGAATAACAAATTATAAAGCGTTTTCAACATGGTTTATATTTTAAAAATTGAGAAGAATATGAATATATACTATAATAAATGTGACAACTTCAGCAAAGGGGGATGTTTGGACATGAATTTGAAAGCGTTGCCAGCAATAGAGGGGGATCATAATTTAAAAAACTATGAAGAAACGTATCGGCAATTTGATTGGTCCGAAGCAGAGAAACATTTCTCTTGGCATAAGACAGGGAAATTGAATGCGGCTTATGAAACGATAGACCGTCATGCCGAATCTTTTCGAAAAAACAAAGTTGCGCTTTATTATAAGGACGCAAAACGGGATGAAAAATACACATTTAAAGAAATGAAAGAAGAAACAAACAGAGCCGGGAATGTGCTGAGACGGTATGGAAATGTGGAAAAAGGGGACCGCGTTTTTATTTTTATGCCGAGATCACCCGAGCTTTATTTTATTATGCTAGGTGCCATCAAAATCGGCGCAATCGCCGGGCCGTTATTTGAAGCGTTTATGGAGGGGGCTGTTAAGGACCGGCTTCAAAACAGCGAGGCAAAGGTTGTTGTCACGACGCCTGAGCTTTTGGAAAGGATTCCGGTTGACAAGCTGCCTGATTTACAGCGTATATTCATAGTCGGTGGCCAGGCTGAAAAGAGCGGAGCAAACATCATTCATTATGATGAAGTGGCTAAGCATGAGAGCACAAGACTGGACATTGAATGGATGGACAAAAAAGACGGCTATTTGCTTCACTATACATCAGGATCTACGGGTACGCCAAAGGGTGTGCTTCATGTCCATGAGGCAATGGTTCAGCAGTATCAGACAGGAAAATGGGTCCTTGATTTAAAGGAAGAGGACATTTATTGGTGCACGGCCGACCCAGGCTGGGTGACTGGAACGGTGTACGGGATTTTTGCGCCGTGGCTGAACGGAGCGACAAATGTGATTGTCGGCGGACGATTCAGCCCGGAAAGCTGGTATGGCACGATTGAGCAGCTTGGTGTAAACGTCTGGTACAGCGCGCCGACTGCCTTTCGAATGCTGATGGGAGCCGGAGATGATATGGCTGCCAAATATGATCTGACTTCACTCCGTCATGTGCTGAGTGTCGGTGAACCTTTAAATCCGGAAGTAATCAGATGGGGGCATAAAGTCTTTAACCAACGGATTCATGATACATGGTGGATGACAGAAACGGGCGGACAGCTAATCTGCAACTATCCTTGCCTGGATATAAAACCAGGCTCGATGGGAAAACCGATTCCCGGTGTAGAAGCAGCAATCGTTGATAATCAGGGGAACGAGCTTCCGCCGTATCGAATGGGGAACCTCGCCATTAAAAAGGGCTGGCCATCTATGATGCACACGATTTGGAACAACCCTGAAAAATACGAATCTTATTTTATGCCGGGCGGATGGTATGTGTCGGGCGATTCTGCCTACATGGATGATGAAGGGTACTTTTGGTTCCAAGGCAGAGTGGACGATGTCATCATGACCTCCGGTGAGCGCGTCGGGCCATTTGAAGTGGAAAGTAAGCTTGTCGAACATCCAGCAATTGCGGAGGCGGGGGTCATTGGTAAACCTGATCCGGTGCGCGGGGAGATCATTAAAGCCTTTATCGCTCTCAGAGAAGGGTTTGAGCCGTCTGATAAACTGAAGGAAGAAATCCGTCAATTTGTCAAACAAGGTCTTGCAGCCCATGCTGCTCCGCGTGAAATTGAATTTAAGGATAAGCTTCCAAAAACACGAAGCGGTAAGATCATGAGACGTGTGCTGAAGGCATGGGAGCTGAATCTTCCGGCCGGAGACCTGTCAACGATGGAGGATTAAAAGGCGCCGTTGACACGGGATTTTATTTATGTTAAAAATGATATAGCTTCATATGAAAAGGTAAAGATTGAGACAAGTAGAATATCCTTACGTTCCAGAGAGCTGATGGCCGGTGAAAATCAGCACAGACGGATATATCGAATACACTCATGAACCGCTTTTGCAAACAAAGCCGCTCAGGCTTTCAGTAGTGAAAGAACGGACCTGATCCGTTATCAGGCAAAGTGATAAGAGCAAAAAGCTGTATGTATGCTCTTATTAGTAGGGTGGTACCGCGATAATCAATCGTCCCTTCGTTTACACGAAGGGGCGTTTTTATTTTATTTAAAAAGGAGCCTTATCTCATGACAAACTTACTTGAAGACTTATCCTTCCGCGGATTGATTCAGCAAATGACGGATGAAGAAGGACTGAACAAACAGCTGAACGAAGAAAAGATCCGCCTGTACTCAGGCTTTGATCCGACAGCGGACAGCTTGCATATCGGGCACCTGCTGCCAATTTTAACACTCCGCCGTTTTCAGCTTGCGGGGCACCATCCGATTGCGCTTGTGGGCGGCGCGACGGGTTTAATCGGCGATCCGAGCGGAAAAAAAGCAGAGCGTACGTTAAACACGGCTGATATCGTTGTCGAATGGTCGCAAAAAATCAAACATCAGCTTTCAAGATTTCTTGATTTTGATTCAGCAGAAAACCCGGCTGTTATGGCAAATAACTACGACTGGATCGGAAACATGAATGTGATTGACTTCCTTCGTGACGTCGGCAAAAACTTCGGCATCAATTACATGCTGGCAAAAGATACAGTCAGCTCCAGAATCGAATCCGGCATCTCTTACACAGAATTCAGCTACATGATTCTTCAATCTTATGATTTCTTAAACCTGTACAGAGAGAAAAACTGTAAGCTGCAAATCGGCGGAAGCGATCAATGGGGCAACATCACAGCTGGCCTTGAGCTGATCAGAAAATCTGAAGAAGAAGGAGCAAAAGCGTTTGGTCTTACCATTCCGCTTGTAACGAAAGCGGACGGCACAAAATTCGGAAAAACCGAAGGCGGCGCAATTTGGCTAGATAAAGAAAAAACGTCTCCATATGAATTCTACCAATTCTGGATCAATACAGATGACCGTGATGTTGTGAAATACTTAAAATATTTTACGTTCCTTTCAAAAGAAGAAATCGAAGAATACGCTGAAAAAACTGAAACAGCGCCTGAAAAGCGTGAAGCGCAAAAACGCCTGGCAGAAGAAGTGACAGCGCTCGTTCACGGACGCGAGGCACTGGAGCAAGCGATTAATATTTCCCAAGCATTGTTCAGCGGCAATATTAAAGAGCTTTCTGCCCAAGACGTAAAAATCGGTTTTAAAGATGTGCCTTCTCTAGAAAAAGACAGCGCTGAAGAACTGTCACTCGTAGATGTGCTGGTTGAATCGAAACTGTCACCGTCTAAACGACAAGCCCGTGAAGATATTAAAAACGGAGCCGTTTACATTAACGGTGAACGCCAGACAGAAATTGACTATATCTTATCTACTGAAGACCGCATTGAAGATCAGTTTACTGTGCTTCGCCGCGGAAAGAAAAAATACTTCCTTGTCACGTATAAATAAGAAAAAAACATCCTTTGCTTAATTGGCAAAGGATGTTTTTGGTTTAGTGCATAGGAATTTGAGGGAAAGAGTATATTAGATAGGGCAAACACGACCATTCACCACCTTTTCAATAGGAGGGAGAGCTCACCGTGAATCTCATGTGTACGATCGCCAAAGAAAGAATGCAGCGGGATTATTGGGAGCAGCAGGCCAAAGAAAGTGTTGTCCAGCAGGAAACGGTAGAAGAAGCAGACGAAAAAAACCCCCCGACCGCATAGCGGCAGGGGGTTTTTAAACGATTAACGAGAGTAGAACTCAACGATAAGCGCTTCGTTAATTTCCGGAGCAAGTTCAGAACGCTCTGGAAGACGAGTGAATGTACCTTCAAGCTTTTCAGCATCGAAAGTAAGGTATTCAGGAACGAAGTTGTTTACTTCAACTGATTCTTTGATGATTGAAAGGTTTCTTGATTTTTCGCGAACACCGATTGTTTGACCAGCTTTTACTTGGTAAGACGGGATGTCAACGCGGCTTCCGTCTACAGTAATGTGACCGTGGTTAACCAATTGGCGAGCTTGACGGCGAGTACGCGCTAAACCTAGCTTGTACACAACGTTATCAAGACGGGAATCTAAAAGAATCATGAAGTTTTCACCGTGTTTACCAGCTAGTTTGCCAGCTTTGTCAAACAGTGTGCGGAATTGACGTTCGTTTACACCGTACATGTGACGAAGCTTTTGCTTTTCTTGCAATTGCAAACCGTATTCTGATAATTTTTTACGTTGTCCTGGGCCGTGTGGACCTGGAGCGTAAGGGCGTTTTTCTAATTCTTTTCCTGTTCCGCTAAGAGAGATTCCTAGACGGCGGGACAGTTTCCAAGATGGACCTGTATAGCGAGCCATAATGTGACTCCTCCTTTGGTTTTATTTTGTGGAAAATAAAAACCGTCTGTTCTATTCGACCATGCACATTTTGTTTTCATGTATCCTCGCTCCAGCAGCAGAGAGTTACACGATACACCTTATTGATAAGGAACAAAATGAAAACATAGAAGCTGAACAAAAAGGCTGCAATATTTCACACAAAGGTCATTATATAATTTATTTGTTTTGAAGTCAACCATTCGTTCATTATTGCTTCGCTGTTGTGATATAATAAACAAAAATTAGTGGTAAACTTTTTAGGTGATAAAACATGATAGAAGAAACAAAAGATCAATTACCCGCCTTTCGTTATCATATGCTCGATTTTTTATTAGCCAAATCTGAAAAGGTCTCATTCACCGACTCTCTTTTATGGCTGACTTCGGCTATTCAAACATATTTTCCATCACTTTGCGTATCCCTTTTACCTTCTCCATCTGATCACATGGCACAAATGGCACAGGATGAAGTGCATTTTTCCGCATTGAAAATAAATGCGTCATTTTTTGTTATTGAAGATCATGTCTCCGGCAGGAGCTTTCATTTAACATGCAGGCAGGACGGAGTGTTTCCGGAAGAGCTTCCGGATTTGATTTCTTCTTTTTTGAATCAGTCAATGAAACAGGAAAGACTTTATATCAAAACAGTCTATCAAAAAAAGATATACAAGATGACCGAACTGTTCCATTCGCTGCTCGATCAGACGGAAGTGCTGAAGAAGCTTCTTGAAAGCTTACACACCACGTTTCCCCTGTTTCAATTTTCTCTGTTTATTTCCCATGATCAGGACCAATGTTTAGGTGTTCCTGCAACAGAGCTGTATATGGAAGGGGAGGATGCCGATTCCTTTGCGCTTAAAGTCTATCTATCCGGGGACATTTTGCGGAAAAATGAAACGACCGCTTACATTCCAATTAAAGGGCAGCAGGGAACGTACGGCGTTCTGATGGCAGATGGGGCGGGAGACAGCCCTCTTACCGACGCGTACCTTGATGAAATGTCACTGATAGCAAATGCGGCGGGAAAGGCGTTTGAAAATGCCCAGCTCTATGAACAATCCAAAACAAGTATTGCAAACTTGGAATTAATTAATGAAACAACGCGCCGTCTTAACCAGCGGCTGACGCTGACGGATACGATGAACGATCTTGCTGTGAGAATGGCTGAATCATTTCATGCTGAAGAAGTGGGTTTTTTCCATATTGACCATTTTGAACAGCAGACACTGCTTCCCGGGAGCACAGCATTTTTTAAAGAAACGAAGTCGTCTGATATATATAATGAAATAAAGGAAAAACTGTACGAAGGAGAAAAGGGTGTTTTTATCGGAAATGGACAGTCTGTTTTCGGAAAAGCCGGATACGGTTCGCTTATGGCTGTTCCGATGATTGAGAATGACCGGCTCCTGGGATTTGCCGTTTTGCTGAAAAAGGAAATGTACGCTTTTACCTTTGAAATGTACAAGCTGTTCCAAGCGCTGATTCATCACGCCACGCTGGCTGTGACCAATTCGATGCTTCGCGACCGCCTTGAGCATCTTGTGAAAACGGATCAGCTGACAGAGCTGTATTCAAGAGTCTATTTAGATGAAAAAATCCAATACAGCATGAAAATTCATCAAAAAGGCGTGTTTATTCTTGTTGATATTGATAATTTTAAAAATGTAAATGATACGTACGGACATCAGACAGGGGACGAGATTTTAATACAGGTCGCTTCTGTCATCAAAAGCAATATCCGAAAACATGATGTTGGCGCCCGCTGGGGGGGCGAGGAGCTGGCGGTTTACCTTCCGAATGTGACAGTAGCCGTCGGGAAACGGATTACCGAAAGGCTTGTTTGTGCAGTGAGAAAAAGCACAAAGCCTGAGGTGACGATTTCATGCGGGATCTCTTGTTGGGATTCAGAAACGAAAAAGTCCTTGAAGGAACTTGTTCACGAGGCCGACGAAGCGCTTTACACCGCAAAACGCAGCGGGAAAAACCGTTTGATGATTCACGAGTCGATAAAAAAATGAAAAAAGCCCAAAACGCTACATGTTTTGGGCTTTTGTTGTATGCATTACACTAAAGCTTTTTCAAGGGTTTTTACAAATTGTGAAAGATACTTTTCATCGATCTCATCAAATCGGTTCTTGACAGGGCTGTCAATGTCCAAGACGCCGACTAGGTTCCCGTCTACATGAATCGGAAGCACAATTTCTGATTGAGATGCTGCATCACAGGCAATATGTCCCGGAAATGCGTTTACATCTGCAACTCGCTCCACTTTTCCATTTGCGTATGCTGTTCCGCAAACGCCTTTACCGAAAGGAATACGGACACATGCCGGCAGACCTTGAAACGGCCCTAACACAAGCTGTCCTTCCCCTTCCTTAGCAAAATAGAAACCAGCCCAGTTGACCTCAGGCAATGAATGATAAAGCAGTGCTGACGCATTTGCGTAGTTTGCAATTTGATCTGTTTCATCTTCTGTTATGGCTTCGAGCTGTTTTAGAAGAAGCTGATAGTCTTTTTCTTTATCTCCGGATTGTTGTTCGACATGAAACATGGGAAACCCTCACTTTTTCTATAATATAAAACAAAATCCCGGCTTTTCTGCCGGCATTTGTCGATAAGTTCTTACAGGAACAGCCGGTCTTCTCCTTGAATTTGTAACAAGAGGAAGGAGTGAGCCGGTATGAAAGTAAGCACCAAAGACAAAATTATTGAATCTGCTGTCATGCTCTTTAACCAAAAAGGATTTTCTGGCACATCTGTCCGTGAAATCGCAAAGTCAGCTGATGTAAATGTTGCGCACATCTCCTACTATTTTAAAGGCAAAGGAGGCTTGATGGAACACTTAGTTTCAGAGTTTTACGAAGGCTACAATAAAACACTTGAAACAGCGGCAGGCAACATCTCTTTTCAAAGCACGCAGGAACAGCTTCTCCAATTGGTTTTCGATATTTTATCCTATCAGCATAACAACCGTCAATTAACTCGGTTTGTCTACCGGGAAGTCACCATTGATTCCACTTTAATAAGAGAGATTATGTCGACGTACCTGATGAAGGAAAAGTATATCTTCCAGCTGATTATTGAGGAAGGAGAAAAACAGCGAGAACATTTAACGCTGCCGCTGCCTCATTTTATTCTTCAATTAAAATCTCTCTTGATGATGCCCTATCTCCAGCCTCAATACATTTCAGAAGTGCTCTATATGCAGCCGCACGAGCCGTACTTTTATAAAATGTATTTTGAAGAAATTAAGATTTGGATCAGAAGCGTATTCCGGACAGGAGACATGCGGTCACAAATTAGCGCAGTTCAGTAAACTTCACATATGCGTATCCGACATCACCCGCTTGATGGGCATCAGACCCGAACACAAGCGGGATGTTTTTTTGCTTCGCCACCTCAATCATCCAGTCCTCCAGATAAATATCCCCCGCGTATTTTTTTCTCAGACCTGATGTATTAAAGTCCAGCTCCATTCCATTTTTCTCGACAGCGCTCAGGCACTCAGAAACAAGTTTCCGAATATGATCGGACATTTTATAAGGAAACAGCCTGATGAATTTTTTGACGAGTGTGATGTGACCGACTCTTTTTGGCTTATAGGTGCCGAGAGATGCTACAATAGAAGAATAAATGCTGCGGTAATACAGTTCATATACAGCTTCGATGCTTCCGCACTCTGAGATCAGCTCTTTAAATGTATGCTCATCATAGTCGAGGCACAGATAGGACGAGCCCGTGCGCAAAAAATGAACGGATAAGATGCTGTCATCTAAAAATGGGCCGTATGCATCTAGAAACGATTTGATTTCACCTTCGTATTCAGCGATATAGTCGACCTCGAGCCCGGTCCGTATGTCAAGCTGTCCGCGATATTCTCTTTTTAAACCGGAAATTTCATTAATATAGTGTTCCAAAGAGGCTTGCGCCATCGCGCTGTCTTTTTGCGGTGTCGGGTCGGTAAAAGAGGGAGGCAAAGGAGCGTGCTCTGTAAACGTAATCGATTGAAAGCCTTTTTTTATCGCTTCCTCCGCATATTGCCTGAGTGTGTCTGTTGTTCCGTGAGGGCAAAATGGTGTGTGAATATGTCCGTCTCGCTTTAGCATTGGTGTCACCCCGTGAAAAAATAGTCAAATCCTGCCGATTTTGCACAAAAAGTTTTTGATTTCTGCTCAAAAAATGTTGGTTACATGGTATCATAATAACAATGAAAACGACAGTTTTTCTCAATACATATCCTGAAATCTTTCTGAATAAATAAAACACCCTGACAGATTAAGGTTAACAGCAAGGGGGCTCATTATGGAGTTTGTCATTGGATTATTAATTGTACTGCTCGCGCTGTTTGCAGCGGGCTACTTTTTCAGGAAAAAAATCTACACGGAAATTGATCGTTTGGAATCTTGGAAGATTGAAATTCTCAATCGATCGATAGTGGAAGAAATGTCCAAAATTAAACATCTGAAAATGACGGGGCAGACAGAAGAGTTCTTTGAGAAATGGCGTGAAGAATGGGATGAGATTGTCACTGCCCATATGCCGAAAGTTGAAGAGCTCCTTTATGATGCCGAAGAATGCGCGGACAAATACCGGTTTAAAAAAGCCAATCAAGTGCTCGTTCATATCGACGATCTCCTGACAGCGGCGGAATCGAACATTGAAAAGATACTCCGGGAAATCAGCAATCTCGTCACAAGTGAAGAAAAGAGCCGCGAAGAGATTGAACAGGTAAGAGAACGCTACTCAAAGTCCCGAAAAAACTTGCTGGCATACAGCCACCTTTACGGAGAGCTTTATGACAGCCTTGAAGCAGATCTTGACGAGATCTGGAGCGGGATCAAACAGTTTGAAGAAGAGACAGAGGGCGGGAACTACATTACTGCAAGAAAAGTTCTCCTTGAGCAGGATCGCAATCTTGAAAGGCTTCAGTCGTACATAGATGATGTGCCGAAACTGTTAGCCGACTGCAAGCAGACGTTGCCGGGCCAGATTGCAAAGCTCAAAGACGGATATCGCGAAATGAAAGAGAAAGGGTATAAGCTTGAGCATATCCAGATTGATAAGGAACTGGAAAACCTGTCAAATCAGCTGAAACGGGCAGAACATGTTTTGATGACTGAGCTGGATATTGATGAAGCCTCTGCCATACTGCAGCTCATAGACGAAAATATTCAATCTGTTTACCAGCAGCTCGAGGGTGAAGTTGAAGCAGGCCAATCTGTGTTAAGCAAAATGCCTGAGCTGATCATTGCTTATGATAAGCTGAAAGAAGAGAAGGAGCAGACAAAGGCGGAAACTGAACTGGTGAAGGAAAGCTATAGACTGACAGCAGGTGAGCTAGGCAAACAGCAGGCCTTTGAAAAGCGCATTGATGAAGTCGGCAAGCTGCTTGCGTCAGTAAAAGATAAGCTGGATGCAGAGCATGTCGCCTACTCTCTTTTAGTTGAAGAGGTCGCATCAATTGAGAAGCAAATTGAAGAAGTGAAAAAAGACCATGCGGATTATCGTGAAAAGCTGCAGGCTCTTAGAAAAGAAGAACTGCAGGCGAGAGAGACGCTCAGCAATCTGAAAAAAACCATTTCTGAAACTGCAAGACTGCTGAAGATAAGCAACATCCCGGGCATCCCGAGCCATATTCAAGAGATGCTGGAAAACGCGCATCATCACATTCAAGAGACGGTCAATCAATTAAACGAAATTCCTTTAAATATGGAAGAAGCCGGAGCCCATCTGAAAGAAGCGGAAGATATCGTGAACAGGGCAAGCCGGGAATCAGAGGAATTGGTAGAGCAGGTTATGCTGATTGAAAAAATCATTCAGTTCGGAAACCGATTCAGAAGCCAGAACCATATCTTATCTGAACAGCTGAAAGAAGCGGAAAGACGGTTTTACGCTTATGATTATGAACAGTCCTATGAAATTGCGGCTGCAGCTGTAGAGAAAGCTGCGCCGGGTGCTGTAAAAAAAATAAAAGCTGATTTATCCGCTTAACATTCAGATCGTAAAAAGAGCCCGCAGTTGATGAGCGGGCTCTTTTTTATTAAAAAAACGCCTGCGCAGTAACGCAGGCGACCATGATATTAACTTATTTCTTTAAGCTGTTGTTTGGGTGTACCGATGAAAAAGGTAAGAATATAGCCGATAATTGCTCCAATAATTCCAGGAATTACCCACCCAATACCAAGGCTGTATAGCGGGAGATTCTCATTTAAAAACGTATTTAGAGCTCCGAGCGAAAAGCCGGCTGCTTTAATACCGTCTAAAATACTGAATAATCCTGTGCCGATTAAGCATGCAATGTAAACTTCACGTCTTTCTTTAAAGAGCTTATCAATAAATGAAAGAACGATAATGACAATGGCAAGCGGATAAATAGCTGATAAAATAGGAACTGAAAAAGCGATAATTTGAGCAAGCCCGAAATTAGAGATAATCAGGCTGAATAAAGTGACAATGGTAACGACAACTTTATATGATAGTGCAGGGATGAGCTTTGAAAAATACGTGCCGCAGGAAGTGACAAGCCCAACGCTTGTAGTTAAACACGCGACTGTGATAGCTGACCCAAGTACGATATTTCCCAATGAACCGAATAAATAATGGGACGACGCTGATAGTATTTTAGCTCCTTCACCAACAGGTCCGATTGCGTTCGTGCTTGTTGCACCTAGGTAAGCCAGAGAAACATAAATGAATGTCAGCCCTAATGCAGCAATTATTCCGGCTTTAATACAGGCTGCGGCAAGAGCTTTTGATTGTGTAACGCCTCTGCTTTTCACAGCATTTACAACGACAACACCAAATACGATGGAAGCAAGCGCGTCCATTGTTTTGTAGCCTTCCAAAAATCCTTTAAATACCGGTGTACCTGTATATGCTTCTGTAACTGCACCCAAACCGCCCATTGGCGTGATAATCGCTTTGAGAACAATCACTAAGATAATTGTAAATTTAATAGGCGTGAGAATTTTTCCAATTCGATCCACGACTTTGGTTGGGTTTAGCGCTAAATAGTAAGTAATGCCGAAAAAGATAAGTGTAAAAATTAATAAAGACAGTCTTTCAGGAACGCCAGTCAGAAACGGAACTGCACCAATTTCATAAGAAACGGTTCCTGTTCTTGGGATGGCGAATAATGGTCCGATTGATAAATAAAGCACAACAGTAAATACTGTACCGAATGCAGGGTGAGCTTTATCAGCAAGTCCTTTAGCATCCTTACCGGTTAATGCAATAGCAATAATTCCGAGAAGAGGTAGGCCTACCCCGGTCAGTAAAAATCCGCCGATGGCTTTCCAGACATTATGTCCGGCTGCTTGTCCAAGTTCCGGCGGATAAATCATATTTCCTGCTCCAAAGAATAGCGCAAATAGCATGAAACCAATAATAATGGTATCTTTGACAGGCAGTGAGTGTTTCATGAAAATCCTCCTAATAATTATGTTAAAATATTCTGTCAATTAATTGTCAGATAATATGACGAAACGAACAAATCTTATTATATGGTAAAAAATTTAGAAGTCAATACTAGCTTTTTGTAATTTTCTATTAAATTTTGTTATGGTAACATAAATATCATACCTTGTACCGCTTTCATAAAGGAGTAAAAAAAGATGATATATTTAGATAATAGTTCAACGACCAAACCTAATCATGAAGTCTTGAACGTTTATGAACAGACTAGCAGCCGATATTTTGGCAATCCTTCATCTTTGCACCGATATGGAGCCGAAACAGAACAGCTGCTTCAGGCAGCCAAAAATCAAATAAAAAGAGCCTTGGGCCTAAAGAATTATGATATTGTATTTACGTCAGGTGCTACAGAAGCTAATAATGTGGCTTTAAAAGGAGCCGCTTTGTCAAAGATAAAAACAGGCAAACATATCATTGCCACTTCTATTGAACATCCATCCGTTACTGAATCTTTGGAGCAGCTGACAGAGCTATTCGGATTTGAAGTAACTTATCTTTCAGTAAATGAAGATGGATTTGTTTCCATTAAGGAGCTGAAGGATGCGATTCGGCCGGATACCGTGCTTGTCAGCATGATGCATGTAAACAATGAAGTTGGCTCCGTGCAGCCCATTGAAGAGGCCGGGGAAGTGCTGAAGCAGTATCCGAACATTCTGTTTCACGTTGATTATGTGCAAGGCATCTTTAAAGTTCCCTTGGCGATCGAGAATGCCGGCATTGATCTTTGTTCAATATCTGGCCATAAATTCCACGGACTGAAGGGGACAGGTGCACTTTTTGTAAAGGAAGGAACGCGTCTTATCCCGCTGATAACAGGCGGCACTCAGCAAAAAGGCATACGTGCAGGAACCGAGCATACAGCAGGTGCGGTTTCACTGGCCAAAGCCATCAATCTTGCGGCTGATGATTATCATCATCACCTTGAAAGAATGGTGGCCGCAAAGGAATTGTTTATGAAAAAGCTGAGTGATTCAGACGGTGTTGTCTTAAATACTCCTCAAAGCAATAGCGCCCCGCATATCATTAATTTTTCTGTGCCGGGCATAAAAGCGGAGGTGCTTTTGCACATGCTGGAGGAAAAGGATATATTCGTTTCAACGACATCAGCCTGCTCGGCAAAGGAACATAAACCGAGCAAAGTCCTGTTACAGATGGGCAAGGGAGAGCAGATCGCCGGAAGCAGCATCAGAATCAGCTTAAACTACAGCCAGACAAGCGATGTGACAGAGCCATTTATGAACGCGCTTGTGCCTGGCATCAAAAAACTAAAAAAAATGATGAGGTAGAACATGAATTACGATCATATATTAATTCGTTTTGGGGAGATATCAACCAAAGGGAAAAACAGAAAAAGCTTTATTGAACGCTTAAAGCAAAACGTCAGGCTTGTCCTGAAAGACTATCCAACATTAAAATACTTTTCTAATCGGGATCGTATGACGATTACATTAAATGGGGTGGACCCTGAGGCTCTTTTTCCTCACTTGAAACAAGTGTTTGGCATTCAAAGCTTCAGTCTGGCTATTAAGTGTGAGAGCCGTCTTGATGATATTAAGACAACTGCCCTGCAGGCGATCAAGGATCAATATCAGCCTGGAGATACATTTAAAGTCGCGACAAAGAGAGCGCATAAACAGTTTGAATTAGATACAAATGAAATGAACGCGGAAATCGGCGGCCATATTTTGCGAAATACAGAAGGTCTGACAGTTGATGTCCGCAATCCAGACATTCCGCTCAGAATTGAAATCAGGGAGGAAGCAACCTTTTTGACGATTCGCAATGAAAAAGGCGCCGGCGGTCTTCCGGTCGGTTCAGCGGGGAAAGCGATGCTGATGCTTTCCGGCGGCTTTGACAGCCCGGTAGCCGGTTTTTACGCTATGAAAAGAGGACTGTCAGTAGAAGCTGTCCATTTCTTCAGCCCGCCATACACAAGCGAACGTGCGAAACAAAAAGTGATGGATTTAGCGAAGTGTCTGTCTCGCTTCGGAGGAAGCATGACGCTTCATATCGTCCCGTTTACAAAGACGCAAGAGCTGATCCAAAAACAAATTCCTGAAAACTATACGATGACGGCAACCCGCCGCTTAATGCTTCAAATTGCCGACAGGATCAGAGAAAAAAGAAACGGGCTCGCGATTATTACGGGGGAAAGCCTCGGGCAGGTAGCGAGCCAGACGCTTGAAAGCATGTACGCGATTAATGCGGTAACGTCTACACCGATTCTGCGTCCGTTAATCGCCATGGATAAAACAGAAATCATCGAGAAATCACGGGAAATCGGCACATACGAAACAAGCATCCAGCCATTTGAAGATTGCTGCACGATCTTTACGCCGCCAAGCCCGAAAACACGCCCGAAAAAAGAAAAAATCGAACACTTTGAGAGCTTTGTGGATTTTGAACCGTTGATTCAAGAGGCGGTTGATCACATTGAAACGATGACATTATATAGCGAACAAGAAGCAAACGATAAATTCGCAGAACTCTTTTAACTAAGAGCCGGCTCCTGTATACAATTACCAAAGATTTTCTGTATGAAGCCATGTGTTTTGACACATTCTATACTCACAAGGAGGTGAGACACATGGCACAAAACAGTCAAAACGGTAACAGCAGTAACCAACTCCTAGTACCAGGAGCTGCTCAAGCCATCGACCAAATGAAATTAGAAATCGCTTCTGAATTCGGTGTAAACCTTGGAGCAGAAACAACTTCTCGCGCTAACGGTTCTGTTGGAGGAGAGATCACAAAACGTCTTGTATCTTTTGCTCAACAAAACATGGGCGGAGGACAATTCTAATTGACAATTTCACATAATGGCTTAAGAGTGGGGCTTTTCCCCACTCTTTTTCGTTTTTTTATAAAAAAGGACCAGCGGCCTATAAAAACCTATGTTTATAGAGCTTGTTTTTAGGCATATCCTTACGGAAACGGCATGTATTTATGTATAATGGGTGGAGAAAGTGAGGAGTTGTTCGTGTTGAAACGAGAAGATTTAATTGCCCCAATGGAATACAATTTAGTTAATGAAATCGAAAAGTTCAGTGCAACTGGACAAAAAACCGCCCTATTATGGGAGGATGAATCAGGCAAACAAAACGCATGGTCGTATGAAAAGCTTATGGAAGAAACAAATAAAATCGGTGCGGCTCTGGCGGATCTTGGATTTAAAAAAGGAGACAAGCTGATTGTAATGGTGCCGCGTGTGCTCGAAGCCTATGCCGTTTATCTGGCTATCTTGAAATCGGGGATGGTCGTGATTCCTTGTTCAGAAATGCTTCGCGCGAAAGATCTTGAGTATCGGATTGAACACGCTGA
The DNA here is from genome assembly GCF_037966305.1 of Bacillus sp. FSL R5-0560. Classification (NCBI taxonomy): domain Bacteria; kingdom Bacillati; phylum Bacillota; class Bacilli; order Caryophanales; family Bacillaceae; genus Bacillus; species Bacillus sp. FSL R5-0560. The sequence continues at coordinate 2,986,142 of NZ_CP150195.1, read as the reverse complement.
GGTAAAAGGTGCAATCGTGTATTCAGAATTTATTGGCGCTTTTCGTGATGTCAGTACTGCAGACCGCCTGATTAAGCTGTCTATTGGCGAAAATGATGCCGGATGGAAAAATCTATTAACGATTGATGCGGATGGAAGCCGTTTTCAAACTGCTGATACAACAAGAGAAGATATGGCATTCTTGTCTTATACTTCCGGAACAACGGGACAGCCGAAAGGTGTTGTACATACACATGGATGGGCATTTGCTCATTTAAAAACATCAGCCGGCGCTTGGCTTGATATTTCTGAACAGGATACCGTATGGGCGACTGCTGCGCCAGGCTGGCAAAAATGGGTGTGGAGTCCGTTGTTGGCGGTACTCGGAAGCGGAGCAACAGGTTTTGTGTATCAAGGCAGATTCAAAGCCGAAAAATATTTAGAACTTTTAAACCGCTACAAAATCAATGTCTTCTGCTGTACGCCGACGGAATACCGCTTAATGGCGAAGGTTGAAGGCTTGGACCGCTATGATCTTTCTGCCCTGCACAGTGCCGTTTCCGCAGGTGAGCCGCTCAACCGTGAAGTCATTGATGTGTTTCAAAAGCACTTCGGCATTAAGGTGCGGGACGGATACGGCCAAACAGAAAGCACGCTTTTAGTCGGTGTCTTAAAGGATATGGATATTAAACCGGGAAGCATGGGAAAACCGACACCGGGAAATCAGGTGGAGATCATCAATGAAGACGGTGAAATCTGCAAAACGGGTGAGGTTGGCGATATCGCTGTTCACCTCAGCACCCCGGCGCTCTTTAAAGAATATTTTAAAGATCCGGAAAGAATGAAAACACAAATTCGCGGCGATTATTTCCTAACAGGAGACAGAGCAAGAAAAGATGAGGATGGTTACTTCTGGTTTGAAAGCCGAAATGACGATATCATTATCAGCTCTGGCTACACGATCGGGCCATTCGAAGTGGAAGACGCGCTCGTGAAGCACCCTGAAGTCAAAGAATGCGCTGTTGTCGCAAGCCCGGATGAAATCAGGGGCTCCATCGTTAAAGCATACGTTGTCCTCCAAGATCACGGAAAACGCAGTGATGAGCTTGTCAAAGTTCTGCAAAACCATGTGAAGACCATTACTGCTCCATACAAATATCCAAGAGAGATTGAATTTGTGGAAAGCCTGCCGAAAACGGCTTCTGCAAAAATCAGACGAGTGGAATTAAGAAAACGTGAAGAACAGCTCAAAGCCAATAAAAAGGCGTAAAGAAAGAGAGTGAACGTGAATGAAGGCGATATGGCACGGCGGTTTCATTTATACGATGCTCGAAGAAGGCCACCAAACGGAGGCTGTTTATGTAGAGGATGGTGTTATAAAAGGCACCGGCAGCTATGAGAGTCTGAAGAAGAAATACAATTCGCCGGAAACACAAGACATCAGTTTGAATGGAGCAGTCATGTTTCCGGGGTTTGTGGACAGCCATTTGCATCTGATCGGGCATGGAGAAAAACAGCTCCAGCTTGATTTATCTTCCTATACATCTAAAGAAGCTGTGCTGCAGGCTGCGAAGGCAAGAGAAGAGAGCCTGTCTAAAGACGATTGGCTCATTGGAGAGGGCTGGAATGAAAATCGATTCGAGAAGCCGGCTTATTTGACGAAGCATGACCTTGATCCTTTATTCCCAGAAAGGCCTGTCTTGCTCAAGCGGGTATGCAGGCATGCAATAGCGGTTAATTCTGCGGCGCTGCAAGCCGCAGGGATTTCAAAAGCCACTCCTGATTCCGATGGCGGCGTGATTGAAAGAGATGCAGACGGCGAGCCGACGGGGCTTCTGTTTGATAAGGCACAGGATCTGATCCTGCAAGCCGTTCCGCCTGTATCTCAGCACTATGTTGATCAGGCGCTTACAGCGGCCATTCAGGATTGCTGGACAAAAGGCCTGACAGGCGGCCATTCGGAAGATTTGTCCTATTACGGCGATGTGTCCGTTCCGATGAAAGCTTATGAGACGGCCGCGGCAAGCGGGAAGTATCCGTTTCGCTGTCATTTGCTCGTTCATCATGAAGCGGTTGATCGGTGGGAGCAAATGAAGAAGCCGTCTGGCCCGTACGTTGAATTCGGTGCCATGAAAATATTTTCTGATGGAGCGCTTGGCGGGAGAACAGCTTTGTTAAAAGAGCCGTATCATGACGATCCTTCCACAAACGGTGTTCAAGTTCATGATGATGAAACACTCAGCCGCCTCGTTCAAAAAGCGAGAGAGAAAGGAATGGAGGTTGCCGTTCATGCCATCGGCGACCTTGCCTTTGAAAAAGTGCTGCAGGCTGTCGAGCAGCATCCGCCAAAAAGAGGCCGGCTTGATCGTCTGATTCATGCTCAGGTGCTGAATGATGAGTTGATTGAAAAAGCAGCAAGGATGCCGATCGCTCTTGATCTTCAGCCTCATTTCGTCGCCAGTGATTTTCCGTGGGTGATTGACCGTCTTGGAGAAGCCCGGATGAAAACAGCCTTCGCTTGGAAAACACTGATCTCTAAAGGCATTTTATGTGCGGGGGGTTCTGATGCTCCAATTGAGCCTGTTGAGCCGCTTCTCGGCATTCAGTCTGCGGTGCTCCGGACAAGCAGCCGCGAACAAAACGGCCCGACCTATAACGAAAGCGAGTGTTTAACAGTATATGAAGCTATCAGGCTTTATACAGCAGGAAGTGCTGAGATCATATACAAAGAGCAGACACGGGGGAAAATAGCTGAAGGGTATGACGCGGATTTTACCATTCTCAGCGAAGATCCGTTTACCACTGACCCGAAACAGCTTCATCTTTTAAAGATAGAAAAAACCGTTATCAACGGTCAGATTGTATATGAGAATCACCAATAAAAAAGGACAGGGGAATAGCCTGTCCTTTTCATTTTCTATAAAAATGTCCGTTTTACTTTCTCCCAAAAAGAATTGTCCTTTAGTTTCACTGTTTTTATTTTTTTATCAGACAGCTTGATTTCAATCGTTTTCACGTTTCTTGTGCTGAGTGCTTCATTGTCCAAACCGATAATCGGGTGTTCATTTCCGGCTTGCACCACACGAAGCGTCAGCTTTCGCTCAGAGCTGAGGACAAACGGAGAGCCTAGAGTGCGGTAGGTATTATTGTTCAGTGAAGCAAGCTCCGTCACCTGCATGCAGGGAAGCAGCGGATCAACGACGGCTCCGGCCACAGACTTATTATAAGCTGTGCTGCCTGTAGGCGTGGAAATAATCATTCCGTCTCCTCTGAACGTTTCGAAGTGCAGATCGTCAATCAGCACATCCATCACAAAGGTTTTAATAATGCTCGATCGAATGGAAACTTCGTTTAAACAATGAAAAGGACTGGTGTGATCCACTGTCACTTCAATCAGCGGGTATTTTCTGACCTCAATTTGTTCAAATGTCATCGCATCCACCATTTTTTCATGCTCATCACTGTTAAAATCACAGTATAAATGAGCTTTCCCCTTTTTGGTAATGCCGACGTATAAGCAGTCGTCACGGAAATTCGTCTTTCTGACCGCCTGCAAAAATGTACCGTCTCCGCCTACACTGGCAATAATATTGGCGTCAGAAGGCTGATTGACAACAGTAAATCCGTTCTCTTCAGCCAATTGTGTTAAGGAACTGACTTGTTTGTTTGTTTCCTGGTCCTGTTTGTGAAAAAAATAAACATTACGGCGATGATCGGTCATATCCCATTTCCCCTTTGCTGTCATATTTAAGTTTTTCTGCCATCCAGTATTTGTGATAAAATACCTTTGGTCATAAGTGTACCATGTTTGCCGGCAGCCCGTTAAGCCGGAGCTTTCTCATTAATGAAACATTTTTTCATTTCAATCGTATAATGAGAGAGTTTGGGGAAAAGGAGGAGAAAAAATGAATGCAAAAAGATGGATCGCATTAGTGATCGCCCTTGGAATTTTTGGCGTGTCCATCATCGTCAGTATCTCAATGAGTTTCTTTGAAAGTGTTAAGGGTGCTCAAACAGACCTTACGTCACTGACAGATGAATCCCAGGAAGTGACGCTTGAAAACGGAAGCCTTTCCAGCAAAATCGCTGTTTTGGAGGTCAGCGGCACCATTCAGGATAATGGTGATTCAAGCAGTCTGCTCGGTTCAGAAGGGTATAACCACCGAACATTCTTGAAAAACCTTGAGCAGGCAAAAGAAGATGATGCGGTTAAAGGGATCGTACTCAAGGTAAACTCTCCGGGAGGCGGAGTGTATGAAAGTGCCGAAATACATAAAAAACTGGAAGAAGTAAAAAAAGAAACAAAAAAACCAATCTATGTGTCAATGGGATCGATGGCAGCTTCCGGCGGGTATTATATCTCAACAGCTGCGGATAAAATTTTTGCGACACCGGAAACCCTGACAGGATCTCTTGGGGTTATCATGGAAAGCGTGAATTACTCAAAGCTGGCTGATAAGCTCGGCATCTCTTTTGAGACCATTAAAAGCGGGGCTCACAAGGATATTATGTCTCCTTCCCGTGAGATGACAAAAGAAGAAAAAAATATCATGCAATCTATGGTTGATAACTCTTATGAAGGCTTTGTCGATGTCATTTCAGAAGGCCGCGGCCTATCGAAAACACAGGTAAAGAAAATTGCGGACGGACGCGTGTATGACGGGCGGCAGGCGAAAAAACTGAACCTTGTGGATGAACTTGGATTTTATGATGATACAATTGCGGCCATGAAAAAGGACCATAAAAACTTGAAAAACGCTTCTGTCGTCTCTTACGAGGAAAGCTTCGGATTAGGCTCTCTGTTTTCCATGGGAGCGAACAAGATGTTTAAAAGTGAAATTGATTTTCTGAATATGAGAGAAGTTCTTTCACAATCCGGTTCGCCGAGAATGATGTATCTCTATGCGAAGTAGGAGGGATCAATAATGGATGCGACATATGAAGAGTTAGAGCGCAGCGACATTGCAGGCCCGGATCAAGCGGAACAGCTCACACACGCATATGCGGGCTTTTGGGTCCGTTTTTGGGCTTTCCTGCTTGATTGGCTCGTTGTGTGGGGATTAAACCATTTAATCGTTTCTCCCATCTTTACTTTACTGGATCTGCCGAAAACATCCGGCATGTTTACCATCTCAGCCTACAGTATTACAACGCTTTTCGTTTATCTGGCATATTTTACGCTGATGACCAAATACTTCAGGCAAACGCTCGGAAAAATGGTGTTCGGCCTCAAAGTAATTTCTGTCAAGCAGGGGCATAAGCTGACATGGAGCACTGTGATTTTCCGTGAAGTGGTCGGGCGGTATATTGATAAAATTTGGATCTTATATATCGTCATCGCTTTTTCTCCTAAAAAACAGGGGATTCACGATTATATTGCTGATACAACTGTGGTGCACGAAAAATTATATCGTAAATAACAGATAAACCCGGACCCCGTCCGGGTTTATTTTTTGCTGAATGGGCGATAATGCTTCCTAGAGGAAGTGAAGAATATGGTATATGTGCTGTCAGCCATTCTTATTCTTATAGGTATCGTGCTGCTTCTCAGAATGAAAATTTATGTTGCCGCGGAGTATCTTCATGCTGATGATAATGACAAGCTGACCTTGAAAATTACTGCGCTGTTTGGCCTGGTTCGGATTAAAAAAACAATTCCGGCGATTAAGGTGAACAAAGATGACGGAACAGTCGATATCAGACAGAACACAAAATCGAAAGTGAAAAAAAGCAGCAGTAAGAAAAAAATCACGTTTGATGATGTGCAGCAGAGCATCAATAAAATTGAAATGTTTCTGCATCATGTCACTAAGTTAAAAAAAATCAGCGCTTCTTTTATGGCGCATTTGCATATCACAAAACTCGAATGGGTCACAGTCGTCGGGGTTCATGACGCCGCGGTGACAGGTGTGTTAACAGGTGGCGTATGGGGAGTCAAAGGCGGTATTGCAGCTATGCTTCATGACCATTTAGACTTTGTGAATAAGCCTGTTTATGACGTGATTCCATCGTTTCAAGTCCCTGTTTCCAAGACCCATTTTCAGTGTATATTCTTTTTTCGCTTTGGACATGCTATGCTTGCAGCTTTCAAATTCGTTAAGTACGGACGGGAGCTTTCTGTATTAAAGAAGAATCCGTCAGCTCGAATGACTTCAAAGAAAGATTCATCAGTTTAAGGAGGAAGCGTATATGGCAGACCATCCCATCCAAGGTTTAATGAAAACAGCAATGGAAAACCTGAAGGAAATGATTGATGTAAACACAATCATCGGAGATCCGGTTGAAACACCGGATGGAAGCGTGATTTTAACCGTTTCTAAAGTTGGATTCGGATTCGCCGCAGGCGGCAGTGAGTTTGGCGGCAAACCGGCTGTGAAAAAATCGGAAGACGATGAAACAAGAGAGCAGAAACTACCCTTCGGAGGCGGAAGCGGGGGCGGTGTGTCTATTACGCCGATCGCGTTTTTAATTGTCGGTTCGACTGGCATCAGAATGCTTCATTTAGATGAAAATACTCATTTGATTGAGAAAATTCTGGACGCAGCCCCTCAAACACTGGAGCGCATACAGCAAATGTTTAAGAAAAATAACAAGAATCAAAACCAAGGCCAAAATCAAAACCAAATGAACAATATGAATTATTAAAGAAGGGTTAACTGCGGCGGCCGCAGTTAACTTTTTTTTGGCATATACTTTGCAGTTTGCAAGAAACTTTACTATGATAGAGACATACATACAAAAGGGAGGAATTATAATGGCTGAAATTACATTCAAAGGCGGTCCGGTTACGCTTGTCGGACAAGAAGTGAAAGTAGGAGATCAAGCCCCTGATTTCACAGTGCTGACTAACAGCCTTGAAGAAAAATCGTTAGCTGACATGAAAGGAAAAGTAACGATTATTTCTGTTATCCCTTCAATTGACACAGGCGTTTGCGATGCGCAAACCCGCCGCTTTAACGAAGAGGCTGCAAAGCTTGGAGATGTTAACGTTTATACAATCAGTGCGGATCTTCCATTTGCACAGGCGCGCTGGTGCGGAGCAAACGGAATTGACAAAGTGGAAACTCTGTCAGACCACAAAGACATGTCATTTGGCGAAGCGTTCGGTGTATATATAAAAGAACTTCGTCTGCTTGCGCGTTCCGTATTTGTGCTTGATGAGAACGGAAAAGTCGTTTACGCTGAATATGTAAGCGAAGCAACGAACCACCCGAATTATGAAGAGCCGATTGAGGCTGCCAAGGCATTATTGAAGTAAGCAGGTGAAAAAAGCTCCAGGCTGCCGCCGGAGCTTTTTTCATGGCAAGGAGGAACACATTATGCAAAACGATCATGTAGGTGCGGTATACGAGCTGCTGGATGATGCAGCGATTATCATAAAAAATGAATTGCAGATTTCATATATAGAAGCGCTTGCCGAAGCGGGAGAAATGTATTTTCTTCAAAAAACGGATCAGCTGAAGCTGCCGAATGAGAAGGCTGTAAAGCTTAAAGCACTGCTTGAAAAAGCCAAATTTGACACATATGAACACGAGTGGGTGCGAAAAGCATTCCAGCTTGCCGTCTTAAAGGGATTAAAGGATATATCCCATCCAAACAGACAAATGACGCCAGACACTATCGGACTGTTTATCAGTTACTTGGTAAATAAGTTTATGGCAGGGAAAAAGGATGTTACACTTCTTGATCCGGCTGTTGGAACGGGAAATCTTCTGTTCACCGTGTTAAACCAGCTGTCAGAGAATATGGCGAAAAGCTATGGCGTAGAAATAGATGACGTGCTTTTGAAAATTGCCTATGGCCAGGCGAACCTTCTGAAAAAAGAGCTGGAACTGTTCCATCAGGACAGCCTCGAGCCGCTGTTTATCGATCCGGTTGACACAGTGATATGCGATCTGCCGGTTGGCTATTATCCGAATGACGAGGGGGCAAAAGCCTTTGAACTGAAAGCGGATGAAGGCCATTCCTTCGCTCATCATTTGTTTATTGAGCAAAGCGTCAAGCATACGAAACCCGGCGGCTACCTGTTCTTTATGATCCCGAATCATTTGTTTGAAAGCTCTCAAAGCGACAAGCTGAAGCAGTTTTTCAAGGACAAAGTTCATATTAATGCACTATTGCAGCTGCCAAAATCAATTTTTAAAGATGAAGCCCATGCCAAAAGTATTCTTGTGCTTCAGAAAACAGGTGATGAGACGAAAGCGCCGAACCAAATTCTGCTTGCGAATCTGCCGTCCTTCTCCAACCAGAAGGCGATGCTCGACATGATGGCACAAATAGATGCGTGGTTTACAAAGGAAAAATAGAAAAATGAAAACAGTTTGAGCTCCGGTCTGAGGAAGCTTAAGCTGTTTTTTTGTATGAACATCAGGGGAAAGATAGACGAATTGAATAAGGTTTCAACACACAAAATACGAAAGGAGAAACTGCAGGATGAAAGCGTTAATCAATGTTTAGCGCATAGGTAATGTGTCTGAAAATAACGACTTCTTTTTGTAAGCGTTATCAATACGGAAGTTGACTTGAAAAGCCGACATGACAATGTTTAAATGGAAAAGTCAGATATTTTTCGGGAGAAATTGATGATTTCACCGGGAAAAAAGTACGAAAAACGAAGATGTTGATACAGAGTAAAAAGGAGCGTCAATCATGTCCAAAATTATTGCAATTAACGCAGGAAGCTCGTCTTTGAAATTTCAGCTTTTCGAAATGCCTTCAGAAAAAGTTTTAACGAAGGGTTTAGTTGAACGAATCGGTATCGCCGACAGTGTGTTCACGATTTCTGTAAACGGCGAAAAAAATACAGAAGTAACTGATATACCTGATCATGCGGTAGCGGTTAAAATGCTGCTGAATAAGCTGACGGAATTCAGCATTATCAAAGATTTAAATGAAATTGACGGAATTGGACACCGCGTGGTACACGGCGGAGAAAAATTCAGTGATTCCGTTTTATTAACTGACGAAACAATTCAGGAGATTGAAGATATTTCTGAATTGGCGCCGCTGCACAACCCGGCAAATATCGTTGGAATTAAAGCCTTCAAAGAAGTGCTTCCAAATGTTCCTGCGGTTGCTGTTTTTGATACGGCATTCCACCAAACAATGCCTGAACAGTCTTACCTGTACAGCCTGCCATACGAATACTATGAAAAATTCGGTATCCGTAAATACGGCTTCCACGGCACTTCACATAAATATGTGACGGAGCGTGCGGCAGAGCTTCTCGGCCGTCCGTTAAAAGATTTACGCCTGATTTCCTGCCACCTTGGCAACGGTGCAAGTATTGCGGCTGTTGAAGGCGGAAAATCAATTGATACATCTATGGGCTTCACGCCGCTTGCGGGTGTGGCAATGGGTACACGCTCTGGAAACATCGACCCTGCCCTGATCCCATACATTATGGAGAAAACGGGCCAAACCGCTGACGAAGTACTGAATACATTAAACAAAAAAAGCGGACTGCTTGGCATCTCCGGTTTCTCAAGCGATCTTCGTGACATCGTTGAAGCAACGAAACAAGGAAATGAGCGCGCGGAAACTGCGCTTGAAGTCTTCGCGAGCCGTATCCACAAATACATCGGTTCTTACGCTGCCAGAATGAGCGGTGTTGATGCGATCATCTTTACTGCCGGTATCGGTGAAAACAGCGTAGAAGTCAGAGAACGCGTTCTTCGCGGTCTAGAATTTATGGGCGTATACTGGGATCCTGCGCTTAATAACGTACGCGGTGAGGAAGCGTTCATCAGCTACCCTCATTCTCCAGTAAAAGTTATGATCATTCCGACTGATGAAGAAGTCATGATTGCACGCGACGTTGTTCGTTTAGCTAAATAATGCAAAAAAGCACATTCTCTTGAATGTGCTTTTTTGTTGAAGCATGATAAAGGTAGACAAAAATACAAAGAGGTGAGCCAATGAGTGTTCAAGAGCATAAACAAGAGGCACCCGATATTGTCCGGTGTAAAGTGATTACGGTCAGTGATACGAGAACGGAAGAAACGGATAAAAGCGGCAGGCTGATGATCTCATTTTTAGAAGAAGCCGGCCATCAGATTGCTGCATATGAAATTGTAAAAGACGAAAAGGATGCCCTGCAGCAGGCTGTGCTCGCGGGCTGCATGGATGAGCAAACGGACGCGGTTCTCTTAAACGGAGGGACAGGCATAGCAAATCGGGACGTCACCATTGAAGCCATTATGCCGCTGTTTTCGAAAGAGCTGCCCGGCTTTGGAGAAATATTCAGGATGCTCAGTTATACAGAAGACATCGGCTCCAGTGCAATCATGTCGAGAGCCACAGCCGGCGTTATCCAACATACAGCCGTTTTTTCAACGCCAGGCTCCAGCGGTGCGGTAAAGCTGGCAATGAATAAGCTGATTATTCCGGAGCTCGCCCATGTGGTCAGAGAAATCAGAAAAGACAAGTAAATGAATAAATACTATGAAACTTCACCTGAAAAATGGGTGAAGTTTTTTTAATAAAAGGCTTGAAAAAAAGGAGCTTACTTGTTAAAGTGTATACATACAAAATGTATTTTTATTAAATATAATTTATTTTTATACAAAAGAAACAGGGTTGAGAGGAGATTTTTATTATGGCAGAACAGAAAAAAGTCGTATTAGCATACTCAGGGGGTCTTGATACTTCCGTCGCGATAAAATGGCTTCAAGAGCAAGGGTATAATGTTATCGCCTGCTGCCTGGACGTCGGCGAAGGCAAGGATTTGGCGTTTGTTCAGCAAAAAGCGTTGGAAGTCGGCGCAACAAATTCTTACGTGATTGATGCAAAAGAAGAATTCGCCCAGGATTACGCGCTGTTATCTTTGCAGGCTCACACGATGTATGAAGGAAAATATCCGCTCGTGTCCGCATTGTCTCGTCCGCTTATTGCAAAAAAATTAGTCGAGATCGCAGAAAAAGAAGAGGCACAGGCGATTGCGCACGGATGCACAGGAAAAGGAAATGACCAGGTGCGTTTTGAGGTATCAATTAAATCTTTGAATCCTGACCTTGAAGTCATCGCCCCAGTTCGGGAATGGCAATGGTCTCGTGAAGAAGAAATCGAATATGCGGCAAGCCGCGGCATTCCGATTCCGATCAATCTTGACAGCCCGTATTCCATTGACCAAAATCTTTGGGGACGTGCAAATGAGTGCGGCATTTTAGAAGATCCGTGGGCCGCTCCGCCAGAAGGAGCATACGACCTTACAGCGCCGCTGGAAAAAACACCGGATACACCGGAAGTCATTGAAATCGCATTTGAACAAGGTGTGCCTGTATCCATCGACGGCGTCTCTTACTCCCTTTCTGAATTAATTTTAAAACTGAACGAAATTGCAGGCGCGCATGGGGTCGGACGTATCGATCACGTGGAAAACCGCCTTGTCGGCATTAAATCCCGTGAAGTATATGAATGCCCGGGTGCGATAACACTTATCAAAGCACACAAGGAACTGGAAGATTTGACATTAGTGAAAGAGGTCGCGCACTTTAAACCGGCCATCGAACAAAAGCTGTCAGAAATCATTTACAACGGCTTATGGTTCTCCCCTTTAAAAGACGCGCTGCACGCTTTCTTAAAAGAAACGCAAAAACACGTTACAGGCATCGTTCGCGTGAAGCTGTTTAAAGGCCATGCCATTGTAGAGGGGCGTAAATCAGAATACTCTCTATATGATGAAAAACTTGCAACATATACTAAAGACGATGCGTTTGACCACCATGCGGCAATCGGATTTATCGAGCTCTGGGGACTTCCGACAAAAGTGAACAGCATCGTGAAAAAGAAGGAGCAGATTAAAGCATGAAGAAGCTTTGGGGAGGCCGATTCCAAAAAACACCTGAAAAATGGGTCGACGAATTCGGCGCGTCCATATCATTTGACCAACATTTAGTCACTGAAGACATTACAGGGTCTCTCGCACATGCTGCCATGCTGAAAAAATGCGGTATCCTGACAGAAGAAGAAGAGATGAAAATCCGTGAGGGACTGAAAACCCTTTTGCAAAAAGCAGAAGACGGGGCATTAGAGTTCTCAGTTGATTATGAAGATATTCATTTAAACATTGAGAAAATGCTCATTGACGAAATCGGCCCTCTCGGCGGCAAGCTGCATACCGGAAGAAGCCGGAATGACCAGGTGGCAACTGACATGCATTTGTACCTGAATAACCATGTCGCCCATATTATCGAGCTGATAGAGGCATTCCAAGGTGCGCTCATTGATAAAGCAGAAGCAAATGTTGAAACCATTCTGCCGGGCTACACTCATCTTCAGCGCGCCCAGCCGATTTCATTCGCTCACCATCTGCTTGCGTATTTCTGGATGCTGGAGCGCGACAAGGAACGTTTTCAGGATTCAATGAAGCGGATCAACAAATCTCCGCTCGGCTGCGGAGCGCTCGCGGGTACCACCTTCCCGATCGATCGTGAGTATTCAGCAGAGCTGCTCGGCTTTGATTCCATTTATGAAAACAGCCTCGACGGCGTCAGCGACAGAGATTTCATTTTGGAATTTTTAAGCAACAGCAGCATGCTGATGATGCACCTTTCCCGTTTCTCTGAAGAAATCATTCTGTGGTGCTCCCAGGAGTTTAAATTCATCGAGCTAGACGATACGTATGCAACAGGAAGCAGCATGATGCCGCAGAAGAAAAACCCGGATATGGCTGAGCTGATTCGGGGCAAAACGGGGCGCGTATACGGTGACATGATGGGGCTGTTTACGATCATGAAAGGCCTTCCGCTCGCTTATAACAAAGACCTGCAGGAAGATAAAGAAGGCATGTTTGACACGGTGAAAACGGTCGAAGGCAGCCTGCAAATCTTCACAGGTATGATTCAAACAATGACTGTTAACAAAGACGTCATGAAGCAAGCGACAAAACAAGACTTTTCAAATGCGACCGAACTGGCTGATTATTTAGCGAAGAAAGGAATGCCATTCAGAGAAGCGCACGAAGTGGTCGGAAAGCTTGTGTACACATGCATCGAAAAAGGAATCTATTTAAGTGACATGCCGTTTGACGATTTTCAGAAGGCGAGCGATCTTTTCGAGGATGATATATATACTGTTTTGGACCCTTATCATGCGGTCGAAAAAAGAATGAGCGCAGGAGGCACGGGCTTCAAACAAGTTGAGCAGGCACTTGTAAAAGCGAAAGCTTGCGTGGCAGCCGGAGTTTGTTAAAATTTCCTTCATAAAATCCCGTCATAACAGCCAACCTACCTCTATAATGATGGGAGGCAGAAGGATGAAAAAAGAACCGGAACGCTATATTTATGATGAACAAGAAAGCCAGGAGACAACAAGGCTCATTTCCGAAGCATATCAAAGCGGTTATGTGGATATCCCGGATCAAGAGCCTTCATCTTCTGCGGAATAAGCTGTCTGTTAAAGACAGCTTTTTTTGTATGGCAAAGTGTAAAAAGTGATATTGACGGCCTTTTATAGTAAAGTAGAAGAAGAAACACTTTATTGAAAAGCGGCGACGTTGCTTTGGGAGGTATTGATGTGCGACATGCTTTAATTACTGCCGGTTCGAAGGGATTAGGCCGCAAAGTGACTGAAACATTGCTTGCAAAGGGGTATTCAGTAACAGTGAATTACAGGCAGGATGAAGAGGCTGTCAGCCGCCTGAAGGAAGCCTGTCCTGACTATCTTGACCGGCTGCAATTTGTAAAAGGTGATGTCACCAAAAAAGAGGATTTGCTGCGCATAGCAGACGCTGCCTTGGACCGTTTCGGGAGAATCGACTTTTTGATTAACAACGCGGGGCCATACATATTTGAACGAAAAAAGTTAGCCGATTATACCGATGACGAATGGTACGGTATGCTGGAAGGAAATTTAAGCGCTGTCTTTCATTTATTCAAAGCAGTTATTCCGGTCATGAGAAAACAGCAATTCGGGCGTATCATCACGTACGGATTTCAAGGCGCGGCACACGCACCGGGCTGGCTTCACCGCTCCGCGTTCGGCGCCGCAAAAGTGGGGTTGGCTTCTTTAACAAAAACAATTGCGATAGAAGAAGCTGAATCGGGAATAACCGCTAATATGGTTTGCCCGGGCGACATTGTCGGCGACATGAAGGAAGCGTCAATAGAGGAAGCCAGACAGCGTATCGGCAAAGAAAAAACGCCGATAGGAAGATCAGGCACCGGTGAAGATATCGCCAGAATCATTGCCTTTTTGTGCGAAGAGAACTCAGACCTGGTGACAGGAACTGTGATTGAAGCAACCGGGGGCCTCAATGTCATTAACAAGAATCAATCCACATAAGTTTTTCAGCATCTTAAAAAGGGAAAATGAAATCACCAAATACAAAGTGACGAGGTGAAGGAAATGAAAGTAACGTATCACGGACATTCTGTAGTTGCAGTAGAAACGAATAATCATCATATTTTATTTGACCCGTTTTTGACAGGAAATTCGTTAACCGATTTAAAACCTGAGGATGCAAAAGCGGACGCTATCTTATTGACTCACGGCCACAATGACCACGTGGGCGACACTGAGCAAATCGCAAAGCAAAATAACGCACTGGTTGTGGCACCGAATGAGCTGGCCGTATATTTGGGATGGAAAGGGTTAAATGTTCACCCCATGCACATCGGCGGCTCCCATCAATTTGATTTTGGGAAAGTGAAGCTTACACAGGCCTTTCATGGATCTGCCATCACTGACGAAGAAAATAAAACGATCACCTACACAGGCATGCCATCCGGTATTCTGCTGACTGTTGAGGGCAAAACGATCTTCCACGCCGGCGATACGGCTCTTTTCTCTGACATGAAGCTGATCGGGGAACTGAACCATATTGATCTTGCCTTCTTGCCGATTGGCGACAACTTTACGATGGGGCCTGAAGACGCCAAGCTAGCTGCAGAATGGCTGCGTGCAAAACAAGTTGTACCGGTTCATTACAATACATTCCCGGTCATCGAGCAAGACCCGGAAGCATTTGCAGACAGCCTGCCGGGCGGAGTCGGAAAAGTCATGGCCGTCGGTGAAACGATTGAGCTTTAAACGCTGAAAGCATCTCCTGAAAATCAGGAGATGCTTTTTATTTTCCTGCCTCATTGCGAATCAATCATCCGAGCCCTTATAATAAAAGCAGAAGACTGTCCCTTAGAGGTGAAAGGTTTGGCAACTAAGCATGAACAAATTTTAACATATATTGATTCGCTGCCCGTAGGTGAAAAAATCTCTGTGCGGAGAATCGCAAAGGAAATGAAAGTAAGCGAAGGCACGGCGTACAGAGCGATCAAGGAAGCAGAGAATAAAGGCTTTGTCAGTACGATTGAACGTGTCGGAACAATCAGAATTGAACAAAAGAAAAAAGAAAATATCGAAAAGCTTACATATGCTGAGGTTGTAAACGTCATAGACGGACAAGTGCTCGGAGGCCGGGCGGGGCTCCATAAGACATTGAATAAATTTGTCATCGGCGCAATGGAGCTGGACGCGATGATGCGGTATACGGCAGCCGGGAATCTTTTGATTGTCGGAAATCGAATCAATGCACACAGACAGGCACTTGAGGCAGGCGCCGCTGTACTCGTAACGGGCGGATTTAACACAGATGACAGCATCGTGCAGCTGGCAGATGAGCTTGAGCTGCCGATTTTATCCACGAGCTATGACACCTTTACAGTCGCCGCTATGATTAACCGGGCGATTTATGACCAGCTGATCAAAAAAGAAATCGTTCTGGTGGAGGACATTTTAACGCCCGCTGACCGTACGATATATCTTTCACCTAAGGATAAACTTGAAAAATGGTACGAGAAAAACTTTGAAACGGGCCATGGGCGGTTCCCGGTTGTCGACGAACAAATGAAAATCCACGGGATCTTGACTTCGAAAGATATCGCAGGTCACGACCGGAATGCACCCATTGAAAAAGTCATGACAAAAAATCCGGTTACAGTTATTGGGAAAACGTCTGTCGCCTCAGCGGCGCAAATGATGGTATGGGAAGGGATCGAAGTGCTCCCCGTCACTGACGGACACCAAAAGCTGATTGGCATGATCAGCCGCCAAGACGTGCTGAAAGCTCTTCAAATGATTCAAAAGCAGCCTCAAGTCGGGGAAAAGCTTGATGATATTGTCTCAAGAGGATTTAAAGATGAGGATGATGATAAACAGGATCAGACGGTTTATCAGTATGAAGTAACACCGCAAATGACAAATCAGCTGGGGACGATTTCTTATGGCGTGTTTACGACCATTTTGACGCAAGCGGCCAATCGGTTTTTGCGCTCGAAAAAACGCGGCGAACTAGTGATAGAAAGCATCACCATTTTCTTTTTGAAGCCTGTGCAGATGGAGTCGGTCATCGAAGTCAAGCCGCGCATTTTAGAGGCTGGAAGAAAGTTCGGAAAAATGGAAGTTGAAGTGCACAGCCAAGGCCATATCGTGTCTAAAGCAATGCTGATGGTTCAGCTGATGGAAAGAAGCTAAGGGACGTCTCAGGCGCCCCTTACGCGTGATCTCTTTCAGCTTCTTTGGCGTGAAGGGGATTGTAATGGCTGTAGGCTTTATAACCTGCCCATGCGCTTCCGGCTCCGATGACGATAAAGATCCCGCCGATTACTAACGTTAATACTGAATGGAATAATATCATTTGATTGAGTCCGTAAAACAGCACCAGCGATCCTAATGCCATGCTGGATTTTGCTGAAAAGATTTCTTTTTCCAAAGATTGCTTTGTCCGTACGCCTTTTACTTTATAGTACACATAAAAGCAGGCTGAAAGCCCAATCAAAAAAACAAGAACCAGCATAAATGAAATCCTCCATCGTAAAAGTTTACAAACCCATTCTATACAAAAACGGGCTTGGTTTTGATGTTATTTTTCTTTTCCGTCGGCAGAGAATGTGATTTAATGAAAAAAAACAATAAAGGAGTATCAAATGAAAACAGAATTGATCAGAACCATATCATTATATGACACGATTATCTTACATAGACATGTGCGCCCTGACCCGGATGCCTACGGATCTCAGTGCGGACTTACGGAAATCCTGCGTGAAACGTATCCTGAAAAAAATATTTTTGCGGTCGGCACGCCAGAACCGTCCCTCTCTTTCTTATATACCCTCGATGAGGTGGACGATGAAACATATAAAGGCGCCCTTGTGATCGTCTGCGATACGGCAAATCAGGAAAGAGTCGACGATCAGCGTTATTTATCAGGCGCCAAACTAATGAAAATCGACCACCATCCGAACGAAGATCCTTACGGCGATCTTCTGTGGGTCGATACGAATGCAAGCTCAGTAAGTGAAATGATTTACGAGCTGTATTTAGAAGGAAAAGAGCACGGCTGGAAGCTGAATACAAAAGCCGCAAAGCTGATCTATGCCGGCATTGTCAGTGATACCGGACGCTTCTTATTTCCCAATACAACGGAAAAAACATTACAATATGCAGGCGAGCTTATTAAGTATCCGTTCTCTTCTTCAGAGCTGTTTAATCAATTGTATGAAACAAAACTGAATGTGGTGAAGCTTAACGGCTATATCTTTCAAAATGTGTCTTTGTCTGAAAATGGCGCTGCTTCTGTTTTCATCAAAAAGGACACTCTGGAAATGTTCAACACAACAGCTTCTGAAGCGTCGCAGCTTGTCGGGACGCTTGGAAATATCTCAGGCATTCGCGCATGGGTGTTTTTCATAGAAGAAGACGATCAAATCAGAGTCAGATTCCGTTCAAAGGGGCCTGTTATTAACGGACTCGCCCGGAAATATAACGGCGGAGGGCATCCTCTGGCTTCAGGCGCCTCCATTTACAGCTGGGATGAAGCGGAACAGATTTTAGCTGATCTGGAGACGTTATGTAAAGAACACAAGTAGAGGGGAGACCCTCTCTCTTAGTGTTCATCTGTGACGGGGATGAACCAGCAGCCGAACTCAGTAAGGTCCTCGTAGACTTGGAGATTATGAGATTGAAGTTCTTTTTTGATGAGGGAAGCGAGTGAGTTTGTTTCGGCATATGCAGAAAAACCTTGTCTGAGTCGGGCTGCTTGATCTTTTGCTAATTGACGGTCACTGTAAACCTCCATTTCCCTTCCTCCTCCTTTCGCTATTAAGCCTCATTTATAGTTTATAAAAAAGAATGGGAAAAAGCGACAGGAGTTTGAAAAATTTAAGAAAATTCCATATTTACGTCGCGAATGATATTTCAATTTCTACAGAAAGCCTTGTGTAAATAATTAATTCCTTGACAGCTGCCTCATATTTTTTTTCATTGATCGTATAGACTTTATTTTCAATTGTCCGTTTTAAAAGCTCCTTCGTTTTATAGACGCTTTCTATATCCTTTGTAATGACCTCTGAAATATCATCCTTCACATGCTCCTCGAATTTTGTTTTATCCGGCTGCGAGATTTTGTATTTTTCTCCATTTAATAATTTTACATCGACGCTTTGAATAAGCAGTTTTCTTTTATTATCTTCATTTAGTTTGTGGAGGTCTTCCTGATAGATGGAAATTTGGTTGTTCAAGTCTTTGACGTGCTCTTTTTGTTTTTCGATGAGGGAAACCTGCTCCTCTTGGAATGTTCCGTATGTAAACAGGAAAAAAAACCAGCTGATCACGGCTCCGCACATCATACCAGCAAAAAAACGCTGCCATCCCGGTTTTTTGTAATGCTGCGGCACCCTCATGAAGAAATATGCTCCTGCGTCAGCCATGAAATAATAAGCCAGCCGCTTTGCGCCCCGCCCATGGCCGAGATAATGAGAAGAATCTGCTTGAATAAATCTCTCGTATTGCCTTCAAGAATACCTCGTTCAAAGCTGTATACCGCATCAAATGTACCACCGATTGCGGCGACCAGCGCCCAAATTTTTAATCTGTTCGCAAGCTTTGAAATAACCGTAAGCGGGGCTTCGCCTGCCAAATATGCTCCAAGGCCTCCGATGAGTGCGCCTCCGATCAGCACCCCTAATGCGATAAAATAACTGTTGATAAAATTTACCATAAAGCCAGCTTCCTGATCCATCTTAATCACCTCACCTTTTATATCATATTGAGCTTTCGGGACAAGTATGATGAGGACTCGAAAAAGAACATTTGTTTCTTTTGAAAACCCGACTTATAATGAAGAAAGAAATGGATCGTAATGGAGAAAGAGGTGATAGCATGTCTTTTGTTCACCTGCAAGTGCATAGCGGGTACAGCCTGCTAAACAGCGCCGCGGCTGTGGAAGAGCTCGTCAGTGAAGCTGACAGGCTCGGATATGGGTCTTTGGCGCTGACAGATGATCATGTCATGTACGGAGCTATTCAATTTTATAAAGCATGCAAGGCGAGGGGGATTAACCCGATTATCGGCTTGACGGCTTCTGTTTTCACAGATGATGACGAGCTCGAAGCCTACCCGCTCGTCCTGCTGGCAAAATCAAATACAGGCTATCAAAACCTGCTGAAGATCAGCAGCGTCCTGCAATCGAAATCAAAAAACGGCCTGAAGCCAAAATGGCTTAACAGCTATCGCGAAGGTATTATCGCAATTACCCCTGGCGAGAAGGGCTATATTGAAATGCTGCTTGAAGGAGGTCTGTTTGACCAAGCCGCTCAAGCAGCACTTCATTTTCAGTCTATATTCGGAAAAGGCGCTTTTTATTTATCCTTTCAGCCGTTTAAAGAAAATAAATTCTTATCTGAGCAAATCCTCCGGCTGTCTGAAGAAACGGGTATTCCGGTCACGGCGACAGGCGATGTTCATTACATAAGGAAAGAAGATCAGGCTGCCTATCGCTGTTTGAAAGCGATAAAGTCAGGTGAAAAGCTTACTGAGGCATCAGACGAAGAGATGCCGGATCTCGATTTGAAATCCATTGATGAAATGCGTGTTCTATATCAAGAGCATCCTGAGGCATTGCAAGCATCTGTTGAGATTGCAGAACAATGCCGGATTGACGTCAGCCTCGGACAGACCCGCCTGCCGTCATTTCCGACTCCAGACGGTACATCCGCGGATGATTATTTGACGGATGTTTGTATGGCAGGGCTCCGCAGCCGCTTTGATACACCTGACGAACGGTATATTCGACGACTTCAATATGAGCTTGATGTCATCAAGCGAATGAAGTTCAGCGATTATTTTCTGATCGTATGGGATTTTATGAAGCACGCCCACGAAAACGGGATTGTGACAGGACCGGGAAGGGGTTCTGCGGCGGGATCGCTCGTGGCTTATGTTCTCTATATCACGGACGTTGACCCGATCAAGCATCACCTGTTATTTGAGAGGTTTTTAAACCCGGAGCGAATCAGTATGCCGGATATTGATATCGACTTTCCGGATACGAGAAGGGACGAGGTCATTCAGTACGTTCAGCAGAAATATGGCGCCATGCATGTCGCCCAAATTATTACCTTCGGGACGCTGGCGGCAAAAGCAGCGCTTCGGGACGTCGGAAGGGTATTCGGTGTAAGTCCGAAGGAAGCGGATCAGCTTGCGAAGCTTATTCCTTCAAGGCCAGGCATGACCTTGGATGATGCGAGAAAACAATCACCGGAGCTGAATAAGCGGCTCAGTGAATCAAGTTTGCTTCAGCAAGTCTTTACGATTGCCAGAAAAATAGAAGGTCTTCCGAGGCATACGTCAACCCACGCGGCCGGCGTTGTCCTGAGTGAGGAACCGTTAACAGATGTTGTCCCGCTTCAGGAAGGACATGAAGGGATCTATTTAACGCAATACGCGATGGATCACCTCGAAGATCTGGGCCTTTTGAAAATGGATTTCTTAGGCTTGCGCAACCTGACACTCATCGAGTCCATCACTTCAATGATTGAAAAAGAAAAAAATATGAAAATAGATCTTTCGAGTATTTCTTATCAAGACGAAAAAACATTCTCTCTGCTGTCAAAAGGGGATACGACAGGGATTTTTCAGCTTGAATCCTCAGGAATGAGAAGCGTTCTGAAAAGGCTTAAGCCCTCAGGATTAGAAGATATTGTCGCGGTAAACGCGCTGTACCGGCCCGGCCCGATGGAAAACATTCCGTTATTTATCGACCGTAAGCATGGCCGCGTGCCGGTCCATTATCCCCACGAAGATTTAAGAGAGATATTGGAAGATACGTATGGCGTCATCGTTTATCAAGAGCAAATTATGGTGATTGCGTCACGTATGGCAGGATTTTCTTTAGGAGAGGCGGACCTGCTCAGACGTGCAGTCAGCAAAAAAAAGAAAGACATTCTTGACCGGGAGCGAAGCCATTTTGTTGAAGGGTGCTTAAAAAAGGAGTATTCTGTAGACACTGCAAATGAAGTCTACGATTTAATCGTCAAATTCGCAAACTATGGCTTCAACAGAAGCCATGCGGTGGCATACAGCATGATCGGCTGCCAGCTTGCTTATTTGAAGGCTCATTATCCTTTATATTTTATGTGCGGATTGCTTACAAGCGTCATTGGCAATGAGGATAAAATAGCTCAATATCTATACGAAGCGAAGGGGAGCGGGATTCGTATCCTTCCTCCGTCAGTGAACAAAAGCAGTTATCCGTTTACAGTTGAAGGCGGAGCTGTCAGGTACAGCCTCCGTGCGATAAAAAGTGTAGGCGTCTCAGCAGTCAAAGATATATATAAAGCCAGAAAAGAGAAACCATTCGAAGATCTTTTCGACTTCTGCTTTCGTGTGCCGTCAAAAAGCGTAAACCGCAAAACGCTTGAAGCGCTCATATTTTCTGGTGCAATGGATGAATTCGCTCAAAACCGGGCCACACTGCTCGCATCGATTGACGTTGCGTTAGAGCATGCCGAGCTTTTCGCCGCGGACGATGACCAAATGGGATTGTTTTTAGATGAATCGTTTTCCATTAAACCGAAGTATGTGGAGACCGAGGAGCTCCCGCTTGTGGATATTCTTGCATTTGAAAAAGAAACGCTCGGTATTTATTTTTCAAATCATCCGCTCTCTGCCTTCCGAAACCAGCTGACAGCGCGCGGAGCGGTATCCATTCAGCAGGCTCAGCAGACTGTTAAAAAGCAGGTTTCACTCGGTGTCCTGCTGACGAAAATCAAAACGATTCGGACAAAAACAGGTCAAAACATGGCGTTTTTAACGTTAAGCGATGAGACCGGTGAGATGGAAGCCGTTGTGTTCCCTGAACAATTCAGACAGCTTTCTCCCGTTTTAAGAGAGGGCGCTCTATTGTTCACAGCAGGGAAATGTGAAATCAGGCAGGAAAAAGCCCAGTTTATTATGTCCAGAGCGGAATTGCTGGAAAATATGAATGCTGAAAAAGCGCCATCGGTTTATATTAAAATAGAAAGCAGTCAGCACAGTCAGGAGATCCTGACAAAGATAAAGCGCATTTTGCTGGAGCATAAGGGGGAAACCGGCGTTTATCTCTATTATGAAAGGCAAAAACAGACGATAAAGCTTCCTGAGGAGTTCCATATCGAGGCGGATCACCAGGTATTATACCGCTTAAAAGAGCTGTTAGGGCAAAAAAACGTCGTTTTAAAACAGTGGTAACCATTCTCTTTTTGTTATACAATTGGAGCAATTATGTTACTCTGTTTAAATATTCTGATAGATCAACTCCGCAGAATGCAGCAATCAATGCAGCAGCATACGAATCAAAAAATTTCATTAAGGAGTGTTTAGGAGAATGTCATTAAGAGAAGAAGCATTACATCTGCATAAAGTGAACCAGGGAAAACTCGAATCCAAATCTAAAGTAGAGGTTAAAAATGCGAAAGATTTAAGCCTTGCTTATTCCCCGGGTGTAGCAGAACCATGTAAGGATATTCATGAAGACATTAACAAAGTATATGATTATACAATGAAGGGGAACATGGTAGCAGTTGTGACAGACGGTACAGCTGTGCTCGGCCTTGGAAATATCGGCCCTGAAGCCGCACTCCCTGTAATGGAAGGTAAAGCCGTTCTTTTCAAAAGCTTTGCCGGCGTAGACGCGTTCCCAATTGCTTTGGGCACAAATGATGTTGATAAAATCGTTGAAACCGTTAAATTGCTAGAACCGACATTTGGCGGTGTCAACCTTGAAGATATTGCGGCGCCAAACTGCTTTATCATTGAAGAGCGTTTGAAAAAAGAAACGAACATCCCGGTTTTCCATGATGATCAGCACGGCACAGCGATTGTAACAGTAGCGGGCCTTGTAAACGCGCTGAAATTGTCTGGAAAATCCATGTCTTCCATTAAAGTTGTGGCTAACGGAGCCGGTGCTGCAGGTATTGCAATCATCAAACTTCTTTACCATTTCGGCGTGCGCGACATCGTGATGTGCGATTCAAAAGGAGCCATTTATGAAGGGCGTCCGAACGGTATGAACGATGTTAAAAACGAAGTGGCGAAATTCACAAACCAAGACCGTAAAGACGGCTCTTTAGAAGATGTGATCGCTGGTGCTGACGTATTTATCGGTGTGTCTGTCGAAGGCGCGCTAACAAAAGAAATGGTACAAAGCATGGCGAAAGATCCGATCATTTTCGCAATGGCAAACCCGAATCCGGAAATTATGCCGGAAGATGCACGTGAAGCTGGTGCGAGCGTTATCGGAACAGGCCGTTCAGATTTCCCGAACCAAGTAAACAATGTGCTTGCCTTCCCGGGCATTTTCCGCGGAGCACTTGACGTGCGCGCCACTCATATTAACGAAGAAATGAAGATTGCAGCGGTTGAAGCCATTGCTTCACTCGTATCAGAAGATGAGCTTAGCCCTGAGTACGTCATCCCTGCACCGTTTGATAAACGTGTTGCGCCTGCTGTGGCTAAGGCTGTGGCAAAAGCGGCGATGGAAACAGGAGTGGCAAGAATTACTGTAGATCCTGAAGAAGTTGCAGAAAAAACCAGGAAACTTACGATTATTGGCGAATAATTTTAATTCATTCCAAAAATGGCAGCGCGTTGGCGGAGACCGGCGCGCTGTTCTCAAGTTAAACTTGCGGCTGAAATTTTTTTGGGGTTAGGTCTTAAAAAAATTTCAGCCGAGTTTAACATGAATTATGAATACGTTACCAACCTTGCTGTTTCAACGACTTCTTAGGTTTACCATGAGCTGTTCGCACACCTCTGCGGATAGAAAGTTGTCGAATTGAGGATGACAGCGTTTGACAAAAAAAGTACAATAGTTTCGGTAAAGTTATTAGCAAGTCTATCTGTCTGGATGGCATGCGGTGAAGAGAACCCTTCACAAAAGGGAGGTAATCATTTGTTAAAGGATATATTCACTAAAAAGAAAAAGTATGCTTCCGTACCGTCAGAACAAGCGAAGCACGATGTTCCGGAAGGCATTATGACAAAATGTCCTAAGTGTAAAAAAATCATGCTCACTAAAGAGTTGGATAAAAATATGCGGGTATGCATGAACTGCGATTATCATTTCCCGATGAACGCAAAACAGCGTATCGAAAGCTTGATGGATGAAAAGTCCTTTGAAGAATTCAATCAGGGGATGTTATCGGAAAACCCGCTCGGTTTCCCGGGATATCTGGAAAAGCTTGAAAAGGATCGCGAGAAAACATCCTTAAACGAGGCTGTTGTGACAGGCAAGGGCACGATCGGGGGATTTCCTGCTGTTGTCGCGGTAATGGATTCTACATTCCGAATGGGCAGCATGGGCTCTGTCGTCGGCGAAAAAATCACGCTTGCGATTGAAAAAGCAAAAGCCGATAAAGTTCCGTTTATTATTTTTACTGCTTCCGGCGGTGCAAGGATGCAGGAAGGCATATTAAGCCTTATGCAAATGGCAAAGACAAGCTCTGCCTTAAAATTATTCAGTGAGGAACAGGGGCTCATTATCTCAGTCATGACGCACCCGACTACCGGTGGGGTATCTGCAAGCTTTGCTTCTCTTGGCGATTACAATTTCGCGGAGCCTGGCGCGCTGATCGGTTTTGCCGGAAGAAGGATTATCGAACAGACAATAGGCGAAAAACTGCCGGAGGACTTCCAAACAGCGGAATTCTTATTAAAACATGGACAGCTTGATGCGGTTATTCACCGCGACGACATGAAAAAAACGTTAGAAAATCTGCTGGATATGCATCAAACAGGAGGTGACATTGAGTGGCTGCAAGATTAGAATTTGAAAAACCGGTGATTGAATTGCAAACCAAAATCGCCGAATTGAAGAAATTCACCCAGGATTCAGAAATGGATCTGAGTGCAGAAATCGAACGGCTTGAAGACCGTCTAGCTAAGCTTCAGGATGATATTTATAAAAATCTGAAGCCTTGGGACCGGGTTCAAATCGCACGTCTGCCGGATCGTCCGACAACACTTGATTATATTCAATACCTGTTTACAGACTTTTTTGAATGTCACGGAGACAGAGCGTACGGAGACGATGAAGCCATTGTCGGCGGTATTGCCAAGTTTCACGGCCTGCCTGTGACAGTTATCGGTCATCAGCGCGGGAAAGACACGAAGGAAAACCTTGTCCGCAACTTTGGAATGCCTCATCCTGAGGGCTATCGTAAAGCACTTCGTCTGATGAAACAGGCTGATAAATTTAACAGACCGATTATCTGTTTTATTGACACGAAAGGGGCATACCCTGGACGAGCAGCTGAAGAAAGAGGACAAAGCGAAGCAATTGCCAAAAACCTCTTTGAAATGGCCGGCCTTAGAGTGCCTGTTATTTGTATCGTCATCGGTGAAGGCGGAAGCGGCGGAGCTCTGGGTTTAGGTGTGGGCAACCACTTGCATATGCTAGAAAACTCTACTTATTCTGTTATTTCTCCTGAAGGTGCTGCGGCACTCTTATGGAAGGACTCCAGTCTTGCCAAAAAAGCAGCGGAAACCATGAAAATCACTGCGCCAGACTTAAAGGAATTAGGAATTATAGATCATATGATAAAAGAAGTAAAAGGCGGAGCGCACCACGATATTAAGCTGCAGGCAAGCTACATGGATGAAACCCTTACACAATCGTTAAAGACTTTGCTGAAGCTGAATGAAGAAGAATTAATTCAGCAGCGCTATGAAAAATACAAAGCAATTGGGAAAGTATCGATTGAAGATCAATATATCGGGGTAAACTAAATAAACGTGAAGCCTTTGGCTCACGTTTATTTTTTGTGACATTCCTTAAATTTTATTTAAAAACAATTTATTTAATTGTATAATAGGTAAGGTTTCATAGGGAGGATGGAGATCCCTTTTCATTGTTTTTAGGGCAATGATCATGTTATGTTTTAATCATATATGTTTGCTGAGGTGAATGGAGAATGAAACGTATAGGGGTATTAACGAGCGGCGGGGATTCCCCGGGAATGAATGCAGCAGTTCGCGCAGTTGTCAGAAAAGCGATTTATCATGACGTTGAAGTTTACGGCATTTATAACGGATACTCAGGATTGATCAACGGAAAGATTGAAAAGCTAGAGCTCGGTTCTGTAGGTGATATTATTCATCGCGGAGGAACAAAGCTTTATACAGCAAGATGTCCTGAATTCAAAACGGTTGAAGGCCGTGAAAAAGGGATAGAAAACTTGAAGAAGCTTGGTATCGAAGGGCTTGTCGTTATCGGCGGAGACGGCTCATACATGGGTGCGAAAAAATTAACGGAGCACGGGTTTCCATGTGTAGGTGTACCGGGTACAATTGATAATGACATTCCGGGTACTGATTTTACAATCGGTTTCGACACAGCTTTAAATACAGTAATTGACGCAATTGATAAGATTCGCGATACAGCGACTTCTCATGAACGTACATATGTGATCGAAGTAATGGGCCGCCACGCCGGAGATATTGCATTATGGGCCGGACTTGCAGGCGGTGCGGAATCAATCTTGATTCCTGAGGCTGATTACGACATGCACGAAATCATTGCCCGACTAAAACGCGGTCATGAGCGCGGGAAGAAACACAGTATTATTATCGTTGCCGAAGGGGTAGGCAGCGGTGTTGAATTCGGGAAACGCATTGAAGAAGAAACAAATCTTGAAACTAGGGTATCGGTATTAGGCCATATCCAGCGCGGCGGTTCTCCAAGTGCTGCTGACCGTGTTCTGGCAAGCCGACTTGGCGCGTATGCGGTTGAACTGCTGCTTGAAGGAAAAGGCGGACGCTGTGTAGGTATACAAAACAATAAGCTTGTAGACCATGATATTATAGAAATACTGGATAAAAAACACACAGTTGAGCAAAACATGTATCAGCTTTCAAAAGAACTGTCTATTTAAGACTGCAGCAGAAGGCTGAAGATTTTAGAAGGAAGTGAACGAATTGAGAAAAACAAAAATTGTTTGTACCATCGGTCCGGCAAGTGAAAGTATTGAAATGCTTACGAAATTAATGGAGTCAGGAATGAATGTGGCTCGTTTGAATTTTTCTCACGGAGATTTTGAGGAGCACGGAGCACGTATTAAAAATATCCGCGAAGCGAGCAAAAAGCTCGGCAAAAACGTTGGAATCCTGCTTGATACAAAAGGCCCTGAAATCCGTACACATACAATGGAAAACGGTGCTATTGAGCTTGAAACAGGCAAAGAGCTTATCGTTTCAATGGACGAGGTAATTGGAACAACTGATAAAATTTCAGTGACGTATGAAGGTTTAGTAGAGGACGTTGAAAAAGGCTCAACGATTCTTTTAGATGACGGACTTATCGGTCTTGAGGTACTTGAAGTGAATGCCGCTAAACGCGAAATCAAAACAAAAGTACTAAACAACGGAACACTGAAAAACAAAAAAGGCGTTAACGTACCGGGTGTCAGCGTCAATCTTCCTGGTATTACTGAGAAAGACGCGAGAGACATCGTTTTCGGTATTGAGCAAGGGGTAGATTTCATCGCTGCGTCTTTTGTACGCCGTTCTACTGACGTGCTTGAAATCCGTGAACTTCTTGAGGAGCATAACGCTCAGGAAATTCAAATTATCCCTAAAATTGAAAACCAAGAGGGCGTAGACAACATCGATTCTATTCTCGAAGTGTCTGACGGCTTAATGGTTGCACGCGGAGACTTAGGTGTGGAGATTCCAGCTGAAGAAGTGCCGCTCGTGCAAAAAGAACTGATCAAAAAATGCAACGCACTGGGCAAACCGGTTATTACAGCCACACAAATGCTTGATAGCATGCAGCGCAACCCGCGTCCGACTCGTGCGGAAGCGAGTGACGTCGCAAACGCAATTTTCGACGGCACAGATGCAATCATGCTTTCTGGTGAAACAGCTGCCGGAAACTATCCGGTTGAAGCGGTTCAAACGATGCACAATATCGCATCACGTTCTGAAGAGGCGCTGAATTACAAAGAGATTCTTTCAAAACGCAGAGACCAAGTAGGCATGACGATTACTGATGCAATTGGCCAATCTGTTGCACATACAGCCATTAACTTGAATGCTACTGCGATTGTGACTCCGACTGAAAGCGGCCATACAGCGCGTATGATTGCTAAATACCGCCCGCAGGCACCGATTGTCGCTGTGACTGTAAATGAGTCTGTTTCCAGAAAGCTCGCTCTTGTATCCGGCGTTTTCGCAGAAAGCGGTCAAAATGCAAGCTCAACTGATGAGATGCTGGAAGATGCTGTGCAAAAATCATTACACAGCGGAATTGTGAAAAATGGTGATCTGATCGTCATTACAGCAGGCACTGTCGGTGAGTCAGGAACAACGAATTTGATGAAAGTTCATACTGTCGGCAATATCATCGCTAAAGGCCAAGGTATCGGACGCAAATCAGCTTACGGTCCGGTTGTCATTG
The DNA here is from genome assembly GCF_037966305.1 of Bacillus sp. FSL R5-0560. Taxonomy (NCBI): domain Bacteria; kingdom Bacillati; phylum Bacillota; class Bacilli; order Caryophanales; family Bacillaceae; genus Bacillus; species Bacillus sp. FSL R5-0560. The sequence continues at coordinate 2,957,458 of NZ_CP150195.1, read as the reverse complement.
CGCAAAACGCGAAAGAAGCCGAACAAAAAATGACTGACGGCGCGGTTTTGGTTACAACTAGCACTGACCGTGACATGATCGCGTCTCTTGAAAAAGCGTCTGCTCTAATTACAGAAGAGGGCGGCTTGACAAGCCATGCTGCAGTAGTCGGATTAAGCCTCGGCATTCCGGTTATTGTTGGTTTGGAAAATGCGACATCGATTTTGACAGATGGCCAGGATATTACGGTTGATGCTTCTAGAGGAGCAGTCTATCAAGGCCATGCGAGTGTACTTTAATCACATCTGAAAAGGGAAGGGAGCGTATTCCCTTCCTTTTTCTCTATTTGGCACTATTTTTGAACGAAGGCGTTTTACACATGTGGGGGGCTGGAGATGAGGTTTTTATTTTTGCTTTTTATTGTGTTTCCGGCAATTGAAATCGGCATATTTCTATTTTCGGGCAAGCTGATCGGCATTCTTCCGACGGTCCTTTTGATGATTCTGACCGGGATCATTGGGGCAGCAGCTGCCAAAAAACAAGGAACTGAAGTTTACTTCAAGGTTCAGCGTGACCTTCAATATGGCAAGATGCCTGGTGAAGCGATTGCTGACGGCCTGTGCATCTTTATTGGCGGCCTTTTGCTGATGCTTCCAGGCTTTTTATCAGACCTGGCCGGCGCATGCCTGCTTATCCCGTTCACCCGCAGCTGGTGTAAGCCGATCCTGTTCAAATGGCTGAGAGGCATGTCGAAGAATAAGCGGATCATTATAAAATGAAAAACGGCAGCCTGCATCATGGGCTGCTGTTTTATTTTTGCTGGATCGTGATGTAGGACCATATTTCTTTTAAGGCACCTGTTGTAATAAAGGCCTGTATGACAACGAGAACAGCAGGACCGGCAATCAATCCTAAAAATCCGAACAATTTAAATCCGGCGAAGAGGGCAATGAGTGTTGCCAACGGGTCTATTCCGATTGATTTGCTTAATATTTTCGGCTCTGTCAGCTGACGCTGAACAAGTACAACAAGGTACAGAACACCAATTCCAATTGCTTGGGGAAGCTGGCCTGTAATTGATAAATACAAAATCCACGGCACGAAGACGGATCCTGCTCCTAAATACGGGAGAAGATCGACTAGTCCGATTAAAAAAGCAATCGTTGCTGCATGTTCAACCTTTAAGAGAGAAAGACCAAAGAATACAATAATCATTGTAAGGAGTACAAGAACAGCCTGCGCTTTAATAAAACCGGTCATTGCTTTTTTTAACTCACTGCTGATCGCCTTTCCGTTTTCTGTTATTCGATCGGGCAGCACTGATACGAGCATCGCTTTCAGTTTGTGCCAATCCTTTGTCATGAAAAATGTAGCAAGAAGTGAAAATATCAAAACAGCCGCGGTATTCGGAAGCAGCGCGAAAAATTTCGGAATCATTTCCAGAATGTGAGACAGCAGCAGTCCAGCATTTTTGGCAGCGGAGTCTCCAAGTGCCTGAATGTGCGTGACGATGGAAGCCTGCTGGTTGGTCTCCAATTCATGAAATAAAACTGTCAGTTCGTGATAGAGCGGCTGGATATGAGTGGTAAACAGCTTTTCACAATAAGAGATAAACGTGCTGATATGAGGCGGAAGGGTTTTTGCAAGATACGCAGTTCCTGTTACAATTTCTGCTACCACAATGGTCAGCACACCGAACGCTGCCAGCAGAAAAAAGGCAAGCACGCAGATGACATTTAAAGTTCGCGGGAATCCGGTCACCTTGTCCAAGTAGTCTACAACAGGGTGAATCGCTGTTGAAAGAATAAGGGCAATGAGGAACGGATATGTTAACGGAAATGAATAATAAACAGCAGCTGCCGATCCTGCGGTAAGCGACACGACAAAGAGGGTTCTGAAAAAAATAGTAATATAGGATTGATTCACAAAAACGATCCTCCTCTCGTCAGCATGTCCTATTGTTATGTTTATTCACGGTCCGGCTGAATATGAATACATTCATTTTAAAGGAGGGATGACGCATGTTTACACAAGCGAATTTATTTTTAATATTACTCTTGGCTATTGCACTTATCGCAAAAAATCAATCGCTGCTTTTTGCTGTATCCGTCCTTTTGATCATCAAAATCGTGGGACTTGACCAAAAATTTTTTCCGACTATCCAGTCAAAAGGCATCAACTGGGGCGTGACCGTCATCACAATAGCTGTTCTTGTACCAATCGCCACAGGAGAGATTGGATTTAAACAGCTTGGTGAGGCAATGCGTTCTTCTTATGCATGGATTGCATTGGGGGCGGGAATTGCCGTTGCGCTGATTGCCAAAAATGGCTTAACCCTGCTGGAAAATGACCCTCACATCACCACTGCTCTTGTTATCGGAACCATACTTGCAGTCGCGCTTTTTGGCGGAGTCGCAGTGGGTCCGCTGATCGGAGCGGGGATTGCTTATATTGCGATGCAGCTCGTAAAACTGTTCACTTCATGAAAAAAAGCGGCTTGCTGCCGCTTTTTTTCATGCCGAAAACCCGCAAATAAAGGCGTTTTTTCGGGAAAATCATAAAATGAAAAAAAAAATTATAGGTAAACATTTAACAAATGTCTGATTATTGTTTATAATAGGAATAGGCACAAACTTAAAAAAGCTTATAAGAATTTGTTATGTTCTTTCATAAGCAAAGGGTTTCAGCACCAGCAGGCTGTAAAATGTAAGCATTTTCTTTTGGGGGGAGAAATACTTACAACATGCTTTTTAAGTTAGCCTCATGTTTTTACAACACTCTTAAAGGGGAAATTTATTGAAAAGGAGATGTTATATATGACAGCGACACGCGGTCTTGAAGGGGTTGTAGCAACAACATCATCTGTTAGTTCGATTATTGATGATACCCTTACATATGTGGGGTATGATATCGATGATTTGACAGAGAATGCGAGTTTTGAAGAAATCATTTACTTACTTTGGCACTTAAGGCTGCCAAACAAAAAAGAGCTTGATGAGTTAAAACAGCAGTTAGCAAAAGAAGCTGCCGTTCCGCAAGAAATTATTGAGCACTTCAAATCTTATTCCCTCGAAAATGTTCATCCCATGGCTGCTCTTCGGACAGCGATTTCTTTACTAGGCCTGCTTGACAGCGAGGCTGATACCATGAACCCGGAAGCCAACTACAGAAAGGCGATCCGCCTTCAGGCAAAGGTGCCTGGTCTGGTTGCAGCGTTTTCCAGAATCCGCAAAGGTCTTGAGCCTGTTGAACCAAGAGAAGACTACGGCATTGCCGAGAATTTTCTCTACACATTAAACGGTGAAGAGCCTTCGCCAATTGAGGTTGAAGCTTTCAACAAAGCGCTGATTTTACATGCCGATCACGAGCTGAACGCGTCAACGTTCACAGCAAGGGTCTGCGTCGCAACACTTTCTGATATCTATTCAGGCATTACTGCCGCAATCGGCGCACTGAAGGGCCCGCTTCACGGCGGAGCTAACGAAGGCGTCATGAAAATGCTGACAGAAATTGGCGAAGTGGAGAATGTCGAGCCTTTCGTTCGCGCCAAGATGGAAAAGAAAGAAAAAATAATGGGCTTCGGCCATCGCGTTTATAAGCATGGCGATCCACGCGCCAAACATTTAAAAGAAATGAGTAAACGCCTGACCAACCTGACTGGCGAAAGCAAATGGTATGACATGTCGATTCGCATCGAAGAAATCGTGACATCAGAAAAAAAGCTTCCGCCTAACGTTGATTTTTATTCCGCTTCTGTTTATCACAGCCTCGGAATTGACCATGACCTGTTTACACCGATTTTTGCTGTGAGCAGAATGTCCGGCTGGCTCGCTCATATCCTTGAGCAGTATGACAATAACCGCCTGATCCGCCCGCGTGCAGATTACACAGGCCCTGACAAACAAACTTTTGTTCCGATTGAAGAAAGAGCCTAAAGAACCATGGGAGGCTGGCTTATGGTAATGAAGTTAGCCTCTTGTTCAGAACATCAAAGATAGTTTACACTTTAGAATGTTAAGAAAAATCATTTTGTTTTCTATATAAGAAAAATAAAATGTTTTCTAAATATGAATTACATACTGGGAGGTTTTTATTGTGGCACAAGGTGAAAAAATTACAGTCTCTAATGGAGTATTAAACGTACCAAACAACCCGATTATCCCGTTTATTGAAGGAGACGGAACCGGTCCTGATATTTGGAATGCGGCTTCAAAAGTTTTGGAAGCCGCAGTAGAAAAAGCATATAAAGGTGAAAAGAAAATCACGTGGAAAGAAGTTTATGCCGGAGAAAAGGCTTATAATAAAACAGGTGAGTGGCTTCCTGCTGAAACATTAGATGTCATCCGCGAATATTTCATCGCGATTAAAGGCCCGTTAACGACACCTGTCGGCGGCGGTATCCGTTCATTGAACGTAGCGCTAAGACAAGAGCTTGACCTATTCGTTTGCCTGAGACCTGTAAGATATTTTACTGGAGTCCCGTCCCCGGTAAAACGCCCTGAAGATACTGATATGGTCATCTTCCGTGAAAATACAGAAGATATTTACGCAGGCATCGAGTACGCAAAAGGCTCTGAAGAAGTGCAAAAGCTCATCAGTTTCCTGCAAAATGAATTGAATGTCAACAAAATTCGTTTCCCTGAAACGTCAGGTATCGGTATTAAGCCTGTTTCTGAAGAAGGAACAAGCCGTCTGGTCAGAGCGGCAATTGATTATGCGATTGAGCACGGCCGCAAGTCTGTAACGCTTGTACACAAAGGAAACATCATGAAGTTCACGGAAGGCGCCTTCAAAAACTGGGGCTATGAGCTTGCAGAGAGAGAATACGGCGAAAAAGTCTTCACATGGGCTGAATATGACCGCATTGCTGAAAAAGACGGAAAAGACGCCGCTAATAAAGCGCAAAGCGAAGCAGAAGCAGCAGGCAAAATCATTATCAAAGACAGCATTGCTGATATTTTCCTTCAGCAGATTCTGACACGTCCAAGCGAATTTGATGTTGTTGCAACAATGAACCTTAACGGAGACTATATTTCTGACGCTCTTGCGGCGCAAGTAGGCGGAATCGGTATTGCTCCTGGTGCGAACATCAACTACGAAACAGGACATGCGATTTTCGAGGCGACACATGGAACGGCTCCTAAATACGCCGGACTTGATAAAGTAAACCCATCTTCAGTTATTCTTTCAGGTGTGCTGCTTCTTGAGCATTTAGGATGGAATGAAGCGGCTGATTTAATCATTACATCTATGGAAAAAACAATCGCTTCTAAAGTCGTAACTTACGATTTTGCCAGATTAATGGACGGCGCGACTGAAGTTAAATGTTCAGAGTTCGGAGAAGAATTAATTAAAAACATGGACTAAGCTAGGAAAAAGCCTAAAATTAGCCATAAAGGAGAAGAGAGACATGGGAAATACTCGTAAAAAAGTTTCTGTTATCGGAGCAGGTTTTACCGGAGCGACAACAGCTTTCTTAACCGCTCAAAAAGAGCTGGCGGACGTTGTTCTCGTTGATATCCCGCAATTGGAGAACCCGACGAAAGGAAAAGCCCTTGATATGCTGGAAGCCAGCCCGGTTCAAGGCTTTGACGCGAAAATTACGGGTACATCTAATTATGAGGATACCGCGGGTTCTGACATTGTTGTCATTACAGCCGGTATCGCAAGAAAACCTGGTATGAGCAGGGATGATTTAGTCTCTACAAACGAAAAAATTATGAGAAGCGTAACACGAGAAATCGTGAAATATTCTCCTGACTCTATCATTGTGGTTTTGACAAACCCTGTTGATGCAATGACATACGCAGTATATAAAGAGTCTGGCTTCCCGAAAGAGCGCGTGATCGGCCAATCTGGTGTGCTTGATACGGCAAGATTCAGAACGTTTGTGGCTGAGGAATTAAACTTGTCAGTGAAAGATGTGACTGGTTTTGTTCTCGGCGGACACGGTGACGATATGGTGCCGCTTGTACGTTATTCTTATGCTGGCGGTATCCCGCTTGAAACCCTCATTCCAAAAGACCGGATTGACGCCATTGTGGAGCGCACAAGAAAAGGCGGCGGCGAGATCGTGAATCTTTTAGGAAACGGAAGCGCGTATTATGCGCCTGCGGCTTCTCTGACAGAAATGATCGAAGCGATCTTAAAAGATCAGCGCCGCGTCCTTCCGACAATTGCTTATCTTGAAGGGGAATACGGCTATGAAGGCATTTACCTTGGTGTTCCGACAATTGTCGGCGGAAACGGACTTGAACAAATCATTGAGCTTGAATTGACAGAGTACGAAAAAGAACAGCTGAATAAATCAGTTGAATCTGTCAAAAATGTGATGAAAGTATTATCCTAAAATAAAAAGAGAAAGGCTGGTTTAATCGAAGCCTTTCTCTTTTTATTAAGAAATGAAAGCGCTTCCTTATATTCCTCAGCTGCCTCTTGTATTTTTCTTTTAAAATGATGTAAAAGGCGAATTGTCGGAATGTCCGGCTTTCGATAAAATAAAATCATGAAACATGGTAAGATGACATAAAATAGAGAAATAGGATGTCGGGGAATTAAGATACTGGAGGCACAGCATGAACAAGAAAATTTTAGTTGTGGATGATGAAGAATCTATCGTTACACTTTTGCAGTACAATTTGGAGCGATCAGGCTATGAGGTTATTACTGCTTCGGATGGAGAAGAAGCACTCAAAAGGGCGGAAACAGAAAATCCTGATTTGATTGTGCTAGATGTGATGCTTCCAAAGCTGGATGGAATTGAAGTATGCAAGCAGCTGAGACAGCAAAAACTCATGTTTCCTATTTTAATGCTGACAGCGAAGGATGAAGAATTTGACAAAGTATTAGGGCTTGAGCTTGGTGCTGATGATTATATGACCAAGCCTTTCAGCCCTCGAGAAGTCAATGCAAGAGTAAAAGCTATTTTAAGGCGTTCTGAAATGGCTGCACCCTCTAATGACATGAAAAACGAGGAAACCGAAGGGCAGATTGTTATCGGCGATTTGAAGATCCTGCCCGATCACTATGAAGCTTATTTTAAAGAAAATCAGCTTGAGCTGACACCGAAAGAATTTGAGCTGCTTTTGTATTTAGGCAGACATAAAGGCAGAGTGCTGACGAGAGATCTGCTTTTGAGCGCTGTCTGGAATTACGATTTTGCTGGAGATACAAGAATTGTTGATGTGCATATCAGCCATCTTCGAGACAAAATTGAAACGAATACAAAAAAACCGATCTATATTAAAACCATTAGGGGATTGGGGTATAAATTGGAGGAGCCAAAAATGAATGATTAAATATCGTGTGCGCCTTTTTTCTGTGCTCGTTGTCTGTATGATTGTGGTGTTTAGTGTACTCGGGCTGTTTTTACAGCAGCTCTTTGAATCTTCTGATCAAAAAAAATCGGAGGAACACATTGAAAAGGAAGCCAAATGCATGGCTTCGCTGCTTGATGCCGGCAATCTGAATGACCAGGCAAATGAGAAAGTCATTAAAGATGCAGGCAGTGCGCTTGATGTAGAAGCCTCCGTTATCGATACAGAAGGAAAGGTGCTGTACGGGTCTGACGGCAGCGCGGCGGATTCTTCGCAGGTGCAGGCGCTTGTCTCCGGTCATGAGGGAGTTCTCGCGAAAGAGGAGAATATGCTTTATTATGGGCTTTCGCTTAGGAGCAAAGGCGAAAAAACGGGGTATGTGCTGCTTACTTCCCGTGAAGAAAGCTCAGGTCTGAATGGCGAGATGTGGGGCATGCTGACAGCCAGTCTTTGTACCGCTTTTATTATTATTGTTTTCTTTTATTCTAATATGACCTCTCGCTACAAAAGATCTATTGAAGCAGCCACAAACATGGCAACAGAGCTGTCCAAGGGGAATTACGATACCCGTACATACGGCGGTTATATCAGGCGTTCTGACAAGCTTGGCCGTGCCATGAACAGCCTTGCCGTTGATCTGATGGAAATGACGAGGACGCAGGAAATGCAGCGCGACCGTCTGCTGACTGTGATTGAAAACATCGGCTCCGGGCTGATTATGATTGATGGAAGAGGTTTTATCAATCTCGTCAACAGGTCTTACGCGAAGCAGTTTCATGTCAATCCGAATCAGATGCTGCGCCGTCTTTATCATGATGCATTTGAACATGAAGAAGTGATCCAGCTTGTCGAAGACATTTTTATGACTGAGACGAAGAAATGCAAGCTATTAAGACTTCCGATCAAAATTGAAAGGCGATATTTTGAAGTGGACGGCGTTCCTATTATGGGGCCGGATGATGAATGGAAAGGGATCGTGCTCGTTTTTCATGACATGACGGAAACGAAAAAATTAGAGCAGATGAGAAAAGATTTTGTGGCCAACGTTTCTCATGAGCTGAAAACACCGATTACATCGATCAAAGGGTTTACGGAAACGCTATTAGACGGGGCGATGGAGGATAAAGAGGCGCTTTCAGAATTTCTCTCGATTATTTTAAAGGAAAGCAAAAGGCTTCAATCATTGGTGCAGGATTTGCTAGATCTTTCTAAGATTGAGCAGCAAAACTTTACGCTCAGCATCGAAACGTTCGATGCAGCGAAAATGCTGGCTGATATTGAGACGCTGCTTAAGCATAAAGCGACGGAGAAAGGTATCTCTTTACAGCTGAACGTTCCGAAAGACCCTCTCTATGTAGCGGGCGACCCGTACCGGCTAAAACAGGTGTTTTTGAATCTCGTAAACAATGCATTAACCTATACACCGGAGAAGGGATCGGTAGCTATCAATGTCAAGCCGGGTGAAACAGAGATTCAGATTGAAGTTTCCGATACCGGGATCGGCATCCAGAAAGAAGAAATCCCCCGCATCTTTGAACGGTTTTACCGCGTTGATAAAGACAGAAGCAGAAACTCAGGAGGGACCGGTCTCGGTCTTGCGATTGTAAAGCATTTAATAGAGGCTCATGAAGGGAAAATCGATGTGACTAGCGAGCCGGGCCGCGGTACTGTGTTCACTGTGACGCTGAAGCGGGCTGCTGAAAAGCCTGTCTAATGTTTACAAAGCTTTAACAATATCTTCATGCACTGTTAAACCTATGCTGGTAGGATGTAGTAGAACCCCTTCATCCAAGGAGCCAATTTTGACGGCGGGAACCTTTTTGTGTTCCCGTCCTTTTTTGTGTGTTCTCATCGGTTCGCGTATTTTCCTTTCAAATTGAACTTTGTTAAAATAAGAGAAGCTATAGACTATTATTATGAGATGAATGGAAGCAGGAGCTGTTGCTTCTTAGGAGGATATTGAATGACGGAACGAAAAAAATTAGTGCTTGTAGACGGAAACAGTCTGGCTTACCGGGCGTTTTTCGCATTGCCGCTGTTAAGCAATGATAAAGGAATTCATACAAATGCAGTTTACGGTTTTGCGATGATTTTGATGAAAATGCTTGAGGATGAAAAGCCGACGCATATGCTGGTTGCGTTTGATGCCGGGAAAACGACGTTTCGCCACGGCACATTTAAAGAGTATAAAGGCGGAAGACAGAAAACCCCGCCTGAGCTTTCAGAACAAATGCCGTTTATCCGCGAGCTGCTTGATGCCTATCAAATCAGCCGCTACGAACTGGAACAATACGAAGCTGACGACATTATCGGCACACTCGCGAAATCGGCTGAAAAGGAAGGCTTTGAGGTAAAGGTTTTCTCGGGAGATAAGGATTTAACACAGCTGGCAACAGATCAGACGACGGTTGCCATTACGAGAAAAGGAATTACCGATGTTGAGTTTTACACACCAGAGCACGTCCAGGAGAAATACGGACTCACGCCTGACCAAATTATTGATATGAAGGGTTTAATGGGGGATTCCTCTGACAACATCCCGGGTGTGCCGGGTGTCGGGGAGAAAACCGCGATTAAGCTGTTAAAGCAATTCCATTCTGTTGAAAAGCTGCTCGAATCAATTGATGAGGTAAGCGGAAAAAAACTCAAGGGAAAGCTTGAAGAATTTAAGGATCAGGCCTTGATGAGCAAGGAATTGGCGACGATTATGACCGATGCGCCGATTGAGGTATCCGTTTCCGGCCTGGAATATCAAGGCTTTAATCGTGAACAGGTCATTGCCATCTTTAAGGACCTTGGGTTCAATACGCTTCTTGAACGGCTCGGGGAAGACGGTGTAGAGGCGGAGCAGGATCAGTCCCTAGAAGAAATTGATGTTAAAACAGTCACCGACGTGACTAGCGATATATTGGTTTCTCCATCTTCATTTGTCGTTGAACAGATTGGCGATAATTATCATGAAGTGCCAATTCTCGGATTTTCGATAGTGAACGAAACGGGAGCCTACTTTATTCCAAAAGACGTTGCTGTCGAGTCTGATGTGTTTAAAGAATGGGTGGAAAATGACGATCAGAAAAAATGGGTCTTTGACAGCAAGCGGGCTGTCGTGGCTTTGCGCTGGCAGGGCATTGAGCTGAAAGGTGCGGAGTTTGATACGGTTCTTGCCGCTTATATCATTAATCCGGGCAATTCGTATGACGACGTTGCCAGTGTGGCTAAGGATTACGGCTTGCATATCGTTTCAAGTGATGAATCAGTTTACGGCAAGGGAGCAAAACGCGCCGTGCCGGCAGAAGGCGAACTGTCTGAGCATCTCGTCAGAAAGGCTTTAGCCATTCAAAGCCTCCGGAAAAAGCTCGTTCAGGAGCTGGAGAACAACGATCAGCTTGAGCTGTTTGAGGAGCTAGAAATGCCGCTGGCGCTTATTCTCGGAGAAATGGAATCAACAGGCGTTAAGGTTGATGTTGACCGCTTAAAACGAATGGGAGAAGAACTGAGCGCCAAGCTGAAGGAATATGAAGAAAAAATTCATGAGATTGCGGGCGAACCGTTTAATATCAATTCTCCTAAACAGCTCGGTGTCATATTGTTTGAAAAGATCGGCCTGCCAGTTGTGAAGAAAACGAAAACAGGCTATTCAACATCTGCTGATGTGCTTGAAAAGCTGGCTGACAAACATGATATTGTCGACTATATTTTACAGTACAGACAAATAGGCAAGCTGCAATCGACATACATCGAAGGGCTTTTAAAGGTGACAAAAAAAGATACACACAAGGTGCATACACGCTTTAACCAAGCCTTAACGCAAACAGGGCGCCTCAGCTCGACTGATCCAAACCTGCAAAACATACCGATCAGGCTTGAGGAAGGGCGCAAGATCCGCCAGGCCTTTGTTCCGTCTGAAAAAGACTGGCTCATTTTTGCGGCTGATTACTCGCAAATCGAGCTGCGGGTGCTTGCCCACATTTCAAAGGATGAAAATTTGATCGAAGCCTTTACAAACGATATGGATATTCACACAAAAACAGCAATGGATGTGTTCCATGTCGCTGAGGATGAAGTGACATCGGCGATGAGACGCCAGGCGAAAGCGGTCAACTTCGGGATCGTATACGGCATCAGTGATTACGGGCTTTCACAGAATCTCGGCATTACGAGGAAAGAAGCCGGGGCATTCATCGACCGATATTTGGAAAGCTTCAAGGGTGTCAAAGCGTATATGGAGGACTCGGTGCAGGACGCGAAGCAAAAAGGCTACGTAACCACGCTGCTGCATCGCCGCCGCTATATCCCTGAACTGACGAGCCGAAACTTTAATATCCGCAGCTTTGCGGAGCGGACGGCAATGAATACACCAATTCAAGGAAGTGCCGCGGATATTATTAAAAAAGCCATGATTGATATGGCAGCCAAGCTGAAAGAAAAGCAGCTGAAGACAAGGTTGCTGCTTCAAGTGCACGATGAACTGATTTTTGAAGCGCCGAAGGAAGAAATTGAAATACTTGAAAAGCTTGTTCCAGAAGTGATGGAGCATGCGCTTGCATTAGATGTGCCGTTAAAGGTGGACTTTGCTTCAGGCCCATCCTGGTACGATGCGAAATAAACAGAGATAAAGGAAGTGATGGATGTGCCGGAATTACCAGAGGTTGAAACCGTCCGGCGCACTCTGACCGGGCTTGTTAGAGGAAAAACAATCAAATCGGTAGAGATCAGATGGCCGAATATCATCAAACGGCCTGCCGAACCGGAGGAATTTGCGCGAAACTTAGCGGGAGAAACCATCCAGTCCATCGGAAGACGGGGAAAGTTTTTACTGTTTAACTTGGATCATTATGTCATGGTCTCCCACCTTCGTATGGAAGGAAAGTACGGCCTTCACCAAGAGGAGGAGCCGGACGATAAACACGTGCATGTCATTTTTACGATGACGGACGGAACCCAGCTGCGTTACAGGGATGTTCGGAAATTCGGAACCATGCATTTATTTAAACCGGGAGAGGAAGCAGGGGAGCTGCCGCTTTCTCAGCTCGGACCCGAACCGGATGCAGAAGAATTTACGAGTGCGTATTTGAAAGCGCGGCTGGAGAAAACAAACCGAGCTGTCAAAACTGCTCTTCTGGATCAGAAAACGGTCGTCGGACTCGGAAACATTTATGTGGACGAGGCTCTGTTCAGAGCGGGCGTTCATCCCGAGACAAAAGCAAATCAGCTGTCAGATCAAAAAATCAAAAAACTTCATGCTGAAATTAAAAATACCCTTCAGGAAGCGATTGATGCCGGCGGAAGCACTGTCCGGTCGTATATCAATTCCCAAGGAGAAATCGGAATGTTTCAGCTGCAGCATTTTGTGTACGGAAAAAAAGATGAGCCCTGCAAAAATTGCGGAACAATGATTACAAAAATTGTCGTCGGAGGCAGAGGCACGCATTTTTGCGCCAAGTGCCAGAAAAAATAGAATAATGCTTCATCGTCCAAGCTGTCGGTGCATATATCAGTAGCTCTGTTATAGAGGAAGTGCCGTTTTTCGGAAACACGGATTTATCACTTTTCCATATACATGATTGTGATGAATCTCCGGGCATTTAACATCTGATACAAGAGCACCAACAGAAAGGAAGAAACGAATATGCAAATGGTTTCTATACTGCTGCTGGCGTTAGCTGTCAGCTTGGACAGTTTTTCAGTCGGATTTACGTATGGATTGCGAAAAATGAAGATACCGCTAAAGGCCATTATCGTCATTGCCTTCTGTTCCGGCACTGTTATGTTTATTTCCATGCTGATCGGAAGCTTTCTCACCAAGTTTTTTCCCGTATATGTGACTGAGAAGCTTGGCGGGTTAATATTGGTTGGAATCGGCGTATGGGTTTTATACCAATTTTTCAGGCCGGCAAAAGACAAAGAATACCTATTGCATGAAAAAACACTGCTTAATTTAGAGGTTCGGTCATTGGGCATTGTGATCCATATTTTGAGAAAACCGATGAGTGCGGATATCGACAAATCTGGTGTGATTACTGGAATTGAAGCGGTGTTATTGGGATTCGCCCTGTCGATTGATGCCTTCGGAGCAGGAATGGGAGCGGCCATTCTCGGTTTTTCTCCCATTGCGATGAGCATAACCGTCGCGATTATGAGTTCGCTGTTTGTGTCAGTCGGCATTAATGCCGGACATATTCTGTCTAAATGGAGATGGATTGATAAAATGGCATTTTTGCCGGGGCTTTTGCTGATCACGATCGGGCTCTGGAAATTGTAAAAAGGAGTGGATCTCTTGACCTTAGTCATTGGTTTAACGGGAGGAATAGCAAGCGGCAAAAGTACGGTTGCCAATATGCTGATAGATAAAGGAATCACTGTCATAGATGCGGATATTATTGCAAAACAAGCGGTAGAAAAAGGGATGCCGGCCTACCGGCAGATCATTGACGAATTTGGTGAAGACATTCTGCTCGAAAATGGTGATATAGACAGAAGAAAGCTTGGAGCGCTGGTCTTTACAAATGAACAGAAGCGTCTTGCTTTGAATTCAATTGTTCATCCTGCGGTCAGAGAGGAAATGCTCAAGCGGCGTGATGAGTCCATCGCAAATCAGGAGACATTTGTGGTATTAGATATCCCGCTATTGTTCGAAAGCAAATTGGAGTCTTTAGTTGATAAAATTATTGTGGTCAGTGTGACAAAAGAGCTTCAGCTTGAGCGTCTGATCAAGCGCAACCAATTGACGGAAGAAGAAGCGCTTAGCCGGATCCGCTCCCAAATGCCATTAGAGGAAAAAGTGTCAAGAGCGGATAACGTAATAGACAACAGCGGCACACTCGAAGAGACAAAACAGCAGCTTGAGGAAATTCTCAGCTGCTGGGCATAACAAAACACCGTTCATTGATGAACGGTGTTTTTGTGATTAAAAATCGAAATTGTCCGGATCAGGACCGACGCGCAGATTTTCATTCAACGCATCAATTCGGTTCATGTCTTCCTGTGATAATTCAAAATCAAATATGTTCGCGTTCGCTTTAATTCGATGTTCCTTTGTTGATTTAGGAATGGTGATGATGCCGTGCTGTAAATCCCAGCGTAAAATGATTTGCGCGACGGATTTGTTATAAGCTTGCGCGATGTCTGTCAGTTCGGGATGATCAAGCAATTGCCCCTGCATTAAAGGTGACCATGCTTCCATTTGTATGCCTTGCTTTTTGCAATAAGCCATCAGCTCTTTTTGTGTGAGACGCGGGTGGAATTCCACTTGGTTGATCATAGGCTTCATTTCAGCATCCTTCAGCAGATCCTCCAGGTGATGGATTTGGAAATTGCTCACACCGATCGCTTTGACACGGCCTTCTTTATACAAGGTTTCAAGCGCTCTCCAAGCTTCTTTGTATTTGCCTTCAACAGGCCAGTGAATGAGGTATAGATCTAAATAGTCCAACCCGAGTTTTGACAGGCTTGTTTCAAATGCAGCCAATGTTTCCTCATACCCTAAATCTGCATTCCACACTTTTGATGTGACAAATAAATCCTCTCTGGTGATGCCGGCTGCTTCAATTCCTTGACGGAGACCTTCCCCGACTCCCGCTTCATTTCCATAGATAGCGGCAGTATCAATACTGCGGTAACCGTGAACAATGGCGGTTTTCACGGCATTGACGAGTTCTGACCCTTCTTCCACTTGGAATACACCGAGGCCGAACCACGGCATTTTCACCCCGTTATGAAGTGTTGCTGTTGCTTGTAAATGTGTTGTCATGTTTGTTTCCTCCTTATTGAAATGTTAGGCTGCCTGCCGATCCTGTTTTTCCAGAAGGCGGCTCCAGCCTGTTATGATAACGGCTCCTGCTACCATTAAAGCTCCAATCCATGCGGTATGAATCAGTCCGATGGAATCAGTAATTACGCCTCCCAAAAATGATCCTAGGGCAATTCCTGCGTTAAATGCTGCAATATTAATCGCGGATGCTACGTCTACTGCGCTCGGTACAAAACGTTCAGCCAGCATGACGACATATACTTGCAGGCCGGGCACATTCATAAAGGCCAATAAGCCCATAAAGAGAATCGTAATGAGGCCAGCAATTTTATAAGGAGCCGTAAATGTTAACGTAAACAGGACGAGCGCCTGAATGATAAACATATAAAACAGCGCGCCGATCGGATTTCGATTGGACAGCTTTCCGCCAATCATATTGCCGATGGCAATGGCAACTCCGTATACGAGCAGGATAATGGCTACCGTGCCGGCCTTAAAGCCTGTCACTTCCTGAAGCAGGGGAGACAGATAAGTGAACACAACAAATGTCCCTCCGTATCCTAATGCTGTTATGACAAATAAAAGCAGTAAACGGCCATTTGTCACAAGCTTGAATTGATCCCGCATCGTTGTTTTCGTCCCTTTTCGTAAATTGGAAGGGACAAGAATGCCATTTGCAATGACAGCGATAATGCCGACGGCAATAATAACCATAAAGGCGAACCGCCAGCCGAGCTGCTGGCCGATAAACGTGCCGAAAGGAACGCCGGTAACGGTTGCGACGGTAAGTCCTGTAAACATAATGGAAATCGCACTCGCCCTTTTATTTTCAGGGACAAGATCGGCTGCGATTGTCGAGCCGATCGACATAAACACACCGTGTGAAAAAGCGGATATCACACGTGCTGCTAATAGAACTCCGATGCTGGAGGCTGACGCGGCCATCGTATTTCCGGCGATAAATATGATCATGATCCAAAGCAATAGCGTCTTTCGTGACATGCTTGAGGTCAATGAAGTTAAAATAGGCGCGCCGAACGTAACGCCAAGTGCGTATAGGGAGACGGTCAATCCTGCTGTTGTTACAGGAATGTGTAAATCGTCAGAAATTAACGGCAAAAGGCCGATGCTGATAAATTCGGTTGTCCCTATCGCGAATGCACTAATGGCGAGAGCCAGAAGTGCAGGAATGCTGCTTTTATTGGCTGAAGTCATTCATGTTCCTCCTTTGCTGTTATGTGTTGTATGATTGAAATTCTGCCGAGCAAGCTATATAAATATAAAGAGCAGATTCAAATCAGCCGGCAAATGTGAGTATGAAAGATATCATCAAAAAAGAAAAGTACGTACTTTTAAGTGCTATAGTCACTTTTTGGTGCCTGTAAGGAGAGTGAACCGCATGGAGAGGAAAAAATATAACATTTCAGTTGAAGCGACTCTTGAAGTAATCGGCGGGAAATGGAAATGCGTGATTTTATGCCACCTGACGCACGGAAAAAAACGAACAAGTGAGTTAAAACGGTTAATGCCGAATATTACTCAAAAAATGCTGACCCAGCAGCTGCGTGAGCTGGAAGCAGACGGTGTCATTAACCGGATCGTGTACAATCAGGTTCCTCCTAAAGTGGAATACGAACTGAGCGAATACGGCCGCAGCTTAGAAGGCATATTAGATATGCTCTGTGCTTGGGGAGCGAACCATATAAACAAGATATACGGCGATACTTTCTCGGTATTAGAAGAAAGTGTGCTCAATGATAAATTGAAACAGGAATCATAAGAAAATAAAGCAGGCAGTGCGCAGCGCTGGCTGCTTTTTTTATTCTTCATCCTCATATTTTGTGCAAGAAAACGCACGATACATCATAAATTAGCGTTATAATCGTTGATTTTTATCAATATGTACTGGCGAATTCTTTTTAATGTGTTATACTAATTTTAGATGACAACAAATTAGAGTGACATAATTGATGAGGGGTGACCAACATGAAGGTAAAAGTAGCGATAAACGGGTTTGGAAGAATCGGAAGAATGGTCTTTAGAAAAGCAATGTTAGACGATCAAATTCAAGTAGTGGCTATTAACGCCAGCTATTCGGCTGAAACGCTGGCTCATTTAATAAAGTATGACACAAATCACGGACGGTACGAAAAAGAAGTTGAGGCTGGAGAAGACAGTCTGATTGTGAATGGAAAAAAAGTACTCTTGTTAAACAGCCGTGATCCGAAACAGCTGCCTTGGCGGGAATATGATATTGACATTGTCGTTGAAGCAACAGGGAAGTTTAATTCAAAAGAAAAAGCGATGGGACATATTGACGCGGGCGCGAAAAAAGTCATTCTGACCGCTCCGGGGAAAAATGAAGACGTTACCATTGTGATGGGTGTTAATGAAGATCAATTTGATGCTGAACGCCACGTGATTATTTCAAACGCGTCATGCACGACAAATTGCCTTGCACCGGTTGTGAAAGTGCTTGATGATGAATTTGGCATTGAGAGCGGTCTAATGACGACAGTACACGCTTATACGAACGATCAAAAAAATATTGATAATCCGCACAAAGATTTGCGCCGCGCCCGGGCATGCGGTGAATCCATCATACCGACGACAACAGGCGCGGCAAAGGCACTTTCGCTTGTGCTGCCTCACCTGAAAGGAAAGCTTCACGGTCTCGCTTTGCGTGTGCCTGTTCCGAACGTCTCATTAGTTGATCTTGTTGTCGACTTGAAAACGGATGTAACGGCAGAAAAGGTAAACGAAGCATTCAGGCAGGCTGCCAAAACGTCAATGTACGGAGTGCTTGATTATTCGGATGAACCGCTCGTGTCGACAGATTATAATACGAATCCGCATTCGGCGGTTATTGACGGGCTTACGACAATGGTGATGGAAGACAGGAAAGTAAAGGTTCTCGCATGGTATGACAATGAATGGGGCTACTCATGCAGAGTAGTTGATCTCATCCGCCATGTGGCGGCACGAATGAAACATCCATCTGTTGTATAGAATAAGGTCATGGACACAATTTAAGAAAAAACCCTTAACAGCAAATTTCTGAAAAAACGCTTCTTGCAAATTAGACTTAAACACAGTATACTATTTTTCGTGAACTTCTTGCTTGAGACTGTTTCGGGATTACTTAAAGGGTTAGGACCTCTCCGGACTAACTTTCCCCCGTGGTAAATAGCCGACCCAGTTGTTGGAACTTCACTTTTTAATTCTTGTTAAGGGGGGTCCATGACTATGGAAACAATGGGGCGTCACGTTATCTCCGAGCTATGGGGATGCGATTTTGATAAGCTGAATGACATGGATTTTATTGAAAAAACGTTTGTAAATGCTGCTTTAAAATCAGGAGCTGAGGTGCGCGAGGTTGCATTTCACAAATTTGCACCGCAAGGCGTAAGCGGAGTCGTTATCATTTCTGAATCACATTTAACGATTCACAGTTTTCCTGAGCACGGATATGCAAGCATTGATGTTTATACTTGTGGAGACTTAGATCCTAATGTCGCTGCTGACTACATTGCAGAGGCATTACATGCTGATACAAGAGAAAACATTGAAATACCAAGAGGAATGGGGCCTGTGCAGATTAAACAGGCGCAAGCGAAAGTACTATAAAGTAAACACGAACACAAAGGGAGCTGGAGCTAGAAAGCCGTTACGCGCTTTTTAGCTTATGCTCCTTTTATTTTTATGAACAAACAGGGGCGGCCAGCTTTTTCTTTTTTCGTTTTTTTTGTAAAATAAGAAAGAGATATGTCATAAACCGCCTGATGCTGTTAGATACAGCCTAAACAACGGCTCTCCCGACAGATGCCTGTCACATCACTTTTTATAGCCGGAGGCTGCCGAATATACATTGCAGGGAACGAAATAGTTGGGAGCTGATTTTATTGAAATGTCCTTCATGCCAGCATAACGGAACACGAGTCCTCGATTCACGGCCTGTGGATGACGGAAAATCCATTCGCAGAAGACGTGAATGCGAAGCCTGCCATTACCGCTTTACTACCTTTGAGAAAGTGGAGGAAACCCCGCTTATCGTTGTGAAAAAAGAAGGCGTGCGAGAGGAATTCAGCAGGGAAAAAATGCTGCGGGGCCTTATTAAAGCATGTGAAAAAAGGCCTGTTTCACTCAAGACGCTGGAAGATATGTGTTTTGACATTGAAAAAGAACTGCGCAACCAAGGCTGTTCCGAAGTGAAAAGCGAGTTCGTCGGAGAGATGGTCATGGACCGCCTGGCTAAGGTTGATGAAGTCGCATACGTGCGGTTCGCGTCCGTCTATCGGCAGTTTAAAGATATTAATGTCTTTATCGATGAATTAAAAGATTTAATAAAGAAAGAGCGTTAAAGAGCTAAAAGGATTCTTCTAGCTCTTTTCTCATGTGCAAAATTGGCATTTGATAGATATTCGAAACGGTGTAAAATGAGGGTAGAAACATAATCGGAAGGTTTGAGAATGTATGGCTGACTATTGGAAAGATGTACTGCCTGTAGACCCTTATGTGGTGAAAAGCAAATCAATGCTGCAGGATATTGACAGACAAATTATTACACAACTGTACCAGCCCTTAATCGGCCCTGTTGCATTCTCTCTTTATATGACATTGTGGGGAGAACTTGAACAAAACCGACTGTGGGGCGGAGAATCCACACATAGACAGCTGATGGGAATGACTCAGTCCAATTTGAAAACGATCCATCAGGAACAGGGAAAGCTCGAGGGCATCGGATTGCTGAAAGTATATATGAAAGAATCCGAGCGGCAGGAGCGCCTCTTTATATATGAACTGCTGCCGCCGCTGCGGCCGAATGAATTTTTCGAAGACGGCATGCTGAACGTTTTTTTATATAACAGAGTCGGAAAAACAAAATATCAGCAGTTAAAACAATTTTTTACGCATCCGGCGATTTCAGAAGATGCCAAAGAAATTACAAGGCCGTTTAACCATGCGTTTGAATCGCTGCAGCCGAGTGAATGGAAGCTTACATCCGACATGGAGGAAACGGTGAGACTGGCGACGGGAAGAGAGTATACAACTGTCGGACAGGCTCCGTCCTATACCGTTACAGAGGATGTGTTCGATTTTGATTTGTTTTTAGCGGGGCTTTCGGAGACGATGATTCCGAGAAAAGCAATGACACAGCAGGTGCGGGAAACGATTAAAAAGCTTTCTTATTTGTACGGCATTGATCCTTTGCAGATGCAAAACGTCGTCATGAGCGCGATCGATGAGCATGAAGTGATTACCACCGAAGCTTTAAGAAAAGCGGCAAGCGACTGGTACCAAATCGAGAGGAACGGACAGCTGCCGGACTTAGTGGAGAAAACACAGCCGGTACATCTGCGTGAAGGCGCAAAACCGGCAGAAGAGGATTCGCTGGATAGTGAGCTGATCGCATTGCTCGAGGTCATCTCACCGAAAAAGCTTCTTCAGGATATCGCGGACGGAACCGAACCGTCAAAAGCAGATTTGAAAATTATAGAAGAGATTATGTTTGAACAGAAGCTGGAACCAGGCGTCACAAATGTGTTAATTTATTATGTCATGCTGAAAACCGACATGAAGCTGTCGAAAAACTATATACAAAAAATTGCCTCCCATTGGGCGCGCAAAAAAGTCAAAACGGTCAGAGAAGCGATGAAGCTTGCCATAGAAGAAAACCGCCAGTATCTTGAATGGGCTGAAGGTAAAACGAGCCAAGCTTCTAAACGAAATCAAAAAGTGATTCGCGAAGAAAAACTTCCTGACTGGATGAAAGAAAAGAAATCGGCGTCCGATTCTGAAACCGGACAGCAGATGCTACATGAACAGGACTTGGAAAAACAGAAGAAAAAGATGATGGAAGAAATGAAAAAACTGAAAAAATACTCTGCCTATTAAGAGCAGAGATGCGGGGTGAAGTAATACATGGAACCAATCAGCCGTTCCCTGCAGGGCGTAACCGGCAGACCGGATTTCCAAAAGCGTCTTGAACAAATGAAGGAAAAAGTGATGAAGGATCAAGACGTTCAGGCATTTTTGAAGGAAAATGAAGACGTCATCGATCAAAAAATGATTGAAAGAAGCTTAAATAAGCTTTATGAATATATTGGACAGAGCAAGCACTGCTCTTATTGTTCAGAAGACGAAAACAGCAATAATCTGTTGGAGGGCTACCATCCGAAGCTTGTGATGACCGGCCGCTCTATTGATATCGAGTATTACGAATGTCCAGTCAAACGAAAGCTCGATCAGCAGAAAAAACAGAAGTCTCTCATGAAAAGCATGTATATTCAGCAGGATCTTCTCGGAGCGACGTTCCAGCAGGTCGATATTAATGACCCGAGCAGGCTTGCAATGTTCCAGCATGTCACGGATTTTCTGAAAAGCTATAATGAGACGGGAAAAGGGAAAGGATTGTATTTGTACGGCAAGTTTGGCGTAGGAAAAACCTTTATGCTCGCCGCTATTGCCAATGAGCTGGCGGAAAAAGAGTATTCCTCCATGATCGTCTATGTGCCCGAATTTGTCAGAGAGCTGAAAAACTCGCTTCAAGATCATTCATTGGAAGATAAGCTGAACATGGTAAAAACAACGCCTGTACTGATGCTCGACGACATCGGAGCGGAATCGATGACGAGCTGGGTCAGGGATGAAGTCATCGGGACAGTGCTTCAGCACAGAATGTCTCAGCAACTGCCGACTTTCTTCTCTTCTAATTTCTCGCCTGATGAGCTGAAACATCATTTTACGTATTCGCAAAGGGGAGAAAAGGAAGAAGTAAAAGCGGCTAGATTAATGGAGCGGATTTTATATCTGGCTGCTCCGATCCGTCTTGACGGAGAAAACCGCCGCCATTAATAACCGCTGCGGTTCAAAGGGGAAGGAACTGAGAGGGTATGAAACTTAAAACGGCTGTTAAATGGCTGGCAGTGCTTGCGGGAGCAGGCTTGATTTTTTGGGCCAATAAAAGGTATTTAAATCTATCTCCGAAGGAAATCCGAATATGGGTTTTATCGTTTGGCATCTTTGCACCGCTTATCTTTATCGGGATATCGATCGTCAGGCCGCTTGTATTATTTCCGGTATCAGTTATTTCTATTGCGGGCGGTCTCGCCTTTGGCCCGATTCTCGGCACGCTTTACACACTATTCGGGTCGATGTGCGCTTCGGCTGTCTCATTTTTTGCAGCCAGTCTGTTTGCGGCAAAAACGAACAGCCATCATGAAAGGCTGGAAAACATCCAGAAACAGATGGAGGAAAACGGTTTTTTCTATATCTTTCTTCTGCGGATCCTTCCGATTAATTTTGACTTCGTCAGCTATGCGGCAGGGCTTTCTAATGTCAAGGCGCTGCCCTATTTTGCGGCGACGGCTGCGGGAATCATCCCTGGGACCGTTGCGCTGAACGTGCTGGGAGCAAGCTTTTTCACGGGCAATTTGCCCGCCTTCTTTCTCGTCCTCGGATTTTATATCATTTTTATGGCGCTGCCACTTATCTTCAGAAAGAAAATGCAAAACTTGTTTCAAGAATCAAATTAAGATTTGCCTGTGACCTTTACGTCTATTTTAAAAACATCCCCCATATACTTGTAACAGATGCCGTAAGGGGGGACAAACATGCTTGAAATAATCTTTGAAGATGACCATGATACAGCCGCTTTTTTACATCTCATTCAGCATTCGGACGATCGGGAAAACATCATTGTCCGTGAAAGTATACGAAAAATCGAGATTGAAAAAGCTGAGCCGGCTTTCTCTATTCAGCGTTTTATGGAGCCGATTCTGGTCAAGTTTTTTTTAGAATGCAAAGAAGACGAGCATATGCTGTCTTTGATTGAAGAGACGTATTGTTTCACGGACCAGGATGAGCAGCAGCAAATCCTTCAGCTCGCACACAGTATTATAGAGGGGGAAGCTGATGTTCTTCCGTTTGAACCGATGAAGCCGCCGCGCAAGCAGTATATTTTAGATGAGCTCCGAACGATTTGTTTAGAGGACGAAGTATTTTCAATTCGTTCCTTTCAAATCTTTCGCCTCGGAAAGTACTACGAACAGCTTAGAGAAACTGTGGAAGCGGCAATAGACGAATATAAGATGGAGCAGGAGTACCAAAACTTTATTCAGACACTCAGAGACTACGTAATGGCTAAGCCTCCGCGAATCAAAAAGGTGCACATTGTCCATGACGGTTCGTTTACACTGTGGGAGATGCGCTATGTGCCGGAACGGGAAAAAATGAAATACATAGACAGGCGATTTGTCCGGGATCACCCCATGTACATTGACTCCCATTTGCTTGCGCCGCTGATCTCCATCGCACCTGATGAGGTGGTTCTCTATACAGACCAGCCTGAGCATATGATGGTAAGGACGATTCAAAACGTATTTCAAGAACGTGTGCAAATGCTTCCGCTTCAGGCGTTTTCAAACGCTGAAACACCGGTCAAGCACTCGGAGGGATAAGTGCCGGCAGCCTGTAAACATAAGGCTGCCGCTTAAAAAAAGGAAATACAATCGTGTTGATTTTTTAGAACGAACAATTTATAATACATAGGAGATTAAGATTGACACACGTACTGATAAGGACATGAAGGAATGATACCGGCTTGAAGAGAGGGAAGTCACGGCTGCAAGCTTCCCAGCTAAGGACCATTCGCTTTACCGCCTTTGAACCTCAGCTGTGAACACCTTTAGCAGGGACAGTAATGGCTGACGGGAACTCCCGTTACAGAGTTTAGAGCCGCAAATGCCGGTGTATGGGCTTGCGGAAAAAAGGGTGGAACCACGATTCCGTTTATTCAACCTCGTCCCTTTCATAGGGGGCGGGGTTTTTATATGCAAAAAAAGGAGTGACAAAGATGTCAGATATGGTAAAAATCACATTTCCTGATGGAGCAGTCAAGGAGTTTGCGAAAGGAACAACAACAGAAGATATCGCGGCATCCATCAGTCCGGGATTAAAAAAGAAATCATTAGCCGGAAAACTGAACGGAAAAGAAATCGATTTGAAAACGCCGATCAACGAAGACGGCACTGTGGAAATCATTACTGAAGGATCAGAAGAGGGTCTTGAGATTATGCGCCACAGTACGGCTCACTTACTGGCGCAAGCGATTAAACGCATTTACAAAGATGTGAAATTCGGTGTGGGTCCTGTTATCGAAAACGGTTTTTACTATGATGTAGAAATGGAAGAAGCGATTACACCGGAGGATCTGCCGAAAATCGAGAAAGAAATGAAAAAAATCGTCAATGCGAACCTTCCGATCGTTCGAAAAGAAGTCAGCCGTGAAGAAGCGAAAGCCCGCTTTGCGGAAATCGGCGATGATCTGAAGCTTGAACTGCTGGATGCGATTCCTGAGGGAGAAACCGTATCGATTTATGAGCAGGGCGAATTCTTTGACCTGTGCCGCGGCGTACACGTTCCGTCAACAGGAAAAATCAAAGAATTTAAGCTGTTAAGCCTTGCAGGTGCATATTGGCGCGGTGACAGCAATAATCAAATGCTTCAGCGTGTATACGGAACAGCTTTCTTCAAAAAAGCTGATCTTGACGAGCATCTTCGCATGCTTGAAGAAGCAAAAGAGCGAGACCACAGAAAGCTTGGCAAAGAATTAAAGCTGTTTGCGAATTCTCAAAAAGTCGGACAAGGTCTGCCGCTTTGGCTGCCAAAAGGCGCGACAATCCGCCGCACGATCGAGCGCTATATTGTCGATAAAGAAATCAGCCTCGGCTATGAACACGTTTATACCCCAGTGCTTGGAAGCAAAGAGCTGTATGAAACATCAGGACACTGGGATCATTATCAAGAAGGCATGTTCCCTCCGATGGAAATGGACAATGAAACACTTGTGCTCCGTCCGATGAACTGCCCGCACCATATGATGATTTATAAAAACGATATTCACAGCTACCGTGAGCTTCCGATTCGTATCGCTGAACTTGGCACAATGCACCGCTACGAAATGTCAGGTGCGCTGTCAGGTCTTCAGCGGGTGCGCGGCATGACACTGAATGATGCTCACATCTTTGTCCGTCCGGATCAGATTAAGGATGAGTTTATCCGAACTGTTCGTTTGATTCAGGACGTATATGAAGATTTCGGCTTGCACGATTACACTTTCCGTCTGTCTTATCGTGATCCGGAAGACACAGAGAAATATTTTGATGACGATGAAATGTGGAACAAAGCGCAATCTATGCTGAAAGCGGCAATGGACGAAATTGGCCATGACTATTACGAAGCAGAAGGCGAAGCTGCATTCTACGGCCCTAAACTTGATGTTCAGGTGAAAACAGCGATCGGCAAGGAAGAAACATTGTCTACTGTTCAGTTGGACTTCTTGCTGCCTGAACGCTTCGATCTGACATATATCGGAGAAGACGGCAAGCAGCATCGACCGGTTGTTATTCACAGAGGTGTGGTATCAACAATGGAACGCTTTGTTGCATTCCTTATCGAAGAGCATAAAGGCGCACTTCCAACATGGCTTGCGCCGGTTCAGTTCCAGGTCATCCCGGTTTCTCCGGCTGTGCATTTGGATTATGCGAAGCAAGTACAAGAGCGCCTGCAGCGTGAAGGCTTGCGTGTAGAAGTCGACAGCCGTGATGAAAAAATCGGCTACAAAATCCGCGAAGCGCAAATGCAAAAAATACCGTATATGCTTGTGGTCGGTGACCAAGAAGCAGAAAACGGAGCGGTAAACGTCCGTAAATACGGAGAGCAGAAGTCTGAAACCATTTCACTTGATGATTTTGTGAAAAAGGCTGTAGCTGAAGCGAAGAAATAATAAAAAAAGCATGATCTCATGAAAGAGATCATGCTTTTTTATTTATGTTCTAAAATAGGAAACAAATCATGAAGGCTGCTGATGATGTAATCAGGCGTCACTTCTGTTTCATTTTTCTTATCCGTCCGATTGATCCATACGGTTTTGATACCGGCTCTGGAAGCGCCTAAAATATCTGTATTCAGGTTATCGCCGACCATGACGGCATCCTCCTTTTGGATATTCATCAGCTGAAGGCAATGCTCGAAAATAGAAGCGTCGGGTTTCCCTTTGCCAAAAGCGCCTGAGATGACAATTTCATTGAAATAAGGGGCGAGGTCAGGCACGCCGGCGAGCTTCTCTTTTTGCAGACTCGGATCGCCGTTAGTCAAAAGCAGCAACTCATATTTTCCTTTTAATTGATCAAGCACATCGAATGTTTCATCGTATACAAACGGGCGTTTTCGGCGCTCCGCTGCAAAAAACTCTCCCAAATATTCACCATATGCCGGATCGTCGACACCCAGCGCTTTCAGGCCGTTTGTCCATGCGTTTCGTCTGTACTCCGGCACTATCTTATTCAGCTTCTGAAACCCTTCACTGATCGGCTCAGAGAAATTCGACCAGAGCCCTTCAAATGGGTTAATGCCGATCATCACCGTATAAGGATATGTCTCGTAAGACATGTACAATTCTCTCGCCGCTTCCCGAACAGCTTCTTCAAATTCCTGCGGGTCAAGACCATATTTTTTCTCGGCCTGTAAACATGTTTCTGCAAATGTTGTTCTGACGCTTTTCTCATCCCAAAGTAGTGTATCATCTAAATCAAAAAATACGGCTTTCATGATCTTCTCCTCTGCTTCAGATTCAATTCTTTCTGCCAAAATGCTCATGTTTATTCTACAATAGATAAAAGCCTTGTGAAATATGTTTTCAGACGATTTTAAAAAAACAGTCAGCCATGAAACGATTTGCCGAAAAATGATAAAATGAAATGGGAAAGAACAGGTGACATAAATGATTCAATTAATGATTATGATGCTGGAAAGGGTAGGAATTATTGTTATATTGGGATTTATTCTGGCTCACACTAAACTTTTCAGACAGGCTCTTCAAAATCCGGAGGGCTACAAAGGAAAGGCTGCACTGATTTCTATTTTTTCTCTTTTCAGCATCATCAGCAATTACACCGGCATCGAAATTCAAAAACATATGATTGTGAACAATGATTGGGTGTTTACAATAGATCCGTCTGGCTCTATTGCGAATACCCGTATTTTAGGCGTTGAAATAGGAGGGCTTTTGGGCGGGCCGTTTGTTGGAGCGGGAATCGGTTTATTAGCAGGCCTTCATCGGTTTTCGCTCGGCGGCAGCACGGCTTTAAGCTGTGCGGTCTCGTCTGTTTTAGCCGGGATTCTAGCGGGATGGATCGGCCGGTATTTTACGAAGCGCTACCGAATGCCGACACCGCGTATCGCAGCTCTCGTCGGAATCGGTATGGAGTCCTTGCAAATGGTCATTATTTTGCTGATGGCAAAGCCGTTCACTGACGCTTGGGAGCTTGTCAGCATGATCGGGATCCCGATGATCCTCATTAACGGAACAGGCAGCTTTATTTTCCTGTCGATTATTCAAGCCATTATTCGCAAGGAAGAACAGGCAAGAGCGCTTGAAACGCACAGGGTGCTGACCATTGCCGATCAGACGCTTCCTTTTTTCCGTCAAGGGTTAAATGAAAGCTCTTGTAAAAGTGTAGCGTCCATCATTCATAAGATGACTGGAACAGATGCGGTATCTCTGACGGATAATGAGAAAATACTTGCGCATGTCGGAGCGGGAATGGACCATCATATCCCATCTAAAAGCTTGATCACAGGTCTGTCTAAAAAGGTAATTAAAACAGGGCGCATCATGAAGGCTACTTCACAGGAAGAGATTGAATGCACCCATCCGGAATGCCCTTTGCACGCGGCGATTGTACTGCCTTTGACATCAAACGGGAACACAATCGGAACATTAAAAATGTATTTTAAAAGCCCGGCCGGTCTCAGTCAGGTAGAGGAGGAGCTTGCCGAGGGGCTTGCCATGCTGTTTTCGACACAGCTTGAGCTCGGTGAGGCTGAGCTGCAAAGCAAGCTTCTGAAGGATGCGGAAATCAAAGCGCTTCAAGCACAGGTTAACCCCCATTTTTTATTTAATGCCATCAATACGATTTCTGCTTTATGCCGGACAGATGTTGAAAAAACCCGTAAGCTTTTGCTGCAGCTTAGTGTGTACTTTCGTTCTAATCTCCAAGGAGCAAGACAGCTGCTGATCCCGCTTTCAAAGGAGCTGAATCATCTTCAAGCCTATCTGTCATTAGAACAGGCGCGTTTTCCCGGGAAATATGAGATTGAGCTTGATATTGACAGCAGACTGGAGCCAATTGAGATTCCTCCGTTTGTCTTACAGGTGCTTGTTGAAAACGCATTGCGGCATGCGTTTCCCAAAAAACAAGACATGTGCAAGGTAACGGTTTGTGTCTTATCTGATGAGTCATCCGTCTATATGAAGGTCACGGATAATGGTCGTGGAATTCCGCCGGACGTCTTGCCGGAACTTGGGAATAAACCGCTGCCTTCTAAGGAAGGAACAGGGACTGCGCTTTATAATCTGAATCAGCGGCTGATTGGTTTATTCGGCCAGCAGGCTGCATTACATATCAAGAGTGAGGTACATAAAGGGACAGAGGTTTCCTTTCAAGTGCCTATGCAACAAATGAAAGAGGGAGAAGAACATGCTCAGGGTGTTAATAGTTGATGATGAGATTCTGGCAAGAGATGAACTGGCCTATTTACTCAAAAGGACAAATGAGGAATTAGAAATCAATGAAGCAGAAAATATTGAATCAGCATTTGACCAAATGATGGATCAAAAGCCTGATTTGCTGTTTTTAGACGTTGATTTATCCGGTGAGAATGGCTTTGATATCGCAAAACGATTGAAGAATATGAAGCATCCTCCGGCGGTTGTGTTCGCGACGGCCTATGACCAGTATGCACTTAAAGCTTTTGAAGTGGACGCTCTCGATTACTTAACCAAACCTTTCGATGAAGAAAGGGTTCGGCAAACAATGAAAAAGTATAAAAAGGTAAAGCGGGAGATTGCTGAACCAGAACAGACCGGCCATGCCAGCCAGCATAAATTAGCCTTATCTGTCGGTGAATCGATTGTGATTGTGGATACGAAGGATATAATCTTTGCGGGAACCGAAGATGGCCATGTCAATGTAAAAACCTTTGATGCTTCTTATTCAGTCAATGATACGCTCGTTGTCATTGAAAAAAAGCTTCCGGAACCTGATTTTCTCCGCGTCCATCGAAGCTTTGTCGTTAATACTGAGTACATCAAAGAGATCCAGCCTTGGTTTAATTCCACCTATAACCTGATCATGAAAGACGGATCGAAAATACCGGTCAGCCGGACATATGCCAAGGAATTAAAAAAGCTGCTCCATATTTGACGGGGCGGCTTTTTGTATTTCATCCTTTTTATGCTGCAACTCACCTTAAATATTCGGCAAGTTATCATGTAAGCGCTTAATAGAGAGAAATACTTATTTATAATGAGGGTACAAAAGAGAAAGAGGTGAAGAAAATGAGTGCTAAAAAAGTGTACGGATTTTTAACACAAGCATTTATTTTTGCCGTCATTATGATGGTTTCCAATATGATTGCCGCTTTTGTCCCAATTCCTATACCGGCGTCAGTTGTAGGATTGGTCTTATTATTTCTCCTATTATGCTTGAAAGTGATTAAACTGGAACAAGTAGAAACGCTCGGAACGTCTTTAACCTCATTGATCGGATTTTTATTTGTTCCATCAGGTATATCTGTTATGAATTCTCTTGGTGTGATGCAGCAATACGGCCTGCAAATCGTCCTTGTCATTCTTCTCGCAACGATTATTTTATTGGGGGCAACAGGATTGTTTTCTCAGCTTATTCTTACATTGAGCGGAAAACGCAAGACTGCCGATGACATAAAAGCAAAAACAGTGCAGCCGCCGCAGAAGAAAAACGAACTTGTTCATCATTAAAAGAAACAGGAGGTTCATGAAATGGAAAGCACAATGAGTCCTTATTTCGGAATTGTCGTATCACTGGCCGCTTTCGGCATCGGCACCTTTTTATTTAAAAAAACAAAAGGGTTCTTCCTTTTCACTCCATTGTTTGTTGCGATGGTGCTTGGAATTGCATTCTTGAAAATCGGCGGTTTCTCTTACGCTGACTATAATAACGGGGGAGAAATCATTAAGTTTTTCCTGGAACCTGCGACGATTGCCTTTGCCATTCCATTGTACAAACAAAGAGATAAACTGAAAAAATACTGGTGGCAAATTATGTCCTCCATTATCGCAGGCTCTATCTGCTCTGTCACGATTGTCTATTTGCTTGCAAAAGGGATTCACCTTGATGAGGCTGTTATGAAAAGTATGCTTCCGCAGGCGGCAACAACGGCGATTGCGCTTCCTTTATCAAAAGATATTGGCGGCATCAGCGATATCACAGCTTTTGCGGTCATCTTTAACGCCGTCATTGTGTATGCGCTCGGCGCTTTGTTTTTAAAGGTATTTAAAGTGAAGAATCCCATTTCAAAAGGGTTGGCTCTCGGAACGTCCGGACACGCACTCGGTGTAGCCGTCGGGATCGAGATGGGTGAAGTCGAAGCCGCGATGGCAAGTATTGCTGTTGTCGTTGTCGGGGTCGTAACGGTTCTGGTCATTCCTGTGTTTATACAGCTGATTGGAGGTTAAGCCAAGGCTGACAGCCTTGGCTTTTTCTATTTTATGGTGCGTCTTCCGGATCGATATATCCTTGTTTAATGCCCCATTCCACTTGATCGTCATGCCACTTTTTTCGTTCTTCATAACCATAGCCGTCGTCATCAGGGAGCTCAGAAGCCGGCTGTTGAATGGCATCATCTGTCTGGCTCGGGGAAGATGGCGCATTTTGACTGTTAGATGAGGATGCCTCATTCTGCTGACGCTGTTCCTGCGCTTGCCGTTCTTTTTCGGCATTTGCTTCCTGCTGTTTTTGGATTGCTGCCTGACGCTGCCTTTCAAGCTCAGCTTGTCTTTCTGCTGCTGCCTGTGCCAATCGTTGCCTTTCCGCTTCTTCCTCCTGTTGTTTTTTTCGTTTCGCTCGCTGCTCTTTTTCTCGTTTTTTCGCTGCAGTGATTTGTCTTTGTTTCTCGGCTTCTTGCTTCGCCTTCAGCTTTCCTAATTCAGTTGCAAGTGGATTCACCATTTTCAATGAAACGGGTTTTAGGTTTTTCAGCTCTTTCTCCAGCTTGTTTTCATGAAACGCTGCGGCTGTGATAACAGTCTCTTCTTTTGGCTCTGAAGATATGCTGTTGCTATTGGAGCAGCCGGTTACTATCAATGTCAAAAATAGAGTAAGCTGAATCGGTTTGTTCATGTGTCGGACTCCCTTCTGGTTCTTATATCGGCTTTTTTAGTATGAGGTTCACTTTGTTTAGCATTTTTTCCTATATGTGGTTTTTGATAAACTGTGCAATAAGGAGAAGGATGGGGGGAGTATATTGGATCTTCGTATGGCTCAGCCAATGCTGTTTAACAAAATCCTTCATGATTGTCTGGAGGGTTCAGAACACATGCATGCTGGATAAGAATAAAAGATTTTCTTTTTCTCTCTTGCACTCATAAATAACCCGTGTTACAATGAGAAAGTTGTTCCGGGTAAGTCATCCTTGACTAAACATCCGGCATTGTGTAGAATAGTTATTGAATTGAATATAAATCACAAGCAGAAGCACCCGCTTCTCACCTGATTGACACATTCATGTAGTTGGCAGGTTGACCGTACATTTTTATTGATACAGATGTTCGTAGTGTGGGTGTTTTATAATGCCCGCACTTTTTGTTTGCCTGCAGAATGCAGTCAAAAGAGTGTGAATCAATTCGAAGAAACTATGGAGGTGGCTCATTATTAGCAAAGATCAATTGGTTAATGAGGGTATCCGTGCACGTGAGGTCCGCTTAATCGGACAAAATGGCGACCAGCTTGGAATCAAGTCCCGTCAGGAAGCACTTGAAATAGCCGGCCGCGCAAATCTTGACCTTGTGTTAGTTGCAGCAAATGCAAAACCGCCTGTCTGCCGCATCATGGACTACGGAAAGTTCAGATTCGAGCAGCAGAAAAAGGACAAAGAAGCACGCAAAAATCAAAAAATCATTAACTTAAAAGAAGTTAGATTAAGTCCGACAATCGATGAGCACGACTTTAACACGAAGTTGCGCAATGCGATTAAATTCCTTGAAAAAGGCGATAAAGTGAAAGCTTCTATCCGCTTTAAAGGACGCGCAATTACTCATAAAGAAATCGGCCAACGTGTACTAGACCGTTTTTCTGAAGCATGTGCTGAGGTTGCGACAGTCGAAACAAAACCAAAAATGGACGGCCGCAGCATGTTCCTCATGCTCGCGCCGAAAAACGAAAAGCAATAAGGAGGAAATCCCATGCCAAAAATGAAAACTCACCGCGGATCTGCTAAACGTTTTAAAAAGACAGGTTCTGGGAAGTTAAAACGTTCTCATGCATACACAAGTCACTTATTCGCCAACAAATCTCAAAAGCAAAAGCGTAAGCTTCGCAAGAGTGCTGTTGTAAGCGCAGGAGACTTCAAACGTATCAAACAAATGCTTGCTAACATCAAGTAATCGGACAAGGAACAATTAGGAGGGAAATTTAATGCCAAGAGTAAAAGGCGGAACTGTTACACGTAAGCGTCGTAAAAAGGTTCTTAAATTAGCAAAAGGTTATTTCGGTTCAAAACATACATTATACAAAGTAGCTAACCAGCAGGTCATGAAATCTGGAAACTATGCTTTCCGTGACCGTCGTCAGAAAAAACGTGATTTCCGTAAGCTTTGGATCACTCGTATCAACGCAGCTGCTCGCATGAACGGTCTTTCTTACAGCCGTTTAATGCACGGTCTTAAGCTTTCTGGTATCGAAGTAAACCGTAAAATGCTTGCTGATCTTGCTGTAAACGATCTTACTGCATTCAATCAGCTTGCTGATGCTGCTAAAGCTCAATTAAACAAATAATGATATAGAGCCGCTCTCTAAGAGCGGCTTTTTTATATAAAGGATGAGGGAACATGATGATTGCTGTATATCTAGTTCTGATCAATCTGTGCGGTTTTTGGGTGATGGGCGCAGATAAACGAAGAGCGCAGCACCACAAATGGAGAATTTCTGAAGATCGGCTGTGGCTGATTGCCATTGTGTTTGGAGCGCTTGGTGTCTGGTTCGGCATGCAGACCTTCAGACATAAAACGAAGCACACATCATTTCAATACGGTGTGCCGTTTCTTTTGGTAATTGAAGCGGTGTTGATCGGTATTTATTACAGTCCGTTTGATTTATAAAAAAGCAGAAAAGCGTTTAGCGCTCTTCTGCTTTTTTTGCAAGTTTTATGGGCTGATCCCAGTCAATTTTGCAATCCGGATATCGTTCCAGTACTTTTTCTTCAATGTTCTCAAAATCTTTTGCAGAGAAGTTTTTCAGCTTTTCAGGAGACTCTGTCCATACGAAGATGGTGTGGATGAACAGCGGATGATCCTTGGAAGGAATATGCTTTTCTCCTTCAAAAAGCACGCCTTTATACGTCAATTGAAAGTTCTTTCGGGTATTGTTCTGTTCATCGATAATATAAAAAAGTTCTTTTGATTGGGCCAGCTTCAGTCTTCTCTTTGGATTGGCGACATATTTGACCAAGGCATAAATACAGTAAGCAAATAAAGCAAGCAATAGTATCCGGAGAACCATGATAAACATTGTGTGAAGGCACCTCCCTCATTGTGATGATCTGATGTAATACGAAGTGCATAGAAAAAGGTTTCACTTTTTCTAAAAGAAGTTTGTTAAAAAAGATATACCCGCTTTTTAAGTGAAATAGTCGTATGGTTACCGTCAGGTTTTGTATAATAATAATGCAGGACATATGAGGGAGGTTTTTGGAATCATGGCTAAATTGGATGAAACATTAACCATGCTGAAGGAATTAACTGATGCAAAAGGTATTCCGGGAAATGAAAGAGAAGTAAGGCAAGTGATGAAATCATACATAGAACCATTTGCTGATGAAGTGACAACTGACCGGCTTGGCAGTTTAATTGCGAAAAAAACAGGCGCGGAAAACGGTCCGAAAATTATGATTGCCGGGCATTTGGATGAAGTCGGTTTTATGGTGACACAAATCACCGATAAAGGCTTTATCCGTTTTCAAACTGTCGGCGGCTGGTGGTCTCAAGTCATGCTGGCTCAGCGTGTCACCATCGTGACGAAAAAGGGAGAGGTCACAGGGGTTATCGGATCTAAGCCTCCGCACATTTTATCTGCTGAGGCGAGAAAAAAACCGGTAGACATCAAAGAGATGTTCGTTGATATCGGGGCTTCAAGCCGTGAGGAAGCATTGGAATGGGGCGTACTCCCAGGCGATATGATCGTTCCGCATTTTGAATTTACGGTAATGAACAATGAAAAATTTCTTTTAGCAAAGGCGTGGGACAACCGTATCGGCTGTGCGATCGCCATTGATGTTTTGAGAAATTTAAAAAACACAGATCATCCAAATGTTGTGTATGGCGTTGGAACTGTACAGGAAGAAGTTGGCCTAAGAGGAGCGAAGACCTCTGCGCACACGATACAGCCTGATATTGCTTTCGGTGTTGATGTAGGGATAGCCGGAGATACGCCAGGGATTTCTGAGAAGGAAGCGCAAAGCAAAATGGGAGAAGGACCACAGATTATTCTGTACGATGCATCTATGGTCTCCCACAAAGGACTTCGTGACTTAGTAGTCAATACAGCAGAAGAAGCAGGCATTCCATATCAATTTGATGCGATCGCCGGTGGAGGAACTGATTCCGGGTCCATTCATTTGACGGCAAACGGTGTTCCTGCGCTGTCCATTACCATTGCTACACGATACATTCATACGCACGCTGCCATGCTGCATCGTGACGATTATGAAAACGCGGTAAAATTAATCACCGAAGTCATTAAGAAGTTAGATCGCCAAACGGTTGACGGTATTACGTACCAATAAAGATACGGAAGAATCCGCCTTGTGAGGCGGATTCTATTTTTTTGTCTGTACAAATTATGGCGGAGTGACTAAAATGAAAGAAGATACCGAAAATTTCCTGAATCTGATCACGTACGATATGCCGCCCATTTGTAAGGAAAGGAGGATTCAATTTCAGGTTTTGTAAGCGCTTTCTAAAATAAAGGAGGTTTGACAAAATTGAAAAAGAAAAAAGCATGGAAACGGTTCTTTCACTTTTCGAGTGCTGCTCTGACAGCGGGTTTGTTATTGACTTCCACTTCTCCGGCATCTGCTGCATTCTGGGGAGCGTCTAATGAACTGCTTCATGATCCAACGATGATCAAAGAGGGAAGCTCGTGGTACGCGTTTGGAACAGGTCTTACGGAAGAAAGAGGGCTGCGGGTTCTCAAATCTTCGGATGCTAAAAACTGGACCGTGCAAAAATCGATTTTCAGCACACCTTTATCTTGGTGGTCCGCTTATGTGCCGAATTACGGCCAAAACCAGTGGGCGCCGGACATTCAATATTATAACGGGAAGTACTGGCTGTATTATTCAGTATCTTCTTTCGGAAAAAATATCTCTGCCATAGGCCTTGCTTCTTCAACAAGCATCAGCTCGGGAAGCTGGAAAGACGAAGGCCTGGTAATCCGGTCAACGAGCTCCAATAATTATAACGCCATCGATCCGGAACTCACCTTTGACAAGGATGGCAACCCATGGCTTGCGTTCGGCTCGTTTTGGAGCGGAATCAAGCTGACCAAGCTGGATAAGAACACGATGAAGCCTACCGGGTCGCTTTATTCCATCGCGTCGAGGCCAAGTAATGGCGGAGCGCTGGAAGCTCCTACCCTCACATATCAAAATGGTTATTATTATTTAATGGTTTCATTTGATAAATGCTGTGATGGAGTAAATAGTACGTACAAAATTGCTTATGGAAGATCTAAAAGCATAACAGGGCCTTATCTTGATAAAAGCGGAAAAAGTATGCTGGAAGGAGGGGGCACCATCTTAGATTCCGGCAATGAACAATGGAAAGGGCCTGGAGGTCAGGATATTGTAAATGGAAACATACTCGTGCGCCATGCCTATGACGGGAAAGATAACGGCATTCCAAAGCTATTAATCAGTGATTTGAATTGGAGTTCAGGCTGGCCGTCCTATTAAACTGAAAGCCAGGTGAACACCTGGCTTTTTTTAAAAGAAAAGATTGACAGTATCCTACTGAATTACTATAATGAAGTTGTTCGTACAAATTAATAATAATTCACTAGTTTTCGTTTATTAGTACGTATCTATCATTCTGGAATTGGAGCGTTTTATTTTATAAGAAAGGGGCAGTTAACATGCTTCAGACAAGAGATTATGAATTCTGGTTTGTAACAGGAAGCCAGCATCTTTATGGAGAAGAAACGCTGCAGCTGGTCGACCAGCATGCAAAAAGCATTTGTGAGGGACTTAGCGGCATTTCTTCCAGATATAAAATTAAGCATAAACCTGTTGTCACTTCCTCGGAAACCATCAGACAGCTGTTAAGAGAAGCGGAGTACAGTGAAACATGCGCCGGAATCATTACATGGATGCACACATTTTCTCCCGCAAAAATGTGGATAGAAGGCCTTTCCTCTTACCAAAAACCGCTTATGCATCTGCACACTCAATACAATCGGGATATTCCATGGAATACGATTGACATGGATTTTATGAACAGTAACCAATCCGCACATGGCGATCGCGAGTACGGGTACATCAATTCTCGTATGGGACTGAGCCGAAAAGTTGTCGCAGGCTATTGGGATGATGAAGAGGTGAAGAAAGAAATTTCTCAGTGGATGAATACGGCGGCTGCGCTAAATGAAAGCAGACATATCAAGGTTGCCAGATTCGGAGATAACATGCGTCACGTTGCAGTAACGGACGGCGACAAGGTGGGAGCGCATATTCAATTCGGCTGGCAGGTTGACGGCTATGGCATCGGGGATCTCGTCGAAGTGATGAATGGAATTACGGACGATGAGGTCGAAACACTCTATGCAGAGTATGACAAGCTTTATGTCATCAGCGAGGAAACGAAACGAGACGAAGCAAAGATAGCGTCCATTAAAGAACAGGCGAAAATTGAACTTGGCCTAACCGCTTTTCTTGAACAAGGCGGATACACGGCTTTTACGACTTCATTTGAAGTGCTGCACGGAATGAAACAGCTGCCTGGGCTGGCTGTTCAGAGGCTTATGGAAAAAGGCTACGGATTCGCCGGAGAAGGTGATTGGAAGACGGCTGCTCTCGTCCGGATGATGAAAATCATGGCTGAAGGTAAAAGAACGTCCTTTATGGAGGACTATACGTACCATTTTGAACCTGGAAATGAAATGATTCTTGGCTCACACATGCTTGAGGTATGCCCGACAGTTGCTTTGGATCAGCCGAAAATTGAAGTTCATCCGCTGTCTATCGGAGGCAAGGATGACCCGGCGCGGTTTGTATTCAATGGCATCAGCGGATCAGCCATTCAAGCGAGTCTGGTTGATATCGGAGGGCGTTTCCGTCTCGTGCTCAATGAGGTAAACGGACAGGAAATTGAGAAAGATATGCCGAATCTGCCTGTCGCCCGTGTTCTCTGGAAGCCTGAGCCTTCATTAAAAACAGCGGCGGAGGCATGGATTTTAGCCGGCGGCGCACACCATACCTGCTTGTCTTACGAATTGACAGCGGAGCAATTGATGGATTGGGCGGAAATGGCGGGGGTTGAAAGTATCTTAATTTCTCGTGATACATCGATTCACAAGCTGAAACATGAATTGAAATGGAACGAGGCGCTTTACAGGCTTCAAAAGTAGAGAGGGGGATGTCACTTGGCTTACACAATAGGTGTTGATTTCGGAACATTATCAGGAAGGGCGGTTCTCGTTCACGTCAAAACTGGAGAAGAGCTGGCCGCTGCTGTCAAAGAATATCCACACGCTGTCATTGATACCGTACTTCCCAAAACGGGTCAAAAGCTGCCGCGGGACTGGGCGCTTC
Source organism: Bacillus sp. FSL R5-0560 (assembly GCF_037966305.1). NCBI lineage: Bacteria > Bacillati > Bacillota > Bacilli > Caryophanales > Bacillaceae > Bacillus > Bacillus sp. FSL R5-0560. The sequence goes on along the minus strand of NZ_CP150195.1, from coordinate 2,919,508 downwards.
AGCATCCGGCAGATTACCTGGAAGTCTTGGAAACAACGATTCCGTCATTACTTGAACAGACTGGTGTTGATCCACAAAAGATCATCGGGGTCGGAATTGATTTTACGGCATGTACGATCTTGCCTGTCGACAGTGAAGGGCAGCCATTATGTATGCTGCCGGAATTTGAAGAGGAGCCGCACAGCTATGTGAAGCTTTGGAAGCATCATGCCGCCCAAAAGCATGCTGATCGGCTCAACCAAATCGCCGAAGAAGAAGGAGAAGCTTTTTTACAGCGCTACGGAGGAAAGATTTCATCAGAATGGATGATTCCGAAGGTGATGCAGATTGCCGAAGAAGCGCCGCACATTTATGAAGCAGCTGATCGGATGATCGAAGCAGCTGACTGGATCGTGTATCAGCTGTGCGGCTCGCTGAAGCGAAGCAACTGCACAGCCGGTTATAAAGCGATTTGGAGTGAGGAAGCGGGATATCCTTCAGAGGATTTCTTTGAAAAACTTCACCCTGCAATGAAAACGATTACAAAAGACAAGTTAGCGGGATCGATTCACTCAGTAGGGGAAAAAGCAGGCGGGCTGACGGAAAAAATGGCACAGCTGACTGGTCTTCTTCCGGGAACAGCGGTTGCTGTTGCGAATGTTGACGCTCATGTGTCTGTTCCTGCTGTCGGTATCACAGAACCAGGAAAAATGCTGATGATTATGGGAACCTCAACATGCCACGTTCTCTTAGGAGACGAGGTAAACATTGTGCCCGGCATGTGCGGGGTCGTGGACAACGGCATTCTGCCGGGATTTGCGGGGTATGAAGCCGGTCAGTCCTGTGTGGGTGATCATTTTGACTGGTTTGTAAAAACGTGTGTCCCGCAAGCATATAAAGACGAAGCTGAGAAAAAAAACATCAGTATTCACGAGCTGCTGAGCGAGAAAGCAAATCTGCAAGCGCCGGGTGAAAGCGGCCTGCTTGCCCTGGATTGGTGGAATGGAAACCGTTCAACTCTAGTTGATGCTGATCTAACAGGGATGCTGCTTGGCATGACGCTGCTGACAAAACCTGAAGAGCTTTACCGAGCGTTAGTTGAAGGAACAGCATACGGCACAAGGATGATTATTGAAACATTTAGAGAAAGCGGTGTGCCAATTGAAGAGCTGTACGCAGCTGGCGGTATTGCTGAGAAAAACCCGTTTGTCATGCAGATTTATGCGGATGTCACAAACATGGATATTAAAATCTCAGGTTCACCGCAAGCCCCAGCCTTAGGCTCTGCCATTTTCGGCGCGCTTGCGGCCGGTAAAGAAAACGGCGGCTATGATGATGTCACAGAGGCAGCGGCGCACATGGGGAAACTGAAAGATATATCCTATACGCCAAATGCTGAACATGCCGCCGTATATGAAAAGCTATACGCTGAATATAAAGAGCTGGTTCAATATTTCGGAAAAGAGAATCATGTCATGAAGCGTCTAAAAACGATAAAAAATCTTCAATTTTCATCTGCCGCACAAAAGAATTCATAAAGGGTGATGAGCATGCTTGAAACGTTAAAAAAAGAGGTGCTGGCTGCCAACCTGAAGCTTCAAGAGCATCAGCTGGTGACCTTTACGTGGGGAAATGTAAGCGGTATTGACCGTGAAAAAGAGTTAATCGTCATTAAACCGAGCGGAGTCGAATACAGCGAGCTGACAGCTGATGACTTGGTTGTTTTGAATTTGGAAGGTGAGGTCGTAGAAGGCTCGCTCAAACCTTCTTCTGATACACCCACTCATGTTTATTTGTATCACGCGTTTCCGAATATCGGCGGGATTGTCCATACCCATTCTCAATGGGCGACAAGCTGGGCGCAAGCCGGAAGGGACATACCCCCTTTAGGCACGACACATGCCGATTATTTCGACAGTGCGATTCCGTGTACAAGAGAAATGTACGATGAAGAAATTATCCATGACTATGAACTGAATACAGGCAAAGTGATCGCGGAGACCTTTCAGCATCATAAATACGAGCAGGTGCCGGGTGTGCTCGTTAATAACCACGGCCCGTTCTGCTGGGGCACAGACGCCTTAAACGCCATTCATAACGCGGTGGTGTTAGAAACGGTTGCGGAAATGGCGTATCACTCTATGATGCTGAACAAGAATGTCAGCCCGATCAATACTGTTCTCCACGAAAAGCACTTTTATCGAAAACACGGAGCAAATGCGTATTATGGCCAGTCATAATCCCGCAGTGTCACCGGCCGGTTTTCTGATTGACTTGGACGGTACCGTATTCAGAGGAAACGAACTGATCGATGGAGCAAGAGAAGCCATCAGTACACTTCGAAATATGGGAAAGAAAATCGTCTTTTTGAGCAACCGGGGAAATATCTCCCGTGCCATGTGCAGAAAAAAACTGCTTGGTGCCGGTATAGATGCAGATGTAAGCGAAATTGTCTTGTCATCAAGTGTGACAGCAGCCTTTTTAAAAAGAAACTATCGTTTTTCAAAGGTATGGGTGCTTGGAGAACAAGGTTTGATAGACGAACTGAGGCTGGCGGGTGTCCAGACAGCGGATGAACCGAAGGAGGCAGATTGGCTTGTCATCTCGCTTCATGAAACACTCACCTACGAAGACTTGAATCAAGCCTTTAAAGCGGCCGCCGCAGGCGCTCGTATAATGGCCACGAACAAAGATTGCTATTTTCCAAATGAGGACGGAAATGCCATCGACGTTGCCGGAATGATCGGGGCGATAGAAGCTTCTGCTCAGGCGAAGACGGAGCTTGTCGTCGGAAAGCCATCATGGCTGATGGCGGAGGCTGCCTGTACTGCGCTGGGGCTTTCCGCGCATGAATGTATGATTATAGGAGACAGCATTGAATCTGATATCGCAATGGGAAAGCTGTATGGCATGAAGAGCGCTTTAGTGCTGACTGGTTCAGCGAAACCGGGAGAACAGCGTTTATATACGCCGGATTATGTACTGGAGTCCATTAAGGATGTAACCAAACTGGCTGAGGAGGGGATTCTGCTATGAATCATATCGCAGCTGGCGTTCAGCGTGCTTTTGAACACGCGGGGGAGATGACATGTCCTCTAGGAGTAGAAGAGATTGTTCTTGAAAAACAAGCAGCCGATCGGTTGTTGGATTATGTAAAAAGAAGGAATGATCAGCGTATCGTCCTTGTCTGTGATCGGAATACGCACCGCATAGCGGGGATCGAGTTAGAAGACCGCTTGATAAAGGAAGGGCTTCAGGCGGAGTGCCTGATTATTCCGGAAAATGAAGCAGGAGATGTGGCGGCAGATGAACGATCACTCATTCATGTGCTGGTCCACACGAAAAAATCGACAGATATCATGATTGCAGTCGGTTCGGGGACTATCCATGATATCGTGCGTTTTGCCGCCTTCCAGAGAGGTCTGCCGTTTATTTCTTATCCGACCGCCCCATCTGTTGACGGATTTACATCAGCTGGTGCGCCCATTATTTTATACGGTACGAAAACAACCATCCAAACGAAGGCCCCGTCCGCGCTGTTCGCTGATCTTGATATCTTAAAAGCGGCGCCGCAGCCTATGGTGGCGGCCGGATTTGGGGATATGCTAGGCAAAATGACGTCTTTGGCTGATTGGAATATTTCTCATCAGCTCGCTGGTGAGCCTTATTCACCAATAGGCGCAAAGCTCGTACAAGAAGCACTTGATGCCTGTATCGAACACGCTGAAGACATTGCAATGAAAACGGAAGCGGGCATCAGGGTTCTGATGGAGTCCTTAATTGTATCGGGACTTGTCATGCTGGCTTTGGACCATTCCCGCCCTGCTTCAGGAGGGGAGCATCATATTTCCCATTGGATTGAGATGGAATTAATGGAGAAAAAACGGCCTCAGATTCTCCATGGGGCAAAAGTGGGCTGTGCGGCCGTTTTATTGACTGACACGTACAGAAAGCTGATCCAGGCTGAAGGGCTGAACGAATTTTCTCCGCGTCAGCGGGAAGTCATTCAATCGGCTTATGAAACGCTGCCGGAAGGAAAAAAGCTGGCCGGCTTGCTGAAATCTGCCGGAGGCCCTGCGTATTTTGACGAAATCGGTGTCGGGCAGGATTCCGTCAAGAATGCCTTCAGACACGCGCACACCTTAAGAGACCGCTGCACCGGATTAAGACTCATCAATGAAAACAAAACGCTTGTCAATCATGGTCTTTATGAATAGCCCGCACCTCGAATGGAAGGGGTAACGTAGATGAAAAAGATGACTGCCTGTTTTCTTGCGCTCATGATGGTTTTGACATTATTCATCGCTGGGTGTTCAGCGGAACGGTCATCCGGTAAACCGGGTGAAACGGAGCTGACTTTTTGGACATTTAACGGACTTCATGAGCAGTTTTATGTGGAAATGGTGAAAGAGTGGAATAAGAAATATCCTGACCGTCAAATTAAACTGAATACGGTCGTTTATCCGTATGGCCAAATGCACGATAATCTGTCGATTTCCTTAATCGCCGGGGAAGGCGTGCCTGACATTGCAGATGTCGAATTGGCCCGGTTTTCAAACTTTCTGAAGGGCTCCGATGTCCCGCTTGCCGATTTGTCCCCGCTTATTGAGAAGGACAGGGATAAATTCGTAGAGGCGCGTCTTACGCTGTACAGCAAAAACGGCAAGCTGTACGGGCTGGATACTCATGTAGGGACGACGGTGATGTTCTATAACATGGATATTATGAAAAAGGCCGGCATCAACCCGGATGATATTAAAACATGGGATGATTACCGCAAAGCCGGACAGAAAGTGCGCAAAGCGACCGGAAAGCCGATGGGAACGGTGGAAACAAATGATTCAGCAACGTTTTTATCAATGATTTCACAGCAAAACTCAGGGTATTTTGATAAAAACGGAAAGCTGATCCTGAATAATGTCACCAATGTAAAAACGCTTCAGTATTTAAAAGACATGATTAATGATAAAACAATGATCGCCGCACCGGGCGGCGGGCATCACAGTGAAGAATATTACGGTTTTATGAACCAAGGCGGAGCGGCTTCTGTTCTGATGCCGATTTGGTATATGGGAAGATTCATAGATTATATGCCTGATCTGAAAGGGAAGATTGCCATTCGGCCGCTTCCGGCATGGGAAGAAGGAGGCGATCGTTCAGCAGGTTTGGGCGGCACAGCCACCGTTGTGCCAAAGCAGGCCAAACATGTCGAATTAGCGAAAGAGTTTCTCGCCTTTGCGAAGGGTTCTGAAGAAGGAAACAAAAAGCTTTGGAGTGTGCTCGGGTTCGATCCGCTGCGCTGGGATGTCTGGAGCTCCAAGGAATTAAAAGAGAAAAACAAATACACGGATTACTTCCAAAACGGAACAGGCATTTTTTCTGTGCTGCTCGATATCAAGGATGAAATCAATCCGATTTATTTACATGAGGATTTTGCCAAGGCTTCAGACCTTGTCAACAGAAGCGTATTATTCGACGCGCTCAAATCTCAGCAAAAGACGCCAAAACAAGCCTTGGACAGAGCGGCAGGTGAACTGAAACAGAAATAGAATCCCATTCAAAAAGTGAAAGCGGGGAGGTTCTCATGAAACCTGTGAAAACGGGAACGGCTCATCCCGTTCCTTCGGCTGCGAAAGAATCAGGCTGGCGAGGTATTTTTTATTCGAAAAAAGCGGCGCCTTATCTGTTTACAGCGCCATTTGTATTATCCTTTCTTGTTTTTTTTCTATACCCCATCATTAGTGTCTTCATCATGAGCTTTCAAAGAATATTGCCTGGAGAGGTGACGTTTGTCGGGTTATCCAATTACACCGCGCTTAACAACCCGACGTTTTATACCGCCCTTTTTAATACGCTGGAGTATACATTTTGGACGCTGATTGTGCTGATTCCAGTTCCATTGCTTCTGGCCATATTCCTGAATTCAAAGCTGGTCAAGTTTAGAAATATATTCAAATCAGCACTATTCATTCCGGCATTGACTTCCACCATTGTGGCAGGGATTATTTTTCGTCTAATCTTTGGAGAAATGGAAACGTCTCTGGCCAATTCCATCTTACTCAAACTCGGCTTTTCACCGCAGAACTGGATGAACAATGAACATACCGGCATGTTTTTGATGGTGCTGCTTGCTTCGTGGAGATGGATGGGGATCAACATCCTTTACTTTTTGGCCGGACTGCAAAATGTGCCGAAAGAGCTGTACGAAGCCGCTGATATTGACGGAGCAAATACGATGAAAAAATTTATGCACATTACGCTGCCGTTTCTGAAGCCTGTATCCGTCTATGTCTTAACCATCAGCATCATTGGCGGGTTCAGGATGTTTGAGGAAAGCTACGTCCTTTGGCAAAATAATTCCCCGGGTAATATCGGCCTGACGCTTGTCGGATATTTGTATCAGCAGGGCCTTGCTTACAATGAAATGGGATACGGGGCGGCCATTGGCATTGTGCTTTTGATTGTCATACTTGTTGTCAGCCTGATTTCATTAAAACTGTCAGGCTCGTTTAAGGGGGAGGGGTAAATGTTGCGGCACAGTCCTCAGTTTCGGGTGTACAGAATCGCGCTTACTCTATTTTTTATCATGCTGAGCCTGTTGTATATTTTCCCGATTTTCTGTCTGCTTTTAGGATCATTAAAGCCATCATCTGAGCTTTTACGGGTGGGGCTGAATGTTGACATTGATCCAAAAGTGATGAGTCTTGATAACTATACATTTTTGTTTAACGGCGGCAGCATTTATTTTAAATGGTTTTTTAACAGCCTTGTGCTTGGTCTATTAACGACAGTGCTAACCTTGTTTTTCTCTTCGATGATCGGGTACGGACTGGCGGTTTATGAATTTAAAGGAAGAAATATTATTTTTGTTCTTGTGCTGATTATTATGATGGTCCCGCTTGAGGTGATGATGCTCCCGTTGTTTAAGCTTACAGTCGGGCTGCATTTGATCGATTCGTATACGGGTGTCATTTTGCCGTTTATCGTTTCGCCGGTAGCTGTTTTCTTTTTCCGGCAATATGCACTCGGCCTTCCAAAAGACCTGCTGGATTCAGCGAGGATGGACGGATGCACGGAATTCGGCATCTTTTTCAGGATTATGGCGCCTCTGATGAAACCGGCATTCGGAGCGATGATCATTCTCCAGTCTTTAAACAGCTGGAACAACTTCTTATGGCCTTTGATTGTGCTTCGGTCTAAAGAAATGTTTACGCTTCCAATCGGGCTTTCCAGCTTGCTTAGCCCTTACGGAAACAACTACGACATGCTCATATCCGGCTCAGTATTTGCCATCTTGCCGGTGATTATCATTTTCTTGTTTTTCCAAAAGTACTTTATCTCCGGTCTGACAGTAGGCGGAGTCAAAGGATAATGAAGGAGGAAACGTGTAATGAAAAAAGCGAAAGTGATTGTGGACAAAGAATATAAAATTGGTGAAGTCGACAAACGGATTTACGGGTCGTTCATCGAGCACATGGGGCGTGCTGTATACGAAGGTATATATGAACCTGATCATCCTCAGGCTGATGAAAACGGATTTCGTAAGGATGTTCAGGCGTTGATCAAGGAATTGCAGGTTCCGATCATCCGCTATCCGGGCGGAAACTTTTTATCAGGGTATAATTGGGAGGATGGCGTCGGACCTGTCGAGAACCGCCCGAGACGCCTTGACTTGGCATGGCAAACGACAGAAACCAATGAAGTGGGAACGAATGAATTTTTAACTTGGGCAAAAAAGGTGAACACAGAAGTCAATATGGCTGTTAACCTCGGCACGCGAGGGATAGATGCTGCCCGCAATCTCGTAGAATACTGCAACCATCCGAAAGGCTCTTACTGGAGTGATTTGAGAAGATCGCATGGCTATGAACAGCCGTACGGCATCAAAACGTGGTGCTTAGGCAACGAAATGGACGGCCCGTGGCAGATCGGGCATAAAACCGCTGACGAATACGGACGGCTAGCGGCGGAGACTGCCAAGGTCATGAAATGGGTTGACCCATCAATTGAACTCGTTGCCTGCGGCAGCTCAAACAGCGGCATGCCGACGTTTATCGATTGGGAAGCGAAGGTGCTGGAGCATACGTATGAGCATGTAGACTATATCTCTCTCCATACGTATTATGGAAACCGGGATAACAATCTGCCAAACTATCTGGCCCGTTCTATGGATCTTGATCATTTTATTAAATCTGTCGCTGCAACCTGTGACTATGTAAAAGCAAAAACACGCAGCAAGAAAACAATCAATCTCTCTCTGGACGAATGGAACGTATGGTATCACTCAAATGAAGCTGATAAAAAAGTCGAGCCGTGGATTACTGCGCGTCCGATTTTAGAGGACATTTATAATTTTGAAGATGCCTTATTGGTGGGCTCATTGCTCATTACGATGCTGCAGCACGCAGACCGTGTGAAAATCGCGTGTCTTGCACAGCTTGTGAATGTCATCGCGCCGATCATGACGGAAAAAGGCGGAGAAGCATGGAGACAGCCGATTTTTTATCCGTACATGCATGCTTCTGTCTACGGCCGAGGAGAGTCACTGAAACCGCTTATTTCTTCACCGAAGTATGACTGCGCTGATTTTACTGATGTGCCGTATGTTGACGCTGCTGTTGTGTACTCCGAAGAGGAAGAAACACTCACCATTTTTGCGGTAAACAAAGCTGAAGAGCAGATGGAAACTGAGATTTCCCTCAGAGGCTTTGAATCGTATCAAATCGCAGAGCACATCGTACTTGAGCATCAGGACATCAAAGCGACAAACCTGCATAACAGAAAAAATGTCACCCCGCATTCCAACGGAACGTCTTCCGTCAGCGAGAACGGCTTAACTGCACATTTCACGCCGCTTTCATGGAATGTGATCCGTCTGAAAAAACAGTCATAAGAGAAACAAAAACCGGAGATCACTCTCCGGTTTTTGTTTTTTTTTACATTGGATATGATTCAGTACCTTGTAATGTTCAATAGTAGGTGTTACGATATGGTTAACCGGTGGAAAAAATAAACAAAATGAAAAAGCCTCAAGGAGGATCTTATGATGAATGCTCAATTTAAAAAGGGAGCATTGGAGCTATGTGTGCTCGTATTAATATCTGAAAAAGACCAATACGGATATGAGCTTTCTCAAAACATTTCCAGGCACATGGCGATTGCAGAAGGCACCTTATATCCTCTACTCAGAAGACTGACGAAAGAAGAGTATTTAGAAACATATATGGCGCCGTCTTCCGAAGGGCCTGCCAGAAAATATTACACGATGTCAAAGCTTGGTTTCATGCGAATGAAATTGCTGCTGGCAGAATGGGATCAGTTCACAGCATCTGTCAATCAAATCATTGATGCGGCAAGGGGAGGAGAACGATGAATCAAGAATTGTTTTTACAGGAGTTAAGTAAAGCGTTACAGCCGCTTTCTGAAGAAGAGCGGAGTGAGATCTTATTTGATTTTGAAGAACATATTACCGAAGGGATGAAAGAAGGCAGGCTAGAAGCTGATATCATCAGGGAACTCGGCTCTCCAAAACAAATTGCAAAGGAATTGGTTCCAGATGTCACGGAAACTGCTCCAGCAGTGCAGCGCCCTAAGAAGAACCTCTTTCACATGGTGTGTTCAGCAGCAGCGATAAGCATGTTAAATTTGATTTTCGTGCTGGGACCGGCTATTGGCATTTTTGGAGTGTACGTGGGTCTATGCGGGGCGGCGCTTGCACTTTCTGTGTCACCGATTATGTTTGTAGGTATGGTAATGTTTCATACGAATACGCACATGATGCTGGAGTTCTTTTTATCGCTCGCATTTGGCAGTCTGGGACTGCTATCTTGTATAGGGCTTTGGTATTTAGGCAAGCTGCTGTATAGCATGAGTTTACGATATATCAGATACAACCTAAAGCTAGTGACGGGGGCGCAGGCATGAAAAAGATCATAATTGGATTGATGGCAGTATTTGCAGTTGGGGTAATCGGAGCTGTCATCTCTGCAGCTGCTTCGGATTTTACAAATGAAGAGGTGAAAGCTGAAGAAACCTATGATGCTGCAGATATTAAAAAAATTAAGGTAACAACGAGCTCGATGAATGCAGAGGTCAAAAGCGGACAAACAGATGATATTCAGGTAGCTGCTCAAGGAAAAATCAGTGATAAAAGTAAAAAGCTGTTCGATGTGAGCCAAGATGGCAAATCGTTAACGATTAATCAAAAAGAGCACAGGAATAGCATCTCCTTTATACCGTGGAACAGCGAAAAGGATATGAAAATCACAATCATTATTCCGGAAAAGAAGTATGATGAGATAACCGTAACGACAACCTCTGGCGATATTCTGATTGAAAATGTGCAAATGGATCAATCAGCGGCTGACTCTACATCAGGAGATATTGAGCTGAAGGACTCACGCATTGAAAACGAGATGACGGTAAAAACAACGAGCGGAGATGTTCAAGCAGACCAAAATTCATTGGGGCAAGGTGAGGTAAAGACAACAAGCGGATCAATAGAAAGCAGCCGCACAACATCTAAAAAGATGAGCTATAAGACAACCTCCGGGGATATTGATCTTCTTCAGGGGCAAAAGAACGAAGACATCAGCATCAATACAACGAGCGGAGATGTGTCCGTAGAGTATCAGAAAGAACCGGCATCTTTGGCAGTAGATTTTCAGACTGACTCAGGTGATTCGTCAGTTAATTTAGATCAAATCATGTATCAAGAAAAATCAGATCTTCGTATTACAGGCTATATGGGTGAAAGCGGAACCTCTAATCTTTTAAACGTTCGTACAACATCAGGAGACTTTGAATTAAACTAACAGCCTCAAGCCGGCCCATTCAAGCCGGCTTTTTTGTATAGGAAAAAATGACCGCTTTTCACCATGAAATTATGATATATTTATGAAAACAGCAAAGGGGTTGGGGAGAAATGAATGCGGTTACAATTGTGATAGCGTCAATGTGTATATTGGCTATCGCCTATCGTTTATACGGAACATTTATGATGGTGAAGGTTCTCAAAGTGAATGATGAAAAGCCAACGCCTGCACATGCGCTTGAGGATGGAAAAGACTATGTGCCTACGAATAAATGGGTTTCATTCGGTCATCATTTCGCGGCCATTGCGGCGGCCGGGCCGCTGGTCGGACCGATTCTCGCGGCGCAGTTCGGTTATTTGCCGGGATTATTATGGCTGTTAATCGGGGCGGTGATAGGTGGAGCCGTTCATGATATTGTTGTGCTGTTCGCGTCAATGCGTAAAAACGGAAAGTCACTGTCAGAAGTGGCGAAGGATGAGCTTGGTCCTGTTGCCGGTTTTTGTACGGGCCTGTCGATGCTGTTTATTATTACCATTACGATGGCGGGCCTGTCGATGGTTGTGCTGCATGCGCTTGAACGGAATCCGTGGGGGACTTTTGCTGTAGGGATTACGATACCGATTGCGATGGGCGTCGGCTTGTTGTATAAGAAAACAGGGAATTTAAAGCTGGCGTCTTCTATTGGTTTTATATTTTTAATGGCTGGAGTGTTTATCGGCCCTTGGGTGCAGACTACCGCATTTGGTGATCTGTTAACCCTTGATACGAAAACGCTCGCAATTGCGTTGCCGATTTACGCATTTTTTGCAGCGGCGCTGCCGGTCTGGCTGTTGCTCGCACCGCGCGATTATTTAAGCAGTTTTATGAAAATCGGTGTGTTTATCGCTTTAATTGCGGGTGTGTTTGTTGTGAATCCGTCCATTCCTTTTCCGGCTTTTACGGAGTTTGTAAAAGGCGGCGGGCCGGTGCTTGCGGGTCCTGTCTGGCCATTCATCTCGATTACGATAGCCTGCGGCGCGATCTCGGGGTTTCATGCCTTTGTCGGTTCCGGCACCACGCCGAAAATGCTTAATAAATGGAGTGATATGAAGCCGGTTGCTTTCGGTGCAATGCTTGTTGAGTGTCTTGTCGGCATTATGGCGCTGATTGCGGCGACTGCATTGCAGCCTGCAGATTACTTTGCGATCAACAGCACGCCTGAGGTTTTCCGTACGCTCGGCATGGATGTTGTGCATTTGCCTGACTTGAGCAGGGACATCGGTTTGGACTTAGAAGGCAGAACAGGGGGAGCCGTCACGCTTGCTGTGGGAATGACTTATATTTTTACCGGAATTCCGTTTTTCAGCCATCTAGCCTCATACTTTTTCCAATTTGTCATTATGTTTGAAGCAGTGTTTATTTTAACGGCGATCGACGCCGGCACGCGTGTGGCACGCTATTTGATTCAGGACTTCTTCGGAGAGGTGTATAAGCCGCTGAAGAAAACGGACTGGATTCCCGGAGCTGTATTTGCCAGTGCGCTTGCCTGCTTTATGTGGGGCTATTTGCTTTACTCAGGTGATATCGGATCCATATGGGCGCTGTTTGGCGTATCCAATCAGCTGATGGCTTCAGTAGGTCTGATTATCGGTGCAACCATTGTGCTGAAAATCGCCGACAAACGCCGTTATATCCTAACCTGCCTCATTCCGCTCGCCTATTTATATGTGACTGTGAATTACGCGGGCTATTGGATGGTGCGTTATGTGTATCTTAATCCAGACGCTGCGGGGTACAGTGTCCTGAATGGCGTTTTATCTATCATCATGCTGCTGTTAGGCTTCATCATTATCGTGGCGGCAGTGAAAAAATGGGCGCAGATGTGGAGAGATCCTAGCTTAAGAATGGAAGCCTCTATACCGGGATAGAAGGAAAAATGGAAACCTTAAGGGGGAAAAGATATGAATTTATCAATGAAGTATATCATCCTGTATGTATCGGACAGCCAGCGCTCGATTCATTTTTATCAGCATATTTTGGGGCTGCCGATCCGCGCAGAACACGGCACATATGTAGAGTTTGATACCGGCTCGACCATTTTGGCGCTCAATACACGAGAAAGTGTCAAGGAAATGACGCCGTTAGAGATACCGGAAACACCCGTTTCTTCACAAACATTTGAAATCGGGTTTGTCACTGAAAATGTAGAAGCGGTCATCAAAAAAGTAAGAGAACACGGTGTAACCATTATCGGGGAGCCTAAAGTGAAGCCATGGGGACAGACGGTCGCTTATATCGCCGATCCCGACGGACATTATATTGAAATTTGCAGTCCGATGGAATAAAGCACAAAGCCCAAAACAGACACTGTTTTGGGCTTTCTTATGATGTTAGCGGCCCGGCGGCTTCCAATAGCAAATCAGCAAGGTGAACAGCTCGAACCCTGCCGCTTAATCCCTCTCGTTCAATGCCGAGCTTCATCTGTAAAAGACAGCCTGGATTGGCGGTCACAATGACCGCTGCTTCAGTTGCTTTGACAGCAGCCATTTTACTATCCAGTATTTTCATTGACATGTCTGCTTCGACAATATTGTAAATTCCCGCTGATCCGCAGCAGCTGTCCGCTTTATCCATTTCTCTGAATTCAGCTCCCTTGATGCTTTGAAGAAGCTTTCGGGGCTCCAAAGATGTATGCATTACATTTCTCAAGTGGCACGAATCTTGATAGGTAATCAGCTTCGGTGTCTCAAACTGCAAGTCTTGCTGGTGAAAATCAAGCTCAATCAAAACGGATGAAAAATCTTTTAGCTTCTTAACAAATGAAACAGCCCGCTCCGCCCATTCGGGGTCATCCTTCAGCAAATGGCCGTATTCGGTGAGAAAGGCTCCGCAACCGCCCGCGTTTGTAATGACAGCATCTACGTCTAGCGCTTCAAACGCGGCTATGTTTTGTTTCGCAAGCTCCTGTCCTGCATTTTTTTCACCGCTGTGTCCATGCAGTGCGCCGCAGCATGCCTGCTCAGGCGGGATGACAATTTCACAGCCTGCCAGCTGCAGCAGTTTCAGCGTGGCATTGTTTGTCGGCAAAAACATCGTATCCATTAAACAGCCTGAAAAAAAGGCGACCCTTTTTTTAGCTGGGCCGGCCGCCGGCAATAAACGCGGCCGTTGCTTCATTTCTTCACGTTTAGGCACATCCGGAAGAACGGCTTCCATCGTGCGCAAATGCTCAGGCAGAATACGGAGCATGCCGGTTTTTCGCACAGCTGCCTGCAGCCCTGACCGCTGGTACAAACCGATGAGACTCACAGCCGAACGCATCCGGTTTTGATGCGGAAAGAGCTCCTGAAAAGCCGCTTTTCTCATCACACGTGTGCTGAGCGAGTGTTTTTTATTTTGGTGGATAATATCTCTTGCTTCCTCCAGCAGCTGTCCGTATTTAACGCCTGATGGGCATACCGGTTCACATGCGCGGCAGCCGAGGCAAAGAGACAGTGAACGCTCGACATCTTCATCGGGTTCAATCACACCGTCGGCGACTGCTTTCATTAAGGCGATTCGCCCGCGCGGCGAGTGAGATTCCTGAAAACCGGATTCGATATAGGTCGGGCAAGAAGGCAGGCAGAATCCGCAGCGCATACAATTCAAAAGTTCGCTCTCATCCATACGCTCTTTAAACTCACGTTGGATCTGTTTCATTTCTTTTTCTGTTGTCATCTTTCCGTCACCACACGTTTTCTGGCATCTTTCGCAAACACTTTGCCCGGGTTTAAGATGTTTTTTGGATCAAAAGCCGCTTTTATTGCTTTCATCGCGGCGATACCTTCTTTTTTCAGCTTCATTTCCAAGTAAGGCGCTTTCATGGCCCCGACCCCGTGCTCCCCGGTAATCGTGCCGCCAAGCTCAATCGCTTTTTCAAAAATCTCGGCAAAAGCCTGTTCGACTCGCTCCATTTCATCCTTATTTCTTATGTCTGTCGTGCATGTTGGATGAAGGTTTCCATCCCCGGCATGGCCAAAGGTGCAGATCGAAATATCGTATTTCGCGGCAATGTCATTAATGGCTTTCACCATATTCGCGATTTCTGAACGCGGTACAGTGGCATCCTCCAAAATGGTGGTCGGCTTTAAGCGGGCAAGTGCAGAAAGCGCTGAACGCCGGGCTTCAGTGAGGGCGAATGCTTCCTCATCTGTCTGTGCAGTTTGAACGGAGACGGCAGCGCCTTTTTTGCAAATTGCCTCGATGTTTTCCATGTCACGAGCCACGGTTTCAGCTGTCCCGTCTTGTTCGATCAAAAGAACCGCCTTCGCATTTGTCGGCAGGCCGATCTTGGCATAATCCTCAATCACCAAAAGGGTAGGCTGATCGAGAAATTCAAGCGTAGCCGGTATGATTTTTTCGGCAATAATGGCTGACACCGTTTGAGCAGCAGCATCAATATTTTCATAAAGGGCGAGCAGCGTCTTCTTTGTTTCTGGCTTTGGCACGAGTTTGAGAATCGCTTCTGTCACAATGCCGAGTGTCCCTTCTGAGCCGACAAAAAGGCGCGTGAGATCATACCCGGCTACATCCTTTGCAAGCTTTCCGCCGGTGCGGATCATATCTCCGTTTGCCAAAACAACCTCCAGCCCCATGATGTAGTCACGGGTGACGCCGTATTTTAAGCCGCGAAGACCGCCGGAATTTTCATTGATGTTTCCTCCGATGGTTGATATTTTCATAGAGCTCGGATCAGGCGGATAGAACAATCCCTTGCTTTCAACCGCACGGATCATATCCAAGGTAATCACGCCAGGCTGGACTGTGGCCGTCAAATTTTCTTCGTCAATCTCAAGAATTTGATTCATATGTTTAAAGAGAAGAACAAGCCCGCCTTCAGTGGGGCACGTGCCCCCGCACAGGTTTGTCCCCGATCCTCTTGGAACAATCGGCACACGATGCTCACTGCAAATGTTCAAAATACGTGATACTTCATGTGTATCTCTCGGCGCAATCACAGCATCCGGCATAGACTGAAATTGCGGTGTCGCATCATATGAATACACGAGACGGCCGGCTTTCGAGTCATCGTAGTTTTCCGGTCCGACGATTTGGATCAGCTGTTCTTTTACGTCTTTGGTGATCATGTTCACCCATCCCCCTGTCAAAAAACGCTTTCAATCTATTGTAAAGGAAAAAAAGAGAAGCCTTCTATGGAGAAATATACAAAATATGAAACTGAAACTCTCTCTATTTTGTATCTTGATCTAAAAAATAAAGCGCGACGTACATCGTGACGATGTCCTCTGTACGCTGAAAGCTTAAACCCGTCAGCTGTTCAGCCTTTGACATGCGATAGCGGAGCGTGTTGATATGTATATGCATCTCTTCAGCCGTTTTTTTCAGGGACAAATCGTGATGGAAGAGCGTTCGTATCGTATTCATAAGCTCTTCGTTTCGGAGCGCTTCCTGGAGCACTCTTTGCGGAAATTCATGTCGTGTGCCCGGGCTGATCTCAGTCAGGCACATGTCAAGCTTAAGATCTTCCTCACATACGGCTGTTTTGCGTTTAAGGCTGACGGCCAGCGCTTTTTCAGCCTGTTCATATGACTGCGGCAGGCCGGAGCCGCTGACAGCCCTCCCAACGCCGGAAGCTGCTCGGCTGTTTCCGAGGCGTTCAGCCAATGAACAAATAAGCTGAATTTGCCGCAAAAGCTGCTCCTTTTGTTCATGGTTCGGCACTTCGTGATTAATCAGAATACGTTCATTTCCCCATCTGATGAATAGATCGGATGGAAACACTGATTTCCAGGCGCGTGCCATTTGATCAATATCGCCGGGAGACCATTCGTGCCCTTGAATGAGGATCACCTGGCGGAGGGAGGTAAGGTCAACGCCAAGAATCTGCGCCTTTTCGAGAAAACCCGGAGACCATTCTTTTAATTGCAGCCAGTCGATCATAAAGGATTCCAGCATTCTCTCGCGCCACTGGGTCTGCTCCAAATGCCACGATTCTTTAATGAACAGCTCTGTCATTTTCCTGAGCAGCTCTCCATACGGCTGAATCTCAGCAGGCTCTCCCGTCAGTCCAAACACGGCGATGACATCACGCTCAGAAAATACGGGGAGGTTCAACCCCGCCTTTACCCCTTTGAGTCTCTTTTCATCTTCTTTTGTAATGATCACATTGCGTTTCTCTTTCGCACAGATGAGCGCTCCTTCATGAAATAGCCCGACTCGCTCATCATTTGTGCTTGCCATAATGAGGCCGTCTGTGCTGACAATAATGACTTCACGTTTGTACATTTTTTTCACTTCGGCAATGATTTTTTTCGCTAACAGCGGTTGTAAAAACATGGCGGCGATCCCCCTCATGTTTTTATTATATAAGAAAAAAACCGGGCGCTGTCACCCGGTTTTGATGGCTATTGGGCAGGTTTTAATCCGCCTTCCAGCGTCTTTAACATTTCTTGTTTCTCACTCTCGGATGCGTGCTGCCAAATGACTTCAAACAAAACGCCGAGTCCCGGAAGCATTTTTTCTTCACCACTTTGAATCGCGTCCACTATTGTGTGCTCAAGCTGCTCCTGATCATTGCCCGTTACATTGGCAATGACGGCATGACGTAAATTAAGATCCATATGAAGCGCTCCTTTTTTTCTAAAATGTAATACGTATATTCTAACCCCGCACCCGGTTTATTATGTGCTGTTCTTGCGATATAATAACATCATGTTAAAAAAAGGAGAGCCACACAGACAGTGAAACAAATAGAATCGGCAAAAAACCAAAAAGTGAAGGATTGGAAAAAACTTCATACAAAAAAAGAACGAACAAAAACGAATACCTATTTGATTGAAGGAGAACACCTTGTTGAAGAAGCCTTAAAGAGCCCGGGTGCGGTGAAAGAAATCCTTGTCAAGGATGAAGCGGACATCCCGCCGAACCTTGATATAGGCATTCAGTGCTACGTGCTGAGCGAAGACGCGTTTTCAGCTGTAACAGAAACGGAAACACCGCAGCGGATCGCCGCTGTTTGCCATATGCCGGAAGAAAAGCTCGCGTCGCCTAAACGTGTGCTGCTGATTGACGCTGTTCAAGATCCGGGGAATCTCGGCACGATGATTCGCACGGCGGACGCAGCCGGTTTGGATGCGGTCGTGCTCGGTGACGGCACGGCGGATGCGTTTAACGGAAAAACGCTGCGGTCCGCGCAAGGCTCCCATTTTCACATTCCTGTTGTGAGAAGAAATTTACAATCATACGTGGATGAATTAAAAGCAGAGGGCGTAAAAGTGTACGGCACAGCACTGCAAAACGGGGCGCCTTACCAGGACATTTCACCATCCGGTTCATTTGCTTTAATCGTCGGCAATGAAGGGGCGGGGGTGGATGCAGGGTTGCTGGAAAAAACAGATTTGAACCTGTACGTTCCGCTGTACGGGCAGGCTGAATCACTGAACGTTGCAATTGCGGCGGCTATCCTGGTGTACCACTTGCGAGGATAGTGTTGCGCCGAGCGGAGTATTTCACTATAATAGAACATAATATTTGAAAAACCGTGACAGAGGATCTCGATTTCTGATCAACTGCCTTCCAGGGAGAAAATGCCGCAGACTGAGAGCATTTTTAATGCAGCCGGAAATTGGTTTCGCCTCTCGAGTTGTCACCGGGACCGCGCAGCTTGCGCGTAAAGGTGAACCGGAATCTGATTCCGTTATGTCAATGAAGCTGACGACAGCATCAGTCTGTCTGAAATAAGGGTGGTACCGCGGCCACAACTCGTCCCTTGTCCTACAAGGGGCGGGTTTTTTTGTTTTCCAAAGACATATAACGGTTTGTTTACATAAAAGGAGGATGCAAAATGGAAGAAAAGCTAAAACAGCTGGAACAAGAAGCTTTAGATCAAGTAGAAGCGGCAAGCTCATTGAAGGTTGTCAATGATATTCGGGTTCAATATCTCGGAAAAAAAGGGCCGATCACAGAAGTGCTGCGCGGAATGGGCAAGCTTTCTGCGGAGGAGCGTCCGAAAATGGGCGCTCTTGCCAATGAGGTAAGAGAACGAATCGCCAATGCGATTGCAGCTAAAAACGAAAAGCTTGAGGAAGAAGAAATGAAACAGAAGCTAGCGGGACAGACAATTGACGTCACACTCCCGGGTAATCCTGTCGCAATCGGCGGACGCCATCCGCTCACTGTTGTCATTGAAGAGATTGAAGATCTATTTATCGGCATGGGCTATACCGTTGAAGAAGGCCCTGAGGTCGAGACGGATTACTACAACTTCGAAGCGCTTAACCTGCCGAAAGAACACCCTGCCCGCGATATGCAGGACAGCTTTTACATCACAGAGGAAATGCTGATGAGAACGCAAACCTCTCCTGTTCAGACACGGACGATGGAAAAGCACAAAGGCAAAGGGCCTGTTAAAATCATTTGCCCTGGAAAAGTATACCGCCGCGATAATGATGACGCAACGCACTCTCACCAATTTATGCAGATTGAAGGGCTCGTTGTTGATAAAAACATCAGCATGAGTGATTTAAAAGGAACCCTTGAACTCGTTGCGAAAAAAATGTTCGGGCAAGACCGTGAAATCAGACTGCGCCCAAGCTTCTTCCCATTTACCGAGCCTTCAGTAGAAGTAGACGTAACGTGCTTTAAGTGCGGAGGAAACGGCTGCTCTGTATGTAAAGGAACAGGCTGGATTGAAATCCTCGGCGCCGGCATGGTTCACCCGAATGTGCTGGAAATGGCCGGCTTTGATCCGAAGGAATATCAGGGCTTTGCGTTCGGAATGGGTGTTGAGCGCATCGCGATGCTGAAATACGGCATCGATGATATCCGCCACTTCTACACAAACGATGTCAGATTTATTTCGCAGTTTAAACAGGCGTAAGAGGAGGATGCTAGAATGTTTGTTTCTTATAAATGGTTAGAGAATTATGTTGATTTAAAAGGCATGGATCCGGCTGTTCTTGCTGAGAAAATAACAAGAGCCGGTATTGAAGTTGAAGGAATTGAGTATAAAGGGGAAGGCATTAAAGGCGTTGTCATCGGCCATGTGCTGGAGCGCGAGCAGCATCCAAACGCCGATAAGCTGAATAAGTGCCTTGTAGATATCGGAGCGGAGGCACCTGTACAGATCATTTGCGGCGCGCCAAACGTGGATAAAGGGCAAAAAGTTGCAGTCGCTACAGTCGGAGCGGTGCTTCCAGGCAATTTCAAAATCAAAAAAGCCAAGCTTCGCGGCGAAGAATCAAACGGCATGATCTGTTCCTTACAAGAGCTCGGTATTGAAAGCAAGCTTGTGGCGAAGGAATATGCGGAAGGCATTTTCGTTTTCCCAAATGATGTTGAAACAGGAAGTGATGCGTTAGCGGCTTTACAGCTTGATGATGCTGTCTTAGAGCTCGGTTTAACACCGAACCGCGCCGATGCGATGAACATGCTTGGAGTTGCTTATGAGGTTGCGGCGATTTTAGACACAGAGGTAAAGCTTCCGCAAACGGATTACCCAGTCGCTTCAGAACAAGCGTCAGACTACATTTCTGTCAAAGTTGAAGACCGGGAAGCAAATCCGCTGTATGCAGCAAAAATCATTAAAAACGTAAAAATTGCTCCGTCACCGCTTTGGATGCAGACAAAGCTGATGAATGCAGGCATTCGCCCGCATAACAACGTCGTTGATATCACAAATTTTGTTTTATTGGAGTATGGACAGCCGCTTCACGCGTTTGATTATGACAGATTCGGCTCTAAGGAAGTCGTCGTCAGAAAAGCTGTTGAAAATGAAACGATTTTAACACTTGACGATCAAGAACGAAAACTGTCTGCCGATCACCTTGTCATTACAAACGGGTCTAAAGCACAAGCTGTTGCTGGTGTCATGGGAGGAGCAGAATCAGAAGTTCGGGAAGACACAACAACGATTTTGCTTGAAGCTGCGTTTTTCAACGGGCAGACGGTTCGCAAGGCTTCAAAAGATCTTGGTTTGAGAAGTGAATCGAGTGCAAGATTCGAAAAAGGCATTGATCCTGCGCGTGTGCGTCTTGCGGCAGAACGCGCGGCACAGCTGATCCACCTGTATGCCGGCGGTGAAGTGCTTGCCGGAACCGTTGAAGAAGACCATCTCACAATCGAAGCAAACAACATTCATGTATCGGCTGACAAGGTGAACAGCGTTCTCGGCATGACGATCAGCAAAGAAGAACTGATCAGCATTTATAAGCGTCTTGGCTTTACTGTCGGAGAAGCAAATGACTTGCTCGTTGTGACTGTTCCATCACGCCGAGGTGACATTCGAATCGAAGAGGATTTGGTTGAAGAAGCGGCAAGATTGTACGGCTACGACAACATTCCGTCCACACTTCCTGAAACAGCGGGAACTACAGGCGGATTGACGCCTTACCAGGCAAAACGCCGTAAAGTCAGACGTTTCCTAGAAGGGGCCGGCTTATCACAAGCGATTACCTACTCATTAACAAACGAGAAAAAAGCGGCGGCATTTGCGATTGAAAAATCGTTTAACACTGTCCTTGCGCTTCCAATGAGTGAAGAAAGAAGCATTCTCAGACACAGCCTTGTTCCGAATCTGCTTGAATCCGTTTCTTACAACCTGGCAAGACAAACTGATTCGGTTGCATTGTACGAAGTCGGTTCCGTTTTCCTGACGAAGGAAGAGGATACGAAACCTGTTGAAACGGAGCGCGTGGCAGGTGCGGTAACCGGTTTATGGCGCAAGCATCTGTGGCAGGGCGAGAAAAAACCAGTCGATTTCTTTGTCGCAAAAGGAATTGTAGAAGGGCTGTTAGATAAACTGAACGTCCTGGACAGCATTGAATTTGTGCAATCAGAAAGAAAACAGTTGCACCCGGGCAGAACTGCGAATATTCTTTTAAACGGTTCTCTTATCGGCTTTATTGGCCAAGTCCATCCTTCACTGGAAAAAGAACTGGATATTAAAGAAACGTACGTGTTCGAACTTGATCTTCACACGCTGCTTACAGCAGACACGGCGCCGCTCGTGTACACGGCGATTCCGAAATATCCGTCTGTGACACGTGATATCGCGCTTGTGACAGATAAATCAGTGACAAGCGGCCAGCTCGAGAGCGTCATCAAAGAGGCGGGCGGGAAGCTTCTGAAAGAAGTAATCGTCTTTGACGTCTACGAAGGCGAGCATATGGAGGAAGGCAAAAAGTCAGTCGCTTTCTCACTCCAATATGTAAATCCAGAGCAAACGCTGACTGAAGAAGAAGTGACAAAAGCGCACGCCAAAGTCCTGAAAGCGTTGGAAAACACTTATCAGGCCGTATTGAGAGGCTAATAAAAAAGCTTGCAGAGATTCTCTGCAAGCTTTTTTCTATGAACGTTTTTTATCTGCCAGGCGCTGCGCTTTCTGGGTATTGGCAAAATGAAGCTTTGTAAAGGTTCGGAGAGCGGGTACCCCTTTTTTGATGATCAGTTTGGCGGCCGCTTCATCTACATGAGGGCCGGCCCCTTTCGGCAGTGTCATCCCCGCCTCGCGCGAAAGCTTATCCATTTCCATTAAAAAGGAATATCTCGCAATAATCGATGCAGCAGCGACTGACAGGTGAATGCCTTCAGCTTTTGTGCTGAAATAGGTGCGCTCCTGTACAATATCTCTTCCCTTTAAATGGTTGTAGTAGACGCCGGGCTCGGCGAATTGGTCGATCAGGATCGCCTCAGGCTTTACTCCGTCCATTTTTCGTAAAAGATGGGTAATGGCTTGATTATGCAAGAGAGCTTTCATTTTTCCCTGACTCATGCCTCTTTCCTGCATGCTGTTGTACTTTTCGTTTTTTAAAACGAGCAGGCTGTACGGAATGGTTTTGATCAGGCTTCGGGCGATCTCAATGATTTGCGGATCCTTTAAGTGTTTAGAATCCTTTACACCGAGTTCCTTCATTAAAGGAAGCTTTGTTTTGTCAACGTATGCGCACACAACCGTCATTGGTCCAAAGTAATCTCCGGTTCCGACCTCGTCAGAACCGATGACAGACATGCCTGCGATGTCTGTGGGAGGGGCGTAGCGTGAATCAGCCGGCTTTTTTGGTGTTTTCTTCTTTTCCTGCGGCTCAGCAGTTCCCCAGCGGGCAGATTCTGTCTCTGCGTTTTTTCCCTGAAACAATACCTTACCTGACTTATAGGCTGTAATGGTACAGCCTGCCGGTTTTGCCTGAAAAATGGCACCCTGCGGCACAGATGCAGTAAGTGAACTGTTATACGCTGTTTTCATTTGGTCAATAGCAGACATTGGTACTTTTATCACAGAATGGGACACGTAATAATCTCCTTTTTTTACACGTTTCGCTGTATCTACCAGTGTATCATAACAGCGGGAGGCTCGTCTTTCCATTCAATTAATAAACGTGTTATGATAGGAACTAGGATTCTCACGGAATGGAGGAGAAACGTTGTCTGACGGCGAAAAAACGAAAACAACCGTTGACATTTACGGCCAGCACTTCACTATTATCGGTGAAGAAAGCAGAGCCCATATGAGATATGTGGCCGGAATTGTTGATGATAAAATGAGAGAAATCAATCAAAAAAATCCATATCTTGATATAAATAAACTTGCAGTGCTGACAGCGGTAAATGTGGTGCATGACTATGTGAAATTAAAAGAGGAATATGAAAAACTGGAGCGTCAGCTTAAAGAAAAGGATTGAACAACTATGCTAGATATCATCATCTTAATCTTGCTCCTGATGGGGACTTTACTGGGATTAAAACGCGGTTTTATCCTCCAGTTTATCCGCTTGACGAGCTTTATTCTTTCGATCGCGTTTGCGTCTTTATTCTATAAGAATGTCGCGCCGCATTTGAAGTGGATTCCCGCGCCCGATTTTTCAGCGGGACAGCCAGCGTTTTCTTTTTTCTCGGGAAATTTGGAAGCAGCCTATTATAATGCGATTGCATTTGTCGTTCTGTTTATGATCGCTAAAATCTTACTGAGAATCATCGGCTCATTCCTAAGTATTATAGCGAGCATTCCTGTGATTAAACAAATCAACCAAATGCTCGGCGCTGTTCTCGGTTTTCTGGAAGTCTATTTATTTACATTTGTGCTTCTGTATGTTGCTTCCGTACTTCCGATAGACGGCTTACAGCAAATGATGGGGCAATCGTCTCTCGCAAATGTCATGATTAACCATACACCGTATTTGTCAGGGCTTTTACAGGAGCTCTGGACGCAATACGGAGGATAAAAAACTTCTCTTGTCCGGAGAAGTTTTTTTCAAGTATGATGGAAACATATGTGAAGGTCTGGGGGTTTATTCTATGCATAAAAAAGATATTATCCGGCTGCTGGAAACCATTGCAGTCTACATGGAACTGAAAGGGGACAACCCGTTTAAAGTTTCGGCATTCCGAAAAGCAGCGGCAGCCCTGGAACAGGACGACCGCAGTTTATCAGAAATGGACGACATGATGTCGCTGTCCGGTATTGGGAAAGGCACGTACAGCGTCATAAAAGAATATATAGATGAAGGAAAGTCAAGTACGCTCGAATCTCTGCAGCAGGAGGTGCCGGAAGGGCTGGTGCCTTTATTGAAGCTGCCGGGGCTCGGCGGCAAAAAAATCGCAAAGCTGTATAAAGAGCTCGGCGTACATGATGCAGAATCATTGAAGGAAGCCTGCGAGCAGCAGAAAGTCCAAGGGCTTGCGGGATTCGGCAAGAAATCAGAAGAAAAAATATTGCAGGCGCTCGGGGAAGCCGGAAAACAGCCTGAACGTTTTCCGATTGGCTATGCGCTCCGGGTTGCGCGGGAAATTGAAGAGCATCTTTCTCGATTGACAGACATCATCAAATATTCCCGTGCCGGAAGTCTCCGAAGAGCACGCGAAACCGTCAAAGATCTGGATTATATTATTGCGACGGATCATCCCGCTGAAGTAAGAGAGCAGCTGCTTGCGCTGCCAAACATCAAAAGCGTCATTGCCAGCGGAGACACGAAGGTATCCGTCATTCTTTCCTTTGAATATGAAACCAGTGTCGATTTCCGTCTCGTGACGGAAGAACAATTCCCGACAACTCTTCATCATTTTACGGGATCGAAGGACCACAATATCAAAATGCGGCAAATAGCAAAAGAACGCGGCGAACGGATCAGTGAGTACGGTGTCGAGACGGTTGAAACAGGAGAAATCAAAACCTTCCCGAGCGAACGGGAATTTTACGCACACTTCGGCTTGCCCCTGATTCCGCCGGAACTCCGTGAAAGCGGACAAGAGGTGGAAACCTACAATGACAGCATTGAACTCATAGAGCACGAGCAAATTAAAGGCGATCTCCACATGCACTCCACATGGAGCGATGGTGCCTTTTCGATCAGGGAAATGGCTGAAGCATGCATGAAAAAAGGCTATCAGTACATGGCCATCACTGATCACTCCCAATATTTAAAGGTCGCCAACGGGCTGACTGCTGAAAGGCTCAAGCAGCAGGCGAAAGAAATTGACGCGCTGAATGCTGAATTTGAGAACTTCCGTATTTTTAAAGGCGTTGAGATGGATATTCTTCCTGACGGCACACTTGATTATGATGACGATGTGCTGGCGGAAATGGATCTTGTCATTGCATCAATCCATTCAAGCTTTAATCAGCCGGAGCACGTCATTATGAAGCGGCTTGAGACGGCACTGACCAACAAGCATGTCGACATTATCGCACATCCGACCGGACGCCTCATCGGCAGACGTGCCGGTTACGAAATCGATATCGACAAACTGATTGAGCTCGCGAAGAAAACAAATACGGCGCTTGAACTCAACTCTAACCCTGCGCGTCTTGACCTGCGGACAGAGCATTTAATCAAAGCAAATGAACAAGGGGTTACATTGGTCATTAATACCGATGCCCATAACATCGAGATGTTAAACGATATGAAAACCGGCGTCACTGCCGCGCGCAAAGGCTGGACGGAAACGAAAAACGTCCTGAATGCCCGGTCGCTTGAAGACGTACAGGCATTCCTGAAGCGCAACGATTAAGTAAGGAGGCTCACACAACCGTGCAGCAAAAAGTATTATCATCTCTTGAATTCCATAAAGTGAAAGAACAGGTAATCGAGCACGCCGCTTCTTCGCTCGGAAAAGAAATGCTTCTCCAGCTAAAGCCTTCTGCTTCGATTGACGAAATCAAAAAACAGCTGGATGAGGTAGATGAAGCCTCTGCGATCATCCGGCTGCGAGGCCAGGCGCCGTTTGGCGGTCTTACCGATATCAGAGGGGCATTAAGACGGGCAGAAATCGGCAGCGTTCTCAGTCCCTCGGAATTCACTGAAATATCAGGGCTGCTTTACGCAGTCAAACAAATGAAACATTTTCTCGGACAAATGGCTGAAGACGGAGTCGACATTCCGCTGATGCAGCAATATACTGAACAGCTCATTACACTGCCCGATTTAGAACGAGAAATCAATTCCTGCATAGATGATCACGGCGAAGTGCTTGACCACGCGTCAGAAACGTTAAGAGGTATCCGCACGCAGCTCAGAACGCTCGAATCGAGAATCAGAGACCGTTTAGAATCAATTCTGCGTTCCTCTTCCGCTTCGAAAATGCTGTCTGATACGATTGTTACCATCCGAAATGACCGCTTTGTTATCCCGGTCAAACAAGAGTACAGATCGAGCTACGGAGGTATTGTGCATGACACCTCTTCTTCTGGCGCAACCCTGTTCATTGAACCGCAGGCGATTGTAGATATGAACAACTCGCTTCAGCAGGCGAAAGTGAAAGAAAAACAAGAAATTGAACGGATTTTACGCGTGCTGACAGAGCATACGGCAGAGCACACAGAGGAGCTTTTTCAAGATTTGCAAGTCCTGCAGACGCTAGACTTCATTTTTGCAAAAGCGAGATACGCAAAAGCGGTCAAAGCAACAAAACCGACCATGAATGACAGTGGCTTTGTCCGTCTGAAAAAAGCGCGCCATCCGTTGCTTCCGCCTGATCAAGTGGTCGCCAATGATATCGAGCTGGGCGGCGATTTTTCAACGATCGTGATTACAGGGCCGAATACCGGGGGGAAAACAGTTACCTTAAAAACACTGGGGCTGTTGACCTTAATGGCGCAATCGGGCCTTCATATTCCGGCAGATGAAGGATCGGAAGCCGCTGTATTTGAGCATGTGTTCGCTGATATCGGCGATGAACAGTCGATCGAGCAAAGCTTAAGTACATTTTCTTCCCATATGGTGAACATTGTCGGCATTTTAAAGCAAGTCAACGAAAACAGCCTTGTGCTCTTTGACGAACTGGGCGCGGGTACAGATCCGCAAGAAGGCGCGGCACTCGCCATGAGCATCTTGGATGAAGTCCACCGCACCAATGCCAGAGTATTAGCGACTACGCATTATCCGGAGCTAAAGGCGTATGGCTATAACAGAGAAGGCGTCATGAACGCCAGTGTCGAATTTGACATTGAGACCCTTTCACCAACCTATAAGCTCTTAATCGGTGTACCGGGACGAAGCAACGCCTTTGAAATTTCTAAACGGCTCGGGCTTCCGGACCATATTATCGGACAGGCGAAATCAGAAATGACGGCCGAGCATAATGAGGTCGATACGATGATTGCGTCTCTTGAACAAAGCAAAAAACGGGCGGAAGAAGAGCTTTCTGAAACAGAGTCGATCAGAAAAGAGGCCGAAAAGCTGCATAAAGAGCTGCAGCAGCAAATCATCGAACTCAACAGCAAAAAAGACAAATTGATGGAAGAGGCCGAACTTCACGCGGCTGAAAAAGTTAAAGCGGCCACAAAAGAAGCTGAAGACATCATTCACGAATTACGCTCGATTAAAGAAGAACACAAATCCTTCAAGGATCACGAACTAATCAACGCGAAGAAACGATTAGAAGACGCTATGCCGACCTTTGAAAAGTCCAAAAAACCGGAAAAACCGAAAACGCAGAAACGCGTCTTGAAGCCTGGGGATGAAGTAAAAGTCCTTACGTTCGGGCAGAAAGGTACATTGCTTGAAAAAACCGGCGGCAATGAATGGAATGTTCAAATCGGCATTTTGAAAATGAAAGTGAAAGAAAAAGACCTGGAATTTATCAAATCGGCTCCGGAACCAAAAAAAGAAAAACACATTACAGCGGTTAAGGGCAAAGATTACCACGTATCGCTTGAACTTGATCTTCGCGGCGAGCGCTATGAAAATGCACTCAGCCGTGTTGAAAAATACTTGGATGACGCGGTGTTAGCGGGATATCCAAGAGTGTCCATTATCCATGGCAAAGGTACCGGTGCTTTAAGAAAAGGCGTGCAGGATCTCCTGAAAAATCATCGCAGCGTTAAAAGCTCCCGTTTCGGTGAAGCTGGTGAGGGAGGATCAGGCGTTACAATTGTTGAACTAAAATAAAAGGGAGTATGGCCATGAGTGATTTTTGGGAAAACGAGCTTGTGGAAATCGCGGCGTATTACAGTGTCGCGGTTCTCTGCCTCGTCCTCTTTTTGACTGTGTTTGAGCTGGTGACAGCTTATAAAAACTGGGAAGAGATTCAAAATGGTAATCTCGCTGTGGCAATGGCAACCGGCGGGAAAATTTTAGGGATAGCAAATGTGTTCCAGCACTCTATCTCTCAGCACAATTCTCTGCTGCAAATGATCGGCTGGGGTGTATACGGGTTTGTTATGCTTTTGATCAGCTACTTCATTTTTGAGTTTTTGACACCGCGGTTTAAAATTGATCAAGAAATTGAAAACGATAACCGGGCTGTCGGCTTTATCTCATTTGTCATTTCTGTCGGGCTTTCATTTGTTGTGGCAGCCGGAATATAAGGGGACGGAGAATAGATGGAAAAGATTGCAAAAATACTGCTCGCCGCGGCGGGAATCTTTTTGTTGATTGGTCTTATATATCTGTTCATATTTTGAGAAAAAGAAAGATTTTCCTTTCTTTTTCTTTTTTTTGCCGTCCATCTGCTATAATAATAGGGTGAACTCTAAAACCGAAAGGGGAGGTTATATGCAGTCTCAAAAGCCGTGGCTAGCCGAGTATCCCGAAGATATCCCGCATGAGCTTCCGTTGCCGACCCAAACCCTGCAATCCATCCTGACAGACTCCGCCGCACGATTTCCTGACAAAACAGCCGTATCTTTTTTCGGAAAAAAACTCACCTTTCATGACATTTTGACGGATGCTCTTAAACTCGCAGCTTTTCTGCAGCAAAATGGCCTGCAAAAAGGAGACAGAGTGGCTGTCATGCTGCCTAACTGTCCGCAATCCATCATTTCCTATTATGGGGTGCTGTTTGCCGGCGGTATCGTAGTGCAGACAAACCCGCTCTACACCGAGCATGAGCTCGAATATCAGCTGAGAGACGCAGAGGCCAGCGTGATCATCACCTTAGATTTGCTCTTCCCGAAGGCAATAAAAATGAAAACGTTATCAATTGTAGATCAGATTTTGGTGACGAGTATAAAAGACTATTTGCCGTTTCCAAAAAATATTCTCTATCCGCTTACGCAAAAACAAAAAGTGCACATTGACTTTGATGAAAACGACAATATTCATACCTTTGCTTCAAGCATGAAGCGGGAAAAAACAGAGCTAATCACAATTCCGGACATTGACCCCGAGCATGATATCGCTGTTCTGCAATACACCGGAGGAACGACGGGAGCGCCAAAAGGAGTCATGCTTACGCACAGAAATATTTTAGCCAATACCGAAATGTGTGCGGCATGGATGTACAACGTAAAGGAAGGCGATGAAAAAGTGCTTGGCATAGTCCCGTTTTTTCATGTCTATGGGCTGACAGCCGTGATGAATTATTCGATTAAACAAGGATTTGAAATGATCCTGCTTCCCAAGTTTGATCCGCTGCACACGCTCAAAATTATCGATAAACAAAAACCGACACTGTTCCCAGGCGCGCCGACGATTTATATTGGCCTCTTGCATCATCCTCAATTACAGCAATACGATCTGTCATCTATTAAAAGCTGCCTCAGCGGATCAGCCGCTCTCCCTGTTGAGGTGAAGCAGCAATTTGAAAAGGTGACTGGCGGAAATCTTGTGGAGGGATATGGTTTATCCGAGGCATCTCCGGTGACACACGCTAATTTTATCTGGGGGAAAAACAAACCCGGCAGTATCGGCTGTCCCTGGCCGAATACAGACGCAGCCATTTACTCTGAGGAGACTGGCCATTTTGCCGCTCCGTATGAGCATGGTGAGATCATCGTAAAAGGCCCGCAGGTCATGAAGGGATACTGGAACAAGCCGGAGGAAACGGCTGCAGTCTTAAGGGACGGATGGCTCTTCACTGGGGACATGGGCTATATGGATGAAGAAGGATTTTTCTATATAGCCGACCGGAAGAAGGACATTATTATCGCAGGCGGCTACAATATTTACCCGCGTGAAGTTGAAGAAGCGCTGTACGAACATGAAGCGATTCAGGAAATTGTCGTTGCAGGCGTGCCTGATTCGTACAGAGGGGAAACGGTAAAAGCGTTTGTCGTATTAAAGAAAGGCGCACAAGCCGATGCAGCAGAGCTGGACGCTTTCGCCAGAGCCCGTCTTGCACCCTATAAAGTGCCGAAAGCCTATGAATTCAGAACAGAGCTCCCGAAAACAGCGGTTGGGAAAATTTTAAGAAGGCGTTTACTTGAAGAAGAAACCGAAAATCATCCTATCAAGTAACAAATAGAGCCATGAAAAAGAGAACATTAATGAATAAACTTGACAAAGCGGAAAATCCTTCTTATCATAAAATTATGAATGAATAGTCATTCATTTATATAGGAAGGAACGATGAAAATTGAAGCAAAAACGGCCAAAGTATATGCAGATTATTGATGCAGCAGTTGAAGTCATTGCGGAAAACGGCTACCACCAGTCACAGGTATCTAAAATCGCCAAACAAGCCGGAGTGGCGGACGGCACCATCTATCTTTATTTTAAAAATAAAGAAGACATTTTAATTTCTCTGTTTAAAGAAAAAATGGGCCAATTCATTGAGCGGATGGAAGAGGACATAAAAGAAAAGGCAACAGCAAAAGAGAAATTGGCGCTCGTGATTTCAAAACACTTCTCACTTTTGGCGGGCGACCATAACCTCGCTATTGTCACTCAGCTTGAGCTCCGCCAATCCAATTTGGAGCTCCGGCAGAAAATTAATGAAATATTAAAAGGCTACTTAAATATTTTAGACAGCATTCTGACGGAAGGAATACAATCAGGCGAGTTAAAAGAAGGCCTTGATGTCCGTCTCGCCCGGCAGATGATTTTTGGAACGATTGACGAAACCGTGACGACCTGGGTGATGAATGATCAAAAGTATGATCTGGCTGCTTTGTCAGACAGTGTTTTAGAATTACTGGTATCCGGAATTCACAATAAGTAAAGGAGTTCTGTCCTATGAATGCAATATCACTCGCAGTTGATCAATTTGTTGCAGTTATGACCATTCACAATCCGCCGGCAAACGCGCTTTCCAGCCGTATATTAGAAGAGCTGTCCTCCTGTCTAGATCAGTGTGAAACAGATGCCGGCGTGCGATGCATTGTTATTCACGGCGAGGGAAGGTTTTTCTCCGCCGGCGCTGATATCAAAGAATTTACATCACTGAGAAACAGTGAGGATTCCTCACTGCTGGCTGAACGAGGCCAGCAGCTGATGGAGAGAATTGAGAGCTTTCCAAAACCAATTATCGCGGCGATTCACGGAGCTGCCCTCGGCGGCGGGCTGGAACTTGCAATGTCCTGCCATATCAGAATCGCGGCAGAAGATGCCAAGCTGGGGCTTCCGGAGCTTAACCTCGGCATTATTCCCGGTTTTGCCGGAACACAGCGGCTCCCGCGATACATTGGTACAGCAAAAGCATTGGAACTCATTGGATCAGGAGAACCGATATCGGGAAAAGAAGCGCTTGACCTCGGACTTGTGACAATTGGAGCAAAAGATGAAGCAGAAGTGCTTGAAAAAGCGAAAACGCTTGCCGCCAAATTTGCAGAAAAAAGCCCGCAAACGATGGCGTCTCTGCTTGAGCTTCTCTATACAAACAAGGTGTATTCCTATGAAGGCAGCTTAAAGCTTGAAGCAAAGCGGTTTGGAGAAGCGTTTGAGTCGGAGGACGCCAAGGAAGGCATTCAGGCATTTCTCGAAAAAAGAAAGCCTCAGTTCAAAGGCGAATAAAAGGGGATATGATCATGAATCTATTTGTACTGATGAAACGGACGTTTGACACAGAAGAAAAAATCGTCATTGACGCGGGAAAGATTCAAGATGACGGAGCTGAATGGATTATCAATCCGTACGATGAGTACGCGATTGAAGAAGCTATTCAGCTGAAGGAAAAACACGGCGGCACCATCACTGTTGTTACTGTTGGCGGCGAAGAAGCGGAAAAGGAGCTGCGTACAGCGCTTGCCATGGGATGTGACCAAGCCGTTTTAATCAACATAGAAGATGATCTCGAAGAACCCGACCAGTATTCCATCTCTCAAGTTTTATACCACTATATGAAGGATCAGGAGTTTGACCTCATTCTCGGCGGAAATGTCGCGATCGATGGAGGCTCAGGACAAGTGGCGCCACGTCTGGCTGAGCTTCTAGACATTCCGTGCATCACGACGATTACTAAACTCGATATCAATGGAAGTGACGTAGAAGCAGAAAGGGACGTTGAAGGGGATGTTGAAAAAATCAAAACGACTCTCCCTTTGCTTGTCACAGCTCAGCAAGGCTTAAATGAACCTCGCTACCCATCGCTTCCGGGAATTATGAAAGCCAAGAAAAAACCGCTTGAAGAGCTTGAGCTGGATGATCTGGACTTGGATGAAGAAGATGCTGAACCAAAAATGAAAACAATTGAACGTTTTCTGCCGCCGAAAAAAGAAGCCGGGAAGCTTCTGCAGGGTGAGCCTGCCGAACAGGCAAAAGAGCTCGTATCATTGCTCCGCAGCGAGGCGAAAGTCATTTAGCGCTTGCACATTCAAAGAAACAGGGGGATGTTAGAATGGGAAAAAAAGTGATCGTACTCGGAGAAATGCGTGACGGAGAACTGCGAAATGTCACCTTTGAAGCAATCTCCGCTGGAAGAACCATTTCAGATGATGGAGAAGTAATCGGTGTTCTTATAGGAGAAGACGTATCACAGCATGCAGAGGAGCTTATCCACTACGGTGCAGACAAAGTTCTCACAGCTGAGGACCCAAAGCTTAAGGCATATACGGCAGACGGATACAGCCAAGTGATGCGAACCATTATTGAAAAGGAAACACCTAATGCGGTCGTATGCGGACACACTGCAATGGGGAAGGATCTGTCGCCGAAGCTTGCAGCCCGGCTCCAAACAGGATTGATTTCTGACGCTACAGATGTAAGCGTTACCGGAGAAAACGTCGTTTTTACAAGACCGATTTACTCAGGGAAGGCATTTGAACGCGTCATTTCAACGGATCCGATGACGCTTGTGACGATTCGCCCCAACAACATTCAAGCGTTAGAAAAAGACACCAGCCGGGCAGGCAGCATGGAAAGCATCGAAGTTTCCCTTACAGATCTCCGTACCGTCATACAAGAGATCGTCAAAAAAACAGCGGACGGCGTTGATCTCTCTGAAGCGAAAATCATTGTGGCGGGCGGCCGCGGAGTAAAAAGCAAGGAAGGCTTTCAGCCGTTGCAGGAGCTTGCCGAGGTGCTGGGCGCAGCAGTCGGCGCTTCACGCGGGGCGTGTGACGCTGATTATTGCGACTATGCTCTCCAAATCGGACAGACCGGAAAAGTTGTCACTCCCGATTTGTATATCGCCTGCGGAATTTCAGGCGCTATCCAGCATTTGGCAGGTATGTCCAACAGCAAGGTGATTGTCGCCATCAATAAAGATCCAGAAGCCGATATTTTTAAAATAGCTGATTACGGTATCGTAGGCGATTTATTTGAAGTCGTCCCATTACTGACGGAAGAATTCAAACAGCTGAATATTCACTCATAAAGGGAAGCCCCGGACTGCAGAAGTTCGGGGTTTTTGAATACATACGTACAAATCATTATTAATAAAAAAAGTCGTTGACATGTACGGACATATATAATAAGGTTACTTTAAAAGCGCTTACATTCATGCTGACTCCTCAGTCCAAACACAAATCCTATATTTGACTGTGGTGCTTTTCATATTTGTATGAAAGGAATGATCAAGCATGTCTGAACATACAGCAGTGATTCAAACGGATATTGTAAAAGGAACGATCAACAAAAATATATACGGTCATTTTGCTGAGCATTTAGGAAGAGGGATTTATGAAGGGATTTGGGTCGGAACGGAATCAAGCATTCCTCATATAAACGGTATAAGAAAAGATGTGTTAGAAGCGCTGAAACAGTTGCGTATTCCTGTCCTCCGATGGCCGGGCGGCTGCTTTGCGGATGAATATCATTGGGCCAACGGTGTGGGTGACCGCAAGACGATGCTCAACACTCACTGGGGCGGCACAGTTGAATCAAATGAATTCGGGACACATGAATTTATGATGCTGTGCGAGCTGCTTGAATGCGAACCTTACATTTGCGGCAATGTAGGGAGCGGAACAGTTCAGGAAATGGCGGAATGGATCGAATATATGACCTTTAAAGAAGGCACGCCAATGTCAGATTGGAGAAAACAAAACGGAAAAGAAGAGCCTTGGAAGTTGAAATATTTTGGAGTGGGCAATGAAAATTGGGGCTGCGGCGGCAACATGCACCCAGAGTACTATGCCGATCTATACCGCCGTTTTCAAACGTATGTCCGCAATTACAGCGGCAATGAAATTTATAAAATTGCCGGCGGTGCAAACGTTGATGATTTTAATTGGACGGACGTGCTCATGAAAAAAGCAGCTGGCCTGATGGACGGGCTAAGTCTCCACTACTACACGATTCCGGGAGATTTCTGGAAGGGCAAAGGATCGGCCACAGAATTTACAGAGGACGAATGGTTCATCACAATGAAAAAGGCCAAATACATTGATGAATTGATTCAAAAACACGGCACAATTATGGACCGGTACGATCCGGAGCAGCGGGTCGGACTGATTATTGACGAATGGGGCACATGGTTTGATCCTGAGCCAGGCACGAACCCAGGCTTTTTATATCAGCAGAACACCATTCGTGACGCGCTGGTCGCAGCTTCTCACTTTCACATTTTCCATCAGCATTGCCGCCGGGTGCAAATGACCAACATCGCGCAGACGGTAAATGTTCTTCAAGCTATGATTCTGACTGAGGGGGAACGAATGCTATTAACGCCGACATACCATGTGTTTGATATGTTTAAGGTACATCAGGATGCCTCTCTTTTAGATACTGAAACAACGTCCGCTGACTATGAATGGAAGGGAGAAACGCTGCCTCAAATCAGTGTGTCGGCATCAAGAAATGCGGAAGGCGATATAAACGTCAGCATCTGTAACATTGATCATCAAAATAAAGCAGAGGTGGAGATTGAGCTGAGAGGTCTTCACAAGACTGGGGATCATTCCGGCGTTATCCTGACTGCGGAGAAGATGAACGCCCATAACACGTTTGATGACCCGGAGCACGTAAAACCTGAATCGTTCAGCCGTTATTCTGTAAATAAAAACAAATTGAAAGCAAAGCTGCCGCCAATGGCAGTTGTCTTACTCACATTACGGACTGATTCTTAACCAAAAAAAGGAGCGCCGATCCATTAGAGGACAGCGCTCTTTTTTGTTTTGAAACAGCTCCGAAAGGGCATGGTAAAGTATATGACGGTTATAGAAGGGATGTTGTCCTATGCTTCGTACAATTTTAATGATCATCGGCGCAATTGTGGTGATCGGAGCGATTATCAGATTCGTGTTTTAATTTCGAAATGCCCCATTCTATGAGTAAACCGA
Source organism: Bacillus sp. FSL R5-0560 (assembly GCF_037966305.1). Classification (NCBI taxonomy): domain Bacteria; kingdom Bacillati; phylum Bacillota; class Bacilli; order Caryophanales; family Bacillaceae; genus Bacillus; species Bacillus sp. FSL R5-0560. The sequence continues at coordinate 2,883,865 of NZ_CP150195.1, read as the reverse complement.
TTGTGATCAGGAAAAAATAATTTATAAGCATTTAAATAGCGTGAACGAATGGGAGATGCTATACTAAAAATCATCATTTCACAATTGGAGGAATTCAATAATGGCTATCGTAAAAGCAACTGATCAATCTTTCTCAGCTGAAACAAGCGAAGGCGTCGTACTGGCTGATTTCTGGGCCCCTTGGTGCGGACCTTGTAAAATGATTGCACCTGTTCTTGAAGAATTGGATCAAGAAATGGGCGACAAACTAAAAATCGTGAAAATCGATGTAGATGAGAACCAAGAAACAGCCGGCAAATACGGCGTTATGAGCATCCCGACACTTCTTGTCTTAAAAGACGGAGAAGTTGTTGAAACATCTGTCGGCTTCAAACCGAAAGAAGCGCTTCAAGAGCTTGTAAACAAACATCTTTAATTTTCGGCTGCTTACATGCCAGAGCGATTCCAATTGAGGGATCGCTTTTTTTATTCGCCAATTGTGAATCATGGAGAAAAACACCTGTTCGTGTTAAACTGGAAGCAAAGGACTAAATATAAGGAAGGGTAACATATGAACAAACAACTGAAAGAAAAACTCGCCCTCCTTCCCGATCAGCCAGGGTGTTACTTAATGAAGGACCGTCAGCAGACAGTGATCTACGTAGGAAAAGCAAAAGTGCTGAAAAACAGAGTGCGCTCCTACTTTACCGGCTCTCATGACGCAAAAACACAGAGGCTTGTGACGGAAATTGAGGATTTTGAATATATCGTGACGTCCTCCAATCTTGAAGCGCTTATTTTAGAAATGAACTTGATTAAAAAGCATGATCCGAAATATAACGTCATGCTGAAAGACGATAAAACCTATCCTTTTATAAAACTTACCCATGAACGCCACCCAAGGCTGATTGTCACCCGCAACGTCAAAAAAGACAAAGGGCGCTATTTCGGACCGTATCCGAATGTGCAGGCCGCAAGGGAGACAAAAAAGCTGCTCGACCGTCTCTACCCTCTCAGAAAATGCTCCAAGCTTCCGGACAGAGTGTGCCTTTATTATCACCTCGGACAATGTCTCGCTCCGTGTGTAAAGGACATTTCAGAAGAGACAAACAGAGAACTGGTAGAGAGCATTACCCGTTTCTTAAGGGGCGGCTATAACGACGTCAAAAAAGAGCTTGAAGAGAAAATGCTTGAGGCGGCTGAGAACCTTGAGTTTGAACGGGCAAAGGAACTTCGTGACCAAATCGCTCATATCGATTCAACGATGGAAAAACAAAAAATGACCATGAACGACTTAGTCGACCGTGACGTGTTCGCTTACGCTTATGATAAAGGCTGGATGTGCGTACAGGTCTTTTTCGTACGGCAAGGAAAGCTTATTGAACGTGACGTCAGCATGTTTCCGCTTTATCAGGAAGCAGATGAAGAGTTCCTTACCTTCATCGGGCAGTTCTATTCAAAAAACAACCATTTTCTGCCGAAGGAAATTTTAGTGCCGGACAGCGTTGATCAATCGATGATTGAGCAGCTGTTGGAAACAAACGTCCATCAGCCGAAAAAAGGGGCGAAGAAAGAATTGCTTATGCTGGCACATAAAAACGCAAAAATCGCGCTTAAAGAAAAATTCTCTTTAATCGAACGTGACGAGGAGCGTTCATTCGGTGCTGTGCAGAAACTCGGAGACGCCTTAAATATTTATACCCCGCACAGAATCGAAGCGTTCGATAACTCGAATATACAAGGGACTAACCCGGTTTCGGCGATGATTGTGTTCATCGATGGCAAACCATACAAAAAGGAATACCGCAAGTACAAAATCAAAACTGTCACAGGGCCTGATGATTACGGCTCAATGAGAGAGGTTGTCAGACGAAGATATACGAGAGTGCTTCGTGAAAACCTGCCGCTGCCTGATCTGATCATTATAGACGGAGGGAAAGGCCAGATCAACGCGGCCCGTGACGTCGTAGAAAACGAACTCGGCCTGGACATCCCGATTGCCGGTTTGGCAAAGGATGATAAACACAGAACCTCCAATTTATTAATCGGTGATCCGCTTGAGGCGGTTTACCTTGAACGAAACAGCCAGGAATTTTACCTGCTTCAGCGCATTCAGGATGAGGTGCACCGATTTGCGATCAGCTTCCACAGACAGATCCGCGGGAAAAGCGCATTTCAATCTGTTTTGGACGACATACCGGGTATCGGAGAAAAAAGAAAGAAAATGCTGTTAAAGCATTTCGGTTCCGTCAAAAAAATGAAGGAAGCAAGCCTTGAGGACATCAAAAAAGCAGGGGTTCCCGAAGCGCCGGCACAGCTGCTTTATGACAAATTGCAAAAATAATGTTGTCCTTTTGAAAAAGTTCTGATAAAATGTGAACTAATTTCATAATTAGATCGTGTAATATGGTGAAGATAGAGGTGCGAACTTCAAGAGTAAGCCTTTGGAGAAAGATGGATTCTGAGAAAAAGGCTGAAAGGGGAGCGTCGCCGAAGCAAATAAAACCCCATCGGTATTATTTGCTGGCCGTGCATTGAATAAATGTAAGGCTGTCAAGAAATCATTTTCTTGGAGGGCTATCTCGTTGTTCATAATCATCTTGATGATTAATTGATAAGCAATGAGAGCAGTTCCTCTCATTGCTTTTTTTATTGTGGACAAAGCGCTCTTTCTCCTCACCCGCACGAACCAAAATGTAAAGGGTGGTTAACATGGGTCTCATTGTACAAAAATTCGGAGGTACTTCCGTCGGCTCAGTCGAAAAAATTCAAAATGCAGCAAATCGCGTCATTGCGGAAAAACAGAAAGGCCATCAAGTCGTCGTTGTCGTATCAGCTATGGGGAAATCCACTGATGCATTGGTCAGCCTCGCAAAAGACATTACTGATCAGCCGAGCAAACGTGAAATGGATATGCTGCTGGCAACAGGCGAGCAGGTTACCATTTCCCTGCTTTCCATGGCGCTGCAGGAAAAAGGCTATGACGCCGTTTCCTATACAGGATGGCAGGCGGGGATCCGCACCGAGGACGTCCATGGCAACGCCAGAATTACGGATATAAACACGTCTGCCTTAGAAAGCCAGCTTCAAAAGGGAAAAGTAGTTGTTGTGGCAGGATTTCAAGGCATGACAGACGACAGTGAAATCACGACTTTGGGCAGGGGCGGTTCAGACACAACAGCAGTGGCTTTGGCTGCCGCATTAAAAGCGGACAAATGTGATATTTATACCGACGTGCCCGGCGTGTTTACAACCGATCCGCGCTACGTGAAATCAGCGAGAAAGCTTGCCGGCATCTCTTACGATGAAATGCTGGAGCTTGCCAATTTAGGCGCCGGTGTTCTTCATCCAAGAGCTGTTGAATTCGCGAAAAATTACCAAGTGCCGTTAGAAGTGCGTTCAAGTACAGAAACAGAAGCGGGAACATTAATTGAGGAGGAATCATCCATGGAGCAGAACCTTATCGTAAGAGGCATCGCGTTCGAAGATCAAATCACAAGGGTAACCATCTACGGGCTGACAAGCGGACTGACCACTTTGTCTACCATTTTTACAACTCTTGCAAAACGAAACATTAATGTGGATATCATTATCCAAACGCAGGCGGGAGACCATGAGACCGGTATTTCCTTCTCTGTTAAATCAGAAGACGCGGACCAGGCTGTTGCCGTACTTGAAGAGTACAAAGACGCGCTTGAATTCGAAAAAATTGAAACTGAAAGCAAATTGGCGAAAGTATCCATTGTTGGATCAGGCATGGTATCAAATCCCGGTGTAGCGGCTGAAATGTTTGCAGTACTGGCGGAAAAAAACATATTAATCAAAATGGTCAGCACATCTGAAATCAAAGTTTCAACAGTAGTGAGCGAAAATGACATGGTAAAAGCGGTGGAAGCACTGCACGATGCGTTTGAACTCTCGAAACATCCTTCAGCTGTGTCATGACAACCAAAAAGGCGGGACTCATGCAGTCACCGCCTTTTTCATTAAACAGGGTCTTTCATATCCCATTTAACAGTCAGAACCACTTTATCGGCTCTCTTTTTTACTTGTTCGTATGATTCGGCAATCTGATCATTCATCAATTGAATTTGCTCGGCGATGAAGCCAGCTTCCAGCTGAAAGCACGGTTCTTTCTGATATTTGAGCCGATTGGAAATGATTTGTCCTTCAAGCTCGAATTCTAGCTCCTGTTTCTTTGCGCTAACGTTTGTGAGGGTTCCCCAGCCTGCTTCTTCAAAGAAAGCCGGAAATTCCTCCCATGATTCAAGAGGAAACTTTCGGGCGAGATGTTTCCCTGCCCAATACATCATGGAAGAGTAATCTTGGCCAAGCATGTCTGGGAGAACAATCTCTCGTATCAGTTCATAGGCATAGGCGTTCATTTCAATTTCTTTTAGATTATGTATTGATGCTTCATATTTAGACTTCATATCTGTCTCCCCTCTCTCCTTCGTATATTATAGCCCAAACAGGGGGGAGGATTACAGAATGATCCTGTAATTCTCATGAAAAATTAAGAAAGAATTATATATTGATAAAATAAAATTTTTGAATCAACTAATCAATTCGGAAAATTAGAATTTATGTACGCGTTTTCTTGACGCCCTTTTGTGGTAGGAGTAAAATGAAATTGTCAATAAATCTTAATAAAGTGCTTACAATTGAAAGAAGTGGGGGAAGAGATTTAGCACATTTCGCACTTATCAAACAGGGGGTAAAGTAATGTCTGGGAACAGAGAGTTTTATTTTCGAAGATTGCATTCCTTGCTTGGCGTCATACCGGTCGGCATCTTTTTGATTCAGCATTTGGTCGTCAACCAGTTTGCCGCAAGGGGCGCGGAAGCATTCAATAATGCTGCTCATTTTATGGATAGTCTGCCTTTCAGGTATGCTCTGGAAATCTTTATTATCTTCTTACCTTTAATTTATCATGCAGTTTATGGTGTGTACATAGCGTTTACTGCGAAAAATAACGCAGGCCAATATAGCTATATGCGAAACTGGCTCTTTGTCCTGCAGCGTGTAACGGGTATCATCACCCTCATTTTTGTGAGCTGGCATGTGTGGGAAACACGCATTGCTGCACAGATGGGCGCTGAGGTTAACTTTGACATGATGGCGAATATCTTGAGCTCACCGGCTATGCTGGGCTTTTACATTGTAGGTGTACTATCAACCATTTTCCACTTCTCGAACGGTTTATGGTCTTTCGCTGTTACATGGGGCATCACGGTAACGCCTCGTTCTCAAAGAATTTCGACATACGTTACGCTGATTATTTTTGTTGCACTGTCTTACGTAGGCTTAAAAGCGATTTTTGCATTTGTATAAGAGAGTACTAGATTACTAGAGGGAGAGGGGCTATCATGAGTCAATCAAGCATTATCGTAGTCGGCGGGGGTCTTGCCGGCCTCATGGCGACAATTAAAGCAGCGGAATCAGGAATGGCGGTTAAGCTGTTTTCCATCGTTCCTGTGAAACGTTCTCATTCGGTTTGTGCCCAAGGCGGCATCAACGGAGCGGTCAATACAAAAGGGGAAGGTGACTCTCCGTGGGAACATTTTGACGATACTGTATACGGGGGAGACTTTCTTGCCAATCAGCCGCCGGTTAAGGCGATGTGTGAAGCGGCGCCGTCAATCATCCACTTATTAGACCGGATGGGCGTCATGTTTAACCGGACGCCTGAGGGGCTGCTTGATTTCCGCCGATTTGGGGGTACACAGCACCACAGAACAGCTTATGCAGGGGCGACGACTGGCCAGCAGCTGCTTTATGCTCTGGACGAGCAAGTGCGCAGATACGAGGTTGCAGGTCTGGTCACAAAATACGAAGGCTGGGAATTCCTTGGCGCTGTATTAGATGATGACAGAACCTGCCGCGGAATTGTCGCCCAAAACCTGACAAACATGCAAATTGAATCCTTCCGTTCAGACGCTGTGATTATGGCGACGGGCGGACCGGGAATCATTTTCGGTAAATCCACAAACTCCATGATTAATACAGGGTCTGCTGCATCGATTGTTTATCAGCAGGGAGCGTATTATGCAAATGGAGAATTTATTCAGATCCACCCGACAGCCATACCGGGGGATGATAAATTAAGGCTGATGAGTGAATCTGCACGCGGTGAAGGCGGACGTGTATGGACATACAAAGACGGTAAACCGTGGTATTTCCTTGAGGAAAAATATCCTGCATATGGAAACTTGGTGCCGCGTGATATTGCGACACGCGAAATATTTGATGTGTGTGTGAATCAGAAACTCGGCATCAACGGCGAGAACATGGTATATCTCGATTTGTCTCATAAAGATCCAAAAGAGCTTGACATTAAGCTCGGCGGCATCATTGAAATTTATGAGAAGTTTATGGGAGACGATCCGCGCAAACTTCCGATGAAAATCTTCCCTGCGGTTCATTATTCAATGGGCGGCTTATGGGTTGATTACGATCAAATGACAAATATTCCGGGACTGTTTGCCGCTGGAGAATGTGATTACTCCATGCACGGCGGCAACCGCTTGGGAGCAAACTCCCTCCTCTCCGCGATTTACGGAGGAATGGTAGCCGGACCGAATGCTGTTAAATATGTAAACGGCTTAGAATCTTCCGCAGAGGATCTGTCTTCATCGATATTCGATGCCCACGTGAAAAAAGAAGAAGATAAATGGGCTGAGATTATGAATATGGACGGAAACGAAAATGCGTACGTCCTCCATAGAGAGCTCGGGGAATGGATGACGGCGAATGTGACGGTTGTCCGCCATAACGACAAGCTGTTGAAAACAGATGACAAAATTCAGGAGCTAATGGAGCGGTATAAAAAGATTAACATCAATGACACGACAAAATGGAGCAACCAGGGAGCTATGTTTACACGCCAGCTTTCAAACATGCTTCAGCTTGCCAGGGTGATTACACTGGGTGCTTACAACCGTAATGAAAGCAGGGGCGCCCATTATAAACCGGATTTCCCTGAGCGTAATGACGATGAATGGCTCAAAACAACAATGGCTAAACATGTAAGCCCGTATGAAGCGCCGGAGTTTGAGTATCAGGATGTCGATGTATCACTGATAACGCCTCGGAAACGGGATTACTCGAAGAAGAAGGTGGCGAAATAATCATGAGTGAGAAAAAGACCATACGATTTATTATCACACGTCAAGATACACCCGACAGCACGCCTTACGATGAAGAATTTGAGATTCCATACCGCCCGAATCTGAACGTTATTTCCGCTCTAATGGAAATCCGCCGGAATCCGGTTAACGTGAAAGGTGAAAAGACGACTCCTGTTACTTGGGATATGAACTGTCTTGAAGAAGTATGCGGCGCATGTTCAATGGTCATAAACGGAAAGCCCCGCCAGTCGTGTACGGCGCTTGTTGACCAGCTTGAACAGCCGATCCGCTTAAAACCGATGAAAACATTCCCGGTCGTGCGTGATTTGCAGGTTGACCGCAGCAGAATGTTTAATTCGCTGAAAAAAGTAAAAGCATGGATACCGATCGACGGCACGTACGATTTAGGACCGGGACCGAGAATGCCGGAAAAACGCCGCCAGTGGGCATATGAATTATCAAAATGCATGACGTGCGGTGTCTGCCTGGAAGCCTGCCCGAATGTAAACAGTAAATCGAAATTCATGGGGCCTGCTCCGATGTCTCAGGTCCGTTTGTTTAACGCCCATCCGACAGGTGCCATGAACAAATCTGACCGGCTGGAAGCACTGATGGAAGAAGGGGGCCTTGCAGACTGCGGCAACTCGCAAAACTGCGTTCAATCCTGCCCGAAAGGCATTCCGTTGACCACTTCTATCGCTGCCTTAAACAGGGATACAAACTTACAAGCATTCCGCAATTTCTTCGGAAGCGACAGAGTATAAGAAGAAAAAACCTCTTCCGCATGGGAGAGGTTTTTTAACAATAAGGAGATGAGTGAAATGAAGCTTCCTGCTTACATTGACATGCCGTTTCAAAAATGGAAAGAATCCTTTTCTTTTTTTAATGAAGTTTCTGTACGATTTTCTGAGACAGATATGTTTGGACATATGAATAATGTAATCCCTTTCATCTATTTTGAAGAAGCGAGGATATCTTATTTTAAACATTTGAATATGATGAAACAAAATAAGCAAACCATGACCGTGGTCGCCAGTCAGCAATGTGATTATCTGCGCCAAGTCATGCCTTATGAAGACTTGCGTATTTATGTGAAAACAAGCGCTGTCGGCAGTTCATCCCTCACTTTGCATTACCTCGGAGAAAATAGCGTAGGGGAGCCCTGCTTCACCGGAGCTGTTGTCATGGTTCAAGTGTCAAAGGAAAGCGGAAAGGCTGTCAGCTGGACGAATGAGGAGAAAGAAAAGCTTCTCCATACACCATAAACTAATTCTTCTGTAAACGTCACCTCCTGAGCCCTCCTGACATATGATATCTTGACTATATCAAAACCCATTCGTTTCAGATTCGCTCTCACCTTAGCAAGGAGGGTTACAATACTTGAAGGAGAAAGAATTTCAATCGAAGCCGCTGCTAACGAAAAGAGAAAGAGAAGTGTTCGAATTGCTCGTTCAAGATAAGACAACAAAGGAGATTGCAAGCGAGCTATTTATCAGTGAGAAAACCGTTCGAAACCATATTTCAAATGCCATGCAGAAATTGGGTGTGAAAGGGCGTTCGCAAGCCGTTGTTGAGCTTCTTAGAATGGGTGAGCTAGAGCTTTAATCCTTGCCGGTATTCCTTCTTTTCAGGAGGGAGCCGGTTATTGCTGTTTGTCTGAAAAGTTCCGAATTCCTATTTTAAACCAGGATGATACGATATAAAACGAGATTTCAATTTGCTTTCATTTGCCTAATGTCCCTCTATTTCTCGTCCCGCGAGTCTTGCATTTTCTATAGAAAAGAAGGAAAATAGACACGGAACGCTATTGTGCGTAAGAGATCCTTGAGTGAGGGATGGACAAATGACATCAAAACCTTTGGAGCATGTTGCGGACATTGAAAAGTCGCTCCGCCACATTGCCGCGATCATTAAACAAAAAGGAAGAGAAATCCTAAACCAATACGCAATCACGCCGCCGCAATTTGTCGGTCTGCAATGGCTTTATGAATTAGGAGACATGACAATCGGCGAACTATCGGGGAAAATGTATCTGGCATGCAGCACGACGACGGATCTCATCGACCGTATGCAAAAAAATGAGCTTGTCGAGCGGGTAAAGGACCCGGCGGACAGACGTGTCGTCAGGATACACCTTCTGCCAGAAGGAGAACGCATTATCCAAGAAGTCATTACAAAAAGGCAGGAATACCTGCGTGATATGTTCGAAACGTTTACAGATGAAGAAATAGCCATCTTCGAAAAATCATTGATGAAACTGCAGCAAGAAATGAAGAGAAAATGAGGCGATTTTGTTGGAACAACCAATAGGAGTCATTGATTCCGGGGTTGGCGGGTTAACCGTTGCAAAGGAAATCATGAGACAGCTACCAAAAGAAAATATAATCTACGTAGGGGATACGAAACGGTGTCCGTACGGGCCGCGTCCTGAAGAAGAAGTGCTTCAATACACGCGGGAGCTGACAAATTATTTGTTGAAAAACCACCACATTAAGATGCTGGTGATCGCCTGCAACACCGCGACAGCAATTGCACTGGAAGACATCCAGCGCGACGTCGATATTCCGGTGGTCGGGGTGATCCAGCCTGGTGCGCGGGCAGCGATAAAAGTGACGGGAAACCAGCATATCGGTGTGATCGGCACAGAAAATACCATTAAGAGCAATGCTTATGAAGAAGCCCTTCTGGCATTAAATGCCGAACTGAAGGTTGAAAATCTTGCCTGTCCGTTGCTTGTGCCGTTTGTGGAAAGCGGAAAGTTTCTGGACAAAACAGCAGACGAGATTGTCAAAACATCACTATCTCCGTTAAAAGATACATCGATTGACTCGCTGATTTTAGGCTGCACCCATTACCCTATTTTAAAAGACGCGATTCAAAGATATATGGGAGAGCATGTGAATATTATTTCGTCAGGCGATGAAACAGCCCGGGAAGTAAGTACGATTCTATCGTATAAAGGACTACTGAATCAATCTTCGTTTACCCCGAATCATCAATTCCTGACTACAGGAGAACGGGATCAGTTTGCGAAAATAGCAGATGACTGGTTTGGCCATGAAGTAGATCACGTAGAATGCATCTCTTTGCGAGAACCAATTAGAAGATAGTTTTGCCCCGCAACGGCGTGTTGCGGGTTTTTTGTGTTTTTAATGGAATTCATCGGTCTATTTCCCGCTGAGGCTCGTATACATAGTAGTACAAACAGCCTTAGGAGGGAAAAGTATGCTGAAAAAAGGACCTGCAGTCATTGGTGCCACTTGTCTCACCTCTGCCTTGCTTTTATCCGGGTGCGGTTTATTTCAATCCGATAAGACAGCCGAGGAAATCGATCCGCCTCAAGACGTTACATACGTAAATGATGAAGCGGGGACCGATTCAAATACAACAGCAGCCGAAAAAACAAAAAATGAAAAAAGTGATACCGAAAAAGCGAATCAGGACTCTTCTACAGTGATGAGGGAGCTTTATCTCATTGATAAAAACGGTTATGTCGTTGCGCAAACGATGCCTCTTCCGAAAAGTGAAGGAACGGCTAAGCAGGCGCTTGAATACCTTGTGCAGGGCGGGCCTGTGTCAGAGATTCTGCCGAATGGCTTCAGAGCCGTTTTGCCGGCTGACACAACTGTTAACGTAGACATCAAAAAAGATGGCACTGCTATAGCGGACTTCTCGAAAGAATTTAAAAACTATAAGAAGGAAGATGAACAGAAAATCGTCCAATCGGTGACGTGGACGCTGACTCAATTCAGTTCAATTGATAAAGTGAAGCTGAGAATCAACGGCCATGAACTGAAGGAGATGCCTGTAGGCGGCACGCCGATCTCAGACGATTTAAGCCGTAAGGACGGGATTAATTTGGAAACTGCCGGCGTCAATGATCTCACAGCTACACATCCGCTGACAGTCTATTATTTAGCGGAAAACGATGACAGTGAATATTACGTGCCGGTAACAAAACGAATTGACAATTCCAAAACAGACGACATTACAGCGGCTATTAATGAACTGGCTGAGGGCCCGAGCAAGGCGAGCGGCCTGTTGACGGATTTCAGCGAAGATGTGAAGCTGGTCAGTAAGCCGAAAATCAAAGATGGACGTGTAACGCTAGATTTTAATCAATCCATTTTCGGAAGCGCCGATGAAAAGACGAAAATGATTTCTTCAGAAGTGCTCAACAGCATTGTGCTGACTTTAACAGAGCAGCCGGATGTAAAAAGCGTATCCGTTAAAGTGAACGGGAAAGCCGAACTCGTGAACGAAAAAGGCGAAAAACTTTCAGAAGCGGTATCCAGACCGTCTCAAGTGAATACGGGTAGTTTTTAAATTGGGATTTTTGATATACTAGAAAGAAAGAGGTTAGCGTTCCGGCTGCCTCTTTCTTTATTCAATTCCGGGACAAAAATGGTTTATGTACATACAATCGGAGGTAAAACATGAGACATGACGGAAGACAACATGATGAGCTGCGTCCAATTACATTTGATTTGGACTTTATCAGCCATCCGGAAGGGTCTGTTCTAATAACAGCGGGAAATACAAAAGTAATCTGCAACGCATCTGTAGAGGATCGCGTACCACCGTTTTTGCGGGGCGGAGGCAAAGGGTGGATTACAGCTGAGTACAGCATGCTGCCGCGGGCTACAAATCAAAGAACGATCAGAGAATCTTCCAAAGGGAAAATTTCCGGCAGAACGATGGAAATTCAGCGTTTGATCGGCCGTGCGCTTCGGGCAGTCGTTGATTTAGAGAAACTGGGTGAACGTACGATTTGGATTGACTGTGACGTCATTCAGGCGGACGGAGGAACAAGAACGGCTTCCATTACCGGAGCATATCTTGCCATGGCGATCGCAATTGGCAAGCTGCTCAAAGCGGGAACAATTAAAACAAACCCGCTCACTGATTTCCTGGCAGCGATCTCTGTCGGAATTGATAAAGAGCAGGGAATTTTGTTAGATTTAAATTATGAAGAAGATTCTGCTGCTGAAGTTGATATGAATGTCATCATGACAGGCAGCGGCCGCTTTGTGGAGCTTCAGGGAACAGGGGAAGAGGCAACCTTTTCACGTGAGGATCTGAATGGCCTTCTCAGTCTTGCAGAAAAAGGCATTCAGGAACTGATTGACAAGCAAAAAGAAGTACTGGGCGATTCTCTTCCAGAGCTGAAATAATGACAGAAAGGCTTGATCATCATGAAAGAAGCAATTATTGCGACTCACAATCCGGGAAAAGTGAAGGAATTTAAAGAAATTCTTGAGCCGAGAGGGTACGAGGTAAAATCATTAGCTGAAATTGGATTTACAGAAGAGATAGAAGAAACAGGCCATACGTTTGAAGAAAATGCGATTCTAAAAGCGGAAGCGGTGGCAAAAGCAGTGAACAAAATGGTCATTGCAGACGACTCGGGTTTGTCCGTTGATAATTTAGGAGGCCGCCCCGGCGTCTATTCAGCACGATATGCAGGGGAACAGAAAGATGACCAGGCGAATATCGATAAAGTGCTGAGTGAGCTGAAAGGCATCGAAAAAGAGCAGCGTACGGCCCGTTTTCGCTGCGCGCTTGCCGTGAGTATTCCGGGAGAGGAAACAAAAACTGTTGAGGGGCATGTTGAAGGGTATATTGCCGAGGAGCCGAAAGGAGAATACGGCTTTGGCTATGACCCGATCTTTATCGTCAAAGATAAAGATAAGACAATGGCAGAGCTGACAAGTGATGAAAAAAATAAAATCAGCCACAGGGCTGACGCACTTAAAAAGCTGTCGAAGCTGTTGGAGGCATAAGGGGGAGCGTATATATGAACGTGCTGATTATCAGTGACAGCCATGGACTTGAAGAAGAACTCCAAACCATCGCGAAACGTCATGAAGCGGATGTTGATCTCATGATTCATTGCGGAGACTCTGAGCTTGAAACCGGCCATCCGGCGTTAGAGCCTTATTCCGTTGTAAAAGGCAATTGTGATTTTATCGGCGATTTTAAGGACGAGCTCCTGCTGACGGCCGGTTCCAAAAAAATATTGGTTACGCATGGACACCTTCATGGTATTAAACAGACCTTGCTAAACGTATACTATCGTGCAGAGGAGCTTGGAGCGGAAATCATATGCTTCGGGCATTCACACATCGCAGGAAGCGAAATGCTGCGCGGAAAACTGATGATTAATCCAGGCAGCATCCGCCTTCCAAGGGTGCGCAGCACAGAAAGCTATGCTATACTGTCTTTAGAAAATGATACAGCGACAGTGCGTTTTTATAACCAAGCAGGCGATGAAATCATTGATTTGCAACACCGTGTAACCCTATGAAATATCACATGAGGAAGAAAATTTTCTTCCTCATGAAAAAAATTCTAAAAAACCGTTGACTTATCATTGCAACCCATATATAATAAATCTTGTCGCTGATAGTTAAAGCGAAAACAAAAAAACAAAACGTGTCCCAGTAGCTCAGCTGGATAGAGCAACGGCCTTCTAAGCCGTCGGTCGGGAGTTCGAATCTCTCCTGGGACGTACCAAGAAAAAACCTCAAATCCTTTAAGGATTTGAGGTTTTTGTTTATGATGATTTTTATTTGTTATTTAACGTATCATCATCCAGATCGCGGACATTTCCTTCTTTATTCAGACGAGGTTCTTCTTTTTTTACAGTTTCAGAAATATGCTCATTTTCTTCGACAGTCCGTTTCCCGATAACCACTTCGTCCGTAACAACGGGTTTTTTGGTCACTTCAAGTTTTTCCTCAACGATAGGAACTCTGACCGTTTCTGAGTCATTTACGGGAGAAGCGTCTGCCGTGTTATCATCCACCGGACGGCGTTCAACGTAAATTTCATCATGTCTTACCGGAACGTCTATATCTCTTTGTTCTGTTTTGACTTCTTTTCCGATTTCCACTTCACCGGTTTGGATATCTTCTTTATCCACTTTCAGCTGTTCTTCTCGAAGCGGCAGGGTCTTTTCTTCTTTTGTTGTATAGTCCACTGTCTCATTTGCATTTGCAAAGCCGCCTGAAAGGGCATTGCCGTTATCAATAGGCGTATCTAAGTCTGCGTCTGTATCAACGGCTACGAGAAGCTTTCCGTCATCCAGGTCCTCTTGGTACTTGTCTATTTCGTCATTTGAGATATCCAGATCTGATAATGCTTTGCTGTGTGCGCCTGTATCATCCATTGTGAAATAATCTTTCAGTTTATCGAAAAAGGATTCAGAATCACTATCATTAGCTTCAAGGGCTTGATTTACTTCTGTCCCTGTACGAGATTCGAGATAATCGGTATCCCGGCGATTTGTGACAACAGAAATATCGTCAGAATCATACCCCTTTGTTAGTAAGCCTTCAATCACTGCAATGGTCTCTTGTGGAGTTTCGTATACACCAACTACACTTTTTGTCATATTAATCTCCTCCTTTATGATTTTGCATTATATCGTTCATGTCGTTTGTAATTCCCGCTGCTCTTTAAAATAAACAAGATTGAAAACATCCGAGTTTTTTAGAGAAAACTCGGATTAGAATTTCCTGAAAAATGAATATACAGGAAAAGATATGAAAAAAATCGTAGTCTTGCCGATATTTGTTATGTGAAACAATAAAATAAGGGAGTGTTTTCTTTTGAAAAAATGGTTCATTGTTTTTTTCTTATTCGTGATTACGCTGTTTCAATCGCTCCAAACAGTTAGCGCGGAAACAGTTGAATGGAAAGAAAGAGCAGATTTGCCTGAGCCGCGTGTCGGCGCAAGCAGCGGTGTAGTAGATGGAAAGATATATGTGATAGGTGGCGGAACAGTAAAATCAGGTACTTATGGAAATCAAACGTTTGTCTACGATCCTAAAACAAATGAATGGACAAAAAAAGCGGACATGCCCACGGAGAGGGGAGGAGCTGCGACTGTTACAGTTGACGGTAAAATTTATGTCATGGGTGGAAGGTCAAACGATGGAGTTGTCAAGACAGTAGAAGTATATGATCCAAAAAAAGATACGTGGGAAAAATTGGTTGACTTACCCTTTGAAAAAATGGTTCCAGCCTATAAGATTTATGCAGAAGCTATTGGAAAGAAAATTTATGTTGTAGGTTCTGCAAGTAACTCGTATGCAACGACTTACAGTTATGATCTAGAAACGAAGAAATGGGAGGAAAAACAAAAATTAAATTATGAAGTAACCGGAGCAGTAACCGGAGCTTCTACAGCAGTAATTGATAATAAACTATATATTCTTGGCGGAACTCATTATATACCCCAAATCGTTTATGTTTATGATCCAGAAAAAGACACATGGGTAGAAAATGGTAAAGGATTCACAGCAGGATATTATTCTGCGCTTGCTTATAAAGGAAAAATTCTGATGACTGGAGGTGTAAACCGAATAAAGGTGTACGATCCCAAAAGTCAATCAGTTACAGCTGTGACAAACCCTAAAGTCCCCTACAGAATGGCTCATTCTTCTGCCATTATTGATGATACTCTCTACGTAATCGGTGGAAGAGAGGAAACATCCAGTTTTACTGGAAGTGCATTCTCTAAATTTAAATCAGTTATGTCAATCTCATTAAAGGATTTAAACATACCAACCGATGGGGCTGAGAATCCAGGAGATAAGGATAATGGATCAACAACACCTTCTGAGGATAATTCAGCAGAAGACGGAGACGCCCTCCTTGTTGTCACCATGGTAAACGGTTTGCAAAAAGAATATCAGCTGTCCATGAAAGAAGTGAACGGTTTCCTCAAATGGTATAAGCAGCGTGACGCTGGAGAGGGACCGGGCTTTTATGAAATTGATGAGCATGACAACAACAAAGGGCCTTTTGAAAGTAAAAAGGATTATGTTGTGTTTAAAAATATTTTGATGTACGAAGTGAATAAATATAAATAATAATTCAATCATCCAGTACAATGCTGGATGTTTTTTTGTGTGATAAGCAATCGAGAAAGTTGTCTAGAAGGAAAAAACGTAGCAGATTGCTAATGTAGAATGCTGCCTAGATAGCAGAAGATGAATTGTAACCACAAAAAAAGACAGATAAGACAGAAACATAGTCCCGCACTTATCTATCCTTTATATTTCACAATTCCTTTGTCATAAACACGCTGTTCGGATCTTCCGTATAGTCTGCAAACGGCTGGCAATACCGGAAACCGAAGCTTTCATAAAGTTTTCTTGCCGGCTCGAAAGAAGCCATCGACCCCGTTTCCAAACTCAAGCGCTGATAGCCGCGCCGCTTGGCTTCTTCTATAATGTGCTGAAGAACCTTGCTGGCGACGCCCTTTCTTAAATGGGAAGAAGAGGTTCGCATCGACTTAATTTCTCCATGCCGGCGGTCCAGTTCTTTTAGTGCTCCGCAGCCGGCCAATTCATTGTCGTCCCATGCGCTCCAAAATGTAATCTCAGGTTTTTTCAGCCTTTCTATGTCCAGGGCATGAATACTTTCAGCCGGAGACATGAGAGTCATGCTATGTAAATGCTCACTTACTAATTCGATCACTTGATGTCCGGTCAAATCATCTACTTTAATATGCAAAATGAATTCCTCCTCAAAAACCGTCACTGTGAACATACTTATCCTTTATCTTAAAATATATCCTTTTTGCTTCCAAATAGTAAGATAGGAAACCTCACATTCTATTAGCTTTATTTAAAGATGAATAAATTAATAAGTGCCGAACATAGATGTTCGGCACCTGATGATATTTAATATCGAAATCCTCCGTGTACACCAGATGCTCCGCTGAACCCTCCGGCGTGCGTCGCCGGGATACTAAAACCGCCGCCATGGCCGCTATAGCCGGCACCTGAAAATTGCTGCCCGTAAAATCCTGAAGCATATGGAAATGAAGAGTACATAGCAGATGGGGTGCTTAGCGGGCTGTATGTCTGACTGAACGGCTGTCCGTATCCAAAGCCTCCAAATGGCTGGTGGCCTTGCTGATAAAAGCCAGGGGCTGCCGGATAAAATGGCTGGGGAAAGCTTGGAAAACCCCCGGGAAATCCTTGGATGTCTGCAAATGATTTATTCATCGTATCACCTTTTCTTTGCAAGATACCACCAGTGTATGACGAAAAATAATGAAAGAGCCTATCCGAACTGAAATTGTTTTTTTGCGAGAAGATCTTTCATATATACGTCTCAACGAAACAATAACACGTCATATTATGTGACATATTTATATGAAATTGAAAAATTTGAGTGTAAACTTGATAGATTAATAAAAAAATTACAAAAACTTTTATCTTTTGAAATGCCTTATATACCAATAATGAAAGCGTATACAGTATAGTTTGATTAATCTAAATTGTCTAATAATTTTAAAAAAGGCTGTTGACACTGCGTCCAAAGCGGCGTAATATGAGTTCAACAAAAGATAAACGCAAGTTTCACAAGCGCAAATGATTGCAGTAGGATACTAAAAAAATGAAAAAAAAAACGATCTTCTTGGACGGCAGAATAGATGTTCAAGAGACTCAATATGAAAAGCGCAGATGAGGATAAGTAGCCTTGAAAAAGCTTTCCACAGAGAACCGGATTAGCTGAGAACCGGCGAAGCTTTACAAGGTGAACTCGCCTCAGAGTGCCAGTCTGAAATCACAGTAGGACTTGGCCGGGTGAACGATGATGTTTACTCGTTATTAAAACGGATAGGAATATCCATGAGACGGCCGTATCAAAGGCCGTAAACAAGGGTGGTACCGCGGAAAGAAGAGCCTTTTCGCCCCTTTTGGCTATCGCATTCACTGCGCGGCTGATTGTGGGCGGAAGGGCTTTTTTTATTGAATAATCAGCTATAAAGCTAATAATTGATGATCTTTAGAGGATGAAAATCCAAAAGGAGGAACTAAAAATGGGGACTAATGTACAGGTGGATTCAGCATCTGCCAAATGTACACAGACGATGAGCGGAGCGTTAATGCTGATTGAATCATTAAAGAAAGAAAAAGTAGAGATGATATTCGGTTATCCGGGCGGAGCTGTACTTCCGATCTACGATAAGCTGTACAATTCGGGAATGGTACATATCCTTCCCCGACACGAGCAAGGCGCTATTCATGCAGCGGAAGGATACGCGAGAGTTTCTGGAAAACCAGGGGTCGTTATTGCGACATCAGGTCCGGGAGCGACAAACCTTGTTACTGGACTTGCGGATGCTATGATTGATTCACTGCCTTTAGTCGTCTTTACAGGACAGGTGGCAACCTCCGTTATCGGTACCGACGCTTTTCAGGAAGCGGACATTCTAGGAATTACAATGCCGGTTACAAAACACAGCTATCAGGTCCGCCAGCCGGAAGATCTGCCGCGCATCATTAAAGAAGCATTCCATATTGCGACAACGGGAAGACCGGGACCTGTACTAATCGATATTCCGAAAGATGTTGCAACAATTGAAGGGGAATTCAGCTATGATCACGAGATGAATCTCCCGGGATATCAGCCGACAACGGAGCCGAATTATTTGCAGATCCGTAAGCTTGTGGAAGCCGTAAGCAGCGCAAAGAAACCGGTTATCCTAGCGGGCGCGGGCGTATTGCACGGAAAAGCGTCAGAAGAATTAAAAAATTATGCCGATCAGCAGCAAATTCCGGTCGTACACACGCTTTTAGGGCTCGGGGGGTTCCCGGCAGACCATCCGCTTTTCTTAGGAATGGCGGGTATGCACGGTACTTATACAGCGAACATGGCCCTTCATGACTGTGATCTATTAATCAGTATCGGCGCCCGTTTTGATGACCGCGTCACCGGAAACCTGAAGCATTTTGCGAGAAACGCAAAGATTGCCCACATTGATATTGATCCGGCTGAAATCGGAAAAATCATGAAAACACAGATTCCGGTTGTTGGCGACAGCAAAGTTGTCCTGCAAGAGCTGATCAAACAAAACGGCAAACAAGGCGATTCAAGCGAATGGAAAAAACAGCTTGCCGAGTGGAAAGAAGAGTATCCGCTCTGGTATGTAGACAATGAAGAAGAAGGCTTTAAACCTCAGAAACTGATTGAGTACATTCATCAATTTACAAAGGGCGAAGCCATTGTCGCAACGGATGTCGGCCAGCATCAAATGTGGTCAGCACAATTTTATCCGTTCCAAAAGGCAGATAAATGGGTGACATCAGGCGGTCTTGGTACGATGGGTTTCGGCCTTCCGGCAGCGATTGGCGCACAGCTGGCCGATAAAGATGCAACCGTTGTGGCGGTGCTTGGAGACGGCGGTTTTCAAATGACGCTTCAGGAACTTGATGTTATTCGCGAATTGAATCTGCCGGTTAAAGTTGTGATCTTGAATAACGCTTGTCTCGGAATGGTAAGACAGTGGCAGGAAATTTTCTATGAAGAGCGTTATTCAGAATCTAAATTCGCTTCACAGCCTGACTTTGTCAAATTGTCAGAAGCATACGGCATTAAAGGAATCAGAATCTCCTCTGATGCAGAAGCGAAGGAAAAGCTGGAAGAGGCATTAACATCAAAAGAACCGGTTGTCATTGACGTTCGGGTTGCCAGTGAAGAAAAAGTATTCCCGATGGTGGCTCCGGGGAAAGGGCTGCATGAAATGGTGGGGGTGAAACCTTGAAAAGAATTATCACATTGACTGTGGTGAACCGCTCCGGCGTGTTAAACCGGATCACCGGTCTATTTACAAAAAGACACTACAACATTGAAAGCATTACAGTTGGACACACAGAAACAACAGGCGTTTCCAGAATCACCTTTGTCGTTCACGTTGAAGGAGAAAATGATGTTGAACAACTGACAAAACAGCTTAACAAACAAATTGATGTGCTGAAAGTCACTGACATCACAAATCAATCAATTGTCCAAAGGGAGCTGGCCTTAATCAAGGTCGTTTCCGCACCGTCAACGAGGACAGAGATTAACGGAATGATAGAGCCGTTCAGAGCTTCTGTCGTTGACGTCAGCAGAGACAGCATCGTTGTACAGGTGACTGGCGAATCGAACAAAATTGAAGCGCTGATTGAATTACTAAAGCCTTATGGAATCAAAGAAATTGCGAGAACAGGTACAACGGCTTTTGCGAGGGGCACTCAGCAAAAGGCGTCATCCAATAAAACAATATCTATTGTATAAAACATAACAAGGGAGAGATTGAAATGGTAAAAGTATATTATAACGGTGATATCAAAGAGAACGTATTGGCTGGGAAAACAGTAGCGATTATCGGCTATGGCTCACAAGGGCATGCACATGCGCTGAACCTGAAAGAAAGCGGAATTGACGTGATTGTCGGTGTCAGACAAGGAAAATCTTTCACTCAGGCGCAAGAAGACGGACATCGAGTATTTACAGTAAAAGAAGCTGCGGCTCAAGCTGAAATCATTATGGTTCTTCTTCCGGATGAACAGCAGCAAAAAGTATATGAAGCTGAAATCAAAGATGAGCTGACTGCAGGCAAATCATTGGTCTTCGCTCACGGATTTAACGTTCATTTCCACCAAATTGTTCCTCCGGCAGATGTTGACGTATTCTTGGTAGCGCCTAAAGGTCCTGGACATTTGGTTAGAAGAACATATGAGCAGGGAGCAGGCGTACCGGCGTTGTTCGCGATCTATCAGGATGTGACAGGTGAAGCGAAAGATAAAGCTTTGGCATATGCAAAAGGAATCGGCGGAGCAAGAGCAGGCGTTTTGGAAACGACATTTAAAGAAGAAACAGAAACGGATCTGTTCGGTGAGCAAGCTGTACTTTGCGGAGGATTAACGTCCCTGGTAAAAGCTGGTTTTGAAACATTAACTGAAGCTGGTTATCAGCCGGAACTCGCATATTTTGAATGTCTTCATGAACTGAAATTAATCGTTGACCTTATGTATGAAGAAGGATTGGCAGGCATGAGATACTCTATTTCTGATACTGCTCAATGGGGAGACTTCGTATCCGGGCCGCGTGTTGTAGACGCAAAAGTAAAAGAATCAATGAAAGAAGTCTTAAAAGACATCCAAGACGGAACATTTGCAAAAGAGTGGATCGTAGAAAACCAAGTAAACCGTCCTCGTTTCAACGCTATCAATACGAGCGAAAACGAACATCAAATCGAAGTGGTGGGAAGAAAGCTTCGTGAAATGATGCCGTTTGTCAAACAAGGCAAGAAGAAGGAAGCGGTGGTCTCCGTTGCGCAAAATTAATTTTTTCGATACGACGCTTCGTGATGGTGAACAGTCCCCTGGTGTGAACTTAAATACACAGGAAAAACTTGCCATAGCAAAGCAGCTCGAAAGACTCGGGGCAGATATCATTGAAGCGGGATTTCCCGCTTCGTCCCGAGGTGACTTTTTAGCTGTGCAGGAAATCGCAAGAACCATTAAAAATTGTTCTGTGACAGGTCTTGCCCGCTGTGTAAAAGGTGATATTGATGCTGCATGGGAAGCGTTAAAAGACGGTGCTCAGCCAAGAATTCACGTATTCATTGCCACATCGGACATTCATTTAAAACACAAGCTGAAAATGACGCGTGAACAGGTCATTGAAAGAGCGGTTGAAATGGTGAAATACGCAAAAGAGCGTTTCCCGATTGTTCAATGGTCTGCTGAGGATGCCTGCCGAACTGAACTGCCGTTTTTAGCAGAAATCGTAGAAAAAGTGATTGATGCAGGGGCTACTGTCATCAACCTTCCGGATACAGTCGGCTATTTGGCTCCGGCTGAATACGGGAATATCTTTAAATATATGAAAGAGAACGTTCCAAACATACATCAAGCAAAGTTGTCAGCTCACTGCCACGATGATTTGGGAATGGCAGTCGCCAATTCTCTCTCAGCGATCGAAAATGGCGCTGATCAAATTGAATGTGCGATTAACGGAATTGGTGAAAGAGCCGGAAACGCTGCATTAGAGGAAATCGCAGTTGCCCTTCATACCAGAAAAGATTTCTATCAAGTCGAAACAGGCATTACGCTAAATGAAATAAAACGCACTAGTGATTTAGTAAGTAAGTTCACAGGTATGGTTGTTCCGCGAAATAAAGCGGTAGTGGGCGACAATGCATTTGCTCATGAATCAGGCATCCACCAGGACGGCTTCTTAAAAGAAAAATCAACATACGAAATTATTTCACCAGAGCTTGTCGGTGTAACGGCAGATGCGCTTGTCCTAGGCAAGCATTCAGGACGCCATGCATTTAAAGACCGGCTGACAGCATTGGGATTCCAATTTGATAGTGAAGAGATTAATAAGTTCTTTACGATGTTTAAAGAGTTGACTGAGAAGAAAAAAGAAATCACGGATGAGGATCTTGTCTCTCTTATTTTAGAAGAAAAAGTAACAGACCGCAAGATTGGGTATGAATTTCTTTCTCTGCAAGTCCATTATGGAACATCTCAGGTCCCTACAGCTACGGTTTCTTTGAAAAATCAAGAAAACGCCCAGCTTATTCAGGAAGCGGCTACAGGAGCCGGTAGCGTGGAAGCGATATACAATACCCTTGAACGCTGTATCGATAAAGATGTGGAGCTCTTAGACTACCGCATTCAGTCCAATAGAAAGGGCGAAGACGCATTTGCCCAGGTTTATGTAAGAGTAGTAGTAAACGGAAAAGAATCCGCAGGGCGGGGCATAGCGCAAGACGTATTAGAAGCTTCGGCGAAAGCCTATCTGAACGCAGTCAACCGTCAATTGGTTTTCCAGTCTAATATGAACGGACTGCAAAACCATACAGCTGTCGGATCATAATAGAAAGGAGAACGGTTAACTTGAAGAAACGGATTGCTCTATTGCCCGGAGACGGGATCGGCCCTGAAGTATTAGAATCAGCGACAGACGTGCTGAAAAGTGTTGCCGAACGCTTCAGCCATGAATTTGAATTTGAATACGGCCTTATTGGAGGAGCGGCAATTGACGAACACAACAACCCTCTCCCAGAGGAAACCATTGCGATTTGTAAAAAGGCTGATGCTATTTTGCTCGGTGCTGTCGGCGGCCCGAAATGGGATCAAAACCCTTCGGAACTGAGGCCAGAAAAAGGGCTGCTCGGCATTAGAAAACAGCTTGACCTGTTTGCGAATTTGCGGCCTGTGAAAGTGTTTGAAAGCCTTTCTGACGCTTCGCCTTTGAAAAAAGAATATATTGATAACGTTGATTTCGTTATCGTTCGTGAACTGACAGGCGGTTTGTATTTCGGCCAGCCGAGCAAACGCTATGTAAACAGTGAAGGTGAGCAAGAAGCGGTAGACACACTGTTTTATAAGAGGAAAGAAATTGAACGCGTGATTAGAGAGGGCTTTAAAATGGCGGCTGCCAGAAAAGGCAAGGTTACCTCTGTTGATAAAGCGAACGTTCTTGAATCAAGCAGGCTGTGGCGCGAAGTGGCTGAAGACGTCGCAAAAGACTATCCTGAGGTGAAACTTGAGCATATGCTCGTTGATAACGCGGCAATGCAGCTGATTTATGCACCGAATCAATTTGATGTCGTGGTGACTGAAAATATGTTTGGTGACATTTTAAGCGACGAAGCGTCCATGCTAACAGGTTCTCTCGGAATGCTTCCGTCAGCGAGCCTATCAAGCTCAGGACTCCATTTGTTCGAGCCTGTACATGGCTCTGCACCTGACATAGCAGGGAAAGGAATGGCAAATCCATTTGCGGCTATATTGTCAGCGGCAATGCTTTTGAGAACATCTTTCGGGCTTGAAGAAGAAGCGAAAGCTGTAGAAGATGCGGTCAACCAGGTTCTTACCTCTGGAAAAAGAACAAGAGACTTGGCAAGAGGTGAAGAATACAGCAGCACTCAGGCCATTACAGAGGAAGTTAAGACAGCATTGATGAGTGAAAATACAATTTCTAACGTGTGACAGCTTATGGTGTAAGCGGTCTTAGTTCATAGGTAGAGGGAGGAAATAAAGATGATGCCTCGAACGATCATCGAAAAGATTTGGGATCAGCATATTGTAAAACATGGTGAGGGAAAACCGGATCTTCTCTATATTGATTTGCATCTCATCCATGAGGTGACATCCCCTCAGGCATTTGAAGGGTTGAGACAAAAGGGAAGAAAGGTCAGAAAACCGCAAAATACTTTCGCGACGATGGACCACAACATTCCAACCGTCAATCGCTTTGAGATAACGGATGAAGTTGCGAAACGACAAGTGACAGCGCTTGAGCGGAACTGCGAAGAGTTTGGCGTACGCCTTGCCGATCTTCACAGTGTAGATCAGGGGATTGTCCATGTAGTCGGGCCTGAGCTTGGCTTAACGCTTCCGGGAAAAACGATTGTATGCGGCGACAGTCATACTTCTACTCACGGTGCATTCGGCGCCCTGGCATTTGGAATCGGAACGAGTGAGGTTGAACATGTTCTTTCTACACAGACACTGTGGCAGCAGCGTCCGAAAACGCTTGAGGTGCGTGTAGACGGGACACTGCAAAAAGGGGTAACCGCAAAGGATGTCATTCTTGCTGTTATCGGTAAATACGGCGTGAAATTCGGCACCGGTTACGTCATTGAATACACTGGGGAAGTATTCAGAAACATGACGATGGATGAGCGGATGACCGTTTGCAACATGTCAATTGAAGCCGGAGCAAGAGCAGGTTTGATTGCGCCTGACGAAGTGACATTTGAATATTGCAAAAATCGCAAGTATACGCCAAAAGGAGAAGAATTTGATAAAGCCGTAGAAGAATGGAAAGCGCTGCGCACTGATCCAGGCGCTGTTTACGATAAATCAATAGTGCTTGACGGCAATGACATTTCTCCTATGGTGACATGGGGTATCAACCCGGGAATGGTTCTTCCTGTCGATTCTGAAGTTCCGGCACCGGAAAGCTTTTCAGCGGAAGATGACAAAAAAGAAGCGATTCGCGCTTATGAATATATGGGGCTGACACCTCATCAGAAAATTGAAGATATCAAAGTGGAGCACGTATTTATCGGTTCCTGTACTAATTCACGCATGACTGACCTCCGCCAGGCTGCCGATATGATCAAAGGAAAAAAGGTAGCTGAAAGTGTTAGAGCAATCGTCGTGCCTGGATCTCAGAGCATAAAACTACAGGCTGAAAAGGAAGGGCTTCATCAGATCTTCTTAGACGCTGGATTTGAATGGAGAGAATCAGGCTGCAGCATGTGTTTGAGCATGAATAATGACGTTGTTCCTGAAGGAGAGCGCTGTGCGTCAACCTCTAACCGCAACTTTGAGGGCAGACAAGGAAAAGGCGCGAAAACACATCTCGTCAGCCCTGCGATGGCTGCGATGGCCGCCATTCACGGCCATTTCGTGGATGTCAGGAAGTTTTATCAGGAAAAAACAGTTGTGTAAGGAGTGCACGAGATGGAACCTTTGAAAACACATACGGGGAAAGCGGCCGTATTAAATCGTATTAATGTTGATACAGATCAGATCATTCCGAAACAATTTCTGAAGAGAATTGAAAGAACGGGCTACGGCCGTTTTGCATTCTTTGACTGGAGATATGATGCGAATGGTGAACCGAACCCGGAATTTGAACTGAACCAGCCGGCTTATGAAGGGGCATCCATTTTAATAGCGGGAGAAAACTTCGGCTGCGGGTCATCGCGTGAACACGCTCCGTGGGCGCTTGATGATTACGGCTTTAAAATCATTATTGCACCGTCATTTGCTGATATTTTCCACCAAAACTGCTTTAAAAACGGTATGCTGCCGATTCGCATGCCATATGACAATTGGAAAAAGCTTGTCGGACAATACGAAAATCAGTCACTGCAAATGACAGTCGATCTTGAGAATCAGCTTATTCACGACAGCGAAGGCAACCAGATCTCATTCGAAGTCGATTCGCATTGGAAAGAAATGCTGATCAACGGCTATGATGAAATTTCATTAACGCTTTTACTTGAAGATGAAATCAAGCAATTTGAGTCGCAGAGAAGCTCTTGGCTTCAAGCTTAAAAAAGCTGCCCGGCAATTTGTCCGGCAGTTTTTTTTTGCCTGGCAGAACCTTTCCTTTCTTGTTTTTGTGTACGGGTGTTGATACACTTGAACAAAATAAATGCCTGAAAGGAATATAGGTATGACGCATGACAAGAAAAACGCAAAAATTATTCCTTTTCCTCATCTGAAAGACCGTCTGGTGGAAAAAGGAATGTCCTCGCTGAAGGAGAAAAAGTATCAAGAGGCGCTGGAACTGTTTTCAGAAGCAATGAAATATGATGATACTGAATCAGATCTTCACTTGGGCATGGCCATTTGCTTTTTGGAGCTGGGCGAATTAGAAGAGGCAAAACGTGTATGCGAAAAGATGCTGAAAGAAGGATATGGCCAGTATTTTACAGTTTTACAAGTGTACATGACGATCTTAATACAGCTTAAGAAATACGAAGAAGTAAAACGCACGATTGAAGCCGTCCTTGAGGAAAATCAGCTGCCTGCGGAAAGCGCCGAGCAATTTTATAAACTGCTTGATTTCAGCCGTAAAATGACCGATCCAGAGCGAGAGGACGAGGCTTGGGCAGAAGAGTATGAAGATGTGATCGACACGGAGAAAGTGTTAGCCAGCCCAGAGGAACAAATGAATTTGATCCATTCATTGAAAGACCGCAATGTAGCGAAGTATACGGGGCTGTTAAAAACAATTCTTGAAGATCCCGCTGCTCACCCGATTATCAAGACGATGATCGTGATGTTAATGGCGGAACACGACTACAGCAAACCGGTCCACATTACAAAATTCGGAGACTCTATGACAATCGAGCCGAGCAAGACTGTCCCGCCTGATGCCTCCCCGATTTTGCACCGCGTTCTCCGGGTGCTGGATGAAACGCTTGGGAATGAAAATCCAACCCTGTATGCAGCGGTAGAAGAACTGTGGAGAAGACATTTGTACGTTTTATATCCATTTCAGCCTAAATTGCTGTCTGCTGATCTTTGGGCGGCGGCCCTGCATAAAGTCGGCTATGAAATGCATGGGATTGAGATTGAAAGCGAAGAGTTGCATATGATGTATGAGTTTACCGACAGAGAACTTGATGAAGCGTGCACAATGATTAAAGATATTGAAGAAATTTCTTATTTGTAAATCACGCCATATAGTTGAAAGCGGTATGTGTTATGTTATAATATAATGGTTGTATTTGTGTATAACGGGTTATTAGAAATACGGTTGGACAGGCTTTACAGTTCATTATTAAAATGGATACATAATGATTCTGATCTTTGGCAGCTTCGTTTTTGTTGGACGAAGCCGAATGATTGCTTTAGAATGGAAGACCGACACAACCTGAATAGATTTTTGGAGGGAAACACATGTCTGTAAAATGGGAAAAACAAGAAGGCAACGAAGGCGTTTTAACTGTTGAAGTTGATGCTGAAACATTTAAAACGGCACTTGATGATGCATTTAAAAAAGTAGTTAAGCAAGTTTCAATTCCTGGATTCCGTAAAGGGAAAATTCCTCGCGGTTTATTCGAACAGCGCTTTGGCGTAGAAGCTCTTTACCAAGATGCTTTGGATATTCTTCTTCCTGTAGAATACCCTAAAGCGGTTGAAGAAGCTGGAATCGAGCCTGTAGACCGTCCTGAAATCGATGTTGAAAAAATCGAAAAAGGCGAAAGCTTAATCTTCACTGCAAAAGTAACAGTGAAACCTGAAGTGAAGCTTGGCGAATACAAAGGCTTAGGCATCGAAAAAGACGACACAGTTGTAACGGACGAAGATGTTCAAAACGAACTAAAAGCGCTTCAAGAGCGTCAAGCTGAGCTTGTTGTAAAAGAAGAAGGCGCTGTTGAAGAAGGAAACACTGTTGTTCTTGACTTCGAAGGATTCGTTGACGGCGAAGCATTCGAAGGCGGAAAAGCTGAAAACTATTCACTTGAAGTGGGTTCTGGTTCATTCATTCCTGGCTTCGAAGATCAGTTAGTCGGCCTTGAAACAGGTGCTGAGAAGGATGTTGAAGTAACATTCCCTGAAGAGTACCACGCTGAAGATCTTGCCGGCAAACCAGCTGTCTTCAAAGTGAAAATTCACGAAATCAAAGCGAAAGAGCTTCCTGAGCTTGACGATGAATTCGCAAAAGATATCGATGAAGAAGTGGAAACACTTGCTGAATTGACTGAAAAAACGAAGAAACGTTTAGAAGAAGCAAAAGAAAACGAAGCTGACGCTAAATTGCGTGAAGAACTTGTTCTGAAAGCTTCTGAAAACGCTGAAATCGATGTTCCTCAAGCGATGATCGATACTGAGCTTGACCGCATGCTGAAAGAATTCGAACAGCGTCTTCAAATGCAAGGCATGAACCTTGAGCTTTACACTCAATTCTCAGGTCAAGACGAAGCTGCGTTAAAAGAGCAAATGAAAGAAGATGCTGCAAAACGCGTTAAATCTAACCTGACTCTTGAGGCGATTGCGAAAGCGGAAAACCTTGAAGTAACAGATGAGGAAGTTGATGCTGAGCTTTCTAAAATGGCTGAAGCATACAACATGCCTGTTGAAAATATCAAACAAGCCATCGGTTCTACTGACGCGATGAAAGAAGATTTAAAAGTTCGCAAAGCAATTGATTTTCTTGTAGAAAACCGTTAATATGGTGCATAATAATAGTAATAATAAAACAGGGCGCGAATCATTCGTGCCTTGTTTTGTACAATTATGATATATCTCTTTTTCTTGGGGCAAGATAGTTAATGCAGGGCTGTTTTTTGTCATACATATAGAATGTGCAAGTCAGAAACACAATGTTACCGTCTTTTTGGAAAGTATGGTAAAATGCAATACATACTCGTTCGTTTCAAGAATCATTTTCTTTTGCTCTGCCGGTAAAAGAAAAAGTGAGACAAGATTAAGGGGTGAAAGAATGTTTAAATTCAACGAGGAAAAAGGACAATTAAAATGCTCGTTCTGTGGAAAAACACAAGATCAGGTTCGTAAGCTTGTAGCTGGACCTGGTGTATATATATGTGACGAATGTATCGAACTCTGCACTGAAATTGTGGAGGAAGAACTCGGAACAGAAGAAGAAGTAGAATTTAAAGATGTGCCGAAGCCGCAGGAAATCCGTGAAATTCTGAATGAATATGTCATCGGCCAGGATCAAGCGAAGAAATCACTCGCTGTTGCTGTGTATAACCACTATAAGCGCATTAACTCCAACAGCAAAGTGGACGATGTCGAGCTTTCGAAAAGTAACATTTCATTAATCGGCCCGACAGGAAGCGGTAAAACCCTTCTTGCGCAAACGTTAGCCCGTATTTTAAATGTGCCGTTTGCGATTGCTGACGCTACGTCCCTGACAGAAGCTGGATATGTGGGTGAAGATGTAGAAAATATTCTCTTGAAACTCATCCAAGCTGCTGACTACGACGTGGAAAAAGCGGAAAAAGGCATTATTTATATTGATGAAATCGATAAAGTGGCAAGAAAGTCTGAAAACCCGTCTATCACACGCGATGTGTCAGGTGAAGGTGTGCAGCAGGCGTTGCTGAAAATTCTTGAAGGAACTGTGGCGAGTGTGCCACCTCAAGGCGGACGTAAGCACCCTCATCAAGAGTTTATTCAAATTGACACAACAAACATTTTGTTCATTTGCGGCGGTGCCTTCGATGGTATCGAACAAATCATCAAACGCCGTTTAGGACAAAAAGTGATTGGCTTTGGTTCTGATAATAAGGTTGCAGATCTGGAGAAAGAAGACCTTCTTTCAAAAGTGCTTCCAGAAGACTTGCTCCGTTTCGGATTAATTCCGGAGTTCATTGGACGTCTTCCTGTTATTGCAAGCCTTGAAAAGCTTGATGAAGAAGCATTGGTTGCGATCTTAACAAAACCGAAAAACGCTCTTGTGAAGCAGTTTAAGAAAATGCTTGAGCTGGATAATGTTGAGCTTGAGTTTGAAGAAGAAGCGCTGTCTGAAATTGCCAAAAAAGCAATTGAGCGTAAGACTGGAGCACGCGGACTCCGTTCTATCATTGAAGGCATTATGCTTGATGTGATGTTTGACCTGCCTTCCCGTGATGACATTGAAAAATGTGTGATTACTGGAGCGACTGTAACGCATGGAGAGCCGCCTCGCCTTTTGTTAAAGGACGGTACTGAGGTTAGCCAAGATAAAACGTCTGCTTAAAAATGAAAAAGAACCTCCTGAGTGGTAACATTCAGGAGGTTTTTTGTTGTGTAAACTCTTCCGGAAAACGTTTATTCCCCTCTTCTGTGGGAGATACTAGCAATCAGAGGAATGAATTGGATACATAAATTGTTTTTCAGGAGGGACCACCATGAGTTGGACAGGGATCGCATTATTTATTCAGCTGTTTTTTGGGATCATCATTGGTTTGTATTTTTGGAATTTGCTTAAAAATCAGAGGACACAAAAAGTCACGATAGATAAGGAATCAAAGAAGGAAATGGAGCAGCTTCGCAAAATGAGGGCTATCAGCTTGTCCGAACCGTTATCTGAAAAGGTGCGCCCCAAAAGCTTTCAAGATATCGTCGGCCAGGAAGACGGGATTAAAGCGTTAAAAGCGGCGTTGTGCGGACCGAACCCCCAGCACGTCATTGTCTATGGACCGCCGGGAGTCGGAAAAACAGCTGCTGCACGGCTTGTGTTAGAGGAAGCCAAAAAACATAAGCAATCACCTTTTAAAGAGCAGGCTGTTTTTGTGGAACTCGATGCGACAACGGCTCGATTTGATGAAAGAGGAATTGCGGATCCGCTTATTGGATCTGTACATGATCCGATATACCAAGGGGCCGGAGCGATGGGACAGGCGGGTATTCCGCAGCCGAAGCAGGGGGCTGTCACGCATGCCCACGGCGGTGTATTGTTTATTGATGAAATTGGGGAGCTGCATCCTATTCAAATGAATAAAATGCTGAAGGTGCTTGAGGACCGGAAAGTCTTTTTAGACAGTGCTTATTACAGCGAAGAAAATACACAAATACCGAACCATATTCACGATATTTTTCAAAATGGGCTTCCAGCCGATTTTCGTTTGATCGGTGCGACAACTAGAATGCCAAATGAAATCCCTCCGGCAATCCGATCCCGCTGTCTAGAAGTGTTTTTCCGCGAGCTTGAGAAAGATGAGCTGAAATCAGTTGCCAAAACAGCCGTGGATAAGATTGAAAAGAATATTTCTGAAGAGGGACTTGATTTGTTGACCAGCTATACACGGAACGGCCGGGAAGCAGTCAATATGATTCAAATCGCGGCGGGAATGGCGGTGACCGAGGACCGGAAGGACATCACCATTGAGGATATAGAATGGGTGATTCATTCCAGTCAGCTTACCCCTAAGCACGAGCAGAAAATCGGCTCTGCACCGCAAATCGGCATTGTAAATGGACTCGCAGTGTATGGCCCTAACAGCGGTTCGCTGCTGGAAATCGAAGTGAACGTAACACCGGCTCAGGATAAAGGGTCAATTAACATTACCGGAATAGCAGAAGAAGAAAGCATCGGCAGCCAATCAAAATCAATTCGCCGGAAAAGCATGGCAAAGGGCTCGGTTGAAAATGTGCTAACCGTATTGCGTACAATGGGAATGAAGCCTTCTGACTACGATATCCACATTAATTTTCCGGGCGGCATTCCGATTGACGGGCCGTCAGCAGGTATTGCCATGGCGGCGGGAATTTTTTCAGCCGTTCATAAAATTCCGATTGACAACAAGGTAGCTATGACAGGCGAGATCAGTCTAAACGGACTTGTAAAACCGATTGGAGGCGTGATCCCGAAAATTAAAGCCGCAAAACAGTCAGGTGCCAAAAAAGTCATTATCCCGTATGAAAATCAGCAATCAATTTTAAAACAGATTGAAGGAATTAAAATTGTGGCGGTGAAAACGTTCCAGGAAGTGCTTGATGAAATTTTAGTGAACCCGCCTACTGAACAAAAACCTTTAAACATGCAAATGAATAAAGAATCAGTCTGACCCTATTTTTAAAATAGGGTTTTTTTTATGAAGGACATCTTTTCCTTTTTCAGATGAGAAAGAAAGGGTATACTACGAGGAGACTGTGTTATAGAAAAGCTGAACCATGCCGTTTATTGTACAAGGATGAAAAAGTTGTATTATAATGGTTCATACTAAAGTCACGGAGGTGTCAGTCACATGGCAGAAGAATTAAAACGCAGCATCCCGCTCCTCCCTTTAAGAGGTTTATTAGTGTACCCGACAATGGTTTTGCACTTAGATGTAGGACGTGACAAGTCGGTTCAGGCCCTTGAACAGGCAATGATGCATGATCATATGATATTTTTAGCTACTCAGCAGGATATTTCGATAGACGAACCGGGTGAAGACGAAATTTTTACTGTCGGCACCTATACGAAAATTAAACAAATGCTGAAGCTTCCAAACGGTACAATCCGTGTGCTGGTGGAAGGTATACAGCGCGCCCAGATCATTGATTACAATGAGCATGAGGATTATACGTCGGTAGACATTCAGCTGATCCAAGAAGATGATTCAAAAGATACAGAAGACGAAGCGCTGATGCGGACTTTGTTGGACCACTTTGATCAGTACATAAAAATTTCGAAAAAAATCTCAGCCGAAACGTACGCCGCGGTTACTGATATCGAAGAGCCGGGCAGAATGGCAGACATTGTTGCTTCTCACCTGCCTCTTAAACTAAAGGATAAGCAGGATATTTTAGAAACGGCCGATGTCAAAGACAGACTGAATAAGGTCATTGATTTTATCAACAATGAAAAAGAAGTGCTTGAGATCGAGAAAAAAATCGGCCAGCGTGTCAAACGTTCAATGGAGCGTACGCAAAAGGAATATTATTTGCGCGAACAGATGAAGGCGATCCAAAAAGAGCTAGGCGATAAAGAAGGCAAAACAGGTGAAGTTCAATCGCTGACCGAAAAAATCGAAGAAGCGGGTATGCCTGACCATGTGAAGGAAACGGCTCTTAAGGAATTAAACAGATATGAAAAAATTCCGTCCAGTTCTGCCGAAAGTTCTGTTATCCGCAATTATATTGACTGGCTGGTCGCTCTCCCATGGACGGATGAGACAGAAGATAAGCTTGATTTAAAAGAGGCTGAACATCTTTTGGACAAAGAACATCATGGACTTGAAAAAGTGAAAGAGCGTATTTTAGAGTATTTGGCGGTTCAGAAGCTGACAAAATCCTTAAAAGGCCCGATTCTCTGTTTGGCAGGACCTCCGGGGGTCGGAAAAACGTCCTTAGCCAAATCGATTGCTAAAAGTATGGATCGGAAATTTGTTAGAATTTCACTTGGCGGGGTGCGCGACGAATCAGAAATTCGCGGGCACAGACGGACATATGTCGGGGCAATGCCGGGACGTATTATTCAAGGCATGAAAAAAGCCGGCAAGCTGAATCCGGTATTCTTACTGGATGAAATTGATAAAATGTCTTCTGATTTCAGAGGCGATCCGTCATCCGCAATGCTTGAAGTGCTTGATCCAGAGCAAAACAGCACCTTCAGCGACCACTACATTGAGGAGACCTTTGATCTGTCAAAAGTGCTCTTTATCGCTACGGCTAACAATTTGGCGACAATCCCGGGACCGCTTAGAGACAGAATGGAAATCATTAATATTGCGGGCTACACGGAAGTGGAAAAACTTGAAATTGTAAAAGATCACCTTC
This sequence comes from Bacillus sp. FSL R5-0560, assembly GCF_037966305.1. NCBI lineage: Bacteria > Bacillati > Bacillota > Bacilli > Caryophanales > Bacillaceae > Bacillus > Bacillus sp. FSL R5-0560. Next base: position 2,850,210 of record NZ_CP150195.1, on the reverse strand, counting down.
TTCCGAAGCAGATCAAGGAGCATGGGCTCAAAAAGAGCAACCTGCAGCTGCGTGATCAGGCCATTCTTGATATTATCCGTTATTATACGAGAGAAGCAGGTGTGAGAAATCTCGAGCGCCAGCTTGCTGCCATCTGCCGCAAGGCTGCAAAAGCCATTGTTTCTGAAGATAGAAAACGAATTACAGTTACGGAGAAAAATCTTCATGACTTTATCGGAAAACGAATGTTCAGATACGGACAAGCAGAAACGGAAGATCAGGTGGGCGTAGTCACGGGGCTGGCTTATACAACTGTCGGCGGAGATACACTGTCGATCGAAGTATCGCTTTCTCCAGGGAAAGGCAAACTGATCCTGACGGGTAAGCTTGGCGATGTCATGAGAGAGTCTGCTCAGGCGGCTTTCAGCTACGTGCGTTCAAAAACAGAAGAACTTGGCATTGAACCTGACTTTCATGAGAAGTATGATATTCATATACATGTTCCTGAGGGTGCGGTGCCTAAAGATGGTCCGTCTGCCGGTATAACAATGGCGACTGCGCTTGTTTCTGCTTTAACAGGACGGGCGGTATCGCGTAAAGTCGGAATGACTGGCGAAATTACACTTCGCGGGCGCGTGCTGCCGATCGGCGGACTGAAAGAAAAAGCGCTCGGGGCACATAGAGCGGGATTGACGACGATTATTGCACCAAAAGATAATGAAAAAGATATAGAGGATATTCCAGAAAGCGTCAGAGAGGGGCTCACATTTATATTGGCATCCCACTTAGACGAAGTTCTGGAACATGCCCTAGTAGGAGAGAAGAAATGAAAGTCACAAAGTCAGAAATCGTAATCAGTGCAGTTAAACCTGAACAGTACCCTGAAGGGGGGCTTCCGGAGATTGCATTGGCCGGAAGATCGAACGTAGGAAAGTCATCTTTTATCAATTCATTGATTAATCGTAAAAATCTTGCGAGAACATCATCAAAACCGGGAAAAACACAAACATTAAATTTCTACATTATTAATGACGAATTGCATTTTGTTGATGTACCGGGTTACGGTTTTGCCAAAGTATCAAAATCCGAGCGTGAAGCTTGGGGCAGAATGATTGAAACCTACATCACGACACGCGAGGAATTGAAAGCAGTTGTGCAGATTGTTGATTTGCGGCATGCACCGTCTAATGATGATGTGCAGATGTATGAATTCTTAAAGTATTACGGCATTCCTGTTATTATTATCGCTACAAAAGCAGACAAGATTCCGAAAGGAAAATGGGACAAACACGCGAAGGTTGTCCGACAGACATTAAATATTGATCCGGAAGACGAGCTGATTCTCTACTCCTCAGAAACGAAAAAGGGGAAAGACGAAGCTTGGGGAGTGATCAAAAAAATGATAAACCGGTAGAGATTGATCTCTGCCGGTTTTTTATTTATCGTATAGATTTTTTTCGTTTTATCAATAATAACAATAAACTGATTCCGATAAACACAAACGGCCAATACTCTTTCAGCAGGGCCGTGGGAATATGCGCAGACTCAAGCCAAGCCATAATCTGTTTGAAAAAGTAAAGAAACAGGGAAAAACAAATCATCGAAACAGCTTCATATACATATTCTGTTTTCTGAACGGTTGAAACGAGCAGCGAGAAGCCGACCATGAAGAGAAGCATTTCAAAATCATCCGGCCACCATGTCCACTTTGGCTTAACGAAAAAGTGCAAACCGATTCCGAAGAGAAGCAAGCCGATAAAGAAATGCGGGGAAACTGCTTCTTTTTTTCCTTGGTATATAAAGGCTGCGCCTAACAGCATAAGAAGAACAGGCCATTGATCCTGTCCTGAAAACAGTTCGGCTTGGCCGCTTTCAAGCCATGCGTATACGGAAGCGGCGAGCAGCAGACAAGGAAATAAAATTGATTTTTGTTTCATGCATATCACCTTCTTGTTATCTAGAGCTGATTTTTAGTAAATTTCTGCTGTTTTTGTTATTGTCAATAGGAACATATTTTGTTCGTGAAGCTTTTTCTAATATAGCACAAGATTTTTGAAATCTGTTCACATTTTGCGAAAGAAACTATGTTATAATTATTATAAATAATGAATTCTATGTTAGAATGATTATAAATAAAGTTTGGGTGTTGGGGGTGTAATAAAAGCTATGCATATACTTGTTGTGGGAGTAGATTATAAATCCGCCCCTATTGAGATACGTGAAAAAGTAAGTTTTCAGCCGAATGAGCTTGCAGAAGCGATGGTGCAGCTAAAAGCAGAGAAAAGCATTCTCGAAAATATCATCGTATCAACCTGCAACCGCACCGAAATTTATGCGGTAGTCGACCAGCTCCATACCGGCCGTTATTATATAAAGAAATTTTTAGCTGACTGGTTTCACTTAAGCAAAGAAGACCTGTCTCCGTTTTTAAGATTTTATGAAAGCGATGCGGCTGTTGAGCATTTGTTCCGTGTAGCCTGCGGATTGGATTCTATGGTGATCGGTGAAACGCAAATTCTCGGCCAGGTGCGCGATAGCTTCAAAACAGCTCAGCAAGAAAAAACGATTGGCACGATTTTTAATGAGTTGTTTAAGCAGGCAGTTACAGTGGGTAAACGGACTCACGCCGAAACAGACATTGGCTCTAATGCAGTGTCTGTTAGCTATGCGGCCGTTGAGCTTGCGAAAAAAATCTTCGGAAACCTTTCAAGTAAGCATATATTAATTCTCGGTGCGGGAAAGATGGGCGAGCTTGCAGCCGAAAATCTGCACGGACAGGGGATCGGAAAAGTGACCGTCATTAACAGAACATACTTGAAAGCGAAAGAACTTGCAGACCGTTTCTCCGGTGAAGCGCGAAGCTTAAATCAGCTTGAAAGCGCGCTTGCAGAAGCCGATATTTTAATCAGCTCTACCGGTGCGAGTGATTTTGTTGTGTCTAAAGATATGATGGAAAACGCGAATAAGCTTCGCAAGGGCCGTCCTTTATTTATGGTGGACATCGCCGTGCCAAGAGACTTGGATCCCGCTTTGAACGATCTTGAGGGCGTCTTCCTTTATGATATAGACGATCTTGAAGGGATCGTAGAAGCGAACCTGAAAGAGCGGAGAGAAACCGCTGAGAAGGTTGAACTGTTAATCGAAGAAACCATTGTGGAATTTAAACAATGGCTGAACACACTCGGTGTAGTGCCTGTGATTTCAGCACTGCGTGAAAAGGCGCTGGCAATCCAGTCTGAAACGATGGACAGCATCGAACGGAAGCTGCCACATTTGACGACAAGAGAGAAAAAACTTTTGAATAAACATACGAAAAGTATCATTAACCAAATGCTGCGCGACCCAATATTAAAGGTGAAAGAACTTGCGGCAGAGGCTGATTCTGAAGAAAAGCTGGCTTTATTTATGCAGATTTTTGATATTGAAGAAGCTGCGGGCCGGCAAATGATCAAAAGCGTTGAAGGCAGCCAAGAGGTCCATTCTTATAAGAAGGCTGAATCAAGAGCGGGGTTTGCCCCACTTGTAAGTGAGTGAAAGCTGAATGATTGATACTGCAATGGCAAGGCTTAATGAAGGGACAATCGTCATTTACGCATTAAGTGTACTCTTTTATTTTATAGATTTTCTTCAACACAACCGGAAGGCTGGGAAAATGGCCTTCTGGTTGCTTTCTATTGTCTGGACTCTGCAAACCGTGTATTTAGCCTATTTTATGTGGGTGACGGGGAGGTTTCCGGTATTAAATGTGACGGAGGCGCTTTATTTTTATGCTTGGGTGCTTGTCACACTGTCACTTGTGCTGACAAAGCTGCTGCGTGTTGATTTTATTGTGTTTTTTACAAATGTAATAGGGTTTGCTATGATCGCCATTCATACATTTTCACCGACGGAGCAGCAGTCAGCGGCTTTTTCAGGTCAGCTCGTATCAGAGCTATTAGTGATTCATATTACAATGGCAATTCTTTCTTACGGCGCTTTTTCCCTTTCCTTTGTATTTTCTGTGCTCTATTTGTTTCAATATCATTTGTTAAAAAAGAAAAAATGGGGAAAGTGGCTGTTGAGAATAGAAGATTTGTCTAAGCTTGATTATATGGCGTACGTACTGAATGTCATTGGCGTCCCGATGCTCTTGCTGAGTTTGATTCTCGGCGTCATTTGGGCGTATGTGTCACTTGAAACGCTGTATTGGTTCGACGCCAAAGTGCTTGGTTCGTTTGTCGTCCTGCTTCTGTACAGCTACTATCTCTATATCAGGCTGATTAAAGAGCTCCAGGGGAAGGTCGCTGCACTGTGGAATACGGCTTGTTTTCTCGTGCTAATGATCAATTATTTCCTGCTCGGAAGCCTGTCTCAATTCCATTGGTTCAGTTAAATAATGTGCCCAAGCAGATTCGGGAGGAAAGAAAAAATGAGAACGATAAAAGTAGGTTCCAGACGGAGCAAACTCGCTATGACCCAAACAAAATGGGTCATCCGCAAACTGAAGGAAATCAATCCTTCTTTTGCTTTTGACATAAAAGAAATCGTCACAAAGGGTGACCGGATTGTCGATGTTACCCTGTCAAAAGTGGGAGGAAAAGGGCTGTTTGTTAAAGAAATCGAACAAGCGCTTTTAAACGAAGACATTGATATGGCGGTTCACAGCATGAAGGATATGCCTGCCGTTTTGCCTGAAGGCCTTGTGATCGGCTGTATTCCTGAACGGGAAGATCCTCGTGACGCTCTTATTTCAAAGAATCGTGTAAAGCTTTCTGAATTGAAGGAAGGTGCTGTTATCGGCACAAGCAGTTTAAGAAGAAGCGCACAGCTTTTGATTGAGCGCCCTGACATTACAATTAAATGGATTAGAGGTAATATAGATACGAGACTTCAAAAGCTGGAAAACGAAGATTACGATGCAATTATTTTAGCTGCGGCAGGGCTTTCCAGAATGGGCTGGAAGCAGGATGTCGTAACTGAATTTCTTGAGCCTGAGCGCTGTCTTCCAGCTGTTGGCCAGGGCGCTCTTGCAATTGAGTGCCGAGAATCGGATCAAGAGCTGTTAGCGTTATTTTCTCAGTTTACGGATGAGTACACAAAACGGACTGTACTGGCAGAGCGTGCCTACTTAAACGCAATGGAGGGCGGCTGTCAGGTGCCGATCGCCGGCTACTCGGTGATAAACGGCCAGGATGAAATTGAACTGACAGGGCTTGTGGCTTCACCCGATGGAAAAATGACTTTCAAAGAAACTGTCACCGGAAACGACCCGGTGGAAGTCGGTAAGCGCTGTGCGGCTCTCATGACTGATAAAGGCGCTAAAGCTTTAATCGATCGCGTAAAACGGGAGCTTGATGAGGATGGTAAATGATGTTCCTTTGAAAGGAAAAACAGTGCTTGTCACCCGCAATAAGACGCAGGCAAAATCGTTTCAGCAGAAAGTGGAGAAGCTTGGCGGAAAAGCGGTACTGACCTCGTTGATCACGTTTCGCCGAGCTCTGCCGAATGATCTGGCGGAACAGGTGCGAATTGATCTTGCCGTACCCGGCTGGCTTGTGTTTACGAGTGTAAATGGAGCCGATTTCTTTTTTTCTTATCTAAAAGAAAATCAGCTAATTGTTCCCGGTCATAAAAAGATTGCGGCTGTTGGTGAAAAAACCGCACGCCGTTTGGAATCGTATGACGTATCGGTTGATGTAATGCCTCATGACTATATTGCAGAACAATTGGCGGACGCTCTTAAGCAGCATGCCGAACCGTCAGAACGGATTACGGTCATAAAAGGCAATTTATCTCGCGATGTGATAAAAAAAGAGCTTACGCCTCTTGGCTTTGTTGTGAAGGAATGGGTCGTATATGAAACCGTTCCTGATGAAGATGGCATCAAGGAATTAAAAAATGCCGCGAATCAGCATTCATTTGATTTTGTGACATTTACAAGCTCATCAACCGTACATACATTTATGCATGTTCTGGGAGAAGGATTAAAAAAATGGCAGGCACACCAGACGGCCTGCATCAGCATCGGACCGTTAACGAGGGACGCTCTGCTGTCGTACGGAATCACGTCGTATATGCCTGATACATTTACAATTGACGGTATGCTTGATTTAATGTGCCGCATGTCTAGAAAGGAAGATAGAATATGAGTCAATCATTTAACAGACACCGCCGTTTGCGGTCATCAAAAGCAATGAGAGAGATGGTAAAAGAAACTCGTCTGCATCCATCTGATTTTATTTACCCGATCTTTGTCGTTGAAGGTTTAGAAGGAAAAAAAGCTGTTCCTTCAATGCCTGATGTTTATCATGTATCTTTAGATCTATTAAAGGATGAAGTGGCTGAGCTGGTCAGTCTCGGAATTCAATCCGTTATTGTTTTCGGCATACCTGAAGAAAAAGATGATTGCGGAACGCAAGCTTACCATGATCATGGGATTGTGCAAGAAGCAATTGCGGAAATTAAAAAGCATTTCCCTGAGCTGGTTGTCGTCGCTGATACATGCCTATGTGAATATACAGATCACGGACATTGCGGTCTCGTCAAAGACGGACAGATCTTGAATGATGAATCCTTGGAGCTATTGGCGCAGACAGCTGTCAGCCAAGCAAAAGCCGGAGCGGATATCATTGCGCCTTCTAACATGATGGACGGATTTGTGACGGTTATCAGAGAAGCGTTAGATAAAGAAGGATTCATCAATATTCCGATCATGTCTTACGCTGTGAAATATTCAAGTGAGTTTTACGGTCCGTTCCGTGATGCAGCAAACAGCACGCCTCAATTTGGCGACCGCAAAACGTATCAAATGGATCCTGCCAACCGTTTGGAAGCACTCCGTGAAGCACAATCAGATGTTGAGGAAGGTGCGGACTTCCTGATTGTGAAACCTTCACTTTCTTATATGGATATCATGCGGGATGTAAAAAATGAGTTCACATTGCCGCTTGTGGCTTATAATGTAAGCGGAGAGTACTCTATGGTGAAGGCTGCAGCTCAGAACGGCTGGATCAAGGAAAAAGAGATTGTCTTAGAAATTTTGACAAGTATGAAGCGTGCGGGTGCCGACCTGATTATCACGTATCATGCAAAAGACGCAGCAAAATGGCTTGCGGAGTAATCTTATTCAGTTGACAGGAGTTGAGGCAGATGAGAAGCTATGAAAAATCAAAAACGGCTTTTAAAGAAGCGCAAAAACTCATGCCGGGCGGTGTAAACAGCCCCGTTCGCGCCTTTAAATCGGTAGATATGGACCCGATTTTTATGGAGCGCGGAAAAGGCTCTAAAATCTATGATATTGATGGAAATGAGTATATTGATTACGTCTTGTCATGGGGGCCTTTAATTTTAGGACACACAAATGATCGTGTTGTAGAGAGCCTTAAAAAAGTGGCTGAATACGGGACAAGCTTCGGGGCTCCGACTGAGGTGGAAAATGAATTGGCGAAGGTCGTCATTGACCGAGTTCCGTCAATAGAAATTGTAAGGATGGTCAGCTCGGGAACCGAGGCGACCATGAGCGCGCTTCGTTTGGCAAGAGGATATACAGGCCGCAATAAGATTTTGAAATTTGAGGGCTGCTACCATGGACACGGAGATTCTCTGCTGATTAAAGCGGGTTCAGGAGTGGCAACACTCGGTCTGCCTGACAGCCCGGGCGTACCTGAAGGCATTGCGAAAAACACCATCACTGTTCCGTACAATGATTTAGAAAGTGTAAAGCTTGCATTCCAACAGTTTGGTGAAGATATTGCAGGCGTCATCGTAGAACCGGTTGCCGGAAACATGGGTGTGGTTCCGCCGCAAGAAGGCTTCCTGCAAGGTCTGCGGGATATTACTGAACAGTACGGCACGCTGCTGATTTTTGATGAAGTCATGACTGGCTTCCGGGTCGATTACAGCTGCGCACAAGGTTATTTCGGTGTAACGCCTGATCTGACTTGCTTAGGGAAAGTGATCGGGGGCGGACTTCCTGTCGGCGCTTATGGCGGTAAAGCCGAAATTATGGAGCAAATTGCTCCAAGCGGTCCGATTTACCAGGCTGGTACGCTGTCAGGCAACCCGCTTGCAATGACGGCTGGACTCGAAACATTAAAGCAGCTCACGCCTGAATCATACAAGACCTTTATGAAAAAAGGCGACAGACTGGAAGAAGGCATTTCAAAAGCGGCAGAGGCGCACGGTATTCCGCATACCTTTAACCGCGCAGGTTCAATGATTGGTTTCTTCTTTACAAATGAATCTGTCATCAATTATGAAACAGCCAAAGCATCAGATTTGAAGCTGTTTGCCAAGTATTATAAAGGAATGGCAAACGAAGGTGTGTTCCTTCCGCCATCTCAATTCGAAGGACTCTTCCTCTCGACGGCTCATACTGATGAGGATATTGAAAAAACAATTCAGGCAGCTGAGAACGTATTCGCTGAGATCAGCCGCGGATAAGTACAATCAAAACCGGTATCAAGGATTTCCTTGTACCGGTTTTTTCTGTGCATCCTCATTCATATTTTCTCCAATTCATACATACACCTTTAGTGACATCTAATTTTAAGGATTAGATGAAAGGAGGATATGAACTTGCCGCAAAATCATCGATTGCAATTTTCTGTGGAAGAAACGATCTGTTTCCAAAAAGGACAGGAAGTTTCTGAACTGCTTTCCATTTCATTAGATCCTGATATTAGGGTTCAGGAAGTGAATGATTACGTTTCAATCAGAGGATCGCTTGAACTTACAGGTGAGTACAACATAGATCAAAGCAAAAATGCTGAGGAGTTTTATACTGATAAGCGGTTTGTCGAGGAGGTCAGAACGAGAGAGGATGGAACAGCGGAACTGACTCATTGTTTCCCTGTCGATATTACCATCCCGAAAAACAAAGTCAGTCATTTACATGAAGTTTTTGTGTTTATTGATGCATTTGACTATCAACTAACAGACTCGCGCATCCTTACGATCCAAGCTGATCTAGCAATAGAAGGCCTTCTTGATGACACAGCGGACAGGGAGCCGGACATTCCTCTCTATGAAGCTCCTAGTGAAGGTTTTTCTGAGCCGCCAGAGTTTCAAGTCTCAGAAGCGGAGCCATTTGTTTTAGAAGCAGAGAACAGCGAAGATAGTAAGTCGGAAGAAGCGCCAGCCGAGGCGCCAGAGCTTCATGTTTCGGAAGCGGGGTTTCGTGAAGAGCAGGAAAATGAAGAGGAAGAAGCTGAGCGGTCAGAGCCATTTGCTTTGGAGGACAGCGAAGAAATAAAAGCGAATGAAGCGCCAGCCGGGGCGCCAGAGCTTCATGTTTCGGAAGCGGGGTTTCGTGAAGAGCAGAAAAATGAAGAGGAAGAAGCTGAGCGGTCAGAGCCATCTGCTTTGGAGGACAGCGAAGAAATAAAAGCGAATGAAGCGCCAGCCGGGGCGCCAGAGCTTCATTTCTCGGAAGCGAGGCTTCGTGAAGAGCAGGAAAATGAAGAGGAAGAAGCTGAGCGGTCAGAGCCATTTGCTTTAGAAGCAGAGGGCAGCGAAGGTATAAAGACGGAAGAAGCGCCAGCCGAGGCGCCAGAGCTTCATGTCTCGGAAGCGAGGCTTCGTGAAGAGCAGGAAAATGAAGAGGAAGAAGCTGAGCGGTCAGAGCCATTTGCTTTGAAGGACAGCGAAGAAATAAAAGCGAATGAAGCGCCAGCCGAGGCGCCAGAGCTCCTTGTCTCGAAAGCGGGGCTTCGTGAAGAGCAGGCGAGTCAAGAGAAAGAAACTGTACGATCAGAATCACCTGCTTTAGAACCAGAGGGCAGCGAAGATATAAATGCGGCAGAAGCGAAGCAGCCGGAGCTCATTCTTTCAGAGGCAGGGCTTCGTGAGGAAGTAGAGACAATAGAAGCAGAGTCCCCAAAGGCTGCTTCAGGAAGAGAGATCCGCAAAAAAGCAGAGATGGAAGAAGAGCAGGCTGAACTGTCAGAACCGCTTGTTTTAGAGACGGAAAAATCACCTGCTGCAGAGGCTGAGCGTGGAGAAGAAAAAATAGAACAGCGAGATTCTCCTATTCTTGAGCATGCTCGGCGTCAAGAATCACAAGAAACAGAATCGGAGCTATCGGATCACATCGAGCCTGCACTCCGACAGGATGCAGAACAACTGGAGGAAGTCCGGGAAACGGTACCTGAAAACGTTGTTTCTTTAGAAGAAGAAAGCAGAGAGCAGGAGAAAGTGCCAGCTGCACTTTTAAAGGAAGAAGCAGCAGCTCCAACCCTGCATTTTAATCAAAAGATAAGTGCTGAAGAGGAATCTCAGGAAGAAGAGCTCACTCCGGCCTATCGTACCTTCCTGCCGGAACAAGATTCAGAAGAGCATTCCTTCTATTCAGCACCTAAGCTGCTGGAGGAAGAAGAGCAGAAGGAAGAAAGCTTTGAAATTGAAGTGAGAAAAACTCCTTCACCTGAAGAACCTGAGGAAGAGACGTCTTTTCATTCTTACCAGCTGCCTGACACTTCCGACCCTGAAAGGAAGGAAACAGATGCTGTTGCTAGGGATGTTCCTGCTGCTCAAACGAAGGAACCTGAAACAAAGGAAAATCATAATTCTCTTTATTTAACAAAACTCTTTACGAGAGAAGAGGATGAGTTTTCTAGAATGAAAATATGTATTGTTCAGCAGGAAGATACCATTGAACGTTTATGCGAACGGTACGACATTACCTCCCAGCAGCTGATCAGGATGAATTCTTTGGCGCTGGATGATGAATTGAAAGCAGGGCAGATTCTTTATATCCCTCAATACAAAAGCAGCCATGCGTAAGCCGTAAGCGATCGGAAAATGTGGTGAATGGAATGGAAGATGTCCAATCGGTTCTTCAGGAATACGGACTGACGGCTCAATTTATTGAGCCAGTCAGTCCTCGTGTGTGGAAAGTGTATTCAGATTATGGGGTATTTGCGCTGAAAAAAATGAAATCGGTTCGCGGCAGACATTTTACAGATCAAATGGTGGCAATTGAGGAAAAAGGCTTTCATTCCTTTGTTCCTATTTACAGAACAAATGGGGGGGAGTTTTTCTCCGGGGGCGTACAAACGGGAGACTCCTATTACTTAATGCCTTGGCTCCAATTTGACCAAGAGGAAGAGCGGGATCAGAAACATGGCTATCTATTTAGAGAAACAGCCCGCCTCCACGAAAGAACTGCGCAAGAAATCAAGGTCAGGCGTGAAGACATTGAACGCCACTATGAACAAACGAGAAAAAAGTGGGAAAATGAAAAGATCATTTATGAACAGTTTGTAGACAGAGCGGAGAAAGAATGGTACCTTTCTCCCTTTGAACTGCAGGCTGTAACCTATTTTTCAGAAACCATTTCCGCTGTAAACTTTGCGCTTGAGCGGATTAAGGACTGGTATGAAGCGGCAAAAGAAAAGGGCACCTCAAGGGTTGTCATTAACCACGGCAGCCTGTCTATTCACCATTTTCTGTACAATGATGCAGGAACCGGATATTTTACGAATTTTGAGAGAGCGTCTGTGGGGCCGCCGCAAAACGACTTGCTCGGCTTTTATACACGAATGTTCAGCGGTTTTCCAAAAGCTTGTCCTGAGTGTGTCGATTGGTTTTATGCATATACGAAAGCATTTCCTCTGCATGAGGCTGAAATCAGTCTTTTTCTCAGTTACATGGCTTATCCGGCAGCGGTGTACAAAGTGCTGAACCGCTATCAGACCGGGAAAAGACGCCGTGAAAAAGATGAATGTACACACTTATTAAAGGCATACTGGCAAATGAAAAATATAGAGCCGTTTGTGATGAAAATTCATCAAATTGAACAAGAGAAAAAATTTCAGGCGGAAAACGAGTCCACGTCTTAATTGGCGCGGACTTGTTTGTTTATATCCATTCCAAATGAAGCGCACAGGCTAAAAAAATCAATAGTGCGAGCAGCAAGACATCAAAGGTTGTCGGAAAGAAAATGGTTCTGATACCCTGGAAAATCGTTATCGGAATAATCACTTGCGCGGATACAAGCCGAATTTGCCTGACCCACGGCGGCAGGGAATAAGAGCTGAAACGTTTCTTCACGGTGCATCCTCCTCTACGCATTTACAAGCATCATATGTATACTTGGTCAATAGGTGCCTGCCCATCTTGTATAAGAAGCAGTATTTTTGGAAAAGATGATTGACGAATCAAAAACACTTTTACTATAATAAAGAACATAAATAAAGAATATAATGAGCTGATAGATACACCTGCTTAGAACGGGAAGAGTACAAGAAAGACGCATGCAGAGAGAGAAGCCGCTTGCTGAAAGGCTTCTTATGTTGTTTGATTGGAAGGTCGCCCGGGAGCACAATTTCTTGAAGGAAGAGTAGAGAAATTCGGGAGACCCCCGTTATCCGTTGAAGCGCATGAACTGACAAGGTTCATGAAAAAAGGTGGTACCGCGAAAGAGCTTTTCGTCCTTTTCCCAAGGATGAAGGGCTCTTTTTTCGTTCTCAGCCATTTTACACATGCTGGAGGGTTATGATGGAAACGAATGAACAAACAATGCCGACAAAATACGATCCGGCTGCGGTTGAAAAAGACCGATATGATTTTTGGCTAAAAGGTAAGTTTTTTGAAGCGGGCAGTGACCAGACGAAAGAGCCGTACTCTGTTGTTATTCCGCCGCCAAATGTAACAGGAAGACTTCACCTTGGCCACGCGTGGGACACAACGCTGCAAGACATTGTAACAAGAATGAAACGCATGCAGGGCTATGATGTGCTGTGGCTTCCGGGTATGGACCACGCCGGTATCGCGACACAGGCTAAAGTTGAAGCGAAACTTCGTGAAGAAGGCACAAGCCGCTACGATTTAGGCCGTGAGAAATTCCTTGAAGAAACATGGAAGTGGAAGGAAGAATATGCTGACTTCATTCGCAGCCAGTGGGCGAAATTAGGGCTTGGCCTAGATTATTCCCGTGAGCGCTTTACGCTTGATGAAGGCTTAAACCGAGCGGTTCGCGAAGTATTCGTTAAACTTTATGAAAAAGGCTTGATCTACAGAGGCGAATACATTATAAACTGGGACCCTGCAACAAAAACAGCTTTATCCGACATTGAGGTCATTTACAAGGACGTTCAAGGCGCATTCTATCACATGAGCTATCCGCTTGCTGACGGATCAGGTTCAATTGAAATCGCGACGACACGTCCAGAAACGATGCTTGGTGATTCAGCCGTTGCGGTACACCCTGAGGATGAGCGCTACAAGCACCTGATCGGGAAAACGGTTATTCTGCCTATCACAAATCGTGAAATACCGATTGTTGGCGATGACTACGTTGATATGGAATTTGGTTCAGGTGCAGTGAAAATTACGCCTGCCCATGATCCGAACGACTTCGAGCTTGGCAACCGCCATAACTTAGAGCGCATTCTTGTCATGAATGAAGACGGCACGATGAATGAAAATGCGCTGCAATATCAAGGCATGGATCGCTTCGAATGCCGCAAAAAGCTCGTTAAAGATTTACAGGAGGCAGGCGTTCTCTTCAAAATCGAGGATCATCTGCACTCTGTCGGGCATAGTGAACGAAGCGGAGCAGTTGTTGAACCGTACCTTTCTACCCAATGGTTTGTGCGCATGCAGCCGCTTGCTGATGCAGCAATAGAATTGCAAGAGAAAGAAGAAAAAGTCAACTTTGTTCCTGACCGCTTCGAAAAAACGTATTTGCATTGGATGGAAAATATTCGCGACTGGTGTATTTCCCGTCAATTATGGTGGGGCCACCGCATTCCTGCCTGGTATCATAAAGAAACCGGCGAGTTATATGTCGGTCTTGAAGCGCCAGATGACAGCGAAAATTGGGAGCAGGATACAGACGTGCTGGATACTTGGTTCAGTTCTGCGCTCTGGCCGTTCTCCACTATGGGTTGGCCTGATCTGACAGCTGAAGATTTTAAACGCTATTATCCGACTGACGTTCTTGTTACAGGCTACGACATCATTTTCTTCTGGGTGTCACGCATGATTTTCCAAGGAATTGAATTTACTGGAGAACGTCCGTTTAAAGATGTTTTAATCCATGGTTTAATCCGTGATGAGCAGGGCAGAAAAATGAGTAAATCTCTTGGCAACGGTGTCGATCCGATGGACGTGATTGACAAGTACGGAGCCGATTCCCTTCGCTATTTCCTGGCGACTGGAAGCTCTCCTGGCCAAGATCTTCGCTTCAGCTATGAAAAAGTGGAATCAACTTGGAATTTCGCCAATAAAATTTGGAACGCTTCTCGATTTGCGTTAATGAACATGGACGGCATGACATATGATGAGCTTGATCTTTCAGGTGAGAAATCAGTAGCTGACAAGTGGATTTTAACGCGTTTAAATGAAACGATCGAAAGTGTGACACAGCTAGCTGATAAATATGAATTTGGTGAAGTCGGCCGCCATTTATATAACTTTATTTGGGACGATTTCTGTGATTGGTATATTGAAATGGCGAAGCTTCCTCTATACGGAGAAGATGAAGCGGCTAAGAAAACAACCCGTTCCATCCTTGCTTATGTTCTGGATCAAACGATGCGCCTGCTTCATCCGTTTATGCCATTCTTAACGGAGGAAATTTGGCAGCACCTGCCTCACCAAGGAGAATCCATTACTGTGAGCACATGGCCTGTTGTTGTGCCTGAGCATACAGACACTGAAGCTGCTGCTGACATGAAGCTTCTCGTTGAACTGATCCGTTCAGTGCGTAATATCCGCAGCGAAGTAAACACACCGATGAGCAAGCAAGTTGAACTGTACATTAAAGCGAGCACGGACGAGGTCGCAGCCCGTCTCGAAGCAAACCGTTCATATGTTGAACGCTTTACAAATCCGAGCGTACTGAAAATCGGTACAGATATCGAGGCAGTTGATAAAGCAATGACGGCAGTTGTCACAGGTGCAGAGGTTATACTTCCGCTTGAAGGTTTAATTAATATCGATGAAGAAATCGCCCGACTGCAAAAAGAATTCGATAAGCTGACGAAAGAAGTCGAACGTGTTCAAAAGAAACTTGGAAACGAAGGATTTATAAAAAAAGCGCCTGCGCACGTAATTGATGAAGAGCGTGAGAAAGAGAAAGATTACGTGGCGAAGCGTGACGCTGTTCAAAAACGAATGGCTGAGCTTAAGGGCTAATGAAAAGCCGAGGCGGTTTCTTGAGAAACCGCCTTGTCTTATAAAAGAGGGGATTATCATTGTTTACTGCATATGAACAAGCGCGCAGCTGGATTCACAGCCGTCTAAAATTCGGAGTGAAGCCCGGTCTTGATCGAATGAAGCAGCTGATGGAGCGATTGGACCATCCTGAAAAGAAAATCCGCGCGCTCCACGTGGCGGGAACAAACGGCAAAGGATCAACTGTTGCTTTTATCCGTTCTATGCTGCAAGAAGCGGGATACACTGTCGGTACGTTTACGTCGCCTTATATCATTACATTTAATGAGCGCATCAGCGTAAACGGCACACCTATTACAGACGAGGAGTGGGTCACACTCGTCAATCAGGTGAAACCGATCGTTGAAGAGCTTGACCAAACTGAACACGGTCAGCCGACAGAATTTGAAATTATGACGGCTTGTGCATTTTTATATTTTGCTGCGTATCATCAGGTCGATTTTGTTATTTTTGAAACAGGTCTCGGCGGAAGGTACGATTCTACTAATGTTGTCGAACCGCTTTTAACTGTCATCACAAGCATCGGTCACGACCATATGAACATTTTAGGAAACACCATTGCAGAAATCGCAGGAGAAAAAGCCGGGATTATTAAAGATGGCATTCCGATGGTGACAGCCGTTACCCAGCCGGAAGCCTTACAGGTAATCCGACATGAAGCTGAACGAAAATCTGCTCCTTTTCAGTCATTGCATGATACATGCAGGATTTATAATGAAGAGGCTCTTCCAGCGGGAGAACAATTTTCTTTTAAAACAGGAGAAAAGTGTTATGCAGATATTCGAACATCTCTCATCGGCACGCATCAAAGACAAAATGCGGCTTTGTCCATTTTGGCTGCCGAGTGGCTTAACAGGGAAAACATTGCTGAAATTAGTGATGCTGCTATAAGAACCGGGCTCGTTAAGGCTGCTTGGCCGGGCAGATTAGAGTTGGTTCAGGAACATCCGCCGGTATACTTAGACGGCGCCCATAATGAAGAAGGGATCGATAAGCTGACTGAAACAATGAAGCAGCGTTTCCCGGATTCCGACATTTGTGTGGTGTTCAGCGCGTTAAAGGACAAGCCGTATCATGACATGATTAAGAAACTGGAAACCATCGCGCACTCGATTCATTTTGCTTCTTTTGATTTTCCGCGTGCTTCACTTGCGAAAGACCTGTATGATGCTAGTGAAATCGGCAGCAAAAGCTGGAGTGAAGATCCGGAGCAAGTGATCAAATTAATAGAAAGCAAAAAAGGCTCAAATGATATCGTGCTCATTACGGGATCACTATATTTTATTTCTGACATTCGAAAAAGAATGCTGTAATGACTTTGTCCCGGCAGAATCAATAATGATATTCTGCCGGGATTTTTTCTGTCAAAATCTAAAATTGCTTATTATAGTTCAATATGCTAACCGTGCTACAATCCATAGCATAATCTAATGAGAGTAAAGGTGTGTTGTCTATGATTCCGATTCTTTTTGTCCTCGGCCTTATCCTCGGTTCATTTTATTACACGGCAGGATGCCGTATCCCCTTACACATGTCCATCATAAACCCGCGTTCGGCATGTTCTTTTTGCCGGAGAAGCTTAACCCCGGCAGAATTAATCCCTGTTTTATCTTTTGCTCTGCTAAAAGGCAAATGCAAAAGCTGCGGCCAAAAGCTCTCTCTTATGTATCCAGCGGCAGAGCTCTCGACAGCGTGTTTATTTGCAGCCGCGGGATTTCGTTTTGGTTTGTCTTGGGAACTGATTGTTGCGTTGCTGTTTCTGTCTCTTCTTATCATTGTTTCTGTGACAGATATTCACTTTATGTTGATTCCAAATCGCATATTGCTATTCTTTCTTCCCTTTCTGGCGGCTGGCAGAATCATTTCTCCGCTTTATTCATGGTATGAAGGCTTCATAGGTGCGGCTGCCGGTTTTCTTTTGCTGTCCTTTATTGCCGTCATCACTCATGGAGGAATAGGGGGAGGGGATATTAAATTACTTGCCGTCATCGGACTTGTGCTTGGTGTGAAAATGCTTGCTATCGCGTTTTTCTTTTCCGTACTTATAGGAGCATTGTACGGAACTGCCGCTATACTGTTCGGAAGGCTGGGCAGAAAACAGCCGATTCCCTTTGCACCGGCAATTGCGGCAGGAAGCATTTTCGCTTATTTATACGGTGACTCTATCATTTCCTTTTATGTCAAAATGGCGTTAGGGTGACTGATGAAAAATTTGACGAACGTTTTTTGGACAAGACGACAAAAGTCTTGTTCTTTTTTTTTTCGCCTGTGCTAAAGTGTGTAGCATGAAAAGCCACAAGAACGGTCACACAAATGAAGGGAGGAAGCAAAATTGAAAAAAAGGAAGCAAAAAAAAATCAGTAAAGCGGAAGAAAAAGCCCTTAAGGTGACGATTAATGGAAAAGAAGAAACAGTTTACGAGCAGGAGACACCGAAGACAGAGCAAGAAAAAAACATGACGTTTTCAAATTGGGAGGAAAAGAGAAAGGCGGAGCAGGAGGTTGCAGCCTCCCATGAACATCCTGATGAAGATGAATTTAACTGGGATTCAGAGGAGGATAAGGTGTTTAAAGATGATCCCAAAGTTGTTCCGCCCTATCAAAAGAAAAAATCGAAGCTCTATTCAAAAGGAAAGACAGGGGCGGCCAAGCCGGTAAAAAGAGTGGCGGCAACGATTGCCTTTGCAGCGGTTTTAGGCACCGGCTTAGGGTTATTTGCATTAAATATATCAGGCAATAAAGAAGCGTCGGCGCCAGCCTCTTTAGATGACTCTTTAGGCAGCCAGACGGCAAAAGCAGGAGATACAGCTGCGGAGAAACAAAGCACCGCCGGAGAAAAACAAGCGGCACAAACGGAAGGTACATATAAAACATATGCAGTGCAAGCAGGAAAGTTTTCAAATGAAAAGGGTGCAGAGACGTTAACTGAACAGTTGACTGAAAAAGGATATTCCGCCATTTCTCTGTCAAAGGATGACGGGTACACGTATGTCATCGCGGGCCTGGCAAGTGATAAGGCTGTATCACAGCAGGTAGGGCAGCTTTTAATCGACAGCGATTTTGAAGCCTGGGGGGGCAAGGAACTATCCTTATCAATAGAGTCGGATATGACAGGTCCTTTCAAGAAAACAGCGGAGCTCTCAGCGAAGGCGATCTTGGGAGAAGATATTACAAAAGCGAGTGTTGAAAAAATAAAAAATTCGCTCGGTAAAACAGAAGCAGCTGAAACGGGAGAGAAAAAAGCAATTTTGCAGGCGTTAAAGGAATTAGAGGACCCAAGTGCTGAAGCCGGATGGAAGGCTCAGCAGCAGCTTTTAGCCGTAATTAAATAATAGAAAGTGCCTGAGCCTTCGTCCTTAGTGACAGGCTTTTTTTATTTTGTCATGAAAAAGTTATTTTTCTGAAATTGTGGCGAGCCTCGTGATTTGGTAGGATAAATGAGTATCTTTTTTTCTTAAGCAAACCCTGAAAGGATGACGAACATGGCTAAGCCGCTTATACTTGCATCACAATCTCCGCGAAGAAAAGAACTCCTCGATCTGCTTCAGATTCCCTACACCATTATTGTCAGTGAAGTAGAGGAAAAATTAAATCGAAACTTTTCACCTGAAGAAAACGTCCAATGGTTGGCAAAACAAAAAGCTAAGGCTGTGGCCGATCTCAATCCGGGCGCAATTGTAATCGGTGCTGATACAATGGTATGTCTTGACGGTGAGTGCCTCGGCAAACCGCAAGATCAAGAAGAAGCCGCTGCTATGCTCCGCAGGCTTTCCGGCCGGAGTCATACCGTGATAACCGCTGTCAGTATTCAAACCGCAAATCACAGCGAAACGTTCTATGACAAGACAGAAGTTGTGTTTTGGCCCCTCAGTGAAGAAGATATTTGGACTTATATTGAAACAAAAGAGCCGATGGATAAAGCAGGTGCTTACGGCATCCAAGGAAAAGGCGCACTTTTTGTAAAGAAAATAGACGGAGATTATTATTCAGTCGTAGGGCTCCCTATATCAAAAACAATGAGAGTTCTGAAGGATTTTGATGTAGAAGCCTGACGGTTTTATAAACGGGAAGGGAAAGAAAAGGAGGGCTTGATCATACACGATCTGCCATTTAAACTCAAAGATTTCCCAAAGAAAGAAAAGCCTAGAGAACGGCTGCTGAAAGTCGGAGCCGAGAACTTAGCAAACAACGAACTTTTGGCTATTTTATTGCGGACAGGCACAAAGAACGAATCTGTTATGAACCTTTCAAACCGGCTTCTGCGTTCGTTTGACGGGCTGCGCCTGCTGAAAGAAGCTTCAGTTGAAGAACTGTCCAGCATCCCGGGAATCGGTCTTGTGAAGGCTGTGCAAATACTGGCAGCAGTTGAACTGGGAAGCCGTATTCATAAATTAGCCAATGAAGAACATTTTGTAATCCGCTCCCCGGAAGACGGCGCAAATCTGGTCATGGAGGATATGCGCTTTTTAACCCAGGAGCATTTTGTCTGTTTATATTTAAATACAAAAAACCAAGTCATCCATAAACGCACTGTTTTTATCGGAAGTCTGAATTCATCCATTGTCCACCCCCGGGAGGTGTTTAAAGAAGCGTTCAAACGATCTGCCGCTTCCTTTATTTGTATCCATAATCATCCTTCGGGGGATCCGACGCCGAGCAGGGAAGATATTGAAGTGACAAGACGGCTGTTTGAATGCGGAAACCTGATTGGCATCGAGCTGCTTGACCATTTGGTGATTGGCGACAAAAAATTTGTGAGTTTAAAGGAAAAAGGATATTTGTAACACTTTTTTTTTCGTCGAATTAAGCTATAATAGAGTTTATGAGTTTTTCCCTTTAGGGTATTTTTGCTTTAAGAAAGGAAGATACATACATATGTTTGGAATTGGTACAAGAGACCTTGGTATAGATCTTGGAACTGCGAATACGCTTGTTTTTGTAAAAGGTAAAGGAATTGTTGTGAGGGAGCCGTCAGTCGTCGCGCTGCAAACGGATACGAAATCGATTGTTGCTGTCGGAAATGATGCGAAAAATATGATCGGACGGACGCCTGGAAACGTAGTGGCTCTTCGCCCGATGAAAGACGGCGTTATCGCTGATTATGAAACAACGGCTACCATGATGAAATATTACATCAATCAGGCCATTAAAAATAAAGGCATGTTTGCCAGAAAACCTTATGTGATGGTTTGTGTGCCATCCGGCATTACTGCGGTTGAAGAGCGTGCTGTTATCGATGCGACAAGACAAGCCGGAGCGCGTGACGCGTATCCGATTGAAGAGCCGTTTGCTGCGGCTATCGGCGCCAATCTCCCGGTTTGGGAACCGACTGGAAGCATGGTTGTTGATATCGGGGGCGGAACGACAGAAGTTGCAATTATTTCCCTCGGAGGTATTGTAACATCTCAATCCATCCGCGTTGCCGGTGATGAAATGGACGATGCGATTATCAACTACATCAGAAAAACATACAACCTGATGATCGGGGACCGCACAGCTGAAGCGATTAAAATGGATATCGGCTCTGCTGAATCCGCAGAAGAATCCGATAAAATGGAAATCCGCGGCCGTGACTTGCTGACAGGTCTGCCGAAAACGATCGAAATTACCGGGAAAGAAATTTCTAATGCTTTGCGTGACACGGTGTCAACCATTGTAGAGGCAGTGAAAAGCACACTTGAAAAGACACCGCCTGAGCTTGCCGCAGATATCATGGACAGAGGTATTGTGTTAACCGGCGGCGGAGCGCTTCTTCGTAATTTGGACAAAGTCATCAGCGAAGAAACAAAAATGCCGGTCCTTATCGCTGAAGACCCGCTTGATTGTGTAGCGATCGGGACAGGAAAAGCACTGGAGCACATCCATCTTTTCAAAGGAAAAACAAGATAATCGGGAGTTCAATAGAAGAGGTGTAACACGATGCCGAATAAACGGTTAATGCTATTACTTCTGTGTATTATCATATTGGTGGCTATGATTGGATTTTCGCTGAAGGACGGCCGTAATACCACCTGGCCTGAGAAACTGATCGGTGATACGACGGGAGTATTTCAAAACATTTTTCATACGCCTGCCGAATTTTTTGCAGGGATATTTGAGAACATTAGTGATTTAAAAAACACATACGAAGAAAACGAGCGTCTGAGAGAAAAGCTTGACGGGCAAACAAAATATGAAGCCAAGCTTCAAGAACTTGAAGACGAAAACAAATCCCTGCGTGACGAACTCGGCCATGTGAAATCAATAAAAGATTACAAGCCGATTTTGGCGACAGTCATTGCCAGAAGCCCTGATAACTGGGCGAAACAAGTGACCATTAACAAAGGGACACAGCAAAACGTAGCGAAAGATATGGCGGTAACGAACGAAAAAGGCGCATTAATCGGGAAGATTAAAAGCTCAGGCCTTAATAACTTTACGTCTACGGTCCAGCTTTTAAGCGATACTGACCGTAATAACAGAGTCGCAACAACCATTTCCGGGAAAAAAGGCAGCAAAGGCTATGGTTTAATCGAGGGCTATGATAAAGACAAAAAACGGCTTAAGATGACCATAATCGAACGCAAGGATAAACAAGACGTGAAAAAAGGCGATCTGATTGAAACGTCAGGCACAGGAGGCGTATTTCCAGAAGGGCTGACAATCGGTGAAGTGACTGAGATCGAGTCTGACTCTTATGGATTAACGAAAGTTGCCTATGTAAAACCTGCTGCTGATCTTTCTGATTTAAATAATGTGATCGTTGTTAATCGTGATGTACCGACTGTCGATACAGAGGAGGAAGGATCGTGAAACGTTTCCTTCTCCCTTTCGTTATGATGTTGGTTTTTTCGGCGGAAAGCATCTTTACTGATCTGGTGCATTTCCCATTTGTTACGGATGACCAGGTGCTCGTCCCGCGTTTTCTGATGCTTGTGCTAATTTTTATGTCAGCTTTTATCAATCAAAAACACGCGGTGATCTACGGTTTTATTTTCGGCTTTCTATATGATATGAATTATACAAGTCTATTAGGTGTTTATATGTTTGGCTTTGCGGGGCTAAGCTATTTGGCGTCAAAAGCGTTTAAAGTGCTGCACACAAACGCATTTGTCGTCATCCTGATTGCTGTTCTCGCTGTTTGTCTGCTAGAATTTTATGTGTTCGGTATTCAGTCGCTGATTCACAAAGACATTATGACGTTTAATGGGTTTGTGCTAGACCGGTTTATACCGACAGTTTTATTAAATATGATAAGCGCACTCATCCTGGTTCTCCCATTTAGATTATTTTTTATGAGTCTAAAGAAAGAATTGAGAGATGAGTAAAAAGGATTTTATCTTTTTTTGACGAAATGAGTATGTTGTTGAGGTGAATATTGTGAAGACCAAAAAGCAGCAATATGTAACGATAAAAGGAACAAAGAATGGTTTGACATTGCATCTTGACGATGCATGTTCTTTTGATGAGCTTCTCGATGGTCTTCAGAATATGCTGTCAATTGAACAATATACAGATGGAAAAGGCCAGAAAATCAGCGTTCACATTAAGCTGGGTAATCGATGCTTATATCAGGAGCAAGAGGAACAGCTGACCGAAATAATTGCGTCAAAAAAAGATTTGTTTGTTCATTCTATTGAGAGTGAAGTCATTACTAAAAAAGAAGCACAGCGTATGAAAGAGGAAGCGGAAATTATTTCTGTCTCAAAAATTGTCCGTTCAGGCCAAGTGCTCGAGGTGAAGGGCGATTTGCTTCTGATCGGAGATGTGAATCCGGGCGGGACAGTCAGAGCCGGCGGAAACATTTTTGTTCTGGGTTCGCTAAAAGGAATTGCCCACGCCGGATTTAACGGAAATAATCATGCGGTTATTGCTGCCTCTGAAATGCTGCCGACACAGTTAAGAATCAATCACGTGTTAAATCGCTCCCCAGACCACATTCAAAAAGGGAACGAAATGGAATGTGCTTATTTAGATACAGACGGAAATATGGTCATTGAACGCCTTCAACATTTGGCTCATTTAAGACCTGATCTAACAAGGCTTGAGGGAGGAATGTGAATTGGGTGAGGCTATCGTAATAACTTCGGGAAAAGGCGGAGTAGGTAAAACAACAACATCTGCTAACCTCGGTACCGCCTTAGCCATTTTAGGGAAGCGTGTATGTTTAGTAGATACTGATATAGGACTGCGCAACCTGGATGTAGTAATGGGTCTTGAAAATAGAATTATTTATGATCTCGTAGACGTTGTAGAGGGCAGATGTAAAATGCATCAGGCGCTCGTAAAGGATAAACGTTTTGATGATTTGCTCTATTTAATGCCCGCTGCTCAAACGAGCGATAAAACGGCTGTTGCTCCTGAACAAATCAAAACTATGGTCCAAGAGCTCAAGCAGGAATTTGATTATGTCATCATAGACTGCCCCGCAGGAATTGAGCAAGGATACAAAAACGCCGTTTCCGGGGCTGACAAGGCGGTAGTGGTCACAACGCCTGAAATTTCAGCTGTTCGAGATGCTGATCGCATTATAGGGCTATTGGAAAAAGAAGAAAATATTGAACCGCCGCGGCTCGTTGTAAACAGAATTAGAAATCACCTGATGAAAAACGGTGACACGATGGATATCGATGAAATCGTTCAGCATTTGTCGATTGATTTGCTCGGTATCGTTGCCGATGATGATGAAGTGATTAAGGCATCTAACCATGGCGAACCAATTGCAATGGATCCGAAAAACCGCGCTTCCATCGCATATCGAAATATTGCCCGCCGCATTTTAGGCGAATCTGTTCCTTTGCAGGTGCTTGAAGAGCAAAACAAGGGAATGATGGCTAAGATTAAGTCATTTTTCGGAGTAAGATCTTAATTTCATAGAATAAAAGAGAAGAATCTGACAAAGCAAATGCTGTGTCAGGTTTTTTTGTTTCTGACTGCTCTGTGCTGAAGGTAAATCGAATAATTGCCGTGGACAAGACATATGATGTACAAACCCAACGAATGCAAAGGATGATGGCAATGAGTCACAGAGCAGATGAAATCAGAAAACGATTAGAGAAAAGAAGGAAACAGGTTTCCGGCTCAAAACGTTTCCCTACTCAGACAGGTTCCGAAAAGCAAAAACCGCCGTCTTGGGTCATGGTATCTGATCAGGAAAAACATGGGGCTATCCCGGTATATGAAGATGGCAATTCGAATTTCAGCGGAAGACACCCTTTGGTGAAAACAGACTCAATGATTCTGAAATGCCTTCTATCGGCCTGCCTTGTTCTGGTTTCTGCCATAGCCTATAAAACAAACATTGGACCCATCAGCCAGATCAAGCCGGTCGTTGCACAAACCTTCGAAACAGAATTTCAATTTGCTTCAGCAAGCCATTGGTTTGAAACGAAATTTGGCAGCCCGCTTGCATTTCTCTCTCCTGAAAAGAAAAATAAGGAACAGCAGGTTGAAGTGAGTCAAGATCTTGTTGCACCCGCATCTGGTAAAGTTCAGCAGGATTTTCAGGACAACGGGGAAGGCATTAAAGTCGAAACAAGCAGTGATACAATCGATTGTATAAAAGAAGGCTATGTTGTTGAAGTCAGTAAAGACGGTGAGACGGGGCTTACAGTAAAAGTGCAGCATGCTGACAATACCTACAGCATTTATGGTGAACTGAAAGACGTGGATGTCGCTTTATATGATTTTGTAGATAAAGGCAAAAAGCTCGGTACGATTAAACTCGATGATCATAACAAAGGGCTCTATTATTTTGCCATGAAAGACGGCGACAAATTTATTGATCCGATTCAGGTGATCTCATTTGAATAAATGGCTTGACCTCATCTTGAAAATTCATGTTCATCCTTTTCTTTGGATTATCATGGCGCTGGGGCTGGTTACAGGGCATATGAAAGCATTGCTATGTTTGCTTGTGATTGTCCTGATCCATGAGCTGGGGCATGCCGCTCTGGCCGTGTTTTTTTCTTGGAGAATCAAGCGTGTTTTTTTGCTGCCATTTGGAGGAACGGTTGAAGTGGAAGAGCACGGAAATCGGCCGTTAAAGGAAGAGTTTGCGGTTATTATTGCCGGACCTCTTCAGCACATTTGGCTCCAGCTTGCGGCTTGGATGCTTGCAGGCCTCTCAATAATTAATCACGAGACCTTTGAACTGTTTACATTTTATAATCTATCTATTTTATTTGTGAATCTGCTGCCGATTTGGCCGCTTGACGGCGGCAAGCTGTTATTTTTATTTTTTTCAAAGCATCTGGCTTTTCAAAAAGCGCACCGGCTGAATCTAAAGACTTCACTTGTGTGCTGCCTGCTTCTCGCATGCTGGGTTTTATTTGCGGTTCCTCTGCAAATCAGCGCATGGGTTTTGTTTGTCTTTCTCGCTGTTTCTTTGTTTGAGGAGTACAGGCAAAGACACTACATCCATGTGAGGTTTCTCTTGGAAAGATATTATGGGAAAAACCGAGAGCTTGAAAAATTGCTTCCGCTTACCGTTAATGCTGAGGATAAAGTCTATCATGTAATGGCGGAATTCAAACGAGGCTGTAAGCATCCCATTATTATAGAGAAGTCAGGAGAGAAGTTAAGCCAGCTGGATGAGAATGAAGTGCTGCATGCCTACTTTGCTGATAAACGGACAAATTCCTCCATGGAGGAACTGCTGCTGCCTTATTAAAATCGATTGACAAACGCCTTGTATTTTGATATATTTTTTAATGTTATGGATGTAGCACCAATGCTACAACCGCTCAGTACAGGTGTTAAGAGTTGTTTTACAGCCCCCTGGTATCTGGCGAGTCTTAGTCTAATAGGAGGTGCAGAGAATGTACGCAATCATTAAAACAGGCGGTAAACAAATTAAAGTTGAAGAAGGCCAAACTGTTTACATCGAGAAACTTGCTGCTGAAGCAGGTGAAACAGTTACTTTTGAAGACGTTTTGTTTGTTGGCGGAGACAATGTGAAAGTCGGCAACCCTACAGTTGAAGGCGCAACAGTAACGGCTAAAGTTGAAAAACAAGGCCGCGCGAAAAAAATCACTGTTTTCAGATACAAAGCAAAGAAAAACGTTCATAAAAAACAAGGTCATCGTCAGCCTTACACTAAAGTGACGATCGAAAAAATCAACGCGTAAGCCATGATTCAGGCAACAATCAGAAGGTCCCGTGCTGACAAAAGCGTATTGTCTTTTGAAATGACGGGCCACGCGAATTTTGCTGAACATGGACAAGATCTCGTCTGTGCCGGAGTGACAGCTGTTGTGTTTGGATCCGTTAACGCGGTCATCGCGTTGGCGGGCTTCGAGCCGCTTCTTGATATAGGAGAAGATGGGGGTTATTTTTACTTTGAATTCCCTGAATCTCTCGATCCGGAGGCGCGCCAAAAAGCTCAGCTGCTGATTGAAGGCATGATTGTTTCGTTAGAGACAATCGAACGGGATTACAAAGATCACTTGCGTGTGACCACAAACATAATATAGGAGGTGAGCTACATGCTTAGATTAGATCTTCAGTTTTTCGCTTCTAAAAAAGGAGTAGGTTCTACAAAGAACGGACGTGACTCTGAGGCTAAACGTTTAGGTGCTAAACGTGCTGACGGTCAATTCGTAACAGGCGGTTCTATCCTTTACCGTCAACGCGGAACAAAAATTTACCCAGGTGAAAACGTGGGCCGCGGCGGAGATGACACTCTTTTTGCGAAAATCGACGGAACTGTTAAATTCGAACGTTTCGGACGTGACCGCAAAAAAGTGAGCGTATATCCTGTAGCTCAATAATGATTCAAAAACTCCGGTCGATAATGACTGGAGTTTTTTTTGCAATATGCGGAGTAAGCATCAAGAATGTTATGCAGAGTATGTGCGAGCAGACCCCGCCAAGAATGAGAACGAATGTCTCAAACCCACTGGATATGTTCCCCAAGCAGTAATACATAAAATGTTCTGCCTGGCTGAAAATCAACCTAAGCCAGAAAAAAGGAACATGATATTTCTGGGAAAAACAATTGTTTTTCTATCAAAGCCTTCTCTGTTATAATTCATAATACACACTTATACAGACTCCTAAATAAGAAATCAAATGATTGGGAGTGCGAAAATGAAGGATGTTTCAAAAAATCAAGAAGAAAATATAAGCGATACAGCTTTAACAAATGAACTGATTCATCTTCTCAGCCATTCCCGGCATGATTGGATGAATAAGCTGCAGCTTATTAAAGGAAACTTAAGCTTGCAGAAGTATGACCGCGTCTTTGAAATCATTGAAGAAATGGTGATAGACGCTAAACACGAATCAAAGCTCTCAAACCTGAAAACACCGCATTTAGCGTTTGATTTTCTTACGTTTAATTGGAAAGCCCAATGTATGACGCTTGAATATGAAGTTCTCGGGGAAATTAAGGATTTGTCAGCTTATGATCAAAAATTGGCGAAACTGATGAGAAAGCTGTTTCATCTGTTTGAACAAGCAGTTACTAGAGGCAGTGAAAATCATTTAACCGTTTCGCTTCAAACCGATCATCCTGACAGACAGCTGATACTGTACCTTGATTTTCACGGAACTTTTGCCAATATATCTGCCTTTGATGATTTTCGGCAAAATGGATATGAGGACTTTGATATCATGCGTTTTGGGATCACAAGCCACGAATGTCTAATTGAAATTGGGTTGAACTAGCGGTGTTTTTTAACGGTTTAGAACGGAGGACATTATGTTTGTAGATCAGGTGAAAGTGTATGTAAAAGGCGGCGACGGAGGCAACGGGATGGTTGCGTTTCGCCGTGAAAAATATGTGCCGAAAGGCGGCCCTGCCGGCGGAGATGGCGGAAAGGGAGGAGACGTCGTTTTTGAAGTGGACGAAGGTCTCCGTACTCTTATGGATTTTAGATATAAAAAACACTTTAAAGCGATTCGCGGCGAGCATGGCATGTCAAAAAACCAGCATGGACGAAATGCGGAGGATATGGTCATTAAAGTTCCGCCCGGCACAGTTGTGACAGACGATGATACAAAGCAGGTCATTGCCGATTTAACCGAGCATGGACAGCAGGCAGTCATCGCAATGGGCGGAAGAGGCGGAAGAGGAAACTCACGCTTTGCCACACCGGCAAACCCTGCACCTCAGCTCTCAGAAAACGGTGAACCGGGAAAAGAACGCTATGTTGTTCTTGAATTAAAAGTGCTTGCAGATGTCGGGCTTGTCGGATTCCCAAGTGTAGGGAAATCGACTTTATTGTCCGTCGTTTCATCTGCCAAACCGAAAATTGCGGATTATCACTTTACGACACTTGTACCGAATCTTGGCATGGTCGAAACAGATGACGGACGGAGCTTCGTTATGGCCGATTTGCCTGGACTGATTGAAGGGGCTCATCAAGGCGTCGGGCTTGGCCACCAATTTTTGCGCCATATTGAGCGGACCCGCGTCATCGTTCATGTCATTGATATGTCCGGTTTGGAAGGCCGCGATCCGTATGAGGATTATGTGACGATTAATCAGGAATTGAGCGAGTACAATTTGCGTCTCACGGAGCGCCCGCAAATTATTGTCGCGAATAAAATGGACATGCCGCAGGCGGCTGAAAATCTTGAAGGGTTTAAAGAAAAGCTGAAGGATGATTATCCGGTGTTCCCAGTCAGTGCAGTGACAAGAGAAGGTCTTCGCGAGCTTTTGTACGAAGTCGCCAATCAGCTGGAAAACACTCCGGAATTCCCGCTGTATGACGAGGAAGAGCTTACGCAAAACCGTGTCATGTACACGATGGAGAATGAAGAAGTGCCATTCAGCATTACGCGAGAACCTGACGGAGTCTTTGTGCTTTCAGGAGACAGTCTTGAGCGGTTATTCAAGATGACTGATTTCTCACGTGATGAATCTGTTAAACGATTTGCAAGACAGATGCGGGGGATGGGTGTTGATGAAGCACTCAGAGAACGCGGGGCCAAAGACGGAGACATTATCAGACTTCTTGAATTTGAATTTGAATTTATTGATTAATAATGGGTGAGAGCCTGGATATCAGGCTCTCTATTTTCAAAAGGGGGGATGCAAGTGAAAGAGGAGACATTTTATCTTGTCCGTGAAGATGTGTTGCCTGATGCGATGAGAAAAACATTGGAAGTCAAAAAACTGCTGGATCGAAAAAAAGCAGAATCAGTGGCAGACGCCGTTCAAAAGGTAGATTTAAGCAGAAGCGCATTTTATAAATACAGAGATGCCGTTTTTCCTTTTTATACAATGGTTAAAGAACAAATTATCACACTTTTCTTTCATTTAGAGGATCGCTCAGGTGCGTTATCTCAGCTCCTTCAGGCGGTGGCTGACTCTGGAAGCAACGTTCTTTCCATTCACCAGACCATTCCGCTTCAAGGGAGAGCAAACGTAACGCTGTCTATCAGTACATCCGCAATGGAAGAGGACATTCATACATTAATGAACAAGATGAGAAAGTTTGACTTTGTAGAAAAGGTTGAAATATTAGGTTCAGGAGCGTAAGGGGAGAGAATATCGTCATGAAAGTCGGTTACTTAGGTCCAGCAGCTACATTCACACATCTAGCAGTCAGTTCTTGTTTTCTAAATGGCGCCGAGCATGTTGCTTACCGCACAATACCGGAATGTATAGATGCGGCAGTTGCAGGTGAGGTTGATTTCGCTTTTGTACCTTTAGAGAACGCATTAGAAGGATCAGTAAACTTAACAATAGACTATTTAATACATGAACAGCCTCTGCCTATCGTAGGTGAAATGACATTGCCGATACATCAGCACTTACTCGTTCATCCTTCCAGAGAGAATGCGTGGAAAGACCTGAACAAAATTTATTCGCACTCACATGCGATTGCGCAGTGCCATAAGTTTCTCCATCGGCATTTTTCTTCCGTCCCGTATGAATACGCCAATTCAACTGGAGCGGCGGCAAAGTTTGTCAGTGACCATCCCGAGCTGAATATCGGGGTGATTGCCAATGAAATGGCGGCTTCTACATACGGATTAAAAATCGTAAAACGGGATATCCAGGACTATAGAGACAATCATACGCGATTTGTCATTCTGTCTCCTGATGAAAATATAACCTTTGAAGTGAATTCAAAATTGAATTCAAGACCAAAAACAACACTGATGGTGATGCTTCCCCAGGATGATCAATCCGGAGCGCTGCATAGAGTGCTGTCTGCTTTTTCTTGGAGAAACTTAAACCTGTCAAAAATCGAGTCCCGTCCGACCAAAACCGGGTTAGGGAATTATTTCTTTATTATTGATATTGAACAGGCGTTTGATGAAGTATTAATCCCTGGAGCTATGCAGGAGCTTGAAGCGCTCGGGTGCAAAGTAAAGCTGCTTGGTACATATCAATCTTATCAATTATAAAAAGCCCTAATAGGGCTTTTTTTAGTCTTCAATCAAAATGCCGGCTTCCTCGAGCGCTTGACAGGCTTGATCGATGCGATGTTCATCCGGCGCTGTCAGTGTATGGAGATGCACACCATCTGTCAGCTGTGATAAGTAGGCGGCATTTGTGGAATTGATCTTTTTGATGAAATGTTTGACTTCTTTTCGCGTGCCGACTTGGATTGCTGCAGTTAAATCGCCGTATACAGGGTGCTCAATTTTTACGTCTTTTACAGTTACCCCTTCATCCACGATGAGCTGCAATTCTTCTTCTGTCCGTTCAGGTCCGTGCAAACACGCTATGATTCTTTCTGCCTGCTGATGCTTTTGAGCGGTGGCGTCCAGATAGACATACCCTTGGCTTGTGGCGATAATCGGCTCATTTTTCGCTTTTAAAAGCGAGATATCCTGAACGATCACCTGTCTTGAAACATTTGCTTTTTTGGCGAGCTCTCCTCCTGTCAGCGGCGATTGGGATTCCTTCAGCCACAAAAGAAGCTGCTCACGCCTATTGGCGCCCATGAGCTTTAATTCTTCGGTCAATATGATATTCTCCTTTCCTTTGTTCCAAAAGCGCTGTAAACGTATGTAATAACATATCCAGCTGTTCAGTGGTTGTGTTTCTTCCGAAAGAGATCCGGATAAATTGCAAGGCTTCCTGTTCTGTTTTTCTTAACGCTTTCATCGTTTCAGACGGCCCGTGATAACCTGCAGAACAAGCGCTTCCCGTTGAAATGCAAATATTATTCCGATTACATTCTAACATAACATATTGTCCTTCAAATGAGCCAAAAAAACACCCGATAATATGGGGCAGACATTCTGTGTTTGCACCGTCTGCCGCAAGGGTTACAGGGAGAGACCGAATACGGATTTGTTCTAAAAAGTATTGTCTCAGCATTTGATTGTGGGATATCTGTTTTTCCATTTCACTTGCGATCAGCTCCGCTGCCGCTGTAAAGGCTCCGATACCCGGTACGTTTACCGTGCCTGCTCGAAACCCATTCTCGTGAGCGGTGTCAGGGTATACCGGCTTCCAATTAACGTCCGGTCGAATATAGACGGCTCCGACTCCTTTAGGGCCGTGGATTTTGTGACTGGAGACAGAGAGAGCATCCACCCCCATTTCCTCAGTATTGATGGGCAGTTTGCCGAATGTTTGAACCGCATCACAATGAAGAAAAATTTTCCTGTTGTGAAGAAACGATGACAGGTGTTTAATGGGCTGAATGATTCCTGTTTCTGAATTGGCATGCTGAATAGAAACCAGGCCTGTGTCCGGTCGAATATGGGCTGCCAATATTTCCTCGGTAATAAGTCCATATTCATTAGGCTTAATGATTGTCACGTCAAAGCCATGATTATGCAGAAAAGCAGCACAGTTATGGATTGATTGATGTTCCATGGCCGTCGTAATAAAATGTCTTTTTGTTTTTGGCAGGCCGTTTAACAATGATTGAATGCTAAGAAAATTAGATTCAGTGCCGCCGCTTGTAAAATATATCCCATCTGTTTCTCCGCCGATTATGGCAGCTATTTTCCCCCGGCAGTACTCCAGTATATGCTTTGCTTTTCCCCCAGCATCATGCAAACTGCTGGCATTTCCGTACATTTCAATGCTGAGCTTCTGAAATACGTCCAGAGCTTCCTCGCAAATTGGCGTGGTTGCTGCATAATCTAAATAAATCATCCGGTCTTTCCTCCATATGTTCTTCATAAAAAACTCTTGAGTTTATTTTATCCTTGTGTAAATATAGGTGTCAAGACAGGTGTAAACAACAGGAGGTGGCATATGTCTATAAAGACGATTGCGGTCATTGGTTCAGGAGCGGCAGCACTTGCCCTGGCTTCTGCACTTCCGCCATCATACCAGGTGACTGTCATCACGAAAAAAAGCATAAAAAACAGCAATTCAAGACATGCACAGGGAGGAATTGCTGCGGCTTATGCAAAAGATGACTCGATTGCGTCTCATATGGAGGATACGCTATATGCAGGCTGTGGACATAACGATCTAAACATCGTATCAGACGTTTTACTTGAAGGAAAAACCATTATCGAGAACTTTCTGGAGAATGACTTTCCATTTGACCGGAATGAACAAGGCCACGTCAGCCTCGGCAGGGAAGGAGCCCATACGAACAACCGCATTTTTCATGCAGGCGGAGACGCTACAGGCAGCATGCTCATTGATTATTTGCTGAAACAAATCAAAAGCCAAATCGAAGTAATCGAGAATGAAACAGCGGTTGATATGCTGATGAAGGATGGGCGCTGTGTTGGTGTCGTGACGAAAGACAGCCGCGGTCGGATCAATTTGCGGCATGCAGATGAGGTTGTGCTGGCAGCTGGCGGATGCGGAAGCTTGTTTCAGCACCATACGAACGATCCATCTGTCACTGGTGACGGTCTTTCCCTTGCTTATCGGGCCGGAGCGGAATTAACTGATTTAGAGTTTGCCCAGTTTCACCCTACACTGCTTGTCAAAAATGGCGTCTCGTGTGGGCTTGTTTCTGAGGCAGTCAGAGGTGAGGGCGGTTGTTTAACAGACCAAAACGGCCGCCGCATTATGGCCGGACGGCACCCACTGGAGGATTTAGCACCACGGGACGTCGTCTCGCGGATCATTCATGAAGAAATAGCAAAAGGAAAACGTGTGTATATCGATTGCAGTGCTATTTCTGACTTCGAAGTGCGTTTTCCCACGATCACCTCTATTTGCGAAAAGGCAGGAGTCGATATTCATAAAAAGAAAATACCTGTTGCGCCGGGAATGCATTTTTTAATGGGTGGCGTTTCAGTCAATCGGTGGGGAGAAACAACTGTGCCCGGGCTTTACGCGATAGGGGAAACAGCATGCACCGGCTTACACGGAGCCAATCGTCTTGCGAGCAATTCCTTGCTGGAGGCACTTGTGTTTGGGAAACGAGCAGCAGAACACATCATGAGAAAACCGGTTGATAACAGGTATAGTCAATTCACCAGTGAAGCCAGAGGAGTTTATGAGGTGCCGAATATTGAGCTTTCTGAACTGCAAAACAGAATGACAAGCGATATGTCCATAATAAGAGAAAAAGACAGACTGATTGAGATGAGCAATTGGCTATATGGGCTCCCTTCTCAGAACTTAAATGTGAAGGATATCACAATTCCGCAGCTGGAGCTTTCTCACTTGTGGCAGGTTGCAAAGCTGATGACCTCGTCTGCTCTATTGCGGGAAGAAAGCAGGGGGGCGCATTTTCGAATTGATATCCCTCAGGCTGATGCAGGCTGGCAAGGACTCCAAATTGTCCATACAAAAAAGGGAACAAGAATGAGAAAAAACGAAGGGATTTGGAAAAATGAATCTTTTACAGCTGAAAAAATTGCTGAATCACTTTTTTCATGAGGATATAGGGACGGGAGATCTTACATCACAGTCCATCTTTGAAGGACAGAACTGTGAGGCCTCAATTGTTGCAAAGTCAGACGGCATTTTCGCCGGAGCTGCGGTGATCAAAGAAGGATTTGCTTTATTAGATGAAAAGGTTCAGACGTGTTTGCACAAAAAAGATGGAGATCATTTGCAAAAAGGTGATGTGATTGCCGTCTTACGCGGGCCGGCGGCTGCTCTTCTTTCTGGAGAGAGGGTAGTATTAAATCTTATTCAAAGGCTGTCGGGGATTGCGACGATGACAAGACAGGCTGTTGCACAGCTTGATGATGATCACATTAAGATTTGTGACACAAGGAAAACGACGCCGGGGTTAAGAATGCTTGAAAAATATGCGGTCAGGGTCGGAGGAGGATATAACCATCGATTCGGCCTATACGACGGAATCATGATCAAAGATAATCACATTGCAGCTTGCGGTTCCATTGTAAAGGCGTGTGAAAAAGCGCGACAGGCGGCAGGGCACATGGTGAATATTGAAGTGGAAATTGAATCTGAGGAGCAGCTCAGAGAAGCCATTCTTGCTGAAGCTGATGTCATTATGTTTGACAATTGTCCGCCTGATACTGTCCGCCATTTTGCAAATATCACACCGGATCACATTAAAACCGAAGCTTCCGGAGGCATTACATTAGAATCTCTGCCCGCTTTTAGAGGAACGGGTGTGAATTATATTTCTTTAGGGTTTCTGACTCATTCGGTCAAAAGCTTAGATATCAGCATGGATGTGGCGTTAACAAATCAGCCAGTGGAGGAGTGCGATTATGTCAATTCTTGATGCAATGAAGCAATTTGAAATGATGCCTGATCATTATAAAGGTCTGTCAATGGGGGAGATGGAGAGACGTGTTGCCGCCATCAAAGAAAAGTTCGGGAGCAGGTTGCTTATTCCAGGCCATCATTATCAAAAGGATGAAGTGATTCAATTTGCTGACCAAACGGGCGATTCTCTCCAGCTTGCCCAAATGGCGGAAAAAAATAAGGATGCGGAATATATTGTATTTTGCGGCGTACATTTTATGGCAGAGACCGCTGATATGCTGACGGGTACGGACCAAACGGTCATCCTGCCAGATATGAGAGCGGGCTGTTCCATGGCTGATATGGCTGATATGCAGCAGACGAACAGGGCGTGGGAGAAACTTCAGCATATATTCGGCGACACGATCATACCATTAACTTATGTGAATTCCACAGCGGAGATCAAGGCATTTGTCGGAAAGCACGGGGGAGCGACTGTAACCTCATCCAATGCAAAAAAAGTGCTTGAATGGGCGTTTACACAGAAAAAACGCATTTTATTTCTGCCTGATCAGCACTTAGGTAGAAACACCGCTTATGAACTGGGTATCCCGCTTGAAGACATGGCTGTCTGGGACCCGATTCAAGATCAATTGGAAAACGAAGCAGAACAAAACGATATCAAGGTTATTCTTTGGAAAGGCCACTGCTCTGTTCATGAAAAATTCACTGTGAAAAATATAAATGATTTGAGAGAACGAGATTCTGACATCCGGATTATTGTTCATCCCGAATGCTCTCATGAAGTTGTAATGCAAAGTGACGACAGCGGATCAACGAAGTATATTATTGATACCATCAGCCACGCTCAGCCGGGAAGCAAGTGGGCAATCGGTACAGAAATGAATCTTGTTCAGCGACTGATTCAAGAGTATCCCGACAAACAGATCGAATCTTTGAATCCGGATATGTGTCCGTGTCTGACGATGAATCGAATTGATCTCCCGCATTTGCTCTGGTCTTTAGAACAAATCGAAAAAGGAGAACCAGCAGGCGTGATCAAAGTGCCGAAAGTCATTCAGGACGATGCCCTTCTTGCGCTGAATCGAATGCTTTCCATTACGTAAATCAGAAATATTTCCCCTCCTGTACTCATAACTTCTTTTGAGCAGGCATATGTTGTGAAGAAACATATTGTAATCACACAACTGAACTGTTCACGTTTTGCATAGGAGGGGAAAACGTTGAAAATCCATATCGTTCAAAAAGGCGATTCACTCTGGAAAATAGCTGAAAAATACGGAGTTGATGTTGAGGAAGTGAAAAAACTCAATACGCAGCTCAGCAATCCAGATTTAATCATGCCTGGGATGAAAATAAAAGTGCCGTCTGGAGGTGTTCCGGTCAGAAAAGAGATAAAAGCTGGCAAAAGTCCGGCGGCATCCGGGAATGAGAAGAAAGAACACCCATATTCCAAGGAGAAGCCTAAATCCGTTGTCGACGTAGAAGACACAAAACCGAAAGAAAAGCAGTCAGTTCCTTTTGTCCCGCCGATGCCGAATTTGCATGATAATGTGTATCCTGAAGCTGATGTAAACGATTATTATGATATGAATCAGCTTTTTCAGCCTTGGTCACCTCCTAAACCGGAGGAGCCTAAAAAGCATCATGACGGAAATATAGATCATATGTATCACATGCAAGATCAATTTCCACAACAGGAGGCAATGAGTAATATGGAAAATGCAAATTATCCGAATATGCCTAATACGCCTAAAGCGCCAGATGTAGGCGGTCTGGAAGAAGAAAACATCCACCACACTGTTCCGAATATGCCGGCAGTTCAGCCATATTATCCGTATCCAACCCATTTTGTACCATGTCCGGTTCCTGTCTCACCGGTTCTGCCTGGTTCCGGCCTGTGCTACCCATACTATCCTGCACATGCATTTCCGATGCATCAGCCTTATGGCTATCAGCCAGGTTTTGCTTCACCTTCGCAATATGATCCGGGTAAATATGATAACCAGCATCATGAAAACAGCCATCACGGGCATTACGGATATCAGCCTTCGCACGGCGCGCCTCAATATGCATCGCCGGCTTATGGATCTCCTTATGGGCATATGCCATATGGCCCTTATTATGGCGCTCCTCAAGTGATGGGTGCTTATCAGCCAAATATGGCGCATGGTTATATGCCGCCATTTAAGGATCATGATGATTGCGGGTGTGACGATGATCAGCAGCCATACTTCTCAGCACCTGGTTATCAGGGAGGCGCATATGGAACGCCTTATATGCCTTACGGAGGAGCAAATCCGAATCCGTATGGAGCCGGAACATCCATGCCAAATCAGCCTTCAACAAATCAGATGTTTGGACGGCCGGAAGAAGAAAGTGAATGATTGCTCGGGACGATGTAAATCGTTCCTTTTTTTAGTTATTGTTTTGTACAAGACGAATGGTCATAACTGACACGCTTAACATATCCCCCTGATGCGCATGATAAAAACGAGCACAACATGCTCAATCAGTCCTCGGGGGGTTTTTCCATTGGGTAGAAAGTTAACAATTGCAGGCCTCATTTTGATGACAGCCGGATTAACAGCATGCGGCGCAAATAATGATGCCCTTAATGATACGCGTAATAACGGTAATAACGGTAATACCCGTCCAATCGGATATTATACAAATGAGAACGACGCTGACAGACAGGGAGACGGGATGGATCACGACGGCCCGGTCTCTGAATTGATGGAAGACCAGAACGGCCGTGACCGAAACACAACCAATGTAAACGACCGTGTTACTGCCGATGATCGCGTCCCATTGACAACAGACGGAACATATAACAACACTAATAACAGAAACATGAACCGAAATGGGACGAACAACAACGGGTATGTCAACCAAGAGAACAGAAGACTTGCCGCAAAAATCGCCAATCGTGTGAAACAAGTCAAAAACGTCAATGATACACAAGTCATGGTTACGGATGACAAAGTCGTGATCGCAGTCAGAAGCCACGCTGATTTCACAAAGTCTGACAGGCAAAATGTCACAAAAGCCGCACGAAACTATGCGGATGGCCGTGACATTCAAGTATCTACAGATAAAGGACTGTTCACAAGACTTCATAAAATGAACAGACGCTAGGACTAAGAAGGCTGCCGGAGAGTGATTCCCGGCGGTCTTTTTCTTTACAACGGATTGCAATACCCATTAAAGTGTACATAGAAATATCAAGGAAGGTGAAAGCATGGCTGGCCATTCTAAATGGAAAAACATACAAAAAAGAAAAAATACGCAAGATGCAAAGCGCGGTAAAATATTTATGAAGCTTGCTAAAGAAATCTATGTGGCTGCGAAGCAAGGCGGAGCCGATCCTGAAGCAAATTCAGCATTGCGGCTTGTAATTGAAAAAGCAAAAGGCGCCAATATGCCAAATGAAAATATAGACCGTGCCCTTAAAAAAGCCGCAGGAAGCCAGGACGATAGCAGCTATGAGGAAATCACCTATGAAGGCTACGGCCCATCAGGGATTGCCGTCATGGTGGAGTGCTTAACTGATAATAAAAACCGTACGGCGACAAATGTGCGGACAGCTTTCAATAAAAACGGCGGAAGTCTCGGAGAAAGCGGATGTGTAGCATTTTTATTTGAACGGAAGGGATACATTGCAATTGACCGTACAGAGCGGCAAATAGAAGAGGATGAACTGATGCTTGATGTCATAGAAGCGGGCGGCGAAGAGCTGCGGACAGAGGAAGAATACTTTGAAGTATTATCAGCGCCTGAACGTTTTGAAAAGGTAAAAGCAGCACTTGAAGCGGATTATCCAGTCGATTCAGCTGAGGTGACCATGATACCGAAAACATATGCAGACGCTGATGACGAGGCTGTTGAAAAACTGGAAAAATTGATCGATACGCTTGAAGACGATGATGATGTTCAGGCAGTGTATACCAATTACCAGTAATATGAAAAGACCGGCGCAAAGTGCTCTCAGGCCGGTCTTTTTTATCTTAGGAGACGTGCTCTTTTTCGTATGTGTATTCTTTCTCCCAGAAATCAGCGTTTTTGATGCCGAGTGTTTTAGGATCAAAGACTGGGTCTAACCCTTGTTTCTTCTGTTGCTCATAATCCTTTAACGCAATAAGCGCTGGCTTGGCGAGCAAAACAATGGCAATGACGTTCAGCCAAACCATAATGCCAAGTCCCGCGTCACCTAGAGCCCAAGCGAGTGTAGCGGTTTTGACCGCACCGTAGAATGTCGCGGCTAAAATGATCAGTTTTAAGCCAAGCATAGCCCACTTGCTTTCTCTGCCTCTCGCTAAATACGCGATATTTGTTTCAGCGATGTAGTAATAAGCCATAATGGTTGTAAAAGCGAAGAAGAACAAAGCAATAGCGACAAAGCCTGCACCAAAGCCGGGCAGCACACTGTCAATGGCGGCCTGAGTGAAGCCCGGTCCAGCTTCTACGCCTTTCAGGTGATTGACAATAAATGATCCGTCGGCAGCCTGTGTATTGTACATACCGGTAAATAAAATCATGAATGCAGTAGCGGAACATACAAATAAAGTGTCGATATAAACAGAAAATGCCTGAACCAATCCCTGCTTTACTGGATGGGACACCTCTGCAGCGGCAGCGGGATGAGGGCCTGTTCCTTGGCCGGCTTCGTTTGAATAAACGCCTCGTTTGACGCCCCATGAAATGGCCATGCCGATGAGACCGCCGAATGCGGAATCTAACGCAAATGCACTTCTGAAAATCAAAGAAATCACAGCAGGCAGTTCAGAAATATTCATCACAATGATGATCAGGGAGAGCAGAATGTATCCGACTGCCATAAACGGGACAATCATTTGTGCTGCACTGGCAATACGTTTTACACCTCCGAAAATGATAAAACCTAATAAGAGAACAAGAAAACAGCCAGTAATGGCAGGAGATATGCCGAATGCATTTTGGACGCCCGCTGCAATGGAGTTGGACTGGACCCCTGGCATAAGGAGAGCCATTGCAATCAGTGCCGCAGCCGCAAATAAAACAGCAAACCACTTAATGCCTAATCCTTTTTCTATATAATAAGCGGGTCCGCCTCGATATTGGCCGCCTTGTTTCACTTTATAAATTTGGGCAAGAGTAGATTCAACAAAGGCGCTCGAAGCACCGATAAAAGCAATGGCCCACATCCAGAACACCGCGCCGGGTCCACCGAAGGCAATTGCTGTTGCCACACCTGCAATGTTTCCGGTTCCCACCCTGCCGGACAGCGCGATTGATAATGCTTGAAAAGAAGATACCCCTGCCTCTGAGCTCTTTCCTTGAAACATCAGCACAATCATTTCTTTGATGTGTCTGACTTGTAAAAAACGGGTCACAATAGAAAAGATCAAACCAATTCCTAATAAAGTATAAATGACGGGTGTACTCCATAAGACCGCGTTTAAACTAGCAACAAAATCTGCCATCAAGCTTCCTCCTCATGTCGTTTCGATTTCATTTTATAAAGAGGATTTTGGGTTAATTGAACTATTTTTACAATCAATCTGTCACATTATATAACGTGTAATGATCATAAGAGGGGTGAATGGGGTGAAAAAAAGCGCAGCGTATGAAGTACGCCGCGCTTCTGTTTAAAAAGGCATGTCACCAATTGTAAACAGTCCTAGAGAAATAAATAGCCAAGCTCTGCCGTTGCGCATATAAAAGGCAAGGCGATAAGGATATTTCATCATCTTACCTCACTGATGCTTGCGGCGGCTCCTCACGAATCCAATGATTATCCTTTCGCCAATCATAAGTTTCATCGATATCAAGATGTAAAGTCTGGCCGCCGATTTTTACTGTATTGTTGTTCAACCACTTAACAGCTGGTCTGCTGTCAGGATAATTCCAGTAGATTGTTTTATTGACAAGTGTTTTTTCATTCACGAGTTCGCCTCTGGCGGCATCTAAGCCTAAGGTATTTTTGGATACATAAGTGTTTAGCGTATAGCTTCCGTCCGGAGATTCCACTGATTGTACAAGGCTGCCTTTCGGAACGTTTTTGAGTGAAAAAAACATCCAATAAACGGCACCGCCGAAGAACAGAAGACATGAGAATATAATAAGAGGGACTTTACTGCGTGTTTTGATGTGACTCTCTCCCTTTTTTTCTCTCATTTTACCATATCAAGGATTTTATACGATCTTTACATTTCTTTAAAATTTCCTCAATAAAGTGCAGGTATGATAAAGGAAAATAGATAAAGGGTGGGGGAGACAGAAATGGAAAACACATATTGTCATTCCAGCGAAAAGAACTCAGACGCGGTTTATTTGAGTGTGAGAGGATATCGCATCAAGCTGTCGCCTGAACAAATGAAATTGATTTCTGCTCTCAGAAAGTAAAAATAAAATGATAAAGGCAGCCGCATAAGCGGCTGCCTTTTCTATGAAGAATATTTTCTTTTTCGTTGTGCTACGTGCTTCTGAAACCAATCTTTTTTATATAAAAAAGCGATAAGCTCAAGCCAAAAGCCCGGGATTTTTTTCGGGAAAATCGGCTTTTTATAAAGCGTATGATACGCCGTTTTTAAATCGTCCCACTGTGTGCACGTTTTCGTCTGTTCAAATCTCGCGACATCTATGACCCGCACTGCTCCGGTTTCTGTCAGAATCAGATTGCGCAAATGAATGTCTGACGGGTTGAGACCGGCTGCACGGGCGTCAGAAAGTGCGTCCTCTACCTGCTGAATCATATCGTCGCTGATCGCGATGCCTTTTTTCAGGCAGTTGTAAAAAGTATCGCCTTTAATATATTCCATTAAAATAAATGAATCACCAGTTTCATAAATGTCAGGGTAGAATGCGGATCCGGCTAATTTTTCATAAATCGCTGCTTCTTTGACGGCTGTCGCTTGATACTCCGGAAAGAATACCTTCAGCGCCATTTTTCGGTCACCTTCTGTTATGGCAAACACATAGGCGCTTCGTCCCTTGCCGATTAATGTCAATTCCTCGGGTTTCTCTTTGACTTTATCAAATCTGCTGTTTTGGCGGTATATGACTGAATGGGCCAGTGCCTCTGCTTTTGTCAGCATTTCATTCACCTTCTTTGCTCTATTTTATGCAGTTGTTTATAGGAAAATCCAAAACTGTTCAGGAAAAAGAGCCTAAATATAGTGTATCTGGTCTTGGGAAAGAAGGCTACCTATAAGCTTTGATTGTGATAAAAGAGACATGAAAACGTTTATGCCACTCCTTGAAAAGCGCTTACAAATGGGATACTATTAATTTGAAATAAAGCGCTTTCGTAAACTTTCAAGGGGGAACACGCTATGACGAAACAGATGGTGACAGGAATTATCGGTGCAGGGCGCATCGGCAAACTTCATGTTCAAAATATACATCGGATTCCTCATATGAAAATAAAAGCGGTTTCTGATATTTCTGCAAGCTGTTTACAGGATTGGGCCGCCAGTCACCACATTGAATACATAACCGCTGACTATAGAGATTTATTACTTGATCCTGATATTGACGCTGTTTTTATCTGTTCGCCAACAAACACACATACGCAAATCATCAGAGAAGCAGCTGAGGCGAAAAAACATATTTTTTGTGAAAAACCAATTAGTTTTTCTCCCGATGAAACGAAGGAGGCACTTGCGGCTGTCCGGAAACATGGGGTTAAACTGCAAGTCGGATTTAACCGCCGTTTCGACCCTCATTTTAGGAAAATCAAAACCATTGTCTCAAATGGTGAAATCGGCACGCCTCATTTATTAAAAATTACGTCACGGGACCCTGAACCGCCGAATGTTGATTATGTCCGCACATCAGGCGGCTTCTTTATCGATATGTCGATTCATGATTTTGATATGGCCAGATACATCATGGGAAGTGAAGTGACGGAAGTGTATGCAAAAGGAGCGGCTTTGGTGAATCCGTCCTTTGCAGAGCTGGGGGACATTGATACGGCTGTCATTACCCTGACATTTGCAAACGGTGCCATGGGTGTGATAGACAACAGCCGTCAAGCTGTGTACGGATATGACCAGCGTGTCGAGGTTTTCGGCACGAAAGGCTCGGCAGCAGCGGACAATAGCAGGCCGACGACGGTAGAAGTGTCGACCGCTGACGTTGTCATGAAGGATAAACCGCATTTCTTTTTCCCTGAACGCTATAAGGAAGCCTATGTAGAGGAGATTCTTCAGTTTGCAGAAGCCATCCAAACAAATCGAGAGACTGCCTGCACTGGCGATGACGGCTTTCAGGCGGAACGAATAGCAAGGGCGGCTCAGCAGTCGCTCGCTTTAGGCATGCCTGTCACCATTGAACATACTGAAAAAATTGTTTTTTAATATTCAGAAAGAAAGGATTACAATACAGCAAGCTTGGGTATATACATTCCATTGATACTTTAGAAAAAGTAGGCGGTGGAAATCATGAATACAGCACATGCTAAAGGAAATGCTCTGAACAAAATTGGGATTCCTTCTCACATGATTTGGGGTTATATTGGTGTGGTCATCTTTATGGTTGGAGACGGACTTGAGCAAGGATGGCTGTCTCCTTTTCTTGTTGATCACGGTCTCAGTATGCAGCAATCTGCTTCTCTATTTACGGTGTATGGCATTGCGGTCACGATTTCGGCTTGGCTATCAGGAACCTTTGTCCAGACTTGGGGGCCAAGGAAAACGATGACGGTCGGTTTACTAGCTTTTATCCTCGGTTCAGTTGCTTT
The DNA here is from genome assembly GCF_037966305.1 of Bacillus sp. FSL R5-0560. Classification (NCBI taxonomy): domain Bacteria; kingdom Bacillati; phylum Bacillota; class Bacilli; order Caryophanales; family Bacillaceae; genus Bacillus; species Bacillus sp. FSL R5-0560. The sequence goes on along the minus strand of NZ_CP150195.1, from coordinate 2,806,793 downwards.
TATCGGCTGGGCGATTCCTCATATGTACTATCCGGCTCTCTTGGGCAGCTACGCGCTTAGGGGCTTGGGATACCCGCTGTTTGCATACTCGTTTCTAGTATGGGTATCATACAGCACCTCTCAGCAAATCCTTGGTAAAGCCGTCGGATGGTTTTGGTTTATGTTCACGTGCGGCCTAAACGTGCTTGGGCCGTTTTATTCAAGCTATGCGGTTCCGGCGATTGGAGAAATCAATACGCTTTGGAGCGCTCTCTTATTTGTGGCAGCAGGTGGAGTTCTCGCATTGTTTTTTAATAAAGATAAATTTATGCCTGTACAGAAACAAGATCAGCCGAAATGGAAAGAGCTGTCGAAGGCATTTACAATTATGTTTGAAAATCCTAAAGTCGGCATCGGCGGCGTGGTCAAGACAATTAATGCTCTCGGACAATTCGGATTTGCGATATTTCTTCCGACATATTTAGCGCGTTACGGCTATTCTGTTTCAGAGTGGCTGCAAATTTGGGGAACGCTGTTTTTTGTCAACATTGTATTTAACATCATTTTCGGCGCAGTCGGAGACAAACTGGGCTGGCGAAATACAGTCATGTGGTTCGGCGGTGTCGGCTGCGGTATTTTTACACTGGCGCTTTATTACACGCCGCAATTGATCGGCCATCAGTACTGGGTGCTGATGATCATTGCCTGCTGCTACGGTGCGGCACTGGCCGGATATGTTCCGTTAAGCGCGCTTTTGCCGACGCTTGCGCCTGATAACAAAGGTGCTGCCATGTCCGTGTTAAATCTGGGATCGGGTCTATGCGCCTTTATTGCTCCCGGCATCGTGAGCCTTTTTATCGGTCCGCTTGGCGCAGGCGGCGTGATATGGATTTTTGCGGCATTATATTTTCTCAGTGCTTTCCTGACACAGTTTCTGACGATTTCGGAACGAAACGCCGATATGTATCCAGAAGAACGGCTTGTCAGGAAAAATGTGCAAACAAATTTTGAGAAAACGGTTAAGCAGTAGCCTCTTTGGTCAGACTAGTCATAAACGTGTGCAAAGAGGTGTAAAAGGTGAAACGGTTTAGCACTGCGTATCTGTTGCTGGGTTTATTTTGCTCAGCCGCAGCTTTTGTAATGGGTGCTCCCAGCGCGTTAGGGGCAGAAGTGGAGCACTATGAACCGCTGCAGGTACATGTGCAGCTTGAAAAAGTGTATTTGGATGGAGAGGTCAGCATCGAGCATAAGCATGAAAAGGTGCTCTCCATGGATGACTTTTGGGCGGATTATGCGGGATGGACGCTGGTCGAACATAAAAATGGGTACGTTCTATTTCGGAAGCAGGTGGACGATATTTCTCCGCTCAGCAAGGTGAATGGGTATATCGGCGTTTCTGACAGCGGAGTAATTTCCACCTTTCATGGACGGCCGGAGTCGGATGCTGAACCCATTCAATCTTTTTTTCAAATTGACTTAGAAAGACTGGAGAGCCATATGCAAAAAAATCTCGAAAAAGGCATTCCGTTTCGGACGAAAGCGGAGTTTCAAGATGTCATAGAACATATCAAGACGTACAGCGGGTGACCACTGCTGATTGAAGACATGTGCTCATGTCTTTTTTTTCGTGGAACAATGAAAGACAAGCGAACATATGTTAACTTTTCATTAAGCCTTTGGCTGTTTTTATGGTACAATGAAGAACAGTCAAAGAGGTGAATGTTCGTGATCGAATTTGTTAAAGGGACGATTGATTATGTTTCTCCCCAATATATCGTGATAGAAAACGGCGGCATCGGCTATCAGATTTTTACGCCAAATCCGTTTATATATAAGGAGAGAAGTCAAGAAACCATTTTTACGTACCATCATGTAAGAGAGGATGCGTTTTTACTATACGGCTTTTCAACAAGGGAGGAAAAAGCGCTCTTTACAAAGCTGTTAAATGTGACCGGTATCGGTCCAAAAGGGGCACTCGCCATTCTGGGCTCAGGTGACCCGGGAGCGGTCATTCAAGCAATTGAAAATGAAGATGAAGCCTTTTTAGTCAAGTTCCCAGGCGTCGGCAAAAAAACTGCGCGCCAGATTATCCTTGATTTAAAAGGAAAGCTGGCTGACGTCGTGCCTGAAATGATTGAGAACCTGTTCAATCATGAAGAAAGACTTGATAAACAAACGGCAGAAACGGCGCTTGAAGAAGCACTCGAGGCCCTCAGGGTACTCGGTTATGCCGAAAAAGAAATCAAAAAGGTACTTCCTCACTTAAAAGAGGATATTGGTCTGACAACAGACCAATACGTAAAAAAAGCATTACAAAAACTATTGAAGTAAGGTGATGTTCATGGATGAACGGCTCGTCTCAAGTGAAGCAGACAACCATGAATCAGTGATAGAGCAAAGCCTGAGGCCTCAGCGCCTGGTTCAATATATCGGGCAGCATAAGGTAAAAGAGAATTTGCGTGTTTTTATAGATGCCGCAAAAATGAGACAGGAAACGCTTGATCACGTTCTTTTGTACGGTCCGCCTGGGCTCGGAAAAACGACGCTTGCTTCCATCGTTGCCAACGAAATGGGAGTGGAGTTGCGGACCACTTCGGGCCCTGCGATTGAAAGACCGGGTGATTTGGCTGCGATATTAACGGCGCTCGAGCCGGGGGATGTATTATTTATCGATGAGATACATAGGCTGCACAGATCGATTGAAGAAGTGCTTTATCCGGCAATGGAAGATTTTTGTCTTGATATTGTCATTGGAAAAGGGCCTTCTGCCCGTTCAGTCCGTCTTGATCTTCCGCCTTTTACATTGATCGGCGCCACGACAAGAGTAGGGCTTTTGACGGCGCCGTTAAGAGATCGATTCGGCGTTATGTCGCGGCTTGAGTATTATACGCAAGAAGAGCTGGCTGATATTGTTACGAGAACGGCTGATGTGTTTGAGGTTGAAATTGATCAGCCGTCAGCGCTTGAGATTGCCAGAAGATCAAGAGGAACGCCGCGGGTGGCGAACCGCCTGCTGAGAAGGGTCCGGGATTTTGCACAGGTGTTAGGCGACAGCCGGATTACAGAAGAGATTTCTCAGGACGCTTTGGAGCGGCTTCAAGTTGACCGTCTCGGCTTGGATCACATTGATCACAAGCTGCTGATGGGAATGATCGAAAAATTTAACGGCGGTCCAGTAGGGCTAGATACGATTTCAGCCACGATTGGCGAAGAACCGCATACGATTGAAGATGTGTACGAACCGTATCTTCTGCAAATCGGTTTTATCCAGAGAACGCCGCGGGGGAGGATCGTCACACCTGCCGTTTATCATCATTTTCAAATGGAGGCCCCCCGATATGACTGAATTTCCTAAGATCATTATGATTCTTGGTGCTGTTTTGCTTATCATCGGAGCAATTTTGCATTTTGTTGGCAAGATGCCGGGAGATATTTTTGTGAAAAAAGGAAATGTCACGTTTTTCTTCCCGGTTGTCACTTGTATTATCATAAGTGTGGTATTATCAATCTTGCTTAATCTTTTCGGCAGAATGAAATAACAAAAGACTAGAATAAAGGTGAAATTATGAAAGTTGATTTATTTGATTTTGAACTTCCGGAATGTTTAATTGCACAGGTGCCATTGGAACAGCGTGACGCTTCAAGGCTGATGGTGCTTGATAAACATACAGGAGAGCTGACAGACAGCTCGTTTAAACAGATTATCAGTTTCTTTAAAGAAGGGGATTGTCTCGTCCTGAACAATACCCGCGTTTTGCCTGCCCGGTTATTCGGAACAAAAGAGGATACAGGGGCAAAAGTAGAACTGCTTTTGCTGAAACAGGAAGCCGGTGACAGGTGGGAAACACTCGTCAAACCGGCAAAAAGGGTAAAAAAAGGAACCGTTGTAACATTTGGAGACGGTAGATTAAAAGCTGTCTGCACGGAAGAGCTGGAGCATGGCGGCAGAAAAGTTGAGTTCCATTATGACGGTATTTTTTATGAGGTGCTGGAATCACTCGGAGAAATGCCGCTTCCGCCATATATTAAGGAACAGCTTGATGACAGAGAACGCTACCAAACGGTGTTTTCAAAAGAAATTGGATCTGCCGCTGCTCCTACAGCCGGCCTTCATTTCACGGAAGACATTTTACAGCAGCTAAAGGACAAAGGCGTTCAAATTGAGTTCATCACACTGCATGTCGGACTCGGAACGTTTCGTCCGGTCAGTGCCGATGAAGTGGAAGAGCATAATATGCATGCAGAGTTCTATCAAATGTCAGAAGAAACGGCCGCGGCTTTAAACAGCGTAAGGGAAAAGGGCGGACGGATTATTTCTGTCGGCACGACCTCAACCCGCACGCTTGAAACGATTGCCGGTGAACATGATGGGCGATTTAAAGCATCAAGCGGATGGACATCTATTTTTATTTATCCAGGCTATGAATTCAAAGGCATTGACGGAATGATTACAAACTTTCATTTGCCGAAATCGTCATTGATTATGCTGGTCAGTGCGCTTGCAGGCAGAGAAAACGTCCTGCGTGCGTATAACCATGCGGTTGAAGAAGAATACCGTTTCTTCAGCTTCGGCGACGCAATGCTGATTATATAACTTGAGAACAGGAGGCCTCATAAAAAGTGGCTGAACAACCAATACGCTATGAATTTATAAAAGAATGCAAACAAACAGGGGCGCGTCTGGGCAGAGTGCATACTCCCCACGGCTCCTTTGAAACGCCTGTTTTTATGCCGGTCGGCACACTGGCGACAGTTAAAACAATGGCGCCTGAAGAGCTAAAGGCAATGGACGCTGGCATCATTTTAAGCAACACATATCACTTATGGCTCCGCCCGGGGCACGATATTGTAAAAGAAGCTGGCGGACTCCATCAATTTATGAACTGGGACCGCGCAATTTTAACAGATTCAGGCGGTTTTCAGGTCTTTTCATTAAGCAAGTTTCGTAATATAGAGGAAGAGGGCGTTCACTTTCGCAATCACCTAAATGGAGATAAGCTGTTTTTATCCCCGGAAAAAGCGATGGAGATCCAAAACGCACTCGGCTCTGATATTATGATGGCATTTGATGAATGCCCTCCATATCCGGCAGAATACGATTACATGAAACGGTCAGTTGAGCGGACAAGCCGCTGGGCCGAACGTTGTCTGAATGCCCATGCCCGTCAGGACGAGCAAGGCCTGTTTGGTATTGTTCAAGGGGGAGAATACGAAGATTTGCGTACACAAAGCGCGAAAGACTTGATTTCCCTTGATTTTCCGGGATATGCTATAGGTGGATTGTCCGTGGGTGAACCGAAAGACGTTATGAATCGGGTGCTTGAATTTACGACTCCGCTTTTACCGAAGGATAAGCCGAGGTATCTGATGGGAGTTGGTTCTCCAGATGCTCTGATTGACGGAGCGATCCGCGGAGTAGACATGTTTGACTGTGTGCTGCCTACCCGTATTGCACGGAACGGCACGGTGTTTACTGCTGAAGGCCGGCTCAATATGAAAAACGCAAAATTTGAGCGAGACTTCCGTCCGATTGATGAAGAGTGTGATTGCTACACATGCAAAAATTACACACGGGCGTATATCAGACACTTGATTCGCTGCAATGAAACGTTTGGACTCCGATTAACAACTTACCATAACCTTCATTTTCTGTTACACTTAATGGAGCAGGTAAGACAGGCTATTCGCGAGGATCGTCTGGGTGATTTCAGAGAAGAGTTCTTTGAGCGTTACGGCTATAATAAGCCAAATGCGAAAAGCTTCTAATATAAAAAGCCATAATGGCAAGTTTGTTTCAGAAAGGGGGGAAAAAGATGACAGGTACTTTAGGTACAATCGTTCCTATTATTTTAATGTTTGCGGTTCTTTATTTCTTGCTGATCCGTCCACAGCAGAAGCAGCAGAAAGCTGTGCGTCAAATGCAGGAGGAACTGAAAAAAGGCGATTCAGTCGTGACAATCGGTGGATTGCACGGTACAGTTGACTCTATCGACGAAAGCAAAGTCGTCATTAAGACTGGTGATAACACACGTCTTACTTTCGACCGCCGCGCGATCAGAGAAACTTCTGCTGCTGAATAACAGCAGGAGTTCATACATAGCAAACAAAAAAGAGCGGGTAGCCCCCGCTCTTTTTTTATGAGGAAGATCTGCTTCCTCTCAAATTCACTCCGAAAATACCGCCAAGCATACATACGCCTAAAAACCCAAGATGGAAGAGCAATTGTTCTACTGTAAATGTTTTTCCGAATCCTAAATATTGAAACAGTAAAATAATCAAGGAAAAGCTCAAAGCAGTCAATGCCCCAATCAGCCAGCCTCTTTCCTTCCCTTTCCCGCCAGATATGAATCCGCCGATAAACAAAGAAAGGAATGATACGGCGGTGATCAGCCAGTTGAATGATGATTCTTCAAGCGAGGTTGCTGTCAGTAAAAGTGAAACGGCTAAACTCGTTAGGAGCATGGCTGAAAATATGGCGATTAAGCCGTAGAGTATGCCTTTTCCAACTTGTTTCGTTTCCTCCATGAATTTCTCCTCCCTGCCTATCTATAAAGGCTTCTGTTCTTATTAAACAAAGCTTCAGACATGCTGATGGCTCGTCTTTGTAAAAATGTATTCCCTAGATCCGTGAATTAGACGTAAAAGCTTTATGAAATACGATCACTTTTTCTTACATAAATCGTTTGTTTTGTTGCATGCTATGATGAGTTGGAGGTGCATCATGGAAGAGCTTCTTACTATAACGTTTCGCACAGTCATATTATATTTTGTGATCCTGATTATTTTTCGTCTCATGGGCAAGCGGGAAATCGGAGAGCTTAGTATATTAGATCTCGTTGTCTTTATCATGATGGCTGAAATTGCCGTCCTGGCCATAGAAAACGTAGATGACCATCTGTTTCATACCATTTTGCCAATGCTTGTGCTAATGATGATCCAAGTGACATTTGCATACCTATCCTTAAAAAACCGGCGTATTCGTCAGCTGCTTGACGGCAAGCCGACCATTATCATTAAATACGGAAAAATTGACGAAGACGCTATGAAATCACAGCGTTATAATTTTGATGATTTGATGGTTCAGCTTAGAGAAAATAATGTCGAAAGAGTAGCTGATGTATCATTTGCTATATTAGAGCCGTCAGGCAAATTGACTGTCGTAAAAAAACAAAAAGATGATGAACATAGACAGCTGGAGATGCCGCTTATCATTGACGGTGACATTCAAACTGAGAACCTGGCTCGGATCGGCAAAGATAGCAAGTGGCTTGAGGAGAATTTATTGAAACAGGGATACACGAGTCCTTCAGGTATATCATTTTGTTCGTTTACTGACGGTGAATTTTTTATTGATGAAAAAGATGGGCACCGCCCCTGACTTCATCGGACGATCAGGCGTCCGATAATAGGGATGCGGCGAAGCTCATCTTTTTTGATTAATCGGAAAACGAGCAGCAAGATGATATAGAAAACAGCACTGATCGCAATCCATCCGACAACATTCACAACCTCCGACTCTCCGAAGCGCACATATTGTTTGACAGCAGTGCTGAGGAACCCGCATATAAAAATAACCGCGAAGCAGAGCACGTACTCTTTTATTTTGATGCTGATTGGCAGCACCTTGCTCACTGTCGCTGCATGCAAAAGGGTGACGAGCACCATGCCCGTTACAATCGCTAATGCAGCACCCATGATGCCGAGAGACGGTCTCGTGGCAAGGACGAAAATGAGGCCTGTTTTCACAAGAGCTCCGATCAAGCTGTTCATCATTGCGGCCCCTGCTAAATTGAGCGCCTGCAGCACAGCCTGAAGCGGACCCTGGAAATAATAAAGTAGAAAAAACGGAGCCATGACTTTTATAAACACGGCTGCGCCTGAGGACCCATACATCACGCTCATCAGCTCATCCGCAAACACATATAAAATCACAACTGAAATGCCCCCGCTAAGCAGGCACAGCCGCATGGCCTGCTCCAATCGATATTCAACCACCTGAAGTTTTTTCTGTTCCATTCCTTCACTTATCGCAGGAACAAGCGCGGTCGACAAAGAATATGTAATAAAGCTGGGCAGAGTCAGCAGCGTCATGGCAAAGCCGGTCAGTTCCCCGTATTGCTTTGTTGCCGCAACTGTCGCCACTCCGGCAATTGCAAGGCTTTGTGCTACAACAATGGGTTCAAAAAACCATGAAAGGTTGCCGATAAAACGGCTGCCGGTTGTAGGAAGGGAGACACTCATTAATTGGGAAAAAGTTTCTTTTCCATTTTTAATCGATTGGAAAAAATGTTTTCTGATTTTAATTGTCTTTTTGAATTTAAAACAAATGAATAAATAAACGAGTGACGCCAGCTCTCCTGCAACTGAAGAAAGCATGGCTCCCGCTGCGGCATATTCAATTCCGTAAGGGAGAAAAATCGTCGTGCATACAGCCACGAGAGAAATACGGATGACTTGTTCTAGGACTTGTGAAACGGCAAGCGGGTTCATATTTTGTTTTCCTTGAAAATACCCTCTCAGCACACTGGATATGGCGATAATCGGCACGACCGGAGTAATGGCCAAGAGGGGGTACAGCGTCCTCTGATCTGTCAGCATGGTTTCCGCCATGACCGGGGCGAAAAATAAAAACAACGGTGTGAAAATTAGGCTGAGAATCCCAGTGATGGTAAGAGACATGACTAAAATATTTTTCGTTTTTTGATGATCTCCGCGTGCGCTGGCTTCAGCGACTAGCTTACTGATTGCGACGGGAAGACCGAATTGAGTTAATGTAGTGGCTAAGAAAAAGGTAGGAGCTGCCATCATATAGAGCCCGACCCCTTCTTCGCCTATGAAACGGGCGATGACCACCCGGTTGACAAAGCCGAGCATTCTTGTGACCATCCCTGCTGCGATAAGGATAAGAGTGCCCTTTAAAAACGTCTGTTTCGCCATTTTTACCCCCTGCCTTCTCAAACTACCTGGAATCATATACAATAAAGATATGCGTATATATCGTCCAAGCATGACAAGTCTTCTTGAAAAACAATAAAAAAGGAGCGTGGAATTCGTGGATAAGCATCCAGCCGATCTATATAAAGACCACGTAAGGCCGTTTCTTTACAGCAAACTGGAAGAGTTTAAGATTCTGGGATATGATGATGTTGAACTCGATAGTTTGTGGTCATACTTAAAAAACAAGAAGTGGAAAAAGAAATCGGAATTGCACATCTATGAACTGACAAGAGATATTTTATCAGTGAAAATTGGAGAATTTATGAACTATGCAACTGTTGAGTCTTTTAAAACGTCTAATTGGCTGGGCAGTGAAGAAGGTCAGGAAGCATTAGAAGAACTACTGAGGTAGCAGTTGATCTGCATAGGTTTAAGGGAGGATATACATAATGAAAAAAGGACGCTTGATTGCGTTTTTCCTTTTCGTTCTATTGATTGGCACGGGTCTGGGCTACTTTACGAAGCCTGCCGCAAACAATATTACGTTAGGATTGGATTTGCAAGGCGGATTTGAGGTGCTGTATGACGTACAGCCTGTAAAAAAAGGTGACAAAATTACAAAAGACGTTCTGGTCAGCACAGTAGAGGCTTTGAACCGCAGGGCGAATGTCCTCGGTGTCAGTGAACCGAACATCCAAATTGAAGGAAATAACCGGATTCGTGTTCAGCTCGCTGGTGTGACAAACCAAAACAGAGCGCGGGAAATTCTGGCGACTGAGGCTCAGCTTTCTTTCAGAGATGCAAATGATAAAGAATTGCTGAATGGTGCGGATCTCGTCGAAAACGGCGCACAACAAACTTATGATAGTACAACAAATGAACCGATTGTCACTATCAAATTGAAAGATGCTGATAAATTCGGAGAAGTGACGAAAAAGGTCATGAACATGGCGCCGAACAACCAGCTTGTTATTTGGCTGGATTACGAAAAAGGTGACTCCTTTAAAAAAGAAGTTCAGAAAGAGAACCCTAAATATGTTTCCGCACCGAATGTAAGCCAGGAATTAAACACAAAAGATGTAAAAATCGAAGGGCATTTTAAAGTCCAGGAAGCGAAAGATTTAGCCAGCATTTTAAATGCCGGGGCGCTGCCTGTGAAACTGACTGAAAAATACTCAACATCAGTAGGCGCACAATTCGGACAGCAGGCGCTGCATGATACGGTATTTGCAGGTATTATCGGAATCGCTATTATTTTCCTATTTATGCTTTTCTATTACCGCCTGCCAGGATTGATTGCGGTGATTACGCTATCAGTTTATGTATACATTACACTCCAGATTTTTGACTGGATGAACGCTGTTCTCACTCTTCCGGGAATAGCCGCACTCATTTTAGGCGTTGGGATGGCTGTAGATGCCAACATCATCACCTATGAGCGGATTAAGGAAGAGCTTAAGCTAGGAAAATCCGTCCGTTCTGCCTTCCGCTCAGGAAACAGACGGTCATTTGCGACGATTTTTGACGCGAATATTACAACCATTATTGCAGCGGTTGTGCTCTTTGTCTTTGGGACAAGCTCTGTTAAAGGGTTTGCGACAATGCTGATTCTGTCGATACTGACAAGCTTTATTACCGCAGTCTTCTTATCAAGATTTCTGCTCTCGCTTCTTGTGGAAAGCAGATGGTTAGACCGCAAAAAAGGCTGGTTTGGCGTCAAAAAGAAACATATTGTGGACATCCAGGACACAGATGAAAATACAGAACCGTATACGCCGTTCCAAAAATGGGATTTTACGAGCAAGCGAAAATTTTTCTTTATTTTCTCAAGTGCAGTTACCGTTGCCGGGATTATTATTCTGCTTGTATTTAAGCTGAATTTGGGCATTGACTTTGCGAGCGGCGCCCGGATTGAAGTGCAAAGTGACCATAAGCTGACGACAGAGCAGGTGGAGAAGGACTTTGCATCACTTGGCATGGAACCTGACACGGTTGTCTTGTCAGGCGAAAAGAGCAATATTGGTGTTGCCCGCTTTGTAGGAGTGCCTGATAAAGAAACCATTGCAAAAGTGAAAGATTACTTTAAAGACAAGTACGGAGCCGAGCCGAATGTCAGCACGGTGTCACCTACTGTTGGTAAAGAGCTGGCGAGAAACGCATTGTACGCAGTAGCCATTGCTTCAATCGGAATCATTATTTACGTTTCCATCCGATTCGAGTACAAAATGGCAATTGCTGCAATTGTTTCACTGCTTTATGATGCTTTCTTTATCGTCACATTTTTCAGCATTTCAAGGCTGGAGGTAGATGTTACCTTTATTGCAGCCGTTCTGACGATTGTCGGTTATTCAATTAACGATACAATCGTTACATTTGACAGGGTTCGCGAGCATATGAAAAAGCGCAAGCCGAAAACGTTTGCCGATTTGAGCCATATCGTAAACCTAAGCTTGCAGCAAACCTTTACAAGATCAGTTAATACTGTATTAACTGTAGTAATTGTAGTCATAACACTGCTGATCTTTGGGGCATCTTCTATTACAAACTTCTCAATCGCTCTATTGGTTGGGCTGTTAACAGGTGTTTATTCATCCCTCTACATTGCCGCGCAAATTTGGCTTGTTTGGAAAGGGAAAGAATTAAAAAAAGGTACAGAACAATAGTGTAAATGGTCAGGCTGTCCTTTATGGGCAGCCTGATTTTTTGGCGTTTGATTGATCTTAAAATAGACATTTGCTATAATGACATACGCTTACAATTAAACATATAAATGGTGTGAAGAGGATTTGTGACAGGTTTTCATATATGTGGGAGGGTTTGGCTATGAAGGTTCGCGAGTCGGAGCTGCCGGGTATCGGGCAAAAAGTTGAGATTGTCACCAGAAACCAAGATAAAATATCAATTATTATTCATGACGACGGCAGAAGAGAGCTGTATTATTTTGACGAAAATGATCATGAAGAATGTGTGACATCCGTACAGTTTGATGATGCGGAAGCGAGGCAGATTTCTGCGATTCTGGGCGGGATGGCATATAAACCGAAAGCGTTAGAAACCGTGGAAGTAGCTCTTGACGATTTGATCATAGAATGGTTTAAAGCAGAAGCTGGAGCACCAGCCGTTCACAAGACCATCGGTGATTTGGACGTGCGGCAGGAATATCAAGCGACTGTCATTGCTATATTAAAAAAGAATCAGGCAAAGCAATTGAATCCTGGGTCTGAAACAGTGATAGAAGAAGGAGATACACTCGTCATCTCTGGAGAGAGAGAAGGACTGAAGAGGCTGATTCGTGAAAAATTAACCGCATTGGGGGCTTGACCTCACGTCAAGCCATGTTTAAAACGAATGTGAATAGGGAAACTAACCTCAATAAGTGAAGTTTGGGGGTAATCGAATGAACAAACAATGGACGATTATATTTGCACTTATTTTTACATTGCTTGTCGCTGTATTCGCAGTCATTAATGTAAGATCCGTAGAAGTTGATTACCTGTTTGGCAGATCAGAGTGGCCGCTTATTCTCGTCATTTTAGGTTCAGTACTGATGGGGGCGCTGATCGTTTTTTCTGCCGGGATTTTTCAAGTCATGAAATTAAAGAGAGAAATAAAAGCGCTGCGGAAAGAAAACAAAACCGCACAGGACGTGATACATAACAAAGAGGATGCTCATTTGAATGATGTCCAAGCCGACACACAGGATGCATCCGCCATTATTGAGAAAAAAGACTAGTTTTCGAATTATATTTGAAACCCCTCAGCCTGCTCTAGTATAATAGGGTGGTTGAGGGGTGAATTTATGTTAGCGTCAAAAATGCGATGGGAAATCCAGAGACCAGATCAGGAAAAGGTCAAATCACTCACAGAACAATTGGACATAACACCTCTTGTTGCGTCGCTGCTTGTAAAAAGAGGCTTTGATACGGCAGAAAGCGCGAGACTGTTTTTACATACAAAGGATGCCGAATTCTATGATCCCTATGAGATGAAGGGGATGAAAGAAGCGGTTGAACGAATAAAACAGGCGATTTCACAACAAGAACAGATTATGATATATGGCGATTATGATGCCGATGGAGTTACCAGTACGTCAGTGATGCTGCACACTTTGCAAAAGCTGTCAGCGCAAGTTGATTTTTATATACCTGACCGGTTTAAAGAAGGCTACGGCCCCAATGAACAGGCGTTTCGTTCGATTAAAGAACGAGGCTTCTCACTCATTATTACGGTTGATACGGGGATTGCCGCTGTCCATGAAGCGAGGGTAGCAAAGGAACTTGGCTTAGATGTCATCATTACCGACCACCATGAGCCTGGACCAGAGCTTCCGGATGTTCATGCGATCGTTCACCCGAAGCAGCCTGGCTGCACCTATCCTTTTAAGGAGCTTGCAGGAGTGGGAGTAGCGTTTAAGCTTGCCCACGCATTATTGGGCGAATGGCCAGATGAACTTCTTGACCTGGCGGCAATTGGCACCATTGCCGATCTAGTTCCGCTGCATGATGAAAACAGATTAATTGCAACATTAGGTCTCGAAAAGCTCCGGCGGACGAACCGGCTTGGCTTAAAAGAGCTGATTAAGCTCTCAGGCGGAGACATCGGAGAAGCGAACGAAGAAACCGTCGGATTTCAGCTCGCACCGCGACTGAATGCAGTCGGAAGAATTGAACAGGCCGATCCTGCTGTTCATCTGTTGATGTCAGAGGATCTGTTTGAAGCGGAAGAGCTTGCCGCTGAAATCGATCAGCTTAATAAAGAACGGCAAAAGATGGTCAGTAAAATGACGGATGAAGCGATTGAAATGGTTGAACAAGAAGGGCTTAATCAAACTGCAATTGTCGTGGCAAAAGCAGGGTGGAATCCCGGAGTCGTCGGAATTGTAGCTTCAAAGCTTGTAGACCGTTTTTACCGCCCGGCCATTGTCCTTGGAATTGATGAAGAAAAAGGGATCGCCAAAGGTTCGGCACGAAGCATTAGGGGATTTAATTTGTTTGAAAGCCTTTCTGAATGCAGAGATATTCTTCCGCACTTTGGAGGCCATCCAATGGCGGCGGGCATGACGCTGAATGCCGAGGATGTGGCGGAATTGCGGAACAGGCTGAATGAGATAGCTGACCATACGCTTACGGAAGAAGATTTTATTCCTGTACAGGAAGTAGACCTCGTATGCAGCGTGGAGGACATTACGGTTGAAAGCATCACAGAGATGAATCTGCTTTCTCCCTTCGGCATGCTGAACCCGAAACCGCATGTGATGGTAGAAAACGCAGTGCTGGAAGATGTCCGCAAAATCGGGGCGAATAAAAATCATGTCAAAATGACGATTAGAAACGATTCCTCCCAGCTTGACTGCGTCGGTTTCAATAAAGGCGAGCTTGAGGAAAATATTGTGCCCGGCTCAAAAATTTCGATTGTGGGCGAAATGTCGATCAACGAATGGAATAACAGAAAAAAACCGCAGCTGATGATCAAGGATGCGGCTGTTGCTGAATGGCAGCTGTTTGACTTAAGAGGAAAACGCACGTGGAAAGATACGGTTTCCGCCCTTCCGTCTGATAAACGAGTCATTGTCTCCTTCAAAGAAGAAACCAAAGCGCTTCTTCAGTCTGAAGATTTTCGCCATGACGTGCACGTTATCAGTTCTGAAGACCAAGCGAAGGCATGTGAACTTGACAATGCATATATTGTATTACTGGATTCTCCGCCTTCGCTGGACATGCTCGCACGTTTGCTGGAAGGCAAAGCGCCTGAGCGGATTTACTTCATCTTTCTCAATCATGAGGAACACTTTTTATCATCTTTTCCGGCAAGAGACCACTTTAAATGGTATTATGCATTCTTGCTGAAAAGAGGTACTTTTGACTTGAATAAACACGGCTCAGAGCTTGCGAGGCATAAAGGCTGGTCCGTTGAAACAATCAATTTCATGACAAAGGTGTTTTTTGATCTCGGTTTTGTTAAAATAGAGAATGGTGTGCTGTCTGTAATAAGCGGAGCAAAAAAACGCGATTTAACAGACTCGCAAACATATCAAGCAAAACAGCAGCTGATGGAGCTGGATCAAAAGCTGAATTATTCTGCGGCTGAAGAGCTGAAGGAATGGCTGAATAAGCTGATGAAACAAGATTCAGAGGCTTATGAAAGTACGAGGAGGACATAAAACAGATGGATTTAAAACAATACGTAACAATTGTACCGGATTACCCGAAAGAGGGCGTGCAATTTAAAGATATTACGACACTGATGGATAAAGGCGATGTCTATCGCTATGCAACAGATCAAATTGTTGAATATGCAAAAGAAAAACAAATTGATTTGGTTGTGGGTCCAGAGGCACGCGGCTTTATTATCGGCTGTCCGGTTGCCTACGCGCTTGGCGTCGGCTTTGCACCGGTGCGCAAAGAAGGCAAATTGCCGCGTGAGGTCATCAAAGTGGATTACGGTTTGGAGTATGGCAAAGACGTATTAACGATCCACAAAGATGCGATTTTACCAGGCCAGCGTGTGCTTATTACAGATGACCTGCTTGCAACAGGCGGCACAATTGAAGCAACAATCAAACTTGTCGAGGAGCTTGGCGGCATTGTAGCTGGTATCGCTTTCTTAATCGAGCTTTCTTACCTTGATGGCAGAAATAAACTTGATAATTATGACATCTTAACATTAATGAAATACTAAAGATAACCTCATAAAGGAAAAAGCACTCGATACAGGGTGCTTTTTTCCTATTGTTTTGCATTTATTTGATATATTATTTGGTGATTTGAACTTCTGCTCTTTACATCTATCGTTTTTTTCTTGATAATAAACTACAATACAGTTTACATTTTAAAAAAGGTGATTCCATGGCGAACGAACAAGTATTGACTGCCGAGCAAGTTATTGATAAAGCGCGCAGTTATCTATCCGATGAGCATATCGCATTTGTCGAAAAAGCATACCTGTACGCTGAAGATGCTCATCGCGAGCAATACCGCAAATCAGGTGAGCCTTACATTATACATCCGATTCAGGTTGCGGGAATTCTCGTTGATCTTGAAATGGATCCATCCACAATCGCGGGCGGATTTCTGCATGATGTAGTGGAGGATACTGATGTGACGCTTGATGACCTGAAGGAAGCATTCTCCGAGGAAGTGGCAATGCTTGTGGACGGTGTAACGAAGCTCGGTAAAATTAAATATAAATCTCAAGAGGAACAGCAGGCGGAAAATCATCGCAAAATGTTTGTCGCTATGGCTCAAGATATCCGGGTCATACTGATCAAGCTGGCGGATCGTCTTCACAATATGCGGACGCTGAAACATCTTCCCCAAGAAAAACAGCGGAGAATTTCTAATGAAACGCTGGAAATCTTTGCTCCTTTGGCTCATCGCCTCGGGATTTCAAAGATTAAATGGGAACTGGAAGATACGGCGCTCCGTTATTTGAATCCTCAGCAATATTACAGAATTGTCAACCTCATGAAGAAAAAACGCGCAGAACGCGAGCTTTATGTCGACGAGGTTGTCAATGAGGTGAAAAAACGTGTCGAAGAAGTCAACATTAAGGCTGACTTCTCAGGCCGGCCGAAGCATATTTACAGTATCTATAGAAAAATGGTGCTGCAAAATAAGCAATTCAACGAAATTTATGATCTGCTTGCTGTCCGGATTCTCGTGAACAGCATAAAGGACTGCTACGCGGTGCTCGGCATTATTCATACATGCTGGAAGCCGATGCCCGGCAGGTTCAAAGATTATATCGCAATGCCGAAGCCGAACATGTATCAATCGCTTCATACAACAGTTATAGGGCCTAAAGGCGACCCGCTGGAAGTGCAGATCCGCACCTTTGAAATGCATGAAATCGCGGAATACGGGGTTGCGGCTCACTGGGCTTATAAAGAAGGAAAAGCAGCGAGTGAAAGCGCGACATTTGAGAAAAAGCTTTCATGGTTCCGCGAAATTTTGGAATTCCAAAATGAATCAACAGATGCCGAAGAATTTATGGAGTCGCTCAAAATCGATTTGTTCTCGGATATGGTGTACGTCTTTACGCCAAAAGGAGATGTCATCGAGCTTCCGTCCGGTTCTGTCCCAATTGATTTCTCTTACCGGATTCACTCTGAAATCGGCAATAAAACAATCGGTGCGAAGGTCAACGGAAAAATGGTGACCCTTGACCATAAGCTCCGGACAGGTGATATCGTAGAAATTCTCACCTCCAAGCATTCCTATGGTCCGAGTCAGGATTGGGTGAAGCTTGCTCAAACCTCACAGGCGAAGCATAAGATCCGTCAATTCTTTAAGAAACAGCGGCGCGAAGAAAATGTCGAAAAAGGCCGTGAATTGGTTGAAAAAGAAATTAAAAATCTGGACTTTGAAGTGAAGGACGTCCTGACACCGGAGAACATCCAAAAAGTTGCAGATAAATTTAACTTCTCAAATGAAGAAGACATGTACGCAGCGGTCGGCTACAATGGCATCACAGCCCTGCAGGTGGCGAACCGGCTGACAGAAAAAGAAAGAAAACAGCGTGATCAGGAAGAACAAGAAAAAATTGTTCAGGATGTCACTGCTGAGCCTAAACCGTATCCGCAAGGAAGAAAGCGTGAAGCTGGCGTTCGCGTCAAGGGGATCGACAATCTTCTTGTGCGTTTATCGAAATGCTGCAATCCTGTGCCTGGTGACCATATTGTCGGTTTTATTACAAAAGGCAGAGGGGTTTCCGTCCATCGCGACGACTGCCCGAATGTCAAAACGAATGAAGCGCAGGAGCGGCTGATCCCCGTAGAGTGGGAACATGAGTCACAGGTGCAAAAACGCAAGGAATACAATGTTGAGATCGAGATTCTTGGGTATGATCGCCGCGGATTGCTTAACGAGGTGCTTCAGGCAGTGAATGAAACGAAAACAAATATTTCTTCTGTCTCTGGCAAATCGGACCGCAACAAAGTGGCAACCATTCATATGGCTATTTTTATCCAGAACATCAATCATCTGCATAAAGTCGTCGAGCGCATTAAGCAAATAAGGGATATATATTCTGTGCGCCGCGTCATGAATTAAAGGAGTCAGAAAATGAAATTAGTCGTTCAGCGAGTAACAGAAGCAAGCGTAACCGTTGATGGAGATGTGATCGGCCAAATTGGACAAGGCATTATGGTCCTGGTTGGCATTACTCACGATGATACAGAAGAGGATGCTGCTTACTTAGCGGAAAAAATGGTGAATCTTCGCATTTTCGATGACAATGATGGAAAAATGAATTTGTCGCTTCTGGATACAGGCGGAGAGGTTTTGTCTGTTTCACAGTTTACGCTTTACGGAGATACGAGAAAAGGACGGCGCCCGAACTACATGAACGCCGCAAAACCTGATAAGGCTTTGGGTCTTTATGAAAAATGGAATGACTTGCTTCGTGAAAAAGGAATCAAAGTAGAAACCGGAAAATTCGGCGCTATGATGGATGTAAAGCTCACAAACTCCGGACCGGTTACATTGATTATGGATTCAAAATAAAAAAAAGCTGCCTTTTGGCAGCTTTTTTTATTGAAAATATTTCTCCAATCCGCTCTCAATTCCGTCTGTTACTTTTTCTTGGTATGAATTGCTGTGTACAATGGCTTCTTCCTGCGGATGGCTTACATATCCTAGCTCGTACAACATAGCGGGCTGTTTGTTTTCGCGGAGCACATAATAATCTCCGAATAGTACCCCGCGGTCAGGAATTGAAGATCGCTTAACCACTTCAGAGTGTACATCTGCTGCCAGATTTTGATCCTTTGCAGGACTGTAGTAATAAGCTGTGCTGCCCCTTGTAGAAGTATCCGCAAAGCTGTCGTAATGAATGCTGATGAAGGCGTCTGCGTTGCGGTAATGAGACGTCGAGACTCGTGACTGTAAGCTGACAAATGTATCATCCTGCCGTGTCACATACACGTCTGCTCCTGCTGATCTAAGTTTGCTGGCCAGCAATTGCGCCGTTTTGATCGTCAGTTTTTTCTCGAATTGGCCTGAATAGCCGACTGTTCCGCTGTCTTTTCCTCCATGCCCCGGATCGACAACAATCGCTTTATTTTTCAGCGACCCGCTTCCGGAAGCGGAATCAGCGACAGGCGGCTCCCCAGATTCTTCAGCGCTCTTAGACGTCTGCACAACCCAGTTGGCGACATAAGCGGTCTGCCCATTGTCAAGTCTTACTTCATACCAGCTGCCCTTTGATCCGGTAATGGTGTACGCATCGCCTTTGGCTGTGCGTTTAACGATAGAAGCTGACGTTGAGGCATCGCTTCTTAAATTCGTTCCTTCGTATACGATATAGGCTTTTTTGGTACTGTCTGAACTGCTGACATCAGCTGAATTTTCATCCGGGTGAGAACTGGTCACAATGTAATGGCTTGCGACCCAGCCTTTTAGCCCATTCACTTCAATATGGAGCCAGCCGTTTTTCTCTTCGAGGATTGTAAGTTTCGTTCCTCGTGAAAGTTTTGTTATAATCGCTGCATCATGTGAATCGGAGCCTCTGACATTCAGTGAAGAAACGCCAACCGTTCCCGTTGTTGAACCAGATGATTCTGTCTGATCACTTTCCTCAGACGCTGAACTGCCGCTGCCTGATGTGACGTATTCGGATGATACCCATCCGGTGGAATTTCGATATGAAATCTTGACCCAGCCGGAATCCTTTTCAATCACTGAGGCTTGGCTGCCCTGCGGGAATTTGCCGATGACTTCGTATGATGTACCAGGGCCTGTTCTCATCCGTAAATCGGGATCTGTTGATGTAACAGTTTTACTGCTGTCAGTGGAGCTTGTGCCTGCCTGTTTTTCCTTAGTAATAAGCCAGGAGACAACCCACCCTTTTTCTCCGGAACCAAGCTGTATTTGCACCCAGTCTCCGTCTTCCTTCAAGATGGGGTAGCGTTCTCCTTTTTTCACCTCCGCCATGATGCCGTAGCTAAGTCCCGGGCCGCTTCTGACATTCATTTCATCTGTTGCGATGACCGCTTCTCCCTGAGCGGCTGTAACGGCAGAAAATGGCGGGAAAAGCGCCCCGGCGACGATAATACATACAATAAGAACAAAGTGTTTCTTGCTCATTGTGTCCTCCTTTCTAATGATCTAAAAAAAAGCATTCTTTTTTAATATCGTAAAGTCCTTTCTGATTTTTAAATAAAAATAAAATGATTTGTTTATACTAGGCATAAATACAATGAAAAAGGTGTGCAAATCATGAAATATCATCCAAAAATGGGGCGTGCATTTCACGACGGCGAAGGAAACCTGCATTTCAGTGATCATGCCGATCCAGATACAATTGGTTATCTCACTGAAACGGCAACTGAATTTGGTCTTATGTCCAAAGAAGCATCACAGCAGAAAAACAACCGGAATAAAGCTTGACAGAGTACAGCAATGCCATTATTATAATAGAAATCGAGTACATAATAAATTAAATTGTTGAACCAATAATGGAGAAGAGTAGGTCAGATTGCATGGCTAGAGAGGAACCGCCCCAGGCTGAAAGCGGCTCCCATTGCGTCTTTCTCGAAACAACACTCCGGAGGTTTCCTGCTGAACGCGTGATACCGTCATTAGGCAGTGAACGTGAACCTGCGTTAAAGGATCGAGCGGGAATACGAAAATATTCCAACTAGGGTGGCACCACGGGTATAACTCTCGTCCCTACTATAAGTGTATAGTAGGGGCGGGAGTTTTTTTTATTTTCATCATTGACGATAAATGTATATTTTATAAGGAATACATAGGAGGTCTACACATGGGATATAACATTCCAAGAGGAACACAAGATATTCTGCCTGGAGAATCAGAGCGCTGGCAGTATGTTGAACAAATCATGAGAGACACTTGCCGAACTTATCAATATAAAGAAATCCGCACGCCGATTTTTGAGCATACAGAACTGTTCGCCAGAGGCGTCGGGGAGTCTACGGATATTGTGCAAAAAGAAATGTACACCTTCCAGGACCGCAAAGGCAGAAGCCTGACGCTTCGCCCCGAGGGAACTGCTGCAACAGTTCGCGCTTTTAATGAAAATAAATTATTTGCAAATCCTGTTCAGCCGACAAAGCTGTATTATGTCGGGCCGATGTTCCGTTACGAACGTCCGCAGACGGGCCGTTACCGCCAGTTTTATCAGTTTGGCATCGAAGCGATCGGTTCGAAAGACCCTGCAATAGATGCTGAAGTAATGGCGCTGGCGATGGGTATTTACCAGAAGGCCGGCTTGAAAAACGTCAAGCTTGTGATAAACAGTCTTGGCGATCGGGACAGCCGCAAAAGCTACAGAGAAGCGCTCGTGAAACACTTTGAGCCGCACATCGAGGAATTTTGTTCAGACTGTCAGTCACGCCTGCACACCAACCCGCTCAGAATTTTGGATTGCAAAAAGGACCGGGATCATGAGCTGATGAAATCGGCACCTTCTATTCTTACTTACTTAAATGAAGAATCAGCCGCTTATTTTGAAAAAGTGAAGCAATATTTAAACGATCTCGGCATTTCTTATGAAATTGATCCTAACCTTGTGAGAGGGCTGGATTATTATAACCATACCGCATTTGAAATCATGAGCAATGCGGAGGGCTTTGGCGCGATTACAACGCTTGCCGGCGGCGGACGCTATGACGGATTGGTCGAACAAATCGGCGGACCAGAGGCGCCCGGCATCGGATTTGCGATGAGCATTGAACGCCTGCTTGCCGCAATTGATGCTGAAAAAAGAGAACTGCCGGTTGACCAGGGAATTGACTGCTATATCGTGACGCTTGGCGAAAAAGCGAAGGATTATTCCGTTTCGCTGGTATACAAACTGAGAGAAGCCGGCATTTCCAGTGAGATTGATTACGAAAATAAAAAAATGAAAGGCCAGTTTAAAACAGCTGACCGCCTCAACGCCAGATTTATTGCGATTTTGGGAGAGGATGAGCTTGCTCAAAACAAAATCAATGTAAAGGATGCAAAAACAGGCGAACAGATTGAAGTGGCTCTTGATGAATTTATACATGTGATGAAAGCAAACCAAAAGGGATAAGGAGTGGAACGCATTGTTTGGAAGAACATATTATTGCGGCGAAATGACTGAAAAAGCAATTGGCGAATCTGTAACGCTGAAAGGCTGGGTCCAAAAAAGACGGGACCTCGGCGGATTGATTTTTATTGACTTGCGTGACCGTACTGGAATTGTTCAAGTCGTTTTTAACCCTGATGTATCAAAAGAAGCACTTGCTATTGCGGAAGGCATCAGAAACGAATACGTTCTAGATATTCAAGGAAAAGTGGTTGCGCGCGAAGAAGGCACAGTGAATCAGAATTTGAAAACAGGCGCGATTGAAATTCACGCTGATGCAGTGACTGTATTGAGTGCGGCGAAGACACCTCCGTTTGCTATTTCTGATCAAGCGGAAGACGTATCAGAGGATGTTCGTTTAAAACACCGTTACTTAGATTTGCGCAGACCGGCTATGTTTCAAACAATGCAGATGCGCCATAACGTGACAAGAGCTGCTCGGAGCTTTTTAGATGAAAACGGGTTTCTTGATATTGAAACGCCTATTTTAACCAAAAGCACACCTGAGGGCGCACGTGATTACTTGGTGCCGAGCCGTGTGCATGAAGGTGAGTTCTATGCGCTGCCTCAATCTCCGCAGCTATTTAAACAGCTTCTGATGGTCTCAGGTGTGGAACGCTATTATCAAATTGCCCGCTGCTTCCGCGATGAGGACCTGCGTGCGGACCGCCAGCCTGAGTTTACGCAAATCGATATTGAAATGTCCTTTATGAGCCAGGAAGACATCATGTCATTGGCTGAGGATATGATGGCAAAGATTATGCGGGAAACGAAAGGTGTGGAACTCAAGCTTCCTCTTCCTCGAATGACGTATGACGAGGCGATGAACAAATACGGTTCTGATAAACCGGATACTCGCTTTGACATGCTTTTAACAGATGTGTCTGACATTGTAAAAGATACTGAATTTAAGGTGTTCTCATCAGCTGTGGCAAACGGCGGTGTAGTCAAAGCCATCAACGTAAAAGGCGGAGCCGGCGATTACTCAAGAAAAGACATTGATGCTCTAGGTGCGTTTGCCGCAAATTACGGAGCGAAAGGACTTGCTTGGGTGAAGGTCGAAGCAGACGGAGTGAAAGGCCCAATCGCCAAATTCTTTGATGATGAAAAGCAGTCTAAGCTAATTGAAGCGCTTGAAGCCGCTGAGGGTGACTTGCTGCTGTTCGGAGCGGATAAATTCGAAGTTGTTGCCGCATCACTCGGCGCCCTGCGCTTAAAGCTTGGGAAAGAACGCGGACTCATTGACGAAAACCTCTTCAATTTCTTATGGGTGATTGACTGGCCGCTTTTAGAGCATGATGCGGAGGAAGGCCGTTTTTACGCAGCGCACCATCCGTTTACAATGCCTGTCCGTGAAGACCTTGAGCTGATTGAAACAGCGCCTGAGGACATGAAAGCGCAAGCCTATGACCTCGTCTTAAACGGCTATGAGCTTGGCGGAGGATCGATCCGTATTTTTGAAAAGGATATTCAGGAAAAAATGTTTACACTGCTTGGCTTCACAAAAGAAGAAGCAGCCGAACAGTTTGGATTCCTTCTTGAGGCATTTGAATACGGCGCTCCTCCGCACGGCGGAATTGCGCTTGGCTTAGACCGTCTCGTTATGCTTCTTGCCGGACGGACGAATTTGAGAGATACCATCGCCTTCCCGAAAACGGCAAGTGCAAGCTGTCTGATGACAGATGCGCCGGGAGAAGTAAGCGACGCACAGCTTGATGAGCTTCATCTTTCTCTCAAATCAAAAGTAAAGAACTGAATGTGCAGTTCGATTCTTGAAAATCAAAATTGTCTGTGATATGATTTTGACAAGTTAAATAAAGTCCTGATGTGTTAGTTGTACACCTAGTTTTGACCGAACATTTTTTTGATTTGGGAGCCCGCATTTTTAAATGGCGTACATGCCTCTTTTCATTCGGTAAAGAGGACTTACAAGATTTAAAAGAGGGCACCCACCTGCTGAGAGCGGGTTCAAAACAAAGGAAAGCTGCAACGGCACAATTGGGACTTTATTTTTTATGCGCAGAAAAAACGGCTGTTTGTGTAACAGCCATTTATCATAGGAAAACCAGATTACGAATGTGGAGTGAGGTTCTTGTTACACCAGTTTTCACGCAATGAATTAGCTATTGGAAAAGAAGGCCTTGAAACGCTGAAAAACAGCACAGTTGCTGTGCTCGGAGTTGGGGGCGTCGGATCGTTCGCAGCGGAGGCGCTTGCACGTTCAGGCGTCGGGCGCATCCTGCTTGTTGATAAGGATGATGTGGACATTACAAACGTAAACCGTCAGCTTCATGCTCTTCTTTCTACTGTCGGTCAGCCGAAAGTAGATTTAATGAAAGCGCGGATTGCGGACATTAACCCTGAGTGTGAAGTGATTTCATTAAAAATGTTCTATACGGAAGAAACGTATGAGCAATTCTTTGAGTATAACCTTGACTATGTGATTGATGCGTCAGACACCATTCATTATAAAATCCATTTAATGAAAGAATGTCTGAAACGTGATATTCCGCTGATCTCCAGCATGGGTGCTGCGAACAAGACAGACCCGACACGTTTCCAAATCGCTGATATTTCTAAAACGCATACTGACCCGATCGCAAAGGTGGTTCGTACGAGACTCCGTAAAGAAGGCATCAAAAAGGGCGTTCAAGTCATTTTCTCCGATGAAAGCCCGATTGTGATCCGGGAAGACGTCAGAAAAGAAGTCGGAAATGACGATGCGAAAATTCGCAAAGCCAAAATGCCGCCGTCCTCTAATGCTTTTGTGCCGTCTGTTGCAGGCTTGATTATGGGCGGTCATGTTGTCATGGATCTTTTGAAAGAGATTGAAATTAAACGCGTGAAGGATAAATAATGGAATAAAAAACAGCCTTGAAGCATATTCAAGGCTGTTTTTTTATTTTCTTTTTACTAATTTATCGTACACCTGCTTTAACGCAGATTCAAATTTACCAGTCTGCTTCGGTTTGTAATATTGCTTGTTCTTTAAAGGATCAGGGAGGTACTGCTGTTCAACCCATCCATTTTCATAATTATGAGGGTATTTATAGTCGATGCCTCTTCCTAGTTCCTGTGCCCCTTTATAATGCGCGTCTTTTAAATGTTTTGGGACATCGCCGATTTTTCCTGCTCTGATGTCCGCGAGCGCTTCATCGATAGCTAGAATAGCTGAATTGGATTTCGGCGAGAGGCAGAGCTCAATGACCGCATTGGCCAGCGGTATGCGCGCTTCAGGGAACCCAATCCGTTCGGCGGTCTGAACTGCGTGCAGCACCCTCGGCCCTGCTTGCGGGCTGGCTAAGCCGATATCTTCATAGGCGATAACCAACAGTCTTCTCGCGATGCTTTCCAAGTCACCCGCTTCAATTAATCTAGCCAAATAATGAAGAGCGGCGTTGGCATCAGAGCCTCGGATCGATTTTTGAAAGGCGGACAATACGTCATAATGCGCATCACCGTCTTTATCGTGAGAAAAACTCTTTTTCTGCAGGCATTCTTCCGCAGTCTCTAATGTAATGTGAATCACGCCGTCCGCAGACTCCTTTGTTGACAATACAGCAAGCTCAAGCGCATTTAAAGCGGAACGGACATCGCCCCCGCATCCTTGGGCAAAATGCTCCATCGCCTGATCATCAATAGAAACGGAGTATGTGCCAAGCCCCCGGTGCTCATCATGAAGAGCCCGATCCAAAGCCTGTTTAATCAATTCGGGTGTTAATGGCTCAAGCTCAAAAATCTGCGTGCGGCTTCTGATGGCCGGATTTATGGCGTGATATGGGTTAGCTGTAGTGGCGCCGATTAAAATAATCATGCCATTTTCTAAATAAGGCAATAGAAAATCCTGTTTTCCTTTATCAAGTCTGTGGACTTCATCCAAAATCAAAATGACCTGGCCAGACATTTTGGCTTCTTGAGCTACGATCTCCATATCCTTTTTATTGTTAATAACGGCATTCAGCTTGCGGAAAGCAATACTTGTTGAACCGGCGATTGCTGTTGCGATTGAGGTTTTTCCAATTCCGGGCGGCCCGTACAAAATCATCGATGACAAATGTTTTGCCTGAACCATTCTGCCGATAATTTTATCTTCAGCCACCAGATGCTGCTGGCCGATAATATCCTCTATTTTCGTCGGACGCATCCGATATGCCAATGGCTTCATCATCATCTCTCCTTACTTAATTACAGGGTAACGGAAATCCGGAAATTAGAAAAGGGGGAAGCCGCGTTTCCGCCGGCTTCCATGAAAATTCGAACAAGGTATGCTATAATAGCAGTTGGTCTATTATTTAATAAACGGACGAATTATATAGAAATTACCATTATATATGTGGAAAATCATGAAATAACAGAGGTGTTCATGTTGAAAATATCAACTAAAGGAAGATACGGTCTCACCATTATGATCGAGCTCGCGAAAAAGCATGGCGAAGGCCCGACTTCATTAAAAAGCATCGCACAGACGAATAATCTGTCAGAGCATTATTTAGAGCAGCTGGTATCACCGCTCCGAAATGCGGGCTTAGTCAAAAGCATCAGAGGCGCTTATGGTGGATACGTATTAGGAAGTGAGCCGGATGCCATTACAGCTGGAGACATCATCCGCGTGCTTGAAGGCCCGATCAGCCCTGTGGAAGTGCTCGAAGACGAGGAGCCTGCCAAACGGGAGCTGTGGATCCGCATACGGGACGCTGTCAAAGAAGTGTTAGACAGCACAACATTAGAGGACCTTGCCAGCTACACAGATGGAGAGCAAGAAGCTTATATGTTCTATATTTAGATCAGAGGTGTAAAACAAAATGGAACGGATTTATTTGGATCACGCCGCAACGTCTCCGATGGATGATCGCGTGTTGGAGAAAATGATACCGCATTTCTCCGGAAATTTCGGCAATCCATCCAGCATTCATTCATTTGGAAGGGAATCACGGAAATGGGTGGACGAAGCAAGAGCGCACATTGCAGCTGAAATTGGTGCGGCAGAACAGGAAATTATTTTCACTAGCGGGGGAACGGAAGCTGACAACTTAGCGATAATGGGAACTGCGCTTGCCAGAAAAAATCAGGGAAAACATATCATCACGACAAAAATTGAGCATCACGCCGTGCTTCACACATGTGAAAAACTGGAGGAAGACGGATTTGAAGTGACATATCTGGATGTTGATCAAAACGGCAGAGTCAGTGCAAATCAGGTGAAAGAAGCACTACGTGATGATACAATCCTTGTGACGGTGATGTATGGAAATAACGAAGTCGGAACTGTGCAGCCGATCGATGAAATCGGCCAGCTGCTGAAGGAACACACGGCTTATTTTCATACCGATGCTGTTCAGGCATTCGGGTTTTTTTCAATTGATGTGAAAAGCAGCCATATTGACCTTCTGTCTGTTTCTGGGCACAAGCTCAACGGGCCAAAAGGGACAGGCTTTTTATATGCAAGTAAAGATGTAAAGCTTTCTCCGTTGTTATTCGGAGGAGAGCAAGAAAAAAAACGCCGTGCCGGAACAGAAAATGTTCCGGGAATTGTCGGGCTGAAAGAAGCGGTCAAGCTGTCGGGCGAAGATCGGGACGAAAAAAACGAGAAGTATCAATCGTTTAAAACAATCATAGCCGGCACGCTTAAGGATGCCGGTGTGGCATTCGAGATCAATGGAGATCAAGAGCATAGCCTTCCGCATGTCATGAACCTTTATTTTCCCGGTGTATCTGTGGAGGCACTGCTGGTAAATCTTGATATGGCGGGAGTCGCGGTCTCCAGCGGATCAGCGTGCACGGCTGGTTCAGTCCTGCCGTCACATGTTCTGACTGCCATGTTTGGTGAAGAGAGCGACCGGCTGACGTCCTCAATTCGAATCAGCTTCGGTCTCGGCAATACGGCTGAGCAAGTGAAAACCGCTGCCAAACATGTGGCTGCTGTTGTAAAGCGGCTGACACAATAAGGCGGACTTAATTATTGGAGTGAATGAAATGGAAAAACGGCCGGAGGATACAAGAGTCGTTGTCGGCATGTCCGGCGGAGTAGACTCATCTGTGGCGGCTCTGCTGTTAAAAGAACAGGGCTATGACGTAATCGGAATCTTTATGAAAAACTGGGATGATACGGACGAAAATGGTTTCTGCACGGCGACAGAGGATTATGAAGATGTGATCCGCGTCTGCAATCAAATCGGAATTCCGTACTATGCCGTTAATTTTGAAAAGCAATATTACGAGAAGGTATTTCAATACTTCCTCGATGAATATAAAGCAGGCAGAACACCAAACCCGGATGTGCTGTGCAACAAAGAAATTAAATTCAAGGCATTTTTGGAGCATGCACTGTCACTTGGCGCCGACTATTTAGCGACTGGCCACTATGCAAGGGTCGACAGAAGCGGCGGCAAAGTCAGAATGCTGCGCGGCATTGATGAAAACAAAGATCAAACGTACTTCTTGAATCAGCTGACAGAAGATACGCTAAGCAAAGTGATGTTCCCGATCGGCGAGCTTCAAAAGAGCCGTGTGCGTGAAATTGCCAAAGAAGCAGATCTGGCAACGGCGGCGAAAAAAGACAGTACAGGCATCTGTTTTATCGGCGAACGCAATTTCAAAACATTCCTCAGTCAATATCTCCCTGCGCAGCCGGGTGATATGATGACGATGGACGGTGAAGTAAAAGGACGCCACGACGGATTAATGTACTACACGATCGGTCAGCGTCACGGCCTTGGAATCGGCGGAAGCGGCGAGCCTTGGTTTGCGGTCGGTAAAGATCTTGAAAAGAACATCCTTTACGTCGACCAAGGGTTCCACAACCCGCTCCTCTACTCCGATAAAATCACAGCGACTAATATCAGCTGGGTTCGTTCGGATATAATGGATGGCGAAGAAATTTCCTGCACAGCCAAATTCCGTTACCGTCAAGAAGACCATAAAGTTACAGTTCGAATGACTGGAGAAGGCGAAGCGGAGGTTATTTTCGACGAGCAGGTTCGTGCTGTCACACCGGGACAAGCCGTTGTCTTCTATGATGGCGAAGAATGCCTTGGCGGCGGAACCATTGATGACGTATATAAAGATGGCACAAAATTGTGGTATGTATAAAATGAAAAAACCTCAACAGCGAGTTGGGGTTTTTTAATGAAAGGAAGATGACTGTGGATTACAATGAAGCCGGTATAGCGGCAATGCAGGAAGGCGATTACGAAAAAGCGGCAGAGGCTTTTACAAAAGCGATTGAAGAAAACAAAGAAGACGCAATTCCGTATATTAACTTTGCGAACCTGCTTTCATCCGTAAATGAACTGGAACGGGCTTTAGCGTTTTATGATAAAGCGCTTGAATTAGACAGCAGCGCCGCCACTGCTTATTATGGAGCAGGAAATGTCTATGTGGTAAAAGAAATGTACAAAGAAGCAAAAGACATGTTTGAAAAAGCGCTGCGTGCCGGAATGGAGAACGGTGATCTTTTCTACATGCTCGGAACGGTTCTCGTAAAGCTTGAGCAGCCTAAGCTCGCTCTGCCATATTTACAAAGAGCGGTCGAGCTGAATGAAGACGATACAGAAGCGCGTTTCCAATTCGGGATGTGCTTGGCGAACGAAGGCATGCTGGACGAAGCACTCAGCCAATTCGAAGCTGTAACAGAGCAAGACCCGGGGCACGCGGATGCGTTTTATAATTCCGGTGTCGCTTATGCTTATAAAGAAAATCGTGAAAAAGCGCTTGAAATGCTGGACAAGGCAATCGAAATCCAGCCGGATCATATGCTGGCGCTTCATGCAAAAAAACTAATCGACCCATCATAAAAAGCTCAGGAGGAGGGACGGCTCGTGCAGCAGCACCCGGATCAGCTGAAAATGGAGGAGGAGCCCTTTTTAAAAGGGACAGTAAACACCGTCATTTATCACAATGACGCCAATTTATATACGGTTCTGAAAGTGAAAGTCACAGAGACCTCCGAAGCTATTGAAGATAAAGTCGTATCCGTGACGGGCTACTTCCCTGCGCTTCAAGAAGAAGAGACCTACACGTTTTACGGAAAAACCGTTACTCACCCAAAGTTCGGACTGCAATTTCAAGCTGAGCACTTCAAAAAGGAGATCCCGACAACAAAAGAAGGCGTCATTCAGTATTTGTCGAGCGATCTGTTTGAAGGAATCGGTAAAAAAACCGCTGAAGAGATTGTGAAAAAACTGGGTGACAGAGCGATTAATAAAATTTTGGCTGATTCTTCAGTCCTTTATGATGTTCCGAGACTGTCAAAAAAGAAAGCTGACACCCTTGCCGGTGCTTTGCAGCGGCATCAGGGACTGGAGCAAATTATGATTTCGCTGAATCAATTTGGCTTCGGCCCTCAGCTGTCTATGAAAATCTATCAGGCCTATGAATCCGAGACGCTGGAAAAAATTCAGGAGAACCCTTATCAGCTTGTGAGAGACGTGGAAGGCATCGGGTTTGGAAAAGCAGATGAGCTCGGCGGAAGAATGGGGCTCTCAGGGAATCATCCTGAGCGGGTAAAAGCGGCTATTTTATACACGCTAGAAACGACATGCCTGTCAGAAGGGCATACGTACATAGAAACGAAACAGCTGATTATCGAAACCCAAACGCTGTTAAACCAGTCAGCGGCAGATGGGCAGCGCATTGCAGAAATGGATGCCGCTAACGCGATTATTGCGCTTGGAGAAAATAAGGATATTGTTATAGAAGATGAACGATGTTACTTTCCGTCGCTGTTTTTAGCTGAACAAAATGTGGCAAAGCGTGTGAAACAGATCGCAAGCCAAACTGAATATGACGACCAGTTTCCTGAATCGGAATTTCTGATGGCTTTGGGAGAATTGGAAGAGCGTATGAATGTTCAGTACGCGCCGAGTCAGAAGGAAGCGATACAAAAAGCGCTGTCGTCACCGATGCTTCTTTTAACGGGAGGACCGGGTACAGGAAAAACAACGGTAATCAGAGGCATTGTGGAATTGTATGGAGAACTTCACGGTGTTTCACTTGATCCGTCGGATTATAAAAAAGATGAAGCCTTTCCGATTGTGCTGGCCGCGCCTACAGGCAGAGCGGCGAAACGAATGAGTGAGTCAACTGGTCTTCCGGCTGTTACGATACACCGGCTGCTCGGCTGGAACGGTGCGGAAGGATTTACTCATACAGAGGACCAGCCAATTGAAGGGAAGCTTTTGATTATCGATGAAGCGAGTATGCTCGATATATGGCTTGCGAATCATTTGTTTAAAGCGATCCCTGATCATATTCAAATTATCATTGTCGGAGACGAAGACCAGCTGCCTTCCGTCGGACCCGGTCAAGTGCTCAGAGACCTTTTGGCATCCCAGGTGATTCCGACTGTAAGACTGACAGACATCTATCGACAAGCGGAAGGATCGTCCATTGTCGAGCTTGCCCACGAGATGAAAAACGGGCTGCTTCCAAATAACCTGACTGCTCCGACAAAGGATCGCTCCTTTATTCGCTGCGGTGGTTCGCAAATTAAAGAAGTGGTTGAGAAGGTTGTCGCGAATGCATTGAAAAAAGGATATACGGCAAAAGATATTCAGGTCCTCGCCCCGATGTATAGAGGGAAAGCTGGAATCAATGAGCTGAATGTGATGCTGCAGGATATTTTAAACCCTCCAAAAGAAAAGCGGAGGGAAATTAAGTTCGGCGACGTTGTCTATAGAACCGGGGATAAAATTTTGCAACTTGTCAATCAGCCGGAAAACAATGTGTTTAACGGCGACATTGGAGAAATCACTTCCATTTTCTATGCGAAGGAAAACACAGAAAAAGAAGACATGGCTGTTGTCTCTTTTGACGGCAATGAAATGACGTTTACGAAAAAAGACTTCAGTCAGTTTACTCATGCGTATTGCTGCTCTATTCATAAATCGCAGGGCAGTGAATTTCCGATCGTGGTTCTTCCTGTAGTGAAGGGCTACTATAGAATGCTCAGAAGAAACCTTCTATATACCGCTATCACGAGGGCGAAGAAATTTCTCATTTTATGCGGGGAAGAGGAAGCGCTGGAGTGGGGCGTGAAAAATAATGACGCGACTGTCAGACAGACCTCACTAAAAAACAGGCTGTCAGCGCAGGTGGCTGAAATGGATGCTGAGCTTGCAGCTTTGCAAAAAGAGCTCCCGTTCAGCGTGCACGACGCAAATATCGGAATGGAAGGCATTACGCCATTCGATTTTATGAAAGAAGAACAGCTGTAAAAGGGGCTCCCGTGTTTGCGGGGGCTTTTTTCATTGGGGGTGGAAGTGATTTCATCGTATGTGTCAAAGGTGAAAAGCAAAACCTAAGCCTGTTCAACAAAAGGTGGTTGATCACACTTTGAGAACATGCCATGAGGTAGAAGGATTTCCTGTATATTCAGAACAAACTTCTGTTTATCTTGGGACGATTTCTGATATTTGTTTTTCTCTTGAAGGAAATTGTCTCGGATTTATTCTTGAACAAAAACGTCTTTTTCATAACCATCATGCGCTTTTACGTGCATGTGATATCAGTTGCATTCTTCATGACCGGATATTGGCTGCAGTCAATGCAGAGCAGCTTCTGCCTCTTCCGAAATCATGCTTCACATATGAGCAGATGAAAATGAAGCTCGTGAAATCGCAAGAGGGTGATATTTTGGGGATGCTGGAAGATGTATACTTTTGTTTGGACAGGGGCATAATCGTAGCATATGAACTCTCGGACGGTTTCTTTTCTGACTTGGCGGGATGTAAACGCCACATCCAAAGAGCAGATTCGCTTGTAGAGGTGCGGAAAGACGAGATCGTTCTGAACGGATAGAGGTGTGAGTATGCTTATATGCCCGAACTGCAAAAGTAAGGACATCGGGAAAATCGGCGTGAACCAATATTATTGCTGGGGCTGTTTCATTGAGCTGACAGTGGTCAAGGGGAAGATTGAAACTCATCAAGTGGAAGAAGACGGAACGCTAAGCAGCCTGGATGATTTGTTTTCTGAGGATGAACGCAGCATCAATTTTTAATATCGAAAGGAGATGCGCAGGATGAATCGGACAATGACTTCTCTTTTGGCGATGGGAGCTGGGGCTCTCGTGTACCGAATGGCGACTCAATCTGACATGCTGAATAATAATCGAAGCATGAAGCGGATGAGAAAAAAAATGATGAAAATGTTTTAAGGAAAGAAGGATACTCTCTTTAGAGTATCCTTTTTATATAAGCCAGCAGTGAAGGGAAAACATAAAAGAATAATTCCTTATAATCCTCAAAAGATATAGGAGAGGTGAAAGCAGATGCTCCAGAAACCGGTGCAGCTTTTGTTATGGGTGGCCATTTGTTTATTGGTCCTGTTAACAGTCTATGTCTTTTGTATGCTTGATATGTTATGGTCACCCCTGTGGCTCGTCATAAAATCAATCTTTATTCCCTTGATCATTTCTATTTTTATTTCTTATTTATTACTGCCGGTCACTGAGTGGCTTCATGACAAAGGTCTGCCAAGGACATTAAGCATTTTGGTCATTTATGTTCTTTTTTTTGGCGGGCTGGGATGGGCATTATATAAGGGTGTGCCCGTTTTAATTGTTCAGCTGACGGATTTATCAGAAAATATACCTATGTTTGCCGAGACGTACAATGGGCTCCTTCTTCATGTGCATAATCATACAGATGACTGGCCGGACGGCATGCATCACCGCATAGACAAAATGATTAGGCAGACGGAGGCGTTTTTCGCCGGCACAATCGAAGGGGCAATCAGCGGAATCCGTAAAGTGCTCGACTATTTCTTAATCGCGGCAACAATTCCTTTTCTCGTGTTTTATATGGTTAAGGACATCGAATTAATGAAAAAAACGGTGTGGTATTTGACGCCGAAGTCGTGGAGGAAGCGGGGCAGCGCTTTTTTGCTAGATGTAGATGATTCTCTCGGTGATTACATTCGCGGCCAGCTGCTCGTCTGCTTGATTCTCGGAGCCGTAGCCGGTATTACGTTTTGGATATTTGGCCTTCCGTATCCGCTGATAC
Organism: Bacillus sp. FSL R5-0560; assembly: GCF_037966305.1. Classification (NCBI taxonomy): domain Bacteria; kingdom Bacillati; phylum Bacillota; class Bacilli; order Caryophanales; family Bacillaceae; genus Bacillus; species Bacillus sp. FSL R5-0560. The sequence continues at coordinate 2,772,801 of NZ_CP150195.1, read as the reverse complement.
TAGGTCTTATCTCGGGTATTACGAATGTCATCCCGTACTTCGGGCCCTTTATCGGCGCTATTCCTGCGCTTTTAATTGCGATGACGATGTCTGTGAAGGCCGTCCTTGTCGTTGTCATTACAGTGTTCGTGCTTCAGTTTTTGGAAGGAAATGTCCTCAGTCCGTTCATTGTCGGCAGAAGCCTCAAGATGCACCCTGTAGTGATTATGCTTGCGCTTCTTGCCGGAGGAGAGCTGGCGGGGATTGTCGGCATGATTCTGGCAGTGCCTGCTGCGGCTGTTTTAAAGGTGATGATGATCCATTTTCTGCGGATGCGGACGGAGCATTGACATTGGCGTGCCGCTTGTCTATAATTTCTCGTAGAATACATACGAATCTCGAGTGACGGATCTGAGTACGCCGAAGCCCTGTTAAAGAGAGAAGCTCCGTAAGCTGAAAGGAGCTTTATCAGAAGATCGGAGGAAGCTAATCCTGAGTGCAGTTAATCGCTGCCGCACATCCTGCGTTATGGGATGAAAGGTGACGGGCGAATCATAAGGCCCGTAATCAGGGTGGTACCGCGAGACAGCTCTCGTCCCTGTGTAAACGTGTGGTTTGCATAGGGGGAGGGCTTTTTTGCTGTCACTGAAGAGAATTTCGATTTTTATAGAGGAGGAAATACAATGAAACACTTAACTTCTGCTGAAGTGCGTCAAATGTTTTTGGATTTCTTTAAAGAAAAAGGACATGCTGTAGAGCCGAGCGCGTCATTAGTGCCGCATGAAGATCCTTCACTGCTTTGGATCAACAGCGGTGTTGCAACGCTGAAAAAATATTTTGACGGCCGCGTTGTGCCGGAAAATCCGAGAATCGTAAACGCTCAAAAAGCAATCAGAACAAACGATATTGAAAATGTGGGTAAAACCGCGCGCCATCACACATTCTTTGAAATGCTTGGAAACTTTTCCATCGGCGATTACTTTAAAGAAGAAGCGATCACATGGGCTTGGGAGTTTTTAACGAGTGACAAGTGGATTGGTTTTGATGAAGAGCTTCTTTCTGTTACGGTTCATCCGGAAGATGAAGAAGCATATGAGTTCTGGGCGAAAAAAATTGGTATTCCGGAAGAAAGAATTATTCGCCTGGAAGGGAACTTCTGGGACATCGGCGAAGGGCCGAGCGGACCGAACACAGAAATTTTCTACGACCGCGGTGAAGCGTACGGGAACGATCCAGATGATCCAGAGCTTTATCCTGGGGGAGAAAATGACCGTTACCTTGAAGTATGGAACCTTGTATTCTCTGAGTTCAACCATAACCCGGACGGCACCTATACGCCGCTTCCAAAGAAAAACATTGATACAGGCATGGGACTTGAAAGAATGGTATCTGTCATCCAGAATGTCCCGACAAACTTCGATACTGATTTGTTTGTCCCAATCATCAAAGCGACAGAAACGATTTCTGGTGAAGCATACGGCCAAGACAATGTAAAAGACACTGCATTTAAAGTCATCGCCGACCACATCAGAACGGTTGCTTTTGCTGTCAGTGACGGTGCGCTTCCGTCAAATGAAGGACGCGGCTATGTATTAAGACGTTTATTGCGCCGCGCTGTGCGTTATGCCAAAACGATCAACATCAACCGTCCGTTCATGTACGATCTTGTTCCGGTTGTTGCTGAGATCATGGCTGCTTTCTACCCTGAAGTCAAAGAGAAGGAAGAATTCATCTCAAAAGTCATTAAAACAGAGGAAGAACGCTTCCACGAAACACTGAATGAAGGGCTTGCCATCTTGTCAGAAATGATCAAAAAGGAAAAAGATAAGGGCAGCAGCGTCATTTCAGGTGCGGATGTGTTTAAACTTTACGACACGTACGGATTCCCAGTTGAACTGACTGAAGAATATGCGGAAGACGAGAACATGACAGTTGACCATAAAGGCTTTGAAGAAGAAATGAACCAGCAGCGCGAGCGGGCCAGAAATGCTCGTCAGGATGTCGGCAGCATGCAGGTGCAGGGCGGCGCATTACGCGACATAACAGAAGAAAGCACATTTGTCGGCTACTCCCAAACAAAGGCTGATGCCAATGTGATTGTGCTTCTGCGGGACGGCCAGTTAATTGACGAAGCGCATGAAGGCGAAACTGTACAGATCATTCTTGACGAAACACCTTTCTATGCGGAAAGCGGCGGTCAAATCGGCGACAAAGGCTTTTTACGCAGCGAGCAGGCAGTGGTAAAAGTGAAAGATGTGCAAAAAGCGCCGAACGGCCAGCATGTGCATGAAGGTGTTGTCGAGAGCGGAACCGTTCAAAAAGGCATGCATGTAACAGCTGAGGTTGAAGATCATATGAGAAGCGGCGTCATTAAAAACCATACGGCAACGCACTTATTGCACCAGGCATTGAAAGATGTTCTCGGAACGCATGTCAATCAGGCGGGCTCTCTTGTAACTGAAAACCGCCTTCGTTTCGACTTCTCACACTTCGGGCAAGTGACAAAAGAAGAGCTCGAACGAATTGAAGTTATTGTAAACGAAAAGATTTGGGCAAGCATCCCGGTCAGCATAGATTTGAAACCGATCGCTGAAGCAAAAGAAATGGGAGCTATGGCTCTGTTCGGAGAAAAATACGGTGACATTGTAAGGGTTGTTCAAGTTGGAGATTACAGCCTTGAGCTTTGCGGCGGATGCCATGTCAGCAACACAGCGGAAATCGGCTTATTTAAAATCGTATCTGAGTCTGGAATCGGAGCTGGCACTAGACGGATTGAAGCTGTAACAGGACAAGGCGCTTACGTAGAAATGAACAGCCAGATCTCCGTTTTGAAGCAGACTGCCGATGAACTGAAAACAAATATCAAAGAAGTGCCGAAACGCGTTGCTGCGCTGCAGGCTGAGCTGAAGGAAGCGCAAAGAGAAAATGAATCTCTTCTGGCGAAACTCGGCAACGTTGAAGCAGGCGCCATACTATCAAAAGTAAAAGAAGTTGATGGTGTCAGCGTGCTTGCGGAAAAGGTAAACGCCAAAGATATGAACCATCTCCGTACAATGGTTGATGAACTGAAAGCAAAAATCGGCTCTGCGGTCATCGTGCTTGGCGCTGTGCAAAATGATAAAGTCAATATTTCTGCCGGTGTTACTAAGGATCTGATTGAGAAAGGCCTTCATGCCGGCAAGCTTGTTAAACAAGCCGCGGAAGTTTGCGGCGGAGGCGGCGGAGGCCGTCCGGACATGGCACAGGCAGGCGGAAAGCAGCCGGAAAAATTAGAAGAAGCCTTGGCTTCTGTAGAAGATTGGGTGAAATCCGTTTTATAATTTGCCCATGTAGTGTAGAATGATGGTAAGATAAGGACCCCAGGCTGAACTTTGCCTGCGAATTTGGGAAAGAGGTGCAAAACGGTGAGCTCGTTTGATAAAACGATGAAATTTAATTTCTCCGATGATTCTGCCGAAACTAACGTAAATGAGGTGCTGATTACAGTGTATGACGCGCTTCAGGAAAAGGGCTACAATCCAATCAATCAGATTGTCGGATACTTGCTGTCAGGTGATCCCGCTTATATTCCTAGGCATCGTGACGCTCGCAATTTAATTCGCAAACTTGAAAGAGACGAATTAATCGAGGAATTGGTGAAGTCTTATTTAGAACAGCATAAAGAGGCGTAAATAAACAATGAGAATATTAGGGCTCGATTTAGGAACCAAGACACTCGGTGTTGCTCTGAGCGACGAAATGGGCTGGACTGCTCAAGGCATTGAGACCATAAAGATAAATGAAGCAGAGGGCGATTACGGATTACCTCGTTTATCTGAACTGACAAAAGACTATACTATAGATAAGATCGTGCTCGGCTTTCCTAAAAACATGAATGGAACTGTCGGACCGAGAGGCGAAGCCAGCCAAGCATTTGCGAAAGTGCTTGAAACCACGTACAATGTACCTGTTGTGCTGTGGGACGAGCGTCTTACCACAATGGCGGCTGAAAAAATGCTGATTGCCGCTGATGTCAGCAGGCAGAAACGAAAAAAAGTCATTGATAAAATGGCGGCTGTTATGATTCTGCAAGGATATCTTGACAGTTTAAATTAAAGCCAGAGGTGAATATAATGGAACACGGCGAAAAAAATATTACAATTGTTGACGATCAAGGAAATGAACAGCTTTGCGAAGTGCTGTTTACATTTGAAAACGAAGAGTTTGGCAAATCTTATGTTTTGTACTACCCAATTGAGACAAAGAATGACGAAGAAGTAGAAATTCTTGCTTCCAGCTTTACGCCAAACGAAGATGGTGAAGACGGCGAACTATTCCCGATCGAAACCGATGAAGAATGGGATATGATCGAAGAGACATTAAACACGTTTTTAGCGGAAGAAGACGAAGAGTAAAACCGCGCAAAAGCCGGAGCCTATACTGCTCCGGCTTTTTTTCTGCTTATCAAGAGACGTTTTTTTGTAATAAATTGCCGAAACAGCATGAATCATGTAGTATAAAAGCTGATGGGAGGAGACCTTATGTATATTAATCAGCAAAAAAAATCATTTCTAAATAAAAAAAGAATTGTACTGTCTTCCGTTATTGTGCTGCTTCTCATCATAGGCGGAGCATTTTTATATGGGAAATCACTGCTGGAACCTGTTGAAAAAAACAATAAAACGACAGTTAATATTAACATTCCGAGCGGATCATCTGTATCTGCGATCGCATCGATTTTGAAGGAAAACAATGTCATAAAAAGTGAAAAGGCATTTCAGTATTATGTGAAATATAAAAAAGCTTCGGGATTCCAAGCCGGGTACTATCATCTGAACAAAGGAATGGATCTGGATGCCATTATCAAGAAGCTGACAAACGGGGCTACAAGCTACGCCTTTCAAATTACGGTGCCTGAGGGGAAACAGCTGACACAAATCGCCACAGCCATTGCTGAGGAAACGAAATACTCAACAAAACAGGTCATGGCAAAGCTGGACGATAGAACGTTTATCAATCAGCTGAAAAAGGAATTTCCGGACACCGTTACAAACGATGTTTTTCAGAAAAATATAAAGCAGCCGCTGGAAGGATACCTATTCCCGGCTACATATCCATTCCACGATCCGGATACGTCGCTTGAGGACATCATAACTGAGATGATGAAACAGACAGATTCTTATGTGAAGACATACAAAACAGAAATGAAGAAAGAAAAGCTTTCTGTGCATAGGCTGCTGACGATGGCTTCTTTGATCGAAGAGGAAGCGACTGAAAAAGCCGATCGCCATAAAATATCCAGCGTCTTTTATAACAGGCTGAAAAAGAAGATGCCGCTTCAGACAGATCCGACCGTCTTGTATGCGGCTGGCAAACATAAAGACCGGGTGCTTTATAAGGACCTTGAAATCGATTCGCCGTACAATACGTATAAAAACACCGGTCTGCCGCCAGGTCCGATTGCCAATGCCGGAATGTCTTCTTGGGAAGCGGCGCTTCATCCGGATAAAACGGACTATCTGTACTTTTTAGCAAAATCAAACGGTGAGGTCGTATTTACGAAAACATTAAAAGAACATAATAAAGCAAAAGAAAAATATATTTCGGCAAAAAATCAGAAATAAAAGGAGAGCAAAAGCTCTCCTTTTATTCGCATTTCGTAAGGTTTTATGATAAAATATATCGGGTTGTTTACTAACGTATACAAGTTGTGCTCAGAGAGTGTCCTGTGTCAAAGACTGGGGCACTCCTTTTTAGAACGGGAGGCTGTTTGTTGTGACAGACCGCTATGAACAAATAAATGACTATATAGAAGCATTATTGAAGCCTCAGCCGGATAACGTGAGGAAGCTGGAAGCATATGCGGAAGAACATCATGTTCCGATTATGGAAAAAGCGGGCATAGAAGTGCTGCTCCAAATCTTGTCAGTCAAACAGGCGAAGAAAATACTGGAGATCGGAACGGCTATCGGTTACTCGGCCATTCGAATGGCGCTGGCACTGCCGTCTGCAGAAATATATACGATTGAACGCAATGAGACACGCCATGAGGAAGCTGTTCACAACATAAAGGATTTTCAGCTTGATGACCGAATCCATGTGTTTTACGGGGACGCGCTTGAATTAGCAGAAGCCGTTCATGTCACAGCGCCATATGATGTGATTTTCATTGATGCTGCTAAAGGTCAATATCAAAACTTTTTTCACTTATATGAACCGATGCTTTCGCCAGACGGGGTGATTTTAACAGACAATGTGCTGTTTAAAGGTCTGGTGGCAGAGGATTACAGCAAAATAGAATCAAAAAGAAGGCGCAGGCTGGTATCGAAAATCGATGAGTATAATCATTGGCTGATGAATCATCCGGATTATCAAACTGCGATTATCCCTGTTGGGGACGGGCTTGCGATTAGTAAAAAGAAGAGGTGAACGTCATGAAAAAACCAGAGCTCTTAGTCACACCGACAAGTACGGCAGACATTTTGCCGTTGATTCAGGCGGGGGCAACTGCGTTTTTAGTTGGGGAACAGAGATACGGTCTGAGATTAGCGGGGGAATTTTCTCGTGAAGAGGTAAGGAAAGCTGTAGACATTGCCCATAATGAAGGAGCAAAAGTATACGTTGCCGTAAACGGAATTTTTCATAACGATAAAGTGGGAGAACTTGGCGATTATCTTGCTTTCTTAGCGGAAACGGGCGTTGATGCAGCTGTATTCGGCGATCCTGCCGTTCTTATGGCTGCGCGTGAATCAGCGCCGGATCTGAAGCTTCATTGGAGCACAGAAACGACAGGAACCAACTATTACACATGCAACTACTGGGGACGTAAAGGCGCGGCTCGATCTGTGCTTGCCAGAGAATTAAATATGGACAGCATTGTCGAGATCAAAGAAAACGCAGAAGTTGAAATTGAAGTTCAGGTGCATGGAATGACCTGCATGTTCCAATCGAAACGTTCCTTGATCGGAAACTATTTCGAATACCAGGGCAAAGTCATGGACATTGAAAGAAAGAAAAAAGAATCCGGCATGTTCCTGCATGATAAGGAGCGCCATAACAAATATCCGATTTTCGAAGATGAGAACGGCACACATATCATGAGCCCGAACGATGTGTGTATCATTGATGAACTTGAAGATCTAATAGATGCGGGAGTCGATTCGTTCAAAATCGACGGTGTTCTGAAATCATCTGAATACTTAGTGGAAGTCACCAGCATGTACAGAGAAGCGATTGATCTGTGTGCGGAAAACCGTGACGAATATGAAGCGAAAAAAGAAGACTGGATCGAACGCATTGAAAACATTCAGCCAGTAAACAGAAAAATAGATACCGGCTTCTTCTTTAAAGAAACGGTTTATTAATGAAAAGGAGGTTACGCTATGACTGCCGTAAATGATAAGATTTCTAAAATAGTTGATGGTAAGCGTGTCATTACGAAAAAGCCAGAGCTTCTCGCGCCTGCGGGGAATCTTGAAAAACTGAAAATTGCTGTACATTACGGAGCGGACGCCGTCTTTATCGGAGGGCAGGAATACGGGCTTCGTTCAAATGCGGATAACTTTACGATTGAAGAAATCGCAGAGGGCGTGGAATTTGCGAAAAAATACGGCGCAAAAATTTACGTCACAACAAATATTTTTGCTCATAACGAGAATATTGATGGGCTTGAAGAATATTTAAAAGCTCTCGGCGACGCCAACGTTGCCGGCATCATTGTGGCCGATCCGCTTATTATCGAAACCTGCCGCAGAGTAGCGCCTCACGTTGAGGTTCATTTGAGCACGCAGCAATCTCTCTCCAACTGGAAGGCTGTTCAGTTCTGGAAGGAAGAAGGGCTTGACCGTGTGGTGCTGGCCCGTGAGACAAGCGCGCTCGAAATCAGAGAAATGAAAGAAAAAGTAGATATCGAAATTGAATCCTTTATCCACGGTGCGATGTGTATTGCATACTCCGGCCGCTGTGTCCTGAGCAATCACATGACAGCCCGCGATTCCAACCGCGGAGGCTGCTGCCAGTCATGCCGCTGGGATTATGATTTATATCAAACCGACGGGGCCAATGCCGTTGCTTTATACAGTGAAGAAGATGCTCCGTTTGCAATGAGTCCGAAAGACTTGAAGCTGATTGAGTCGATTCCGAAAATGATTGAAATGGGCATCGACAGCTTAAAGATTGAAGGACGGATGAAATCCATTCACTACGTAGCGACAGTTGTCAGCGTATATCGTAAAGTAATTGACGCTTATTGCGCTGATCCCGATAACTTTGTGATTCAAAAAGAATGGCTGGAAGAGCTTGATAAATGCGCCAACCGTGACACTGCGACAGCCTTCTTCGAAGGAACACCAGGCTATGAAGAGCAAATGTTCGGCGAGCACGGCAAAAAAACAACATTTGATTTTGTCGGCTTAGTGCTGAATTATGATGAGGATACACAAATGGTCACTCTTCAGCAGCGCAATTTCTTCAAAAAAGGTGACGAAGTGGAATTTTTCGGTCCGGAAATCGAAAACTTTACACATACGATTGAAACCATTTGGGACGAAGACGGAAATGAGCTAGACGCTGCCCGCCATCCCCTGCAAATTGTCAAATTCAAATTAGACAAAAAGATTTATCCGAGCAACATGATGAGAAAGGGGAAGTAATCACCCATGGGTAAGAGTCCAGTAGTCATTGGAATCGCAGGAGGTTCCGGTTCAGGAAAAACGAGTGTCACACGTTCAATTTATGAACAATTCAAAGGACACTCGATTTTAATGATCCAGCAAGACCTCTATTATAAAGACCAAAGCCATCTTCCATTTGAAGAAAGGCTGAATACAAACTATGATCATCCGCTTGCGTTTGATAATGACTATTTAATCGAGCATATTCAAGATCTATTGAATTACCGTCCGATTGAAAAGCCGATTTACGATTATAAGCTCCACACACGGTCGGAAGAAACGGTTCACGTAGAGCCGAAAGACGTGATTATTCTTGAAGGCATTCTTGTTCTTGAAGATAAAAGGCTGCGCGACCTGATGGATATCAAGCTTTATGTAGACACAGACGCTGACTTGCGCATCATCAGACGGATTATGAGAGATATTAATGAGCGCGGGCGCTCTATTGATTCTGTCATTGAACAATATGTGTCTGTTGTCCGCCCGATGCACAATCAATTCGTTGAGCCGACAAAGCGGTACGCTGATATTATTATCCCGGAAGGCGGACAAAATCACGTTGCAATTGATCTGATGGTCACAAAAATTCAAACCATTCTTGAACAAAACGCGATTTTGTAATACCATAGCATAGACATAAATAACTCTGACCATATTATGTATAGGCAGGAAGGGGATGTAAAATTCCCTTCTTTCCCTGTTTATAAACGCGAAATATTTGCAGAACCACAAGATTCAGTTTAAGATAAACAGTACCAATATGGGAGAGAAGAACGAGGACTGCCCTGTGTTCTCATTCTTGTATTTTTAGTTTATGCTCTCATACATAATCGAAGATGTTGAGGGACAACCAGAAGGAGTGAAGGGACATGGCACAAGAGAAAGTTTTTCCTATGACTGTAGAAGGAAAACAAAAACTTGAACAAGAATTAGAATATTTGAAAACGGTTAAACGAAAAGAAGTAGTAGAGCGCATCAAAATCGCGAGAAGTTTTGGGGATCTTTCCGAAAACTCTGAATACGACTCAGCGAAAGAAGAGCAGGCATTCGTAGAGGGCCGTGTAACGACTCTTGAGAATATGATCCGCAATGCGAAAATCATTGAAGATGACGGCGGCTCTAACGTTGTCGGTTTAGGGAAAACCGTCACTTTCGTCGAACTGCCTGATGGCGATGAAGAATCTTATACAATCGTCGGAAGCGCAGAAGCTGATCCGTTTGAAGGAAAAATTTCAAACGATTCGCCGATTGCTAAAAGCCTGCTTGGCAAAAAAGTAGATGATGAAGTCACAGTTCAGACACCGGGCGGAGAAATGCTCGTGAAAATTGTGAAAATTTCATAATATCCGTTTAACAAAGAAACACCTCGTCCACAATGTGGGTGAGGTGTTTTTTTATGAAGATATCGAAACGAATGAAGCTGGCTGTTCTGGCTTTTTTAATCGTGTTTTTTCTGCTTCTGCTGAGGCTGGCGGAAATTCAGCTGTTTTTCACAGAATCATTTTCTAAAAAGAAAATTAATTTAATACAGGAAAGTGTTAATCAGCGAACGGAGGAAGTACTCATTTCTGACGGCAGAGGATCGTTTTTAGATCGAAACGGCCAGGCACTGACTGGCACAAGCGAGCCTGCGGTTGTCTTGTTCCCTTTTCTGTTAACACAGGATTGGCCGATTAAAAAAGTCGCAGAGATTCTCGGCTTGTCTGAAGATGATTTGCATCAGACTCTTGCCAAATCGAAAAAACCAGTCATTTTACATCAAAAGAAAATCAAAACACTTTCGAAGGAATCTATTACAAAAATCAATTCTTTGAAATATCCTGGCATTTACGGCGTATATATGGAGAATGAAGACAAGCCCAGTCTTGCCTCGCATACGATAGGCACAACCAATCAAGATCCGGCGCTTCTCCGCAGTAAGTATCCTGATAAGGAAAACCTGCCGATTAAAACGAAAATCGGCACAACTGGTTTAGAGCGGACATTTGATGAGTTTTTGCTTCCGGAACAGGACACGAAGCTTTTGTATCATGTGGACGGAAAAGGAAACCCTTTGTTCGGCATGGACGTCAAATATACAGCTGAGGCCAACTCATTTTATCCGCTGCAAGTCAAAACAACAATTGATCACAGCATTCAAAAAGCGATAGAAGGCATACTAGATGATCAGGGGCTGAAAAAAGGAGGAGCGGTGCTGCTGGACATCGAAAAGAGCAGTGTATTGGGCATCGTAAGCAAACCGGATGCCGATGTGTCCAGGCAAAATACGCTTCAAAATTACATGCTGACGCCAATCTATCCCGGCTCCGTTTTTAAAACTGTGATAGCGGCAGCTGCGATTGAGCAAAACGCGGTAAAGCCGAGTCAAACCTTTAATTGCAATTTAAACTTGTACGGCGAACCGGGGGACGATAAAGGAACCCTGTCCTTTGAAGAAAGTTTCGCGCAAAGCTGCAATTACACGTTTACAAGTCTTGCCGAACAATTAATGGAGAAAGACCATTCCGTCATTGAAGACATGTCAGAAAAGCTGTCCCTTACAGATCGGGCAGGCTGGGAAGGAAAACTGTACCACGAGTCAGATTTCCGCCAATTCTATAATGAAAAAAGCGGCGTGATTTGGGGGGATGAAAAAGACAAATCAGTCAAAAAAGCAATTGCGCAAACAGCGATCGGGCAGAAAAATGTAAAGGTAACGCCGCTCGAGGTAGCTAATATGATGGCGACAATCGCCCGCGGCGGAGAAAAGCGGCAGATCAAAATCGCAGAGCAGATTGAATACAAAAATGGTACAACGCTTGTGAAGTTTAAAGATCAGAAGCTCAAAGGAGAAACGATAGACAAATATACGGCGCAGCAGCTTCAAAAAATGCTGCGGCGGGTGGTGGAATCTCCTTCCGGAACGGGCAGAAGGTTTCAGGATCTTTCGTATACTGTAGCAGGGAAGTCAGGCACCGCCCAGACAGGCAAGCTTTCTAAAGAAAAAGAAACGCTTTATGAAAAATGGTTTGCCGGGTATTTTCCCGCGGATAAGCCGAAATACGCGCTTGTCGTTTTACACATGGATACGCCGGGGGATAAGGCTCTGACAAATTCGGTGTTTTATGATATTGTTAAAAAAGTACACGAAATTGAAATCAATCAGAAATAGAACAACTTCTCAGCACATGATAAAATATATGCTGAGCCAAGAGGGATAAAGGAGTGCAGAATTATTGAGCAATAATCAATCTCGTTATGAAAACCGTGATAAGCGCAGGAAAGCTAATTTAGTGCTTAACATCTTAATCGCAATCGTATCTATTCTAATTGTTGTAGTAGCAGCCAATCTGTTCATTAACAGTCCTTCTAGCAAAGATGTCAGCAAGGATTCTGAAACGGCGCAAAAACAGGAATCTCCGGCTTCAGGAAAGACGGAAAAGAAATCGGATGAGGATATAAAAGACAGTAAGAAAGATACATCTGACAAAAGCGAAAAGGATTCTGAGAAATCTTCTGACTCTGATTCAGATTCCAAAAAAGATGATTCTTCTAAAAGTGATGACTCTGATTCAGATTCAGACTCAAGCTCAGATTCAGATGACCCGCTTAAAGACGCAAAAGTCACAGAAGGCGGCTCATCAAGTGATGTGGAAAAAACGTATGAAAATCCTGACTGGAAAGCAGTCGGAACTGAGCAAAAGGGTGAGCATGCCGCCACTTATGATTCAAGCTCACAAGACTGGGCCGAAATGCTGAAAGCCATATCATATGCAACCGGTGTTTCAACAGATAACATGACCGTACTCTGGCTCGGAAATAACGGCAGCCCTCAGGATGCCAAAGGTAAGATTTTAGATAAAACGAGCGGAGAGAAATACCAGGTAACGATTACATGGGTTGACGGAAAAGGCTGGAAGCCCACGAAAGTAGAAAAATTAAAATAAACAAAAGCAGCCGAATCTTTCGGCTGCTTTTGTTTTACACCTCAGCTGCGAAATGAACAACGGCGCTGTAAAAAAATTTTCCGTCTGCCACAGCAGTTTGATGCGAGACAGATTTCACACGCAGCATGATTGCTTTATTGTTTTCAATTTGTGTGTTGATTTTCTTTTCAAGCTCCTGCAGTGATGCCGCTTCGAAAAATTCTACTTTGTCTTTAATCAGTTCCAATTGAAAATTCATCTTTTGACCCCTCCGCCTTTACAAGTCATATGAAGTATAAGCCTTTTTATGCTATACACGCAATATATGACTGGATAAAAAACACAAAGTGTTTTAGTACCTACTTTCAAAAAGATGTGGTAAGATAGGAACTGTTCCATCATTAATTCATAGTATACTTATAGGAATTATAAAATATGGAGTGTGACAACTATGGGGCGTGAATTTATCCCTCTCTTTGAGGATTGGGCCGCAACTTATGATCAAACAGTTCAAGGTTTTGATATTCAGTATAAAGAGGCGTTCAGAGGCTATAATGACATTTTGGATGCCATTGTCAGCCGGTCAGGAATGCGTGTGTTAGAATTTGGGCCAGGGACCGGCAACTTGACAGCGAAACTGCTTGAAGCCGGAAAATCTGTATTTGGTGTCGAGCCATCTCCAGCGATGCGCAAGTTAGCATCTGACAAGCTCCGCGGCAGGGCAGAAATTGTCGACGGAGACTTCCTGACATTCCCTGAACCGACATTTCAGGCTGACACGATTGTCAGTTCATATGCTTTTCATCATTTAACTGACGAAGAAAAACGAGCCGCAATAAAGCAATATGGCAAATACCTTCACATGCATGATAAAATAGTGTTTGCCGATACTGTCTTTGAACATGAAGAAGCGTATAATCAAGCTATTGATAAAGCGCGTTCTCAGGGCTTTTATCAGCTGGCGAATGATTTAAAGACGGAGCATTATCCCACATTGGAAACGATGAAAGAGATGTTTACAGCTGAAGGTTTTGCAGTCCAATTCATTCAGCAAAACGATTTCGTGTGGATAATGGAGGCGATCAAACGGTAAAGTGAAGGGAATGTGTATAGATGAAACTAGCAGTCATCGGAGCAATGGAAGAGGAAGTAACCATCCTAAGAAACAAACTGGAAAATGCCAAAACAGAAACAATCGCGCACTGTGAATTTACAACAGGCCAATATGAAGGAACTGAAGTCATTCTGTTAAAATCAGGAATCGGAAAAGTGAATGCTGCGATCAGCACGACACTTCTGCTTGATCGCTACAAGCCTGATTATGTGATTAACACAGGCTCAGCTGGCGGATTTCATCATACACTGAATGTGGGAGACGTCGTCATTTCTACTGACGTTCGCCATCATGATGTAGATGTAACGGCCTTTGATTATGAATACGGACAGGTGCCAGGCCTTCCGGCTGCTTACGCCGCAGATGAAAAGCTGATCAGCATTACTGAAGAAGCGATTTCTGAGCTTGATGGCATTCAAGTTGCAAAGGGAACAATCGCAACAGGCGATTCCTTTATGAATGATCCGAAGCGGGTCGAAGAGGTGCGTGCGAGATTTTCTGATCTGTATGCGGTTGAAATGGAGGCAGCGGCAGTCGCTCAAGTGTGCCACCAGTTTCAAACGCCGTTTGTTGTGATCAGAGCATTATCTGATATCGCAGGAAAAGAATCACATGTTTCATTTGACCAATTTTTAGAGCAGGCCGCTGTTAACTCAACAGAGCTTGTGTTAAAAGTGATCAAACGAATTCATTAAAACGGGGGGAGTGTTCTCCTCCGTTTTCTCTAAAACAACCTCTATCAAGGAGGAGGACATATATGACAGTTATTACGGACATTACTGAGCTGATTGGGAATACACCGCTTCTCCGCTTGAAGAATTTTGATATTCCTGAAGGAGTGGCTGTATATGCCAAGCTGGAAATGATGAACCCTGGCGGCAGCATAAAAGACAGACTGGGAGACATGCTGATCCGTGACGCCCTAGAATCAGGCAAAGTAAAGCCTGGGGGAGTTATTATAGAGGCAACGGCCGGCAATACAGGTATCGGACTTGCCCTTAACGCCAGAAAACATGGCTTAAAGGCCATTTTCTGTGTCCCAGAACATTTCAGCAAAGAAAAGCAGCAGATTATGCAGGCGCTGGGAGCGTCAATCGTCCATACGCCGCGTAAAGACGGAATGCAGGGAGCTATTCAAAAAGCGATACAGCTGGAGACAGAAATTGAAAATTCCTATTGTGTTTTGCAATTTAAAAACCAAGTAAATCCATCGACTTACTATAAGACGCTTGGCCCTGAAATATGGAAAGCGCTTGACGGCAATATTCATACGTTTGTCGCAGGTGCAGGATCAGGAGGCACATTCGCGGGAACAGCATCCTTCTTAAAAGAGAAACATCCCGCAGTCAAAACAGTGATTGTCGAACCGGAAGGCTCCATATTAAACGGCGGAGAGCCTCATGCCCATAAAACAGAAGGGATCGGCATGGAGTTTATTCCTGACTATATGGATGAAAGCCATTTTGATGCAATATATACGGTAACAGATAAGAATGCCTTTAGGCTTGTAAAAGAAGCGGCTGAAAAAGAAGGCCTGCTGATTGGAAGCTCTTCAGGTGCAGCGCTTTATGCGGCATTGGAGGAAGCGAAAAAATCTTCTGCCGGAACAAATATTGTCACAGTATTCCCAGACAGCAGTGATCGGTATATCAGCAAACATATATACGAAGGAGGCATCTGATATGAAGAAAAAAACAATGATGGTACATGGCGGGATTACAGGTGATGAGAAAACAGGAGCTGTTTCCGTACCGATATATCAAGTGAGCACGTACAAGCAGCCAAAAGCAGGCCAGCATACGGGCTATGAATATTCAAGAACGGCCAACCCGACAAGAACTGCACTGGAAACGCTTGTGACAGAGCTCGAAGCCGGGGAAGCAGGCTATGCGTTCAGCTCTGGAATGGCTGCAATCACAGGTGTTATGATGCTGTTTAACAGCGGAGACCATGTTGTATTGACTGATGACGTGTACGGCGGCACATATCGTGTAATGACAAAAGTGCTTAACCGTCTCGGCATTGAATCAACTTTTGTGGATACAAGCAGCAGAGAAGAAGTGGAAAAAGCGATTCGTCCCAACACAAAGGCCATTTATATTGAGACACCGACAAATCCGCTTCTCAAAATCACCGATTTATCACTGATGGCAGATATTGCGAAAAAAGCGGGTGTTCTTCTAATCGTAGACAACACCTTTAACACCCCGTATTTTCAGCAGCCGCTTACTTTAGGCGCTGATATCGTGCTTCACAGTGCGACTAAATACCTCGGCGGACACAGTGATGTTGTCGGCGGTTTAGTTATTACAGCTTCGAAAGAGCTAGGAGAAGAGCTGCATTTTGTGCAAAATTCAACAGGCGGCGTGCTTGGCCCTCAGGATTCTTGGCTGTTAATGAGAGGAATCAAAACACTGGGGCTCAGAATGGAAGCAATTGATCAAAACGCCCGGAAAATTGCAAGCTTTCTTGAGCAACATCCTGCTGTTCAAACGTTATATTACCCTGGTTCTCCAAACCATCCGGGGCATGAGCTTGCGACATCTCAAGGATCAGGCTTTGGAGGCATGATCTCCTTTGATATTGGCAGTGAAGAGCGAGTGGATGCCTTTTTAGGCAAACTTAAGCTGTTTACAATTGCGGAAAGTCTGGGCGCTGTAGAAAGCTTAATTTCTGTTCCGGCTAGGATGACACATGCCTCTATCCCGAGAGAGCGCCGGCTTGAACTCGGCATTACGGACGGCTTGATCAGAATCTCTGTGGGAATAGAAGATGGAGAGGATTTGCTGGAAGATATCGAGCAGGCTCTTAACATTTTATAACAAATGGATAGATTTACTTTCTCTGTAAGCTGCCAGATTATATTATAATAGTCGTATACTATGAATCTGGCAGGTGATTCTCTTATGAAGAAGAATAGAATGAAATCATTAAAAGAAGACTACAAGCATTTCGCTTTTACCTTGCTTGCAGTCAGCACTTTTTTATATATAGGCGCGGTTCTTCCTGATCAGGGCTTAACGTTAGGCCAGAAATTGGTTATGTTTATGACGGATTGCGTGTTTTTAGCCGGCGCTTTCTTTTGCGCCGACCGTTCACTCGTATATAAGAAGCGCTTGGAAGAAGCCGACGAGTAAAAAAACAGCCATCAACTGATGGCTGTTTTTTGTTATTCTTCCCGCAGCTCTTTTCCCATGCCTTTTAAAAACTGAAGTCCGAAGCCGACTGCTCTGTTGATATCGGGATCGTTCATCGCTTTTAAGAGATCGAGAATGCCGACCTTCTTGTCTTCTTTTAAAAAGCTTTGCGCCTGTTCGGTTCCCGCCATCACGCTTTCTAATAGCTTGCCTGTAAACGCAGGATCAGCCTTTGTCAAAGCGCCTCCAGCCGCCATCATCGTGTTGATGAGGTTTGTGACCGGCTCGCGAGATACCTGGCCAAGCGCGATTTTGGCGATGTCTTCTTTCGCCCTCAGCATGCTTGCCGCTGCATCAAAGATACCAAGCTCATTAAGTTCACTCATTAACGTCATCGTTTTCGAGACGGCATCCTCATTTTCCGTCAACAGCTCCTTCAGCTCCTCAATTTTCTCAAGCTTGATTTGCTCCGCTGTTTTTGTTTCTTTTTTGATCGTTGTAATCGGAGTGGCCATTTTCGTTTCCCCCTTTCAATTAATCAGTCAAATGGACATAACCAGGACGATTCCATTTTCTTTCTGCCTCGACGCCGTTTTGCGGATTCCGTTTCTTGTTACGCGGGTTTGTTTTAGGAAGCGGTGTGCTTTCACAGCCTCCAAGCACCTCCATGCGAACCTTCGTCTGTTTGTAAGCAGGCGTGTTCGTGCGTTTATCTGCCGCAGGCCCAGTCAGGAAGTTAATCGCTGAATCCTTGTCTGTCGAGTTCATCGGCAGGTAGAGTTCATTTTTTCGCACACGGTCAGTAATGAGCGCATTTAATTTAACAGCTCCGAACGGAGAAACAAGGCGAACCAGTGAACCGTCACAAATGCCGCGCTCCTGTGCAAGCTCTGGCGATACTTCGACGAATACATTCGGCACTTTGGATTGAATGCCTTTCGATTTATTTGTCATATTTCCTTCATGGAAATGCTCAAGCATCCGGCCGTTATTGATGTGAAGATCATATTCTTCAGGGAAAGCGGCAGGTTCAGTCCAATCAGACAGTGCAAAACGGGCTTTTTTGTCTGGGAAATTAAATCCGTCTTCATACAGAAGCGGCGTGCTTTCACCTGTGAAGCTGCCCCATAGGAAGCTGTTCCAGCCTTCAAGCACCTCATAGCTGGCTTTTCCAAACAGAGGAGAAAGGCTGGCCATTTCAGAGAAAATGTCGCTTGGATGGCTGTAGTTCCAGCCGGCTCCTAAGCGGTTTGCCACTTCTTGAATAATCCACCAGTCCGGTTTCGCGTCTCCAAGTGTCGGAAGTGCTTGATACAATCGCTGCACACGGCGCTCTGTATTGGTAAACGTTCCATCCTTCTCAAGAGATGGAGCGGCAGGCAAGACGACATCGGCATATTGCGCCGTTCTCGACAGGAAAATATCCTGAACCACGAAGAAATCAAGGCTTGATAAAATATCATGCACATGGTTCGCATTCGAATCGACAAGTGCCATATCTTCCCCAACAAGGTACATGGCCTTCATCTTACCTTCTTCAATGGAATGAAGCATTTGGATATTGTCTAAACCTGGTTTTCCGTCAATCGCCACACCATAAGCCTTCTCAAATTTGGCACGTGCTTCGTCATCCGTAATATGCTGATATCCCGGAAGCCAGCCTGGCAATGTTCCCATGTCGCAAGCGCCTTGAACGTTATTGTGGCCGCGCAGAGGATAAGCGCCGGCACCCGGACGGCGGTAGTTGCCTGTTGCCAGAAGCAGATTCGAAATCGCTGCTGACGTATCGGAGCCGCCTGTATTTTGAGTAACACCCATTCCCCAAAGAACACAAGTGCCGTCAGCATCACGAATCATCTCGGCAATTTGAATGATGTTTTCTTTTGAGAGGCCTGTGATGCGTTCTGCATAATCAAGGGTATAGGTTTTAAGTGTTTCTTTATAGTCTTCAAAGTAGTTCACGTTCTCATCAATAAACGCTTGATCATGCCAGCCTTGGTCGATCATATATTTTGTAACGGCCATCAGCCATACTTGGTCTGTACCTTGTTTAGGGCTAATGAACAGATCTGACCGCTCAGCCATCTCATTTTTCCGCAGGTCGGCAACGATCAATTTTTGTCCGTGGAGTTTGTGTGCACGTTTTACTCGTGTAGCAAGCACCGGATGTCCTTCAGCCGGATTGGCGCCGACAATGATGACGAGACCGGCCTTGGCAATGTCTTTAATCGTGCCTGCGTCACCGCCCATACCGACAGTACGGAACAACCCGTCTGTTGCAGGAGACTGACAGTAGCGAGAGCAGTTATCGACGTTATTTGTTTCAAATACCTGACGCGCTAATTTTTGGATGACATAGTTTTCTTCATTCGTAATTTTAGAAGAAGAAATGAATCCGACAGAGCCTTTGCCGTATGTCTCTTTTATTGCACCTAATCTGCTTGCGACTAAATCGAGGGCTTCTTCCCAAGAAGATTCAACAAAAGCCCCGTTTTTACGAATTAAAGGCTTTGTAATCCGTTCTTCAGAATTGACGAAATCCCAGCCGAATTTTCCTTTGACACATGTAGAAATCGCGTTAACCGGAGCGTCGGAAACAGGCTGGACCTTTAAGATATCCCGTCCTTTTGTCCATACTTCAAAGGAGCAGCCGACGCCGCAGAATGTACATACCGTTTTCGTTTTTTTCGTTCTTGTTTCACGCATAGCCGCTTCAACTTCAGAAATAGCGAAAATGCTGCCGTACCCCGGTTCAACATTTTTGACAAGGTCAATCATTGGTTCCATGACATCCTGTTTGATACCTGTCATAAAGCCAGCCTGGCCAAGCATTGATTTTTCCATCAGTGCATTACACGGACAAACCGTGACACATTGGCCGCAGCTGACACAAGATGATTCATTGATGGGAACTCCTTCATCCCAAATAACCCGCGGACGATCGCGTTCCCAGTCGATAGAGAGCGTTTCATTGACTTGAAGGTTCTGACACACCTCAACACACTGGCCGCAGGCGATGCATTGGTTTGGATCATAGCGGTAAAACGGGTGAGACATATCAACCGCACAAGACGGATCTTCTTTTGGCGTATAAGGATATTTTTGATGCTCGATCCCCATCATTTCCGCTGTATTATGCAGCGTGCAGTTCCCATTGTTATTATCGCATACCGTACAATACAGCAAATGGTTTTCAAGCAGCCGGTCCATTGCTTCGGTTTGCGCCTCTTTCACGCGATTTCCCGAAAGATCAATTGACATTCCGTTTTCAGCGACCGTAGAGCATGAACGAACCAGCTTGCCGTCTGCCTCTACAATGCATGTATCGCATGTTTGAATCGGGTCAACCTCTGGGACATGGCAGATTTGCGGATACTCAATCCCATTTTCATTTAAAATATCTAAAATTGTGGCCCCTGCTCGTGCTTGAATTTCTGTTCCGTCAACGCGGACACTGATCGACTTATCGTCCATCATATTCATATTCCCCTCCATCTTTCTATCAAGAAGTCAAAAAAAGCCATGTATAGATACACCTGTCTTTCATTCACAGAAGGTGTAAACACACATGGCGGAATAGTTCACTAGCAAGTCTTACTAACAGACCAATCCTTGATTTTTATAAACCGATAGACTCATAACAAGATCCTATTACAAATCCATCAACACTGCTTTTATTATAAAGTGATATTTATTATAATACAATATGACAGGAAAATTTTAACCAAGTGAAATGTCCTGAGGGGAACCGGGAACGGCCTTTTATGAAGGCAAAATCGGAAGGGGTAATGAGCATGTCAAAGAAAATTCATGAGTTCAATGATATTATTCGAAAACTTCGCAAAGAATTGTTCGGAAAAGGACCTGAACGGATTCACACGGTATTTGTAGATAATATGGCCGTGTCAACGCTCTACGGCAACCTAAGCGCGAGCGAGCAGTTTATCGCCCGCACGCCTGAGGGAAGAGAGATGGTGCATGCGGCCCGGACAAGCCTGATTCAAGACCTTTACTCTAAAAAAACGCCGGAAGGAATGGAGGAACTGATCGGGGCTAAGCTTGTTCATTTGTTTTCTGACATCAAAATTGAAGAAAATATCGCCGTATCTGTATTTGTCTTTGATCGAAAAATTGATGACCAAAAAGAAGTCCTTTATAACTAGCATATTTGCCGTTGACACAAAATTGTCACATTTGTTATGATGGATTTACTGCAGTTATAGAAGGACAAAAGCAATGGAATATATGCACGAACTGTATATATTCTCTACCAACATCTTAATTCTGCTTGATGTTGTTGTATGGGTATGCAACAAGTTAGGCAGCATTCAAACACCTGAGTGATACAGGTTATTTGAGTGCTGCCTTTTTTGTTGCTTTTCTTTTGTAACTGTAAAAATGAAGAAACAATGGAGGCGTATGTAGTATGGGTTTTCGGAAACCGGATGAAATAGCAGAAGCAGCAATTGAAGCAGGGATGAAAAAGGTAAAGCTTCCGCTGCTGTCTCTCTTGGTGCTAGGGTTTTTAGGCGGTGCCTTTATCGCATTCGGCTATTTGCTTGATATCAGGGTGATCGGCGATCTTCCAAAAGAATGGGGAAGCCTGTCCAGTTTTATCGGTGCTGCGGTATTTCCTGTAGGCCTGATACTTGTGGTTCTTGCAGGGGCTGAACTGATTACAGGAAATATGATGTCTGTGGCAATGGCGTTATTTTCTAGAAAAATATCACTAAAGGATTTGGCGGTTAATTGGGTGATCGTCACCATTATGAATTTAATCGGCGCTTTGTTTGTTGCTTACTTTTTCGGTCATCTTGTCGGCTTAACCGAAACGGGACCATATTTGGAAAAGACGATTGCTGTCGCGCAAGGAAAGCTTGATATGAGCTTTGGCAAGGTTCTCGTTTCCGGCATCGGCTGTAACTGGCTGGTCTGTCTTGCAGTTTGGCTTTCCTTCGGTGCTCAAGATGGGGCAGGGAAAATTTTTGGCATCTGGTTCCCTGTCATGGCCTTTGTTGCAATCGGATTTCAGCACGTTGTCGCCAACATGTTTGTGATTCCGGCTGCCATTTTTGCCGGCTCGTTTACGTGGGGGCAGTTTATCGGTAACCTCATACCGGCTTTTATCGGCAATGTTATTGGAGGAGCCGTGTTTGTCGGATTCATCTATTTTATTGCATATCACAAGAAAGAGCGCTTAAGAAAAGAAATGAAGCAGGTCTCATAAACAAGGGACAAAGACAATCGATAAATCACACAATTTACGTCCATTTTTAGAAAAAGATGTTTACAAAATGGAATTTGGTGGATATACTTACAAAGTAAGAAAAAAGCAAAGGAGGCTGAATCAAAATGACAATGCGACAACGACGCAGACCAGTTAGTGGCTCACGTAATGTACAAGGAATCTATAATGGGTTATTCAGCCTGTGGAAGAGTTCGTGTCCTTCCTTAACCGATGCTTATCACACGCATTAAAATCGGAATCGTCGGACATACGCAACTCCCCGCAGGCAGTAGAGGATGGGTGTCTTCTTTTGTCTGCGGTTTTTTATGTGCCCGCAGCAGGGAAATGCCGCGGGTTATTTCGCTTGAAGCGGACTTTGAAAGGGGGTGAGCGATATGACGATTAACCTATTCTTTTTGACTTTAACGATCAACAAACGGTTTAAAAGCCCGGAAGAGTTCGAACGAGAACAGCAGATCGAGCAGATTTATGACGAAATGAAAGAATCTCAGCTGAAACATCTTTATTTGACAAACTGGCGCTAAGAGCAAATAAAAAAACAGGAAGGGAGAGATGACATATGCTTAAAATGGAACTATTAATGCATTATACGATGGAGAAGGATCAAGTGTAGCGAATGAAGCTGTCAAGGAAATGCTGTCCTGCATATCATAAAAAAGCAGCAGCACTTTATGTAAGGGCAGGTGATGGCATCATGAACTTTCAACAAAAAAGGCTGCCGTCGATAGGCCATGGTTATGCATCCATGCCGCATTCCTTCAAACACGGCTATGGCAATCCATTCCGTCAGCAGAGACTGGCGAACCAGCAGCAAAGGCTGTATATGTTCCCATATCAATGGCATTAAAAAGCGGGCAGAAAACATTTTGTTTTCTGCTTTTTTTGCGGGAAAAAATGAAAATGTTCAGTTCTGTTGAAACATTTCTAAACACATTGCCGTCTAGTTGATATCTTCATTCTGTATAAGAAATGAAGCGATGTTTATTTTTTCAATATAATAAATAAACACAGGAAACCAAAAGCAGGTGTTTAAGATGCTAGAAAACAAACTTTATAAACGATCCAACCTATTGAAATTATTTTCTAGGAAATATAAGCAAACGAAAACAATTGAGTATATGATGATTGATTCTATAAACATACAAGAAAATGACAGAATTTTAGAAATTGGAACCGGAAACGGCTCTGTCTTTAAGAAAATAACGGAAAAACTTGAAAAGGGAAGCATCAAAAGCATCGATTCTTCTAAGCGAAAAGTAAGACAGGTGTCCCGTGCAATCCGAAAGCAAGAGAAAACAGATCAGGGGGACATTCTCTATGGCCATCCGGAAAGGATCCCCTTTGAAGACCGTACCTTCAATAAAGTGTTTTCGTTACATACGGTTCAGACTTGTACTGATGTCAGGCTCGCATTAAGAGAGATTTATCGAGTGCTTCAAATTGACGGCCGATTTTACATCAGTATTGATAATAATGCAGAAAAAAGCGAGAAAAAATATATTCAATTGCTGCAAGATCAGCATTTTAGAGACATTTCTGTCATCGAACGTGATTCGTGTCTTTGTATAATTGCTGTTAAATAAAAAATTTCTCGGGAAATATATCCAGACTTCTGACATCTAGAGGATTGGGTATATTTTCTTAATTTTGTATATTTTGCATAGCTTTTATATTAAAAAAAGTTTTTTTCATATAAACTATAAACATAAGTATGGGTAAGAGGTGATTCCTAGAAGAGTGGATATCATTTATGAACAAGCGGAATGAACATTCATTCCTAAAAGAATCGGAGGTTTTAAGTTTACATGGCATCCGCACTTATCAGTAAATACGATTTGATCATGAAGGCATCGCTATCGCTTTTTACGGAAAGAGGATTTGATGCCACCACCATCCCAATGATAGCAAAAAGAGCTGAAGTTGGTACAGGCACGATTTACCGCTACTTTGACAGCAAAGAAACACTCGTCAATGTTTTGTTTCAAGAAAGCATTCAGCGCTTTTCAGAAAAGGTAAAGCGCAATTATTCAGAAATGCCTGTCAGAGAGGGCTTTCGCCACATATTTTGCTGTCTCGTTCAATTTACGAAGGAGAGCGACTACGCGCTTTTTTTCCTTGAGACGAAGAAGGATGCTCACTATTTAAATGAAACAAGCAAAAAAATGATAGAAAACCTGACTCAAATGCTTGACGATTTCTTTAACAAGGGAAAAACAGAAGGAGTGATCCGCTCCTTGCCCTCCAATGTATTAATTGCGATTGTATTAGGCGCATTTCTCAAGCTGTACCAGCTAATGCAACAAGGTGATATAGAGATGAATGCTGATTTGATTTCTGAATTGGAGCAGTGCTGCTGGGACGCGATTAAACTTCATTCATTGACTTCAGAAGAATAAAGAAAGGAAGATGTTTATGAAACAGGCAAGTGCAATACCTCAGCCGAAAACATACGGGCCTTTAAAAAACCTCCCGCATTTGGAAAAGGAACAGCTTTCTCAATCCTTATGGCGGATTGCTGATGAGTTAGGGCCGATTTTCCGTTTTGATTTTCCAGGTGTATCCGGCGTTTTTGTATCAGGCCATGAACTCGTTGCTGAAGTGTGTGACGAGAGCCGCTTTGACAAAAACCTTGGAAAAGGCTTGCTGAAAGTGCGTGAGTTCGGAGGAGACGGATTGTTTACAAGCTGGACGCACGAGCCGAATTGGCAGAAAGCCCATCGTATTCTGCTGCCGAGCTTCAGTCAAAAAGCAATGAAAGGCTATCATTCTATGATGCTGGATATCGCGACACAGCTGATTCAAAAATGGAGCCGGCTGAATCCGAATGAAGAAATTGACGTGGCGGACGATATGACCCGCCTGACGCTTGATACCATCGGGTTATGCGGATTTAACTATCGGTTTAACAGCTTTTACCGTGATACGCAGCATCCGTTTATCACCAGCATGCTCCGGGCTTTAAAAGAGGGAATGAATCAAACAAAAAGACTGGGCCTGCAGGATAAGATGATGATCAAAACGAGACAGCAGTTCCAAAAGGATATCGAAGTGATGAATTCGCTGGTCGACAGAATAATAGCAGAGCGAAAAGCATATCCGGATCAAAATATTAAGGATCTGTTATCGCTCATGCTTTATGCGAAAGATCCTGTAACGGGTGAGACACTGGATGATGAAAACATCAGATATCAAATCATCACATTTTTAATTGCTGGCCATGAAACAACGAGCGGCTTGCTCTCCTTTGCGATTTACTGCCTGCTTAAACATCCAGAAAAACTAAAAAAAGCTCAGGAGGAAGCCGATCGCGTGTTAACGGAAGACACGCCAGAATATAAACATATTCAGCAGCTGAAATATGTCCGGATGGTACTCAATGAAACGCTTAGGCTGTATCCGACAGCGCCTGCTTTTTCTCTTTATGCCAAGGAGGATACAGTTTTAGGCGGTGAATATCCTATCAGTAAAGGACAGCCCGTCTCCGTCTTGATCCCAAAACTTCACAGAGACCAAAACGCTTGGGGTGAAGATGCAGAAGATTTTCGTCCGGAACGGTTTGAGAACCCTGAGAATATTCCTCACCATGCGTATAAACCGTTTGGAAACGGCCAGCGCGCGTGTATCGGGATGCAGTTTGCGCTTCAAGAAGCGACAATGGTTCTCGGCCTTGTGTTAAAGCACTTTGAATTGATGAATCACACCGGTTATGAGCTCAAAATCAAAGAGGCATTAACAATTAAACCGGATAATTTTAAAATTACAGTGAAACAAAGGAAAACGGTCCAAATGAATGTTCAGAAAAAAGAACAGACTAGCACCGCGCAAGAAACGAAGGAAAACGAGACAAAACCTAAACACGGCACACCTTTACTCGTTCTTTACGGTTCAAATCTCGGCACAGCAGAAGGCATGGCAGGTGAATTGGCCGCTTACGGGCGCCGGCTCGGCTTTACAGCGGAAACTGCATCTCTTGATGATTACATCGGAAAACTCCCTGACCAAGGTGCTGTTGTCATTGTGACTGCCTCATATAATGGAGCGCCGCCTGATAATGCTGCTGGCTTTGTCGAGTGGCTGGGAGAGTTGGAGGAAGGTCAATTAAAGAATGTTTCCTATGCGGTATTCGGCTGCGGAAACCGAAGCTGGGCCAGCACGTATCAGCGAATTCCTCGCCTTATCGATGACATGATGGCATCAAAAGGAGCATCACGTTTGACATCCATTGGGGAAGGAGATGCGGCTGACGACTTTGAAAGCCATCGCGAGTCTTGGGAGAACCGCTTTTGGAAGGAAACAATGGAAGCCTTTCATGTGAACGAAATAACCGAGAAAGAAACGAAGCCTTCACTATCCATTACATTCCTCAGTGAAGCAACAGAGACACCGCTTGCCAAAGCGTATGGCGCGTTTGAAGGTATCGTTCTTGAAAACCGTGAGCTTCAGGCAGAAAGTAGTTTGCGTTCAACTCGTCATATAGAATTGGAGCTCCCTGACTCAAAAACGTATAAAGAAGGCGACCACATCGGAATATTGCCGAAAAACAGCCAAGAGCTGGTTCAACGGGTTCTCAATCGATTCGATTTGCAGCCGCACGCCGTGATAAAAATGAACGGCAGCCCGCATATGGCTCACCACCTTCCGCTGGATCGGCCAATCAGAGTGACGGAGTTATTATCATCCTACGTAGAGCTGCAGGATTCTGCTTCAAGGCTTCAGCTTCGTGAGCTGGCTTCATATACAGTATGCCCGCCTCATAAAAAAGAGCTGGAATTGCTTGTATCAAGTGATGAAATGTACAAGGAACAGGTTCTGACCAAACGTGTGACAATGCTGGATCTGTTAGAGGACTATCCGGCCTGTGAAATGCCGTTTGAACGGTTTTTAGAGCTTTTGCCATCACTAAAGCCGAGATATTATTCAATTTCAAGCTCACCGAAGGTCAAAGCAAATAAGATCAGTATGACGGTAGGAGTTGTAAAGACGACAGCTTGGAGTGGACGCGGAGAATACAAGGGCGTTGCATCCAATTATTTAGCCGGACTCCGTCAAGGTGATACGGTTGCCTGTTTCATTCGAACGCCGCAATCTGGATTCCAGCTGCCTGATGATCCCGAAACTCCTCTTATTATGGTGGGACCAGGCACAGGAATTGCGCCATTCAGAGGTTTCATCCAGGCCAGGTCCGTTCTGAAGAAGGAAGGAAGTGCGCTTGGCGAAGCTCATTTATACTTTGGGTGCCGCCGTCCTGATCATGACGATCTTTATAAAGAAGAGCTTGACCAGGCGGAAAACGACGGTTTGGTAACAGTCCATCGATGCTATTCACGAATGGAAGACGAGCCAAAAGTATATGTTCAGCACTTGCTAAAACAAGATGCACAGAAATTAATTTCACTGATCGAAAAAGGTGCGCACGTTTATGTATGCGGCGATGGTGCGCATATGGCTCCTGAAGTAGAGAACACACTGCGTGCGGCTTACGAAGGTGACAAAGGAGCAAGTCAGGAAGCGTCAGCAGAATGGCTGAAGAAGCTGCAAGATCAAAAACGTTATGTAAAAGATGTATGGACAGGAATGTAGGTAAAAATAAATCCCGCCAGAGATGGCGGGATTACTTTAGCATGTGAAAAAAACCGGCACGATATTGAAATCTACTGAAAAGGATGTTATAGGGAGTATCGCGCCGGCCTTACTATTATTATCGTCCGAAAGATATAAAACTTTAGGTTTTTTCTATTATTTTATATATAAATAGTTATAAAGTTATATATTTGTGTATTGGAGTTCGATTTTTTATTGACTTAATCAAGCGTTTTGCCTTCATCCTGCCGTTTGAGTTAGACTGTCCGATTGAGACCCGGCACTTGAATGCCCCACAGGTTTCAGACTGTTCGCTTCTTCAAACTAGTCAGAGGACACTCCTTGTTGATATTGACGCTCGAGATGCTTTCTGTAATGAAAATCATGAACCAGTCGAATCGTCGGTCTGATTAAAAGCAGGAAGCTGCCAACTGCAAACAGCCATATTCCTGCAGACATTAATTCATCGTAAAAGAAGAAAAAGCTGCCGATGAAAAATAAAGCGCCAATGATAAAATCGTTTACTGTATAGAGAACTTTATATCGTTTTTTGAAAAATGGCTCATACCGATTTATTTGCTTTTTCATTTCATTTTCTGCATTAGCTGCCACTATGATCCCCCCATTCTATATTTGCTTACCCTCACGGAAACGATAGGTAAACATAAGGTCTTCACAGCTAGAAATAAAGATTATTAGGACCATAAATAAGTCAGCCATTTCTCAAGTTAGGAAGGGAGATTGCGAGGTTTTTAGAGCTAATTATTTACATAAAGTGAAAAATATTGTAATATTAATGAATTATAAACGAAAGGGGTGACAGTATGACTAACGGATCGAATATTATTATCGTATTAAGTGAAATTGAGAACGAAACGGAAGGAATAATTTTAGAATGCAGAATATAAATTTCCAATAGATTAGGTTTTATGCCTGGTCCATGTCATCAATGTGACAGGCAATCCTTTTTTAAAAGCAATTTGTGCATGCGATGGGCCTGTAACGGGAATTGATCTATCGCAAAAAAAGAGGTCCTCAGCAGGACCTCTTTTTTGCTAATCTATTTAATTGCCTGAACGATAAGAGCGGTTAAAGCTTTAGCCCCCTGAGGAACCAAGTGTACGCCGTCAGGGGTGAAATACTCCGGATGCTGGAGAGCTTCTGCATGCCAGTCAACCAACGTAATATTGTCATGCGCTTCAGCCTGCCGCCGTAAAGATTCATTCACTTTGCTTTCCCATTGCCGGGGCACACGTGTATTGACAAGATAGATATGAGCTTTTGAGAAAGATGTAAGCAATTGATCGATTTGGCTGTTTGTAAAGTAGCCATTGGTTCCCAGCTCAATGATGACAGCTTTATTCGGCTGATTAAAAGACTTGTATTCCCGTGTCAATTCTAAAGCCTGAGACATTTGTCTTCCCACCTTCCCATCAATTGTGACATGTGAAAGTGACTGGCGAAGGCTGGAGGCGATATCAAGCATGACGGAATCCCCTATAGCTAATACTTCTTTATCAGTAGCTGCCGGCTCTTTCTGTTGCTGAGATTGCTTGTGTTTATTTTTACTAGTCTCTTGTTCATTATCTTTGTTTTGCTTTTGATCTTGATTGGAGTCTGTTGTCTTTTGTTCGGGATTGTTTTCACTGTCTTCATTGGCTTCAGCTTTCTTTCTATCCTCAGAAGCCTGGCTGGTATCACCGTTTGTTTCTTGTGAGCTATACGTCCATTTGGTGGGGTGCTTTTGCTCCCCGGCTAGCCCAGACAGCCCTCCCGCAAAAATAAGTGTAGCGAGAATGATGAGACCAATTGACATTTTGCTGACGACAGATGTCGTTTTCCATTCTCTGATTCTATGGATAAAAATACGGCCAAAAAATGATCTAAATCCCTGTGTCCGTATAGGCTCCTCGATAAAATGATAGGAAAGCTCGGCGAGTATAAATGTAGCGATGATCTTTAGCACGATATGCCATAAAACAGGGTTTCCGATTTCTTGAACTGGCGTGCTTAACACAATAACAGGGTAGTGCCAAAGGTAAATACCGTAAGACCTTGTTCCAAGCCAACGAAGAGGCCTCCATGAAAGCAGAATGCCCAAAAAGCTGCTCGGGTGGGATACACATGCAATAAGGACCGCTGCGGTAGTGCTTATTAAAAACATTCCGCCTCTGTAAAGAAAAGGTTCGTATTCATCTGTAAAATAGACACACAATACTAAAACACAAAACGCCGAAAGTTCAGTGACATGCAAAAGGCGCTTCAGTTTGTTTGACAGCCTGTTTGAAGACAGTCTTTTCATCGGCCATATTAGAGCCATAGCACATCCTATGAGAAGTTCAAACGAACGAGTATCTGTGCCGTAGTACACGCGACTCGGATCTCCGCCGGGTTCATACAGTACGCTCATCATCACGGCTGAACAGAGCGCAAGCAATGACACCGCCGCCGCCAGTTTAGCACGGTTTTTAAATATGTACATCCCAGCAACCAAGAACATCGGCCATACCATATAAAATTGCTCTTCAATGGCCAACGACCAAAGATTTTTAAGCGGTGACGGGGAGCCGAAGCTATCAAAATACGAGAGTTTATGAAAAATAAACCACCAATTACTCATGTAAAAGAGAGAAGAGATGGCATCTCCGCGTACAGTGTGCAATAGTTCCCGGTTGCACACGACGACCCAAATAACAGCAGAAATGATCATAAAATATGCCGCTGGCAGAAGCCGCCGCATTCGGCGCACCCAAAAGTCCCGAAAATCAAGGCTGATATCATTTCCATGTGCCGGTAATATGATAGAAGTAATTAAATAGCCTGATAATACAAAAAAGATATCAACTCCAATGAAGCCTCCGTTAGCCCAATTGAAGTTTAGATGATAAGCGATAACTGCCAGGACGGCAAAGGCCCGAAGGCCATCGAGTCCAGTGATGTAGCGGTGATGTTGTGTCTTGTGATACATGGTATTCCTCCAATAATGTGCAGATATTCTTGTTGCTTTGGCTGCGAGATTACGCCTTCTTGATAGTTGTCAGGTCCCTTTGCGAAAGGGAAAACTCCCATGCCAGAGGACGACATGGATGTTTTTCTGTTATCGAACATAACGTTCTCCCATGAGCAGATTTGAGATGACACTGGTCGGAATTTTAAACTCTGTAACGCCCATATAGCCGGGTGCAACTTCATATTCATCAAATGAAATCACAAGTTTATGGTCTTCTGTAATATAAAACGTTTGATCAGGCTGAATGTGTTTGAATGGTTCTGCAATCTCGTCAGTGACCCAATAGATTTTATTTGGATCTTCCTTCATTTGCTGTTTCATTTGTTCTTTGATGTTTTGGCTGATGACTTTGATATAGCGGTCATCTTTAAATAAGCTTTTTAAGGTAAGTAAGATATCGTTCTTTTTGTCAATTGTGATATAACGGCTTTGTGTGTAAGATGATGCTTGTGTTTTTTCAATATCACGCCGAATAGAAATTAAATCTGGCGTATCTGTTACTGTCTCGTAATCACTATAGATGCTGAGATGTCCTTTTTTGTTTTTGGATGTGGACTGTATAAATTCTTTGTATAGCTTCTTGCTTTCTTTCAAATATTTCTGGTTGATGCTGTTTTCAAGCTCTTTATTTGAAAGTCCCGAGAGAGCAGGCGTTTTGACATCGATGCTTGATTGATCTTTCTCTTCTTTGATCTCAATAAAAGTGATGGCTTTGACGATCTTGCCGATGACAGGGATTTTTGACATAGCTTGAGCTGCATCTGGGTTGATGTTGACAAGTGCAGTGAATAAAATAGCTGCCGCGACAGCTGCTGATGTCGGCCACATGACGATTCTTTTCTTTTTTGGTTTTTGCTGAAGGGCTTTTTCGACAATGATATCCAGTTCTTTAGGAATCTGAACATTTTTATATTCTTCTTTTAATTGCTGTAATCTCTTATCCATTAAGAAAGATCCTCCTTCGTCAACTGAATGCGCATCAGCTTCAATGCTCTGTAAAGGCGCGTTTTGACGGTATTCAAGTTTTCCCCTGTAATTTCCGCAATTTCTTCTAGTTTGAGGTCTTCAAAAAAACGCAAAATAATAATTGTTTTATAGTGGGACGGCAATTCGTCGAGCGCTTCATGAAGATCAGTGTCCTTATAGTGATCTTTCTTTCCTGAGCTTAAAAACTCTATCGTTTCGTCATCCATCACCTTTACCTTTTTTTGTTTTCGCAAAAAATCAATAGCTGTACGAACTAAAATTTTATAAAACCAGCTTTTTATCGTCTCAGGGTTTCTGACCGTTTCAACTGAGCTGAGCGCTTTTTTTATAGATTCCTGAATAATATCTAACGCGTCATCTTGATTTTTCACATAACTGAAGGCTAACCTGTAGAAATCTTGCTTATGGTCAGTTATACACGTGACAAGCAACGCTTTTGTTGTTTGTTTTTTCTTCATTGCAATAAAGGGCTCCTTTTCGAATATACGTATATCGTTGGATGTTACCTAGGATAGACGAGGCAGTTTAAAAAATAGTTTGCGCAGATATCATTTTTTTAAAAAATGATCAGGAGCGGGAGGGGAGGATCAATTGCTTAAAAATAAACGGAAAAGATCCTTTTAATTGGGGAGTGCATAAAAAAACATGGCTTGTGGAGACGAGCCATGTTTTTTGATTACATAATATACAGGAAGCATCAGTGTTCTATTCCAAGTAATGTTTTTTAAAATCTGAGTGGATTGAAAATTTGCGGCGTAACTGGATGAGGTTTTTTCCAAAACTATCTTCTAAAAGCCCTCTATGCTTCTTCATAATTTCCATGAGATACAGATCATGAATGATTACTTCTGTAATAGGCATGACTAACCCTACATGCATTGTCCATGCAGCGCGGCTATCGTTCCCAAGAGAGACAATACCTGCTACAACTTCTGAATCATCTCCGCTATAAACAAGCCACCGTCCGTCATACTCTTCTGTAATTTCACTGCTCATATCATGAAGATAAACATTAGCAAAATCAGATGCGATCTCTCCGTACGCAATAATTGTAACGATGACACCTTTATTTGCCGCCTGTTTAAGCTCTGATTCCACTTCTTTAAAATCCTCTTTCCATATTTCTAAGAGGATTCTTTTTTTTGCTGATGATATACAAGCCTTCACCTTTTCAAGAATTTCATTGCGGCCGGTGATATTCCAGATATTCTCCCGGTCATTTGCGGTCTGCTCAAATTTTTCAAAGTATTTTTCAGCCTGGTCAAAATTCTCTTCCGCTTTAAGCCGGCGGTTTTTAACCAGTTCTTTAGCGGGTACGGGGACATACTGGGGCGTATTTCCGTGACTTACAAAAATATCTCCCCTTAAGACAAGGCTTTCCAAGACTTCATATATTTTTGAACGAGGCACGCCAGAATTTTTGGCTACCGCATAGCCTGTTAAAGGCGATTCTTGCAATAAGGCAAGATAAGCTTTTGATTCATATTCGGTAAAATTGAGGTTTTTTAAAATGTCTAATATATTCTCCTTCATACATCCTCCAATATAAAAAGCAGTCGCTGCCTTTGTAATCGCTATTTTAACAAACCATATTGATTTTTTCCAAACGTATTGATACACTTTTTATAAGGAGTTACTTTTGTAGTCACTATATATGAGGGGATTCATTTAAAGGGGGAAAGAACATGCACAGCTTACTCGCATACATACCAATAGCTGCTATGATGGTTATCATTCCAGGAGCAGATACGATGCTTGTTATGAAAAATACCCTTAGGTATGGCGCAAAGGCTGGCCGTTATAATATTCTCGGATTGGCAACGGGACTTTCTTTTTGGACGGTTATTGCCATTCTAGGTTTATCAATGGTTATAGCCAAGTCGGTGATTCTTTTCACAACGATCAAATATTTGGGAGCAGCATACTTAATTTATTTAGGGATAAAAAGTTTTTTTGCAAAGAATATGTTCTCTTTAGACGACATGCAAGCCCAAGCAAAAACCGCAGCAATTTCTCCGAAACGATACTATAAATCTTCCTTTATGCAAGGGTCTCTTAGCAACATTCTCAATCCCAAAACGGTTTTGGTCTATGTCACGATCATGCCCCAGTTCATCAATCTGAAGGGAAATGTAAACCAGCAGCTTATTATATTAGCTTCGATTCTCACCCTTTTAGCGGTGTTATGGTTCCTCTTTCTCGTTTATATAATTGATTACGCAAAAAAATGGATGAAAAATCCCAAGTTCCAGAAAGCTTTTCAAAAAATAACGGGGATCATGCTAGTTGGGTTCGGTATCAAAACTGGTTTGAGTTGATGAGCGGCCATTTATACGGAGTCTATGGATAAATAAATAAGGATTAAATGATGAAGGTAAGTATTTTATTTTCCTCATAAGTGTATTGGTAGATATTCGTATGGAAAAACATCATGTCACTAACTGAGCGGGATCATAAAACAAGCAATATCCTATTGTTAGCAGAAAATATATAGAAGGCCCTTTAGTTTCTGCAGTTTACCTGATACATTGATTTCTATAAGGACAATAAGCTTTATTAGTGCCTCGCAGCACACAAAAAAGACAAGGGATCACAACTCCCTTGTCTTTTTTATGATATTCACTTAGTATTACGAACTTTATACGCAATCATCAATAAGAGAAACCAAACTGGAGTGACAAATAGAGAAACACGCGTATCTTTCGCGAGTGCCAGCACCACCAGTATGAACACTAGAAAAGCCAGTGTTACGTAATTGGATAATGGAAAAAGCGGCATTTTAAATGTATTCACCTTTGCGACATCTGGTCTTGTTTTCCGATATTTCAAATGGCAAATCACAATAATGCCCCAAATAAAGATGAAGCAGATAGTAGAAACACTTGTGATAAGCGTAAAGACTTGCTCTGGCATTATATAGTTCAGAATAACACCAATCAGAATGGCAATGGCTGAAAAGAATAAGGCATTGCTTGGTACATTTGAGGCAGTCAGCTTTTGCAATGGTTCAGGTGCATGATGATCCTTGGCAAGCGAGTATACCATCCGGCTTGTACTAAATAGAGCACTATTGCCAGCTGAAGCAGCAGATGTCAGTACAACAAAATTAATGATGCTGGCGGCTGCTATGATACCGACCGCTGAGAATACTTGAACAAATGGGCTTTCAGCAGGATTGATGATATTCCATGGATAAATACTCATAATCACAAGAAGAGCGCCAATATAAAAAAGTAAAATCCGAATAGGTATATTGTTAATGGCTTTAGGAATTACTTTTTCTGGGTTTTCTGCTTCGCCTGCAGTAAGCCCCACAAGTTCAATGCCCGTAAACGCAAACACGACCATCTGGAATGAGAGAATAAATCCATGTAAACCATTTGGAAACATGCCGCCGTGACTCCAAAGATTCGTGAAGGCGGCTGTGCTTGACTGTGTGGAAAATCCTTTTATGATCAAGACAATACCGATAACAATCAGTGCCAGTATTGCGATGATTTTGATTAACGCAAACCAGAACTCCAATTCTCCAAAAAGTTTGACAGTCGCGAGATTCATAATGAGCAACATCACAAGCGCAATGAACCCTGGCATCCATTGGGGTACATCAGGAAACCAATATTGGGTATAAAGTCCGACAGCTGTTAAATCAGCCATAGCAAGTGAGATCCAGCAAAACCAGTATGTCCAGCCAGTAATAAATGCTGCCATATTTCCTAAATAATCTCTTACAAAATCAACAAAAGAGTGATATCCCGCGTTAGATAGGAGCAGCTCTCCCAGTGAACGCATAATGAAAAAGAGAAATACACCCGTAATCATGTAAGCAAATAAAATAGAGGGGCCTGAAAAATGTATTGATTTCCCTGATCCTAGGAATAAACCAGTTCCGATTGCCCCCCCAATCGCTATGAGTTGTATGTGCCTGTTTTTAAGGCCTCTGGACAATTTTCGTTTGTGCAGAGAATGGTCCATAGTGGAATCGTCCGTCACTTTATGTTTTCCTCCAATAAAAAATATAAGTTATCTTGGTTGTTTAGGTACATAGCTTCCTAAATTTTTTATCTATCATTATAACAGGAAACGTAAATTATATTAAATTTTATTGATTTTTTTAATTAAATGTAACTAATTTATTATCTTTCTCTCTATTTTTATAAGGTGTCATATCCATCAGGAGGTGTAAAGGGTTTCTTTTCTATCGCTCTTCTACCGCTCTCATATATATTCCACTATTTTTATTAAAATAATAATGTGAGAAGAAGATAACTAGTTAACATTCAGACATGATAAGAGATTGAGTTCTTGGGTTGTTTGTCCTGATCTTTAAGATGTATTTTACGCAGTATCGGAACTTTGTCATCAATATGTTCCCGAAGAGTGATAAACTGTTTACGAATTATTACTTTTGAAGGGGGACAACCTGAGTAAATCATAGATCAAAAACACCAAAAATAAAAAGGGCGTCTGTTTAAACAAATAACGTAATTATTTTTAATCGGTGCAATCTGGTGAGACAGGATGCTGATTGTTTCCTGCATATAAAAACATTTAACGGAATATTCAAAAAGAAAGGATCCATGTGAATGCAAGGTCTTAAATGAGATAAGATTCCCTCAGTACAAGGCATAAAAACTGATGTCCGTTTTTTCCATTTTGACTAATAAGGACAAAGGATGATATAGATGAAAAGGATTGATAAAATATACCGCCAGCTGCTGCAAAATTTTCATAAGACTGACGTACATCATCTTCTAAACGTGCAGGGAAATTCAGCAAAGGAAATTGCTCAGCAATTAAAGATAGACCGATCCAATGTCAGTTTTGAATTAAACAATCTCGTGCGGTCCAAAAAGGTGATAAAGATTAAAACGTTTCCCGTGCGCTATATTCCGGTGGAAGTAGTGGAGAAAGCATTCAACAAAAAATGGGATACAGAGATAATGGAAGTTAAAGAGCTGAAGCAGTTTTCTGAAAACCCAAAAAAGATACATCAAAACATTTCTATGAATCCACTAGAACTTATGATTGGAGCAAAAGGGAGTTTGAAGAAAGCAATTTCTCAAGCAAAAGCAGCTGTCTTTTATCCTCCACACGGTCTGCACATGCTCCTCTTAGGGCCAACAGGCTCCGGTAAATCCCTTTTTGCGAACCGAATTTATCAGTTTGCGACTTATTCTGACATTTTGAAGCCTGGTTCTCCGTTCATCACATTTAATTGTGCAGATTACTATAACAATCCTCAATTATTACTCTCTCAATTATTTGGTCATAAGAAAGGAGCATATACTGGCGCGAACGAAGATAAAGCCGGTTTAGTTGAGCAGGCCGACGGGGGTATTCTGTTTATGGATGAAATCCATCGTCTTCCGCCTGAGGGACAAGAAATGCTGTTTTATTTCATTGACAGCGGATCTTATAACCGCCTTGGAGAAACTGAGCATAAACGAACATCGAAAGTATTATTTATTTGCGCAACTACCGAAAATCCTAATTCTGCCTTATTAAAAACATTTTTGCGAAGAATTCCAATGACGATTCATATTCCGTCGCTGGAAGAACGATCTCTTAAAGAGAGAGTTGACCTGACAACGTTTTTATTGGGAAAAGAAGCAGAGCGTATTAAGAAGAATCTAAGTGTGCATATCGATGTATATAATGCATTGATTCATTCTGCGAAATTTGGGAATGTGGGACAGCTGAAATCAAATGTACAATTAGTTTGTGCACATGGATTTTTACATAATCTTGACAGAGATGAAGTTGTGGAACTGACCGTTCGGGATCTCCCGGATGAAATCAAGCAAGATTGGATGTCAAGCAGCAAAAACATGAAAAGAAGCAGAACGATTTCTGAATATGTCAATATCACTACCATCATATCCCCGATAGTAGAAGATGAAACAACAAAAATTGATGATGATCTATCATTTAATTTGTATCATTTGATAGAAAAAAAGGTCGAAGTGTTAAACAAAGAAGGTTTGTCCAAAAAGGAAATAAACCAATATATTTTAACGGATATTCATTTGCATGTCAGAAGCTTTTTTAACCAAAGAGCTTTTCGAAATGACAATCTGCTGACATTTGTTGAGGACGACGTGATTCAAATGACAAAGCAATTAAAAGAAGTAGCAGAAGATGAATTAAATTGCACATTTGACCGTAAATTTATTTATTTCTTAAGTATGCATATCGATTCATTTTTAAAACGCGGTAAGCAAATTGATGTTTTAAATGCGCAGGAAACAGATGAAATCCGTGATACACATGTGAAAGAGTATGAGGTGGCGCTCATATTTAAAGACAAAATTCAGGAACACTTCAGAGTAACCGTCCCGGAAATAGAAGTCATCTACTTAACGATGCTGATTCATTCCATCAAAACGTTAAAAGAAAACAAAAGAGTGGGAATAGTGGTTGCCGCACATGGAAATAGCATGGCGAGTTCAATGGTTGAAGTAGCGACGGAGCTTTTAGGGAGCACCCCAATTGCGGCCGTCGATATGCCTCTTTCTGTTTCACCTGCGGAAATCATGGAACGCTTAGCGGAGAAAATGAAGCAGGTAGATGAAGGTGAAGGTGTTTTAATGCTTGTTGACATGGGGTCACTTGCAATGCTGGAAAGCAAGCTTGAAGAAAAAACAGGCATCAAAATTAAAACAATCAGCAATGTCACGACCTCAATGGTGCTGGACGCCGTCAGAAAGGTGAACTATCTGAATTTACATTTACATGCCATATATGATTCGGTCACAAAGGATTTTATTGAGTTATGGGATCGGCAGCCTGCCGCCTCACCAGGCAAAAAGAGGGCGTTGGTTTCGATCTGCACAACAGGCAGCGGAACGGCGAAAAAGCTGGAAGACATCTTAACAACAATCGTAAACAAGGCCTCTGATGCACCTATCCACATATTGACCGTATCATCGATTAAATTGGCAAACAGCATTAAAGAAATCGAAAAAGAGTATGAGATCCTTGCGACAGTAGGAACAAAAGATCCTAAAATCAATGCTCCGCATGTATCCTTGGAGGTCTTAATTGAAGGTGAAGGAGAGAAGATGATCCAACAGGCGATCACAAAAGGCACCATCCCGATGAGTAATGGATTATCGGGAACAAACATCATTGTACGGGAGCTTTGCGAGGATAGTTTGAAAAAGTATCTGGTTTTTTTGAACCCCCATCACATTATAGATATCTTATTAGAGTGGCTTCAAACCATTCAAGACGAGCTAGGCATCATTTTTAATAACACAGTGATGATTAAAGTGATTATGCATACGGCTTTTGCCTTTGAAAGGGTGATTAAACAGAATCCGATTGCCTTTTCCGAAGAAGACGAAATAACCGATCAGCTGAAAGAGATTTTTGAGGTAACAGAGCGAACATTAATCCCTTATGAAGAAAAATTAGGGCTGAACATAAGCGATGATGAAAAATTATATATAGCCGCCATTTTTGCTGAAGAAGTACATGGCCATATGTGTTAAAAGCGATTTTTTTACGTAAACCTGTATTAAATGGAACGCCATTTTAATACAGGTTTATTTTTGTATCCACAAGTGTTTCAATCAGCTTTCTTTATGTGCTGTAAAACAAATGAAAACGCTTAACACAGCTTCTTTGGCACGATACTTGCATTATAAATGGGTGTAGGAAAAAGGAAAGGAGCAAACGAGTTATGATTTCAGTCATTATTAGCGGACATGGGGACTTTCCCATAGCATTAAAAGAGTCTTCAGGCATGATATTCGGGGAAGAAAATCATTTGATAGCGGTGCCGTTTTTTAAAGGAGAGGGCATCCAAACGCTGCAAGAAAAATATCATCAGACGCTTCAGGATATTCCGAAAGAAAATGAGGTGCTGTTTTTAGTTGATATTTTTGGAGGTACACCGTATAACGCAGCGGCTTCCTTTATCGCTAAGGATCAAAGGATGGATATGGCTGCCGGCATAAACCTGCCGATCGTACTGGAGGTATTAAGCCTAAGAGAACACATGAAACTCAAAGAATTGCTGAATCACTTAAAAAAAATGAGCCAGCAAAGCTTTCAAGTTTGCAGTGAACATTTAGAAAAAGTGAAAACAGTCAGCGAAGAAAAAAGAGAGGATGAACTATGATGAACATTACATTGGCAAGAATTGATGACCGCTTTATTCACGGACAAATCCTGACAAGATGGATTAAAGTCCATGCAGCAGACCGAATCATCGTGGTGTCAGATGACGTTGCGCAGGATGAAATGAGAAAAACCCTGATCCTTTCGGTTGCTCCTTCCAATGTAAAGGCGAGTGCCGTATCAGTTTCTAAAATGGCAAAGGCGTTTCATAGTCCGCGCTACGAAGGGGTAACGGCGATGCTCTTGTTTGAAAACCCATCCGATGTTGTATCTCTCATAGAAGCAGGCGTCCCTATCAAAACCGTAAATGTCGGAGGTATGCGTTTTGAGAATAATCGCCGGCAAATCACCAAATCAGTCAGCGTAACGGAAAAGGATATAGAGGCATTTGAATTATTAAATGAATTAGGCGTCACACTGGAATTGAGGCAGCTGCCTTCTGATGCCAGCGAAGACTTTTTGGAGATTTTAAGAAATGTAACAAAATCATCAAGGGGATGAGATGATGACGTCAATACAAATTATTTTGTTGTTAATCATTGCAGCCATTACAGGTATAGCAAGTGTATTGGATGAAGGACAAACACACCGTCCGCTGATTGCCTGCACGTTGGTTGGCCTGGTGCTGGGTGATCTGAAAACAGGAATTATCTTAGGAGGAACGCTGGAGCTGATGGCGCTGGGCTGGATGAATGTCGGCCTTGCCATAGCACCGGATACAGCTATTGCCTCTGTGATTTCAACCATTTTGGTGATTACCGCTGATCAAGGCATTGGTGAAGGCATTGCCGTCGCTGTTGCTTTGGCAGCTGCAGGTCAAGCGCTTACTATTTTTGTCCGAACAATTACTGTCTTTTTCATTCACCGTGCTGATAAATATGCGAGGGAGGGAAATATCAAAGGAATTGAAATTATGCATATTACCGCTATGGTGTTTCAAGCGCTGCGTGTCATGATACCGACTTTGATTGTGGCCTTAATCAGTGTGAGCGCTGTTCAGGCGTTCTTGGGAAATATTCCGGAAGTCATTACCAAAGGGTTGCAAATAGGCGGAGGCATCATTGTTGTTGTGGGGTATGCCATGGTGATCAATATGATGAATATCCCTTATCTGAAGCCGTTTTTCTATATTGGTTTTTTGTTGGCAGCGTTTACCGATTTCAATTTAGTAGGGTTTGGCGCTCTCGGCCTTTGTCTGGCGCTTTTATATCAGCAGGTTATGCAAAAACATAGCGCACACGGAGCAGTCGCCGCAGCCACAGACGGCAGCAATGCCGCTGTCTATGATGATGATGATCTAGATGCATAAAGAACGAGGGGGGATGAAAAATGGAGAAAGAAAAAAGATTAACGAAAAAAGACATTTTCAGTATGTTTATCCGTTCGAATTTCTTGCTCGGCTCATTTAACTTTGAACGTGTGCAGGCAATGGGATATTGCTATGTGATGATACCGGCGATCAAAAAATTGTACGGTCCGGGAGCGAAAAGAAACGCAGCATTGCAGCGGCACTTGGAATGGTTTAATACACATCCGTGGCTGTCCGCACCCATATTTGGGGTGACAGCTGCCATGGAAGAAGAAATGGCGAACAATAAAGGAATTGACGGGAAAGCAATAAGCGGGATGAAAATCGGTTTAATGGGTCCGATAGCGGGTGTGGGTGACCCTATTTTCTGGGGAACCGTACGTCCCGTATTGGCTGCTTTAGGAGCTTCTCTTGCTTTAGGCGGAAACATTGCCGGTCCTCTGCTGTTCTTTTTCCTGCTGAATGCCATCAGATTAACCACAAAATATTACGGTTTAAAGTACGGCTATGTAAAAGGGATGGAGATTTTGCAGGATTTAACAGGGAATCGTATTCAAAAACTGACAGAAGGTGCATCCATCCTCGGGTTATTTGTGATGGGGGCTTTGGTCTCCAAGTGGACCACCATCAACATCCCAATCGTTGTTTCAAGAATTAAAGATGATAACGGAAAAGTTGACGTTCAAACTGTGCAAAATATTTTAGACAGCATTATGCCGGGGGTGCTGCCTTTAGGATTGACTTTATTAGTGGCATGGATGCTGCGAAAAGGAGTAAATCCGCTCCTTATTATAGTTGGCATATTTGTGA
Organism: Bacillus sp. FSL R5-0560; assembly: GCF_037966305.1. NCBI lineage: Bacteria > Bacillati > Bacillota > Bacilli > Caryophanales > Bacillaceae > Bacillus > Bacillus sp. FSL R5-0560. Next base: position 2,730,944 of record NZ_CP150195.1, on the reverse strand, counting down.
TCGGTATTCTTGGCTATTGGGCTGGATTTCTGGCATAAGCGCTTAAATGGGTAAAAAGGGGAGAACCTGCAGAAGTCTTTCTCATAACCTCTTCATCATTCGATACAGCTTTTATCACGGATCCACTCGTGCAGATGTCTCTCTTGAATGTGTTCATATGTTAGAGAGGAGAGAATCAGAATGAAAAAGAAGCTTATTCAAGTCGTGATCCTGTTCACCATGCTGTTTACTATGGCATTACCAGTAAGTGCAGCCGATTCAAGCTACTATGATGAGGATTACCGTCCTCAATATCACTTTACACCAGAGGCAAACTGGATGAATGATCCAAACGGAATGGTTTATTATGCAGGGGAGTATCATTTGTTTTATCAGCATCATCCATATGGTCTGCAATGGGGGCCGATGCATTGGGGCCATGCAGTAAGCAAGGATTTAGTTCATTGGAAGCATCTCCCTATAGCGCTGTCACCGGATGAAAAAGGCACGATTTTTTCCGGAAGCACAGTGGTCGATTGGAATAATACAAGCGGTTTTCAAACCGGAAAGGAGAAGCCGCTTGTCTCTATATATACACAGGATCACGAAGACGGCCAAGTGCAAAGCATCGCCTATAGTAATGATAAAGGAAGAACGTGGACGAAATACTCAGGTAATCCGGTCATTCCTAACCCGGGAAAAAAAGACTTTCGCGATCCGAAAGTGTTTTGGTACGAAAAAGATAAAAAGTGGGTGATGGTGCTGGCAGCTGGTGACCGAATTCTCATTTATACATCGAAAAACTTGAAGCAGTGGACATATGCAAGTGAGTTTGGGCAAGGACAAGGTAGTCATGGAGGCGTATGGGAATGCCCGGATTTATTTGAGCTTCCTGTAGACGGCAATCCGAAACAAAAGAAATGGGTGATGCAAGTCAGTGTCGGAAACGGTGCGGTTTCAGGAGGATCAGGCATGCAATATTTTGTAGGGAGTTTCGATGGAACAACTTTTAAGAACGAAAACCCCCCAGACAAAGTATTATGGACCGACTACGGTAAAGACTTTTATGCAGCTGTTTCTTGGTCTGATACACCATCTTCAGACGGACGGCGGCTTTGGCTAGGGTGGATGAGCAATTGGCAATATGCCAACGATGTTCCTACATCTCCATGGAGAAGTGCAATGACTATTCCAAGAGAAGTAAAATTGAAAGCGTTCTCTAAAGGGGTCAGAGTCATTCAAACACCAGTAACAGAACTGCAATCCATCCGCGGGGCCTCACATGAGTGGAAAAATAAGAGCATATCGCCAGAGAGCAGTAATGTATTGGCGGGCCTATCTGGAGATGCTTATGAAATGAATGCAGAGTTTCAAGTGAACCCAGGTTCGGCTTCTGAATTTGGTTTTAAGGTTCGAACAGGGAGACATCAATATACAAAAGTCGGCTACCATCAAAAGAGCGGCAAACTGTTCGTTGACCGAAGCCAATCCGGAAACGTCACCTTCAATCCAACCTTTAACACTGGGAAACAAGCAGCTCCGCTGAAGCCGGTAAATGGAAAGATAAAAATGCGTATTTTTGTTGACCGCTCTTCAGTCGAAGTATTTGGCAATGACGGACAGCAGGTGTTGACTGACATCATTCTTCCGGATCGATCAAGCAAAGGTCTTGAATTATATGCTGTTAATGGCCGTGTTAAGGTAAACTCCCTAACGATTCATCCTTTAAATAAAGTATGGGGAGCGTCACCGTTTATATCCAATTTGACTGGCTGGACAACTGTAAACGGTACGTGGGCTGACACAATTGATGGAAAACAAGGACGATCAGACGGCGATTCCTTCATTATGTCTTCAGCATCTGGAGCAGATTCCACCTATGAATCTGACATTACAGTTAAAGATGGGAACGGAAAAGGGGCAGGAGCTCTTGTGTTTCGTTCAGACAAAGATGCACAAAATGGTTATGTAGCCAATGTGGATGCGAAACATGATCTGGTGAAATTTTTTAAATTTGAGGATGGTGTTGCCACTGTTATTGCTGAATATAAAACACCGATAGATATAAATAAAAAGTATCATCTGAAAACTGTGGCTCAAGGCACTCACTTTAAAATATATTTGGATGACCGTCTGGTGATAGATGCTGAGGATTCTGCATTCTCAGAAGGCCAATTTGGCTTGAACGTTTGGGATGCAACAGCAGCCTTCCAGAATGTCAACGCGGGAAGCTTGGATGTCAGAAGATAAAGAATTGAAAAGATGATACTTGAATCAAAGGACTTGTGATTAGAGAAGACCTAATACATCTTCTCTATAAAAAAGGCACAGACTCAAACCGTCTGTGCCTTTGTGTTATTTCAACAGTTTCAATGATTCGCGGTTAAATGCTTCCAAATCATCAGGTGTTCTACTTGTTACAATGTTGTGGCTAACGACTACTTCTTCGTCTTTGTAGTTTGCACCAGCATTGATCAAGTCTTTGCGGATGCTGCGGTAGCCAGTGATGTCTTTGCCTTTCAGAAGATCCGTATCAATGAGTACCTGCGGGCCGTGGCAAATAGCGAAAACAGGTTTCTCATTTTCTACGAATGCTTTCGCAAACTCACCTGGGCGGTCATCTCCGCGAAGCAAATCTGGGGAAAATCCTCCAGGAATCAATAGGGCATCGAATTCACTAGCATCTACATCGGAGATCGCTTTGTCGATCTTCACTCTCTCGCCATGTTTACCGGTAACTTCCTTGCCCGCTTCCAAATCAATGGCTACAACGCTATGCCCAGCTTCTTCGTATGCCTTTACCGGACTTGTATATTCAATATCTTCGAATTGGTCTGTAACGAGAACAGCGATTTTTTTGCTCATATTTATACCTCCTATGAAATCTTATATACCATAGAATAACAGGCAGGTACATCTTCCTTCAAAATATTTGCTTGTCAGATGTTCCTCGCAGAAGTCCTGCGAAGGCGTTGCTTTATAGGTTTTATGGTTTTATATCATTTATCACAATTTGGTAAAATTGCCGCCAAAACGAGGCTAAAGGATAGTACTCTTTTCAACCTGTTTCTTTTTTAAAAATAGACTTTTTAAATGATTTTCACGTCCTGTCTGAACAGTGCAGTAAACAAAAAATAGTATGGCTACCCCACCTTTTACAACTATTCCGAACTTATAATGTAGACATATCAATAACGAATCGATAGCGTACATCACTGCGAAGAACACGCTCATAAGCTTCATCCACTTGATCGGCACGAATTACTTCTATTTTAGGTGCAATGCCATGCTGAGCAGCGAAATCTAGCATCTCTTGTGTTTCTGGAATTCCGCCGACAAGAGAACCTGCAAGGCTGCGGCGGCCCATGATTAAGGAAAATACACTATATTTGTCCGGCTCGGCCGGTGCCCCTACATTGACGAGTGTTCCGTCTATTCGAAGCAATGATAAATAGGCATCTACATCAAGATTCGCGGATACCGTATTTAAGATTACGTCAAAACGCCCGGCCAATTCAGTAAATGTAGCTTGATTACTGGTTGCATAGTAATGGTCTGCCCCTAGTTCAAGAGCTTCCTCTTTCTTATTCATAGAGCGGCTCAGGACGGTTACCTCTGCACCCAAAGCATGCGCAAATTGAATCGCCAAATGACCAAGCCCGCCAACTCCTACAATCGCAACCTTTTTCCCTAGGCCGACGTTCCAGTGTTTTAGAGGGGAGTATGTTGTAATCCCTGCACACAATAGAGGGCTGGCGACATCCAGCTCCAAACTGTCCGGTATCCGAACAACGAACCTGTCAGTGACAACGATTTTTTGGCTGTACCCGCCATACGTCGGATTTCCATCATAGTCCAGTGAATTATAAGTTTGGACAACACCTTTAGTGCAGAACTGTTCCTCACCACTGAGGCAGTATTCGCATTCTCCGCAGGAGTCAACAAAACAGCCGACGCCAACGCGATCTCCGACAGCGAATTTTGTGACTTCTGCTCCCACAGCCTCCACAACTCCGGCGATTTCGTGACCGGGAACCATCGGAAAAATTCCTCCGCCCCATTCATCGAACGCACTGTGGATATCGGAATGGCAAATACCGCTGAATTTAATGTCGATTAAGACGTCGTGCGCCCGTAATTCTCTTCTTTCAATTGTAGTCTGTTCAAATTTCGCTTTAGCATTTGGTACGCTTAATACACGAGTTTTATGATGATTACACATACAGACCTTCCTTTCATATAGTCAGTTTCCAGATAAGAACATGTCACTTGATGTTTGTCAGGTGTGTTCAACATCACTTTAAACCTTGAAGTCCACTTTAAGGCAAGAGTTTTTTTAAGATAATAGAATAAGAGTAAGCACAAATATTGAAGAAATACTGCTTTTTATATAATTAAGTATTAAATTCTTTACAACCGATCATATAAAACGAACGCATCGAATCAATTGACTCGATGCGTTCGTTTTATCATGTATCATACCATTCATCTCATCATGAACAGGTCCGTCTCCAGGAGTAATGTCTACATGCAACCCACTGTCTTTTGTTACACCATGCCAATGTTTTGCGTACGGCGGAATATTCTCGACATCTCCTGAAGAATGAGATTGAGAAATACGTCAGCAGTTTCAATTTGTTTCTTCTTGACTTAAAGTGAACTTTAAGTGTTATCTTCAAAAACAGCAGGATAAAGAGGTGAAAAATATGAATATTACGCAAGTGGCAAAGCAGTTTGGCCTAACAGCCGCAACGCTCCGCTATTATGAACGTGTTGGATTGATCCCGCCGGTAAAACGAAAAGAAAGCGGCATCCGCGATTATGGTGAAGAAGATATCAAATGGGTTGAATTCATCAAATGCATGCGAAATGCTGGACTAACGATAGACGCGTTAATTGAATATACAACGTTATTTACTGAAGGAGACCGAACAGTAGAAGCCCGCAAAAATATCCTGGCGGACGAAAGACAGCGGTTGATAGAAAAGCGGAGAGAAATTGATGAAACAATAAAAAGATTAAATAAAAAAATTGAGGATTATGATGGGAAACTGCGCGAAAATGAGGACAAACTCAAAAGCAGACCCAAAATGGAAAGTTTTCATGGATAAGTGCAAGTAAGGCTAGAATGAATGAAACAATTCCTTCTTTGTTAACATTTATCATAAAAGAGCAGGGGAAATCGCGGAAAAACGCGGTGTTCCCCGTATCCATATCGCGTTTGCATGGCTGCTGCAGAAAGAGCCTGTAACGGTGCTACGAAAATGTCACACCTTGAAGATGCCGTAGATGCTCTTGCAGTTAAATTGACGACTCAAGAAGTTAGGTTTCTAGAAGAACCATATGTACCTCACCGAATAGTTGGTCATCATTAATTGTGCTCGAAAACGATATTGCTGGAAATCAACAAGATACTATGTTTCGGATTGAGAGAAAGAATAGAGGGCGTATGATAAAAACTGGCCTATTCCAATTCTTCAAGGAATTCTCAGGCCTAAGGAGCAGGGAGAATGATAGAAAAACAGTATACAATGATCGCGAGTACAGGCTTCGCACGTGCAGCGGCCTTGTTAGTACGTGCGGCTTGTCAATTTAGCTCCAGTATATATCTTGAATATCAAGGGCAAGCTGTCGATCTGAAAAATACACCCAAGTCCCTCATTGATGTGATGTCACTAGGAATTAAACCTAATACCCACATTAGGATAAGAGCTAATGGCTTTGACGAGAAACAGGCTTTACAAGTGATAGAAGATCATTTGCAAAAAAACAAGTTCACAAAGAAATGAGGTAGAAAACCTCTCTTTTTTTATCATTTTCAGGGACTCGCTCCAAGTCCCTATTTTTTATAGGAGCGTTTTGTTAAATGTCTATCTTTAAAGAAACAACTCATTTCTCTTATTTTAAAGCAGAAATCTTATAATTGGAAAGGATAGGGTAATAAAAAAGGCATCCATAAGGGTGCCTAAAATGAATCTTTACTGAATGATTACCTATTGCATCTTTTTACTGGTTTACAGCATGGATTTCTTAAGTCACTTCCACAATCATATTCCTCAACGATATTTTCATTCTCTACAGATTGTGTCACTGGATAATAATTTTCTACTCTTGTAACATTTCTATTAACATTAACAATATGAGTAGGCTGAACACGTCTAACAGTACGTTCATTGGTTGTCGTATTTACAACATTTCTTGTGGGAGAAACAATTGTTTCTACATTGTTGCCTCCGTTACCTCCATTACCTCCGTTACTTCCGTTACCCCCATTAAAACCATTGAAGCCATTGAAGCCATTGAAGCCATTGAAGCTATTGGTACCGTTGTTCCCGCGACGAGAGCCGAACATGAATTCGTCCACACTTCTAAACCCACCGTTGTTGCAGCTCATCAAAATCACCCTCTCAAAAAATCTTGTCTTACAATATAAGTTATGATGAAGAAAAAAGGTTGTCCTAGACAAGAAACTCATATTATAAAAAATCCGCTATTATTTTAGGATTTCGATACACATGACAAGAAAGGGGCATAGTTTTCTATCATTTTAATTATATTTCCACCGTAGCTACGGGCCTGGAAGACCAATCAATCATTTTATACTTGATAATAGCAGTCCTGGTATTAAAATGACTTATATATTAAAATACTAATAATATTTCGAATTTTAAATCGAGGTGGGCTATGAAAACGATTGGTCTTATTGGCGGAATGAGTTGGGAGTCGTCGGCTGAGTACTATCGAATTATCAATGAGGAAATAAAAAAGAAGTTAGGGGGGTTACATTCGGCAAAGTGTCTTTTGTACAGTGTTAATTTTAAAGAGATTGAACACTTTCAATCAGAAGGAGCTTGGAATAAAGCTGGTAAAACCTTGGGGGAAGCAGCAAGATCATTAGAAAAAGCCGGAGCAGATTTTATTGTAATATGCACAAACACTATGCACAAAGTAATTAGTTATATCCAAGCAATGATCACAATACCTATTTTACATATTGCCGATGCAACTGCTGATCAAATGAACAGACAAGATATTCGTTCAGCAGGATTACTAGGTACCAAATATACAATGGAGCAAAATTTTTATAAAACTCGTATTGAGACTCATGGCATTAATATTATTGTGCCTAATGATAATGAAAGAGAATTAATAAATAATATTATCTATCAAGAACTATGTTTGGGTGAAATTAAACAGTCATCGAAAAACATTTATCACACCATCATAAATAATTTGATGAATAGAGGAGCGGAGGGAATAATTCTCGGATGTACTGAAATTGGATTACTAGTAAAAGCTGAAGATTTCAAAGTGCCAATATTTGATACAACCTTAATCCATGCTCGAGAAGCAGTGAATAAATCTCTTTCGATTTCATCTTAGAATCAGTTCCTTCCTATACTCTAAAACCGTTTTTTAAGAGCGGTTTTTTTATTATGTTTATACAAGTCATAAAATAGAAGGCTCTTTATAGGGGTGATAATATTATGATCCTTTCCACTGAAAATTTTGTTTGAAGATATTGAAGACGGCAGCAAGGTCTCACTAACACAATAGATAGACTTTGAAAACAATTGCGTAGTGAGGTGAGTATATCTGTTCTTATATACTAAACGGTATACCTATCCAGTTTTAGACATGACACGGGTGACGAGTTCAGGAATCAGATGACAATCCTGAAGCCTATGCCTAGTCATAGATTGATGATGACCTTACTTCAGCTGTTACAGATTTTTGAAATAAAAAACCAAGGTGATTCATTTCATCCATCCTTAAAGCTAATGAATAATAATGAAAAACAAATTTATGTAGTTCTTTATTTTTCAGTCTAATGATGTAGATTAAATAAGCTAAATGTAGAAAGAATTTGTTTCTCATTTTAGATATATTAAGAGAGGGGGTGTGAATAATGAGAATAAAAAATCTTGAAATATTTGTTTCTCATTTTAATCAAACTGTAAGCTTTTATAAAGATATCCTTCAATTTAAAAGGCTGGCGTTAACTGATACATTAGCCACATTTCAAGTGGGAGAAAGCATTTTAACCTTGCATCAAGACGAAGTGAATCGCTATTACTATCATTTTGCGTTTAATATCCATTCGAATATTTTCGCAGAAGCTAAAGAATGGCTGAAAAAGAAGGTTAATTTACTTGAAGAAAATGGTGATGATGAAGTATGTTTTGCAAATGCAAAGGCAAGATCGATATATTTTGAAGATCCAGCAGGTAATATTGTTGAGTTTATTTCTCGATTAGAAACCTCTCCGGAAACGAGGTCAAAAGAATTCACGCCCGACAATGTAATAGGGATAAGCGAGATTGGTTTATCTACGAATCATGTTAAAGAATGTTTTGACTACCTTTTAAAGTTGGGAATCCGGCAAAGAAATGATGAACCTTTCTCAAAAAAACATTTACATTTCATGGGGGAGTATGAAGAAGGAGTCTATATTTTATTAGGTCCTGTCGGAAGACGGTGGATATTCTCGGATAAATACAGTATAGATGCACCACTTATGATTGAAACTGACCAAGGGATCATTAAAAATTTTGATGAGTAATCAAGCTTTTAATTGGTGTGTGACATATCTTTCATGCATTATTTTTGCTCGCATTGTCATCCCTATATTCCCAAATTTTATCCTCTCTTCTATCGGAAAATTCAGTAATAATGGCACTTCTCATATACCTGTTTGATGGTAATATGATCAATATATATAAACGAAAGGAGCGAAAATGGTCTGCCGAATCATTCCTGAACTGAATGTTAGAAAACCAGACGCAGGACATTTATTGTGAGGAGGATATAAGTTGAGAAAGTTAAAAATGGCAAGTTTATTAACCGTTATGATGGCGTCATTCTTCATTTTTTCTAGTCATGCACAAGCAGTTCAGTATTACACTGTCTCAACAAGCAGCGGTGCTCCCGTAAATATGCGCAGCGGCCCAGGTACAAGTTGGGGGATTGTAACGACTATTCCGAGCGGAACCCGCATCCCGATCTACTGCTACAAAACCGGTACAACTGTAACTGGAAAGTATGGAACGAGTAATATTTGGAACTACACAGAACGGACGCTTGCCAGCGGGGAGATCGTTCCTGGATTTGTCTCTGATACATATATGTATACAGGATCAGACGGCCCGGTAGTTCCTAAATGCAGCTGGTAGCATATGTTCTATCGTTCTTAAAATGAAGAAATTGAAGAAAGAGGGATGACATTGACTAAACTGAAAAAGCTGAGTATGTTAACCGTTATGATCGCATCATTATTCATTTTTTCCAGTCAAGCACTTGCCGTTCAGTACTTTACTGTCTCAACAAGCAGCGGTGCGCCTGTAAATATGCGCAGCGGTCCAGGTACAAACTATCCTATTATGCTTTCCATTCCTAGCGGTTCACGTGTTCCTTACTATTGTTACGCTTATGGGACGACTGTTACCGGAAAGTATGGAACGAGTAATATTTGGGATCAAATCCAGTGGAAAGATTCACGTGGTGTCGTGAACATTGGATATGTGTCTGACACATATGTCTACACAGGTTCAGACGGCCCTGTCGGTTACAAATGCAACTAGTTAAATACTCCGTAAAATAGAATCTCTTCTTAAGGGCCTATCTAGGAGAAACCATACCAACAACAATAGTTGGTATGGTTTTTCCTACGATTACGTCTTCCATATCTGCATTTGTGGTGATTTTCAAAAGAGATTCATGATGTTAGACACTGGTTGTTGTTGGACGACAAAATAACCAGCTGCTTTAGAGTGGTATCTAATGGTATAAAGTACGGAATTAAGATAGGAAAGAATCAATAGGAGAACGTAATATACAAACCTATTTTTCGTTGAAATCCCTAATATCACTTTGGTTAGACATCTCACATTGTCGTTCTCGTTAGTGAAAAGTTCTTTTTACGCTTCCTGAAATCTTCTCTAATTCCATAGTTAGTTTTACCTGTCCTATCATGAAAAATTTTAATCAATCCTTAACACGGGGGAGGCTTATTACAGAGTCCACCTACATCATTTGATAGTCACCATGTGTATAAACTGTTCCGTCCATAATACGTCGTGCGGTACGGACGATCTTTATACCAGTGGGCTCCAACATTGTTTCGATGATACCAGAAGGATGAGCTACCCGAACATTTGTAGAATGGATTTTTGCTATTCTTGCAGGGATTGTACCTTCCACTGAAAGCGCTCTTGTTGTACATATCGCCCCAGTGACCGCTAGTGCTTGATGAGGCTTTTGCATGGACATCATCCTGATGTGTAAGTCCATCTCAACGTTTGAATGCCAAGCACCTGTACTATCCTTATATTTCTCTGGTTTTGATACTATAGCCAGTTTGGGGACAGCCGGTGATAACTTTGTAGCTGAAAATCGACTGGCAAAGCCGCATTTCTCTGCAGCAATGGATCTTAATTCTTCAAATTGAGCCAACTGTAGATCAGTAAATTCTTCTGCAAGTTCCGTTCCATCCAGACCGATACTGCTCGCTTCCACAAAAACTAATGGATTTGCATAGTCGATAATAGACACCTCTATTGGGCCTTGACTTGTATCTAAAAGCTCCGAACTATTTCCAGTAGGCAATAAATGACCGGTAACTGAACCAGCGGCATTATGAAAGTTTAGATAGATTGGAGATCCAGATCCAGGTACTCCAGATATAGTAACATCTCCGTCATACTTGACCTGACCGTCTTCCACTTCCACTTCCGCAACGATCATTTTATTCGTATTGGTATTCAGTATCCTTACCGTAGTCATTGGTTCTGTCGCTTTTACAAGTCCTTCTTCGATAGCAAATGGACCAACAGCAGCGGAGATATTTCCGCAGTTCCCCTTAAAGTCCACCTTTTCTTCCAAAATGCTGACTTGACCGAAAGTATAGAGAACATCAATATCCGAAGTATATGCTTTCTTTATTATTGCCACTTTGCTAGTAAGGGAATTACCGCCACCCAAACCATCTATTTGTCTTTTATCAGGACTTCCCATAACATCAAGCAAAAAGGGCTCCCATTCGTTTTTATTGTTAGGCATGGCTGATTCATGGAAAAAAACGCCTTTGCTTGTTCCGCCTCTCATGATTGTTACATTCGTTTTGACCATCGTCATCATCCTCATCTTAAAGGTAGTATTTTATGTTTTTTAGTGTAGGAGTTGAAAAGACGAAAATAAAATATGAATTTTCTTAATATTTAACAAAAAAACTTTTATAATTGTGAAAGAAGGACTAGAAAGGAAGATGAAAATGGATGAAAAAGATTGGGTTTTATTGAGAATTCTTTACGAAGAACAAAGTGTAACAAAAACAGCAGAACGATTATTTACGTCACAACCTTCCATCACTTATCGGTTGAATAAGATTGAGGAGATTTTCGGAATTGAATTATTCACCAAAAGGCACAAAGGAATTACCTTTACTGCGGAAGGAGAACACTTAGTTTCTTATGCAAAAAGAATGCTACAGGAACTCCAAGATACCAAAGATAATATCTCTAATCTAAGCAAAGGGGTGCAAGGACATCTAAGACTTGGGGTTTCAAGCAATTTCGCTCAATATAAGCTCCCTAAGTTATTAAGGGAATTTTCCATTATGTATCCTAATGTCCAATATAGTGTACAAACAGGATGGAGCACAGATGTCATGAAGTTATTAGATGCTGGTATTGTACAAGTCGGTATACTGAGAGGAAGCCATCGCTGGAAAGGGGTGGAGGAACGGCTGACACGGGAAAAATTACATATCATCTCAAAAAAACCAATAACGATAGAGCAGCTTCCTTTTTTACCTTTTATCAAATATAAAACTGATGCTTCTTTAAAAACGATTATAGAAGATTGGATGCATACGAATCTAAAACAAGCCCCCATTATTGCAATGGAAGTGGATCGACAAGAGACTTGCAAAGAGATGGTAAAGCATGGTCTTGGTTACTCCATAGCACCAGAAATTTGCCTGCAGGAATCTGATCATTTGTACACAATGGAACTGTATAATGCTAAGGGTAAGCCTCTAATGAGAGATACTTGGCTAATGTACGATCAAAAATCATTAGGAATCAAACTCGTTAAAGCATTCATTGATTTTTTAAAGGGTGAACAAATGGTAACCATTTAAAGTTATGATAGAATTTTTTTTGGAACACAGTAAAAAAATATTTATTTAACTTATTACACCGTATAAGATATGTTAATCAAAAGTCATTTGAAAGCGTATTCTTGGAGGTGTAATATGCTTACTATTTTAGGTTTTTCGATGGTAACTGTTTTTACAATATTAATAATGACAAAGAAAGTCTCGCCTATTGTTGCCTTAACCATCACTCCCATTGTTTTTGCTCTTGTTGGAGGTTTTGGTAAGGATATTGGTGACATGATTTTAGAAGGAATTCAAACAGTTGCAAGCTCAGCGGCATTGCTATTGTTTGCAATTCTTTTTTTTGGAATTTTAATTGATGCAGGTTTATTTGATCCGCTAATAGAAAAAATTTTATCTATAGTAAAGGGGGACCCTGTGAAAATAGCGATAGGGTCTGCCGTCTTGGCAATGCTTATCGCTTTAGATGGGGACGGTACAACAACCTATATGATAACAGTCTCAGCAATGTTACCTTTGTATAAAAGAATTGGTATGAATCCCATGGTTATGGCGACATTAGCAATGCTGTCGTTGAGTATCGTTAGCGGAATGACTCCATGGGGCGGACCAGCTACAAGAGCGATTTCAGTGCTGGGTTTGGATCCTTCAGATTTCTTTGTGCCATTACTTCCGACCATGCTTGGAGGTATTGCTTGTGTGATATTTCTGGCTTTTCTAATGGGTAGGAAAGAGAGGAATCGAATAGGCATCGTTCAATTAGAGCCTAGACATATAACAAAGGACAGCTCTCAATCTTATATGGCTGCTACTTTGGAGAGCGAACAATTGAAAAGGCCACGCTTAATATATCTTAATTTATTCCTCGTTATAAGTATCATGGTGTTTATTGTGCTTGGAACTAAGCATCCGTCAGTTTTATTTTTAATTGGTTTTGTTCTTGCCCTTACTATAAATTATCCGAATGTAAAAATGCAGAAGGAGCGAATCGCCGAGCATTCTGGTAATGCCATAACCGTGGTATTATTGGTATTTTCAGCAGGAGTATTTGCTGGTATATTATCCGGGACAAAAATGGTGGATGCCATAGCAGGATCATTAGTATCCATCATTCCCTCATCAATGGGTCAGTTATTCCCAGGTATTGTAGCACTCACTAGTATTCCGTTTACTTTTGTTTTATCAAATGATGCATATTACTTTGGAATGGTACCTATCTTCGCAGAAGCTGCCTCAGCATATGGTATAGAACCAGTAGAAATTGCTAGGGCTTCTATAATGGGGCAGCCGGTTCATCTGATGAGTCCATTAGTTGCGTCAACACTACTGTTAGTAAGCATGCTTAAAATTGACTTGGGATCATTTCAAAGGTTTGCAGTTAAGTGGGCTGTAATTACATCATTAGTTATTACGTTGATAGCAATAATTACAGGGGCTATTACTATTTGGTAAAGAAACAATAATAATATTTAGACTGCCAATGAATAATTAGTTTGATTGATTTAAATACAGCTGAAAGGGATCCCTAGCTGATAAAGCCAGTTGTCTTTCCAGTTATTCTATTGTTTAGGGTTCTTTTTAAGAAGCGGCAGTGTTCTTGTCAATGTTTAGCCAGTATTTTCAGCATCATGTGGGAAAGACAAGAGACAAACAAGCTCTTGTCTTTTCTATATATGATAGTTCATCATAAATATTTAAGAAAAATGTCAGTATTGAGTAATGAATGTATCACCAGGCGTATGCTTCTGGTGTCTTTCCGCCAGGTCCGGGAAAGATATTATTTAACATGCAGAGAATCTCCTCATCCAGACTGATTTCAACGGCTTTTATCGTATCGCGCAGCTGCTCAACCGATCGTGGTCCGATGATCGGAGCAGTTAAAACTGGATTTGCCGGCACCCGTGCCAAAGCCACGTTTGCTTCTTTTTCTCCTAGTTCTTTGCATAAAGCTGAAAATTTCTCGAGTTGTGAGCGATGTTTTTCGATTAAATCTGCTCTTTTTGCTGTGCGGGTTCCGGCATTACTTTTCAGTGCTTTCCCGACAAGAAGCCCTCCTGCAAGGGGACTCCACGCCACTACACCTAAACCAAGATCCCGTGCAGCCGGCAGCACTTCCATCTCAGCTGTTCGTTCTAATAAACTATACTTATGCTATTCAGTGACGAGTCCCATGAATCGCCGTTTTTCAGCTTCAGCTTGTGTTTTACCTAATGCCAGCCTTCAAAGTTACTGGATCCAATATAGTCTACTTTGCCGGAGCGCACCTGAGTCTCAAAAGCCTCCCATATCTCACCCCACGGTGTCCGCCTATCGATTATGATGCATTTGGTACAATTCTATATGATCATTCTGAAGCCGCTTCAATGATTCTTCCAGATGGCGTCTGATTTTGTATAGAGACAAGCCCTTCCTATCATTTGGTCCGTCATTCGGTTCAGAAATCGGTTCATATACTTTTGTCGCCAGAACGACTTTCTCGCGGGGCTGTCCTCCTTGTGCAAGCCATTTTCCAATGATGCTCTCTGTCAATTCTGCGTTTTTGCCCCAGCCGTAAATATTTGCAGTATCAAAAAATTGAATGCCGTTATCAAGCGCTTCATCCATGATATGAAACGCAGTCTTTTCGTCTGTATCAACTCCAAAATTCATCGTGCCTAAACATAAACGGCTCACCCGCAATCCTGTTCTCCCTAAATAGGTATACTCCGCAACAAACCTCTCCTTTATCATTATTTTTTGCAACAGCTGCAATGCAATTGATTCAACAATGGTTTCACTCTCTGTTACGATTAAAAAGACGGAGCAAATGTAAAGCAGAAGCAAAATAATAGGAGTTTTTTTCAAATGAATATAGAGGATCTATGGGATAAATTTCATCAGCCGTTAAAAACATATATTTCGCATAGGGTTAACGATCAATCTATCGTTGATGACCTCTTGCAGATCGTATTTATGAAAATACAAGTGCATCTCCCAAATCTGATCGTTGAACAAAAGATCGATAGCTGGATTTATCGGATTACTAGAAATACGATTATTAATTTTTACCGTACAAAAAAACAAGCGAAATAATTGCCTGATGATCTACATTTTAATGACATTGCAGAGGAAGAAAATTTACCAAAGAAGCAGCTGTGTGTATTCGATAGACCATCAAACGGTTGCCTGAAAAGTATCGAGAGACGCTTGAGTTAACTGAATTTCAGGGGTTATCACAAAAAGAGTTGAGTGAAAAGCTCGGCATTTCTTACTCGGGAGCAAAATCAAGGGTACAACGCGTACGGGGAAAATTAAACAGCTGCTTGAGGGGTGCTGTCATATTCAAGCGGATCGAGATGGAAATATCGTAGACTTTCGTATTCTAAAGGAATTACTGATTAACCAAGTCAGAGATTCAGCAATATGAAGAGCATTTTCCCTTTGATATTGGCAAGAGATATATGTATAATATAAATCGTAATGTTTTCGTTTTAGTTGAAAGGAGTGTTGGAATGAACATTTTATTTTCTAAACGGCTAGGTATATTAACGATTGGTTCATTACTAATTTTGGCAGGATGTCAGACTTCAGGTTCTTCTGCAGGTGAGTCTACTAAAACAAGATCAGCCTCAGCAGTTGAAGAAGACTCTTCCAAAACGAAAGAGCAAACATCTGAGAGTCACACACACGAACATTCTCACGATCATAGTCATGCACATGATGAAGAGACAGAAAAAATTCATGAAGGCTATTTTAAAAACAGCCAAGTAAAGGATCGTTCACTTTCTGATTGGGAAGGAGACTGGCAATCTGTATATCCATACCTGCAAGATGGCACTCTGGACGAAGTATTTTCATATAAATCAAAACATGAAGGTGACAAGACAGCTGAAGAATATAAAGAGTATTATAAAAAAGGGTATAAAACAGATGTTGACCGTATTGTAATCCAAAAAGATACTGTATCGTTCTTCAAAAATGGAAAAGAATATTCAGGTAAGTATACGTATGACGGGTACGAAATTCTAACATATGATGCGGGCAATAGAGGGGTAAGATACATATTTAAACTAGCTAAAAAAGCTGAAGAACTTCCTCAGTATATTCAGTTTAGCGATCACAGTATCTACCCGACTAAAGCTAGCCATTACCATCTGTATTGGGGTGAGGACCGTGAAGCTTTACTTGATGAAGTGAAAAACTGGCCTACCTACTACCCGTCAGAAATGGACGGACACGATATTGCCCATGATATGATGGCGCATTAATTGAGAAGTAACCTGGCCATGAAGTATGGTATTTCTTTTGCACAAAAGGTCCATTTTTTACTGTGGAAAATTTGATTAGTCTTCAAGGAGGTTTAATGCAATACAATACCTCCTGTGTTAGCTGCTGACTCCTCGTCAGCAGCTTTTTTGCCCTCTTTCGTTTTTATCCGTTTCTTTCTCTTCGCAACGGGGATTGACGACTCATTACCAAAGTTAAGATACGATCAATATTAACTTGACGGTTGGGAAAAGCTTTTTGAAGATAGGGTGAAGAGTAAGGGAGAGTATGAGGAAAAAATGAAATGACTAAAGATGAAGAAGCACTTGGTAGTGGCTTTATTTTCTCTGGTATTATTTCAAAGTTCTGAGAGTGTATGTTATGCGAACACAATAACGAAAGCAAAAACAGTAAGAGAAAAAGAACCAATGGTTTAAAGCCAACGGTTCTTTTTCAATGTCATATTTAAAGCAGGAACATTGATTAAAATGTGGCATGTGTAGCCGTGAGTTGAAAGCAGTTAACGGTGCAACCGTTCTATTGAAATCAGCACTCCATGCTTTGAACAACAAGAGACATGCCGTACTTGTTAAAGCAAATATCATGAAAAAACGATGTAACCGGGAATGCTATATATCTACACGCGATTTTCTTCTTGTAGCGTCGTTCCTCTTCCTATCGAACGAAAGCGCGGGTGTTCGGCAAGTATGGAGCTTCTCATTTCTTTTACTGCTGGATGGTCTGATGCAAAGAACTGAAGTTTGGACTCGTATAGCTCAACTAATTTTCCGTTATCTAGAACACCTAATGTGTCACTCAATTGATAAGCGGCTTTCAAATCATGCGTAATAAAAAAATACGATAACCCAAACTCGTCTTTGAGCTCTTTTAACAAATCGAGTATAAGCGACTGGGTAACCATGTCCAGACTGCTGACTGATTCGTCTAAAACGATCAGTTTCGGTTTGAGCGAAATTGCTCTGGCGATATTGATCCGCTGCAATTGCCCGCCGCTGAATTGGTGCGGATATTTTGTTAAATCATTTTCACTTAGGCCTACTCTTTCCAACAACTCGATAATGGTTCGTCTTTGTTCCGCCGCAGTGAGGGTTTCATAGTTTTCTAATGGTTCTGCAATAATCTGCTCCGCCGTCATTCGCGGGTTGACGGACGAGTATGAATCTTGAAAGACAGCTTGTAGGTCACGGCGGATTTTTCGCCGGATCGATTTATCTACGCTATACATATCATGGCCTTGAAAAAGGATTTGACCTGATTGCGGCCGTTCTAAACCAAGCAACACTTTTCCCAATGTACTCTTACCGGCTCCACTTGGCCCAATCAAGCCTAAGCATGTACCCTTCTCAATCGAAAAGCTGACATCGGATAGGACTTGTTTAGATTGAAATTTCCATTTGAATAATGAACGCTCCGCATAACGATGAGAGACTTCTTTCACTTGTAATAAACTCACTTGTTCACCTCATTAAAATGCCGCTCTTTCGTCAAATTGACCCAATGGCACGTTCATCAATTGGCAATGTCAAACGTGCCCCTAATAGCTTCTTTGTATATTCATGCTTTGGTGCATCAAACAGCTGAAACACATCTGCTTTTTCTGCGATTCTTCCTTTCTGCATCACAGCGACTTCATCCGCCATTTCAGCAATGACGCCCAGATCATGAGATATAAGCAAAATCGCCGTTCCACATTCAGAGCGCATGGCGTCTAAATGTTTCAGCACGGCCTTCTGATTATTTACGTCTAATGCGGTTGTGGGTTCATCCGCAATGAGAATGCTTGGATGTAAGCATACAGCGGTTGCAATCATCACCCGTTGAAGCATTCCGCCGCTTAATTGAAAAGGGTAAGATTTTAAAAGTTTAATAGGATTGGATAAGCTCACATTATGCAACGCTTCGATTGCAAGCTCCTTTGCCTGCTTTTTGTTAAAAGACGTATGAGAGCGAATCGTTTCAATCATTTGATGACCAATCGTAAAAACGGGGGTAAAAGCGTTCATCGGATTTTGCATAATATAGGCAATTTCTTTGCCGCGTATTTTGCGCATTTCTTTATCTGCCAATCCGTTTAATTCTCGGCCTAGTAGTGAAATGCTTCCTTTCACCTTGGTTGTTTTCTGATCAAGCATCTGAAGAATGGACATGCCTGTTACTGTTTTTCCACATCCGCTCTCACCAATCAGGCCAAGGACTTGACCGCGCTTCAGTTCGAAATTGACGTTTTGCACTAGAGTAGAAACTCCTTTGTGCGTTTTGGCCTGTACATGCAAATCTCTAACTTGCAGCACCGGTGATTGTTCTGTTCCCAACTTCCTCATTCCTTTTTATTATCGACGTTTGACTCCGTATCTTTCTGATAAGCTCTCGCCCAATAAATTGAACGTTACAACCACAATCATGATCATCATCCCTGGATAAATCATCAACTCAGGGTTCGTCCGGATATACGATTTACCTTCATGAATCATCGCTCCCCATTCCGCAGCCGGTGGCTGGACGCCTAATCCAAGAAACGACATAGCGGATATGTCCATAATGGCCCAGCCCATTTCCAATGTACCCATGACAACGAGGGGAGGGAGCACATTAGGTATGATATGTTTTTTCAGAATCTTCCATTGTGATGACCCATTGATTTGTGCGGCTTTCATAAAGTTCTCCTCTTTCAGACTAAGCACCATTCCTCTAAATATTCTCGCATAATAGACCCATTGCACAAGCATGAGGGCAAGAATGACTTGAGGAAGTCCAGGTCCGAATATGCCCACTAGACCAAGAACTAAAATTAAGTTCGGAAAGGCCATCACACCATCACAACATCTCATTAACAGATGATCAATCCATCCGCCTTTATATCCCGAAATCGTACCGACGATGAGACCGATCACAAGTGAGGAAATAAAAATGAGCACTGCAAATCCCAAAGAAATTCGTGTTCCGTACAAAAGGCGGGATAAGTTGCATCTTCCTAAATGATCAGTTCCTAAAGGGAACTCCAAGGATGGAGGGTGCAGCTTATATGCCAAATGAACAGCAACAGGGTTATTCGGCGCAATCCAAGGGGCAAATACAGCGATGAGAAATAGAATTGATAATATGATAATACATGCCGTTATCACTTTTTGACTTTTACATATCATGCGTATGCTTGTGATCATCGATATTGCCCTTCTTTCCTGGAAATGCGCGGATCAATATACATTTGAATGAGATCAACGATTAAGCTACTCAATATAAAAAATGTGGCGGCTATGAACACATAGCATTGAATGACAGGGATGTCACGATTGAAAATGGCCTCAATAAAATAACGGCCAAAGCCAGGCCAAGAAAAAACCACTTCAACAATAATAGTTCCGGTGAGAAGTTTGCCAAGATTCATTCCTAGGCCTGTAATCATCGGAGAAATGGCCATTTTCAATACATGCTTAGCCATAATGCTTTTATTCTTCAAGCCTCTGATTTTTGCGTATTGTACATATGGTTCTTGCAGGTTTTCTATAACACTGGCGCGCAAAAGCCTCGTATACATTGCAATTAAAGGAAGCGCCAGCGTCATTGACGGCAGTACGAGGTGCTGCCATGTCCCAATTCCTTCTACTGGAAAAAGATCTAATTGAACAGAAAAGAAAAAAACCAACATATATCCTAACCAAAAAGTCGGAATGGATGCCCCGAAAAAGGAAATGAAGCGACTGATATGATCAATTGCGCGATTTCTTTTCATTCCCGCAAGGAAGCCGAGAGGCACACTGACAACCACAGCGATCAATAAACTACCAAGCGCAAGTTCGATCGTTGCTGGCATTCGGAGTGTAACCTCGTCCCAAACCGGCTTATTCGAAACATAAGAAATGCCGAAATCGAATTGGCATTTCTTCAAAATAGAGTTTACATATTGAATAAAGAATGGTTGATCTAAGCCAAACTCATGTCTTTTTTGCTCTAGGATGTCATCGGTTGGCTGGATATGCGCTGCGGCTACATACGCTTCAGCCGGGTCAACCGGTGAGAGTTGAATCATTCCAGTTGTCAGAAGTGTAGCTAAAAGAAACACTGGTATGATGGACATGATTCGTTTCAATATATAGATGCCCATAAAAGCCTCCTACTGCTTAATGCGAATACCTGTAAATGGATGTTCATCACGGTTGGCAGGGAAAGTAAAGTCTGTAATATTCTTTTGGTAGATCGCTGTCTTTTTTATATAAGAGATCGGAACGATGGCTCCCTGATCTTGAAGGGATGTTAAAATAGATGAGTAAAGATGTTGACGCTCTTTTTTATCAGTTGTTTCAGGAACTTTTGCCATCTGCTTCAATAGCTCATCCTTGTTTGGATATGCCGAAATCGCTTCATTAAATCCAAATCCTTTTGACGCGACAATGTTTACAAATGTATGCGGGTCATAAGGTGCGCCATAGTTGCTAAAGAAGTTCATATCAAATTCATTCGCTTTGAACCGTTTAACCTGAGTCGCCAATTCTACTCCTTCAAGATTCAACTTCACCCCGATCGCTGCCCACTCTGCTTGCAGCGTTTCTGCCATTGCTTTTTGAATGGATTCCGCTGAATCATACATTAAACTAAATTCAAGAGGCTTTCCGTCTTTCTCTCGCACCGTCTTGCCATTCGGAAGCTTCCAGCCTGCTGCATCTAATAACGCTCCCGCTTTTTCCGCATCATATTTCACTGGCTTTACATCAATATCAGACGTGTATGGTAAGGTTGTCGGCAAAATATAATCTGCTTTTTCTTCTAATCCGGAGGTAATGCCTTCCACCATGGCGTCTTTATTAAAACCATAGTGCAGGGCTTGGCGAACACGTTCATCAGAAAGCTGTTCTTTTTTTGTATTCATGACAAGCTGTCTCGTCGCCACCGGTTCGGAAAGGCTTGTTTCATATTGACCTGTCGATTGCAGCTGCTTATATGCATCCAAACTGATGACGCCTTCACCGTAAATTAAGTCCAGTTCACCTTTTTCAAATGCAAGTACTCTTGTTTCTGCATCTGGGATGACTTTCACCTTGATTTTCTCGACTTTAGGCTTTTCACCCCAATAATTTTCATTGCGTTTAAAAATCGCATATTCATCGGTTTTATGCTCTTCCAATACCCATGGGCCCGTCCCGACCGGTTTTGCTACACCTTTTGATGTATCGCCATCCTTAGGGAACCCAGCCTCACCTAAAAACCGAACAGGCCGTACAACTGCAAGCTCCTGAATGGTTGGATAATATGATTCAGTCAGTGTCAATTGAAATGTATGATTATCGATCACTTTTGTTTGAGCTATTTTTGTAATAAACCCTAACCAGCTATGTAACTCAGGATGTTTTAAAATGGAGTCAAAATTCTTTTTCACGATTTTTGCATTAAATGTTGTCCCATCAGAAAATGTTACATTCTTACGCAAATGAAACGTATACACTTTGCCGTCATGAGATATATCCCAAGACTCAGCCAAATGCGGTTTAAGCTTTCCGCCCGCTTCATAAGAGACCAAAGGCTCGTACACCATTGACTGCGTAAACAATTGGGAAGGATTATAGACATGTGGGTTTATTTCTCCTATATCTCTAGGCCAAGCAATTGTGACCATATTGTGAGGAGCTTTCTTCTCTGTTGGTCCTGCATTTGTACATCCTGCTAATAAAATAGAAAAGATGAGTATCGATACGAAAGTAAATTTAATTTTCAAACGAATCTTCCCGCTAAGCATCTGTATTTCCCCCTAATTGACGTTGATAATCATTTTCATTTTAAGGAGGCAGCATACCCTTGTCAATGTAAGAATATAGGTATTGTTTTGGAACCTGATGTTCTTGTTTTATATTGCTGCACTATATAACTTCAGCTGAGCGTATAAAAGGGCTCTGGATCAATATGAATGATGTAAGGTAAAACTGTGGACGTTTTAAAAAAGCTCATAGAGTTTCAGAAAGATGAAGATTTGTAATTTATATTTCCCTGGTACAGAAACTTTGTCAGCATAAGGTGAGATAATCACATTACAAAACGCCATAAAGATTTCTTATGGCGTTTAGCCGAACAGGGAGGTGCTGCTACGGAGGAGTTAGTCTAGATTTAACTTAATATCTAAAGAAAGCTGCTCCGACAATGATTAACAAGATGAATAACACTACGATTAACGCGAAGGAACTACCGTAACCATTAGACATATTGCCACCTCCTTTAGTGAGGATAGTATAAGATATGCCAAACAATAGTTTTCGACATAGATTTACGTCTAAATAAGAAAAAACAAATTTTTTGTCTAAAAAACAAATTTAAACGCCATAAAAGTTTCTTATGGCGTCAAACAGTACAGGGTGGTACTCCTGCATATCGGTTAAATAGGAACGCCTTCTGGATAGCCTCCGAAGAAAGCTGCTCCAACAATGATTAGTAAGATGAATAGCACCACGATTAATGCGAAGGAGCTACCACAACCATTTGAGTATCCCATATGTCCACCTCCAGTAAAAAAGGATAGTACATGATATGCGGATCGAGTTCCTTTGAAAGGGATGCTAGTTGAAATGAATTTTAAAATGATACTTTAGTCTAAATTGAAATAGAGATCATTATTAGGCAAGTATTGTCCACATCGGATCTTGCCAGAGTTAAGGCTGCCATAGAAGCAGAATGGAAGGCGTCGGACGGGAAATCAGGCTCAAGCCAAACAAGTGCGGCCAAGAAAAAAGACCATTAAGCCTAAGCAGCAAACAAGATAAAGGAGCGAACAATACCGATATAGACGGCATTTATGGAACGAAAACGAAATCGGGATTTGAGTCTCTCTTGAAATAACCTGGAGATAATACGTCGGCACGCAATTATATACCTGCTCATTTTTATATGCACCTCTACTTGGATATTATGTTCTAGGTAGGGGGCTTATTTTTGTTTGTATCTCAGGCTGTTACATTCCTCAAAAAAACTTTTGCTCATGGGAACTACATTAATGTTGTACATTATTAAAAATTTTATCCTAATTCTTATGTAATATGTGTTTCTTTCTGATTTGGAGTGTATACATAATTAGCAATTTAATTATAAATTTGAAGGAATAAACCTTCCACCTTACAAGTGATGAAGCATTATAGCCCTACACTTAACCAAACGATAAACTCGAAGGATTGGATTAAAAAAGAGTTGTAATCTGATATTAATTTGGGTATATTGTATATAAAGTATATATACAATATGACAGCGGGGTTTTATATGCAAATTATCATTTCCAATCATTCAAAAGAACCTATTTATGAGCAAATTTATACTCAAATTAAAAAACATATTTTGACCAATGAATTACAAGCAGGGCAATCCTTACCTTCAATGCGACAGTTAGCGAAGGATTTGGATATAAGTGTTATTACAACAAAACGTGCCTATGAGGAACTGGAGAAGAACGGATTCATATATTCGGTTGTTGGGAAAGGTTCTTTTGTATCGGAGCAGGACAGTGAGATGATGAAAGAGAGAAAAATGAAGGTAATTGAAGAGCAATTGTTGACGGCAATTCAAAACAGTAAAGAAATTGGCATCTCACTTACAGAATTAAAGGACATACTTACACTATTATATAGGGAGGAAGAATAGTGGAAAATATTATTGAATTAAAACATGTGTATAAATCATTTGGTGATTTTCAACTAAAAGATATTTCAATGACAGTTAAAAAAGGATTTATAACTGGGTTTATTGGTGGTAATGGTGTTGGAAAATCTACAACGATTAAACTTATGATGAACTTATTGCAACAAGATAGCGGGTCAATATCAATATTTGGGCTAGATCATAAAAAACATGAAAAAGAGATTAAGCGACGGATTGGCTTTGTCTTTGATGAAAATATGTTCTACTCACACTTAACATTTGCAGAAATGAAGAAGATGATAAGGCCCTGCTATATGAATTGGGATGATAGCCTATTTAATTACTATGTTGAAAAATTTGAACTGCCGTTAAATAAAAAGATTAAATCATTTTCTAAAGGAATGATGATGAAAGCTTCTTTATCAATAGCCTTATCACATCATGCAGAGTTAATTATTATGGATGAACCTACATCGGGGTTAGACCCAATATTTCGCAGGGAGTTTCTAGATATACTACATAATATAATGCAAGATGGAAAGAAAACGATCTTCTTTTCTACTCATATTACAACAGATTTAGACCGTATTGCAGATTATATTACTTTTATTCATAATGGCGAGCATATTTTCACAAAGAAATCGTATCAAATTCAAGAAGAGTACGCCATTGTAAAAGGAGGCATGGAGCTATTAGATCGAGATACAGAACAGGAGTTCATCTCCATTCGGAAATCTAATGCTGGTTTTGAGGCATTAGCAGCCAATAAAGCACGTATAGAAGATGTGTTTGGTGACTTAGTTTTGATCGAAAAACCAACGATTGAAGAGCTGATGTTCTATACAAAGAAAGGGGCTAAGTAAGGTGTTTCACTTAATAAGAAAAGATATCATTTTACAAAAGAAATCTCTTATGATATTACTGCCTGCTTTATTTGTTTATTTAACGTTAAATATATCATATATCTGGTCAGGTTTTTTATTTAGTATTGTCATAATAATGAACGCTTTTTCAATGGATGAAAAAGCCCGAATAAATACTCTGCTGAATTCATTGCCTTATACACGAAGGGAAATTGTTAGTTCAAAGTACATTGGGGTACTTATTTTTACTTTGATTATAGTTTTTACAATTTTCATAGGGAACTTGATCATTCATAGAGAACTAACAACATGGATAGATCTAATGTTTATCGTATGCCTTGTGATGGTATCTGCTTCATTTATCTTTCCATTTAGTTATCAGTTTAACAGCCAATATTTGTTCAAAGGCTCACTTATCTTACTTGGTATTTATATGGTATTAGTTAATACCTTGTTCCGAAATTTGAATGATATAATCAGAGAATGTGTTCGAATATTATTATCATTACAAAATCTTAATATTTATTTCTTAATTCTGTTTTCGGTTATGATTTTATATGTTTGTTCTTGGCTTCTATCGATACGTATTTATAAAAATAAAGTATTTTAAAGGAAGGGTGTAGAATTCTACAGAAAGAGTTTTTTACTGATTGGTTTAATCATCCCTACTCTCATATGTTGCAAAAGGAACGGTATCTTAAATCAATGTTTTTTCATTTCGCGTAAATGCATGATGAGGATTTCATTATTAATTACAAAAGGGGGGAGCATAGATTTTCTCTCACTGATTGATTAAATAAATGCTGGGTCAGCTTCCTGTAATACATGTTCAAACGGGGTACTGCGCATGTCTTAGAAGCTCCTGAGCATGGCAGAACAGTGAACCAAACTGTAAAGGGCAGCTTTGCGCGGATTAATCATCAGATAGATTTGAAAAAACCCACTAAAATGTGGGTTCTTTGTATGCGCTAACGGGGGAATAACTATTCTTCATCTTCAAAGAAACCGAATAGTTTTTCTTCATCATATTCATATTTACGTCCTAGATTATCTGTATCTCTTTCGTGCTGTAAAAGAACTTTATAGTTTTTTCCCTTTGAAGATTCGTTTTCAGTAACACTTAGGACGGTTACTTTATCGTTCTCATATGTCTTTGCAAAAAGTCTAATCTCCTCAATTGTATCCTTTAAATCTGTTTCATCACCATTAAAAAAGTCTAAAGAAACTTCAGTTGTGTATTTTTCAATCATGGCTAGCTCCTGCTTATATGTATTAGTTCTTTAAGGATAACGGAAAATCTAATCAACAGCTATCACTGGATGGTGAAAGAGGTTCAACAGTTGGCTCTATGGTTCAGCAACTCTAATGTGAAATGGGGTGTTGCTCAGTATGGATGAGATGGCGATCAATGGCCGGTGCCGGAAAATTACATAAATAAAGGAGAAGCAAGAAAATTAGGAAAGCAAAAAAGGTAAATTTATTAAAAGTAGCACCGGGGAAAAGTATCGGGGGAGATATTTACAAAAACAGAGAAAAACGTCTTCCTGAAGCTAAAAATACAGTGTGGCGTGAAGCTGATATAAACTATATCACAGGTTACAGAGGGAATGTCAGATTACTCTATTCGAATGATGGATTAATATATAAAACAACAGATCATTCTAAAACGTTAGTTAAAAATATAATAATGGAGGACATAGTTTTTAATGAAAAAAATAATTGTAGATGGAAAAGATTTTGAAAATAAAGAAGGGTTACATAATGCATTAAAAGATAAATTAGACTTCCCAGACTACTATGGGGAAAATTTAGATGCTTTATGGGATTGCCTTACAGGGTGGATAGAGTTGCCGCAAACTTTAGTTTGGAGACATTTTGAGTTTAGTAAAAAGTTTTTAGGTTCATACGCTGATGATACATTAGAAGTTTTACACGAGGCTCAAGAGGAATTAGAGGATGAGTTTAAAATAATAATAGAGTAGACTTTCTTTTTTGATTTTGTGAACTTGAAAAGAGTTGCTGGCATTGTTTTTTATCGCCTTCATGTCTATATATGGAAAACTTGCGCGAAATCATACCATTGTTCAACTCGGCTTTTTCGGCTGTCCAAGCATATATTATAAATTCCACTGTATTTTAGCGCGAAGCTTGTAACAGGTTTAAATGAGAGCCTGATATCTAAAGACTCGGAAATCCGTTCAAAATTAATTCGTTCAGGCTCTGTCATATCAATCTTCCTGTATAAGTTTTCAATCCAAACCTCTAAATGATTGTTTGTATACCTCAAGATGAAAAACCTCCTTAAAGACGACAATCTAAAAATTGGATTCGTGAAATATTATAGGGAAAACTAAGACTTTTTTCACGGGAAAATGCATCTAAGAGTTTCTTGAAGAGCTGCTAAGTAATTAATGACAATAATCGATAATGAAAAGTGTTTGTTTCATAATTAGAGCCATATTCGGTTTTAGAGTTAGAGGTATTTAGGCTGCAAAAAGAAAAAGTTGAAACGGAGGAATACATGCAATGCGGAGTGAACAGGTAATGATGGACATTTTTTTAGACTTTGCTTTGAATGATGAAAGAATCCGATTGGTAACTTTGGAAGGATCACGTACAAACAGAAATATTCTCCCCGACAACTTCCAAGACTATGACATTTCTTATTTTGTAACTGATATGGAATCTTTTAAAGAAAATGATCGGTGGCTTGAATTCTTTGGTACTCGGATTATGATGCAAAAACCCGAAGATATGGAACTTTTTCCTCCCGAATTAGGTAACTGGTTTTCATACATCATTCTTTTTGAGGATGGTAACAAATTAGATCTAACCCTTATTCCAATCAGTGAAGTAGAAGATTATTTTGCTAAGAACGATGGTTTGGTTGAGGTCTTGCTTGATAAGGATAATTTCATCAAAAATAAAGTAATCCCAAATGATCGTCAATATTGGATTAAAGAGCCTTCTGCAAGGGAATTTGATGATTGCTGTAATGAGTTCTGGATGGTTTCGACATACGTAGTAAAAGGATTAGCAAGAAAAGAAATACTTTTTGCAATTGACCATTTAAATGAGATTGTACGTCCTAATTTATTGAGAATGATGGCATGGCATATTGCATCCCAGCAAGGGTATACATTTAGTATGGGGAAGAACTATAAATTTATTAACCGTTACCTTTCAAATAAAGAATGGGAAGAGCTAATGTCTACATATTCTATGAATGGGTATCAAGAAATGTGGAAGTCGTTATTTACTTGCTATGAATTATTTAGCAAATATTCAAAAGTTGTATCAAAAAGTCTTAGATATAAGTATCCAGATTATGAAAAAGTTATCACGAAGTATACGGAAAGTATTTATAACTCATTAAAATGAATGCATAAACCCGCCTCCTTAGCGGGAGGTTTTCTTGTGTACAAAGAAGAAATTAAACTAATGAAAAAAGAAGAGTCTATCATAATACTCTTCTCTAAATTGTTTCAGTCTTCATTTTTCCTTTCCTTACAAATACCATGATTCCAGGGATGATCATAAGTATAGCTGGTATTAAGTAAAACCAATCAATACATATAAGTCCTCCAACTCCTGAGATAAAAAGTAAAACACTGCTCAACTTTGGTTTGAATAAGACAACAATTGAAGCGGTAAACCCAACGCATGAAAAGATCAAAGATACCCATGCCCCAACAAGGAGGTCGCTTGTCATTTCAAAGTATCTGATCAAATGAAAAAATAAATCAAGGTAGGCGATACCTAAAGCTAGAATAGATGCTACACCACCCAAAAGGCTCCCTATCAAACTTAAAAAAACTCAATGGTTCTCTTCACAATAAACGCTCCTTATGTAATCAGCAACTTCATTTTTATATATTAGAATATATAAGAAACATAAATGAGAAAGATAACGGTGTAAATCGTGGTTATTAATACGAAGGATTGAAAAGAAGAACACGCAGCAGATTCACTTGCTCTTGTTGGGGGCAAGTGTTGACAATCCTATTACTGGTTTAATTAAAGAAGGAGTATAAAACCTGTATCAATGATGTTACTAGATATCTACGACACAGGTTTTATATTTAGGTAACTACATTTAACATTGCATTTTTTTATTATGCAATCGTTCACTCTATTTCTGCTTTCAATTTTTCGAACCACTCTAAATTAACCAAGTGATGTGAACGGGAATTTTCGTTCATACGGCGAAAGTAATTGATTGTGCCGGGAATTTCTTGAGTGATGGACAGGTATTCATCAAGGAGCTCGATTCGAGTTTTAGTCTGGTCGATTTGTGATTGGATCAGATCCAGTAATTTATTTTTGTCGAATTCATCGGCAAAGAGTAACGCCCCATAAAATTGCAGGTTCACATATTCCGATTTGGTGCCGAATTTGATCATTAATTTCTCGAATTCTGCCCTTCCCGATTCTGTGACTTTAAAGTTACGGATTTCACGCCCACTGGTTGAGGGTTTCTCCTGAATCTGTTCAATAAAACACTTTTCTTCAAGTTGCTGCAGATTGTAATAAAATGAACCTTTCGTGAAGTTAACAATGTATTTGTAATGACGTTTTTCCATTAAGGCCAGAAGTTCATAGCCGTGAGCTCCGGGATTTTGGATAAGCAAGCCAAGGATAAGTAAGGGAATTATGGTTTCATCACCTCCGCCATCCGCGCCTCAAATTCCGCGAACGTGATTTTACCCGAAGCCAAATCCATACTATGAAGGTAAATCTGTTCTGTTTTAGAATAGTCACCATTCACTTTCAGTGATTGCTCCTCTCCCGAAATGGGTTTCAGGATATGGTACTTTTTCGAAAAAGCCTCGAAATAGCGGTAACCGAATTTGCGTTGTGAAACTGCGTCTAAATGAATGCCATCAGGATTCGCAGTCAAACCTGCTGCAGTAACAAAATAACAATTCTGTTGTTCATTAGCAAAACGCAGCAATTGTTCATTAACCTGTCGAAACTCAGTCGCGTGCTGCCCAAAGCCGGTCTTCCCAAGAAAGTCACCAAGCCCTCCAATAATCAACGGTACCTCATCAAGTTTCAACTCGTTTCTTAGCGTCTCGATGATAAGAGTTAATTTCTCGTAATACGTTTCATGTAGCGAACGATAACTGTCACTCTCACCTTGGTGCCAAAGGATTCCACAAATTTGACTGGACCGCAGGGCGAAGCGGGCTTCGGACAAAGCATGCTGAAAAAGGACGCCTTCCGGATGCCAGTCATTCAATGAACTGCCACCTTCCGCACAAGGGATCAAGCCAATTTCTTCATCGGGATGAGCTTTCGACCATGCATCTGCAAAAGATGCCGCCAAGCCAACGCCGGAAACCGGACGGTCGTAATTAATCGGCTCTGTCATCATCTGCCACTGTCCATTGCGCAGCACTTTTATTTTTTCATTATAGATAGGGTCTACTTCATTCAAAAATCCACGGCCCGCCATATTTGACTGCCCCAACATTAAAAAAGACTTTATCATCTCATTTTTCACTTCTTTACATCAATATTTTAGTCTAATTAGACTATAGCCAATTCAGTTTGTCTTGTAAAGTTTTAATAAGGTTTTACTTTTATTATGAGTATGTATGAAAAACAAACTAACATTGAAAATTTGGTGGATGTATTTGAGGAATAGCAAGTTCTTTTGCTTTTTCTTATCCAACTATCGGGGGCTTTAGTTCAATAACGATCTTCCACAATCTCAAAAAAGAAGAAAGAATTGGAGCATATGCGCTTAAATATTAACAAGAAAAAATTAGAGATTGAAGAACTTACAGAAGAAGATAAACCTTTTGAAATCACCATTGTGAACAAAGGTGATGACAGTGATTTAACAAGTAAATCCTCATTTTAAAGAATTTCTCTTTGTCTGGAATCAAAAATTTCAATTCTTAGTAGGTGGTTATGGATCATCCAGAAGCTATCATGTGGCACTCAAGATTGTTCTGAAATTGATACGAAAGCGAAACTAGAAGCATTTATTGAAGTGAAAAAGAGCCTCTCATATAATGAGGGCTCTATATTGCAATCCTTCTGACTTAATCGTCCCAGTCTTCATCTTCTTCCCAGTTTTCTTTAGATTCCTCAAGATCCTCCATTAAAAACTCTAAAAAGTTACGGGCCACAGTTCGACCGTAACCCTCTTGATTGTCCCAAAGGATAACCGGACATTCTCCATCATCATCCATTCTGTTTGTATCAAGACAATAAGAAAATTCATCTATATATTCGATAACCACAATTCCATCAATTAAATCATAGTACTTCCTGTATTCTTCAGTCACTGTAACCACTCTTGCAGTAGCTTTACCATGACCTAGTATATTCACTCCATAAACTCCACCAGATCCATATTTCTCAAGAAACCATTTATAACTGTTGGGTAATTTAACGTTTAGTTTTTCCTCTATAGCATTAATTTTATCATTGCTAATTCCACCCGTAAAATCGTCATCTTCTGCATTCTCTCTAATAAATTGCTCAACTTGTGAATAGTTCATTAAAGTCACCTCTTACTCTTGATTCTCGAATTGTTTAGCTCTCCATTTCCAATATCTCTTTCTAAAATTATTGTACTGTTTTTCAAGTATTGGATCATTTCTAAAGCTCTGTCCATTTCCCTTCAAGCCATGCAGCACTTTACTATATTTGTTGTGCCAGCTTTCGGGTATTTCAAGCATTGTACCACTCTCTTCTTGGATAAGGTGATGCAAATTAACTTTGGTTCCATCATTAGCGTAAGGAGCATCTCCTTTTTTCATTATCTGAAGATTCGTTTTCCCTGTATCTGGGTCTACTCTGTTAATATCAATGTCTTTCATTGTGTATACTCTACGGCTAACATCTCTAGGTTGTCCTTTAACTTTTACTTTGCCGTCTATTTCAACCGCACTATACTTTTCTTTATTTAACCAAGGAAGATTTATTTCCTTACCAGTAAACGGCTTTCTGCTTTCATCTAACTTTTTAGCAAGCTGAAGCAGCCTGTCTTTAGCGCTCACATCGTTGATGACATTATATGGCATGCCACCTGCTACAACAACATCTTCTCGCATAACAAACGGTTTAATTGCTGTTAGTGGATCAGGAGTTTCATCCAGTTTTTTAGACACTTTTTTTACTACAGCTTTTCCAGCTGTTTTCACTCCTATTTTAGCAACTGAACCAGCACCTTTTAAAGCAAAGATGTTTACTGCTGCATACGTAAACCAATGAGCCTTTGATTCTGTGTCTCCGTTCTTTACGTCTCTTACATAGGAGGTTATAATCGCATCTTTAATAGAGTTAAACGTGGAATCATAATAATAAACCGCAACTGCAGAATTAATAAGCATGTCGACAGGATGATTGTGTGCCATATAGTCTAATGTTTCAGCTGTCATATCATAAAGTGCTGTAACAGTCCCTTTGGCTCCAGCCATTAGCTCACGTGTGTTTTCAATCTGTGTGAAATATCTTTGTTGTTCTGCTGTTAGATTTTCATACCCAATTGTTTTGGCCATTGAATAGAATTCATCAGCATCTGCATAATCGTAATTCTTTAGTCTTTCTTTTAGTTTTTCAATCTCTCGTTCTTTTTCTTCCTTCTTCTTAATCGTCAAATAGGATTCAGTCTGTTTCTCAATATCACCTTTTTTCTTATGTATATCACTCTCACGATATGCCTTAGCGTTGTAGTGAATGGGTGTAGCGTTTTTGCCTTTGCCCGTTGCTTCTTGGAGCTTTTGGAAATCTGACTTGATGAATTGTTCATTTGGTTCTGAGAGACCATATTCTGTCAGTAAATCTTCGTCAAGGTCACCTAGTTTTTCAATTGTTTTCTTGCGTTTGTCATTGGCATCCGCAAGCTCATTCTTGAAGGTTTCTGTTGAAAACAGGTCGAGCGGGAGGATGTCGTCAATGTCGTTTAGGATATCTTTCATGGCTTTTTTCTGTTCAGACATAATCGACTTTGATTTTTTATGAGCGTTAGCCAGCTCATGTTCTAGAAAAGATTCATCAATATAAGCATCAGAGAGACCTTTGTCCTCGACAGCGCCAGCAATGCTGTTAAAGAATGCGATTTTCATGTCAATGTAGTCGATCCATTGATCAGTGACACCAACATGATCGTGATAGAATGCTTTAATATTATTAGCGCCTTTACCAGAGAATTCGCTGTCATCCAGTTCAGCGACGCTTTGTAAAGCTTTTCTCAAGTTGACCATTTGCATCCTTAAATCTTTATATTCTTTGGCGCGGTCTGTAGCTTCAGACATAAGGGTTTTAGCTTCAAAGACTTTCATAATCATACCCTCTCATTTAATTGTATAACAAAATATTACCATGGAAAAAAGAAGAAGCGGACTTAAAATTATCTTGATTGACCATATCAAAGATACCGAATAAAAAGTTTGCGGTTTTTTTGCGGTCTAAACACTTTTTGGAAATGTTAGAATATTACATAAAAAGACATAAAAGGAGGGGTCCTGTGAATCCGGTTTTATCATCGTCAGAAGTTGGCGTAAAGATCAATGAATGGTATAAAATGATACGTCAATTTAGTGTCCCGGATGCAGAGATTTTAAAGGCAGAGGTGGAGCAAGAAATCCAACGGATGGAGGAAGATGAGTATTTACTCATTTACTTCTCCCTAATGAAATTCCGTCATCAGCTCATGTTAGATTATTTGGAACCCGTAACAACACGTATAAGACCAACTATTGACGAACTTCTTGAAAAAATTGAGACTTCAAATAAAGGCATATCTGGCCTGTTGTCGTATTATTCTCTGTTTTTCAGAGGGATGTACGAGTTTGATAAGAAGCAATACATGAAAGCTATCTACTATTATAGAGAAGCTGAAAAGCAGCTTATACATGTCCCTGATGAGATCGAAAGGGCAGAGTTTCATTTTAAGTTAGCTGAAGCATATTATGGTATGAAGCAAAGTCATGTGTCTATGCATCACGTTAAACAAGCATTGGATATTTATAATCAATATGAACTTTATAAGGTGCGAAAAGTTCAATGTATGTTTGTTATCTCAGGGAATTATACTGATTTTAAACATTACGAAAAAAGTCAGCCGCATCTTGAAAAGGCATTAGCGTTATCTAGGGAATTGAATAACAAAAGGTTGATTAGTTCTGCACTATATAATTTAGGCACTAATTTTGCTGACAGTGGTGATTACGAGCAGGCGGAAGTATACATAAAGCAATCAGTGGAGATTACAGAAAAAGAAAAACTCACAAACTTGCCACATTCTTTATTTTCTTATGCAAAAATCCTTTTTAAACAAGGAAAAATGAATGAGGCTATCCAAGTAAGTAAGAAAGGTTTGTCAGCAGCTCTTTATCAAGGTGATGAGCTTTTCGCAAAATTACAGGGATATTTAAATGCTCTTTATGTCGATGCAGTGGATCAACAAGGTGTTAATAAAACCATAGAATACTTAGAAAGGAATAAGAACTATTCATATATTGAAGACATTGCCTGTGAGACCGCAGCTGCTTACGCAAACTCAAAAGAATTTGAAACATCCTATGTATATCATCAGAAAATGCTTGAGACTCAAACACAAATTCAAAGGGGAGAATGCCTGTATGATTTTTAAAAAGAAGGTATGCCTAATCCTGGGTTTGTCACTTGTTTTAGTGTGTGGTTTCGGATCTTTAACAGAAAATCAAACTCAAAACACATTTCATATTGCCTCTGATCGTTTTCAAACTTGATAATACTACCCTAAACCTCCTTCATAAATGGAGGTTTTTTTATTTGATATTAACAGAAACAATGGAATCAAATGCGATATAATTAGTCCCCCCTTTAAATCCTTGAGGCATAACCTTACTTTTGGGGAGAGAAAAAGGCAATAGGGCACGCAATAACTTTTTGGTTCTCCAGGAAATCTCTCAGATGGGAATTAAGTGGTTTCAGGATCCCAATCATGCAAAAAGACGCCATCTTATAAAAGAATAACGCCCGATTGTTGAATATCTTATCTTTCTAACTCAATGAAATACATTTAAAGTAATTTTGAGGCATGGCTGACCAATAACACTAGCTGCCCGGAATTAAACGAATCCCCTTCACGGAGCTTCAGTGTTTTTCTTTCCGATAGACCATCGAATATGTCTTCAGGAAGTTCCAGTTGTAAAGCGAACAGCATTTGTCGATGTCGTGATGACAGCAGCATATTTTATGTTATTCGAAAAATCCGTTATATCCTTATGGACGTCTTACATAAATTTGTAGAGAGTTTCTTTGCCATGGTTCTTTTAACGCTTCAATAAAATCCTGATTCATTTTGCATAGTTTACGGTTTAGTAATCATCCATGTAACACCAAATTTATCTATCACTTCTCCATAGTGTGCGCCCCATGGCTGCAAAGCAAAGGGATATTTGTTTTCTCCTCCCTCACCAAGCTTGGTGTATGCCTCTCTTGCTTCGCTCTCATTATCATAGGTTAAAGCAAGACTGATGCTACGATTACCGACCACTTGTTCAAAGGAATCAGAAAGCATTAAGATATTGTTTCCAGCTATCATCAAAGACAGATGCATAACTTTCTCCTTCATATCTTCTGGAGTTCCTGGTACCTCACCGAATGATTTAAGTGATACAATTTCTCCACCGAGTGATTCTAAGTAAAAATCCGCCTGGCTTCTTGCGTCCTCTGACATTAGATAAGAGTTTAATTGTGCTCCCATGATTTCAACAACCTTTCCATTTTTATTTGTCTTTCTACGAATACAAGAAATACGACTTAATGAAATCGGAAAAGGAAAAAACTTTTTTGTAATCTTTTTAACATGTGGAGTTGCTCCATTAAATTGGTTTCCATCATCAGAACATTTGAGTCCCTTAAGAACCCCCCTATCCTCCTAGATTACTTTTCGACAATTACTTTCGACGGCAAGTAGAAAATTCCTGCCGCTGTCATAAAAGGGTAGTACGGACGTTTATTGTTTGTGCTCACCACTTTTTAACCCTAATTCATATAAACGTATGGAAATAAGGGCAAATGAATATAAGGAATGTAATGAATTACTATGTTGAGGGACTCGGTTTAATGAAGGTACAAAACCATATTGAAATCTTTTAATTTTTGCCTTATCATTATTCGTCTCTTTGTTTATCAAGACCTAAATTGTAAAAAGTCATATAAAATAAGGAGTGAAACATGTTATACATGAATAATATGTTTCACTCCTTATATTTTTTGTTCAACAATTGCATTGTTTTAATTCTAAAAGAAAGATATACCGTTTTATGTCACAAACGGAGCAGGTCAGCTGAAGAAGAGCAATCAATGTAGAAACGTTGACAACTAAAACACAACCATGATATATTTAGCCCGCTAAATATTTTTCGGCAGAGGAGGTTCATCTTTGAAGGTTAGTGTGGACTGTGATATTCGTATGTCCTTGGATAAGGTTTCTTCCCAAATGCGTCGGAATTATAGTGAAAGCCTTAGAGAACTCAATCTTTATGTCGGCCAAGATAATTTACTCTCGCGTTTGTGGTTGGGTGATGGAATAACACAAATGCAGCTATGTGAACATTTAAAATGCGAACCGCCTACAGTAACAAATATGGTTAAATCGCTAGAGCAGAATGGTTTCATATACCGTAAACGTGATAAAGAAGATGCAAGGGTTATGCGAATTTATCTAACGGACAAAGGCAAAGATTTAGAAGAACCTGTTAGAATGAAATGGAATGAACATCAAGAAAAATTACTACAGTCAATTTCAGCCGAAGAACGCTTAATATTAAGGGATTTAATAAAGCGTATGGAGAAAAACTTATCCTAAGTTTTCTCTCAAATATATATTTAGCACCCTAAACAAATATTCAGTAACCTGGAAGATACTCTACCCAAAATATTGTACTAATAAGTAAGCCAAACTGAAATTATTTAGCAGACTAAGTATTTCTTTAAACCAAATGAAGGTTGAAAATAATCTGAGCAGGAGGATTCCATAATGAATAATAGAATATGCAAAATATTAAATATAGAAAAGCCGATTATACAGGGCCCGATGTCTTGGGTTACTAATGCCGAATTTGTTGCGGCGGTAAGCAATGCTGGTGGATTAGGATTTCTAGGTCCAAATGCCGGTCAGGTTGAGATAACTCGTTCACCCGAAATAAGTGCGGAAAGAATGAGAACTGAAATACAAAAAACAAAATCATTAACGAATAAGCCATTTGGAGTACCTGTAATCGTAAATCGTGATTTAGCTTACACATGGCCAATTTTAGAAACGATTATTGACGAGAAAGTTCCTGTGGTTCTTGTGAACGATATACTGGATGAAAGAATCTTTAAACCATTAAAAGAAAACGATATTAAAATTGTTTATAGACCACTTACTCCTACTATTGAAAATGCAAAAGCTGCAGAAGAGTTTGGAATAGATGTTTATGTAGCGACTGGATTTGATGAAGGTGGTACGGTTCCTGAACGAGTTATTGGAACATTTTCGATTGTTCCAATGATTGTAGATGCTATAAATACCCCTGTAATGGCAGCTGGTGGTATTGGAGATGTTAGAGGAGTGCGTGCTGCATTTGCTTTAGGCGCTGAAGGTGTGTTTGCTGGTAGTGTCTTTATTCCAACAAAAGAAAATCCAGCAGCAGAAAACGTGAAACAAATGATTGTAGATGCTACAGCAGAAGATTTACTAATGTTCCGTACTTTACCAGCATACTATCGTTCTTTACCTACTAAATTTACGAATAAACTAGTAGAAATGGATAAACAAGGTGTTAGTCGTGAAGAAATAGCAAAAATGATGCGTGGATCAATTGGAATGCGTATCGGCATGCTAGAAGGCAATACAGACGATGGCTATATTTCTATAGGTACTGGAATTACGCCAATTAAAGAAATCAGAACTGCAAAAGAAGTGGTTGATACGTTAATGCAAGACTTTAATTAAATATTAGGGTCTTCGGAATATTTAGTGTAATTCACTTTTCAATAGTTGAAACATTTACTTATAACTAGGACTATTTGGCGAGTTCAAACACTAGAGGGTGTTTTTTGCTCACCATTTTTTAACCATAATTGATATAAACGTATAGAATTAATGGCAAATGAGCATAAAGAGTGTAATGAAAACAAGCTTTCATAACTAATGATATGGATTTACTATGTTGAGGGCCTACTGGTTATATAAAATTCATGGTTTTTAAACTATCGGTTTTTTCATACTCCCGGAAAATCTCCTCATTAGGATAATCAGTTATTACATAGCATTACCTACGGGATGATGCTGCTTGAACGTCTGGCTAAATCTTAATGGTGGGTGAAAACAAATAAGTAAATAAACTGCAATGACTGAACTTTTCATTGGCAGTATGGATTAAATAGCATCTTAAATATTTACTCACTTTGTAGATACAGACAGAGCTTCAAATGTTGGTTTCATAATAGTTGGAGATCAAGTTAGGGACTAAAGGAAGGAAAAAATCGTGCCCATTTTGTGCCCAAAATAGATATAAAATAATGCAATGAGTGTGTATTGGATAACTTCAGATGCTTGAAAGCTTCTGTAACTGACAATATACTTCCACTTTATTGAGGGCCTCGAACTAATAAAGAGATACCAAAAAGCCATTTTGGTATCTTCTTTGTGTTTTTTTAGAGCTATTAAATCCATCTAGGAGCATCATGACTTGGCATCAGCAACAGTAACTTAATACTATATCGAATCTATTTGAGGAAACTGATTGATGATATATTGCTTGAAGTTTTCAGCGACAGGTGATAGATACTTCCCTTCAATCCAGGAAAGACCAACTGTGCGCTCGAACCTTGGCCAACTAATGCGAACCTTTGCGATATTTGTTTGGTCTAAGCCTTTAAAATCAGGAAGAATTGAAACGCCCAGACCTGCTGCAACAAAACCTGCGATTGTAGCAGCTTCTTCGCCTTCAAATACGATGTTTGGGGTAATATTAACCTGTTCAAATATATGATCTATGGTTACTCGAAGAGCAAAACCTTCTTTCATTAAAACAAAAGGCTCATGAGCAATGTCGTTTAAGGTAATCTCCTGACGAGTAGCTAACACATGATGTTTGGGCAAGAATAAAAAGAGCTCCTCCTTCCATAAGGGTTTCCACATTATATTTGATTCGACTGGAAAAGAAGCAAGCAGGCAGAGATCTAGTTCACCTGATTTTAGTTTATCTAAAAGCTGATTAGAGTGAGACTGGTTTAGTTGGAAATGAACATTTGGGTATTGATCTTTAAATGCTCCAATTAAATTTGGAACGATGGTTGTACCCAGTGTGTGTAAAAAGCCTAAAGACACTTCACCTTGATCTGGTTGTAAAAGGGATTGAATTTCTTCCCTTCCTTCAGTAAATTCTTTCATGATGGAATCGACCCTCTTGAGGAATCTTTCCCCATATTTATTTAATGTAATGGACCGGCCTTGTCTATCAAAAAGCGGAACCCCTAAGTAATTTTCTAATCTAACAATAGACCGAGAAAGTGCTGGCTGTGTTATTGATAACGTTTCAGCAGCTTTAGTTACATGCTGTATACGAGCAAGAGTTTGAAAGTACTCTAATTGTTCCCATTCCATTAAAACATCCACCTTTTTATAAATCATTACATAAATGAATTAAAATCATATTTATTATGCATTATACATCATAATTTATTAGTGTTATGATCAATTTATCGAAAAAATATATGAATTTTTATATGAATTATAAACTAATTGTGTATTCAGAAGGAGGATTATTTTAATGAACTATCGAATTGAAAAAGATACTTTTGGAGAAATAAAGGTGCCTGCTGATAAGTTTTGGGGAGCGCAAACACAACGTAGTAAAGAGAACTTCAAGATAGGTTCTGAAAAAATGCCTATCTGTATTGTTAAAGCTTTTGCTATATTGAAGCGCAGTACAGCTATTGCTAATAATCGTCTAGGTAATTTGGATAGTGAAAAAACAAAGGTTATTACAGCAGTTTGTGATGAGATTCTTGAAGGCAAATATGATGACAATTTTCCACTCGTTGTTTGGCAGACGGGAAGCGGTACACAAAGCAATATGAATGTTAACGAAGTGATAGCAAACCTTGCAACAGCTTTATTAAAAGAGAAAGGCTCTATACAAACCATACATCCAAATGATGATGTCAACCGCAGTCAAAGTTCGAATGACACTTTCCCAACAGCGATGCATGTTGCAGGTGTATTAGCTATCTATGAACAATTAGTTCCTGCACTTGATCAACTTCGGAACACATTAGATGAAAAAGCAAAAAAATTCAATGACATTGTAAAAATAGGTCGTACACATCTTCAAGATGCTACACCTTTAACCCTTGGACAAGAAATTAGCGGTTGGGTGTATATGATTGATCGTTCGAAAGAAATGATTTTGGAAGCAACTGAAAAAATGCGTGAGCTTGCTATCGGGGGTACGGCTGTAGGGACAGGCATTAATGCACATCCACAGTTTGGAGAAGTTGTCTCAGAGGAAATCTCGAAGTTTACAGGCCAACAGTTTAAAAGTTCACCGAATAAGTTTCATGCCTTAACCAGTCATGATGAAATAACGTATGTACATGGTGCTATGAAGGCATTAGCTGCTGACTTAATGAAAATTGCGAACGATGTTAGATGGCTTGCAA
Organism: Bacillus sp. FSL R5-0560; assembly: GCF_037966305.1. Lineage (NCBI taxonomy): Bacteria > Bacillati > Bacillota > Bacilli > Caryophanales > Bacillaceae > Bacillus > Bacillus sp. FSL R5-0560. Next base: position 2,690,447 of record NZ_CP150195.1, on the reverse strand, counting down.
GCGGTCCTCGCTGTGGTATCGGGGAAATTTCAATCCCGGAAAATGAGCCTGGCAGCTCCATTATGCCCGGCAAAGTTAACCCTACTCAATGTGAAGCCCTTACCATGATTGCGGCTCAAATTATGGGGAATGACGCAACTATTGGTTTTGCTTCAAGTCAGGGCAACTTTGAACTAAATGTATTTAAGCCAGTTATTATCTATAACTTCCTTCAATCCGTGCAGTTACTGGGTGATGGAATAAAATCCTTTCATGATCATTGCGCGGTTGGTATTGAACCTAATACGAAAACCATTAAAGAAAATCTTTCCGGATCTTTGATGCTTGTCACAGCATTGAATCCTTATATCGGATATGAAAAAGCTGCGAAAATTGCTAAGTTTGCTCATAAAGAAGGCTTAACGTTAAAAGAGGCTGCGGTCCAACTCGAACTATTAACGGAAGAACAATTTGATGAAATGGTTAAGCCAGAAGATATGGTGAAACCAAACATTTAAATCTTTTAAGATAAAAACTAGTTACTAATCAGTAACTAGTTTTTCCTTATTCAAAAGGGGGGTGCACAGATTTTTCGTCACTGGTTGATTAAATAAATGTTGGGTCAGCTTCCTGTAATATATGTTCAAACTAAAAAGCCAAGCCCATTTTCAATTGCATGTGATTGTATGTACGAAAGATAAATATTACGCAACATGAAAGTTGGAATGCAAAAGTAATATGTAAAATAATTGGACTGCCACTCTAAATAATCAGTCCAAGTTGCAGGCATTGTTTTTTTATCGCCTTCATGTCTATATATATGGCAAAATTCATGAGCGAAATCATACCATTGTTCAACTCGGCTTTTTCGGCTGTCCAAGCATGTATTATAAATTCCACTGTGTTTAAGCGCGAAGCTTGTAACAGGTTTAAAGCCTGATATCTAAAGCCTCGGCAATCCGTTCAAAATTAATTTGTTCAGGCTCTGTCATATCAATCTTCCTGTATAAGTTTTCAATCCATCCTCTAAATGACTGTTTGTATACCTCAAGATGAAAACCTCCTTAAAGACGACAATCCAAAAATTGGATTTATTAAATATTATAGGGGAAACTAAGACTTTTTTCATAGGAAAATGCATCTAAATAGAATTGACTTCACAAGGAAAAAGGAATGTTTATGAACGAGATTGTATTTAGTACTTGTAAGGAGGGCTTATGATGATACATATTTGCAAGGCGAATTTAACCCATGTGCAAGGGATCTCAAAAGTTTGCTCGGATGCCAATTGGGCAACATATCGAGATATCTATCCAAAAGATTACTTAGAATCGATTATAAGAGAGTTTTATAATCCAGATAGAATATTAAAAGAAGTGTCGAGTTCAACCAAAGGATGGGGCGGTTATTTTGTTGCTTTGGAAAATGACACAGTTATTGGAGCAGGAGCGGGTGGAATGATTAGTGGTACATCCGGAGAAATATATGTTTTATATTTAAGTCCCGACAGGAGGAATGAGGGAATTGGCAGTCTATTGCTCGATGCGATAACCAAACAGCAAAAAGAATTTCATGCTACTGAACAATGGATTTCTGTACAGAAAGGAAATCAAAAAGGGATACCTTTTTATGAAGCAAAAGGTTTCACGTTACAATATGAGGAGAATACAGATGGTTATATCTCTTTAAGGTATAAAAGGCAAATATAAACGAAGTCAATTGAAGCTTCATAAAGTTATAAAAAGAAGAGTCTCTTAGAAGGCTCTTCTTGAATTTATTTTATCTTTTCTAATGAACACCATGATTCCAGGAATGATCATAAGTATTGCTGGTATTAAGTAGAACCAATCAACACATATAAGTCCTCCAATCCCTGAGACAAAAGTAGAATACTGCTCAACTTTGGTTTGAATAAGACAAAAATTGAAGCAGTAAATCCAATACATGAAAAGATCAAAGACCCCCATGCTCCAACAAGAAGGTCGCTTGTCATATCAAAGTATCTGATCAAATGAAAAAATAAATCTAAATAGGCGATACCTAGAGCTAGAATAGATGCTACAACACCCAGTAGGCTCCCTGTCAAACTTAAAAAAATTCAATGGTTCTCTTCACAATAAACGCTCCTTATGTAATCAGGCACTTCTTTTTATATATGAAAATGTAAAAGAAACATAAATGAAAATATAAATGAGAAAAACAACAAAAACCCTTGCCACGTAAGGGTTTGTAAGGGATTCAAAAATCACTTGCTGCTCTTTATTTCTACCCGGACAAAGGTGCGAAGAATAACGGTATCGACGGCGTATATGGACCGAAAACAGCAGATGCAGTTAGACGATTTCAGTTCATGGACTATCTGCTGATGGAATTTATAGACCTAAGACTAAAGCCAAACTTGAAGCTCTATCAAAGAGGAACTGAACAAGCTCTAAGAATAATAAAACAGCTCTTTATCCTTTTAAATAGCACAATTTTGGTTGAGTGACTTTTGCCATTAGCCACTACAACCTTTATATCCAAAAATTCTTAATATACATCCAAATATTTTTATTATATACTTATCTAACCAAAAAAAAACTGGAGGTTGGTTTATTTATGCCATTATCAAATTCAATGACAAATCCGAGTGTTAGACTTGCTACTTCTCCACCACCACCGTTTCTGCTCATAAACACGCTTATATTTAAAACAGATTAAGAATCTGCGAAATATAAGCTGTTTCGCAGATTCGAAGGAGTAGAAAATGAAATCTAGCATACAGTTTATATTATCAATGATTATTTTTGGTACAATTGGTTTAATTGTGAGATACATTGACTTATCTTCGAGTGAAACAGCATTTTTAAGTAGCTCAATTGGTTTTCTCTTTTTAACACTTGTGTTTATTAATAAGAGAAAAAGCTTCTCCTGGCAAAAAATAAAAAGTTGTGGGATATTTCTTTTTTTATCGGGCATTGCTTTGGGAGGAAATTGGATATTTCTTTATCAATCCTATGAGTATACAACTCTAACGAATGCCACGTTAGGTTATTATTTTGCGCCTGTTTTTGTGATGTTACTTTCACCTATTTTTTTAAAGGAAAAACTCTCATTTAAAAAAGTAATATGTATCTTCGTAGCAGTATTAGGGATGATGTTCATTGTCGGAAATGGTGTTAGTGCATCCGGAAGAGAGGATTTAATTGGGATTATTTTGGGGTTAATTGCAGCTGCATTTTATGCTGCGTTAATGTTGTTAAATAAGTTTATTAAAGAGATGAATCGGCTGGAAGTAACCATTATCCAACTGTTGGTCACAGCTTTAATTCTTCTACCATACGTCCTTATTACAGAAGGACTTAACATGCTAAGTGTATCATCATCATCAATTCCTTTTATAATCTTTCTGGGGATTGTAAACACAGGAATAGGGTTCTGGTTGTTTTTCTCTGGCATGGAAAAATTAAAAGGTCAGAGCATAGCTGTGTTGAGTTATGTTGACCCATTTGTGGCTATTCTCATTTCTGGTCTAATATTACAAGAGCAATTCACGCTATTACAAATTATAGGTGGAGTTCTTTTACTAGGGTCTACTTTTGCTAGTGAAATAAGGTTTCGCAGAACACAAGAGTGCGTCAAACGATTTTAGTCTATGTGTGGGTTACTTAGGACGACATTTATGGACCTAAGACTAAAGAGAAAATTGAACCGTCATTGAAATTAAAAAGGCCCTCTTGAAAAGAGGGCCTTTTTTATAATATTAATCCTCAAAATTTTGTATTACCTGTCTAACCATCTCATGTATTTGGTCAAATTGCCATTCTATATCACCTATTACTAAATGTAACTGTACTAATTCAGAAGTTAGTTTTTCTTTATCTTCAATTTGACTTAAGTTAGCTAAAACTTTATTCATTCTTTCATGTATTTGCGGAAGTTCTTTAATATTTTCCTCTTCTTCTAAAAGTTCTTCTTTTGAAATTAATGTATGATTATATTTTTCATTTAATTCTTTTAAAGCACTAAAAATTTTATCAATATTTGTCATCTATTATAACCACCTATTTTAATTTTCTTCCAATGGCATTCTTAGTCTTAACTTCGTTCAATGTTCCATCCAAATTCAACACTACTCTTAAATTTCCTCTTTTATCGAAAACTTCTAAATGATCCTTGTGCAAATTATCTAAATAAAATCTATCGCCTTTTTTCAGATACGGATTATCCAATTTTTTATGGTTGTTTTTGGGTTCAATATAGCAGTGATAAATCCTTGTCTGAAACTTTTAACGGCACTAGTTACCTTAACTTTTGCGTCCTCTCGGTATACTGTGCTGCTTTGCTAGCTCTGCAGTTATAACGGCAGAAAAAGTACAGCCTGTTCCATGGGTATGTTTTGTATCAAAGCGAGGAGAAACAAATTCCTCGAAGGGCCTCGTCAAAGTACATAATATCGCGAGCTTCTCCGTTCAAATGCCCTCATTTTACGACAGCACTCTTTGCCGCATATACTTCCACAATTTCTTTAGCAGCATCACGCATCTGCTGTATAGTTTTTATTGATTTGCCGATTATTACTTCCGCTTCTGGAATATTTGGTGTAATAACAGTTGTTTGAGGTATTAATAATTTTTTCAAATGATTAACGGCATCCTTAGGAAGCAGATGGTGCCCGCTTTTAGCAACCATAACCGGGTCCATCACATACGATTGGATATTAGCCGCTTTTAATTTTTCAGCTATCAGTTCTATAATTTCCACGCTTGCAAGCATACCAGTTTTTACAGCATCCGGTTTTATATCTCCGATGACACAGTCTATTTGCTGAGATATATTATTCAGAGATACCTCCTCAAAACTTTTCACACCAAGTGTGTTTTGAGCAACAACTGATGTAATAACAGCCATTCCAAATACTTGCTGCTCCTGGAAGGTTGTTAAGTCTGCATGAATTTCCTAATATATATGCTCTCTTTATTTTAGCCTTAACAAGGTAATCAGCTGTTGTGGAATATATTGAAGAAAAGCGGCTAAGATACCCATGATCCAAAACGAAGATTATTTCAATAACCGACAGACATTTGAATATTATTGAGGACTTGTGATCACTTATATTAAATACGATTAAGAATCTTCGAAATATAAGCTGTTTTGAAGATTCTTAGGAGTTGACGATGAAAACTAAAAATCAGTCTATATTATCAATGATTACTTTAAAAATTCGGCCTATTTTCACTTGTTTTTTGGGATGAAATCGCAGCATGAAAGATATTACATAAAGTTGTAATTCCATGTGTTAATAGTTCCTCATTTATATATGAGTAACTAATACGCAAATGATTATTTTCTTGCCCTGCTGGATAACATGCTGATCCTGGTAAAAATGTTATCTGTTGTTTTTTTGCTTCTGATAAAAGAAGATGACTATTAATCCAAGAAGGCAAACTGATCCATAAATTTAATCCTCCTTCTGGTATCGTCCAAGATACACCCTCAGGAGAAAGACTTGTAAGTAAATCAAGAACTAAATCTCTTCGGATTTTTAGAGCCGTCCTCAACTTCTTTGAGTGATCTATCATTCTTTTAGAGTTAATCAAGGGAAGAATAGCCTTCTGTGTAAGTAAAGGACTTCCTAAATCAGCATTTGCTTTTGCAGCTAATAAACGATTGAAAATAGAGCCAGAAGCCGTTAATATTCCTATTCTGCAACTCGGAGCAATCGTTTTGCTCAATCCTCTTAAATAAATTACATTACCAAACTGATCCATGCTTGTAAGGGTTACAGGTGGTTTTTTTTCAAAATAAATCTCACTGCATGGATCATCCTCCACGATAATACAATGGATACTCCCGGCTATATCAAGTAACTGCTTACGTCGTTTTAGAGACATAACAACACCTGTTGGATTATGAAATGTAGGAATTGTAAAGATAACTTTTGGTTTATGTTTTTCACACACGTTTTGGAGTATATCTATTCGCATTCCATCTTTATCAACAGGCACCGTAAGTATGGTAGCACCTCTTCCCCGAAAGATATCAATTGCCCCCGGGTATGTCGGTGCTTCCATTACTACCACATCCCCAGGTCCAATAAATGTACGAGCAACAAGATCTATACTTTGTTGAAGACCACTTGTAACTAAGATATTTTCTGGTGTAGAAGTAACCCCTGACCTTTTTAAATAGGCAGACATTTCACTCCTTAGTTGGTTATCACCTTGAACATTCCCGTATATAGACAATAACTCTGGATTCTCCGAAAGAACCTGTTGTACCTCATGCTCAAAATATCTGTTTGGAAGTAGTTTAGGATCTATCATGGACGATGAAAGATGAACTTTTTGAGGAGCAATATGATAACGAGAAAACTGGGATCTTGGTAGATAATCTTGAAGTGATAATTGCCAATCATATGAAGGCATTGCTTCTACTTTCTTTTTCTCGCTTATTTTTGCTTTTACAAAAGTACCTTTTCCTTGGATAGAAGTAGCAAATCCATCTTGTTCTAATTGTTTGTACGCCTTGACAGCTGTAACCAAACTTACTTCCAGTTGTTTGGAAAGACTACGTACAGAAGGCAATTTCGATCCCTCTTCCAAAAGTCCTGAACGGATTCGGTCAACAATAGATTGATATATTTGTTTAGATAGTGATTCCCCTTTATTTCTTTGAATATCAATTTGCACCATAAATCCTCCTAAGTGTTATACATTTGGTTAGTGTTATAGACTTATTTCCTATAGCAGATTTTAATATATTTATTTTAACCCTTGAATGAAAGTTATTCACACATAAGAATAAAACATTATTAAGTAAGTCTTCATACAGTAGTTCCACAGATGAAAACACAAAGGTTAAGTGTTATAGAAATGTGTTGAGTGTTATACAAACGTTAAAGTAATATGGCACTTATAGTTGAACATAGCATTACACTTGGAAAATGGAGGAGTAACTTGTGAATCAAAAACGCTTATTACTAACTTACGGTTTAGTGTTTTTTGTTACAGCTATTTGGGGACTTAATCTTGTTATAATTAAAGTATTGGTGGAAGATTTACCCCCTCAAACAATGACAGCTTTTCGAATTATGATGGCTGGGATTACAGCATTAATCATGATCGTTCTGGGGAAATCATTTCGTCGTTTATCGAAAAAGGAATGGATTTATACATTACTTGGAATGTTATTCGGTGTCATCTTACACCATTCGCTAATAGCAGTAGGCTTAACAATGATTGATGCTTCGAATGCTTCTTTAATTCTTGCATTAGTTCCACTCACAACTGCAATACTTGCTGTTCTCTTTTTAGGTGAACAATTAACAAAATTACGAGTGCTTGGTTTTATTCTAGCATTAACCGGCGTCTTCTTTATTCAGGGTGGATCATTCAGTAACATGCAATTATCTCAGGGAGAATTAATTTTAATGATTGCCATGTTTGTCCAAGCCATTAGTTTTATTTTCGTAAAAAAGGCAACAGAAACACTTGATTCAAAACAGGTAACAACAATCATGTACCTAGCTGGCTCAATTGGATTGTTGATTATTAGTTTTATAACCGAACCTGGAGGGGTCAGTGAAATGACTTCTGCATCTTTATTTACTTACTTTTTATTTATCGTATCAGGGTTAGTGGCAACGGGAATTGGATATATTGTTTTTAATGCAGCTATTCAGCAGATAGGTGCAGGTCAAACAGCCATATTTAACAACTTTGTTCCATTTTTTGGACTTGTATTTTCCGCTATTTTTTTAAATGAAACAATTACAACTTCACAATTAATCGGATTTGTATTTATTGTGGCTGGTGTACTATTTGGTACTGGTTATATTGGTAGACTATGGGCGAAAAAACATAGACGGATTAACAATACTAAAAAGAGTGTGGGATAAACTATCTCTCGCCAGCTTTTTTAAATTGGATGGAAACTTTTGAATGTGGAAAGTGATATAGTGGTTATTGGCATTAGTGACACGTGCAATACCATAAAAATATTCAGTGGTTTAATAACCTAAAAACAGAGCCCATTTTATTGTGGTACTTAAAGAATGAGGATACCAAATGAACAGGTTGATATCTTTATCGTTTTAGCTCACCATTTTTTAACCATATTTCATATAACGATAGAAATGATCAAAGTGAATATAAAGAAGGTAATAAAAATTAAGTTTTCATAACCAATGATATAGATTTACCATGTGAGGGCCTAATTAGTGTAGTGAAAAACCGGTGGTTTTACCATCGGTTTTTTTACTGCTTTTTTATACTCATTGAAAATCTCCTCATTTGGACAAACAGCTCCTACATAGCATTACCCAAGGGGTGATGCATTTTATGAAGGTGATAATCATCGAGGGACCGCAAGCTGACAAATGCATTAACAATTACTATCATTATTTAATAAAACGTTATAGGAAGGAGATCCAGGGTGACAGCAATATATGTAAGGGTATCCGACCGAGGAACAAGCGATCAAGGGATCGAGCATCGACAGCCAAATCGAGGCATGCATAAAGAAAGCGGGGACTAAGGATGTGCTGAAGTATGCCGATGAAGGGTTTTCCGGGGAGCTTTTAGAACGTCGGGCTTTGAATCGCTTGAGAGAGGATGCAAGCGAAGGACTTATAAGTCAAGTCATCTGCTACGATCCTGATCGTCTTTACGGAAATGATCATTGAGCTTATCAGTGCTGACGAGTTGAGAGAGTGAGACAAGTGGTTAGCTGGAAGCATTTTCATGCCTCTATCGTATATTCTGTCTCCATTAGTTTCGAAAGTTTTAAAAGAAGCATTGAATGAGAGAAAGCCGGCATATTAGATCCGGCTTCTTCTGCATTATTTCCCCTTCGCTTTCTTCCGCTTTTCCTTCTCCGCCCGATAGAACTCATGAAACATCTTCATCAGCGCCCGTTTCTCAATCCTTGATACATAGCTGCGCGAAATACCAAGTTCTTTGGCAATTTCACGCTGCGTTTTTTCCTTCTTTAAATCAAGCCCAAACCGTCCGACAATTACTTCCTTTTCACGGTCATCTAAAATGTCAATGTATTGCTTCACTTTTTCAAGCTCCATATTGAGCTGGATTGTATCAATCACGTCTTCATTTTCTGATTTCAGGACATCGATCAGGCTTATTTCATTCCCTTCTTTATCCTGCCCGATCGGATCATGAAGGGACACGTCTTTTTTTGTTTTTTTCAATGCTCGCAAATGCATGAGGATTTCATTCTCAATACATCGCGCAGCATACGTCGCCAGTTTTGTCCCTTTTCCGGCGGAATAGCTTTCAATTCCTTTGATCAGCCCGATTGTTCCGATGGAGATTAAGTCCTCTGCGTCTTCACCTGTATTTTCAAACTTTTTTACAATATGGGCGACCAAGCGAAGATTATGCTCAATCAGCATGTTTCTGGCATGTTCATCCCCTTTAGCCATGAGCTCTAAGTATTTTTTTTCGTCGCTGCTTGAGAGCGGTTGTGGAAAGGCATTGTTTTTCACGTAAGATACTAAAAAGACAAGCTCTTTAACTACAAAACCGAGCGCTGCGAAAACACCTGTCACCATCGTCACCTCCACATGATTATGTAGGCAAAAGCCTATATGTCAATGTATGTGATCGGAAGGCTGTCTGTGTCTGTACCGGGAAATTTCTCAATGAGAGCTTAGGTTTTGTTTTTTAAAATAATCTTTACGCTGCCCCCATACATTTAAATGAACGTAACTGTATGGGGGGATGAGGATGAAAAGATGGATGGCAATGCTTCTTCTGGCGGCAGCAGCTTTTCTTTGTTTATTGGGAAAGGATATGACGGCTCCGCAACAGGTCAAGGGGGCTGCTTTATATGACAAAGTTTTATATTTTCCGTTGTCTCGTTATCCGGAAACCGGGGATCATATAAGAGATGCGATTGCCGAAGGACATTCTGATATATGTACAATTGATCGTGATGGAGCGGACAAAAGGCGGGAGGAATCATTAAAAGGAATTCCGACGAAGCCTGGCTACGATCGGGATGAATGGCCGATGGCAGTTTGTGAAGAAGGAGGCGCCGGAGCCGATGTCCGCTATGTAACGCCTTCTGATAATCGCGGCGCCGGTTCATGGGTAGGAAATCAAATGAGCGGTTATCCAGATGGCACCAAAGTGTTGTTTATTGTTCAGTAATAAAAGAAGAGGCTCAATTCTGAGCCTCTTTTGCTATGATCCTATGTTGCCGCTAGGCTGATTTTCCTGAGGAGGGTACGTTTCTGCTTCTCGCCAATACTGGCGTGGGCCTTCTTCACGTACAACGATCCCGATCTTTGCAAGTTCAAGACGAAAATCTTCAATGTCGACTGTTTCCTCTTTTTTCAGTGCTTTCTGACGAGCCTTCAATATAGCATGAGCGCTTGGAGAGAGATCGGGTGATTCAGGTACCCATCGTCGAAATTTATCTTTAAACGGGTCACCTTCTGCCGACCATATGTAATGGTGTTTTTTAAAGGCCTGCTCAATGATTTTAGGTTTTTCATCTATTTCTTCACGTGCCAGTTCATATCCGTCTGTTCCTAAGAGGACAAGCCGTTTATGATCAATAAATACCAGAGCAATGTCTTCCGAGTTGATCGTTTGAACATGCTTGCCTTTCATTAATTTCACGGAGTCATCTGTAATGTGTACAGTTAATAGCAATTTGATGATTGAATGAGCGAACCATATACCGGCAATCAGGCCAAGCAGCGCGGTGATAAACTTCACCGGTGATCCGTGAAAAGAGGCAACAAGCCGAAGAGGGCCTTCTAATGGAATCCACGGCAGGGATAATGCCCATTTCGCAAGCTGATGAAAGAAATAACCAATGAGAAGACCGATGATTGCAAGTGTAACGTATAATATACATTTCGCGGTTTTCTTAATTCCAATGATTGTTTGTGTTTGATCCTGCAAGTTGTCACCTTCTTAGCTAGAAATAAATTGAATCTCTCCCCATATTTTAACTTAAATAGAGAGGGAAACAAGGATGTTTCCACGATTTCTGCTGTAATACATGAAGGCGCCAAATGATTATCACACCCTCTTTCTGATAAAGATCATACAGAAACGATATGACACGGGAAAAGAAATCACTCTGGCTGATCACGGACCGCTTTTGTTTTTTTGTTTGAGAAAACAGGATGTATCACAATACAGTTCACAGGGAACATAAAGAGTAAGGGCTTTAGAGTTTAGACAACCAGGAGGAACTCACATGAAAATAGGATTGATCGGCTTAGGGAAAATGGGCATCAACATAGGAAAGCAATTGATCGACCGCAATCATCAAGCAATCGGTTATGACGTGAACCAAGCTGCTGTTGATGAACTGATATCTTATGGGGCTGAGGGGACAACGAGTATAAAAGAGTTGATTTCTTCATTAGACATGCCACGAATACTATGGGTTATGGTGCCCCATGGTGTGGTCGATACTGTTTTGGGTGATGTGACACCTTTATTAAGCACAGGTGATATTATCATCGAAGCCGGAAATTCTCATTATAAAGAATCGATTCGCCGCTATAATCATATGAAAGAAGCGGGTATCTATTATCTCGATGCGGGGACGTCGGGCGGAATGGAAGGTGCACGGCACGGAGCCTGTTTTATGGTGGGGGGAGACCCGGAAGCATGGGAAATTGCCGAGCCGCTATTTCGGGATACTGCTGTTGAAAATGGATATTTATATGCCGGAGAAGCGGGCACCGGGCACTTTTTGAAAATGATTCATAATGGCATTGAGTACGGAATGATGGCTGCTATTGGCGAAGGATTTGAAGTGCTGGAAAAAAGCCCGTTTGAGTTTGACTACGAGAAAGTTGCAAGGGTATGGAATCATGGATCTGTCATAAGGTCGTGGCTTATGGGGCTGACTGAGCGAGCTTTTTCTAAAGACGCGAAGCTGGAACAGATCAAAGGCGTCATGCATTCCTCAGGGGAAGGGAAATGGACAGTGGAAACGGCACTAGATTTGCAGACAGCCACCCCGGTGATCGCGATGTCGCTCTTGATGAGATACCGTTCGTTAACAGACGATACGTTTACAGGAAAGGTCGTTGCTGCGCTCCGTAATGAATTTGGAGGACATGCAACAGAAAAAAAGTAAGGGGGCAAAGCGGGCCGCCCTTATTTTTTTGACACTTTCACAAGATGAGGAAACTTTTTATATATGATCAGCATCAGGATCAGAACGTAGGCCCCGTAAATACTGAAGGATAGTAATTTGTTGCTGGAGAAATTGGCGCCGGCAATGGTAACAACTAAAATATTTGGGATTTTTCCTATTAAAGAGGCGACGAAAAAAACATGCCACCGAACACTGCTTAGTCCGCATACAACATTCATGACAAGAGAAGGAATAACAGGGATAAGTCTTCCCAATAAAACAGCGGTAAACGCATTTTTATCGAAGGAAGCCTCGTATCCTTTTATAGCAGGGTAAGCTTTTATTTTTTTCCTAGCCCAATCACGAAAGCTGTACCTCGCGAGAAAAAATAGCAATATTGTACCGAGCATTGAACCGGCCAGTGTAATCCAAACGCCATTTGCAATTCCGAACACAGCGCCATTTAAAGCTGCAATAATTGCAAACGGCACAATCGGGAAAAAGACGTCGGCTGCAATCAGAAGCATACTACATAAAACGGAGATCAAGCCGCCTGCTTTTATAGCATCAAGCCAAGCTTCTTTCTGATAAAACCCGACTGCAATAACGGCGATGATCAAGATTATACCTAAAGTCTTTTTTAACATATCAATTATCCACTCCCAACACTTGTGGTGATGTCAGGAGGCAGAATCTCCGGCATCTACGTTAGTATAACTTGTACCATTTCGGAGGTTCAACTGTCATACGAGTGGGGGGAAATACAATTCTTTTTTAGCTAGTAAAATAGGCTGTCCATTTCACTCGTTGCTGCATTCTTTAATAGTAGGGAGGGATAGAAATGGTAGCGATAAAAAAGGATTTTATACCAAAATCAAACGATAACCGTCCCGGCTATGCGATGACACCTGCCTACATTACGGTGCACAATACAGCAAATACCGCCAAAGGTGCCGATGCAAAAATGCACGCTGATTATGTAAAAAACCCAAGTACATCTGTCAGCTGGCATTTTACAGTAGACGATTCAGACATCTATCAGCATCTGCCTCTTACTGAAAACGGGTGGCATGCTGGCGACGGCACCGATGGAACAGGGAATCGCAAATCAATCGGGATTGAAATCTGTGAAAATGCAGACGGCGATTTTGACAAAGCAGTAACTAATGCGCAGTGGCTGATCAAAAAATTGATGAAGGATCACAATATTTCGCTGGATCGTGTTGTTCCCCACAAAAAATGGTCCGGAAAAGAATGTCCCCGCAAACTCTTAAATCAATGGAGTGCATTCAAAAACGGAATTTCTTCCTCTGATACGCCATCTAAAGAATCACCCAAATCTTATCCTCTGCCTTCAGGAGTAATAAAACTTACTGCGCCTTATAGAAAAGGCACAAAAGTTCTTCAGCTGCAAAAGGCTTTAGCAGCACTTCATTTTTACCCCGATAAAGGTGCGAAGAATAACGGTATTGACGGCATTTATGGACCGAAAACAGCAAATGCCGTGAAACGTTTTCAGCTGATGAATGGATTAAAAGCTGATGGTATCTACGGACCGAAAACAAAGGCCAAGCTTAAAGCGAAATTAAAATAAATGCAGAGGTAATCAGTAGCCTGTTTCCTCTGGCGGAAGCAGGTTATTGCAATCAACTCTCTGAAGTGTTTTTTCGCAGGAAAAGACGGGAACTGAAATAGATATATCACCCCTTAATGGAAACAGAATGATTTTAGTCGAGAGGGACACGTTAACAATAGAGAGAACGCTATAACGAAAAAACTCTGCGTTGAATGAAACAGAGCAGAGGTATAACATAAAGGTGAAGCTTTTGGGGGTGTAAAGATGAAGTATATGTTCATCCTTTTCCTAGTGCTGTTCGTTACAGCAGGATGCGGAAGGGGATACGAAGACGTGGTAGCATTTGGTGACAGCAATACACGCGGCTCTAATTGGGATTATCGTGACTATCCAAAAGCGCAGCAGTGGGTCAATATATTAAAAACGGCTGAACGCGGGAATCTTGATATCCTCAATGCAGGAATTGGAGGACAAACGACAGAAGATGCCCGTTTACGGTTTCAAACAGATGTACTCGATCAAAAACCTAAGCATCTTTTTATTATGTTTGGCACTAATGACGCCGCGATTCTGGCTGAAGGAAAGCCGAGAGTGTCAAAGCTGCGTTTCAGAGAGAATCTGGTTTACTTTATAAAAGAAAGCAGAAAACACGGCATCAAGCCTGTTTTAATGACGTGTATTCCTATTATTGAAGGAAACGGAAAGCATCACCTCTTTTACTATTCCAGGTATAAAGCGGCTGCTTTTGAATCAAAAGGCGGGGCGAGAAAGTGGCATAACTCATACAATGATATTACAAGAGATGTCGCGAAACATATGAATGTGCCTCTCGTAGACAACTGGAAGCACTTTATAGAAGCAGACGGTGGAGAAGCTACTGATGAAGCGCTTATCCAATCCGGCTTGATAGATCCTTCAGGCAATCATATGACACCAAAAGGGGCAAGGGTTGTTTATGAAGGGATACAAGATGGGCAGGTCCTGAAGCGCTGATCCGGACAAAGGCCTAAGCCGTTTTATTTCTCCTACATAGGCTGTTATAGAAACATTTTTAAGGAGGCGCGCTTCACATGTACAGCGGGTATTTATACACGTATCCATTCGGCGGCTGGCCATATGGAGCAAGCAGATCATACGGATACGCTTTTATCGTTGTTTTGATTGTTGTTCTCCTGATTGTGGGCGGAGTGTATTGGTTCACATAAAATCCAGCCCTGAAAACACCTCTTTTTAGGGGTGTTTTTTGCTGAAAACAGTAGTAAAGCGCGTAACTGAAGTGATATAATATCAGTCATCTGAGTAAAAAAAGGAAATACGCCCGGAAAATATAGACAAATTCCTATTAAGAAGATACGGAAATAATATGTCCGAGCGATCTTCTTTTTATTTCGTTTTCGATTAACTCGATAAAGTCGCGGTTTAAATTCATTTCGGTGGCTTTGAAATAGGATTCTATTAATAGTTCATCAGACAATTTTCTCATGCTAGGAACCCAATTAATGGGAGAGACACCTCCTTCATAGTTGGAATCATTCATGACTTTGTGACATACATTTATAGGTTGCGTTCATCTGAAGCTGAAGATTATCTTTAATCTACCATGAATTGCATATAAGAACAATCGTTCTGTTATCCACACCAAAAAGTGGATAACTTGTGAGTATCATGTTTATAATTTGTCTAAAGAGTGATGTAATAAGAGTGGATAGTGTGTGTAAATTTATCCACACCTGGTGAAGAAACCCAATTTTTGTCGAAATTTTTTTGCTCAGTTTTTCTTTAAGCGCAAGTTCGATTTTTTTCGACATTAATTTTAAGAGAAAGAAAAGGGAAGGGTGCGGGTTTTGTTAAAAAAGTTTTTTTTACCTGACGAGTTTGTAAAAAATATTTTTCATATTACACCTGAAAAATTAAAAGAACGAAATGTAAAAGGAATTATCACTGATCTGGACAATACGCTTGTTGAATGGGACAGACCAAACGCGACGCCGCGATTGATCGAGTGGTTTGAAGAAATGAAAGAGCACGGCATTAAAGTGACGATTGTCTCTAATAATAATGAGCGAAGAGTAAAACTTTTCTCGGAACCGCTCGGTATACCATTCATCTATAAAGCAAGAAAACCGATGGGCAAAGCCTTTAATAGAGCAGTGCGCAATATGGAGCTGAAAAAAGAGGACTGTGTTGTCATCGGAGATCAGCTGCTGACTGATGTACTCGGCGGGAACCGTAACGGCTACCATACGATCCTGGTCGTGCCTGTCGCTTCCTCAGACGGCTTTATTACGCGTTTTAACCGCCAGGTCGAACGCAGAATACTGAGTGCTCTCAAACGAAAAGGGCACATTCAGTGGGAGGAATAAGAATGGAAAAGGTTGTTTGTATCGGCTGCGGAGTTTCAATCCAAACCGAGGACAAAAACGGTCTGGGATACGCGCCGCCGGCTTCGCTTTCTAAAGAAAGTGTGATTTGCCAGCGCTGCTTCAGACTGAAAAACTACAATGAAATACAAGACGTTTCCTTAACGGATGATGACTTTTTAAACATCCTTCATGGAATTGGAGAAACCGATTCTCTCGTCGTTAAAATTGTTGATATATTCGATTTTAACGGCAGCTGGATTAATGGATTGCAGCGCTTAGTCGGAGGAAATCCTATATTATTAGTCGGAAACAAGGCGGATATTCTGCCTAAATCGCTCAAAAGAGAACGGCTGATCCAGTGGATGAAGCGCGAAGCGAAAGAGCTTGGCTTAAAACCGATTGACGTATTTTTGGTCAGTGCGGGACGCGGCCAGGGGATCAGAGAAGTCATTGATGCGATTGAACATTACCGTAACGGCAAGGATGTTTACGTTGTCGGCTGTACCAATGTAGGGAAATCAACGTTCATTAACCGGATTATCAAAGAAGTGTCCGGTGAAGACAACATCATCACAACATCGCAATTCCCGGGCACAACTCTTGATGCGATTGAAATTCCGTTAGATGACGGCTCAGCGCTTTATGATACACCTGGAATTATCAATCACCATCAAATGGCGCACTATGTAAACAAAAAGGATTTAAAAGTGCTTTCGCCCAAAAAGGAACTGAAGCCGCGCACATTTCAGCTAAACGATCAGCAAACGCTGTATTTCGGCGGACTGGCAAGGTTTGATTATGTTTCAGGTGAAAGAGCTGCCTTTGTCTGCTATATGCCGAATGAATTAATGATTCACAGAACGAAACTGGAAAATGCTGACGCGCTTTATGAAAAGCACGCAGGAGAATTGCTCACACCGCCGGAAAAAGATGATATGGATGAGTTTCCAGAACTGGTTGCCCATACGTTTACGATGAAAGAGCAAAAGACAGATATCGTTTTTTCTGGGTTAGGCTGGGTAACGGTGCATGACGCGGATAAAAAGATAACGGCTTATGCGCCAAAAGGCGTTCACGTATTTGTTCGGCGCTCATTAATTTAACAAAAAGGGGAGAGGGGTATGAAGAAGCTGTACGGGGTTATCGGAAATCCGATTGCGCATTCCATGTCGCCGGATATCCATAACGCGGCTTTGAAGGATCTTGGCTTGGACGGACACTACCATGCATTTAAGGTGGAAGAGGATAGTCTTGAAGATGCGGTAAAAGGAATAAGAGCTCTTGGCCTACAAGGCATCAATGTGACTGTTCCGCACAAGGTTTCCATCATGGATCATCTCGATCATATTGATGAGAGCGCAAAAGTGCTTGGTGCCGTTAACACTGTCAGAAGAGAAGGAGACAAACTTGTCGGATATAATACAGACGGAGAAGGCTTTGTGAAATCTTTAATGAGAATTTTGGACAAACCAATCTCCGAGCTGTCTTTCTTAATGATCGGCGCGGGCGGGGCAGCGAGAGCGATTTTTACGACGATCGTCCGCGACAATCCGGAAAAGTTTGATATTTGCAATCGAACGATAGAAAAAGCCAAACAGCTCACAGAATCTGCTCCCTCGTTCCGCAATGTAGAAGTGTTAAGCATAAAAGAAGCAGAAGAACGGCTTGAGCAGTATGATGTAATTATCCATACAACATCTGTAGGCATGTATCCAAACGTGGAAGATATTCCGCTTTCGCTGCAGCGTGCTGCAAGCAGTGCGGTTGTTTGCGATATCGTGTATAATCCGATTCAGACTTCACTATTAAAAGAAGCAAAGCAAAAAGGTCTGAAAACACTGGATGGAGTCGGCATGTTTGTTGAGCAGGCGGCATTGTCTTTCCGCTTGTGGACGGGACATGAACCTGATGTTGAAAAAATGAGATCTATTGTAGTAGGGAAATTAGGAGGAAAATAATGCTAACAGGAAAACAAAAACGTTTCTTGCGTTCAAAAGCGCACCATTTAAGCCCGATTTTTCAAGTAGGAAAGGGCGGAGTCAATGACAACATGATTAAACAAATTTCTGAAGCGCTTGAAGCGAGAGAGCTGATTAAAATCAGCGTTCTTCAAAACTGTGAAGACGATAAAAACGATGTTGCGGAAGCTCTTGTAAAAGGAAGCCACGCAGAGTTGGTTCAGACGATCGGCAATACGATTGTTTTATATAAGGAATCAAAGGAAAATAAACAAATCGAGCTTCCTTAAGGTGGTTGAAATGAAGAAAATCGGAATTTTCGGAGGCACGTTTGATCCTCCGCATAACGGTCACCTTTTAATGGCGAATGAGGTGCTGTATCAGGCGGAGCTCGACGAAATTTGGTTTATGCCCAATCAAATTCCTCCCCATAAACAGGATGAAGACTATACAGACAGCACTCATCGGGTGGAAATGCTGAAGCTTGCTATTCAGTCTAATCCATCCTTTAAGCTGCAGCTGGCTGAAATGGAAAGAGAAGGCCCGTCATATACCTTTGATACCGTTTCTCTACTAAAGAAGCGATATCCGAATGATCAGCTATTCTTTATCATCGGTGCTGACATGATTGAATACCTGCCGAAATGGTATAAGCTGGATGAGCTGCTGAACCTTATTCAATTTATCGGAGTAAAGCGCCCCGGTTTTCATGTTGAAACCCCTTATCCGCTTCTCTTTGCAGACGTTCCGGAGTTTGAGGTATCATCGACTATGATAAGGGAACGGTTTAAAAGCAAGAAGCCCACTGACTACTTAATCCCTGATAAAGTGAAGAAGTATGTAGAGGAGAATGGTTTATATGAATCGTGAGGAGGCACTTGCCTGCGTCAAGCAGCAATTGACCGAGCATCGATATATCCATACAATTGGCGTAATGAACACGGCGATTGAACTTGCGGAGCGCTTTGGCGCCGACTCCAAAAAAGCGGAAACGGCGGCTATCTTTCATGATTACGCCAAATTCCGTCCAAAAGAAGAAATGAAACAAATTATTGCCAGAGAAAAAATGCCCGCGCATCTGTTAGATCACAACCCGGAGCTGTGGCATGCTCCGGTCGGCGCTTACCTAGTCCAGAGGGAAGCGGGAATTCATGACGAAAATGTTCTTGACGCGATCAGATACCATACCTCTGGGCGTCCGGGCATGACGCTTTTGGAAAAAGTCATTTACGTTGCCGATTATATTGAACCAGGCCGTAAATTTCCCGGTGTCGATGAGGTGCGCGAATTAGCAGAAACAGATTTGAATCGTGCGTTGATTCAGTCGATCAAAAATACAATGATTTTTCTAATGAAAAAAAATCAACAGGTTTTCCCAGATACATGTTTAACTTATAACTGGCTTGTGTCTGGCAAATGAACAGGAGGAATATGTGAATGAATCAAAAGTCCATTTTAAAGATTGCAGCTGCGGCTTGCGACGATAAGCGGGCAGAGGATATTTTAGCACTGGATATGGAAGGAATTTCTCTGGTTGCTGATTATTTTCTGATCTGCCACGGTAATTCAGACAAACAAGTTCAGGCCATTGCGCGTGAAATCAAGGACCAGGCAGAAGAAAACGGCATTGAAGTCAAAAAGATGGAAGGCTTCGATGAGGCAAGATGGGTATTAGTTGACCTTGGGGATGTGATTGCCCATGTGTTTCACAAGGACGAAAGAAGCTATTACAACCTAGAAAAACTGTGGGGAGATGCTCCGCTCGCAGACCTGGAACTTGGAATGAACCAATGATTTACCAAGGCTTTGCAAGCGTGTATGACGAGTTAATGTCTCACGCACCTTACGACAAATGGACAGAGTGGATTGAAGCATCTCTGCCGGAAAAAGGCCGTATTCTCGATTTGGCATGCGGCACCGGAGAAATTTCAATCCGGCTTGCCGAAAAAGGCTTTGAAGTCACTGGGATTGATCTCAGTGAGGAAATGCTCTCATACGCCCAGCAAAAAGTACCAGCTAAACAGCCGATTCTTTTCCTTCAGCAGGATATGAGAGAGATTACCGGCTTTGAAGGCCAGTTTGATGCGGTTGCGATCTGCTGTGACTCCTTGAATTATTTAAAAACGAAAAATGACGTGATGAATACCTTTAAAAGTGTATTTCAGGTGCTGAAGCCGGACGGCATATTGCTGTTTGATGTTCATTCACCGTATAAAATAACCGAGGTTTTTCCTGGCAGCACGTTTGCTGATCAAGACGAAGATATCAGCTATATTTGGCAAAGCTTTGCCGGTAGTGAAGAGCTTTCCGCCATTCATGATATGACGTTTTTTGTTTGGAACGGAGAGGCGTACGACCGCTTCGACGAGACACATGAGCAAAGAACGTTCCGAGTGGATGAATACGAAGAAATGCTGGCAGGCTGCGGTTTTCAGTTTCATAAGGTCACCGCTGATTTTACCGATTCAGCCCCGTCACCACACTCTGAACGCCTGTTCTTTAAAGCACAGAAATCAAAAACCATCGTTTACTAAGACGATGGTTTTTAAAATGCTTTTTTACCATTTTGCATACAACAAAAGACTATGGCATATTCGTTTACACATGAAACTGCTTCTTCACCGCGGAAATATCCTCTTCATACTTCAAATGCGTATTTTGAAACACCCGATGAAACATATCCTGTACACCGCTTTCGAGGGCTTTTATGCCTTCTCCTGTCACACCGCCTTTTACGCAAACCTTTTCCTGTAATGCAGGAAGAGTATACAATTCGGTTTCTAACAGTTTTCCCAGCCCGACAAGCATCTCTTTACACATGTGAATAGCGTCCTGTTTAGACACTGACGTTTCCGTAACGGCTGCATCTATAAACCGCTGTACCAGATAGCTCATAAAAGCGGGTCCGCAGCTTACGATATCTGACGCTACTCTTGTGATGTCACTTTCAATTTGCAGCGGATTCGAAATGTGCTTCATCAGCTCGTTTATTTTTGTTTTTGCTACCTCCCCGCAGCTTTTGCCAAAGGTGACGAGAGAAACGCCAGCAAGCGCCCGGTTTGTAATACTCGGGATTACTCGTGCCACCTGACATGGCACATACTGTTCCAGCTGATCAGTCTGAAGCGGGCTTGTAATTGAAATGAGAATGTGATTCTTTCTTAGATAAGGAACTGCCCTTGACAATAATGGATATATATCAAGCGGCTTTACACAGATGAAAATCATCTCATTTTCTGCAACAAGATTTTCAAGGCTCTCTGTTACGTTTAAGCTGTTGTAGCGGTTTTTTATCTTCAACGCTTTTTCAATTGTGCGGTTTGTGATTGTGATGTTTGAGGGATCGGCTGCTTGTGATTCAATAAATGATTCTATAAGGATCGTACCCATATTTCCAGTGCCGATAAAGCCAATCTTCAATGATTTCCCCTCCTTTGAGCTATTATCCTCTAAACCATATGTGATAAAGAAACAAAATATGACGAAAGCGGGGCGCATGCCAGTTGAATTGGTTGAATCAACATAAAATGATCATCATGTCAGCGGCCTTTGCTGCTGTTCTCATTGCGGTTCTTTGCCTCTTTTTTTTCATCGGGCATAACAAAGAGCCTGTAAAACAAGTGATATCTAGTGAAAAGGATAATGCTGAGGTCAAGCAGGAAGTGACAAAAGACAAAGCGGAAGAAAATATTGTAATTGACATAAAAGGTGCTGTTAAGCATCCCGGCGTTTATGAAATGCATGCAGGGGACAGAGTGTCACAGGCTATTGAGAAAGCAGGCGGCATCGGCGAAAAAGCAGATGAAACGCAGGTGAATTTGGCGGAACTTTTGCAGGACGGTACAGTGGTGTATATACCGAGTGAGGGAGAAGAGGAGCCGCAGCAAGCAGCCGGAGGCGCTGTACAAAGCAGTACGGGGAAAGAGGCCTTGGTCAATATCAATACAGCAACATTAGAGGATTTACAAAACATTTCAGGAGTAGGGCCTTCAAAAGCCGAAGCGATTATTGCATATCGGGAAGAGAACGGGCGTTTTCAGGCAATTGAAGATATCACAAAGGTTTCGGGAATTGGCGAAAAATCATTTGAAAAAATTAAGTCTTCCATTACAGTAAAGTGAATTGACGGTCATGTATGATGATAGGTAAACTAAAGAACAGGCAACACAACATTTGGAGGGAACAACGTGGAACGAATTTCATGGAATCAATATTTTATGGCGCAAAGCCATTTACTGGCACTGCGCAGCACCTGCCCGAGATTGTCTGTCGGCGCTACCATTGTCAGAGATAAACGTATGATTGCAGGAGGATATAACGGATCAATCGCAGGCGGCGTACATTGCGCGGACGAAGGATGCTTAATGATAGACGATCATTGCGCGAGAACGATTCACGCGGAAATGAATGCGATTCTTCAATGCTCTAAATTTGGAGTGCCGACAGATGGAGCGGAGATATATGTTACGCACTATCCGTGTATTCAGTGCTGTAAGTCTATCATTCAAGCCGGTATCAAAACAGTATATTACGCTGAGGATTATAAAACACATCCGTATGCCCAGGAGCTATTTGAGCAGTCTGGCGTTACGGTTGAACAGGTTGAACTTGATGAGATGATCGTTGATCTGAAAAACAGAGAAAAGCTTTCATTTGTAGCGGGGCTTTTAGAAAAATTAGCGGATGCCGGTCTCGCAGAGGAAGATTTGAAGAAAATACATGAACAGGCTAATAAACTTTTTACGAGTTATGTGTGATTGATGCGACATTCGCGTCTATTATTGCCTTTGGCGGCAGCTTCAGCAACGGCTGGAATTGCTGCCGCCTCTTATTTCTCCGCTGTCTTTCTCTTCTTCCTCTTTCTTCTTATTGTGTCAGTCAAAACAAGACACGCTCCACTCATTTTTGTATGTTTATTCTCTTTTGTGCTCAATTTTGCCCTGTTTAAGATTACAGATTTTCAAAATACTTCTTCGTACAAGCAGGGCAGCTATCACTTCAAGGCGGTCGTTCATAGTATTCCTAAAATTGACGGAGATCGGATGTCTTTGCTGATCAAGACGCCTGATGGCGAAAAATGGGCTGCCTCTTATCGGATTCAGTCTTTAGCTGAGAAAGACAAACTGTTACATCTAGAGCCGGGTATGGCATGCGAATTGACTGGTACTTTGGAGAAGCCCAAACAAGCAACAGTGCCGGGAACATTTGATTATCACCAGTATCTTTACCGGCAGCATATTCATTGGAGCTACTCTGTCACATCTATTAGAAATTGCAGTCAGTCTTCAGGTGTCCGGTATAAGCTTCTCAGTTTGAGAAAATACATCGTATCATTCACGAACACCAAGCTTCCGTCAGATTCAGCAGGAATCGTACAGGCGCTTACAGTAGGTGAGAGGTCTTATTTGGATGACGATGTGCTTAACGCTTACCAAAATCTAGGTGTTGTCCATCTATTAGCCATCTCAGGCCTCCATGTCGGAATTTTGACAGCTGGCCTATTTTACGCAATGATCCGTCTGGGTATAACAAGAGAAAATGCGTCAATCCTACTCCTTTTGTTTCTGCCGATCTATGTTATTTTGACAGGCGCAGCGCCTTCTGTTCTCCGAGCCGCTCTGATGTCGGGCATTTACTTAGCGGGAAGCCTTTTTCAGCAGCGAGTGAATTCTGCAGGGGTAATCTGTCTTTCGTATATCCTCCTCTTGCTTTTTAATCCCTACTACCTTTTTGAAGCTGGATTTCAGCTTTCATTTGCGGTCAGTTTTTCTTTAATTCTCTCATCATCTATTTTTCAGCATAGCAAAACGGGTCTGGGACAGCTGACGATGGTATCTGTTATTGCCCAGCTAGGCTCACTACCCATTCTTCTGTATCATTTTCAGCAGTTTTCTATTATGAGCATTCCGATGAATATGGTGTTGGTGCCTTTTTATACATTCTGTATTTTACCGGCTGCTGTTATAGGAGTGATTCTATTATTTTTTTCAGCATCCGTCGGTCAATTTCTGTTCTATTGGTTTGATGTAATGATGACCTGGACCAACAGACTGATCACTAAAATCGCAGATATAGAAATATTCACAATCATCATCTCACGTCCTGCACCCGCTCTTCTTCTCTTATTCACGCTCACTGTCATCATATTGCTTATGAGTATCGAGAAACGCTCATATCTCCGGCTGACCGTATCCGCAGGCCTTTTTTGTGCAACGCTTACCCTGCTCTTTATTTTCCCTTATGTTAGTTCCGATGGAGAAGTAGATATGATTGATATCGGACAAGGTGACAGTATGTTTGTCAGTGCACCCTATCAGAAAGGCCGTGTTTTAATTGATACAGGAGGCACTTTGTCTTATTCGTCAGAGCCTTGGCGGGAAAAACAGCATCCTTTTTCACTGGGGGAAAAGGTGCTGATCCCTTTTTTAACGGCAAAGGGCATCAAGCAGCTTGATGCGCTGATACTGACGCACGCAGATCAAGATCATATCGGAGAGGCAGAGGTTTTGCTAAAGCATCATAAAGTAAAGCGTCTCGTCATTCCGAAAGGGTTTGTTTCTGAACCTCATGATGAGAAAGTGCTGCGGACTGCCAGACAGGAGGGTGTGGCAATTGAAGAGGTGAAACGGGGTGATGTATTGCAAATAAAGGACTTGCAGTTTCATGTGCTGTCACCGGAAACGCCTGATCCGGCAAGTAAAAATAATTCTTCTCTCGTTCTATGGATGAAAACAGGCAGTATCAGCTGGCTCCTGACGGGTGATCTGGAAAAAGAGGGGGAACAGGAGATTATTAGTGTCTTCCCAAATATAAGAGCGGATGTGTTAAAGGTGGGGCATCATGGAAGCAAGGGCTCTACCGGTGAAGAGTTCATCAAACAGCTTCAGCCGAAAACGGCGATCATCTCAGCGGGAGAAAACAATAGGTACCATCATCCGCATCAAGAAGTTCTTCAATTGTTAAAGAGCCGATCCATCCGTGTGCTGCGCACTGATCAAAGCGGCACGATCCAATACACGTACAAAAACGGATCAGGAACCTTTTCTGTCTATCCTCCATATGATACATCAGATATGACAAAGGAGAATTAAAAAAGACTGCCGAGAAATCAGCAGCCCGGGCAGTCGTGTTATGAACCAACCAGGTGAATAACCGTTGCCATGACAAACAATAAGGCGAAAAATCCGAAGGACACAACAAAACCAACCGCTGAATCTACAGCATCATTTCGTTTGCTTTGAACGTTTTTTTCAAAATCATTCAATTTCATCCCCCCTGACTGATTTAAGTATAATGGAATCGATTTGAAAAATCTAGAAGCTAAGGTAACGTTTTCTGTTCTGGTAATTATCGCCTTTTTACAAGCTGTCCCGGGGGCTTGCGAACAGGCGTTTAATATAAATGGGGAAGCCGCTGTCAGGCTTCCTCTTTACTATTTTGCAAACTCAATTTAGGATAGAAGAGGATGATGAAAGAGAGGAAGTCGTACAACAATGGTATTTGATGTGTGGAAAAGCCTGAAAAAAGGTGATGTCCATCCGGTTTATTGTTTATACGGAAAAGAGACGTATCTGCTCCAAGAAACCGTCAGCAGGATCAGACAGACGGTGATTGATCAAGAGACGAAAGATTTCAACCTGTCTGTTTTTGATTTGGAGGAAGACCCGCTGGATCAGGCGATTGCCGACGCTGAAACGTTCCCGTTTATGGGGGAGCGGCGCCTTGTCATTGTGAAAAATCCATATTTTTTAACGGGTGAAAAAAAGAAAGAAAAAGTTGAGCACAACATCAGCGCGCTTGAATCGTATATACAATCACCGGCGCCATACACGGTCTTTGTTCTGCTTGCGCCTTATGAAAAACTGGATGAGCGGAAAAAACTGACCAAAGCGCTAAAAAAACAGGCGTTCATGATGGAGGCAAAGGAATTAAACGCGAAGGAAACGACAGACTTTACGATCAATCTGGCGAGAACCGAGCAGAAAACAATCAGCACCGAGGCGGCAGAGCATTTGGTTTTGCTTGTAAACGGGCATCTGTCATCTCTTTTTCAGGAGATTCAGAAACTCTGCACGTTTATTGGAGACCGTGAAGAAATCACGCTGGATGATGTAAAGACGCTTGTGGCGAGAAGTCTGGAACAAAATATCTTTGAACTGATTAATAAAATCGTCAACCGAAAACGGACTGAGAGTCTGCAAATTTTTTATGATTTGCTCAAACAAAATGAAGAGCCGATTAAAATTATGGCTCTCATATCGAACCAGTTCCGGCTGATCCTGCAGACGAAATATTTCGCGGAACAAGGGTACGGCCAAAAACAGATTGCTTCTAACTTAAAGGTGCATCCATTCCGGGTAAAGCTGGCGATGGATCAAGCGAGGCTTTTTTCAGAAGCTGAGCTCCGGTCTATTATTGAACAGCTTGCCGTGATGGACTATGAGATGAAAACCGGGAAAAAGGACAAGCAGCTTTTACTAGAGCTTTTTCTCTTGCAGCTGTTAAAAAGAAATGAAAAAAACGATCCTCAATGATGAGGATCGTTTTTGTTTTATGCAGAAAGTCCGTTCACTTTTTTCGCTAGTCTTGATTTGTATCGAGCTGCGGCATTTTTGTGTACAAGACCTGTTTTCACTGCTTTATCAATACGTTTAGCTGCTTCAGTAAGAGCAGTTTTCGCTTTGTCAGCTTCGTTGTTTGCAACAGAAGCTTCAACTTGTTTGATTGCAGTACGCATAGCAGATTTGATTGTCGCGTTATGAGCGCGGCGTTCGTTATTAGTTTTTGTACGTTTAATCGCTGATTTAATGTTTGGCATGTGTTTCACCTCCTAAGATACAACCTGTAGCACAGTGTCTTAAGGTTAAATCTTCTTCACAATAGAACAAATTGTATTCTATCAAACACACCTTTAGATTGCAATATAAATGTAAAGTATTTTTCATTGAAGGAATGCTTTTAAGCATGATTCATTTTATAAATGGAAACAATATGGATAGTGAATATTCGAAGGAGGCCCTGTATGAAAAAGAGTGAGCTGGATGTAAATCAGTATTTGATACGTACGGATTTAGCGGTTGAAACGAAGGAAGCCATGGCTAATCGTCAGGCTGTGCCTGCAAAAGAGATAAAAGGTTTTATTGAAAAAGAACGCGATCATGGCGGAATAAAAATCCGCACTGTTGATATCACGAAGGAAGGCGCAGAGCTTTCCGGAAAAAAAGAAGGACGTTATTTAACGATTGAGGCCCAGGGGATCAGAGAAAATGATTCGGAAATGCAAGAGAAAGTTTCTGCTGTATTTGCGGAAGAATTCTCAGCCTTTCTGGAAAGCCTTAAGATCTCAAAGGATGCGAGCTGTTTAATTGTCGGCCTCGGCAACTGGAACGTGACACCTGATGCGCTCGGTCCGATGGCTGTAGAAAATCTATTAGTGACAAGACATTTATTTAAACTCCAGCCTGAAAATGTGCAGGAGGGCTACAGGCCTGTCAGCGCATTTGCTCCTGGTGTCATGGGAATTACAGGCATCGAAACAAGCGATATTATTAAAGGGGTCATCGAGCAGTCGAAACCCGATTTCGTGATTGCCATTGATGCACT
This sequence comes from Bacillus sp. FSL R5-0560, assembly GCF_037966305.1. Taxonomy (NCBI): domain Bacteria; kingdom Bacillati; phylum Bacillota; class Bacilli; order Caryophanales; family Bacillaceae; genus Bacillus; species Bacillus sp. FSL R5-0560. Next base: position 2,662,860 of record NZ_CP150195.1, on the reverse strand, counting down.
TGCGGCGCGGGCGGTAGAAAGGGTCAACACAACCATTCAAATATCAGATACAGGAATACACCCGGGATCAGGCGTCGGAAATAAACGTAAAGACTTGAGCAAGGACACCCTAGGCGTACCTGTCATTGCAATTGGTGTACCGACGGTCGTTGACGCGGTAACAATTGCCAGCGACACGGTTGACTACATATTAAAGCATTTTGGCAGAGAAATGAGAGATAACAGTCCGTCGAGATCGCTTGTTCCGGCGGGGATGACGTTTGGGAAAAAGAAAGTGCTTACTGAAGAGGACCTTCCCGACCCAAAACAGCGTCAATCGTTTCTCGGCATAGTGGGGACTCTTGAAGACAACGAAAAGCGGCAGCTCATTCATGAGGTGCTGGCACCTCTGGGCCATAATTTGATGGTCACGCCGAAGGAAGTCGATTCATTTATTGACGATATGGCAAATGTGCTGGCAAACGGATTAAATACAGCGCTTCATGAAAAGGTGTCTCAGGAAAACAAAGGCTCCTATAATCACTAAACGGTTCTACTTCCTCTAGCTTGTTCATAGAGTAATTACTAGACAAGCGCTGGAGGGATTCAATGAGAAATAAACGCAGAAACAGACAAATTGTTGTTGCGGTGAATGGCGGGAAAGCGATAAAGGCGATCTTTCTATTTATCGCAAGCCTATTAGTGATTTTTGTTTTATCCGGTGTGCTGACGTCTCTCCGGCCGGAACTCAGGCCATCGTCTGACTCTTTTTACGGGATTGCCGACGAACTGCCGGGTGACGTATTTGCACACTTGCTGCGGATGGAAAACCATTATTTCGCTTCTGACCTTTCTCAAACCGACAGCTCATTTCATCTATCACGTCTTTCTTTAAAGCTGGCGACAAGTATTAATCTCGAGGATCCGCGAAGTTTTCTTGGACGTGAGCTGCCTGGGTTTGCGCAATTTGACACAGAGATCCTTTTAGCGGGACAAGGCACCGATTATACAAACATGCCGTCGGAATCCCCGCCGCCTTCAAAGGTGATGCAGGAAGAAAGAGAAGCGAATTTGGCAGAGATTGAAAAACAGCAGACGCAAACAGACAATACGCAAAAAGACCCGCCAAAACAAACAACCGGCGACAAGAAGGTTGTCTTTATCTATCACACGCATAATACGGAATCTTATCTCCCGCTATTAAAAGGTGAGACCGATCCCGATATGGCGCGTCATTCTAAAGCAAACGTCACCCTCGTGGGAGACATGTTCGGGAAAGCGCTGGAATATCAAGGTATCGGAGCCACAGTTAATAAAACGGATATACAGGCAAAACTGAGCAAAAAAGGGTTGAATTATGCCAGATCCTACGATGAATCAAGGCCGGTCGTACAAGAAGCCCTTGCTTCAAACAAAAATCTGCAATACATCATTGACATCCATAGAGACTCCAGGCGCAAGAAAAATACGACGGCAACCATTAAAGGGAAAAGCTATGCCCGGGTGGCATTTGTGGTCGGCAAAAAAAGCAAGAATTTCGAAGAAAACTACAAAATTGCAAGCGAGCTTCACAAGCTGATGGAGAAAAAATACCCGGGACTCAGCACAGGGGTCTTTTCTAAAGGTTCACCAGGAGATAACGGCGTTTACAACCAAGACTTAAACGACAGAGCGCTTTTGCTTGAATTCGGCGGAGTGGATAACAATCTCGAAGAGCTGCAGCGGGCGGCTAACGCAACTGCTGACGTATTCAGCGAAATGTACTGGGATGCAGAAAAAGTTAACGCTGAAAGCGGCGAGACGAAAAAACAATAAGAAATAGGTGGTCGAGTTGATTGCATATCTTGGCAAATGCTTGCTTCTTGTGACGATGATGTTTATAGGCGTCCTGTTCGGCATGCAGCAGGCAAATAACGGCATGCTGAGCATGAAAGGCTATCATGATCCTTCACTGAAAGGCGCGTTTACGCTCACAGACGGAGAAAATAATGAAAAAGAAGCGACCGTTTTAGGGGAAACAGTAACCTCGAAAGATTTAGAAGAGAAACAAAAAGAGCTTGAACAGGTGGAAACGTTTAACCTTTTCTCTAAAGCAGGAAAAACGCTATCTGACACAGTGACCAACTCAGCTCAATCGATGTATGAATGGATACGGGATATGAGAAAATAAGTGCTTGAAAGAGAAAAGCAGCCCCAGTATGAGAGGGAACTTTTCTCTTTCTTGTTTTACATTGAATCTTTACAATCCTATTGATATAATCTAAGCTAGTGTATTTTGCGTTTAATAGTAGGAGTGATAGATTGTGACAGATAAAGAAAAGCGTTTAGAGAGGCAGTCGAGAATTCGGAATTTCTCCATCATCGCCCATATTGACCACGGAAAATCGACCTTAGCGGATCGTATTTTAGAAAAAACGTCGGCAATCACTCAACGAGAAATGAAAGAACAATTGCTTGATTCTATGGATCTTGAACGCGAACGGGGCATTACCATTAAATTAAACTCTGTTCAGCTTAAATACAAAGCAAAAGACGGTGAGGAATATATTTTCCACCTGATTGACACACCGGGACACGTCGATTTCACATATGAAGTATCCCGAAGCCTTGCTGCCTGCGAAGGAGCCATACTTGTCGTGGACGCGGCGCAAGGAATTGAAGCGCAGACGCTTGCGAACGTTTACCTGGCGCTTGATAATGACCTTGAAATTCTTCCAGTCATTAATAAAATCGATCTGCCAAGCGCAGAGCCGGAACGTGTTCGCCAAGAGGTGGAGGACGTCATCGGCCTTGACGCATCGGAAGCCGTGCTCGCTTCAGCAAAAGCCGGGATCGGGATTGAGGAGATTTTAGAGCAGATCGTGGAAAAGGTGCCTGCTCCGACCGGAGATCCAGAGGCGCCGCTTAAAGCGCTGATTTTTGACTCGCTTTATGACGCTTACCGCGGTGTCGTGGCTTATATCAGAGTCGTTGAAGGAACGGTAAAGCCGGGGCAAAAAATCAAAATGATGGCAACCGGCAAAGAGTTTGAAGTGACAGAAGTCGGTGTGTTCACGCCGAAAGCAACTCCGACAGATGAACTGACGGTCGGCGATGTAGGCTTTTTAACTGCTGCGATCAAAAATGTCGGTGACACACGCGTCGGTGACACGATCACAAGCGCGGCCAATCAAGCTGCCGAAGCGTTGCCTGGATATCGCAAGCTGAACCCGATGGTATACTGCGGCTTATATCCGATCGATACGGCCAAATACAACGATTTAAGGGAAGCTCTTGAAAAGCTTGAGCTGAATGACTCATCGCTTCAATATGAAGCAGAGACATCCCAAGCGCTCGGATTCGGTTTCCGCTGCGGATTTTTAGGTATGCTTCACATGGAAATCATTCAGGAGCGGATTGAGCGGGAGTTTAAAATCGACCTGATTACTACAGCGCCGAGTGTTATATATGATGTGTATATGACAGACGGGGAAAAGGTTGTTGTCGACAACCCGTCCAACATGCCTGACCCACAAAAGATCGAAAGGATCGAGGAGCCGTATGTTAAAGCGACAATGATGGTGCCGAACGATTATGTCGGTGCGGTGATGGAGCTTTGCCAAGGGAAACGCGGCAATTTTATCGACATGCAATATTTAGATGCAAATCGCGTCAGCATTGTCTATGACATGCCGTTAGCGGAAATCGTCTATGAGTTTTTTGATCAGCTGAAATCAAGCACAAAAGGCTACGCTTCCTTTGATTACGAACTGATCGGCTACAAACCGTCTAAACTTGTCAAGATGGACATTATGTTGAACGGAGAAAAAATCGACGCCCTTTCATTTATCGTGCATCGCGATTACGCGTACGAACGCGGAAAAGTAATTGTAGAAAAACTGAAAGAGCTCATTCCGCGCCAGCACTTTGAAGTACCGATTCAAGCGGCGATCGGCCAGAAAATCGTGGCCCGCTCTACCATTAAAGCGATGCGTAAAAACGTATTGGCGAAATGTTACGGCGGAGACATCTCGCGGAAACGGAAGCTTCTTGAAAAACAAAAAGAAGGAAAACGCCGAATGAAGCAGGTCGGCTCAGTTGAAGTGCCGCAAGAAGCATTTATGGCGGTCCTGAAAATGGACGACAATCCGAAAAAATAATAGAAGCCGCCGCAGTCTTGTACTGCGGCTTCTTTCTTTAAAGAAGGTGAATACATTGAAATCAGCTTATATCCATATTCCATTTTGTGAGCATATTTGCCACTACTGCGATTTCAATAAATATTTTATTCAAAGCCAGCCTGTCGGCGAGTATTTAAACGCACTCGAGAAGGAAATGATAAATACGATAGAAAAAACGGGGCAGCCTGATCTGCATACGATTTTTATCGGAGGAGGCACGCCGACATCCCTCTCTGAAGACCAGCTCGAAAAATTAATGGACATGGTCAGCCGTGTGCTGAAGCCTTCAGGCGCCTTAATAGAGTTCGCTGTTGAAGCGAACCCGGACGACCTATCGGCAGAAAAACTGAAAATACTTAAGGAAGCGGGCGTTAATCGTTTAAGCTTCGGTGTGCAAACATTCGAAGACGACCTTCTAGAAAAAATCGGACGGGTCCATAAACAAAAAGACGTATTTGCCTCTTTTGAACGTGCACGGGAAATTGGTTTTGAAAATATCAGTCTCGATTTGATGTTCGGTCTCCCCGGACAAACGCTTAAACACCTTGACCACTCTTTAAAAACTGCTTTATCCCTGAACGCAGAGCATTATTCCGTTTACTCTCTCATTGTAGAACCGAAAACGGTATTTTATAATTTGATGCAAAAAGGGCGGCTTCATCTGCCGGCGCAGGAACAGGAAGCCGAAATGTACGAAACGGTGATGAGCCGGATGGAAAAGGCCGGTATTCACCAATATGAAATCAGCAATTTTGCGAAACAAGGCATGGAATCTAAGCATAACCTCACGTACTGGAGCAACGAGGAATATTTCGGCTTCGGAGCAGGAGCCCACGGGTATATCGGCGGAATTCGAACAGTAAACGTCGGACCTGTTAAACATTACATTGATCTGATAGCTGAAAAAGGTTTTCCTTATCGGGATACACATGAAGTGACGATGGAAGAACAAATTGAAGAAGAGATGTTTTTAGGGTTAAGAAAAACATCCGGAGTCAGCAAAAAACGGTTTGCGGAGAAATACGGCCGTTCTCTTGATAAACTTTTTCCCGGCATTTTAAAAGAGCTTTCTGAAAAGGGACTGATTATCAATACGGAGTCTGCCGTTTGTTTGACTCATCAGGGAAAATTATTGGGTAATGAAGTTTTTGGCGCTTTTTTGGGTGAGTTATAATTGACATTTTTCTTGTGGTTTGATACTTTTGTTATAGATTTAGCACTCGCTTGTTGAGAGTGCTAACAGAGGTGATGATGATGTTAACCAATCGTCAGCTGCTGATCCTTCAGGTCATAATCAACGATTTTATTAAATCGGCGCAGCCCGTCGGATCAAGAACTCTTTCGAAAAAAGATGAAATCACATTTAGCTCTGCAACAATAAGAAACGAGATGGCTGACTTGGAAGAACTGGGATTCATTGAGAAAACCCACTCTTCCTCAGGACGTGTTCCGTCGGAAAAAGGGTACCGGTACTATGTTGATCATTTGCTGTCGCCCGTCAAACTGACAAAAACCGACCTAGACCAAATCCACTCGATCTTCAAAGAAAAAATATTCGAGCTGGAAAAGACAGTTCAAAAATCAGCACAAATTTTGTCCGATCTTACGAATTATACGTCTATCGTGCTCGGGCCGACCCTGAGCGAGAATTATCTTAAACAGATTCAAATCATACCGATTCAGCCCGATAAAGCGGTAGCCATTCTCGTTACCAATACGGGGCATGTGGAAAACAAAACGATTAATTTTCCAACCAAAATGGATCTGTCTGATATTGAAAAGCTGGTAAATATACTGAACGACCGTTTAACCGGTGTTCCGATGGATGAACTGAATGAACGCATTTTTAAAGAAGTTGTCATGTACTTAAGGCAGCACATTAAGAACTATGACAACATACTTGAAGCGCTGCGTTCAACATTTCATTCGACAAGTCACGTTGAAAAATTGTTTTTCGGCGGGAAAATTAATATGCTGAACCAGCCGGAGTTCCATGATATCGGGAGAGTGCGGTCGTTGCTTTCTCTGATTGAAAAGGAGCAGGACGTGTTGAAGCTTGTCCAATCTTCAGATACGGGCATTTCAATTAAGATCGGAAAAGAAAACGACTATGAAGAGATGGAAAACTGCAGCCTGATTACTGCCTCATATTCAGTAGATAAGAAGCAAATAGGCTCAATTGCGATCATTGGACCAACCCGCATGAATTATTCAAGGGTCGTCAGTCTGCTTCAGCATGTGACTTCAGACTTGTCAAAAGCATTAACAAGTTTGTATGATGAATAAGGGAAAATTGGCAAATTTTATCGAAGGGCATCACCCGCCCTTCTCCTTACACTTTTGAGGGAGGTGAACACAATGTCAGAAGAAAAACAAACCGCGGAACAAAACGAAACAGAAGAACAAGAAGTAATCGAAGAACAAGCTGCCGCTGAAGAACAGCAGGAAGAAACAAACGAAAGCGAACTTCTTCAAAATCAAATTAACGAATTGCAAGGTTTGCTTGAGGAAAAGGAAAACAAACTTTTGCGTGTTCAAGCAGACTTTGAAAACTATAAACGACGCAGCCGTTTAGAAATGGAAGCGTCCCAGAAATACCGTTCTCAAAACATCGTTACTGAATTGCTGCCGGCTCTTGACAGCTTTGAAAGAGCGCTTCATGTTGAAGCCGACAATGAACAGACGAAAAGTTTGCTTCAAGGAATGGAAATGGTCCACCGCCAGCTCGTAGAAGCCTTGAAAAAAGAAGGTGTAGAAGCAATCGAAGCTGTAGGACAGGAATTTGATCCGAACCTTCACCAAGCCGTTATGCAGGCTGAGGATGAAAACTATGGCTCCAACATTGTTGTTGAGGAAATGCAAAAAGGCTACAAGCTGAAGGATCGCGTCATTCGCCCTTCCATGGTAAAAGTGAATCAATAATTACATAGCAGGAGGTTATTCAAGTGAGTAAAGTTATCGGAATCGACTTAGGTACAACAAACTCATGTGTGGCAGTGCTTGAAGGCGGCGAGCCTAAAGTCATTGCTAACGCTGAAGGGAACCGCACAACTCCATCTGTTGTTGCGTTCAAAAACGGCGAACGCCAAGTAGGGGAAGTGGCTAAACGCCAATCTATTACAAACCCTAACACAATTATGTCTGTTAAACGCCATATGGGTACAGATTATAAAGTTGAAATTGAAGGAAAAGATTACACTCCTCAAGAAGTGTCTGCTATCATCCTTCAACACCTTAAATCATACGCTGAAAGCTATCTTGGCGAAACAGTATCAAAAGCAGTTATCACAGTTCCTGCATACTTTAACGATGCTGAGCGTCAAGCGACAAAAGACGCTGGTAAAATCGCAGGTCTTGAAGTAGAACGTATCATCAACGAGCCGACTGCAGCAGCGCTTGCATACGGACTTGATAAAACAGATGAAGATCAAACAATCCTAGTATACGACCTTGGCGGCGGTACATTCGACGTTTCCATCCTTGAGCTGGGCGACGGTGTATTTGAAGTTCGTTCAACTGCCGGCGACAATCGTCTAGGCGGGGACGATTTTGACCAAGTCATCATCGATCACCTTGTATCTGAATTCAAAAAAGAAAACGGCATTGATCTGTCTAAAGATAAAATGGCGCTACAGCGTTTGAAAGACGCAGCTGAAAAAGCGAAAAAAGATCTTTCCGGCGTATCTTCTACGCAAATTTCTTTACCGTTTATCACAGCTGGAGAAGCAGGACCGCTTCACCTTGAACTGACATTAACTCGCGCTAAATTCGAAGAGCTTTCTTCTCATTTAGTAGAGCGCACAATGGGCCCTGTCCGTCAAGCGCTTCAAGATGCAGGACTTTCTGCAAGCGAAATCGACAAAGTCATCCTTGTCGGAGGATCAACTCGTATCCCTGCCGTACAAGAAGCAATCAAAAAAGAAACTGGAAAAGAAGCACATAAAGGCGTAAACCCGGATGAAGTTGTAGCGCTTGGTGCTGCAATTCAGGGCGGCGTTATCACTGGTGATGTAAAAGACGTAGTTCTTCTTGACGTTACACCGCTTTCTCTCGGTATTGAAACAATGGGCGGCGTATTCACAAAACTGATCGACCGCAACACAACAATTCCGACAAGCAAATCACAAGTGTTCTCAACTGCTGCTGATAACCAAACAGCTGTTGATATCCATGTTCTTCAAGGTGAGCGCCCAATGTCTGCCGACAACAAAACACTCGGCCGCTTCCAGCTTACTGATATCCCGCCAGCACCGCGCGGCGTGCCTCAAATCGAAGTTTCCTTCGATATTGACAAAAACGGTATCGTAAACGTAAGAGCAAAAGACTTAGGCACAGGAAAAGAACAAAATATCACAATCAAATCTTCTTCAGGTCTTTCTGATGATGAGATCGAACGCATGGTAAAAGAGGCGGAAGAAAATGCTGACGCTGATGCGAAGAAAAAAGAAGAAATCGAAGTCCGCAACGAAGCAGATCAGCTTGTTTTCCAAACTGAGAAAACATTAAAAGATCTAGAAGGCAAAGTGGACGAAGAACAAGTGAAAAAAGCCAACGATGCCAAAGACGCTTTAAAAGCAGCAATTGAGAAAAACGAATTTGAAGAGATCAAAGCGAAAAAAGATGAGCTTCAAACAATCGTTCAAGAGCTTTCTATGAAGCTTTATGAAGAAGCTGCTAAGGCACAGCAAGCTCAAGGCGGAGAAAACGCTGAAGGCAAAGCGGATGACAACGTTGTCGACGCTGAATACGAAGAAGTAAACGACGATCAAAACAAAAAATAAGTTCTTTTTAGAGTCAGTCCCGCTTCTGGGACTGACAAAAAGAACACATTTCATAATCTGATTCAATGGTTAGAAAGTCAAAGTCAGGCATCTCTTGGCTTTGACTTTTTTTCTTGCCCGGGATAAAAGGAATTGAAAAATCATAATTCAAAATGATACAATCTAATTTATGTGAGAAATTCGGGAGAGTGAAGTAGATGAGTAAGCGTGATTACTATGAAGTGCTGGGTGTAAGTAAGAGCGCTTCAAAGGATGAAATAAAAAAGGCTTATCGAAAGCTGTCGAAAAAATATCATCCTGACATTAACAAAGAAGCCGGATCAGATGAAAAGTTTAAAGAAGTCAAAGAAGCATACGAAACGCTGTCTGATGATCAAAAACGGTCTCATTACGACCAATTTGGCCATACTGATCCTAACCAAGGCTTCGGCGGCGGCGGTTTTGGCGGCGGCGACTTCGGCGGTTTTGGTTTCGATGATATTTTCTCAAGTATTTTCGGCGGCGGCACTAGACGAAGAGATCCAAATGCACCGCGTCAAGGGGCGGATTTGCAATATACGATGACTCTGTCATTTGAGGACGCCGTTTTCGGAAAAGAAACGACAATCGAGATTCCGCGTGAGGAAACGTGCGATACATGTAAAGGCTCAGGGGCAAAACCTGGTACAAAACCGGAAACGTGCTCGCACTGTGGAGGCTCCGGCCAGCTAAATGTGGAGCAAAACACGCCGTTTGGAAAAGTTGTCAACAGACGAGTGTGCCACCACTGCGAAGGTACGGGTAAAATCATTAAAAACAAATGTGCGGATTGCGGCGGCAAAGGAAAAATCAAAAAACGCAAAAAAATCAACGTCACAATTCCTGCCGGTGTAGATGACGGGCAGCAGCTGCGTCTCTCAGGACAGGGTGAACCAGGCGTAAACGGCGGCCCTGCAGGGGATTTATTTGTCGTATTCCACGTGCGCGCCCACGAATTCTTTGAGCGCGACGGAGATGATATTTACTGTGAAATGCCGTTAACGTTTGCTCAAGCCGCTCTTGGAGATGAAGTGGAAGTTCCGACGCTTCACGGGAAAGTGAAATTGAAAATTCCTGCCGGTACACAAACAGGAACAAAGTTCAGATTAAGAGGCAAAGGCGTTCAAAATGTCAGAGGCTATGGACAGGGTGACCAGCATATCGTCGTCCGCGTTGTCACGCCGACAAACTTGACAGATAAACAAAAAGATATTATCCGTGAATTTGCCGAAGTCAGCGGAAACCTGCCTGATGAACAGGAAATGAGTTTCTTTGATAAGGTAAAACGCGCGTTTAAAGGCGATTAATTATTGGATGAGGAGTTGGTAGTTTTGAAATGGTCCGAATTAAGCATTCACACAACACATGAAGCGGTCGAACCTATCTCAAATATTTTGCATGAAGCTGGTGCGAGTGGGGTTGTGATAGAGGACCCGCTTGATTTAATTAAAGAACGTGAGAATGTATACGGGGAAATCTACCAGCTCGACCCCAATGATTATCCGAACGAGGGTGTCATTGTTAAAGCGTATCTGCCGGTCAACAGCTTTCTTGGAGAAACGGTAGATGGCATTAAAGAAACAATTAATAATCTGCTTCTTTATGATATTGATTTGGGCAAAAACCATATCACCATTTCCGAAGTGAACGAAGAGGAATGGGCGACTGCCTGGAAAAAGTATTACCATCCTGTGAAAATTTCTGAAAAGTTTACGATTGTACCAACGTGGGAGGAATATACGCCGGTACACACGGATGAGCTGATTATTGAAATGGACCCGGGAATGGCCTTCGGAACAGGCACACACCCGACAACCGTACTTTGTATTCAGGCGCTTGAACGCTTTGTGCAAAAGGGTGATAAGGTGATTGATGTAGGCACAGGCTCCGGAATTTTAAGTATTGCGGCTGCAATGCTTGAGGCTGAATCGGTTCATGCCTATGATCTTGATCCCGTTGCTGTAGAAAGCGCACGTCTCAATTTGAAGTTAAACAAGGTTAGCGATATAGCTCAAGTCAAACAAAATAATTTGTTAGACGGGATTTCAGGAGAACATGATGTGATCGTTGCCAACATTTTGGCTGAAGTTATCCTTCGTTTTACTTCACAGGCCTATCATCTGCTGAAAGACGGCGGGCACTTTATTACTTCAGGAATTATCGGCCAAAAAAAGCAAGAGGTAAAAGAAGCATTGGAACAGGCTGGTTTTACCATTGTGGAAATCCTCTCAATGGAAGATTGGGTCAGCATTATTGCGAAAAAATAACAGTTAGTAGGTGTCACAGCGTATGCAACGATATTTTATCGAGCTCACGAAGCAGCAAATGGAGGAAGCGCCGGCTATTTCAATTACCGGAGAAGATGTTCATCATATTGTCAATGTCATGAGAATGAACGAGGGAGACCAAATTATCTGCTGCTCTCAGGACGGCTTCGAAGCAAAATGTGAACTTCAATCTGTTTCCAAAGAAAAAGTGTCCTGTCTTATGATAGAATGGACGAATGAAAACAGAGAGCTTCCGATAAAGGTTTATATTGCAAGCGGCCTCCCGAAAGGGGACAAACTGGAATGGATTATCCAAAAGGGGACTGAGCTGGGAGCTCATGCCTTTATTCCTCTGCAAGCCGCACGTTCTGTTGTCAAGCTGGATGACAAGAAAGCGAAGAAAAAGCGGGAAAGATGGACAAAAATTGCGAAGGAAGCGGCGGAGCAATCGTACCGAAACGAAATGCCGCAAGTGCTGGATATCCATTCCTTTCAACTGCTTCTTGACAAGGTGCAGAATTTCGATAAATGTGTCGTTGCATACGAAGAGTCATCGAAGCAAGGAGAAACAAGCTCGTTCAGCGCAGTTGTAAGCAGCCTTCCGAAAGGATCATCCCTTTTGATCGTATTCGGTCCCGAAGGCGGTTTAACAGAAGCGGAGGTTGAGCGGCTCACGGCGAAAAACGCTGTTCCGTGCGGCCTCGGACCGAGAATTTTAAGAACAGAAACCGCTCCGCTATACGCGCTGAGCGCGATTTCTTATCATACAGAGTTATTAAGAGGTGATCAATAATGGCAACTGTTGCGTTCCATACGCTTGGCTGCAAAGTCAATCATTATGAAACAGAAGCAATCTGGCAGCTTTTCAAAGATGCGGGCTATGAAAGAAGAGACTTTGAACAAACAGCTGACGTATATGTCATTAATACATGTACAGTAACAAATACGGGAGATAAAAAAAGCCGCCAAGTGATCAGACGCGCCATTCGTCAAAATCCTGACGGCGTCATCTGCGTCACAGGCTGTTATGCGCAAACCTCGCCAGCGGAGATTATGGCAATCCCGGGCGTTGACATTGTAGTCGGAACTCAGGATCGTGAAAAAATGCTCGGCTACATCGATCAATATCGTGAAGAGCGTCAGCCGATCAATGGCGTCAGCAACATTATGAAAGCTAGAGTATATGAAGAGCTTGATGTACCTGCTTTCACAGACCGGACAAGAGCGTCATTAAAAATACAGGAAGGCTGCAATAACTTCTGCACGTTCTGTATCATTCCGTGGGCGCGCGGACTTCTCCGTTCACGTGACCCGGAGGAAGTCATTAAACAAGCACAGCAGCTTGTTGATGCGGGTTATAAAGAAATCGTACTTACTGGTATTCATACAGGCGGCTACGGTGAAGATATGAAAGATTACAACTTTGCCAAGCTTTTGAGAGAACTTGACGCCCGTGTTCAAGGCGTGAAACGGATCAGAATTTCGTCCATCGAGGCAAGCCAGATCACAGACGAAGTGATTGAAGTTTTAGACCGTTCAGATAAGATTGTGCGCCATTTGCACATTCCGATTCAATCCGGGTCAAACACAGTGCTTAAACGGATGAGACGCAAATACACGATGGAATTTTTCGCTGACCGTTTAAATAAACTGAAAAAAGCACTTCCGGGCTTAGCCGTAACCTCCGATGTCATTGTTGGCTTCCCTGGCGAAACAGAAGAAGAGTTTATGGAAACCTATAACTTTATTAAAGAAAACAGATTCTCTGAACTTCATGTGTTTCCTTACAGCAAACGTACGGGAACGCCAGCTGCGCGGATGGAAGACCAGGTGGATGAAAACGTCAAAAATGAACGTGTACACCGCTTGATTGCACTTTCTGACCAGCTTGCGAAGGAATATGCCTCTGATTATGAAAATGAAGTCCTCGAAATTATCCCTGAGGAAGCATTTAAAGAATCAGATGAAGAAAACATGTATGTCGGCTACACAGACAACTACATGAAAGTTGTTTTCAAGGGCACGGAAGACATGATCGGCAAAATCGTGAAAGTAAAAATACTTAAAGCAGGCTATCCATACAACGAAGGACAGTTTGTCCGTGTTGTTGAGGATGACATAACAGAACAAATGCGTATGTCTTCTTAACCTGAAAAAACCGGTGCATCTAAATGTGCCGGTTTTTTATGTTCAGTTTTTAACTGGGATAAGCCATTTGATAAGGCTGTAAAACAAGTTGGTAAGCGGCAAAAATAAGAGAGCTGATACAACATTAAATAGCAGACTGAAATGGGCAATTCTTTGGGCAGGGTCAGCCGAGAGCTGTTCAACAAAGCCGGTCGCTGCCGCCAAAAACGGGAATACAATTGCTACGCCGATCACGTTAAACAAAACATGGGCGCACGCTGTCTGTTTTGCCGCATATCCGCCGGATACAGCAGCCATGACAGCTGTAATGCATGTCCCGATGTTTGAGCCAAGCACAACGCTCATTGCCTGTGTCAGTCCGATAACGCCTTCATTCATAAAGCTCATCAAAATGCCGATGCAGACAGAACTTGAGTGGATGATAGCAGTTAACACCATGCCGATAAACAAAGCAGACCAGTTTGAGTCGTTCACATGATGAAGAATGCCTGCTCCTGTTTTCAGCTGAGTAAGCGGTTCTGCAAGGCGGCTGAAGCCTGTGATGCAAAAAAAGATAATCCCCAGTCCGAGGAAGCTTGTCCCCAGCTGTTTGAACGGATACCTGCCAGTCAGAAAAAACAGCAAACCGACAATCAAAAGAATCCAAATCAACACATCCATTTTGATTGCAAGAAATTCGGTTGTAAAGGTAGACCCGATATTTGTTCCAAGAATCATCGGTATTGTCCGTTTGAAAGAAAGGGCGCCCGCACTCACAAATCCGATGACAATTACCATAAAGGCGGAGCTGCTTTGGAGAAATCCTGTAAAAACAATACTGATAAGAAATGCCTTTAACGGATGATCCGTAAAAATCAGCAGCTGCTCTTCAATTTTTGAATACGTCAGCGAAATTAAACCTTTCCGAAGCATGTTCATCCCTGCGAGAAAGAATAAGATAAGAGCAGTAAAACTAATCAGAAGCAACATTTTATTCACCAACCCCTTTCTATCATTATATAGACAGGCAGTCCCGCTCATGACGGAAAAGTGAACGCACTTAGTTGACCTGACTGAAGGCTTATATTATAATGTCAAAGTACATGTTTATATGTGTAACTTAAAGGTAGTCGATTGGTGTATTCGGAGGGAGGGAAAGAGAATGTCAAAAACGGTCGTTAGAAAAAACGAATCGCTTGAAGATGCTCTTCGTCGCTTCAAACGCAGTGTATCAAAGACAGGTACTTTGCAAGAAGCAAGAAAGCGTGAATTTTATGAAAAACCTAGCGTAAAGCGCAAGAAAAAGTCTGAAGCTGCTAGAAAACGCAAATTCTAAAAGAGGGTGGATTTATGAGTCTTCTTGAGCGACTTAACCAAGATATGAAGCTATATATGAAAAGCCGTGAGAAAGACAAACTGACTGTCGTTCGAATGGTTAAGGCTTCACTTCAAAACGAAGCAATTAAGCTTAAGAAAGACAGTTTGACCGAGGATGAGGAACTCACTGTCCTTTCTCGTGAACTTAAGCAACGTAAAGACTCCCTCCAGGAATTTTCAAACGCTAATCGTTTAGATTTAGTAGATAAAGTTCAAAAAGAGCTGGACATTTTAGAAGTTTATTTACCACAGCAGCTATCAGAAGAAGAGCTGCGTACAATCGTAAATGAAACCATCGCTGAGGTCGGTGCGAGCTCAAAAGCGGACATGGGCAAAGTGATGGGGGCAATTATGCCTAAAGTAAAAGGTAAAGCTGACGGAAGTTTAATTAATAAACTTGTTAGCAGTCAACTGTCTTAAATGGCGAAGAAAAGGACATCTTTCTAAGAGAGATGTCTTTTTTTATACATAAAAAAATGAAACCTTTGATACATTTGTTACGTATGAAGAGAAGGCACTTACTATACGAGGAAGGAGGGATACATCGCCCTTGCTTCAAACAAAAGGATTCCGAGCGGCTCTTTTGAGCATATTTCTACTATCATTATTAGGAGTTCAGCTGCACACAAAAGCAGAAAAACAAACCGTCTACGTCATTCCCGTTGAAAAAAATGTCGAACAAGGTCTCGCCTCCTTTTTGTCGCGTTCGCTACAAGATGCAGAGGCTGCGCATGCAAACCATATTATTCTTGATATTAACACGCCGGGAGGACTGGTGAAATCAGCTATTGATATTGCGGACACGATCAACGAAACGGATATTCCGATAACTGCTTATGTAAACAAACGGGCATTGTCTGCTGGTGCATATATCGCGTTACAGGCTGACGCCATTTATATGGCACCAGGAGGAAAAATGGGAGCCGCGGCGATCATTGACGGTAAAGGTAATGCTGCTGACAAAAAAGCTGAATCATTTTGGCTTGCGGAGCTGGAAGATGCCGCAGCAAAAAACAACCGTGATCCAAAATATGCGCGTGCCATGGCAGACCCTGATGTAGATGCAAAAGAAGCGGGCGCGCCGAAGGGAGATCTGCTTACGCTGAATGCAGAAAAAGCTGTTGACGTAGGCTATTCGGAAGGAACCGTTAACAATCTTTCCGCGCTTGTGAAGAAGCTTGGATACGAAAATGCACATATCAGCTATGCCGAGGAAAGCTTTGCAGAGAAGGCAGCGAGGTGGCTGACCAGTCCGATTGTTGTTCCTATTTTATTGACAATTGCCTTCTTAGGCCTTACTGTTGAGCTTTTTTCTCCAGGTGTCGGTCTGCCTGGAACAGCCGGATTTATTGCTTTGATCCTGTTTTTTTACGGACATCTTGCAGCGGGTCTTGCCGGATATGAAACGGTTCTCCTCTTTATAGCAGGGGTGATTCTGATCCTGATGGAGATATTCCTCCCCGGAGGAATTATTGGTTTACTTGGCTTGGGAGCAATTGTTGCGAGCTTATTTTTGGCCGCGGGAAGCTTCACAGTCATGGCGGTTTCTCTCTTGATCGCCTCAGCTGTTTCCATTACAGCTTTCATTTTACTGACAAGGGTGTTGGGAAAGCGTATGAAATTCTTTAAGAAACTTATATTAAATGATTCTACAAATACAGAGAGCGGTTATGTATCAAATCAAACGCGCACGGACTTAATCGGCAAGGAGGGCGTGACCTTTACACCGTTGCGTCCCGCGGGAACCGTCATTATTGATGACGAACGTCTTGATGTGGTATCAGAAGGATCATTTACAGCGAAAGATAAAAAAGTAAAAGTAATCAAAGTGGAAGGCTCGCGCATTGTCGTGAGAGAAATTTAAACAGAAACGAGGAGAAGTAGCATGGACCCATCAACATTAATGATACTGGCTATTGTTGTAGTAGGGATCATTGTTTTAGCTGTATTTTTTACATTTGTACCAGTTATGCTCTGGATTTCAGCTTTAGCAGCCGGAGTTAAAATCAGCATTTTCACTTTAGTAGGGATGAGGCTTCGCCGCGTCATACCGAACCGGGTGGTTAATCCGTTAATTAAAGCGCATAAAGCGGGACTCGACGTTGGAACAAACCAGCTTGAAAGCCACTATCTTGCCGGAGGGAATGTAGATAGAGTCGTTAACGCACTTATTGCAGCTCAGCGCGCCAATATTGAGCTTACATTTGCACGCTGTGCTGCCATCGACCTTGCCGGCCGTGATGTATTGGAAGCCGTGCAAATGAGCGTTAATCCGAAGGTCATTGAAACACCATTTATTGCGGGTGTTGCCATGGACGGAATTGAAGTGAAGGCGAAAGCGAGAATTACAGTAAGAGCCAATATTGACCGCCTCGTCGGGGGTGCGGGTGAGGAAACGATTGTAGCCCGTGTAGGCGAAGGGATCGTCTCTACAATCGGTTCATCCGAAAACCACAAAAAAGTGCTGGAGAACCCTGATATGATTTCTCAAACGGTTCTCGGTAAAGGCCTGGATTCAGGAACAGCCTTTGAAATTCTTTCGATTGATATTGCTGATGTTGACATTGGTAAAAACATCGGGGCGATCTTGCAGACGGATCAGGCAGAGGCCGATAAAAATATTGCGCAGGCCAAAGCCGAAGAACGCCGTGCAATGGCTGTTGCTCAAGAACAGGAAATGCGCGCACGTGTAGAAGAAATGCGAGCTAAAGTGGTTGAAGCCGAAGCGGAAGTGCCGCTTGCGATGGCCGAAGCGCTTCGCGAAGGAAATATCGGCGTCATGGACTACATGAATATTAAAAACATTGATGCAGACACAGATATGCGTGATTCATTCGGTAAATTAACGAAAGACCAATCGGATGAAGACCGCAAATCATAATCTCTCTATGCAGAAGGGAGAATATTGATGGAAGATATACTGACGAATCCGCTTGTTATTGCAGTGATTATCGGAATTATTTCCACGATTTTCGGCAAAGTGAAAAAAGAAGAAGAAAAAAACAATCAAAATCAAAAAAGAGAAAAGCCTCAGACCATGAAACCTGCTTCTGTTCAGAATAAACAATCAGCTAAAGAAACGCCTGCTCCTATTCCAAACCGCTTGGAACAGATGAGACAAGAAGCTGAAGAAAGACGAAAGGAAACAGAAAGAAACCTGAAAGGGCTTGAGCGGGATCTTACTGCCGCCAAAAATAAAGCGGTGTACACCAAGCAAAAACTGCTACAGGTCAATAAAGACACTGTGGTGCAAGGCATTGTCTTAGGCGAAGTATTCGGTCCGCCAAGGGCAAAAAAACCTCATCACACAATGCGTGCAGCCCGCAAAAATTAAGTGTTAGAACCCTCTTTCAAATCATACATATGAGATGAAAGGGGGTTCTTTTTGTATGGGGCATAGAAAGAATCGTTTAAAAGCTTGGCTGACAAGAGCATTGGAAATTCCCCCGGACGTTATGATGGATCTGCCGCGGATAACAATGGTCGGCAGACTTCATATCTACATAGAAAACCACAGAGGCCTTCTGCTGTTCAGTGAGAATGAAGTGAGGCTGATGCTGAAGCAGGGCCAGTGCATCATATCAGGAGAAAACTTTGTGATCAAAGCGATTCTTCCGGAAGAAATACTTTTGGAGGGTACGATTGATGTCGTTCGATATGTTGAGTCATAAAGCCGAGGGGGAAATGTTGTGAAAAATAAATGGCTGTCTTTTTTTGAGGGTAAGGTCCAGCTTGAAGTGACGGGACGAGGCATTGAACGGCTCCTTAATGAATGCACAAGAAGAGGGATTCCGATCTTTCATCTGAAAAAAAAGAAAGAAGCCGTCTTGTTATATATACAGCTTCAGGATGTACATGCCTTTCGGCGTGTTAGGAGAGAATTTGACTGTAAAGCCCGTTTTATCAATCGAAAAGGATTCCCGTTCTTATTGCTGAAATCCAAGCTGAATTTAGGATTTACCATTGGTTTTGCGCTTTTTTTTATCCTTTTATTTTTGCTCTCCAATATGGTGTGGAAAATTGAAGTGACTGGCGCAAAGCCTGAAACGGAGCACCAAATGATGCAGCATCTGAAGGGAATAGGCGTCCAAAAAGGGCGATTGCAGTTTTTAATGCAGTCTCCCGAAAAAATACAAAAATCGTTAACCAACGGAATAGACAATATCACTTGGGTCGGAGTCGATTTGAAAGGCACGACCATCCGTATGAAAGTTGTGGAGAAAAATGAGCCGGAAAAAGAAAAGTATGCCAGTCCGCGCCACATTGTCGCCAAAAAGAAAGCAACCATTACAAGAATGTTTGTGCAGAAAGGACAGCCCATGGCCGCAATTCATGATCATGTGGAAAAGGGACAAATGCTTGTCTCCGGCTTAATTGGAAGCGAAGATGAGCAGCAGGAAGTCGCCTCTAAAGCTGAAATTTACGGTGAGACCTGGTACAGATCTGAAGTAACAGTGCCACTTGAAACATTATTTAACGTCTATACGGGCAAAGTAAGGACAAAGCACAAGCTTTCTTTTGGCTCATGGGCTTTCCCGATCTGGGGAATGACGTTTAAAAAAGAGGAATTAAAACATCCAAAAACAGAACAAGAGAAGCATTCGCTTCATTTTCTCGGTTTGGAGCTCCCTGTTTCTTATATCAAAGAGCAAACGAGAGAAAGTGAAGAGGCTTTGCGAAAATATACCGAAGAAGAAGCAGTTCAAGAAGGAATCAAAATGGGTAAACGGGATGTAGAGAATAAAATAGGCGAGGACGGCGAGGTGAAAAGTGAAAAAGTTTTGCACCAGACAGTCGAGAATGGTAAAGTAAAGTTGATTATTCTCTACCAAGTTATAGAAGATATCGTTCAAACCACACCTATTGTCAGGGAGACTGAAGAATGACAGAACATTTACTTGCGATTAATCAAAAACTGAAAAGCCCGGACGAGGCGCTTTCACTGTTCGGGAATCAAGATTCTTTTTTGACACTGATGGAGAAAGATCTGGATGTAAATATCATTACGCGAGGCGAAACGATTTATATTTCAGGCGGTGAAGAATCGTTTCAGATTGCCGACAGGCTGCTGGGATCACTTCTCGCATTAATTCGCAAGGGGATAGAGATCTCTGAACGTGATGTGATTTACGCCATCAAGATGGCAAAAAAGAATGAGCTTGAATATTTTGAAAGCATGTATGAAGAAGAAATTACAAAAAACGCAAAAGGCAAATCGATCCGTGTGAAAACCATGGGACAGCGGGAATACGTAGCAGCCATGAAACGAAATGATCTTGTATTCGGTATTGGCCCGGCTGGAACCGGAAAAACGTATCTTGCTGTCGTAAAAGCAGTCCACGCATTGAAAAACGGACACATTAAAAAAATCATTTTAACAAGACCTGCCGTAGAAGCCGGTGAAAGCCTCGGTTTTTTACCAGGTGACCTGAAAGAGAAAGTAGATCCTTATTTGCGCCCGCTGTATGACGCTCTTCATGATGTGCTTGGAACAGATCATACAGAACGTCTGCTGGAAAGAGGAGTTATTGAAATCGCTCCGCTCGCTTATATGAGAGGCCGGACGCTTGATGATGCCTATGTTATACTTGATGAAGCACAGAACACTACGCCTGCCCAAATGAAAATGTTTTTGACGAGACTGGGTTTTGGCTCTAAAATGATCATTACAGGTGACGTTAGCCAAATTGATCTGCCGAAAGGCGTCAAATCGGGACTTGCAGTAGCGAGAGAGATGCTGAAAGAAATCGACGGCATTTCTGTGATTGAACTGGACCAGACAGACGTGGTCAGACATCCGCTTGTTGCGAAAATTATTGAAGCATACGATAAGCAAAATTAATCCTGAATGACCCGATCGCGCGTTATCGGGTCATTTTTGCTTATCAGCTTGATTTTCTAGAGGAGGTTCTTGTGTTGAAAAAGAAGGGGAAGACCAAAAGCGGCTCAACAAAGTGGCGCGGCTTTAAAAATGCACGCTCCATGCATGTACTGCTGTATCTTCTGCTGGCTGCGATTATGTTCGCATTGCTTTTTGTACATGTGAAGCCGGAATCGCTTGATTTAGACCTGTTTTCAGTCAGCGACAAGACCATTTATGCTCCGGCAACCGTGGAAGATCAAAAAGCGACAGAGGAAAAAAAGCAAGCTGCTGAGGATGCGGTCGAAGATCAATATACCTTAAAGAAGGATTATACAGACAATCGAATTGATCTTGTTTCATCGATATTTGACAGTATTAGTGAAGTGAAAAACTCAGCAGAAGAAGACAGCAGTTCACCATCAGAAAAATCAATGATTAAGTCGGTGAAGAATAAGCTGACGTCAGATGTGAATGATTCTATATCAGAGGAAGCCATCAAGACTTTGCTGAAGGCGGACCATGAAGATTTTTCATTTGTCAGAGATACTGTCATTACAGCAGTAAACTCAGTGATGAGCAGTGAAATCCCGTCGGATAAATTATCTGAAGCAAAAGATAAAGTGGAAAAAGAACTGAAGAGTAATTCTATTCCGTCCAAATATTTGGGAGCCGCCACGGAAATCGGGCGTTACGCCATCATTCCGAATTACGTCTTTGATCCGAAAGCAACAGAGGCAAAGCGCCAGGAAGCGTCAGACAATGTTCAGCAGGTTCAGATCAAACAGGGGCAGGTGCTCGTGGAAGAAAATGACCTCATTGATCGGGAAGTATATAGAAAACTCGAGCTGACCGGATTATTAAATAACTCCAATTTGTTCAAGCCGATCAGCGGTCTATTGATTATGATTGGGCTTTTCATAGCTACACTTGTTTACTATTTCGAAAAACAGAATCAAAATCTGAAATTCAAACAAAAGTCGATCTTATTATTCTCCATTATTACAACGCTTTTACTTGTTATTATGGAGGTTGTCAGTTTATTTCAAAAGATGGAATATAACAATATTGGCTATCTTGTCCCCATTGCGGCCGGCGCGATCTTAATCAAGCTGCTGATGAATGAGCGAATCGCCATTTTAGGAAGTATCATTCTTGCGATTTGCGGAAGTATGATGTTTAATCAAGGTGTGACAGGAACATTTAATTATGTCATTGGTATTTATTATTTGATTAGCGGTATTTCTGGTGTCCTGTTTTTAGGAAAACACAATGGCAGATCAAAAATATTGCAGACTGGACTTTTTGTGGCGTTTATCAATATGATTGTGGTTCTATCTCTATTATTGATTCAAAACACCGCGCTGTCAGGTCTGGAAATCGGGACGCTCATGCTGATGGGAGTTGTGTCGGGCTTTGCTTCCTCTGTATTAATTATCGGGCTTATGCCGTTTTTTGAGACAGGTTTCGGCATTTTGTCCACAATGAGGCTGATTGAGCTATCCAACCCTAACCATCCGCTGCTTCGAAAAATACTGACAGAAACACCAGGTACATATCACCACAGCGTCATGGTCGCTAATTTGTCAGAGGCCGCCTGCGAGGCGGTAGGGGCAAATGGTTTGCTTGCAAGAGTCGGTGCGTATTACCACGACCTTGGGAAAACAAAGCGGCCGCAGTATTTTATTGAAAATCAAATGAATATTGACAATCCGCATGATAAGCTTTCTCCGCAGCTCAGTAAAAATATCATTATTTCGCATACCACTGACGGGGCGAATATGCTGAGGAGCTATAAATTTCCAAAGGAGCTTGTGGATATTGCTGAGCAGCACCACGGGACTTCTCTTTTGAAATTCTTTTATTATAAAGCGAAGGAAAAAGGCGATCAGATTACAGAGGAAGAATTCCGTTACCCGGGGCCGAAGCCGCAGTCAAAAGAAGCCGCGATTATATCAGTGGCAGACAGTGTCGAAGCCGCTGTCAGATCGATGCATAATCCAAATCCTGAACGAATTGAAAAGCTTGTCCGGGGCATTATATCCGATAAGCTTCAGGACGGACAGTTTAGTGAATGCGATTTGACATTTAAAGAGCTTGATACAATCGCAAAAACGCTTTGTGCAACATTAAAAGGAATTTTCCACTCCCGGATTGAATATCCGGAGGCTACTAAGAAGGTGAAATAGATGAGTTTACTGATTGATATCGTAGATGAAACCGGAAGTGTCTCTGACGAGATGCTTAAAGAAGTAGAAAATCTGCTTCAATTTGCCGCTGAGCGCGAAGGAGTTCAGGATCAGGCTGAGGTTTCTGTCACGATCGTTACCAATGAAGACATTCAGCAGATCAATAAAGAGTATCGGGGAAAGGATACGCCGACAGACGTCATTTCATTTGCTCTTGAAGAAGAGGGAGAAGATGAAGTTGAAATTGTCGGTGCTGAGATGCCGCCGGTTTTAGGTGACATTATCATCAGTGCAGATCGTACAAGAGAGCAGGCCGAAGAATATAACCATTCTTTCAAGAGAGAGCTTGGCTTTCTAGCGGTACATGGATTCCTGCATCTTTTAGGATATGACCATATGACGAAAGAGGAAGAAGAGGAGATGTTTACTAAGCAAAAGGATTTGCTGGACGCCTATGGACTCAAGAGATCATAGAAATGAGCTGAAGCGATTCCTAATGAGCTTCGTGCACGCAGGGCGGGGCATATGGAAAACGGCGCGGACGGAGCGGAATTTTCAATTTCATGCCGCGGCTGCCTGCGCCGTTATCATTTGCGGTTTCCTCGTTAATCTCAGCTTGACAGAGTGGGCTATTATTTTTCTTTTGATCGGCGGAATGCTTTCGCTAGAGCTTTTAAATACAGCTATTGAACACACGGTTGATTTAGTAACAGATAAACATCACCCGCTTGCGAAGGCGGCTAAGGACGCTGCTGCCGGGGCTGTTTGCGTTTTTGCCGTGATTTCGTGTATTATTGGTTTACTTATTTTTTTGCCAAAGCTGTAATGGCTGAAAATTCTTACATTTATTTTACATTTTTAGAAATGGGCGTGAAAAAAGGAGCGCTATTATGTAAAATATAAAGTGATAGCGGTACCATTATAGGTAAGAGAGGAACATGTACACATGAACAGACAGGAATTGATAACAGAAGCTTTAAAAGCGCGTGACATGGCATATGCACCGTATTCCAAGTTTAAAGTAGGAGCCGCTCTTCTTACCAAAGATGGAAAAGTGTACAGAGGCTGCAATATAGAGAATGCGGCATACAGCATGTGCAACTGCGCTGAGCGTACCGCTTTGTTTAAAGCTGTTTCTGAAGGCGATACTGAGTTTCAGATGCTGGCAGTAGCTGCTGACACCCCGGGACCAGTATCACCGTGCGGAGCCTGCAGACAGGTGATTTCTGAGCTCTGCACAAAGGACGTTGTTGTCGTGCTGACCAATTTACAAGGACAAATAAAAGAAATGACTGCAGAAGAATTATTGCCAGGCGCATTTTCATCGGAGGATTTACATGACGAACGAAAGCTTTAAATCAGGATTTGTATCCATTATCGGAAGACCAAATGTAGGTAAGTCTACTTTTTTGAACAGAGTGATCGGCCAAAAAATCGCCATCATGAGTGATAAACCCCAAACAACGAGAAATAAGGTGCAAGGGGTTTTAACGACAGGCACATCGCAAACAATTTTTATTGACACACCAGGAATTCATAAGCCTAAGCATAAGCTTGGGGACTTTATGATGAAAGTGGCGCAAAATACATTGAAAGAAGTCGATTTGATCTTATTTATGATCAATGCTGAGGAAGGTTACGGCAAGGGCGACGAGTTCATTATTGAGAAATTGCAGAATACCTCGACACCTGTTTTCTTAATCGTAAACAAAATTGACAAAATCCATCCTGATCAATTGCTTCTGCTAATTGACGAATACCGCGGGCGATATCCTTTTAAGGAAATTGTTCCGATCTCTGCATTAGAGGGAAATAATATTGAAACCTTGCTGGCGCAGATTGAAGCCTATTTGCCTGAAGGGCCGCAGTTTTATCCAAGTGATCAGGTGACCGATCATCCGGAGCGCTTTATTATTTCTGAGTTGATCAGGGAAAAGGTGCTGCATCTGACAAGGGAAGAAATCCCGCACAGCATTGCGGTAAGCATCGAATCGATTAAAGGACAGGACAACGGATCCGTGCACGTGGCGGCAACAATTGTAGTCGAACGTGATTCTCAAAAAGGCATTGTCATCGGTAAAAAAGGCAGCCTGCTGAAAGAAGTCGGAAAAAGAGCGAGAGCGGATATTGAGGCCCTCTTAGGTTCTCGCGTCTATCTTGAATTATGGGTAAAAGTGCAGAAAGACTGGCGTAACAAAATGTCCCAGCTTCGCGACTTCGGCTTTAAAGAGGATGAATATTAATCTCTTGCTGTGTCATTATCTCACATGAACAGGGATAACTTAGCAAATTTTGTTTAACATGAAATGGAGGACATCTGGTCAAGATAAAGGTAAGAATTTGGAGTTTAGGTAAGCTAGTTTAACTACAGAAAGGTGGGTTTCTTGTGTTGAATTTTACCTGGAACGTATTTTCTCAAACAGGAAATGTTGATACGTATCTTCTTTTTAAAGAACTGGAAAAAGAGAACATGGAAAGACCCGAAGAACTAGAAGATGAGCTAGCCCGATTTGATTTTCCAATTTTATAGACCTCTTGACCGCTCCTGTTTTAGGAAGGTGCGGAAATGCTGACAAAATGTGAAGGAATCGTTCTTCGTACCAATGATTACGGAGAGACGAATAAAATAGTTACTTTACTGACAAGAGAACACGGAAAAATAGGTGTTATGGCCAGAGGAGCCAAAAAACCGAACAGCCGTTTATCAGCAGTCAGCCAGCCCTTTTTATATGGTTCATTTTTAATGCAGAAAACAACAGGCCTCGGAACCCTTCAGCAGGGTGAAATGATTCTCAGCATGAGAGGCATCAGAGAGGATTTGTTTTTAACTGCATATGCAGCTTTTATTGCCGAGCTCGTTGACAAAGGCACAGAAGAAAAAAAACCAAATCCCTATTTGTTTGAATTTATTTTAGAATCCTTTAAACAGCTTGATGAAGGAACAGACCCGGATGTTATTACCTTCATTGTTCAAATGAAGATGCTTGCTGTGATGGGACTGTATCCTGAGCTTAATCACTGTGTGCATTGTAAAAGCCAGGATGGGACATTCCATTTTTCTGTTCGCGATAACGGTTTTATTTGCCACCGCTGCTTTGACAAAGACCCTTACAAGGTGCCGATTAAACCGCAAACGGCAAGGCTATTGAGATTGTTTTATTACTTTGATCTTTCAAGGATTGGCAATGTATCCTTAAAGCAGGAAACGAAAGATGAAGTAAAGCAAGTTATTGACTTGTACTACGAAGAATATTCAGGAGTTTATCTGAAATCGAAGCGCTTTTTAGATCAAATGGAGAGCATGAAACATCTTATGGGTGAAAACAAAAGTTGACATCTGGCCCATCTTTTTATATGATCATTTATTATAAAATATGTTGCAGTGAGAGAAAGAAGTACTTGCGTATACCTCATAAAAGCGACCTTAGGACGGTGTAAGCTAAGGATGAGCACGCAACGAAAGGCATTCTTGAGCAATTTTAAAAAAGAGGCTGGGATTTGGTTCTCAGCAACTAGGGTGGAACCGCGGGAGAACTCTCGTCCCTATGTTTGCGGCTGGCAAGCATAGAGACGGGAGTTTTTTGGTTGCTGCCGCAGCAATTTTATGAAAGAAAAGTGGAGGTGCTTGAAATGAATATTCAAGACATGATTCTAACCCTGCAGAAGCATTGGTCCAATGAAGGCTGTGTGCTCATGCAGGCATACGATGTAGAAAAAGGGGCCGGCACGATGAGCCCGTATACATTTTTGCGCAGTATCGGTCCTGAGCCGTGGAAAGTGGCTTACGTTGAGCCGTCAAGACGCCCAGCTGATGGCCGATATGGAGAAAACCCGAACAGACTTTATCAGCATCATCAATTTCAGGTCATCATTAAACCGTCACCTGATAACATTCAAGAGCTGTATTTAGACTCTTTGCGCGCTCTCGGAATTGATCCGCTTGAGCATGACATCCGTTTCGTTGAAGATAACTGGGAAAATCCGTCTTTAGGCTGTGCGGGTCTTGGCTGGGAAGTATGGCTTGACGGAATGGAAATTACACAATTCACGTATTTCCAGCAGGTTGGAGGACTCGAGTGTAAGCCTGTTTCCGTTGAGATTACATACGGAATTGAGCGTCTGGCATCTTATATTCAGGATAAAGAAAATGTATTTGATCTTGAGTGGACGTCAGGGTTTACCGTGAAAGATTTATTCATGATGGCTGAGTACGAGCATTCCGTTTATACATTTGAAACATCTGATGTTGATATGCTGTTCCAATTATTCAGCACGTATGAAAAAGAAGCGATCAAGCAAATGGATAACGGTCTTGTGCATCCTGCATATGACTACGTGCTTAAATGCTCGCACACATTCAACCTTCTTGATGCCAAAGGGGCAATCTCTGTTACAGAGCGGACAGGCTATATCGGAAGAGTGCGGAATTTAGCAAGAAAAGTCGCAAAAACCTATTATGAGGAACGAGAAAAACTAGGGTTCCCAATGCTTAAAGGGGAGGGTTCTTCTCATGAGTAAACAGGATTTACTTTTAGAGATCGGATTAGAGGAAATGCCGGCGCGCTTTTTGAATGAAAGCATGGTTCAGCTTGGCGAAAAGCTGACAGGCTGGCTTGCAGAAAAAAATATCGCACACGGTGAAGTGAAGCTTTTTAATACACCGAGACGCCTTGCTGTTTTCGTAAAGGGTGTAGCAGAAAAGCAGGATGATATAAAAGAAGAAGCAAAAGGGCCTGCAAAAAAAATCGCTCTTGATGCTGACGGCAACTGGACAAAAGCGGCGATTGGGTTTTCAAAAGGGCAAGGTGCCAGCGTGGAAGACTTGTACATGAAAGAAATAAAAGGCACAGAATATGTTTTTGTGCAAAAATTCCAAGCAGGCCAAGAAACCAAAACACTTCTGCCTGAACTGAACAGCTTAATTACAAGCCTTCATTTCCCGAAAAACATGAGATGGGGAAATGAAGATCTGCGTTATATCCGTCCGATTAAATGGATTGTCGCTTTATTTGGCCAGGATGTCATTCCGTTTGCAATCACAAATGTGGAGTCAGGCCGGACGACACAGGGGCACCGTTTCCTGGGGCATGAAGTGTCTATTGAATCGCCTTCAAGTTATGAAGAACAGCTGAAAGAGCAGCATGTGATTGCTGATCCAAATGTTCGCAAACAGATGATTCAATCGCAGCTGGAAGCAATGGCCGAAGAAAACAAATGGAGTATTCCGGTTGACGAAGACCTCCTTGATGAAGTCAATCATTTAGTAGAGTATCCGACGGCTCTTTACGGCTCATTTGAATCTGAGTTTCTGTCCATTCCTGAGGAAGTGCTTGTAACGACAATGAAAGAGCATCAGCGCTATTTCCCTGTTAAAGACAAGAACGGAGATTTGCTTCCTTACTTTATCACAGTCCGTAACGGAAACAGCCACGCGATCGAAAATGTCGCGCGAGGCAATGAGAAAGTGCTGCGTGCACGTTTATCCGATGCTTCCTTCTTCTACAAGGAAGATCAGAAGCTGAACATTGATGAAAATGTGAAGAAGCTTGAAAACATTGTGTTCCATGAAGAGCTTGGCTCTCTCGCTGATAAGGTAAGAAGAGTAACAGCGATCGCAGAGAAGCTTGCTGTCCGTCTTCAAGCTGATGAAGATACATTAAAACACGTGAAACGTGCTGCTGAAATTTCTAAGTTCGACCTTGTGACACATATGATATATGAGTTCCCTGAGCTTCAAGGAATTATGGGTGAAAAGTATGCGAGAATGCTTGGCGAACATGATGCTGTAGCTGCGGCTGTCAACGAACACTATATGCCTAGATCCGCAGGCGGAGAAACACCTTCCACTTTCACTGGGGCAGTCGTGGCAATGGCGGATAAGCTGGATACAATCGCATCCTTCTTCTCTATTGGTGTCATTCCGACTGGTTCACAGGATCCTTACGGCTTGCGCCGCCAAGCGAGCGGTATTGTTGCGATTCTGCTTGACCGGAACTGGGGCATTTCGTTTGAAGAGCTGTTGACTTTCGTACAAACGGAAAAAGAAACCGAACTGTTAGATTTCTTCACTCAGCGTCTAAAATACGTCTTAAATGCGGAGCAGATCAGACATGATGTAATAGATGCCGTGCTGGAAAGCTCTGAGCTTGAGCCGTATTCAGCGCTCCACAAAGCGCAAGTGCTGGAACAAAAACTGGGTGCCCCGGGCTTTAAAGAAACAGCTGAAGCTTTAGGCCGAGTGATCTCTATCAGCAAAAAAGGAGTTCGCGGGGATATTCAGCCTGAATTGTTCGAAAATGAATACGAAGCGAAGCTGTACGAAGCTTATCAAACTGCTAAACAAAATCTGCAGGAAAGCTTCAGCAAAAAAGATTATGAGGCGGCACTTTCTTCACTTGCAGCCTTGAAGGAACCGATCGATGCTTATTTCGACCATACGATGGTTATTGCTGATAACGAGGCATTAAAGGCAAACCGATTAGCGCAAATGGTAAATTTGGCGGATCAGATCAAGTCCTTTGCTAATATGAATGCCCTTATTGTAAAATAAAGAGAGAAAAGGCGGTTGCTGTGTGATCGGTAATCGTCTTTTCCCCATTTAAACGTTTTTTTGTTTGATTACAGAGCATTTACGTTATAATATGGTTTATTATTCTCTTTACATAGATATGAAGTGAAAAGGTGGTGAGTACGATCGAACTAAATAAACGGCAAGAACATATTTTGCAGATTGTAAAAGAAAACGGACCGATTACAGGGGAGCATATTGCCGAACAGCTGAATTTAACGAGAGCAACACTGCGTCCTGATTTAGCCATACTCACCATGTCAGGTTTCCTTGAGGCGCGCCCGAGAGTCGGTTATTTCTATACTGGAAAAACCGGTACGCAGCTGCTGGCAGATAAACTGAAAAAGCTTCAGGTGAAAGACTTTCAATCTATCCCCGTCGTTATTCACGAAAACGTTTCTGTATATGATGCGATTTGCACCATGTTTTTAGAAGATGTAGGTACTCTGTTTGTAGTGGACCGTGATGCTGTTTTAGTCGGAGTGCTTTCACGAAAGGATTTACTACGAGCCAGCATCGGCCAGCAGGAGCTTACTTCTGTCCCTGTGCACATTATTATGACTAGAATGCCGAATATTACAGTGTGCAGACGCGAGGATTATGTGATGGACATTGCAAAGCACTTAATTGAAAAACAAATCGATGCGCTGCCTGTCATCAAAGATACCGATAAAGGATATGAAGTGATCGGCAGAGTGACGAAAACGAATATGACCAAAATACTTGTCAGTTTATCAGAAAATGAAATCCTATAAGAGCGCAGACTAACGGGGGGATAATATGAATAACCGCATCATCTATGTCGTATCGGATTCCGTCGGTGAAACGGCTGAATTGGTAGTCAAAGCTGCATTAAGCCAATTTAACGGATCAGCAGACGATACACATGTAAGAAGAATTCCTTATGTTGAAGACATTGGCACTATCAATGAAGTGATTTCGCTTGCAAAAGCAGATGGAGGCATTATCTGTTTTACACTTGTGGTGCCGGAAATAAGAGAATATTTGATTGCCGAAGCGGAAAAAGCAAATGTCTTATATTATGATATTATCGGCCCGTTAATTGATAAAATGGAAACAGCCTACGGTTTAACGGCGAAGTATGAACCGGGACGGGTCCGCCAGCTTGATGAAGATTATTTCAAAAAGGTCGAAGCTATTGAGTTTGCTGTTAAATACGATGATGGGCGTGACCCACGAGGCATTTTAAAAGCTGATATCGTTTTGATCGGTGTATCGAGAACCTCTAAAACACCGTTATCGCAATATCTTGCCCACAAGCGGCTGAAGGTTGCCAATGTCCCGATTGTTCCGGAGGTTGACCCGCCGGAAGAGCTTTTTAATGTTGACCCGAAAAAATGCATCGGCCTGAAGATCAGTCCGGATAAACTGAATCATATCAGAAAAGAACGGTTAAAATCACTTGGCCTCAATGACAAGGCCATTTATGCAAATATCAACAGAATAAAAGAGGAATTGGAATATTTCGAAAAGATCGTGGATCGAATCGGCTGCCAGGTTGTAGATGTTTCAAATAAAGCAGTAGAAGAAACAGCAAATATTATCCATCATCTCAAAACGAAAAACATGTAACTCAGGACGCTCTATCCTGGGTTTTTGACTTTGCCAAAAGGGAATAATGAAAAACAATAGCATCTTTGTGAAGTTTGTATTATAATAAAAAATTGTGATAAAATGATTAATTTTAGGTTTAAGGTTCGTGTGATACGAATAAACTATTATGGGTAAGATGTCAAGAATTTCTCCCGGAAATTTTTCGACAAATTCAAATACACCCGCATTTTTGCAGGGTGTGCGATTTTGCTTGCTTTTATGCAGGAGTTTAATGGAGGGATGGAGAATTACTCTTCTTAATGAAAAAGAAAAGACGATTTTTGTCGATGCTGATGCTTGTCCTGTAAAAGACGAAATTTTACAAACAGCATCCGATTATGAAGTTCAAGTTCTTTTTGTCGCTTCATTTGAACATTACCAGCTTTCCAGAAGTCAGGAAGAAAAATGGAAGTATGTTGATCCTCATAAAGAAGCTGCTGATTTATATATCGCAAATCATGTAAAACCGGGAGATGTCGTGGTGACGCAGGATATTGGTTTAGCGTCCCTGCTTCTGAACAGGAACGTCACTGTCATGTCGGAGAGAGGACGTCTTTACAAGGAAGATACGATTGATTTTGCCCTTGAAGGCCGTCATGTTTCCGGCAAACAAAGGAGAAAAGGCATATATGCCAAAGGGCCTAAAAAATTGAATCATGAAGATCGAGAACGATTTGTTATGCTGCTGCAAAAAATCCTGTCGAACGATGAAGGGATTTTGCACTAAAACATCGAATAATGTACGACGGAGTGTTATAAGATGGGAAATCGGATACCAGATGAAATTGTAGACAAGGTGCAAAAGTCGGCAGATATCGTTGAAGTCATAGGTGATTATGTTCAATTAAAGAAGCAAGGCCGAAACTACTTTGGACTCTGTCCTTTTCATGGAGAAAGCACACCTTCGTTTTCCGTATCGCCAGACAAACAGATTTTTCATTGCTTCGGCTGCGGAGCGGGTGGCAATGTCTTCTCCTTTTTGAGGCAGATGGAGGGTTATTCGTTTGCTGAATCGGTTTCCCACCTTGCGGACAAATACCACATTGATTTTCCAGATGATATAACGGTTCACACCGCAGTCCGGCCAGAATCCTCCGGAGAACAAAAAATGGCGGAGGCTCATGAGCTTCTGAAGAAATTTTACCATCATTTGTTAATAAATACAAAGGAAGGCCAGGATGCGCTGGATTATTTGCTTGCAAGAGGGTTTACGAAAGAGCTGATTGATGAATTTCAGATTGGCTATGCACTTGATTCTTGGGACTTCATAACGAAATTTCTCGCCAAGAGAGGCTTCAGTGAAACTCAAATGGAAAAAGCGGGGCTGCTCATTAGACGCGAAGACGGAAGCGGATATTTTGACCGTTTCAGAAACCGGATCATGTTTCCGATCCATGACCATCATGGAGCTGTTGTGGCTTTCTCAGGCCGAGCGCTTGGCAGCCAGCAGCCAAAATATATGAACAGCCCGGAAACGCCGCTTTTTCATAAAAGCAAGCTGCTTTATCATTTTCACAAGGCCCGCCTTCATATCAGAAAGCAGGAAAGAGCTGTCTTATTCGAGGGATTCGCCGATGTCATATCAGCGGTAAACTCAGGCGTAAAAGAGAGTGTAGCGACGATGGGAACGTCTCTGACAGATGATCATGTAAAGATTCTGAGAAGAAACGTGGAGGAGATCATTCTTTGCTATGACTCTGATAAAGCCGGATATGAAGCCACCTTGAAAGCTGCAGAGCTTCTTCAGAAAAAAGATTGTAAAGTCAGAGTCGCTATGATCCCTGACGGATTGGACCCTGACGATTACATTAAACAGTACGGCGGAGAAAAATTCAAAAACGACATTGTCGATGCAAGCGTTACGGTGATGGCGTTTAAAATGCAATATTTCCGGAAAGGAAAGAACCTGTCCGATGAAGGCGATCGATTAGCCTACATTAAAGAAGTGCTTAAAGAAATCAGCGCGCTGTCAGGATCACTTGAACAGGAAGTCTACGTGAAACAGCTTGCTTCCGAATTTTCGATTTCCCAGGAGTCATTAACTGAGCAGCTGACTGTATTCGGCAGGCAATACAAACCTGCTGACAGCAGCGGTGAAACGAAAACAAGAAGAGCGCATTTGACAACTAAGGCAAGGCAAAAACGGCTGCGCCCGGCGTATGAAAATGCAGAAAGGCTTTTACTGGCGCATATGCTTCGTGACAGGGGCGTCATAAAAAAAGTCATTGACCGGGTCGGGTTTGAATTTAATATTGATGAACACCGCGCTTTGGCCGCCTATCTGTACGCTTTATATGAAGAGGGTGCCGAGCTGACGCCTCAGCATCTTATGGCCAGGGTGACGGATGATCATATAAGCCAGGTATTGTCTGATATTTTAATGCTTCAGATTAATCAAGAACTCAGCGAGGCCGAGTTATCAGATTATGTGAAAAAAGTGTTGAATCACAGAAAATGGTCAATGATAAAAGAAAAAGAGGCGGAAAGAGCCGAAGCCGAAAGGCAAAAAGATTTTTTGAGAGCCGCATCTCTGGCTCAAGAAATCGTTACATTGAACCGATCTTTAAAATAACAGGGACAACTGATGAGGAGCTTTTATTGGCAATGATTCCTTGCGGAGGAGCAAATAGATCGCTTGACCTCATCATGAATTGTCATTTCATTATTCGCACATTGTTAAAGGCAGTTCACATAGAAAACGCCTGAATGGACCGAATAAGAATCATACCGCTTTTAGAATTCGTTGCAAGCTTTGGAAGGAGGGATCCATAATGGCTGATAAACAAACCCACGAAACAGAATTAACATTCGACCAAGTGAAAGAACAATTAACTGAGTCTGGTAAAAAACGTGGCGTTTTGACATATGAAGAAATTGCTGAGCGTATGTCCAGCTTTGAGATTGAGTCAGACCAAATGGATGAGTATTATGAATTTTTAGGTGAACAAGGTGTTGAATTAATTAGTGAGAATGAAGAAACAGAAGATCCTAATATTCAGCAGCTTGCCAAAGCCGAAGAAGAATTTGACCTTAATGACCTAAGTGTACCGCCTGGTGTCAAAATCAACGACCCAGTACGTATGTATTTAAAGGAAATCGGCCGGGTTAACCTTCTTTCTGCAAAGGAAGAAATCGCCTATGCGCAAAAAATTGAAGAAGGTGATGAAGAATCCAAACGCAGATTGGCCGAAGCGAACCTGCGGCTTGTTGTCAGCATCGCCAAACGGTACGTCGGACGCGGAATGCTGTTCCTTGATCTGATTCAAGAAGGTAACATGGGTCTGATGAAAGCCGTTGAGAAATTTGATTATCGTAAGGGTTATAAATTCAGTACGTATGCTACGTGGTGGATCAGACAGGCGATTACACGCGCCATTGCCGATCAGGCGAGAACGATCCGGATCCCCGTTCATATGGTTGAAACCATTAATAAATTAATCCGCGTACAGCGTCAGCTATTGCAAGACTTAGGCAGAGAGCCAACACCTGAAGAAATTGCGGAAGACATGGATCTAACACCTGAAAAAGTACGTGAAATCTTAAAAATAGCACAAGAGCCAGTGTCTCTTGAAACACCGATCGGTGAAGAGGATGATTCCCATCTTGGTGATTTCATCGAAGATCAAGAGGCTACTTCACCTTCAGATCATGCGGCATACGAGCTATTGAAAGAGCAGCTTGAAGACGTGCTTGATACGTTAACAGATCGTGAAGAAAATGTATTGCGGCTTCGATTCGGTCTTGATGACGGACGTACAAGAACATTGGAAGAGGTCGGCAAGGTATTTGGAGTTACGAGAGAGCGTATTCGACAAATCGAAGCGAAAGCGCTGCGGAAACTAAGACATCCTAGCAGAAGTAAACGTTTGAAAGATTTTCTAGAATAAGATGGAACGGGTCTTGCAGATCCGTTCTTCTTTTTTAAAAAGATATATGGATAATATGTCTTTATTTTACTGAAAAATGATGTCATTTGCAAATGAACATTGCGATGAAAAATTTCAATATACCAATCCATATTTTCTATTGTAAGCGTATACAATACATTATACAATAGAATAAAAGGAATGTTAGAGAAATAGGCATGTTTTGATTTAATTTTGTATAAAGTGTGAATAAAAAACTTTTGTATGCCAATCCATTTACTTTTTGTAAAAATAAGTTAGAATTAGAAGTGTTTACATAGGGGGAAGGATCATAAAGGGGGAAGGGAAATGAAATGGAATCCGCTTATTCCATTTTTACTGATCGCTGTTTTAGGTATTGGTCTGACTTTCTTTTTATCAGTAAAGGGGCTTGATGACTCTCGCGAGATTGCGAGCGGAGGAGAAAGCAAGTCTGCTGAAAAAGATGATGCAAACGCTTCACCGGAAGACATTTACAAGGCAAATTGTATTACCTGTCATGGGGAAAATTATGAAGGAGTTTCTGGTCCGAGTTTAAAAGGTGTAGGGGATAAGAAGGATGTCGCTGAAATCAAAACAAAGATTGAAAAGGGCGGTAATGGAATGCCTTCCGGTCTTGTTCCGGCTGATAAGCTTGATGACATGGCAGAATGGGTGTCTAAAATTAAATAAAGGATGTATCTTTCTCCTTATACGTTCTCAGGCCGCCGAGATGTTCTCGACAGCCTTTTATTTTTGTCCTATTCCATACTGATTTTGTTCCTGCAAAGAAATAAACTGAAAATCATTCGCTCAGCTTGGATTCCGGGCTGATTTTTTATATGATAGAAAAGGAAAAAATGATTGAGAAAAGTTGTGATGACAAGTGAACGAATTAAAATTATCAAAACGATTACAAACAGTAGCGGAGTACATACCGGATGGAGCGGTAGTAGCGGATATTGGTTCTGACCATGCTTACCTTCCTTGTTATGCGGTGCTGAATCATAAAGCGAGCAAAGCTATTGCTGGAGAAATAACAGACGGTCCATTCTTGTCTGCCAAACGGCAGGTCGACAAATCGGGTTTAAGCGCACACATAACGGTAAGACAAGGAGACGGCCTTGAAGTGCTTCAGAAAGGTGAGGCTGACGCCATAACAATTGCCGGAATGGGCGGGTCACTGATCGCTCATATTTTAGAAGCAGGCAAAGAAAAACTGACAGGTAAAGAACGGCTTATTTTACAGCCGAATATTCATGCCGTTCATATTAGAGAATGGCTGTATAAAGAAGGGTACGCACTTATTGATGAAGTGATTCTTGAGGAGGACGGGAAGTGCTATGAGGTGCTTGTCGCCGAAACGGGAGACAGAGATGCAGCTTATGCAGGAATTTCTTTGCCGGCAGGAATGCTCGTAGGCCCATTTTTGGCAAAAGAAAAGAATGCTGTATTTTTGAAAAAATGGACACAAGAGCTCCAGCATACTCAAAACATATATGAACAGATCAGCCGTGCTGCGACATCTGAAGATAACAAAAAGAAATTGAACGAACTAACCGATCGAATGGAGCTATTAAAGGAGGTTATCGATCATGGCTAAAACGGTAAACGGACAGCAAGTCATTCAGCTGTTTGAACAATTTTCTCCAAAAGCCTATGCAGTTGAGGGTGATAAAATCGGTCTGCAAATCGGCAGTTTAAATAAACCAGTTAAAAATGTGATGGTTACGCTGGATGTATTGGAAAGCGTCGTCGATGAAGCGATTGAAAAGGATGTTGATTTAATCATTGCACACCATCCTCCTATTTTCCGGCCGCTAAAGCATATTTCAACTGATCAGCCCGGCGGAAGGCTGATTGAAAAGTGTTTGAAGCATGACATCGCCGTGTATGCGGCTCATACTAACCTAGATGTTGCGGACGGCGGTGTAAACGATTTGCTTGCTGAGGCCTTGGAGCTGAGTGGAACTGAAGTATTGGTGCCTACTTATACTGACCCTCTCAAAAAACTCGTCGTATACGTGCCGAAAGAATATGAAGAACAGGTCAGAGGCGCTCTGGGAAATGCGGGGGCAGGCCATATCGGTGAGTACAGCCATTGTGCGTTTTCATCTGAGGGCATTGGCAGCTTTAAGCCATTGGACGGAGCACAGCCTTTTATCGGAGAGGTTGGAGAGCTTGAGCTCGTACATGAAGTCAGACTGGAGACTGTGTTTCCTCAAAGCATAGAAAAAGCCGTTATAAACGCAATGATAAAAAGCCATCCGTATGAAGAAGTCGCTTATGATATTTATCCTGTCGAGCAGTCATCAGCCGAAAAAGGGCTAGGCCGTGTCGGAACACTTAAAAATGAAATGACGCTTCAGGAATTTGCTTTGTTTGTAAAAGACAAGCTTCAAGTGAACGGCGTCAGAATGGTGGGACAGGCTGACAGCATGGTGAAGAAAGTAGCTGTTCTCGGAGGAGACGGGAACAAGTATATCCATCAGGCAAAACGGAAAGGCGCAGATGTTTACGTCACGGGTGATCTATATTTCCATGTTGCCCATGATGCGATGATGCTTGGTCTGAATGTTATTGATCCAGGCCATTACGCTGAAAAAATCATGAAAGAAGGCGTTGTAAAAAAACTGACGTCAATGTGTAAGGATAAAAAAGCAGACGTCAATATCTTTATTTCCGAAACGGATACAAATCCATTTACTTTTCTATAAAAAAACTGAGGCTGTGAGGGCCTCAGTTTTTTGCTTTCACTTTTGGAAGGATTTTTTTGAGCGGAACATTGTGTTCGATTGTCCAAGTTGATGGGTCTTCATGATCGAACTGTTCTAAAAAGCGAATCACTTCTTTGGTGATCGGCGTCGGTGTTGAAGCTCCGGCAGTAACGGCGACGGTATTTACGCCTTTAAGCCATTCCAGTTTTAATTCGCTGAGATCGCCGATTCGGTACGCTTTTGTCCCGGCTATTTCCTCAGACACTTGGGCGAGCCGGTTTGAATTATTGCTTTTTGGGTCGCCGACAACGATCGTTAGGTCCGCTTTTTTCGCCTGCTCCGATACAGCCTCCTGCCGCACCTGAGTAGCCAGGCAAATCTCTTGGTGATATTCAACGTGAGGATATTTTTCCTTCACGAGCTCCATAATATCGTGAACATCCCATTGAGACATTGTCGTTTGGTTTGTTACGATCAATTTTTCAGCTTGGATATCGAGATTTTTGACATCTTCCGGTGTTTCAACCAAGTGAACGATATCAGGCGCTACGCCAACCGCTCCTTCCGGCTCCGGATGGCCTTTTTTGCCGACATAGATCACGTGGTATCCTTTTTCTTTCATTTCTAAGATTAAGTTGTGGGTTTTCGTAACATCCGGACATGTAGCGTCTATAGCGACTAATCCTTTTTCTTCAGCGATTCTTCTAACCTCGGGAGAAACGCCGTGCGCTGTGAAAATGACAGTTCCTTTTTCAACCTGCTTCAGGATGTCCAGTCGATTAGCGCCGTCCAATGTATAAATGCCATCTTCCTCAAACGCATCAGTGACGTGTTTATTATGAACAATCATCCCGAGTATATAAATGGGTCTTGGCAAGCTTTTATCCAGTGCCGCGTTTTTAGCGATTACCATAGCGTCAACAACACCATAGCAATAACCGCGCGGCGAAATTTTAATTACGTCCATTTTCGGTTGTCCTCCAATACAGAAGTGAGTAAAGGCAATATAAAAAGCCGTAATCAAACGGCTCTAATCTTGCAATCTTCTGATCTCCATTATAGCCAATCTCACTCCAGATATCAAAGAATGTTAAATATATAATCTCGGCTTAGAACTGCCGGATGTTTTTTTCGAGGAAGGAGAGGGCGTTTCCTTTTTCTGTGAAACAGATGTTTTTGATTTTTGTTCCTTTAAGTCCGGTGCTGCTGTTTTTTTTGCAGATGATGGTCTGCTTGCTTTTGATTTTTCTTTTTCACCAGATTCGTTTGACGCAGCTTTCTTTTCTGTTTCTGTATTATCTTCTGATTCTGTCTTCGTTTCTTCTTCAGTGCCCTCTGTATCATCGTTTTTGCTTAATTGACTGTAAAGCTTTATCATTGCCGGCAGGTTGCGGACTAAGGGTCCGTACTGCTGAATCATAGGGGTGACTTGCTGCGCCATGCCGAGCACTTTTTGCACATTGCCGAGCATACTGGATAACGATGCCGGATTGGCGAGATTTTGAATGCCCTGCAGACCTGCTCCTCCGCCTGCGGCTGCTCCGGGCGCCCCTGTGCCTCCTGTGCCGGGTAAAAATTTGGACAGCATCCCTTTTAAGCCTGTGCCCGCCCCATTTCTTGCTCCGGCGTTTGGCTGTGGAAGAAATTGCTGCCCTGATTGCTGGAAACTTTGCTGAGGCGGACCAAATGAAGGTCTTCGCATTTCAGGCGCTGTTCTTCCCATCATGCGCTGGTTTTGCATAGGGCGGGGCGGACCGGGCTGCGGATAGTTTCTCATTGGCTGCTGCTGTGAAAACATACTTGTACCTCCTTTCAGCTCTCTCTGCTATTACAATATGCATGGGTTTCGGTATTTGCTTTCCTTATCTGAATAAAACAAACGCCTTCCAAACGTGGTGTTTTTAAGGGAAATCGGGTATAATGTGATGATGGACACATAATGTGCCGCTTTAAGGAGCTGGGAAAAATGAAAGAAACTAAATTTGATGTGTATGAATTGAAACCGTTTATTATAGATGCAGTACATCGCCTTGGTTTTTATGAACCGACTGATATTCAAAAAAGGCTGATTCCTGCTGTATTAAAAAAAGAAAGCGTCATCGGACAGTCTCAGACTGGAACCGGAAAGACTCACGCTTACTTACTTCCTTTGTTAAATAAAATTGATCCTGCTAAGGATGTCGTTCAGGTGGTTATTACGGCTCC
Source organism: Bacillus sp. FSL R5-0560 (assembly GCF_037966305.1). Classification (NCBI taxonomy): domain Bacteria; kingdom Bacillati; phylum Bacillota; class Bacilli; order Caryophanales; family Bacillaceae; genus Bacillus; species Bacillus sp. FSL R5-0560. Next base: position 2,623,114 of record NZ_CP150195.1, on the reverse strand, counting down.
GACGCGCGAGCTTGCCAACCAGATTCATCAGGAAGCGCTGAAAATCACTCAGGGTGCTGAAGGTGATTCGATCCGTTCCAAATGTTTTATCGGAGGCACAGATAAGCAGAAAGCCATTGATAAACTGAAAACGCAGCCGCATCTGGTCGTCGGAACGCCGGGACGGATTGCGGATTTAATCAAAGAACAGGCATTAAGTGTTCATAAAGCTGAGTCTCTTGTTATTGATGAAGCGGATTTAATGCTGGATATGGGCTTCCTTGCAGACGTTGATTACATTGGTTCACGTATGCCAGAGGATCTGCAGATGCTTGTGTTCTCTGCAACGATTCCGGAAAAGCTGAAACCGTTTTTGAAAAAATACATGGAAAACCCGAAATACGCCCACGTGGAGCCTAAACAGGTCACTGCTGCGAAAATTGAGCATATTCTTATTCCTTCAAAGCACCGTGATAAGGACAAGCTTCTTTTTGATATCATGTCTAATCTGACCCCTTACTTAGGCATTGTGTTTGCTAATACGAAAAACAATGCCGACCATATCGCCAAATATTTGATGGACAAAGGGATGAAAATCGGACTTCTGCACGGCGGCTTAACGCCTCGTGAGCGTAAAAAAGTCATGAAGCAGATTAATGATTTGGAATTCACTTATGTAATTGCAACTGACCTCGCCGCAAGAGGCATTGATATTAAAGGTGTCAGCCATGTCATCAACTATGAGCTGCCGGATGATCTTGATTTTTATGTTCACCGTGTGGGCAGAACAGCGCGCGCGGGTTCTTCAGGACAGGCCATGACAATTTATGAGCTTTCTGATGAGGATGCATTGGTGAAGCTTGAGAAAATGGGCATTGAGTTTGATTACCTGGAGATTGAAAAAGGCGAATGGAAAAAAGGCGATGACCGCCAGCGCCGCCAAAAGCGTAAAAAGACGCCGAACGAAGCAGATGAAATCGCCCATCGTCTCGTGAAAAAGCCGAAGAAGGTTAAGCCCGGATATAAAAAGAAAATGAGCTACGAGATGGAGAAAATTAAGAAAAAACAGCGAAGAAATCAATCTAAAAAAAGAAAGTAGGGGAACCGGTTGTTGAGAATAGGTTCACACGTCTCTATGAGCGGAAAACATATGCTTCTGGCTGCGAGTCAGGAAGCAGTCTCTTACGGGGCGAACACGTTTATGATTTATACAGGCGCGCCGCAAAATACGCGCCGAAAAAAAATTGAAGACTTAAATATAGAAGCCGGCCGCGCTCACATGCAGGAAAACGGCATCGACGAGATTATCGTACACGCGCCTTATATTATTAATATTGGCAATACGGTCAATCCGGCTACTTTTGAGCTTGGTGTTGATTTTCTCCGCTCTGAAATTGAGCGGACAGCTGCTATCGGCGCAAAGCAAATCGTCCTTCACCCGGGTGCTCATGTTGGCGCGGGAGCCGAGGAAGGCATTAAGAAAATTATTGAAGGCTTAAATGAAGTCATTGATCCGAATCAAAATGTGCAGATTGCATTAGAAACAATGGCAGGCAAAGGGTCTGAATGCGGCAGAAGCTTTGAAGAGCTTGCGCAAATTATTGATGGCGTTACACACAATGAGCATTTGTCTGTATGCTTTGACACATGCCATACACATGATGCCGGCTACAATATTGTCGAAGATTTTGACGGAGTGCTGAATGAGTTCGATAAAATTGTTGGTATTGACAGAATCAAAGTGCTCCATATCAATGACAGCAAAAATATTAAAGGCGCGAGAAAAGACCGTCATGAAAATATTGGCTTCGGGGAAATTGGATTTGACGCATTGCAATATGTCGTTCATCATGAGCAGCTAAAAGACATTCCGAAAATCCTTGAAACGCCGTATGTCGGTGAAGATAAAAAGAACAAAAAACCGCCGTACCGTTTTGAGATTCAAATGCTGAAAGAAAAGCAATTTGACAACACATTACTCGAAAAGATTTTACAGCAATAAAAAAGCGGGGGATTGAATCCCCCGCTTTTTTTCAGCTTGAGAATTGCTTGAAAAGTTCATGAACGGTTTGGGCTGTTTCTTTTGAAGTAATGGATTCTACTTGTTTCAGCAGCCGTGTACGTTCCTGCTCATTAAAAATATTCACATTTTTCCCGTATAACAGGTTTGCTACTTCAATTGCTTGCGGTTTTGTCAGACTGATTCCGTATTGCTTGGAGTACTTCAATAAATCTTCAGCAGTGGCTTGATTGAGCCTCTGCAAAATAATTCTTTGAAATAATATCATCGAACATTCCACCTCTCAGACATAATGTATGGGCAAATCAATAAAATGTGTCAGCATTTCATGGTAAAATAGAGTCATAGTCTATTTAAAATAGTTATTGCAGGAAAGGAGATTTTATGACCCCAACAAAACAACACAAAAGAGAATCATTTACCCACTTTATATTCAGGGTCATCATGATTCTGATCGGAGCTGCGTCTGCGGCGGTGAGTATTGAATTATTTTTAGTCCCCAATGATTTTATTGATGGCGGCATTATCGGTGTATCACTTATTTTAGACCACCTCTTTATGTCAAACCCCTTTCTGAATTTCGCTGTTTTTGTTGTCATCTTAAACATTCCTTTTATGATCTTCGGATATAAATATATCGGTAAGACCTTCCTCGTCTCTACTGTTATCGGGATCGTCGGCCTTGCCTTAATCGAATCCTCGCTTCACCACGTAGAAGCCATTACGACACAGCCTATTCTGGCTACAGTATTCGGAGGTCTATTGCTCGGCTTTGGCGTGGGTCTGGTGATTCGTAACGGAGGTTCAATGGACGGCACAGAAATTCTCGGTATACTCTTAACGAAAAAATTGCCGTTTTCAGTTGGTGAATTTGTGATGCTTATCAATGTATTTATCTTTATTTGGGCCGGTTTTGTGTTCGGTCCCGAGCAAGCTATGTATTCTTTCATGACTTACTACATTGCCATGAAAACCATTGATGCGGTCATCCAAGGGCTTGATGAAACAAAAGCTGTGATTATTGTCTCGGACCAGTATGATGAGATTTCCGACGCAATATTACACCGTCTCGGACGCGGAACAACGAAGCTGAAGGGAAAAGGCGGCTATACAGACGAGGAAAAAGATGTGATTTATGCAGTTGTCACAAGGCTGGAAGTGACTAAGCTCAAATCCATTGTGTTTGAAGTCGATGATAATGCCTTTATTACAATTATGAATACTCATGAAACAAGGGGCGGCAAATTCAAAACCGCAATCCACTAGGCTTTCATTTACTTTTATTCATTTTATGGGTATAATTTTATCAGTAGTTAAGAAAATGGCTTGCTGGTCAGACAGCTGCCATTTTCTTTTTGATATTTAAGATACGTTCGTTCTTAAGCAAAGCGAAAAGGGGGGCCCTTCATGAACGTACAAGAAGCGCTGAACTTACTGAAAGAAAACGGATATAAATATACAAGCAAACGGGAAGATATGCTTCAGCTTTTTGCTGATTCGGACAGGTATCTGACCGCTAAAAATGTACTTTCTGCACTAAATGATGATTATCCCGGGTTAAGCTTTGATACGATTTACAGAAACCTATCTTTGTATGAAGAGCTAGGTATTTTGGAAACGACTGAACTTTCCGGTGAAAAGCTGTTCCGATTTAAATGCTCATTTACTCATCATCACCATCACTTTATTTGCCTGGCTTGCGGCAAAACAAAGGAGATTGAGTCTTGTCCGATGGATAAGCTCTATGATGACTTAGATGGCTATCAGATCAGCGGGCATAAATTTGAGATTTACGGGACATGCCCAAGCTGTGAACAGGAAAAGCAAGATCAACCCTCTGCATGAGAGTGAAAGGATAGAGAAAAAGGAGCCTGATCAGGCTCCTTTTTTAATTTTTCACACGTATGAAAGAATGTTTATTTTCATTTATCCATTGAACCGCTTCGAGCCAGTTGTTAACTCTAATGATGTTTGAATCAATCGGAAGCTGGTTATAAGGCGAATTGAATAAAATCACCGGTATACCAGCTTCTTTTGCAATCATCATTGCGTTTCCATGATGATCCTCAAAAAACAAGTCGATGTCATGTTTTTTGACCGCTTCGACTTTATGATGCCCGCCCACAAGCTCTATGTGGTCATAATGGATGTTTTGTCTGTCAAACCATTCGTACGTAATATCGCTTAAATGAGTCCTTCTCGCCGTAATATAAATCAGCCGGTGCTCCTCTTTGAGGAGGTCAAGGGACTGTTTTGCATGCTGCGCAAGAAGTGCTTCTTTATATATCGTCGCTTCATTTTGATTCATCCAATCCCAAAATTCGTCCTGTGTAATACGTAACAGTTTTGTTAAATCATAATCCGTCATATCGTTTAATGAAATGGAAAGATTAAACGAGCGGTTTAAATAAGGGACGAATGTATCCTGAGCCGTGATTGTGCCGTCAATATCTATTCCTAAACGTAACATGCCCACACTCCTTCAGTTTCATCCTTTCAAGTGTAACATAAACAATTAGCATTACCAGAAAAGTTTAGCAAACATGAATCGGGAAAAATGGATCAAACTATAAAAGCTCCTTTATAAAACAGAAGGGGGAATTGAAGGTGGCAAACGATTACGAAAAACGTGATAACAACAGTTACTATGTAGATCATGGTTCTGAAGGAACAAATATTACCCGCGACAATGATGGTTTTTTTGAGGAAACAGCTGCTGAAATTGCAGAGCCTTTCCGTGCTTCTGACCGAAGCGATGACCAAGGGAATGACCGCAGCGGCAGCAATGTCAATGAAGGACGGGGAATAGGGTATATCGCTTTAGCCTTGTCCATTATTTCATTGTTTGTTCTTCCTGTTTTGTTGGGAGCTGCCGGTATTATTGTCGGCTATATCGCAAGAAGAAGAGGAGCCCAAAGCCTGGGCGCATGGGCTATGGGGATTGGTGTTGTCTCATTAGTGCTTGGAATATTTATTATTCCATTTTTCTAATACAAAAAAGCTTGACGGGTTCCCGTCAAGCTTTTTGTGTTTCTTCATTTAAGTTCGCTTTTTCAGCCTCAAGCTTTGCGTAGTGTTCTTCAGCAAGTATGTCGATTTCTTTTTTCAGTTCTTCAACCATTGTTTCTTCTGGAACCTTACGGACAATTTTTCCTTTTCGGAACAGAAGGCCTTCGCCGCGTGCTCCAGCAATGCCGATATCAGCTTCTCTCGCTTCACCCGGGCCGTTTACCGCACATCCGAGAACGGCGACTTTAATCGGCGCTTTCACTTTAGAAATATATTCTTCCACCTCGTTGGCGATGCTGATCAAATCAATCTCGATACGGCCGCAAGTCGGGCATGAGATGAGAGTTGCAGCGTTAGAGGCCAAACCAAAGGATTTCAATAGCTCTCTCGCTACTTTAACCTCTTCTACTGGGTCTGCACTTAATGAGATACGCAGGGTGTTACCGATGCCCTTGCTTAAAATCGCGCCAAGTCCTGCTGCGCTTTTTACTGTACCGGCAAACAGCGTACCTGACTCGGTGATGCCGAGGTGAAGCGGGTAATCAAATGCTTTTGACGCTTTTTCATAAGCTTCGATGGCAAGGTTTACGTCAGAAGCCTTCATGCTGACGATAATATCGTGAAAATCAAGATCTTCAAGAATCTTAATGTGATGAAGAGCACTTTCTACCATGCCGTCTGCTGTCGGATATCCGTATTTTTCTAAAATCCGTTTTTCCAATGAACCTGCGTTTACACCGATTCGGATCGGAATCCCTTTTTCTTTTGCCGCTTTAACGACCGCTTCGACTTTTTCACGGCGCCCGATGTTGCCTGGGTTGATTCGTATTTTATCTGCGCCGCCTTCAATGGCTTTTAACGCAAGTTTATAATCAAAATGAATGTCAACGACGAGCGGAATGGAAATCCGTTTTTTAATATCCGCAATGGCGTTTGCCGCCCGTTCATCCGGACAAGCCACCCGCACGATTTGGCATCCGGCTTCAGCCAGCCGGTTAATTTCCGCAACCGTTGCTTCTACATCATGTGTTTTGGTTGTTGTCATGCTTTGGATAACGACTTCATTGTTACCGCCTATTGTTAAAGGTCCCACTTTAACGGGACGCGTTTTTGTACGATGGGTGATTTCACTCACTTGTCAATCGCTCCTTAATTGTAGTTGCCGCTTCTAGAATAAACCTAGTATGGTGTATGTCAATGTATTTTACAAATTATATTGTAACAGTGTATTCGCCGAACTGACAAGAAATTAACGTTAATTATGGGTAGACCGGGAATTTGTATGCTGTTCCTGCTTGAATCGTATTGGCTTTTACATTTGGATTAAGCGTTTCAAAATCCTTTACAATATCGTCAGGGGAACTTGCAGACCCGACAATTGACATGACCGTGTCACCCGGTTTTACCGTTACCGTTTTATATGCTGTTTCCTGCATAGTTGTTTTTGCCGATGCTTTATAAACAGGGAGGTTTTGAACAGGGATCGTTCCAATTTTAAGATCATAAAAAAGGATAAAAAGGATAAAGAGAATGCCGAATACAAAAGTGAGACGTTTCATTGACTTTGCCTCCCGCATACAACATTTTTATAACATTGTATGCTTGTCCGTTATCATTCATGACAAAAGAAAAGAGACTGCAAAGGCAGTCTCCGAATTAAGCAGCAGCTTTTTTGGACGGGAGCTCTTTTAAAACGAGAAACAGGATGACAAAGTTAACAAACCAGTTGACTAAAAATTCACTTGGCACCGTTGTTTCTAACGCACGCATAATCGTAAAAAATATCGTTGAAAGGGTGATGGAGTAAGCAGAAAGCTTCCATAGCTGCTGGTAGGACAGCTGCTTTTGCTGAGCGTTCTTTATGATTAGCCCGATAAGCGCCAAGAAAGATACCTCAATAAATTTTCCCGCCGCTGTCACGAGAAAAATGAGTACTGAAAGAACAGTCACAATCATCGCTTTATTTTGGTTTAACCCTGCAGTGATATCTTTTTTTGTTAAATCTGACGGCATCATTGAGTAAGCCATCTCTTGGGCCTGTCCGTCAATGGCCAAAACAAACTTATCCTGAAGTATACCTATTGCGTTTTGCTTTGCTTCGATTTGTTCTGTGCCATATGCATCCGTCGGATCAAACACGATGACAAAGCCGTTTGCCTTTGATTCTGTGGCTTTTTTTTCATCTGTTTGAAGTTTGCCGTTTGAAATTGTGAAATCAGGGAAATCTTTGTTTAAAACGGATTTAAAGCCGTTCATAGATTGGACGGTCCCTGAGCTTACATAATAAGCAGTGGGGATCGCAAAAAGGACAGAGAGCAAAAATACATAAAGAATCGCTTTTCCGATTCCTTGAAATCTTGTTTTTGCAATATCCCGTGGAGAGTATGTACTTTTGATGAAAAGCTGAAATACATTCACTGTCTTCACTTCCTAGCTATACAATATATGTTGCTTATTGTATCGCTGCCTGCGTTTGAATACAAGGAAGACCTGCATTGGCAGAAGTGTAAGATCAGAGATGTAAGCATATTGAGGAGGATGGATACTATGGATATTTTGTATTGGCTGTTGATCGCGGCACTATTTATCATTGCTTTTATCGGGCTTGTGTACCCTGTTATTCCAAGTGTTGTATTTATTGTAGCCGGTTTTGTATTATACGGATTTTTGTTTTCTTTCAGTCCGTATTCCTATATGTTCTGGCTGGTTGAAGCTGTATTCGCCGCAGTATTATTCGCTGCAGATTATGTTTCCAACCTGCTTGGTGTAAAAAGGTTCGGCGGAAGCAAAGCTGCTATTTGGGGAAGTACGATCGGTTTGTTAATCGGACCATTTGTGATTCCGGTTGCAGGAATCATACTAGGGCCGTTTATCGGGGCTGTTTGTGCAGAGCTTATCGTACATCAAAAAGATGTAAAATCAGCGTTTAAAATTGGGCTAGGCTCATTGATCGGCTTTTTAACGGGTGTCATTGCAAAGGGAATTATTCAGCTTCTAATGATCGGATATTTTTTATGGACTGTTCTTTAAAGATGCCATTCAGGAGGTTTAAGGTGACAAAGTAACGGTTAAAGTGAAATATGTCTGCTGAAATAGCCAAATTGTGAGCTTTTTCATTGATTACATGGCGTTCTTTTGTTACATTGAATGAAGAAAGGCTCGCTGTAAAGCGGCATTTCAGTACATATATATTAAGGAGGAATTATCATGGCTTACGAACTTCCAGAACTACCTTATGCGTACGATGCTTTAGAACCGCATATCGACAAGGAAACTATGAATATTCACCATACGAAGCACCATAACACATACGTTACAAATTTAAACAAAGCGGTTGAAGGAAACACTGCTCTTGCAAACAAATCAGTTGAAGAGCTTGTTGCAGATTTAGATTCTGTTCCTGAAAACATCCGCACAGCAGTCCGCAACAATGGCGGCGGACATGCGAACCACAAATTATTCTGGACACTTTTATCTCCAAACGGCGGTGGCGAGCCAACTGGCGAGCTTGCTGAAGAGATCAACAGTGTATTTGGAAGCTTTGACAAATTCAAAGAACAATTCGCTGCAGCAGCAGCTGGACGTTTCGGTTCAGGCTGGGCATGGCTTGTTGTAAACAACGGCAAACTTGAAATCACAAGCACGCCAAACCAAGATTCTCCGCTTTCTGAAGGCAAAACGCCTATCCTAGGTCTTGATGTTTGGGAGCATGCTTACTACCTGAACTACCAAAACCGCCGTCCTGATTACATTTCAGCTTTCTGGAATGTGGTAAACTGGGACGAAGTTGCTCGTCTTTACAGCGAAGCAAAATAATAACGCAAAACAAGGTCCTCATAAAAGGGCCTTGTTTTTTTATGTCTTCTCTTTACATATCTCCGTTTCAGTGAGACAGACTAAGGGGTAGTAAAGGGGAGTCAGTAATGAGCAAACTAAAAAAGGTAATTGGCGATGTAGATGTAAATAAAGGATTACTCCTTCTGCTGACCGTTGGCGGTCTTTACTCGTTAGGAATTGCGCTGTCCAATACATTTGTGAATGTGTATCTCTGGAAGCAGTCAGGAAAATTTATTGACTTGGCGATATACAACTTATCGATTGTGACGATGCAGCCGATAACATTTTATTTAGCTGGCCGGTTAGCCAAAAAAATAGACAGGGTTTTCATTCTCAGATTCGGAGTGATTTTTTTAGCAGCATTTTATTTAAGTGTGCTGCTGGCTGGGGAAACGGCTGCATCACGTCTTGTTCTCATCGGAGCGGTGCTCGGAGTAGGCTATGGATTTTACTGGCTCGCGTTTAATGTGCTCACCTTTGAAATAACAGAGCCTGATACGCGGGATTTTTTCAACGGCTTTATGGGCATCCTGTCCTCATCCGCAGGAATGATTGGTCCGATTGTTGCAGGATTTGTCATCTCAAGACTTGAAAATAATACGGGTTACACTGTCATTTTCAGTCTCTCCCTCAGTTTATTTGCACTGGCTGTCGTGATGAGCTTCTTCCTAAAACGGAGAGAATCAAAGGGCCATTTTATGCTGAGTAAGGTATTTGGAGAACGCCACACGAATATGAATTGGCGGCGGATTACAAATGCGCATTTTTTTCAGGGCTTGAGAGAAGGGATTTTCGTCTTTCTAATCAGTGTTTTTGTGTTTATTGAGACAAACAGCGAACTGGCTCTCGGAACCTTTGGTCTCGTCAACTCAGCTGTTTCCTTTTTTGCCTATTATTTTGCATCAAGGCTGATCAAGAAAAAGGCCCGTAAAAAATCAATTTTGCTTGGCGGCCTTATTCTGTATGGTGCGCTGTTTTTAATACTCTTTCATATGAGTTTTACGACATTATTGACGTACGGTGTGTTTATAGCGATCGGCTATCCTCTTTTGCTCGTGCCTTATGTATCGCTTACATATGATGTCATAGGCCGGGCCAGGCATGCCAGAAAAGCGAGAATTGAATATATCGTGCTGAGAGAACTTTTTCTAAACGCCGGCAGAATTGTTTCGATTTTATGCTTTCTCCTTATCGTGGCCCTTTTAAAAGAAGATATAGGTATACCATTGTCGCTTGCCATCTTGGGCATCGGACATCCGCTGATTTATTACTTTGTCAAGGATATTCGTTTTAAAGAGAAAGATGAGGAAAATGAAACTATGGAAGAAGACGGCCAGGGCCGGGTGACTGAACCGAACCTTTTAAAGGGCCAAAGATAATTTTTTGGCAAAAAGGGGTTATCTGTAGAAAAAAGTCGAAAAAACCTTTAAAATGAAAAATGGCACTCTTACTTGAGTGTCTTTTCTTTCTGTAAATAGAAAAGGTGATGTTATGAGGAGAAATAAACAAAAAAAGCAAAATCATAAAGAGAAAAAGAAGTCGCTTCCGATCCGGCTGAATATTTTATTTTTGGCCGCTTTTGTCATTTTCACCTGGATTATTGTGGAGCTTGGCATTAAGCAGATCGTTCAAGGCGATGATTACAAAAATCAAGCCAATCAGCAGGAACAAAGTGAAGTCAGCTCGGCGGTGCCGCGCGGGAAAATCTATGATCGAAATTTCAATGCCATTGTGACAAATAAGGCTTTAAATGCGATTACATACACGAGATCTAAATCTACAACGCAAGAACAGCGTTTGAAAATCGCAAAGAAGCTGGCGGATATGATTAAAGTCGATACAAAAAAAGTAACAGAACGGGATAAAAAAGATTATTGGATTTTGACAAGACCAAAAGAAGCGAAAAAGCTGATTACTTCTAAGGAAAGACAGCAGGTAGAAAATAAAAAATTATCAGATGATGATTTATATCAGCTCCAGCTGAAACGGATTACCGATAAGCAGCTGAATGAATTGACTGATAAAGACATGCAGATTCTCGCCATTAAAAGACAGATGGACTCCGGATATGCGTTAACACCGCAATACATCAAAAATGAAGATGTATCAGCGAAAGAAATGGCAGTTGTGAGTGAACATTTAGATGAACTGCCGGGTGTTGATGTCACGTCAGACTGGGAACGTGAATATCCGTACAAAAATCTTCTTCGCTCAGTGCTCGGAAGTGTTTCCAGCTCTGATGAAGGATTACCGTCAAATCTGCTCGACCATTATTTATCGCTTGGCTACAGTAGAAACGACAGGGTTGGAAAAAGTTATCTGGAATATCAATACGAAAGCCTTTTGCAGGGCCAAAAAGCTAAGGTGGAAAATATCACAGATTCAAACGGCAATGTAACGGGAACGAAGACCGTTTCTGAAGGGAAAGCCGGTAAAGATCTCGTGCTTACGATTGACATTGACCTGCAAAAATCAGTTGAAAAAATTATCGAAAAAAATCTCAAATCTGCTAAAGCAAGACCAAGTACTGAATTGTTAGACCGGGCATTTGTCGTCATGATGGACCCGAGAAACGGTGAAGTGCTGACGATGGCGGGTAAGCAGATTAAAACAGAAAATGGAAAATATAAAATTGACGATTACGCACTGGGAAATATGACGTCATCTTATGCTATGGGGTCAGCTGTCAAAGGCGCAACTGTACTGACAGGTCTTCAAACTGGTGCCATCAATCTGAATACAGTCTTTCAGGATGAACCATTATATATTGGTCAGGATAAAAACGGCAAAAAATCGTGGACTACTTTAGGACCTGTTAATATTCAAAGAGCCTTAGAGCAGTCTTCAAACGTATTCATGTTTAAAACTGCAATCGCACTTGGAAAAGGTGAATATAAACCGCATCAAGCTTTACCAATTGATACGACGGCTTTTGATACATTCCGGAATTATTTCAGTCAATTTGGACTTGGTGTCAAAACTGGGATTGACCTTCCAAATGAAATGACAGGCTATAAAGGAACAAGCAGATTGACGGGATTCTTGCTAGATTACGCTATCGGCCAATATGATACGTATACACCGCTCGAACTGGCACAATATGTATCAACAATCGCAAATGGTGGATACCGCTTGAAACCTCAGCTTGTAAAAGAAGTAAGGGAACCTGACGCTGAAAAAGGAATCGGGGCAGTTGTACAATCTGTTCAGCCTGAAGTGCTGAATAAAGTTGATATGAAAGGCGAGTACATTAAAGAAGTTCAAGCCGGGTTTAGACGAGTCGCCACTAAAGGAACGGCGGCAAGTCAATTTGCTTCAGCATCTTATAAGCCTGCTGCTAAAACAGGAACAGCGCAATCGTTCTATGACGGACCAAATAAATCAAAAACAGGTGAAGGTACTTATAATACGACACTTGTTGCTTATGCGCCTGCTGATAACCCTGAGGTTGCCATCTCTGTTGTAGTTCCTTGGGCTTATGTAGATTACAGCGCTAAATATACCATTACCAACGAAATCGGCAGAGAAGTATTGGATAAATATTTTGAGCTGAAATCGAAGCAGGACAAAGAAGATACTCAGCAAAAGAATAAAGACAAAATCGAAGAAAAAGCAGAAAACACCTCGTCTTCTGCTAACTAAACAGAAACGTCCACATCATGTGGGCGTTTTTTTATACAAAAAAATGCACGGATTTACAAAACCTTAACATTCGATTTAAACCTATTTTACATAGAACCTTTACTCTAAACGTGTAGGACAAATTACACATTATACGCAGGGGGAATTCAGGAAATGAAAAAAAACAAATTGGTGCTTATGCTTCTAATGGCTGCTTTTATGATGGTTGCAGCTGCATGCGGAAACGCAGGAGATAGTGAAAAATCAAATAGCGGCTCTGCAAAAGGAGAAGAAAAGGCATCAGGTTCTTTAACCATTTCTGGTTCATCGGCCATGCAGCCATTAGTACTTGCAGCTGCAGAAAAATTTATGGAAGAAAACCCTGATGCTGATATACAGGTACAAGCAGGGGGTTCTGGAACAGGGCTTTCTCAGGTCTCTGAAGGGGCTGTGCAAATCGGAAATTCAGATGTTTTTGCTGAAGAAAAAGAAGGCATCGACGCAAAAGCGCTTGTCGATCATCAAGTTGCAGTAGTCGGTATGGCAGCGGCTGTAAACCCTGATACAGGTGTAAAAGATATCTCAAAAGATGAATTGAAAAAAATCTTCACTGGCAAAATCAAAAACTGGAAAGAGCTTGGCGGCAAGGACCAAAAAATTACGCTTGTAAACCGTCCTGATTCTTCAGGTACACGTGCGACATTTGTAAAATACGCGCTTGACGGAGAAGAACCGGCAGAAGGCATTACTGAGGATTCTTCCAACACTGTGAAAAAAATCATTGCTGACACTCCGGGAGCGATTGGATATCTTGCATTCTCATATTTAACAGATGACAAAGTAACAGCTTTATCCATTGACGGAGTGAAGCCAGAAGCGAAAAACGTTACAACTGGCGAGTATCCGATCTGGGCTTATCAGCATTCTTATACAAAAGGCGAAGCGAAAGATCTAGCGAAAGAATTTCTTGATTATCTAAAAAGTGAAGACATTCAAAAAAGTATTGTAACTGACCAAGGGTACATTCCGGTTACTGACATGAAAGTGACTCGCGATGCCAAAGGGAAGCAAAGCTGATCTAAATAAAAAGAGGAGTGCGGAGACTTCCGTTTCTCCTCTTAACACATTCATAGGAGTGTAAAACGATGATAAACAATAGAGAAAATATGTCTGTGAGCGAACGTTTAATCAGCTCAAGGCAAAACCGGCAATTGGATGAAATTCGGGGAAGAATGATCGTGACAGCCTGCGCGCTTATAATGATAGCGGCATCTGTGGCAATCACCATTTTCCTCGGTATTAAGGGGCTGCAATCTTTTCTAGTAAATGGTGTAAGCCCAATTGAATTCTTAACCAGTCTGAATTGGAACCCTACAGATTCTGATCCGAAATACGGAGTGCTGCCATTTATCTTTGGCTCATTTGCAGTAACGATTCTCTCCGCTCTCATTGCTGCCCCACTCGGTATAGCAGGTGCGATCTTTATGACGGAAATTGCGCCGAATTGGGGAAAGAAAGTGCTGCAGCCGGTGATCGAATTATTGGTCGGCATCCCATCTGTTGTTTATGGATTCATAGGTCTTACAGTTTTGGTGCCTTTTATTGCTCAGTTCAAAACGAGCGGAACAGGACACAGTTTATTGGCGGGAACGATTGTACTTTCCATTATGATTCTGCCGACGATCACATCTATCTCAGCTGATGCGATGGCATCACTTCCGAAAAGCTTAAGAGAAGGTTCTTACGCTCTCGGTGCGACAAGATGGCAGACCATTAGAAAAGTACTCATCCCTGCAGCTTTTCCGACATTAATGACTGCCGTTGTCCTAGGTATGGCGCGTGCGTTTGGTGAAGCTCTGGCTGTTCAAATGGTGATTGGAAATACAAGAGTTTTGCCTGAAAGTCTGCTTGACACCGCAGGAACATTGACAACCATTATTACGCTGAATATGGGCCATACCACATACGGAAGCGTTGAAAATAATACGCTGTGGTCAATGGGACTTGTGTTGCTGGTGATGTCATTCTTGTTCATCCTGCTTATTCGCTACTTGTCATCTAGGAGGAAAGTGTAATGAACCGCAAATTAACTAATAAACTGGCGACTGGAATGTTCGGTTTATGCGCAGCCATTATGGCCGCGATTCTAGTCGGTTTGTTTTCCTATATTATTATTAACGGTGTTTCTCAGCTCAGCTTAGACTTTATTACGACAAAATCCAGCGCCATCGCCGCAGGAGGCGGAATACGAGACCAGCTGTTTAACTCCTTCTATATTTTGTTTATCACGATGCTGATTACCATCCCGCTCGGAGTGGGCGGCGGCGTGTTCATGGCGGAATACGCGCCTAACAACAAAGTGACAGATTTTATCAGAACATGTATTGAGGTCCTTTCATCTCTTCCGTCCATTGTCATTGGAATGTTCGGATTACTGATGTTTGTTAACCTGACAGGCTGGGGATATACGATCATAGGCGGGGCGTTGGCATTAACAGTATTTAACCTTCCAGTTATGGTACGTGTGACAGAAGACGCGGTCCGTTCAGTCCCTACAGATTTGAAGGAAGCATCGCTCGCTCTAGGTGTTTCTCGCTGGCATACCGTAAAAACCGTATTAATACCAAGCGCAATCCCTTCCATCATCACAGGTGCCATTTTAGCGTCAGGGAGGGTGTTCGGAGAAGCAGCGGCTTTATTATTTACAGCAGGACTTACAACGCCGCGCCTCAATTTTGCAGAGTGGAATCCGTTTTCTGAAACATCGCCGCTTAATATTTTCCGACCCGCTGAAACACTTGCGGTCCACATTTGGAACGTAAATACGCAAGGGATGATTCCGGATGCTGAAGCGATTGCCAACGGCGGTTCTGCAGTGCTGGTGATTTCAGTTCTTGTCTTCAATCTCGCGGCGAGATGGCTTGGAACAATAATCTATAAAAAGCTTACGGCAAATTAGACCGGAAAGAGGCGAAAACAATGTCTGAACAAATGGTAAAAGAAAAGCCTGAGAGAGTGGGAATGATTCCTCAGCAGCAAAATGTGCTCGAGGTGAAGGATCTGTCTATTTTCTACGGAAACAAACAGGCTGTTCGTGATGTGAATATGGAGATTGAAAAAAATGCGGTAACCGCTTTGATCGGGCCGTCAGGATGCGGCAAATCTACTTTTTTAAGAAATATTAACCGAATGAATGACTTAATTCCTTCTGCAAGAAGCGATGGTGAAATTTTGTATGAAGGATTAAATATACTGGGAAGCAATATAAACGTTGTCAGCTTAAGAAGAGAAATTGGCATGGTCTTCCAAAAGCCGAATCCATTTCCGAAATCGATCTACCATAATATCACGCATGCATTAAAATATGCCGGTGAGCGGAACAAAGCAGTGCTAGACGACATCGTGGAAGAAAGCTTAACAAAAGCGGCGCTCTGGGATGAAGTAAAGGACCGTTTGCATTCATCCGCGCTTTCGTTATCAGGCGGTCAGCAGCAGCGTTTATGTATTGCCAGAACGCTTGCAATGAAGCCGGCCGTTCTTCTTCTTGATGAACCTGCTTCAGCGCTTGATCCGATTTCAAATGCGAAAATAGAAGAATTGATTACGGAATTGAAAAGCGAATACTCAATTATCATTGTCACTCATAATATGCAGCAGGCTCTGCGGGTGTCTGACCGGACGGCTTTCTTTTTAAACGGCGAAATCGTTGAATACGGACAGACCGAACAAATTTTTACAAGTCCGAAGCAGCAAAAAACAGAGGATTACATTAACGGGAAATTCGGATAGGAGGGCGGCAATGAGTATTGCTACCGAAGCTGTAAAGAAACAGGAAGTTTATCAAGTCAACGGAATGAATTTATGGTATGGAGAAAACCATGCCTTAAAAAATATCAATTTGAGCATTAATCAAAACGAAGTTACGGCGATTATCGGGCCGTCAGGATGCGGCAAATCAACATTTATTAAAACATTGAATTTAATGATTCAAATGACGCCGAATGTAAAGCTTGCAGGTGAGCTGAACTATAAGGGCAGCAACATTTTAAAAGATAAAGTCGATATAGTAGATTTGAGAAAAAACATCGGCATGGTATTTCAGAAAGGAAACCCGTTTCCGCAATCAATTTTTGATAATGTCGCTTACGGACCGAGAGTCCACGGCATCAAAAATAAAAAGAAGCTGCAAGACATTGTAGAAAAGTCATTAAAAGACGTGGCGCTGTGGGATGAGGTGAAGGATCGTTTGCATTCATCTGCACTCTCATTATCAGGCGGTCAGCAGCAGCGTCTCTGTATCGCCAGGGCTCTTGCGACAAACCCTGATATTTTGCTGATGGATGAGCCGACATCTGCGTTAGATCCAATTTCGACGAGAAAAATTGAAGAGCTCATTCTTCAGCTGAAAAATAAATACACCATCGTTATCGTGACGCACAACATGCAGCAGGCAGCGAGGGTTTCTGATCAAACTGCATTTTTCTACATGGGTGAGCTTGTTGAATGCGACAATACAAATAAAATGTTCTCTCAGCCGAGAGATCAAAGAACACTCGATTATATTACAGGGAAATTCGGATAAAAAAAACAGGCTGTTAACATAGCCTGTTTTTTTATCGTGTTAATGTTTTAACGATTTTTTTGAAGCTCATATCTGATTTTACTTTAAATTCACCGGCACGGATCTCCTTGTGATACCCCGCGTCTATCACGTAGTCATTAAAGTCTTCAGCTGAAGCAATAATGCCTTCTTTTTCAAGAATAGCTGATACATCTGCGGTGCTCATGCCGTCTTTAATGATAAGCTTGTACGTTTTTACTTTGCCTGTTTTCGAGTCTGAGCTGCTGTCATCGCTCAGAGATTTCTCTTTTGAGTCGAGAAGCTTTTGATATTCATCACGGTTAACAGAAACCATTTTTTTAGAATCGAGATAATTGTTTACGTCTTGCTCGGTTACTGTTTTTTGTTCTTTTACAGCAGCTGCTTGATCTTCATCTGTCAGATAAAAAACACTTGCGAGAACGGCTGTCGCTAATATGATACCGCCGGCAAATGCCTGAATGCCTCGTTTTGTCATACGAGCACCTTCTCATTATCTTTTATAATCGTATTCACGTCTTCTACTGATACATGCTCAGCTTTAGCAATTGCTTCAGCTGACATGCCATTATTATATTTAGAAAGTATTTGCTTGGCGATCTTTTGATTGATGCCGCTGTTCTTTGCTTTGCGGATCACAAGGTTTGTTTCAAGTAATTCTTCCTCAAGCACCGTCATTTTCTTTTTGAGCTTATAAATTTCCTGCATAGCAGAAAGCTGCAATGTTTCAAGCTCCTGCTCGACATCTTTCATCGGATCTCGTTGAGAATATGAGAATGCAATTAGCGCTATACTGACGATAAACAACGCAATAATAGCAATTTCCACGTTTCATCACCTTCTATTCTTTTTTTATCCTTCTTTTTTATACCATAAAACAAGTGGATTCTAAAGGAATTCGCGAAAAAAACGAGTTTTTGTCGAGAAATCTTTCTTTTCTTCCTTTATGTGTAATGGTTTAATAGGATCACCGAGCCAATGGAAGGAAAGGAGATTGTGAGAAGCCTATGGACCAACACTCATTTCCTTATAACATTCGAAGTGGGATTCCTTTTTTTAGGGACGTATTCGACATGAATATCCAAAACTCTCACACATTGACAGTCCGATGGAATCTGTCAGTTGAGACGATGAAACTGGCAGAAACCGTACTTTTCGAAAAAACGCCCGACATGATAAAAGAAATTCGTATTTTTATGAAAAGAAACGGTATAGAAGCTGTCAGGACGAAACGCATAAAACGGGATAAAGGGAAATGGCTCATTGTTCAGGTGCCTGGTCATGCTTTGTATCGTGCTGAATACAGAATACTGAATTCAATGAATGTTTCTCTCAAACTAGCTGAAACAGAGGACACCTTACTTGCAGAAAACGGTGTCAGCGACATAAACAGTTTTCGCAATGCAGAAGCACATACCAGGTGGGAGGAGCAATTTTCTGCTTACACCTGCTATCGCAGTGAGGGAAGAGAGAAATGAACATCCTTATGCTTTCATTCGAACATCCTTATAAACCGAAAAGCGGGCTTGGTGTTCATTTAAGCCGTCTTATATCCTATTTAAATCCGCATATCAACATAACAGTCTGCGCTCCAAGCAGGAAGCTATGTTCCTATGCGAATGTTGAAGACTTTATAGCTGATGTCAATGTTAGAATGGTTCAGCAAGTGTTGTCATGCAATAAACGCTTTGATCTGATTCATGCCCATGATGACATGACGGCCCCTGCCGCTCATTATTTGAAAAAGCAGCTCAGCATTCCGCTTGCTGCAACGATCCACGGGCTTGAAAGCGGAAGGAAGCAGGTGTGCAAAGAAATGCCTCATCCGTACAGGCTGCTGACGGAGCGGCTCCTCATCGACATTTCCGATGAATTGATTGTGTTAAGCACTTTTATGAAGAGATCGATTAGTAAGGCGTATCCGTTTCGTGAAAAAATAACCGTCATCCCAAGCCCTCTGTCACTGGAGGCGAAAATAGGTCTAGCTGAAAGGTTGATACATAAAAGATACTTGTTTTCGTTTGGAAGGTTTGTTCCGGAAAAAGGGTTTTCACAGCTGTTGAAGGTATTTTCTATTCTGAACAAATGCCGGCCTGACCTTCAGTTGGTGCTAGCCGGACAAGGGCCGTTATTGGCATCCTATAAGAAACTGGCTGAGCAGTTGAGCATAAAGGAAAGTGTAATGTTTTATCCTTTTTTAAATAGAAGAGAAATCGTGACGTTTCTGTCTCAATGTGAAATGGCTGTTTTCCCAAGCTTTTATGAACCCTTTGGGCTCGCTGCACAAGAAAGCATGGAACAAGGCGTGCTGACAGCCGTACCGCAGTCGGGCGGTTTTTGTGACTTTGCCGTTCATAACAAAACTGCAATTGCAGCTGATTTTTCGCAAGAACGGGGAGCGGCGGATAGGCTTCACAACGTATTAATAGATGAAGAAAACGCCTGCCGGATAAAAGAAGCGGGCCGAGAACGGGTGATGAAACTGCATCATCCACAGATCATCACAGCATCCTATTTACAGCTTTATCAGCGTCTATCCAATAATTCATGATTTCATTGAAAAACATCCTAGCATTCCGTCCATTATAGTGGTATTATATATAAGTCTGAATAAGTAAATGATATTTAGTTTGGAGGGAAAACAATGCGCGTTAATATTACTTTGGCTTGCACAGAATGTGGTGAGCGTAACTATATTTCTAAAAAGAACAAACGCAACAATCCAGACCGCGTTGAATTTAAAAAATATTGCCCACGTGATAAAAAATCTACGTTACACCGTGAAACAAAATAACAGCATAGCTGTTTGAGGTGTAAGAAAAAAGCCAGAGCTTTGAAAAAGGTTCTGGCTTTTTTCTATTCCGAGGGGGATAAAAATGAAATCACAATTAAGAAAAAAGACAATGGAAAATGTATCAGCGATAACAAGTAAAGAATGGTCTAAGAAAACTGCGTGTATCAACGAGCGTTTATTTTCTCTCCCAGAATGGCAGAATGCCCGCACCATAGCCGTCACCATTTCAAGAGGGCTGGAGGTACCGACACGGCCGATCATCGAAAAAGCCTGGGGGGAAGGGAAAGAAGTTTGTATTCCAAAGTGTGATCCTGATACGAAAAGGATGCAGTTCCGCACATTTCAAGCGGATGATCAGCTTGAAACGGTTTACGCCGGACTTCAGGAGCCGATCATTGAGAAAACGCATGAAGTGTACCAATCACAGATTGATTTGATAATCGTGCCTGGCGTATGTTTTGATCCTGACGGCTATAGGATTGGCTTTGGCGGCGGTTATTATGATCGTTATTTAAGTGATTATAAAGGAAACACAGTCTCTTTGCTTTTAGAATGCCAGCTGTATGATCACGTGCCGCATCTGTCACATGATATCCCGGTTCAAATGCTGGTTACTGAGGGTCGAATCATTTCTTGTTTTTCATAGCTCGTCCCTTCATCAAGAATAAATCAGAAAGAATAACAAACCCTAATGGCAGGAGGGATATAATGAAAAAATTTATGATCTATGCCATTTGCGCTGTTTCTGCCGTGATGTTTTACCAAAACCGTTACCGTCTCATGAATACCGTACTCAGCCAGCCTGGGATCAGACGGTCCTTTATTCATCTTTTTTTAAAAATTCCATTTATCCGCAATAAGTTTATACAGCAAGCTTTTTAAAAATCCCGTTTTCACGGGATTTTTTGCTTTTAGTAGGCGTCAAGAGCACCAGCTGTTATAATGAAAAAAAACCATTGGAGCGGTAAACATGTATTTGTTGGAGTATACATATTGGAATGTCGCGGCGCATTTAGTAAGGAGAGGGTATGGCGTCATACAATCGGGTGAATCTGATGAAATATGGCTGGAAGCACCGGACAAATCCTCTCATGATCTGGTTCGCCTCTTTAAACAGAATATTGATTTTCGCCAAGAAATTGCAAGGGACATAGAAGTGCAGGCGGAGCGAATAGAGCATGTCAGGAAGTCTATCGGCAAGCGGCATTTGAAGCTGCTGAATGTGCTGATCTCAGCGGAAGCACCTGTCGATGACTGGCAGGAAATCGCCGACAAGCCTTTTGAAAAAGGACAGGTATCCGTTGAAACTGCACTTGTGACTGGTACGTCACTTCATGAAGATCTGCAAGCCATTTTTCCATCATTTGAAGCTGTTGAATGGACAGAAGACCGAGACTCATTGGAACACGCCCAAATGGCAAAAGAACGCTTTTTTTCACTAGTGCAGAAACAAGAAGAACAGCGGAAAAAAGAAGCGGCGTTTTTCCAGAACGGAAAGCCGATCTTTACATATTTGTTCATCGCGCTGCAGCTCGTGATGTTTTTCCTGCTCGAAATAAACGGCGGAAGCACCAATACGGAGACGCTTGTTGCTTTCGGCGCTAAGGAAAACGGCCTGATTGCAGACGGAGAATGGTGGCGCCTGCTGACGCCGATTGTGCTTCACATCGGCCTTGCGCATTTAGCCTTTAACACGCTGGCTTTATGGTCGGTCGGAACCGCTGTTGAGCGCATGTATGGATCAGGAAGATTCTTGCTGATTTATTTGGCGGCGGGTATCACAGGATCGATCGCCAGCTTCGTGTTCAGTCCTTATCCTTCAGCCGGTGCTTCAGGCGCCATATTCGGCTGCTTAGGCGCATTGCTGTATGTAGCTGTGTCAAATCGAAAAATGTTTCTAAAAACAATAGGCACAAATATTATTGTTATTATCCTGATAAACCTGGGTTTTGGCTTTGCGGTTTCGCATATTGATAATTCAGGGCATATTGGCGGCTTGGTCGGCGGTTTTCTTGCTGCGGCAGCACTTGGTTTGCCAAAAACAAAAGCCTTGGGCAAAAAATTGGTGTCAGCGATTCTGCTGGTTGCCCTGGCCGGCGGGTTTCTCTATTACGGATTGCATTCACCGTCCCATCAGGAGACAGCGCTGATCCGGCAGGCAAATGAGCTTTATCAGGAAGGAAAATATAAAGAAGTAACCGAACTGCTGAACGGTGAAGCTGAGCAGAAAGACGCTTCAGCTGATCTTCTGAAAATCCTGGCCGTTTCTGATATTCAAATCGGCGAATATGATCAGGCGATTTCTCTTTTAGAAAGAGCTGTGCAAAAAGAGCCTAAAAACCATACGTCCTATTACTATTTAGCATTGCTGTATGCGGAAAAAAATGAACTTGGTCAAGCTGACAAGGCAATCAGGACCGCTGTAAAGCTGGAGCCGAAGGAAGAGCATTACAAAAAACTGCAGCAGGAAATTGAAAATAAACAAGAATAAATGACTAGATGAGAAAGCGTTGAATTTGCCAAGGAATGAATTCCGGGTATTTTTGTCAGCGTTTTCTTCTTGACTGGCGGGTTCTTTATGACTACGCTATTGATAGTTAAGATCAAGAATGGTGAGGAATATGAATACATTTTATGATGTACAGCAGCTATTAAAAACATTTGGACACATTGTTTACTTTGGTGACAGGGAGCTTGAAATTGAGTTTATGCTCGATGAATTAAAGGAACTATATATAAATCATATGATTGAGAAGGAGCAGTGGGCTAAAGCCGCAGCTGTCCTTCATAAAGAGCTGGAACAAACAAAGAAACGAAAGAGATTTACGTAAAGGTTAAGGTGATAAAAATGGACGAGATATGGTTTGCGGGCATTGATCTTGGAGGAACGACGATAAAACTCGCATTTATTAATCAATATGGAGAGATTCAGCATAAATGGGAAGTGCCGACCGATAAGTCCGGTGATACCATTACCGTGACAATAGCAAAAGCGATTGACAGCAAGCTGGATGAGCTTCATAAACCAAAGCACATCGTCAAATATATAGGAATGGGCGCACCAGGGCCAGTAGATATGGCAACTGGGGTCGTTTATGAAACAGTGAATCTTGGCTGGAAAAACTATGCTTTAAAAAATCATCTGGAAACGGAAACAGGCATCCCTGCGGTTATAGAAAATGATGCGAATATTGCCGCGCTCGGAGAAATGTGGAAGGGGGCGGGTGACGGCGCAAAAGACGTCATTCTCGTTACGCTAGGTACAGGAGTTGGCGGCGGTATTATTGTGAATGGGGAGATTGTGCACGGAATAAATGGCGCTGGCGGAGAAATCGGCCATATTTGCAGCATCCCTGAAGGCGGGGCGCCGTGCAACTGCGGTAAAACAGGCTGTATTGAAACCATCGCGTCGGCAACTGGCATTGTTAGAATTGCAAAAGAGAAAATTGCAGAAGCTAAAAAGCCGACACAATTAAAAGCATCTGAGCATTTAACGGCTCGAGATGTATTTGAAGCTGCAAATGAAAATGATGAATTAGCTCTCGAAGTTGTCGATTATGTAGCAAAGCATCTCGGCCTGGTGCTTGGCAATCTGGCCAGCTCGCTTAATCCGTCAAAAATTGTTCTCGGCGGCGGCGTTTCAAAAGCCGGAGAATTGCTGAGATCCAAAGTCGAAAAAACATTCCGTATATGTGCCTTTCCGCGCGCTGCGGAAGCGGCTGATATATCTATTGCGGCGCTTGGAAATGATGCGGGCGTTATCGGAGGAGCTTGGATCGCTAAGAATGAATGGCTGAAACACCAAAATTGTTAAATTTGTGAAAATGAAATTGATTTTTTGTTATGTTCAGGTTAAGATTTAATTTGATGTGTTAATGAGAATGTTGAGAATAGACTGATTTTTTTGAGCGTGCTGCATAGGAGGTTGAAATGCGAAAAACGTTTTTTTCGATGATTTCATTTATGCTGATTGCCATTTTAATGATGTGGCTGAAAACGTATGTTGTTTACAAAACCAGTTTTCATATTAAAATTGACAATCTTACGCAGGAATTTATTCTGTTTATCAACCCATTGAGCTTTTTGCTGCTTATTTTTGGCTTCAGCCTGTTTTTAAAGGGAAGAAACAGAAATCGTTACATTATTGCCATGAGTTGTATTGTCACGTTTGTTTTGCTGGCGAATATGGTTTTTTATCGTTTTTACAATGATTTCCTAACGATTCCGGTTCTTTTTCAAACGAGCAATATGGGTGATCTGGGAAGCAGCATCGGAACGCTTCTTGAGCCGACAGACCTCCTTTTGGCTGTAGATATCGTGATTTTAATATGGCTTCATATGCGTCAAAAAGCCTTTCAATCAGACATCCCCTCCACGAAAAATGAACGGGCGGCATATTTTTTGTTTGTGGCTTCCGTTTATTTCTTCAACTTAGGTCTGTCTGAGGCAGAACGGCCGCAGCTATTGACACGCTCATTTGACAGAGAAATGCTCGTTAAAAATATCAGCCTGTTTAATTTTCATATTTATGACGGAGTACTTCAGTCGAAGCAATCCGCACAAAGAGCGCTGGCTGACAGCAACAGCCTGACGGAAATCGAAAACTATGTCACAGCCAATGCGAAAGATGCCAATAAGAACTTATTTGGCGCCGCAAAAGGCAGAAACGTCATACTTGTATCTCTAGAGTCGACGCAAAGCTTTGTGATCAATGAAAAGGTGAACGGAAAAGAAATCACCCCGTTTTTGAATGATTTTATAAAAGAAAGCTATCACTTTAGTAATGTTTACCACCAAACCGGGCAGGGGAAAACCTCTGATTCTGAATTTATCGTGGACAATTCGCTTTATCCGCTTGGACGAGGCGCTGTGTTCTTTACAAATGCGGGCAATCAATACATGGCCGCGCCTGAGATTCTCAAAAATAACGGATATTATTCAGCGGTGCTCCATGCCAATAATAAAAGCTTTTGGAATCGCGATTTAATGTACGATTCATTTGGATATGATTCATTTTTTGATATTGAATCGTATGATGTTACTGACGATAATTCAGTCGGCTGGGGGCTGAAGGATAAAGAATTTTTTGAACAGTCTTCAGAGCTGATGAAAAACCTGCCTCAGCCGTTTTACTCTAGGCTGATTACACTCACGAACCACTTTCCGTTTGATCTTGATGAAGAGGACAAATTGATTGAGGAATATGATTCAAGCAGCCAAACGTTAAACAAGTATTTCCCGACTGTGCGTTATCAGGATGAGGCGCTGAAACGGTTTATCGAAAAGCTGAAGGAAGATGGGTTATATGATAACTCCATTATTGTTTTATACGGTGACCATTACGGGATATCGGAAAACCATAATGAAGCGATGGGGCAATTCTTAGGGAAAGAAATTACACCATTTGAAGAAGTGCAGCTCCAAAAAGTGCCGTTTGTCGTTCATATTCCTGGAATTACAGACAAGAAGCCGAAAACGATTGACAAGGTAGGCGGACAAATCGATATCCGGCCGACGCTGATGAATCTGTTAGGTATTGATACAAAGAATCTCATTCAATTCGGCAACGATCTGCTTTCTGACGATAAACTGGACTTTACAGTGCTGCGTGATGGAAGCTTTATCACAGACCAAATCGTGTATACTGACGGTCTATGTTATGACAAAGCGACAGGAAAGCCTTTGAAAGAGGCAAAGCAATGTGAAACATTTGCAGATAAAGCGAAGCAGGAGCTTTCACTTTCCGATGAAATCATTTACGGAGATTTGTTGCGATTTTATGATCAGGAAAGGCTGGACAATTCGTCAAAAAGAAAAGAAAAACAAATTCTTGATCAGGCTTCATGATCACAAAGTCTCCCGTATCAAAAAACGCGGGAGGCTTTCTTTTTTAAAAAACGCCGTCATATAGTAACAAAAAGGGGGATGATGATGGCGTTTATTACGATAAAACCTGAGATTAAACACAATTTGGCTTTAGTGGCAAGAGAACTGAAGATAGATGAGACATTGCTTAGAAATGCCAATCAAACAGCACAAAAACATCAATTGTACTGTCCTGGTTATAAGATTGAAGAAGGCAATGATAAGGAGCTTCAATCCATTCAGGAAGTAAAGCGCTTTTTACACCCGCTGCAGCTGCAGCCTGCTGACAACTGGCTGGAGCAGGAAAAAATCTATGACTTTCTTGCTGTCGAAGAGGAAATAAAAAAAATAGTCAATGTGTTTCCGTTTGTTTCATGCCGGGAAATCGGACGTTCCGTTTTGGGCAGGCCGATCTGGGAGCTTACAGTTGGGGGCGAGCATACCTCCAAAAAAGTTCACATGAATGCATCGTTTCATGCGAATGAGTGGATTACCACGTCTGTACTGCTGAAATGGCTGAAGGAATATTGCCTCTCTTTATGTCATAATACTAATTTTTTTGGCTTTACTCCTTTGGAGTTGTTCAGCCGAACCTCTCTGTCTCTTGTTCCTCTTGTGAATCCGGATGGTGTTGATCTTGTCTTACACGGGTCAGCGGGCATGGGAGACAGGAGAGATGAACTTGAAAGACTAAACTGCCATCGTCCGGATTTTAATGAATGGAAGGCAAATATTAACGGCGTTGATTTAAATAAACAATTCCCGTCTTTATGGGAAATTGAAAAATACCGCAAACCGAAAATGCCCAGCTACCGAGATTTTCCTGGAACTTCTCCGCTCACGGAGCCGGAATCCATTGCGATGCAGCAGCTGATAACGGCGGATCCGCCTGACAGGCTGCTGGCCCTTCACACTCAGGGAGAAGAAATCTATTGGGGATATAAAGGCCTTGAGCCCGAAGAATCGGCTTCTGTAATAAAGGATTTTGAGACGATAAGCGGAAACATTTATAAAGGAGTCAAGGATATTGACAGCTATGCGGGATTCCGTGACTGGTTTATTCATCACTATTTTAAAGAAGGTTATACGGTGGAACTCGGAAAAGGTCAAAATCCCTTGCCGTTTGAGCAGTTTACACAGATTTATCAGGCGACAAGCGGGATCTTATGGAGGTCGTTATTTTTTCTTGACTAACTGAAACTTTTTCTTTTTCGTGCCGTATCAAATATGGGACAATAAATATGATCGGAGGGGGAGGCTGATGAGATCAGTTTGTTTGATTCTGCTGTCAGCATTGTTAGTTTGTTTATCGGCATGCGAACCGTCTCATCAGCAGCAAAAACAGGCAGCGACGGCAAAAAGTGAGGAAAAAGAGATTGTTCCGCTGCCAGCAGGAAAAGCGGACGGAGCGGAAGGCTGGCTCAATAACAACACAATTCTGTATACAGCCTCAAATCCGACAAAAACAGAGCTTCTTGCATATCAAATCTTTAATGGCAAAACGGAAAAGCTCTATCAGACGGATGGTCAAATCGTTGATGTTCAAATCAATCCCAAAGAACAGATGATTCTGCTGCAGATCACGCATAGCCAACAGACAGCAGTAGTTTTGCTGAATCAGAAAGGGGAGACGCTGTACCAGAAAGAATACGAAACGTATGAGCTGGAGGCAGCATGGAATCAGTATGATCCGTATCAAATGATGGTTACGGTATTCACTGAAAACTGGAACTTCAATACATATTACGTGGATGCAAAAAAAGACAAGTCTGCTTTAAGTCCAATACAGGTTCCGTTTGTCCATTGGACCTCAAAAAACACATTTGACTATCTAAAAGAGGGAAGAAACGATAAAGAAGGCCCTTTGTATACGTATGATATTGCTTCTGAAAAGGAGAAAAAGCTGGAGGAGGGTGTCCTTTACTTTGATTCTTTTCATGATATGAGCTTTACCGTCAAAGCAGGTTCCGGAGAGAACGGCTTGTATGAGTTTACATCACCGCAATCGAATGGTGAAGCAGTTACAGCGGAATGGCCGCTCCAAACCCAATATACAAGCCTGGCTCCGATGGAGTATGATTATGATGAGGCTGGCGGACTGTTTTATACGTTTAAAGAAAGCGGGGATGCATATAAGCTGTCAGCGATTGATATGAAATCGGGAAAGGTGCAGGATCTTTTTACTTTGCCTGAAATGGAGCCCATACAAGTATCCCCGAACGGAAAATATGCGTTGTACGGGTTTCATTTTGAGCGCATGATATCATTGAAATCACATGAAATAAAGCCAATCATCATTGATAAAAAGGAGATGGAATAATTAATGGCTATCGCAGATGTAACCATTATCCCAATCGGAACAGAAACACCTAGTGTAAGCGCCTATGTGGCGGATGTGCAGAAAATTTTAGAGGGCTATAAAGCCGAAGGGAAAATCAAATATCAGCTGACACCGATGAACACATTGATTGAAGGCGAGCTCAGCGACCTTTTCACTGTGATTCAGGCGATTCACGAAGCGCCGTTTCAAAAAGGGCTTCACAGAGTGGCGACCAATATTCGCATCGATGACAGACGGGACAAAAAAACGACGCTTGAAAGTAAAATAGAAAGCGTGAATAAACATTTACAGCAATAAAAAATAAACCTGTATCCCACTGGATACAGGTTTTAATGTGCAGTAGGATAACCGCTGTTTATCACCGTCATCACTGTAAACCAGCCAAACACACACAAGGTGGCTCCGGCTAATAAAAATCCAAGTATATTTTTGTTTTTCACAGAACGCAAGACTCCCCATAAAGCGAAAAGAGCGACAAGGCCGAAAATCACGACAAGTAACATTACGCAGCCCCCTTTACATTGAAAAACCTGCAATTCTTTCCATTTTTATTCTACCCGTTTTCAGTGTGTTTGTCGATAGCGTTTTCATAGCGATTGTTTGAATCTTTTTTCAAAAACCTTCATAATAGGAGCATAAAAAGGAAAGAGGTGAGAAAAGTGAAATGGAGAAGAATGCCTGTAGGGCCGATTCAAGCGAATGCATATTTTTTAATCAGTGATGATCAATGCCTGATTTTTGATCCGGGCGGCGAAGGAGATAAAATCAATCAATACATAAAAGAAAAAGGATTAACGCCTTTAGCCATTTTACTGACACACGCCCATTTTGACCATATTGGGGCGCTGGATAACGTGAGAGACAGATGGGATATTCCTGTCTATCTGCATCAAAATGAAAAGAATTGGCTTACAGATGCCTCATTGAACGGCTCAGGAATGCTGAGAGGGATAGAAGTGACAGCTAAGCCGGCAGATCATTTAATTGAAGGGGACGGTGAGCTGAATATCGGGCCTTTCCATCTGGAGACGCTATTTACACCGGGACATTCCCCAGGAAGCGTTTCATACTACGTGAAGGATGCCGACCTGGTGATTTCCGGTGATGTCCTGTTTCAAGGCGGGATAGGCCGTACAGATTTACATGGAGGCGACCAAGAAACGCTGCTTACGTCTATCCATGAAAAATTGCTTACGCTGCCTGAGCACACGTTGGTGTTAAGCGGACATGGCCCTGAAACTGACGTGCAGACTGAGCAGGATCAAAATCCGTTTTTAAATGGATTTTCATTATAGAAAAAGAGACAAACCGGTGAGGTTTGTCTCTTTTTGCATTTAATGTCCTCCGCCGCCTGGTACTATAATAAAAATGGAATAGTATGTGAAGCCGGCAAAGAAGATGGTTAAATAAGCGCCAAAGATATAAATGTACATCCGTTCTGTTAAATTTAAATACGATAGAAACACAAATAAGATCGTCTGTCCAAAAAATAAAAGGGAAGCATCTTTCATATCACCTAAATAAAACATGACTGCAAATATTCCCGTCCAAAATCCTAACACCCGGAACATGCGATTCATTTTTTATCCCCTCCCGAGAGTCCCTCTGACTGTTATTATAATAGATCACGGACAAAAATGTAAACATTTTCATTATTAATATGAAAAATGGTATTTAACCCTTTGATTGCGTTTTCTATTATATGTACGGTTTTTTAGAAATAACCGAAAAAAAGTTCAATAAATGGTTTAAAGAAAAATTGATACGGGTAGTTATTCTACAAAGAGATGGTTAACTGGAGGAGGAAAAAACATAATGGAACAATTAACATTTTACTCATACCCAAGCTGCACGTCATGCCGAAAAACAAAACATTGGCTCAAAGCGCACCAGATTGAATTTAACGAACGTCACTTATTCAGAGAAACTCCAACGATGGATGAATTAAAGTATATTTTATCTTTAACGACAGAAGGAATTGACGAAATTTTAGCAACAAGAAGCCAAACCTTCAAAAATTTAAATTTAAACATTGAAGATATGACTGTAAACGAAGTGCTTGAACTTTTAATTGAGAAACCGAAGCTTTTGCGCCGCCCGATTCTCGTGGACAACAGGAAGCTTGTTATCGGATACAATCCGGGAGAACTGTTAAAGCTATCGAAGAAGAAAACGGTTCATCAATCTGCATGATGAAAAACCGAAGATCCGCTGATTTGCTTGAATCAGCTTATCTTCGGTTTTTCACGGTTCAGAAACTGGGCTAGCTGGATTCGAACCAACGATCACGGAGTCAAAGTCCATTGCCTTACCGCTTGGCTATAGCCCACTGTATGTAAAAATAGTATGTGTAACGTGAGACAAGTTATACAAATCAATCATAAATTTTTTGAAAGATAAACATCACAGGAGGTAACCGATTGAAATGAAAGCTCTAGATCAGTATTTAACAGAGCACAAAGAAGATATTACACTTCAATGGCTGGAAACATGCACGTTAAAAGGAACTTTACTGTATTCTGCTAAAGATCAGCAAAAATTAGAACAAAAGTTAAAAGAGCAGCATGAATCGTTGGTAGCGATTGTAGCAAAATCCATTAGAAAAGAAGATGTGAAGGATGAGCTTAAGCAATGGTCACTTCAATGTGCCCGAGACCGTGCTGTTCATGAGGTGACTGTGACGGAAAGTGTCGGTCAGTTTAACGCGTTTAGACACATTATGTGGCAATGGATTCAGGACTTCAGTGAAGCTGCTTCTTCCCAACAAATCGGCATTCAGGATGTATGTGAGTGGAGCAAGATTTTGAATCAAACGATTGATGAGATTATCGAAGTATTTACAGAAGAATATCACCAGGTCACGGTGATCCAATTAAATGCGCAAAAAGAAATGATCAATGAATTGAGCGCACCGATTATGCCGATTTCTAAAGAGATTGGAATTCTTCCCCTTGTCGGTGAAATTGACACGTACAGAGCGAGAACCATTTTGGAATCCGTTTTGGCCCAATGCTCGGCGTTAAAGATTTCATATTTATTTTTAGATATATCCGGTGTTCCCATCGTTGATACGATGGTTGCCTTTCAAATCTTTAAAGTGATTGACAGCACTAAACTGCTGGGCATTGAGACGATTATTTCAGGAATCAGGCCTGAAATCGCCCAGACTGTTGTGAAGCTCGGATTAGATTTTTCGAAGGTGAAAACAGAGCAAAGTCTTGCTAAAGCTTTAGCCAACAAAGGATTTAAGATACAAGAATCTTAAGATGTTTCTTGCTTGATGTGTTTTTTTGAAGCGCGTTCAACACGCAAGAGAAGCAACAGCTGAACAGCCTGTGCTAGGGCTATTCAGCTTTTTTTACTTCGATAAACAAAATATGGTGACTGTCAATTTCTTTAACCTTGAATGAGTAGCCATCATATTCAATGACACTTTCGGGCTCGGAGTCTATGTTCTGTGTGAGAAACCAGCCTCCGAGCGTATCAACTTCAGCATCTGATAAATCAGTTCCAAGCAGGTTATTTACGTCACTGATTAATAATTTCGCATTTAATAAATAATGATCTTTTCCCAGTTCACGAACATGAGGCACTTCATCTGAATCGAATTCATCACGTATTTCTCCTACAATTTCTTCGATAATATCCTCGACGGTGATCAAACCTGAAGTTCCGCCATATTCATCAATGAGAATCGCCATATGGGTGCGTTCCTTTTGCATTTTGATGAGTAATTTGTAAATCGGAATGGTCTCAATGACATGAATGACAGGCTGTATGAAGGGTTCAATTTTGTGCTTCTGAAAAGAAAAGTCTTTCGTCAGCAATGAAAACAGCACTTCTTTCATATTGATCACACCGATGACGTTATCTTTATCTTCCTTAACAATCGGGTACCGGGTATATTTGGTCTGCTTAACCGTTTCCCGCATGCTTGGGATTGAGTCATCCTCAATAGACAAACTGACCATTTCGTTTCGCGGCACCATAATTTCCTTTGCCATTCGTTTATCAAATGTAAATATATTATTCATATATTTTAATTCGCTTTTTCTGATTTCTCCGCTTTTATAGCTTTCGGTCAACAGTACTCTAAGCTCTTCCTCCGTATAAGCCAGTTCATGCTCTGATGCCGGCTTCAGCCCAAAAAGCCCCGTGATTAATCGGGCAGACTGGTTAAGGAGCCAAATGAACGGAAACATGATTTTATAAAACCAGATTAATGGTTTCGCGAGCATCAGCGTAATGCTTTCTGCTTTTTGAATCGCGAAGCTCTTCGGTGCCAGCTCCCCAATGACGACATTTAAATACGTTACCACTAAAAAGGCGATAATAAGAGAAAGAAGATGGGTAAGCGACTCGTTTAAGCCTGCTTTATGAAAGAGCGGACGAAGCAGAGTCTGTACGGTCGGTTCACCCAGCCAGCCGAGTCCTAAAGCTGCGACAGTGATGCCCAGCTGGCAGGCTGATAAATATTCGTCAAGATGAGTGACCACATGTTTTGCCGCTTTAGCCCCTTTTCTTCCTTTTGCGACAAGCTGATCAATTCTGGATCGTCTTACTTTTACGATCGAGAATTCTACGGCGACAAAAAATCCCGTCAACAAAATTAAAAACGCGACTGCTAATAAATTGATAAATTCCAAAATAAACTGCCTTCTCCAAGGAAGGCATGCACCTCCCTTTCCGATGTCTTTCTACATTCCATACCACCGGGAATAG
Source organism: Bacillus sp. FSL R5-0560 (assembly GCF_037966305.1). NCBI lineage: Bacteria > Bacillati > Bacillota > Bacilli > Caryophanales > Bacillaceae > Bacillus > Bacillus sp. FSL R5-0560. The sequence goes on along the minus strand of NZ_CP150195.1, from coordinate 2,590,326 downwards.
CTCACAAAACATGTGATAAAGTGCCTAAATGGTTTAGGAATGCTTTTCATTGGGCAATTAAAGAACAAAAGAATAAAAGTCTGGAGGATCGTAACATGAAGGTACATACAGGTGAAGATTGGTTTTGGTACCAAATGGGGCCTCAGGAAAGAGATAAGGCAAGAGATCTGATCCATTTTTCTCATTGGCCGCAATGTGAAAAATGGTTTGAAAATAATCATCATATTAACTTTTTGCGCGTGGATACAACAGAAGCGGAGAATGAAGCGGTATTCGGCTCGATCGTATATGATCAAGGGCTGAACGAAGAAAAGGATCACACCGTATTTCACTTTTATATCACACGGCAATATTTTTTCACCATCAATTTTGATTTTTCTATATTAGAAGGGATTAAGGGGAAACAAGTTGTCCAGCAAATGAAAAGAGCGAACAATGCCATAGAGGGGTTCTTAATACTTCTAGGGGAATTAATGAATGCTTATTTAATCGGTGTCGACAAATTTGAAGTGAGATTGAGAGAGCTTAGGTGGCAAATCAAGGATGATAACAGCAAAAGTATTTTAAACCGCGTTCATTTACTGCGCCATGAGCTGATGATTTGGAAAAACTTGATCTTAAGCGCCAAAAAACTTGAGATGGCGTTAAAAGAAACCTTCTTGCCTCAAAATGAAGGGAAAAAGGATTATCAGCGCACGCATCTGAAAATTGACAGAGGTTTCACATACATCAGTGAATTTGAGGGGGAGCTTAACAACCTTTTACATTCAGAAGAGGTCATTACTTCTCATAGGGGAAATGAAATCGTAAAAGCCCTTACTATTTTCACGACGCTTTTTACGCCGATTACAGCACTTGGCGCCCTTTGGGGAATGAACTTTTCGGTGATGCCGGAGCTGAATTGGAAATACGGATATCTTTTTTCACTATTTTTAATTTTCAGTTCAACAATTCTGATTTACCTGTATCTGAAGAAAAAAGGCTGGACGGGAGATATGCTGCAAGAAAGGAAGAGAAAAAATTCACGAAAAAGGCACAGGCAGTAGGTATTTCATTTTTTGTGCATGGTGAATAAATAGCACTCGGTAAAGGAGCTTTGACTGCTGAACTGACCGCAGCAGTCACTGACCTAGCCAAAAAGATGAATGACTCCAATGTCGGTCTTATTCCAATAGTGGAATCTGCAGACTTCAAGGCTCGTTTCTAATCGGGACATTGTCACCAAAACATTAGCTGAAGATCAAATAGAAGCGCCAAGCTAGTGACATCATGAGCACAGAAGTCGTTGCCGGTCATCTGGATAGGTCTGACGATGGAGCGAGTCAGCTTATGGCAGAGCATCAAATCCCCCGTTTACCGATTCTTGAAAATGAACGTTTAACGGGTATTGTTGCGTTAGGCGACCCTTCCGTTAAGAAAGACACAGACCAGAAAGCCTAAGCATTAAGTGACATTTTTAAATCAGCATAACAAACAGTCGGGAAGAGGTAGCTGCCTCTTCCTTTTTATTTTGTATACGATAAACTGATCCGCCGTTTTTAGTAAGCGTCAAACTCCGATTTTATCATTTCCTCTTTAGATGCCAGAGCCGGACTGCGTACACCTGTCCATTAATCTCTTTTCATATCCTTATTAAAATCGAAAATCATGTGTTACATAAAGCTGAATTTCTATTTTGATAGGGATAAATGATTTTTTTAGGTTGTAAATAGATCAGAAAATCACATTTTCTTTGTTTGATTACTATGTCTTCTTTTTTCTACAATACGCTTTGAAAGGAGAGGGAATCAAATTGGATTCGATAGAAAACATAAGTAGAACCTTAATAGAAGAGGCATATAAGACGAAGGCCTCTGACATTCACATTGTGCCAAGGGAACGGGACGCGATCATCCATTTTCGGGTTGACAATGCATTGCTGAAAAAGCGAAACATGAAAAAAGAAGAGTGTGTAAGGCTCATTTCTCATTTTAAGTTTCTCTCAGCTATGGACATTGGGGAGAGAAGAAAGCCGCAAAGTGGATCGCTTACTCTAAAATTAAAAGAGGGTGACGTTCACTTAAGGATGTCAACGCTCCCGACAATTAACGAAGAAAGCCTCGTCATCAGAGTGATGCCTCAGTATAATATCCCTTCGATTGACAAACTGTCTTTATTCCCACAGACAGGAGCCACCTTGCTTTCATTTTTAAAACACTCCCACGGCATGCTGATTTTTACCGGACCAACAGGCTCTGGGAAAACAACAACGTTATATTCTCTGATCCAATATGCAAAAAAACATTTTAATCGAAACATTGTCACACTTGAAGATCCAGTGGAAACGAGGGATGAAGATGTTCTTCAGGTGCAGGTGAATGAAAAAGCCGGGGTCACATATTCCACAGGGCTGAAGGCTATTTTGCGCCATGACCCCGATATGATCATTTTAGGTGAGATTAGAGATGCTGAAACAGCCCAAATCGCGGTGCGGGCAGCGATGACTGGTCATTTAGTGCTGACGAGCCTTCATACGAGAGATGCCAAGGGCGCGATTTACAGGCTGCTTGAATTTGGCATTAATATGAATGAAATCGAGCAAACGGTTATTGCGATAGCGGCTCAGCGTTTAGTTGATTTGGCTTGCCCGTATTGTGAAAACGGATGTTCTTCAGTGTATTGCCGACTGTCACGAAACATAAGGAGAGCAAGCGTATACGAGCTGCTATACGGGAAAAACCTTCAGCAGTGTATTCAGGAAGCGAAAGGGGACAATGCAAATTACCAATATCAAACGTTGCGTCAAATTATAAGAAAAGGGATTGCGCTCGGCTATTTAACGACAAATAACTATGACCGGTGGGTTTATCATGAAACAGATTAGAAAAGTTTGGCCGTTAAAGGATCAAGCCTATTTACTGAAAAGGCTGGGGGAAATGACAGCGGGCGGATACAGTCTTTTAGACGGGTTGCGCCTAATGCAGCTGCAAATGAATAAAAGGCAGCTGGCGGACTTGGCTGCCGCAATAAGACGATTGAGAGAAGGGGAATCATTTTACTCTGTATTAAAGAGCTTGTCATTTCATAAAGAAGCCATTGGTATTTGTTATTTTGCTGAAACACATGGAGAATTGCCGGCTTCCATGATTCAGAGCGGAGAGCTGCTGGAACGAAAAACAGCGCAGGCAGAGCATATTAAAAGGGTGCTGAGATATCCTCTTTTTCTCATCTTTACCGTTGGTGTCATGCTCTATATGCTGCAAAACATCATCATCCCTCAGTTTTCCGGTATTTATCAATCGATGAATGTAGAAACTTCACGCACAACAGGCATCATTTTTGCGTTTTTTCAGCACCTTGATGCCGTCTTCATATTAATGGCCATTTTGGCCGCAGGGATAGGTCTTTATTATTGGTTTGTGTTTAAGAAAAAATCCCCTGACCGCCAAATGCACATTTGCGTAAGTATTCCTCTGTTTGGAAAGCTGGTCAGGCTGTTTAACAGCTACTTTTTTTCTTTACAGCTGAGCAGTCTTCTGGCATCAGGACTTTCTATTTATGACAGTTTGAAAGCATTTAGACATCAAACGTTTCTTCCTTTCTACCGCCACGAAGCTGAACAAATGATTGAACAGTTAAAAGCCGGTGAAACCATTGAAACTGCTTTAGACAAACACCCTTTTTACGAAAGTGATTTTTCAAAAGTAATATCTCATGGCCAGCTAAGCGGCCGTTTGGACCGGGAACTCTTCACGTACAGTCAGTTTATATTGCAGCGGCTTGAGGACAAGTCACAAAAATGGACAGGCATTCTTCAGCCCATTATTTATGGATTTGTGGCAGCGATGATTTTAATTGTGTATTTATCGATGCTCCTGCCTATGTATCAGATGATGAATCAAATGTGAAAGGAAGAGGCTGATGAATGAGAAAGGGTTTACACTTGTGGAGATGCTAATCGTGCTCTTTATTATTTCTATTTTGCTATTGATCACCATACCGAATGTAACAAAACATAATCAAACCATTCAGAAAAAAGGCTGTGAAGGCCTGCAAAACATGATGAAGGCGCAGGTAACAGCATATGAACTCGATCATGACGGGAAGACACCAAGCCTCGGCGATTTACAGGCAGAAGGCTATGTAAAAAAGGATGCGGTTTGTCCAAATGGAAAGCAAATTATCATTACCGGCGGGGAGGTTAAGGTTGAACATTAAATTAAAAGGAGAAGCTGGCTTCACCCTTTTAGAAAGCCTGCTTGTTTTAAGTCTCGCCTCTATTATGCTGATTGCGGTGTTTACCACGCTTCCTCCTGTTTATGAAAATACAGCTTTACGGCAGACAGTATCACAGTTGAAAAACGATATTTTACTTGCGCAGCAGACTGCAATTTCCAATCATCAAAGAACAAAAATTCTTTTTCAAGAGAAAAAATATCAAGTAATCATAGGTGACACTGTTATAGACCGTATTTATGATAATGGTCTTTTAGCAGAATCACTGACTTTAAAAGACCGATTGGAATTTAATGAGAAAGGGCACCCGAATATAGGCGGAAAAATACGTATAAAAGGGCATGCCGCCTATGACATAACAGTTTATTTAGGGAGCGGAAGAGTCAATGTGGAGAGAAAATAAAGGCTTTTCTACAATTGAAACAATGTCTGCCCTTAGCATATGGCTGTTTATGCTTCTGACAATTGTGCCGATGTGGGATAAGCTGATAGCTGATGAACATATAGCGGACTCCAGAGAAATTGGTTATCAGCTTGTTAATGAAAGCATAGGCCAATATATGCTGACAGGGGCAGGAAATTCATCAAAGACTGTTTCAATGAACAATAACAAATACTCGATGACATGGGAGGAGGAGGGAGAATATCAAAACGTATGTATCTCATCAGACGCCTATAAAGACAAGCCATTTTGCCTCAGCATTTTGCGGACAGACTGGCTATACGCTTCTTAATGTACTATTTTCGCTTTCTGCTTATTTGCTCATATCAGGATCGTTAGCGATGTTCTTTCATCTATTTTTGGCACGTCAACAGGAGAATGAGGGCTTCATGCAGCGAGAATGGATCATTTCGGTAGAGCAGATCATGAATGAGTGCAAGCAGTCGCAGACTGTGCAGACAGCTGAGCATGGCAGCGTCTTAATCTGCAGAAATCTGTCTGGGCAAGAGGTCCGTTTTGAAATCTACCATTCAATGATCAGGAAAAGAGTAGACGGGAAAGGGCATGTTCCGATTCTTGGCCATATTAAAACAATGAAAGCAGAGGTTAGAAAAGGGATGCTTTGGCTGAAAGTCAAGAGTGAGAATGATAAAGAGTATCTAACCGCTGTTCCGGTATATACGTCATTAGGTGGTGGGTGAATGCACTGCTCAAAAGGTTTTATCTATCCAGCCGTTCTTTTTACATTTGCCCTTGTGCTGCTGGTTGTGAATTTCACCGCCTCTCAATTTGTTTCCCGCCATATGTTTGAGAAGGAAACAAAAGAGTATTATACAGGAGAAAATCTGCTGCAAAATGGTGCGCTTCTATCCATCAGGCATATTCTTGAGCACAGACAAGGCCAAAAGGGTTCACAGCAGCTTCCATATGGACAGGTTTCTTATGACATTCACGAAACAACCATAAAAGAACAGCAAGAAATCACCCTCAAAGCCATCACAGAGTCGGGAACAGAAAAAAGCGCCAAGCTGCTGTTCGATCAAAATCAGAAAAAACTGCTGAGCTGGACAGAATAAACCAGGGGGATGTGTATAAAAAAAGTCGTGTGAGCCAACACTTCATAATAACTGAATGATGAGGTGATCACGTGAAAACGAATGATTATGTCAAATATATGACTCAGCAATTTGTAAAATATATAGACACTCCGAAAGATGAGCGAAAAGAACGAAAAGAGGTTCGAAAAGAAACAAAAACGCCGGCTTCTCAGCATTGGTTTGGAATTTTACCTTATGGTTTTAGGCTATGGCTGAAAAGAAAAAAATAAATTGCACCAATATAACGAACAAGGTCCTTCACATGGAGGACCTTATTGATATTCTTCTAAAATTGCAATTTTATTCACCTTTTGACTATAAGGATCGAATGAAATTGTGACAAACACGCCGAATTCCTTTGAGCCTTCTCTCAGGGTTAAATGATATTGCTTCACAGCTTCGTCTTTCCTTTTGCGGTCCCAAACTTTTTGTTTAACCAGTACCTGTGCGAGCGGGTACCTTTTTTTTGCTTCTTTTACAGCAAGCTCTTCCCATTTTGACATGTGGCGGGCGGTTACAAGCGGCCCTTCTTCTGCTTGAGCGGCAGCGGTGCTGAAACCTAGAAGAGACAGACAAATTACACATTGTTTGATCATAAGCCGTCACCCTTTCTTTGTTGTTTATTATTGCCAAATGTTAACCTGATATGCGTTTAATTTCTCACATAACAATCCTAAAAAATTCAAAAAACTTAAAAATGTGAGCAATATTGAGTAAGGCTATGCAATATGATGAAAACATTCTCTTAAACGAACGAAATGGCGGATTTTGGTGTTTTTCAATCCATCAATCGTTGATTATACTCAATTTGTGCAGTTCTTAAAAGAGAACGACTGTCACATCTAGTTACAGTGTTTTACAGGAGGTAAGGTATGTTTCGATTGTTCCGCAATCAGCATAAGGCTAAGACGAAACTGAGATTGCTGCTTGTTTTTCAGCTTTCAGCGATATTCAGTCTGACAGCCGCGATATGCTTACAATTTTCCGGAGATACAAGCGCTGCTTTTCATGATATTGAAAACTTGGATGTCTCGCTTCAAACGTGTGAGAACTTTCAACATACAGATAAAAACTGTCATTATGATAAACGGTGGGACCAAAGTGATTTACACGTGGTGAATCAAACAGATACAAAAGGTACTGTCTGTTCACCTGTCAGTCTATTTGCCGAGCTGGAAAACAGAGGCGAGAAACTTAAGAAATCGAAATGGAAGTGGGAGCTTCATAAACTGGCAAACACCAGCAAACCGCTAAAAGACGGGAACGTAATAGATAAAGGATACGTTTCCAACCAAATAGGCGAATCACTTTACAACATTGAAACAAAGAAAAAAGTGAAACCCGGCATTTATGCGTTTAAAGTATATAAACCGGCCGGCTATCCGGCGGACGGCAGCAGGTCTGAGTGGTCGGAACCAATGACAATTGGGAAGTGTGACGAAAAACCGACGGCACCGAAAAAAGAAGGTCAGCAGGCTGCGAAAACTAAGCACAATCAAGCAGAAAGTGACAGAAAAGAAGAAGCAGATAAAGAAAAAACAGCTGACAAAGACGTAACTGAAGACAAAGAAAATCAACAAGTTCAGAAGGAAAGCGGGGAAGAGGATGAAAAAAGCATTAAAGCTGATCAGTAATATCCTTTACGTTATCATCTTTACTCTGATTATTGTGCTAACGCTTGTTGTGATATCAACACGTTCATCCGGGGGAGAGCCGGCAGTATTCGGATACACGCTGAAATCAGTACTGTCTGGCTCAATGGACCCTGAATTTAAAACGGGCTCATTAATTCTCGTGAAAGAAATCACAGATGTGAAAAAGCTCCAAAAGGGAGACGTAATCACATTTATGCAGGATGCAGACACTGCGGTAACCCATAGAATTATTGATATTACAAAGCAAGGCAATCATTTGTTATTCCAAACAAAAGGAGATAATAATGCTGCAGCTGATTCTGCGCCTGTGTCGGATGAGAATGTCCGCGCGCAATATACAGGTTTTCAGCTTCCTTATGCCGGCTACATGCTTCATTTTGCCAGTCAGCCGATCGGCACTGCTATTTTACTGATTGTTCCAGGCGTTATGCTGCTGATCTACTCCTTTGTGACAATCAGCAGTGCAATCAGAGAGATTGAAAGAAAGACGAAAGCCTTGGAAACAGAGACAAAGGACAATACGATGTCCACTTAACATCAGTTGTAAACCTGGCAACAGGTTTCGATAATATAATCATTCAATAAAAGGGGAGTTTGCCATGGGTATGAAAAAGAAATTAAGTTTAGGAGTTGCATCAGCAGCACTAGGATTAGCATTAGTAGGAGGAGGAACATGGGCAGCATTTAACGATATTAAATCAACAGATGCTACTTTTGCATCTGGTACGCTTGACTTAGCAGCTAAAGAAAATTCAGCAAGTGTCAACTTATCAAATCTAAAGCCGGGAGACAAATTGACGAAAGATTTCCAATTTGAAAATAACGGCTCACTTGCGATCAAAGAGGTATTAATGGCCCTGAATTATGGGGAATTTAAAGCAAACGGCGGAAGTAATACATCTCCAGAAGATTTTCTCAGCCAGTTTGAGGTTACATTATTGACAGTCGGCAAAGAGGGAGGCAACGGCTATCCGAAAAACATCATTTTGGATGATGCCAACCTCAAAGACTTATATTTAATGTCCTCTAAGAATGATGCTACGGCGACTGAAAAAATTAAAAAACAAATTGATCCTAAATTCTTAAACGCAAGCGGAAAAGTCAATATAGCGACAATTGACGGTAAAACCGCTCCTGAATATGATGGTGTTCCAAAAACACCAACCGATTTTGACCAGGTTAAAATGGAAATTCAATTTAAAGACGATAAAACAAAAGATGAAAAGGGACAAATGGTTCAAAATAAATATCAAGGCAACTCTTTACAGCTTCAATTCTCATTCGAAGCTACACAGTGGAATGGCTTGACAATCAAAAAGGAACATACTGATAAAGACGGTTACATTAAAGAAAATGAAAAAGCGCATAGCGAGGATAAACATTAATAGAAAAAAGAGGTGGCTCAGTACATGCGTACTGAGCCATTCCTTATGTTCATTGACAAAAGAGGAGTAAGTGCCTCTGCTCAGACACTACTCCTCTTTTTGAGATTTTCTCCATTTTTGATAATCTAAAAATTCACGAAATTGTTTTTTCGATACCCCAGATGTCATTGCATCGCGAACCAATTTCTCCCATTCACTATCTAATTGACCATCGTATTCGGTTTCATGTTTTTCATCGAGCAAAGTATGAACCGAGACGTCCAGAACAGCGGAGACTTTTTCGAGAAATTGAATGGAGGGGTTCGTTTGTAGATTTCGTTCTATTGAGCTTAAATAAGACTTCGCTACCCCAGCTTTTTCTGCTAGTTCTGATAGTGAGTAGCCTTTTTCTTTACGGTATTGTTTAATACGCTGGCCAATCAATGTCATCACCTTCCTTGTGATATTATAGCACATTCAGAAAGGATTTACGGTATGACTTCTGGCTGCCGGACCAGGATAAGCAGACTTTTTGTTTAAAAGTAAATATTTGCGTATTTCCTCAGGGCTGATATTTGCTTCTCTGGCTTCCATCATTAATTCAACCCATTCTTGATCCAATTCGAAGTGCTCTTGTTTTGCATTTTTCATGCAGTTTCTCCTCCTAAAATACTTGTTTATGTATTTCAGCCAGTCCGGCCATGATGTACGCCTTCTGTGATCTCTGGAAGTCATTTGCCAATTGTATAGCCAGAATTTTTTTCCAATATACCTTTATTATAATAGCATTTTCCCAAAAAAAACGAGAACGATGTCGAATATGAAAAAAGTTAGCTCGAAATATTATTTTGCAGAAAAAATAATCCGCCATTCTCGATCTGAACTGATATCTTTGGTTGATACAAGGCTTTTAACGCCTGTTTTTCAAGGTAGTACTCTTCTGGTTTTTCTTCTGTATGCTCATAAAACTGATCAAGCAATTTCATATCGTTTTGCCACCTGTTTACCGCCTGCTCTGCCCAGTCTGACGGTTCTTGCATAGCGGCCTGGGTAATATAGCTCTCCATCCGCTTAAGACCGCTTTCAGGTTTAATCATAGGCGATATGGTGAAACAATAGTCACATATTTGTGATGTCAATGAAAGCTGTATGAGCTTGCTTTGAAAATCTTCAATCATGGTTCCAGAGACAAGGTGAAGACCTAGTGACAATAGCTTATCCTTTTTCATGTCGGACTGGTATGAAATCATGACATTTATACCAAGCCAAGGCTGAAGCGGAATTTTCGCTCCGGCTGATTCAATTTTCTCATACATTCTGGTAAATCTCCCATTTTGTTTAACAGCTTTAAATATTTGAAATAGACGTGGCGCCCCGAAATAAATAAATTCGCCATCTAGGTCTTTTGGAGCAGACTCTTTATCTGTAATGAACGTTATTTTCATCGGATTCGGGTCGCCTCCGGTCTTCTCGCGCCAGTGCCAGTAAAAAGGCCGATTCATGATCTGTTTGTCCATTTCAACGGTAAGCTGCACCGTCATGTAACCGGGGCCTTGGTCGATGATCGGACAGCTGTTTGCCTGGAAAAAACGAAGCAGAAATTGATGAACCTCTTGCTGTCTCACTTGTAAAACCTCCTTTTCGGCTAAGATCCTCTTTTTTCAGCGGGCTGCTGTTTTTTATATGACAAAAATGAGGTTAAGTTGTCCATTTTAATTTTCATTTCTTCTTCGGTTGCCGAATGGTACAAAATATCATGCAGGTGCTCTTCAAAATTGTTGACTTGAATTTTTGTTAAAATGTCATCAAGCTCGCCGACCACTTTTTCAAATAAATGAATTTTTTCATATAAAAGCTTTAAAATATGCTCTTCCACTGTATGTTTGGTAGCCATGTTATAAATATGAACATCACGCTCCTGCCCGAGCCTGTGGATTCTTCCGATTCTTTGTTCAAGCCGCATCGGATTCCATGGCAGATCATAGTTAATCATGTGATTGCAAAACTGCAGGTTGATCCCTTCGCCGCCTGCTTCAGTTGCAATCAGCACTTGAATCTTCCCGCGGAAAAGATCCTTCATCCAGTCTTTTTTTCCGCGTTTAAATCCGCCTCTGAACGGCACAGAGCTGATGCCGTGTTGCTGAAGAAACCACTGCAGATAAATTTGAGTGGCACGGTATTCTGTAAAAATAATGACTTTATCGTCTATCTTTTTAATCAGATCAACGACTTGATTGGCTTTCGAATTTTGCGTCACTTGATTGATGCGGTCCATTAATATAGAAATGGTGTGTTCATCAATGGCTGGTGCCTGTTTTTCTTTTTGGTCGAGCATTTTTTTCAGTGTCATGTACACAGCTTCCCTGCTTGAACAGCATTCTCTTTGGAGTGTCATAATGGAGAACATGCTGGCCGGTTTGTGAATGCTTTCTTTCAGACGGGAAATTTCATCGTAAAGCGCCTGCTCTGATGGAGAAAATTCAATCGGCACTGTTTCGACGCGGCGCTGCTTCCAATTCAGCCCGGTGTCATGTCGCCTGTTGCGAATCATGACTTTATTCACTAGGTCTTTTAAATGATCATGCGCTTCTAAGCTGGATTTCTTTTTAGAAAACATTTCTTGAAAGTGATTCTGATTGCCTAAATGACCAGGCTTTAATAAGGAAACCAAATTGAAAATTTCTTCAACACGGTTTTGGATTGGCGTCGCGGTCAGCAGGAGGCAGTATTTTTTTACAAGATTCCGGACAAATTCATAGTTCTTGGTTTTACTATTTTTCAGCTTGTGGGCCTCATCAATAATGACGAGATCATAAGGGATTGACAGCACAATTTCCCGGTGGGGCGAGCGCTTTGCAGTATCGATGGAGGACACGACGATATCGCACTGCTCCCACACATAGCTTTTCTTTTGCTCAACAGCCGGGATTAAAAATTTTTCCTGAAGCTCATTTACCCACTGCGAAACAAGAGAAGCTGGCACAAGGATCAGAATTTTTTTGGCTAACCCGCGAATCATATATTCTTTTAGAATCAGTCCAGCCTCAACAGTTTTGCCGAGCCCCACTTCATCTGCTAAAATTGCTTTTCCGTTCATTTTTTCAACGACCTTCTGCGCAACCTCAAGCTGATGGGGAAGCGGCGTAAAGGAAGGGAGATATAATGGGGCCCGCAAGCCTTCAAATTCAGGAATTGCCAATGTTTCCTGAATTTCTGATGAAAGCTTGTATAGCTCCCAGTTTGACCACGGACCGTCGTTATTCAGTCTATCGGCAAATTCTTCAGGCCATTTTGTATCATATGTTATTTCTGCATTCATTGCTGTGAAACCGCCTTTCATATTCTTCAATTTTTAAAATGTACAATATAAGAAAAATCCGCCCAAATTGCTGTTGCCCCGCATATAGTGATGATGGTAGGATATGAGTATGTATTTGATGTAAGATATTGCTATAGTATGTCCATAACAGCATGAAAATATGAGCGAATGACAGCAAGGGGAGAGACCTGACCGAGAAAATCGGGATACAGGCGCCGAAGGAGCAAGCTGCGGAGTGAATCTCTCAGGCAAAAGAACTCTTGCTCGACGCAACTCTGGAGAGTGTTTGTGTGAAATGCGCAAGCCACCAAAGGGGACGTCTTTGCTATTGCAAAGTAAACTTTCAGGTGCCAGGACAGAGAACCTTCATTTAATATGAGGTGTTTCTCTGTCCTTTTTTGTATGTGCTTTTAGCTGCGCCGTTGAAAAAGGGGAGGAATTTGATGCTGAAAAGAACGCCGTTATTTGAATTGTATAAGGAATATGGAGGGAAGACGATTGATTTTGGAGGCTGGGAGCTTCCCGTTCAATTTTCTTCTATCAAAAAAGAACACGAGGCTGTCCGAACAGCAGCCGGGCTGTTTGATGTTTCTCATATGGGTGAAGTCGAAATCAAGGGGAATGACAGTCTGTCTTTTTTACAAAAGCTGATGACAAATGATGTATCCGCGTTAAAAACCGGCCGTGCGCAATATACCGCGATGTGCTACCCGGATGGCGGCACCGTTGATGATTTACTCATCTATCAAAAATCTGAAAACCGCTATTTGCTTGTCATAAATGCTTCTAATATAGATAAAGATCTTGCTTGGCTCAAAGAACACGCAGCAGGAGATGTCCAGATTGACAATTTGTCAGATCAGATCGCGCTTCTGGCCGTGCAGGGTCCGAAAGCAGAAACAATCTTGAAACATATGACAGCTGCAGATGTGTCTGCTTTAAAACCATTTGCATTTATTGATGAAACTGATATCAGCGGTTGCAAAGCACTCATTTCACGCACCGGCTATACGGGTGAAGACGGGTTTGAAATTTACTGCCGCGCTGATGACGCCGTCCGAATTTGGAAACAAATCATTGAAGCAGGTGAAGAACACGGGCTTGTGCCATGCGGTCTAGGCGCACGTGATACACTCAGATTTGAAGCGAAGCTCCCGCTCTATGGCCAGGAGCTGACTCGGGACATCACGCCGGTTGAAGCAGGTATAGGCTTTGCCGTAAAACACAAAAAAGAGTCTGATTTTTTTGGTAAGTCTGTATTGAGTGAACAGAAAGAAAATGGAGCGGAACGAAAGCTCGTGGGTCTTGAAATGATTGAAAAAGGAATACCGAGACACGGATATGAAGTGTTTCAAAGCGGCAAGTCCGTCGGAAAGGTAACCACAGGCACCCAGTCACCGACATTGGGGAAAAACGTCGGCCTTGCCTTGGTGGATGCTGAAGCGAGTGAGATCGGAACTGTTGTAGAAGTGGAGATTCGCAAAAAATTAGTAAAAGCAAAGGTAGTTAAAACACCTTTTTATAAACGCTAAAATTTTTCTTTGGAGAGGGGTCAACACATGAAGCACCGCTATTTGCCCGCGACAGAAAAGGATAAACAGGAAATGCTTGATGCCATCGGCGCAAACACGATCGATGATTTATTCGCTGATATACCGGAGAACGTCAGATTTAAAAAAGAGTATCAAATCAAAAAGGCAAAATCAGAAACGGAATTAACAAAAGAACTGACAAAGCTGGCGTCTAAAAACCGTGATACCGTTCAATACGCATCTTTCTTAGGCGCCGGTGTATATGATCATTATCAGCCAATTATTGTGGATCATGTCATTTCAAGGTCTGAGTTTTATACAGCATATACGCCATATCAGCCGGAAATTTCTCAAGGGGAGCTTCAGGCAATTTTCGAGTTTCAAACGATGATTTGTGAATTAACAGGCATGGATATCAGCAACTCTTCTATGTATGATGGCGGAACAGCCTTGGCGGAAGCTGCGATGCTTGCCTCCGGCCATACGAAAAAGAAAAAAATCGTGGTGTCCACAACCGTGCACCCTGAATCGAGAGAAGTGCTGAAAACCTATGCAAAAGGACAATATATTGAAGTTGTTGAAGTCCCTGCTGCCAATGGAGTGACTAATCTTGATGCTTTACGCGAAACTGTTTGTGACGATACGGCAGCAGTCATTGTGCAGTACCCAAACTTTTTTGGGCGGGTTGAGCCGTTGAAGGATATTGAGCCGATCGCTCATCAGGGGAAATCCATGTTTATTGTCTCAGCCAATCCGCTTGCATTGGGACTTCTGACCCCGCCGGGCGCTTTTCAGGCTGATATTGTGGTTGGCGACGCACAGCCATTTGGGATTCCTTCAGCATACGGCGGACCCCATTGTGGATTTTTTGCCGTCACGAAAAAATTAATGAGAAAGGTGCCGGGCCGCCTCGTCGGACAAACGGAGGATGAAAACGGAAAAAGAGGTTTTGTGCTTACCTTGCAAGCCAGAGAGCAGCATATTCGCAGGGATAAGGCGACCTCAAACATCTGCTCGAACCAGGCATTAAACGCACTGGCCGCTTCCGTCGCCATGACGGCTCTCGGGAAAAACGGCGTAAAAGAAATCGCCCGCCAAAATCTCTTCAAAGCCAATTATGCTAAGCAAGAAGCGAAAAAAGCGGGGCTCACCGTAATGTTTGATGGGCCGATGTTTAACGAATTCGTCATCAAACTTGATGAACCTGTGAAATCGGTAAACCAAAGATTGCTGACAAATGGGATCATCGGCGGCTACGATTTGGGTCTGACGTATCCGGAGCTTGACCGCCATATGCTTATTGCCGTAACAGAGCTGAGAACAAAAGAAGAAATTGACGCACTCATTCAGGAATTGGGGGATCGCCATGAATAATCAGGATCAGGCACTTATTTTTGAGCTTTCAAGAGAAGGCCGTGTCGGCTACAGTCTGCAGGAGCTTGACGTACCGGAAATGGAAGTGGAGGACCTCTTGTCAGACAGCTATATCCGTGATGAGGACGCAGAGCTGCCGGAGGTTTCTGAGCTGGATATTATGCGGCATTACACAGCGTTGTCCAGACGGAACCACGGGGTTGATTCGGGCTTTTATCCGCTCGGTTCCTGTACAATGAAATACAATCCGAAATTGAATGAGAAAATCGCGCGGATTCCCGGTTTTGCCGCGATTCATCCTCTTCAGGACGAAGACACAGTGCAAGGCGCTTTGGAGCTTTTATATGACTTAAGCAAGCACCTCGAAGAAATTACGGGAATGGATGAGGTCACGCTTCAGCCCGCGGCGGGTGCGCATGGCGAATGGACGGGACTGATGATGATCCGCGCTTATCATGAGGCGCGCGGAGATATGAAACGGACAAAGGTCATTGTTCCCGATTCAGCTCATGGGACAAATCCTGCTTCTGCAACAGTTGCCGGTTTTGAAACGGTTACGGTGAAATCGAATGAAAACGGACTTGTTGATTTAGAGGATTTAAAAAGAGCGGTGAATGAAGAAACCGCAGCTCTTATGCTGACGAATCCGAATACACTCGGATTATTTGAGGAGCAGATCACTGAGATGGCGGAAATCGTTCACCAAGCCGGAGGAAAGCTGTATTATGACGGTGCTAATTTAAATGCCGTGTTAAGTAAAGCGAGACCCGGTGATATGGGATTTGATGTGGTGCATCTTAATTTGCATAAAACCTTCACAGGGCCTCACGGCGGAGGCGGTCCGGGTTCAGGTCCGGTTGGCGTAAAAGAAGATCTGATTCCTTATCTGCCAAAACCCGTTTTAATCAAAAAAGATGGCCGGTTTACTTTTGATTATGACCGCCCTCATGCGATCGGCCGTGTTAAGCCTTACTACGGCAACTTCGGCATCAATGTCAGAGCGTATACGTATATCCGTTCTATGGGCCCAGACGGGTTAAAGGCCGTTACTGAAAACGCGGTGCTGAACGCCAACTATATGATGAGAAAGCTTGCCCCTTATTACGATCTGCCGTTTGACCGCCATTGTAAGCACGAATTTGTTTTGTCAGGGAAACGCCAGAAAAAGCTTGGGGTGCGCACGCTGGATATTGCAAAACGGCTGCTCGATTTTGGGTATCATCCGCCTACGATTTATTTCCCGCTTAATGTTGAGGAATGCATCATGATTGAGCCGACAGAGACAGAATCCAAGGAAACGCTGGATGCGTTTATTGATGCTATGATCCAAATTGCGAAAGAAGCAGAGGAAACTCCGGAGCTCGTACAGGAGGCACCGCATACAACAATCGTCAAAAGAATGGATGAAACGAAAGCAGCCAGGCAGCCTGTACTCAAATATGAGAAAAACGTAAGCAGTGAACTTGTAAATTAAAAAACAGCTGTCTGATATCAGACAGCTGTTTTTTAATTTTTGGCTTTAATTTTTCCGCCCCATTTTTTAAAGCCGCCCTTAAGATTATAAATCTCAGTGCAGCCGTTTTTGCGCAGGGTTTGTGCCGCGCGTCCGCTGCGGACACTGTTCTGGCAGTACAGATAGACAGGCTTGTCCGGACGGATTTCATTTTTTCTCTGTTTCAGCTGAGAAAGCGGGATGTTACGGGCGCCTAAAATATGTCCGCCATCAAATTCATTCGGTTCACGAACGTCGATAAGCTGCGCTTTGCGGTAACCTGCGCGGAATTCTTCTTCCGTAAGTGTTTTCATAATTCGCTGCTGATAGACATATGAAGCAATCATATAGACGATAAACGCAGCAAAAATAATTAAAACGATCATATTAGACAATGTAATTCTACTCCTTTAACGTATAAAATCAAAACCCTGCTTCTTTAAACAAGGCATAGAGACGTTTTCGACAAATACTATTATAGTAAAGCACGGCGCGATTGTCATCCATAATGGAATTAAAATATTTTCATTTTCCCGGCAGTTTGTTAAACTGATTCTATTAAAACGGTAAGGAAGGTCTCAAAATGGAAAAAGAAACTTGGCGGTTTATAGACTCAGGAAATGCAAGCCCGGCTTTCAATATGGCGCTTGATGAAGCGCTTTTATATTGGCACAGTGAGAAGAAAATTCCTCCGGTCATCCGTTTTTACGGCTGGAATCCGGCGACACTTTCTGTGGGATATTTTCAAAATATTAAAAAGGAAATCAATTTTGAAGCAGTACATAAGTATAATCTAGGATTTGTCAGACGCCCGACCGGAGGAAGAGGGGTGCTCCACGATCAGGAATTGACATACAGTGTAATCGTTTCTGAGGATCATCCGGAAATGCCGGCGACTGTAACCGAGGCATATCGGGTTATTTCAGAAGGCATACTTCAAGGCTTTAGAAATCTTGGTCTGGACGCTTATTTTGCCATTCCGAGAACCGAAAAAGAAAAAGAAAGCTTAAAGAACCCGCGGTCATCCGTTTGTTTTGATGCGCCGTCCTGGTATGAGCTCGTTGTCGAGGGACGTAAGGTGGCGGGAAGCGCGCAAACGAGACAAAAAGGCGTCATCCTTCAGCACGGATCCATTCTGCTTGATTTGGATGAGGATAAGCTGTTCGATCTATTTTTGTATCCGAGTGAAAGAGTCAGAGAGCGGATGCAGCGCAATTTTAAAAATAAAGCGGTTGCGATTAATGAACTCACCGATCACCCGGTGACGATGGACGATGCACGCAAGGCTTTTAAATCCGGATTTGAAAAAGGATTGAATATTCACTTGGAGCCATACGAACTATCTCAGGAAGAACTTGATTTTGTTCAGAACTTGGCAGAAACAAAATATGCTTCTGATGAATGGAATTATAAGCGGTAAAAAGGGCTTTTGGGCCTGCAGAGCATCCTTGTTTTTTCAAGTTCATTAGTGTAAACTTGTAATGATTTATAAAGTTAAGGTGCTTTTTGGGAGGGTTTCGATGACGACACCAAGTATGGAAGATTACATTGAACAGATTTATATGCTGATTGAAGAAAAAGGATATGCAAGGGTTTCTGATATCGCGGAAGCATTGGCAGTCCATCCCTCCTCTGTAACAAAAATGGTTCAAAAACTAGATAAAGACGAATATTTAATTTATGAAAAATATCGCGGTCTCGTGCTAACGTCTAAAGGAAAGAAAATAGGCAAACGGCTAGTATACAGACATGAATTGCTTGAGCAGTTTTTAAGAATCATTGGTGTTGATGAAGAGAAAATATATAACGATGTTGAAGGAATTGAGCATCATTTAAGCTGGAACAGCATTGATCGCATCGGTGATCTTGTTCAATATTTTGAAGAAGACGATGCGCGTAAAAAAGAGCTAAAATCAATTCAAAAGAAAACAGAACATCATAATCAGTAAAAAGGCGGGTCTCAAAGGAGGCCGCCTTTTTTTGATGAAATGCGCCCTGCTTCATTCATTGGTCTATTTCTTCGTGTTTTTTCTTAAAATGATAGTAAACCATCGGATGGAGGGGGAGGGTATGGGATGTATATTGACGGTGTGTTTTCTGGCGGAGGGGTAAAAGGCGTGGCGCTTGCCGGCGCGTATGAAGCGCTTGAAGAAAAAGGATTCCGCTTTGCACGGCTTGCCGGCACAAGCGCCGGCGCCGTTATTGCCGCTTTTATTGCATCAGGTTATTCAAGTAAGGAAATTCACACTTTGATTGAAGAAGCGGACGGAGAGAGCCTGCTGGACCAGCGATACTCATTTCTCCCCTTAAAAATGCTTCAATGGGTGTCCATTTATTGGCGTCTGGGCTTGTTTAAAGGAGACATGTTAGAAAAGTGGATTGCTGACCTTTTAAGAGTGAAAGGCGTGCGGGTTTTTGGCGATTTGAAAAAAGGCTCTTTGCGTCTCATCGCTTCGGATCTGACTAACGGCACAATGATCGTGCTGCCCGACGACTTGGTCCGCTACGGGTTAAATCCGGATATGTTTCCGGTTGCCAGAGCGGTAAGAATGAGCTGCAGCATTCCCTATTTTTTTGAACCAATAAAATTAAAAACAGATACAGGAATCGCCACAGTTGTGGATGGGGGCGTTTTAAGCAATTTTCCCATATGGCTGTTTTCCAAAGAAAGAAAACGACCTGTCATCGGGGTGACGCTAGCGCCGAATGAAAGGGAACGGCCGAAAAAAAATATCCGAAACGCTTTTGAACTGTTTGGCGCTCTGTTTGAAACGATGAAGGATGCGCATGACGCAAGGCATATCGCGTCACGCTATGAGCAAAATATCATTTTTCTTCCCGTTGACAACGTGATGGCGACCGAATTTCATTTAACACAACAAAAAAAACTAGCCCTGATTGAGCTAGGTAAAAGTCGGACAGAGCAGTTTTTAAAGCAGTGGACCTATTAAAAAAGCGCTCTGTTTTTCTTTTTATTTTTTTTCCCTTCTATGACAGTCAGCTGCGTCTGGCTTTTTTTCTTGAGAATCATCGGCTTAGGCTTGCTGGCGCTTGGAACGCTTCGCAGGTGGCTCACCCGTCCCTTATGCCCGGCGCGGTGCTTTGCTTTTTGTTCTTTCAGCCGGCGCCGCGATTGTTTGGCCGCTTTTTTAAAAGCCGCTCCTTCACTGCCAGTATTTCGATTCATTACATATTTCACAATAAAATAAATAATGATACCTGCCAGGATGACGGTTATCGCCATTTTGGCCATTTCTCCGGGATTGGTTACCAGCACATAGAGAAAACCGAACGCTCCCAGCGCAATTAATACAGCAATAATAGGTTGTACACGATGATTCATAACTGTCCACCTCCGAAAGTAATAGCAGGGCAACGGATATTAGATGACGTTGTGAGAAGGCTGCTTTTTTTGTTCAGATCTTTCTTCGAGTCTGAGAAGCTCGTTAAAGCTTTCGATTGCAACTTCAACTTGGTCATCCTTAGGTTCTTTAGTCGTTAACAGCTGAAGCCAGAGGCCCGGGTATCCGAGACATTTCAAACCGGGAATATCACGCACTTTATTTGTCAGCTGCAGAACTTCAAAGGAAATCCCAAGGACAACCGGTATGAGCGCGACACGATCTATAACACGCAACCAAAGCGGATCTGTCGGAACAAGCATGTATACAAACATACCGACAATAATGGTAAATAAAATAAAGCTGGACCCGCAGCGGTAATGAAGCCGTGATTGATTTTGAACGTTCTCTACAGTAATTGGCAAATTCTGTTCATAACAGTTTATGACCTTATGTTCGGCTCCATGATATTGAAACACTCTTTTAATCAGCGGTGTCATGGATAAAAAATAAATATAACCGAGCAGCAAAATCAATTTGAACAGACTTTCAACTGCGATTTGCGCTGTATCCGATGGAAAAACCGGTCTTGTCAGTTCAGCTAAGAAAACAGGAACCAATGTAAATACGAATTTACTGAACAAAAAGGATAAGACGCCGATCACTGCGAGGCTGAGATACATTGACAGTCCCGAGGATTTTTTTTCTTCCTTAAGCGTTTCGTCCTCAGACGGATCAAGTCCGTAGCGTTCACTCGAAAAATTCAAATGCTTTGTGCCGTTAGCGCTCGCTTCAATAATAGCTGCGATCCCTCTTATAAATGGTATTTTTTTTACCATGTTCAGCTTCGGATTGTGTTTCCGGGGAAGCTTGAAGAAATCAATGCTTCCGTCTGTTCTTCTGATGGCCGTAACGTAATGGTGTTTTCCGCCAAACATAACGCCTTCCACAACCGCCTGCCCGCCGTAAGCGGGCGGGATTTTATGTTTTGACATATTCATCAACCTGCCTATTTCTTTAGGATTGCTAACCATTTCCTTTCACTCTATTGTACAGGAAACAGCGCTAAACCTCTAGATTGACAGGCTCAAAATTTACCAGCGCCTAGCTTTTTCTACATGCAGTATACCCGTTATTTTCAAATTTTACTCGCTTCTGTCAAAATGTGTGAGCTTTTTTATTGACATTTCATTTTTTGGGCACACTTTAATAAGGAGGTGCCGTAATGACAAGTGAAAAAAATACAGATCAAAACGAACAATCAATAGAGGATCAGGGGCCGCCTGTGCCAATGGGCGGCAGGGTAGCGGCGACGGGTTTTTGCGGGGGCGTATTATGGAGTTTCGTCGGTTATATCGCCTACTTATTTCATTTTTCCGAAATCAGCCCCAATATGATATTGCAGCCTTTCGTGCTCGGAGAGTGGAAAAAACATGGTTTAGGAACGATTATCAGCATCATTGTGATTGGCATCATTTCGATTGGCGGGGCGTTTCTTTATTATCTTCTCTTGAAACACCTGAAAACGATGTGGCCTGGTATTTTATACGGCTTGCTGCTTTGGCTGCTCGTGTTTTTTGTGTTTAACCCGATTTTCCAGGATGTGCGTGCCGTAACTGAATTGAAATCAGATACGATTATTACAACGATTTGCATCTATCTGCTTTACGGGCTGTTTGTCGGCTATTCCATTTCATTTGAATACAATGAGCTGAACTCGGAAAAGCTGGCACGTGCGCTGGGAACACAGAGAGAATAGTGTATTATCCTTTTCTGTTATGATAAAATGTTCACGAGAAGTGAACATTTTTTACATGAGAAACCCTAGCGAAAAGGAGAGAGCCGTGTGCCTCATTTTTTGATTTTGAACGGCCCGAATGTCAATCGGCTGGGGAAGCGTGAGCCGGATGTATTTGGGCGTCACACCCTGACAGATATTGAAACAGATCTTTTT
Organism: Bacillus sp. FSL R5-0560; assembly: GCF_037966305.1. NCBI lineage: Bacteria > Bacillati > Bacillota > Bacilli > Caryophanales > Bacillaceae > Bacillus > Bacillus sp. FSL R5-0560. The sequence continues at coordinate 2,568,541 of NZ_CP150195.1, read as the reverse complement.
CAATTTGCTGAAGCCTTACATATTCAGCTTACTTTCTTCCAGTCTAATCATGAAGGCGATTTGATAGACGCCATACACGAGGCTGAGGAACAATATGACGGAATTGTTTTGAACCCGGGCGCGCTGAGCCATTACAGCTATGCAATCAGGGATGCTGTTTCAAGCATCAGTCTTCCTGTGGTAGAGGTGCATTTATCAAACTTATACGCCAGAGAAGAATTCAGGCATCAGTCAGTGATCGCTCCTGTTGCGAAAGGGCAGATTGTCGGCCTTGGATCTGAAGGCTACAAGCTTGCTGTTCGCTATTTATTAAGCCAGCAAGGGGGAGAATAAAGATGAAACTTGAGAAATTAAGAAACTTGTTCGAACAGCTGGGGATAGACGGAATGCTGATTACAAGCAGCATCAATTTACGCTATATGACCGGTTTTACAGGGTCAGCGGGCTTAGCTGTCATATCCGGGGACAGGGCTGCGTTTATTACGGATTTCCGTTATACGGAGCAGGCGAAGGTTCAGGTAAAGGGCTTTGAAATCATCGAGCACGGCGGCAGCCTGATTCAAACAACTGCCGACACAATTGAAAAATTCGGCATCAAACGCCTCGGTTTTGAACAAAACAGTATGACCTACGGTACATACGCGTCATATAACGCGGTTATCAGTGAGGCTGAATTAGTGCCTTTGGCTGAATCCGTTGAAAAGTTGCGCTTGATTAAGTCTAATGAAGAGATTAAGATATTAGAGGAAGCTGCGAAGATTGCAGATGATGCTTTCAGCCATATCTTGACGTTTATGAAACCCGGCATTTCTGAAATAGCTGTTGCCAATGAATTGGAATTTTATATGAGAAGCCAAGGAGCGGACAGCTCTTCTTTTGATATGATTGTCGCCTCAGGCCTTCGGTCAAGCCTTCCCCATGGGGTGGCGAGTGACAAACTGATTGAAAGCGGGGATCTTGTTACGCTGGATTTTGGCGCTTACTATAAAGGATATTGTTCTGACATTACCCGTACGGTCGCTGTAGGCCAGCCAAGTGATCAATTGAAAGAAATTTATCAGGTCGTATTTGATGCTCAGGCACGTGGCGTCGAACATATTAAGCCGGGCATGACTGGCAAAGAGGCTGACGCCCTGACAAGGGATCATATCGCTGCAAAAGGCTACGGTGAGTACTTCGGCCATTCAACCGGGCATGGGCTCGGCATGGAAGTTCATGAGTCGCCGGGGCTGTCCGTCAGATCTTCAGCTATCCTTGAACCGGGCATGGTGGTTACAGTAGAGCCGGGCATTTACATACCAGAAACAGGCGGTGTCCGAATTGAAGATGACATCGTGATTACAGAAAACGGCAACCGGACAATTACCCATTCCCCAAAAGAACTCATTATTTTGTGATTGGAATATAGGAGGACATTAAACATGATTTCAGTAAACGATTTCCGTACAGGATTAACAATTGAAGTGGATGGCGGCATTTGGCGCGTTGTTGACTTCCAGCACGTAAAACCGGGTAAAGGCGCGGCATTTGTCCGTTCTAAACTTCGCAACCTGCGTACCGGCGCGATTCAGGAAAAAACATTCCGTGCTGGTGAAAAAGTGGCAAAAGCGCAAATCGAAACAAAAACAATGCAATACTTATATGCGAACGGAGACCAGCACGTATTCATGGATACAAGTTCTTATGAACAGCTTGAATTGAGTGAAACTCAAATTGAAGAAGAATTAAAATATCTGCTTGAAAATATGTCTGTACACATCATGATGTACCAAGATGAAACACTCGGTATCGAACTACCGAACACGGTTGAGCTGAAAGTGGTAGAGACTGAACCTGGTATTAAAGGTGATACGGCATCAGGCGGTACAAAACCTGCGAAAACCGAAACTGGTCTTGTTGTAAACGTGCCGTTCTTTGTCAATGAAGGCGACACACTTGTAGTCAACACATCAGATGGTTCTTACGTTTCAAGAGCGTAAGGAGAAAAAAGAGGCCTGTTCCCAATTGGGAGCAGGCTTTTTTTGTACGCAAAAACAGAATCTTTCTTTTATACGAAAATGGCAAGACTACTTCCGCAAGCTAGAGCATATCATATAAAAAAATGGGAGGTTGGGAGAGTGCTATGAAATTTTTTCTTGGAAATATCAATTCTACTGTTTTGACGATGGCCGGATTGCGAGTTTTATCCTCCATGATTGAGCTGACGGCCGCGATTGTGATGCTTGTGACAAATGATGTCCGCAAAGCAGTTGTGGTCAACAGCATTCTTGCTATTGTCGGTCCGCTGATTTTTATCATTACCATGACTGTGGGAATCTACCAAATTGCCGGGCAGCTGTCATATGCAAAGCTGATCTTGATTTTTACGGGTGTCGTATTGATTTTAGCGGGTGTCCATAAATAAAGAGAGGCTTGTCATAAAGTCTGCCTCACATCATACATTTTAAAGAAGCCGATCGGTAGAAAGGAGGAGACTCTGTTGAATGAAATTGCTGACGTTCTCCCTGAATCCATGAAAAACGCCCTTTCTGAAATACCGGAACATCAATGGCTGGAAATCGAAGAAATCAGAATTCGGGTTAACCGCCCTGTTGAACTGATACGAAAAGGACAACCTCTTTTTTTGTCCTATGCGGGAACGGCCGAGGATGCCCATCTGATCCTCAGCCGGCTGAGCAATTATAGTATGTATACGCTCGAAGAAGAGCTGAAGAAAGGGTATGTTACCATTAGGGGCGGTCACAGAGTCGGACTTGCAGGCAGAGTCATTACAGAAAACGGAGGAGTGAAGGGTCTCCGTGACATTGCGTCTTTTAATATACGAATTGCCCGGCAAAAGCTCGGAATTGCAGAGCCGCTGCTTACTTATCTGCATCAAAACGGCTGGTTGAATACATTGATTATCGGTCCGCCGCAAACCGGTAAAACAACCCTGCTTCGGGATCTTGCCAGACTTGCGAGCAGCGGCAAGAACCGCATTGCGCCCGTAAAGACTGGCATCGTCGATGAACGCTCAGAAATTGCCGGGTGCCTGCGCGGCATTCCGCAGCATCAATTCGGACAGAGAATTGACGTGTTAGATGCCTGTCCGAAGGCAGAGGGGCTGATGATGATGATCCGGTCCATGAGTCCCGAGGTGATAATTGTCGATGAAATCGGAAGAGCGGAGGATACAGACGCACTTCTCGAGGCGCTGCATGCCGGTGTCTCGGTCATCGTATCCGCGCATGGCTGGAGTATTTCTGATCTAATGAAGCGGCCTTCATTAAAGCGTCTGTGGGAAGAAAAAGCCTTTGACCGCTATTTGGAATTATCCAGAACGAAGGGGCCGGGCACGATAAGCCGTATTTATGACAAAGACGGAAACGTGCTTTCGGGAACGAGGGACGTGAAGACATGCTGAAGCTGTTAGGCGCTGTATTCATAGTAGCTGCGACAACATGGACAGGTTTCGAGACGGCGAAAATTTATACAGAACGGCCGAGGCAAATCCGTCAGCTGCGTGCGGCGCTCCAATCCCTTGAGGCAGAAATCATGTACGGCCATACACCGCTTCATACTGCTTCGCAGCAGATCGCAAAACAGCTTGCGCAGCCTGTTTCGGCTCTATTTCTCAGTTTTAGCGAACAGCTGGAAAAAGGCAGTGATTCCGCTAAAACGGCATGGGAGCAAAGCTTAAAGAAAGTGTGGGACAACATGTCACTGAAAAAAGCTGAATATGAAGTGCTGAAACAATTCGGCGAGACGCTTGGGATTCACGATCGAATCTCACAGCAAAAACATATCAAGCTGGCACTTACACACTTAGAGGCATCGGAAGCGGATGCTGAGCAGGCACAAGCGAAAAATGAAAAGATGATAAAAAGTTTAGGGTTTTTAGCGGGCTTGTTACTCATTCTTCTATTGATGTAAACGTGAGGGGAGCAAAAATAAAATGGGAGTAGACGTGAATGTCATTTTTCAAATCGCCGGAGTGGGAATCGTGGTCGCGTTTTTACACACGATTTTGGATCAGATGGGAAAAAAAGAGTACGCCCAGTGGGTGACGCTGTTAGGTTTTATCTATATTTTATTTATGGTCGCCACCATTGTGGATGACCTCTTTAAAAAGATAAAAGCTGTGTTTTTATTTCAAGGATAGGGGGGCTTGCAGATTGACATTGTTCAAATTGTAGGTTTAGGGCTGATCGCCACCTTCCTTTCTTTGATCGTGAAAGAACAAAAGCCGACATTTGCCTTTTTAATTATCGTATTTGCCGGATGTGTTATTTTTCTTTATCTGGTAGATCAAATCTACGACATTATCAGAATGATTGAAAAAATAGCCGTCAACGCCAATGTCAACATGGTATATGTTGAAACGATTTTAAAGATTATCGGAATCGCCTATATTGCTGAATTCGGGGCGCAGCTCACCAAGGATGCCGGTCAAGGAGCCATTGCCTCGAAAATAGAATTGGCGGGAAAAATTCTGATTCTCGTTATGGCTGTTCCTATTTTAACCGTGATTATTGAAACGATTCTCGGACTTATACCTTCCATGTCATAACCGAAAGGAGGCGGCAGATTGAAGCGTTTTCAATGGGCGTTGGTTCTTGCGGTGCTGCTCGTATTAGGCTGCGCAGAAACTGTACAAGCTGCAGACGATTCGGTCCAAACAGAAGAACATACCGAAACGCCGAAGCAATTGGCTGAAAAAACGGCAGAGTCGCTTGAAACAGACAAGATCGGTGAATTTTGGAATGACATAATGACGGAGTACGGCGGCCTGCTGCCGGAAAGTCAAAAAGGAAGTTTGCTTGAGTTTATAAACGGCGATAAATCCTTTTCACCGCAAGAATGGCTGAAGGCTCTCTTTTCTTATTTGTTTCATGAAGTGCTTGCCAATGGAAAGCTTCTAGGCACGTTGATTTTGCTGACGATTTTCTGCGTCATTCTTCAACTGCTGCAAAATGCATTTCAGCAAAGCACAGTCAGCAAGGTTGCCTACGCAATTGTCTATATGGTGCTGATTATCCTCGCGCTGAACAGCTTTCATGTAGCGATCAATTATGCGACAGAGGCGATTCAGACGATGACCAGTTTTATTTTGGCTCTCATTCCTCTCCTGCTGGCGCTTTTGGCTTCCTCTGGAGGAGCTGTATCTGCGGCCTTCTTTCATCCTGTTATACTCTTTCTTATGAATACGAGCGGTCTGCTGATTCAAAACATCGTCATGCCGCTGATTTTCTTATCAGCGATTCTGAGCATTGTCAGTACAATGACAGAACAGTACAAAGTAACTCAGTTGGCCAACCTTCTCAGGAATATCGCCATCGGAGCGCTGGCAGTCTTTCTCACTGTGTTTCTCGGCGTCATTTCTGTGCAGGGGGCCTCGGCGGCAGTGACAGACGGCATTACGCTCAGGACGGCTAAGTTTATTACCGGCAACTTCATCCCTGTTCTTGGAAGAATGTTTACTGACGCAACGGATACAGTGATCAGCGCTTCCTTATTGCTGAAAAATACGGTAGGAATTCTAGGTGTCGCCATTTTGATTTGTATTGCGGCTTTCCCGGCAATCAAAGTGCTTTCTCTCGCTTTTATTTACAAGCTGGCAGCCGCGATTCTTCAGCCGCTCGGCGGCGGTCCGGTCATTACCTGTCTCGATGTCATCAGCAAAAGCGTCATTTATATTTTTGCGGCTCTCGCCATTGTGTCTCTCATGTTTTTTTTAAGCCTTACCGTCATTATTACAGCCGGAAACCTCACGATGATGATGAAGTAAAGGAGGCTGACGGATGAGTTTTCTAACTGAATGGCTTACCAGCATCGTCTTATTTATCCTATTTGCAATCGTCATTGATATGCTGCTGCCGAGCTCCAGCATGCAAAAGTACGCAAAAATGGTCATCAGCCTGCTGCTGATCGTCGTCATGCTTACTCCAATTTTTAAGCTTTTCAAAACAGACCCCGAAGTCATCTTTGAATACCTCACAAAAAACGGGCAATCGGAATCTGCCGAAATAAAAAATCAGATCAATTCAAAAAAAATAGAAATACAAGCTTCCCAGCGCGCATATATTTTAGAAGAAATGGCTGTCCAACTAAAAAAGAAAGCGGAGGAGATGTTCAGTCATGACGAATATAAAGTAGACCAAATCAAGATCACGGCAGGAGAAAAAGTAGATTCAGAAGAGGATATCAAAACAATTAGCGTGTATATGGCCCCGTCTTCTGAAAAAACGGTCCAAACGGTCGCGCCGGTCGACATTAATACGGATCATGCATACGTCACAAAAGATACAGCGGAACAAAAAGAAGCTAAACAGATTCAGGGAAAGCTTGCAGACATCTGGGAAATCGGCAGTGAGAAAATTACGGTTCATATGGAAGGCGGGGAGAGGATCGGCAATGAATAAAAACGGATTATGGAACGTATTGAAAAAGCAGTTTCTTCCGGGGCAATCGAAGGACGGCGAAAAACCGAAGCTGACCAAATATCATTACTTTCTGTTCGTTTTTGTTCTCGGCGTCTCCTTTATGCTTGTCAGCCAGCTCTTTTCTTCACCGGAGAAAACGGAAAACGCCCAGACCATAACAGCACCGGCATCAGCTGATTCGGCGGACAGCAAAGAGAAAACAGCTGAAGTGTTTAAGGCCTCAAAATCTGATGATCCTAAAAACTCTATTGGCGATTATGAAAAAGAATATGAAAATCAGCTGAAGGAAATTCTTGAAACCATTATCGGCGTGGAGGATGTCTCGGTTGTGGTTAATGTGGACGCAACGTCACTGAAGGTGTATGAAAAAAACAAATCAAGCAAAAATACAACAACTGAAGAAACAGACAAAGAAGGCGGAACTAGAAGCGTGACGGATCAAACATCAGAGGAAGAAATCGTTATGATCAGGAATGGGGATAAAGAAACACCTGTTGTCGTTCAAACGAAAAAACCGGATATACGCGGTGTACTCGTTGTTGCTCAAGGAGTGGACAACGTTCAAATAAAACAAACCATTATTGAAGCGGTGACACGGGTCCTGGATGTTCCAAGCCACCGGGTTGCGGTTGCCCCTAAAAAAATAAAGGAGGATTCATAAATGCTCAAAAAACAAACTGTTTGGCTGTTAACAATGCTCAGTCTTGTTGTGGTGTTAAGTGTTTATTATATCATGTCGCCTGAAAGTAAAAACGCGGTGCAGATGCAAAGTGAAAAAAGCCCGTCAGACAGCGGTGAAGTAGCAACTGAAAAAACACCTGCCAAGGAAGACGTAAAGGAGAAAAACGGTACTGAAACAGAAAAAGAAGACGGAACTAAGGGTACGAAAGATTCTTCTTCAGACAAAGAAACTTCCGCTGAAGCGAGTGAAAAAGGAACGGTTGTGACCGAAACCGCCGACGATGATCTTTTCACAACATACCGCCTTGATTTGGAAGATGCCAGAAGCAAAGAACGGGAAGAACTGAATGCGATCGTATCCAGCGACGATGCAACAGCAAAGGAAAAGAGCGAAGCATATGATAAAATGACAGCCCTCAGTGAAGCGGAAGGAACAGAAAAACAGCTTGAAACACTAATTAAAACACAAGGCTATGAAGATGCCCTCGTAAATGCGGAAGGAGACAAAATCAACATCACGGTCAAATCTGACAAACACTCTAAATCTAAAGCTACAGCCATCATAGACCTTGTTGCCAAAGAAATTAAAACGATGAAAGACGTTGCGGTCACATTTGAGCCTTCCAAATAGTTAATGAACAACCGCCCGCCGAAACGCGGGCTTTTTGCATGCCAGTCATATTAGAGTTGAATTCAAAAGTCCGCTCCTGTAAGATAAACATAGTATGTACTTTTAGTAGTAACCTATAAAAAAGAAATTTCATACATAGGAGTGCGATTGAATGTTAAATATTAAAGAAATCCACGAACTGATTAAAACAATTGACGAATCTTCAATTGATGAATTCGTATATGAAAATGAAGGTGTTTCCCTAAAACTGAAAAAACACGAAGCGGGCACTGTTCAAGTGATGCACCAAGCGCCGGCAGCACCTGTACAAGCAGCAGCACCGCAAGCGCAGCAAGCAGCGCCGGCACCTGCACAAGAGGCGCCGAAACAAGATGAAAACCTGCACCAAATCAAATCACCGATGGTGGGAACATTTTATGCTTCTTCATCACCGGAAGCCGGTCCTTATGTAACAGCAGGCTCTAAAGTAAATGAAAACACTGTTGTCTGCATTGTAGAAGCAATGAAGCTATTTAACGAAATCGAAGCGGAAGTAAAAGGCGAAATCGTTGAAGTGTTAGTTGAAAACGGCCAGCTGGTTGAGTATGGACAACCTCTATTTCTTGTAAAAGCAGAGTAAGGAGACTTAACATGATAAAAAAGCTATTGATCGCCAACAGAGGAGAAATTGCTGTCAGAATCATCAGAGCCTGTAAAGAGCTCGGTATTGAGACTGTCGCCGTTTATTCAGAAGCTGATAAAGATGCCCTGCATGTACAAATGGCTGATGAGGCTTTTTGTATCGGACCGAAAGCATCAAAAGACAGCTATCTAAACGTTACAAATATCGTAAGTGTCGCCAAGCTGACCGGTACAGACGCTATTCACCCGGGTTACGGATTTCTAGCGGAAAACGCCGACTTCGCGGAATTATGTGAAGAAGTGAATGTCACGTTTGTTGGACCTAGCGCTGAGGCCATTTCAAAAATGGGAACTAAAGACGTTGCGCGAGAGACGATGAAACAGGCGGGCGTGCCGATTGTTCCAGGTTCACAAGGAATTATAGAAAATGTAGAAGAAGCGGTTTCGCTAGCTAATGAAATTGGGTATCCTGTAATTATAAAAGCCACCGCAGGCGGAGGCGGAAAAGGAATCAGGGTTGCGCGCACCGAAGAGGAACTGATTAACGGCATTAAGATTACTCAGCAGGAAGCTGCAACTGCATTTGGAAATCCTGGTGTTTACATCGAAAAATACATAGAGGATTTTCGTCATGTTGAGATCCAAGTGCTTGCCGATAATTATGGAAATACCATTCATTTGGGCGAACGTGACTGCTCGATTCAAAGACGCCTTCAAAAGCTTTTGGAAGAATCACCATCTCCTGCGCTTGATTCAGAAATCAGAGAGCAGATGGGTGAAGCGGCGGTTAAGGCTGCAAAAGCAGTTGGCTACACAGGCGCGGGAACAGTTGAATTTATTTATGACTACAGAGAACAGCGCTACTACTTCATGGAAATGAACACAAGAATTCAAGTAGAGCACCCAGTTACAGAAATGGTGACAGGAACAGACCTGATTAAGGAACAAATCAGAGTCGCATCAGGAATGGAACTCAGCCTCAAGCAAGAAGATGTTGTATTTGAAGGCTGGGCCATCGAATGCCGAATTAATGCGGAAAACCCAAGCAAAAACTTCATGCCGTCACCTGGTGAAATTAAAATGTATCTGCCGCCGGGCGGTTTAGGTGTCCGTGTAGATTCAGCCGCGTATCCGGGCTATACCATCCCTCCGTACTACGACAGCATGATTGCGAAAGTAATCACATACGGAAAAACGAGAGATGAAGCGGTTGCCCGCATGAAGCGCGCGCTAAGCGAATTCGTCATCGAAGGCATAGAAACAACAATCCCGTTCCACATCAAACTGCTTGAACACGAAACATTTGTTAGCGGAGAGTTTAATACGAAATTTTTAGAAACATATGATGTAATGGGCTCATAATTTTTACGGAGGTGAATTGAATGAAAGACAACAGCTTGCTTAAGATGGATCATGAAGACACGCATTTAGGTAAGGTTGAGATCGCGCCGGAAGTCATTGAGGTGATTGCCGGTATTGCGGCTTCTGAAGTTGACGGCGTTGCTGAAATGCGCGGAAACTTTGCGACAGGCGTCGTCGAGCGCTTCGGCAAAGTAAACCATGGCAAAGGTGTAAAAGTCGACTTGGCGGATGACGGAATTACGATTGATGTCTACTGTGTTGTCGCATTCGGCGTTTCTATTCCGAAAGTCGCAGCGGCCGTTCAGGAAAACATTCGTCAAACCTTATTAAATATGACGTCTCTTTCAATTAACGAGATCAATATTCACATCGTCGGCATTCAATTTGACACAAAAGCCCAGGAAGTCGAAATCGACGAAGAAATGTAAAATGGCTTAATAGGAAACCAAGGGGAGGGCGGCCCTTTGGTTTTTTTACACGTTACCCTTTATTTCAAAGCATGAAGAAAGCCGGCTCAAGTCAGCCGAGTTTCTTCATGATCGTGAAATCCGAATGATCATATAAAGGTTTGTAAAAATATTCGGTAATAGGGTCAAAAAACCTTGATTTCAATATGCGGATACGAAAAAAATATGTTATGATCTCTTTATGGCTTAACGACAAGCAGATAAAGAGGATCAAAGGAGAAAGAAAATGAAAAGAAGAACAGCAAGAGAAAAAGCTTTGCAGGCACTATTTCAAATTGATGTCAGCGATATTGCAGTGAATGAAGCCATTGAACACGCATTAGATGAAGAAAAGACAGATCCTTTCTTTGAACAGCTTGTACACGGGGTATTGGAACACCAGATTCAGCTGGATGAAATGATTTCGAAACATCTGGTGAATTGGAAGCTTGATCGGATTGCCAATGTTGACCGTGCGATTTTGCGTCTGGCAGCATACGAAATGGCATATGCCGAAGACATTCCGGTAAATGTCTCCATGAACGAAGCGATTGAGCTGGCGAAACGGTTTGGTGATGACAAAGCGACAAAATTTGTAAACGGGGTTCTTTCTAACATTAAATCTGATATTGAACAATCATAGGAGGAAAGAAAATGACTGCAACAATCATCGACGGAAAAGAAACGGCAAAAGAAAAACGCGAACAATTGGCAAAAGAGGTAGAAGAGCTTAAAAAGCAAGGCGTCACTCCCGGCCTGGCGGTTATTCTGATTGGAGATGACCCAGCTTCTCATTCTTACGTGCGGGGAAAGAAAAAAGCGGCAGAAACAATGGGCATGAATTTTAAGCTTGATCAATTCGACAGCAGCCTCACAGAAGCTGAACTGCTTTCGATTATTGACAAATACAATGAAGACCCTGAGTTTCACGGAATTCTCGTTCAGCTTCCGCTTCCAGACCATATTTCTGAAAAAGCGGTGATTGAACGTATTTCTCCTGATAAGGATGTAGACGGTTTTCATCCGTTAAATGTAGGGAAAATGCTATTAGGTGAAGATACATTTCTTCCTTGCACGCCGCACGGAATTGTTGAGCTTTTGAAGAAAACCAATATTGACCTTTCCGGTAAAGAGGTTGTTGTAGTCGGCCGAAGCAATATTGTCGGTAAACCTGTCGGCCAGCTTTTATTAAATGAAAACGCGACAGTGACATACTGTCATTCAAGAACAAAAGATATATCTGAACATACGAAAAAAGCGGACATCCTGGTGGTGGCGGTCGGTAAAGCCAACTTTATCACTGCTGACCAGATAAAAGAAGGCGCCATCGTAATTGACGTCGGCGTTAACCGTTTGGAAAGCGGAAAGCTTTGCGGAGACGTAGAGTTTGAAGGAGCGAAGGAAAAAGCATCCTTTATTACACCTGTTCCAGGCGGAGTCGGTCCTATGACCATCACGATGCTTGCGCATAATACTGTTAAATCTGCGAAACGTACGTTATTATAGATCTTTGGAGATATTCAGAGATGGAACAAAGCACTGCCTCTGGATAATGAGCACGATACCCGCTTCTTCAGGCTCCTTAAGCCAGGGCGGGTTTTCTTTAGTTATGGTGCAGGAATGCTTACGAGAGGAGTTTGAGACATGGGTGAAACAGCGTATGTTACTGTCTCAGCGCTGACAAAGTATATAAAACGAAAATTCGATGTAGATCCTCACCTTGAAAATATTTGGATTAAAGGCGAATTATCGAATGTAAAAATACACACGAGAGGCCATATTTATTTCACATTAAAAGATGAAAACGCCCGGATGCAGTCGGTCATGTTCGCCAGACAGAGCGAGCGTCTTCCTTTTAAACCGGAAAATGGGATGAAAGTGCTGGTGAGAGGCGGAATTTCCGTATACGAACCGAGCGGAAACTATCAATTATATGCAAAAGAAATGCAGCCTGACGGGGTCGGAGCGCTTTATTTAGCGTATGAAGAATTAAAAAAGAAGCTAGCCGGAGAAGGTTTATTTGACGAACGCTACAAAAAACAAATCCCCGCATTTCCAGCCACAATCGGGGTTGTGACATCACCCACAGGTGCTGCTGTCAGAGATGTCATTACAACTCTAAAAAGAAGATATCCCCTTGTAAAAGTCATTGTACTTCCAGCGCTCGTTCAGGGCGAACATGCGAGCAGATCCATCGTTAGGCGCATTGAAGAGGCGAATGAAAAACAGATGTGCGACGTATTAATTGTCGGAAGAGGCGGCGGATCAATTGAAGAACTGTGGGCGTTTAACGAAGAAATCGTAGCGCGTGCGATCTTTGCTTCCAACATACCGATCATATCAGCTGTCGGCCATGAGACGGATTTTACCATCAGTGATTTTGTTGCGGATATCAGAGCGGCGACACCTACAGGGGCAGCTGAGATTGCAGTGCCGCATACCACTGATTTAATGGAACGGACGAAAACGGCGGAAGTCAGGATGTCAAGAGCGATGCAGCAGCATCTCAACCAAAAAAAAGAACGGGTTCAAACACTTCAATCCTCATATGCATTTCGCTTTCCTAAGCGGCTGTTTGAGCAAAAAGAGCAGCAGTTTGACCTTGCTTACCAGCAGTTTCAAGCTCAGCTTACCGCTCTTTTGGACCGGAAAAGCAGACAGCTTGAGCGCGAAACTTACAGATTAGAGGCGCTGCATCCCCATGAACAGCTGAAGCAGGCCAGAAAACGGTATGAGGATCAAACGAATCAGCTTAAAAAAAATATGAATATCCAAATGAAGCAGCTGCATTCTCAGTTTCAAACCGTTCTGGGCAAGCTGAATGCGTTAAGTCCCCTTCAAATTATGGAAAGAGGATACAGCTTGGCTTATAAGGAAGATGAACTCATAAAAAGCGTCAGTCAGGTAGAAGAGAAAGACCAGCTGGAGGTAAAGCTGAAGGATGGCGTGCTGACCTGTGAAGTATTAAATAAGAGAGGGGAAGAATAATGACAGACATGAAAAAAAATGAAAACATGACGTTTGAAGAAGCGATGAAAGGCTTAGAAAGCATTGTATCAAAGCTTGAAGAAGGCGATGTGCCTCTGGAGCAAGCAATTAACTACTTTCAAGAAGGAATGGCCCTTTCAAAAATGTGCCATGAAAAGCTTCAAAAAGTAGAGAAGCAAATGGACTTCATTTTAAAAGAAGACGGCGAACTGGCACCTTTTAGTGTTCAGGAGGAAGACGAAGGTGACAAATAAATTAGCTAGTTTTCTGGCGGAGCGTAAAAAAGCGGTTGAAGAACAGCTCTTTGTATATACAGAAAACCTTAATATCCCGGATTCATTAAAGAAATCTATGCTGTATTCCCTTGAGGCCGGAGGAAAGCGGCTGCGGCCTCTCATCGTGCTGGCGGTTTTGAATGCATACGGAAAAAGTGAAAAAGACGGTATCCCAGTCGGGTGCGCTGTTGAAATGATTCACACGTATTCCTTAATTCATGATGATCTGCCTTGCATGGACGATGATGATCTGCGCCGCGGAAAACCGACAAACCATAAAGTATTTGGTGAAGCCACGGCTGTTTTAGCGGGAGACGGGCTGCTTACGGAAAGCTTTAAGCTGATTACGTCCCATGTGTCAGACGAGGTATCTGCTGAGAAGCGACTTCGTCTTGTGAATGAACTGATTTCAGCGGCGGGAACCGAGGGCATGGTCGGGGGGCAGATCGCCGATATGGAAGCAGAAAATCGTCAGGTCACGCTTGAAGAACTTGAATCCATTCATGAACGGAAAACAGCCAAACTGCTCGGTTTTGGCGTCATCGCCGGCGCTATTTTGGCGGATGCACCTGAGGAAGAAATTGAAACATTGCGCGCCTTCAGCAGCCACATTGGAATCGGTTTTCAAATCAGAGACGACATTTTAGATGTAGAAGGCAGTGAAGAGAAAATCGGCAAACGTGTCGGCTCGGATACAACGAACGAAAAATCAACGTATCCGTCACTTCTGTCACTGGAAGGGGCCAAAAAGAAATTGGACGGTCACATAGAAGAAGCAAAGCGCTTGATTGGCGGTCTCTCCCTTCAAAAAGACCTTTTGTATGAGCTTTGTGATTTAATTGCGGCAAGAGACCACTAAAACGATCCTTATTTGAAGCGGCTGCACGACATATGGTAAAATGTAAGCAGTTTCGATGAAAAAACAAAAGGAAGAGCGCGTTTGTCTTTTTTTATGCCTGAGAAATGATCTGAGTTCAGCTCGGCATTTAAGACATATATCAATGCAGAAATTCATGCTGAAAGTGAGTTGATCCGCTTTGGATCTTTTATCAATACAGGACCCGTCGTTTTTAAAAAACATGTCCATTGATGAATTAGAGAAATTAAGTGATGAAATCCGTCAGTTTCTGATTACGACTTTATCGGCTTCTGGCGGACACATTGGCCCTAATTTGGGTGTTGTTGAGCTTACCGTTGCATTGCATAAGGAATTTAACAGCCCGAAAGACAAGTTTTTGTGGGATGTAGGTCATCAGTCTTACGTCCATAAGCTGCTGACGGGCCGGGGAAGAGAATTTGAGACCCTTCGACAATATAAAGGGCTTTGCGGATTCCCGAAGCGGAGCGAAAGCGAACATGACGTATGGGAAACCGGGCATAGCTCAACTTCCTTGTCAGGTGCGATGGGAATGGCGGCCGCTCGCGATATTAAAGGAACGGATGAGTTTATCATTCCGATTATCGGTGACGGTGCGCTGACCGGCGGAATGGCGCTTGAAGCGCTGAACCATATCGGTGATGAGAAAAAAGACATGATTGTTATCCTCAACGATAATGAAATGAGTATCGCTCCGAACGTCGGTGCAATTCATTCTATGCTCGGACGTCTGCGAACAGCCGGGAAATACCAATGGGTGAAAGATGAGCTTGAATACCTGTTTAAGAAGATTCCGGCTGTTGGGGGCAAGCTTGCCGCCACGGCAGAACGTGTCAAAGATAGCCTGAAGTATATGCTTGTCTCAGGCATGTTTTTCGAGGAACTCGGATTTACTTATTTAGGCCCTGTGGACGGACATTCTTATCATGAGCTGATTGAGAATCTTCAATACGCTAAAAAAACCAAAGGCCCTGTCCTGCTGCATGTGATCACCAAAAAAGGAAAAGGGTACAAACCTGCTGAAACCGATACGACCGGTACGTGGCATGGAACCGGCCCATATAAAATTAATACAGGTGACTTTGTAAAACCAAAAGCCGCAGCGCCTGCATGGAGCAGCCTTGTCAGCGGCACAGTACAGCGAATGGCACGTGAGGACGGGCGAATCGTGGCGATAACACCGGCAATGCCTGTGGGTTCGAAGCTTGAAGGCTTTGCGCAGGAATTTCCTGACCGAATGTTCGACGTCGGCATTGCAGAGCAGCATGCGGCTACAATGGCAGCCGCTATGGCATTACAAGGCATGAAGCCGTTTCTGGCTATCTATTCAACCTTCCTGCAGCGTGCATATGACCAGGTTGTTCATGACATCTGCCGTCAAAACGCCAATGTGTTTATCGGAATCGACCGCGCCGGATTAGTCGGTGCAGACGGAGAGACGCATCAAGGCGTATTTGATATCGCGTTTATGCGCCACATTCCAAATGTGGTCTTAATGATGCCAAAGGATGAAAATGAAGGGCAGCATATGGTTCATACAGCGCTGAGCTATGACGGCGGTCCGATCGCCATGCGTTTTCCGCGCGGAAACGGCCTCGGCGTCAAAATGGATGAACAGCTTAAAACGATTCCAATCGGCACGTGGGAGGTGCTGCGTCCGGGTAACGACGCGGTCATCTTAACATTTGGAACAACAATTGAAATGGCGCTTGAAGCTGCTGAAGAGCTGCAAAAAGAAGGCCTTTCCGTACGCGTCGTCAACGCGCGATTCATTAAGCCGATTGATGAAAAGATGATGAAGGACATACTAAATGAAGGATTGCCGATTCTAACGATTGAAGAAGCGGTCTTAGAAGGCGGATTTGGAAGCGCGGTTTTAGAATTCGCTCATGACCAGGGGATGTACCATACGCCGATCGACAGAATGGGCATACCGGATCGATTTATAGAACATGGAAGCGTAACGGCGCTTCTTGAAGAAATCGGATTAACGAAACAGCAGGTGGCAGACCGAATTCGATTGCTGGCACCGCCCAAGACACATAAAGGAATTGGATCATGACGGCTAAGAAAGAACGATTAGATGTATTACTAGTGGAAAGAGGGCTTGCGGAAACGCGGGAAAAAGCGAAACGGGCCATTATGGCAGGAATCGTGTATTCGAATGAAAACCGCTTGGACAAGCCTGGTGAAAAAATTGACCGCGAGCTTCCGTTGACCATCAAAGGAAACCCGCTGAAATATGTGAGCAGAGGCGGCTTAAAGCTTGAAAAAGCATTGAAAGAATTTCCTGTCTCTGTTCAGGAGAAAATTATGATTGATATCGGTTCCTCCACCGGCGGCTTTACGGACTGTGCTCTGCAAAACGGCGCAAAACAGTCGTACGCGGTGGATGTGGGCTACAACCAGCTTGCATGGAAGCTAAGACAGGACGAACGCGTCGTTGTGATGGAACGCACGAATTTTCGTTATGCGACTCCGGCAGACTTCACAAAGGGCATGCCGGAGTTTGCTACGATTGATGTATCCTTTATTTCACTTCGGCTGATCCTGCCTGTTTTAAAAACATTGCTTGTACCAGGCAGCGATTGTATTGCGCTTGTCAAGCCTCAGTTTGAAGCAGGCCGGGAATCCGTCGGCAAAAAAGGCATTGTCAGAGATCCGAAGGTGCATGAAGATGTCCTGCGGTGTATGGTCAGTTTTTCGGCTAGCGAGGGCTATCTCTGCAAAGGCCTGTCATTTTCTCCAATTACGGGAGGAGACGGAAATATTGAATTTCTCCTTCACTTGCAGTGGCCGGGTGAAGGTCAAGAAGGCGCAGGCTTGCCTGAAGAGGAAATCAGCCGCATAGTGGAAGAAGCACATAGGACGTTAAAAGAAAAAAAAGCAGATGTACCGGAATAATAGGGCGCTATTATTCCTTTTTTCTGCATTCATGTACTTTTTACGGAGAATCATATACCATATAAGAACAGATAAGCTGGAAATAGAGGTGCTTACATGAACAAAGGCCAGAGGCATATCAAAATCAGAGAAATCATTACAAGCAATGAAATCGAAACCCAAGATGAATTGGTTGACATGCTGAAGCAGGATGGATACAAGGTCACACAAGCCACGGTTTCACGCGATATTAAAGAGCTTCACCTTGTGAAGGTGCCGACAAATAATGGCTCATATAAATACAGCCTACCGGCGGACCAGCGTTTCAATCCGCTGTCTAAGCTGAAACGGTCACTGATGGATGCTTTTGTGAAAATAGATTCAGCAAGCCATATGATTGTGCTGAAAACCATGCCAGGCAATGCCCAGGCAATCGGAGCGCTGATGGACAATCTGGACTGGGACGAAATTATGGGGACCATTTGCGGAGATGACACCATCTTAATTATTTGCCGGACTCCTGAAGATACCGACGGCGTAAAAAGCAGGCTCCTAGAGCTGCTGTAAAGGAAATCTAACAAAGATAAGAGGTGTAATGCTGTTTGTTAGCTGAATTATCGATTAAAAACTTTGCCATTATTGAGGAACTGACGGTTTCTTTTGAACGCGGGCTTACGGTTTTAACAGGAGAAACCGGAGCCGGCAAATCCATCATCATAGATGCCATTTCACTTTTAGTCGGTGGCCGCGGCTCATCTGAATTTGTCAGGTATGGAGAAACAAAAGCCGAGCTTGAAGGGCTGTTTCAGTTAGACAGCGGCCATCCCGTTTTTGACGTTTGTGCTGAACAGGGGATTGACGTTTCAGATGAAATGATCGTCATGAGAAGGGATATCAGCACGAACGGAAAAAGCGTATGCCGGGTAAATGGCAAACTTGTAACGATTGCGTCGCTAAGAGAAATCGGCAGGCTTTTATTAGATATTCACGGGCAGCACGATAACCAGCTGTTAATGGAGGACGAAAATCATCTTCAGCTATTGGACAAGTTTGCGGGAGCCGAAGTGGAAAGCGCACTTCAAGCATATCAGGAAGGTTATCAGCGCTACATGAAGCTGCTTAAAAAGTTGAAGCAGCTTTCTGAAAGTGAGCAGGAAATGGCGCACCGGCTTGATCTGATTCAATTTCAGCTGGAAGAAATTGAATCAGCAAAACTCGAACTGAACGAAGATGAGCAGTTGCAAGAAGAGCGTCAGCAAATTTCAAATTTTGAGAAAATATTTGAATCACTGCAAAATGCTTATAATGCGCTGCGCAGCGAGCAGGGCGGTCTGGACTGGGTCGGAATGGCGTCGTCTCAGCTTGAAGATTTATCCGATATTAACGAACCGCTGCAAAAACTGTCTGAGAGTGTTTCGAACTCCTACTATCTTTTGGAGGACGCTACATTTCAGATGAGAAATATGCTGGATGAGCTTGAATATGACCCGGAACGATTGAATTTTATTGAGGCGCGTCTTAATGAGATTAAGCAGCTAAAGCGGAAATACGGGGCAACAGTTGAGGATATTTTAGAATATGCTTCTAAAATTGAAGAAGAGATTGATCAAATTGAAAACAGAGACAGCCATCTTCAGAGCCTGAAGCAGGAGCTCGATTCGGTTGGTAAAGATGTTGCAGTAGAAGCGGCAAACGTTTCCCGAATCCGAAAATCATGGGCGAAAAAGCTGGCTGAGGAAATCCATCGTGAACTGAAAAGCTTATATATGGAAAAGTCGACTTTTGATACGGAGTTTAAGGTTAGAACAGCAACCCGCGGTGAGGAAGCGCCGGTTGTAAACGGGCAGCCTGTTCAGCTCACTGAACAAGGGATTGATCTGGTGAAGTTTTTGATTTCTACCAATACGGGGGAGCCGCTGAAATCTCTTTCTAAAGTTGCTTCCGGTGGAGAGCTGTCAAGGGTCATGCTTGCCATTAAAAGCATTTTCTCCTCACAGCAGGACGTTACCTCGATTATATTTGACGAGGTAGATACAGGCGTAAGCGGCAGGGTCGCTCAGGCTATTGCTGAAAAGATTCACAAAGTATCAATGGGATCACAAGTGCTTTGCATTACGCACCTGCCTCAGGTGGCAGCCATGGCCGATACCCATCTTTACATTGCGAAAGAATTAAAAGACGGAAGAACGACGACGCGTGTAAAGCCGCTGACTAAACAAGAGAAGGTGGCGGAAATCGGGCGCATGATAGCAGGAGTCGAAGTCACAGACTTAACAAAACGCCATGCGAAAGAGCTGTTAAAACAAGCGGATCAAGTCAAAACAACTGGATAAGCTGCGCAATATGCGCAGCAGCTTCAGCGTGCTGACAAACCCTCGCAATCGTTGTCAAGTCTAAGCGACGGTGCTCACGAATGACAGCACCCGCCCTTTCTAGACTTCAAGGGTTTTCAATCACGCTGAAAGGATGACAAAAGTTTAAAACTTTATTCGATTTTAAACTTTTGTCAACAGTCTAAAGCTGCGCATATGCGCAGCTTATTTTTTTGTATACTCATCCATTCATTCATCAGTATATCCAATGTTTTTCTTTATATGACAGTTATAAATAAGGGCTGAGAAGGCAAAAGTAATGATGTAGCAGCAATTCATAAAGAAGGTGTGGGGTAGGAGCGAGGAGAGTGAAGTAGTGAATGCCGGATAACATTAGAAAAGCAATAGGTTTAATTCTCCTTGTTTCGTTATTAAGTGTAGGTTTGTGCAAACCATTAAAAGAGTATTTACTGATTCCAACGCAAATGAGAGTATTTGAAACCCAAACACAAGCGATTGAAACGAGTTTATCTGTAAACGCCCAGGAAAAATCATCAGAAGCGTTTACAGTTGAGAAAGACCCGCATGAAATCAAAGTCACAGGCAAAAAATCAGGCCAGTCAGAATTAGTATATGATCTTGCCGGATTTCCAATCAAAAAAACAAAAGTGCAAGTTCTACCGGATTTAAAAGTCATACCGGGCGGCCAATCGATCGGTGTCAAACTTCATTCCGTGGGAGTGCTTGTCGTCGGATTTCATCAAATTAACACAAGCGAAGGGAAAAAATCCCCTGGTGAATCGGCAGGTATTACAGCAGGCGACATTATTATTGAGATGAATGGACAGAAAATTGAAAAAATGAATGATGTTGCCCCGTTTATTCAAAATGCGGGAAAAACCGGAGAGTCTCTTGATTTGCTGATCAAACGTGATAAACAGAAGATCAAAACAAAGCTGATTCCTCAAAAGGATGAAGCTGAAGGCAAATACCGAATCGGTTTATATATCAGGGATTCTGCCGCAGGCATCGGCACAATGACCTTTTATGAGCCGAAAACAAAAAAATACGGAGCGCTTGGCCACGTGATCTCCGATATGGATACGAAAAAACCAATTGTCGTGGAAGATGGAGAAATCGTCAAATCGACTGTAACATCAATTGAAAAAGGGACAGGCGGAAATCCTGGAGAAAAACTGGCGCGATTTTCCTCTGAACGCAAAACGATCGGGGACATTAACAGAAACAGCCCATTTGGAATCTTCGGCACGCTGCATCAGCCGATTAAAAACAAAATCTCAGACAAGGCGCTGCCGGTTGCCTTTTCAAATGAAGTGAAAAAAGGGCCTGCTGAAATCTTAACGGTCATTGATGATGATAAGGTAGAAAAATTTGATATCGAAATCGTCAGCACGACACCTCAAAAGTTTCCGGCTACAAAAGGAATGGTCTTAAAAATTACCGATCCAAGACTGCTGAAGGAAACAGGCGGCATTGTACAAGGCATGAGCGGAAGTCCAATCATTCAAAATGGAAAGGTCGTCGGCGCCGTTACCCATGTGTTTGTCAACGACCCGACAAGCGGCTACGGTGTGCATATTGAATGGATGCTGTCTGAAGCAGGAATCGATATTTACGGAAAAGAAAAAGCAAGCTAACTGCCGGAATTCCGGCAGTTTTTTTGCTTTTCTCCCTCTTCACTTCTCATCATACATACGTTAAAATGAACAAAAGAAGATTTTTCGACAAATTCACGTTTCCTTATTTGTCAAATTTCATTTTTAGTCGAAAAACAGAGAAAAACATAGAATAACGAAGATATGCCACTATTATTGTTAGTTATGATTTTTTTTAGAGGGTATATAGCGGTTTTGTCGAATGTAAACATGTAGCAAGGTGGAATCCTGTTAACTACATTTGGGGAGGAAGAAACGTGGAGAAAATTAAAGTTTGTGTTGCTGACGATAATCGAGAGCTGGTAAGCCTGTTGAGTGAATATATAGAAGGACAGGAAGACATGGAAGTCATCGGAGTTGCTTATAACGGACAGGAATGTCTGTCGCTATTTAAAGAAAAAGATCCTGATGTGCTCGTCTTGGACATTATTATGCCGCATTTGGACGGACTTGCTGTTTTAGAGCGACTGAGAGAATCAGAGCTGAAAAAACAGCCAAACGTCATCATGCTGACAGCCTTCGGACAGGAAGATGTCACGAAAAAGGCCGTCGATTTGGGAGCGTCCTACTTTATTCTCAAACCGTTTGATATGGAAAACCTTGTCGGCCATATTCGCCAGGTCAGCGGAAATGCCAGCAGTGTGACGCATCGCGCGCCGTCATCACAAAGCAGCATTATACGCAGCAGCCAGCCTGAACCAAAAAGGAAAAATCTCGACGCGAGCATCACAAGCATTATCCATGAAATCGGCGTCCCTGCACATATTAAAGGCTATCTCTATCTGCGTGAAGCGATCTCAATGGTGTATAACGACATCGAACTGCTCGGCAGTATTACAAAAGTCCTCTATCCGGACATCGCCAAAAAATTCAATACAACCGCTAGCCGTGTAGAGAGAGCGATCCGCCACGCAATTGAAGTGGCATGGAGCAGAGGGAATATTGATTCCATATCCTCATTGTTCGGTTATACAGTCAGCATGACGAAGGCAAAACCTACAAATTCAGAGTTCATTGCAATGGTTGCGGATAAGCTGAGATTAGAACATAAGGCTTCTTAAGCATGATCAGCAAAAGCACTTAAATCAAACGTCTTTTATTTATTGGTTTCCACTGATAAATAGGAGGCGTTTTATTTTTGGATAAATCTGTTATAATAAATGCGGAAGATTGATGACTATTTGGTTTATACGCTTGGAGTGATCAAAAATGCGTGAACCGTACGGGCTGCTAATCGCTATATTTATTCTTTCGCTTTGTGTCAATTCAAACATCGTTGTGGAGTCACACAAAATAGGCATGCTGATTGACTTCATTTCATTTGCTGCAATGGTCGTATGTATATTCGTTGGTTGGACCATGAGAAACAGAAAGGTAAAAACGGATTGAAACCCTTTACGCTGGATGTTCGTAGGATAAAGAGCAATTAAAGTATATAGGAGACATACGCAGAAAAAAACAGAAAACGTGACGGACTGCTGTTCGATTTTCTAACCGAAGGAATTGGTCAGCTTCTCATTTTGCAGTTTGAATATTTGCACAAATTATTCGATTGACGAAAAGGACCCTTTCCTAAGGGTCTTTTTTTATAAAAAAGACTGCCGAATATTCCGGCAGTCACATCAAATTAATCTTTATAAGGAACCCATCCACGTGTGTTCACAATCGCTTGCCATAGCGGCTCAGGCAAGTGATATTTTTCTTTGTCTGTGCCTTTTATCACAGTTTCAATTTGTTTTTCGCGTCCTTCTTTTACTTTTACAGCCCAATCAGGATCCACTAAAATTTCACGCCCCATCGCCACCAGCGGGATATCGTTTTCAAGCACAGCAAGCGCGTCATCAGCAGAATGGATGGAACCAACAGCAATCAGCGACACCTTGTGTCCGACACGTTCATTCAATAAGTCCATACGTGTACGTGTTGGGTCTGCGCCGCGGCGCGCTTTGGAGTTGACGTCCATCAATGAAATATGGAGGTAATCCAGTTCTTTTTCTACTAAGGCATCAACAAGCGTGAAGGTTTCTGTCATTGTCAGTCCCGGTGTATCTGGCTCTTCCGGAGACAGACGGTAGCCGACTAAAAATGCACCCTTCGCGTGATCAGCAATTGCTTGTTTCACCTCATCCACAATAGCAAGCGGGAAGGCTAATCGTTTCTCGTCGCTTCCTCCCCAGCGGTCTGTGCGCTGATTTGTTTTTGGAGAATAAAACTGCTGAATCAAGTAGCCGTTTGCACCGTGAATTTCGACACCGTCAAATCCGGCTTCAATGGCACGTCTTGTCGCTTCTCCAAAAGCCTTCACAATGTTTTGAACCTCTGCCTCTGTCAATGCACGGGCAATTTGTTTACCGTTATCAAACACGTCACTTGGCGCAACAACATCCTGATTCGGAACAAGCTCAGGAGGACATTCAATTCCGCCGTGATGAATTTGCACAATCGCTTTTGACCCTTGTGCTTGAATGGCTTGCGCTAATCTTTTTAGCCCGGCAATATTTGAGTCGTCATGGATGGCTGGCTGTCCGGGAAATGCTTTTCCATCAGGCGTGACGTTTGCGCATGCTGTAATCACCATTCCCATTTCTTTTGAACGGGGGATGATGTAGTCCAGCTCCGCTTCAGAAATCGTGCCGTCCTCGTTGGAAGAATAATGGGTCATTGGAGCAACCGCGATCCGGTTGTCAATCGTAACGCCGCTTCGAAATGTAAATGGTTCAAAGAGCGGTTTGTACTTTGGATTCATAAAATCATCTTCTTTCGTTTGGATTCGCACATATTCTAGCCTATATGTAAAATTTGATGCAATCAATCTGCTTCACCGGCTGAATATCTTGAGTGCCGAATGTGGTTTTCTGCGCTCTTTTTCGGGGCTCTTGTAGCCGTCTTTGATTTGATGGCGAATGGAGCAAGTGATGACCTCCGCGGCTAGCATCAAAACGAATTTTTTCATGAGCTTTATCTTCTTTCTGTAAAGTAAATATTCTTTAAAAGCTTACGCCTGTCCAACCCTTCCGTCAAACCATCTGCTCACTCTATTCATCAATTTTTTTAAAATGAATAAAAAGTTGCTTCTTTCCTCTAATTTTTTCTAAAATGCAGCTCTTTTAGAGACATCTTCATAGACAGATCCGCTTGCTTTCTTTCTAACAACAGGAAATCAGCAGGTCAGATAGCCCTTTTGAAAATAATGGAAACGTCGTGCCGGCTTTCGTGCCAGCTTTACAAATCCGACATTCTGGTCAAAGATAAAAGCCAAACATCAGGAAGAGGTGATCATGTGAAACAAACTGGTCTATTTCTGTTAACTGTGCTGCTGCTTTCCGGATGCAGTATTGCAAGCGCAGATGATTCAGTCCCAAAGTTTACAGAAGAGGGAAAATACATTGGTTCGGCTGATCCTCATACAATTGCCGTCTCCCTTAACGGAGAAGAAACCATGATACAAGTTCCAAGGGACAAACGCGACGATTGTGAGGACCTGCCAGATCACACAAATGTCCAGGTGAAATATACAAAAAAAGAAAACGGAACCTTACAGCTGGAAGATATTCAGCTGCAAAAGAACTCGTAATGACAGACCGGAGGGAGAAACGTTGAAAATGTTATGGAGGAGTTTAGCGATATGCGGATTGGCTTTTATGCTCGCGCCCTGTGCACAAGCGGCAGAGCCGATAGCAGGGAAAACGGTATATATTGATGCCGGTCATGGTGGCAAAGACAGCGGGGCAGTCGGAAACGGGCTGTTAGAGAAAAATATTAATTTGGCTGTCTCCGGTCATGTTGTGGACAAGCTGAAAGCGGAAGGAGCAATTCCTGTCGCTACAAGGATGGATGATCATTTTCTGACCTTGGAGGAAAGAGTGGCAAAAGCAAGTGCAAACCATGCTGATCTTTTTGTCAGTATTCATGTGAATTCGGGCGTTTCCTCTGCTTCAGGCACGGAAACGTACTTTCAGTCTGATTATGAAGCGGAAAACAGTCAGCGGCTGGCATCAGATATTCAGTCAGAGCTGGTATCATCCTTGCAAACAAGAGACAGGGGTGTGAAAGAATCAGATTTTTATGTCATTACATATTCAAAAATGCCGAGCGTGCTGGCTGAGCTTGGATTTATAACAAACAGCTCTGATGCGGACAAGCTTGGGAGTGAAGAATATCAAAAAAAAGCTGCTGACGCGATTGTCGCCGGAATTGACTCTTATTACGCACAGTAGTCAGAGTACAAAAACACTTCATTCTAGAGTGACAAGGCCTAAATCAGTATAATAGAGAAAACGGGCAACTTTAGGCTTGAGGTGAAACAATGACAAAGATTTTTGCCCATCGGGGGGCATCAGGTCATTATCCCGAAAATACAATGATTGCATTTGAAAAAGGGATTGAAAACGGAGCGGATGGAATCGAGCTAGATGTTCAGCTGACAAAAGACGGACATATTGTTGTTATTCATGATGAAAGGCTTGACCGGACGACATCCTTAAAAGGTTTCGTAAAGGACACGAGGTACGATGTTTTGAAAACCGCTGATGCGGCTGCCGGTCATCAACAAACAGTCGGCGATGTAAGGGTGCCGCTGCTTGAAGACGTGCTCTCGTGGGCGGAAAAAAAGGATTTTCTGATTAACATTGAATTGAAAAATAGCGTGATCCGCTATGAAGGAATGGAAGAAAAAGTGCTTGAGACAGTAAAGCGATTTAAAATAGAAGAAAGAACGATTCTGTCCGCATTTAACCATGAAAGCTTAGCGTTATGCGGCCGGCTGGCACCCCATATTGAACGGGCGGTGCTGACCTCAGATGTGCTATATCAGGCTGATCAATATGTAAAATCCATTCCGGCAGCCGGCTACCACCCAAAGCTGCATAGCCCGGCGGTAACGGATGAAGTGCTGCAGCAAATGCGAAATAGCTCGATTAAGGTAAGGCCTTATACAGTCAATCGGCCAGACGATATGGAGCATTTGATGAAAATGAGAGCAGACGGCATTTTCACAGATTTTCCTGAGCGGGCTGCTGCCATCGCTAAGAAATTGAATAGAACAAATTAGTTTTCAAGAAGGCTGCCGGTGCAGCCTTCTTTTTCATTCATTCATACCTGTTTCAAAGCATACATTCATAGAAGACACCCAGAAATGTAAGCGCTGTCTATCTTTTGATTTGAGGTGAAACCATGAGGAAAACAGTCATTGTAAGTGCCGCAAGAACCCCGTTTGGCAAATTTGGAGGTGCGTTAAAAGAAGTAAAAGCTGCTGAACTCGGGGGCGCTGCTATGAAAGAGGCGTTAAAGCGTGCCGGAGTCTCTGGAGATCAGGCGGAAGGCGCCATCATGGGTATGGTTGTCCAAGCCGGTGCGGGCCAGATACCTTCCCGGCAAGCTGCCCGTATAGCCGGACTGCCTTGGAGTGTGCCATCGGAAACACTAAATAAAGTTTGCGCCTCTGGCCTTCGCGCTGTCACTCTATGTGACCAAATGATTCGGGCGCGTGATGCGGACATTCTTGTTGCCGGAGGCATGGAGAGCATGAGCAATATTCCGTATGCTGTTCCCGCTGGCCGCTGGGGGGCACGGATGGGTAACGGGGAGCTGAGGGATTTAATGGTTTACGACGGATTAATGTGCGCTTTTGATGAAGTGCACATGGCCGTTCACGGAAATACGGCGGCCAAGGAATATGGCATTTCACGTAAAGAGCAGGATGAATGGGCCCTTCGAAGTCATAAGCGGTCGGCTGCTGCGGTCGATGAAGGAAAGTTTGATGATGAAATTGTTCCTGTCAGCTGGCTTGGCCGGAAAGGAAAAACAAACATTGTTGACAAAGATGAAGCGATTCGCCGCGATACTACTCTCGATCAGCTTGCGAAACTTTCTCCGATTTATTCGAGTGACGGATCCATTACAGCCGGCAATGCGCCGGGAGTCAACGACGGAGCGGGAGCATTTGTATTAATGTCTGAGGAAAAAGCCGCTGAACTTGGAAAGCGTCCTCTTGCAACCATTCTTGGTTTTTCAACAGCCGGAATGCAAGCGCATGAGCTTGCGGCGGCCCCGGGATACGCAATAAACAAGCTGCTGAAAAAGACCGGCTTTACATTACAGGATATTGACCTTTTTGAAGTCAATGAAGCATTTGCTTCTGTTGTATTAACATGTGAAAAAATCGTTGGGTTTGATCTTGAACAAGTAAACGTCAATGGCGGAGCAATTGCACTGGGCCACCCGATCGGTGCTAGCGGTGCGAGAATTTTGATGACACTTGTGTACGAATTAAAGCGCCGGGGAGGTGGACTGGGGATTGCTGCTATTTGCAGCGGAGCGGCTCAGGGAGACGCTGTCTTGGTTCAAGTTCATTAAACATTGACGGAGAAGGGGATTTGAATGGAAATCAAACATATCATGGTAGCCGGCGCCGGACAAATGGGAAGCGGAATTGCCCAAACAGCGGCTGAAGCCGGCTTTTATGTGCGGCTGTATGATTTGAATCCTGAGGCAGCGGAAACGGGGTTTCAGCACATAAAAAAGCATTTGACCCGCGATGCTGAAAAAGGAAGAAAGACGGAAGCAGAAGTGAAGGCTGTTATCAGCCGTATTTCTCTTTCCCCGGCGCTGGAGGAGGCGCAGCATGCGGATGTTGTGATTGAAGCAATTGCAGAAAGCATGACGGCAAAAACTAAATTGTTCAAAAACCTTGATCTTATTTGCCCGGCTCATACGCTTTTGGCCAGCAATACATCCTCCTTGCCGATAACAGAAATTGCAGCTGTCACAAACCGACCTGAACATGTCATTGGCATGCATTTTATGAACCCCGTTCCTGTGATGAAACTGGTTGAAGTCATTCGCGGGCTGGCGACATCAGATAAAACTGCGTTAGCCATTATTGCATTAGCGGAAAAAATGGGGAAAACGCCGGTCGAAGTCAATGATTTTCCCGGATTTGTCTCCAACCGTGTGCTTTTGCCAATGATCAATGAAGCCATCTATTGCCTTTATGAGGGGGTAGCTGAGCCAGACGCAATAGACCAGGTTATGAAACTTGGTATGAATCACCCGATGGGACCCCTTAAGTTAGCTGATTTTATCGGGCTGGATACATGTTTGTCGATTATGGAAGTCCTTCACTCCGGGCTTGGTGATTCCAAGTACCGCCCTTGCCCGCTGCTTCGTAAGTACGTCAAAGCAGGGTGGCTCGGCAAAAAGAGCGGACGCGGTTTTTATCATTACGGCGAGGAGAAGAATACCTGAAGTCAATTCCAACCCGGGGGTGGCCAAGTTGCATTTAACCCAAGAGCAAGTCATGATGCGAAAGATGGTGCGTGATTTTGCCCGAAAAGAAATTGCTCCTGCTGCGGAGGTCATGGAGAAAACAGATGAATTTCCATTTCAGCTAATGAAGAAAATGGGTGAACACGGCTTGATGGGAATACCAGTGCCGGAACAATATGGCGGCGCTGGAGCGGACGTTGTTTCTTATATTTTGGCCATTCATGAGATTTCTAAAATCAGCGCGGCGGTCGGTGTCATTCTTTCGGTTCATTCCTCAGTGGGCACAAATCCGATTTTGTACTTCGGAAACGAAGAGCAAAAAGTGAAGTATATACCGAAACTCGCCTCAGGAAACTATTTGGGTGCATTTGCGCTGACTGAGCCTTACTCTGGATCGGATGCCGGGAGCCTTCGCACCACAGCAATCAAAAAGAACGGCAAATATATTTTAAACGGATCGAAAATCTTCATAACGAACGGGGGTGCCGCTGACCTCTATATTACGTTTGCTTTAACTGCCCCAGGCCAAAACAGGAACGGGATTTCGGCTTTTATCGTTGAAAAGAACACACCTGGTTTTACAGTCGGCAAAAAAGAAAGAAAGCTGGGGCTTCACGGTTCCAACACAACAGAGCTGATATTTGAAAATGCGGAAGTGCCGGAAGAGAACTTACTGGGCCAAGAGGGGGATGGATTTAAAATCGCAATGGCGAACCTGAATGTGGGGCGCATCGGCATTGCAGCACAAGCGCTGGGAATCGCAGAGGCTGCCCTGGAATATGCGGTTGCTTATGCGAAACAGCGTGTCCAATTCAACAGGCCTATCGCAGCCAATCAAGGCATATCGTTTAAGCTCGCCGATATGGCGACAAGAGCAGAGGCTGCAAGGCACCTTGTCTATCATGCGGCAGATCTCCATACCCGCGGTCTGGCCTGCGGAAAGGAAGCGTCCATGGCTAAACAATTTGCTTCTGATTCAGCAGTGAAAGCTGCACTTGAGGCAGTCCAGATATATGGAGGATATGGTTATATGAAGGATTATCCGGTCGAACGGCTGCTTAGGGACGCAAAGGTAACACAAATTTATGAAGGCACAAATGAAATTCAAAGACTCATTATTTCCAAGCACCTGCTTGGCACAATCTGACAGATAATAACGCAAAGCGGAGGTTGAGGATATGGATGGTAAACAGCATTTTTCTCCAGGTCTTGACGGGGTCGTCGCAGCAGAAACGAATATTTCTTATCTTGACACACAGTATAGTCAGATATTGATTCGAGGCTATGATTTAATAGATCTTTCAAAAACCAAAAGCTATCTTGAACTGGTGCATCTATTGCTGGAGGGGAGGCTGCCGGCTGACAATGAAACGGAAACGGTCAAAGGGAAGGTCAACAGCGCTTCAAACCTGCCGGCTGACATTGTCCGTCTGCTTGAGCTGCTGCCTGAACATACTCATCCGATGGATAGTCTGCGAACCGGGGTGTCAGCTCTTGCCGGCTACGACAGCCAAATTGACGATCGATCGCCTTCTGCAAACAAGGAGCGCGCCTATCAGCTTTTAGGAAAAATGCCTGCTCTCACAGCAAGCAGCTATAGAATGATAAATAAAGGAAAATCGGTACCCCCGCTTCAGCACCTATCCTACAGCGCGAATTTCTTATACATGATGACGGGAAAAATACCATCCGCATTGGAAGAGCGGATCTTTGACCGTTCACTTATCCTGTACAGCGAGCATGAGATGCCAAATTCAACCTTTACAGCCAGGGTGATCGCCTCAACACAATCGGATCTTTATGGCGCATTGACAGGAGCTGTAGCATCTTTGAAGGGAAATCTACATGGCGGCGCAAACGAAGCGGTCATGTATATGCTCTTAGAGGCAAAAACAACGCCTGATTTTGAACAAATCCTGTTATCAAAACTGAGAAAAAAAGAAAAAATTATGGGCTTCGGCCACCGGGTGTACATGAAAAAAATGGACCCGAGAGCGCTTATGATGAAAGAAGCGCTTCAGCAACTATGCGATCAAGCCGGCGATCATCGCTTATATGAAATGTGTGAAGCGGGGGAGCAGCTGATGGAGCGGGAAAAAGGGCTTTATCCGAATTTGGATTATTATGCCGCCCCGGTGTATTGGATGCTTGGCATACCAATTCCATTGTATACGCCTGTTTTTTTCAGTGCGAGAACGGCAGGCTTGTGCGCACATGTGATGGAACAGCATTCCAATAACCGCTTGTTCCGCCCTCGTGTCCGCTATACCGGCCCCCGATATGAGAACAAATCAAAATCATGAAAGGAATTGGTCGAATGCTGAAAACGGATCATGTCATGGAAGAAATAACAGACTATGTGCTTGAGAAAGAGATTACGAGTTCAGAAGCGTTTACAACGGCAGGTCACGTTTTGCTTGATACACTCGGCTGCGGGATTTTAGCGCTCCGCTATCCCGAATGCACCAAGCTGCTCGGCCCGATTGTCCCCGGAACCCTAGTGCCAAACGGAAGCAGAGTGCCGGGAACGTCATATGTTCTTGATCCTGTACGGGCAGCATTTAACATAGGGTGTATGATCCGCTGGCTTGATTACAACGATACGTGGCTTGCTGCGGAGTGGGGGCATCCGTCAGATAATTTGGGCGGCATTCTTGCGGCGGCTGATTATGTATCAAGAGTGAGGCTGTCTGAAGGAAAAGAGCCATTAACGGTCCGTGACATCCTTGAAGCGATGATTAAGGCTCACGAAATTCAAGGTGTGCTGGCGTTAGAAAACAGCTTAAACCGAGTCGGTCTTGATCATGTGTTGTTTGTCAAGGTGGCAACGACGGCTGTAGCCGCAAAGCTGCTGGGCGGCGGTAGGGAAGAAATCAATCATGCGCTTTCGAATGCTTGGATTGACAATGCAGCCTTGAGGACATACCGGCATGCACCTAATACAGGCTCGCGCAAATCGTGGGCCGCAGGAGATGCGACCAGCAGGGGCGTTCATCTCGCACTGATGGCGTTAAAAGGCGAAATGGGTTATCCGACAGCTTTGACCGCTCCGGGATGGGGCTTTCAAGACGTATTATTCAATAAGAAAGAGATCAAGCTTGCCCGCCCGCTTGACGCTTATGTCATGGAAAATGTGTTGTTCAAAGTCTCTTATCCTGCGGAATTCCACGCCCAGACAGCGGCAGAGTGTGCCGTCATTCTTCATCCGCAGGTCAAAGACCGTATCGATGAAATTGACCGTGTTGTCATCAGAACGCATGAATCAGCTATTCGCATCATTGATAAAAAAGGCCCTCTGCATAATCCGGCGGATCGCGATCA
This sequence comes from Bacillus sp. FSL R5-0560, assembly GCF_037966305.1. NCBI lineage: Bacteria > Bacillati > Bacillota > Bacilli > Caryophanales > Bacillaceae > Bacillus > Bacillus sp. FSL R5-0560. The sequence continues at coordinate 2,536,780 of NZ_CP150195.1, read as the reverse complement.
TTGTCTGCAATACATCACAGCGATTGGTTTAATATTCGGTGATATCACTGCACAGCATTATGAGGCAGATACGGCAAGTGATCCAAGAATAGATAAGCTTCGAGAAAAAATGGAAGTAACTGAAAACAAAGCATATACTGAAGATTACCTCAAACCAGATAAACGCTCCATTTCAAATGCCGTTCAGATTCATTTTAAAGACGGAACGAGTACAGAGATGGTTGAATGTGAATTTCCGCTGGGGCATCGTTTTCGAAGAGAAGAGGCTGTGCCAAAATTGTTAGAAAAGTTTTCTGCGAATCTCAAAACCCATTTTTCTGAGAAACAGCAAAACCATATTTACAAGAACTGCACCAGTTATGAAACATTGCAAACCATGCGTGTAAACGATTTTGTCGATATGTTCTGTATGTAAAAGGAGGACTCGCATCATGTCTTGGATCGTCAATAAGCAATCGTCACAAGAAGAGCTTGCTGAACGCTTCCGCAAGCTGATGTGTGCGCCGGAAATATTGCAAATTCCCGGCGCTCATGACGGGATGGCCGCCTTGCTTGCGAAGGACGCCGGTTTTTCTGCCTTATACTTATCGGGTGCGGCTTATACGGCCAGCAGGGGGCTGCCTGATCTCGGAATTGTTACGTCGGCAGAAATGGCCGAACGGGCAAAAGATCTTGTCCGCGCAGCAGACCTGCCTTTGCTCGTTGATATCGATACGGGCTTTGGCGGGGTATTAAACGCTGCCCGCACTGCCCGCGAGATGTTGGAGGCAAGAGTGGCAGCTGTGCAAATAGAGGACCAGCAGCTTCCGAAAAAATGCGGACATTTGAATGGCAAACAGCTTGTCACGGCTCAGGAATTGGCGCAAAAAATAAAAGCCATCAAACAAGCGGCGCCATCACTTGTCATTGTCGCCCGTACAGATGCAAGGGCGCAGGAAGGACTTGCATCCGCCATAAAACGCGCTTCGGCTTACATTGAGGCGGGAGCGGACGCAATTTTCCCGGAAGCACTTCAAACGGAAAACGAATTTCGCGAGTTTGCTAAACAGATCCCTGTCCCGCTTCTTGCCAATATGACGGAGTTTGGGCAAACGCCCTATTATCATGCTGATGAATTTGCTGCTATGGGGTTTCAGATGGTGATCTATCCTGTCACCACGCTCAGAGCTGCGGCAAAGGCTTATGAACGGATGTTTAGCCTGATAAGGGAGCGCGGGTCGCAAAAAGAAGGGCTTGATGATATGCAGACGCGTAAGGAACTGTATGAAACGATTTCTTATTATGATTATGAAGCGCTGGACAAAACGATTGCCAAGACTGTCTTGCCTGATGAATAGTGCGAACAAAAAAGCCGGAGCACGCTCCGGCTTTTTTACATCTTTTGTTTTCTGAATCGCGGACTGACTTGATTGCGTTTTCTGTCTCTGTACAAGATGAACCCGGCCAGCACATACAGGCCGAAAACAAAAAAGATAAATCCTGATAAACCTTGGAGCCAAAGAGAAGAAAACGGCTTTACCGTATGGCCGAAAAGCATATCTCTCATCAGTTTAATGCCCATAGCAGAAATGGCGCCGGGGAGCACTAAAATCAAAAGCGCAAAAAGTCGGCTCATGTTCAGAAAACCCCTTTATTTTTCATTTCCTTTATTGTCCAGCGGAAAAAATATTTTGTCAAGAGAAGAAAACGTGGTAACATAGGGTTGTGCAAATTATTGCAACGGAAAAAACAGGTATGCAAATTTTTTCATACAAAGGGGTATCGGGATGCAGAAGGTACTGATTGTAGGTGCCGGTAAAAGGGGAACGGCGTTATTACAAATTCTCATTAAAACAGCCATCATAGACATTATTGCCGTGGTTGACAAAAACCCCGAAGCGCCGGGATTAAAAGAAGCAAAACATTATGGAATTGCCGTTTCATCAGATTGGAAACCATACATACAACAAAAGCCGGATATCGTCATTCATACAACGGGTGATCAAGCTGTACTTGACGAACTCCTTCAGGAAAAGCATGAGCAGACCATTGTTATGCCGGGAAAGATGGCTTATATTGTGTTTCAGCTCATGGAAGAAAAACAGCAGCTGATTCAAATGTTAAAAGAACAAACCTACAAACATGACCGGATCTTTAATTCCACTCATGACGGGATGATTTTTATTGATATCAATGAAGAGATCATTCTGTTTAATCATATGGCTGAAAAAATGGTGGGGAAAAAACGCGAGGAAGTCATTGGGCGCCCGATCAAAGAAGTCATCCCGAGCACTAAGATGCCTCGGATTTTAAAAACAAGAGAGCCTGAATACAATCAAAAGCAGCTTTTGGGTGAAAATTTGCAAATTGTAACAACCAGGCTGCCGATCATTGATGAAGGCGGACGTCTGCTCGGAGCACTCTGTGTATTTAAGGATATTACAGATGCGGTCGAGCTGGCGGAGGAAGTGACAAATCTAAAACAGGTGCGCACGATGCTGGAGGCGATTATACAATCCTCTGATGAGGCGATTTCTGTCGTTGATGAAAATGGCATTGGCCTGTTGATCAATAAAGCATACACAAAAATGACGGGACTTTCTGAAAAAGAAGTCATCGGCAAGCCGGCGAGCACTGATATTTCTGAAGGAGAAAGCATGCATTTAAAGGTGCTTGAGACAAGACGCCCAGTGCGCGGCGTCAGAATGAAGGTCGGCCCGAATGAAAAAGAGGTCATCGTCAATGTAGCGCCGGTGATTGTGGATGGCATTTTAAAAGGAAGTGTCGGCGTGATCCATGACGTGTCAGAAATTAAAATGCTGACCGCAGAGCTTAACAGGGCCAGACAGATTATCCGCACGCTCGAAGCGAAATATACCTTCGACGACATTATCGGCAAAAGTGAGCAAATGCTGGTTGCGCTTGAGCAGGCGAAGCTCGGAGCGAAAACGCCGGCAACGATTTTGCTGCGCGGAGAATCGGGCACTGGAAAAGAGCTGTTTGCCCATGCCATCCATAACGAAAGCGACAGGAAATACAATAAATTCATCCGCGTAAACTGCGCCGCTCTTTCAGAGAATCTTCTGGAATCGGAACTGTTTGGCTACGAGGAAGGCGCGTTTTCGGGAGCAAAGCGCGGCGGCAAGAAGGGCTTATTTGAAGAAGCCAATAACGGCAGTATTTTCTTAGACGAAATCGGCGAGCTGACGCAAAATATGCAGGCGAAGCTGCTGCGCGTTCTTCAAGAAAAAGAGATCGTCAGAGTGGGAGGCACGAAGGCAATCCCTGTTAATGTGAGAATTATTGCAGCCACAAATGTAAATATCGAAAAAGCAATGGCGGATGGAACGTTCCGTGAAGATCTGTATTACCGTATTAATCGTTATCCCATCTCTATTCCCCCATTGCGTCAGCGGATTGAAGACATTGAAGCACTCAGTGAAAGGCTCATTCAAAAAATTAACCGGGATTACGGCCGGAATGTAAAGGGACTGACGCAGCAGGCTTTGCGGGCATTGTCGGCTTACCATTGGCCTGGGAATGTCCGCGAGCTGGAAAATGTCCTTGGACGAGCCATGATTTTTCTGAAGCCGCACATGGAATGGATTGAAAAAGAGCATTTGCCTGTATTTGAAATAGAACAAAAAGAAAACAGTGCAGAACAGGGAGCCGGTTTTGATTTTCCTGACATCGAAGGCGAAAAGCTGTCTAAGGCCGTTGAAAAATTTGAGGCTCACTTGATTCAGCAAACGCTGGAAAAGCATCATTTTAACCGTACGAAAACAGCGAAAGCTCTCGGCGTCAGCATTCGAAATTTATATTACAAAATGGATAAATACGGCCTTGCAAATGAAGGCATGCAATAATTTGCAGAATAAGCGCAAACGTCTGCACGAATCTTTCTTCGCATCCATCATGACAGCATCGCACCGAGCTGGCATAGAACTTGCATAATAAAAAGCGGAGTCGAGACAAGAAAGGTGGTAACTGATGAAGCTGAAAGATTTGATCGGCAAAGCGTCGATGCACAAAAACAAGACCATTGCGGTTGCTCATGCTGAGGATGAGGAAGTGATCCGGGCTGTGAAACTGGCAGCCGAGCATTTGTCCGTCCGTTTTTTATTAGTGGGCGACAGCAAAAAACTGAACGACTTGACATCATCCATGCAAGGGCATCAAGTGGAAATCATTCATGCCAATACGCCGGAGGAATCAGCGAAGCTAGCGGTTCGCGCTGTTCATCTAAAAACAGCGGATGTCTTAATGAAAGGGAATGTGCCGACGTCTGTTTTGCTTAAAGCGGTATTAAACAAACAGGAAGGGCTGCGGAAATCCCGTGTCCTTTCTCATGTGGCCGTGTTTGATATTCCCGGTTTTGAGAGACTGATGTTTGTGACAGATTCGGCTATGAACATCGCCCCTTCGCTGGAGGAGCTTCAGCAGATTCTTCAAAATGCTGTTCATGTCGCGCGTGCAGTAGGGAACAATATGCCAAAAGCGGCTGCCCTTGCAGCGGTAGAAACGGTAAATCCGAAGATGGAAGCGACGGTCAATGCAGCTGCTCTCGCCCAAATGTACAAAAGAGGGCAGATTAAAGGGTGCATTGTAGATGGTCCGCTTGCCTTAGATAATGCAGTATCGCAAATCGCTGCGGCTCAGAAAAAGATTTCGGGAGACGTAGCGGGCAGCGCCGATATTCTTCTCGTTCCTTCGATTGAAGCGGGAAATATTTTATATAAATCACTGATTTATTTTGCAAAAGCACACGTGGCGGCTGTCATTACGGGAGCCAAAGCGCCGATTGCATTAACGAGCAGAGCGGATTCCGCTGAAAACAAACTGTATTCGATCGCGCTGGCATTATGCGCATCTGAAGAATACACACTTTAGGAGGAACTGATATGGAACTGTTTAAATATATGGAGCAATACGATTATGAGCAATTGGTTTTCTGCCAAGACGAACAATCAGGATTAAAAGCAATTATCGCAATTCATGATACGACGCTGGGACCTGCACTTGGCGGAACGAGAATGTGGACATATGAAAATGAAGAGGCTGCAATTGAGGACGCACTCAGACTTGCAAGAGGCATGACCTATAAAAACGCGGCGGCAGGCTTAAACCTGGGAGGCGGAAAAACGGTCATCATCGGCGATCCGCGCAAGGATAAAAATGAAGAAATGTTCCGCGCGTTTGGCCGCTATATTCAAGGGCTTAACGGCAGATATATTACGGCTGAGGATGTCGGCACAACGGTTGAGGATATGGATATCATTCATGATGAAACAGATTTTGTCACAGGTATTTCCCCTGCATTCGGCTCTTCAGGAAATCCGTCGCCTGTTACGGCTTACGGAGTGTATAAAGGCATGAAGGCTGCCGCTAAAGCTGCATTCGGCACAGACTCTCTTGAAGGAAAAACCATCGCTGTACAGGGTGTTGGCAACGTGGCTTACAATCTATGCCGCCACCTTCATGAAGAAGGAGCAAGCTTAATCGTTACGGATATCAACAAGCAATCAGTTGAACGTGCGGTACAAGATTTTGGTGCACGTGCAGTTGATCCAGAAGATATTTATTCACAAAACTGCGATATTTATGCGCCGTGTGCTCTTGGTGCAACCATCAATGACGATACTATTAAGCAGCTGAAAGCAAAAGTGATTGCAGGCGCGGCTAACAATCAGCTGAAAGAAACTCGCCACGGCGATCAAATTCACGAAATGGGCATTGTTTACGCACCGGACTACGTCATCAACGCGGGCGGCGTTATCAATGTGGCGGATGAGCTTTACGGCTATAATGCGGAACGTGCACTGAAAAAGGTTGAGGGCATTTACGCTAATATTGAACGGGTCCTTGACATTTCCCAGCGTGACGGCATTCCGACGTATTTAGCGGCTGACCGCTTGGCTGAAGAGCGAATTGAACGCAATCGCCGCTCAAGAAGCCAGTTTTTGCAAAACGGCCACCATATATTAAGCAGACGCTAAGAAATTGATCTGGAGGTTTTGAAATGCTACATGATGAAAAACGCATTCTCACCATTAATCCAGGCTCAACTTCGACGAAAATCGGTGTTTTTCATAATGAACGCAGTATTTTTGAAAAAACACTGAGACACAACATAGAAGAGCTGCAGCAGTTCGACCATATTATTGACCAGTATGAGTTTCGAAAAAAGCATATCCTCGAAACGCTTCATGAACAAGGCATTAATATCTCGAAATTTGATGCTGTCTGTGCCAGAGGCGGTCTTCTCCGCCCGATAGAAGGCGGGACATATGAAGTGAATGACGACATGATTGAGGACTTAAAAAGCGGTTATGCCGGACAGCATGCCTCCAATTTAGGAGGCATTATCGCAAGAGAAATTGCTGACGGTCTCAACATTCCATCTTATATTGTGGATCCTGTTGTAGTTGACGAAATGTCAGAGCTCGCTAAAATGTCAGGCATGCCTGAAATTGAACGGAAAAGCATTTTTCATGCTTTAAATCAAAAAGCTGTCGCCCGTAAGGCGGCAGCCTCTCTTGGCAAACGATATGAGCATATGAAAATGATTATTACTCACATGGGCGGCGGCATTACAATAGGGGTGCATGATCGGGGCCGGGTGGTGGATGTCAACAACGGCCTTCACGGAGAGGGGCCGTTCAGTCCTGAACGCGCAGGAACAGTGCCTGCGGGGGATCTCGTCAATTTATGCTTTTCAGGAAAATATACAAAAGAAGAAATGATGAAAAAACTGGTCGGAACCGGCGGGCTCTCCGGTTATCTCGGTACAAATGACGCTGTGAAAGTTGAACAAATGATTCAGGGGGGCGATGAAAAAGCCCGCTTAATTTTTGATGCCATGGCGTATCAGGTAGCGAAGGAAATCGGAGCAGCAAGCGCCGTATTAAAAGGCGAAGTCGAGGCCATTGTTCTGACAGGAGGTCTGGCTTACGGCAAAAGCTTTGTTTCCAGCATCAGCTCATACATAGATTGGATTTCGGACGTTTTAGTTTATCCGGGAGAAAACGAACTGCAATCTCTGGCCCAAGGGGCGCTCAGGGTATTGCAGGGCGAAGAGCAATCCAAACAATATCGCATTGAATAGACAGGAGTGAGTCAGATGGCAACTGAGTATGATGTAGTCATTCTGGGCGGCGGTACAGGCGGTTATGTCGCGGCGATCAGAGCGGCGCAGCTCGGCTTAAAAACAGCCGTTGTAGAAAAAGAAAAGCTTGGCGGAACATGCCTGCATAAAGGCTGTATTCCGAGTAAAGCGCTGCTTAGAAGCGCAGAAGTGTACCGGACAGCCCGTGAAGCCGATCAATTCGGAGTCGAAACGTCCGGCGTGTCCCTCAACTTTGAAAAGGTGCAGCACCGTAAGCAGGCGGTTGTTGATAAGCTTGCAGCGGGCGTGAATCATTTAATGAAAAAAGGAAAAATCGACGTGTACGACGGATATGGGCGCATCCTTGGACCGTCTATTTTCTCTCCGCTGCCGGGAACAATTTCTGTTGAACGGGGAAATGGCGAAGAAAATGACATGCTGATCCCGAAGCAGGTCATTATTGCTACAGGCTCAAGGCCGAGAATGCTGCCGGGTCTGGAAGCGGACGGAGAGTTTGTTTTAACCTCGGATGAAGCGCTCCAAATGGAGGAGCTTCCAAAATCGATGATCATCGTCGGCGGAGGAGTTATTGGAATCGAATGGGCATCCATGCTTCATGACTTTGGCGTAAATGTAACGGTTATCGAATATGCGGACCGGATATTGCCGACTGAAGACCAGGACATTTCAAAAGAAATGCAAAGCCTTCTTAAGAAAAAAGGAATTCAGTTTGTCACAGGAGCTAAAGTGCTGCCTGATACGTTGAAAAAATCATCAGGTGAAATCAGCATACAGGCGGAAAAAGACGGAGAAACCGTCACTTATACATCGGAAAAAATGCTTGTTTCCATTGGCAGACAGGCAAATATCGAAGGCATCGGTTTGGAAAACACCGATGTTGTCACTGAAAATGGCGTCATCTCTGTTAACGGCAGCTGCCAGACGAAAGAATCTCATATTTATGCGATCGGGGATGTCATCGGGGGCCTTCAGCTTGCCCACGTGGCGTCACATGAAGGAATTCTTGCAGTGGAGCATATCGCAGGCCTTAATCCGCACCCGCTTGACCCGGCACTTGTACCGAAGTGCATCTATTCCAGCCCGGAAGCAGCTAGTGTGGGTTTAACGGAAGAAGAGGCAAAGGCGAAGGGATTCGATGTCAAAATAGGAAAGTTCCCATTTATGGCGATCGGAAAAGCACTTGTGTACGGGGAAAGCGATGGCTTCGTAAAAATCATAGCTGATCGTGCCACAGATGATATTCTCGGGGTGCATATGATAGGCCCGCATGTCACCGACATGATATCAGAGGCAGGTCTTGCAAAAGTGCTGGATGCGACGCCGTGGGAGGTCGGGCAAACGATCCACCCGCACCCGACGCTGTCTGAAGCGATTGGAGAAGCAGCGCTTGCTGCAGATGGCAAAGCCATTCATTTTTAAAAGCATAAAGGAGGCGCTTGAATGAGTACAAACCGACATCAAGCATTAGGGCTGACTGATCAGGAAGCCGTTGATATGTATAGAACCATGCTGTTAGCAAGAAAAATCGATGAAAGAATGTGGCTGTTAAACCGCTCTGGTAAAATCCCGTTTGTTATCTCTTGTCAAGGACAGGAAGCAGCACAAGTAGGAGCAGCTTTCGCCCTTGACCGTGAAACGGATTATGTGCTGCCTTACTATAGAGACATGGGTGTCGTGCTCGCGTTTGGCATGACCGCGAAGGACTTAATGATGTCCGGGTTTGCCAAAGCAGCAGATCCAAACTCAGGTGGCCGCCAAATGCCGGGGCATTTCGGTCAAAAGGAAAACCGGATCGTGACGGGGTCTTCTCCGGTAACAACGCAAGTGCCGCATGCGGTCGGCATTGCGCTGGCTGGACGCATGGAGAAAAAAGACATTGCGGCTTTTGTCACATTTGGAGAAGGATCTTCAAACCAAGGCGATTTCCATGAAGGGGCAAACTTTGCCGCTGTTCATAAGCTTCCGGTTATTTTTATGTGCGAAAACAACAAATACGCGATTTCGGTCCCTTACGATAAGCAAGTGGCCTGTGAAAATATTTCAGATCGTGCCGTAGGCTATGGAATGCCTGGTGTAACGGTGAATGGAAACGATCCGCTCGAAGTTTATCAAGCGGTGAAAGAAGCGCGTGAACGGGCGCGCAGAGGAGAAGGCCCTACCTTAATTGAGACGATTTCTTACCGCCTGACACCGCATTCCAGCGATGACGACGACAGCAGCTACAGAGGCCGCGAAGAAGTAGAGGAAGCGAAAAAAAGTGATCCCCTATTTACTTATCAAGCTTACTTACAGGAAATAGGCCTGCTGACCGAAGAGATAGAACAAATCATGCTGGACGAAATCATGGCAATCATAAACGAGGCGACAGATGAAGCGGAGAACGCTCCTTATGCAGCTCCTGAGTCAGCGCTCGATTATGTGTATGCGAAGTAGGGAGGAAGTACAAATGTCAGTAATGTCATATATTGATGCGATCAATTTGGCGATGAAAGAAGAAATGGAACGAGATTCACGTGTCTTCGTTCTTGGGGAAGATGTAGGAAAAAAAGGCGGTGTATTTAAAGCCACTGCCGGCCTGTACGAACAATTTGGAGAAGAGCGTGTCATGGATACGCCGCTTGCTGAATCAGCGATCGCCGGAGTCGGTATCGGAGCGGCTATGTACGGCATGAGGCCGATTGCTGAAATGCAGTTTGCTGATTTTATTATGCCGGCGGTAAACCAGATTATTTCCGAGGCTGCTAAAATCCGTTACCGCAGCAACAATGACTGGAGCTGCCCGATCGTTGTCAGAGCGCCGTACGGTGGCGGCGTGCACGGAGCACTTTATCATTCTCAATCAGTGGAAGCAATTTTCGCCAATCAGCCCGGACTGAAAATTGTGATGCCTTCAACGCCATATGACGCGAAAGGACTTTTAAAAGCCGCAGTTCGTGATGAAGATCCGGTGCTGTTTTTTGAGCATAAACGCGCGTACCGTCTGATCAAAGGCGAGGTACCGGCAGATGATTATGTACTTCCTATCGGTAAGGCTGATGTAAAAAGGGAAGGCGACGACATCACGGTGATCACATACGGGCTTTGTGTCCACTTTGCTTTACAGGCTGCAGAACGTCTCGAAAAAGACGGCATTTCTGTACATGTGGTGGATTTAAGAACGGTATACCCGCTTGATCAAGAAGCGATCATCGAATCCGCATCCAAAACCGGAAAGGTCCTTTTGGTCACAGAAGATACAAAAGAGGGCAGTATCATGAGTGAGGTGGCTGCCATTATATCCGAGCATTGTCTGTTCGATTTAGACGCGCCGATCAAACGGCTTGCAGGTCCTGATATTCCAGCTATGCCTTATGCGCCGACAATGGAAAAATACTTTATGGTCAATCCTGATAAAGTGGAAGCGGCGATGAGAGAATTAGCGGAGTTTTAAAGACGTAAGGAGGATACGATCATGGCAATAGAACAAATGACGATGCCGCAGCTTGGCGAAAGCGTAACGGAGGGCACGATCAGCAAATGGCTCGTCGCCCCTGGAGATAAAGTGAACAAATACGATCCGATTGCAGAAGTCATGACAGATAAGGTAAATGCAGAGGTTCCGTCCTCTTTTACCGGTACAATAACAGAGCTTGTGGGAGAAGAAGGCCAGACCCTGCAAGTCGGAGAAATTATTTGTAAAATCGAAACAGAAGGCGCAAAGCCGGCTGAACAAAAACAAGATCAGACCGAAGCGCCAACTGCCGGGCAAGCAGCTCCTGAAAACCGCACCGAAGCAGGCAGTCAGGCCAATAAGAAACGTTTGTCTCCAGCCGTACTTCGTTTGGCCGGAGAGCATGGCATTGACCTTGAGCAAGTGACAGGAACGGGAGCCGGCGGAAGGATCACGAGAAAAGATATTCAACGTATCATTGATTCAGGCGGCGTTTCAGCACAGACTGAAGAGCCAAAAGCAGCAGCTCCTGCACCAGTGCAAAAACAGGAGACGAAAGAAGACGTTTCTCATCCTGTTTCAGCAGCCGGAGATAAAGAAATTCCTGTCACAGCTGTTAGAAAAGCGATCGCTTCAAATATGAAACGAAGCAAAACAGAAATTCCTCACGCTTGGACGATGATGGAAGTCGATGTCACAAACATGGTGGCATACCGAAACAGTATAAAAGATTCCTTCAAGAAAACAGAAGGCTTTAATTTAACTTTTTTCGCCTTTTTCGTAAAAGCGGTCGCTCAGGCGTTAAAAGAATTCCCGCAAATGAACAGCATGTGGGCGGGGGACAAAATCATTCAGAAAAAAGATATTAACATTTCAATCGCGGTTGCCACGGAAGATTCTTTATTTGTTCCGGTGATCAAAAACGCTGATGAAAAAACGATCAAAGGCATTGCGAGAGAAATTACCGACCTTGCCAAAAAGGTAAGAGACGGAAAACTGTCAGCAGACGATATGCAGGGAGGAACGTTTACCGTCAACAATACAGGTTCGTTCGGATCTGTTCAGTCGATGGGAATCATCAATTATCCTCAGGCTGCAATTCTTCAAGTGGAATCGATCGTCAAACGCCCGGTTGTCATGGATCATGGCATGATTGCTGTCAGAGATATGGTCAATCTGTGCCTGTCTTTAGATCACAGAGTGCTTGATGGCCTCGTGTGTGGAAGATTTCTGGCACGTGTCAAAGAAATTTTAGAATCGATAGATGAGAAAACATCTGTCTACTAAACAAACAGAAAGAGCATTTTTTGAACGATACCTTCAAAAAATGCTCTTTTTCCATGTACCATTATTCTGCGATTCGGATTTTCATTTCAACCCGATATTCTTCTTGTTTTTTCGGAGAATAATGAATCGGTATGATTAACTCGTAAACATCACTGATAACCGTTAATTGACGGTCCGTGATATACTTGATCAGCTTTTGTAAGTTGAGAAAATAATGCTCTGGCGAGAAATTATAAGCGATACAAACATATTTGCCTTTTGGTATTGTTGTGATTTCCATATCCGGCGTAATCGCAGAAATTTGCTTATTCGTTAAGACAGGCGTGAAAATATGACGGTAAGTCATTTCATCAATGTTGTTGTACGGCTGAAACGAGAAAGTAGCACCGTAGCTATTGTTCGAAAAGCCATCGGCTGATTCGATAAATGTTTTTAGTTTGCTGTATGAGGCGTTGAGCACGTTTTCAGGCCCGATTCCCTCTGCCTCTGTCTGTATAATCCGTGTTTCTTCCTCATCTAGAACAAACACCTCACCGAGCGCAGGATATTCCATCTGCCGTTTCATTCGCTTTTTCACCAGAGAAATGGTCTGCTCCAATGTTGATAAAAAATCTAATTTTTCCCTGATTTGCTTTTCCTGCTCTGTATAAAAAGCAAACAGTTCCTCCATCTCTAATTCCTGTGCCTTTTTCATCTCTTCTAAAGGTGTGCCAATATATTTTAATGATTTGATCAAATCAAGATGATAGAGCTGGGAGTCAGTATAATAGCGGTAGTTCGTATCCGGGTCGACGTAGGCGGGTTTGAATAAATCAATCTTATCGTAGTAACGAAGCGCTTTAATCGACACATTTGCCAGTTTTGAAACTTCTCCAATTGAGTAAAACGAGTCCTTCATGCCATCCCCCCTTATGATCAGTATAATGAAAAAGCGCATCCTTTGCAGTACACAAAGAATGCGCTTTTTTTACATGCTGGCCTTTATATGGGCAGGGGCTTTCCAGGCAATGGTCAGCGCAATGCCTATGGCTAATGCTACTGTTGCAAAATAGAATGGATAGTTTAAGTCAATATCGAATAGCATTCCACCGATGATGGGGCCGAATACATTGCCGATGCTTGTAAACATTGAATTCATTCCGCCGGCAAATCCCTGTTCATTTCCCGCAATTTTTGACAGATAGGTTGTTACCGCCGGGCGCATAAGATCAAATCCGACAAATACGGTGAAGGTAACTAATAAAATCGCAGCATAGGAATTTACGATGGTCAGCAAAAACACAAGACTTGTTGAGAGAATTAAGCTGTAGCGGATTAAACGGATTTCCCCAAACCACCTTGTGAAGCGGTCGAATAAGACGACTTGCGTGATGGCTCCGACAATTGCTCCCCCAGTAATCAAAATGGCAATGTCACTGGCCGTAAATCCGAATTTATGATCAACGAATAACGCAAATAAAGATTCAAACGATGCCAACCCAAAAGACGATATTAAAATGATAAGAAAAGCAATGAAATACATAGGTGCAAAAATCCGTTTGAATCCTGTTTTTTGGCCCTCTATTTTCTCATTCTCAGGATTTCGCTCCGGTTCCCGTAGCGTTAGCATCGATAAAATTGCTGCTATTAACGCAAAGGCTGCCGCAAAGTAGAAAGGCAGACGGGAATGGATTTCCGCTAAAAATCCGCCTATGCCGGGACCGATAATAAAACCTGTCGAAATAGCGGCTGACATATAGCCGAGCGCTTTCGGCCGTGTTTTAACAGTAGTGATATCGGCGATAAAAGCCGTGACTCCGGGCATAATGAAGGCAGCACTGATACCGCCAAGCATACGGGATATAAATAAAATGTCAACTGTTTTTCCGATGCCGAATAAAAACTCCGAAACACTAAAAAACAATAGACCAATCACGATCATAATTTTACGTCCAAAGCGGTCAACCCAGCGTCCGGCGATTGGTGAAACAATAAGCTGTGTCACAGCGAAACATGCAACCATATAGCCGACTGCGGTACCGGATAAATGCAATTCATTCATAATCGCGGGCGTTACCGGAATCACAAGCCCGATCCCTAAAAAAGCAATGAATAAATTGGTTAATAATATAGCTAATGTGATGTTCTGTTTCTTCATGTAACTTCCCCTTTTTACGAAAGTGTATCCTTTATACTGTAAGACCTCCTCTTAGGGGAGAGTCAACGGATTTCTTTCTATGAAGCTGTTCGCTCTTTATAAAGTCCATTACCAGCGGACAGTTATTCATTGCGGGGAATAAGCATGTCAATGTGCTGCGGAAGGACTTGAATCACAGCGGGTGTATGTGTATACACTTCTCCATCTGTATCAGCCTTTTTGATGGTATCCGTTTCAATTTCGACGCGAGAGGCCTGAACATAGGACAGCTCTCCGGTGAGCCGCTCTATTGAACCCTGTTCCATATTCATTAGCTCGCGCAAAGCGGAGAGGTTGGTGCTGCGGCAAATGAGGATATCGAGTAATCCGTCACTTATACTGGCATCCGGCAGGGGAATTCGATTCGTTCCAATGTATTGTCCGTTCATGACAAGCAGCATAACGGCTTCATCTTTTATCTCTTGCCCATCGATTGTCAATGAAATAGGAAAGGACTCAGCGGATGAGACGGTACGTAACGCGCTTGTAAAATAGCTGATTTTTCCTAATAACGCTTTTTCTGTTTCGTTGATTTGATTCGATGTTTCTGCGATCAGGCCGATCCCCCAAAAATTTAAAAAATAACGATCGTTCATCTGGCATACATCAACCTTGGATTTTTTTCCTGAGACGAGTGCTTCGGCTGCCTTTGCAAGATGTTGAGGAATGCCCAGCACTCTTGAAAAGTCATTACACGTTCCGCCGGGCAAAATACCGATAGACGGCTTTCTTTCTAAAGAACTGATGCCATTGATGCATTGATGAACTGTACCGTCGCCGCCGAGAATAAAGACAGTCTCGACAGAATCATCTATCGAACGGCAAAAATGATAAGCATCGTCTTTTTTCTTTGTCTGTTTAATGATGACCTCATCTAACGATTGTGATAAAACTGGCACAACAGCTCCTAATGCTTTTTCTATATTTTTGTTGCCGGCGTTTCCGTTATGAATAAGTAAAGCTTTCCGGTGGCTCATACAAAACTGCTCCTTTATTTATACATCTGATTATATAATTCCCTTATCTTGTAAGGAGTAAACGGAAAGCAAAAAATCCTCCGATATAAGCGGTGGCATTTGCCGATAAGGCGGTTTCCTTGCTATCATAAGAACAGATGATGAAAAAGGAGAGGTCTTCATTGAACATGGACTTTAATTTATTTATGAATGATGTTGTCCGCCAAGCGAGACAAGAAATTACGGCTGCAGGATATACCGAACTGAAAACAGCTGAAGAGGTGGACGAGGCACTTACGAAAAAAGGAACGACGCTTGTCATGGTCAACTCTGTCTGCGGATGCGCGGGCGGGATTGCAAGACCGGCTGCATACCATTCCGTTCATTATGACAAAAGACCTGACCAGCTCGTGACTGTGTTTGCGGGACAGGATAAAGAAGCGACGGCAAGAGCACGCGAATATTTCGAAGGATACCCGCCATCTTCTCCGTCATTTGCTATTCTAAAAGACGGAAAGATCATGAAAATGGTCGAGCGTCATGAAATTGAAGGCCATGAGCCGATGGCAGTTGTCTCAAAACTGCAGGAAGCCTTCGAGGAATATTGCGAAGAAGTATAAGATAAAACCCCGGATGCCCGAGTGGCACGGGGTTTTTTTGTGCATAAAATTCCAAGTCATGATGAATAAATATTAGAGTTTATTCAATGGATGCACTATAAAAGATGTCCTTTTGCCTAGTGATAGGAGAAGATATTGCTGGAAAAATAAGCTTCGAGATAATTTTTAAAAATAGTATTGCATAAAAATAAGAAAGTGTTTAAAATACAAATTAACGAATAAATATTCAAATATGATAAAAGTAATGAATATGGGGGAAATGGATCATGAAAAAATGGCTCTTATTACTGGTAGCTGCGTGCATCACCTTTGCATTATCTGCTTGCGGCTCAAGCAATTCAGGTTCAGAAAGCGGGAAGAAAAAGATAATTATGGGAACTTCGGCGGATTACAAACCGTTTGAATATAAAGATGGCGATAACATTGTCGGTTTTGATGTAGATTTGGCAAAGGCCCTTGCAAAGAAAACCGGCTACGAAATTGAAGTGCAGGATATGGACTTCAACAGCTTAATTACAGCACTGAAATCAAAACAGGTTGATTTGGTTTTGTCAGGAATGACACCGACGCCTGATCGTAAAAAACAAGTTGATTTTTCTGATGTATATTACACAGCGAATCATATGATTGTCAGCAAAAAAGACAGCGGCATTAAGTCTTTAAAAGATCTGAAAGGAAAAACAGTCGGCGTTCAGCTTGGCTCCATTCAAGAAGAGAAGGGGAAAGAGCTTTCACCGGAATATAATTTTAAAACTGAAGACCGCAACAGAATTTCTGATTTGGTGCAGGAAATCAAATCGGACCGTTTTGACGCTGCGATTATCGAAGATATGGTGGCAGAAGGGTATTTCAAATCAAATGATGACCTGCAGGGCTTCGTAATTCCTGATGCGAAAGCGGAGGAAGCCGGTTCAGCGATTGCTTTCAGAAAAGACAGTGAACTGACGGACAAATTCAATAAAGCCCTCAAAGAAATGCAAGATAATGGAGAGCTCGATAAATTGAAGAAAAAGTGGTTCACTGGCGAGAAGTAAAAAAAGCGGCTCAACTTTTTCGTTGAGCCTTTTTATTGAATAGGAAATTTTTTTTCCTGTAAGAAAAGGAGACAAAGGCTATGAATTTGGATTTTTCAGCAACGATCCCCCAAATTCCTTTTATATTAGAAGGCTTAGCAATTACATTAAAAATTGTTGTGGTATCTGCTATTATCGGACTTATATTAGGGATTGTGCTAAGCTTATGCAAGATCAGCACGTTCCGCCCGCTGATCTGGCTTGCTGATTTTTACACATCAGTTTTTCGCGGCACGCCTTTAGTACTGCAGCTTATGATTGTTTATTTTGGGCTCCCGCAGCTGCTCGGCTTTCAAATTGACCAGTTTTGGGCGGCGGTTGTCGCATTGTCACTGAATTCCGCTGCTTATGTATCGGAAATTATCAGAGCGGGAATCAATGCCATTGATAAAGGACAAAAAGAGGCTGCAGTCGCACTGGGTGTTCCCTACGGCAAAATGATGAAGGATCTGCTTTTGCCGCAGGCCTTTAAAAACATATCACCTGCCATTGTAAATGAATTAATTACGTTAACAAAAGAATCGGCGATTGTTACCGTTATTGGCCTTGGCGATGTCATGAGACGCGCGTATCAAGCGGGCGCCGCCACGTACAATTACCTTGAGCCGCTGATTATCGCCGGATTGATTTATTATGTGCTTGTCCTTATTTTAACGTTTATCGGCAAGGCTGTAGAAAGGAAGCTGAAATCCAATGATTAAGGTTGAAAAGCTGTCAAAATCATTTGGGAAACAAGAAGTATTAAAAAACATTTCAACAAACATCGCTGAAGGTGAGGTTGTTGCCGTCATCGGCCCTTCAGGTTCAGGCAAATCCACATTTCTTCGCTGTTTGAATCTTTTGGAGAAGCCTAACGGCGGAACCATCACAATAAAAGATAAAGAGATTACGCAGCCGAAAACCAATACATTAAAGGTGCGGGAAAACATCGGAATGGTATTTCAGCATTTTCATCTTTTTCCGCACAAAACGGTTCTCGAAAATATCATGTACGCGCCTATAAATGTCAAGAAAGAATCAAAGCAGACTGCACAGGAAAAAGCCGAGGAACTGCTGCGTAAAGTCGGGTTGTTTGAAAAGCGAAATGACTATCCAAACCGTTTATCAGGCGGACAAAAGCAGCGTGTTGCCATCGCCCGTGCTTTGGCAATGAATCCGGAAATCATGCTGTTCGACGAGCCGACATCCGCGCTTGACCCTGAAATGGTCAAAGAAGTGCTCCAGGTCATGAAAGAACTGGTTAAAACCGGTATGACTATGGTGATCGTTACTCACGAAATGGGATTTGCAAAAGAAGTGGCCGACCGCGTGTTATTTATGGATGAAGGGATGATTGTCGAGGACGGCAATCCGAAAGAATTTTTTCTTTCGCCAAAATCCAAAAGAGCGCAGGACTTTTTAGAAAAAATATTATAGAATATAGGGAAAAAGAAGAAGGCTTGTGCTTCTTCTTTTTTGTTGAAGAAACAAATAGAATGGAGTCCGACATGTTTAAAATTGGTTATCGCACAATAAAGACCGCACTTGGAACAGCTTTGGCCATTTATATAAGCCAGCTTTTACATCTGCAAAACTTTGCATCAGCAGGAATCATCACCATTTTGTGCATACAAATCACACAAAAACGGTCGCTTCAAGCGTCATGGGCCCGATTTGCAGCATGCTGTCTGGCAATTCTCTTTTCCTATCTCTTTTTCGAACTGATTGGCTATGATCCGTTTGTCATTGGATTGCTTTTGCTGATTTTCATCCCGACAACTGTTGTTTTAAAAATAAACGAAGGGATCGTCACCAGCTCAGTTATTATCCTTCATCTGTATATGTCCGGCGGCATTACGCCCCAATTCATCTGGAATGAAGTCCAGTTAATTACGGTCGGAATCGGCGTTGCTCTTTTAATGAATCTGTATATGCCGAGCCTAGACCGGAAGCTTATCGCCTATCGAAAAAAGATAGAGGACAATTTTGCTGTCATTTTCGCAGAAATCGAACGGTATTTGTTAACTGGTGAGCAAGATTGGACAGGAAAAGAAATTCCGGAAACACACCAGTTAATCACTGAAGCCAAAAACCTGGCGTATCGAGATGTACAAAACCACATTCTGCGCCACGAAAATCAGCACTATCATTATTTTAAAATGAGAGAAAAACAATTTGAAATCATCGAGCGCCTTCTCCCTAAAGTGACATCGATTTCCATTACGGTGGATCAGGGAAAAATGATTGCCGAATTTCTTTGTGATCTGCGGGAAGCAATCCACCCGGGAAATACAGCCTACAAGTTTTTGAAAAGACTTGCTGATATGAGAAAAGAATTCGAGGAGATGCCACTTCCTGCGACGAGAGAAGAATTTGAAGCAAGAGCCGCACTTTTTCATCTTCTGGGGGAAATGGAGCAATATTTGGTAATCAAAAGTTATTTCAAAGGAATCAAAGCAGAAAAATCGCTCGCTTAACTCGCATGAGCTCATCCTACATTGGTCAACCTAATGGAAAAGGAGGAGCTTATGCGTTTTTTCTTATGTTCAATAATGATGATTATTTCTCCGATATGGCCTCTTGGCCAAAATCCGCTTCTAGGTGACCCGTATGTCATCGTCAACAAGAAAACAAATGAGCTTGCTCTCATCATCGACAACAAAATTGAAGGCGTTTATCGTGTGGCAACCGGAAAGTCGGATGATTTGACGCCTGAGGGAGAATTTTCGATTACAGTAAAAGCGGTGAATCCTTATTACAGAAAGAAAAATATTGAAGGCGGAGCTTCTGAGAACCCGCTTGGGGCAAGGTGGATTGGGTTTGATGCGAGAGGGACAGACGGCCGGATCTACGGAATTCATGGGACAAACCGGGAAGAATCTATCGGTCAATTTGTATCTAACGGCTGTATACGTATGCATAACAATGACGTTGTTCATCTGTTTCAAGAGATACCGGTGGGGACGAGAGTGCTGATCACGAAAGACTCCCGGTCTTTTGAGGAGATAGCCATTGAGCATAAAGCCCTGATAAAAAAGCAGGTTGTTCCTGTTCAATAGGCCGCCTGCTTTTTTATCATTATAAAAACATAACGATTCCTGAGAGCACTGTTGAAAGAATAAAAACTCCCAAAATCACGATTAAAACGCTTTTCATCAGTTTTTGAGACATGGTTTCACTCCTTAGACAATCTGATTTTATTTTAACGTGTTTTGTATGGGCGGACAAGCGATATCTATTGCCGGAAAGCAGGGATGAAAATGACCGGACTTGACCATATTGGAATTGCCGTTTATTCCATAAACAAGGCCAGAGCTTTTTATGAAGGTGTATTGGGATTAACGTTTCTTCATCAAGAAACGGTTGAAGAGCAAAAGGTGACCATTGCTCTTTTCCAAGCGGGAGGCGTCTATTTGGAGCTGATTGAGCCGTTAACGCCTGACAGCCCTGTCCGTACATTCTTAGATAAAAAAGGAGAGGGGCTGCACCATGTTGCGTTTCTATGTAGCGGCTTAACAGATCAGCTTCAAGCATTATCAAACCGGAAAATTGATGTAATAGACAGGCAGCCGAGACAGGGCGCAAACGGGAAACAGATCGCGTTTATTTCTCCGCGGGAAACAAATGGCGTGCTTGTCGAGCTCTGTGAACCGAAAGGAGATCAAGACATTGAATATGAATGAGCATATCGGTCATCTATACAACAGGCGCAGGCAGGCGGAAGAAGGCGGGGGACATGCGAAGCAAGCTGAACAGCGGAAAAAGGGAAAGCTCACAGCGCGGGAAAGGATCGCCTATCTCTTGGATGAGGATAGTTTTATCGAATTATATCCCTTCATGGAGAGCCGAAGCTTAACAAGGGAGCAGCGTATATTGGGAGATGGAGTCGTGACGGGCTACGGTACGATTGACGGCCGCTCAGTATATGTGTTTGCGCAGGATTTTACCGTATTCGGCGGGGCGCTTGGCGAAACCCATGCGAAAAAGATTACCTCTCTTATGGATCTTGCAGCAAAAAATAAAGCCCCGATTATCGGGCTGAACGACTCAGGTGGTGCGAGAATTCAAGAGGGTGTGGTATCATTAGATGGATACGGTCACATATTTTACCGAAACGTCTTATATTCCGGAGTCATTCCGCAAATCTCGGTTATATTAGGGCCGTGCGCTGGAGGCGCTGTGTACTCTCCGGCACTTACTGATTTTATTTTTATGGCAGAACAGACGGGCCGAATGTTTATTACCGGTCCAAAGGTCATTGAAAAAGTAACAGGAGAACAGGTTGACGCGGAGAGCTTAGGAGGAGCGGGAATACATAATGCCGTCAGCGGAAATGCCCACTTTTCCGGAAAAACGGAAGAGGAGGTTCTGACAGGAGTGAAAAAGCTGCTGTCTTATTTGCCGCTCGACAAACAGATATCACCGCCTTCATCTGTGGATGAGGCCTCCAGCTCGTTAATAAACCGCCTCGTGCCGGCTGACAGCACAAAGCCATATGATGTTCGGGCGGTGATTCAGGAATTGGCTGATCCACAGTCTTTTTTTGAGATTCAGCCGTATTTTGCGAAAAATATCGTCATCGGATTTGCAAAGCTCGGCAAAAAAACGATCGGAATTGTGGCAAACCAGCCGAAACATTTAGCAGGGAGCCTGACGATTGACGCGGCTGATAAAGCAGCGAGATTTATCCGGTTTTGTGACGCCTTTGAGATCCCGCTGTTAACTGTCGAAGATGTACCGGGGTTTTTGCCCGGCATTCAGCAGGAGCATAACGGCATTATCAGGCACGGAGCCAAATTGCTGTTTGCTTATGCAGAAGCGACGGTTCCCAAAGTAACGCTCATCATCAGAAAAGCGTATGGCGGGTCGTATGTCGCCATGAACAGCAAATCCATCGGAGCGGATCTCGTGTTTGCTTGGCCAAATGCCGAAATCGCAGTGATGGGTGCTGAGGGGGCGGCATCTATTTTGTATGATAAAGATATTGAAGCGTCAGCTGACCCGCAAAAGACAAAACGCGAAAAAACAGCTGAATACAAAAAACAAAACGCCAGCCCTTACAAAGCGGCGGCATGCGGAATGGTCGATGACATCATTTTGCCGGAAGAATCAAGGAAAAGACTCATCCAAGCTTTTCACATGCTTGCACATAAGACAGAAGAGAGACCGAAAAAAAAGCACGGTAACATACCGCTTTAACATGGAGGGACTTACAAATGGTGAATGAAAAACGCCTGCTGGAAGAATTTTTAGAGCTTGTTCAAATCGATTCAGAAACGAAGCACGAAGCTGAAATTTGCAAAGTGCTGAAACAAAAATTTTCTGATTTAGGTGTAGACGTCAAAGAAGACGATACAATGGGTATCACTGGCCACGGAGCAGGAAACCTGATCTGCACATTAAAAGGAACGAAAAAGACAGATACAATTTATTTTACATCTCATATGGACACAGTCGTACCCGGAAACGGCGTAAAACCGGTTGTTGAGGACGGGTATGTTAAAACAGACGGCACAACAATTTTAGGCGCCGATGATAAAGCGGGATTGGCTGCCATGTTTGAAGCAATTAAAGTGCTCAAAGAAGAAAACATTGAGCACGGCACGATTGAATTCATCATCACAGTAGGTGAAGAATCAGGTCTTATCGGGGCAAAGGCGCTTGACTGTTCCATGATAACAGCATCCTACGGTTATGCTCTTGATTCAGACGGAAAAGTCGGCAATATCATTGTTGCGGCACCGACTCAGGCGAAGGTAAGAGCGGCGATTTACGGTAAAACTGCACACGCTGGAGTTGAACCAGAAAAAGGGATATCAGCGATTACAATCGCAAGCAAGGCCATTTCAAAGATGCCTTTGGGCCGCATCGATGAAGAAACAACAGCAAACATCGGGCGATTTGAAGGCGGCACACAAACAAACATTGTGTGCGACGAAGTTCACATTCTCGCTGAAGCCCGTTCTTTAGTTCCAGAAAAAATGGAAGCGCAGGTTCAAAAAATGAAAGCTGCTTTTGAAGAGGCAGCGGCTGATATGGGCGGACGTGCAGAAGTCGAAATCGAAGTCATGTATCCAGGGTTTAAATATCAAGATGGCGACCAAGTCGTTGAAATCGCGAAAAAAGCGGCAGCGAAAATCGGACGCACGAGCGAGCTGCAAACGAGCGGCGGCGGAAGCGACGCAAACGTAATTGCAGGCCACGGCATCCCAACGGTCAATCTTGCTGTCGGGTATGAACAAATTCATACGAAGAACGAAAAAATGCCGATTGAAGAGCTAGTGAAAACAGCAGAAATGGTTGTTGCGATTATTGAAGAAGCAGCAAAATAATGAAGAAAAACCCGAGTGCGGATCTGGCATTCGGGTTTTTTCCTAACAGTCAGCGCCATTGTCGAAGCGGCCAAAATAATACGTCTTGTTTTTTGGCATAATGAAGCAGCGGTTCTGAGTCTGGTAAAGTGATTTCGTGAGCATCAGCCACTGTATTGGTTGAAAACTGGGCCTCGGCTCTTTGAAGAAGCCAAGGGTGATGGTGAATGTCCTCATAATAGAGCTTGTCACGATGAGTGGTGTAAAGTCTGTATCGCTCCGTCAGCCAGTAATCAAGCGAATCCTCTTGCGCTGTAAAAGGCGCAGAGAGTGGCCGGTACGTGGCACCGAATGCTGCTTTTCCAGCGTCTCTCCGTTTGCTTCTATATTCTATAGCATCCCCATTTTTTTCGGATTTCATATCGGCGTAAAAATAAGGCAAATGAAAGAAAGTCCGTGCACCTTGAACTGCCAGCCGATGATCAGCATCTAAGCTAAAGAAATAAATGCCCGGCTTGCCTTTATAGGTGACATAAGTGCGCAGGTTAAGCTCTGGAAAGGACTGGGCTCCGGGAATAGGTGGGAGAAAACGCGCGCGAAGGTTTGTGAGCATAAAGGGAAGCATGCTTACCCAAGCTTGTCCGTGATATGTATCTATGTCCAATATGGACGGAATCTTAGCTCGAAGGGTAGAGTCATCAACAGGCCAATGAGCAAATAAGACATCATTCCATGTTTGTTTCATGATCCAAATTCCCTCAGGCACAGCAATATTTTTTTGTTGAGACTGTTCCGTCACGACACCAGCTCCTTTCATTTGGATGTGAGTAAAGGTATTCCCGATTTTCTTCTTTTTAAACGAATGCAGGTTCTTGAAAGTGATGGAAATAAAAAAAACAACTCCGAACAAAAGTCGGAGTTGTTTTTTATTTCACCGGTTCTGTAAGAGCGGCTGTTTTTTTCTGTTTATGGTGTGTCATCTGAAGTACGACATTTTGCACTGTCAAGAACAGTCCGCTGGTGAACCAGTACAGCGGAAGGGCCGCAGGAACATTAAGCGAGAAAATCGTCATCATCACAGGGAAGATAAACACCATTAGTTTTGCAGATTGCTGCGCTGCAGGATTTTGCGGGACAGCGGAATATTTCGCGCTCAGCTTTTGTGCGACATAGGCTTGGACAAAATACATAATCCCTGCACTAAGGGACACGAGAATATCAGATTGCCCTAAACTGAACCATAGAAACGAGTGTGACGCAATTTCAGGTGTTGAGCGAATCGCGTAATAAAACCCAATCATAATCGGAAACTGAATCAGCATTGGAAGACAGCCCATCGCAAGCGGGTTGATTTTATGCTCCTGATACAGCTTCATCATTTCCATTTGCAGTTCTTTCTGCTTTTCCGGGTCCTTTGTCTTTTTAATTTTGGCTTGAATGCTGTCTACTTGCGGTTTAATGACTGCCATTTTTTCTTGGAACACACGCTGTTTTTTAAACTGATTGACAAACAAAGGAAGTACCACAACGCGCACAATAATGGTTACAAGAATGATAGACAACCCGTATTCTCCGTGAAACAGTCCGGCAACGCCTTTCAGCAGCGAGGAAAACGGCTCGATTAAATAGTCGTGGAAAAAACCGACGTTACCGAGACCTCCCACCTGATTTGTTGCAGCAAAAGCTGCGTTTCCAGAGCATAATACGATCAAAAAGGCCCCTACAGCCAAAAGTTTCTGATATGTTTTTAACAATTTGTTCTCCTCCTTTTTATAAATGCGGTTTATAAAAGAAGGGAACTGACGTCTTCATCATCATTTACAGGTGAATTCATGCGGAAGACTTTACGTATCCAAGTTGTAATGCGATGATATATAATAATAAGAAAGTCTGTTCGGTTTATTCGAAAGACCGTCTGATGTTCATCTGTTCGTTTTGATTTCCACTGCTCGCCGGCACGGCACTCTCGCAAGAGAAAAGCGATCCCGATGGCGGTCAGAGCCGGAAGAATAATTGTGAAAAAATCGACTAAGAATAAAACGTCATTTATCGACTCCACAAACATTGTCATCACATCCATTCAATACCTTCATTTTACTATATGTACAAGCCGTTGTCTAATGAACAGAAAGGAGATATGTTTATGCCGGGGAAGGGCCGAATTATTTTCCATATTGATATGAACAGTTTCTATGCATCGGTGGAAATGGCATATGACCCGGCTCTCCGAGGAAAGCCGGTTGCAGTTGCCGGAAACGTCAAAGAACGAAAAGGCATCGTCGTCACATGCAGCTACGAAGCAAGGGCGCACGGCGTGAAAACAACCATGCCGGTTTGGGAAGCAAAGCGCAACTGTCCTGATCTCATCGTCCTTCCGCCGAACTTTGACCGCTACAGAAGCTCTTCAAGAGCGATGTTTAGCATCCTTCGTGAATATACAAATCTGGTGGAACCTGTATCCATCGACGAAGGCTATATGGATATGACGGATACACCATACAGCCGCAATGCCTATGAGACGGCAAAAGAAATACAAAGCAGACTGCAGAAAGAGCTGCTGCTTCCGTCAAGCATCGGAATTGCCCCGAATAAATTTCTCGCTAAAATGGCATCCGATATGAAAAAACCGCTTGGGATCACCATCCTGAGAAAAAGAGAAGTGCCTGATATCCTTTGGCCTCTCCCAGTTGGAGAAATGCATGGCGTAGGCAAAAAGACGGCGGAAAAACTGAACGGGCTTAGTATTGATACGATTGGAGATTTAGCAGCCGCTGACGAACACTCGCTAAAACGGCTGCTCGGCATCAACGGGCCCCGTCTCAAAAATAAAGCGAACGGCATTCACCATGCCCCTGTTGATCCGGAGCGCATTTATGAATTTAAAAGCGTAGGCAATTCATCCACACTTTCTCATGATTCTGCCGATGAGGATGAGCTGTTAGCTGTTTTTCGAAAACTGTCCGCATCCGTTAGCGACCGTTTGCAGCGTAAGGAAGTAATGGCTTCAAAGCTGTTTATTATGATCAGATACGCGGACTGGAAAACTATTACAAGAAGCATCACACTGAAGAATCCGATAGATCAAAAAAACGAGATATATAATGAAGCAGAACATCTCTTCTTTAAGCATTGGAACAAAAATCCAATCAGGCTGCTCGGCATTACCGGAATGGATTTGGTAGAAAAAGAGCAGGCCTATAAGCAACTCGATTTGTTCAGCTTTACAGAGGATGCGAAGGATGAACCGATTCAGCAGATGATGGAAAAACTGAATGAAAAGTACGGCTCCAAGCTGATCAGAAAAGGTGCAAAGGTTAAAAAAGACGAGAGCAAAACAAGCGGGACAAGCTTTAATAAAGATTTTTTTCAAGATGAAAAGAAAAGCTGAATATCTTGAAATAAGGGGGTGAAGTATGGTAATTTCAATAGTATAAATATCATTTTATTTTAATGTAAATTTTAAAATGGTTAAACGTTTTCAGAAGGGACGTTAGAATATGTCAAAACAACAAATCGGAGTTATCGGACTTGCGGTAATGGGTAAAAATCTGGCTTTAAATATTGAAAGCCGAGGATTTTCTGTTTCTGTTTACAACAGATCAAGCAGCAAAACCGAGGAATTTTTGCAGGAGGCTGAAGGCAAAAACGTTGTCGGCACCTACAGCATTGAAGAATTTGTTCAATCCTTGGAAACACCGCGCAAAATTTTGTTAATGGTTAAAGCGGGAACTGCTACAGATGCGACAATTCAATCTCTTCTTCCTCACTTAGAGAAGGACGATATTTTAATTGACGGCGGAAATACATACTATAAAGATACACAGCGCCGAAACAAAGAGCTTGCTGAAAGCGGCATTCATTTTATCGGCACAGGCGTTTCAGGCGGAGAAGAAGGAGCTCTTAAAGGGCCTTCTATCATGCCTGGCGGACAAAAAGAAGCTCATGAACTTGTGAAGCCGATTCTTGAAGCAATTTCTGCAAAAGTTGATGGTGAAGCGTGTACGACATATATCGGTCCGGACGGTGCCGGCCATTATGTAAAAATGGTGCATAACGGTATTGAATACGGCGATATGCAGCTGATCTCTGAATCTTATTTCATCCTGAAACAGGTACTTGGCCTTTCAGCTGATGAGCTTCATGAAGTATTTGCTGAATGGAATAAAGGCGAGCTTGACAGCTACCTGATCGAGATTACTGCTGATATCTTCACGAAAAAAGATGAAGAAACAGGCAAACCGCTTGTTGACGTGATTCTTGATAAAGCGGGTCAAAAAGGAACAGGAAAATGGACAAGCCAAAGTGCACTTGACTTAGGTGTTCCGCTTCCAATTATCACTGAATCTGTATTCGCACGTTTTATTTCAGCGATGAAGGATGAGCGTGTGAAAGCAAGCAACCTTCTTTCAGGACCTGAAGTGAAGCCTGTTACAGAAAATAGAGAAGAACTGATCGAAGCCGTCAGAAAAGCGTTGTTCATGAGCAAAATCTGTTCTTACGCCCAAGGATTTGCCCAAATGAAAGCTGCTTCTGAAGAATACAACTGGGATCTCAATTACGGTGAAATCGCTATGATCTTCCGCGGCGGCTGTATCATCCGTGCGGCATTCCTGCAGAAAATCAAAGAAGCTTACGACCGTGATCCTGAGCTTGACAACCTGCTGCTTGACAGCCACTTCAAGAACATTGCAGAAAGCTACCAAGGAGCGCTTCGCCAAGTGATTTCACTTGCAGTTGCCCAAGGTGTGCCGGTACCTTCATTCTCAAGCGCACTAGCTTATTATGACAGCTATCGCACAGCCGTGCTGCCTGCAAACTTGATCCAAGCGCAGCGTGACTACTTCGGCGCCCATACTTATGAGCGCACAGACAAAGACGGTGTCTTCCATACGGAATGGATGAAATAATAATGTGAAAAATCCCGCAGCCTGACAACTGCGGGATTTTTTTTTGAAATAGAGTGCGGGGAACGAAAGGATGTATGTTTTGCCTGTAAATGAGTATGTACTTGAAAATTTTCCTGGTTTACGACTTACACCTCCTTTGTTTTATAACTGGCAGATCGGCATCCGGTTTGAAATAGGCGTAGGATATAACGTGAATGATGCTTATCTACACAGCCCTTATATAGATAACGCATATAAGAGAGCTGTCACTTTATTTAAGCTCTACATGCCGATGATGATGATATATTTGTTATAGCTGATGCTGTTGGTTTTGGAGGGGGAAGGAGATATAAGAGCAAATTACATATTTTCTCCCGGTACATTCAAGAAAAAGCTGTGTTGAAAAAACTGCAGCACATTGCTGTCTCTTATACTTGTTCTGATGATGATAAAACGCATAGATTTTTTCTGAGGTGTAAAGCTGGTGATGTAAGATATATTCCAATGCTGAGAGTGATATGTAATCAAGATATGGGGATAAAACCAAGCATTTCTCAAGATATTCACTTTATCAATATAAAAAAGAGAACCATTTTTCATCTTTATGATGATCGAGGCTGCGATATTTTAGCTTCTGCAGCTGAAACAATACGGGATATGTATGAAACATATAACAGTTGGATATTAGATTACAACAGAGAGAAAATCAATGGTCTTTTTGAGCCGCTTAGAAGCAGAGAGTTTGGTACATCAATAAAAGGCTGAAAATGCTTTACAAGCACTTTCAGCCTTTTTCTTTATATATTCCACCAATGCAAGCCGTCTTTCGCCAAAAGATCATCTGATTCTTTTGGACCCATAGAACCTGCTTCGTAGTTTGGCGATAGGGTTTTGTTGGCTGCCCATGTTTCAGAAATGGAATCGACAAAGCTCCAAGAAAGGGCCACTTCATCCCAGTGTGCGAAGTTCGTCGCATCGCCAAGAAGACAGTCGTGAATCAATTTTTCATATGCTTCAGGAGTGTTCAGCTCATCATTGCAATTGCTGCAGTAATCCAGTTTGATTGGCTGCGCGTGTGCTGCTCCTCCGAGTTTTTTAGCGTTTAAGTACAGTGTAATGCCTTCGTCAGGCTGAATATGAATGACGAGTAAGTTCGGATTCATGTTGTTTTCATTGCCGTAGTACAGGTTCATCGGAATGTCCTTAAATTGAACGACAATTTTTGTAGACTTTTCTTTCATTCGTTTTCCGGTACGAATGTAGAATGGAACACCAGCCCATCTGAAGTTGTCGATCAGAAGCTTTCCAGAAACAAAGGTTTCTGTATTTGAGTCAGGAGCGACGTTATCTTCATCTGTATAAGCAGGGACTGGCAGACCGTCAATTTCACCGGCTTGATATTGTCCGCGCACAAAATACTCATCCACTTCGTCTTTTGCAATAGGGCGGAGGGCTCTCAGCACCTTCACTTTCTCGCTGCGAATTTCTTCTGTGTTCAGTTTAATCGGCGGCTCCATTGCGAGAAGCGCAACCATTTGCATAATATGGTTTTGGACCATGTCGCGAAGGGCGCCTGATTTTTCGTAATATCTAGCACGGTCTTCAACACCAAGTGATTCGCTTGATGTGATTTGGATATTTGAGATGTAGCGATTTGTCCATAGCGGTTCGAAAATCGCATTGGCAAATCGAATGACCTCAATATTCTGCACCATTTGTTTTCCTAAATAGTGATCGATTCTGTAAATTTGATCTTCTGTAAATGCTTCACGAATTTCTTGATTTAATGCTTGCGCGCTTGGCAAGTCATGGCCAAACGGCTTTTCAATCACAAGGCGGGACCAGCCTGTAGTTGCTGTTACACCTTCTGATTTTAATGTCTTTGCAATTGTTCCAAAGAATTCTGGAGCCATTGCCAAGTAGAACATTCTGTTGTTCGGGATTTGATATGTATCTTCCAGCTGGTTGAGCAGTACGTTAAGCTCTTGATAAGAACCAGGGTTTGTCACGTCAAACGGGTGATAATAGAAATGAGACGTGAAGTCATCTATATGTTTATCAGCAGCTGAGGAAATAGATGTTTTGACGGTTTGGCGAAGATCCTCATTGGACCAAGGTCTTCTTCCGACTCCTACAACTGCAAACTCTTCTCCGATTTGTCCATTTTTATATAAACGGTGAATGGACGGATAGAGTTTTCGTTTTGCCAAATCTCCCGTTGCACCGAATATGACAATTACTGCTTTTGGTTGTTGGTTTGTTTTCACTAAAAGTACCTCACTTTATTCGAAGCTTTATTTTAGTACCCCGTATATTTCCTTCATTTTAAATCTAAAATTCAACGAAAGCAAACATTTAAGCCCCTTTTTTACAGAATGGCGCAAAAATATTTCTAGAACGAAAGGTTTGCCCGAATCAGAGGCGAGATTCACATTTTACGCCTGATCCTGTATTCTTGTAGGTAACTAGTTCTAGTAGGAGGAAGGAAATGTGGAATTACTTTTTTTAGGGACGGGAGCCGGAATTCCCGCTAAGTCTAGAAACGTGACGTCGATCGCATTAAAGCTGCTTGAAGAAAGGCGATCTGTATGGCTGTTTGACTGCGGGGAAGCCACACAGCATCAAATTTTACATACATCGATTAAACCTCGAAAAATAGAAAAAATCTTCATTACTCACATGCACGGCGATCATGTATACGGTCTTCCGGGGCTTCTTGGCAGCCGTTCTTTTCAGGGCGGTGAGGACGAGCTGACGGTTTACGGACCGAAAGGCATCAAGGCTTTTATTGAAACAAGTCTTGCCGTCACGAAAACTCACCTAACATATCCGCTTGTGATACAAGAGATTGAAGAGGGAGCCGTATTTGAGGACGACCAGTTTATCGTCACAGCTGCATCCGCGATTCATGGTGTAGAGGCCTTCGGGTACCGCGTACAAGAAAAAGATGTGCCTGGCTCTTTAAAGGCGGCGTTATTAAAGGATTTGAGTATTCCGCCTGGACCTGTATATTCGAAAATAAAAAAAGGTGAAATCGTGACGCTTGAAGACGGACGCACCATAAATGGGGAGGATTTTCTGGAGCCTCCTAAAAAGGGGAGAGCTGTCGTGTTTTCAGGGGATACGAGAGTGAGCGATAAGATAAAAGAGCTTGCGCGGGACTGTGATGTGCTTGTGCATGAAGCCACCTTTGCTAAGGATGATGTGAAGCTTGCTTTTGATTATTTTCACAGTACAACAGAACAAGCAGCTGTAACAGCAAAAGAAGCTGGGGCGAAGCAGCTCATCTTAACTCATATCAGCGCAAGATATCAGGGAGAGGCCTCTTTGGAGCTTCAGAAAGAAGCGGCAGCCGTTTTTCCGAACAGCATCACGGCTTATGATTTCTTAGAGGTACAAGTTCCAAGAGGCTGAGAAGGTGTTTGACAATTTGTTATTAAGTTGTATAATAAAACGTAATCATTACGCTTTATAAGGAGATGTTAAACATGAGAGTAAATGTTACTTTGGCTTGCACTGAAACAGGGGACAGAAACTACATCACAACCAAAAATAAACGCACAAATCCTGATCGTTTAGAGCTGAAAAAATACTCACCGCGGTTAAAAAAATATACCCTTCATCGCGAAACAAAATAATAAAAGACCCGGCTGCTTTAGCCGGGTTTTTTGTTTAATTGACTGCCTGGTACAGCGGGGTTGCCTGCTGGCAGGCCGCACACCATACATCATAAATCGCCAGATGGACGATATGAGGTTCATCATGATGAATGTTATGTGAGCTGTTTTTTGCTTGTATCCAGCCGCTTTGATCGGATAGGGACAAAATGCTGCTATGCAGGTTTCTCCAGTCCGCTTCAGCAGAGGCGAATTTCTCAGTGCGTTCACCTGATGACAGGACAATAAGGGGCATGTTTCCTAAATGGACTTGCTGCTGTTTGACTTGCTGCAGGCTTTTCAAAAATTCAGCATATGTCTCCTCGAGCATCATCTGCTTTCTGTATGCTGTATGCATTTCTTCAGGAATAAATGTAAAGCTGCCTGTGCCGTCATCTCCTAAAGCGGGATCAAGGAGCACCATGCCGATAATATCCTCTCGGTTTTTACAGGCCCATAAACTGCTGATAACCGATCCGTATGAATGTGAAACAACCAGATAAGGCGGTCTTATACCTGCTGCCTTAAGCAAGCTTTCTAATTCTCTCACCTTTTGGTCGGCTGTTCGTTCTGCCTTGCTTTGTCCGCTTTTCCCAATGCCCGCTCTATCATATGTGAATATGCCAAATTCGCCATCAATGTCCGCTGTTAATGGTTTCCATGTCTCTGAAGAAGTGCCGTAGCCGGCTTCAAAAACAATGGTTACACCGCTAAATCCTTTTCGGTGTTTTGTATGAAATTCACAATCGTCAACCATATAGGTCCTTTCGATCCATGCTGCATTCAATGGAGTCATCTCCTCTAATTGGTTCTACTAGGGAGACGGAGAACGTCAGCTGATCGTTTCTCCAAAAATAAAAAAAGAGATATCCGGCGGCGGAACCGCGGATATCTCGTATCTCAAGATTACCAGCCTCTTTCGTATTGAACAGGGGCTTGAATATCTGTATTGAGCTGTTTTGCGGCAGTTCTTGTAAAGTAAGGATCGCGTAATAGCTCTCTGCCGATAAAGATGAGGTCTGCACGGTTATTTTGAAGAATTTCTTCAGCCATTGAACCATTTGTAATCATTCCGACAGCACCAGTCGCCATATCAGCCTGTTCGCGGATTTTCTCGGCAAAGCTGACCTGATAGCCAGGGAATACGTTAATGTCTGCATGAACAAGGGCACCTGAGCTGCAGTCAATTAAGTCAACGCCCTGCTCCTTCATCCATTTTGCAAAACCGATATGATCAGCGATGTCTAAGCCTTTGTCTGTATAGTCAGAAGCCGATACACGGACAAATAAAGGACCATCCCACACTTGATTGACTTCATCAATGATTTCTCTTAAGAAACGGTACCGGTTTTCTGGTGAGCCGCCGTATTCATCTGTGCGATGGTTAGAAAGCGGAGATAAAAATTCATGAATTAAGTATCCGTGTGCCGCATGAATCTCAATCACATCAAAGCCTGCTTCTTTTGCACGGGCTGCTGCTTGTTTGAACTCCTGCACGGTCTCTTTCACTTTTTCAGTTGTCATTTCAACCGGTGTGCTGGATTGCTCGTCAAACGCTATCGCAGACGGCGCGAAAATATCGCCTTCAAGCTCTGCTTTACGTCCTGCGTGGGCAAGCTGAATTCCGATTTTTGAGCCTTGCGCTTTTACCTGTTCAGTCAGCTTTGCAAAACCTTCGATATGCTCGTCGCTCCATATCCCTAAATCTTGGTCTGTGATGCGTCCTTGAGGATTAACCGCTGATGCTTCCACAATAATTAACCCAACCTGGCCGACTGCGCGTGTTATGTAGTGAGCCATGTGGAACGGCTGTAACTTTCCGTCCTTTTCGTGAGAAGAGTACATGCACATTGGTGACATCACAATGCGGTTTTTTAACGTTACATCTTTAATCGTCATAGGTGTGAATAATTTTCTGGCCATTTCTTTCGCCTCCCGTAAGGTTTTTAGAGGTTGATTATAACAAGTCATTTCTTTCCCGTCATATAAACTGCTCAAACGATCCGATTTTGTCAAACATTTCTGTATAATAGACAGGGAGTCATGTTATTTTTTAGAATCGAAGCGTTTTTATACATAGGAGGGCGGAAATGATGAAATGGCAGACCAAGGATAATTTGCTTACCCTTTTAACTTCGCTTGTCCAGTACGAAAGTGTCACTGGTTCGAAAGGGGAAGCCGCACTTGCGGAATATCTTTATTATCTTTTAAAGGACAAGCCTTATTTTCAAAATAACCCTGCTCATGTCACACTCCATCCAATGGAAGACGGCAGAACGTTTCTGACGGCGCTTGTCAAAAAGAAAGATGTCAAACAGACAGTGCTATTGCTGAGCCATTTTGATGTCGTGGACATAGAGGACTACGGCGAATTCAAGCATATGGCCTGTAAGCCGGCTGAGCTTTTAAACTCCTTTTTGGAGAAAAAAGAGTTGCTTCCTGAACGCGTGAGAACAGACGCGGAAAGCGGCGACTGGCTGTTTGGAAGAGGCACGATGGATATGAAAGCGGGGCTTACTGTTCAGCTGTCGATGCTTGAGCGGGCAATGAATGGTCATTTTGATGGGAATGTCCTTTTGATTACGGTTCCTGACGAGGAAGTGAATTCAAGAGGAATGATCGAAGCCGTTCCTGCACTGAAAGAAATCAAGCATAAATATCATCTTACATACACTGCTTGTTTGAATAGCGAACCGATGTTTGAAAAATTTCCGGGCGACCAGCGGCAATATGTGTATACAGGCAGCATTGGCAAGGTTCTCGCAGGATTTTTCTGCAAAGGGATAGAAACGCATGTCGGAGAGCCGTTTTCCGGTTTAAATGCAAATTTAATGGTTTCTGAGATCAATCGTCTGCTGGAGCTGAACGTGAATTACTGCGAAATGGCTGACGGGGAAGTCACCCCGCCGCCGGTAAACTTAATGCAAAAGGACTTGAAAGAGGCATATTCCGTCCAAACACCGCATACAGCCGTTACGTTATTTAATGTGCTGACAATGCAGCGCTCCGCGAGTGAGCTGCATGACATGCTAAAAAAAACCGCAGAGCAGGCGGCAGAGGAGATTACAAATCATATTCAGCAGAAAACACGTGACTTCCAGAAGTTTGAGCCATTTCATCCAATTGAACGAACTGTCTCTGTTTTTACGTTTGATGAGCTTCTTGCACGTGCGAAAAGTCGTGTCGGAAGCTCGGAAACAGAACGGGTGCTGAATTTCACCTATGCAAACAGGGGAGACCTTGGAGACAGAGATTTTTCGACTAAAATTGTATCAGAGCTCGCTGCGCTGTGTAAGGAAGATGCACCGCTCATTGTTCTCTTTTATAGCCCTCCGTTTTATCCGGCGGTGTCATCAAAAAACGATCAGGTAATCAAGAATACTGCCGGCAAGCTCATTCAATATGCAGCTGATAGGTACGGCATTGCTTTACGGGAGGTTCAGTATTTCCCAGGGCTCTCGGATTTGAGCTATCTTCAGCTGGAAAAACAGGATGTTGGTGCATACACAAGCAATATGCCGCTCTTTAACAGAGGATACTCACTTCCAAGCAGGGAAGACGAGGCGCTGTATGTTCCGGTATTAAATGTCGGCCCGTCTGGAAAAGACCCGCATAAATGGACGGAACGACTGTATGTGCCTTATTCCTTTGAGGTGCTTCCCGACTTGCTTTCCTTTACAATCTCTGCATTATTAAAACAATCAGAAGCTGCCAGCCAGTCTTAGGATAAAGAAGACAGAAAGCGCATTGTCTTCTGTCTTATGTTTTTCTCTAAAAATGCTTTTCTAAAGCGGCTCCGGCAAATTGCTCTTTGATTTCAGCGCTTCGTTTGGCCGTTTCTTCAATACAATGAATGATTGCTTCTTCAAAGCGGGCCTCCGTTAAAGCGCGAAGGCCTGCCTCTGTTGTTCCCCCAGGGCTCGTAATCTCCTTGCGCAGCTGCGCCGGCTGTTTTCCGCTTTGGCGAAGCATATCTGTCGCGCCTGCCATTGTCTGCAGGATCAGTTTTTTTGCCGTTTCCTCATCTAAACCGACCTTTTGCGCCGCTTTTTCCATCGCTTCAATATAGCGATACAGGTAAGCGGGGCCGCTGCCTGCTATCGCGGTAACGGCATCAAGGTGCTGCTCCTCAACCAATGTGGCGTCACCGATTGTTTCTAGCAATGCTTTAGCCGCTGTGATATCGTCTTGGCTTGCTTCAGCGCTTACGGAAAATCCGGTTGCTGATTTTCTGATGGCAGCTGAAGTATTCGGCATCACCCGTATGACAGCAAGCTTTCTGCCGAAATAATGCTGAATGGTTTCGATGGTAAGGCCTGCAAGCACAGAAATGACAAGCTGATCCTTCATATAAGGACGAATGCTGTCAATGCTCTCTGCCGCATCCTTAGGCTTAAAAGCAAGAACGACGATATCAGTTTGTGTGAAAAACTTGCTCTTATCCCTGCATGGTCGCACGCCGTACATTTCCTTTAATTCATTGAGTCTCTCTTCATTTGACCTGTTTGTGATATAAATATTTTCAGGTTTTGTAATGCCGCTTTGCAAAAAACCGTTGATCATAGCTTCAGCCATGGACCCGGCGCCGACAAATCCTATCTTTTTCATGGATATCCTCCTTCTATTAGAACAACAAAAAACCTTTTCATCACGTAAAGGACGAAAAGGTTCGCGGTACCACCCTCATTAGCACAACTTGTGCTCAGCTCAAATCCCGTAACGCGGGAAACGTTTAGGTTTTCCTAACCGCTCTGAGGGCAGGTTCTACAAACAAGCGGGCCGCGATACCTTTCAGCCTGGGGATATCGCTCTCTCTGACCATTGCCTGTATACTATTCCTCGTCATAGCGTTCCAATGGTTCTCATTTTAGTTGTTGTTCATTATGCAATGGGGGACAAGCTAATGTCAATAGCTTTTTCAAAAAGGGCCGTTCTCATACGGCAATAATGACACAAGACCGAGAAAAAGCTAAAATATGAGTAATGAATGAAGACAAGGAGCAAAAGAATGACAACTGCAGATATCATTCCGATTCGCGTCCCGACACCGTTTGCCGTCGGTGATGTTATCGTTTACTTAGTAAAAGGTGATGCGCTGACACTGATCGATTGTGGACCGAAAACCAAAGAGGCGGCTGCAGCCCTAAAAGAGCAGCTTGCCGCTGTACATATAGAAATGTCAGATATTGAGCAGATCGTGCTGACTCACCATCACGCGGATCATGCAGGGTTGCTTGATGTTTTTTCTGATGACATTAAAGTGATTGGACATCCGTTTAACGAACCATATATCAGCAGAGACAAGGCATTTATGGAGTGGCAAAAACATTTTTTTCAAAAGCTCCTGCCTGAGTTAGGCGTTCCATTTGATGATGTGAAAGCAGAAAGGCTTATCCGGTCGGCGTACGCATTTTCCTGTACAAGATCCTTGACCCAAACGGTGACGGAAGGGATAAAAATTGACGGGATGGATGACTGGACTGTTCTGGAGATGCCCGGACATGCAGAGTCGCATATTGTTCTCTTTCATGAAAAGACCGGAAGAATGCTTGGCGGTGATTTGCTGCTGGCGAACAGCTCGTCTAACCCGATTCTTGAAGCGCCAAAAACGGGAGAAAAAAGAACGGAGCCTTTACTGGAT
Source organism: Bacillus sp. FSL R5-0560 (assembly GCF_037966305.1). NCBI lineage: Bacteria > Bacillati > Bacillota > Bacilli > Caryophanales > Bacillaceae > Bacillus > Bacillus sp. FSL R5-0560. The sequence continues at coordinate 2,499,660 of NZ_CP150195.1, read as the reverse complement.
TATCAGCGGTCGCTGCGGAGGCTGTTTGAACTTGCCCCGAACACAGTGTTTCCCGGTCATGGCGATACGATTAGCAATGTACGAGCGCTGATCAAGAAGCGGTTTGACAAGCAGAGCAGCCGGACCAAGGATGTGCGTCACATGCTGTCGGAAAAACCGCTTACCGCTTTTCAGGTTTGTCAGCAGCTCTTTCCTGCTGTTTATGAAAAAGAGTTGTTTTTAACGATGTCAGAAACTGTTGGGCATCTTGATATATTGGCGGCCGAAGCAGGCATCACGTCATATTGGGATGGAAATACCGCATACTTTAGAGCAATAGAGAGGTGAACAGGGTGAAAAATATAGCTGGCAAGCGTATTTGGATTACAGGTGCTTCAGGAGGGCTTGGAGAAAGAATCGCTTATTTATGTGCGGCTGAAGGAGCCCATGTTTTGCTGTCGGCAAGACGTGAGGATCGTTTGAAGGAAATCAAAAGAAAAATGACCGAGGAATGGAGCGGACAGTGTGATATTTTTCCTCTGGATGTCTCCCGTCTTGAAGATATCACCCTCGTCCGTGATCAGATCGGTCCGGTTGATGTGCTGATCAATAATGCTGGCTTTGGTATTTTTGAAACGGTTTTAGATTCGACCCTAGATGAAATGAAATCAATGTTTGATGTCAATGTTTTCGGTCTGATTGCCTGTACAAAAGCTGTTCTTCCGCATATGCTTGAGCAAAAAAGCGGACATATCATTAATATTGCCTCTCAAGCAGGGAAAATTGCTACGCCGAAATCCAGCCTTTATTCAGCGACAAAACATGCTGTGCTCGGCTATTCAAACGCTTTGCGTATGGAACTGGCGGGCACGGGCGTCTATGTGACGACAGTCAATCCAGGGCCGATTCAGACTGACTTTTTTTCTATCGCTGATAAAAGCGGAGGCTATGTCAAAAATGTCGGACGCTGGATGCTTGACCCAGATGATGTGGCAGCACAAATCACGTCTGCCATTATGACGAACAAACGTGAAATCAATCTTCCTCGTTTGATGAATGCCGGAACAAAGCTATATCAGATGTTTCCAGCACTTGTGGAAAAGCTGGCTGGACGGGTGCTCATGAAAAAATAAGCATGGAACTGCCTGTGTGAGACGCCTTTTGGTGTGTTTGCAGGCAGTTTTTTATAAAGAGATATAGTTGTTAAAGGGAGGAGAAATCGCTGATGTCAATAAATCAAGAAACTCTGCGTGACCTGATAAAAGATCCATTTATTCAGAAACTGATTGATGCCCGACCGGTATTCTGGGCTAATCCCGGCAAGAAAGAGGGGGTGGCATTACAAGCGGCTGAGTGGGAATGTGAGATAGACGAGGCGGACAAAAGACTTCGGCGTTTTGCTCCTTATATTGCAGAGGCATTTCCGGAAACAAAAGCCGCCGAAGGGATGATTGAATCGCCGCTTATTGAAATAAGCCATATGAAAAAGAAGCTGGAGGAAGTGTATGGCGAAACGTTTCCGGGGAGATGGCTTTTAAAGTGCGATCATGAGCTTCCGATTTCTGGATCGATTAAAGCCCGTGGCGGTATTTATGAAGTGCTGAAGCATGCGGAGGAGCTGGCGCTTCAAGAAGGAATGCTTAAGGAAACAGACGATTATCGCGTCTTGCACGAAGAGCGGTTCACTTCATTTTTCTCCCGCTATTCCATTGCTGTCGGCTCAACAGGAAACCTTGGTTTAAGCATCGGCATCATTGGCGCCAAACTAGGCTTTCGCGTGACGGTGCATATGTCCTCCGACGCTAAACAGTGGAAGAAGGATTTACTTCGCAAAAAGGGTGTCACTGTCATTGAGTACGAATCAGATTACAGTGAAGCGGTTAAAGAAGGACGGCGGCAGGCGGAACAAGACCCATTCTGTTATTTTATTGATGATGAACATTCCCGTCATCTGTTCCTAGGATATGCGGCAGCGGCCAGTCGTTTAAAAACGCAGCTCAGCTTTATGAATATCGAGCCTGGTCCTGAAACACCGCTGTTTGTGTATTTGCCTTGCGGAGTCGGCGGAGGGCCGGGTGGTGTGGCATTTGGACTGAAGCTCCTGTACGGAAACCATGTCCATGTATTTTTCGGGGAGCCAACCCATTCACCGTCTATGCTCTTAGGTCTATATTCAGGCCTGCATGATTGGATCTCTGTACAGGATATCGGCTTGGATAATGTAACGGCTGCTGACGGGCTTGCCGTTGGGCGCCCGTCAGGATTTGTCGGCAATCTGATAGAACCTTTGCTGAGCGGCTGTTATACTATCGAAGACGAAACGCTGTATGCCTTGCTTCATTTGCTGGCTTTATCTGAAAATAAGCATTTAGAGCCGTCTGCGCTTGCCGGCATGTTCGGACCTGTTCAGCTGTTTCTAGCGGAAACCGGGAAACACTACATGTCTGAAAATGATCTGCGGCACAGCATGAAAAATGCCGTACATGTCGTCTGGGGAACGGGAGGCAGTATGGTTCCGAAAGAAGAAATGGCTGCATATAACCGAATCGGTGCTGACTTGTTAAAAAAGATAAATTGAAAAAATAAGCAGACAGTAGGAATGTTTTCCGTTACAATCTTTGTAAGCGTTTGTTTAAAGCTACAGAGAGTCAGGTGTAAACAGTGAAAAATAAAGAGCTTAATTTACATACTTTATATACACAGCACAGCCGGCAGTCTTGGTCAGGATTTGGAGGCCATTTGTCGATTGCTGTTTCTGAAGAAGAGGCAAAAGCTGTTGAAGGGCTGAATGATCATTTATCCGTAGAAGAAGTGGAGACGGTCTATATTCCGCTTGTTCGTCTGCTTCATTTGCATGTCAAGTCCGCTGCCGAGCGAAATAAGCATGTGAATGTTTTCTTGAAGCACCCTCATTCAGCCAAAATTCCGTTTATCATTGGTATTGCCGGCAGTGTCGCTGTCGGGAAAAGCACGACAGCGCGGATTTTGCAGAAGCTGCTTTCACGTTTGCCGGATCGGCCCAAGGTCAGCCTGATCACGACAGACGGCTTTTTATTTCCTACAGCTGAGCTGAAGAAGAAAAACTTGCTGTCAAGAAAAGGATTTCCTGAAAGCTATGATGTGAAAGCGCTCCTCGAATTTTTGAATGACGTAAAGTCAGGAAAAGAAAGAGTAAAGGCCCCGGTCTATTCTCATTTAACCTATGACCGTGAGGAAGGTGTGTTTGAGGTTGTAGAACAGGCTGATATCGTGATCATCGAAGGAATTAATGTACTTCAATCGCCGACCTTGGAGGATGACCGGGAAAATCCCCGCATCTTTGTTTCCGATTTCTTTGATTTTTCAATTTACGTAGATGCGGACGAAAGCCGGATTCTTACCTGGTATTTAGAGCGTTTCCGCCTTCTCCGGGAAACGGCCTTTCAAAATCCGGACTCGTATTTTCATAAATTTAAAGACCTGTCCGACCAGGAGGCTGACGAGATGGCAACCTCGATTTGGGAGAGTGTCAACCGCCCTAATTTATATGAAAATATTTTGCCGACTAAATTCAGGTCAGATTTAATATTGCGAAAGGGAGACCGGCATAAGGTAGAAGAAGTGTTAGTGAGAAGGGTGTGATCATGATGCACCATATTGAGCTGTATGTCTCCGACTTGGAAGCGTCTAAGCGGTTTTGGGGATGGTTTTTAGCAGAGCTTGGCTATAAAGAGTTTCAAAAATGGAGTTCCGGCATCAGCTGGAAGAAAGATCACTTTTACCTTGTGATTGTTCAGGTAAAAGAAGAATATCTAGAGCCGGAATATCACAGGTGCCGTGTCGGGCTGAACCATCTCGCGTTTCATGCTGAATCCAGGCTTCAAGTCGACCTGATGACTGAAAAATTGATGGCAAAAGGCTATCGTGTGCTGTACCGAGACCGGCATCCTTTTGCCGGGGGAGACGGGCATTATGCAGTCTATTGTGAGGACCCTGACCGGATCAAGGTAGAGCTCGTTGCCCCAAGCGGTTAATCGTTTTGGTCTTCGGACATGCTGTTAAGCTTTTTTTCAATTCGGTCCAGCTGTGCTTTGCGGTTTTTCGCATATTTAGAGCCGATGATAGCCGCCGAGATAACAGCGGCAATCATGAAAAACACGATCAGCTGAAAGATGATATCACCTATATTCATATTTCATCACCTCGTTTTTGCGGGAGAGAGCGATTCTCTCCCGTCTTCTTGTGTTAAAGCGGCTTCCCCAGTCCGGGTTGCTGCTCAGTGATTCCCGCTTTCATCCTCCGATAGGCAAACGCTAAAAACGGCAGGCCAAGCAGGGTGATGCCGCTAAGGACAGAAAAAATGGAACTTGGATGTCCGGCGCCAAATGTATCGATACATAAGCCGCCTGCCCAAGGGCCAATCACATTCCCAAACTGCGAAAAGCCGATCGCTCCGAAATACGTTCCTTTTAATCCGGGTTTTGCAATCTGGTCTACAAACAAATCCATCATACAGAATAAGAGCACTTCTCCAACTGTAAATGCAACCACAATGATAACAAGTGAAGAAACGCCGTGTGACATGGTAAGGATCATCATGCTGGCGCTGATCATGATATTGCCGAGCATCAGGGAGCAAAGCGGCGAAAACCGTTTACCAAGGTAGACGATGGGAAACTGTGTTGCCAAAACAACAATTGCGTTTAATGTCAGCATCCAGCCGTACAATTTTGTCCCATCTTCGATAAAAGGATTTTGCGCCATATATTGCGGGAATGTAGAGCTGAACTGCGAAAAGCCGAAGATGGATAGTGTAATGCCGATAAGAGCAACTGTAAAAAGACGATCCTTTTGCGTTACCATAAACGCTTCCCGAACGTTCATATTTCTGGATTGTTCTAATGTCGCGGGTGGATGCTTTTTAAATTGGATGGCAAGGATCACACCGTACATCCCATAAATCACTGCGGGCACCAAAAAAGGAGCGGTAGATTGTGATGAACCAAAGTACAGACCCAGCACAGGGCCGAAGACAACGCCGATATTAATGGCTGCATACCGCAGATTAAAAACCAGCAATCTTGTTTTTTCTTCTGTCATATCTGACAGCAAAGCTTTTGATGCAGGTTCAAACAGTGATTTACAAAGTCCGTTTAACGCATTTACCACAAAAAATACCCAGAGGTGTGAAGCAGCCGCAAACCCTGCAAACACCAGCATCCAGCCGAAAATGGATACAAGCATCATGTTCTTTCTGCCGAATTTGTCCGAGATATATCCGCCATAAAAGCTTGCAATGATGCCGACTGATGAGCTCGCCGCAATGACAAGCCCCGCATAGGATGCTGATGCGCCTTGGACAGCTGTTAAATAAATCGCTAAAAACGGAATGCTCATCGATGTTGCCATTCTGCCGAAAATGGTTCCGATAATAATTGTCCAGCTGATTGGGTGGATATCTTTCCATGTCTTCATGTTTATTGTTCTCTCCTGTTAGTAAGATCTTTTTCTATCATACATGAAAAAATTTCCTTATCCAACGGAGGATTAAATATTTTTACTTACCGATTTATATGGGTTTGTTATGTGCGCGCAGGATGACCTTTGTTTTTGATGGTTCAAGTTTCACGTTGACGATGGCGTTTAGCCGTTGAAGTGGAGGTTGAAGTACTCGATTTTTTTGTCTGGTGCTTATATCTGACCATGAAAGTGTAATTCTCATTGAGCAGAAATGCCTGTCCAGTTTAAAGGCATGAGGAATGCGGGAGATCAATCGGATTTCGTTTAAAGACGTTGAATCATCAGACTGTAGCTCATATCGGCAGGATTCCTGAAATGCTGAGTGAGACCGGGCATCAGATTAAAGTTTATGCTGATGGGCTTGAGCGTCCGTATATGAGAAGGGCGCTTCCCCTTGATATCAGCCGCGTCCCTTCTGGCCATACTAAAACAAATATACGAAAATTCTCCAACAATGAAGGTGCATGACACTAAGAAAACAGCCCTTGGTTTGTGACGTAGTCATAAATGATATCCTCTATATGCGCATGCAGGTCCTCGTCTGGATCTTCATTTTGTCTTTCCTCTAAGGCAGCTTTCAGGTTTTGTTTTTCTTACGGGCTTAACGGATCAATGGCAACATTTCGGCCGTATTGGCGCAATGCCTGTCCCAACATTTTTTCGACAAATTTCTCCATTTTGATTCTCCTATCTTTATGGTTCGCTTTCATTCTACTAAATGTTTTCCTTCTCTCAAACCCTTGCATCATATTTTCTGTCAGACAAGAATCATTTACCAGTATAAACCGAACGTATTTTCGCATATAATAGCAGAAGCGAACATAAGTTCTTTTTAGAGGTGTGTATGATGAAAGAAAAAGTGATTTTTCTCGTTGACATGCAATCGTTTTATGCATCTGTAGAGAAAGCGGAAAATCCACATTTGAAAAATCAGCCGGTGATTGTTTCGGGTAATCCGGAAAGGAGGGGCGGAGTTGTATTGGCTGCATGCCCGCTGGCGAAACAAAAAGGGGTAGCCAATGCCTCACGTCTGTGGGAAGCGCAGGAAAAATGCCCTGAAGCGATTGTGCTTCGGCCTCGGATGCAGCGGTATATTGATGTATCACTGCAAATCACCGCCATTTTAGAGGAATATACAGATCTTGTGGAGCCCTATTCCATTGACGAGCAATTCATGGATATCACAGGCAGCCAGAAGCTGTTTGGGGCGCCCGAGGAAATTGCCAAAAGCATTCAAGACAGAATTATGCGGGAGGTCGGCATTTATGCCCGGGTCGGAATCGGCCCTAATAAAGCGCTCGCCAAGATCGCGTGTGACAATTTTGCCAAAAAGAATAAGAACGGTATTTTTACGTTAACGAAAGAAAATATGAAAACCGAGATGTGGCCGCTTCCGGTAGGGAGTATGTTTGGCGTTGGCAGCCGGATGAAACATCATTTAAATCGAATGGGCATTAGCACAATCGGCGGGCTTGCGGTTTTTCCACTCGAGCTTTTAAAAAAGAAATGGGGCATTAACGGACACGTGCTATGGATGACGGCGAACGGAATCGACTATTCTCCTGTGTCAACGGCATCGCTGGACGGACAAAAAGCAATTGGCCACGGAATGACACTCCCGAGAGACTATGAACACTTTGACAAAGAAATAAAAGTCGTTCTGCTGGAGCTAAGTGAAGAGGTGTGCAGGCGAAGCCGGAACGCCGGGATGATGGGGCAGACGGTTTCGGTGAGCTGCAGGGGGGCTGACTTTGATTTGCCGACCGGCTTCAACCGGCAAGTGAAGCTGGAAGAACCGACCAATTCTACGCAGGATGTGTACCAGGCCGTATGCAGACTGTTTCTCAAGTTTTGGGACGGGAAGCCTGTCCGCCGCCTCGGGGTCAACCTCTCTCAGCTTTCATCTGATGAAGTATGGCAGCTCAATTTATTTCAGGATTATGCAAAGAAGATGAGCCTCGGCTATGTGATGGACGGGATTAAAAGCCGGTTCGGCGACACGGCGATCATCAGGGCGGCCTCACTGACAGCTGCAGGCCAGGCGTTTGAACGCGCGGCTAAAATAGGAGGGCATTATAAATGAATGAGCATTTACAAAGAGGCAATCTGCTGTGGGAAGGAAGCCGGATGTTTCTGCCTGAACATAAACAAAGCCTGCTTGAGAGAAAACGCCATAAACAGAAGCTGCAAAAGCCGATCCTTGATTCGGATAAGCTGGAGGAGATGAACCAAACGCTTTGCACTGCGATGGAATTTGCTCAGGATATCACTGTCAGCTGCTTTCAGGATGGCGAAATTGTCACCTGCAGCGGGAAAATCTGCCGCTATGAAGAGTTTGAAAAGACAGTGTGGATCAAAGGAGACGCCGGCAAGCTCTGTAAGCTAAGACTTGATCAGGTGCTTGATATTTTTCTATAAATGTTCTCCCTCCCGGCGGCTGGAGGGGGAGAACTAGGTATGAAAAATATCAAACATGTTCCCTCAGCAGTCTGAAAACGTATGATACAGAAAAGAAGGCATTTACAATTCCAGTCAGGCAAAATATAATTTTTATATTGTGAGAAAAAAGAGACATTCGTTTTGCCAGACGGAGGGAGAAATCGTAATGGATATTCGAACAATCACGTCTTCAGATTATGAAATGGTAACGTCTGTGATGAATGAATGGTGGGGCGGCAGGCAGCTGAAAGAAAAACTCCCGCGATTATTTTTTGAACATTTTCAGGACACCAGCTTTATTACACATGAACAAAACAGCATGACTGGATTTTTAATCGGATTTCAATCGCAATCAGATCCTGTAACGGCATACATCCATTTTTCCGGTGTGCATCCGGATTTCAGAAAAATGCAAATTGGAAAACAATTATACGATGTGTTTATTGAAACGGTTAAGCAGAGGGGATGCACCCGGGTAAAGTGCGTCACATCCCCGGTAAATAAGGTGTCAATCGCGTATCATACAAGACTTGGGTTTGAGATTGAAAAAGGCAGCAAAACAGTAAATGGCATCTCAGTATTTGCAAATTACGATGGACCGGGCCAAGACAGGGTTCTTTTTGTGAAAAACATATGAGGAGGAACCGCTATGGATTTTTTGTCAAAAACACCTGAGCCTCCTTATTATGCTGTTATCTTTTCTTCTGTCAAAAGTGAAAATGACGAAGCATATGGAGAAACAGCAGAGCGGATGGTTTCGCTTGCGGCGAGCCAGCCCGGATTTTTAGGTGTGGAAAGCGTTCGCGAAGCGGATGGAACCGGCATCACAGTTTCCTATTGGGAGAGTATGGACGCAATCAATCATTGGAGGCATCACACCGAACACCAAGCAGCGAAAGAAAAAGGAAAAAGCGTGTGGTATGAATCGTATGCGGTCCGCGTCGCCAAAGTCGAAAAGCAGCGGTTTTCAGGAGAAAACAAATGATTGCATTTCTTCAGCATAAGGAAGAGGTTGTATCACGTGAGATTATTGACGTTCAAATGCCAGCTTATGTAAAAGAAGCGGAGCTTATCGGTTTTGACGGAATCCCTGCTTTACACGAAAAAGCTGAGGATATCAGAGCCTCTCAGGAGCGATTTGCAGGATACCGGGAAGACGGGAAACTGCTCGGCGTCATTTCATACGAGAAGTTTATGCATGAGCTGACCATTTGCAGGCTTGTTGTGCATCCCGACGGTTTCAGAAAAGGCATCGGACGAGCACTCGTGCAATTTGTTATTGATCAGAACGAAGACGCTGAGAAAATCGAGGTAGTAACAGCCGAGAAAAACAGCCCGGCCGTGGCGCTGTATACGCAGGCAGGATTTGAAAAGACGAAAACCGTCAAAGCGTCAGAGGGGCTTTTTCTGTCAGTCTTTCATCTCTATCCGAAAAGAAAGGTTGAAGTCGCTTACTACAATGAAGAATGGGCAAGACTGTTCAGTGAGGAAAAAGATCGTCTGAAGCTTGTGCTCGGCCCGGAGATCATTGACGTGTATCATGTCGGAAGCACATCGATACCAAATATGGCGGCAAAGCCGGTCATTGATATCCTGATTGCAGTAAAGGATATCGCGGCCATAAACCAATATGATTCGAAAATGACGGAGCTCGGCTATGCGCCAAAAGGAGAAAACGGCATTATTGGCAGACGCTATTTCCAAAAGGGCGGAAATAAGCGTACCCATCATGTCCATATCTATGAGGGAGGACATCCTGCTATTGAAAGGCATTTGGTGTTCAGAGATTATCTCACAGCTCATCCGGAAACAGCGAAGGAATACGCCGCGCTCAAAAAACAGCTGGCGGCCCAGTATCCGGACAATATCAAGCGGTATATACAGGGAAAAACCGATTGGATCAAGGCTGCAGAAGAAAAAGCGAAGCGGTGGAAAAAAGGCAGAAACAATGCGAACGGACGCGTGGTGTGCTACAATAGCGAAAATGAAAAAAACGGGGGTTTCACCTTATGAACATTCATGTGACAGATGCAGCAGCACAGGCACTGCAGCAAGCGCTTGACGCCAATCCGGGAAAAAAGGCGCAGCTCCGTTATGACGCTGAAGGATGCGGCTGCGCAGTAAGCGGTGTACCGACCATCTGGATGACAGAGGAATTAACGGGACAGTGTGAGCAGCTGGAAACGAACGGCATCCCGCTATATATCCAGTCGTCGCAAAAAGTGTTTTTTGACGATCAAATGACAATCGATTACAATGAGAAAGCCAAAACGCTGGCGCTGAAAAGTCCGGCTCAAATGCTCAGTCCAAGAATGAGCATATTAGTAAAGTAGGGAGACACGAAACGTGGAACAAAAGCTGAAGTCAATTAAGAATACAGCACAGAATAAAACGTGGGTATCCTTTCTGAACAAAAACCATCCCTACACCCTGCTGCACTGGTCAATCGGAGGAGCGGAATCCGTCAAGAAGGATGTTTGGCTTTTGCAGGATGAAATGACATTTGAAGCGCAGGAGTTTACTACGATAGACCTTGCGATTGAATGGATCAGTGAACATATGGATGGCATCACCGACGTTTTATGATGGAAAAGCGAAAGGCTAGGGGGCCTTTCGCTTTTTACGTTATTTTGTCTAAAAAGGCTTGCACGGTTTTTCTATACGTGTCCCGATTTTTTGTATATGACATGGCGTGTTCTCCAGCTTCAGCAATATAGAGTTCCTTTGGACCGGGCTTTTTTTTATAAAGCCGCTCGGTTGCAGAAACAGGAATATAATCATCGTGCCTGCTGTGAATAAAGAGAACCGGCTTTTCGATGGTATTGATGACGGCAAGCGGGGATACATCGCGTGCGCGGTAGCCGTCCCTGAACCGCAAAAAGGAGTCGGCAATGGGGAGGATCGGCCAGGAAGGCAGCCGGTATTCCACTTTTAGACGATACGCAAGCTGTTCCTCAAAGCTTGCAAACGGGCAATCGGCAATATAAAAATCAGCGCCATCGTCAGGATGTGCCCCTGCATACAGCAGGGCAGTCACTGCTCCCATTGATTCACCGTGGATTCCAACCAATCCGAGTTTACCGATTTTGTCTTTGACCCATTTGACGACCTCGTTTAAATCATCCTTTTCATAAAAACCATAGCTTGTAGTCTTTCCGCCGCTTTGTCCGTGCCGGCGATGATCGTAAATCACCACATTCCAGCCGAGATCAAGAAATAAATCCATATATTTGAGAGAGTTCAATATATTCACGGTCACGCCGTGGCAGATGATCATTGTTTTTGAGGTATCGTGTGGTGCAACATAGTAGCCTTTTATGTCATATCCGTATGCCGATGGAATCACAAAAGCCGTTTTCTCCATGCGTTCAAACGATTCAAATACATCATGCCCGTCATCTGTTTCTCTTTTCATAATCTCTTCGTCGGTTTTTTTCTTTATGAACATAATGATATTTGTAAAACAAATACCGATAGCAGCTACAGCTGCCAATACAGCGCCGACAGCTAAAAGGAATCTTTTCAAAAGACACAGCACCTTTCAACTCTATTATGAATAACCTTCTAAAACCATTATACCTAAACACTGCTGAGCCGTCAGAAAAATATGACAGCGTTTTTATGAAGAGAGTCTTCTTGTTCAGCCTGTATCTCCATGATAAACTGGCTTCAAAACAAAAACACGGGGGAAGCGGTGCATGAAAAAACAAAAATCTGCTGACAAACACCAGTTAAAGGACGATCTTCAATCCGAGATAAAAGAAAAGCTGATGCAGATGAAAAGCCAATTGAAGGATGAGGATGAGAAGAGACAGGAAAGAAAGAAAGCGGAACAGATCAGAAAGAAAAAGGAGATCGAAAAAAACAAAAGCTTTGAACAGCTCCTCGATGAAAGCCAGCTCGATTGGCATCAATACAAATAAACCAGCACCCGGTCAGGTGCTGGTTTTCTTTATTGACGGTGTGCTTCGTAAATGTCTTGTTTCGTATAGAATTGGAGCGCTTTGATTTCCTGCTCGCTTAAGCGCCGCGCGTTTGCAGCCTGAACGTTTTCCTTCAGTTGCTCTAACTTGCTGGCACCGGTGATTACTGAGGCCACTGCCGGCTGCGCTAAAAGATACTGCAGCGACATTTCCGTCATGGTGAGGTCTGGAGCAACGCCGGCCATTGACTTACGGGCCTCTGCCAATTCTTCATAGGAATATGATAAGTACCCGTTTTGTTTCATGGTCTCCGAAGCTTGTTCAAGCGGTTTCTCAGTCAGCAGCCCTTTAGCGACCGGCCCCCTTGCCACGACACTGATCTGATGTTCCTCTAAAAGCGGGAGCCATTCCTCCGGCCGTCTGTCAAACAGGCTGAATTGCATCATAATGCTGACGATATTTGATTTTTTCACATATTCTTTAATGACGTTCGGGCGAATAGAAGAAATTCCATAATAACGAATGACACCTTCTTGTTTTAATTCTTCAAATGCCTCAATCGTTTCGTCAATGTTGTCTTCTATTGTGCCACCGTGAAGCTGATACAGATCGATATAATCCGTTTTCAGACGTGCTAAGCTCTTTTTCACTGCCTCTTTTATGTAAGCTTTTGAAGGGTCCCAATACCAGCCGTCATTTTTGTCACTCCACCGGTTTCCGGCTTTTGTGGCCAAAATGATGTCCTGGCGTCTGTTTTGAATTGCTTTGCCGACGATTTCTTCATTGCGGCCGCGATCATACAAATCAGCTGTGTCCAAATAGTTGATGCCAAGCTCAATGGCTTCATCAAGGATCGACAGCACCTTATTTGTTTCGGTTCCAAGGGACATACAGCCAAGTCCAACTTCGCTTATTTCTAAATCAGATGAACCTAGTTTGCGCTTTCTCATGTGCACACTCCTTTTTTAGGCTTTGTAATGACCGTAATATAAAGGAGCGGAGTTTTCAACTTTTACGGCTCGGAAATCCAATCTTTCACATACCGGAATGTGCGACCGTATTCCTTGAGCTTCGCCCGCACCTCCCACGCTTTCCCCACTAAAACGACGCCCTTTTGCATACGGTATACTTTCATAAAGGAGCCCCCTTTTCTCTAGTATGATAAAATGTATGGGGCATGATATAGAGACAGAACGGGAGATGAAGAAATGAAACACTTAGAAGAGAAAACAATTGCTAAAGAACAGATTTTTTCGGGTAAAGTTATTGATCTTTATGTAGAGGACGTCGAGCTCCCTAACGGAAAAACGAGTAAACGCGAAATTGTAAAACACCCTGGTGCGGTAGCGGTGCTGGCTGTCACAGACGAAGGGAAAATCATAATGGTGAAACAATTCCGGAAGCCCCTGGAACGGACGATCGTTGAAATACCGGCCGGAAAGCTGGAAAAAGGAGAAGAGCCGGAGTATACGGCGCTTCGGGAGCTGGAAGAAGAAACAGGATACACAGCGAAAAAGCTGACTAAAATGACAGCATTCTATACATCGCCCGGTTTTGCCGATGAAATTGTCCACGTTTTTCTTGCGGAAGAGCTGGCTGTGCTTGAAGAAAAACGGGAACTAGATGAGGACGAGTTTGTTGAAGTGATGGAGGTGACGCTTGAAGACGCACTAAAGCTGGTTGAGTCGCGCGAGGTTTACGACGCGAAGACAGCCTATGCGATTCAATATCTTCAGCTGAAAGAAGCGCTGCAAGCATAAAAATGAAAAAGATTTACGCGGATTTACACATCCATATCGGTCGGACCTATACAGGAAGGGCTGTCAAAATAACAGGTGCAAAAACGCTGACGCTGGACCGGATTTTGGTTGAGGCCAGTGAATATAAAGGGATCGAACTTCTCGGAATTATTGACTGCCATTCCCCGGAAGTCATAATAGAGCTTGAGGAAGGCATTGCTTCAGGCAGGTATCACGAGCTTGAGGGCGGCGGAGTCCGTTATCGCAGCACAACTCTTTTATTGGGAAGCGAGCTGGAGATTTACGATGAAGCATGCAGCGGGCCAATTCATGTGCTTGCTTTTATGCCGACACTTGCTGATATGACAATTTTCAGCCTGGCTTTCAGAACGGATGAAAAATATTCACTTAAGTTCACAGCGGATATACGAAACAGGCTTGAATCTTCAAAAAAAAGTAAAAGAAATGGGCGGATTGTTTATCCCCGCCCATATTTTCACGCCCCACAAAAGCTTGTACGGAAAAGGCGTTAAGTCAACTTTAACTGAGGTTTTTGATTCTTCTATGATAGATGCTGTCGAGCTTGGTTTAAGCTGTGACACACCTATGGCTTCACGGGTATCTGAATTGAATAAATATTCATTTTTAACAAATTCTGATGCGCATTCCTTAGGGAAGATCGGCAGAGAATATAATGAACTATATGTGGCCTCAGCTGATTTTTCTGAGTTCGCTCTCGCATTAAAGGGACAGGATAACAGGAAAATTACCGCAAATTACGGATTAGATCCGCTGTTGGGAAAGTATTATCAAACGGCTTGTGAAGTATGCGGAGAGCGTACTGAGAGCGGGGCAACGGCGTGCGCGGAATGCGGAAGTGCCAGATTGACAAAGGGTGTCAGCGAAAGGCTGTGCGAACTGAGTGATCAGTCTGGAAAGGGCATAGCGCGTCCTAGGTATGTCCACCAGATTCCGCTGCAATTTGTGCCGGGTGTCGGACCGAAAACCCTGGACAAACTTAAAACGGCCTTTGGTACAGAAATGGCTGTTCTTCATGAGACTTCAGAGGAGGATCTGGCTCGGGTTGTTCCGCCGAAAACCGCCGCTCTTATTGTGAAAGCGAGGTCAGGAAAGCTTGAACTGAAAGCCGGAGGAGGAGGAACCTACGGGAAAGTTAAGTCGTGAGTGAAAATTAACTCAGTTCCTCCTGAACTTTTCTCTTTGTCCGGATAAAGGTGATCAGCTGTATTATTTCGTCTTCAGACAGCGGCTTGCCGTCAACAGCAATGTCAAGGCTGCTCCACGTGGTCAATTCAATGGTCTGAGGAGCAGTCTCCTTTTGCTTTGTGCGGCCTAAGAGATCATCGCAGGTTGTATCAAAAAGGTCTGCCAGCATTGCCAGGGCCTCAAGCGAAGGGCGGCGGTAGCCTGACTCGTATCCCGCGTATGTGCTTTTTGCGATACCCAGGAGGTCAGCCGTATATTGAAGCGACCAATTTTTCTTTTTTCTCAATTCAGTTAAACGATCTAAATTCATGGACTTCCGCTCCTTTTTCAACTTGAGCTGATTATATCATATAGGTATTCGGAAGTGTACGCGAATTGAATAATAATGTCTTGCGTATTTTATTTTCCGTGTCTATAATTGCATTAAAAGTATGCGAAAAGCGAATGCCTTCTCGCAAACCCATCTTTAGATATAGTGAAGAGGTGTATGGTATGAAAAAATTATTGATGTTGACAACTGGGGGAACGATCGCTTCAGTTGAAGGGGAAAACGGACTTGCCCCGGGGGTGAAGGCTGACGAGTTGTTAAGTTACGTATCAAAACTTGATAACGATTACACGATGGAAACCCAATCGCTTATGAATATAGACAGCACCAATATGCAGCCTGAATACTGGGTGGAGATAGCGGAAGCTGTTAAGGAAAATTATGATGCCTATGACGGGTTTGTTATTACTCATGGTACAGATACAATGGCCTATACATCTGCCGCATTATCTTATATGCTGCAGCATGCTAAAAAGCCGATTGTAATTACAGGCTCGCAAATTCCAATTACCTTTCAAAAAACAGACGCCAAAAAAAATATTACAGATGCCATTCGCTTTGCCTGTGAAGGCGTAGGTGGGGTTTACGTTGTGTTTGACGGCAGAGTCATCCAGGGAACACGTGCGATCAAGTTAAGAACGAAAAGCTATGACGCGTTTGAAAGCATCAATTATCCATATATCGCTTTTATTACAGAAGACGGGATTGAATACAACAAACAAGTAACGGAACCTGAGAACGACGCCTTCACAGTTGACACTTCACTATGCACCGATGTTTGTCTGCTCAAGCTGCATCCGGGCTTAAAGCCGGAAATGCTGGACGCTCTGAAAAGCATGTACAAAGGAATTGTCATCGAAAGTTATGGCAGTGGAGGCGTTCCGTTTGAAGGCAGAGACATTCTGTCCAAAGTGAATGAACTGATTGACAGCGGCATTGTTGTCGTCATTACGACTCAATGCTTGGAAGAAGGCGAAGATATGAGCATTTACGAAGTCGGCCGCAGAGTCAATCAGGACTTAATTATCCGCTCTAGAAACATGAATACAGAAGCAATCGTTCCGAAATTAATGTGGGCACTGGGCCAATCCTCAGATTTGCCGATCGTGAAAAGAATTATGGAAACACCGATTGCCGATGACGTTGTCCTGTAAATTTCGCTAAAACCATAACCATTATAGAGAAAGTAGGTTAAAGATTATGTTAAACGGCCAAAAAGAATACCGGGTTGAAAAAGATTTCCTTGGAGAAAAACAAATTGAAGCAGATGTCTATTACGGCATCCAAACGTTGCGTGCTTCAGAAAACTTTCCGATTACGGGATATAAAATCCATGAAGAAATGATTAACGCGCTGGCGATTGTAAAAAAAGCTGCCGCACTTGCAAACATGGATGTAAAACGGCTGTATGAAGGAATTGGCCAAGCTATCGTACAAGCCGCTGACGAGATTCTGGAAGGCAAGTGGCACGACCAGTTTATCGTCGATCCAATACAAGGCGGCGCTGGTACATCCATGAACATGAATGCGAACGAGGTCATCGGAAATCGCGCGCTTGAAATTATGGGTCATAAAAAGGGAGAATACATCCACTTAAGCCCAAACACACACGTTAATATGTCACAATCAACAAACGATGTATTTCCGACAGCCATTCATATTTCCACACTGAATCTGCTGGAAAAACTGCTGAAGACGATGGAAGACATGCATGGTGTGTTTAAACAAAAAGCCCAGGAATTTGATTCTGTTATTAAGATGGGACGGACTCACCTTCAAGATGCTGTTCCGATTCGCCTCGGCCAGGAATTTGAAGCATACAGCCGTGTTCTTGAGCGTGATATTAAACGTATTAAACAATCCCGGCAGCACCTGTATGAAGTCAACATGGGCGCTACTGCAGTCGGCACAGGACTGAACGCCGATCCTGAATATATCAAACAAGTTGTTAAACATCTTGCTGATATTAGCGGACTGCCTCTTGTCGGCGCTGACCATCTTGTCGATGCAACACAAAATACAGACGCTTACACAGAGGTTTCTGCATCATTAAAAGTCTGCATGATGAACATGTCGAAGATCGCAAACGACCTTCGTTTAATGGCATCGGGACCGCGCGCCGGACTTGCGGAAATTTCTCTGCCTGCCCGCCAGCCGGGATCATCCATCATGCCGGGTAAAGTCAATCCGGTTATGGCGGAGCTCATTAACCAAATTGCGTTTCAGGTGATTGGAAACGATAATACCATCTGCCTAGCTTCAGAAGCAGGTCAGCTTGAATTAAACGTTATGGAGCCAGTGCTTGTCTTTAATCTGCTGCAATCGATCAGCATCATGAACAATGGGTTCCGTTCCTTCACTGACTATTGCTTGAAAGGCATTGAAGCTAATGAAAAACGCTTGAAGCAATACGTAGAAAAAAGCGCTGGAGTTATTACCGCTGTGAATCCGCATCTTGGTTATGAAGCGGCTGCCCGAATCGCCAGGGAAGCGATTATGACAGGCCAATCCGTCCGTGATCTTTGCCTTCAGCATGATGTGCTGACAGAAGAAGAATTGGATATCATTTTAAATCCATACGAGATGACAAAGCCAGGAATTGCTGGAAAAGAGCTATTAGAAAAATAAAATTTAAACAAAATGCAGCTTATTCATCTGTGAATAGCCGGGTGAATAAGCTGTTTACAAGCATAGGGATGAGGAAGTATAGTATACGTGTTGCACTATTTATTGAAAGCGTTTTAGCTTTTTTATTAAGGGGGACTTCTTTTGAAGGATGTAAGATTGCCAACACTATTTGAAATTATTATCGTACTAGGAGCATTTTTAGCACTTGTTCTGTCGTTTACAGTCTTTTTAGACTTGCCAATACAGCTAGCGCTTTTTGTTTCTTGGTTTATTGCAATGATTCTCGGAATCAGACTCGGTTATTCATATAAAGATCTGCAAAACGCGATTGTTCATGGAATATCTAATGGTCTCGAAGCCGTTCTGATTCTCGTTTCAGTCGGAGCACTCATCGGAACATGGATCGCCGGAGGCGTCGTGCCGACCTTAATTTATTATGGATTAGAATTTATTCATCCTAGTATCTTTTTACTCGCAACATTAATTATTTGTTCTATTATGTCTGTGGCGACAGGAACGTCATGGGGAACAGTAGGAACAGCCGGCATCGCCATGATCGCAATTGGTGAAGGCCTCGGAATTCCGCTTCCTCTTGTAGCTGGAGCCATTCTTTCCGGAGCTTACTTTGGGGACAAGCTGTCTCCTCTGTCTGACAGTACAGTCCTGGCTTCTTCATTATCAAAAGTGGATGTATTGGCTCACGTCAGAGCGATGCTTTATTTATCAATACCAGCATATGTGATTACAGCTATTCTCTTTACAGCTGTTGGATTTATGTACGGCGGGAAAAATATTGACCTCGACAAAGTTGAATTTTTGAAATCTTCATTGCAGAATACATTTGACATTCATATTTGGATGCTGATTCCGGCTGTTGTTGTAATCGTCTTGTTAGCGATGAAAAAGCCGTCTATGCCGGTTATCGTAATTGGTGCATTGCTCGGGGCTGCTTGGGCTGCTATTTTCCAAGGCATGAATATCGCCGATGCGATTGCAACTGCGTACAACGGCTTCTCTATTAAAACAGATGTTGAGTTTTTAAACGGCCTCTTAAACCGCGGAGGCATCGTCGGTATGCTTGACTCTCTCGTCGTGATTATCTTTGGTCTCGGCTTTGGCGGATTGCTTGAAAAACTTGGTGTATTAAAAGTGATTGTCTCTACTTTTGAAAAGAAATTAACATCAGCAGGCAATGTGACATTATCTACGCTGATTGTAGCATTTTTGGCGAACATCTTCGGGTGTGCCATGTATGTATCTCTTATTTTGACACCGAAGATTATGGAAGACAGCTATGACCGTTTGCATCTGGACAGAAGAGTTCTATCCCGTAATTCAGAGGTCGGAGGAACTTTGACTTCGGGAATGGTACCTTGGTCTGATAACGGCATTTACATGGCCGGGATTTTAGGAGTTTCTACCTTCTCTTATCTGCCGTTTATGTGGCTCAGTTTTGTCGCAATAGGTCTTGCTATTATCTACGGTTATACAGGAAAATGTATATGGTATACGAAAAACGATACAGCTCCAGCTGAAAAACTAGGCTAAGAGGAGGATCACTGAATGATAGCAAAACACATGATTCGGACACTGATGATAGAAACGCCTTCGGTTCCCGGAAATCTCGGAAGAGTGGCAACAGCAATCGGCCTTCTGGGCGGAGACATTGGTGATGTGGAGACGGTTAAAGTCGGACCCAATTACACGATGCGCAATATTACTGTGCAAGTGGAAAACGAAGAACAGCTTCAGGAAGTGATCATGGCTGTTCAGGCTCTTGGCGAAGGGATCAGGCTTCACACGGTATCTGATGAAGTCCTGTCTGCCCATGAAGGCGGAAAAATCCAAATGAAAAGCAAAATGCCAATCCGTTCGCTGGCAGAGCTCGGGCGCGTCTATACTCCTGGGGTAGCAGACGTCTGCAGACTGATCGAGAAAGAACCTGAAAAGGCTGATATCTACACGACAATCAGCAACTCGGTCGCAATTGTAACCGATGGAACAGCGATTCTCGGCCTTGGAAACATCGGCGCTGTGGCGGGAATGCCTGTTATGGAAGGAAAGGCAGCGTTGTTTGATCAGCTGGCAGGGATCAGCGGTATCCCGATTTTGCTGGATACAAGTGATCCTGAAGAAATCATCAATACGGTAAAACATATTTCACCAGGATTTAACGGCATCCTGCTTGAGGATATCGGGTCACCGCATTGCTTCGAAATTGAAGATCGCCTAAAAGAGGAACTCAGTATCCCTGTCATGCACGATGATCAGCATGGAACAGCTGTCGTTACGCTGGCAGCTGCCATTTCGGCATGTAAAAGCGCGGGTGTTGACTTGAAAGAAGCAAAAGTGGGGCAGATCGGCCTCGGCGCAGCGGGCGTAGCCATCTGCCGGATGTTTATGGCTTACGGCGTCAAAGCTGTATGCGGTACAGACAAATCAGAGTCGGCGATGAGTCGTCTTGAGCAATACGGCGGACAGACAGCTGCAAGTATCGAAGAGTTAATGGAAACATGTGATATTGTCATTGCCACAACAGGAGTTCCTGGGTTAATTAAACCTGAATTCGTACGATCTGGCCAGGTCATCTTGGCATTATCCAATCCGAAGCCGGAAATAGAGCCTGAGGCTGCTTTGCAGGCCGGCGCAGCGTATGCAGCTGACGGGCGTTCTGTGAATAATGTGCTTGGCTTCCCGGGTATATTCAGAGGCGCACTGAATGCCAAAAGCAAGGAGATCAATCACGATATGCTTGTGGCGGCAGCAGAGGCCATTGCAGCCTGCACAAAGCCAGGCGATGTGGTTCCGCAGCCGCTGGATTCAAAGGTCCATCACGAAGTGACAGCCGCCGTTGAACGCGCCGCTCTTACAGCGGTCAAACATTAAAATGAAACAGCACCTGGCATGACAGGTGCTGTTTTTACTTACTGGTTCAATACATTTTAATAACAGGTTGCATTTGCTATAATGAATCAAAATGAAATAGGGAGTGATCAACATGGCAAAAAGCCGAGCGAAAAGAAAACGGGAGCATCTGCTTAGAAACAGTGGACGGGACGCCTTATTATCAAGAGGCAGTTCTCCATCCTTCAGCACGCATGAAAGAATGACAAAAAGCAAACAAGACATATTGAATAAAAGAAAGCATAAACACAAAAATCCTTATGATCAAAATGCATTTGATGATAGGGATTTTTTTATGTCCGAAACAGCCGCCTAGCAATCTCTATCGTTTCTTTTTGAAAAAGAGCATGTTTTTCCGTTTCTTTCATACAATCTATTAAATCAAATCAATAGAGCGGGCGGGAGGAAACGATATGCGGAAAATTTCTTATAAGGACATGTTTCTCGGACATGTAAAGGATCATCTCTCACTTTATATATTTGTGTCTGTCCTGTTTTTTATGGGTGTGATTTTTGGCGCTATCATTGTCAACAGCATGACGATCAGCCAGAAAGAAGATTTATATTATTATTTAAGCCAATTTTTTGGACAGCTATCAGACGGAAAACAGGCTAGCTCATCCGATATGTTTTGGCAAAGTATTTTTCATAATGTAAAGTATTTAGGGCTGATGTGGATTTTAGGAATTTCTGTGATTGGCATGCCTATCATTTTCATTATGATTTTTCTAAAAGGAATTGTCGTCGGATTTACTGTTGGGTTTCTCGTCAACCAGATGGGAATCAGCGGTTTTTTCTTATCCTTTGTCTCGGTTTTGCCGCAAAATGTGCTGCTTATTCCGGCTTACCTCATTATGGGCACGTGTGCGATTGCCTTTTCTTTAAAGCTGATCAGGCAGCTGTTCGTCAAACGAAGTCTGCATGATGCGCCGATCCAGTGGTTCGGGCGATATGCCATTGTTCTCCTGATCATTTTATTTTTAGCGCTGATCTCGTCTCTCTTTGAAGCATACATGTCGCCAGTTTTGATGGAAAAGCTGACATCGCGACTTTTTTAAAAACATTATTAAAAGAAAATCATTTTATTTATCAGTTTATAATAATTATAGTTGGAACTCCGCGCTTATTTTGTTATAATGAGTCATGGAATGCGGCGTAGGAGGGAAAGACATGGAAAACCGTATTGATCGAATTAAGAAACAGTTGCACTCATCCAGCTACAAACTTACGCCTCAGCGTGAAGCGACAGTAAGAGTGCTGCTTGAAAACGAAGAAGACCATTTAAGCGCAGAAGATGTATACCTCCTCGTAAAAGAGAAATCTCCTGAGATCGGTCTCGCAACAGTATACCGTACGCTTGAATTACTAACTGAATTAAAAGTCGTTGATAAAATTAACTTTGGAGACGGCGTGTCCCGTTACGATCTTCGTAAGGAGGGTGCAGCTCACTTTCATCACCACTTGGTGTGCATGGAGTGCGGAGCCGTTGATGAAATTGAAGAAGATTTGCTTGAAGACGTAGAAGAAGTCATTGAACGTGATTGGAAATTTAAGATTAAAGATCATAGATTGACGTTTCACGGCATTTGCCACCGCTGCAACGGAAACGATACGGAATAGTCGATGCCGGGCTCGAACCTTTTCTCTTGGGGAAAGGGTTTTTTGCTGTTTCGACGTATAAATCCTTTCTGGTTTGGCATATGGTTTAAATAACAGGAACCATAGAGAAAGGATCGATTGGGACATGGGAAGATTCCTAAAAACGGCTCTTGACACATTGAAGGTTTTTATACTGTTCACAGGTTTTACCGCTCTCTTCTATTATGCTATGATATGGGTAAATCAAGAGTATGAAAACTATCATCGGTACGATAAACCGGAAGGCTCCGCCGTAAAAGTTGTTGAAATGGATGCGGAAGAAAAAGGCGGATGGTTTGACCGGTTAATCTTTTTTTACCAAAACGGGGAGTAGATCTAGAGTGAAAGATCAAATAAAGGATTTCATCCACTACGTCATGGTAGAGAGAGGGCTTTCTCAAAATACGGTCGTATCCTATGAGCGTGACTTGAAAAGCTATTCTCTTTATTTAACAGAAACCCTTCATGTCAACAATTGGAACGATGTGACCCGTATACATATTATCCAATATTTGAAGCACTTGAAGGAGTCGGGGAAATCCGGAAAGACTTCAGCGCGGCATTTGGCATCGATTCGCTCTTTTCATCAATTTTTGCTTAGGGAAAAGGTGACGGACAAAGACCCTTCCGTACATATCGAAACACAAAAAACGGAACGGGTGCTTCCAAAAGTGCTGGCGCTGAACGAGGTTGAACGGCTGTTGGACACGCCTAAGCTTACGAGCCCTTTTGGCTATCGGGATAAAGCGATGCTGGAGCTGCTTTATGCCACAGGTATCCGGGTCAGTGAAATGATCGAATTGAAAACGACGGATGTCCATTTGTCAATGGGATTTGTCCGCTGCTTCGGAAAAGGGAGGAAAGAGCGGATTGTGCCGATCGGTGAAACCGCTGCTTCTGCTATTGAAGAATATATAACGAAAGCCCGCGGGAAATTGCTAAAGAACAAAGTGTCTGACGCTCTCTTTTTAAATCATCACGGAAAGCAGATCAGCCGCCAAGGGTTTTGGAAAAATCTGAAGAAAATCGCGCTCGAAGCCGGAATCAAAAAAGAGCTCACCCCGCATACACTCAGGCATTCCTTTGCAACGCATTTGCTTGAAAACGGGGCTGATTTAAGAGCGGTGCAGGAAATGCTGGGCCATGCGGATATATCTACGACGCAAATCTATACGCATGTGACGAAAACAAGGCTGAAGGATGTGTACAAGCAGTACCATCCGCGCGCCTAGCCGCAGCGGGCTGCGGCTTTTTTCTTTAGGACCGACAGAAAATAATGAAGTTTCTCATTATTTTCAAATGCATTGTCAACGGGAATGAAAACGGTTTATACTTGAGTTGTCAGACCTCTAGGAGATACAATAGACGTATAGAAAAAAGGAGGCTTTTAGGATGCCTGCATACAAATATAATCGTGTGTTTTTAATCGTAATGGATTCAGTCGGAATTGGCGAAGCGCCAGATGCCGCCGACTTTAATGACGTAGGCGCCAATACGCTCGGGCATATTGCTGAGCACATGAACGGACTACATATGCCGAATATGGCAAAACTCGGCCTTGGTCTTATTGGTGATATCAAGGGCGTTGAAAAATCAGAACAGCCGCTCGCGTACTATGGAAAAATGCAAGAAGCGTCAAACGGCAAAGATACAATGACAGGCCATTGGGAGATCATGGGCTTATACATTGATAAACCGTTTAAAGTGTTCCCGGAAGGCTTTCCTGATGAACTGCTTCAGGAGCTGGAAAAAAAATCGGGCCGCAAAATTATCGGAAACAAGCCGGCTTCTGGCACAGCTATTTTGGATGAACTCGGTGAAGAGCATATGGAGACAGGCGCTTTAATTGTGTACACTTCAGCTGACTCTGTACTGCAAATTGCCGCTCACGAAGAAGTCGTTCCGCTTGAAGAACTGTACAGCATTTGTGAAACGGCGAGAGAACTGACGCTTGATCCGAAATATATGGTAGGCCGCATAATCGCACGGCCGTTCGTCGGCGAGCCGGGACATTTCAAACGGACGCCAAACCGCCACGACTATGCGCTTAAGCCGTTTGACCGCACTGTGATGAATGAATTGAAAGACAGCGGCTTAGATGTCATTTCAATCGGAAAAATCTCTGATATTTATGATGGTGAAGGAATTACGTCTTCCCGCAGAACGGTATCCAATATGGACGGAATGGACAAAGTGGTTGACACGCTCGGAGAAGACTTTACGGGTCTGAGCTTTGCAAACCTTGTTGATTTTGACGCCTTATACGGCCATCGCCGTGATCCGGAAGGCTACGGACGCGCACTTGAAGAATTTGATGCTCGTCTTCCGGAAGTATTCGAAAAAATGAAAGATGATGATCTGTTAATCATTACAGCCGACCACGGCAATGATCCGATTCATCATGGAACAGACCATACACGCGAGTATGTGCCGATTCTTGCATACAGCAAAAAACATAAGAAAGCGCAAATGCTGCCGCTTGCAGATACATTTGCTGATATCGGTGCAACCATCGCGGATAATTTTCAAACAAAAAAACCGAAATATGGTAAAAGCTTTTTATCTTTATTACAATAGGGGGACTGTTTCTTGAAAGACAGAATCGAACGCGCAGCCGCTTTTATTAAGCAAAACTTGCCTGAATCACCGAAGATCGGCCTTATTCTAGGCTCAGGTCTCGGTATTTTGGCTGATGAAATCGAAAATCCTGTTAAGTTAAAATATGAGGATATCCCGGAATTCCCGGTATCAACGGTTGAGGGACACGCCGGACAGCTTGTGCTTGGCACACTTGAGGGAGTTAGTGTCATCGCCATGCAGGGCCGCTTTCATTTCTATGAAGGCTATTCAATGGAAAAAGTCACTTTTCCTGTTCGCGTCATGAAAGCGCTTGGTGTCGAGGCTTTGATCGTGACAAATGCGGCAGGGGGCGTAAACACTGAGTTCCGTGCGGGAGACTTAATGATCATTACAGACCACATCAACTTTATGGGGACAAACCCATTAATCGGGCCAAACGAAGCAGATTTCGGCGCCAGATTTCCTGATATGTCGTCAGCCTATGATAAAGATCTTTCCAGCCTGGCTGAAAAAATGGCGAAAGACCTTAACATTCCAATTCAAAAAGGTGTGTATACTGCTGTGACAGGTCCTTCCTACGAAACACCGGCAGAAGTGCGCTTTTTAAGAACGATGGGCTCTGATGCAGTCGGCATGTCTACCGTACCGGAAGTAATTGTGGCAAACCATGCGGGTCTCCGTGTACTCGGCATTTCCTGCATTTCAAACGCAGCAGCCGGAATTTTGGATCAGCCTTTATCTCACGATGAGGTCATGGAAGTGACAGAAAAGGTGAAAGCCGGATTTTTGCAGCTTGTGAAAGCGGTAGTTGCTAAGTACGAATAAAAATGAAATCCAGAAAAGATAAGAAGACAGCTATTTCTAATTGAAACAGCTGTTTTTTTTTATGTCGAAAAAGTCCCGAAACATTTTCCAACAGTGGTGTATAAAACCATTCAGCTTGGAAAAAATAAAAAGGATTATGAAATGGAGGGCTTTTGAGATGAAACGTCTTTTATCCACTTTGTTGATTGGTATGATGCTGCTTACATTTGCACCGTCCGCATTTGCAAAACAAGACGGAAAACATACATCGGAGCTTGCTCATGAAGCCAAGTCTGCGGTGCTGATAGAACGTGATACTGGCAAAGTGCTTTACAACAAGAACAGCCGCGAGAGACTGGCGCCTGCAAGTATGACAAAAATTATGACGATGCTTTTAATCATGGAAGCCTTAGACGAAGGAAAAATCAAAATGAGTGATAAGGTCCGTACGAGCGAACATGCGGCTTCAATGGGCGGATCACAGATTTTTCTTGAACCCGGGGAAGAAATGACCGTTAAAGAAATGCTTAAGGGAATTGCGATCGCATCTGGAAATGACGCATCTGTAGCGATGGCAGAATTTATTTCAGGCTCCGAGGATGAATTTGTGAAAAAAATGAACAAAAAAGCGAAAGAGCTGGAATTAAAAGATACATCCTTTAAAAACCCGACCGGCTTGACCGAGGAAGGACATTACAGCTCGGCTTATGACATGGCAATTATGGCTAAGGAATTATTGAAATATGAATCAATCACCAAGTTTACAGGTACGTATGAGGATTATTTACGTGAAAACACAGATAAAAAGTTTTGGTTAGTGAATACTAATCGGCTTATCAAATTTTATCCTGGTGTAGACGGCGTAAAAACCGGCTATACAGGAGAAGCGAAATACTGCCTGACTGCTTCGGCTAAAAAAGGGAACATGCGGGCGATTGCCGTTGTATTCGGGGCAAGCACGCCTAAGGAAAGAAATGCGCAAGTTACAAAGATGCTTGATTACGCTTTTAGCCAATATGAGACACATCCTTTATATAAGCGAAATGAAACGGTAGCAAAAGCAAAGGTCAAAAAAGGGAAACAAAAAGTGATAGAACTCACCACTTCTGAGCCGATTTCCGTATTGACGAAAAAAGGCGAGGATATGAAACATGTGAAAAAAGAAATTAAAATGAACAACAATGTAAACGCTCCTGTTCAAAAAGGCCAAGAGCTTGGCACGCTGGTGCTGAAAAAGGACGGAAAAGTGCTTGCAGAAAGTCCTGTCGTTGCTAAAGATGATATGGAAAAAGCCGGATACTTAACGTTTTTAAAAAGGGCGATGGGAGATTGGACAAAATTTAAGTAATTATGCCGAATGATCACTAGTTTTGTCACGGTGAAGGAATTCATTCCCCCGAAATCGAAACACTCATTATCCGATCATATCAAGGAGGAATGAGCATGAGCCTTGGAATTGACATGCATGTCAAAGAATCAGTGCTTTGTATTCGATTAACAGGCGAACTCGATCACCATACGGCTGAAACGCTGAAACAAAAAGTAACGGAATCATTGGAAAAGGATGATATTCGTCATATTGTGCTGAATCTGGAGGACCTTTCCTTTATGGACAGTTCGGGGCTTGGCGTTATTTTAGGCAGATACAAACAAATTAAGCAAATTGGCGGGGAAATGGTCGTTTGCGCCATCTCTCCGGCAGTGAAACGGCTGTTTGATATGTCTGGCCTGTTTAAAATTATTCGCTTTGAACAATCTGAGCAGCAGGCACTGCTCACACTGGGGGTGGCATCATGAAAAATGAAATGCACCTTGAATTTTCCGCCCTCAGCCAAAATGAATCGTTTGCGCGTGTGACAGTTGCTTCATTTATTGCACAGCTTGACCCGACCATGGATGAACTCACCGAGATCAAAACTGTGGTGTCAGAAGCGGTGACGAACGCCATCATCCATGGCTATGAAGAAAATGGCGATGGAAAAGTATATATCTCGGTGACGCTGGAAGATCATGTCGTATATATGACCATCCGTGATGAAGGGCTCGGCATTACAGATCTGGAAGAAGCCCGCCAGCCTTTATTCACGACAAAGCCTGAGCTGGAGCGTTCTGGAATGGGCTTTACCATTATGGAAAACTTCATGGATGATGTCAGTATCGATTCATCACCCGAAATGGGGACAACGATTCGCTTAACAAAGCACTTATCAAAAAGCAAAGCGCTTTGTAATTAAGGAGATTTGTTATGGATGTGGAGGTTAAGAAAAACGGTAAGAACGCTCAGCTGAAGGACCATGAAGTAAAAGAATTAATCAAACAGAGCCAAGATGGCGACCAGCAGGCAAGAGACCTCCTCATAGAAAAAAACATGCGTCTTGTTTGGTCTGTCGTACAGCGGTTTTTAAACAGAGGATATGAGCCTGATGACCTCTTTCAGATTGGCTGCATCGGGCTGTTAAAATCTGTTGATAAATTTGATTTAACCTATGATGTGCGGTTCTCGACATATGCAGTGCCGATGATTATCGGCGAAATCCAGCGTTTTATCCGTGATGACGGAACTGTCAAGGTGTCAAGATCATTAAAAGAGCTTGGCAACAAAATCCGCCGAGCGAAAGATGAACTTTCAAAAACACTGGGCAGGGTGCCGACCGTACAGGAAATCGCCGAACATTTGGAAATTGAAGCTGAAGATGTCGTGCTTGCCCAAGAGGCAGTAAGAGCTCCGTCTTCAATTCATGAGACAGTTTATGAAAATGACGGAGATCCAATTACCCTTCTTGACCAAATCGCTGATCACTCAGAAGAGAAATGGTTTGATAAAATTGCGCTGAAAGAGGCCATAAGCGATTTAGAAGAAAGAGAAAAATTAATCGTCTATCTTCGGTATTATAAAGATCAGACGCAGTCAGAAGTTGCTGAGCGGCTGGGGATATCCCAGGTGCAGGTATCCAGGCTTGAAAAGAAAATATTAAAGCAGATCAAGGTTCAAATGGATCATACGGAAAGCTAGTCTGTCACTGCAGGCTGGCTTTTTGTTTTGCGAAAGTGTGGTAATTTATGGTCTTTTCAAGCGGATGAATGAGAACAAAATCGAACCACATACTACATATATAACCACCGAAAGATGGTGATCAATGATGGAACGACGACTATTTATCAGGCTTCGTCACCGAGTTTTGGCACATCCGGGGGATATCATAACGGTCGGGGATGCCGCGCAAATAGAAGGGCAGCACCTGCTGAAAAAGAAACTCTCGGCTATGCCGCTTTATCAGGTGAGCGAAAAAGATAAAAATATCGTAATTCTGGATATCATAAAAGTGCTCAAAGCCATTCATCAGCAGGATCCCACTCTTGATGTTCAAACTGTGGGCGGAGCTGAAACCATTGTTGAAATTCAATATCAGAAACGGCACATATCAACTGTTCTTTTTATTGGTGTCTGGCTGCTGCTGTTTATCGGATCGTGCCTTGCCATCATGAATTTCCATGAGGATGTCAGCATGGGGGATGTTCATATTGCGCTATATGAAATCATAACCGGAGAGCGGAATGACTATCCATATTTACTTCAAATCCCTTACAGCATCGGTTTGGGACTGGGGATGATTGTGTTTTTTAACCACATTTTTAAAAAGCGCCTTAATGAAGAGCCCAGCCCGCTGGAGGTTGAAATGTTTAACTATCAGCTTGATCTCGATCAATATGTGGCCATGCATGAAAATGAAGAAACAATAAAGGATCTGCATGATCGTTAGTGTATTGTTCATCATTTTTGTCGGGCTCGGCGGGGGCATCACGGTCGGGGCTGGTTTCGTGGCTTTTTTAACCGTGATGGGAATCATTCCGCGTCTGATGCAGCTCACCAAAACGATGAGATTTGTTCAAGCTTATGAAGCGGCTGTTATTCTCGGTGCGGTTTGCGGGGGATGGGAAACACTGCATATGCACCATCTCTTTTTATCAAAATGGCTTGCCGTACCGGTCGGGCTGTTGGCCGGAGTATTTGTCGGGATGCTTGCAGCCGCGCTGACAGAAGTGTTAAATGTCCTGCCGATCTTGGCTAAACGAATCGGCCTCAGAAGTAAAATCATTATTCTATTAATGGCCATTGTCATTGGGAAAATCGCGGGATCTTTATTTCATTGGCTGTATTTTATTCATCATCCATAAGGAGGTTTCAATATGACAAACATAAAAGAAAACTACAAATCAAAAGTAAAAACATATCAGCCAAAGCCGCCTTACGTATGGAACTGTGTAAAAGCCTTTCTTGTAGGCGGTTTGATCTGCATGATCGGGCAAGGTCTGCAGAATTTTTATATCCATTTTTTTAATTTTAACGAAAAAACGGCAGGAAACCCTACAGCAGCGACGCTGATTTTATTGTCAGCATTGCTTACCGGCTTAGGTATTTATGACAGAATTGGCCAGTTTGCAGGCGCAGGATCAGCTGTACCTGTCACCGGCTTTGCCAACAGTATGGCAAGCGCGGCTCTTGAGTATAAAAGCGAAGGTTTAGTATTGGGAGTAGCGACAAACATGTTTAAACTGGCGGGAAACGTCATCGTATTTGGTGTTGTGGCTGCTTACATCGTCGGAATGATTCGGTTTGCTTTTGAGAAACTGATGTCATAGGAGGAGAAAGAAATGAAATTAACAGGAAAGCAAACCTGGGTGTTTGAGCATCCCTTATTTGTCAATGCAGCGGGAACAGCAGTAGGGCCTAAGGAAAAAGACGGTCCGCTCGGGTCTTTATATGATAAAACCTATGACGACATGCACTGTAATCAAAAAAGCTGGGAAATGGCTGAAAGGCAGCTAATGGAGGACGCCATTAATACGGCGCTGCAAAAAAACAATTTGAAAAAAGATGATATTGATCTTTTGCTTGCAGGCGATCTGTTGAATCAAAATGTAACAGCCAACTATGTGGCAAGGCATCTGAAAATCCCGTTTCTTTGCATGTTTGGCGCATGCTCAACATCAATGGAAACAGTTGCTGTTGCATCTGCCTTAGTCGACGGCGGATTTGCAAATCGGGCGATTGCTGCTACGAGCAGTCACAATGCCACGGCCGAAAGACAGTTCCGCTATCCGACGGAATACGGCGGGCAAAAACCGGATACTGCGACATCTACTGTAACTGGGAGCGGTGCGGTTGTCATCAGTCAAACACCAAGTGATATTCAAATTACAAGTGCAACTATAGGGAAGGTGGCTGACTTAGGAATTACCGACCCGTTTGATATGGGATCAGCCATGGCTCCTGCTGCTGCTGATACCATTAAACAGCACTTTCAAGACATGAACCGCACAGCAGACGACTACGATCTTATCCTGACGGGAGACCTTTCCGGCGTCGGATCTCCTATTGTGAAAGATATCTTGAAAGAAGAGGGATATCCGGTCGGCACTAAACATGATGATTGCGGGCTTCTAATTTATACACCGGACCAGCAGGTGTTTGCAGGAGGAAGCGGCTGCGCTTGTTCCGCAGTTGTAACCTACTCACATATTTTCAAGCAGCTGCAAGAAGGAAAATTAAACCGTGTTTTCGTAGTAGCAACGGGGGCGCTGTTAAGCCCGACCATGATCCAGCAAAAACAAACCATTCCGACCATCGCACACGGGGTTGTATTTGAACGTGCAGGAGGTGCATCTTAAGTGGACTATCTTTTGGCTTTTGTTTGCGGAGGCGCTATTTGTATTGTCGGGCAGCTGTTGCTGGACATATTTAAATTGACGCCTGCCCATGTTATGACATCCTTTGTCGTCATCGGGGCGATTTTAGATGGTTTTGGCATTTACGATAAATTTATTGAGTTTGCTGGAGGAGGCGCCACGGTTCCGATTGTCAGCTTTGGCCACAGCCTCCTGCACGGTGCCATGCACCAGGCACATATACACGGATTTATCGGAATCGGTATGGGGATATTCGAGCTGACATCTGCCGGTATCTCAGCAGCCATTCTATTCGCCTTTATCGTTGCTGTTATTTTTAAACCGAAAGGATAATGCCGAGATGACGACAAAACGCAAGGTCATTCTGGTAACAGACGGAGATGTGTATGCCGCTAAAACAATTGAATACGCCGCAAGAAGAGTTGGAGGGAGATGTATTTCTCAATCAAAAGGCAATCCCTCCACCCGCAGCGGTGCCGAGCTTGTCAGGCTGATTACATCAGCGCCGTATGACCCTGTATTTGTCATGTTTGACGACTCCGGCCTTCAAGGAGAGGGACCGGGAGAAACCGCTCTGACCTATGTGGCCACCCATCCGGCAATTGAAGTGCTCGGTGTAATTGCGGTAGCGTCTAAAACCCATCAGGCTGAGTGGACCAGGGTTGACGTAAGCATTGACCGCAATGGAGAGATAACAGAATACGGCGTGGATAAAATCGGAGAGAGGGAATTTGATGAACACAGAATGAACGGGGATACGGTTTATTGCCTTGATAAACTTGATCTGCCGCTTATCGTCGGTATCGGGGATATTGGCAAAATGGGCAGGAAGGACGATATCTCGAAAGGGTCGCCAATCACCATGAAAGCGGTCAAGTTTATTTTAGAAAGGAGCGGGTATCATGCCGGACAAACAGGAAGAGAAAATCCGGGTTTATCGGAATCCAGACAAAAATGAAGCTTATTTTAAAAATCGCGTCGGAATGGGTATCAGCTATGATGTAGGTGTACGCAAGCTTACCATTTTAGACAGAGAAGTTCAGTTGTACTATTTGAATGGATTATGTGACACTGCCTTTATCATTCACTTAATGAGAGAGCTTGTTGCGATTAACAACCGGACAGGAAAAGAGGACCCTGAAGAGCTGGTCGATATCGTTGAAAACAGGCTGCTCAACGCTCAGGTCGAAAAAGTAAAAACGCTGGATGAAACCACCGACCAAGTGCTGTCCGGGTTAGTCGCAGTCATTGTCGAAGATGCAGGATTTGCTTTTATCATCGATGTCAGAAGCTATCCCGGAAGAAATCCGGAAGAACCGGATACGGAAAAGGTCGTCAGGGGGGCCAGAGACGGATTTGTTGAAAACATCGTCGTCAATACATCGCTTCTCAGAAGACGGATCAGGGACGAACGCCTTCGTGTCAAAATGACAAAGGTTGGCGAGCGTTCAAAAACGGATCTGAGCATTTGTTATATAGAAGACATTGCAGATCCGGATCTGGTTGATATCGTGGAAAAAGAAATTGCCGCCATTGATGTAGACGGATTAACAATGGCAGACAAAACAGTCGAAGAGTTTATTATCAAACAAAGCTACAACCCGTTTCCGCTCGTCCGTTATACAGAAAGGCCCGATGTGGCGGCCAATCATGTACTTGAAGGCCATGTCGTGATTATAGTAGATACATCGCCGAGTGTGATTATAACGCCGACAACCTTATTCCATCATGTTCAGCATGCTGAAGAATACAGACAGGCTCCTTCTGTGGGAACCTTCTTAAGATGGGTGCGATTTTTCGGCATTCTTGCTTCTACTTTATTTCTTCCCATCTGGTTCCTCTTTGTTCTTCAACCGGATCTGCTGCCAGAGAATCTAAAATTTATCGGGTTGAATAAAGATATGCACATCCCGATCATTCTGCAGATTTTCTTAGCTGATTTAGGAATTGAGTTTCTCAGAATGGCGGCTATTCACACACCGACCGCTTTATCTACCGCAATGGGATTAATTGCCGCGGTTCTAATTGGGCAAATTGCCATTGATGTGGGGCTGTTCTCTCCTGAAGTCATACTGTATGTCTCTCTTGCCGCTATCGGAACCTTTACAACGCCAAGCTATGAATTAAGCCTGGCAAATAAAATGGCCCGTCTTACACTTATGATATTAGTGGCGCTCTTTCATGTAAAAGGGCTCGTTATAGGTTTTACTGTGCTAATTATTGCCATGGCCAGCATAAAATCCCTTCAAACTCCATACTTATGGCCGCTCATTCCGTTTAACGGAAAGGCGCTGTGGCAGGTGCTGATTCGCACGGCGAAACCTGGTGCGAATGTAAGACCAAGCATTGTTCACCCAAGAAATCGCTTAAGGCAGCCTACTAATTCATAATCGCATTGAAACTGACTGAAGAGTATGATAATGTATGTCTTAATTATGAAAGGACAGTCCATAAAACTGTCCTTTTCACCCATAAGCGGAGAAAGAGGGAATGACATTGTTCTTACACGGCACTAGCAGACAAAATCAACATGGGCATTTGGAAATTGGAGGTGTGGACGCTCTCTATTTAGCTGAAACATACGGCACGCCTCTTTACGTGTATGATGTGGCTTTAATACGTGAGCGTGCTAAAAGCTTTAAGCAGGCATTTACAACTGCAGGGCTGACAGCGCAGGTCGCGTATGCGAGCAAGGCATTCTCTTCAGTTGCGATGATTCAGCTTGCTGAGGAAGAAGGGCTTTCCTTAGATGTCGTGTCTGGAGGAGAACTTTACACAGCTGTTGCAGCGGGATTCCCGGCGGAGCGCATCCACTTTCACGGAAATAACAAAAGCAGGGAAGAACTGAGAATGGCACTTGAACACCGTATTGGCTGCATTGTGGTTGATAATTTCTATGAAATCTCCCTTCTTGAAGATTTGTGCAAAGAAACTGGCTACTCAATTGATGTTCTCCTGCGGATCACCCCCGGGGTAGAGGCACATACGCATGACTACATTACAACGGGACAGGAAGATTCAAAGTTTGGTTTTGACCTTCATAACGGACAAACTGAACAGGCGATTGAACAGGTTTTACAGTCAGAACACATTCAGCTGCTGGGGGTTCATTGCCATATCGGTTCACAAATTTTTGATACAGCCGGTTTCGTGCTAGCGGCAGAAAAAATCTTCAAAAAACTTGATGAATGGAGAGAAACTTACTCATTTGTTTCAAAGGTACTGAACCTTGGGGGCGGTTTTGGCATTCGTTACACGGAAGAAGATGAACCGCTTCATGCCACTGAATATGTAGAAAAAATTATCGAAGCTGTCAAAACTAATGCAGCCCGCTATGGATTTGACATACCAGAAATTTGGATCGAACCGGGCCGCTCACTTGTAGGAGACGCAGGGACAACACTTTATACAGTCGGTTCCCAAAAAGAAGTGCCTGGTGTCCGGCAGTATGTGGCTGTTGACGGAGGAATGAACGACAATATCCGTCCGGCTCTTTATCAGGCAAAATATGAAGCCGTTACAGCTAACCGTATCGGAGAAGCGCACGATAAAACGGTATCGATTGCCGGCAAATGCTGTGAAAGCGGAGATATGCTCATTTGGGATATTGACCTGCCGGAAGTAAAAGAAGGAGATCTGCTGGCTGTTTTTTGTACAGGTGCGTATGGCTACAGCATGGCCAATAATTATAATAGAATTCCAAGGCCGGCCGTTGTATTTGTAGAAAACGGAGAGGCACATTTAGTCGTAAAACGAGAAACGTACGAGGATGTTGTGAAACTGGATCTGCCATTTAAAACGAGTGTGAAGCAATAAAAAAAGCGCCGGAAACTCGGCGCTTTTTTTATTATTTGAATATAGAAACAATCGCATTCCAGATGGAAACGAAGAAATCAATGACTTTCTGGATAAAGTTCTTGCCTTCATCCGAGTCTAAAAATTTACTAATCTTATCTTTCGCTTTATCAAGCTGGTCACCGACCTGTCCCCAGTCGATATCAACATTTTTCATTTTATTGAACAAGGATACAAGCTGATCCTTTTGGCTGTCTGTCAGTGTGACGTTTAAATCGGAAGCCGCATCATCTACTTTTTTCTCAATATCGGCTTTATTGTCAGGCACACCGTTTTTAGCAAACTCTTCTTTTATTTTTGCAATCAGCGCAGCCGCATTTTCGTCACCGATCTTGTCACCAAGCTCTGAGGTCGTCACAAGCTCTTGGTTGGCGACTTGCTTAACGTCTTCAGAAATCGCTTCGTCAGAAGAAACTTCATATGCTTTAATCAAGCCTGTCAAAGCCGCAGTACCGGACACTTCAAACGGAGCGGTAACATAAACCTTCGCGTCCTTAACGCCGGCTGTCATCAAGGCATTGAGGTACATTTCATCCGTAATGCCGCTGATATTATGTGTCTCAACGTTCAATCCAGAGCCTTTTTTGGCAATGGTAATAGACGATGACGAAATCGCTCTTGAGCCAATTTGCGCGCTCGGTATATATTTTCCTAAATACTCGTGTTCTTCCTTATTGGTCACGGTTACGGTTGTGGCATTATCAGGGACATTCATTTCATCAAGCACTTTTTGCTTATCTGATTCTGACAAATTTGCGCCAAGTGTCACGATGACATCTCCGACTGCGGCATCCGCGAGACTGACTTTCGGAATCGTCAGCAGCAAAACGGCCGCTGCCAGCATTCCAATCCATATTTTTTTCAAAGCAGTTGACCTCCTTCATTTCACAAGCAGCAGTTAAAGCTGCTTTGCGAGGACCTGAATCATGATGAAAAATACAGTTCCGATAGGTTAGACGGAGATAGAGAGGTTCAGGTTTCATTTTTATTTTGGAGAAAAGCCGGGAGAGTCGTTTTCCCAAAAAAGGTGTGGTATAATAGCCGCGACAAGGAGAGACAAGCCATAATAAATGATACATAAATCTCTCCTTTGAAAATTAAAATAAAGAAAGTGGGCATACAATTGAAAACAGGTTACTTTTTATTAGAAGATGGCAACAAAATTGAATTTGAACTTTATCCGGAAGCAGCACCGGGTACAGTTGCAAACTTTGAAAAGCTTGCAAACGAAGGATTTTACGACGGCCTTACATTCCACCGAGTCATTCCAGGCTTCGTCAGCCAAGGCGGATGCCCGCACGGTACTGGCACAGGCGGTCCCGGATACACAATCAAATGTGAAACAGAAGGAAACCCGCACACACATGAAGCGGGCGCACTCTCTATGGCACACGCAGGAAAAGATACTGGCGGCAGTCAATTTTTCATCGTCCATGAGCCGCAGCCTCATTTAAACGGTGTTCACACTGTATTCGGCAAAGTAACAAGCGGTTTAGAATTCGCGAAAAACATGTCTAACGGTGACGTGATGAAAGAAGTTCGCGTAGAAGGCTAATAGGCAGACAGCAAGCTCCCCGATATGAGGGAGCTTTTTCTTTTCGCTTACAGCCTGATCTGGTTGTGACAGGAAACAAACAGACGTTTTCAAGGATTTCGGGATTACCAGGTAGATATAGAAGGCATTGAGAGATTCGAGTTGAATCCTATAGCTATGTTTCGATTGATTGTAAATCATAACTGTGTTCATCACCAAAACACTGATTTTGATACGCTCAAATAGGCAGAGCATTCCTTGTCGTCAGATACCACCCATGGGAAAAATTTAAACAAATTTTAAAGTTGACATGTTTCATCCCAAAAGGCACTTGTAGTAAAATGAAATAATATCAATGTTATTTTTTTGAAAAGGGGCTACGTTTGATGAACAACAAGGGCTGTATAAAATGCGGAAGCACTGAAGCTGGCCAAAAAGAAATTGCCACAACCGGAACCGGATTGTCAAAGTTGTTTGATGTGCAGCATAACCGTTTTCTCGTCGTCTACTGCAAGAAATGTGGATATTCGGAGTTTTACAATAAAGAAACTTCAACTGCCGGCAATATATTGGATTTGTTCTTTGGAGGCTGATTGATTCTTCTTCCGATTTCATTAGGAAATGGGAACAAATTGATTTTGGCAGGAGAATGAATAGATGTGAAAATTCGCTTCAATGGTCCTAATGGGATTTCTTATCGATTCGTGATAACATAAATTGAAGACCGTTGTTTATTGGAGGAAATCAGTTGAAATCGGAAAACGTTTCTAGGAAAAAATCAATATTTGAATGGGCCAAAGCGATTATTATCGCAGTTGTTCTGGCATTACTCATCCGCAATTTTATTTTTGCGCCGTATGTCGTTGATGGTGAGTCCATGGAGCCTACCCTTCATGACCATGAAAGGGTATTTGTCAATATGACAGTTAAGTACATAGGCGAGTTTAAGAGAGGGGATATCATCGTGCTAAACGGGGATGATGTCCACTATGTCAAGCGGCTGATCGGCCTGCCCGGAGACACAGTCGAAATGAAAAACGACCAGCTTTATATCAATGAGAAAAAAGTGGCTGAGCCTTATTTGAAGGCAAATAAAAAGCAAGCCAAAAATAAAGGTTTTAACCATCTAACTGATGATTTCGGCCCAATCAAAGTGCCTGATAACAAGTATTTTGTTATGGGGGATAACCGCCGAAATTCAATGGACAGCCGAAACGGGCTTGGACTCTTTACGAAAAAACAAATTGCGGGTACGTCAAAGTTTGTTTTCTTCCCATTTAGCGACATTCGTAAAACCAACTAAGTATAAGCAGTTTCCTGAAAAGGAACTGCTTTTTTATTCTTTTTCTCATGCATCCCCTAAAACCAGAACATAAATTCGTATATCTATAGAAAAGAAATTTTTGAAGAAATGTGAAACATATTCCCGTTATGCATCGTTATATTAATAATTTACGAGAATTTACGGTTTTTTATTCATGAAAAAAAGGAATAACTCATATGAATGAATAGATTCATATTGGCTGGAGGTTTTTAAAAATGGGAAGAATAAAAACCAAGATTACCATTCTGTTAGTACTTCTGCTTTTACTTGCAGGGGGTTATATGTACATAAATGGTGTGGAACTGAAGGACGTTCCGACAGCGATTGGACAAACCTTGTCCTCCGAAGAAGAAGAGTATACAATCCAAGAATATAAAGTGACAAAAATTGACGGAACAGAATATCATGGAGAAGCAGATAACGGCACGAAGATCATCTTTAACGGAAAAAAATTAAATCAAGATTTGTCTGATATAAAAGAAGGCGATAAGATCAAGGCGTACTTCAGCAAATCAAAGCGGATCGACGGTTTAATCAAGGTTGCAAAAATAAATGATTAACTAAAAAAAACACGATGGGTGTTTTTTCGATTTCTCAAATTGTAAGTTTATTTCATTGCGTACTTAAGAAAGGACCGCTATAATAGCCATTAAGGACAAAT
Organism: Bacillus sp. FSL R5-0560; assembly: GCF_037966305.1. NCBI lineage: Bacteria > Bacillati > Bacillota > Bacilli > Caryophanales > Bacillaceae > Bacillus > Bacillus sp. FSL R5-0560. The sequence continues at coordinate 2,460,910 of NZ_CP150195.1, read as the reverse complement.
GAATAAAGATTGTATCCTTCGGGGCAGGGTGGAAATCCCGACCGGCGGTAGTAAAGCGACATGCGCTTTAGAGCCCGTGACCCGTGTGCATATGTACACGGTGGATTCAGTTTAAGCTGAAGCCGACAGTGAAAGTCTGGATGGGAGAAGGATGAAGAACCGCTATGCGAAATGTATCAACATGCATAGTGTTATTTCCTATTGCGTAAAATACCTAAAGCCCCGAATTTTTCTTAAATTCGGGGCTTTTTTGACGGTAAATGAATAAAGAAGGGAGGGAAACAGATGGAAGAGTTTTATATGAAACTGGCGTTAGATCTAGCGAAGCAGGGTGAAGGACAGACCGAATCGAATCCGCTCGTGGGCGCTGTTGTGGTGAAAGACGGACAGATTGTCGGGATGGGCGCCCATTTAAAATACGGCGAAGCTCACGCGGAAGTCCATGCTATCCATATGGCAGGCGCACATGCAAAAGGCGCTGATATTTATGTCACCCTTGAACCATGCAGCCATTACGGAAAAACACCGCCTTGTGCCGAACTGATTATCAAGTCCGGGATAAAGAGAGTATTTGTCGCAATGAGAGATCCTAATCCGCTTGTGGCCGGACGGGGAATCAGCATGATAGAAGAAGCCGGCATCGAAGTAAAGGAAGGCATTCTGGCAGATCAGGCGGAACAGCTGAATGAAAAATTTCTGCATTTTATGAGGACAGGCCTCCCTTACGTTACATTAAAAGCTGCCGCAAGCCTAGACGGAAAGACAGCGACCAGTACGGGTGACAGCAAATGGATCACATCAGAAGCTGCAAGACAGGATGCTCAGCAATACAGGAAATCACATCAAAGCATTTTGGTCGGAGCAGGCACTGTGAAAGCTGACAATCCAAGCTTAACCTGCAGGCTGCCGGATGTTTCAAAACAGCCGGTCAGGGTGATACTTGATAACGAACTTTCGATTCCCGATGACGCCAATGTGATTTGCGATCAGGCAGCGCCGACTTGGATTTTCACAACAACACATGCTGATGACGACAAGAAAAAACGGTTTTCCGCTTGTGGAGTGAAAATATTTACTCTGGAAACAGATCGTATACAAATTCCCGATGTGCTGAAAATCCTTGCAGAAGAAGGCATCATGTCGGTGTATGTGGAAGGCGGGTCAGCTGTTCACGGAAGCTTCGTCAAAGCAGGCTGTTTTCAAGAAATCATCTTCTATTTTGCCCCTAAATTAATCGGAGGAACGCTTGCTCCCAGCTTAATCTCCGGTGAAGGTTTTCAATCAATGAAAGATGTCCCCTTATTACAATTCACAGATATAACCCAAATTGGCCGTGATATCAAACTGACGGCAAAACCGAAAAACGAGTAGGATGGTGACCATGTTTACAGGAATTATAGAAGAAACAGGCACAATCGAATCCATGAAAAAAGCAGGCTCTTCTATGGCCTTAACAATTAAATGCTCAAAAATATTAGAGGATGTTCACTTGGGCGACAGCATTGCAGTGAATGGCATTTGTCTGACTGTTACTGATTTCACGAAAAGCCAATTCACAGTTGATGTCATGCCTGAAACAGTCAAAGCAACGTCGCTGAACGATTTATCAAAAGGCAGCAAAGTGAATTTGGAAAGAGCGATGGCGGCAAACGGGCGATTCGGAGGCCATTTTGTTTCAGGACATGTTGACGGTACCGCAGAAATCACACGTATTGAAGAAAAAAGCAACGCAGTTTACTATGATTTGAAAATGGATCCGTCATTAACAAAAACGTTGGTTCTAAAGGGATCTATTACAGTTGACGGCGTGAGCTTAACCATTTTCGGGCTGACAGATGATACGGTGACTATTTCTTTAATACCGCACACCATCAGCGAAACGATTTTTTCCGAAAAAACGATCGGCTCCAAAGTGAATATCGAATGCGATATGATCGGAAAATATATGTATCGATTTTTGCATAAAGCCAATGACAATAAGAACCAACAAACCATAACAAAAGCCTTCTTAAGCGAAAACGGCTTTTAGAGAGGAAGATTAGCATGTTTCATCCGATAGAAGAGGCATTAGACGCTTTAAAAAAAGGCGAAGTCATCATTGTTGTTGATGATGAAGACAGAGAAAATGAAGGAGACTTTGTGGCTCTTGCGGAGCATGCGACTCCTGAAGTGATTAACTTTATGGCGACGCACGGAAGAGGGCTGATTTGCACGCCTCTCAGTGAGGAAATCGCTGACAGGCTCGATCTTCATCCTATGGTTGAGCACAATACAGATTCCCACCACACTGCTTTTACAGTAAGCATTGACCACCGTAAGACAAAAACGGGAATCAGCGCACAGGAAAGATCATTTACTGTCAAAGCTTTGCTGGACAGCAGTTCAGTGCCGGCAGATTTTCAGCGTCCGGGGCACATTTTTCCCCTGATTGCGAAAAAGGGAGGTGTTCTGAAAAGAGCGGGCCATACAGAAGCGGCAGTCGATCTTGCTGAAGCTTGCGGTTCTCAGGGAGCAGGCGTCATTTGCGAAATTATGAATGAAGACGGAACGATGGCAAGAGTACCCGAGCTGATAGAAATTGCGAAAAAGCATCAATTAAAAATGATCACCATTAAAGATTTAATTGAGTACCGCTACAACTTGACAACACTTGTAGAGCGGGAAGTCGATATTACCTTGCCGACTGATTTTGGCACATTTAAAGTGTACGGATACACAAATGAGATCGACGGAAAAGAGCATGTCGCATTTGTGATGGGAGATGTGCCGTTTAGTGAAGAACCAGTATTGGTCCGGGTTCATTCAGAGTGTCTCACAGGTGATGTGTTTGGGTCTCATCGCTGTGACTGCGGCCCGCAGCTTCACGCCGCGCTGACGCAAATTGCCGCAGAAGGCCGGGGAGTGCTTTTGTATCTCCGCCAAGAAGGCCGGGGCATCGGTCTGATCAATAAGTTAAAAGCCTATAAGCTTCAGGAAGAAGGATATGACACTGTAGAAGCTAATGAGGCGCTCGGCTTTTTGCCTGATTTGCGCAATTACGGCATTGGTGCTCAAATTTTACGCGATCTCGGCGTGCGGAATATGAAGCTTTTGACGAATAATCCGCGGAAAATTGCCGGACTTGAAGGCTATGGACTCAGCATTACAGAAAGAGTGCCGCTTCAAATGGAGGCCAAAGAGCATAACAAAAAATATTTGCAAACAAAGATGAACAAACTAGGTCATTTACTTCATTTCTAATAACAAAAATCACAAAAAAGGATGGGAATCATATGAATATCATACAAGGAAATTTAGTTGGTACAGGTCTTAAAATCGGAATCGTCGTAGGTAGATTTAATGATTTTATTACAAGTAAGCTGCTGAGCGGGGCAGAAGATGCATTGCTCAGACACGGCGTGGATACAAACGATATTGATGTGGCTTGGGTTCCGGGCGCATTTGAAATTCCTTTCGCTGCTAAAAAAATGGCGGAAACAAAAAAATATGACGCCATTATTACACTCGGCACTGTCATCAGAGGCGCAACGACTCATTATGATTATGTCTGCAACGAAGCTGCAAAAGGCATCGCGCAAGCAGCGAACACAACAGGCGTACCAGTGATCTTTGGAATTGTCACTACGGAAAACATTGAGCAGGCCATTGAACGGGCTGGAACAAAAGCGGGCAACAAGGGTGTAGATTGTGCTGTTTCTGCCATAGAAATGGCAAATTTAAACCGTTCATTTGAATAATTTGCTGAAAACAGTTTAAAAATATGGCGAAAATGATATAATGTGAGAAAACGGATCACCTATACTTTTCCGTTTGATAGAACTGGACATTAGGATATAGAGGGGTTTTTATGTTAATTCGTTATAAAAAATCGTTTGAAAAGATTGCGATGGGACTTCTTTCATTTATGCCGAATGAAAAAGATCTTAAGCAGCTTCAGCAGACAATTAAGGACTACGAAACGGATACAGACCGCCAGCTCTTTCTGTGGAAAGAGGACGAGGATATCGTCGGAGCAATCGGAGTTGAAAAAAAGGATTCCGAGGTTGAAATCCGGCATATCAGTGTGAATCCTTCTCATCGCCATCAAGGAATCGGAAAACAGATGATGGATGCTTTAAAGCATTTATTCAAAACGCAGGTACTGGTTCCGAATGAATTAACGCAGAGCTTTTTCGAACGCTGTCAAGGTCAGCAGGATCAAGACATTTCATACAATAATTAAGCAGAGGCTGTTATCAGCCTCTGCTTTTTTTTCGTCGCTCAATTTCTTTCTCGCGTTCACGGATGACATCAGTCCGATCCCGCAAACGATGTTTATGAATAAGAAATCTATCGGTGAGTGTGCTGGGCTGCCCCCATCTGTAAGCTTTTCGCTTGCATTCAATGCGGCATGCTTCCTCCAGCCTCTCATCTTTAATTGGCAGCATGATGCTTTTATAGGAAGATCCCAGTTCAATTTGTTCGTAAACCGACTGCATAAGCTCCAGTAAACGGGTATGATCAAGCCCCAAATCTTCCACCGCTTGTTTTTCCGCTTGAAGAATCCGTATGCTGTTTGCCAGCAATTTTTTGGCCCCGGCTGTATTCTGTCTTCTATGATGATACAAAGCAACAGCAAGCTGGATAAAGCCGACCCAATGTATTTTCCGTTTGTTCGGAGGATCTTCCTTCCAATATTCTTCTAGTATTTCATGGCATTCAAAATAATCTCGTGTTGCGTGAAATTCAACGAGATAATCGATATAAGCTTTCGGGTACAAGATGCTTCCTCCTTTTAATCCGCCTTTAGTGTAACACAGGACAGATGAAAGGAAAAAACAGCGCATTGGACCCGCTCTTTTTTAGTTCTAGCAAATCCAAGCAGCACCTACGATAATTAACAGAATAAACAAAACGACAATTAAAGCAAAACTGCCGCTGAAGCACTTTTCTCCCATGAACATTCAGCCTCCTTTGTTATGGTCTACGCGAGCATCCTATGTACACCTGCCCTTTTTGGTGTAGGCGGATATCTTGTTATTTTGAATATTCAGCACAAATTCTCTTGAAATACAGGAAATGAAATAGTATTGGACGAGAGCTTTTTGGTGGCTTATACTAAAGGGTAGCCAGTTTATCCGGCAATGAGAGCGATACTTGAAAATGGTGAGATGATGGAAGAATATCAAGTGAAAATTGATACGTTTGAAGGCCCATTGGACCTGCTGCTTCATTTAATCAATCGTCTTGAAATTGACATATATGATATACCCGTGGCGAAGATTACTGAACAATATTTATTATATGTACATACGATGCGTGTGCTTGAGCTTGATATCGCCAGCGAGTATTTGGTGATGGCTGCAACACTGCTCAGTATTAAAAGCAGAATGCTGCTCCCGAAGCAAGAGGAAGAGCTGTTTGAGGATGAATTTCTTGAGGAAGAAGATCCACGGGAGGAACTGATTGAAAAGCTGATTGAGTATAGAAAATATAAAGACGCGGCGAAGGAATTAAAGGAACGGGAAGAAGAAAGACAAAAATCATTTACGAAACCGCCGAGTGATTTGAGCGAATATGCAAAAGAAGTGAAACAATCGGAGCAAAAGCTGTCAGTCACGGTATACGATATGATTGGCGCTTTTCAAAAAGTGCTGAAGCGAAAAAAAATAACAAGGCCGATGGAAACAACAATTACAAGACAGGAAATACCAATCGAAGACAGAATGAATGAAATCGTCCACAGCCTGAAATCAAAAGGGAAAAGAATTAACTTTATGGATCTTTTTTCATATGAGCAAAAAGAACATTTAGTTGTCACTTTCCTGGCAGTTTTAGAACTGATGAAAAATCAGCTGATTTTGATTGAGCAGGAGCGGAATTTTTCAGATATTTACATTATGGGGAGTGAATCCATTCATGGGGCTTGATATCGTGAATTGGAAAGCTATAGTGGAAGCCCTTCTATATGCGGCAGGCGATGAAGGACTGACCAAAAAACAGCTGTTAACAGTGCTTGAAATAGAAGAGCCTGAACTGAACACCATTATGGCGGATGTGGCAGACGAATACCGACATGATACAAGAGGCATTGAACTTATTGAATATGCAGATACGTACATGCTTTCCACCAAAAAGGACTTTGCGCCGTACTTGAAAAAACTGATCGAAGTACCGTCGAAAGGCCTTTCCCAAGCATCTTTGGAGGTGCTGGCGATTGTTTCATATAAACAGCCGATCACAAGAGCGGAAATTGAAGATATCAGAGGTGTGAAATCAGAAAGAATTTTACACAGCCTTGTCGCCAAGGCGCTGCTGTGTGAAGTCGGGCGCGCTGACGGTCCGGGACGGGCCATTTTATACGGCACGACGCCGACTTTTCTTGAGCAATTCGGCTTAAAAACGCTGGACGAGCTTCCGCCGCTGCCTGAAAATGCGGAAGATGACGTTCTTCAAGAAGAAGCGGATTTATTCTTTGAAAACTTTAACCAAACCTTTGAAGATATAAAATAGAGAAATAATGAATCGCGCTTTTTCATCAACATAAGATATAAGGAAGAAGTAGCTATCATGAAAGAAGCAAAATGTGAGAGACAAAGACATGAGGGGAAGATACCAAACGAAATGGGACATTCGATTGTGCGAGTGCAGACTCAAAAAACAGGCGAATTCTTATCAATGGTTGTCAATACCGTTAATGATTATTTAAATCAAACCACGCTGGCGTCTATGCAGGCTGAATTGCCTGTTGAAGAGGCATACTGCTGTGATGTGCTGAGCACGCTGAGAAGAATGACAGTATTTTGTGAAGGAGGCGCTGAAGCATGCCGCCGCCTCCTTATACAAGAGCCTTTTCAGGAAACCAGAGCGGAAAAAACACTTTACAATGTGTATCATCAATGCATTGAAGAGTTCTTTATGCCAAAGAAAGACACCTGGTGTGAAAACAGCCGGGCGTCATATACCGGAGTCAGCGCAATTGAGTTCTACCATGCTGTTCCGCAGTCTCTGGAGCAATTATTATTGCCGCTGAGCGCAGCGTTTCTGAAGATGAGGGAAGAACTGGCTCATTACGAAGCGTCCGGATCTAGCATGGCATCAATCAGATAACACTTACTCTCCTTTTACGGGAGAGTTTTTTTGTGTTTGCAGGCCTAGACACAATTGTTATTCATAACTGATGGACATGCGCATAAACTTGTACAAACCACCACAAGGACGTGAACAAACATGCGCATTTTTAAAAAAGCTGTATTAATAGTCATTATTTCTTTTCTATTTGCAAATGTAAATGTGAACACAGCCCATGCAGCTATAAATGTCAGTGCGAAGAGCGCGATTGTCATTGACGGCACATCAGGAAGAGTGTTATTTGCCAAGGACGAGCATGAAAAAAGGCGAATCGCCAGTATTACAAAGATCATGACCGCTGTTCTCGCCATTGAATCAGGAAAAATGGAAGAAACCGTGACTGTGTCTGCAAATGCGGTCAGAACAGAGGGCTCGGCCATTTATTTAACCGAAGGGCAAAAAGTAAAATTAAAGGATCTTGTGTATGGCCTGATGCTGAGATCCGGGAACGATGCTGCTGTTGCGATCGCTGAGTATGTCGGGGGAAGCCTCGATGGATTTGTCTATATGATGAACCAAAAAGCAGAGCAAATCGGTATGGAGAATACCCGTTTTCAAAACCCGCACGGATTGGACGACCATGAAAATCACTACTCATCAGCTTATGACATGGCCATTTTAACGAAATACGCCATGAAGCTCAAAGACTATCAAACCATCTCCGGCACAAAAGTATACAAAGCAGAAACAATGGAAAGCGTGTGGAAAAACAAAAATAAATTGCTGACGATGCTGTATCCATACAGTACAGGGGGGAAAACAGGCTATACCAAGCTTGCAAAACGCACACTGGTTTCAACCGCTTCAAAGGACGGCGTTGATCTGATAGCCGTGACCATTAATGACCCTGACGATTGGGATGATCATATGAATATGTTTAACTATGTATTTGAGCATTATCAAACATATTTAATCGCAAAAAAAGGAGACATTCCGAAGCTCAAAGGTACATTTTATGAGTCCAAAGCTTTCATCAAACGAGACATCACCTATTTGCTTACCGAAGAAGAAAAAGAAGATGTCAAAATTAACACTACGCTGCTCAAACCGAAAAAAGCCTGGGAAAAAGATGCTTCAAAAATTCCGGATATTGTAGGACATATGAAAGTCATGTTCAACGATGAAACCATCGCAAAAGTGCCGATCTATTACGAAAACGAACGAAATCAAAAACCGAAAAAAAAGTTTTTTGAAACATTTAAATCAATTTTTCTGAATGCGGCTGGCGGGGCAAAATGGTCAATATAATCTGGGTCAGCTTAACTGTGATCGGGCTCGTATTTGCGATGTGCAATGGAACGCTGCAGGATGTAAATGAGGCGGTGTTTAAAGGAGCCAAAGAAGCTGTCACAATCTCATTTGGACTTATGAGCGTGCTTGTTTTTTGGCTGGGTTTAATGAAAATAGCTGAACAGTCAGGATTGCTGGATATTTTCAGCCGTATGTGCAGACCTTTTATTTCTAAGCTGTTCCCTGACATACCGCCGGATCATCCCGCAATGGGCTACATTTTATCAAATCTCATGGCGAATTTCTTCGGCCTGGGGAATGCGGCCACACCTCTTGGCATTAAAGCAATGGAGCAAATGAAAAAGCTGAATGGAAATCGTTCGGAAGCGAGCCGTTCCATGATCACTTTTTTGGCTGTTAATACTTCCTGCATTACTCTCATCCCGACAACGGTTATCGCCGTGAGAATGGCCTATTCCTCCAAAACGCCGACAGATATCGTCGGACCGAGCATTTTGGCGACACTCATTTCTGGAATCGGCGCCATTATTATTGACCGGTATTTTTATTACCGCCGTAAAAAGAAGGGGAGGTAAGCCGATGGAAATTATCAACTGGCTGTCTTTAGCCATGATCCCTATCATTATTGCCGGCATTCTTCTTTATGGAACAATCAAAAAGGTGCCGACATATGAATCCTTTGTTGAAGGCGGAAAAGAAGGAATTGAGATCGCATTTTCGATTATCCCTTACTTAGTCGGGATGCTTGTTGCAATTACCGTTTTCAGATCATCAGGCGCGCTGGACTTTTTTATGGATCTTTTAAAGCCGGCCTTTTCCGCCATCGGCATACCGGCTGAGGTGGTTCCGCTTGCGCTGATCCGTCCGATCTCCGGGACGGCTGCTCTGGGAATGACGACCGATTTAATTGCAGTTTATGGACCGGACTCCTTTATTGGCAGGCTGGCATCGGTGATGCAGGGGTCAACGGATACAACACTTTATGTGCTGACTGTGTATTTCGGAGCGGTCGGCATAAAAAAAATGGGTGATGCGTTAAAGGTAGGACTTCTTGCTGATTTAATCGGTGTAGTTGCATCTATCATCATCGTTACGTTATTATTTGGGAGCGCCTGAAAATGGCGTTTTTTTAGATAAAGCATGCGAAATCTGAAAAAGCTTGTTTGTTTAGGTTGAAAAAAGTAAGATAATACTTGAGGTGAAAGACATGGAAAGACTGCAAAAAGTAATTGCTCACGCCGGAGTTGCATCGCGCAGAAAGGCAGAAGAGCTGATTAAAGAAGGAAAAGTAAAGGTGAACGGCAAAGTAATAACAGAGCTTGGTGTTAAAGTAACCGGTTCTGATCAGATTGAAGTAAACGGTTTGAAGGTGGAACGTGAAGAGCCTGTTTATTTTCTTCTATATAAACCAAGAGGCGTGATTTCCGCAGCGGAAGATGACAAAGGGCGCAAAGTCGTGACTGACTTTTTAAGAGAAGTGCCGCAGCGCATTTATCCGGTCGGACGTCTGGATTACGATACTAGCGGTCTTTTGCTTTTAACCAATGACGGCGAGTTTGCCAACAAGCTGATGCATCCTAAATATGAAATAAACAAAACATATGTAGCAAAGGTAAAAGGCATACCGTCTAAAGAGTTGATCAGAAAGCTGGAGCGCGGCATTATGCTGGAGGAAGGCAAAACAGCCCCTGCCAAAGCGAAGCTGCTTTCATTGGATAAGAGAAAACAAACAAGCATTATACAGCTGACCATCCATGAGGGACGGAACAGGCAAGTGCGCCGCATGTTTGAAGCGATTGGACATGAAGTAATCAAGCTGAAGCGGGAAGAATACGCATTTTTAAATCTGAGAGGCTTAAATACGGGAGACGCAAGAGAGCTCACGCCGCATGAAGTCAAAAGACTCAGAGCGCTAGCGGAACACGGTAAAAACGCTTTCTAAGTTTCACATAACCTTCAAAAAGTTAGAAATGTGAAATGAATGTGCAATGATATAATTGAATGGATCTGCAATAGGGGAAGGGGGCAGTGGACAATGAAGAAAAAAAGGCGTTTATTCATTCGGACCGGCATCCTTCTCATTTTGATTTGCGCGCTGGCCTATACAATATACAATGCTGTATTTGCCGACAAAGAGAGCATATCTGAAGGGTCCGAGGCACCGAATTTTGTCCTTGAAGATACGAATGAGGAACGTATTGAACTGAGTGACTTAAAAGGAAAAGGTGTTTTTTTGAATTTCTGGGGCACCTGGTGTGAGCCGTGCAAAAAAGAATTTCCTTATATGGCGAACCAATACAAATATTTTCAAGACCAAGGCGTTGAAATTGTCGCGGTAAATGTTGGGGAGTCAAAGATAGCAGTACATAATTTTATGAAATCCTACGGAGTGAATTTTCCGGTTGTCCTGGATACAGATCGTCAGGTGCTTGATGCCTATGGCGTATCCCCGCTTCCGACAACCTTTTTAATCAATCCGGAAGGAAAAGTTGTCAAGGTGGTGACCGGCACTATGACAGAAAGCATGATCCATGACTATATGAATCTGATAAAACCCGGAGCGACCTCGGGATGAAACAGGTAAAATGTGAATGCGGACATATCAACCCGGTCGGAACCGTTTTATGTGAATCATGTGGCAGGGCGCTTCAGGAAACACAGCCCCCGCTTGCCGATATGAGATACGATGGAAGTGCTAGACGCTCACAAACCTATAACAAAACGATCATTGATAAAATATGGAACTTCTTTTCTTCGGTTAAGGTCGGAATATGGCTTATCGTCATAACCCTTGCAGCATCAGCATTCGGGACTATTTTTCCTCAAGAAGCCTATTTGCCCCCCGGCGCTCAGGCTGATACATATTATAAAGAACAATACGGCACGTTCGGCCAGCTTTATTATTTACTCGGTCTCCATCATTTATATGGATCTTGGTGGTATTTGCTGCTGATTGCCTCTATCGGCATTTCTCTTGTCATCTGCAGCCTTGACCGCGTGATTCCCCTGTACAGAGCATTGAAAAATCAGGGTGTCAGGAGAAGCCCTGTTTTCTTAAAAAGGCAAAGGCTGTTCAGTAGAACGGAGACCGAGCTCAACAAGGAAGAAAAAGAAAAGATTGTCACTCTCTTAAAGAAAAAGCGTTATAGAATCAGAGAAAAAGAGGGCAGCATTCTGGCGGAAAAAGGACGTTTTTCCCGCTGGGGTCCGTATGTTAATCACATAGGATTAATCATTTTCCTGATTGGCGCAATGCTGAGATTTGTGCCGGGCATGTACATCGATGAAACGCTCTGGGTCAGAGAAGGCGAAACTGCGGCAATTCCAGGCACAGACGGAAGATATTATTTGAAAAACAATCAATTCAGCGTAGAGACTTATAACAGCGAGACAGAAAAAAAGGTGTTCGCTGATGCCATTGACAGAGTCGGAAGCGGAAAGGTCGCCAAAAACTTTCAAACAGACGCAGTTCTCTATAAACGGGAAGGCAAAATTGTCTATGGAGAGAAGCCGAAGCTGAAAAAAGTAAAAGAAGAAGATATTCGTGTGAATCAGCCGCTGCGCTTTGATTCGTTTTCTGTTTATCAGGTGGATTATAAAGAGAATCAGCTCGATCAGATGGTGTTTCAGCTGATTGACAAAAAATCAAAAAAATCCTTTGGGAGCTTAAAGATCAACCTATTGGATCCAGATTCGGTTTATGATCTTGGCAACGGTTACAAAGTTGAGGTCGCCAGCTACCTTCCTGACTTCTATTTTAATCAGGATGGAGAGCCGAGCACAAAAACAAAAATCCCAAACAATCCGGCTTTTGTTTTTAATATCATAACGCCGGATAAGCCAAAAGGCGAAAAAAGCTTTGTGGCCATTCAAGAAACAATTGAAGGGTCGGGCAGCAATAAGTATAAGTTAAAATTTGACCATGTCGAAACGAAGAACATAACCGGTCTGACAGTCAGAAAAGATCTGACGCTTTGGGTGCTTGCCATCGGCGGAGCCATTTTTATGATTGGCGTCATTCAAGGCATGTACTGGCAGCACCGCAGAATCTGGCTGCATACACAGGATGGTGCAGTCATGGTTGCCGGCCATACCAATAAAAACTGGTACGGACTGAAGCAGGATTTAACATTTGTTTTAGCCGAAACGGGGCTGACTGAACCAGCAGACCAAAAAGAATTAATGAAAACACAGAAATAGGCGAAAAGGGAGTGGTGTCATGGCGGAGCTGAGCGGAAATTTTCTTTATGCAGCCTTTCTCGTGTATTTAATCGCGGTCCCAATTTTCGGCGGGGCCATACGCGGAAGGAAAAATAAAAAAGACAGGGCAAACCGGTGGGCGACGATCGGGATTACCCTTTCGATTATCGGTTTTCTCTGCCACCTGGGCTATTTTATGACAAGGTGGGCTGCCAGCGGCCATGCGCCTGTCAGCAATATGTTTGAATTTACAACGGCCTTTGGCATGATGCTTGTGCTTGCGTTTATTATCCTTTATTTTATCTATCAATTGCCTTCATTAGGTCTGTTTACACTATCGATTGCTTTATTGCTGATTGCTTACGCCAGCATGTTTCCGACGGACATTTCGCCTTTAATTCCGTCATTGCAGAGCAATTGGCTGTATATCCACGTAACTACGGCCGCGCTGGGGCAAGCGATACTCGCCATCAGTTTTGTCGCAGGTGTCATTTTTCTTTTGAAGCATGTTGACCAGACAAAACCAAGTAAAAAAACCTTTTGGCTTGAAGCTATCATGTTTATTATGGTGACGGCAGTTGCCTTTATTGTGATAACATCTGTGTTTCGTTTTGCCGGCTATGAAGCTGAGTTTAACTGGGTGGATAAGAATAAGGAAAAAAGCGTGATGGTCTATGAAATGCCCGCACTTGTAGGTCCGCATGAGGGTGAGCTTATCACCGAGGGGAAAATGCAGCCTATTGCAGAGCTTCCGGCCCTTTTCTCAGGCAGAAAGGTAAACACGGTGATTTGGTCGTTTGGAGCTGGACTCCTTTTGTATGGGGCGCTTCGCCTGATCATCAGAAAAAGAATCAGTGCCTGTTTACATCCTCTGGTGAAAAACGTGAATCTTGATCTGGTGGATGAGGTTGGCTACAGGGCCGTTTCCATCGGTTTTCCGATTTTTACACTCGGCGCACTGATCTTTGCCATGATTTGGGCTCAGCTTGCTTGGACGAGATTTTGGGGCTGGGACCCGAAGGAAGTATGGGCGCTGATCACGTTTTTATTTTACGCCGCATATTTGCATTTAAGGCTGTCAAGAGGATGGCACGGAGAGAAATCAGCATGGCTGGCCGTCATTGGTTTTGCCATCATTATGTTCAATTTAATATTCGTAAATCTTGTGCTAGCCGGACTTCATTCTTATGCATAGTCGATAACAAAGCGATACAGTTCTCAAACTTTCTCACGATTTGATAAAATGAAAGTAACAGAAGGAAAGCAGGGGGAAAACGATGGACCAAACCAATGAAACCAAAATATTAGTAGTTGATGACGAAGCCAGAATTCGCCGCCTTTTAAAAATGTATCTTGAACGTGAAAATTATGTGATTGAAGAAGCGGAAAATGGTGATGAAGCTATTGCCAAAGGCCTCGAAACCAATTATGACTTAATTTTGCTTGACCTTATGATGCCTGGCACAGACGGAATTGAGGTCTGCCGCCAAATTCGCGAAAAAAAAGCTACTCCAATTATTATGCTGACCGCAAAAGGAGAAGAAGCAAACCGGGTGCAGGGGTTTGAATCGGGAACAGATGACTACATTGTCAAACCGTTTAGTCCGAGAGAAGTTGTGCTGCGGGTAAAAGCGCTTCTGAGAAGGGCATCTCAAAATTCTTATTTCAATGCGAATACGCCGACGAAAAACGTATTGGTGTTTTCTCATCTGTCAATCGATCATGATGCCCATCGGGTAACTGCAGACGGAACTGAAGTGAGCTTAACACCGAAAGAGTATGAGCTCCTTTACTTCTTAGCGAAAACGCCTGACAAAGTGTATGATCGGGAAAAACTTCTGAAGGAAGTGTGGCAGTATGAATTTTTTGGCGATCTGCGTACAGTAGACACACACGTCAAACGTCTACGTGAAAAACTCAATAAAGTATCACCGGGAGCTGCCAAAAAAATCGTCACTGTATGGGGCGTCGGTTATAAATTCGAGGTAGGCGCTGAATGAAGTTTTGGAAAAGCGTAGTAGGCAAGCTATGGGCTACGATCCTTTCGCTTGTCCTGATTGTATTATTTATTTTAACGGTTCTTTTACTCGAATTTATCGAAAATTATCATGTGGAAGAAGCCGAAAATGATTTAACCCAGCTTGCAAATAAAGTCGCAGTCATCTTAGAAAAACACGAGGATCAGGCGCTGGCAAGGTCGATCACTTGGGAGCTTGCTGATAACTTAACAAGCATTGCGATTATACAGGATGAGAAAAAGTACTGGTATTCGCCAAACGATAAAAATCGGCTTTCATCTATCACGCTTGAACAAATACAGCGGGACAAGGATTTACATCAGGCTCTGGACAACCATAAAAAAGTCAGTAAGCGAACGGGCCTGAGTGGTGGAGACACGGATAATGAACGCCTGATTGTGGGTGTTCCGTATGAAAAAGACGGAAAAAAAGGCATGGTCTTTTTATCTCAGTCTTTGCTTGCCGTCAAAGATACAACAAAACACACGACCCGTTATATATTTCTTGCCGCAGGCATTGCGATTGTGCTGACCACATTTTTTGCTTTCTTTTTATCAAGCAGGGTCACGTATCCGCTTCGAAAAATGAGAGAGGGCGCACAGGATTTGGCAAAGGGCAAGTTTGACACGAAAATCCCGATTTTAACCCAAGATGAAATCGGTGAGCTGGCAACCGCCTTTAATCAAATGGGCCGGCAGCTTAACTTTCATATCAATGCGCTCAACCAAGAAAAAGAACAGCTTTCAAACATACTAAGCAGTATGGCTGACGGAGTGATTACCATCAATATCGACGGCACGATTCTCGTGACAAACCCGCCGGCTGAACGTTTTCTGCAGGCTTGGTATTATGAGCAGAATATGAATATTAAAGAAGGCGACAATCTTCCGCCAGAAGCAAAAGAACTGTTCCAAAACGCTGTCAGCACTGAAAAAGAACAAATGATTGAAATGACGCTGCAGGGCAGATCATGGGTGCTGCTGATGTCGCCGCTGTATGCGGAATCGCATGTCAGAGGCGCGGTTGCCGTTCTTCGAGATATGACCGAAGAACGCCGCCTTGATAAATTGCGCGAGGACTTTATCGCAAATGTCAGCCATGAATTAAGAACGCCGATCTCCATGCTTCAAGGGTACAGTGAAGCCATTGTCGATGACATTGCGAGCTCCGAAGAAGACCGTAAAGAGATTGCTCAAATTATATATGACGAGTCGCTGCGAATGGGCCGCCTTGTCAACGATTTGCTTGATTTAGCCCGAATGGAATCAGGCCATACTGGATTGCATTATGAACAAATCAATCTTAATGAATTTATAGAAAAGATCATGCGTAAATTTTCCGGCGTTGCCAAAGAAAAAAATATTTCTTTGCATCAGGACATTTCTCTCACTGAAGAGGAATTGATGTTTGATGAAGATAAGATGGAGCAGGTGTTTACTAATTTAATTGATAACGCGCTGCGTCATACTCAATCAGGCGGCAATGTGTACATCTCCGTTCATACCGTTAAGGATGGAGTAAAAATAGACGTTAAAGATTCCGGCTCCGGGATACCGGAAGAGGATCTGCCATTCATTTTTGAGCGATTCTATAAAGCAGATAAAGCACGGACAAGAGGCAGAGCAGGAACCGGACTGGGACTGGCTATTGTAAAAAATATTGTGGAAGCTCACAACGGTACCATTACAGTGCACAGCCGGATGGACAAAGGAACGACGTTTACGTTTTATATTCCGACAAAATGATAAAGTCGAGTCTGAATTTGCCGAAGAATCTTGTTCCATAAGAAACACCCGCTGACCTAAGCGGGTGTTTTCTTAATAAAATTTAAGGATATGTTAATATAAATTCCCTTCCAAATTCCAGTTTCTCGTAATATAGTTGTAATGTAACTTTTAAGCTATTATTACGACTAAAGAAACGGAGGGGTTTCCTATGGAAGAAACCTTTCAAGTGTTATATAAAACATACCATCAAGATTTATACCAATTTTTATTTTATATGGTAAAGGATAAAAGCCAGGCTGAAGACCTTCTTCAAGAGGTTTATATTCGTGTATTAAATTCATATCATACGTTTGAAGGAAGAAGCAGTGAAAAAACATGGCTTTTGTCGATTGCACGCCATGTGGCGATAGACTGGTTCCGTAAGCAACAGACAATCAGACAGCGTGTACTCGGCACATTTGATTGGGATACACAGGATGTCAGAGATCAGCAATTGCTTCCGGACGAACTCGCGGTTCAACATGAAAATGTCCGGGAAATTTATGCTGCGCTTGATCAATGTACGATCGATCAAAGAGCTGTGATTATCTTACGGTTTATACAGGGATATTCAATACAGGAAACAGCCAATGCTCTGCGCTTCTCGGAAAGCAAAGTAAAAACGACCCAACACAGAGGGCTCAAGGTACTTCGGAAACATATGGAGCTTTTGAGGGAGGAGCTAATGGATGATGAAGTCAGATTGGAACGAAGAACAGATAAAGGAGTTGTTAAGTCAACTGCCAGCAGTTAAAGACCATCGTTCTCCGCAAGACATATACAAGCGGCTTTCGATGGTAAAACGGAAGAAAAAGCCCCCTGTAAAATGGATTGGCCCCGTATGTGCAGCAGCTGCTGCAGTTTATATCGCTTTCATTATTTCTCCTCATTTCTTTGATCAGGCAGAGCCTCAAAAAGAAGCGGTTAAAGAAAACGCTATAACGAAAACTGAGACAGCAGACAGTCAAAAAGCAGCACCGTTGCTGGATCAGACTTCGTTTGTTGTTTCTGAAAAGGAACAGAGCAATTATATAACTGTAGCGTTTGCCGATGCCGATACGTCCACAATCGTACCCATCAGCATTAAAAAAACAAATTCAAACCAAAACATACAGGACGTCCTGTTTGCCAGTGACCAATCAGGCTATCTTGATCACGCCGTCACCATTCCATCCTTTATGGATGAAGTGAAAGTAACGGAGAAACAGAAAGAACTAAGAATACAAGTTAACGAGAACATTGATGTTGATTCTCTAAAAGACGCTAAACTATTAAAAAAATTGCTGAAAGAAACAATGAAATGGAGCCCTTATGAGAGAGTCAAGTTTTCAACCGATCAAAACGGGGCTGGTGCAAAAGTTGGCTCCTATGGCACTTTGACTGAAATTCCTGTTCACACACAGACGAACAAAGCTTACTATTTGTATCACAATGAAGACGGACAAGACTTTCTTGTTCCCTCTGAAAAAACGTTTCAAACAATAAAAGAAGCGTTTAAGGAAATGGAAACAAACAGTAAACCGGATACAGAACCTGTTATTCACGCCGGTGATATCAAATCAATAACAGAAAAACATAAACATTTATATATTCACTTCTCAAAAAACTCGGCAGTCGAGGATTCAATCACCGGTATTTTAATGCTTGAGGGACTTCTTTTAACAGCAAAGGAATTTGGATTTACAGAAGTGACTTTTACAGAAACTAGATCAAATAAAATTGGAAAATATGATGTTTCAGATCCCATACCGGTACCCGCTGCCCCCAATCCGATTTCTTTAAACTGAAAAAGCCTTTGGGCTTTTTTGTTTTTTGATATAATAGGAATTTTCACAAAATAAGTGTAAGTGTATAATAGAACAAGTGAGGATTGAAAGGATTTGAGATAAGTGAACACGCTAACAATCAAAGGAGTTTCCATTGGAGAAGGGATGCCAAAAATCATCGTTCCGCTGATGGGTAAAACAGAAAAGCAAATTTTAAAAGAAGCAGAAGCTGTAAAATTACTGGATCCGGATATTGTCGAGTGGCGAGTCGATGGATTTGAAAAAGCAGACGACAGTGAAGCAGTTATAAAGATGATCTCAAAGCTGCGAGAGTCTTTGAGAGACAAGCTGTTTCTATTTACATTCAGATCGCATAAAGAAGGCGGGAGCAAAGAAATGGATGTAAGTTCCTATATCGCTTTGCTTGAAACGGCTATCCGCACAAAAGACATAGACTTTATTGATATTGAACTATTTTCAGGAGAGGCGAACGTGAAAGCGCTAGTATCTTTAGCGGGAGAAAACGGTGTCCATGTGATTATGTCTAATCATGACTTTCAGAAAACACCTGCAAAGGACGAGATCATTTCTCGGCTTCGGAAAATGCAGGAGTTAGGAGCGCATATTCCGAAAATAGCTGTAATGCCGAAGGATACAGGTGATCTTTTAACCTTGCTTGATGCAACATATACCATGAAAACAAAATATGCGGACCGCCCGATGATCACAATGTCTATGGCGGGAACAGGATTGGTTAGCAGGCTGAGCGGTGAAATATTTGGATCAGCTTGCACATTCGGCGCAGGAGAAGAGGCTTCAGCACCTGGGCAAATACCAGTATCCGAGCTGAGAAGCGTGTTAGAAGTACTGCACAAACATACATAAACAGAAAACCGTTAAAAGAAAAAAACTCAAGCTGCAAAGCTTGAGTTTTTTCATTATGGAAGATCAATAAGTTTTACAGACACGATATCAGGAACATCTGTTAGTTCTTTCACAATTTTATCTTCTAAATGTCTGTCAAAAGAAAGCATCATGATGGCTTCTCCGCCTTTTTCTTTACGGCCAACCTGCATGGTTGCAATATTAATATCGTTATCTCCGAGAATACGTCCCACTCGGCCGATGACCCCCGTCGTATCCTGATGCTGGATATAAACCAGGTGGCCTGTTGGATAAAAGTCGATATTAAACCCGTTGATTTCGACAATGCGTTCTCCGAAATGAGGGATATACGTAGCTGTAACTGTAAAGGTGCTACGGTCTCCTGTTACTTTTACGCTAATGCAATTATCGTATCCAGATTCAGAAGTGGAAATCTTTTCACTAAAGCTAATGCCGCGTTCTTTTGCGACACCGCCCGCATTTACTTCGTTAACTGTTGAGTCAACGCGTGGTTTTAAGAAGCCTGACAGAAGGCTTTTTGTAATAAACGATGTTTCAAGTTTAGCAATTGTGCCTTCATATTGAATCGCGACATCCTGTACCGGCTCTTTCATGCATTGTGATACGAGGCTGCCGATTTTCCCTGCAATTTGGTGGTACGGCTTAATTTTAGCGAATTCATCCTTTGTCATGGCAGGCAGGTTAATGGCTGACATAACAGGAAGACCTTTTGCGAACTGCAGCACTTCTTCTGATACTTGCGCTGCAACATTCAGCTGTGCTTCTTTTGTCGATGCCCCTAGGTGAGGAGTGGCAATCACCAACGGGTGGTCAACGAGCTTATTATCAACCGGCGGTTCAACTTCAAAAACGTCAAGCGCCGCACCGGCAACATGGCCGCTTTCTAAAGCTTCAAGAAGAGCTGCCTCATCGATAATGCCGCCTCGTGCACAGTTAATTAAGCGAACACCCTTTTTCGTTTTTGCAATCGTTTCTTTGTTTAATAAGCCTTTTGTTTCTTTTGTTAACGGCGTGTGCACAGTGATGATATCTGCGCTTTCCAAGACTTCTTCGAACGTACGGCTGTTTACACCGATTTTTTTCGCTCTTTCTTCTGTTAAGAAAGGATCAAAAACGTGCACGGTCATACCGAAGGCTCTCGCACGCTGTGCAATTTCGCTTCCGATTCTGCCTAATCCTACAATTCCAAGTGTTTTGCCGTAAAGTTCCGAACCGACATATGCTGTGCGGTTCCATTCTCTGGATTTTACAGAGATATTGGCCTGAGGGATGTGTCTCATTAAAGATGAGATCATCGCAAATGTGTGCTCAGCTGTGGAAATTGTGTTTCCGTTTGGCGCATTAATAACAATAACCCCATGTTTCGTTGCTTCGTCAATATCGATATTATCCACACCGACACCGGCTCTTCCGACGATTTTTAAAGAAGTCATTTTTTGAAAAAGGTCTTCTGTTACTTTTGTCGCGCTTCGCACCAATAGAGCATCAAAGGTATGTAATTCATCCTCTGCATCTGCTACGTTTTTTTGGACGATTTCAATAAAGTCTGATTCAATAAGTGGCTGTAAGCCGTCGTTGCTCATTTTGTCTGAGACCAATACTCGAAACATCGTAAGATTTCCTCCTAAATTGACAAACTAAATATCTGATAATTTAACATATTCTCAATAGAGTGTCAATGTGTATTGACGCAGTAAAGGATAAAAGGAAAGTGAGGAATTGACCAGTTTTAGAGACTTTTAACGTTATATTTAATTTGAAGCAATTATCTATACAACCAATCATTTATCGTTTATAATGGAACCAAATTCATATGATCAATCTTCGGGGCAGGGTGAAATTCCCTACCGGCGGTGATGAGCAACTGGCTCTAAGCCCGCGAGCTGTTTTTGACAGCAGGATTCGGTGTGATTCCGAAGCCGACAGTATAGTCTGGATGGGAGAAGATGGAGGTTCAGCAGCGTTTTGAAAAAAGGTTTTCAAACGTTTCTTTACCAAGCCAAATTTTTGAAACCCCGCTTTGTCATAGAGCGGTTTTTTTATTGGCTGGAAAAAGAACCTTTCCGCTTTTCGAGTAAGATGTGATCGAAAAGGAGAGAGCAACTTGAAAGTAAAAAAATTAGTCGTGATCAGCATGCTGAGCAGCATGGCATTTGTATTGATGCTGTTAAATTTTCCGTTTCCGGGGCTTCCTGATTATTTGAAAATTGATTTCAGTGATGTCCCTGCCATTATTGCGATTCTTATATACGGACCTTTAGCGGGTATTGCCGTTGAAGCGATAAAAAATGTTCTTCAATATATCATTCAGGGGAGCATGGCTGGAGTGCCTGTAGGACAAATTGCAAATTTCATTGCCGGAACACTCTTTATATTGCCGACTGCTTTCTTATTTAAAAAGCTGAATTCAGCAAAAGGCCTGACAGTGAGTCTTCTGATTGGAACTGCAGCTATGACGGTGCTGATGAGCATTCTGAATTATGTTCTGATTCTTCCCGCCTACACATGGTTTTTACACTCCCCGGCATTATCCGACAGTGCGCTGAAAACAGCAGTAGTCGCTGGTATCCTGCCGTTTAACCTCATAAAAGGCATTGTCATTACGATTGTGTTCACACTCATCTTTATCAAGCTTAAACCGTGGATTGAACAGCAAAGAAGCGCGCATATTCATTAAATAAAAAAAGCTCCCGCAGGGGAGCTTTTTCGATTACTTCTATTCAAATTTAAGCGGGTCGCCCTCAAATGGCTCATCCGCCACTTTGATGGAATCAGTAGGGCATCCTTCAAAAGCGTCAATCATATCTTCTTCCAGTACTTCAGGAACTTCGACAACGCCTTTATTTTCGTCAAGCGTTACGAACGCGATGCCTTCATCATCGTAATCGTAAATGTCTGGTGCAGCCGCTCCGCAAGCGCCGCATGCAATGCATGTATCTTTGTCTACGATTGTGTACTTTGCCATGAATAAAACCTCCCAGATTGTTCTTGGTGGAACAAATGGATCAATCTTTTATATTTAATCAATTTAACACCTATTCCTCTTACTTATTGTAATGATGTTGATGCCACATTTCAACAGAAAAATGATTGAGAATGCTTATCACATAAGGGGTTATCTACATAACATCCCCCCTAATGATGACTTTAATCGTCGATTTATGTTTAAAATCTGTTAAAATAAAAAGAGCAAACCAACGATTTTTGTCAGGAAGAATGTGGGTGGATAGGTTGTCATTACATTACTTTGATATTATGGTTCTCGATTGCATTTCTAAAATAAACGGGGAACGGACAGGAAGTGCCGTTTTTCACCTATTTAAAGGAAAAAGATCGTCACAAACCATTCAAGATGCCGGCTTATTTCAGACTGCAAGATATTTTGGAATGGCTCCGCAATGTTCAAGAAGCGACATATCAGGATCACTTCTCAAGCTTGAACAGCAGTCATTTCTGGAACCAATGTCAGAAACAGATACATACAGAGTGACTATAAGAGGCGAAAGCATGTTGAGGCAGGCGCTGAGTGAACGGCCTTGGCCAGCCCATTGCCACGGCGCTTATTTTCAGCAGGCCGCAAGCGTGCTCTGGAAAAGACTTTCCCTTCTCGTACAGGTATTGTCAAATAAGCAGCGCAGCAACAGACAGTATATTCCCGTCACAAAAGATTATAAGACGCTTCACTGGGTCAAGCGATACATGCACATGCAGAAGGATCATGAAAAACTGGCAAGGGGCTTGCAGGAAATGCTGGAGGATCATTTGCAAAGGCTTGACGAGAAAGCAGCTCTTATCTTTGTCTACTCATTAACTTCATATAATAGGATCGGTTATACGAGCAGGCAGCTTGCTGACAATCTGAAAGAAGACGAGTGGTACGTGTATGTCTTGTTTTGGGCTGTGGTACATTATTTTATTCATTCCTTGCCGCAATGTGAAGATTCTATACTAAAGGATCTTCTTTCCGATGTGCATCTGGAGAATGCGCTGACTGAGTCTACGAGAAAAACATGGCAGATGGTCAGACAAGGGATTCCGATTCAGCGAATTGCTGAAATCAGAAAGCTGAAAACTGCCACAATTGAAGACCATATCGTCGAAATTTCTCTTCATGAGCCGGCTTTTGTGATTGATGAATATATTTCGGCTGAGGATCAGCTCCAAATTGCTGAGTTCGCCAAACGCATGCGGACAAACAAGATCAAACAAATTCGAGAAGGCCTAGAGCAGCGGTTCAGCTACTTTCAAATCAGGCTGGCATTGGCAAAGCAGGTGAAACAGTATGACTAAATTACAGCAAGTGTTATATCAGTTTTTTGGTTTTCATTCCTTTAAAAAAGGACAGGAGGACATCATCAGAAGCGTTCTCAGCGGAAAGGATACCATTGCAATGCTTCCGACAGGGGGAGGGAAGTCTCTTTGCTACCAGTTGCCCGGTTACATGCTTGACGGTATGATATTAATCGTTTCTCCTTTGCTTTCTTTGATGGAGGATCAGGTGCAGCAGCTGAAAGCGCGGGGAGAAAAACGGGCTGCCGCTTTGAATAGTATGCTCGGCAGGCAGGAAAGACAATTCGTTTTAGAGCATATCCATCGGTACAAATTTTTGTATCTGTCGCCCGAAGCTTTGCAGTCGTCATATGTTTTGGAAAAATTAAAGAGCGTTTCGATCAGTCTCTTCGTTATTGATGAAGCGCATTGCATATCGGAGTGGGGACATGATTTTAGGCCGGATTATTCAAAGCTTGGACAGCTGAGAAAAACACTTGGGCATCCGCCGGTGCTTGCTCTGACGGCTACGGCGACGAAGGATACGCTGCATGATGTCATGAATTTGCTTGAACTGCATCATGCCGAACGGCATCTTAACTCGGTTAACCGGCCGAATATTGCACTCAAAGTTGAAAATACTGCGGATACTGCCGAAAAAATAGATAGGGTCATTCAGCTGGTTGAAAACCTGCAAGGTCCGGGAATTGTCTATTGTCCGACAAGGAAATGGGCAGAGGAAATAGCGGAGGAAATTAAAAACAAAACAAACAGCAGGGTTGATTATTACCATGGCGGCATGGATTCTGGCGACAGAATGTTAATTCAGCAGCAATTTATCAATAACCAGCTTGATGTCATTTGCTGTACAAATGCGTTTGGAATGGGTGTTGATAAGTCAGATATCAAATATGTCATACATTTTTATCTCCCGCAGACGGCTGAAGCTTTTATGCAGGAAATCGGCAGAGCAGGGCGTGACGGAAAACCGAGTGTCAGCATTTTGCTCAGAGCGCCTGGAGATTTCGAATTGCAAGAGCAGATTATCCAAATGGAGAGTCTTGCGGATGGAGAAATCGCCAATGTTATTCGCGTGCTGGAAGAAACGGAAGAACGGGACGAAAGAAAACTGCGCGAATTATTCATGCAATATGGTATCACAGAGACGCAGTCGCGCATGATCATCCATCTCTTTATGCAGGGGAAAACATCAATTGATCTGATCAAGCGGGAAATCACGTATCGCATGGAGCTGAAACTTGAAAAAATGCGTCACGTGGCAGCTTTGCTTCATCGCGATGGCTGTTTAAGACAATCGTTGTTAGCCTATTTTGATGAAACATACGAGCCCGATAAAGGAGGCATGCCGTGCTGTTCACATTGCGGTTTTGATCTCTCGCTGTATGAACAAAAAGAGGAGCGCGTCCAAATAGCACCATTAGACGGCTGGAGATCGGAATTGCACCGTATATTCAGTCTAGAGACTGTAGGTGAGCCGAACTGAAACAGCAAAGGGATTTGATCCAGCATCTGTCTGACCGTGATATACTGAAGCAGCTATACATGACACAGCTTCTGGTCATCATGGTGTCCGCTGCTGCCGTTTTGTTCTTTTTTCAGGATATAAGTGATTTTTTCAGCCTCTGGCATATTAGAGATACAAGAATCATTTGGTATGGTGTTTCTCTTGCAGTTATTGTCGTTTTAGCCGACATGGCAATCATGAAATGGTGTCCGTCTCATTTATATGATGACGGCGGAATCAATAAAAAATTATTCAGTAAAAGGCCAATCCCTCATATTATATTTTTAACGCTTCTAATTTCTTTCGCTGAAGAAATGTTATTTAGGGGAGTGCTGCAGACCCATATTGGTTTATGGGCGGCCAGTTTTGTTTTTGCTGTTCTTCATTTTCGGTATTTGACAAAATGGCTGCTATTTATCATGGTGACGGCAATCAGCTTTTTGCTTGGACTGATTTATGAATGGACCGGTAATTTATTTGTTCCGGTAACGGCGCATTTTATTATTGATGCCGTGTTTGCCTGTCAGATTCGTTTTGAACATGTTAGGAGGGATACACATGACGAACATGTCTAGAGTTGAGAGAAGAAAAGCTCAGAATCTTTATGAAGACCATAATGCCGCATTGGCGGACGACCTTTTCGAAGAGGATGAAGAAAGCCTTCCGACAAGACAATCTGTAAAAAATCAAAGAGAGAAGAAAAAAAAGCAAGGCAAAACAAGAACGCCGTTATTTACCACTCTCGCGGTACTGTTTGTATTTGTGCCGGTTATCGTCTTTGTCGCCTTATTTTATCTAATGAAAAGCCATCCGGGAAATCCCGATGATTATGAAGATGTATTTATAGACAGCAGCCAGAGTAAATACGAGGTGGTTCAAAAACCAGAGGCCAAAAAAGAAACGCAAGAGACAGTTCTGCGCGAAGAGTCAAAAAAAAAATCTGAAAACAAAAAGACAGAGAAACAAACAGAAGCAACAACTGATAAGAAGCAGCCTGCTGTAGCGGAAAAAGAGGAGACAGCAAACAAACAGGAAGCAAAAAGCGCGGCTGCTTCCCCTTTCCCAGAAAAAACAGTCCAAAAAGAGCAGGAACAAATACCGCAGCAGCCTGAACCAGTTCAAGAAACCGAGGCGGAACATATCGTGAAGCACACCGTTCAAAAGAAAGAAACGCTGTACCGCATTTCCATGAAATATTATAAAAGCAGATCAGGAGAAGAAAAGATCCGTGCCTATAATCATTTGAACGGAAATGACGTTTATACCGGGCAAATTTTGGACATCCCTTTGACTTATTAGCGGGCATCTTTTTGATCGCAGGCTCATATATTGTAGCAATGAAAAGGGACAAGGTGTGAAGCGTATGGAATCCTTATGGAACCAGCTGGACCGATTTACGGACGCGCCGACCAAACAGATGCTACAGGCGTTGGTGAAACGAAAACAAAAATACGAAAACTATGCTGCGCAATGTCGCAGGTGGCGGTGGACCTCACTCATTTGCCTGGGCTTATTATGTCTTTTAATGATGATCAAAAGCCCGGCGCCTCAGCTCATTCTTCAAGAAATGCTAAGCCATACCTTTTATTTATTTTGGATGATGGCAACTGCTTTTGCATACTGCACTTCATATTATTTTAAGAAAAAAGAAGAAAAAGCCGAGGGGGATTTCCATAAACTGAGATGTGAAATTATTCAGAAAAGCACTGATCTCTGGCCGCAGCCTGATAAATGGAAGGCGCGAGAATCTGTTTTTCAATTGATGAAGCACCAATACGATATTAATCTATACTTTGAAAGTAAATAAAATGGGGCGTTTTCTCAAACGATAGAAACGTCTTTTTTTTATTGTCCGTCTTATTGATAAGTTCTAAAAGAATGGAGAGTTTTTTATGAAGCGATCAATGAAAATTGCGGGTGCATTAGCGATTGCGGCAGCGGCAATGACGGCAAAAATGTATTCAGTGGCAAAAGGCAATCATCTAAAAAACCATACATTTACGTTATCAAAAATGAAGGGGAAGCCGCCTCTAACGATTTTTTTTATATCTGATATTCACAAACGTGTTGTTGATCACGGTCTTTTAGAGGAAGCGCAGGGCCATAAGCCGGATCTGGTGATAATTGGCGGTGATTTAGCTGAAGGCGGGGTGTCCTGCTCGAGAATTGAGGAAAATGTCAGAAGGCTTGCGGGTTTGGGAGTCCCTGTCATGTTTGTATGGGGAAACAATGATTATGAGGTCAGTCAGCGTGAACTGTATACTATTTTTAAGGCGTACCGTATTATTACGCTTCGAAATGAATCGGTTCCTTTTACCTATAACGGACATACCATCACCATAGCCGGAGTGGATGACATCAGGATGGAGATGGATGATTATGAAGAAGCAATTAAAGAAATTGACGAGAACCAGTTGAACGTTCTGGTTTGTCATAACCCTGAGATCCATCAGCAAATCAATGAAAATGATGGTATTGATGTGATATTCAGCGGACATACCCATGGCGGGCAGATTCGATTTGGAAAATTCGGCCCTTATGAGCTTGGTACAACCGGTTTTGTTAAAAATGCTGCATACCTCATCAGCAACGGGTACGGCACAACAAAAGTGCCCCTTCGTTTAGGGGCGGAGCCTGAGGCACACATCGTGACACTTGCAGCACCTGAATGACTTCTCTAAAGAGTGTGTCTATAAAAAACTGCATTGTGCTTGTCTTACTAGTGAACTCAGTGTAAACTGATAACAATTAAGAACCTATGACTCATCATCTCATATAATGTGTTATATGATTTGTGTGCAAGTAGAGGCAGGAGGGAACGTTATGCGGCTTGAGCGTCTGAATTACAATAAGATTAAAATCTTTTTGACCCTCGATGATTTGACTGATCGTGGATTAACAAAAGAAGACCTCTGGAAGGACTCATTTAAAGTCCACCAGTTATTTAAAGATATGATGAATGAAGCAAATACAGAGCTCGGCTTTGAAGCGAATGGACCGATTGCAGTGGAAGTGTATTCTCTCCAAGCACAAGGGATGGTTGTGATCGTAACAAAGAACCAAGAAGCGGATTCAGAAGAAGATGAGTATGATGATGATTACATCGAAATGCAAGTCAAGCTTGACGAAAGCGCGGACATCATATATCAATTCCATTCCTTTGAAGATATCATTCAGCTTTCTGAAAGCTTACAGCGGATCGGTATCACGGGAGGGACTGTCTACCACTATGAAGGACAGTACTTTCTAAGCCTAGAAGACTTGGGATCACAGACTGCCGAGGGAGTTGTGGCGGTCCTGGCTGAATACGGCAATCCAACAACATTAACGATTTATCGCTTACAAGAGTATGGTAAGCTCATTATGGACGGAAATGCTGTAGAGACAATCCAAACTCATTTTTCATAAGAATGGAAGAAAAACTGCTGTTTTTTACAGCGGTTTTTTTTGTTAAAAAACATGGAAAAACATAACGTTTATCCTATGCATAGATCATATGAAGGTGTATACTATTCTCTGAAAGGGAGCATGTGAGAAACAGAAGATTCTAGGAGGTTAACTCAAATGGCAGCCGATCGAAACACCGGTCATACAGAAGAGGACAAACTTGATGTTTTAAAATCAACTCAAACCGTAATACATAAGGCTCTGGAAAAATTGGGATATCCTGAAGAAGTATACGAATTGTTAAAAGAGCCGATGAGATTATTAACGGTAAAAATACCAGTTCGTATGGACGACGGTTCAGTCAAGATTTTTACGGGTTATCGTGCCCAGCACAATGACTCCGTCGGTCCGACAAAAGGCGGGATACGTTTTCACCCCAACGTAACTGAAAAAGAGGTGAAGGCACTTTCCATTTGGATGAGTTTAAAATGCGGTATCATTGATCTTCCATATGGCGGTGGTAAAGGCGGAATTGTTTGTGATCCAAGGGATATGTCGTTTAGAGAGCTGGAGCGTCTAAGCAGGGGTTATGTCAGAGCTATCAGCCAAATTGTCGGTCCGACGAAAGACGTGCCGGCACCGGATGTATTTACAAACTCACAAATCATGGCTTGGATGATGGATGAGTATTCAAGAATTGATGAATTTAATTCGCCTGGGTTCATTACAGGCAAACCGCTTGTGCTTGGCGGATCTCACGGGAGAGAATCAGCGACAGCAAAAGGTGTAACCATCTGCATAAAAGAAGCGGCGAAGAAAAAAGGCATCGATATTGAAGGTGCGCGAGTCGTCGTTCAAGGATTCGGAAACGCCGGAAGCTATCTGGCGAAATTTATGCATGATGCAGGGGCAAAGGTTGTCGGCATATCCGATGCATACGGCGGACTGTATGACCCTGAGGGCCTGGATATTGATTACTTACTCGACCGCCGTGACAGTTTTGGCACAGTGACGAAGCTTTTCAACGATACCATTACGAACCAAGAGCTGCTGGAACTGGATTGTGATATTTTAGTTCCTGCCGCGATTGAAAACCAAATTACAGAAGAAAATGCCCATAATATACAGGCGAAAATCGTCGTTGAAGCAGCTAACGGGCCAACTACGCTTGAAGGAACAAAAATTCTTTCAGACCGTGACATTCTGCTTGTTCCTGATGTACTGGCAAGCGCGGGAGGCGTAACGGTTTCTTATTTTGAATGGGTTCAGAATAACCAGGGCTTCTACTGGAGCGAGGAAGAAGTAGAAGAGAAATTAGAAAAAATGATGGTAAAATCATTCAACAATATATATGAAATGGCCAACAACCGAAGAATCGACATGAGACTTGCCGCTTATATGGTAGGCGTGCGTAAAATGGCGGAAGCTTCGCGCTTTAGAGGCTGGATATAAGTTGATGATTTGCATAAAAAATAAAAATCTCCTATGATAAAATAGGAGATTTTTTTATTTGGAAATAGAAAAATGTGAATTGAATGCCCAATCGCAGGAGTTGACGGAAATGATTGAAGAAAAAGCAATAATTATTGGCGGAGGTCCTTGCGGATTATCTGCGGCCATTCACCTAAAACAAATTGGCATTGATGCCCTCGTCATTGAAAAAGGCAATGTCGTTAACAGTATTTACAATTATCCGACGCATCAAACCTTTTTCAGCTCAAGTGAAAAGCTTGAAATTGGTGACGTGGCATTTATTACCGAAAACAGAAAGCCTGTCAGAATTCAGGCTTTGACGTACTATAGGGAAGTCGTGAAGCGGAAAAAGATTCGTGTGAATGCATTTGAAATGGTGCAAAAAGTGACAAAAGCAGAAAACAATACATTTGTTATCGAAACGTCAAAAGAGACGTATTCAACGCCATACTGCATCATTGCCACAGGCTATTATGATCATCCAAACTATATGAACGTACCCGGTGAGGATTTGCCGAAGGTATTCCATTATTTTAAAGAAGGACATCCGTATTTCGATAAAGACGTCGTCGTTATCGGCGGGAAAAATTCAAGTGTAGATGCTGCGCTTGAACTCGTAAAATCAGGAGCGCGTGTCACCGTTTTATATAGGGGCAATGAATACTCTTCAAGCATTAAGCCATGGATTCTGCCAGAATTCGAATCCTTAGTAAGAAACGGTACAATCCGAATGGAATTTGGCGCTTGTGTAGAAAAAATCACTGAAGATGAAGTCGTTTTCCGCTCCGGCCAGCAGGAGCTGATTACCATTAAAAACGACTTCGTATTTGCCATGACGGGTTATCATCCTGATCATCAATTTTTGAAAAAAATCGGTGTGAAAATCGATGAGGAATCAGGGCGTCCGTTTTTTAATGAAGAAACGATGGAAACCAATGTGGAGGGCGTTTTTATTGCCGGGGTCATCGCTGCCGGAAACAACGCAAATGAAATATTCATTGAAAACGGAAGATTTCACGGCGGCCACATCGCAAACGAAATTGCAAAAAGAGAAGATCAGTGAAAAGAGGAGAGCATATGAAGGATTCGTATGCTCTTTTTGTTTTTTTAAAGTCAGACAGATGTAAATTCATACACAACATGGTAGGATAGACATAGGAATATAAAGGAAAGAGGTTGCCTGATGTTTGCAATCATCTCTGCAGGAATTGCTCCCGGCATCGCGCTGTTAAGTTATTTTTATTTAAAAGATCAGTATGATAATGAACCTGTACATATGGTGCTTCGCTCATTTTTTCTTGGGGTTGTTCTTGTATTTCCCACTATGTTTATTCAGTATGTACTTCAAAAAGAGAATGTGGGAGGCGGAAGCTTTTTTGTTTCTTTTTTGTCTTCTGGCTTTTTGGAGGAATCATTGAAATGGTTTATTTTAATGATCAGTGTTTATCCGCACGCCCACTTTGATGAGCATTATGACGGAATTGTATACGGTGCAAGTGTATCGCTCGGTTTTGCGACACTCGAAAATATTCTTTATTTAATCGGTCATGGTGTGGAGCATGCGTTTGTCAGAGCGCTGCTGCCCGTTTCATGCCATGCCTTAATTGGAGTGATTATGGGGTTTTACCTCGGAAAAGCGCGTTTCTCAGCTGATAAAGCACGTATGAAATGGCTTCTCCTTTCGTTGGTCCTGCCCTCACTTTTACATGGGTCGTATGACTTTATCCTGACAGCCCTCAGCAACTGGGTCTACTACATGCTTCCGTTTATGTTATTTTTATGGTGGTTTGGTTTACGGAAAGCAAAAAAAGCCCGTTCTGTCAATATGATGCAGATATAGAAAAGCCGCACAGACATAGTGCGGCTTTTTGATTTGTTGAAATTTTTAAGCTGTGAGGGATAAGAAGGAAAGAGTGTATAAAAATAACCTCGTTACAGAAAATACGTTTACACTCAAAAATTTGCTGTAGGAGGCTTGAAAAGATGAAGTCCAAAGGATCGATTATGGCATGTCTCATCTTATTTTCCTTTATAATTACGACGTTTATCAATACTGAAACAATTTCAGCCTTTTCTAATCAAGTCATTCAAAGAGGGGCAACAGGGGACGATGTGATTGAGCTGCAGGCGCGTCTTCAATATAACGGATATTATAATGGGAAAATTGACGGGGTTTATGGATGGGGGACATACTGGGCAGTACGGAACTTTCAGGATCAATTCGGCTTAAAAGAGATAGACGGTCTGGTCGGAGCCCAAACCAAACAGACCTTGATATCTAAGTCTAAATATTACCGTGAATATGTCATGGAGCAGCTTCAAAAAGGAAATACATTCACACATTACGGAAAAATACCGCTGAAATACCAAACGAAACCGTCAAAAACAGCGACTCAAAAAGCAAGGCAGCAAGCAGAGACGCGGCAGAAACAGCCTGCTGAAAAAATAACACAGCAGCAGCAAGCAAATAAACAGCAAAACAACACGCCTGCAAAAACAAAGAAACAGGATGCGGTTGCAGCTAACATGCCGGGCGGTTTTTCCAATAATGATATTCGGCTGCTTTCTCAAGCGGTTTACGGGGAAGCGCGTGGCGAGCCGTACGAGGGACAGGTTGCGATTGCAGCAGTTATCTTGAACCGTTTAAACAGTCCGTTATTTCCAAATTCAGTAGCGGGTGTTATTTTTGAACCGCTTGCCTTTACAGCGGTGGCTGACGGACAAATTTATATGCAGCCGAACGAAACAGCAAAAGAAGCAGTATTAGACGCCATCAATGGCTGGGACCCGTCCGAGGAAGCGCTGTATTATTTTAATCCGGATACAGCTACCAGCGCGTGGATTTGGGGACGCCCGCAGATTAAGAGAATCGGTAAACACATTTTCTGTGAGTAGCAGGACATAAGAAAGCATAAAAATGAGGTGTGATAAATGATCAGAGGTATTTTAATCGCAGTGCTCGGTATTGCAATTGTCGGTACTAGTTACTGGGGATACAAAGAGCACCAGGAAAAAGACGCTGTCCTTCTTCATGCTGAAAATAACTATCAGCGGGCGTTTCATGAGCTCACCTATCAGGTAGACCAGCTGCATGATAAAATTGGCGCAACGCTTGCCATGAACAGCAAAAAATCACTGTCCCCCGCATTGATAGATGTTTGGAGAATTACATCAGAAGCCCATAACAGTGTCAGTCAGCTGCCGCTTACATTAATGCCGTTTAACAAAACGGAAGAGCTGTTATCCAAGATCGGCGATTTCAGCTACAAAACGTCAATCAGAGATTTGGATCAAAAACCGCTTGATGAAAAAGAATATACTTCGCTAAATAAGCTTTATCAGCAGTCAGAAGATATCCAAAATGAATTGCGCCACGTTCAGCACCTTGTCATGAGCAAGAACTTGCGCTGGATGGATGTAGAGATGGCGCTGGCCTCTGACGAAAAACAGAGTGATAACACGATCATCAACAGCTTTAAAACGGTTGAAAAAAATGTCGGGTCCTTCTCCTCCGGAACAGATCTTGGCCCTAGTTTCACCAGCACCAAAAAAGAAGAGAAAGGTTTTGCCCATCTGAAGGGGAAAGAAATTTCTGCACAGGAAGCCAAACAAATTGCCCAAC
The DNA here is from genome assembly GCF_037966305.1 of Bacillus sp. FSL R5-0560. NCBI lineage: Bacteria > Bacillati > Bacillota > Bacilli > Caryophanales > Bacillaceae > Bacillus > Bacillus sp. FSL R5-0560. The sequence continues at coordinate 2,427,617 of NZ_CP150195.1, read as the reverse complement.
GCTTTGCACCGGATGACAATTATGCAATCAAAGTGATAAAGAGCGGGAAAAAAACAAACCGTGACGTCTACAGTATCAGTATGAAAGATCCTGATCATAAAGCAGCGATATATATGGATATTACAAAAAAAGGCGGACACCCGGTTTATTTAATCCAGAACAGAGAAGTGAAAGATCAAAAAATCAGCTTGAATGATGGTTCGAATCGAGCCCTTGCTTTTCTAAAGAAAAACGGATATGAAACAAAAGATCTGGAAATCGATGAAAGCGCGCAATACGATAAAATCGGTGTATTCTCATATGTTCCAATAGAAAATAATATCAGGATGTATCCAGAAGCCATCCGTATGAAAGTTGCCTTGGATGACGGCGAGGTTGTCGGTTTTTCAGCACGCGATTTCTTAACATCCCACAGAAAAAGAGACATACCAAAGCCGGTTATTACTGAACAAGATGCAAAAGCAAAATTAAACAAAAATGTAGAAGTGAGAGAAACAAGGCTTGCTGTGATCACAAATGAATTAGGCCAGGAAGTATTGTGCTATGAAATGCTGGGTACGATTGAAAATGATACATTCAGAATGTATATAAATGCTAATGACGGAACGGAAGAGAAGGTCGAAAAACTAAAAAATGCCGAACCTATATATAAAGACCTATAAAAACTAGGAGGAAAGGACTAAAAGTCTTTTCCTTTTTTCCATTACATGATTTAATAAAAAAGTGAATATATTGATTGCGAAAGAGTGAAGTCAATGATAGAAATTGGAGATACTGTACACTTAGAATACATAGAAGAAAATCAATTAAAAATAGCAAAGAGCAAAGCTGTGAGCATTGAAAACGGAGAGCTCCTGATCGCATATCCAGTTGATGTACACACAGGAAGAACCGTGATATTACATCACGATACTGAAGTAACGGTAGAGTTTGTCGGTAAAGACGAAGTGCCTTACCGCTTCTCAAGCCGCATGAAGGGAAAAGTGAAGGACAAGCTTCAAATGATTCGCCTTGAAGTGCCTCCCCGTGAAAAAATGAAACGAATTCAGCGCCGGCAATATGTAAGAATTGACGCGGTATTGGATGTGCTGGTCGAGCCGGCAGATGAAAAAGACAAGTTTCATACACTCTCGTACAATATCAGCGCTGGCGGTATCGCTTTGATTTTGACAGGCGGCTATTCTTTTCAGCACGGGGATACGCTGCGCCTTTTCATCAGCCTTCAGGAAGAGGAGAAAACGCATCAAATAAAGGCTGACGCGGTTGTCAGACGCGTTTTTGATGATTCAAAAACCGGCAAACGTAAAATGACCTTGGAGTATTCGGAGATTTCAGCAGGTGACCAGCAGCTCCTTCTTCAGTATTGCATTCGCCGCCAGTTAAACAAGAGAAGGAAAGCACGGTTGGAATAAACATCGGCAAACACTTCCATACTATATTTGTAATGGAGGTGGGCCGATGAAGACCTTTGAACGGCTGCTGCTCAAATTATTGTTCATTCAGGCAGTGATTTTAGTTGGTATCCAGTTTCTTTTTCACTATCAGCATATTGAACCTTATGTCTCAAAAGTGATTCAATATGAAGGGGTTGATAAAATGGAGGTTAATGATTGGGTAGAAACCATTAAACATTAATTATTCAGGAATTTTTCACCCTTTTTCATAAAGTTCATGATACAATCCATAGAGGAGAAAAGAGCAAGGAGAGGAATTATGGAAAAGAAATTATCGATTGCGATCGACGGCCCGGCTGCTGCGGGGAAAAGCACCGTTGCCAAAATTGTGGCTGAGAAAAAATCGTACATATATATTGATACGGGAGCGATGTATCGGGCCATTACGTATGTGGCTTTACAAGAAAAAGTTGATTTGACAGATGAGGCAAAATTGGCTGAGCTGTTAAAGCAAACAGATATTGAGCTGATCACAACCAAAGAAGGACAAAAGGTGCTTGTCAACGGCACAGATGTGACTGAGGACATCAGAAAAGACGAAGTCAGCAATCAGGTCTCAATTGCTGCCAAGCACAGAAGCGTCAGGGAAGAAATGGTGAAACGCCAGCAGCAGCTCGGCGAAAAAGGCGGCGTTGTCATGGATGGACGTGATATCGGAACTCACGTACTCCCAAATGCCGAAGTGAAAATCTTTCTTTTGGCATCTGTTGAAGAGAGAGCGAAACGCCGTTATGAAGAAAATGTAAAAAAAGGCTACGATGTCAACTATGAAACATTAATTGAGGAAATTGCAAGAAGAGATAAACTCGATTCAGAGCGCGAAGTTTCTCCGCTTCGAAAAGCAGATGACGCGCTTGAAATCGACACGACTTCTCTCTCCATTCAGGAAGTTGCTGAAAAAATTCTTGATGTAGTGGAGCAAAAGTCCCGCTGATACCAGCGGAGGCCACTTTTTTTGAATTTTTCAACAAAGAAAGAATGTTATTGCTTGACAAACCTGTCCTTTTATTAGAAGTTAATACTAATAAAACTTTTTATTGATCATTCAAAATCTTTTTTGGATGATTCTTTAATACATATTCGGCTAAAAGCGAACATGTATGAAACGTGTTCAGCTTTCAAACCGTTTTTAATTAAGCTGTGTAGGTTTGGACCAAGGAGGTTATTCAAATGACAGAGGAAATGAATCAAATTGATGTTCAAGTGCCAGAGGTTGGAGATGTAGTAAAAGGGATTGTGACAAAGGTAGAGGACAAGCATGTCGATGTTGAAATTATCAATGTCAAACAGTCCGGTATTATTCCAATCAGTGAATTATCAAGTCTTCATGTAGAGAAAGCATCGGATGTCGTAAAAGTAGACGATGAGCTTGACCTGAAAGTAACAAAAGTGGAAGACGATGCTTTGATTTTATCTAAACGTGCTGTTGATGCAGACCGCGCTTGGGAAGACCTTGAGAAAAAATTTGAAACAAAAGAAGTGTTTGAAGCTGAAGTAAAAGATGTCGTAAAAGGCGGTCTTGTCGTTGATATCGGCGTTCGAGGCTTTATTCCGGCATCACTTGTAGAAGCGCATTTTGTAGAAGATTTTACCGACTATAAAGGAAAAACACTGTCTCTGCTCGTAGTAGAGCTTGACCGTGATAAAAACCGCGTCATCCTTTCACACCGTGCGGTTGTTGAAAGTGAGCAAGCGAATAAAAAACAAGACCTTCTTCAGTCTCTAGAGATTGGAAGTGTACTTGATGGTAAAGTGCAGCGTCTGACTGACTTCGGCGCGTTTGTTGATATCGGCGGTATTGACGGGCTTGTGCACATTTCACAACTTTCCCACTCCCACGTTGAAAAGCCGTCTGACGTTGTGGAAGAAGGACAGGAAGTAAAAGTGAAAGTATTATCGGTTGACCGGGATAATGAGCGTATTTCTCTATCTATTAAAGAAACGCTGCCTGGGCCTTGGAGCCAAGTTGGGGAGAAAGTCAAACCGGGTGATGTGCTTGAAGGAAAGGTTCAGCGCCTCGTGAGCTTCGGTGCGTTTGTTGAAATTCTTCCTGGCGTGGAAGGTCTCGTTCATATTTCTCAAATTTCTAATAAACACATCGGCACGCCGCATGAAGTTCTTGAAGAAGGACAGACTGTAAAAGTGAAGGTTCTTGATGTGAATGAAAATGAAGAGCGCATTTCATTAAGCATGCGTGAGCTTGAAGAAACGCCGAAAGCCGATCAAGAGGATTACCGCCAATATCAGGCGAAGGAAGAAACAAGCACTGGCTTCCAGCTTGGAGACCTGATCGGAGATAAGCTTAATAAACTAAAATAATTGGTGATAAACGTGACTCGAGCAGAACGGAAAAGAGAACACATCAATCATGCCCTGTCTACCGGCCAAAAGCGGGAGACGGGTCTTGATGATATTACGTTTGTTCATGTCAGTCTGCCCGATCTTGCATTAGAACAAGTAGATATTTCCACAAAAATCGGCGAACTTTCAAGCAGTTCGCCGATTTTTATCAATGCAATGACTGGCGGCGGCGGAGAACTTACATATGAAATTAATAAGGCGCTTGCTAGAGCAGCTGGAATAGCTGGTATCCCTCTCGCTGTCGGCTCGCAAATGTCGGCGTTAAAAGACCCGTCTGAACGCTATTCGTATGAAATCGTCCGAAAGGAAAATCCGAATGGGCTGATTTTTGCCAATCTCGGAAGCGAGGCGACAGCCCGTCAGGCGAAGGAAGCTGTCGAAATGATTGGGGCGGACGCGCTGCAGATTCACCTGAATGTCATTCAGGAAATTGTCATGCCAGAAGGCGACAGAAGCTTTAGCGGAGCTCTTTCCCGTATTGAACAAATCTGCAGCGAAGTCAAAGTGCCTGTCATAATAAAAGAAGTAGGCTTCGGAATGAGCAAAGAATCAGCAAAAAAGCTGTATGAGGCAGGTGCGGCAGCTGTTGATATTGGCGGTTACGGAGGGACAAATTTCTCGAAAATAGAAAACCTCCGAAGACAGCGGCAGATCACCTTTTTCAACTCATGGGGTATTTCAACAGCAGCGAGCCTGGCGGAAATCCGCTCTGAGTTTCCTGATAAACCAATGATTGCGTCTGGCGGCCTTCAAAATGCGCTTGATGCCGCGAAGGCGATAGCTCTTGGGGCTTCCTGTACAGGAATGGCAGGGCACTTCTTAAAGGCGCTGACTGAAAAAGGCGAAGAAGGGCTGCTAGAAGAGATTCAGCTGATCCTAGAGGAATTAAAAATGATTATGACTGTGCTCGGCACCAGAACAATTTCTGATTTGCAAAAGGCTCCTCTTGTCATAAAAGGTGAGACTCATCACTGGCTGACAGAGAGAGGCATTCATACTTCCAATTACAATGTACGTTGATAGTTGGATAAGGAAAGCCCAAAACCGTGTGAGTTTTGGGCTTTTTGTATTATGATTTACGCTTTTTGAATTTACCGTTTTGTTCAAGGCTAGTGGCTCCGTCATAGTGAATCGATTGGTCTCGGTCTGATTCCACTCTGCCAGAAGCTTTGAGTTTTTTCTCCTGTCTGTCTTTTCCCATGATCATTCTCCTTTACGTGAGGCGGTTTGTTTAAAAAAAGTGTTTAGACTCCATACTGGGAGTATGGAGGAAGCGATATGGAACAATTTTATTATTATTGGTCAATGTGGTTTTTGTGGGTACTGACAACCTTTATTCTTGGAAAGACGAAAAGTCGATTTGCCGTCTCATTATTTATTTTGACTAATATCATCTTAAGCATACATCACTTTACTTTATATTTTTCACTGAATGCGGCATACGTGATGTTTTTCGTTTGCGGATGCGTCTATTCCGGATATTTCGGGATGTATAAACGATTTCGCTATATCATGGTGCACCTGACGCTTGTGTCCGGGTATGCGTTTGTTTATCTTTTTGCATTATATGATCCAGTTTGGTTCATCATAAAACCTGAGTGGGCCGCTGTTGTATTATGTGTGCTTTTGACTGCTTCTGTTGAAAGGGATTTTCAGAAGCAGCTTGCCTTATATGTCCTTGGAATGTGCCAAGGGGAACTAGTGTATTCTTTTGTCATTCAACAATTGGCAGGGCATACGGCTGTTGGAGGTTTTCAATGGCTAAACGCATGCTCTGCAGGGATGATATTGCTGTTTGGTATATCAAAATATGAACAGCTTGCCAGTCAAATTGGCCATAGAGGCAAAAGATCAAACAAAGGAGCTACTAAAATGTCATGAGCGATTACATCTATCCGATTATTGCGGGGGTCGTAGCAGGAGTCGCCACAAGGCTGTATATGCTGAAAACAGATTACCGCCAGTATCCAACCTATATTCATGGTAAAGTCATTCATATTGCACTTGGGCTTATTGCAGCAGGGTTAGGGGCAATTATTATGCCTGCGCTATTGCAGGAGGAGTTTACGGCTATCACGTTTTTGACTCTTGCAGCCACTCAATTCAGAGATGTCAGAAATATGGAGCGGAATACGCTGACACAAATGGATTCGTACGAACTTGTTTCAAGAGGAAGCACTTATATTGAAGGAATCGCCATTGCGTTTGAAAGCAGAAATTATATCGTAATCTTTACTGCTCTATTGACAACATCGGCGTACGTATTTTTCTCAATCTGGGTTGCTGTTATAACCGCTGTTGTTTGTTTTTTGTTGGCAATGAAATTTATGTCCGGCAGTGTATTGAAAGATATTGTGGATATCGAGTACATAGAGCCTCACTTTGAAGGGCCGGGTCTTTTTGTTGATAATATTTATATGATGAACATTGGACTTCCAGAGAAACAGGAGCTGATTTTAAAGCATGGCATGGGGTTTATTTTAACACCTAAAAATTTTAATTCAGCTGCAACCATTGCCAACCTGGGTCAGCGTCAGGCCATATTATTTGATGTTTCCAATGTGCTGGGAGTGTATCGGGACTCAGGGGAGCCGTCCCTGACGCCAATTGCGAAACGGGATCTTAATGACGGAAGAGTGGGTGTTTTTGTCCTGCCGCAAATTCATCACCCGGATACAGCTGTTCAGATTATCAGCAATGTTCCGACCTTGGAAAATGCAATCAGAATGCCTACGGAATTTATCAAAAAACAGGATAAGGTGATAGGATGAGTGAATCGCTGACGAAAGTGATTTTGTCTGTCATCACAACAAACCGGAACCGGGCTTCGGGAGGGACACCTATCTTTTTTTGTGATGACCAAAAAGAGATGGAGCTTTTCGCTAAAAACCTTGAGGCGATCCTTGACGGAATTGCCCATAGAATTGGGGAAGATGTTTATTTGATCGTGAAACATTTTTAAGAATAGTTGTGATCCCAGTAAAAACTGATATAATAAATGAGTTAAGCCCTTCCTCTGAAGGGTTTCTTTTCATAAAAGTGAATGAGATGATTTAAATAACCGGTTGAGAATTTATGTAAAAATGAAAGCGGCTGGATCGAAAGGAAGGGTACTATGGGTAAACCTGTCGTAGCCATTGTCGGGAGACCGAATGTAGGAAAATCCACAATCTTTAATCGGATTGCGGGTGAGAGAATTTCAATAGTAGAAGATACCCCTGGTGTGACAAGGGATCGGATATACAGCTCGGCTGAATGGCTGAATTATGATTTTAATTTGATTGATACGGGCGGTATTGATATCGGTGATGAGCCGTTTCTAACACAGATACGCGAGCAGGCCGAAATCGCCATGGATGAAGCGGATGTCATTATTTTTATGGTGAATGGTCGTGAAGGTGTGACAGCTGCTGATGAAGAAGTAGCGAAAATTTTGTACCGCACGAAAAAGCCTGTTGTTTTAGCGGTAAATAAACTGGATAACACAGAAATGAGAGCGAATATTTATGATTTTTATTCGTTGGGCTTTGGTGAACCTTATCCGGTTTCAGGAACACACGGGCTGGGACTCGGTGATTTATTGGATGCCGCAGCAGAGCATTTCAAAAACATCCCTGAAACAAAATACGATGATGAAGTCGTTCAATTTTGCCTAATCGGACGCCCCAATGTAGGGAAGTCTTCTCTGGTAAACGCGATTCTTGGCGAAGATCGTGTCATTGTGAGTAACGTGGCGGGAACGACTAGAGATGCCGTTGATACAACATTTACTTATAACCAGCAAGATTTTGTCATTGTAGACACTGCCGGCATGAGAAAAAAAGGTAAAGTATATGAAACGACTGAAAAGTACAGCGTGCTACGGGCACTGAAAGCCATCGACCGCTCTGAAGTTGTTGCGGTGGTGCTTGACGGTGAGGAAGGCATTATCGAACAGGACAAGCGCATCGCGGGATACGCACATGAAGCAGGCAAGGCTGTCGTAATCGTAGTGAATAAATGGGATGCTGTTGATAAAGATGAGAGCACGATGAAAGAATTTGAACAAAATATCCGCGATCATTTTCAATTCCTTGACTATGCACCGATTCTGTTCATGTCAGCATTAACGACAAAACGGATTCATACGCTAATGCCTGCAATCATTAAAGCGAGTGAAAATCACTCACTTCGTGTCCAGACGAATGTCTTAAATGACATCATTATGGATGCTGTAGCAATGAACCCGACACCAACTCATAACGGGTCGCGCTTGAAAATATATTATGCGACTCAAGTTGCGGTGAAGCCGCCGAGTTTTGTTGTGTTTGTAAACGATCCGGAACTGATGCATTTTTCATACGAACGATTTTTAGAAAACCGAATCAGAGACGCGTTCGGTTTTGAGGGAACACCAATCAAAATATTTGCAAGAGCTAGAAAATAAAAAGGTGTGAATCAAAATGAAAAAAGTAACAATGCTTGGAGCAGGGAGCTGGGGAACCGCGCTGGCTTTAGTTTTAACCGATAACGGTAATGAAGTGTGCGTTTGGGCTCACCGTGCAGAGTTAATACATCAAATCAATGAGCTGCATGAGAATAAAGACTATTTGCCTAATGTTAAGCTGCCTACAACTATGAAAGGGACAACAAATATGAAAGAAGCTGTTACAGACGCAGATTTCATCATAGTTGCTGTTCCAACCAAAGCGATTCGGGAAGTATTGAGACAGGCAGTGCCTTTTATGACGAAAAAAGCAGTCTTTGTTCATGTGAGTAAGGGGATAGAACCGGATTCACTCCTGCGCATTTCTGAAATTATGGAAATTGAGCTCCCGAGTGATGTCAGAAAGGACATTGTTGTGCTCTCCGGGCCGAGCCATGCTGAAGAAGTAGGACTCCGGCATCCGACAACCGTCACTTCCTCTTCAAAGAGCATGCAGGCTGCAGAAGAGGTGCAGGATCTATTTATAAATCACAATTTTCGGGTGTACACAAATCCTGATATTATCGGTGTAGAAATCGGAGGCGCTCTGAAAAATATTATCGCCCTTGCTGCTGGCATCACAGACGGCTTAGGATACGGCGATAATGCCAAGGCTGCTTTGATTACGCGTGGTCTTGCTGAAATTGCGAGACTCGGCACAAAAATGGGCGGGAATCCGCTAACGTTTTCCGGTTTGACAGGTGTCGGCGACCTGATTGTTACGTGCACAAGTGTTCACTCCAGAAACTGGCGTGCCGGCAATTTACTCGGAAAAGGGTACAAGCTTGAGGACGTTCTTGAAGAAATGGGAATGGTCGTTGAGGGAGTGCGCACGACAAAAGCGGCTTACCAGCTTTCAGAAAAATATCAGGTGCAAATGCCGATTACAGAAGCCCTCCATCAAGTCCTATTTAATGGACAAAAGGTAGAAACCGCTGTTGAATCCTTAATGGCGAGAGGGAAAACCCACGAGATGGAGGACTTGGTGAATACATTTGATAACCAAGTAAAATAAAAGTGGCAACGGAATAAAAGTCCGCATATTCTAATTGCACGAAAGCCCGAAACACAGAAGAATACCCAGACCTTGGGATCTCCTGAAACATTTTGCCGATTTAGGCAAGAGAGGATGCATCTGTATGCAACGTCGCATACTATAGCATCGAAGTCCAAGAGAGTGTTTCTTAAACGTAGGTGAATATAGTCAACTTGACTGAAGCAAAGTCCCCCTCTTTGCTTCAGTTTTTTTATTCTATCAAAGGATGGAAAATCTGGTTGATCTTTTCAAGCCCTGTATATTAAAATAAAATATAACGCTTACAAAACAAATGTCGGAGGGGGCGCGGTTTATTTGAGTCTGGCATTGATCAAAATGTGGTTTGCTCTTGGTTCCATGGGGCTGATGTTTCTGGCCGTAGCATGCATCTATTTAAGCCGTTTTAAATGCCGAAACCGTTTTCTGAAGATTACGGTTTCATCGTTTGCTTACATGTGTGTATTGATTTCAGGAATTATTGTTTTTGTGGTGGTATTCAGCGGCCCTGTTAATGAATAAAGCTGTAAAAGGAAGTGCTGTATGGTTAAACTGAAGTGCGCTATGATCTTTGTAGCAGTGATTTTCTTATCAGGATGTTTATATCCACATGAGCGGAAAAGCAGTGTACAAGCCACTCCATATCAGGACCAATTAAAGCTGGTTCAATCTGCCGTTGATGAATTTCAAAAGGCAAACGGAGGACTGCTACCGATTCAAACAAAAGATATGTCAACACCGCTTTATCAAAAATATCCGATAGATTTTAACCGTTTAGCGCCGAGATATATGGCCGAACCTCCAAGCACGGCATATGAAAGCGGCGGAGACTATCAATATGTGCTTGTCGATGTAGAGGACAATCCGACTGTTAAACTGATTGATGTAAAGATGGCAGAAAAAATACGTGATATCAAATTGCGCGTTCAAATGTACCGCCAAGAACATAAATATCCGCCATATCAGGATGTATTAGCACGGGACTTGTTTACACTAGATGGGAAAAAACTAGGGGAGGCTGACTCTCTTTCTGTCACAAGCCCAATCTCAGGAAATTCCCTGCCGCTTATGATTGACGGAGACGGAGAAATTTATGCTGACTATCGGACAGAGCTCGTTTCCTGTCTCAAAAAAAGCAAAAAAACGTTTAAACCCGGAACGGAAATACAGGACATGATATGGGAAGAGACGCCTTTCGTCCCCGCATTTTCAGTGAAATATACCGTTAATGACAAACAAGAACCTGTTTTTTTAGAAAATGATATAAAAAAGGAATGAACCTTTCTCCCTTGCATACAAATAGGGAGAAAGGTTTTCTTATACTTTAATAGATTAAGGATGAAAAATTTTCTAAAGATGTCATATTGAAATAGGACAACGTCATACACATATAGTGTCCTGTGTTTGATTGAAAAAGGGTAATAAAATTGATAAGGATAGGAAGTCCGGGAGGGGATCACTTGGAAAAGGTCGATATTTTCAAGGATATCGCTGAACGAACAGGAGGCGATATATACTTAGGAGTCGTTGGTGCTGTCCGTACAGGGAAATCCACGTTTATTAAGAAATTTATGGAGCTTGTGGTGCTCCCGAATATCAGCAATGAAGCAGACCGGGCACGTGCGCAGGATGAACTGCCGCAAAGCGCAGCCGGAAAAACGATTATGACTACAGAGCCTAAATTTGTTCCGAATCAGGCGATGTCTGTTCATGTATCAGACGGACTCGATGTCAATATAAGATTAGTAGATTGTGTAGGCTACACAGTGCCGGGTGCAAAAGGATACGAGGATGAAAACGGCCCGCGGATGATTAATACGCCTTGGTACGAAGAACCAATCCCGTTCCATGAGGCTGCTGAAATCGGAACGCGGAAGGTGATTCAAGAGCATTCGACCATCGGAGTGGTCATTACGACAGACGGCACGATTGGTGATATCGCCAGAAGTGACTATATAGAGGCAGAAGAAAGAGTCATTGAAGAGCTGAAAGAAGTCGGAAAACCCTTTATTATGGTCATTAACTCAGTAAAACCGTATCACCCGGAAACAGAGGCGATGCGCCAGGATTTAAGCGAGAAATACGATATCCCTGTTTTGGCAATGAGTGTAGAAAGTATGCGGGAAAACGATGTACTCAATGTTCTCAGAGAGGCTCTTTATGAGTTTCCGGTGCTTGAAGTAAATGTAAATCTCCCAAGCTGGGTCATGGTGCTGAAAGAAAACCATTGGCTTCGCGAGAGCTATCAGGAGTCAGTAAAGGAAACTGTTAAGGATATTAAACGGCTCCGTGATGTCGACAGGGTTGTCGGTCAATTCAGCGAGTTTGAGTTTATTGAAAGTGCCGGATTAGCAGGGATTGAGCTCGGCCAAGGGGTTGCAGAAATTGATTTGTATGCGCCGGACCATTTATATGATCAAATCTTAAAAGAAGTGGTAGGCGTTGAAATCAGGGGCAGAGACCACTTGCTAGAGCTGATGCAGGATTTTGCCCATGCGAAAACGGAATATGACCAGGTGTCTGACGCCTTAAAAATGGTCAAACAGACGGGATACGGCATTGCAGCGCCTGCTTTAACTGACATGAGTCTGGATGAGCCGGAAATTATACGGCAAGGCTCCAGGTTTGGCGTGAGATTGAAAGCTGTCGCACCGTCAATCCATATGATCAAAGTGGATGTCGAAAGCGAATTCGCGCCGATTATCGGAACTGAAAAACAAAGCGAGGAACTGGTACGCTACTTAATGCAGGACTTTGAGGATGATCCGCTTTCAATTTGGAACTCTGACATTTTTGGCAGATCACTCAGCTCTATTGTGAGAGAAGGGATTCAGGCAAAGCTGTCACTGATGCCTGAAAACGCACGATATAAATTAAAAGAAACATTAGAAAGAATCATAAACGAAGGATCAGGCGGCTTAATCGCCATTATCCTGTAATGCGGGAAGACCTCTTTATAGAATAGGAGGTCTTTTTTCTTTGCTCTTAATATTGGAAAAGGATCAAGGAATAGGATGAAAAAAGGAAAAAAAGGAATATTTGTTCGGTAAATCACGTTAAATCCTTGACGAGCAAGGGATTGACGCTTTAAAATGCTTGATATGGCTTTTTATATGTGTTACTCTACATACAGAAATTCTTCACTCTGATGGACAAACCTTCCTTGGAGTGCAGTTTTTCTTAAAAGCCGTTTAATTGTCTTTCTCTTGCTTGTCTGATTTTTTTCTCAGGCAGGTTTAGAATCAGACTGAACTGTGAAGAAATGATAATAAACGAACTGAGTATTCCTTTTGGGAGGAGGTGAAAGGCATGAACAAAACAGAACTTATTAATGCGGTTGCGGAAGCAAGCGAATTGTCTAAAAAAGACGCGACAAAAGCAGTTGACTCTGTTTTTGATACGATCTTAGATGCACTTAAAAACGGTGATAAAATCCAACTGATCGGTTTTGGTAACTTCGAGGTGCGTGAACGTTCTGCACGTAAAGGACGCAACCCTCAAACAGGTGAAGAAATCGAAATTCCAGCAAGCAAAGTACCTGCTTTCAAACCAGGTAAAGCGCTTAAAGACGCAGTTGCCGGAAAATAATTGTGAATATAGATCGTGTATGCATCTAGCTTACATACACTATATTTCTTCACAGAAAAGCCCCTTCTTAAGGGGCTTTTCATTTTTTAGGAGCGTGTGCATTCACTTTGCTTTTAGCGGGGCATATGTGCTAGAATCGAAATTAAATGTATTCATTGGTGGAGGACACAGAACATGAAAGAAGTTAATAAAGAACAAATCGAACAAGCTGTTCGTCAAATTTTAGAAGCGATCGGAGAGGACCCAAACAGAGAAGGGCTTCTTGATACTCCGAAACGAGTCGCAAAGATGTATGCCGAAGTATTCTCCGGCTTGAATGAAGATCCTAAAGAACATTTCCAGACTATCTTCGGGGAAGACCATGAAGAGCTTGTTCTTGTAAAAGATATCGCGTTTCATTCTATGTGTGAGCATCACCTTGTTCCTTTTTACGGAAAAGCACATGTTGCATATATACCGCGGGGCGGAAAAGTCACAGGGCTCAGCAAATTGGCGCGTGCCGTTGAGGCAGTTGCAAAGCGCCCGCAGCTTCAGGAGCGCATCACTTCTACAATTGCAGAAAGCATCGTAGAAACGCTTGATCCGCATGGCGTAATGGTTGTTGTTGAAGCGGAACATATGTGCATGACAATGCGGGGCGTAAGAAAGCCGGGCGCCAAAACAGTCACTTCAGCTGTCAGAGGCATTTTCAAAGATGATGCTGCTGCACGTTCAGAAGTATTGGAACATATTAAACGCCAGGACTAATAAAGATAGAGGGTGCTATAAATGAACGAAAAGCATTCAAGCGATTTTGTCGTCATTAAGGCAATTGAGGATGGAGTGAATGTGATCGGCCTGACAAGGGGAACGGACACTAAGTTTCACCATTCCGAAAAACTCGACAAGGGAGAAGTGATCATTGCTCAGTTTACAGAGCATACTTCTGCCATTAAAGTCAGAGGAGAGGCGCTCATTCAAACCGCATACGGAGAAATGAAAAGCGAAAAAAAATAAGCTGGCTGTCCCCGCTGTTCAAAGCAAATGCTCTCAAACAGCGGGTGGATACAGCCAATTTGTTTTTTTTATGCTATAATGATACCTGCGTAATCTTATGACAAAATAAAACTCATACATATGATTTAGAAATAAATGTGAATTTGGGGACAAGGGTGATATTTTTGCAAGACATCTACGGAACTTTAGCCAATCTAAACACGAAAATAAAACAAAAGCTGTCTCATCCCTATTTAGCGAAGCATATTTCTGCGCCTAAGATTGATGAGGATAAGCTTCTTCTTTTTCATGCATTATTTGAGGAAGCCGACATAAAACACAATGACAGAGAAAACTATATTGTAACAGCGATGCTTGTACAAAGCGCCCTTGATACCCATGATGAAGTAACGACAGCCAGAGTCATAAAACGAGACGAAAACAAGAACCGCCAATTGACTGTTCTTGCGGGCGATTATTTCAGCGGACTGTACTATTCATTACTCTCTGAAATGAAGGATATCTATATGATTAGAACGCTCGCTACAGCAATTAAAGAAATCAATGAACATAAAATTCGTCTGTATGATCGATCGATAAAGGACGAACACCATTTTTTCGAAAGTGTCGGCATCGTTGAATCAGCTTTATTCCATCGGGTGTCTGAACATTTCAATCTCCCGCGCTGGAAGAAACTATCGAGTGATTTTTTTGTATATAAGCGGCTTATGAACGGAAATGATACATTTTTAGATGTGCTCGGCAGTGTTATACAGCTGGGGAAAACAAAAGAAGAGATGCTGGAAGAGTGTTTTAAAAAAGCAAAGAACAGCATTGAGTCACTTCTACCTCTAAGCTCACCTATTCAACATATTTTATTAAACCGCCTGAAAACAATCAGCCAAGATCAAACTTATCATCAGAAAGTGGAAGAAGGGTAACCATTATGCAGGACTCAAAAGAACAGCGGGTACACGGAGTATTTGAAAAAATATATAAAAACTACGACCAAATGAACTCTGTCATCAGTTTTCAGCAGCACAAAAAATGGCGTGATAAAACGATGCGCATTATGGGTGTAAAAGAAGGCGCCAAAGCTCTCGATGTTTGCTGCGGAACAGCCGACTGGACGATTGCTCTTGCAAAAGCAGCCGGCAAAACCGGTGAGATAAAGGGCTTGGATTTCAGCGAAAACATGCTGAGCGTCGGCAAACAGAAAGTAAAAGACGGCGGCTTCAGTCAAATCGAACTGCTGCACGGAAATGCAATGGAGCTCCCTTTTGATGATAATACATTTGATTATGTAACAATTGGTTTCGGACTGCGTAATGTACCTGATTATTTGACTGTACTGAAAGAAATGAGACGTGTGGTGAAGCCTGGCGGACAAGTGGTATGCCTGGAAACCTCACAGCCTGAAATGTTTGGATTTAAACAGGCTTATTTTATGTACTTTAAGTATATTATGCCGTTTTTCGGGAAGCTGTTTGCAAAAAGCTATAAAGAATACTCATGGCTCCAAGAGTCAGCCAGAGAATTCCCTGGTATGAAGGAACTGGCAGGCCTGTTTGAAGAGGCGGGTCTGAAAAATGTCAAATATCATTCGTTTACTGGCGGAGTCGCTGCCACGCATATCGGATGGAAATGAAAACACAGATGTTGGGTGAATGATATGAAATTTAAAATGGCCTACTCTTTTTTAAATGACGATATTGATGTAATTGAAAGGGAGCTTGAACAAACCGTTCGCTCCGATTATCCGCTTTTGAGCGAGGCGGGTCTTCATCTATTGCAGGCAGGAGGCAAACGGATTCGGCCTGTCTTCGTTCTGCTTTCCGGCATGTTTGGCGATTACGATATCAATAAGATTAAATATGTGGCTGTCACTCTGGAAATGATTCATATGGCATCGTTGGTTCATGATGATGTTATTGACGATGCGGAGCTTCGCCGAGGAAAGCCGACGATCAAAGCAAAATGGGATAACCGGATTGCGATGTATACAGGCGATTATATGCTTGCCGGGTCTCTTGAAATGATGACGAGAATTAATGAGCCGAAAGCTCACCGGATTTTGTCGCAGACCATTGTTGAAGTGTGTCTCGGAGAGATTGAACAAATCAAAGACAAATACAACATGGAACAGAATCTCAGAACATACCTGCGGCGGATAAAAAGAAAAACTGCGCTTCTTATCGCTGTCAGCTGCCAGCTGGGGGCTATTGCGTCTGGAGCTGAAGAAAAGATTCATAAGGCGCTCTACTGGTTTGGATATTATGTCGGGATGTCTTATCAAATTATTGATGATATTCTTGATTTTACTTCAACTGAAGAAGAACTGGGTAAACCGGTTGGAGGCGATTTGCTTCAAGGAAATGTTACATTGCCTGTCCTATATGCATTAAAAAACCCAGCTTTAAAGAATCAGCTTAAGTTAATTAACAGCGAGACGACACAAGAACAGCTTGCGCCTATTATTGAAGAAATTAAAAAAACAGATGCAATTGAAGCATCGATGGCAGTAAGCGAGATGTATTTGCAAAAAGCTTTCCAAAAGCTTAACACGCTTCCGAGAGGGCGTGCGCGTTCTTCTCTTGCAGCCATCGCAAAATATATCGGCAAAAGAAAATTTTAAATTTTTGTAGATATTAAGAAATTTCTCCGCCCCGGATTGATTAATTATCTGAAAGATGTTACGATTTCGGTGTGCAATGTGAAAGCCTATACATACATATGATGGGGTGGAGAATGTGATGGAAAAGACTTTTATCATGGTGAAACCGGACGGTGTCCAACGGCAGCTGATCGGGGAGATTTTATCTAGATTCGAACGTAAGGGCTTACAATTAGCTGGCGCAAAGCTGATGAGAGTAACCGAACAAATGGCTGAGAAACACTACGCTGAACATCAAGGGAAGCCTTTCTTTGGAGAACTTGTTGAGTTTATTACTTCCGGACCTGTTTTTGCGATGGTGTGGGAAGGCGAAAATGTCGTTGAAGTGACCAGGCAGCTGATTGGAAAAACAAACCCTAAAGAAGCATTGCCAGGCACCATTCGCGGGGATTTCGGCATGTTTGTCGGAAAAAATATTATTCACGGCTCTGATTCTCTTGAAAGCGCTGAGCGTGAGATTCATATTTTCTTTAAGGATGAAGAGTTAGTATCATATCAACAACTCATGACAGGCTGGATCTATTAATCATTGCTGAAAAAGCCGAAACTGGCATATCCATATCGCTGGTTTCGGCTTTTTTGTAAAGGTTTACATTGATTTGAATATATGGGTAAACGGCAGGGGGGCCAACCATGTCTTTACCAATTATCTGAAATCAGCTGAAAAGCTGATTTTTTTATTTGAAACAATACAATTTCCTGATAAAACAAGCTATACTAGGACAAAAGACAGCGAGACTAGGAGAGAAGAGATGGATACATACAGCGTATTTACAACCAAATGGAAGCAATTAACCGGAGTTGATTTAACTTTATACAAAGAAGCGCAAATGAAGAGAAGGCTGACATCCCTTTATGAGAAAAAAGGTTTTCAAAGCTTTAAGGATTTTGCAGCGGCATTAGAAAAGGATCAGGTGCTATTAAATGAAACGTTAGACAGAATGACGATTAATGTTTCAGAATTTTATCGTAATTATAAAAGATGGGAAGTTCTTGAAACGGCTATTTTGCCTTTAATCAAACATTCGAAGCCTTTAAAAATATGGAGCGCGGCATGCTCTACAGGGGAGGAGCCGTATACGCTCGCAATGATTTTAGATCAGCAGAAAGGTCTCCCAGGCTATCAGATTTTGGCCACTGATATAGATGATAAAGCATTGGAAAAAGCGAAAAAAGGCGTGTATCAGGAGCGGTCTTTGCAAGAAGTGCCGTCTTCTGTGAAGGATCGTTATTTTACTCAAAACGCTGATAAGAGCTATGAAGTGAAACATGACATAAAGAAGAACATTAGGTTTCAAAAACATAATTTGCTTGCGGATCGCTACGAGCAAGACTTTGATTTGATTGTGTGCCGCAATGTTTTTATTTATTTTACAGAAAACGCAAAGGAAGAACTGTATTTAAAAATGGCACATAGCTTAAAAAAGAATGGGGTTCTCTTTGTCGGCAGCACAGAGCAGATTTTTAATCCTGAGAAATTCGGCCTTTCTCCCGCGGATACATTCTTTTATCAAAAAAGATAGACTGACTTTTTACCGAAAAATATGTTATAGTAGTTTTACTTAAAAGCGTTAATGCGATGAAGGGAGAAGAAGTCATGAGATATTTAACAGCCGGTGAATCACACGGCCCCCAATTGACAACCATTATTGAAGGTGTGCCTGCGGGGCTTTACATAACTGAGGAAGATATCAACTTTGAGCTTGCCAGACGCCAGAAAGGCCATGGCCGCGGGCGCCGCATGCAGATCGAAAAGGACCAGGCGAAAATTATGAGCGGGGTGCGCCATGCCCGCACACTTGGTTCACCAATTGCTCTTGTGGTAGAAAATAACGATTGGAAACACTGGACTAAAATTATGGGTGCGGCTCCGATTACTGAAGAAGAAGAAAAGGAAATGAAACGCCAAATTTCCAGACCGAGACCGGGACACGCAGATTTAAACGGTGCGATTAAATATAACCACCGTGATATGAGAAATGTGCTTGAGCGCTCTTCAGCACGTGAAACGACCGTAAGAGTGGCGGCAGGCGCTGTCGCTAAAAAGATCCTTTCTGAACTTGGCATTAAGGTAGCGGGCCACGTATTACAGATCGGGGCAGTTAAGGCTGAAAAAACGGATTATACTTCAATTGATGACTTGAAGCGTGTGACTGAAGAGTCTCCTGTCAGATGCTACGATGAAGAAGCAGGCAAAAAAATGATGGATGCCATTGACGAAGCGAAGGCAAACGGAGATTCCATCGGCGGAATTGTGGAAGTGATTGTTGAAGGAATGCCGGTGGGCGTGGGCAGCTATGTTCATTATGACCGTAAACTGGACAGCAAGCTTGCTGCGGCAGTACTATCTATTAATGCATTTAAAGGTGTGGAATTCGGCATCGGTTTTGAAGCGGCCGGGAGAAATGGTAGCGAGGTTCATGACGAGATCATTTGGGACGAAGAAAAAGGATATACTCGTGCTACGAACAGACTTGGCGGTTTGGAAGGCGGCATGACGACAGGAATGCCAATCGTTGTCCGCGGAGTCATGAAGCCGATTCCGACATTATATAAACCGCTGAAAAGTGTGGATATTGAAACGAAAGAACCGTTTTCTGCAAGCATTGAACGTTCAGACAGCTGCGCAGTGCCAGCGGCTAGTGTAGTGGCCGAAGCTGCTGTTGCATGGGAAATTGCCAACGCTGTTGTTGAACAATTCGGCTTAGACCAAATTGACCGCATTAGAGAAAACGTGGAGAATATGAGAAAACTGTCGAGGGAATTTTAATGAGAACACTGCATGTTCAAACCGCTTCCTCTTCGTATCCTGTATTTATCGGACAAGGAATCAGAAAAAAGGCTTGCGAACTATTAACCTCGCTAAACAGGCCATTCACACGCATTATGCTTGTTACCGATGAAGAAGTGGATCGCCTGTACGGTGATGAAATGCTTCACCTGCTGGAAGAAAAATGGCCTGTCAAAAAAGTGACGGTGCCGAGCGGAGAGCAGGCGAAATCAATGGATATGTATACGAAACTGCAGAGTGAAGCGATTCGATTTCATATGGATCGCTCCTCATGCATCATCGCTTTTGGAGGCGGTGTTGTAGGAGATCTTGCTGGATTTGTGGCTGCCACTTTTATGCGCGGCATCGATTTCATTCAAATGCCTACAACGCTTTTGGCGCATGACAGCGCGGTCGGAGGAAAAGTAGCGGTAAACCATCCGCTTGGGAAAAATATGATCGGCGCATTTTATCAGCCAAAAGCCGTGCTCTACGATACGGACTTCCTCCGTTCCCTTCCGGAAAAAGAGCTTCGGTCTGGGATGGCAGAGGTGATTAAACATGCTTTTATTTATGACAGAGCATTCCTGAAAGACCTGCTGGACATTCACTCACTGAACGATATTACCAGCGCGCAGCTGAATGATATGATTTTTAAAGGCATTTCGATTAAAGCGTCTGTCGTTCAGCAGGATGAAAAGGAAGAAGGAATCAGAGCCTTTCTTAACTTTGGGCATACGCTTGGCCACGCAGTTGAGGCGGAGTATGGCTACGGACAGATCACCCATGGTGATGCGGTAGCACTCGGTATGCAGTTTGCTTTATATATAAGTGAACAGGAAGCCGGCTGTGAAATGGACAGAAATCGTTTAGTCAGCTGGTTTAAGAACCTGGGCTATCCAAGCCGCATAAAAAAAGAAACGGCAACTTCCGTGCTTTTAGACCGTATGATGAATGATAAAAAAACCCGCGGCGGTATGATTCAATTTATCGTTCTCAAAGAGTTAGGAAAAGTCGCCGACCATACGTTTTCGAGAGATGAACTTGAGAGCTGGCTGAACAAATGGCGAATGGAGGAGACATCATGATGATTCGTGGAATTCGCGGAGCAACTACAGTAGAACAGGACACTGAAGAAGAAATTTTACAAAAAACCAAACAGCTGTTAGAGAAAATGATAGAAGAAAACAAAACAAAGCCGGAAGATGTTGTTCAAATGCTTCTATCGGCGACGCCTGACCTGCACTCTGTTTTTCCGGCAAAAGCTGTGCGCGAGCTTTCTGGCTGGCAGTATGTACCGGTGACATGCATGCAGGAAATGGATGTTACTGGCGGGCTGAAAAAATGTATAAGAGTCATGATGACTGTTCAGACTGATGTTCCTCAGCATCAAATCAGACATGTCTATTTGGAAAAAGCGGTCGTATTAAGACCCGATTTATCATTGACAAAAAATAATGAATTGTAATACGATAAGAACAGCTTAGAAATACACAAGAGTGTGTATAAAGCTTAGTGAATGAGTTGAGTTAGAGAATAGGGTAGCAGAGAATGAGTCTAGTTGAGCTGAGACATGTATGTTTATTCTACCCAAAAGAAGCCTTTCTTTTGGGTTTATTTGTTATATCTTGATTTTCCCTCTCATGCCTTCTTCTCATTCTCCTTGCCATAAGGAGTGAGAGCAATGAATTTCCAATCAAACATTTCTGCATTTTTAGAGGACAGCATGTCCTACCGCACCATACCGATTGTGGAGACATTCACAGTTGACACACTGACACCTATCCAAATGATCGAGCTGCTGGACAGGAAGATCACTTACCTTCTAGAAAGCAAGGATGACACATCAAATTGGTCCAGATATTCGTTCATCGGCCTTCAGCCATTTCTCACGATCAAAGAACAGCAAAATGATTTTACTGCTCAAGATGAGAATGGCAGATCCCTTTACACTGGAAAAGAATTGAAAGAGGTTCTGGATTGGATGACTGCAGCATACAAAATCAAAACGCCAGAGCTTGCCATTCCCTTTGTCGGCGGAGCTGTCGGGTATTTAAGCTATGATATGATTCCGATGATTGAACCATCTGTTCCTCGCCACAGAAAGGAAACGGAATTTGAAAAGTGTATGCTGTTTGTTTGCAGCACATTAATTGCATATGATCATGAAACAAAAAACGTCCACTTTATTCAGTATGCCAGATTGAATGGACAAGAAACTGAAGCTGAAAAAATTGCTGTGTTCAATAAAAATCACCGAGAGCTCCAAGGCCTCATTGATAAGATGATGGATCAAAAAAACATCCAAGAACTGTTTCTTTCATCTGAGTCATATAAGACACCTAGTTTCGATACAGTATCTTCAAACTACGAAAAATCAGCGTTTATGGCCGATGTAGAAAAGATCAAAGAATATATAAAAGCAGGCGACATCTTTCAAGGTGTTCTGTCACAAAAATTTGAGATTCCGATAACAGTAGATTCCTTCGAATTGTACAGAGTGCTGCGAATCATCAATCCTTCGCCCTATATGTACTATATAAAACTCCCGGACAGAGAGATTGTCGGCAGCTCTCCGGAACGGTTAATCCACGTTCAAGACGGGCATTTGGAAATTCATCCGATTGCCGGGACAAGAAAAAGAGGCGCAGACAAAAAGGAAGATGAAAAACTCAAAATTGAGCTCATGAAAGATGAAAAAGAAAAAGCAGAGCATTATATGCTCGTTGATCTAGCTCGAAACGATATCGGCAGAGTGGCGGAGTATGGATCGGTTGCTGTGCCGGAGTTCACAAAGATTGTTTCATTTTCACATGTCATGCACATCATTTCAGTCGTCACAGGAAGGCTGAAAGAGGGCGTTCACCCTGTCGATGCGCTAATGTCGGCTTTTCCCGCGGGAACTTTAACCGGGGCCCCAAAAATCCGTG
This sequence comes from Bacillus sp. FSL R5-0560, assembly GCF_037966305.1. Classification (NCBI taxonomy): domain Bacteria; kingdom Bacillati; phylum Bacillota; class Bacilli; order Caryophanales; family Bacillaceae; genus Bacillus; species Bacillus sp. FSL R5-0560. The sequence continues at coordinate 2,405,367 of NZ_CP150195.1, read as the reverse complement.
CCATGCAGCTTTTAAATGAACTGGAGCCGACACCGAGGGAGACATATGGCGGCTGCATCGCCTACATCGGATTTGACGGGAATATCGACTCCTGTATTACGATCCGCACCATGAGCGTAAAAAACGGTGTGGCATCGATACAGGCTGGAGCAGGTATTGTTGCTGATTCTGTGCCGGAAGCTGAATATGAGGAAAGCTGCAGCAAAGCGGGCGCACTGCTGAAAACAATTCATATTGCTGAAGACATGTTTCGTAGCAAGGGGGATGAAGCGGATGAACCAATTTCTGCAAACGTGCGTTGACGGAAAGACACTTACTGCGGTTGAAGCAGAAGCGCTTATGAATATGATGATGACAGCAGAGATGACTGCTTCTGAAATGGGTGGTATATTGTCAATCCTGGCTCATCGGGGCGAAACTGCAGAGGAGCTGGCGGGCTTTGTGAAGGCCATGCGGACACATGCCCTTACGGTAGACGGACTTCCTGATGTGGTTGACACATGTGGAACAGGCGGTGACGGCATCTCTACCTTTAACATTTCAACGGCATCGGCAATCGTTGCTTCAGCAGCAGGAGCTAAAATTGCTAAGCACGGCAATCGCTCCGTATCTTCTAAAAGTGGAAGCGCCGACGTTCTTGAAGAGCTTGGGATTCCAATCCAAACCACACCTGAAGAAGTCAGAGTCAGCATTGAAACAAATAACATGGGATTTCTCTTTGCACCGCTTTATCATTCGTCCATGAAACATGTAGCGGGCACAAGAAAAGAGCTCGGATTCAGAACGATTTTTAATCTGCTCGGACCGCTCAGCAATCCTTTGCAGGCGAAGCGTCAGGTGATTGGTGTCTATTCTGCTGAAAAAGCGGGATTGATGGCAAGCGCACTGGAAATGTTTCAGCCAAAGCATGTACTATTCGCAGCAAGCCGTGACGGTTTAGATGAGCTTTCGGTTACATCACTGACCGATGTGATTGAGATCAAGGATGGAGAGCGCCGGGAATATACAGTTTCACCCGAGGACTTCGGCTTCAAAAATGGCAGACTTGAAGATATACAGGTGCAGTCACCGACAGAAAGCGCTCATTTGATTCAGAATATTTTTGAAAATAAAAGCAACCGATCAGCTTTATATATTACAGCCTTTAATGCCGGCGCTGCGATATACACGGCGGGTATTGCCGAAACACTGAAGGAAGGAACGGAGCTTGCGTTAGAAACGATTACAAGCGGAGGTGCCGCAGCGCAGCTCGACAGACTGAAACAGAAAGAGGAAGAGATCTATGCTTGAAAACATAATCAATCAAAAAAAAGAAGAAGTCAAAACTCTTATCCTGCCAGAAGAGCAGCCCTTTGAAAAACGGTCTTTTAAAGAGGCGCTGGCTGACGCAAACCGTTTTATCGGATTGATTGCCGAAGTCAAAAAAGCGTCGCCGTCAAAAGGGCTCATTAAAGAAGATTTTGTTCCGGAGCGGATTGCGAAAGACTATGAAGCTGCGCAGGCAGACGCGCTTTCTGTTTTAACTGACTTTCCGTTTTTTCAAGGGGAAAACAGGTATTTATCAGACGTAAAGCGTGCTGTTACGATTCCTGTGCTGAGAAAAGATTTTATTATTGATTCTATTCAAGTGGAGGAATCAAAGAGAATCGGAGCAGATGCCATATTGTTAATCGGCGAGGTGCTTGATCCCGTACAGCTTCACGAGTTGTATCTCGAAGCAAAGGAAAAGGAAATGGACGTGTTAGTTGAGGTTCATGATCAAACGACGCTTGAACAAATAGTAAAGGTATTCACCCCTGATATTCTCGGTATTAATAATCGAAACTTAAAAACATTTGAAACTTCACTCGAACAGACGAAACAGATTGCATCCCTCGTTCCAAAAGAATGCTTGCTTGTCAGTGAAAGCGGCATTGGTACTTTAGAACATTTAACATTTGTTAAGGAACATGGAGCCCGAGCTGTTCTGATCGGTGAATCATTAATGAGACAACATTCACAGCAAAAAGCAATCCATGCTTTGTATGGGGAGTGAAGCAATGAAAAAACCGGCATTAAAGTATTGCGGTATACAGTCACTGCAGGATCTGCGGCTTGCAGCGGATTCACAGGCAGATTATCTGGGCTTTATTTTTGCTGACAGTAAACGAAAAGTAACCACTGCAGATGTGAAAAAGTGGCTGAGGCAAGTTCGCACCGGAAAACAGATTGTCGGCGTTTTTGTGAATGAAACGGTGGGAACGATTGCACGTATAGTGTACGAATTGCAACTAGACGTCATCCAGCTTCACGGTGATGAGACACCGAAGGATGCTGAAGCCCTTCGCCTGCTGACACATTGTGAAATATGGAAGGCGCTCCATCATAACAGCACAGCAATTCAGGATATGGATCGCTTTAACGATTGTGTAGACGGTTTTTTGATTGACTCATCTGTAAAAGGTGCAAGAGGCGGGACTGGAGTGGCTTTTGCTTGGGAGTGTGTGCCGGAATATCAGCAGAAAGCTGAACAAACGGGGAAACGGTGCTTTATCGCAGGCGGTGTGAATCCCGACACAATCGCAGACTTATTGAAATGGAAACCGGGCGGAGTCGATCTTGCCAGCGGAATAGAAAAGAACGGACAAAAAGATGTCAACCTGATTAGGCTCTTAGAAGAAAGGATGAAACAATATGTATCCATATCCAAATGAAATAGGCAGATACGGCGATTTTGGCGGGAAGTTTGTTCCCGAAACTCTCATGCAGCCGTTAGAAGAAATTGAAAAAGCATTTAAGGAAATAAAGGATGATCCCGCTTTTCGGGAAATATATCAGAAGCTGTTAGCGGAATATTCCGGCAGGCCGACCGCATTAACATATGCCGATCGGGTCACAGAGCATTTAGGCGGCGCTAAAATTTATTTGAAAAGAGAAGATTTAAACCATACAGGTTCTCATAAAATCAACAATGCTTTAGGCCAGGCATTGCTTGCACAAAAAATGGGCAAAACGAAAATCATTGCAGAAACAGGTGCCGGGCAGCACGGGGTAGCCGCCGCGACAGTTGCTGCAAAGTTTGGTTTTTCCTGCATTGTATTTATGGGTGAGGAGGATGTCGCCCGCCAGTCTCTGAACGTATTCCGAATGAAGCTTCTTGGAGCGGAGGTTGTGCCGGTTACAAGCGGAAACGGGACACTGAAGGATGCGACAAATGAGGCCATCCGCTATTGGGTTCAGCATTGTGAGGATCATTTTTACATGATCGGATCGGTTGTCGGGCCACACCCTTACCCGCAAATTGTCCGGGAATTTCAAAAAATGATCGGAGAGGAAGCGAAGGATCAGCTGCAAAATATTGAGGGAACGCTGCCTGATAAAGTCGTTGCCTGCGTAGGCGGCGGAAGTAATGCGATAGGCATGTTTCAGGCATTTTTAGACGAAGATGTTGAACTGATCGGTGCTGAAGCGGCAGGGAAAGGAATTGATACCCCCCTTCATGCCGCTACCATTACGAAAGGAACCATAGGCGTGATTCACGGTTCGCTCACTTACCTCATTCAAGACGGGTACGGTCAAATTATTGAGCCTTATTCAATTTCAGCAGGGCTTGACTATCCGGGAATTGGTCCGGAGCACGCCTATTTGCATAAAAGCGGCCGTGTCACATACGATAGCATAACTGATGAAGAAGCAGTAGATGCGTTAAAACTATTGTCAGAAAAAGAAGGAATCTTACCAGCGATCGAATCTGCTCATGCATTAGCGAAGGCATTCAAAATCGCAAAAGAGATGGACCGTGATCAAACTATCCTCGTCTGTTTATCAGGAAGAGGAGATAAGGATGTCAACACATTAATGAACGTATTGGAAGATGAGGTGAAAGCGGATGTTTAACATAGACCAGGACCAGTCGGAAAAGCTGTTTATCCCGTTTATTACAGCCGGTGATCCGTTGCCAGAGGTTTCAATCGAACTGGCTAAGTCTCTCCAAAAAGCGGGAGCCACGGCACTTGAGATTGGTGTAGCATACTCAGATCCGCTGGCAGACGGTCCGGTGATTCAGCGGGCTTCAAAACGGGCGCTTGATAATGGGATGAATATTGTAAAGGCGATTGAATTAGGCGGAAAAATGAAAAAAAATGGCGTCAATATTCCTATTATCCTCTTTACGTATTATAATCCTGTGTTACAATTGAACAAAGAATACTTTTTCGCTTTACTGCGGGAAAATCATATAGACGGCCTGCTTGTTCCGGATCTGCCTTTAGAAGAAAGCGCCAGCCTTCAAGCGGAATGCAAAACCCACGAGGTAACGTATATTTCTTTAGTTGCACCGACAAGCGAAAGCCGTTTGAAGACCATTATTGAACAAGCCGAGGGCTTCGTCTACTGTGTATCTTCGTTAGGTGTGACCGGTGTCCGAAATGAGTTCAATTCATCAGCTTATCCATTTATCCGGACAGTGAAGAATCTCAGCTCTGTGCCGGTTGCTGTAGGGTTTGGTATTTCCAGCCGCGAGCAGGTGGTCAAGATGAATGAAATCTGCGACGGTGTCGTAGTGGGAAGTGCGCTCGTCAAAAAGATAGAAGAATTAAAGGATCGGCTCATCAGCATTGAGACGAGAGATCGTGCAGTGCAGGAGTTTGAAGATTACGCGAAGATGTTTGGCGGTTTGTACAGTTTAAAATGAGGTGACTGGATTTGCGTATCAAAGAACATTTAAAACAACTGAAGCCTTATCAGCCGGGTAAACCAATTGAAGCAGTAAAAGCTGAATATGGTTTGGATAAAGTCGTGAAGCTTGCATCAAACGAAAATCCGTATGGCTGTTCGGAAGCTGCAAAAGAGGCGCTTCATCATGAAATTCAACAGCTTGCGTTATATCCCGATGGGTATAGCGCCGCTTTGCGGACAAGGCTTAGTGAGCACCTCAATGTCAGCGAAACATCACTTATTTTCGGCAATGGTTCAGATGAAATCATTCAAATTTTATGCCGGGCTTTTTTAAACGACAAAACAAACACGATTGCAGCAGCCCCGACTTTTCCGCAATATAAGCATAATGCGGTGATTGAAGGCGCTGAAGTTCGTGAAATTGCCCTTCGTGCTGACGGCTCTCATGATTTAGACGCGATGCTTGAAGCGATTGACGAACAGACTCAAGTTGTTTGGGTTTGCAGCCCGAACAACCCGACTGGCACTTATACAGCTGAAGGAGAATTGATTTCATTTCTGGAGCGTGTTCCTTCTCGTGTCCTCGTTGTTCTTGACGAAGCATATTATGAATATGTAACAGCTGAGGATTACCCGGAAAGCATCCCGCTTTTGAATACGTATCCCAATCTTATGATATTGCGCACGTTTTCAAAGGCTTACGGTCTGGCGGCGCTTAGAGTTGGATATGGCATTGCTGACGAAAAATTGATCCGCCAAATAGAGCCGGCCAGAGAGCCGTTTAACACCAGCCGTCTTGGGCAGGCAGCAGCGATTGCAGCGCTTGACGATCAAGAATTTATCGCCTCTTGCATCGAGAAAAATCAAGCAGGCCTTCAGCAGTATTATGATTTTGCGAAAACCCACGGATTAAAGTGCTATCCTTCACAGACAAACTTTGTTTTAATAGACTTTAACCGCCCGTCTGATGAGTTGTTTCAGGCATTGCTGCAAAAAGGTTATATAGTCCGATCAGGAAATGCATTAGGATTCCCGACTTCACTCCGGATTACGATCGGGACGAAAGAGCAAAACGATGAAATTCTTGCAACTTTAGCTGAAATTTTATAAGAGGTGATCAAGTATCACCTCTTTAGTCTATGAACAGGTGATGACGAATGAATCAAATCAAAGATACAATATTGCTCGCCGGTCTCGGATTGATAGGCGGTTCTATTGCGTTAGCCATCAAAAAAAAACATCCGGAAAAACGCATTATTGGGGTCGACATCTCAGATGAGCAGGTGGTGGCTGCTTTAAAATTAGGTGTGATAGATGAGAGTGCTGATTCGTTTATTGACGGCGCGAAAAAAGCTGCAACCGTTATTATCGCCACACCTGTTGCGCAAACGCTGCTTATGCTTGATGAACTGGCTCATTCAGGAATTAAGCATTCGCTTTTGATTACTGACGTAGGAAGCACAAAGCAAAAAGTGGTTCATTACGCCGATCAAGTGCTGCCTGCCGGCTACCAATTTGTCGGAGGGCATCCAATGGCAGGCTCGCATAAATCAGGAGTTGCTGCCGCAAAGGAATTTTTGTTTGAAAATGCGTTTTATATTTTAACCCCAGGCCATAAAACGGACAGACAAGCCGTTGATCAGTTAAAATATTTGCTGCAAGGGACGAATGCCCAATTTGTAGAAATGTCACCTGAAGAGCATGATGGCGTAACGAGCGTGATCAGCCATTTTCCGCATATTGTTGCAGCCAGTCTTGTGCATCAGACCCATCACTCGGAAGAGCTTTATCCGCTTGTGAAGCGGTTTGCAGCCGGCGGTTTTCGGGATATTACCCGGATTGCATCAAGCAGTCCTGCAATGTGGCGTGATATTCTTTTACATAATAAAGATAAGATTTTAGATCGTTTTGATGAGTGGACTCGTGAAATTGAAACGATCCGGGCATATGTTGAGCATGGGGATGCCGAAAAACTATTCAATTATTTTAAAACGGCAAAGGACTACCGTGACGGACTGCCTCTCCGGCAGAAGGGCGCTATACCGGCATTTTATGATTTATACGTAGACGTGCCGGATCATCCTGGTGTAATTTCAGAGATAACGGCTATACTTGCTGCGGAACGCATTAGTATAACGAATATCCGCATTATTGAAACGAGAGAAGATATTAACGGGATTTTAAGGATCAGTTTTCAATCCGATGATGACCGCAAACGGGCCGAACAGTGCATAGAAGCCCGGGCGGAATATGAAACTTTTTATGCTGATTGAGGTGGAAAACAATGAAAAGAGAAAAGGTGCAGGCGTTAAACGGAGAAATACATATACCCGGTGATAAATCCATTTCTCACCGCTCTGTTATGTTTGGTGCGCTTGCGAAAGGCACAACAACTGTTAAAAATTTTCTGCCGGGAGCGGACTGTCTGAGCACCATCGATTGCTTTAGGAAGATGGGTGTTCAAATTGAGCGTAACGGCAGTGATGTAGTCATTCACGGGAAAGGGATTGATTCCCTGCGTGAGCCAGAAAGCCTGTTAGACGTCGGTAATTCAGGAACAACGATTCGTCTGATGCTCGGGATCCTTGCGGGTCGTCCTTTTTACAGCGCGGTAGCTGGGGATGAAAGCATTGCGAAGCGTCCAATGAAACGTGTAACAGAGCCCCTGAAACAAATGGGCGCTAAAATTGACGGCAGAGCCGGCGGAGAATTCACACCGCTATCAGTAAGCGGCGGTACATTAAAAGGCATTGACTATGTATCACCTGTGGCAAGCGCGCAAATTAAATCGGCTGTTTTGCTTGCCGGGTTGCAGGCTGAGGGGACTACCACCGTCACCGAGCCTCATAAATCCAGAGACCATACTGAACGGATGCTGTCTGCTTTCGGAGTGAAACTGGCAGAGGACAAGACAAGTGTTTCCATAAAAGGCGGCCAGCAGCTTACGGCTGCAGATATTTTTGTTCCCGGAGATATTTCTTCAGCGGCGTTTTTCCTTGCAGCTGGCGCAATGATTCCAAACAGCAGAATTGTACTGAAAAACGTTGGGTTAAATCCGACTCGGACCGGTATCATCGACGTGCTTCAAAACATGGGGGCAAAGCTTGAAATTATACCGTCTGTTGAGGAAAGCGCAGAGCCCTATGGAGATTTGATCATTGAAACGTCATCTCTTAAAGCGGTTGAAATTGGCGGAGATATTATTCCGCGCTTGATTGATGAGATACCTATCATTGCGCTCCTAGCGACTCAGGCGCAAGGAACAACAGTTATTAAGGATGCCGCAGAGCTTAAAGTGAAAGAAACGAACCGTATCGACACGGTTGTTTCAGAGCTTCGAAAGCTCGGTGCTGAGATTGAACCGACCGAAGATGGAATGAAGGTATACGGCAAACAAACTCTGAAAGGCGGCGCGAAAGTATCCAGTCATGGAGATCATCGGATCGGCATGATGCTGGGTATAGCTTCCTGTTTAACAGAAGAGCCAATTGAGATCGGACAGACCGACGCCATACATGTGTCATATCCAAACTTCTTTGATCATTTAAATAAGCTTTCAAACAAATCCTGAAGTTTATGCTTCAGGATTTGTTGTGCGAGTTGTTTATCAGTCATAAACTGAAGGAAAAAAACATAGCCTGTCTTATAGAGGAATATAAAAATTCAAAAGAGGGAGGGGGCTTTACTTACAAGTCGGCAGGTCAAAGGCTGCTTTACTGTAATAGAGGGCTATCTTCCTTTTTTTATTTTGCTATCGCAGGATCTTTTGATAAACTAATAAGACTCAGAAATTCCTTAACGTACAGTGTAAGCATCTTATTTGCCGAGGGCTTTTCACCTGAATTATGATAGGATTAACCCCTGAACAAATAAGACTTTTATGTATGGTTGATGTTGTTAGGAAAAGAAAGGACCGGTCCGATTTGAATACATTAATTCAAGAAGCCATAAAATTAGTTGAAGCAGGAGAAACAGAAAAGGGACTCAACACCCTCTCGAAGGCCGAAAAACAGCTTCATGATGAAGATAAAGCCATCGCAGCACAGCTTTATTACGAGTGGGGAAATGTAGAGAAAGCGATCTCACTGATCAGTGATTTGCATGATCTATACCCGAATGAAACAGAACTGACGAATTTTTATGCTGAACTTTTAATAGATATTGACGAAGAAGAAAAAGCGCTGGCTGTGCTGGAAACGATCCCGGAATCAGACCCATCATATCCGGAAAGCCTGCTGCTCATGGCTGATCTTTATCAGATGCAGGGGCTGTTCGAAGTAAGTGAGCAAAAGCTTTTACAGGCAAAGTCTATTCTTGAAAATGAACCAATCATTGATTTTGCGTTAGGCGAGCTTTACTTTACGCAAGGAGCCTATGCAAAAGCTGTTCAATATTTTAAAAGAACGGCTGGGGAGCAGAGTGAGATCGGTGGCGTTAATGTCCACCAAAGGCTGGCAGAATCGCTAAGTGCATCAGGAGATTTTGAGGAGGCCATTCCGTGGTATGAGAAAGCTGTAGATGAGAATCCTGACCCTAATACAATTTTCGGCTATGGATTTACAGCCTCACAGGCCGGACTGATCAAAACGGCTATTAAACAGCTGTCCGATTTAAAAGAGCTTGATCCATCCTATTCATCACTTTATATGCCGCTTTCAAAAAGCTATGAGGCTGAAGGGATGTATGAAGAGGCATTAAATACGGCAAAAGAGGGTATCAGATATGATGAATACAACAAAGAGCTTTTCCTCTATGCCGCAAAGATGGCGTTAAAAATCGGGAAATCAGAAGACGGGAAACAACTTCTTCAGGAAGCGCTTGCTCTTGATCCTGGCTTCGTCGAAGCACTTCATACTCTCCTTGCTGTGTATCATAAGGAAGAGGATTATGAGCAAATTATTGATCTGATACAAGAGGTGCGCGGCTACGGGGAAGAAGATCCGAAATACAATTGGTATCTGGCCAGCGCTTACACCGAATTAGAGCAGTACGAAGAAGCAAAACAATCCTTTGAAGCTGCTTTTCTTCACTATCGTGAGGACAGAGATTTCTTATACGAATATGCAACCTTTTTATTAGAAGAAGGCCTTCAACAAGAAGCGCTGCCGCTATTGAAAAAGGTACTCGAAATAGACGGAGCAAATGAAGAGCTGGAAGAAATAATCTTGCGGATCGAGGATGAATTTTCGAGATAAGCAGGAATTTTAACCGCTTATGTGGAACATATAAGTATAGATTATACGATCGATAGAGGAGGGAATTACATGCAGACCCCTGTTTCTGTCAATGAGAAAAAGGATTTTATCCGTTGGTTTTTAAACCATTATCAGCTAAAACGCAGAGAGTGCGTATGGATCTTGAACTACTTAATGAGCCACGATTCTTTAATGGAAAAGGTTCATTTTGTGGAACAGGCAGAATTTTGCCCGAGAGGCATTATAATGTCAACACATTGTGTTGAAGAAGTTCCGTTTCGGTTTTATAAAGAGAATGTCATGACAACCGACGCGGAAAAATCTTTTCATGATATTAGATTAAATAAACAGCAGGATTTGTTTATCCAGCTTAATTTCCGTTCAGCCTACAGTTCTCCTGAGTATGCGGCGGTGCTGGAGTCCAACCCTCACATTCCGAAAGATCTGTTTGAAAACAAAAAAGATCAGGGGCTGGCTGAACAAATCCTGGAGCACGCCATTTCTACATTCCAAAGAGAAAAATTATTAAAAGACATTGACGATGCGCTTGATCGTCATGATAAAGTAGCATTTGAACAATTATCGCGCCAATTGAATCAGCTCACATAACATGACCAGCCTTGCAGCGTAATGCAAGGCTTGTTGTCGTAAAAAGGGGAGAACGTTGATGAGGTGGAAAATGCCTGATGCCAAGGACTACTTACAATCTAAAGATTACATTGATACCGCTGTCATACCATTAATTAACATAAAAATGGGGAGCCAAATAAAAATAGCGGCAGAGAGAGGCGAATTTACGCAGCTTCTTGCGGAAGAATTGGAAAGGCAGTTAAAAGGACGGGTATATTTATTGCCTGCTTATACATATGTTGATAGAAATGAAAATACTGTTCAAGGGCTGAAAGATTTACAGGAGGAGGTCAAGTCAGATTTTCAGCATGTTCTACTGCTGACAGCTGATGATCATTGGAGAAGCGAAGAGTCATTAGGGAAAATTATTGTTGCGCCTTCTGTACCGTTAGAGCACTTAAATGACTCCCTAAAAAGAAAAATATTAGATGAACGCACAGCTGAAATTTTGAACGTTTTGTTACAGTTATGGAGCGCTTCGTAAAAACACTTACATTTCCTCATAAACAATATTTTGGCTATATTGACCTTGCTGAGAGATTCATATATTATGAGGGTGTCTAGAGTTATGAAATATTTTCTATTTTAGTCAGTTTGCAGGGTTGACCTTGAGGGGGGAGAAGAGATGGGCGGAAGACATGATATATCGAGACGTCAATTTTTAAATTATACGCTAACAGGCGTAGGGGGGTTTATGGCGGCTAGTATGCTCATGCCTATGGTTCGCTTTGCACTCGACCCGGTATTAAAATCGACGGGAAAGCAGGACATGGTTCAGGTTGTCAGCGTAGATGAGCTGACGAAAGAGCCGCAGCGCTTTGATTTCAAAATTAATCAAGTCGATGCCTGGTATGAGTCGGAAGAATCGAGATCAGCTTGGGTTTTCAAAAATGGGGATGAGATTGTAGCACTTTCACCAATTTGCAAGCATTTGGGGTGTACGGTGAACTGGAACAGCGATCCTAAAAACCCGAATAAATTTTTCTGTCCTTGCCACTACGGACTCTATGAAAAAGACGGCACCAATGTCCCTGGCACGCCGCCGCTTGCGCCTCTTGATCATTACGAGCAAGAAGTTAAAGACGGCTTCCTGTATCTTGGAAAAGCAAAGCCTAAGGGGGAAGGGTGACATGCTGAACAAAATTTATGACTGGGTAGATGAACGGCTTGATATTACACCGATGTGGAGGGATATTGCCGATCACGAAGTGCCGGAACATGTGAATCCCGCCCATCATTTCTCTGCGTTTGTGTACTGCTTTGGGGGACTGACGTTTTTTGTAACCGTTATCCAAGTGTTGTCCGGGATGTTTTTAACGATGTATTATGTGCCTGATATTAAAAATGCTTGGGAATCGGTATATTATTTGCAAAATGAAGTCGCATTCGGCCAGATTGTCAGGGGGATGCACCATTGGGGCGCCAGCTTGGTCATTGTGATGATGTTTTTACATACGCTAAGGGTCTTTTTCCAAGGGGCGTATAAAAAGCCGCGGGAACTGAACTGGATAGTCGGTGTGTTAATCTTTTTTGTTATGCTCGGGCTTGGGTTTACAGGCTACTTGCTTCCTTGGGATATGAAGGCTCTGTTTGCCACAAAAGTTGGACTGCAGATCGCTGAAGCCACTCCTTTAATCGGGACGCAAGTCAAAACACTCCTGGCAGGGCATCCGGATATTGTAGGCGCCCAAACGCTGACTAGGTTTTTTGCGATCCATGTATTCTTTCTTCCTGCCGCATTGTTTGGATTGATGGCCGCACACTTTATTATGATCCGCAAGCAGGGAATTTCAGGACCGCTTTAAACTTGATCTGCGAATAAAAGGGAGGGGATGACATGCACCGGGGCAAAGGGATGAAATTTGTAGGAGACTCAAGGATACCGGCTGAGAAAAAGCCGAATATACCGAAGGATTACTCAGAGTATCCCGGTAAAACAGAAGCCTTCTGGCCAAATTTCTTATTAAAGGAATGGATGGTCGGAGCTGTCTTTCTGATCGGTTTTCTTGTTTTGACGATTGTACACCAGCCGCCTTTGGAGAGGATGGCGGACCCGACTGATACAGGTTATATTCCGCTGCCGGACTGGTATTTTCTTTTCTTATATCAGCTTTTGAAATATGAATACGCCGCAGGGAGCTTTACGGTGGTCGGCGCTATGATTATGCCGGGGATCGCCTTTGGTGCTCTGCTTTTGGCGCCATTTCTCGACAGGGGAACGGAAAGAAGGCCTTGGAAGCGTCCTGTGGCTGTGGGGATGATGCTCTTAGCTATTTCCGCGGCTGTATTTTTGACTTGGCAGTCTGTAGCCACTCACGATTGGGCAAAGGCGGAGGAGCAGGGGAAAATCACAAAAGAAGCGGATATCGATACCAGTGCCGAGGGATATAAAATTTTTCAGGAGCAGGGCTGTATTTCATGTCACGGGGATAATCTTCAAGGCGGAGCGGCTGGGCCTTCATTGGTAGACACCGGACTGAAGCCGGAAGAAATCAAAAAGATCGCCGTTGAAGGAAAAGGCCAAATGCCGGCAGGTGTGTTCAAAGGAAATGATAAGCAGCTTGAAGAACTTGCGAAATTTATTTCCGAAACAACCGCAAAATAACGTATTGTGAATTGCGAAATGGAAGGATATACTTTTATTATCAAAAGCTGACCAGGCGTCAGCTTTTTTATATGGACATATTATTTTTACAGACTGAGAGTTGATTTGATGTGAAATGGTTTCAATATGTATTAGGACAGCGAACGATGCTTATTCTTGTCTTAGCCATCAATTTTCTGGGGACGGTTTACGGCTACTATTGGTACTTGCCTCAGCTTTTGGAGACGCCGGCCCGTTTCCTCGTCTTTGTTCCGGACAGTCCGACAGCAACGTTTTTCTTCTTGTTTGTGCTGCTGGCCTTTCTCATGAAGCGGAATGCTCCGCTTTTTGAAGCGCTTGCGTTAGTCACGCTCGTGAAATATGGCTTGTGGGCGGTCGTCATGAATATTCTCGTGCTGGCTGTCACGGGGGATTTGCCATGGGAAGGCTATATGCTGATTGCCTCGCATTTTGCAATGGCTGTCCAAGGAGTGCTGTACAGCCCGTATTTTCGGTTTTCATTATGGCATCTTGTTATAGCTGCGGTCTGGATGCTTCATAATGATGTCATTGATTACCTGTTTGGGATGATGCCTCAATACTCCATGCTTTCTGAATATATGACTGACATAGGATATGGAACGTTTTGGCTGAGTATCTTTTCAATCGGGCTTGCCTTCTATCTTGTCATATCGAAAAAGCAAACAAAGCTTCAACTGACGTAAAGACAATCTTGGTCTATCCTTGTCCTTTCCTTCATATTCTGTAAGGAGAGAGAGTGGGAGGGACCTGCATGAAACGAAAGCTGACGATCTGTTTGTTGATAGCTCTTATTTTTTATAATGGGAATGCCAAGGCTGAAGAGCGGGGAAGCCTCAAGGAATTGAATGATTTATCCGATACGGTTTTTCAAATGACCCGCCAATTGAAATATGAAGAGGCGCTACAAGTCTTATCGTATTTTGAAAAAACATTAAAATCCGCTGAAAAGCAGAAGCAAGACAGCATGTTAACCGGAGCCCAAATTCGCCAAATTACTTTGGGCTATAACGATATGGTACGGAGTTTGAAACAGGCTGATGCATCAGACACACAAAAGCTCAGAGCAGCCGCACAGTTCAGAATGCTGATGGATGCTGTTGACAATCAGTCTGATCCCCTTTGGGGGTCACTGGAGAAGCCGATTATGGAGGTCTTTGCCGCACTTAAGCAGGATGTCCAAAAAAATGAAAGTACGAGCTTTCATGAAAAGTGGAATGAATTTATCAGCTTGTATGATTTGATTTATCCAAGTCTTACAATCGATATATCAGAAGATCAGCTTGATACAGTCGGAAAACATATTGCAGTGATCGAGCAAGAGGGATTTCAGCAAATGACCGAGAGTACGAAGCTTGAACGGCTATCCCTACTCCAGAACGACCTGAAGAGTGTATTTGACAGGGTGGAAGAGGATGATGCAGATCCGTCTTTGTTATGGGTGATGATCACTACAGGAGGTATCATCATTACTGCACTTACTTATGTCGGTTACAGAAAATACAGAGCGGAAAAAAAGAAACTGAAAAAACGGGATTACCCAAAATGAGTAAGAGGGGCGGCGGCAGCCGCCTTTTGTCATCCAAAAAACATTAGCGCGGGAGCGGATTTTTATTTTCATCAAGTGTAAATCCTTCTCCAAGCACATCGTGTACATCGCTGACCGCGACAAAGGCATGAGGATCAATGGAGTTAATCACACTTTTTAGCATGACCAGTTCGTTTTTCGGCACTACACAATACAGTACGTCTAGATCCTCTTTCGTGTAGGATCCCTGTCCTTTCAAAATGGTAACGCCCCGTTCCATTTCCTCAAGAATCTTCTTCTGAATCTGATCGTTTTTCGCAGAGATGATTGTTGCACCTTTAGCTGCATACCCGCCTTCCTGAGTAAAATCAATCAGTCGTGCCGCCACAAATACGGCAACCAATGTGTACATGGCTTCTTTGTAAGAGAGGTAGGTAAGCAATGATAAAATGATCACGCAAGCATCAAAAGCAAACATCGTTCTGCCCATTGGTATCCCAAAATACTTATTGATCAAACGGGCAATGATATCAACCCCGCCCGTCGTCCCGCCGTACTTAAAAATAATGCCTAAGCCGGCTCCAATGAATACGCCGGCAAATAAAGCGGCAAGCGCAAGATCATGCTGAAGGGGCATATGTATTTCATATCGCTGAAAAATGCTGAGGAATAAAGACAGTGCTACAGTACCGACTAGTGTGTATACAAACATCGTCCTGCCCAGCAAACGCCAGCCGATAAAAAAGATCGGGATATTCAAAACCAGGTTTGAAATAGAAGGACTAATATGGAAAAGGGCATAAAGCAATAGTGTAATTCCCGTGAATCCACCCTCTGCCAGATTGTTTTGCATATTAAAATGAACCAGGCCAAATGAAAAAATTGCTGCACCGATTAAAATAAAAATTATGTTTTTTAATCTAATTTCTCCAAGCATCACACAAAACCCCTTTTCCTTCCATTAGATAGCGTTTATATTATAGTGGATGCAAAAGAAAACAGCAAACGTGCTTAAACATTTGTCAAACGTATCCGAATTAGCTAACATGTAAGAGGATGATAGGAGGTTTCGTGCAGTGAGTGATAAAACAATGAAAGATATACAGGCTGAGGTGGACCGCTATATCGGCCAATTTAAAGAAGGGTATTTCAGCCCGCTTGCCATGATGGCAAGATTAACCGAAGAACTGGGCGAGCTAGCAAGAGAAGTCAATCATCGTTATGGAGAAAAACCAAAAAAAGCGACTGAAGATGATAAAAGCATGGAAGAGGAAATGGGCGATGTGCTGTTTGTATTGGTTTGTTTAGCCAATTCTCTTGATATTTCATTGGAGGAAGCCCACGACCGAGTCATGCATAAATTTAATACTAGAGATAAAGACCGCTGGACAAGAAAAGAAGAAGGAAAGTAGAGGAGATCAAGATGTCAAACGAAACAATTAAAGTAGTCATTGCAGGACCGCGGGGAAGAATGGGGCAAGAAGCTGTTAAATTGGCTGAAAAAACACCTCATTTTGACCTGGTCGGAGCAGTAGACCATACATACGATCAGCGCAAATTATCTGATGTGATGGCTGTGGAGTCTGATGCTCTTATTTACACAGATATCCATGCCTGCTTTACAGAAACAACACCAGATGTATTAATTGATTTAACAACACCCGAAATCGGCAAAGTACATACAAAAGTTGCATTAGAACACGGTGTCCGTCCTGTAGTGGGCACTACCGGTTTCTCTGAAGCTGATTTGAAAGAACTTACAACTCTGACAGAAGAAAAAGGGATCGGGGCTATCATCGCTCCAAACTTTGCATTGGGTGCGGTACTCATGATGAAATTCTCAAAAATGGCTGCCAACTACTTCGATGATGTTGAGATTATTGAGCTGCACCATGATCAGAAGCTTGACGCGCCAAGCGGAACGGCTCTCAAAACAGCGGAAATGATTTCTGAAGTTCGAAAAGAAAAACAGCAAGGGCATCCAGATGAAAAAGAAATCCTCCCAGGAGCAAGAGGTGCGGAACTAAACGGAATCCGTCTGCACAGTGTTCGTCTTCCAGGGTTGATCGCCCATCAGGAAGTGATGTTCGGCATGGACGGCCAAACGCTGCAGATCCGTCACGATTCTTATAACCGTGCTTCCTTCATGTCCGGTGTAAAACTGTCTGTAGAACAAGTCATGAAGATTGATCAGCTTGTGTACGGATTGGAAAATATCATTGATTAGACAGGGGGATAAATGATGAAAATTGCTTTGATCGCGCATGACAAGAAAAAACAGGATATGATCCAATTTACAACCGCTTATCAAGAGATTTTGAGTCATCATGATCTATATGCAACGGGAACAACGGGATTGAAAATTCAAGAGGCGACCGGCCTTAAAATTCAGCGTTTTCAATCCGGCCCTTTAGGTGGAGACCAGCAAATCGGCGCGTTAATTGCCGCTAACGCACTTGACCTGGTTATCTTTTTGCGCGACCCGCTGACCGCACAGCCGCATGAACCGGATGTCTCGGCATTAATCCGTTTATGTGATGTTTATTCGATTCCGCTTGCCACCAATATGGGAACTGCAGAAATTCTTGTTCGCACACTAAATGAAGGCGTTTTTGAATTCCGCAATCTTCTTCGGGGAGAAGAACCTCATGTATAATGCTGACGTTCTTGCTTTTGGCGCTCATAGTGATGATGTCGAGATCGGTATGGGCGGTACAATAGCAAAGTTTGTCAAACAGGGAAAAAAAGCTGTGATATGCGATTTGACTGAAGCTGAGTTATCTTCGAACGGAACAGTCAGTTTGCGAAAAGAAGAAGCGGCCGAAGCAGCCCGTATATTAGGTGTGGACAAAAGAATTCAGTTGACGCTCCCTGACCGCGGGCTGATGAAGAGTGATGATGCGATTCGGGCGATTGTCACAATCATTAGAACCTGCCGGCCGAAAGCGGTGTTTATGCCATATAAAAAGGATCGTCATCCGGATCACGGCAATGCTGCCACACTGGTTGAAGAAGCGATCTTTTCAGCAGGAATTCATAAATATAAGGATGAAAACAGCCTGCCTGCGCATAAAGTAAGTAAGGTCTACTATTATATGATAAATGGTTTTCACCAGCCTGATTTTGTTATTGATATCTCGGATACAATTGAGGATAAAAAGAAAAGCCTCAATGCCTACAAAAGCCAGTTTGTACCGTCACAAAATTCTGTTTCAACACCATTGACGAATGGTTATATCGAGATCGTTGAAGCAAGAGAAAAGCTGTTCGGCAAAGAAGCGGGTGTAGGGTACGCTGAGGGATTCTTTTCCAATCGAATGCTGATGCTGGATCATGATGTGCTTGGGGGCGAACAATGAAAAAACTAAAAATAGGCATTACATGCTATCCGAGCGTCGGCGGCTCAGGTATCATTGCGACAGAACTCGGGAAACAGCTTGCTGAAAAGGGACATGAAATCCATTTTATAACATCAAGCATCCCGTTTAGATTAAATACATACCATCCTAATATTCACTTTCATGAAGTTGAAGTAAACCAATATGCCGTATTTAAATATCCGCCGTATGATTTAACATTGGCAAGCAAGATCGCTGAGGTTGCAGAACGGGAGAATTTAGACATCATCCACGCGCACTACGCTCTGCCGCATGCAGTTTGCGCTTATCTCGCAAAGCAAATGCTGAAACGGAATATCGGCATCGTGACAACTTTGCATGGAACGGATATTACAGTATTAGGCTACGACCCCTCTTTAAAAGATCTTATCCGTTTTGCGATAGAGGCTTCAGACAGGGTGACAGCGGTCTCATCAGCCCTTGCTGCTGAAACGTACGATTTAATTAAGCCGGAGAAAAAAATAGAAACGATTTATAATTTCATAGATGAACGCGTCTATCTTAAGAAAAACACAGCGGCCATTAAAGAGAAACATGGCATACTGCCTGATGAAAAAGTCGTGATCCATGTGTCCAACTTCAGAAAGGTCAAACGTGTGCAGGATGTCATTCAGGTGTTTCGCAATATAGCCGGCAAAACAAAAGCAAAACTGCTCTTAGTCGGAGACGGCCCTGAAAAATCAGTCGCCTGTGAGCTTGTCAGAAAATATGGGCTGGAAAAACAAGTGCTGATGCTTGGAAATCAAGACCGTGTAGAGGAGCTTTATTCAATCAGTGATTTGAAGCTGCTGCTGTCTGAAAAAGAGAGTTTCGGCCTTGTCCTGCTTGAAGCGATGGCATGCGGAGTACCTTGCATCGGAACGAATATTGGCGGTATCCCTGAAGTGATAAAAAACAATGTGAGCGGGTTTTTGGTGGATGTCGGAGATGTCGAAGCCGCTTCAGCCAAAGCGGTTCGCATCATAGAAGACGAACAGCTGAGCAAGCGGTTTACCGAAGCGGCCATGGAAATGCTCAATAATGAATTTTCGTCACAAAAGATTGTCAGCCAGTATGAACAGATATATGCCGATTTAGCAGAACCGGAGTGATAACATGGAACAAGATTTTATCAAAGCACTTCCCGTGCTCCGCACATTAATTGAAGCAGGCCACCAAGCTTACTTTGTCGGAGGCGCAGTTCGTGACAGCTATATGAAACGAACAATTGGAGATGTCGATATTGCGACAGATGCGGCACCGGACCAAGTAGAACGGCTTTTTAAGCGGACGGTTGATGTCGGCAAAGAGCACGGGACAATTATCGTGCTCTGGGAAGATGATACCTATGAAGTCACTACATTCCGGACTGAATCAGATTATGAAGATTACAGAAGGCCGTCAGAAGTACACTTTATTACATCATTAGAAGAGGATTTGAAACGCAGGGATTTAACGATTAATGCGATGGCTATGACAGCCGACGGCCAAGTTCTTGATTATTTTGGCGGAAAGAAAGACATAGATCAGCAGCTGATTCGAACGGTTGGAAAACCGGAGGACCGGTTTCAGGAGGATGCGCTTCGCATGCTGAGAGCGGTGCGATTTATGAGCCAGCTCGGATTTACGCTTTCGAAAGAAACAGAAGAAGCGATCATAAAAGAGAAAACACTTCTGTCACATGTATCAGTCGAACGAAAAACAATAGAGTTCGAGAAGCTTTTACTGGGAAAAGCGTCCCGAGAGGCCATTCAAATGCTTGTACATACGGGGCTTTATAAAGAACTGCCCGGTTTTTATCACAAACGAGAGAACCTGCTTACGGCGAGCGAGTTTCCGTTTTCTTTTCTCACTTCTCGTGAGGAACTGTGGGCAGCGCTTTTAATTGATCTTCAGATAGAATTGAAAGATGCGATGCTTTTCCTGAAAGCCTGGAAGCTGCCTGGAAAAGTGATGAAGGAAGCCGCTCACATTGCCGACACGTTTGGCCAGAGCCTTGACGCTATGTCTATGTACAAGGCTGGTGAAAAAGCGCTTTTATCCGCGGTCAAAATATCAATGCTCCGGCAAACCAAGCAGCTGAACGGTGAGAGACTGAAGGAAGTCCGAGAAGCTTATCAAAGCCTGCCCATCAAAAGCTTGAAGGATCTTGCTATCACAGGGCGGGATTTACTTGCACTGCGAAACCAGCCCGCTGGAAAATGGGTGTCTGAAGAATTACAGCGGATAGAGCAGGCTGTTGTAACGGGAAAGCTCTCCAATCAGAAGAAACACATAGAGGAGTGGCTGAAGACATGCGATCAACCTTAAGAAACGATCTTATTGAATTATTTTCTCAGGCCGGAAGCGAGTTTATTTCCGGCCAAAAAATCAGTGATGCTCTCGGATGTTCGAGAACAGCTGTATGGAAGCATATTGAGGAGCTTCGCAAAGAAGGCTATGAAGTGGAAGCTGTCAGAAGAAAAGGGTATCGGCTCATCAAAAAGCCTGGAAAACTCAGTGAAAGTGAAATTCGGTTTGGGCTGAAAACAGAAGTGATGGGGCAGCATCTTCTTTATCATGACGTCCTTTCATCCACTCAAAAAAAGGCTCATGAGCTTGCTAATGATAACGCGCCGGAGGGCACTCTCGTTGTCGCGGATAAACAAACAGCCGGCAGAGGGAGGATGTCAAGGGTGTGGCATTCTCAAGAAGGAACAGGCATCTGGATGAGTCTGATTTTGCGTCCAGACATTCCGCTTCAAAAAACACCGCAGCTTACGCTTCTTGCTGCGGTAGCTGTTGTGCAAGGAATAGAGGAGGCAACAGGCCTTCAAACGGATATTAAATGGCCTAATGATATATTAATTCACGGAAAAAAAGCAGTTGGCATTTTAACTGAAATGCAGGCGGAAGAAGACCGTGTCCGTTCAGTCATTATCGGTACAGGCATAAACGTTAATCAAGAGGCCGGCGATTTTCCCGAGGAGCTTAAGGAAATCGCGACGAGCCTTAGCTTGGCAGCCGGGGAAAAAATAGATCGGGCGAGCGTTATGCAGCATATTTTGCTTTCTTTTGAAAAACGGTACCGCGATTATTTGACGCATGGTTTCACGCCAATTAAGCTTCTGTGGGAAAGCTATGCGCTTGGAATCGGCAGTGAATTAAGAGCAAGAACGCTAAACGGAACATTTTATGGGAAAGCCTTAGGAATAGACGAAGAGGGTGTTCTTCTTTTAGAAACGAAGGAAGGCATAAAAAAAATCTATTCGGCAGATATCGAAATGAGATCATTGTAGTTGGTACAACCCTGTTGATTTTGATATACTTCCATTGGGCAGTATCGCCTGCGAACTGCACCTATTCATAAAAAATAGATAGACATTGCAGCAGTCTGCCTTGATCCAAAAAGGACTGGGACAGAGGGATGAAACTCGCCGAACTTTAGAAAGTGAAGAATCCTTCTCGTGTAGCGGAAGGTTTTTTGGCTTGGATAAGAAACGGCAGCTCATCTCCTCTAAAAATGAGGAGGAGAAAAAGTGAAAACAAAACTTGATTTCTTAAAAATGAAAGAGAATGAAGAACCGATTGTCATGCTGACGGCTTACGATTATCCGGCAGCCAAGCTTGCTGAACAAGCGGGAGTGGATATGATTTTAGTCGGCGATTCATTAGGAATGGTCGTGCTAGGCCTTGATTCAACTGTCGGCGTGACAGTTGCGGATATGATCCATCATACGAAAGCGGTCAAAAGAGGTGCGCCAAATACATTTATCGTAACCGACATGCCGTTTATGTCCTACCACTTGTCTAAAGAGGATACGCTGAAAAATGCCGCAGCTATCGTTCAGGAAAGCGGAGCTGACGCGCTGAAGCTGGAGGGCGGTGAAGGGGTGTTTGAATCCATCCGCGCCTTGACGCTCGGTGGCATTCCTGTTGTGAGTCATTTAGGGCTGACACCGCAATCAGTCGGTGTATTAGGCGGATATAAAGTCCAGGGCAAAGATGAACAAAGCGCAAAGAAATTAATAGAAGACAGTATAAAATGTGAGGAAGCGGGAGCCATGATGCTTGTGCTTGAATGTGTGCCTGCAGAACTCACGGCAAAAATCGCAGAGACATTAACCATCCCTGTCATTGGAATCGGAGCTGGTGTAAAAGCGGACGGACAGGTTCTTGTTTATCATGATATTATCGGTCATGGTGTTGTTAGAACACCTAAATTTGTGAAACAATATACGCAAATTGACGGCACTATAGAAACAGCAATCAGTGGATATGTCCATGATGTAAGACGTCGTGCTTTCCCTGAACAAAAGCATTCCTTTCAGATGAATCAGTCAGTCCTGGAAGGCTTGTACGGAGGAAAATAAGATGAAGCAGATTACAGATATCTCACAGCTGAAAGAAATCATTACACAATATCAGTCAGAAGGCAAAACAATCGGATTTGTTCCGACGATGGGATTTCTTCATGAAGGGCATTTAACCTTGGCAGACAAAGCCAGACAAGAAAATGACGCCGTCGTGATGAGTATTTTTGTAAATCCGACGCAATTCGGTCCCGGTGAGGATTTTGAAGCGTATCCGCGCGATCTGGAACGTGATGCCGCCCATGCGGAAAACATCGGCGTGGATATTCTTTTTACCCCTGATGCCAGTGACATGTATCCCGGTGAAAAAAATGTAACGATACATGTTGAGAGACGTACAGATGTTTTATGCGGGCGTTCAAGAGAAGGACATTTTGACGGAGTTGCCATCGTGCTGACGAAGCTGTTCAACCTTGTTAAACCGACACGCGCTTATTTTGGTTTAAAGGATGCACAGCAGGTGGCAGTTGTTGATGGTTTAATCAGTGATTTCTTCATGGATATTGAACTGGTTGCTGTAGATACGGTCAGAGAGAAAGACGGGTTAGCTAAAAGCTCCCGGAATGTGTATTTAACGGCTGAGGAAAGAAGAGAAGCACCTAAGCTTTACCAAGCCCTTCAGACGAGTGCCGAGCTGATCAGAGCAGGTGAGAGAAATCCTGAAGCGGTCATCAAAGCTGCAAAAGACATCATTGAAACGACAAGCGGCAACATTGATTATGTTGAGCTTTATTCCTATCCGGAGCTTGAGCCTGTGAACAAGGTGGAAGGAAAGATTATTCTGGCTGTAGCAGTTGCATTTACAAAAGCGCGTTTAATAGACAATATCATTATTGATATTCGAGAAATGGAGAGCATATAATGATGTATCGCACGATGATGAGCGGAAAGCTTCATAGGGCAACGGTTACAGAAGCAAATCTTAACTATGTGGGCAGCATTACAATTGATGAAGATCTTATTGATGCGGTAGGAATGCTTCCTAATGAAAAAGTGCAAATTGTGAATAATAACAATGGAGCACGCCTGGAAACATACATTATTCCCGGTCAGCGCGGGAGCGGAGTCATCTGTTTAAACGGAGCTGCTGCACGCCTTGTACAGAAAGGCGATAAGGTGATTATTATTTCCTACAAAATGATGTCTGATCAAGAAGCGGCAAAACATCAGCCGAAAGTTGCCGTTTTGAATGACCAAAACAAAATTGAACAAATGCTTGGACAAGAACCTGCCAGCACCATTTTGTAGATATACCGCCCCCTTTACCGGGGGTTTTCTTTTAAGATTTTCAGCGTAAAACGGTTTTGCCGCTCCATTTCCGTACAAAACGTGTTACACTTTTGTCGTATGCAAGAATTGAGGTGTCCATTTTAATGAAAAAGCAACGGTTCGTTGTTATAGATGTAGAAACAACAGGGAATTCGCCAAAAAAGGGCGATAAAATCATTCAAATTGCAGCGGTTGTAATTGAAAATGGACAAATTACTGAGCGGTTTTCAAAATATATTAATCCAAATAAATCCATTCCGGTTTTTATTGAACAGCTTACGGGAATCACAAATCAAATGGTAGAGGATCAGCCGCCGTTTGAAGCAGTGGCTGAAGAAGTGTTTCATTTGCTTGACGGCGCTTACTTTGTCGCACACAATATCCATTTTGACCTCGGGTTTGTGAAGCATGAGTTGCATAAAGCGGGTTTCCAGCTTCCAGATTGTGAAGTGCTGGATACTGTCGAGCTCTCCCGTATCGCATTTCCGGGATTTGAGGGATATAAGCTGACTGAATTAAGCGAAGAGCTTCAGCTGCGGCATGATCAGCCGCATCGAGCTGACAGCGACGCTGAAGTCACAGGACTTATTTTTTTGGAAATTCTTGAAAAGCTTAGGCGGCTTCCTTATCCGACATTAAAGCAGTTAAGAAGGCTGTCACAGCATTTTATCAGTGATCTGACGCATTTGTTAGATATGTTCATTTATGAAAACAGACATACAGATATGCCAGGCTATACACGTTTTTCCTCTTTTTCTGTCAGAGAACCTGAACCAGAGATTGAACGTCTCAAGGAAGATAAAGCATTTCTATTTGAGATTGAAAATTGGACAGCGGGAAATGAAAAAGCACTCTCTGAGTTCATGCCCCATTACGAAAAAAGGGAAGGCCAGATGCTGATGATGAAAGAAGTGGCTGAGGCCTTTGCCAATCGTGAACATGCACTGATTGAAGCTGCTCCGGGCATCGGAAAAACAATCGGCTACCTGATTCCGGCTGCACTTTTTGCTAAGAAGTCAAAAAAGCCAGTCGTCATCAGCACGTATTCAACTCTTCTTCAGCAGCAGATTTTGACGAAGGATTTGCCGATCATCAAAGATATGTTCCCTTTTTCGGTGACTGCGGCTATTTTAAAAGGGCAATCGCATTATTTGTGCCTTTATAAGTTTGAGCAGGTGCTTCATGAAGAAGACGATAACTATGATGCGGTTTTGACAAAAGCCCAGCTTCTTGTTTGGCTGACAGAGACAAACACGGGAGATGTAGCAGAACTGAATTTGCCGTCAGGCGGTAAGCTGCTGTGGGACAGATTGGCATACGATGATCAATCTTATAAACGAAATCAGAGGGATCAAGTGATCGGTTTTTATGAACGGGCCAAACAAAGTGCCATGCGGTCTGATCTGGTGATTACGAATCATTCTCTTCTGCTTACCGATGAGGCAAGCAGAAAAAAAAGACTCCCGGATAGCGGGACTTTTGTTATTGATGAAGCACACCATTTTGAACGTGCCGCAAGCGAACATTTAGGAAAAAGAGCAACTTACATAGAACTGCATACAAAATTGAGCAGAATCGGAACGCTGAAAGAGCAGGGACTGCTGAAAAAAATGAGACAGCTTTTTCAGCGTCACAGCCTGCCGGTGGATTCATTTTTTGAAATGGAGGAGTGGCTCCAGCATATTCAGGCGGAAAGTGATGCTTTCTTCAGCGCTGTGCATTCTTTTGTCAAACGACGAAAACCTAAAGAAGACTTAAACCGTCTTGTCTTTAACGTGAACAAAAAAACTCACGATAAAGGATGGCCCGTATTAACAGACGGAGCGGAAAGGCTCTGCTCTATGCTGGCGCATTTGCAGCAGCTTTTTGAGGCCCAAACGGTGCTGATGGAAGAACATCTGACGGCCATGAAAAGCAAAAATACTTTCTTGGCCGATGAATATAATAGAAGCATGAATGATTTGGGGGAGTACGCACAGACTCTCAATCAGCTGTTCTTTGGCTCAGATGACCATGAAGCGGTTTGGATTGAAATAGATGCTAAAGGTGCGAAAAATGCCGTAGCTATATATGCACAGCCGCTGGAACCGGGCGAGCTTCTTGCTGATCAGTTTTTTGCCCGGAAAAACAGTGTTGTTCTTACATCTGCAACTCTAACGATAGAAAATTCGTTCCAATTTATCATTGAGCGTTTGGGGTTAAGCGACTTTTTTCCCCGCACAATGAGGATCGCGTCTCCTTTTTCTTACGATGAGCGGATGCAGGTAATGATTCCAAAAGAAATAAAATCGATTCAAGATACGGGCCAGATTGAATTTATACAGGATACCGCACGCTATATCGAACTGATGGCAAAAGAACAACAGCCGAAAATCCTGGTGCTGTTTACGTCTCATGACATGCTGAAAAAAGTGCATCAGGAACTAAAGCCCGCCATGAGTGTTTCCGGCATTCAGCTTCTGGCTCAGGGCTTAACCGGCGGCAGTCCGGGAAAACTGATGAAAACGTTCAAAACAGCAAATCAGGCCATCTTGCTTGGAACGAATCATTTTTGGGAAGGCGTTGATTTCCCTGGCGATGAGCTGACGACAGTGATCATCGTAAGACTTCCTTTCCGGGCTCCGGATCATCCGCTGCACGCTGCAAAATGTGAGCTGGCGAGAAAAAAAGGGCGCAATCCGTTTCAAACGGTCTCACTGCCGGAAGCGGTGCTGACGTTCAGACAAGGAGTTGGACGCTTGCTCCGGACAGCTGGAGACAAAGGAACGATTGTCATATTAGACAGACGGGTCAAAACCGCTGGTTACGGGCGCCTGTTTCTTGATGCTCTGCCGACATCCGCAATATCTGAAGTGACTGACAGTGAGATTGAAGCTTATGTTGCCGGGAAAAGTGAATAAAAGCCGCATAAAGCGGCTTTCCGGTGTGGGAGTAGGACGTGTTTTATTTGTTAAAGCGGTTTTCCGCTCTGTGGTACTAGTATGGCGCGTCCTGAAAAGGAGTATGACTAACAATATTTGTTCAATTTGGAGGATGAAAAAATGGAAAGCAAAATCGAAATTCTTTCAACAATTAATGTAGAGCATTCGGATGACCTTTATAAAATTGTAGACACGCTGAATCGGACACTGAAAAGAGATAATCTGATGTTCGGTCTTGCACTTGATGAAGAAAACAAAAACCAAGCCGTTTTTACCATTTATCGTACGTAGGTGAGAAGATGAGAAAAAAAGCATTAATATTTACCGCCATATTTGGTATTATTTTTTTAGCAGTACTTCTTGTCTCGGCAAGCATTTATAAATCAGCCATGGCACAAAAGGAAAAGGGGCATGAAGCAGCAGCTGCTGAAGCGAAAAAAGAAACCGACCTCACCAGCGTTGATCAAGTCGAAACATTTGTCGGAAAAGAAAAATATTATATCGTAAAGGGAACCGACAAAAAAGGCATCAAATTATATGTGTGGGTTCCTGCTGATAAAAAAGCAAAAATTCTCTCAAAAGAAGCAAAAGAGGGGATCACCGAGGACAAAGCGGCGAAAATCATACAAGATGAAGGCCTGGTTTCAAAGCAAAAAGAGGTTCACCTGGCAAGAGAAGGGAACGTCCTGCTTTGGGAAGTAACGTACTTAGACAAAGAAGGACAATACAGTTTAAGTTATGTGGACTTTACAACTGGAAAGATTCTCAAAAATATCACGCCTTAAGACGAATTAGGGGGAGTTCAAGTTGAAACTGGCAAAAAGAGTATCCGCATTAACACCGTCTACAACACTGGCAATTACAGCGAAAGCGAAAGAATTGAAAGCGGCAGGCCATGATGTCATCGGCCTCGGAGCGGGTGAACCCGACTTCAATACACCGCAGCACATTATTGATGCAGCTGTACGCTCAATGAACGAAGGACATACGAAATATACGCCTTCAGGCGGCTTGGCTGAATTAAAGAACAGCATTGCAGAGAAATTTAAACGTGACCAGAATATTGAATACAAACCGTCTGAACTGATTGTCTGTACTGGTGCCAAACATGCACTGTATACCCTTTTCCAAGTGATTTTGGATGAAGGAGACGAAGTGATTATTCCAACGCCGTACTGGGTAAGCTATCCGGAACAGGTGAAACTTGCTGGCGGTCAGCCTGTTTATGTAGAAGGACTTGAGGAAAATCACTTTAAGATTTCTCCTGAGCAGCTGAAAAAAGCGATCACAGAAAAAACAAAAGCAATCGTTATTAATTCACCAAGCAATCCGACTGGCGTTATGTATACGGAAGAAGAGCTGGCTGCGCTTGGCGAAGTGTGCCTTGATCATGAAATCCTGATCGTATCTGACGAAATTTATGAAAAACTTACATACGGCGGCAAGAAACACGTTTCCATCGCCCAGCTGTCTGACAGATTGAAAGAGCAAACGATCGTCATCAACGGCGTATCAAAATCACACAGCATGACAGGCTGGAGAATCGGTTATGCGGCTGGAGCAGAAGAAATCATCAAAGCGATGACAAACCTTGCAAGCCACAGCACGTCAAATCCGACATCTGTCGCACAATACGGAGCGATTGCCGCATACAACGGACCTTCTGAGCCAATGGAAGAGATGAGAAAAGCATTTGAGCATAGGTTAAATACGATTTATGATCAGCTCGTTGAAATCCCGGGCTTCAGCTGCGTGAAGCCGGAAGGTGCTTTTTACTTATTTCCGAATGCAAAAAAAGCAGCTCAAACATGCGGTTTCAAAGATGTAGATGAATTTGTCAAAGCGCTTCTTGAAGAAGAAAAAGTCGCGATTGTTCCAGGCTCCGGATTCGGCTCTCCTGATAATGTCCGGTTGTCCTACGCAACATCTTTAGACCTTCTTGAAAAAGCGGTGGAACGAATCAAACGTTTTATAGAAAAACATAGCTAACAGATCAGAAAG
This sequence comes from Bacillus sp. FSL R5-0560, assembly GCF_037966305.1. Taxonomy (NCBI): domain Bacteria; kingdom Bacillati; phylum Bacillota; class Bacilli; order Caryophanales; family Bacillaceae; genus Bacillus; species Bacillus sp. FSL R5-0560. The sequence continues at coordinate 2,376,815 of NZ_CP150195.1, read as the reverse complement.
CGGCTGACAAAAAGCCGCTTTTTATCTGCATTGACCCGGTCAGTTAAGACCGGGTATAATAAAGTGATGATAAAAGAGTTCGCGGGGCAAAAGCTTCCGAATGTCTTCTTGTTTTGGAGGGAAATATTTTGAAAACAACAATCAACCAAGTGTACAAGCACGTAGGTGAGGAAGTAACGATCGGAGCTTGGGTCGCTAATAAGCGCTCAAGCGGGAAAATCGCGTTTTTACAGCTGAGAGACGGTACTGGTTTTATTCAAGGTGTCGTTGTAAAAGCGGAGGTTGAAGAAAGCATTTTCCAAACGGCTAAATCTGTGACGCAGGAAACGTCACTCTATATAAAAGGAATTGTCAAAGAGGACGAGCGTTCTCCGCTTGGTTATGAATTAGCTGTGACAGATATTGAAGTCATTCACGAAGCGACTGATTATCCAATTACGCCTAAGGAACACGGTACGGAATTTTTGATGGATCACAGACATTTATGGCTTCGTTCAAAGCGCCAGCATGCGATCATGAAAATCCGCAATGAAATCATTCGTGCGACTTATGAATTCTTTAATAACGAAGGCTTCGTAAAAGTAGATCCGCCGATTTTGACTGGGAGCGCGCCTGAAGGAACAACTGAGCTCTTTGCGACAAAATACTTCGATGAAGATGCTTACCTGTCTCAAAGCGGACAGCTGTACATGGAAGCTGCGGCGATGGCATTAGGAAAAGTATTCTCCTTCGGACCGACGTTCAGAGCAGAAAAATCGAAAACAAAACGTCACTTAATCGAATTCTGGATGATCGAACCGGAAATGGCGTTTGTAGAATTTGAAGAAAACCTTCAAGTACAGGAAAATTACGTTTCATTCATCGTGCAATCAGTTCTTAAGAATTGCAAAATTGAATTAAACACGCTAGGAAGAGACACGTCAAAACTTGAGCAAATCAAAGCGCCGTTCCCAAGAATCACGTATGACGAAGCGATTGACTTTCTGAAAGAAAAAGGCTTTGACGATATCGAGTGGGGAGACGATTTTGGAGCGCCTCATGAAACAGCGATTGCAGAGCACTATGACAAGCCTGTTTTCATTACTCGCTATCCGACGTCCTTAAAACCGTTCTATATGCAGCCGGCGTCTGACCGTGAAGATGTAGTGCTTTGCGCAGATCTGATCGCGCCTGAAGGCTACGGAGAAATCATCGGCGGTTCTGAACGGATTCACGATATGGAACTTTTGGAAGCGCGTCTTAAAGAACATGGACTGGATTCTGACGCATATAAATGGTATGCTGAACTTAGAAAATATGGATCAGTTCCACATTCCGGATTCGGCCTTGGATTAGAGCGTACAGTCGCTTGGATCAGCGGAGCGCCTCACGTGCGTGAAACAATTCCGTTCCCAAGACTGTTGAACCGTCTGTATCCGTAATACATGTAAATGAAACAAGAAAAAAGAGTCTCCTGCAAGGGAGACTTTTTACAGTAAAGGGGAAAAACACTAACCTTTACAGTAAGAGGTGTAACGATGAAAAAACAGCAATTTATTGATATGCAGGAGATGGGGATGTCGACGATCCCCAATCTTCTGCTGACCCATTATAAACAGCTTGGACTTAATGAAACAGAACTGATTCTGCTGTTGAAAATCAAAATGCATTTAGAAAAGGGATCTTATTTTCCTACACCGCATGAACTGCAGGAAGGCATGACGATTTCTGTTGAAGAATGCACAAACAGATTGCGTATGTTTATTCAAAAGGGATTTCTGTTTATTGAGGAAGGCGAAGACCAAAACGGAATCAAGTTTGAGAAATATTCACTCCAGCCTTTATGGGGCAAGCTCTATGAGTATATAGAGCTTGCCCAGAATCAAACACAAGAAAGAAGAGCAGAAGGGGAACAAAAAAGCCTTTATACGATTTTTGAAGAAGAGTTTGCTAGACCATTATCTCCTTTAGAGTGTGAAACACTGGCCATTTGGCAGGATCAGGATCAGCATGATGCACAGCTGATTAAGCACGCTTTAAAAGAGGCTGTATTATCAGGAAAACTCAGCTTTCGCTACATTGACCGGATTTTATTTGAATGGAAGAAAAACGGACTGAAAACAGTGGAGCAGGCCAAAATCCACAGCCAAAAATTCCGGCGTGTTCAAACAAAACAGAATGAGCCGCAAAAAGAGTATAAGAGGCAGGTTCCTTTTTACAATTGGCTTGAACAATAAAGTGAAAAGGTGACAATCGTGTTAAATCTAAAACAAATTGAATTCTGTTTAGAGAAGATAGGCGACATGTTTCCCCACGCGGAGTGTGAACTTGTTCATTCCAATCCTTTTGAATTAGTGGTGGCAGTCGCATTATCTGCGCAATGTACAGACGCACTTGTAAACAGGGTGACCAAAACATTATTTCAAAAATATAAACGGCCGGAAGACTATTTATCTGTTTCTCTGGAAGAGCTCCAGCAGGATATCAAATCAATCGGTTTGTACCGTAATAAAGCAAAAAATATTCAAAAGCTGAGCAAAATGATTATTGAAGATTATGGCGGAGAAGTACCGAAGGACCGTGATGAGCTAGTGAAACTCCCAGGAGTTGGCCGGAAGACTGCCAATGTTGTCGTATCTGTTGCCTTTGGCGTACCAGCCATTGCAGTGGATACCCACGTCGAGAGGGTCAGCAAGCGTCTGGGCATCTGCCGGTGGAAGGATTCTGTGCTGGAAGTCGAAAAGACGCTGATGCGCAAGGTACCTAAAGAAGATTGGTCCGTTACTCATCATCGGCTCATATTCTTCGGAAGATATCATTGTAAGGCACAATCGCCGCGCTGTGCGGAATGTCCATTGCTTTCTCTGTGCAGAGAAGGACAGAAGAGAGATAAAAAAGGGCTGGTGAAACGATGACGGCAGCGAATGAATTGTTAGCTTCTTATGAGCAATATTTGCGCAGTCTAGGCCACATTGACTTCACCGATATCAAGGAAGCATTAAGGGTCAATCCTTTGTGTTTTGACTTCTCTGAGACCACGCAAGACATATTGCCGTGGGAAAACAGCGCCAAGTACGTTCCGTATCTATTTCAAGTGTGGGAAGAAACAAAAGAATCACTTCTCCCTGTATTTCAAACAAGAAAGTCCAGATGCGATCAAAACGACATGCTTAAAGGGATTGTATGTTTACTTGTTTCATTTCACTGGACAGCGGGTGAGCGGGTGATGTCGCTGAATTGGTCAGAACTGACAAAAAAATCATTTCCGGCTAAGCCGATTAATTGGGCTGAACGAGTGGAGTTTATTCTGCTGAAGCCGACCCAATATCATTGCTTTATCCAGCTAGATGAACTTTTTACAGAAATGAAAAAGCATTTTTATAAGTATCACGCGATGAAACGATAAAGCCTCCCCTAAAAAGGGAGGCTTTATTGTGCAGAAAAAAGCCATCACCTTTAAAAGGGTGATGGCTTTGTCTTTAATTCGTTTTTTCAGTTGATGATGAATTCGTTTGTGTATTGCCAGATGTATTTGTTTTGTTTTTATCTGTATCCGTTCCTGTTGAATCGTCTGTTGAGTCACCATCTGACGCATCTTCTTCTTTGCGGCCATTGTTATTGCTGCTGTTATCGTTAGATGGGTCTTGGTTGCTGTTGTCAGACGGGTTGGTGTTCGTGTTGTCTTGTTTTTTGTCTTGATCGTTTGTTGAATCATCTGTCTGATCTTGATCTTTCTGACTGTCATCTGTTTGAGAATCATCAGTTTGTGTGTCATCCTGAGTCTTCTCATCATCTTGATTTTCATCATCCGTTTGCTGCTGGTCTTTTTTATCTTCATCCTCTTCGGCTTTTGGCACTTCATAGGATGTCGACGCTGAACTTTTGCCATCATCACTGACGGCTGTCACTTCGAATTTGTATACAGAGCCTGGCTGCACGCCCGAAATGACTGCCTCTTTTGCAGAGCTGTTTTGAATTTCAGAGTAGCTGCCGCCATCAACAGATTGCTTAACAGCAAAGGTCGCATCTCCGTCGTAATTCCAGCTTAATGTCAATGATTGATTGTCTTTATCATATTTCACACTTAAACCAGACAGTTTTGCTGTTTCTTCTTTTTCTTCTTTCTCATATGTTTTAGAAACAGTAGTAGGAGTCGTACCTTTTACAAAATACTCTGTGAGCTTTTTAGCGCTTGGCGTATTCGGCCCTGCCAGTTTTGCCGGGTTAGAGCCTTTTTCTACAGTGGCTTCCACTACGCTGTCAGGCTTCTCAAATGATCCGCTTCCGTCATCGACTTGGGCGATGAGCTGTGCAAATAGACGTTTTGCAACTTGTTGTTCTGTATGATTTAAAGATTTTTTCCCTAACTTGTTTTTTGAATCTACACCTGTCCATACAGCAGCAGTGTACTGAGGTGTATACCCGACAAACCAGGAATCAGGCACACCGCCAGAGGCGATATTGTACTTTTGTATAGTATCTTCATCAAAGTTTGTTGTTCCAGTTTTACCGGCTACCTCGACTCCAGGTACTTGTGCAAGCTGTCCAGTACCTGTCTTAACAGCTGTTTTCAGCATATCTGTAATCATAAAGGCTGTATAATCGCTCATTGCTGACTTTGATTTCGGTGTTAAGTCAAGCTTTGTTCCATCGTTAAATTCAATAGACTTCACAAAATGCGGTTCATTATACGTTCCGTTATTTCCAAATGCGCTGTATGCTCCTGCCATCGTCAGTGAAGAGACACCCGGGTTGTCATCTCCGAATCCTCCAATAGAATAGGATTCATACACTTTTTCCTTATTTAAACCGAGTCCCAATCCATTAGCAAAATCCACTGCAGTGTCTTTTCCGACTGCTTGGAATGCTTTTAAAGCTGGGATATTACGGGATTGTGCCAGTGCTTCCCGCATGGACATAGGCCCTTTATATCGTCGGTCAAAGTCACGGATAGGTGTTCCATCTGAATACGTGTAAGCTGAGTCATCAATTTGCTCGTAAGTTGACCATTTTTTATTTTCAATAACTGGTCCGTAGTCGAGAATTGGTTTTATCGTAGAACCAGGCTGAGTTTTTCCTTGTGTGGCATAGTTGAAGCCCCCAACCGTTGAATTTCTTCCGGAACCGATTGCCCGGACTTCACCGGTTTTTGTGTCAAGAAGCGACACGCCGCCTTGCATGCCTTCAGTAAATCCGACAGTGTCCCCATCCATTAATTCATCTAAAGTGTCTTGTGCTTTTGTATCTAGTGTTGTATAGATCTTTAATCCGTCAGCAGATGGATCGACATCAGATTTTTCATCTATTTCTTTCATGACTTCATCGACAAACGCACTGTATTTGTTTGAATTTGTTTTTTCATATTCCTTCTGTGAAACAACGCCTTCGTCTTTCATCGCCACTTTTTTGGCTTTAGTATATTCAGAATCAGAAATAAATCCTTGCTTTTTCATCAGGCTGAGTACAATGTTCCGTCTTTTTTCCGCTTTATCAGGGTTTTTAACCGGATTGTACGCTGTCGGACTCTGCGGCATACCCGCAAGTGTCGCAGCCTGTTCCACTGTCAATTTGCTTAAATCAGTGACGCCGAAAAATTCTTCCGCCGCTTTTCCGATTCCGTAGGCTCTAGGAGAAAAATAAATTCGGTTTAAATACATTTCTAAAATTTCATCTTTAGAATAATTACGTTCCAGCTGTATAGAAAGCCAGACTTCCTGCACCTTCCGTTTTAGCGTTTTCTGATGTGACAGAAGGGAGTTCTTGACGACCTGCTGGGTGATGGTACTTCCGCCTTCAGCTCCGAAGCCGTCTTTAAAGTTGGCGACTAAGGCGCCTCCGATACGGACAGGGTCAATCCCGTGGTGTTCGTAAAAACGTGCGTCCTCTGTCGCGATAAAGGCTTCTTTTACGACATCAGGTATTTCATCTATCGAGACGTAGGTACGCTTTTCGGCACCGACTTCTGCGACTTCTTTTCCGTTTTTATCATAAATTGTCGATGAATAAGGCGTCTTCAATTTGTTTTCGTCCAGTGATGGCGCATCAGAAACCATGACGGCAAATGTTACAGCACCGCCGACTACGCCTAAAACAAACAGAATGAGTAAAGTGAATAGCGTCTTTTTAAATAATCCGCCTTTTTTTCGTTTCTTGCCTTTTTTCGGTGAAGGGCTCGACTTGCTGTTCGCTTTACGCCGAGCTTCACGGCTCGTAAATTGATCTGACATAACATCTCAACCTTTCGTTAATCAACCTTTCGCACTTGATGATGGCGAAAAATAAAGCTGCTCAATAATACTAATATAATCAATTCTTGGCGCGTATCCAAGAGAAATCGGATAAGCTGCTTCCTCTAACTCATCTTTTCGAATGGATTTTCTGCCATTTTTTTCTTTTCTTTCCCAGAAATAAAACAGCCTATCAGCTTCTAAAAAATAAACCTGGCCGAAAGCGGATATAATAACAAAACAAATACCGTCTTGAGCCGTTACCTGCTTCATATGCTCAATTTGATGGTCATGAAAATTCTGCAGGGGGAAAGAGGTTGTGTTTTTTGTCTCTTTCGCCTCAAAGTCAATGTACCGCCCTTTATAAATTCCGTTATAATCTGTTGTCGATGATTGCTTAAAATAGGCTTCTTTTATGACTGCAGCGCTTCTTTTTGGATAATGGACATTTACAATTTGAACAGGTGTTGGCTTTTTGTGTATCACGGCAATTTGGTTTGTCAGATAATACTTATTCGTTTCGTTTAAGTCATCTTCGAGGGTCATTCCGCGATTACTGTAAGATGGCGCTCTTTTATGACTGCTTTGGGATGAAACCGGATGTTTCGGCTGAAACGTTTTTCCGTTAGGATACCGAATCACTTTCTCATCCTCCTTATTAAACTATTAGTGACGGAAGTGAATGAACGTGCAAGAACAACAGGCCATCAGAAAACTTCTTCGCCGGATTGAGCGGCAGACGGCAGTCAAAAACGCCGATAATATTTCAAGAACAAATGCTTATAAGACATTCTATGACCGTCATCCGGAAATTAAATGGTCGCTCTTAGCTTCCTTCGTATCACGCAATGCCGGCTGGTCAATGACTGATTTAAAGGGCAGTCTGTTTCAGCTTGGTCTGCGTGAGTCACAGCAAAGGTGGTTCTTTTTGGCCTATGAGAGAGCGAATTGGCTCATCTTTTCAGATGCCTATCCGCAGCTTCTTTTGTACCACTGGTCTGTAAAAATCAGGAAGCCCCTGTTCAGCTATCTGCAATTGCTTGGCGTATCACAATTTATGACAGAAGAGTGGACCCGTTTTTGGCATGAACGAAACACGGAGCGGCTCATGTATGCTCTCATTATAAATGAACAAAACACTATCCAAACACCTATTATACAAAATCCTTCGTTCAAAAAGAACGTTTTTGGCACGATTCCTTTTTATTTAAGTGACTGGTTTCATTTTAACACCGTTATTTTTCCATCTTCAGACGGCATTCTTTACGGTGTTTCGGCCAAACGTTTTTCTAACACCGAAGAGAGGATTAAGCTCGGTAAACAGCTGTCACAATTGCTTTTCAGCCCGGAACTGTTTTCTTCTTTTTATGACTTTTTGCACACAGTGCCGCATACGGGCTCCCGTTTTGATATGGAAAAAATGATCGGAATCACAAAAAGAACATCTCCTATGCTAAGGACATGCTACCCTGAATTAACTCACTCATTAGACGGAAAGAAAACAGATTGGTTTCATGGAAAGATAAAGAAAGGCTTCTTTGCGCGTGAGGCATTGCCGCAGCAGATAGAATTGACTGACTGGTATGTAAACAAAAAACGTCAGCTGCATGCGCTTTTTGCAGTGGAGCATTGGCTGAAGAAATAAAAGAAGCAAGGAATTTCCTTGCTTCTTACGTAGAAGGACGGTTCGGGCCGCCTAGTTTTTTATCTAAAGAATCAACTGCTTTTGATTCAGTCTTTTTTTGCTGGCCGGCTTTTTTCGGTCTGGATTTCATACGGCACCTCCTCACAAGTATCGTGTGCATTAAGCATGAGGATCATACAATTTTTGCGTGTCTTTTTGTCGAAAACTTCAGCTTTTCGTGGAATACCTGTTTGTTTGGCGATTTGCTTCTAGTTTTGTCATGCCGGAAGGATTGCGCCGTACGAGCAAAGAATTTAACCGGGAGAGAAGAGTAAAGGGAGGAACACAAATGTCCGGTTACGTAAGCAAGACAGATATTCTCCGAATGCTTTCTGATATAGAAACTGAATTAAACTGTGCTGAACAGAGCCTTAGCCGTTCTATAGATATATTCGAGGCTGAAATGCGTGAAACGGAGGACGAACGTTTGAGTGTTCTGGAAGAAGAAATCATGGATCTTCATATATGCATAAACGAGCTGTACCGATCTCCTCAAGAGAGGTATGCTGTGGACAAGGTATATCGCATCGGCTGAATTTATGAGAAAAATTTGGTACGATAAGCTTTGAGGTGAAGGATGTTGCAACCACAAACACTGCTGAAACTTACCGAACAGATGATTGAAGCCGCTGAGAAAGGTGCTGCACGTTATCAGGAAGGGAAAGAAAATAACCATTCGTACGATTTTTATGAAACGATTAAGCCTGCTGTCGAGGAAAATGATTCTCTGGCAGCTCACTGGGCGGAAGGGGCGCTTGAATTTATAAAAGCACGCCGTCCGAAATACGTGCATGCTGAGCAAATAGAGACTGCAAAGGATAATTTCCTGGAATTGATTCTTCAGTCATATGTTCATCATATTCATAAAAAGCGATTCAAAGACATCACTGAATCAGTCGTTTACACATTGCAGACAGTGAAGGATGAAATTGCAAGTGAAGACAGCCAATAAAGGCTGTCTTCATTTTTATTATAGGGGGCCGGACGTTAATTCAGCTCATATGCCGGGCTTTCTGCTCCATTTGCTTCCAGAACCTTCATACTGTTACGAAAATCAGTTGCATTGAGGTGTCCTTGAATATAGAGGAACTTGGCAAAGTCCATCAGTTTATTCACACAGTCTGTTTCATATTTCTTCATTTCTGCAAAACGTTTGCTTAAGTATGATACGTTCATTATGGTGCATCCCCTCTCATCTGTATTGAAAATATGGTATCATAATGATTCGACTTTTTTCTGTTTTTAAAAAATTTAAACTTTCGACACAATTTGACAAACACGCTTAATGGCATCAGACACAAACAAAAGAAATGATTCATACATATAGAAGAGAGAAATATGTTGAGTCTAGGGGGAATTCGCAATGAAAAGAAGACCTCAAAACAATCCTCGGCAATTGGGTTATTATTATCCTCAGCAAATGCAGGGATATTATCACCAGAATGCGCCTGTTCATTCTGAACCATACGTTCCGCAGCATTACGGACAACAGGAGTTTTATCAGCCGTATATTCCGCCTCAGTCTATGCCTATGCAGCCGCCTGTATTTCTTAATCCTTATCCTATCGCAAGACCGAATCAGCAGCAGCCTTCACAGGTTCAAAGTATTATGTCACAATTCAAAAAAGCGAACGGGCAGTTTGACTTTAATAAAATGATGGATACAACAGGCCAAGTTATGAGTGCCATGAATCAAGTTGGCTCATTAATAAAGGGGTTTACCAGCTTTTTTAAATAAGAGAAGCATGAATGAATCAAATCATTCATGCTTATTTTTTGGGAAGAAAAGCGTCATTGTCTGCTCACTCCATGACGTTTCCATTTGTTCCTGATGCACTTCGTAAGGCAGCTGTACGGTTCTTGTCATGCTTGTTAATGTGGAGGCGTTTTGCTCCTTCTGTTTTTCCTGAAGCGTTACATGGAAGTACCGGGACTTAATGTCGATGAGAATCTCGCCGTCTCGAAACGTTGCTGGAATTGTGATATCGACATACAGACCCTCATCACTTTCTCTGACGTCTATCGTTGTCTGTACATCTTTGAAACTAGAGTCGATCAGGTTTTGAAAACCATGTAAAAGATTTCCTGATGCAGAAGATTGAAACAGATGGTCCATTGCTTGATTGATGATTTCTTCTTTCTTAGACAATTCATTCTTTTCGTCATCTTTAAAATCCAAATGAGCCACCGCCTTTTTTAATCAGACTATGCGTTTGTGCCAGATGTTGTTATAAATTGAAGCCAAATTGAAAGTGTGGTTAAATAGGTGGTGAATGAAGGGATAACGGTTGATGAATTGGAAGGGAGATAACACATTGCTGAAAAAATTATTCGGAATGGGAAAATCAGAGGAAAAAAGTACGGAAGAGGTCATCTATTCTCCGGCAGATGGGACGGTAATGGATCTCACAGATGTGCCGGACCCTGTTTTTTCACAAAAAATGATGGGCGAAGGAATTGCAGTTGAACCCTCTAATGGTGAAATTGTTTCACCTGTTGAAGGTGAAGTGATTCAGCTGTTTCATACAAAACACGCTGTGGGCATCCGGGCACGTTCGGGAATCGAGCTGTTAATTCACGTCGGTTTAGAAACCGTAAATATGAACGGAGAAGGATTTACCGCTCATATTAAAGAAGGTGACAAAGTAAAGGTCGGCGACCCGCTCATCACGTGTGATTTGGAGTTAATAAAAGAGAAAGCGAGCAGCGCAGTCATCCCTATCGTTATTATGAATGGGGAAGCTGTGGAAACAATAGAGCCTGCAGGTGAAAAGGCTGCACATAAAGGCGAAACAAAGCTGCTCACAATAAAAGCGAAATAAGCAGGGCGGATGCCTTGCTTTTTTGTTGTCCGATTGTATAAAATTTGCACCTAGCCATGCAAACAAATATTCGGTAAACTGTACTTGACAAAGAGGTGTAAAGAATGAAAAAGAAATCACTGACTGAACTCATTTCTGAATTGAAAGGAAATGAAAACGTTGTGAACTGGCATGAAATTGAGCCTCGTGAAGCAAGGACAACACCGATGCCTGAACGTATAGATGAGAGAATCAAGACAGCCCTTGCTAAAAGGGGAATTGATGCCTTATATACCCACCAATATTCCGCTTTTCAATTTGTACAAAAAGGTGAAAGTATTGTAACTGTAACGCCTACGGCATCCGGAAAAACATTATGCTACAACCTGCCTGTCCTGCAATCTATCGCCGAGGACGATACAAATCGGGCATTATATTTATTTCCTACTAAAGCGCTGGCCCAGGATCAAAAAAGTGAGCTCAATGAAATCATTGATGAGATGGGCATTGATATTAAAAGTTTTACATATGACGGAGACACATCTCCAGCGATCAGACAAAAAGTCAGAAAAGCAGGGCACATTGTGATTACAAACCCTGATATGCTCCACTCGGCCATTCTTCCGCATCATACAAAATGGGTGAGTCTGTTTGAAAACCTTAAATATATTGTGATAGACGAGCTACACACGTATCGCGGTGTATTCGGAAGCCATGTCGCAAATGTAATCCGTCGGCTGAAACGGATCTGCCGGTTTTATGGTAGTGATCCGATCTTTATTTGTACCTCGGCGACGATCGCGAATCCGAAGGAATTGGGAGAGCAGCTGACCGGAAACTCAATGAGGCTGGTCGATGACAACGGAGCGCCAAGCGGACGGAAGCACTTTGTATTTTATAATCCGCCAATTGTTAATCAGCCGCTTAACATCAGAAAAAGCGCAACTGTAGAAGTAAACGAGCTGGCGAAAGAGTTCCTGAAGAACAAAGTGCAGACCATTGTATTTGCCAGAAGCAGAGTGCGGGTGGAGATTATTTTAAGCCATATTCAGGAACTGGTGAAAAAAAAGATCGGGGCAAAGTCAATCAGAGGCTATCGGGGAGGATATCTTCCAAAAGAACGAAGAGAAATCGAAAGAGGGCTGCGAGAAGGTGAAATTCTTGGGGTAGTCAGCACAAATGCGCTGGAGCTCGGGGTTGATATCGGTCAGTTGCAGGTCTGTATCATGACCGGTTATCCCGGAAGTGTGGCAAGTGCGTGGCAGCAGGCGGGTAGAGCCGGCAGAAGACACGGTGAGTCCTTGATTGTTATGGTGGCTAATTCAACGCCGATTGACCAGTATATTGTGCGCCATCCTGAATACTTTTTTGACCGTTCGCCGGAATCGGCAAGAATCAACCCGGAGAATCTAATTATTTTAGTTGATCATTTAAAATGCGCTTCTTATGAGCTTCCTTTCAAAGCTGATGAAGAGTTCGGGCCGCTGGATGTCAGTGATATTCTCGAGTACCTTCAGGAAGAAGGTGTTCTGCACCGCAATGGGGAACGTTATCACTGGGCAAACGAATCGTTTCCTGCTTCAAATATCAGTCTGCGTTCGGCTTCACAAGAAAATGTGGTCATTGTCGATCAGACGGATATTGCGAATGTGAGAATCATCGGTGAAATGGACCGGTTTAGTGCGATGACACTTCTTCATGATGAAGCGATCTATTTGCATGAAGGCGTGCAATTCCAAGTGGAAAAGCTTGATTGGGATCATAAAAAAGCTTATGTCAGAAGAGTTGATGTGGAGTATTACACAGATGCCAATCTGGCAGTCCAGCTGAAGGTGCTGGAAATTGACAAAACAAAAGAGAGGGGCCGTACATCTTTACATTACGGCGATGTTACGGTAAATGCTTTACCGACTATTTTTAAAAAGATTAAGATGACTACTTTTGAAAATATCGGTTCAGGCCCTATTCATTTACCGGAAGAAGAACTGCACACGAGTGCGGCTTGGCTTGAAATCAAAACCATTGATGAAGACATTGGAGAAAAGACACTCGAACAGCTGCTTCTCGGCATATCAAATGTTTTGCAGCATATTGTCCCTGTGTATATTATGTGTGACCGAAATGATGTCCATGTCGTTTCGCAAATCAAAGCTGCCCATACCGGTTTGCCAACGGTATTTTTGTATGACCATTATCCGGGCGGAATCGGCTTGGCAGAGGAAGTCTTTAAACGGTTTGCTGACATTAATGAAGCGGCTAAGCGGCTGATAAAACAATGTCCTTGTCATGATGGCTGTCCGTCTTGTATAGGTACTGAAATAGAAGGAATAAAAGCCAAGGAACGAATTTTGCAGCTGTTGGATCAAATATCATAAGGAAAGGAGGTTAGGCATGTCGTTAAAAGGAAAACTCCAGCGTATGAAAAAGCATATGGTGCTGGAGGAAGCAGAACACAAGATAGAAGAGAATGGGACTTCAGACATTCGCTCTGATATACCGTTTCTTAAAGAGTGGGAGGCTTATGGTGTGAAGCCTTTCTTCTTTGAGGATGAATACTGTCTGATCAGGGAAGTGGAATATCCGCTCTCCCATCGGCACGGACATTACTGTTTTTCCGAGCTGGATGAAGTCATCGCGCTATGGAACAAAAGCAGCCTCTCGCATACATTATCTGCAAAAGGATATGAAAACAATAGCCTCTTTTTCTTTGATACAGAAACAACAGGTCTTGGCGGGGGAGCCGGCAATACGATTTTTTTGCTCGGCCATGCAAGGGTATATAAAGATCGAGTGGCGGTCAAACAGCATCTTCTGCCGAAACCGGGGAATGAAGTCGCCTTGTATCAGAGCTTTTTAAGCGAGGTTGATATTACGTCACTTGTAACCTACAACGGAAAAGCTTTTGATTGGCCGCAGGTAAAAACAAGGCATACGTTGATTCGTGACAGGCTCCCGAAGCTTCCGGAATTCGGGCATTTTGACCTCTTGCATGGGGCAAGGCGTTTGTGGAAGCACAAAATGGAACGCGTGTCGCTTGGCTCAGTTGAAAAAGAAGAACTCGGCGTAAGCAGAAAAGAAGACACCCCGGGCTATTTGGCGCCGATGCTGTACTTTCATTTTATTAAGGCACAGGAACCGGATCTTTTAAAGGGTGTGCTGCACCATAATGAAATGGATGTGCTGTCATTAATTTCACTGTACATTCATATGTCAAAGAAAATTCTTTCCGCTTCTGATGCGCCAAAAGAGCATGATGAAGCTTACGCAATGGCCAAATGGTTTATGGCCCATAAGGAAACAGACCAAGCAGTCAATCAGCTTGAGAGACTTAAAGAAAAGTCATTTGAAAATAAAGACAGAGCCCTTTTGGACTTATCATTGCTGTACAAAAAACAAAACCGCCTAGAAGACGCAGTACTGCTTTGGGAGAAACTATCCCATTCTCAGCACCAAAAATGCAGGTACACTTCAGCGATAGAGCTTGCGAAATATTTTGAGCATAAGAAAAAGGAATTCGGGAAAGCTTTACATACAGCTGAACAATTACTTGCCGATGAGGCGTTCTTATCAGAAAAAGAAACGGAAAATCTGCGTGTGAGAATTGCCCGTCTGAAGAGGAAATATTCCTCTTAAATATTCCCCGGGAAAGCGCAAAAGACGACTTCTTTCGCCATGAAATTTTTTTGCTGGATTCACAACGATTTTGTTGTAGAATACCGGCGAATCCTGTAAAATGACGTTAGTTATTTTTAAAGGGAGAGTTGGTATGTATAAGGGAGTTTTTTATTTGTTCTTCGTCGTTGTTTTTTTGATTGCTTTCGTATTTTCAAACTTTAAAGACAGCTTAATCGCACACTTTTAAAATAGGTCTTTGCATCAGAACATGTACCCCCTATTTTTCATAGCTTAGTATTGTAATAAAGTTTATGGAAAGGGGATTAAAATTATGCATCACTGCAGACCGCACATGATGGCGCCGATTGTCCATCCTACTCATTGCTGTGAACACCATACGTTTTCAAATACAATCGTGCCGCACATTCACCCACAGCACACAACAAACGTAAATCACCAGCATTTCCAGCATGTTCACTACTTTCCACACACTTTCTCAAATGTTGATCCGGCTACGCATCAGCATTTTCAAGCAGGAAAACCTTGCTGCGACTACTAGTATGAAAACGTGCAGCTTGATGGTGTAACAACGCAGCACATCAAATGGGGCCCAATGGGAGCCCCATTTTTTAAAGCAGGTGAAATGATGAAGGTATTAGCAATAACAGGATATAAACCGTTTGAACTGGGGATATTTAAACAGGATGACAAGGCGCTGTATTACATAAAAAAAGCCATTAAGAACCGGCTGATTGCCTTTTTGGATGAAGGATTAGAATGGATTTTAATTTCAGGGCAGCTTGGAACGGAACTCTGGTCGGCCGAAGCTGCATATGATTTGCAGGAAGAATATCCTGACTTAAAGGTTGCTGTTATCACACCATTTTACGAGCAGGAAAAGAACTGGAAAGAGCCGAATAAGGAACTGTATGAAGCTGTTCTGGCCCAGGCGGACTACGAGGCAAGCCTGACTCACCGTCCTTATGAAAGCCCGCTCCAATTTAAACAAAAAAATCAGTTCTTCATTGATAAGTCTGACGCGCTTATGCTTTTATATGACCCGGAAATGGATGGTTCCCCAAAGTATATGCTTGAGACAGCTGAAAAAAGACGCGAACAGGATGGCTATCCGATCTACTTTATCACCATGGATGATCTGAGAGTGACAGTAGAGGAAGACAGCTATTCATAACAAAGAAAGAGAAATTTGACAATCGTACAGATTTCTGAAAAAATATAAGATGATGATTCACGATACGAGGTGAAAAAGATGCTTGCTGATAAAGTAAAGCTTTCTGCGAAAGACATTTTAGAAAAAGAATTTAAAACAGGCGTTAGAGGTTACAAACAAGAAGACGTTGACAAATTTTTAGATATGATCATTAAGGATTATGAAACCTTCCATCAAGAAATTGAAGAACTGCAACAGGAAAATCTGCAGCTGAAAAAACAGCTTGAAGAAGCCAGCAAAAAACAGCCAGTGCAATCAAACACAACGAACTTTGATATCTTAAAACGGCTGTCTAACTTAGAAAAGCATGTTTTTGGCAGCAAGCTTTATGATTGATCTGCGCTAGTAATAAATGGCGCTTGTAAATCCCAATCAGTTGTTATATAATAATTCATGTTCTTAACGTTCGGGTAATCGCTGCAGATCTTGAATCTGTAGAGGAAAGTCCATGCTCGCACGGTGCTGAGATGCCCGTAGTGTTCGTGCCTAGCGAAGTCATAAGCTAGGGCAGCCTTGATAGGCTGACGGCAGGAAAAAAGCCTACGTCCTTTGGATATGGCTGAGTATCCTTGAAAGTGCCACAGTGACGAAGTCTCACTAGAAATGGTGAGAGTGGAACGCGGTAAACCCCTCGAGCGAGAAACCCAAATTTTGGTAGGGGAACCTTCTTGACGGAATTCAACGGAGAGAAGGACAGAATGCTTTCTGTAGATAGATGATTGCCGCCTGAGTACGAGGTGATGAGCCGATTGCAGTACGACGGAACAAAACATGGCTTACAGAACGTTAGATCACTTAAATTAAATGATGAAATCAAGCTCTCCCGTCTAAGGAGAGCTTTTATCTTGATGAGAAAAGTTTTAAAAGACAGGGTGATACGATGAAGAAGTATACACTAATTGCAACAGCGCCGATGGGAATTGAAGCTGTAGTTGCAAAAGAAGTTCGTGACTTAGGATATGAATGCAAGGTTGATAACGGAAAAATTATCTTTGAAGGTGATGCGCTTGCGATTTGCCGTGCGAATCTTTGGCTGAGAACGGCAGACCGCGTAAAGGTTCAAGTTGCTACATTTAAAGCGAAAACATTTGATGAGCTGTTTGAAAAAACGAAAGCGGTTAATTGGCGCTCATTTATACCGGAGAACGGGAAATTCCCTGTCATCGGTAAATCCGTTAAATCAACACTTGCAAGCGTTCCCGACTGTCAGCGGATTGTCAAAAAAGCGATTGTTGAAAAGCTCAAGCTGCAGTCCGGCAAAGCCAATGACTGGATCGAAGAAACAGGCGCCGAATATAAAGTGGAAATTTCTTTATTGAAGGATCAGGCGGTTATTACACTTGATACGTCAGGGACAGGCCTCCACAAACGAGGATACCGCGTGGATCAGGGAGGCGCGCCCATTAAAGAAACGCTTGCTGCCGCTTTGGTGCAATTAACAAATTGGACTCCGGACCGTCCATTTGTCGATCCTTTTTGCGGTTCCGGAACGATCGCGATTGAAGCGGCATTAATCGGCCAAAATATTGCCCCAGGATTTAACCGCGATTTTGTCTCAGAGGATTGGGAGTGGATCGGTAAAGATCTGTGGGACAAAGCACGGCTTGAAGTCGAAGAAAAGGCAAACTATGATCAGCCGCTTACGATTTTCGCCAGTGACGTAGATCATCGCATGGTGCAAATTGCAAAAGAAAATGCGGAGGAAGCGGGACTGAGCGAATTAATCGAATTTAAACAATTGCAGGTAAAGGACTTCACTACAAAACTTGAGTTTGGCGTGATTGTCGGAAACCCGCCGTACGGAGAGCGTCTCGGAGAGAAAAAAGCTGTGGAGCAGATGTACAAAGAAATGGGACAGGCGTTCGAACCGCTTGATACGTGGTCTGTGTATATGCTGACTTCAAATGAAAATTTTGAGGAAGCATATGGAAGAAAAGCGACGAAGAAACGAAAGCTCTTTAATGGATTTATTAAAACGGATTACTATCAGTATTGGTCTAAAGTGAGACCTCAGCGTAAAAAAACGGAACACGCATAAAAAGAAGACGCTCTGAAGCGTCTTCTTTCATCTTTCAGCCATATTCTATCGTTACCAACGGTGCGCTTTCGCGTTACTTCTTAATATAATGTTGGTTTGGGACATTTCGGTGTGACCGTTTACTTGAGACTTAGAACGTTTTGGCCGCGTCCAATTGTGATGAAACAGTTCAGAATGCTGATCTAATCGGTCTTTATAACTCATGTCAACATCACTCCCTGATAGAATATTGTTGATAAGACGGATAGTCCATGACGGAGTATCAGTTGTAGTTTGTGCACATTTCAGTGATAACATGCGGAAAGCATGTATATAAAACGAAAAGTTCGCATACAATGATGATTATTTCAATTAGAGGTGATCTCATGCTGAACAGCGAACATTTTAATCTCATTCAAAGGGCGCTTGACGCAACCGCAAACGAGCTGAAGGAGCTCAGCAGAGCTGATGATGCGTCTCCGTCTGTGATTTCACATGCGCAAAATAATTTAGAAAAAGCGGTAGAACATATTCATTCAACAGACCATCCTTTTTTATCCTCGCATGTGATCAACCGAAAGTAATTCACAAAAAGCTTGGCACTGCCAAGTTTTTTTATTGTATTCAGCAGCGGGAAATGATAATATTGATGGTCTGAATGCCGAATAGTTGGGGGTTGGAACTGGGTGACAACATCACGTTTGCCTTTTTCTTTAACGAAAACAAAGAATTTTTATGAAGAATTGAACAATTGGATTGGTGACGTGTTTTACGATATTCTTCCCGAAAAAGGGTTTGATCTTCGAGATGAGCAGGTGTTCATGGCTTTTCAGCTGGAACGGGCGTTTAAAGAGAAAAAAGTCATGTTTGCCGAAGCCGGAGTTGGAACGGGGAAAACACTTGTTTACCTTCTTTTTGCGATCAGCTATGCAAGATATGTCGGAAAACCGGCCATTATTGCTTGTGCTGATGAAACGTTAATCGAACAGCTCGTGAAAAAAGAGGGAGACATTTCGAAACTGGCTGAACATTTGGATCTAAAGATTGATACAAGGCTATCGAAATCACATGAGCAGTATCTATGCTTGAAAAAGCTTGAAAAAACAATGCAGCGATCTGATGATGAAAAGTGGCTTGATCTTTATGAAGCTTTACCGTCATTTGTCCATGAGTCACAGGCCATGCAGCGGTTCTATCCGTATGGCGACCGAAAGCAATACGCGAACCTTTCAAATGAAGAATGGTCGCAAGTAAGCTACGACTCGTTTCAAGATTGCCTGACATGTGATATGAGACATAGATGCGGCTTGACGCTATCAAGAGATTATTATCGCAAGTCAACAGACTTGATCATTTGTTCACATGATTTCTATATGGAACATGTATGGACGGAAGAATCGCGCAAGCGGGAGGGACAGCTGCCGCTGCTGCCTGATCATAGTGCGGTTGTATTTGATGAAGGGCATCTGTTAGAGTTTGCCGCGCAAAAAGCGTTAACCTACAGAGTCAAGCAATCAACTCTCGAATTATTTTTAGAACGTTTGCTTCAAAATGACATTAGAGAAGAATTTGCTGAATTGATAGAAGATGCACTTGCTGCAAACGACGAGTTTTTCTATGTTCTTTCTGAAGAATCAAGAGAAGTGGTCGGGTCGCACCGTTTGGAAATAAAGAATGATCAGCGTGTCAAAAAAGCGGCGGACGAGCTGTGCCGTTTGCTTGATAAAATTGGTGAAGCACTCGTATTTGAGTCAGAAATGTACACCATTGATCAATACGAGCTGTCAGTCGTTGAGGAATATGTAGAGCAAATGGCGTATTCACTATCTTTATATCAAAAGGATGCGATCAGCTGGCTGGAGCAAAAGGAAGCGGAATCCACTTTTGTCGTGATGCCGAGAACAGTAGCAGAAGTGCTTGGCGAGAAAGTGTTTTCAAAGAAAATTCCGTATATCTTTTCTTCTGCAACGCTGTCAGAAGGCGGTTCGTTTGACTACATTGCGGACAGTCTGGGAATTCACGATTACTTATCGTTAACGGTTGATTCTCCTTATGATTATGACGAACAAATGACTGTTACCCTTTATGGGAAAACAGAAATGAGCGCTGAACAAAAAACAGCTCAAACAATAGAGACAATTAAGCACTATAAAGGCAGAACGCTAGTGCTCTTCCCGTCTTTTGAGGAATTAAACGAGTTTAAAGAGCTCGCAGCTGCTTGGGAATTGCCGTATCCGATTTACTTTGAAGGCGACGAGGAAATCAGCAGCTTAGTAGAAAAATTCCAAGGAGAAGAGGAAACGGTTTTATGTTCAGTTCACCTATGGGAAGGGCTTGATATTCCTGGTGACGCACTGAAGAATGTCACGATCTGGTCATTGCCGTTTCCGCCTCATGACCCTGTATTTACGGCAAAACGCAATAGCGCGAGAAAAGACCCATTTGAAGAGGTTGACCTTCCGTATATGCTGTTGCGCGTGCGACAGGGGATTGGCCGTCTGATTCGCTCAAATCAAGACAGCGGCTCGATTCATATTTATGCGGGCGGAGAAAATGAACGCATCATTGATGAGGTGAAAAAGGTTTTACCTGTTGAACCGAATATGATGTAATCGCGAAAAAGCTGATGATCTATGATCATCAGCTTTTTCTTTTGGTCAGCGGGCAAGCCAGCCGCCGTCTACTGCTAAAATATGTCCATTGATATAATCAGATGCGCGAGACGCCAGAAAAACAGCCGTCCCGCCGATATCATCAGCTTTGCCCCAGCGGCCGGCTGGAATCCTTTTTAAAATGTCTTCATTTCGCTTTTCATCATCCCGGATAGGCTGTGTATTGGCAGTGGATATATAGCCAGGCGCTATCGCGTTAACTTGTACGCCGGATGCGGCCCATTCATTTGCAAACGATTTTGTTAAACCAGCAACGGCATGCTTGCTTGCTGTATAGGCCGGAACAAGAATACCGCCTTGAAAAGAGAGGAGAGAGGCAATATTGATAACCTTCCCATGGCCTCTTTTCAGCATGTGTTTGCCGGCAAGCTGTGTCAGGATAAACAAGCTGTTTAGGTTCACATTCAGCACGTTATGCCAATTCTCTTCAGCGAAAGTGTCCGCTTTTTCCCGGTGGATAATGCCGGCGTTATTGACAAGGATGTCGATTTGCTGTGTTTCAAACAGTTCAGCCGCTGTATCCTTTATTACATCAGGCTTGCTCATATCCAATGTAAAGGAAGTGAATGTGCGGCCTTCTTGTTCTACAAGCTGCTGTGTTTCTGAGAGGCTGCTTTTATGTGATGTGCCGATAATATCAGCACCGGCGCCTGCCAGCGCTTTGGCGATTCCTTGGCCGATTCCCGTACCCGGTCCTGTTACCAGTGCCGTTTTTCCTTCTAATGAAAATGCCTCTTGCAGATAACTCATCTTATTTCAGCCCATCCATCGGCACAAGATCCATGTCCGTAAATGTGTAGTTTTCACCAGCCATTGCCCACACAAAACTGTAGTTAGATGTTCCTGCGCCAGAATGAATGGACCAGGCAGGAGAAAGGACAGCCTGGTCATTTCCGACAACAAGGTGGCGTGTTTCATCCGGCTGACCCATGAAGTGAAAAACCTTTGAATCCTTCTCAAGATCAAGATAGAGATAAGCCTCCATCCGGCGATCATGAACGTGTGCCGGCATGGTGTTCCAGTTATTGTTTTCGTCTAGCATTGTGATTCCCATCATCAGCTGACAGCTTTGAATGCCATCTTGATGGATGACTTTGTACAGGCTTCTTACATTTGATGCTGCTGCGTCGCCGAGCCGGTCCGGGGTCAGTTCAGAAAGAGCGGCTTTTTGCGTCGGATAGCTTTGATGCGCGCCCGAGGAGACGAAGTAAAACTTTGCTGTTTCTCCGTTCAGGCTTTTAAATGCTACATCCCGATTGCCCATCCCGATATATAGAAAATCCTTTGTTTGAAGCACATATTCATCATCGCCGACTTTCACCGCACCAGGCTGGCCGACGTTAATAATACCGATTTCTCGCCGTTCCAGAAAAAAGTCAGTTTTAAGAAAGTCTCCGGCATCAAGCTTCAGTTCGCTCTGTCCGGGTGCTGCACCGCCAATCACAACGCGGTCTTCATGGGAGTAATACATGGTCAGCTTATTTTCCGTAAATAACGTGTCCATTAAAAAATGACTGCGAAGCTCCTCGGTTGTAAAGCGTTTTACTTGTTCAGGGTGTACAGAATAACGATTTTCCATTGGATTTCCCCCTTGGTTAGGATTTCAGCATCACTTGAATGAAAATATTTTGGTAACGGTTTCAAAGAAAATTTTAGGATAAATAGAGAAAAGAGTCAACGTAAATTTTATGAATAAGCACATTATTAAAAAAATACTTTTCAATTTTTTAAAATATGGTATTCTTGTGTTGTAACGGTTTTGAAATCGGTTTCAAATTATAAGACGATACAGGAGCACTTGAATGAAAAAGAAAACAACAGGCCATATCACCATCAAAGACGTAGCTGAATTTGCAGGAGTATCAAAATCAACCGTTTCTCGTTATATCAACGGGAAAATCGACGCGATTTCTCCTGAAAAGGTAAAAAACATAAAAAAAGCAATCGCTGAATTGAATTATCGGCCGAGTAAGATGGCACAAGGTTTGAAAATAAAAAAAAGCAAATTAATCGGATTTGTTGTAGCCGACATTACAAATCCCTTTTCAGTCGCAGCATTTAGGGGAGTTGAAGAGGTTTGTGATCAATATGGCTACAGCATCATGGTGTGCAACACTGATAACAGTCCTGAAAAAGAACGGGAAATGCTGCTAAAGCTCGAAGCGCATTCTGTAGAAGGGCTGATTTTAAATGCAACGGGGGAAAACAAGGATATTTTATATTCCTTTGCCGAACATCAGGTTCCGACAGTATTAATTGACCGCAAATTGCCGGATCTAAAATTGGATACCGTAACGACTGACAACAGAAGGATAACTGAAGAGATCCTCCAGCAGATTTACAGCAAAGGGTACACAGATGTCGCGCTGTTTACCGAACCGATTGCATCCATCAGCCCCCGGGCGGAGAGAGCAGCTGTTTATCAGGAGATTGCCGCGGTGCGAAATGTGGATGGAATCAAGCGAATGTATGAAATTGATGTCAAAGACAAGAAGCAGCTTGAGAAGGCGCTACGCTCTTTTATCAACGAGATGCCTGAGCAAAGAAAAGCGATTCTTGCTTTAAATGGCTTGATTATGCTAAAGATTATCAGCTGTATGGAAGAAATAGGGCTGCGCATTCCCCAAGATACAGGGATTGCCGGATTCGATGATACGGAATGGTATAAACTCATCGGCCCGGGCATTACAACGATCGCCCAGCCGTCACATGATATGGGCAAGACGGCGATGGAACGCGTATTAAAAAGGATTGAAGGTGACGAGGGAGCGCCTCAAACCATCGAATTAGAGGCAAAAGTCATCATGAGAAAGTCACTTTAATCCAAGGTGCCCTCAACGAAGGGGAGGTTGGGAAATGAAGCTTGATGCAGTTACTTTCGGCGAATCGATGGCCATGTTTTATGCAAATGAGTATGGAGGCCTTCATGAAGCTTCCACATTCTCAAAAGGGCTGGCCGGGGCAGAAAGCAATGTGGCTTGCGGTCTGGCCAGACTTGGCTTCCAAATGGGCTGGATGAGCAAAGTCGGCAATGATCAGCTCGGAACATTTATTCTTCAGGAGCTGAAAAAAGAGGGAGTGGATGTGTCTCGCGTGATCCGGTCTCAGGATGGAAATCCAACGGGGCTGCTGCTGAAGTCCAAAGTGAAAGAAGGCGATCCTGAGGTAACGTATTACAGGAAAAACTCAGCTGCAAGCACTTTAACAGCTGGTGAATACCCAAGAGACTATTTTCAAAGCGCTGGCCATCTGCATGTTACGGGTATACCCCCGGCTTTGTCTGCCGATATGAAAGACTTCACCTATTATGTAATGAAAGACATGAAACAGGCTGGAAAAACCATCTCATTAGATCCTAACCTAAGACCTGCTCTTTGGCCTGATCAAGCAACAATGGCACATACGATTAATGATTTGGCGGGGCTTTCGGATTGGTTCCTCCCTGGAATCGCAGAGGGAGAGCTATTGACTGGCGAAAAAACGCCTGAAGGCATTGCGGATTTTTATCTTGAAAAAGGTGTAAGCTTTGTCGCTGTTAAACTTGGAAAAGAAGGCGCTTACTTTAGATCAAAGGAAAGTGAAGGATATACAGAGGGGTGCCGGGTTGATCAGGTCGTTGACACAGTCGGTGCCGGAGACGGATTTGCTGTCGGCGTCATCAGTGGAATTCTTGATGGCTTGCCGTACAAGGATGCAGTGCAAAGGGGGAATGCGATCGGCGCATTGCAAGTTCAGGCACCGGGGGACATGGACGGTTTGCCGACAAGGGAAAAACTAGCCGCATTTTTATCTGCTCAAAGAACGGTTCACCATAAGAAAGGGGATTGTTAAATATGGAGTCCAATGGAGTAGAAAACCGTCTGAAAGAAGCCAGGCTGATTGCAGTCATTCGTTCAAAGGATAAACAGCAGGCCTGTCAGCAGATTGAGAGTTTAATAAATAAAGGGATTCGAGCAATTGAAGTCACTTATACGACACCTGGAGCTTCTGCTATTATTGAGTCCTACAGAAATCGGGAGGATGTCTTAATCGGAGCGGGCACGGTCATCACTGCGCAGCAGGCGGGAGAAGCTGCGAAAGCAGGAGCACAATTTATTGTCAGTCCGGGTTTTTCAACAGATCTTGCTGAACACCTATCGTTTGTGAAGACGCATTATATCCCTGGCGTACTGACACCGAGCGAAATTATGGAAGCGCTGACATGCGGATTTACTACATTAAAGCTGTTTCCAAGCGGTGTATTCGGCATCCCTTTCATGAAAAATTTAGCGGGCCCTTTTCCTCAGGTTACTTTTATACCGACTGGCGGAATCCATCCGTCTGAGGTTCCGGAATGGCTCAAGGCAGGAGCTGGTGCCGTCGGAGTCGGAAGCCAGCTGGAAAGCTGTTCAAAAGAGGATTTACAGGCTGTTTTCCAAGTGTAGCCACATAAGGGGTATTGTTTTTCCATAACCGGAGGATGGGAGAATATAAATGAAAATCAAAGCGACAATTGAACGGGTACCTGGCGGAATGATGATTATTCCGCTGTTTCTGGGAGCAGCGCTCAATACGTTTGCGCCTGGAACAGCAGAGTTCTTTGGAGGGTTTACCGGCGCGCTTATTACAGGAACCCTTCCTATACTAGGCGTTTTTATCTTTTGCGTTGGAGCGACGATTGATTTCCGTTCCTCAGGCTATATTGCAAGAAAAGGGATTACCTTATTATTGGGAAAGATTGGGTTTGCGGCACTGCTTGGTGTGATTGCGGCTCAATTTATACCCGATGAAGGCATACAATCCGGGTTTTTTGCAGGTCTTTCTGTTCTAGCCATTGTTGCAGTGATGAATGAAACCAACGGCGGCCTCTATTTGGCGCTCATGAATCATATGGGCAGAAAAGAAGATGCCGGCGCATTCGCGTTTATCAGTACAGAATCTGGGCCTTTTATGACCATGGTTACGTTCGGTGTCACCGGACTGGCTGCTTTTCCTTGGGAAACGCTGGCAGCAACAGTCATTCCGTTTTTGCTCGGCTGCATTCTTGGAAATCTTGATCATGATCTCAGAGATTTATTCAGCAAGGTTGTGCCGGCAATCATTCCGTTTTTTGCATTTTCACTTGGCAACACTTTAAATTTTGGAATGCTGATTCAGTCAGGGCTATTAGGCATTTTGATCGGTGTATCTGTTGTCATCTTATCCGGCGGTTCCTTGTTTTTGCTTGATCGTTTCATTGCCCGGGGAGACGGTGTCGCGGGAGTGGCAGCTTCATCAACAGCGGGAGCGGCTGTCGCTGTGCCATACGCATTAGCGGAAGCGAATTCTGCGTTTGCCCCTGTAGCTGAATCTGCAACTGCAATCATTGCGACAAGCGTCATTGTCACCTCTTTGTTAACACCTCTGGCTACAGTTTGGGTGGATAAAAAAATCAATGCGAAAAAACGAAAAACACCGCCGCCCAAAAATCAAATGACAATAAATTGAGTGATGAAGGCTGCCGTCAACTAGACCGGCAGCCTTTTATACAAACAATTTGACTTTCAAACACCCTTCCAGTAGCCTGTAATGGAACGGCTAGAATAGGGAGGGAATGGATATGGAGATACATACATACGAAAAGGAATTTTTTGATCTTTTAAAGAGAATCTCACATTATAGTGAAGCGGTTGCCTTAATGCATTGGGACTCCAGAACAGGCGCCCCGAAAAATGGCTCAGAGGACCGTGCTGAAAGCATCGGTCAGCTTTCAACAGATATATTCAATATTCAGACATCAGATCGAATGAAGGAGCTTATTGATGTGCTTTATGAATGGTTTGATGATTTGTCTGAAGATACGAAAAAGGCTGTAGAGCTGGCGAAAAAAGAGTATGAAGAAAACAAAAAAATCCCTGAAGCAGAATATAGGGAATATGTTATTCTTTGTTCTAAGGCTGAGACGGCGTGGGAGGAAGCGAAAGGAAAATCTGATTTCAGCTTGTTTGCCCCTTATTTGGAGGAACTGATCGAATACAATAAACGATTTATTGAATATTGGGGTTATGAAGAGCATCCTTATAATGCATTGCTTGATTTGTTTGAACCGGGTGTGACGGTCAAGGTGCTTGATCAGCTGTTTTCTGAACTGAAAGAAGCGATCATACCTCTTATTAAACAAGTGTCAGCCTCAGGGAATAAGCCGGATACAAGCTTTATCAATGAAGTGTTCCCTAAGGAAAAACAAAAAGAACTCAGCCTTTATTTCCTGCAAGAGCTCGGCTACGATTTTGACGGCGGAAGGCTCGATGAAACCGTTCATCCATTTGCGACGACAATGAACCGCGGGGATGTTCGGGTGACGACGAGATACGATGAAAAAGATTTCCGGACGGCTATTTTTGGAACAATTCATGAATGCGGTCACGCGATCTACGAGCAAAATATTGACGAAGCGCTGAGCGGGACGAATTTATCAGATGGTGCTTCAATGGGAATTCATGAATCTCAATCACTATTTTACGAGAATTTTATTGGACGCAACAAGCATTTCTGGACACCATACTATCAGAAAATACAAGAAGCGTCTCCTGAACAGTTCCGCAACATATCGCTTGATGATTTTGTTAGGGCTGTCAACGAATCAAAACCTTCATTTATTAGAGTTGAAGCGGATGAATTGACGTATCCTTTGCATATTATTATTCGTTATGAAATAGAAAAAGCGATTTTCAGCAATGAAGTATCTGTGGAAGAACTGCCTACCCTTTGGAATCAAAAATATCAGGATTATTTAGGTATTACTCCTTCTGAGGATGCAGAGGGAATCCTGCAGGATGTTCACTGGGCGGGTGGAGATTTTGGCTACTTCCCATCGTATGCACTTGGTTATATGTATGCAGCGCAGCTGAAACATAAAATGCTCGATGATCTGCCTGAATTTGATACTCTCTTGGAAAGAGGGGAGTTTCATCCGATTAAACAATGGCTGACGGAAAAAGTGCACATTCACGGAAAACGGAAAAAGCCATTAGACATTATTAAAGAAGCAACAGGTGAAGAGCTGAATGTACGTTACCTGATTGATTATTTGCAAAATAAATACTCAAATCTGTATTTATCTTAATGAAAAAGCCTGGCGTTTCAAACGTCAGGCTAATTTATTATCGAAATATTCAATAAAAAACGAATGATCTTTTCGAAAAAAGAATTAAAGTTCGGGAATTTTTATTTTTCATCTATGCAAGAGGTTAGAATCTTGATATAATTTGTAACAATATGATAGGAACACTCATATAATCGCGTGGATATGGCACGCAAGTTTCTACCGGGCACCGTAAATGTCCGACTATGAGTGAGCAATGAGACCGGACGTATACGGTTTTTTGTTATTTCAGCATTGCTTGCTCTTTGTTTTGAGCGGGTAATGTTTTTTTTTATTATTTGAACGGAGGTATGACAGGATGGAAGCACTGAAACGAAAAATAGAAGAAGAGGGCGTCGTTTTATCAGATCAGGTATTGAAAGTGGATGCTTTTTTAAATCATCAAATTGATCCGCTGCTCATGAAGAAAATCGGTGACGAGTTTGCCGCCAGATTTGAGAAAGACGGAGTAACAAAAATTGTTACAATTGAATCATCCGGAATTGCTCCAGCCGTAATGGCTGGTTTACAAATGGGTGTGCCAGTCGTATTCGCGAGAAAACATAAGTCTTTAACGCTCACTGACAATTTGCTGACATCGTCTGTATATTCCTTTACGAAGCAAACAGAAAGCCAAATCGCAGTATCGGGAAATCATCTGTCAGATCAGGATCACGTGTTGATTATCGATGACTTTTTGGCAAATGGACAAGCAGCACTTGGACTGGCATCGATCGTAAAGCAAGCTGGAGCTTCTGTCGCGGGACTTGGCATTGTCATTGAAAAATCCTTTCAGCCGGGAAGAGAAGAGCTTGTGAAGCTTGGCTATCGGGTGGAATCTTTGGCGAGAATTGAATCTTTAGCAGAAGGAAAAGTATCTTTTGTACAGGAGGTTCGTTCATGAAAAACGGATTCGGCAAAACGCTGTCACTAGGGATCCAGCATGTGCTCGCCATGTACGCAGGCGCCATTGTCGTTCCCCTGATTGTGGGGAAGGCGATGGGGCTGACGGCGGAGCAGCTGACCTACTTGGTGTCGATTGATATTTTTATGTGCGGTGTGGCTACACTTCTTCAAGTTTGGAGCAATCGGTTTTTCGGCATCGGGCTTCCAGTTGTGCTTGGCTGCACATTTACCGCTGTGTCACCAATGATTGCCATAGGCTCCGAATACGGGGTTTCCGCTGTTTATGGAAGTATTATCGCCTCAGGTATTCTTGTGATTCTCATTTCGTTTTTCTTTGGAAAGCTCGTCTCGTTTTTCCCGCCTGTTGTTACAGGTTCTGTCGTTACCATCATTGGTATTACACTTATGCCGGTGGCCATGAATAATATAGCCGGCGGGGAAGGCAGTCCGGACTTCGGTGATCTTTCTAATCTTGCTCTCGCTTTGATCGTTTTAAGCATCATCGTGCTTCTATACCGTTTTACAACAGGATTTATCAAGTCCATCTCCATTTTGATCGGTATTTTGATTGGGACATTTATCGCGTATTTTATGGGGAAAGTTCAATTTGATAATGTCTCAGACGCAGCCTTTGTTCAAATGATTCAGCCGTTTTATTTCGGCGCACCGTCTTTTCATGCGGCCCCTATCATTACAATGTCCATCGTCGCCATCGTCAGCCTTGTAGAGTCAACAGGCGTTTACTTTGCTTTAGGCGATCTGACCAACCGCCGTCTGTCAGAAAAGGACTTATCCAGAGGGTATCGTGCAGAAGGACTGGCTGTTTTACTGGGCGGCATATTTAACGCATTTCCTTACACTGCATTTTCTCAAAATGTCGGACTTGTCCAGCTGACAGGAATCAAGAAAAATGCAGTGATTGTGGTGACAGGCGTGCTTCTCATGGCTTTTGGCCTGTTTCCCAAAATCGCTGCTTTTACGACAATCATTCCATCTGCCGTGTTAGGCGGAGCGATGGTGGCCATGTTTGGAATGGTCATTGCTTATGGCATCAAAATGCTCAGCCGAATTGATTTTGCAAAGCAGGAAAACCTGCTGATCGTTGCCTGCTCAGTTGGGCTAGGTCTCGGTGTGACAGTTGTGCCGGACATTTTTAAACAGCTTCCAAGTGCCTTAACGCTTCTTACAACAAACGGCATTGTTGCCGGCAGCTTTACGGCTGTTGTCTTGAATATGATATATAATATGTTTTCGAAAGCTGAAAAAACAGAACAGAAAGCTGATGTCAATCAGCAAAAAACAGCAGTGTAAACTCCGCTACGGCGGAGTTTTTTGCATATAAAAAAGAAAGTTGCGGCACAATGTATGCTAAGAGGTGATCATATGGCATTTGTTTTGTCGATCGGAACAAGTCTTCCTGAGAATGATGTGGATCAAGAAAAGGCGGCGGAGTTTGCCAGATATATGTTTCAGCATTCCTTTAAAGATATAGAACGGCTGTTAACCTCCTTTAAAAACGGGCAAATTGAATCGAGACAATTTGTGAGACCCATTGAATGGTATAAAGAAGGGCACAACTTTGAAGAAAAAAATCAAATTTATATAGAGGAAACACTCAAGCATAGCGTCAGGGCTGTTCAAACGTGTCTCGCAAATGCAGCCTATCTTCAAGAACCCATTCCTTATGAAAAAGTGGATGCTGTTTTTTTCGTCTCCAGCACGGGCCTCTCCACACCAAGCATCGAGGCGCGGCTGATGAATGAACTCCCGTTTTCTCCTTATACGAAGCGAATTCCGCTTTGGGGACTCGGCTGTGCAGGAGGGGCGAGCGGACTTGCGCGCGCTGCTGAGTACTGTAAAGCATATCCGGAGGCTTTTGTTCTTGTCATTGCCGCTGAGCTGTGCAGTCTGACATTTCAGCCAGAAGATAAAACGAAAAGCAATTTGATCGGCACATCACTTTTTGGCGACGGAATTGCAGCGGCATTATTATGCGGGGAGAAGGCAGACCGCCGGCTGACAAAGTTGCAGCTTTTGCCGAATATATCGGATTCGCAATCTGTATTGATGAAACAATCTGAAGATGTTATGGGCTGGGACTTTACCGACCATGGTTTCAAAGTCATTTTTTCAAGAGATATTCCGACTTTGGTTGAAAAATGGCTGAAAACAAATGTCCAGAATTTTTTGAATGGACATCAGCTTTCATTCAGCGATATTACGGTCTTTCTGGCTCATCCTGGCGGAAAAAAAGTCATTGATGCATACATTAACTGTCTTGAACTGTCACCTGAGCAGCTTGCGTCTTCGCAAACCATCTTGAAAAAACACGGAAATATGTCATCGGCCACCATTTTGTATGTGATCGACCACCATCTGCAGAACGGAAGTAAAAACGAAGCAGAACGGGGGCTGATCGGTGCATTGGGGCCGGGATTTTCGTCAGAATTGCTGCTGTTCAGCTGGGAAAAGGGGGCATAACTCATGTTTTGGATGTTGATTACTGTGCTCACTGCTCAAAGGGCAGCGGAAATGGCTGTGGCGAGACGAAACGAACAAAAGGTGAAAAAACAAGGAGCGATAGAATGCGGAGAGGGGCATTATCCGTATATCATCACCATGCACATTCTTTTTTTTCTGTCTTTAATTACGGAAGTATTGCTGCTGCACAAACAGCCTTCAAGCTGGTGGTCAGGCATAGCAGCGGCTATATTGGCAGTACAAGCGATTCGATATTGGGCGCTTTGTTCATTGGGAGCATACTGGAACACAAAAATTCTTGTCGTTCCGGGTGCTGAACTTGTCAAAAAAGGGCCTTACAAATGGCTGAAGCACCCAAACTATACGGTTGTCGTATTAGAAATCATCCTGATTCCGCTCTTGTATCAAGCGTACTTTACCATGTGTCTGTTTTCACTTTTAAATGCCGTTATGCTGTCTGTCAGAATACGTGCAGAGGAGCAAGCATTACGCGAATATACAGCAAAATAGAGATTGAATATCATTCTCATCCATGTTAGAATGAAGATGAAAAAGATTCTCAATCAGGATGGTGAAGCAAATGACAATGCTGTTTTTGCTTGGGGCGGTTTGTACATATAGTGTATTAATTGGTTTTGTATTGAAAGGAATCTCTAATAAATCTGTTTGAACAATCTGGAACTTGTAAAAAGTTGCAGATTTTCTTTTATAGAAGCTGCCGTCTTCGGCAGCTTTTTTCTGTTCTCTTAAAGAAATTTGGGTCATTCTTGTGTAAAATGGAAGTGAGATGTATTCAGATCTTTCAAAAGAGATTCATAATTGAAACGGCACAAAGGGGTTCAGACTTATGACAGAACGCAGCAGGCAAGAACTTTTGTACAAAACTGGGGTACTTTATGAACAAATGGTTGAGAACCAGGATGAAAAAAGAGCGGCAAAACTGGCTTCAGTTGTTGAGAAGGCCGCAGACGATGAAATTTATATCGCGTTTACAGGGCATTATTCAGCAGGGAAATCATCACTGTTAAATTTCTTGTTAATGGAAAATATTCTGCCGACAAGTCCTATTCCGACCAGCGCTAATCTTGTTGTGATCAGAAATGGAGAAAAGCGTGTTCGTCTTCATACAACAGACGGAGCGTGTGCGGAGCTGGAGGGTGCCTATCATAAAGACAAGGTGCAGCAATATTGCAAGGATGGGGAGCAGATTGAAACTGTAGAAATTTTTGACCGGTATACTGAAGTCGAGCCAGGAGTTGCATATATTGATACCCCCGGGATTGACTCAACAGATGAGGCTCATTTTTTATCGGCGGCATCTATTCTTCACCAAGCAGATGCGCTGTTCTACGTGGTTCACTATAACCATGTCCATTCAGAGGAAAATGTACTGTTTCTGAGGTCAATCAAAGACAGCATTCCGAATATATATTTTATCGTTAATCAAATTGACAGACATGATGAGACCGAGACACGCTTTGAAGATTACAAGGCGCAAGTGGAGGCGATGCTTTGTCAAGAAGGAATTCCAGAGGATGCACTCTTTTTCACGTCGGTGACGGAACCGAATCACCCATTCAATCAAATCGGTATCCTGCGAAAAAAGTTAAAAAGAATCGAACAGCAGTCAAAAAGAAATTTGCATTCCATTACCGAACAAAAAGTACAGAATTTATTGAGAGAGCACACAGAGATGCTCATGAAAGAGGATACGGAAAATCCAAGTTCTGGAGAAAAGCTTGAAAAGCAAGCACGACTGGTCGATTCCCTGCAGTTTCAATCAGCCGAAGCAGCAAATAAACCGATTGAGGCAGAAAGCACGATGCAGAAGGAAGTCAATCGAATTTTAAAAAACGCTAACTTGACGCCTTTTGAAATGCGTGAATTGGCAGCAGCTTACTTAGAATCACGTGAACCCTCTTTTAAGACTGGGTTTTTCTTTTCAAAAGCAAAGACTGCACAGGAAAGAGAAAAAAGGAGAAATGAGTTTTTCTCTGATATAAAAAAAAGAACGGAAGCGGAAGCGGATTGGCATATCATAGATATCTTACATAAGCTCGCCAAGGGATTTGGTATTCAATCAGCTGAAAGTGAAAAGCTGATCCAGGCTTATCGCACGCCGCTTCATGTTGATATCATTGAACGCGCAGTCAAACAAGGCGCAGCCTATTCTTCTGAATATGTCTTGCAATATACAAAAGATTTGGCAGAGCTGATCCGTAAAGAGGCGAAAGTTGAAGCATCAGACATCATCAAGACACTTACCGATACGGTAAAACAGAGCGCATCCATAGAACAGGAAACGATCAATAGCCGTCTCACACAGGAATCGGAAAAGCTGGCTTGTCTTCAAAAACAGGCCAGTCACGAACAATATGCCCGTGAGAAAGCCGGCCGCATGTGGGCGATCTGGGAAGAGGCGTCTGCAAGCCCAATAAACATAGATCTGGACTGGTTTAGAAAGAAGAAAAAAAAGGTTAAAGCTCCAGAACAGAAACAAAGCCAAGCACAGTATATGCAGCAGCAGACCCAAAAAATAGAAATAAAAAGCGGGAAAGAGCTGCCGCTTCAAGATCAGATAAAACGCTTTTACACACTGTCGGATCTATTGGGCGAATATCGTATGCTGTCAAAACAAATCTCAGCTTTTCGTGAAAGGATTAAAAGGCTGGAAGGCCGAAAATTCACACTTGCTCTATTTGGAGGATTCAGTTCGGGAAAATCCTCATTTGCCAATGCGCTGGTTGGTGAAAGGGTGCTGCCGTCATCACCGACACCGACAACAGCAACGATTAACAAAATAACGAAACCGGTAAACGGCAAATCCCACAAAACAGCGGATGTCATTTTTAAGACGGAGGATGACATTACGGCTGAAATCATGCAGCTCACAGGAATGCAAGAGGAACCACAAGGATGGTCATTTGCGGAAAAATGGAAAAAGGCAATAAAAAAAGAGCGTCTGCAAGAAGAACAAATCAATATGATTAGTCATTTCCTGCTTGCCTATGAAAAATATCAGCAATACATTCAAGCCCAAAAGATATTAACGATTCCGCTCTCCGAGTTAAAACCGTATGTAGCCGAGGAGACAACGGCTTGTGCTGTTAAGGAAGTGACCGTTTATTTTAAATGCCCGCTGACTGAAAAAGGAATTACGATCGTTGATACACCTGGGGCTAGCAGTCTGAATAAACGGCATACAGAACTTGCATTTCAATATATCAAGGATGCCGATGCGTTTTTTTACATGACCTATTACCAGCATTCGTTCTCGAAAGGAGACCGCTCATTTTTACGTAAGCTGGGACTCGTGAAAGAATCGCTCAGCATGGATAAAATGTTTTTTGTCATTAATGCTGCTGATCTAGCGAAAGATAAAGCAGAACTCGAAACAGTCACGGATTATGTCAGATCAGAGCTTTTAAAAGAAGGAATTCATGATCCGCAGCTCTTTTATGTGTCAAGTAAAGAAGAGCTCTTAGGAAAATCGAAAACGAATCATAATCAGTTCTCAAAAGTAAGAGAACAGTTAGACCAGTTTATTGAGGTCGATGTAAAGAAAGCAGCTGCGGCACAGCTTAGCTCAGAAGCAGACAAACTATGTGAAACGGTCGTACAGCTTCATCAATCTCAGCATCAGTCCAAAGAAGAAAAGG
The DNA here is from genome assembly GCF_037966305.1 of Bacillus sp. FSL R5-0560. Lineage (NCBI taxonomy): Bacteria > Bacillati > Bacillota > Bacilli > Caryophanales > Bacillaceae > Bacillus > Bacillus sp. FSL R5-0560. Next base: position 2,342,441 of record NZ_CP150195.1, on the reverse strand, counting down.
AAGCGCAAAAAAAGCGTCTTCTATTATCGTTTGAGCGGGCAGCTGCTGCTATCAAGGAACGCCGCAATTCAGAAATCATTATTGAGAAAGTAAAAAAGGATACAAGGGAGCAGCTATATCACATTACACAGCGTTTGTCCTTTTTTGCGAATGATTTGTTAAAATCATCATTTCATCCAGGTCTTCAAAATGGAGACTGGAAAAAGAATATCGGTGCGGTGATGAAAACCGTATTACATGAATATCAATTTGAGTATATTCAGGAGATCAAAACGCTCGATATTCGAATGAGCGGTTTCATCGAACGGCATATCACTGAAGAGTGGCTTGAAAGCTGTCAAAACACATTGAAGGAAGACGGTTATTTCTCCATTTATGCGGATGATCAGCTTTCTAACAGCATACAGCTGAAAGAAGTTGAACCTGAAATCGATGAACGTGCATTTGAACAGGAACAAAAACAAATCAAATCTCCGAAGCAGTTTTTTGAACAGAAAGGAAAAGCAGGCTTCATTGAAGCGGTGCGGATGAAGCTTATGAAAATAACGGAGCTCTGGATCAAAAATGAAGAAGAAAGCCTTATATCTCATTATGCTGAATATGTCAGACGCCTGCAGTATGAAATGGCGGAAAAAGCATTGGCGCAAATAGAGGGCCAAAGAGATACGTATGTAGAAGGATACGCAGAAGGGGAACGTATGAAAGAGGTTGAAGAAGCATATCAAGCATGTATAACTTGGCAGAGATCAGGTGATACAATCAAAATGTAAAAATTCAGTTGGCTTGCATTTCAAGTCATGATAGACTAAATAGAAAAAGCGAGATGAACGATTGATGTCTGAGGTACATAAAGCAATTTCTGCACATTCTGCAAAACAGCACGAGCATATTAAAACATTTATGCAGCTTGAACACCTTCGTGAAATGGCGATTGAAGAAGCTGTTGCGAAATGCAAAAACGATGAGCCATTTTCCACAGATGCCATTAATGAAGTGACAGAAAAGATGAATCAGCTGGCCAAGAAAGGCATCGTACCGACTAGACGTCTGGTATCAAAAGAAATGGTCAAAGAATACGTCAGCCGCACATAAGCTGGATGATCCTGCCTCGAGTGCAGATCCCCCGTTACGCGCATACTATATGTATCCGACGTAAGGGGGGATTTATGTTGGGCAGAACAAAGCTGGGTAACAGAAATGCACAGGCCAATAACAATGCCAAAAAGAAAAACGGGTTTCAAACCCATTTCGACTCTTACGCAGGACGTGAAGCTGAAAAGCTGATTGCCAGCAATAAAAGACATAACGATTGATTGAACCATCCAAAACAGTATCTCTATACAAGAGATGCTGTTTTTTTATTTTCGCGTCACTTATGGTAAAATAGATCGACTGATAGAAAAAGGAGTTATCATATGAAAAATAAATTATTGCTTGTTGACGGCATGGCTCTTTTATTCAGGGCATTTTTCGCCACAGCCGTGCATCGCAACTTTATGATAAATGACAGCGGGGTTCCGACAAACGGCGTCAACGGATTTTTGAAGCATTTAATCACAGCCGTGGAAACATTTCAGCCTACACATGTTGTATGCTGCTGGGATATGGGCAGCAAAACGTACCGGAATGATCTGTTCCAGAATTATAAGGCAAACCGAAGCCAGCCGCCGGTTGAACTGATCCCTCAATTTGATCTGGCAAAGGAAGCGGCCGCTGAACTTGGCATCATGAATATTGGCCTTGCCGGATACGAAGCGGATGATTGCATTGGAACACTTGCAGCTATGTTTTCTGAAGAAGCCGATATTACGATCGTAACAGGCGACAGGGATTTACTTCAGCTGTTAACGGACAAAGTAAGCGTTGCGCTGCTTCAAAAAGGAATCGGCAATTATAAAGTGTATACAAAAGATGTATTTTACGAAGAAACAGGTGTCCTGCCCAAGGCTTTAATTGACATCAAAGGGCTGATGGGCGATTCCAGTGATAATTATCCCGGAGTAAAAGGCATTGGAGAAAAAACCGCGTATAAACTGATTCGTGAATACGAAACAATCGACCGCTTGCTGGAGAATCTGTCGCTTCTTCCAAAGGGACAGCAGGGGAAAATTCAGCAAGGTATAAGCGACCTGGAAATATCGAGAAAGCTTGCTGAAATTAACTGCTCGGTTCCGTTAGTCTGTACGCTGACAGAAGCTGTTTTTACATTGCAAATGGAGCAGGCGGCTGTCATGCTTCGCCGCCATCAAATCAAAGGAATTGAGCGTATGCTTGAAAAACTGAACGCTAGAGAGATCGTGTAAGATCACCTCTAGCGTTTTGTATTGCTTTTTTTAGCTCTTTCCTCAAGCTCTGTTTTGGGGTCATTATGTGTATTTCCTTCTAAATCGCCTTGCGGGGAAACACCGCCGGTCAGCCGGCCCTTATCTTTCTTTTTCATATTTGTTCACCTCATCAATAGGATAAACCATACTGCTTAATTTAATTCCTGTCATTCATCCGAATCGCTTCTTTTGCCAGCTGATCGGCTTTTTGGTTTTGCTTTCCCGGAATCCATTTGATGAAAAAAAGAGGGAAGGCTGATTTTAATCGGATGATTTCTTCCAAAAACGGCTGAAACGCTTTGTTTTTCACGATTTCTATATCGGCTGCGCGTTCCACGATATCTGAATCAGTTCGAAAGGAGACCGATTGATACCCGCGCGTTGCACACAGTTTCATGCCTTCAATTAACGCCAGAAATTCTGCTTCCTGATTGGTATGCATTCCGATTGGAATCGAGAAAGATTCTGCTTTTCCTTCATGTTTGATAAAAATGCCGATGCCAGAAGGCCCTGGATTACCGGCGCTCGCTCCGTCAACATATATTTCTGTAGGCATCATGTACTCCTTTCGTCACTCGGAATTATTTTTTTCGCCGCATAAGCATATGGCAGCGAAATCAGAGAAACCGCAAACTTAATCAAATATGTAGAAATAAAAATATGAAGCCAAACATCTGCCGGATATGTGCCAAAAAAAGCGACTCCGGTAAAAATGAATGTATCAAACAGCTGGCTGACTGCTGTACTGCCGCCGTTTCTCAGCCATAGAAGCCGATCGGAAGGAAATATTCTTCTAATTGCCGAATATACATAAACATCCAGTGTTTGGCTGAAGATAAAGGCAAGCAGACTTCCCAAAGCAACTCTCGGGAGAAAACCGAAAATCGTTTCCAGCGCTGTTTGTGAAATATCGCTCGAAGCGGGTTCGAAAAGCAAAACGCCCTGCATAACAAATGTCAGTGTCAGGAGAGTCGAAAACCCGAGCCATACAGCTTTTCTCGCTTCAGCTGGCCCGTATTTTTCATTCAGCACATCTGTAGCAAAAAAGATTGTGCCGTACATCACATTCCCGAGCGTTGCTGTTAAGCCAAACAGTTCAACCGTTTTGACGACTTGAAGGTTGGCACAGACTGTTGCAAAGCCGATCCACACAAATAAACCCATTTTGCCAAATCCTTTATAAAATAAAAGAACAATGATAAAATGAATGATCGCAAAAAAGATCCAAAAAGAGTTATTAAACAAAATGAAGAAGCTTCCTTTCCGGGTTAATAATGGTTTGATTATAGCACAAGCCCGGCAACTAATGAATGGTAAGGTGATTATATTGAATCTCAGACCGCACATGAAAATAGAAGCAAAAGGGACAGGGCCTGTCTCGTTTTTGGGCGAAAACTGGCTGACTGTTCAGGAAGCGCGTATGCTTGCGAGGGAACTCGGCCGTTTTCCTTATATGAAGGAACTTGAATTCGAAGATGAGAAGGGCGGCACCTGGACGCTGAAGGAATTAGAAAAGCTGACTGAGGAGCTTGCGCATGAACCCGATGACATTACCGTTTATTTTGACGGCAGTTTCGATAAGGAAAGCCAGCTGGCCGGGCTCGGAATCGTCATTTATTATACAGTGGGAGGGACGCGCCACCGTTTAAGAAAAAATAAAAGCTTCCGTCTGAAAACCAATAACGAAGCTGAATATGCCGCTCTTTATGAAGCAATAAGAGAAGTAAGAGAGCTCGGAGCTAGCAGAAATTCAATCACGATCAGAGGGGACTCTCTTGTTGTGCTGAACCAGCTTGACGGCAGCTGGCCTTGCTATGATCCCTCCCATAATGAATGGCTGGATAAAATAGAAGCGCTTCTTGAGTCACTAAAGCTGAGTCCGACATACGAAACGATCCAGCGAAAAGAAAATCAGGAAGCTGATGGCCTCGCAAAAAAAATCCTATCTCATCAATTCGTAGAAAGCCACATGAAATTAGACTGTAACGGAGATGACAATATTGGATAAGAAAGCTATATATAAGGAACTGACAGAACTGCAAGATGAATATTGCAAGGACTGTTTTATTAAGAAGCAGTTTCGCAAGGAATTTGGCAAAACATATGCACATTCATTTTGTATCAATAAATGTACAGTGGGTGAAAAGCTTAAGTCATATGGAGATGTCTTAACTAAGCACTAAAAAATAAAACCGCAGAAGCTGCGGTTTTATTTTTGGAATTCATCCAGCTGATGTTGACAGGCATCTAACAGCTGCTGTTGCTGCTGTACAAATTCAGGATCATCAAGAGCTGCCAGTTCTTGAGACAGTGATAGCTCTCTGGCGTCCTCGATGGCTTGGTATGCTGAATTGAGTACTGTTGAGCTTCGGCCTCTTGTAGCGGCGCCGGTCGTTTTCTGCGCTGTTTCCACCGCTAGCTCCAGCTGCCGTTTATCGGTAAATCCAGTCTGATCCTCATCATGAAATTCTGAGTTCACAAAAAAACACCTCCGCAACTATTTTGCAGAGTTTTTTTATAATTTATGTGCCAAAATAGAAAATAAAATAAAAAATAAGCCGATATAACTATTGAACCTGAATGAGTAGGTCTGTTTTACTATTTGAGGTATCTTGGTAGAGAAGGGGAACACAGCTATGGATGATAAAGACTTAAAATCAATCCTTCACAAAACATTTATAGAAATATACAATGATTTAGAAGAACTTGCGGATATTGCGAAAAAAGGAAAGCCATCAATGGAAAAGCATATTGAAGAGATTGAGCAGAGGTGCAAACAAAATATTTTAGCGATCGAAATTCAAATGAAAATCAAATAGGAGAGGCATTTGCCTCTCCTCTATTTGTCAACTTGTATTGAGTTTAGAGTTTTACAACATTAGAAGCTTGAGGTCCACGATTACCTTCGACAATTTCAAATGAAACTTCTTGTCCTTCTTCTAATGATTTGTATCCTTCTCCTTCGATTGCTGTGAAGTGAACAAATACATCGTCTCCGCCTTCTACTTCAATGAAGCCGAATCCTTTTTCGTTGTTGAACCATTTTACTTTACCGTTTTGCATATTGCTTAATTCCTCCTAGTACTGTAGCACCCATGTGCTAAAAAAAATTTTGTCATCATTTAACTTCGTTGCGTTGTTAAATGATGGTTCAACTATACACCATCTGGCAGCACGCGTCAAGTTGCGAAACTGCTTATTTTTCAAAAAAAGGGCACATTTCTCAAAAAAATGTAACCGCTTTTACGAAAATGTGGATGTGAATAAAAAGAGCACACGAAAAATCGTGTGCTCCTGAAAGAACATCAGTTAAGAAAGCGCCTTGGCTTTTTGTTTGGTCGTCATCATTTCTGATTCCTTCAAAATATCCTCCAAAATCACTTCAGAGGAGTGTGCCAAATGAAGACTCTTAATGTTCTTCTTCATTCGCTGTAAGGTATCCTCATCTGAAAGAAGGGAGGTGACAGCCTCGAGAATTTCTTCATGCCGATTCACGACAATGGCAGCCCCGCGGTCCTCAAAGAAAATTGCATTTTCTTTTTCTTGTCCAGGAACTGGTTTGTACAGAATAACAGGAACACCGATAGCAGTTGCTTCTGTCAACGTAATGCCGCCTGGTTTTGTAATCATGCAATCTGTGACCCGAAAGAGCTCGTCAATTCGCTCAACATAGCCGAGAACCTTTAATTTATCGCCGTTTTCTGCTTCAAGTACGCTCAGAGATTCTTTTAAATCCGTATTTTTTCCGCATACGACAACCACTTGCACCTGATCATCCATGACAAGGTTTTCGCATAGCTCTTTTACGTTCTTTAATACACCGTGTGCGCCAGCCATGATGAGCAGCACTTTTTTGTCAGGCGAAAGATCGTATTTTTTATAAATCGGCTCAACCGGCAGAGATTCTTCAAATTGAGGCCTGATCGGGATACCCGTAATCTTTACGTTGCTGGGATGTGTGCCGATCTCAATCAGTTTTTCCTTCACATAATCTGTCGCTACATAATATTTATCCACATTTTCGTGAACCCAAATTTTATGAAGGCAAAAATCAGTCATGACGTTGAAGGTAGGTATAACCCTACCTGTTCTCCGTCTGTATTCGGGTACGACGATCATCGGAAATGTATTAATAATGATATCGGGCTGATGTTCTTCCACAAGTTCGCCCAATCGTTTATTTCCCATTTTAAAGTAAATATTGAATTTGCGTTTATTATAGATTTTGTCAACTCCGTAATAAAACAAACGATAAAACTGTTTTCCGATTGAGAAGCTTTTTAAATAAAGGTACTGAGTTACCTCTGAAACAATCGGATTTGACTCTTGGTACAAATTAGAAACTGTTACATGCTGAAAGCCGAGACGTACACATTGTTCATAAAGCGTTTTGGCTACCTGTACATGTCCATTTCCGTAATTTGCAGTCAAAATTAATACTCTTTTATTGGTATTCAAGTAAATTCACCTCAATGTAATCAACAACAAGCAAGCTTCATGCATCGTAAGGAGTTATTGTCTATACATAAACATAACACAAATACATAATTGAATTATTAATGCAGTGAAAAAATTAAGCTAATTTTAAAAGATTCGGATTCCATTATTTTAAATTTTTGTTATACGCATACTGAATCAGATGTATTTTATCATATTTTTTGCTCAGCGTATCACTTAAAAAAGAAAAATTAGTCCCATTCATAAGGAGTTTCTTGGTAAACATAATAATTAAGCCAGTTCATAAACAATAATGTCGCATGTGCTTTCCAGCGATTGACAGGCTCTTTGCTGTCTTCTGCGAAATAATGTTTCGGCGCCTCGACAGTCGAAAGATTTCGTTCCAGATCTCTTTCATACTCTTGAAGAAGCGTATTTGTATCATATTCAGGGTGTCCTGTTAAAAAGACTTGTTTTTCGTCTTTTGACACAATTAAGCAAACCCCTGCTTCCTTTGATGCAGTAAGAATGTTTAACTCGGGCACTGCTTGCAGTTGTTCCATATTTATATCTGTATGCCGGGAATGCGGCACGTAGTATAGCTCGTCAAAACCTCTTACCAATCTTTCGTGCTTGGAAAGAACAGTATGTTCAAACACACCAAAGATTTTTTTTGGCATTTCAATTTTTTCCACGCCGTAATGATAGTACAAACCTGCCTGAGCACCCCAGCAAATATGCAAGGTTGACGTGACATTCGTTTTGCTCCATTCCATAATCTCCTTGAGCTCTTCCCAATAAGAAACATCTTCAAACGCCAAATGCTCAATCGGCGCACCGGTGATGATCATGCCGTCAAATTTCTTATGACGGATATTGGAGAATGTCGTGTAAAACTCATCAAGGTGTTCCCTTGCTGTATTTTTCGGTGTATGTGTGCTTGGAATTAAAAATGTAAAATGGACCTGTAAAGGCGAATTCCCAAGCAGTCTGAGTAGCTGAGTTTCCGTTTGAATTTTTTTCGGCATTAAATTTAAAATAATGATTTTCTGCGGCCGGATATCCTGATGGAATGCTCTGCTTTCATCCATTACAAAGATATGTTCACTCTCAAGCACCTGTTTTGCCGGCAGGTGTGTAGGTATATTAATAGGCAACGTGCCACCTCCATCATTTCCCCGTTAATTTTCTTCATTATAGGAATTTTCTCGCCAATTTTCAATCTATCTAAAAGGGTTTGGAGGGGAACAGCAGAAAACACTACATAATAAACGCAAACATATGACTTTTGGTTTCACTGTAATGAGTTTTTTCAGGTGTCATGTGATACATACAATAATAGTTTCCTCTTATTGGAAGATGTTTCTATTCATAATCAAATGATCCTAAGAGGGAAGGACATCCGTTGAGCACGATGTCTATACAAATGAACAGCTGGCCAATTCATAAAACTATATGTATATAAGCTTCCGTTTTGTTTTGAAACAGGAAAAAAGGTAAAATAATCACAGCACTCAGGTCCAGTAGGAGGGAATTTCAATGTCTATATATAATATGAGGGTACGGACCATTACAGGTAAAGACATGACACTTCAGCCATTTGCCGGAAAGGTGTTGATCATTGTAAATACAGCCAGTAAATGCGGCTTTACACCTCAATTTAAGCAGCTTCAGGAGCTGTATGATACATACCAGCCGGAGGGCCTGGAGATTTTAGGGTTCCCCTGCAATCAATTTATGAATCAGGAGCCTGACGATGAGGAAGGCATACAGGAATTTTGCAAAACAAATTACGGTGTTACGTTTCCCATGTTTTCAAAAGTGGAGGTGAACGGAAAAAACGCCCACCCGCTTTTTGTGTATTTGACAGAACATGCGAAAGGCATGCTCGGAACAAAGGCAATCAAATGGAATTTCACTAAATTTGTAGTGGACAGAAACGGAAAAATAGCCGGCCGCTATTCGCCAAACACAAATCCGAAAGAGCTGGAAGACGTTATTGCGAAGTTATTAGGACATTAAAGAGGGTGTTTTGGTGCAGGATCGAAAACGGATGCAGACAGAGCAAATCAGGACATGGGTCAAATCTGTTCTGAACGGGGAAAGCTCGGGTCATGACTGGCTTCATGTATCAAGAGTTGCAAAGCTTGCTTTATATATTGGGAAAAAGGAAAATGCGGATTTGTTCATCGTTGAAGCGGCAGCCTTGGTTCATGATTTGATTGATGTGAAGGTGCCTGACGCAACCAGGCTTTCAGTCAGCGAGGTGTATGAACGGCTTGTTTCTTTAGGAGCCGGAAAAGAAGAGGCTGAAAGAATTATTCACATTATTACAAGAATGTCCTTTCGGGACAGGGAAAAGTACGGAAAAGAACCGCTTTCACTTGAGGGGAAAATTGTACAGGATGCTGACAGGCTGGATGCGGTCGGGGCAGTAGGGATAGCAAGAGCGTTTATGTTTGCTGGAGCAAAGGGACATCGCCTTTATGGAAATGATAAGAGTGCCTATGCCCACTTTTTCGGCAAGCTGCTGCTCCTCAAAGATATGATGAATACAGATACCGCAAGAGTAATCGCTGACGAGAGGCATAAATTTATGCTTCATTTCGTCAGTCAATTAGAAAAAGAAATTCCCGGAATTGATATTGAAACATCGTAATAGAAGGCGCGGGGCGACTATGTTAGAATAAGTCACAGATAGGCTATAGGAGGACAATCATGAAGATAAAATCAATTGAACCGACGCCAAGCCCGAACACAATGAAGGTCATCTTAACGGAAGAGCTTCCGGCGGGCAAAAGCAATAATTATAAACCGGATCAGGCAGAAGGCGCCCCGCCTGTTGTCGTGGAAATCCTAAATATTGAAGGAGTTAAAGGGGTATATCATGTTGCCGACTTTCTTGCGGTTGAACGGAACGCCAGATATGACTGGAAAGACATTTTACCGCAAGTCCGGACGGCATTTGGAATGGAAAGCGCTGAGAGTGCAGAAAACCGCTCGGAACAAGAGTCATTTGGAGAGGTGAAAGTTTTTGTACAGATGTTCAGCGGAATTCCTATGCAAGTCAAATTAACAGATGGCGAGCGTGAAGAACGCTTCGGGCTTCCTGACCGTTTTCAGCAGGCGATCTTAAAACTCAGAGCTGAAGCGTCAAATGTTGTATTTGAACGAGCCTGGAAAGAACAAGGCGTCAGATTCGGCGATTTTACTGAAATCGGCCATGACGTGACAGAAGAGCTTCAGGCCGCATACAGTGATGAAAGGCTGAAACGGCTGACGGATGCAGCGGCTCAAGGGAAAGGCGAAACGAAACAAACGGTACAACGCAAAGCCTATAAAGTCACGCTCGACATGCTGGATGATGAGGATTGGAAACAGCGTTACGCACACTTGGAGCAGATGGATCCAAAAGAAGAGGACATCCCCGTTTTGCAAAAAGCATTGGATGATCCAAAGGTATCCATTAGAAGGCAGGCTGTTGTGTATTTAGGAATGATTGAATCACCTGATGTTCTTCCTCTATTGTATAAGGCGCTTGAGGATAAGTCTGTATCGGTGAGAAGGACGGCTGGAGACTGCCTGTCTGATATCGGCGACCCCCAAGCCATCCCTGCGATGATAAAATCGTTAAGCGACTCAAGCAAGCTAGTCCGGTGGCGCGCCGCTATGTTCCTTTACGAAGTCGGTGATGAAAGCGCAATTGAAGCTTTGCGGGCTGCTGAAGATGATCCAGAATTTGAAGTGAGCCTTCAAGTGAAAATGGCGCTGGAACGAATTGAACATGGTGAAGAGGCAAAAGGTTCAGTCTGGAAGCAAATGACAGAAAGCAGAAGAAAAGGCGAATAAAAAAGAAGGAAAGGTGCAGATCATGCACCTTTTTAATTTGAATTCACTTTTTATAAAAATTATTTCGAATATTGTTGAAAAATTGTTGAAAACTATATATAGTAAGTAACAATATTAAATAGTTGGAGGGTTCACATCGACAGAAAGCTATATAAATATAAAAACATGAATCAACAACCGAGGATAGGGCGGCCTGACATCATGCAATTTAGCAAAAACAGCCCACAAATAAACTGAAAATTGTTAAAATAATATTCAATTTAACAATTGAGACTATTTAGGAGGATCACCATGGCAGAATTACGCAGTAACATGATCACACAAGGAATCGATAGAGCACCGCACCGCAGTTTGCTTCGTGCAGCAGGTGTAAAAGAAGAGGATTTTGGCAAACCGTTTATTGCGGTTTGTAACTCATATATTGATATCGTTCCCGGTCATGTTCACTTGCAGGAGTTTGGGAAAATCGTAAAAGAAGCAATCAGAGAAGCCGGAGGCGTACCGTTTGAATTTAATACAATTGGTGTAGATGACGGAATTGCGATGGGGCATATCGGAATGCGATATTCGCTCCCAAGCCGAGAGATCATCGCTGACTCAGTGGAAACTGTCGTATCAGCGCACTGGTTTGACGGAATGGTCTGTATTCCGAACTGTGATAAAATCACGCCGGGAATGCTTATGGCGGCTGTGCGCATCAACATTCCGACCATTTTTGTCAGCGGGGGACCAATGGCTGCAGGAAGAACAAGCGACGGGCGCAAAATTTCTCTATCTTCAGTATTTGAGGGAGTCGGTGCTTATCAAGCCGGAAAAATCGGGGAAAGCGAACTTCAAGAATTAGAACAGTTCGGCTGCCCGACATGTGGATCTTGCTCCGGAATGTTTACAGCAAACTCAATGAACTGTCTGTCAGAAGCACTTGGATTGGCTTTGCCTGGTAATGGAACCATTCTCGCGACATCCCCGGATCGAAAAGAGTTTGTCAGAAAATCAGCTAAGCAATTAATGGAAACCATTCGCAAAGACATCAAACCGAGAGATATCGTCACGGTAAAAGCGATTGACAATGCGTTTGCGCTTGACATGGCGCTCGGCGGTTCAACAAATACTGTACTTCATACGCTTGCCCTGGCAAATGAAGCTGGCGTTGAATACTCTTTGGAACGCATCAATGAAGTTGCAGAGCGCGTGCCGCATTTGTCCAAGCTGGCACCTGCATCTGATGTATTTATTGAAGATCTTCATGAAGCGGGCGGTGTGTCTGCAGCATTGAATGAGCTTTCCAAAAAAGAAGGAGCACTTCATTTAGACGCGCTGACAGTTACAGGTCAAACACTCGGAGAAACCGTTGCCGGTCATGAAGTGAAGGATTATAACGTCATTCATCCATTAGATCAGCCATTCACTGAAAAGGGAGGCCTTGCCGTATTATTCGGAAATTTGGCTCCGGACGGCGCTATCATCAAAACTGGCGGCGTACAGAACGGTATTACGAGACATGAAGGGCCAGCTGTCGTATTCGACTCTCAGGATGAGGCGCTAGACGGCATTATCAACCGGAAAGTAAAAGAAGGCGATGTCGTCATCATTCGTTACGAAGGGCCAAAGGGCGGGCCGGGTATGCCTGAAATGCTTGCACCTACATCACAGATTGTCGGAATGGGGCTTGGTCCGAAAGTAGCGTTGATTACAGACGGACGTTTTTCCGGGGCATCCCGAGGCCTTTCAATCGGACACGTATCACCAGAGGCAGCAGAAGGCGGACCGCTTGCCTTTGTTGAGAACGGCGATCATATCATCGTTGATATCGAAAAACGCATTCTGGACGTTCAAGTACCGGAAGAAGAATGGGAAAAACGGAAAGCGAATTGGAAAGGCTTTGAGCCAAAAGTGAAAACCGGCTATTTGGCCCGTTATTCTAAACTTGTGACAAGTGCCAATACGGGCGGTATCATGAAAATCTAGACATCGGGATCACATTCTCTTGTTTTAAGATGTGAACATTTGAAATCCGGCTCTCTCTATAGTATCCTTTACTTCAGATGAAGGATATTTAGAGGGGGCTTTTTTATGTCAATGGCTTATGAAGAATATATGCGCCAGCTTGTCGTTCCGATGCGCCGCGAGCTGACTGGGGCCGGTTTTGAAGAATTAACAACAGCAGAAGAAGTAGAAAATTTCATGGGGAAAGCAGAGGGCACAACTCTCGTAGTCGTTAACTCTGTTTGCGGCTGTGCGGCAGGTCTTGCGCGTCCTGCGGCAACGCAGGCAGTCCTGCAGAACGACAAAACACCTGACAATACGGTGACAGTATTTGCGGGCCAGGATAAAGAAGCCACTGCAAAAATGCGTGAGTATTTAACAGGCCAGGAGCCTTCTTCACCGTCAATGGCTCTTTTGAAAGGCAAAGAAGTCGTGCATTTTATTCCGCGCCATGAGATTGAAGGGCACGAAATGGAAGAAATCATGAAAAACTTGACTGATGCCTTTGATGCACACTGCTAAATGCCCGTTTACCGGGCATTTTCTTTTGGAGTATAGATCATGATTACAACAAGCTATAGACCGTCAGACCACACGATAAAGATCGCAAAAATGCTTTCGAAAGAGCTGGATATACAATATTGCAGCCGAAATAAACAAACGGTTGAAAATATGCTGAAGGCAGCTGAGCGTGATTTGCTCGTGGTTGGAAAAGAGCGGTTCGAACTTTATACAAAACAAGGCGGTAAATTCTTTTTCCATCCGAATACAGCGATGTTCAGAGCTAAACGGTTGATTCGCGGCGAGCAAGAGCCAATGCTTCGGGCAGCTGGCTTAACGGCCGGAGATTCTTTTTTGGATTGCACGCTCGGGCTGGCTTCCGACGCCATTATCGCAAGTATGGCGGTTGGCGAAACCGGTTCGGTGATCGGGCTGGAAAAAAACAAGCTTATGTCCGTTCTGGTGAATACGGGACTCCATTCGTGGGAAACCGGTATAGAACAGCTTCAAGCTGCCATGAGAAGAATACAAGTGAATCATGCGGATTGCTTTGACTATCTAAAGCAGCTGCCTGACAAATCAGTAGATGTCATTTATTTTGATCCGATGTTTCATGAGCCTGTAGAGTCATCTGATGGCATCGCGCCATTACGAGAGCTGGCTGAGGATTCTGCATTGGCGGATGGCTGCATCAAAGAAGCGGTACGGGCAGCCAGAAAAAGCGTCGTACTCAAAGACCATTGGAAAAGCCCGCGCTTTGAACAATTTGGTTTTAACGTGTTGAAAAGAAAAACAGCGCTTTTTCACTACGGTGTTATTCAAATCGCAAGCGAAACAAGCCCGTGAAGAACCTCACGGGCTTGTTTCTAATCGGTGACTTCCATGACGACAAAATATAATAATGTTAAAAGTGAAACCGTTGCAAACAAAGCGTCAATCATGTGGAAGGCCTCCTTTCACATTATATTGTAAGCGTTTTTACACACGCAGCAAAGCAACAAATCTCCTAAATTGAGCTAGAGCTTCATATAGTGCATGACTTGTATGTTCGACCTATGATAAAATAAGAGAAACATGACAATAAAAGAGAGAGGAATAAGCAGTCATGAACTTGTGGATGAGAAAGACCCTTGTGGTTTTATTTACCATCGTAACGTTTGGGCTCGTATCTCCTCCGGCTGCTCTCATGGCAGACAAGCCTTCAGGACAGCCGAGCAGTCTTGAGCAGAATGATTACACCGCTTTTTATGATGAGCATGATTTGTACGATGATTATGAATCGGAAGACAGGCGAGACCCCGAATTACTTTTTCAATCGTACAAGGAACAGCTCCTTGACAGCGCTGAAAATCAGTCTTTTTTGAAATTTGGCAGCAAAATTGCTCCGGTCATTGAAGATGACTATCGGAAAGAGATTCTGCCGAAAATCGAAAATGTCATATGTGATTTCTTAGCGACATTGCAAGACGATGAAGCGTATCAAGATGTTGTGATTTCAAGCAAGCCTTCAGCGGGGAAAACGGAGAAAATCTTTCACGTTTACAATCGGTCAACCGGAGAAGACCTTCTCAGGTTCCATGTGCGCAGAGACCACCCTCCGCATGACGGCTACTGGTTTAATTTTCATTATCATACAGCAGAAGATGGATTTCAATCACACCATGAGCTTGGGAGCATTTATTGGGACCGCAACACACCTCCCAACTGGATGAGTGCCTAAAGGAGATGCCACTAGATATGAAAAAGTACACAATGAATGAAATGGTCGATATAACAAAGGATATGCTGAACAAACGGGGCGTTATGATAGAAGACATTGCGCGTATCGTTCAAAAAATTCAGGAAAAATACAATCCAAATCTCCCGCTTAGTGTATGTATGGAGAATGTAGAAAAAGTACTGAACAAGCGTGAAATTATCCATGCTGTATTAACAGGGCTGGCGCTTGATCAGCTTGCAGAGCAGAAACTTCTTCCTGAACCGCTGCAGCATCTTGTTGAAACAGATGAACCGCTCTACGGCATAGATGAAATTATCCCTCTTTCAATCGTTAATGTGTACGGCTCGATCGGCTTGACCAACTTTGGTTATTTGGATAAAGAGAAGATCGGAATTATTAAGGAGCTTGATGAAAGCCCTGACGGCATCCATACGTTTTTGGATGATATTGTCGCAGCACTTGCAGCTGCAGCAGCGAGCAGAATTGCCCATACACATCAGGATCTGCAAGATGAAGAAAAAGAACAGGACGAAAAGCCTGTTGTCAGCTAATCTATAAAAAAAATCATTTCTGGGTTCAGAAATGATTTTTTTTTGTGTTACACTACTATAAGACTACTTTTAAAGGATGAATGAAATGAAACAGTATAAAGAATTATGCCGGCATGTTTTAGATCATGGTGAAAAAAAGGGAGACCGTACAGGAACCGGAACAATCAGCACCTTCGGCTATCAAATGAGATTTAATTTGCAGGAAGGCTTCCCGATGCTGACCACAAAAAAACTTCACTTTAAATCAATTGCGCATGAGCTGCTTTGGTTTTTAAAGGGGGATACCAATGTACGCTATCTGCAGGAAAACGGAGTGCGTATTTGGAATGAGTGGGCCGATGAAAACGGCGAACTCGGACCTGTATATGGTTCACAATGGCGCTCATGGCGGGGAGCTGACGGAGAAACCATTGATCAAATTTCACGTCTTGTTGAAGATATTAAAACAAATCCGAACTCCAGACGTTTAATCGTCAGTGCCTGGAATGTTGGTGAAATCGATAAAATGGCCTTGCCTCCGTGCCACTGCCTGTTCCAATTTTATGTGTCTGACGGCAAGCTGTCCTGCCAGCTTTATCAGCGCTCAGCCGATGTTTTCCTCGGTGTGCCGTTTAATATAGCTTCTTATGCGTTGCTTACAATGATGATCGCTCATGTAACAGGGCTTGAGCCGGGCGAGTTTATTCATACATTCGGAGATGTTCATATTTATCAAAATCACATTGAACAGGTTAACTTGCAGCTGACCAGAGATGTCCGCCCGCTGCCGAAGCTTCGTTTTGCCAGAGAGGTTGATTCAATTTTCGGCTTTACGTTTGATGACTTTATCATTGAAGATTACAATCCTCATCCGCATATTAAAGGAGCGGTCAGCGTATGATTTCATTCATCTTCGCGATGGATGCCAATCGGCTTATCGGGAAGGACAATGATTTGCCGTGGCATTTGCCGAATGACCTTGCATACTTTAAAAAAGTAACCTCAGGACATTCAATCATCATGGGGCGAAAAACATATGAATCAATTGGACGACCGCTTCCAAATCGGAAAAATATTGTTGTGACATCTGCACACGATGCAGAATTTCCAGGGTGTACCGTTGTCAGTTCAATAGAGGACGTACTTCAGATTGCTTCAGATACTGAGGAATGCTTCGTGATCGGAGGCGCACAGCTTTATACGGCGCTGTTTCCTTATGCGGACAGGCTGTATATGACAAAAATTCATCACCAGTTTGATGGAGACCGCTACTTTCCTGAATTTGATGAGAGCAAATGGAAGCTTGTTTCTTCTGAGCAAGGGACGAAGGACGAAAAAAATCCGTATGACTATGAATTTTTAGTGTATGAAAAAAAGAATGCATCATCTGAAGCGGGAGGATTATAATTGATTCGCTACAGCTGCCTAGTGATTTACATTGTGTATATGCTGTTAAAAAATATAAAACAATTGTTTAATCAAAGAATGCTGGATCCGCGTCTGTCATACAAAAAACAGATGAAACTCGTTTACGAGCAGCCAAAGGCGTTTTTGGAAGGCTGTATCGGTATTTCAGGATCTGTCATCACCATCCATCAGCCAGAGCCGATACCGAGCGGTCCTGTTTTGTATGTGCATTCTCGTTTGCGATTAGCTGAACTTGCTTTAATTGCTGGGTATATTGAGAAGCCTGCCGGTTTTATCGCAAACCCCAAAGTGTTTCGCTTACCGATTATCGGACAATGGCTTGAACGGATGAATGTCATACAAGAGAGCAGTTCAGAAAAGGTATATGAAGATACTTTGACCCAATTAGAAAAAGGCCAAAGCATGATTCTTTCTTTAGATGGGTGCATCGATCCATTGGAACTTGCCGCCCGCTGCAGCCTTCCGGTTGTAATAGTGGAAACGACAGGAACAGATGAAGTGCTGAAGGGGTCGCTTTTTAAACGCTTAAAACCAGCAGATATAGAATTGTCATTTTCTAAAGCTTATATTCCGGCAAGTGAGAAGCAATTACGGGCCTAAAAAAGCGCAGTCACTGAGACTGCGCTTTTTCATTAGGATAAAAACGGCACTTTCACACAATAGAACAGCACGCAGAAAAACATCGCTGCGCTTCCGCCTAAAACAAAGCTGTGCCAAATGGCGTGATGGAAGGGAATCTTTCTCCAAATATAAAAGATCGTTCCGGCGGAATACAGCAGACCGCCAAGTAAAAGAAGGCTGAATCCAGCTCCTGTCAGTGAGGCATATAGAGGTTTAACCGCGATGATCATCAGCCATCCCATTAATAAATACATCAAGGTAGATAAAATGATAAACCGTTTTACAAAGAAAATTTTAAACACGATTCCGCAAAGGGCAAGCGACCAAACGATGATCAGCAGGGTGAAGCCGAGTGTGCCCTTTAACGGTCCAAGCAGAAAAGGGGTGTAGGTTCCGGCAATCAACACGTAAATAGCACTGTGGTCAATAATCTCCAAAATATCTTTCGTCTTTTTGTGCTGAATGCTGTGAAGCAGGGTGGAGCTCAAATAAAGCAGCAGCATGGATACACCAAATATGGTAAAGCTGACGATATCCCATGCGGACCCGTAATTAGCCGCAAATATGATCAGGAACACTAATGCTGGTATGGATAAGAACACACCGATGCCGTGGGTGATGGCGTTGGCAATCTCTTCTTTTATTGTATACACGTACATTCTCCTCGCTTTCGCTGCTACATCATTTGTTGTTGCAGCGTTTCTAAAAAATTCAGCCCTTCTAACGTAATTTTTGTGCCCGCACGTCCGCGGCTTTTTGTCACATACTCTTTTTTCTCCAAATAATCCAGACGGCTTCTGACCTGCTGCGGCGTTAGTGAGGTTTGGCTGTTTTTGCTGCGTTCAGAAATGATCCGTCTGCTTGCCGGTTCGCCTTTTTCATTTAACACTTTTATGGTTTCCAAAATAAACAGAAATTCTGCTTTTTCCATTAAAGTCAGAAGCTTCGCTTTTTTCTTCGTCGTTTTTTCATTTAGTCCGCCCCGTATATAGGGCGGAACGTCATACGGATGAATGGTTCCTCCGCTGGATACTGCCGCCATATAATCTGTTGCGTTTTTTAATTCTCTTACATTCCCTTCAAATGGATGCTGTTTAAGCAGCGGAAAGACTGAAGGCTCAATTAATAAAGGCTGCCCGGATTCTGAAAGGAAATACTGGGTCAAAAGGGGGATATCGCTTTTTCGCTCGGTCAGCACCGGCAATGTGAGCGTTAAAATATTCAGCCTGTAAAATAAGTCTTGCCTGAATGTATTTTTGGCAACCTCTGTTATCGGGATGACAGAAGCACAGATGATTCTCGGTTTTTCCCCATCAGAGTCAAGTGCTTCTAAAAGCTTAGCTTGTACAGAAACCGGCATATTCCATATGTCATTAAGAAGAAGTGTGCCTCGGGCGGCTTTTTGAAACGCACCGGAGACTCCGTCAGAGCCAAAAAGCTCGTATGCAAGTCTTTCTTCTGAATGGGTGCTGCAATTGATACTGATCAATGGTTCCCCATTTCTTGAAGAGCCTTGGTGTATGGCTTGTGCAAAATGATCCTTGCCTGTTCCGACTTTTCCTGTGATCAGGACAGGAAGCTCTGATAAGGCAAACTGCATGGCGACTCGTTTTGTTTCGAGAAAGAGTTGATGCTCTCCAATTAGATTATGAAAAGTGCAAGGTTGAGGTGCGGTAATCATTTATTGGCTCCTTTTGGTTCTAATTGGTTCCCATTATAACATGCCTTTCAGCTAAAAACATCTTTTATCCTTTAGAACTTTGTTCTTATGCCTACTGGATGCGGCGAATTTAGAATGCGATTGATTTTTTTATTTACTAAATAAAAATAATTGTCTTATTATTTGAATATTCGTGTTATAATGGCATATTAAATAGGGATTTAAAACAAGAAAGGAATCTGTACATGAAACCGTTGCTTAAAGAAAACTCTCTCATCCAAGTGAAAGACATTTTAAAGGCTCATCAAAACGTGAAGGACGTTGTGACTCACACACCGCTGCAAAGGAATGACAGACTTTCTGAGAGATACGAATGTAATATTTATTTGAAGCGAGAAGACTTGCAGGTAGTCAGATCTTTTAAACTCAGAGGGGCTTATAACAAAATGAAGCAGCTCTCTGACGAGCAGACTAAAAACGGGGTCGTGTGCGCAAGTGCCGGAAACCACGCACAAGGTGTAGCGTTTTCGTGTAAACACCTGGGCATTCATGGGAAAATTTTCATGCCTTCCACAACACCAAGACAAAAAGTGTCACAAGTGGAACTGTTCGGAAAAGGATTTATCGATATTATTTTGACAGGTGATACTTTTGATGATGCGTATAAAAATGCAGTTGAATGCTGTGAGCAGGAACACCGAACCTTTATTCATCCGTTTGATGATCCGGATGTAATGGCCGGCCAGGGAACTCTGGCAGTCGAAATTTTAAATGACATTGATACAGAACCGCATTTTCTATTTGCAAGTGTCGGGGGAGGCGGGCTTCTTGCAGGGGTCGGCACGTATATGAAAAACGTGTCTCCTGAGACAAAAGTGATCGCGGTTGAACCGGCGGGCGCTGCGTCTTATTTTGAATCTAACAAAGCTGGACATGTCGTCACGTTAGATAAAATTGATAAATTTGTGGACGGAGCGGCAGTAAAAAAAATCGGCGATGAAACCTTTCAAGCGCTAGAAACCGTAGTTGATGACATCCTTCTCGTGCCTGAAGGGAAGGTATGCACAGCCATTCTTGAATTATATAATCAATGTGCGATTGTCGCTGAACCAGCGGGTGCTCTTTCTGTTGCGGCACTGGATTTATATAAGGAAGAAATTAAAGGGAAAAACGTAGTATGTGTTGTCAGCGGCGGCAATAACGATATTGGAAGAATGCAGGAAATGAAGGAGCGGTCTATGATTTTTGAAGGACTTCAGCATTATTTTATCGTCAATTTTCCGCAAAGAGCTGGTGCACTCCGTGAATTTCTTGACGAAGTTCTTGGGCCGAATGATGACATTACACGATTTGAGTATACGAAGAAAAACAATAAGAGCAACGGACCGGCTCTTGTCGGCATTGAGCTTCAAAACAAAGCTGACTATGGACCGCTGATTGAACGGATGAATAAAAAAGCGTTTCATTATTTAGAGGTAAATAAGGATCAAGATTTATTCCATCTGCTGATTTGATTTTTTCGGCACAACCGCGCAAAATGACAGACAGCCCGGCCGGCATTGTATATAATAGAAGAAAACAATCAAAAAATGAGGATTGATAGCTTGTTACTCAAAAGCCTAGAGTTCAAACGAAGCGACGGGATTCAGGTGAAAGTGACAGAAATACCTGTGTTAAAGGAAGATGAACATTATTTCTTTATGTTGAATCAGCATTTGCAGATTTACTTAAAAGAGGTGTTTTCATCAAATAGCAGGGCAAAAGTGTATTCTTTCCGACAATATATGAAGCGCCGGATGAAATGGACTGATTATCAGGCTGTTTTTCATCAAGAGGTGTTAAAACACAACGCGTGATACGCCGTTTATTCCTGTGTGTCCCCTTTGCTATGCCGCGCGCAGGCGTACGAAGGGGCATGCAGGAATTTTTTTTGCGGGTATAGAATGAAACAAGGATGTAGGAAGGTGAGCACGGCATTTAGTAAGCGCTTTAAGCTGGAAAGGGTGAACGGCATGAAGATGATCAAAGGGTTGGCGGCAGGACTGATTTTTTTGCTTTTGTGTGCCTGCGGAGGACATCAGATTAAGGATCCGCTTAATTACCAGGTGGAGCCTTTTACTTTTAAAAACCAAGATGGCAAAAATGTTTCTTTAGACAGTTTAAAAGGAGAGGTTTGGCTCGCAGACTTTATTTTTACCAATTGTGAGACCGTATGTCCCCCGATGACAGCTCATATGACAGATCTTCAAAAGAAATTAAAGGCTGAGGATATAAATGTGCGTATTGTATCCTTCAGTGTTGATCCAGAGAATGATAACCCGGAGCAGCTGAAAAAATTTGCGGCAAATTATCCTTTATCTTTTGATAACTGGGATTTTCTAACGGGATACAGTCAAAGTGACATCGAGACGTTTGCGTTTGAGAGCTTTAAAGCGATCGTGAAGAAACCTGAAGGCCAGGACCAGGTCATTCATCAATCTTCTTTTTATTTAGTAGGCCCTAACGGTAAAGTGCTGAAAGATTACAATGGAGTAGAAAATACACCATACGATGACATCATCGCTGATGTGAAAACAGCCAGCAAACTCAAGTAATCTCGAAGACAAGGCATTTTCAAATCTCCTAAAACATGATACACTTTCCACTAGTAGAATGGGGAGGAGCAACAAGATTGAAACTGCGCATTTTTGCACTCATGGCCAGTTTGATTTTGCTTCTTACTGCGTGTACTAGCTTACGTACAGCATCTGAGGGAAAACAAAAAGCCCATGAACTGAAAACGAAAGAGCACATTGTCATTGCCGCTGTCGGAGATTCGCTTACAGAAGGTGTCGGAGATCCCGAGGGCAAGGGATATGTTGGCAAGGTGGCGGACTCTATCCGGTCAAATGAGCAAGTCAAAAAGGTAGACGTTAAAAATTATGCCGTCAAAGGGAATCGTACGGAAGATTTGTTAGAGAAACTAAAAGATAAAAACGTTCAAAAAGGCATAAAAGATGCAGATTATGTCTTTTTAACAATTGGCGGTAATGATCTGATGAAGGTCCTTCGCCAAAATTTCCTGCAATTAACTGTCGAACCGTTCCAGGAAGAGGAAAAGCCGTACGAAAAGCGTTTTAAAAAAATCATTTCAGAGATCCGGGCGCTGAATAATCACGCAGAACTGATTTATGTCAGCATGTATAATCCGTTTACGTTTACTCTATCTGAATTACAGGAAATTAACGGGGTAGTCACAGATTGGAACAACATTGCTAAAAAAGAGCTGAAAAAAGATAAACATGCAAAAATCATTAATATAGAAGACTTGTTCAATCAAAAAAGTGACAGTAAACGAATTTCTGAGGAAGATGATTTTCATCCTAATGGAACGGGTTATTCCTTAATAGCAAAACGGGTCTATCAAGCAATTGAAAAAGAAGGATTACCGAAAGAGTAGGGTGAAATCATGAATAACTGGAAACGACTGTTTTTTATATTGCTTGCAATCAATATTGTATTAGCAGTAGGGTTTGTGACGCTGCTCATGCTGCCGGGCAAGCAAGCTCAGGTAGAGGATACCTCTAAAAGCGAGTACGGATTTCAAGTGACCAGCACAAAAGAATCTTTAGCTGCTTTTGTCAACTCATATTTAAACGAGAAAGCGTCAAACAAGCTTGATTACAAAGTGGATATTGGTGACGATGTCCATGTAGCGGGGAAAATCAAAGCATTTTCCACGTCAATTGACGCGTTTATCGCATTTGAGCCGACCGTGAAAAAGAATGGCGATGTCGAGCTGAATGTAACGAAATTTTCCTTAGGGAAATTGAGTATTCCTATTAGCTTTGTGTTAAATTATATGGACAGCTTCTATGAACTTCCATCCTTTGTGCATGTTCATCCCGGCGATAAAAGCATTGAGGTCCGTCTGTCTGAAATGCCATTAACGAACGGTATGTATGTTAAAGCAAATAAAATTAATTTAGAACAAGATGAAATTGAATTTTCCTATTACCATCCTAAACAATAGAGGTGACTGAAATGAAGCGGATTTACCAGTATTTCAGTTTGTTATCATTTACGTTTTCCCTTTACTTCGGCTGGCTTGCTTATCATCATCTGGCCGCTGAAGATATGGATCAAATGTACTTGAACATTTCGTACTGCGCATTGTTTCTGAGTGTGATGGTGTTTACATTTGGCATGAAAGACCGAAAAAAAGCCGATAAATCGTGAAAAAAAGAGACATGCTGCATCGTCTCTTTTTTCATGCGGCTGGACGAAAATATAAGAGAACAAGGAGAAGAAATGAAAGCATACGATTTTACGAAGGGAAACGTACTGAGGCAGCTCATCCTATTTTCGGTGCCTATTATGCTGGGAAATGCTCTGCAGGTTTCTTTTCAATTCATAGACAGTTTATGGGTCGGCAATTTGCTGGGGGCAAAAGCGCTTGGCGCGGCCGCGGTATCAAGCACGATTGTATTAACCGTGCTGTCTTTTATTTTGGGACTTAATAATGCGACCTTAACCATTTTGTCTCAGCAAAAAGGAAAAGATGATGAGAAAGGAATGGCGTCGTACATCAATGCCTTTGTCGTTTTATTGACAGGCTTAAGCATCGGGTTCGGCGCAGCCGGTTTTTTCTTGTCAGAACCATTGCTGCGTCTTCTGCAAACGCCGGAATCCATGATTCCGCTTGCCGAGATCTATTTGCAGATTCAATTTATCGGTATACTGTTTTTGTTTGGTTATAACTTTATCAGTACGGTTCTTCGGGCGCTTGGTGACAGCAAAACACCGCTAAGGTTCATCGCTTTTGCCGTTGTGCTGAATGCTGTGCTGGCACCGCTCTTTATTTCTGTTTTCCGCATGGGGATTGCGGGAGCAGCTTATTCAACTGTTTTGTCACAGGGGATTGCGTTTCTATATGGTTTGTTTTATGTCATCAAACATCAGCTAGTTCCGTTTTCTATGCCAAGAGCTCCTAAGTGGGAAGAGACTGCATTGATTCTGAAACTCGGTATTCCCGCCGGTCTGCAGATGATGGTAATTACAGGCGGAATGATGGCGATCATGAGTGTCGTCAACTCATATGGAGAACATGTGGTCTCTGGATTTGGCGCGGTGCAGCGGCTGGACAGCATCATCACACTTCCGGCTATGGCGGCCGGTACGGCGGTCAACAGCATGGCTGGGCAGAATATCGGACTCGGAAACTATAAAAGAGTGGAATCGATTGCGAAGCTTGGTGTGATAGCTGTCTTTTCTTGCATGCTTGTCATTGCTATTATCATTTGGATATTTGGAAAATGTTTAATGAGGTTATTTATTAGTGAGCCTGACGCGGTAGCGTTTGGTGAACAATATTTGCGGTGGATTGCGTTTTTCTATCCCTTTATCGGTATTAATTTTGTGCTGAACGGAATTGTCAGAGCCGCTGGGGCCATGTTGCAGGTCTTGATTTTAAATTTAATATCTTTCTGGGTTTTGAGATATCCTTTCACGGCTCTGTTTTCAGCTTGGCTTGGACAGAAAGGGATCGGTCTCGGAATCGGTATGAGTTTCTTATTCAGCAGCTGTGTGGCGTTTTTGTACTACAGATACGGCCGCTGGAAAACGATGAAATTGTTTACTGATAGATAAGAAAGGCGCTTCGAAAAGCACATACCCTGATAGAGGGTATGTGCTTTTTTTACCGTTTTTTATCAAGTTTGCTGAAAAGCTCGATTAATGTGGCAAGTTCAGTATCAGTATAACAATCAAAGCGTTTAAAGAAATATTCAGTTTTTTTCTCATTGAAATGCTGAACGATTTTTTCACCTGCTTCAGTGATGTGGATGCGGATGATCCGCCGATCTTCCTTCGATCTGATTCTCGTGATCCATTCCTTTTCTACCAGCGCGTCAGTCACTGCTGTAATGTGGCTTGCTGATACTTCCAAAATGGGCGCAAATTCAGTCACTTTCTTAGGTCCCTGTTCACTTAAAATGCGCAAAATGGTAAATTCATTCCGCGACAGCTCTTTATCTAGAATGTCATTGATTTCATTGCGTATTTGTTTAAAAACTTTACGGAGTAAAGTTTCCATATCATACATCATTTGTGTTCTTACTTTCAAATTTGTGAACCCCCATTACATAATTGCTAATACTCAAAACCTATAGAATTTTATTGAAAAGCAGAATCATTTTCATTCTATTTTTACATGCTATAATATAATAATACCACGTATTAACAAAGGAGGCACCAGTATGTCTGAAAAAAAAGAACTCGCCACATTTGCAGGCGGCTGTTTTTGGTGTATGGTCAAACCTTTTGACGAACAGCCGGGAATCGAAAAAGTGGTGTCCGGGTATACAGGCGGCCATACTGAAAACCCTACCTATGAAGAAGTATGCAGCGAAACAACAGGGCATCGTGAAGCCGTACAAATCACGTTTGAGCCTGATGTATTCCCTTATGAAAAGCTATTAGAGCTGTTCTGGCAGCAAATAGATCCGACAGATGCAGGCGGCCAGTTCGCTGATCGCGGCAGCTCTTACCGTGCAGCGATTTTTTATCATACTGAAAAACAAAAGGAGCTTGCCGAAGCATCAAAACAGCGGCTGTCGGAAAGCGGCATTTTTAAAGATCCTATCGTGACAGACATTTTAAAGGCTGAACCATTCTATGAAGCGGAAGATTACCATCAGCATTTTTATAAAAAGAATTCAGGGCATTATCAGCGTTACCGGACAGGCTCCGGAAGAGCTGGATTTATCAGTGAGCATTGGGGGGCGAAATAAATGACGCTAAATAAAGAAGAAAGAATAAAATCATTAAACCGTATGCAATACGAGGTCACACAAAATAACGGAACGGAGCCGCCGTTTCAAAATGAGTATTGGGATCATAAGGAAGAAGGGCTTTATGTTGACATAGTGTCAGGAAAGCCTTTGTTTACTTCCAAGGATAAATTTGATTCCCATTGCGGCTGGCCAAGCTTTACTAAGCCGATTGAGGAAGAAGAAGTGGAAGAAAAACAGGATACGAGCCACGGAATGATTCGAACAGAAGTCAGAAGCCGAACAGCCGATTCCCATCTGGGACATGTATTTAATGACGGACCTGGGCCAAGCGGACTTCGTTACTGCATCAATTCTGCGGCGCTGCGGTTTATTCCTAAGGATAAGCTCAAAGAAGAGGGATATGAAAACTATCAGCACCTATTTGACAAATAAAATGCAAGCAAAAACAAGCCTGTCTAATCGATAGACAGGCTTGTTTTATGCCTTTTTTCTATATGCAGATCTTTAATAATTTGGGCAGCTCTGTCTTTTGTAATAACATCTCCCAGTACAATTGAAAGCCGCCGATCCTCCGCATACTTTTGGCTCCTTACCATACTGTTTACAGTCGTCTTTGCTGAATATAAGGTATAAGCAGCAAAAGATGTTTGACAATTTGACTTCCGATTGATCCCGCTTCGCCAGTGACTAAAACTTCTGGTTTATATTCTTATCTCTACCATGCATCATAGTTTCAACTTTTTATTCGAGTTAATGAAAGCAATCAATAAGACAAAATGCAGGAATTTTTAAGAGAAATTGTAGAGATGGGCTTAATATAAACTAAACAAACAGTGTACTAAATATTCTTATTCTCTATTTTCGCGCCTTATAAGCAGGTCCCATTTCATCTTCTCACGCCGATATAAAAAAGCGTTCTTTTGAGTCAGAAACATTACGTAAAAAAGGTTCAATTGTCTCACTATTCACTAACTTCGTATATTTTACAATAAGAAAGAAGGTTTAAATAAGGGGGCTGAAAAATGAAGTATCCAAAAACCATTCTGTTTAGTGCTGCTGCATGTTTATTGCTTAGCCTATCTGCAAATTCGGTATCGGCTCATCATGCTGGTGAATTGAATCATTTCAAAGTGACGGCAAAGGGAGAGACTGAGCCGGTTGCTTCCGGAGATGACGCTGCAGATGATCCGTCCATTTGGGTTGATGCAAAGCATCCGGAAAAAAGCAAATTGATAACGACAAACAAGAAGTCCGGGTTAGTCGTGTATGATTTGGATGGCAAACAGATCAATTCTTACGAGTTTGGCAAGCTGAATAATGTCGATCTGCGCTATGATTTTCCCCTCAACGGCAAACAGATTGACATTGTCGCTGCTTCAAACCGGACAGAAGGAAAAAATTCGATTGAAGTTTACGCCATTGATGGGGAAAAAGGTGAATTGAAAAGCATCACAGATCCGAAACATCCCATTTCCACTGATATGTCTGAGGTTTACGGTTTCAGCCTGTATCACAGCCAAAAAACAGGGGCATTTTATGCGTTGGTGTCGGGAAAACAAGGAGAGTTCGAGCAATATGAAATGGCCGACAATGGAAAGGGATATGTAACAGGGAAAAAAGTGCGGCAATTCAAATTAAATTCTCAAACTGAAGGTCTCGTCGCAGATGATGAGTACGGAAATCTCTATATAGCGGAGGAAGACACAGCAATTTGGAAATTTAATGCTGAACCATCTGGAGGATCCCAGGGCAAAGTCATTGATCGTGCTGATGGAAAGCATTTGACAGCTGATATTGAGGGACTGACCATCTATTATGCGCCGGACGGAAAAGGTTATCTCATCGCCTCAAGTCAAGGCAATAACAGCTATGCGATGTATGAAAGGCAGAGAGGCAATCGGTATATTGCCAATTTTGAAATTAAGGATGGCGAGAAAATAGACGGGACGAGTGATACTGACGGTATTGATGTTCTTGGTTTCGGGCTGGGGCCAAAATATCCGTATGGCATTTTTGTAGCGCAGGACGGAGAAAATATAGAAAATGGACAAGCTGTCAATCAGAATTTCAAAATTGTATCATGGGAACAGATTTCTCAGCATCTTGGCGGAAAACCTGACTTGAATAAACAGGTGAATCCAAGACAGCTGAAGGACAGATCTGATGATTAAAGAAGCAGCCTATATTCGGCTACTTTTTTATGTTCACGAAAAAATCGTTCATATGAAATGAACGATTTTTCAAGAAAGCGCCAGATGAATGGCTTTCAGTTTTTCGGGAAGCTCATCAAATGTATGAGCAGGAACCGTCTCTTTATAATTTAGCGCCGCAGCTTTGTCTCGTTCCTCAGGATGATTGATATAGAAAGCGGCTTTTTCCTTAAAGTCGTTTATGCTGTGATAAGAAATAAAGGATGAAAAAGGATGTGCCGCGGGGAGATCCACTAGTTGAAATGCTCCGCATGCAGCGATATCAAAGGTGCGGTTATTAAAGCTTGCATTTTTAATGCGGCTTTTATTTTTGTTGAACGTAAAATGATACGGCCGATGTGGATTGATCACGATGTCTGCCCCGTTATAATAATGAACCGCCTGTTCAGGCGGAACCCATGTGCTGACTACATCTATATGCGGCTGTTTGAGTACTTTTTTAGGCAGGTATTTTCTCCATTCCTTTCCGATGACCCGAATGGTGTACGGGAGATATGCCGCTTCTTTCACAAGCTGAACCCGATTAGGGTAAGGATAGCCGATGATAAGCAATTGTGAATGAAAGGAATGTTCGGTGTCCATTTTTTTAAACAGCCGATGATTAACAGGAATCGGAACATAATAGATATGCTGATAACCAAGCTCCTGATAACAGAGAGCAGCATTTTGATCAATTGTTAGCACCGCGTCAGCGTATTTTATCACCTGAAGACTGATATCAATATAAAATGGGTCTTCTGTCAGCCAAACATATACGGGGATACCCTTACCCTTTAACCAGGTCAGCCAGTCGTGAGGAACGTGATCTCCAACCATCATGAGTGCGAAGTCCGGCTGAAACGTTTCAATGCTTGACAGCGCTTCTGTGTCTGTTGTATTTGCAGACATGAATTCTGTCTGAGCGCGCCGAAAGCAATCTTCAGCCCAGCGGTCAAAATAACTGTATATTCCTCCATATCCCGACTGGATATATAAAACTTTCATCAGAGGTTATGAGAAGAATGTAACGCTTTCTACTTTATCTACATCAATCAATGTTGTCGCTTGACCTGGCGGAGTTACAGAGCTTTCCTGTGTGACAAATACGATGCCGTGAACTTGATCAAAAGCAACAAAGACAACCGGACCGATCATGTCACCGGAATCTGTCACAATGCTGATGGTAGTGCCAGGTGTAATTCTGGCAAAAATCCATCTTGCAGGCAGGGAAGGATCTAAAACAGATTCGGCAGTAACCGTTTCGCTTTCGTCCACTTTATTATCTATAGCGGCTTCAAGTAATTCTTTAAGGTTATTATCCACGTTTTCTCCTCCTTCTGTTGCATTTGTAAATAAAGGGCTTAAAAGGCTTTTAATAATATCCTTTTTTAACTGCGCATTTTCACTGCTCAACACACACACCTCCTATAAATTATTGAACTCACGTTTAATCATATTCTTTTGATTGGCAATTGGTATGAGTCGAATGCCGTAGCTGAGCTATTTTTCATATATTTAAGGAAAATGCTGATTTTTTTCTATGGATGGACAATGCCTATACCGCAATTGACAGCATGTTCATATTGTGAAATAGAGCATAAGGATAAATGAGAGGGATTGTTTGGAGTTAGAAAACAAAGCGAACCGAGAAGAAAATGACGACGAATCGCATTTGATTCTGCTTATACGTCAAACAGCTTCAGACGGAAATCCATCTGATCTCAGACGCCAGCTCGTATTTGCTAAAGAGCTTGGTGTGCCGGTTTCAAGAGTTAATCTGATCAATGGAGATACGCTTCAAAATGTTATCGTTAAAGAAGTCATGGGTATTTGGTTATTTTTCAGAACCATCAAACGAGATCAAATGTTGCCCTCTCAAGTATTGTAAGCTGGGGTTCTTTCTTTTTAAATGATGACAGAGGCTCTGCTTGCTGCGGAGCCGTTTTCATGTGTGACAATAGGAGGCTTGGAGAGATGGGGGACAAAGTTTCCATTATTTTAACGAGTTATAACAAACCTGATTATCTGCAAAAGGCGATTGAAAGTGTCATCAATCAAACTCATAGCAATTGGGAGCTTTTTGTCATGGATGACCATTCAAATGAGGAAACGACTGCGGTGATTCACAAGTACCTTCATGACCACCGCATTCACTATAAAAACAGCTTCGTCCATCCTCAACATCGATTAAAAACAACCCGTTATGCCACACTAATTAATGACGCACTACCGTATGCAACCGGCGACTATATTTCTTATCTCACCGATGATACCGTTTATCATCCAAATCGGCTGAGCCGTATGGTGCAGACATTTTTGTGTCATCCTGAAGCACAGGCAGTCTATTCCAAACAAAAAGTTGTTCATGTAAACGAAAGAGGAGAGGAAATGTCCCATTTTTACAGAAATGCCAATACGGTGCTTGATCAGGCCGCTTTTCAAGTCGACCATTGCTCTGTTATGCATCGCCGATTGCTGCTTGATCGAATCAAAGATAAATATGGCAGCTATTGGGACGATGATATGAAGCATTGGAATCACGGCGACTCAATTTTTTGGCTAAGAGTAAACACATTTGTCCCGTTCCTGCCGATAAATGAAGTATTAGATACAACGTATAAGACCCCGAATTCCTTTCAAAACGCTTATCAGTTTCTGCCCGCCGATTTGATTGACGGCACGTTTGTAAAAGGATCTGATCAACATGTGTATTTTCTTGATCAAGGTGTACGGCATCCTGTGGGAGAGAGATGGCGTTCAGTGTATCTAGATCGGACTGTTATTATCCCAGATCCGTATTTATTTCAATATCATATGGGAAAATGTTTAAACATTCCGAATTATGTTTTGGTAAAAGAAGCTGACCGGCCTGCAGTATTTTACATTGACGCCGGAAAAAAAAGACGGATAGAAAGTCAGCATGCTTTTCAATTTTATCAATTTAAAAGAAAAGATATTTTGACGATTGACAAAGAAGTGCTCGAGAGTCTGCCGGAAGGGCCGCCTATCACGCGGGAGAGATCTGGGGTGATCGCCAATCCGCCTGGACGAAGGCTGTTTTTTATAGAACGAGAGCGGTTTCTATTTCTACATGGTGTTTTTCATCCAATCAGCGAGCAAGTGGTGAGGAAATTCTTTTTACAGCAGAAACCAATACCCGCTTCTTTCCGGAACATTCAACAATTTCCAATTGGAAAGCCGTTTTATCCGGTGTACGATGAGATTATAAAGAATTTAAATATTGCAATCGAGTAAATGTATAGGTCATAAAAAGGAGATATTCATGACAGGATATTTTTCAAAAACGGAGCATCAATATCTATCGTTAACGTCTGAATCGAAGTTGTTTGATCATTACAGTGTATATAAAGATCCCAATCTGCCGCAAATTTTTTCTCATAATTTTGTACAGCTTCATGATACGTTTCCATTGGAGCGTATACCGGACTTTTTGCCGTTCATACCGAAGCTGCTTGATGCGAATTATATCCATTTAAAAGCGTCTCCTCAGCATGTTTTTCCGCTCGTTTTGAAGCAGTCGCTTGTGAAAAACGGTTTTGTGGTTGAAGATGAGCTGTTATACAGCATGAAGCTTGGAGACTGGAAGAGAAAGACGGGACATCCTTTCACGGCATGGGGGACGGCAAAGAGTCTTAGTGACGGTTCTTCTATCATGAAAATTTATGACTCGCTTTATATAGGAGAGGCAATTGCAGAACAAAAATTAGTGAGAAAATATCCTTTTTACAAAGCGGGTACGATATTGCTTGTTGTTTGTTACAGCGATTCATCACAGAACATTCCGATTGGCTGCGGGGAACTTTTTATTGATTCGCAAGAGAAAACGGCTAAAATTGAAGAGGTGGCGATTTTGGATCAGTTTCAAAGAAGGGGCTACGGCAGTATTCTTGTGGGTGAGATGCTGTCCATTGCCAAATCTTTAGGAATGGACGATGCTTATTTAGTGGCCTCAAATTCTGAAGGCGTCACTCATTTTTATGAAAAGCTCAAGTTTCAAAAATATGAGCGGGTGCACACTGTTTTTCATTATTTCCTTACATAGATGGGCATTTGCACAGACCGTTTGGGACTTGGCCCGCATACAATGCCGTATATCGTGATAAGAAAGGATGAAAAACAATATGCATGGATATCAGGGGTACGGTTACGGAGGATTTGGCTGCGGGACAAATACATTTGTATTGATTGTTGTCTTGTTCATTTTATTAATTATTGTCGGAGCCGCTTTTATTTGCTAGAAGATGACATATCATAAGGGCCTTTCGGAATTCGGAAGGGCTCTTTTTTTTGTGCGAAAAAGTTTTATAGGGAACGTCATGCCGCTATTTAAACACTCATACAATATAGAAAAGGTGTTTTTGAGGTGGAAGCATGAGCAGTTATTTAATTAAGCCAGAGCTTAGTGCGGAATATCCGGTTGTCAGTCATGCAAAGGGCACATATATGTATGATCAGAACGGAAAAAAATATCTTGACGGCTCATCTGGTGCGGTGACATGCAATATCGGCCACGGGGTAGATGAAGTAACTGAGCAGCTGAAAGAACAGCTTGATAAGGTATCTTTTGCTTATCGCTCGCAGTTTACGAGTGAGCCGGCCGAGCAATTAGCTGCTTTACTGTCCGAGCAGCTGCCGGGAGAATTGAATTGGTCTTTTTTTGTCAATAGCGGATCAGAAGCCATAGAAACGGCAATGAAAATCGCCATTCAATATTGGCAGGAAAAAAAGCAGACACAGAAATCCATCTTTCTCTCAAGATGGAGCAGTTACCACGGAATAACTTTGGGAGCGCTTTCATTATCGGGATTTTATGAACGAAGGTACCGGTTCACACATTTGCTTGAGCGTTATCCCGCTCTCTCAGCCCCGAATATATATCGGCTGAATCAAGAGGCAAAAAAAGATTTTGTTCAAACGGCCGCGGAGGAGCTGGAAACCGCTATAAAAAGAATCGGAAGTCAGTTTATTGCGGGCTTTGTGGCAGAACCTATTATTGGAGCCGCGGGAGCAGCGATTACTCCTCCTTCTGGATATTATGAGAGATTGAAAGAGGTGTGCCGCTCACACGGTGTGCTGTTTATTGCGGATGAAGTGATGACAGGACTCGGGAGAACTGGAAGGATGCTTGCGACAGAGCATTGGCATACCGTTCCTGATATCGCTGTGCTTGGAAAGGGACTCGGTGCCGGGTACGCGCCTATTGCAGCTGCAGTTGTGTCTGATACGATCCTCCGAACGATAAAACAAGGATCGGGTGTTATTATGAGCGGTCACACCTACAGTGCTCATCCCTATTCAGCCAAAGCCGCTCTTGAGGTTTTGCGTTATGTTATCAGACACGGCTTGATCAAACAGTCTGAAGAAAAGGGCTTCAAGCTGAAAAAGAAACTTGAAGAGGTGATGCATCGGAGCGGCATCATTGGGGATGTACGCGGCAAAGGACTGCTTTTAGGCGTTGAATTTGTGGCTGATAAAAAGACAAAGCGAGTGTTTCCGCAAGAACGGTCGATGACCCAGCGTATCATCAGCGAAGCAAAAAAACGCGGGCTCATTATCTATCCTGCCAAGGCTGGAAT
The DNA here is from genome assembly GCF_037966305.1 of Bacillus sp. FSL R5-0560. Classification (NCBI taxonomy): domain Bacteria; kingdom Bacillati; phylum Bacillota; class Bacilli; order Caryophanales; family Bacillaceae; genus Bacillus; species Bacillus sp. FSL R5-0560. Next base: position 2,308,826 of record NZ_CP150195.1, on the reverse strand, counting down.
CGACAGCGGGGAAGGAGATGCCGTAATCATCGCTCCTCCATTCACAATATCAGACGAAGAGATGGAAGAGCTTATATCAACTTTTTCGGAAACAGTTGCAGAAGTTGAAAAAAACTGAAAAGGGATTGAAATCAATATGTCACCATTTCAAAAAACAATCAGCATTGAATCGGCAATTGCAGATGTGTGTGATGGGTCGGTCCTTATGTTTGGCGGCTTCGGTGGAGTCGGTTCTCCGCCTTCTTTGATTGAAGCGATATTGGACAGCGGTGTAAAAGAATTAACTGTCATTTGCAATGATGCCGGATTCCCGGGAATTGGGATTGGACCGCTTATTCTCAATAAGAGAGTCAAGACGCTGATTGCATCGCATATCGGTTCAAATCCTGTAGCCGGAAAACAGATGACAGACGGCACATTAGAGGTTCGATTTTCGCCTCAGGGCACGCTCGCAGAACGGATTCGCGCCGGTGGATCCGGTCTTGGCGGCATTTTGACCGATATCGGCATTGATAATCAAATGGTTTATGAGAAAAAAGAGATTGTGTCTGTAGCGGGGAAGCAATACTTGGTTGAAGAAGCGCTGACGGCTGATTTTGCCTTCATCAATGCCTGCATTGCAGATGAATTCGGCAACTTAACGTATGACAAAACAGCGCGCAACATGAATCCGCTTATGGCAATGGCCGCCAAAAGAACTTTTGCCGAGGCTGAAACGATTGTGCCGATGGGAAATATGGCAGAAGAAATGATTGTAACGCCCGGGGTTTTTGTTGAGGGGGTTGTGAGAAGTGAAGGGGTGAGGTGGAAATGGGCTTGGGAGTAACAGAAAGAGAGCAGATCGCCAGACGGGCTGCTTCTGAAATCAAGCCGGGCATGATCGTGAATCTTGGTATCGGCATCCCTTCCTTGGTGCCGAACTTTTTGCCGACTGATATGCAGGTTATGCTGCAGGCGGAAAACGGTGTACTCGGAATTGGAGAAAGTCCCGAAAAAGGGAATGAGGATGAAAATTTATGCAACGCTGCGGGATTCCCTGTCCGTGCTGTAAAGGGAGCATCTTACTTTGATACAACAATGTCCTTTGCCATGATCAGAAGAGGCATGATTGACATTACGATTTTAGGCGCCCTGCAGGTAAGCCAGTCGGGAGACCTTGCGAATTGGCTTGTACCCGGAAAAAAGGTGCCGGGCATGGGCGGTGCGATGGAGCTCGCCCAGAAAGCGAAAAAAGTGGTTGTCGTCATGAGCCATACTGACCAAAAAGGGAGGCCCAAATTAACAGAAGCCTGCACCCTTCCGTTAACAGCAGCAGGCTGTGTAGATATGATCATTACTGAAAAAGCAGTTCTTACAGTTGGCCGGGATCATTTTGTTTTAAAAGAACTGATGAATGGCTCAACAATTGACGAGGTGATCGGGTTGACCGACGCTGAAATAATAGTGGATATGCCTTTTTCTTAATAAGGGGGAGTGATGATGCAGGACATTGAAAGAAAAGTAATTGAATGGCTAGATCAGAATTCAGCCAAAGCCATTCGTCTTTTGAAAAGGCTGGTTGGAGAAAAAAGCACACTCGGCAAGGAATTTAACGCACAGGCAGTGGTCCTTGAAAAGCTCCGGCAATTTCATATGGACATTGATGTGTGGGAGCCGAGCCTAAAGCAATTAAAACAGCATCCCTATTTTATATCAGACCGGACGGACTTTCATGAGAGCCCGAACATTGTTGCTAAAAAAACGGGAGAGGGCGGGGGACGATCTCTGATATTAAACGGGCATATCGATGTTGTGCCAGAAGGAAATTTGAAGGAGTGGAAGTATGAACCGTTTCAAGCTGCTGAAGTAAATGGTAAAATTTACGGCCGCGGCTCCACTGATATGAAGGGAGGCAATACAGCCCTTCTATTTGCATTAGAAGCTCTGCACGCCTGCGATGTCAAACTGAAAGGCGATGTATTGTTTCAGAGTGTTATAGATGAAGAGTGCGGCGGCGCCGGAACACTTTCTGCCATTATGAGAGGCTATCGTGCGGATGGGGCGTTAATTCCGGAACCGACCAATATGAAGCTTTTTATTAAACAGCAGGGCTCGATGTGGTTTCGGATCACGGTTAAAGGATTAGCGGCACACGGAGGCACACGCTATGAAGGTGTCAGTGCCATTGAAAAAAGCATGCATGTCATTACAGCCATTCAAGAGCTTGAAAAAGTCCGGAACGCAAAAATCTCTGACCCGCTGTATGATCATATTCCAATCCCGGTTCCAATCAATATTGGCACCATCTCAGGCGGAACATGGCCGTCCTCGGTAGCAGACCGCGTCGTCATAGAAGGAAGATGCGGAATTGCTCCTCATGAAAAGCCTGAAGCCGTAAAAATTGAATTGGAAAACTGGCTGAAAGATTTACAATACCATGATGAATGGTTTAAACGTCATCCAATTCAAGTGGAATGGTTCGGGGCTCAATGGCTGCCGAATGATTTGCCTGATGACCATCCTTTACTATCAGTCTTGCAATCAGCCTATCAAAAAATGAAACAAACAGAGCCGATCATCGAAGCGTCGCCTTGGGGAACAGACGGCGGCCTTTTGTATCATGCGGGAGATACTCCTGTTATCGTTTTTGGACCGGGAGAGACGAAAACGGCACATCAGGCAAACGAGTATATCGAGGTTGAAGCCATGTTAGAATCAGCTAAAATTATAGCTCTTTTTGTGATGGATTGGTGCGGGCTTCATACAGACGGGGAGGATGCTGATGATCAAAACGGTAAAGAATAGCGGTGTCACGGCTGTCATAGACAATGACCGCTTTAATAAACGAATTAGAGTCATTCGTTATGAAGGCTTTATTCAAGAAGCCTTGACTGATATTATGACAGCGGCCGAAGAGGAGGGTGCCGAAAAAATCATCGTGTACACCAAGCAGCATGACGAGGCGGAGCTGGCTAAACAATTGTTTACGCCAGAGGGCTTTCTCGAAGGCTACTATCTCGGCCATCGCGCTTCCGTCATGGTCCGTTATCTCACAGAAAAACGAAGACAAACAGATACCTATTTAGCCGAACAGGAAATGATAGAGCTATTATATAAAACAAAGCCTCAGCCACAAATCGAAATCAAGTCTCCTTTTACAATGAGAAAAGCAGAAACAAACGATATGTATCAGTTATCTATGCTGTATAAAAAAGTATTCCGCACGTATCCGGCTCCTGTGTTTGATCCCGCCTATATTGAAAAGACAATGAATGAGCATACGCTTTATTATGTCATGCTTGAAGATGACCGTCTGATCGGCGCGGCAAGCGCAGATATCAATCCTGAGCTGGGTCATGCCGAAATGACAGACTGCGCCGTGCTTCCGGATTATCGGGGCCGTTCGCTGACTAGTATTTTAATAGATGTATTAGAAAAAGAAATGATAAAGCAAGATATCTTTCAAGTATTTTCACTCGCCCGCGCTGCATCTTTCGGAATGAATGCTGTCCTGTATCATTCCGGGTATCAGTATGGCGGAAGGCTGATCAATAATTGTTATATAGGAGAAGGGCTCGAAAATATGAATATCTGGTGCAAACGCCTGTAAGTCAAAAAGAAATGTACGAGGAGGAATTTCATTTGACAAACAAATGGTATAAACCGAAACGGCATTGGAAGGAGATAGAGCTATGGAAGGATGTTCCGGAAGAAAAATGGAATGATTGGCTGTGGCAGCTGACCCATACTGTAAGAACCTTAGAAGACTTGAAAAAAGTGATTAACCTGACCGAAGAAGAAGAAGAAGGCGTCAGAATTTCTACCAAAACGATTCCCTTGAATATCACACCCTACTATGCTTCCTTAATGGATCCCGACAACCCGAGATGCCCGATACGAATGCAGTCTGTGCCGCTCTCTGAAGAGATGCACAAAACAAAATACGACCAGGAAGACCCGCTTCATGAGGATGAAGACTCTCCGGTACCCGGCCTGACACACCGTTATCCCGACCGAGTCCTGTTCCTTGTCACGAACCAATGCTCTATGTATTGCCGCTACTGCACAAGGAGGCGTTTTTCCGGTCAAATCGGAATGGGTGTCCCTAAAAAGCAGCTTGATGCCGCGATCGCCTACATTCGGGAGACACCTGAGATCCGGGACTGCCTGATTTCAGGCGGGGACGGGTTGCTGATCAATGATCAAATTTTAGAATACATTTTAAAAGAGCTGCGCAGTATTCCGCATCTGGAAATTATCAGAATCGGTACAAGAGCGCCTGTCGTTTTTCCTCAGCGAATCACCGATCAACTGTGCGATATCTTAAAGAAATATCATCCGGTCTGGCTGAACACCCATTTCAACACAAGCATCGAAATGACGGAGGAATCCGTTGAGGCTTGCGAAAAGCTGGTGAACGCAGGGGTGCCGGTCGGAAATCAGGCCGTCGTGTTAGCAGGCATTAATGATTCGGTAACCATTATGAAAAAGCTTATGCATGACTTGGTGAAAATCAGAGTCCGTCCCTATTATATATATCAATGTGATCTGTCAGAAGGCATCGGACATTTCAGAGCTCCAGTTTCAAAAGGGCTGGAGATTATTGAAGGGCTGCGAGGCCATACTTCAGGTTACGCGGTTCCTACCTTTGTCGTTGACGCACCAGGCGGCGGGGGGAAGATCGCCCTGCAGCCAAACTATGTTTTGTCGCAAAGCCCTGACAAAATCATCTTGAGAAATTTTGAAGGAGTCATTACCTCTTATCCGGAACCTGAAAATTATATCCCTAACCAGGCTGACGCCTATTTTGAGTCTGTTTTTCCTGAAACCGCTGACAAAAAAGAACCAATTGGACTGAGTGCCATTTTTGCTGACAAAGAGATTTCTTTTACACCGGATAACGTGGTCAGAATCAAAAGGAGAGAAGCATATACAGCGAATCCGGGGCATGAAACATTAAAGGACCGGCGGGAGAAAAGAGACCAGTTAAAGAAAAAGAAATTTTTAGCCCAGCAGAAAAAAGAAAAAGAGGTAGAAAGCGGAGGAGATTCTTCATGAAGTCATGCGAATGGTGCGGCGAGCCTGAGGCGCTGCCTGGCACGAATACAGTTTATTGGGAGCTTCCTGACGGCACGAGAGCCATAGAGCTGACAAACACCCCCGCGATGATTTGTTCTTCCTGCGGAATGGCCTACCAAGAGGATTCGACGATAAAGGATATTGAGGATCAGCTGTTTTTAATCAACACAAAAAAACTCCCTGAAAGTCTGACGTATCAACAGCTCATGGAAACCGAAAGGATATTAAAACGCAACTATTTTGATTTCTCCTGAATGATGTTTCGTTATTCTTTTGTTGTAATTTCACACTTGCACTGTATAATAGAACAACAAAAGACAGACACCAGGAGGGGAAACCCATGAAATCCTTTTATCACTATTTATTGAAATACAGACATCCCAAGCCGCAGGACAGCATCAGCGAGTTTGCCAATCAGGCGTATGAGGATCACAGCTTCCCAAAAACATCAACCGATTATCACGAAATCAGTTCCTATTTGGAGCTGAATGTTGATTATCTGGACACGATGGCGACGTTTGATGAAGCTTGGGAAAAATACGAGGCCGAGGTGCACGTTTGAATCCGCAGAGCCACTGCGGATTTTTTTCTGCACATACATATACCATAATTGGATATTTCCTATGGTTTTCATGCCCATGCGAATTGGTGAAACCCAGCATACGATAGCGTATCAGAAATGTTGCGGCGAGGGGGAGACACCATGAAGCAAAATAAACCGAAATTCCAAGTAGGGGATATCGTAGTCGTCATTATGTATGGGACAGTCGGCACAATCACAAAAGTACACCAAATCGATAAGCACTACCTTTATGAAGTAAACCACAATGAAGTCTTATATTTTGAATCATCCATTCAATTATATAAAGATTATGAAGGCGTCATTGTCGATATGGAAAAACTTGATATTGAATATGAATTCCTCATTGGAGATGTCGTTTATGTAAAAGATTATGGAAAAGAACTCTTTCGCATTATCGGCCACAGAACCGAAATTTGGAGGTATTTGGAAGATGGCTGGGAAGATATTATTTATGAGCTAACTCGTTTAAAGGATGGAGAGTGGCTTGAAACGGAGGAAGAGGATCTCACGCTGGTTCTCAGAAAGTATGAAATGGACCAGTTTGTGCATCAGCTTTTGTTTGTCCACTATGTCGGAGAAACTGCCCATGAGATCGGTGAAGATATTGTACCGTCTGCTCTTCTTCAGTTTGAAGGCGAAGATGAAGATCAAGATACCCTGCGCATCCTGGCTGTATCAATTGTTGATGAGCTTTTGGATATTTACAACGACTACAAAATTCTGTACGAAATGTTTAAAGATGAAGAATATAAAGATATGATGATGTTTGTGCTGGAAAGCTTAAAAGAACATTTCAGTTAGTTTGTGAACAAGCGGATGATGACATATAAAAAATAAGGCAGACAGCCCCACATCATGACATGCGTCATACCTCTGAGCGTTTTTTCCATCACCATATCGAATCTTTCTCCGTCCAGTGCTTCCATCATTTTAGCGATCATAAGTCAGCCTCCTATGGCTTGTTTTTTTATTCAATGTATATGAATAAAAGAATTGTTTAGAACACCGGGTATAATTCATCCCGTTTTTTCATAAAACATAAAAAAGGAGGCGGTACGGTTATGAAAGAAATAGATCTTGTGATTGACACGGAAGAAATCGCTGAATTTTTTTACAGAGAGCTTGCAAGACGGGGCTACATACCGAGTGAAGATGAGCTGTTTGAAATCGCCGATATTACCTTTGATTATCTGATAGAAAAATGTATGATAGATGAAGAGCTGGATGAAGATTGTTAAGGCTTGAAACCGGAGCGGCCAGCTCCGGTTTTTTATTCGGCTGATAGGAATGTTAAGAACTAAAGGAGGGAAAATCTTGTACAAGCCAGTCAGTCTGTTTCTTCTCTTTCTTTTTTTAGCCGCGGTTATTCATACAAATGCTGTTCAATCAGCAGATGAAATGATCAGTAAGGCAGCCGCAGCTATCCGTCAGCCTTGGCTGAATGATGTGATGATTTGGATGACTCATCTTGGGGCTACTTCCTTTTTACTGCCTCTTATCGTAGTCATTGGGGCAGGGCTGTTTTTTTACAAAAGAACCTGGGCCGGTCTTTTGATGCTTTTCATATTCGGTGCTGATCGTCTATTAAACAAAATATTAAAAGAGTGGATCGAACGGGCAAGGCCCGATTTTGAACCTCTCGTTCATGAGTCGTCCTTCAGCTTTCCGAGCGGCCACTCCATGAACGCTGCTTGTGTTTATCCTGTAATCGCCTACTTTTTAGTGAAACACCTCCCGTTTGTGTCAAAGCATAAAAAAGCGGTATACATAATCGCCGGTACTGTGGTTATTTTGGTCGGTGCCAGCAGAGTCTACCTCGGCGTGCATTTTTTAACTGACGTTTTAGGAGGCTTCAGTCTCGGCCTGCTGCTGTTTTTCCTCATGAAAGGTTTTGACGAAAAGTTTCATTCGTTTCGACAAAAGTAGAGAGAGGAAAAAGAGGGCGAAACGCCAATATGTTATAGAAATAAAAGGGAGGGATCTTGATGATGTTATCCGTGTTTAAAAAGAAGTCTTGTTCTTACGATGTGACAATATTTCAAACACCCCGGTTTGGTGAAAAAAAAGGCTACAGAGCCGTCTATCGAACTGAACTGAACGGGAGCAATCATCAAGACGTGCTAAAAAGAGCATTCTCTCTGTTTAATGTATTCGATACGGTTCCAAGTGATTATGATGCGAGATTTATGGCCACAGGGGATGTGATTTTGATTGATGAAGGCAGAAAAGGGAAAACATATTATAAACTGCTTCCCGCCGGATGGAGGAAAATCAATCGTCTGATTGTGCAAACAACATAACGAAAGAAAACTGCGGACATCCGCAGTTTTCTGTTTTTTAAGGTTTTCGTTTGGCCGCGGAATACTCTTTTTCGTGCGCCTCTTCAGCCGCGATAACGTCTTTAGCAGGTATGTGGTTGTTCTTTTTTTGTCCGGTAATTCGGTTGCGCTGTTTTTTACCCATGTTTCATCCCTCCTTTTGCCGTTAGGTTCTCATATCAGCAGCGCAATTATCCCGATTTTCTCTAAGGCGCCTAAAAATACCCCGGATCGTTTTCTTTTTTCGGAACATTCCTTTATAATCAATGCTGAAGTTTGTCTCATCATGACATCCGTTGTAAAATGAACGGACTGCTTGTTAATTTTGGTTTATAGGAGGATATGAGATGAGTGTACATATCGGTGCGGAAAAAGGACAAATTGCAGATACGGTGCTTTTGCCGGGAGACCCTCTCAGAGCAAAATTTATCGCTGAAACGTATCTTGAAAATGTGGAATGCTATAATGAAGTCAGAGGCATGTATGGATTTACAGGTACATATAAAGGCAAAAAAATCTCTGTGCAGGGCACGGGCATGGGTGTTCCGTCCATTTCAATTTACGTCAATGAATTAATCCAAAGCTATGATGTGCAAAATTTAATAAGAGTAGGCTCTTGCGGCGCCATCCGTAAAGATGTCAAAGTGCGCGACGTCATTTTGGCTATGACTTCTTCCACTGATTCACAAATGAACAGAGTCGCTTTTGGAAGTATCGATTTCGCGCCTAACGCAGATTTCGAGCTTTTGAAAAATGCCTATGACGCAGCTAAGGATAAAGGCGTACCGGTGACGGTAGGCAGTATATTTACTGCTGACCAGTTCTACAATGACGATTCTCAAATTGAAAAGCTTGCCAACTACGGTGTGCTCGGCGTAGAGATGGAAACAACCGCTCTATATACATTGGCAGCGAAGCATGGAAGAAAAGCGCTGTCGATCCTGACGGTGAGCGATCACGTATTAACAGGAGAAGAAACAACGGCGGAAGAGCGTCAAACCACTTTTCATGATATGATAGAAGTAGCTTTACATTCTGTATCACAATAAAATAAATCAAGAGGCGTGCTGGGTGCCGGCAGCCTCTTCTTTATGGATACGGAAACGATTGATAAAAGGAAGGTAATGTGATGATGAAAAAGCCCGGTAAATGGTTTTCACTGGCTGCCGCTTTGAGTGTGACGGCAATTGTTGGAGCCGGCTGCAGCATGTCAAACGGAGATGCTGAAAAGGATACGAAAACCACCGCAGAATCAAAACAGACAGAAGAAAAAACAGCTGACAGCAAAAAAACAAATACGCAGGACAGTGAGTTCTTATTGGAAAGCAAGTTTTTCAATAACATTAAAAAAGTGGACGGTTTGGAAACCATTCAAAATCCAAAAAATATCCTCGCCCTTGTCAATAAGCAATACGCACTGCCAGGAGACTATGAACCTAGCGATCTAGTTATCCCTGATGTCGAGTTTTCTTTTGAAGAAAAAATTCAAAAGCGATACATCAGAAAAGAAGCAGCAGACGCATTAAAAACGATGTTTGACGCCGCGAAAAAGGATGGCTATGAGCTGGCAGCCGTGTCAGGATACCGCTCGTATGACAGACAGCAGGCTATCTTTAAAAATGAAGTTAGCCTAAAAGGGGAAAAGAAAGCAAGAGAAGCAGTCGCATATCCTGGTGAAAGCGAGCATCAAACAGGGCTTGCAATGGATATTTCCAGCCGAAGCAATGGTTTTGAGCTAAATGAAGCGTTCGGCAGCACCGAAGACGGAAAATGGGTGCAGAACAATGCATATAAATACGGTTTTATCATTCGCTACCCTAAAAACAAAGAAGACATCACAAAGTACGAATACGAACCATGGCACTTGCGTTATGTAGGCAAAAAGGCTGCAAAGGTCATCCACGATCATGACTTAACATTAGAAGAATACTTTGAAAAAGTGAAGAAGATATAAAATAAAAAACCCGCTTATCATTGGATAAGCGGGTTTTTCCATTAAAAAAAGAATAAACCGGCGAGCGCCACACCTGCAATCAGCCCAAGGCCAATACCGTACGCGGCTCCATATCCATATCCGTAGCCGCCCCAATATCCATAGCCAAATCCGCCTCTGGGGCCACCTGAAGTAACTGGAGCAATAAAAACTTTACTGTTGGTGACCCGTGTAATTCTGCCCACGTGGACTCTGCCGTTTCTTTCTGTAATTCTAGCAACTTTTCCTTGGTGCTGGCGGCAAAGATGATAGTATTTTTCCAATACAATTCCCTCCTAATCCGTCTTTCTATCAGCTTATGAAAGATAGACAAAAAAGGTTGGACGAAAAGAGGGGGGGATGCGCCGTTTTACTTGTATGCGATAAAGATACAATGACCCATATACTCGCTGTATGCCTGCATGAGGTCATAGTGGGACTGAAGCGTATCGTAGTAGATAGGATCAATTGCATGCGATACATCCATTTCTGTAGTCGGTTCAAATTCCATATCTTCCGGCAAAAGGGTGATCGTTTCTGTTTTCTGAAATCCATGGGCACGAATCGATTCCATCCACTCCAATTCGTCATAAAGCTTTGTAAAACCGTAAAAGTCCATCATTTGCTTCTTTTCGCGCGGAGGCATCGGTTTTTTGAGCGCCGCTTCAATACCGATCAGCATTCCGCCCGGCTTCAATACTCTATTAATTTCTTGAAGGGAGGATGTCACATGGGAAAAACTGAGGACAGATTCGGACAGGACGCAGGAAAAGGATGCTGAAGAAAACGGAAGACGTTCCAGCTCTCCAAGATATGCAGGGATGGCCAGCCCTTCATTTGCAAATCTTTTTTTGGCCTTCTCAAGCATGACAGGGTCTCTATCAACGACTGTGACAGGATAAAGCAAATGTCCTAAATAAGCCGCAGTTTGCCCCGTTCCGCATCCGGCATCAAGAATCGGCTGGTCAGGCGGAGGCGCGGCTTTTTGCAATAGGGCTTTTGAAAAAGCAAGCCCGCCTGGATGTGCACCAGAGACACCGAATAAGGACAGCATTTCTAAATATCGGCTCAAAATGGTATCCTCCTTTTTCGTTATTATATGTCGTGAAAAGGCATAGGTTTATGAAACGCTAAAGAAGGGCACTATCTCTATATTTTCTGCTCCGAGTTGACGAATAGGAAATCGTCCATGATAATAATGTAAGAAGAAAAAGGTGGTGTTTAATTGAAACGGCAATTGAAACTGTTTTTTGTTGTGCTGATCACTGCGGTTGTCGCTTCGGCGCTGACTTTATTTATTACGGGCAATTCAAGCATTCTGGGCCAGAAATCAACAAGCACAGGAGACAGTAAGTTCGATAAATTAAATAAAGCGTATGAGCAAATCAAAAGTGATTATTACAAGAAAACAAATGATGACAAATTAGTAGATGGAGCAATTAAAGGAATGATTGAGTCTCTGGACGATCCTTACTCTACATATATGGATCAAGAGGAAGGAAAATCATTCGAAGAAAGCATTTCTGCATCCTTTGAAGGAATAGGAGCGCAAGTAGAGGAAAAAGACGGTGAAATCCTTATTGTTGCGCCAATCAAAGGATCACCTGCTGAAAAAGCCGGAGTCAAACCGAAGGATCAAATCCTGAAAGTAAACGGTAAAAGCGTAAAAGGCATGAATGTAAATGAAGCTGTCGCTTTAATCCGCGGCAAAAAGGGCACAAAAGTGAAACTTGACCTGAACAGAGCGGGAGTGGGAGAGATTGATCTTTCCATTCAGCGCGATACGATTCCTGTTGAGACCGTCTATTCTGAGATGAAAGACAACAGCATCGGTGAGATCCAAATCACTTCTTTCTCTGAAACAACTGCTAAAGAGCTGACAAATGCCATTGACAGTTTAGAGAAAAAAGGTGCCAAAGGCTATATTTTAGACTTGAGGGGCAACCCGGGCGGATTAATGGACCAGGCGATTACAATGAGCAATCTGTTTATTGATAAAGGGAAAAATATTATGCAGGTTGAGTACAAAAACGGCTCAAAAGAAGTCATGAAAGCAGAAAAAGAACGAAAAGTCACCAAGCCGACTGTCGTTTTAGTAAATGACGGAACAGCGAGCGCTGCAGAAATCATGGCCGCTGCTCTTCATGAATCATCAGGCATTCCGTTAATTGGAGAAACCACATTCGGAAAAGGCACAGTGCAAACCGCAAAAGAGTATGAGGATGGTTCAACCGTCAAACTGACAATGGCCAAATGGCTGACTGCTGACGGTGAATGGATCCATAAAAAAGGCATCAAACCGCAAGTGAAAGCAGAGCTTCCTGATTACGCGAAGCTCCCATATTTGGACGCTGATAAAACGTACAAATCGGGCAATACAGGCACGGAAGTCAAAGTCGCTCAGCAAATGCTGAAAGCACTTGGCTATCAGGTAAAGGTAAACAGTGCGTATGATCAAGATTTTGTATCAGTCATCAAACAGTTCCAGAAAAAAGAGAATCTGAAAGAAACAGGCGTGCTGACTGGCGATACTACAACAAAACTAATGACAGAACTTCAACAAAAGCTGTCAAATAATGATACGCAAATGAAAAAAGCAATTGAAACGCTGAAAAAAGAAATGTAAAAAACCATACGCGGTTACCGCGTATGGTTTTTTTTAAGCACCCTTCTGGTTCGAATTCGGTTCAGTTTTTTTAGCAAATAAACCTTCCTTGACTGGATTTGAACCTGCTCTTTTTACAAACAGCGGATTGAGAATGACTACAGCGATGATATTGGCGGACAATCCCCAGAAACCTTCATAAATACCGTGTGCAGATTGCGTGATATACACAATAAACGTAACCGCAAGGCCGGCTAATAATCCGATTATTGTCGCCTCTCTCGTTTGGTTCTTCCAGAATAAGCTGACGGCAATCGCCGGGAAGATCTGCACCATGCCGGAAACGCCTAAAAGCTGAAGTGTCACTAAGGCAGTTGGGAACAGCATTCCAAATAGAAGAGCAAGACCGATCACAACAAACACCATGGAACGTGTAATAAGGGTCAGCTTGCTTTGTGACACATTTGGATGGATCAAGTCACGGTATAAGTTATTGGCAAATAAATTCGACGCTCCGATAGCCATGATCGAACAAGGGATCAATGAGGCAAGGGCGATAGTGGCATAGGCAAAACCTTGTGCCACGCCGCCGTAAGACGCCTGAATTAGATGCAGCAGCGCCAGTCTTGGATTTGTATCTTCCGGCAGCACAAGAAAAGCGATAAAACCAAGGAAAATAACTAAGATTAAAACGATGTTATAAAGCGGCAAAAACATGCTGTTTTTTCTAACTGCATCGGCACTTTTCGCCGTAAATACACCTGTAGCGGCATGCGCCCACATAAAAAGTGCCAAGGCGGATACAATAGATGCTGTAATAAACCAAGGGATGCCTTTTGGGCCTTCTGTCGGTATCGTCAGCATTTGCGGCGCTTCCTTCACCAATGTATCAATCATCGGCGTCCAGCCGTTGAAATGAATAAGCGGGAGTGAAACGACCATAAACAGCATAATCACCCATACTAAAATATCTTTAATAATGGCTGTAAAAGTTGGCCCTTTAATCCCGCTGAAAAACGTGTAAAGAGCAACAAGGATGAATGAGATAATGACAACGAACTTTACGTTGATATAGCCGGTGCCCGCAACCTGAAGCGTATCTTGAATTCCGCTAAGCTGAAGACAGATATACGGGATAAGCATCAGGACCCCGACAATTGCAACGAGACTTGCCAACAGCTTACTGTCAAAACGTTCCCGCGCATAATCTGCGAGAGTTGTTAATTTGTGAATTTTCGCAACATTCCAAAGCTTCGGCAGGAAGAAATAGGCGATAAAATAAGCCAATACAGAGTAAGGAATGGCAAAAAACGCAACACTACCGCCTGTGTAAGCCGTACTGGTCAGGCCTAAGAAAGTATATGCCGTGTAAAGGTCTGCGCCTACTAAAAACCAAACGAGAAGGCCGCCAAAACGTCTGCCGCCGACAGACCATTCTTCCACCGAGGTTCGCGATGATTTGTCTCTCCCGGCGAGAAATCCGATACAGACAACAGTTAATACGATAATAGCCGTAATCATAAGTGCAGTGAGATTTCCTTGCATTATTCAATTCCTCCATCTTTTCTTTGCACCAGGTAAATGCCAAATGAACATACCGGCGTAATAATAATCCACAGCAGCAGCCAAAAGTGGAAAAAAGGAAGGCCGAAAATAATCGGGTCAATTCGATTCACAAGCGGCAAAAGCGCAAGCTGAACGAATGGTAAAATGATGAGTATAACAATAAGTGCTTTTTTAACCATTTACTTTCCTCCTGAAACATGATAATGCTCACTATAATAGCAGTTGTAAGATAAGATCACAAGATAATTATTAGAAAAAAATGATTTTTTCAATTATTTAATTAAATCACATGGTTTGCATCCTGCACAATATAGGTTTAAAATAATAAATATCTCGAAATCAAGATAATTAAGGAGTGAAGAGATGAAAACAGAAGGATTGCACCATGTCACAGCATTTGCAAGAGATCCGCAAGAAAATTTGCGATTTTATACAGAAGTGCTCGGGCTTCGGCTTGTCAAAAAAACAGTGAATTTCGATGACCCGGGAACATATCATTTTTACTTTGGGAATCAAAATGGAGATCCAGGGACCATTATTACCTTTTTCCCGTTTCAAGGAAGCGGGCAGGGGACGGTAGGGAAAGGCCAAGCCGGCCGGATTTACTTTTCAGTCCCTAAAGGCTCTCTGGCTTTCTGGAAGGAACGCCTTCAAAATAATGGGCTGAATGCAGAGGAGAAAATGCTATGCGGGGAACAGGCGCTTATCTTTGATGATACGGAAGACCTTCCGTTAGCGATCATGGAAGACGGCGATAGCGAAAAAAGCGAGTGGACACCTGACGGCATTTCAGAACATGAAGCCATCACCGGGATGAAAGGCGTGCTGCTGTACTCCTATGATCCGCAAGCGACGATTCAATTGTTAGTGGAAAGCTTCGGATACAGCAAAGTGGCGGAAGAAGATCAGATCGTTAGACTCAAATCCGCAGCGGCTGTCGGAAACGTGATCGACGTTCATTTGCAGCCGGAAAAAAGAGGCGTCGGCGGTTATGGAACAGTTCATCATATAGCGTTTCGGACAACGAGTGAGGAGCAGGCCAATTGGCAGCCGGTGATTGCTGAAAAACATCTCCCTTCATCAGAAATTCTTGACAGGGAGTATTTCACATCAATTTATTTCAGGGAAAAAGGAGGCATCTTATTTGAGATCGCCACAGATGAACCAGGCTTTATGACAGATGAAACGTTTGATGAGCTGGGGACATCATTAAAGCTGCCCGAATGGCTGGAGCAACACCGCAAACAAATTACAGATCTTTTGCCTGAATTGTAGGAGGGGAACATGATGAAGCATATTTTTGAAAAAGGAACATCTGACAACGTCTTACTGCTGTTACATGGAACCGGAGGAAATGAGCATGATCTCCTTTCATTGGGACGTTTTATAGATCCGGATGCTCATTTGCTCGGTGTCAGGGGATCAGCGCTCGAAAATGGAATGCCGCGCTTTTTCAAACGCCTCAGCGAAGGTGTATTTGATGAAAAGGATCTCGTTGAGCGGACAAAAGAATTAAAAGATTTTATCGACGAGGCGGCACAAACGCATCAATTTGACCGGAGCCGAGTGATTGCAGTCGGCTACTCAAACGGTGCAAATATCGCGGCAAGCCTGCTTTTTCACTATGCGGATGTTTTAAAGGGGGCTATTCTGCATCATCCTATGGTGCCGATCCGGGGGCTTGAGCTTCCCGATATGACAGGGCTTCCTGTTTTCATTGGGGCCGGGAAATATGATCCGCTCTGCACAAAGGAAGAATCGGAAGAGCTTCACCGCTGTTTGCTTGACAGCGGGGCATCTGCTTCAGTTTTTTGGCAGGATGGGGGCCATCAGCTCACACAGCATGAAGCTGAACAGGCTCGCCAATGGTACAAAGATACGTTTCAATAAAAAAACCTTAGTCCGTGTTTATCCGGACTAAGGTTTTTCTTAGATTTACAGCCAAGTTGACACTTTTGTTAGAGGCAAGCGGTTGCTTTGATGTGCAGGTTTCACTGCTTTACCGATAGAAATAAGCATAACCGGAACATAGCGCTCGCTGATATCAAATTCCTTTTGGAACTGCTCCTTATTAAATCCTCCGATTGCGCAGGTGTCATAGCCTTTCGCTTTTGCGGCAATCATAAGCTGCATAGCAGCCAATGAAGCATTTAAGAAAGCAGAATCGCGTGCGAACTGTTCACTTTGGTAAGCACCGTTAATTTGGCCCAGCAGCGTTTGTTTGATTTCGTCCGTGATGAAACCTTGGTTTGCCAATTCAGCGTAAACGTCTTCACCGTTTTCATTCGCTTTTAGATCGCCTAAAATGGCAACAACAGCAGATGATTCAACAATTTGCTTTTGGTTATATGCTACAGGCAGAAGAGCCGCTTTTGATTCATCGCTGTGGAATACTGTAAAATGCCAGTGCTGCAGGTTCCATGCAGAAGGCGCTTTAGTCGCGAGCTCCAAAAGTTCAGTCAGTTCCTCTTTAGAGATCGGGGCATTCGTATCATATTCCTTAACAGATGCCCGTGCTTGCAAAATGTCCAGAGTATCAGTCATAATGTTTCCTCCTTCGGGTAAACGTGGTATGATAATAGAAAAGTTAGAAGCTTACTAAATGTAACTTGAAAGATCATTTTAATGGATCAGTGAATACTTGTCAAACAATAGATGAAGGGATGAAGACTAGTGGGAAATACAATGTGCCCTAAAATGGAGTCAGCTTTCTCATTGCTGGGAAAACGATGGAACGGTCTGATCATCCATGTACTAATGGATGGGCCGAAACGATTTAAAGAGATAACGGAAACCATACCGATGATCAGCCAAAAAATGCTGGCAGAGCGCCTTAAAGAGCTAGAGCAAAACGAAATTGTAGAACGCCGGGTTCTTCCCGAGACACCGGTAAAAGTGATCTACACGCTGACTGAAAAAGGAACAGCGCTGGAAGCTGTATTTCAAGAAATGCAAGCGTGGGCCGATCAATTTTGTGAGCCTGGTGTCACAGTATGCGAAGAAGAGAAATAATGGAAGGGAACAGAAAAGGGTTTGTTTCAGTGAGAAAGTCATGTAAGTGGGTCATGCCGTTTACATGACTTTTTATTTTAGGCCATGATGTGTATCAGCTTTTATTTTACATGGATAAAAAGAGATGTTAGGATGAATTCAACATACATAAATAGGAAGGGGTCCTTCCTTGAAAAAGTTACTAACAGCTATCCTGTTGTTAATGGGAATCATCATTTATCTTGTTGTTCAAATCAGCAAACCGGAACTCTATCTGCCTGAATTTTATATTTACGATCAAAACCCTGTCAGCTTTCATTGGAATTACATAGGCATTGAAACTAGATATAAAAAGGGAGACCCTAATTCTATCCACCAAATCTGGATCACTCCGTTATATTTTGTTTTGCTGGCTGTTTTCATTCTGGTTATTTCAGCTTTTCTGAAAAAGAAATAATAAAAGAGAGGTCTTGAATAAGGATCTCTCTTTTTTATTTCATTGACTGGCCATTTTCTAAGTGTAAAGCAGATGAATACGTTTCACCATTTTATAACTTGCCATTCAAAAACTGTGCTTCGCCGAGCCCGAAACTCCAATCAGCATCACCGTTTTCTGTAATGGAAACCATTAGGTCTTCCGGGGAAATACCGCATTCTGCTTCTAGTTTTTCAGCCAGCAAGGCATATAATTTTTCTTTTTGGCTCTTTGTTCTTGTTTTACTTGTAATGCTGATGACGATCAAATCCTTGCTTCTATGAAACCCTAGTCCGGTATCGTGAATCACGAGCTCATTCTCGGGATGCTGGTGGACAATTTGATATCGGTCACTCTCCGGCACGCCAAATGCTTCTACCATTGCTTGATGAGCAGTGTCTAATAGTGCTTGTAATGCTTTTTGATCACGGCCTTCTATTAGATCGAAACGTAATAATGGCATTTGAATACCTCCTTTTGAGACACAGATTTTATGAGCCTTGTTAACACATTGTTTTGTTATCGGAGCCAATTGATAGCTGAAAATTTGCTGGCTTGATAAAAAACATAACATATAACCAATAATTGATCAATATATAACCATAATATTATCTGACAGCCTATAAAATCATAAATATTATTGACAATAGTTGATTAGAAGATTAGTGTGAAAATACTAGTTGATCAAAAGATGACAATCATATCGCCAAGGATTTTATTTCGGCAAAGTGAAACGCTTTCTGATAAGCATCCTGTGCTATATCAGAAAACAAAAATGCAATGGAGGTTAGTCATGCCGGTTTTTATCGTTGCAACCGGGGTTCTTATTTTGTTATTTCTGATCATTAAAATGAAATTACATACGTTTGTATCTCTTATTGTCGTTTCATTTGTAGTGGTGATCGGCCTGGGAATGGATCTAAGCAAAATCGTACCTTCTATAAAAGCGGGAATCGGCGGTCAGTTGGGACATTTAGCTTTAGTATTTGGGTTTGGTGCAATGCTTGGGAGACTTGTCTCAGACGGGGGAGGCGGTTATCGGATAGCCATTACGCTGATTGACAAATTCGGAAGGAAAAGAATACAGACAGCTGTGGTTATTGCCTCATTTATTATTGGCATTGCTCTGTTTTTTGAAGTCGGCCTTATTCTATTGACTCCTATTGTTTATGCCATAGCGAAAGAATTAAAGGTGCCTTTTCTCTATTTGGGAATCCCGATGGCTGCTCCGCTTATGGCGGACAGCAGTGTAAATCCGGGATTGATGGTGCTTGTGACCGGAGCGGGAAGCGTGATCGCATGTCACGTAAATGACGCAGGGTTTTGGATGATAAAGGAATTTTTCGGCTTGAGCACGAAGGAAACGTTTCAAACATGGACACTGCTTTCAACGGTCCTCTCGGTAACAGGGCTGGGCTGTGTTGTATTGGCTGGATTATTTTTGTACCAATGCTTTATCAATAAAAATTAATGTAACAATAGCCTCTAGCCCAATCGTTTTTCTTCCTGGATGAATACCTTACATATAGGCAGACATAAAGGAGGAAAAAGTCATGTACCCTCAACACTCGTATCTTCGCGGGAACCCAGGTCCGGCCGGATACCCGGAACGAAACCCTTTTTTGTTTGGCGCTCCTTTAGTCGGCGGTTTATTAGGCGGTTTTCTTGGGAGTGCTCTTTTTAATTATCCGCGTCCCTATGCGTATCCGCCTGTTCCCTACGGTTACGGAGGTGCACCATACGGTCCAGTGCCGTATGGCGGAAGTTATCCCGGTTTCTATTAGCAAAAACGGCCTGCGCAGAAGCAGGCCGTTTTTTATCGCATTATTTCTACCTCGGACATATTGTAGTCCTGCTGTTTATAAAACATGACTTCCAAATGGCCGTCTTTATAAACGGCTTTCGTCCCTTTCCGCTTGACAAGACACGGAAGATTTACTTTTTTAGGATGGGTCGAACCTGGGAAATGTTCAATCAGTAATCTGTGAGATGTATGTTTAATTTTAAGCTGTTCCAGCTGGCTTTCGGTTACTGCAACCTTTACAAACACATGGTCTGCTGTTTCGAATATATCTATATCAGGTTCGGTGCGCTGTGTTTTTTCTTTAGTCGGGAGGGGATCGCGAAATGGAAATTGAGCCGCGGAATCACTTCCGAACACACTTTCCATTACACTGTTTACATAATGCTCAACCTCTTTTGGATCAGCCTTTTTTAATGCTTCCTTGGAAAATTGATTGTGGAAAGGAAAGTATTTGTTCCACTCAAACATCTTCGTCACACCCTTTCTTCACGGACAAAATAGTATATGTCTGCTCGATCTTTCACGTGATATAATATAAGATGCTCTAAAGAAAGGCAGGGACAAAATATGCATCATTCAGAAACAAAAAAAGGCGTTCTTTACACAGCCGTTTCCTTTACCATGTGGGGGCTGTTTCCGCTCTATTGGAAGCTTCTTGAACAGCTGCCTGCACTTGATATTTTAGCTCACCGTATCATTTGGTCTTTTGTTTTTATGTGTATCGTGCTATTTTTCTTTCGTCAATGGAAAACGGGGTGGCATGAGCTGCGGTCTTTAAAAAAGAACGGAGGCATACTATCCTTATTTCTCGCTTCAATTCTCATTTCGATTAACTGGTTTGTATACATATGGGCTGTCAATCATGGATTTCTGCTTGAAGCAAGCCTTGGCTACTACATAAATCCGCTTGTGTCAGTTCTTCTCGGCATTTTGTTTTTAAAGGAAAAGCTGAATCGTCTTCAATTGGTTGCTGTTTCGATTGCGGCAGCCGGTGTAATTATTTCTGCGTTTCAATACGGATCCATTCCGTATATCGCGCTGCTGCTTGCATTCAGCTTCGGCTTATACGGGTTTACCAAAAAAAGAACAAGCCTTGCAAGCGCTATCGGTTTAACGCTGGAGACATTCATGATTATGCCGATTGCATTGGGGTATTTGCTGTTTAGCGGCCATATTCAGCCTGCGGGTGCAGAAAGCGGCGGGGCATGGGTGCTTCTCTTTTTTGCCGGTGTGTTTACCGCGCTGCCGCTTTTATTGTTTGCTGAAGGGGCGAAGCGGCTGCCGCTGTATCAAGTCGGTATATTACAATATATTGCACCGACCATCACCTTGCTGATCGGGCTGTTCGTTTATCATGAGCCATTTTCAAGCTCGAAGGCATTTACTTTTGCCTGTATATGGGCTGCATTAGTCTTGTTTACGTTTTCACAAGTAAAATGGAAACGGGCATCAAAAAGCCATTGAGCCTTTGGCTTTTCAGTTTGCCTATATATTATGTATAATCATTTCATGTATGTAAGACATAAAGGAGCAGGACGATGGACAATGATATAGAAATAGGAAAAGCATACGCCTCGCTATGGAACAGCCGCTCTTTCTCAAATGAAGATGAAGAAGCGATTACAGAGGCAATTGATCTTGAGCTTTTGGATAAGAGAACACATCCGAGACTCCGTAAATCTATGCTGGAAAAATATTATGCCGCTATACAGCGCATTGTGAATTCACAGCTGGAACCGGCTGTCAAATATCAACTGGTCAAATTACATACAGAACGCGTACAGTATTTAAAAGAAGAAAGAGGGGAGCAATTATGAAAGCAATCATAAAAGAAGATGTGCAAGCATCTTTAGAACGATATGCGGACCGCCCTGTATATATCCATTTAGAAACCACAACCGGTTCTTACTCGGCACATTTAAATGAAAAAAACATGACGGTTGTTGCTTATATACGCAATGCGAAGGTAACCTATCATCAAGCTAAAATCAAAGGGAGCGGGCCTTACCGGGTCGGCTTAAAAACAGAAGAAGGCTGGATTTATGCTGAAGGCCTGACTGAGTATACAGTTGATGAAGAAAACCGCTTATTAATGGCAGGACACTTGCCGGGCGGGAAACTGGCTATTTCACTTCAAATCAGTGAAAAACCGTTCACAGTTTAAAGAAAAGGGTGAAAAAATGATGAAAGAACACGTGCTTGTAATCCTGCCTCACCCTGATGACGAATCATACGGTGTGGCGGGTCTGATAGCTTTAAACAGAAAAAAAGAGGTGCCCGTTACATATGCTTGCGCTACGTTAGGCGAAATGGGCAGAAATATGGGAGATCCATTTTTTGCTAACCGGGAAACCTTGCCATTATTAAGAAAACAAGAGCTTATCAATGCCTGCAAAGCAATGGATATCAATGACCTGCGGATGCTTGGGCTTCGTGACAAAACGCTTGAGTTTGAAGATGATGAATATTTAGCTGATATTATGGAAGAAATCATAGATGATGTAAAACCAAGCTTAATTGTCACATTTTATCCGGGACATGGCGTGCACCCTGACCATGATGCATGCGGGGAAGCGGTCATCCGGGCATTGTACCGCAAAAAGAAAGAAGACCGTCCGCGCACACTATGCATGGCTATTACACGCAATAGAGAAGAGGTGCTTGGTGAAGCAGACGTCGTACTTGATATCAAAGAAGTAGCAGATATTAAAATGAACGCGTTAAGAGCTCATCGCACCCAGACGGAAGGTATGCTTCGAGAGCTTGAGGAAAAACTGAAAAACAATGAACCTGTTATGGCAACATGGTTTGAAGAAGAAGTGTATTGGACATATCAATGGAATGATTAAAAAAAAGGTATAAGGTCTATAGGGACCTTATACCTTTTTTAATTTCAAGTCGGATGCAATCGCTGACGCAAGGGTAGATCTCAGTGAGATGTCCTCAAAAGACAAACCGAGCTGAACCGCTGTTTGCGCAATTTCCGGTCGGATCCCCGACAATGTGGATGAAACGCCAATTAAACGCAACGCCTCAATCAGACTGAAAAGCTGGTGGGCAACCATGGTATCAATGACCGCTACCCCGGACAAGTCAATGTAAAGCTGCGTCACCTTTTTTTTCGCACATTGATTCAAGGTATTTTCCATGATCAATTTAGCACGGACGGTATCAATATCTCCGATTAACGGAAGCAGTCCCACACTGTGGAACAGCACGATCACCGGTGCGCTCAATTCAGTGATCATATCCTTTTGGGCCTGAAGCTGAAGGCTTGTGTTTTTGTACATTTCTTCTATAAAAATATGAATCACAAGATCAAACGCCTTAATAAGAGTGTGATATAAATCCTCGGCTTCTTCGCTTTTCACGGTATCCTGATTGATATGAACAAATTCCTTCACATAGGAAACAAACAAGTCTCTTACTCTGACAAACTCACGAATAATATAGTGGATAGGCGTTTTTAAATGCTCTTGATCCTGAGTGACTTCAAAAGCCCAGGCTTTTAGAATGGGTAAGTATACCTCTTCTTCATCTATAAAAATACGGCTGATCTTATAATTGAAAGCAAGGTTCTGGCTCTTTAAATTTTTAATGACGGCCGGGTCTGTTGATGCATAGATTGAATTTGGGTCAGTTTCCTCGATTGTTTCATACCATGCTGAACTTATTTCTTCCGCATGCTGAGACAGATACTCATATAATTTCTGATTTTGTGCCATGCATATCACCTCTTTTAAAATTCCTGTTTCAATAAATAACGTTTTTGCAGTTTAACCAGCCTGAAAAACAGACCGACTGCTCCTGCCGCTAGCCCTGCAATTAACCCGATCCAATAACCGTACGCGCCAAGTCCTGTAAACGTGCCGACCGCATATCCGACAGGAAGGCCGATAACCCAATAAGAAATAAAAGCCGCTGCAAGTGTATAATTGACATCTTTATATCCTCTGAGGGCGCCCTGAATAGGTGCTGCCACTGCGTCGGAAAGCTGAAAAAACAGCGCGTAAATTAAAAAGTGCTGCGTGAGCCGGAGGACATCCGGATCAGAAGTGTACATGCCTGCGATTTGCTCTCTGAATAAAAGGATACAGGCAGCTGTTAACAAAGAAAAGCCTACCGCCATCATGATGCCGATAAAGCTGTAAGAGCGAGCGTCTTTAAAACGAGCTGCTCCGGCCTCAAACCCGACAACTATCGTTAAAGCCATGGACACGCTGAGCGGCAGCATATATAAAAGTGACGCAAAGTTCATGGCGGCCTGATGGGACGCGATGGTCACTGTATTAAAATGGCTCATCAGCAAAGTGACAGCCGCGAAGATGCTCGTTTCAAAAAACACGGCAAACCCGATAGGCAATCCGATTTTTAGCATATTTTTGCACGCTTCCCAAGAGAACTTATACATGGTAAGGAAAATGCCATATCCAGAAAACGGCGCTGCTTTACGAATGATGATAAAACTGATGATACAGATGCACCAATACGTAAGCGCTGATGCAAGCCCGGCGCCGACTCCGCCAAGGGCAGGCATGCCGAATTTCCCGAAAATAAATACGTAGTTTAACACAAAATTTATCGGCAGTGAACATAGTGTAATCATCATGGTGACTCGTGTTTTTCCTAATGAATCAATGAACGATCTCAAAACGGTGTAAACAAATAAAGGAAAAATCCCCAAAGATAAAAAACCTAAAAAGTGCTTCGCAATGTCATGTACGTGAGCCTCAAGGTTCAATCGGGATAGAACAGGATCAACTATTCCATATCCAGCCGCTAAAACGGCGATGCTTAGAAGCGCGGCCACATATACTGCCTGTAAGACAGTAAAGGGTATTTGTTTGGTATTCTCAGCGCCTAATAGCTGCGCGACGATTGGGGTGACTGCCATTAATATCCCCGCCAGTCCAGTATAGACAGGCGTCCAAAGACTTGATCCAATGGCCACACCGGCTAAATCGGCGGCGCTGACTTTCCCTGACATCACCGTATCTAAAAAGGTTATGAGAGAAAGGCCCGCCTGAGTGATTAAAATCGGAATTAAAATGTGCAAAAGCTGTTTTACCTTTTGTCCGGCGTTTTTTGTTTCTTTCATACATTGATCCCCGTTTCTTTATCATAACGAGAGAAATTATAACATTTTATGTATAAAAAGCAATGAACGCCTGGCCTATTCTTTTTTTGTCGGTTTCGTTTTTCTAAACATTTGGGCATAAATAAAAGAAAGCGAAATAACGCCTAAAAAGGTGCAGATATACTGAATGATTCTTTCCATTTCCATTCTTTACATACCTCCTTTACCAATAGAATGTGCATCAATAAGATAAGCATGCGTGCAAAGTTGAAAATATGAAAAGGAGATGAAGGCCCATGCATTACGAACAGATGACAGAAAGTGTATTCACGGCAAAGATACAATCGCATTTAGAACAGATATTAGGGGATGCTTCTCTTATTTTGAAAACGCTTCATGAAAAAGATCAATGCCTCCTTTGTGAATTGGATGATTTGGGACGTATTTTTCAGAATATGCATGGCATCGCCTCATCCTTTTATTTGCAATCATACATTGAACAATTTACACCTTCATTTGTGGAACTGGCCAAGGCGATTAAAAATTTATCGGAAAATAAGCATGGCGCGTTAATTGTCATTGAAAGGACAGACTCGGTTGACAAGTTTATTCAAAAAGGAACATCGCTTCATGCAGAAATCAGTGCTTCATTAATTGAAAGTATCTTTTTTCCGGGAAATCCTCTTCATGACGGCGCTTTATTAGTGAGGGAAAATACACTCGTCTCAGCAGGAAACGTTCTCCCGCTGACGACCCAAGAAGTGGATACTCATCTGGGAACCAGACACCGGGCAGCTTTGGGGATGTCTGGATATACAGATGCGCTTGTACTGGTTGTTTCTGAGGAAACAGGCAAGATGTCGTTTGCGAAGGATGGCGTGTTATACCCGCTCATCTCACCGAGAACATAAAAATAAACAAAAGGACCCGAACTGCTTTTGTCTCATGAGACAAAAAGACTGAAATAGAACCCTTTTTCAAAAGCATTCATGCCATACTGAATGCTTTTTTTCTTGAAAATAGAAAGTCGGGAAATGTAACCTGGTATAAAAGTTATATAAGATTAATATTAATTAAGTTAAATACTTTACCTGATTTTGTATTTATAGTACTGTATAAAATATTACATAAATTTTAATGAAAGGGCGTGGCCGCATGGCTAATGTATTAATGGTCGGTTTTCCGGGAGAGGGCCATATTAATCCGTCTATCGGTGTAATGAAGGAACTGAAATCAAGAGGAGAAAACATTACTTACTATGCAGTAAAGGAATACGAAGAAAAAATCACCGCGCTTGATATTGAATTTCGTGAATATAACGATTTTAGAGAAGATTATTTCGGAAAAAACGCAACTGGTAATGAGGAAAGAGATTTTGCCGAAATGATATGTGCCTTTTTAAAAGCGTGTAAGGACATCGCCACCCATATTTATAATGAAGTCAAAAACGAATCATATGATTATGTCATATATGATCACCATTTCTTGGCCGGTAAAATCATTGCCAATCTGCTGAAGCTGCCGAGATTTTCATTATGTACGACTTTTGCGATGAATGAGGATTTTTTAAAGGAAATGATGGATACATTCAATAGCAGCCCATTGGAAGACTCACCTTATTTCGAATCCTATCAGCAGCTCGCAGAAACCTTAAATTCCGAGTTTCAAGCGGAAATTACCAAGCCGTTTGACGTTTTTTCGTCCGATGGAGATTTGACGATCGTCTTTACGTCAAGAGAATTTCAGCCAATGGCAGAGCAATTCGGAGAAAACTATGTTTTTGTTGGTCCTTCAATTGCAAAAAGAGCCAAAAGCAATGACTTTCCATTCGATCAAATGAACAATGAAAACGTGCTGTTTATTTCTATGGGAACTATTTTTAATAATCAAAAAGAGTTTTTCAATCAATGTCTTGAGGTATGCAAAGACTTTGACGGAAAAGTTGTGCTGTCCATTGGGAAGCATGTTAAACAAAGTGAGTTAAACGATATTCCGCAGAATTTTATTGTGCGCCCGTATGTGCCTCAGCTTGAAATCCTGAAAAGAGCCAGTTTGTTTGTCACCCACGGCGGAATGAACAGCACAAGCGAAGGCTTGTATTTTGAAACACCGCTCATTGTCATTCCGATGGGAGCCGATCAATTCGCTGTCGGAAAACAGGTGGAGCAAGTAGGTGCGGGGAAAGTGCTGAAAAAAGAGCAGTTGTCTGAAAGCCTTCTGAAAGAAACCATTCAAGAAGTGATCAGCAATCCTATTTATGCCAAGAAAGCAAAAGCAATTGGCCAGTCACTGAAAGCGGCAGGCGGTGCTGAAAAAGCTGCCGTCAGCATTTTTGAATATGTTAAACACAATACTCAATCAGCTAATGCATAATGGATTCAGCCTGTTCATTTGAAATGGACAGGCTTTTAACTGTTTAGAAAAGCTGGGCAGTGTTGCAATCAGAAGAAGGGATTTGACACTTTGATAGAGAATTGAAAGAAAAACAGACAGAAAAGGAGGAAAATCTGCTTCTTTCATCAACTTAAACCAATCATTTTACCCCCGCTTAAATAGTTCCTTAGACTTTCGATAAACCTATCCAAATTATGTAAAATATTAGGTGTTTATCTAGAGGTTTAAGGTCGAACGAAGCTACATTTGCTGCCGAATCTATAAAAATTTGTTTATAACGCTAAAAAAGTGACGATATAACGTATGTGTGCCATTTTTGGAAACGGGATACTAATTCTTTCTGTTTGTGTCATAAAAAGTTTAGGAGGTTGCATGAATGAAAAAGAAGATCGTAGCCAGTTTGGCTGTTTCCGCAGTTGTTGGGTCATCGATGGCAGCAGCACCCGCGGATGCAAAAACGATAAAGGTGAAAAGCGGTGACTCTCTTTGGAAACTTTCGCGCCAGTATCATACGAGTATTTCTGCATTGAAATCCGAAAACAAATTGAAATCGTCAATGCTTTATGTCGGACAAAGTCTTAAAGTTCCAGAAAGCAGCAAAAAAAGCAAAACATCCTCATCAAACTCAAACAAAACGTCAACATACACCGTGGCATATGGTGATTCTTTATGGATGATTGCCAAAAATCATAAAATGAGTGTTTCAGAGCTTAAAAGCTTAAACAGCCTGAACAGTGATTTGATTCGTCCCGGCCAAAAACTGAGAATTAAAGGGACAAGCAGTTCAAACGGTTCGAATGGACCGAAAAAAAGCAACGGTTCAAATTCTACAGGTCCATCAAAAAGTACATATACTGTAAAGCTTGGTGATTCTCTGTGGAAAATCGCAAACAGTTTAAATATGACGGTTGCCGAATTGAAAACCTTAAATGGCTTAACATCAGATACACTTTACCCTAAGCAAGTATTAAAAATAAAAAAAGGCAGCTCATCCAATAGCGGTAGCAGCGGTTCAAAAAAGCCGTCAAACTCAAATTCTTCAAAAACAACTACATACAAAGTGAAATCAGGTGATTCGTTATGGAAGATTGCGAATCAGCTGGGCGTCACTGTGCAAAGTATTCGTGATAGAAACAATTTGTCTAGCGATGTTCTGCGAATCGGACAGATTCTCACAATTTCAGGAACGACTAAATCAAATAATTCCAATAAGAATGTCCCGAAAGACAAATCAGGATCAAACGTTCAAATAGGAACAAAGATTGACAGAATGATAACGGAGGCAAAAAAATATGTCGGTGTTCCGTATCGCTGGGGAGGAAATACGCCTTCCGGTTTCGATTGCAGCGGCTATATTTATTACCTCATTAATAAAGTATCATCTATTTCAAGGCTGAGCACGGCAGGGTACTGGAATGTGATGCAAAAAGTCAGCCAGCCGTCAGTCGGTGACTTTGTTTTCTTTACTACGTATAAATCCGGGCCGTCTCACATGGGGATTTACTTGGGCGGCGGCAATTTTATTCATGCAAGCTCCGACGGTGTGGGCATTTCCAATCTCAGCAATTCGTATTGGAAACAGCGCTACTTGGGAGCACGAAGCTATTTTTAAACTTTGAGCATGGACATTAGACAGACGGGGCGTTTGGGCAGAACGTCCTGCTGCCCTAATGTAAAAGCCTTTTAAAAGGCTTTTTTTAGTTTATATCGGAATATGATTGACCACACTGTTAGAAAAAACAAGGGGGAGACAGCATGAATCGTTTCTTGCTCCTTATCGTGGTGGCGGCACTGGGTCTTGCGGGATGCAGTCAGGAAACACCGCCTGACCATCCGCGGCGGGTACCGGATAAAAAGGTGATAGAAACGTCAGCGTTTAGTCATCAGATCCAGCTGGTCAATAGAGAAGGCAAAAAAGTCGGGTATATTGAAATAAAAGAATCAGAAGACGAAGGGCTCGATTTTCACATCTCAGCACACAGCCTGACACCCGGGGCTTCACTCGGTTTTCATATTTATGAAAAAGGATCATGTGTCAGGCCGGATTTTGAATCTGCGGGCGGACCCTTTAATCCGCTGAACAAAGAACACGGCTTCAATAATCCGATGGGACATCATGCCGGAGATCTTCCGAATCTTGAAGTCGGCGCAGACGGGAAAGTAGATGTTATTATGAATGCGCCTGAAACCTCTTTACAAAAAGGAAGCAAATTGAATATTCTCGACCAGGATGGCAGCGCGTTTGTTATTCATGAACAGGCTGACGACTATCTGACGAATCCGAGCGGAAATTCAGGAGCGCGAATTGTGTGCGGAGCGCTTTCTGGCAATAACGAGAAACAGTAATATAGCGGGAGCCCTTTGTATTGAGCATACAGGGGCTTTTTTAGTATACTCGTTAATGGAATACGAATAGGAAAGGAAACCTGTCTATGACATCTCAATTGCAGCACTTAACATTGCCGGAAGATATACAAAATAAGCTTTTATCATATAAAAGCCAGCCGATTTCTCCAGAATTTCAATCGCTTATCGGGACATCAGGCTATGAGGCGGAGGATGAAGCCATTTTATTCGATGCCATTATCGCATTGGCGATGGGGAAAAATATCCTGTTAAAAGGGCCTACAGGCTCAGGTAAAACTAAGCTGGCGGAAACATTGTCCAGTTATTTTCATAAACCAATGCACAGTGTCAACTGCTCAGTTGATTTGGATGCTGAAGCACTGGTTGGCTATAAAACCATTGAAAATCAATCTGGCCAGGCAACGATCGAGTTTGTCTCGGGGCCTGTGACAACGGCCATGAATGAAGGCCACTTTCTTTATATAGACGAAATCAATATGGCAAAGCCGGAAACCCTGCCCATCTTAAATGGTGTATTGGACTATAGAAAAATGATGACAAATCCGTTTACAGGAGAAGTCGTTCGTGCAAAAGAAGGGTTTGGAGTCATTGCTGCCATCAATGAAGGCTACGTTGGAACCGTACCGCTAAATGAAGCGCTTAAAAACCGTTTTGTCATTATTGATGTGCCATATATTAAAGGCGAGCTGCTAAAACAAGTACTCATGTCTCAGTCTGCTCTTCATGATGAGAAATTGATTGACCGGTTTATCACGCTGTCTTCTGATCTGATCGTTCAGGCCAATAACGGGCAGGTGTCTGAAGAAGCGGCATCTATCAGAGCTTTAATTGATACGTGTGATTTAGCCGCTTATATTCCGCCGCTACGGGCCATCGAACGGGGAATTGTAGAAAAGCTTGACGATGACCGTGAAAAGGCGGCGGTCCGAAATATCGCAGAAACTCTGTTTGAATGAGGGATGTGCGATGAAATTTATCAAATTTAATGACAGCACAATTGACTCATTTTTATTTATGATGCTGACCGATTTGGCCAAAACGCTCACCAAAAGTGAGGCGGTGGAAGTGGAGTATGGCGTTCAGTCCTACTACAACCCATTTGAAAAAAAAATCTACATGAGCCACTTTTGGAAGGACAGAGCAGCTGAAGATATGGAAGCAGGTCTCAAAAGCGATGTCTACCTTCGATCGGTCGGAACAAAATACAGCTCGCTGCAAGAGTTTACGAACTTTTTGGATGATATCCATCGGCATCTTACATTCAAAAGCTTTGCCAAACAGCTGTTTATGCTGCTTGAGGACATCAGAATTGAAGAATGTATCAAACACGAGCGTCCCGGCACAAAACATGTATTTGCAAAACGAAAAGACATGTACAGAAAACATTTCTCCACACAGCTCACTTTAAATTTAGAACGAAGCATTTTTACGGATGCACTCTTTTGCGCCATGTATACCAAGCTGACGGCGGAATCGCCTCTGGAAACCATCCCGTCTATGCGTGATGATATTGATCTGATGCGACCGTTTATTGAACAGCAGCTCTTGCGTGTGTATGAAGCTGACTCTACACGCCACGTTCTGAAAATTGTCGAAGACATCATGGACGGACTTGAAGAGGTACTTGATAAAGACATGCTGAATACCTACTTCTTTTTGCCTGAGTTGGATTACGCTAAAGCCGCAGAGCAGCCGTTATTTGAAGAAGAGAAAAAAGCGCCGAAGCTGAGTGATGACGTAACGCTTCCGAAAAAATCAGACGGCGATGAAGATATTCACGATGAAGAAATGCCGACTTGGCACCGTGAAACAGAAGCGCCGTCTAAAAGCTTCCTTCAATTTGATATTGAACACGGCGCAAAATCCGATTTAGGAAAAGATGCTTCTCGTGAAGGGGACGATGGAGACCAAGCTCTCGGCTCTGTTCAAGGTTCAGCCAGACAGACAAAACGAAAAGACTATTCCAAACTGGAAGCGCTAGAGTCCAAAAAAGACCAGCCGAACGGCGCGGGTCTTGCCGACGGAAAGGAAAATAAATTCGCGTTTGCGATTTATAAAGAACCGGAGCCTGCAACAAAAGATGAAGAGCTTTCTTATAAACAGCAGGCAAAATCGATCGAATCGTATCAGAAGCGTTTAAAACAAATGATTCAAAAAACGCTTGAACACAAAAAAACGCTGCCAAGGACTGACCTCCACGCGGGCCGTCTGAACAACAAGCTTCTCCGTTATTTTACGGAGCGGAATCCGCGTCTTTTTTACAAAAAACAAGAGCCTTCTTCAGAAATTGACGCTGTTTTTACATTACTGGTCGACTGTTCAGCCAGTATGTTCGACAAAATGGATGAAACGAAGCGGGGTATCGTATTGTTTCATGAAGCCTTGAAATCAGTAGCAGTTCCGCATCAAATTGTCGGCTTCTGGGAGGATACAAACGATGCGACCGAAACGAGTCAGCCGAACTATTTTAATACGGTAATTCCATTTCAGTCGTCCTTAAGACAGGCAGCGGGACCGGCGATTATGCAGCTTGAACCTGAGGAAGACAACCGTGACGGCTATGCGATCAGGCAAATGACGAAAAAAATGCTGCAGCGGAGCGAGGCGCAAAAATTCTTAATTGTGTTCTCTGACGGAGAGCCGGCCGCATTTGGTTATGAGCAAAATGGGATTGTCGATACAAGTGAAGCGGTTATAGAAGCTCGAAAAAGGGGAATAGAAGTCATAAATGTTTTTCTCTCCAACTCAGAAATTGAAGAATCACAAATGAAAACGATACAGGATATGTACGGGAAGTTCAGTATATTTGTCCCGGATGTCGATCAGCTTCCGGATGTTCTGTATCCGCTTCTTAAAAAACTGCTCCATAAAAGCATAGGATAACCCTTTATCCTATGCTTTTTGGCGTTTCTTTTTGTAAATGATTAAATTTTTTGTTTTTTATAAAGGTTTTTTACTATTTTGTGAACAATCAAGGTAGAATCAAATTGCAAACAGTGGTAAAATATCGTTGGAAGCGTTTTTATTACATAATTTTGGACACAGCGTTCGAAAGTTATTTTAAGATAGTGAATGAATCACTTGATTATCTAGGTTGGGGGTAATATTCAAATGTTTCAAAATAATATGAAACAACGAATGAATTGGGAAGATTTTTACGGTCCGAACCTCGGCTATGCGCTGGAGCTTTACGATCAGTACACCCAGGATCCGAACAGCATTGATCCGGATCTGAAGGACATGTTCGATGAACTAGGAGCTCCTCCAAGCGATATAAAAGAGGCATCGGGAACAAAAGAAAAGGGACGTGTTACAGCCGATCTGATACAAAAGATCGCATCAGCAATCAGACTTGCAGAAGATATACGAACCTATGGCCATTTGAACGCTTCCGTCAATCCGCTCAGAAAGGATGGGAAAAAGAGCGAGCTCTTTCCACTATCCGATTACGGGCTAACAGAAGAGGAAATAAAAGAAATACCTGCGTCGGTCATTTGTAAAGACGCTCCTAAAAACATTACGAACGGTCTAGAAGCCATTCAGTATTTACGAAATACGTATAAAAGAACCATCTCATTTGAATTTGATCATGTACACGACTTTAAAGAGCGAGAGTGGCTGACTCAAAAGATTGAATCCGGTGAATTGTTCCAAAAGAACTCAGCCGAAAAGCTGTCAGCTGTGCTGGAGAGACTGACGGAAGTAGAGGGATTCGAGCAATTTTTACACCGAACCTTCGTCGGGCAGAAGCGTTTTTCAATTGAGGGTCTGGACGCTCTTGTTCCAGTGCTTGATGACATTATCGCACAATCTGTCAAATCAGGTACAACGAGCGTTAACATCGGTATGGCGCACAGGGGCCGCCTGAATGTGCTGGCACATGTGCTGGGCAAACCGTATGAAATCATATTCTCAGAGTTCCAGCATGCGCCGAACAAAGATTTAGTCCCGTCTGAAGGATCTATCGGCATCAGCTACGGATGGACGGGGGATGTCAAGTATCACCTGGGAGCGAACCGCGAGCTTCAAGACGCTGAAACGAAGTCGGCGCGTATTACGCTGGCGAATAACCCGAGCCACTTGGAATTTATCAACCCGATCGTTGAAGGCAGCACAAGAGCGGCGCAGGAAACAAGAACACAAAGCGGATACCCGGTTCAGGATGAAACAAAATCACTTGCGATTTTAATTCATGGAGACGCTGCATTCCCTGGGGAAGGAATTGTCGCTGAAACATTGAATTTAAGCTCTTTAAAAGGGTATCAAGTAGGCGGTGCGATTCATATTATCGCCAATAACATGATCGGATTCACAACAGAAAGCGCTGAATCAAGATCAACAAACTATGCCAGTGACCTGGCGAAGGGCTATGAAATACCGATTGTTCACGTAAATGCGGACGATCCTGAAGCCTGTCTTTCAGCTGTTAAGTTTGCGGTAGAATACCGAAAAACATTCAACAAGGACTTTCTGATTGACTTAATCGGGTACAGACGTTACGGACACAACGAAATGGATGAGCCGTCAACTACTCAGCCGATGCTGTATGATGCTGTAAGAAAGCATCCGACTGTCAAACATATTTTCGCGGAAAAGCTCATTAAAGATGGGGTGCTGACCGAGGAAGTTGTTCAAAACATTGAAAAGTCGGTAACGAAACGCATAGAAGACGCTTATCAAAAAGTGCCGGCTAAAAAGGAACCTGTCGCTTGTGAAATAGAACTTCCGGAACCTGTTTCAAACGGTTTTCCGGATGTAGACACATCTATTGATTTTGATGTGCTCCGCAAGCTGAATGGCGAATTGGTCAATTGGCCGGAGTCGTTTAATGTATTCGGTAAGCTAAAACGCATTTTAGAAAGACGGGCCAAGGCGTTTGATGATGACAGAAAAGTGGAATGGTCATTGGCTGAATCTCTCGCGTTTGCTTCCATTCTGAAAGACGGAACACCGATTCGATTAACAGGACAGGATTCTGAGCGCGGAACGTTTGCCCAAAGAAACCTTGTACTTCACGACAGTGAGACAGGCAAAGAATTTGTGCCGCTGCACCATTTGTCAGATTGTGATACATCATTTGCCGTTCATAACAGCCCGCTGTCTGAAGGATCGGTTCTCGGCTTTGAATACGGGTATAACGTGCATTCACCGGAAACACTTGTCCTGTGGGAAGCGCAGTATGGAGATTTCGCCAATGCTGCTCAAGTGTACTTTGACCAATTTATTTCTGCCGGACGCGCAAAATGGGGCCAAAAATCCGGATTAGTGATGCTGCTCCCGCACGGTTACGAGGGACAGGGTCCTGAGCATTCAAGCGGTAGAATCGAGCGGTTCCTGCAACTAGCTGCTGAGAACAACTGGACGGTTGCCAACCTGACAAGCGCCGCTCAATATTTTCATATATTAAGAAGACAGGCTAAAATGCTGCTGCGTGAGGAAATTCGTCCGCTTGTCATCATGACGCCGAAGAGCCTTCTGCGCAATCCGAATACCGTTTCTGAAGTGCAGGAGCTCAGCGAAAGCCGCTTCCAGCCTGTTTACGAACAGTCAGGACTTTCTCATGAATATGAAAAAGTGACGCGGCTCGTATTATCCAGCGGTAAAGTATCTATAGACATCAGCGATCATTTCAACAAGTTAGAAGACGGGAAAGAGTGGCTTCACATTGCGAGAATTGAACAGCTGTATCCATTCCCTGCAAAAGGAGTCAAAGAATTATTTGCAAAGCTTCCGAATCTTAAAGAAATCGTTTGGGTTCAGGAAGAGCCGCAGAACATGGGGGCATGGAGCTATATCAGCCCTTATTTGACAGAACTTGCACCAGAAGGAGTAAGCGTTCAATATATTGGACGAAGAAGACGATCCAGTCCTGCAGAGGGAGATCCGACAGTTCATAAAAAAGAACAGGAACGTATTGTATCTGATAGCTTGACTCGCAAAAACTAAGGGGGAAATGAAAAAATGGCGGAAATTAAGGTACCTGAATTAGCAGAATCAATCTCAGAAGGAACAATAGCCCAATGGTTAAAGCAGCCCGGTGATTATGTAGAACAGGGTGAATATCTGCTTGAACTTGAAACGGATAAAGTAAATGTTGAATTGACAGCAGAAGAATCGGGTGTTCTTCAAGAGGTATTGAAAGATTCGGGTGATACCGTCCAAGTTGGAGAAATTATCGGTACCATTACAGAAGGCGCGGGTGAAAGTTCTGCCCCTGCTCCTTCAGAGAAGGCTGAAAGCAAAGAAAGTGAAAAAGAAGAAAAGCAAGCTGAACCAGCGGCGCAAGAAGTGAGCCAGGAAGCGCAAACGGAAGCAAAATCAAGAACAATTGCATCTCCTTCTGCCCGAAAGCTGGCGAGAGAGAAAGGGATTGACCTGTCTCAGGTTCCAACTGGCGACCCGCTTGGAAGAGTGCGAAAACAGGATGTTGAGGCGTATGAAAAACCAGCGGCGAAACCAGCTCCTCAGCAGCAAAAACAACAGCCGCAGGCTCAAAAAACACAGCAAAGCTTTGACAAACCTGTTGAAGTGCAAAAAATGTCACGCCGCAGACAGACGATTGCTAAACGTCTAGTCGAAGTTCAGCAAACATCTGCGATGCTGACTACATTTAATGAAGTTGACATGACGGCTGTTATGAATCTCAGAAAACGTCGCAAAGACCAATTCTTTGAGCAAAATGAAGTGAAGCTGGGCTTTATGTCTTTCTTTACAAAAGCTGTTGTAGCGGCATTGAAAAAATATCCGCTCTTGAATGCAGAAATTCAAGGCGATGAGCTGATTGTTAAAAAATTCTATGATATCGGAATCGCTGTTGCAGCTGAAGAAGGACTTGTCGTTCCAGTTGTAAGGGATGCAGACCGTCTGACATTTGCAGGCATTGAAAAAGAAATCGGCGAGCTTGCGAAAAAAGCGAGAAACAATAAATTAACCCTTGGTGAGCTGCAAGGAGGCTCATTTACAATTACAAACGGAGGGACTTTCGGTTCACTCATGTCGACACCGATTTTAAACAGCCCTCAAGTTGGTATTCTGGGTATGCATAAGATTCAGCTGCGCCCTGTCGCAATTGATGAAGAACGTTTTGAAAACCGTCCAATGATGTATATTGCTTTATCTTATGATCACCGGATCGTAGATGGTAAAGAAGCAGTTGGATTCCTTGTCACTATTAAGAACTTACTAGAAGATCCTGAACAGCTTTTGTTAGAGGGATAAAACAAAAAAGGTACATCACGGCTAAACGTGATGTACCTTTTTATATAGAATAGAATGTTAAAGAGACAGTTCTGTGCTGTTTGAATCTTCTTTTTGATTCTTACCTTTTTTAGACCAATATGTAGCGAGCAGAGAGCCTGAAAGGTTGTGCCAAACACTGAAAATCGCGCTAGGAACAGCGGATAGCGGTGAAAAATGTGCCGTAGCAAGTGCTGCGCCAAGCCCTGAGTTTTGCATGCCGACTTCAATTGCAACCGCTTTTTGAGATGCATAATCCATTTTTAACAGCTTTGCACAAAGAAACCCCAGTAAATATCCAATGCCATTATGCAGGATAACTACTGAAAAAATAAGCCATCCTGATTGAAGCAGGTTTTCCCGATTGCCGCTTACAACAGCTGATACAATCGCAACGATACCGATGACTGAAACAAGCGGCAGGACATGAACGGCTTTTGCGACCTGTTTTTTGAAAAACATTTTGACGATTAGGCCTGCAATGATTGGAAACAATACAGCCTGCAAAATCGAAATAAATAATGAGCCAGGTGAGACAGGCAGCCATTCCTTGGCAAACAGCATAATCAATACCGGCGTCAAAACAGGTGCCAACAAGGTGGAAATTGTAGTGACAGCAACAGACAGGGCCGTGTTGCCTTTTGCTAAAAATGTCATGACATTAGAGGCAGTTCCACCCGGACAGCAGCCAACAAGAATGACGCCTACCGCGATCTCCGAGGGGAGATGCAAGCCATAGGCTAAGCCGAAAGCAACAAGCGGCATAATCGTATATTGGGCAATCACTCCGATAATGACGTACAAAGGTTTTCTGATCAGCTCTTTAAAATCATCGGTTTGCAGTGTTAGCCCCATTCCAAACATGATAATGCCGAGAAAAATCGTAATATAAGAATTGATCCAAGAAAATAATAATGGGAACGAAAATCCGAGTACGGCAAAAACAATAACCCAGATGCCGAAGGTTTGTCCCGCGAAATGACTAATCTTTCTGATGTTTTCCATAAAAACACTCCTCATACACTGATCAAGAACTTCAGCAGAAATCCTTACAGATTTTTTGGTATTCCCCTATTATAATTAATTTTCTGAATAATTCAATATTGATAGATTGACTGTATTCTGATATCCCTGTGTAGGTAGATGATAAATATATTATGTAAACTAATCAAAATATTCTTGACTATATAGGTAGATATTCTTACAATGAACCTTTAAACTGTTTTGAAAAATAGGAGTGATAGGGTGAAGGAAGCTAATCAATGGTCTTCGAAGCTGGGCTTTATTTTAGCAGCGGCTGGATCGGCTATCGGTCTCGGTGCGATATGGAAATTCCCATATGTCGCAGGCACCAGCGGAGGAGGCGCGTTTTTATTTATTTTCATTTTATTTACAATATTAATCGGACTGCCATTATTGCTCGGTGAATTCATCATAGGCAGAAAAACACAGCAAGATGCCGTCCAATCCTATAAATCTCTTGCTCCTGGGTCTAAATGGCATTGGATAGGCTATTTAGGCATGGCGACGTGCTTTATTCTGTTATCATTCTACAGCGTTGTCGGCGGATGGATTTTAAATTACATTTTTAAAGGCTTTACCGGCGGTTTATCGCATACATCAGGGTTTGATACGCTGTTTGCGAATACCATTTCAAATCCATATTTGGCTGTAGGAGGCCAGCTGCTGTTTATGCTGGTCACAATTTTGGTTGTCGCAAAGGGTGTAAGCAGCGGAATTGAAAAAGCAAGCCAAATTTTAATGCCGGCGCTATTTATATTATTTATTATTTTAATGGTGCGTTCAGTTACTCTTCATGGAGCGATGGAAGGCCTTACGTTTTTCCTGACACCTGATATCTCCGCTATTGACGCCAATACAATATTATATGCGATGGGCCAGTCCTTCTTCTTATTAAGTGTCGGTGTATCTGTAATGGTAACGTATAGTGCCTATCTAGAAAAACAAGAAAATCTGGTGCAGTCTGCTGTATCTGTTACGGTTTTGAATGTTCTTGTCGCCATTATGGCGGGAATCGCAATCTTTCCAGCTGTTTTTTCATTCGGCCTCAAACCGGATCAAGGACCTGTCCTGTTATTTAATGTGCTGCCGACTGTATTTAATCAAATGCCGTTTGGAATTGTCTTTTTATTAGCATTTTTAATTCTATTTTTATTTGCGGCACTGACATCTGCCTTTTCAATGCTTGAAATTTTGGTTGCTGTGCTTTCAAAAGGCGATGTGAGTAAAAGAAAACGATTTGCCTGGATCGGCGGGATGGCTATCTTTCTGGTCGGCGTACCGTCTGCGTTATCATACGGTATTTTAAGTGATATCACCATTTTTCACATGTCCATTTTTGACGCAGCTGATTTTCTGGTCAGCAATATTTTAATGCCGTTAGGAGCGTTATTGATTTCTATCTTTGTACCGTTAAAAATACCGAAAGAAGACTTGTTTAACGAGCTGAAAAGCGGCTCAAATCTCAAGCGAAAGTGGTTTGCGGTTTGGCTTCTGCTCATACGTTATCTTTCACCTGTTGCAATCATTATCGTATTTTTACATGTATTAGGTATTTTTTAAGAAATGAAGCCCCCTGGAAAAGGGGGCTTTTTTAATAGAGTTTCCATACGACTTCTTTTGCCTGTTCAAAACGTTTTTCGGCTTCACGCCAATCGACTACATTCCACCAATGATCAACATAGCTTCCGCGGTCATTTTTATATTGCAAATAGTAAGCATGTTCCCATACATCAAGCGGTAAAAGAGGGATTACATCCCACTGGCTGAAGAGCTGGTGCTTCTCTGCGGCTAAAATCTCCAGCCGCCCGGAACGAGGGGACCAGACAAGAATGGCCCACCCGACACCCTCCACTTTTTTTGCAGCTTGGGTAAAATGCTCCTTAAAGGCCGAATAGCTTCCAAATGAAAGATCGATCATTTGAAACAATGCTCCAGTAGGCCTTCTTTTTCCGTTTGGATGCATAGAAAACCAAAAAATGCTGTGCAAATAATGGCCCGCTCCATGAAATGCCAGCTCTCTTTCCCAATGAGTGATCAAGTCATAGTTCTTTGAAGCTCTGGCTTTCTTAAGCTCCAATTCTGCTTTATTCAGTCCGTCAACATAGCTTTGGTGATGCTTTGTATGATGAAGCACCATAATATCACGTGAAATATAAGGTTCTAAAGCGGAGTACTTGTACGGAAGCTTTGGGAGAATATGTTTTCCTATAGGAACGAAAGCACGTCTTTCACCTGTTTCTTCTGATTGTGTAATATTCCGATAGAGTGTGGCGGCCTGCTGATACCACTGTTCTTCTGTCGTCTGGTCATCCTCCAGCGCTTCAATCATCCTTTCGATTTGATCCTCAAATTGATCAAGCTGTCCTCGTTTTTGAATCTGATCTTTTAAGGCTTCACACCAATTGAACATCTCGGTTTGATAAGATTCACGTTTCATATGCTGTCTCCTTTTCAATAGAATTCAAATATTTGCCGACAGCCAGCAAAGGGAACACATAAGGATAACTGTGGTAACGAATATAAAACTGCTTTGGCAGCCCGATTCCCACTGGATAAGTCAAGCTTCTACCGTCATGAGAACTGCTGTCCATGAGGTAGTTCATTCCTTTCACAATTGCTGGATGACTGGGTTTTTCATATAGCAATAAAGCATCTAAAGCCCAGGCAGTTTGTATAATGGTTCCTTCTTTAAGCGGCACATAGGTTTTGACCTCCGCGCTTTTGCAGGATTCACCCCAGCTGCCGTCATCATTTTGTATGGTTTTGAGCCACCGGATTGCCTTTTGTATCGAAGGGTGTGTACGAACAACTCCGCAGGCGTGCATGCCGGTTAAGGCAGCCCATGTGCCGTAAATGTAGCAAACACCCCAACGTCCGTACCAAGATCCATTATGTTCCTGATTTTCATAAAGCCAGTTCACAGCACGCTGAATGTGGTGATGTTTTACTGAAAAGCCGGCTTTTTCACCTAAAAAGTGCAGCACACGCCCGGTAAGGTCAGCGGTTGAGGGATCAACAGCCGCATCCTCGGCGGATTCAAGCGGGAGGTGGCGGATAAGAGGGTGGTTCACATTTTTTTCAAAGGCGGAAAACCCTCCATCATTGTTCTGCATCGATAAAAGCCAAGCCACGCCTCGCTCCCAAGAAAAAGGAGAGAAGCTGCGGGGAATTGCTTTTAAGACGGCTGCAGTGTCGTCACAATCAGGGTTATTCGTGTTAATATTTGAAAATCCCCAGCCGCCTGGAGATACGTTTGGATTGTTGACAGACCAATCTGCTATCTTGGTATGCTGCCGCTTTTGTAAAAAAGAAACGGCTTTTGTAATTGTACCGTCTGTTTCGGCAACGCCGTTTTGCTGAAGCGCATAAGTGATTAATGCAGTATCCCAAACAGTGGAAGTGGAATTTTCTAAATAAGGAATGCCGCCACATTCAGTCACCAATGCTTTGATGCCATTAATGGCCCTTCGGATGACCGGTGAATGGCGTGACACACCAAGTGACAGAAGGCTGTATACCATAAATATTGTGGCGCTTGCATAACTGTACAGTGTGCCGTCTTCTTCAATTCGGTCAAGCATATATGTTTTAGCTGTGTGTAAGCCAAGCTCCTGAAGAGCAAAGGGTGCACGAAAAAGCCGCTTCCAATGAGTCAGAACAGAAGAGAGGTCTCTCTCCTCGAAAGCATCAGAACGGAGCCATGTCAAAGGGTTTTTTGTCATGTGCGGGTCGAGGTGGCGGAGAGATTGAATATTGCGGTTTTTTAGTGTGAATCGCTGATTGAGTGTGACAGCCATCGGCGCAAAGTGAATACGGGCATAGGTGCTGAACTGATAGAAATGAACCGGGAATGTTGGGGGGATTGCTAAAAGCGACAATGGTACATATAAAGCGGGCCAAGGGTAAAGGCTGTTTGCTGCAAGCATCCATTTTGTCATAAAATGAATATTCCTCAAGCCGCCATGTGATGTAATGAATTGTTCAGCTTTTTTCATGTGCGGATCAGTTCGATGGTAGCATCCTGAAGCCAGCATTCCGACATAACCTTGGACGGCAGCTGTTATATTGCCGCCTGTTTCGTCAGGGAAATTGTTAAACGTTCCATCTGGCTGCTGATTTTCGCGAATGCCGGCTGCGAGCGCCGAAATGAGTTCTTTTTCATTTTCACCTTCATCAAGTGAGGTGAGGAGCAGAATAAAAAAAGAATTCGTCATGATTGGCCCTTCAAAGCAAAATGTCCAAGAACCGTCACCATTTTGCCTATCTTTCAGCTCTGAAATCGTGTTTTGCTGATAGCGCCTCACCTTCTCCTGAAGTGTGCTCATCACGCTCAACTCCTTCAGAAAGATATATATTCATCAGCTTTTGTTGCCATTACTGAAAGAAAAAAACTGCTGGCAGGCAGCAGTTTTTTTAAAAGCTTTTAGTCTTCAAGATTAATCCATACACTTTTGACTTCTGTGTAGTTATCTAGAGCATATGAGCCCATTTCTCTTCCTAGTCCGGATTGTTTATAACCGCCGAACGGCGAAGCTGCGTCAAACACATTATA
Organism: Bacillus sp. FSL R5-0560; assembly: GCF_037966305.1. NCBI lineage: Bacteria > Bacillati > Bacillota > Bacilli > Caryophanales > Bacillaceae > Bacillus > Bacillus sp. FSL R5-0560. The sequence goes on along the minus strand of NZ_CP150195.1, from coordinate 2,266,805 downwards.
GCAGTTTACCCAGACAGTTCCGGCTTGAAGGCGATCTGCAATATAATGGGCTTGTTTTACATTCTCAGTCCATAGGCCGGCAGCAAGTCCGTATTCAGAATGGTTGGCTCGTTCAATGACTTCATCCACTGTTTCATACGGAATCGCCGTCAGGACTGGTCCAAAGATTTCTTCTTTGGCGATTGTCATATCGTCTTCAACATTCGCAAACACAGTCGGTGCGACAAAGTATCCTTCTTCATAAGGGCAGCTTCCGCCAGTGACAGCTTTTGCTCCTTCATCTTTCCCTTTTTGAATATAAGAAAGAACGCGTTCATGCTGCTCCTTGCTCACGAGCGGGCCGATTTGGGTATCTTTATGAAGTCCGGCTCCTTGGCGGAGTGATTCAGCATAAGACACCATCTCATTGACAACTTCATCATACTGGTCTTTATGAATAAAGACGCGTGAGCCCGCACAGCAGACTTGGCCTTGGTTAAACATGACACCGTTTAAAGCGCCTGGAATGGCTTTTTTCAAGTTGGCATCCGGTAGCAGGATATTAGGTGATTTTCCGCCCAGTTCCAGGGTGACACGCTTAATGCTTTTTGCCGCCGTGGCCATGATTTTCTTTCCGATTTCTGTTGATCCGGTAAAGGCAATTTTGTCAACCGCTTCATGGTTGGTAAGTGCTTCTCCAGCATCTTCACCGAATCCCGGAATGATATTGATCACACCGTCAGGGAAACCGGCTTTATCAATTAACTCAGCCAAATAAAGAGCTGAAAGCGGGGTTTGCTCAGCAGGCTTAAGCACAATTGTACAGCCGGTTGCAAGAGCCGCACCCATTTTCCACATCGCCATAAGGAGCGGGAAATTCCATGGGATGATTTGGCCGACGACGCCGACAGGCTCATGGCGTGTATAATTAAAATAGGAGCCGGAAACAGGGATTGTCTGCCCTGTTATTTTTGTGCACCAGCCGGCGTAATAGCGCATATGCTCAATAGCCAGCGGGATATCTCCATTTGTTGTTTCGTTTATTGGCTTTCCGTTATCAAGGGTTTCAAGCTGAGCAAGCTCAGTTTTATGCTCTTCCATTAAATCTGCCAGCTTATACATCAGTCTGCTTCTTGATGCTGGAGACATTGTTCTCCACTCGCCTTGATCAAAGGCTTTGCGGGCAGCTTTAACGGCTTTGTCCACATCTTCTGCCCGGGCTTCATACAGCGACATTAAGGTTTCGCCTGTCGCCGGGTTAGGCGTGTCAAAGGTTGCCCCTGAGGCACTCGGAACAAACTTCCCATCAATATAAAGCTTTTTCGTTCCCTGTAAAAATGTCTCCAGCCTTTTACTCACTTGCATCGTTAAAGAACTCATTCGTAACAAACCTCCAGTCATTTTTATGGCCTGTTCTGAGATTCTTGGTGATAGAATGGATATTGCTTCATTGAAGAGCGGAAATTAGCTGTGATCGTTACTATGGAAGTAAGCGTATACAACCATTCTATACTAGAAAACATGACAAAATCAATGAATAACCGATATTGCAATTTACAAAAGAAAAAAGCTACAATAGGCTTATAGACAAGTAAAGGAGATTTCATCATGATACATAAAAATTGGCTTGATAAAGAAACCGTTAAAAAAGTAAAATGTGTTCAGACAAACGCAAAAAAATATATTGTAAATCGTGTATTAACACCAGGGAAAGAATATGAAGTGAAGAATGAGACAGAGGAATTTCTGTTTGTCGTCGATAATACAAATAAAATCGGCGGATACTATAAAGAATATTTTGAAGAGGTATAATCACCGAGAATCCCTGATTGAAGGAGAAACAGAAGCCTTTCATGAACGGCTCATCGGGCAGGAAGCATATGTCCCATCAATTTCAGACTCTTATAAAGATGGCACAATTGAAGATACGATGGTTATGCAAAGGACCGCAGCTAAGCTGCGGTTCTTCTTTGATTCAAAAAGGGAAAATAAAACAGATACACAGAAGAAAACGTTAAAAAACTCATTTTTCAAAAAATATTTGTGAAAAATGAAACTTTTTTCTCTATTGGTGCGTACTACATGATGACAGCAATACAAAAAACAAGAAACAAATCAAAAATGTGAAAAATGTAATCTGTTCGTAATGGTTTAAATGTCTTCTATGTCGTATTCTTATATAGGGATAAAGGACTTATTTTATTTAATGTAATCTCGTCATAAGAAAAATAGATAAATGCAGAAAGAGGGGTTCTTCATTGGGTATTTTTTCTGTTAGCAGACCAACTGACGCAAAGAAGCTTGAAGCTTTGCTCGTTGAAGGGGAAAGAATAGAATCGATTTATAAGCTCCGGGTTGACCAAATTTGTTTTACAAATAAACGTATTATTTTCTTTGATAATAAGGTGTTTTCTAAAAAGAAGGTTCGTGTATTTCTTCCATATAAAACGATTGAAAGCTTTGCCATTCAAGAAGCGGGAATGTTTGATCCCGACACCGGACTTTTATTAATGACAAGAAGCAAAACCTTTGAATTAGAATTTGCGAAAGATACCGATTTAAGCGAAGTGCAAGCGGTATTGACGAAGTATTTATGCAACTGAATAAACTAACTGAGGCCAGCCGTCTCTAAAGAATGGTTTGGCTTTTTTTGTGCCGTAAAAACGCCTTTTTTGGTTTGTCAGTATTCAAAACTGGGAACAGAGAAAAAAAGGAGAGGATACACATGGCACTGACTAAAGAACAAACTCAGCATCTCTACCATAAATTGCTTCATCTGCAAAAAGAATTGTCTGGTGAAAAAAAGAAAACACAATCAATGACTGAAGAAGTAGGAGAGCTGTCTAATGGTGTTGATAACCATATGGCTGACCACGGAACGCTTGTGACAGACCGCATGACAGACCAAACGGTAAAAGAAATAGACCGGGAGCTTTTGGAGGAAGTTAATCACGCTTTACAAAAGATAAAAGACGGAACGTACGGAATTTGTGAAAAAACAGGTCAAGATATCCCATACGAAAGATTGGAAGCTGTTCCATACGCAAGAATGACAGTGGAAGCCCAAGCTGATGTAGAGGACGATTTGGAAACGGATGCTCCGTCATTTGAAAGGGAGTTTCACCAACAAGTTAAAGATCTATCTAATAAAGAAACAATTGATCAAAAAAGTTCTCAAACGTATGAGATTTTAGACCGCGAGCAGGATTCAAATTGAAAATCGCAAGCAAGTACACCGATATAAGGTGTACTTGCTTTTTTTTATAAAAAAATCTCATATTCGAAATAAAGTGATTGACTTTGCATAAAAAAGAAAGTAACATACTATTTGTAAGTTAATATAAAAAGTTTACCGGGAGGAATACAAATGTCTACAGTTTTATTTGTAAAATCAAGTGACCGTACAGCTGAAGAAGGTGTTTCAGTTAAACTATACGAAGCATTTTTAGCTGCATATAAAGAAAACAACCCTAATGATGAAGTGATTGAATTAGATCTTCATAAAGAAAACCTTCCTTACCTTGGAAGAGATATGATTAACGGAACATTTAAAGCAGGTCAAGGTATAGAAATGACTGAGGAAGAAAAAAAACAAGCTGCAACAGCTGACAAATATCTGAACCAATTTGTAAAAGCTGATAAAGTGGTGTTCGCATTCCCGCTTTGGAACTTCACAGTGCCAGCAGTGCTTCATACTTATGTGGATTACCTGTCTCGCGCAGGCGTTACATTCAAATACACACAAGAAGGACCAGTTGGTTTAATGGGCGACAAAAAAGTTGCACTTCTTAACGCGCGCGGCGGCGTTTACTCAGAAGGACCAATGGCTTCACTAGAAATGTCCTTAAACTTCATGAAAACAGTTCTTGGTTTCTGGGGTGTTCAAGACTTGCACACAGTTGTCATCGAGGGACATAACGCAGCGCCTGATAAAGCACAAGAAATTGTTGAAAAAGGCTTGCAAGAAGCGAAAGAGCTTGCTGCTAAGTTTTAATGAATGAAGACTCCTATCCGTGAGATAGGAGTTTTTTTGCGTACATATTATATAGAAGAAAGTGATCACTTCTTGCCGCTAGAAAATGATGTTTTTTTTATTGTAATATATTTTTTGTTTGTCGAATCATAAGATATATTAGCGAAAAAACAGTTTTATGAATGAAAAAAAGTTTTTCTGAACAATTGATTTACCCCCTTGATAAAATATGTCCAATGGTGTACTATATAAAAGAAGCTACTTTGTACGTATTGTTAATTAAGTTTTAACCTTTAAGCTGTAATAGGGAGTTTTATATCGAAGCCGGAATGTCATGCCTCCATTGCAGAGGACGACAGGAACGTTTCTGCAAACACCCACTTTGAGGAGTGGTGGTTTAAAACTTTCTTACTTGCATACGGCAAGATGTAGCGAAGGCCATTTCCTTTATGGAAATGGCTTTTTATTTTATCTGAAAAAGGATTTTTATATCGAAAATTCAATTTCCATTCGGGAAGAAATGCAGGTCTATTTTTTGTGATATGATGGGAGAAATTGAAGGAAAAGCGAGGGTTAGACGTTATGTTACATAAAGCCCAATCTCTGTTGGCGCATTATTTCGGTTATGAAAAGCTGCGCAGAGGGCAGGAGGAAGCCATCCGTTCGGTGACAGAAGCGAGACAAAACACGGTCTGCATTATGCCGACGGGCGGGGGAAAATCAATATGCTATCAAATTCCGGCACTGATGTTTGAAGGAACAACGATTGTCATTTCGCCGTTAATATCATTAATGAAGGATCAGGTTGATGCTCTTGAAGAAGCGGGAATCAAAGCCGCTTACATCAACAGTTCGCAAACCAATCAAGAAATATATAAAAGGCTGAATGGCCTGAAAGAAGGGGCCTATAAGCTTTTTTACATTACACCAGAGCGGTTAACCTCAACAGAATTTATACGTATTTTGCAAAGCATCGACGTTCCTTTAGTAGCAATAGATGAAGCGCACTGTATTTCTCAATGGGGCCACGATTTCAGGCCAAGCTACAGAAACATTGAAATTCTGTTTCACGAGTTAAATGACAAACCTGTCATCATGGCATTAACGGCAACAGCAACACCTGAGGTGCATGATGATATATGCCGTCAGCTGCATATTCAAAAAGAAAACACGGTGTATACCGGTTTCTCCCGTGACAACCTGACTTTGAAAGTCGCAAAAGGGGAAAATAAAGATCGTTTTATTGATGAGTATGTAAAAAGAAACAAACATGAAGCAGGAATCGTCTATACCGCGACAAGAAAAGAAGCAGATCGGATTTATGAGCGGTTAAAACGAAATCAAATTAGCGCAGGGCGGTATCACGGGGGCTTACAGGACGAAGTCAGAAAAGAACAGCAGGAAAGGTTTCTGAACGATGAGCTGCAGGTCATGGTTGCCACATCTGCTTTCGGGATGGGCATCGATAAATCAAATATCAGGTTTGTTCTTCATGCACAGATACCGAAAGATATGGAAAGCTACTATCAGGAGGCGGGACGAGCTGGACGGGATGGCCTCGACAGTGAATGTGTGCTTTTATTTTCTCCGCAAGATATTATGGTGCAGCGCTTTTTAATCGAGCAATCGGAAAATGAAGAAAAGCAAAAGCAGGACTTGAAAAAACTGCGACAAATGGTTGACTACTGCCATACGGAAGATTGTCTGCAGCGATTTATTCTGATGTATTTCGGAGAAAAGGAACCTGACGCCTGCGGACAGTGCGGAAACTGTACAGATAAAAGAACAGCCCATGACGTGACGAGAGAAGCGCAAATGGTCTTATCGTGTATCATTCGTATGAATGAACGTTTTGGGAAGACGATGGTTGCCCAGGTGCTCGCTGGATCAAAAAATAAAAAAGTGCTCGAAAACGGCTTTAGCAGCCTTTCAACATACGGAATATTAAAGCACCGATCAGTTAGTGAAATCAGCGACTTTATTGAATTTCTGATTGCTGACGACTTTATTAGGATGTCAGATGGAACATTTCCGACTCTATTTGTTAGCGGCAAAGGGAGAAATGTGCTGAGAAGCGAATTGGCAGTAGCGAGAAAAGAAGCATTAAAAGCAGAAGCCATTACGGAAAATGACGAGCTGTTTGAACGGCTGCGCACCTTACGCAAGCAAATTGCAGCAGAGCAGGGCGTTCCGCCTTTTGTCGTTTTTTCTGATCAGACGCTGAAAGATATGTCAGGAAAACAGCCTGTAAATGATGAAGAACTTTTGTCTATAAAAGGAGTCGGAGAACAAAAAAGAGCAAAATATGGCCGGCTTTTTTTAGAAGAAATACAAGCTTATGTACAGGTGACAGCCCCGAAAAAAGCATAAATCAACCTTTTTTTCTTTGAAAAACACATTTTCTTTTCTTTTTTTTGACTCAAACTTAAAAGACTTGAAAAGCCTATTATATCAAGGGTTCAGTAAGACTTTCCAACAGAGAGAAATCCTTCATGTAAAGGAACTGTAATCTAAATCATATCTTTTTGTTATTGATTTGACATTTACATGTGTTACGATATCACCTGTTAGCCGCCAATAAAAAGCTAACAAGGGAGGATTTACTTATGAAGAAGACGATTATGTCCTTTGTAGCAGTTGCAGCACTTTCAACAACTGCATTCGGAGCTCACGCTTCTGCAAAAGAAATCACGGTGCAAAAGGGTGATACGCTCTGGGGGATCTCTCAGAAAAACGGAGTGAACCTGAAGGACCTAAAAGAATGGAACAAGTTAACTTCTGATACAATCATTACGGGAGAAAAACTGACCATTTCTTCAGAAGAAACAACCACATCTGGGCAATATACAATTAAAGCGGGAGATACGCTTTCTAAGATTGCTCAAAAATTCGGTACGACAGTTAACAACCTGAAAGGTTGGAATAACTTAAGCTCTGACATGATCTATGCTGGATCTACACTTTCAGTAAAAGGTCAGGCAACAGCAGCAAACACAGTGACTGAGAATGCGCAAACAAGCGCACCTCAAACTGAAACAAAACAAGAGGCTGTGCAAAAAGAGCAACCTAAACAAGAAGCTGTTCAACAGCAACCTAAACAAGAAACAAAGGCTGCAGCAGACACTTCTGTTAAAACAGAAGAAAAGGCTGTTGAATCTAATACAAATCAACAAGAAGCGACAAAAGAACTAACAGTTACTGCTACTGCTTACTCTGCTAACGACGGCGGCATTTCCGGCGTTACAGCAACAGGCATTGACTTAAACAAGAACCCGAATGCTAAAGTTATTGCGGTTGATCCAAACGTGATTCCGCTAGGTTCTAAAGTCTATGTTGAAGGTTATGGAGAAGCAACAGCAGCAGACACTGGCGGCGCAATAAAAGGAAATAAAATTGACGTATTTGTACCAAACAAAAGTGATGCACATAATTGGGGCGTCAGAACAGTAAGTGTAAAAGTGTTAAATTAATAGAATAGATGAAGATAAAGGACATGTAGCTCTAAGCTCGTGTCCTTTTTTTGTTTTTAGAGACGTAAAACAATAATATGCCGATAAAAAAATTGTGCTCCTTCTGCAATGATAAATAGAAGGTAAACGGCCCCTATCATCTTTATCTTTGCAGAAGGAGCTGCTGGCTTTTGCTTTGAAGATTGTATCGTTTCTTATCATGAATACCTGCATATTTTTATGGCGAAGGACAAGGGGCTCAGCTTGCATCCTCTAACCGTTATTCCTTAGGGGGAGAAGCCTTACTGCTTTATTATTGGAAGCTCGCTTTTATTAACGAATGTATCAACCGAGCAGATGGTGGGGTTAAATGGACAAAGCTAAGCTACGCGACCTCTATGACAGAATGTCTTCGGAAGCTTGTGCGCCGCTGGCGTTAATTTCTCTGGCATTTGTCTTTTGGCCAGGTTACTTAAAATCAAGAATCATGACGATACCTGATTTTTTTGGAGCAGCGATTTGATTAAAGAACAACAGATCGTTTCTGAGCTTTTGATCATAGGTTACACTGTATCATTCCTGCCGAAGTGCTGTATTCAGGGGATCTTGTTTTTGGCATCAGCACGTTCATTGCGGTTTAAAGTGAAAAAACTGTTTTTAAATGAGAAGGCTGCTAAAGGAAAGATCCCTTAAATCAGATAATCACACATCTAAATACGTATAGCCATGGACATGAGCCGTTTCCTAGACTTGGGATAACGGCTTATTTTGTGATTGGTGGACGAGGAAATGGAAGAGGGCTTTGTCTGCGCTGTTCTCCCAAATATCTTGCCTGTCTTCCTAACATAAGGTTTAATGTCTGATGCTGGTTACGGAATAATGTTTGGTGATGTTGATGCGAGGACACGCAAATGTTGTACTGGTTCGCTGTTGGAGTTTTACACCTATCGTGCCGAGAGATATGGTTTTATGTCTTCTGAAGACATGGAGACAGACGTACGGAGTCTAAAGTTGAAGGAATGAGCTGGCACCAATGAGGTGTGTTCATATGGCTTACAAAATTTAAAATGAATCTTCCCCTATAAATACATTAGAACGTGTTGGGAAGAGAAAATTTATTGCTGCACAAGGCGAGTGCCACATGGACCAACTTAAACAGATAGATTGACGGCTCTCATGAAAAGGCAGAATTTAATAAGAAAATTGATTCTGAAACCGGACCTGACTCTGTGTAAGTGAAATTTCAGGATTAAGCTCAGCAGGCTGGCAACTGTGAGGACAATACAAGAAATCACGATTCTCATGCTTCTTTAGAGAATAGTGATTTTGAAACTTCTACCTAGATTATTTGATTTGGATTGCCGAAGCCTTGTTGTCCCAATCTGAAGCCATATTGGCAGTTTTGCGATGCCAATCAGAATGTCTAACCATGACTCCTTTTCCATACCCTTGAGTTGAAGTGTGCTCACAGAGCGTCGTTGAATAGCTTGAAATAGGCGAAGCCATACTTAAGGAGGAAATTCTGTTATTCCAGGTGGAAGGCTAGTTTTTTAACCCGTCTCTCCAATAAATATACAGCGCGGGGCGCGGCAGATTAACAAAAAGAGGATCTTGGACATATGTCAAGATCCTCTTTTACTTAAACCAGCCTTTTTCCTTTGAACGCGTAATGGCTTCTATTCGGTTTTTCACTTCAAGCTTTTCTAGAATCATGGAGATATAATTTCGCACCGTCCCGCTTTTAATGCTGAGTTCTTGGGCGATTTCTTTTGTGTTTTTTCCGTCAGCCACAAGTTCGAGCACTTCTTTTTCTCTATCTGTGAGAGGGTTGGCCTCGCTATACATATCCTCCATCAGCTCAGGAGCGTAGATACGCTTTCCATTTATGACGCTTCGGATGGCGCTCGCGAGCTCTTCGCTCGGACTGTCCTTTAACAAATAGCCTTTAACGCCGGCTTTAATGGCTCTCTGAAAGTAGCCGGGGCGGGCAAAAGTGGTTAAGATAATAATTTTGCAGCCTGTATCCTTTAACTCCTCAGCTGCTTCAAGGCCTGTCTTTCCGGGCATTTCAATGTCCATAATGCATACATCGGGCTGGTGTTTTTTTGCAAACTCGACAGCATCCTGTCCGGTTGTTCCTTTGCCGACGACTTTCATATCGTCTTCTAAGTTTAATAGTGATCCTAAAGCACCCAGCAGCATCTGCTGATCTTCTGCAATAAATATATTAATCATGTAAGCCATCCTTTTTGTTTATTTTGAGTTATTAGGAATTTTCATGGTAAGCTTGGTTCCATTTTTGGTGTTGATGTGAAGGCTCCCGTTTGCAAATTCAAGACGCTCTCTCATACCGAGTAAGCCATGTCCTTTTGAAAAGCACGTTTCTCCTCCTTGAAATGTTCCATCGTCTGACACTGTAATAACAACTTCCTTCCAGAGCTCCTGGATATCAACTCGGCATGTTTTAGCCTGACTGTGTTTGACAACATTTGTGACAGCTTCCTTTAAGCACATGCTCAAAATGTTTTCATTAAGCAATGAGATATTTTCGGGCATTTTCTCATCTTCGTAGATAAATGTAATGTCAGCAGCTTCGAGAATTTGTTTGATGTTTATGATTTCATCCTTGAGCCGGATGCCTTTCATAGAGGATACGATTTTTCTTACTTCATTTAAAGAAGTTCTCGCTGTTTGCTGAACGCTTTTCAGCTCACGCGCTGCTTGTTCGGGATCTTTGTATATTAATTTTCTCGCCAAGTCGCTTTTTAAACCGATAAGAGAAAGCTTTTGACCAAGCGTATCGTGGAGATCGCGGGCAATCCGCTGCCTTTCTTCTAATTTTACCAAATCGGCAATCCGTTCATTTGCAAATTCGAGTTTTTCTTCCAGCTGTTCGCGCTCCTTGCGGCTTTTGATACTGAACGGCAATAAAATCGCACTGATGAGGGTGATGACGACAAAAGGAATTTGTGTCAGAAAGAATTCCTTTTTTAACACAAGGCTGAAATTCGCTGCGACAGCTGCGCTTATTAAATGTACGTAATATAAAATGTGGAAAGGGACGCGTTCTTTTATGTTTCCGATAAAATACGCGATAAAAAAAGCAAAATAAATATAACTGAACAGCGTAATGGAGGCGGTTGAAATGCCGATTAACAGAAACGCCCACAAATAAATGGCCCAGCCTTTTGAGACAAAAGCAAATCGATAAACCGAAAAAAATAAAAGCGTCAAAATAATTCCGACGATAATAACAAATGTAGAAGATGATTTAAATATAAAGTAGAACGGCAGGATGAAAAATATCGTCCATATATAAGGCGTGATCCCACTTAGTTTTTGAAATGTAAAATGCTTTTTGATCATGATATAACCTCATTTTCAGCTTTTCATCTTAATTGTAACTTTACCATTGTAAAAGCCAGATTGCACCACCGAACAATAAAAAGGAAGTCTTCTTGTTGTATAAGAAGACCTCCTAATTGTCAGGCGTTCTCCCGCAGCTTCTGTTTTTCTGTTGAATCAGGCGGAAGGCGGAAAGATATTTGTTTTATACCCCGAAATGATACAAATTGTTTTTTGTCTTCATCCCAAAGGCGGAAGGCGAGTGATTGCAGGCTTGTTTTTAAGGTAATTGTCGGTACGTTTTTTAATGGTTCGTGATGTTCATGAGCAACTTCAAGCTTGTAGTTGGGCACCTTTGGGCTCAAATGGTGAACGTGGTGGTAACCGATGTTGCCTGTCAGCCATTGAAGGAGTTTCGGGAGTTTATAAAATGAACTGCCCTCCACAGCGGCCTGAACGTAGCTCCAGTTTTCATCTGCTTCAAAATAAGAATCTTCAAATGTATGCTGTACATAAAACAGCCACACGCCGATTGAACCTGAGATCAGAAAGATAGGGCCTTGCACGAGCAAAAACGATTGCCAGCCAAAGATGAGACAGCAAACAGTAGCCAATGACACAATTGCCAGGTTTGTAAGGTACGTGTTCACGCGCTCCTTACGTCTTGCGCCTTTTTTGTTAAAACGGTTGGTGATCAGAAAAACATAAATTGGTCCGAGAATAAACATGATAAACGGATTTCTATAAAGTCTGTATGCAAGTTTTGTGCGTCTAGATGCGGCTATATATTCGTTTACCGTTAACAGCCAGATGTCACCTGTTCCGCGTTTATCCAGATTGCTGCTGGTCGCGTGATGAATCGAATGGCTGTGCTGCCATTGAAGGTAAGGGAACAAAGTCAGAACACCTGTCAGAAAGCCGAGAATATGGTTATAGCGCTTTTGTTTGAAAAATGATTGATGGCAGCAGTCATGAAAGATAATGAAAATTCTTGTCAAAAACCCTGAGGCAACCACTGTTAATGCTAAAGTAAGAAGATAGGAGACATTGAGGCTGAAATAAGCAAGAAACCAAAGTCCGAAGAAAGGGATAAACGTGTTTAAAAGCTGAATCAGACTGTTTTTTGTTTCGGGCTGAGCAAAAGCAGCGACTTGCTTTGTCAGCAGTTTTTGTTTGTGTTTAAGGGTTGGTTCAGTCATAGTAAAGGATCCTCTCATTGTGTGTCTCGCTTAAGTATACGAAAGAGAAGGATGTCTTTGTAGTAGCACACATCATACATCATATATGACATTTGTCATGTGGACAGAGATGGCGTGCAGATGTGAAAACAGCTTGTAAAAGATTTTACAAGCTGTTTAATGTTTGTCAATCCATATTCGTGATGTACCCGAAACAGCTTCAAGCCTGCATGTTCCCCCAATAGGGAACGTGGCAATTGGAGAGGTGTGCCCGGCATTTATGTTTGCGACGACGGGGAGGCCAGATAATTCTTTTTTTGTACCAATTATCGCTTTTACGTGATCTATTGATACGTTTGATGCTTTTTGAAACCTGCCGATCAATATCCCCTTTACATTTGAAAAAGAAGGGAGGTGGATGAGCGATTGTAAATCGCGGTCAAACATGTTTGCGTCTGACATATAATCATCTTCAATCAGTAAAATTGTATTTTCTGCTTCAGGAAAATACTCCGTTCCCTGCAGCAAATTAAGTGTACACAGGTTGCCGCCAATCAATGTGCCTTCAGCATAGCCATCCTGGATCACAATAGGACCGGAATGAGGGTGAAAGTGCCTGTTTTCTTGATCTAAAAACCATTGATCATCGCTCCACTCTTGTGATGGCAGAATTTCAAAGGCTTCATCCGAAGCGCAGCAAGCCAGAAAATAATCTTTTATATATTCCAATCCTTTTTTCATTGCAAATGTAGAAAAGTGGGGGCCTGAATATGTAACGAGACCGGTTTTTTGATAAATGGCATTAGCGAGAGCCGTAATATCGGAATAGCCGCAAAATATTTTTGGATTCTGTTTGATTTTCTCGTAATCAAGATAACGCAGCAGCTGATTGCTGTTGAATCCGCCAAGTGTCGTTAAAATAGCTTTGACGTCGGGATCGAAAAAGGCGCTGTGCAGATCACTTACTCTTGATTCAATAGAGGATGACTGGAATTCGTTTAATTCTTCTGCGTGTTCAGCAATGGTCACCCGAAAACCCAATTGTTCTAATGTCGTTTTTGCGTGCAACTTTGCTTCATTTGTTAATATGGACATGCTGGTGGCGGGAGACACGATTCGAATTTCGTCTCCCGGTTTCAGTTTGGGTGCAAACACTTCAGGTCCTCCTAAGCGGTTTTACACCATTACAGCATATTTCGGCACATTCTTCCAGATTTTTTTAGAAATCTGTCCATTTAATGCTTCCTGATTGTGTATCGTAGTCAATACATACTTCAAATTGATGTTTTTCATAAAAATGAATGAGCCTGTCCACATGATTCCAATCCCGTTTGGCTATGTCGCCGGTAACTTTCGGGATATTGCAGTCTCTGGCAATATCCTTTAAATATTTCATACAAATAGAACCGAAACCGTAATTCGGAGGTCCTTTAATATCTCCAATATGAATGGCATCGTCCTGATAGGATGCTACAAGTGAAAAGCAGCTTTCCCCTCTATAAGCTGTTTCACAATCCGTGAGCATAATTTTGCATGTTTGGCCATCATCAATCGAGGAAACAATCATCCAATCTTCATCTTTCGATTGATCAATACCAAGCACTCTGGCATCTTTCGATAGATCCTTTATATTTTCCTGCATGCGATAAAGTTGAAATTCTAAATGATTCAGCTCTTCTTCAAGCTCTTGGCGGTTTTTTTCCTTAATGGTAATCAAAATCAAACCCCTTTCAAAAATAGTTAGAAACACAGTAACCAATTGTAGTAGATAGAAGAGGCGTTTGTAAATGATAAATCCATAATTGCTAGAATTTAGCGCAAGTAAGGTTTAGTTGGTTTTAAGAGAGGAAAAAGAAAAGTAACCCGTTGCAAAAGGAGGAAGATGAATGCCGATTGATTCATTGATTAAGAAATTGCGTTATGTCCAATTGGAACCCCCTGACAAAATTCTTTCGTTATATCTCAACACAGATATGAGGGATCCAGAGCAACAGGGGGGAGAATGGAAAATTACCCTTAAGTCAGGGTTCGGGAGATTAAAAGAATATCTGGCAGCAAGTGACCCGGAGGAAGAAAAGTGTCTGAATGCAATCAGTGACAAAATCTATCAGCACCTTAACGGAATAGGAAAAAATATGCCGCGCAGCCTTGTATTTTTTGTTTCAAATAGCGGGATATGGGAAGCGATCACGCTTCAGATTCCTGTTGAAACAACATTTTTCTGGGAGGAGACAGCTGTACTTGACCAGCTGGAAAATTTGCGCAAAACGTATCCAAGTACAGCTTTTATTTTAACGCAGCAAAATGAAGTGAAAATTATAGAAACCGTTTTAGGCAAAATTGAAGCGGTCGAACATTATGAATATGACGCAATCAATGAGTCTTGGGAGAGCAGCCAGTCTTCTAAAACCAAATCGGCATCATTAGAAGAGGAACACCTGAAGAATCATGTAACGGAGAATCAAACGAGACTGTACAAGCGGCTGGCGGCCAATCTCGACCAGAAAGCCGCGGCAAAAAAATGGGAGCGAATGATCATTGCCGGTGATAAAAAAACAGCTGACATCCTGGATCAGCATATGAATAAACCCATTCATTCGAAAATCCAAAAGAATTTGCTGAATGAAAATGAACATAAGGTCGTTGATCATTTAATGCAAGAGGCATAAACCAAAAGGCTGGTGCTTTTTAAGCATCGGCCTTCTGAAGTGTGTCTAATTTCTGACGAAGCCATCGAAAACGTTGACATCTCCGTTGAATTTGCATACGATTTGGATAGCCAGTACAAATTAGGAGAGGTCACCAAATGAATCAAACAGAAAATAAACCGAAAAATTATACTGGAATTGTCCTTACGCTGACAGTTCTGATTAACGGTTTGATCGCAGTGCTGTTTTTTATGCCTAAATTAGATCAGTTCAGCCATGCGAATATTCACATTTTGCCAATGCTGAATGCGATATTCAACAGCTTTACGTTTATCTTCTTGTTGGCGGCATTGATTATGATTAAACAAAAAAACATTAAGGCGCATAAACGCTTTATTTTAGCTGCTTTTACGACAACATTATTGTTCTTGATTTGCTATGTCACATACCATTCGATTGCGGAGAATACGCTGTATGGCGGAGAAGGTATTATGCGTCCGATTTATTTCTTTATATTAATTACGCATATCTGCCTTTCTGCAATCATCGTACCGCTTGCGCTGTTTACGCTGATCAGAGGCTTCAGCATGCAGGTGGAACGCCATAAAAAAATCGCCAGATGGACAATGCCGCTGTGGCTGTATGTCAGCCTTACAGGTGTTATTGTTTATTTGATGATATCACCGTATTATTAAAAGCCATACTCAGTATGGCTTTTTTGAGGTTTGTAAACATGACAAAAGCCCAAATATCGTTTTGGGCTTTGTCAGTAAATTAACAGGCTCCTTTAATGAGCCGTTGATTCCATGGTTTCAAGTGTTGCGACTTGTAAAGATTTTTCAACCGTTTTCGTTTTTTCTTTTACTTTTTCCGCGTACGTGTAATCACCGTAGCAATACGGATAACGGAAATTGTTTTCATTTCCTCCGCAAGTATAGAGCCCGGGATTTTTTTCGACTTGCTGCTCGGAGTATTGTTTTGCCAATTCCTCAGTATGCGTTCCTCCATGTTCAGCTACAAAATCAATATAACCTGCCCCCATGTTGTAGCTTTGAATAATCGTGTCCAAATCCACACCTTTTTCTTTACCGGTTTTGTACATGAGGGTAAATTGCTTGATGCCTTGTTTAATACTGAGTTGAGGGTCTGTTATCTCATTACGCTTTAACCCCAGAGATTCAGAGGACTGCATCGGATCATTGCCTTTTCCTTTTGACTCCTGATACATCATGCCGAGTATCAGCGATGTGTAATTGGAGAGTCCCCGGTTTTCAAGCTCGTCCTCAACCAGCGGTTTATAATCAGTTAAACGTTCGAGGACAATTGTTTTCGTGTCAATCGGAAGTTTTTTGATTAAATCGCGGTTGAACAAAAGCAGGACCAATAAAAAAGAGGCCATGACAAAGACAGAAATCATCATAAAACCCGCAGCAGCGAAACAGCCTTTTCTCTTTTTCTTCACTGTGTTTCACCCTCAATGTTTGCAGCAGTATGACTTTTTTATTATGACATAGAACATATACCAGACCAAGTAAAAACCTGATTTGAAACATAAATTTAAACTGTGAGGTTGAATTGAAACAAGAAGAGACAGGTTTGCATGAAAGGTCATTTGTTATAAGATAAAACTATGAAATAAGAAAGGTGAGACACATGACTGAATTTCGAGAAGCGGACCGTGCAAATGAAACGGTGACCGATTTGGATGAAGAAACTTTATTCCTAGTCGCACAAACCTTCAAAGCGCTTTCTGATCCTACCAGAATCAGGATTCTCCATTTGCTTTCTCAGGGTGAACATGCTGTGAACGGGATCGCTGAGAAACTGAATTTACTGCAATCAACAGTATCCCATCAGCTCAGGTTTTTAAAAAATCTCCGGCTCGTGAAATCGCGCAGAGAAGGTACATCAATCTACTATTCTCCCGAGGATGAGCATGTTTTAGATGTGCTTCAGCAAATGATCCACCATACAAGACACGATTAAAAAAGACATCCTTGCTGCCGCATGTCGCGATTAAGCAAGGATGTCTTTTTCTTTACAGTGCCCATTTTGCTCCAGCCCGTTTCTGCTGATTTTGATGACAATAGAGGAAAAACCGATATAATAGACGGCGATCAGAAAACAGACGCCAATCGTGAAAGGATCAGTTCCGATAGACTGGCTGTATGATCCCAGGCTGTGTAAATCAGGCGCGGCAAGGTACAGCTCTGTTACACGATAAAGAAATCTCGATAAAAATAGGGTTAGCAGAATAAGCTCCACCCAAATATGAGTCCGAAAATAAATTTTTCCTCTGCGTTTTTCAAAGGAGAGATTTTTCCTAGCGAAAAAAACCAGCAGACATCCGCCAAGAATTCCGATAATGAAATATCCGTACAAAGATGGATGAATGAGGCTGAAGATGGTGAGACCGAATGCAAACATTGAAAAAAGAACCAAACGAGTAAAAAGCCAGCGAGGCTTCAGCGGCTGATATCCGATGGAGCGCTTGATTTTTTTATACAGAAAAAAGACGATAATCATGACAGGATAAACGCTTTGAAGTGTAAGATGCATGATGTGAATCCCCTCCGTTGAGAAGTGTATGCTTATCCGTTTTGAAATAGTAGTTAAATAAACAATGACCATAAAAAAAGAAGGGGAGGCCCCTATTTTCATAATATATGCACGATGCCTTTAGGCTGCATAATAGATATGCCCAAACCTCATAAAATGGTATGATAATATTGGAAAATAAAAGCAGGAGACAAGGTGCGAAAAATGAAACTGGAACGTATGTTAGCGATGGTGATGTTATTAATCAGCAAAAAACAAGTCCAGGCTGCTGATCTAGCTGATTTGTTTGAAGTATCAGTCAGAACGATTTACCGAGATATTGATACGATCAGCAGAGCGGGCATTCCAATTGTAACCTCACAAGGCGCCGGGGGCGGGATCAGTGTGATGGAAACGTATCGGCTTGAAAGAGAGTGGCTGAAAGAAGAGGAGCTATTTGCTATTGCTTCCGCTTTGCAGAGCATCTCATCCATGTATGAACCCGCTTCTCACAGCGCGGCTTATCAAAAAATAAAACATCTCATACCAGACCAGGCCGCAGAGGCATTTAAGCGTGAAACGGAAAAATGGTTTATTGACATGACGGCATGGGGACAAACAGAGGACCAAAAGGCGCTTCGAGAAAACATCAGTGATGCAATCGATCGGTCGTCAACCATATCGTTTACATATACAAATGCAAACGGGGAAACACTTCTCCGTGAAACAGAGCCTTACACGCTGGTATGCAAGGCAGGCCGCTGGTATTTATACGCCTACTGTCTGGTTAGAAACGATTTCCGCTTTTTTAAATTAAGCCGCATAAAAGATATGACTATTTTACATCAATCATTTATGAGAAAAGACATACAGCTGGAGACTCTGCCCTGGGATGTGAATTGGTATCGAAAGGATCGTTTAACTGAGCTGGTCATCCTTGTTCAGCCCGGGGCACGTCAGCGTATAAGTGAATGGTTTGGAAGTGATAGCCTTCAATTTGATGAAAATGAAGCCTGCCGAGCGGTGATATCTCTGCCCGAGGATCAATGGCTGATTGGTTTCTTGCTGCAATTTGGCAAGGATATTGAGGTTCTGGAACCTCTTCATATCCGGGAAAAGGTAAAAGAAACGATTTTTCATATGCAAAAAATATATGAAACCTGACACAATGCTGTCAGGTTTCTTCTTTTATAATCTAGGTAAAAAGGAGGTATCATATGAACTATTCACATGTAACACATTTAGAACAAAAGCGCTTTTCAGGACTATCCCAAAGAACAAGCAATGCACTGGAAATGACAGAAAAAAGACAAATTCCGCTCTTATGGAATCGATTTTGGCAGCAGGATACGAGCGTGTTACTCCCGCCTCATAAAAAGGATCAGAGCATTATCGCTTTATACTCTCATTACGAACAGCAGGAGAATGGGTTTTACACATTTTCTGTCGGCGCTTTTACCGAGCATAGCGACATGCTTCCGGAACCGTATGAAGATATATATTTACCGGCTTCCGCTTATGCTGTTTTTACTTCAAAAATCGGTCCTATTGAAGACGTTGTACTCGAGACGTGGAAGGAAATTTGGACTTGGGACAAGCGGCATTTGCGTACGTTTTCGGGAGACTTCGAACAGTATGATCAAAGTGCGCTTTCACCGCAGCGGGCGCAGGTGAAAATATTTGTCGCCATAAAACTAGCATAACACTCTTGAAAAACTAATGGTATTAGTTAATAATAAAAACTAACACCATTAGTTTTTTATTCAGGAGGAGTTATCATATGAGAATGATTCAGAATCAAACTGTGCGGCAGCTGACGTTTTATCCGGCATTATTTCCGGTCAATTGTTATCTTGTAGAGGAAGAAAATGAAGTAACCTTAATAGATACTGGTCTTCCGAACAGCTATAAAGGGATTATCCAAGCAGTGAATCAGCTGGGAAAACCACTGCAACATATTTTACTGACTCATGCGCACGGTGATCATGTCGGTTCGTTGGATGTACTGTCCCAAGCTTTTCCTGATGCAAAGGTTGTCATTTCCGAGCGTGATTCATTTTTGTTAAAAGGTGATGTTTCTTTGCGGAAAGATGAACCGCAGACGCCTATAAAAGGAGGAATTCCAAAAAAAATCAAAACAAAGCCTGACGTTTTGCTGGCGGGTGGCGAAACAATCGGTTCTCTCCTTGCGATTTCAACTCCGGGTCATACCCCGGGAAGCATGTCGTTTCTGGACACAAGAAACGGAATTGTAATAGCTGGGGATGCATTTCAATTACGCGGGGGGATAG
Organism: Bacillus sp. FSL R5-0560; assembly: GCF_037966305.1. NCBI lineage: Bacteria > Bacillati > Bacillota > Bacilli > Caryophanales > Bacillaceae > Bacillus > Bacillus sp. FSL R5-0560. The sequence continues at coordinate 2,247,404 of NZ_CP150195.1, read as the reverse complement.
CCGTTTCCGGCCAAATGAGATGGACATTTCCTTTTCCTGCCTTCGCCACTTGGAATAAGGAGGCTGCTGTAAGAAGTGCGGAACGGCTCGTTGACAAGGCGCCGAGCTGTCTTGCGGTCGGACATGGTCATTTCCTTGCTTCACCTGAACAGTCGATGAAATTAGCCATTCAAAAAGCAAAGAAAGGGGTTTGAACATGTCACCGAGAGCAGGTCTACATCAAAAGATGATTATAGAGGCGGCGGCAGAGATTGCTGATCAGGAAGGAATAAACGGCGTGACGCTGGCCGCACTCTCTAAAAAAATGAATGTACGGCCCCCGTCTCTGTATAATCACATAAGCGGGCTGCAGGGAATCAGAACAGAGCTTGCTGTCAGCGGTTTGACAAAACTTTTTGATCAGATGGCTGATTCCGTCAAAGAACAGAAGGGGGAGTCCGCCTTGCTATCTTTAAGCGATGCATATGTTGGGTTTGCAGTTGAAAATCCGGGTTATTATGAAGCGACTTTGTTTAAAATTCAAGATGAAAGAGCTGAAAGCCTGTCAAACCAGATTGTCCGGCTTGTCGCGAAACTGCTTACTGACAGCGGTTATACAAACGAACAGAATGTGATTCATGCAACAAGAGGGCTGCGAAGCTTGCTGCACGGATTCGCGACTTTAATCGGAAAAGAAGCGTTTGAACTAAAGGAAGACATTTCAGACAGCTTAGCATTTTCAATTCGATTATTCCTATCGGGTCTGTCGATAAACAATAAAAATATTATGTAAACCAAATAATGCATGTCTTATATTTCTGAATATTGTATAATATATCTTGCAGTATAGATAAGGGAGAGGCAAGAGGCTATGCATGATATTTACAAAATTGAGCAATTAGCGGCAGCATCATGGCCGTCTTATATTCAAAAGAGAATGGGGAAATGGCTTCTTAGAGCGAATTTTGGCGTGACCAAACGTGCAAACAGCGTATGGACATCGGCGGATATGCCAGAAGGAGATTACCAAAAAGAGATCGAGCATTTTTATAAAAGTTTAGGCCTGCCTGTTTGTATTCAAATCAGTGACGCATCACCTGAAGGACTGGATGATGCATTGGCAGACAGCGGATATGAAAAGATAGATGAATGTTTTCAAATGACAGCATCATGCTGCGATATGTTAGAACGTACTTTTGACAGCAGCCGATTTACATATAAATGGGAGCAGGAGCCATCGTCTTTATGGATTGATGATTTTATCCGATTGGAAGAATTTTCACAAGAACGGCATTGCGGCTATTCAAGCATTTTCAAACGAATGCAGCCGTGTAAAACCTTTCTCACTATGTATGACCAAGGCAGCCTGACAGCAGTGGGCACGTCCTCCGTTATCGATGGCTATGGGGGACTCAGCAACGTTGTTGTAGCAAAGGAACATAGAGGAAAAGGGGCAGGGACTCAAGTCATCAGGGCTCTGACTGAATGGTCAATGAACAATGGAGCTAAGTATATGTACTTGCAAGTGATGAAAGAAAACTCAGCCGCCGTTTCTTTGTATGAAAAAATCGGGTTCTCGCCTATATCGGAACACCATTACCGGATCAAAAAGGAGGATGGCTGATGAATTCGCTTCAAGAGATTATCTGTGAAAAACGGACATATACACGCCTTTATTCCTCACATAAGCACGCGTACAGCCAATTTCTTTTTCCCCTTGAAGGGAATATCGATCTTGAAACAGAGGAGCGTCAGGTCAAATTAAAGCCGGATCATTTTTTATACATTCCGCCAGAGTGCGAGCATCGGTTCCGCTCTATTGGCAGAAATGAATGTCTTGTGCTGGATGTGCCGCTTCATGCGATGAAAATTGAGGAGTATCATGCAGCCGCAGGGGTTGAAGCTGCAATCGATCCTTTTTGGTCATCGATCAGGCACTTATTAATAGAGGAAGCAAATACACGCTCAGCACATACGCTCCATCTGCTTGTTCAATACATAAAAGAAAAACTGCAAACCCATACTCATGCTTCAATCGCATACATCCATAGCCATTTGTCTGAGCCGCTGACAATACAAAAGCTGGCGAAAATTGAACATTATCACCCAGCTTACTATTCAAGCTGGTTCAAGAAACAGACCGGAAAATCCCCTCAAGCCTATATAGCTGACCTCCGTCTCGAGGAAGCGAAACGGATGCTGATTGAGAAAAATGAAACACTGACTGTTGTGAGCCAATCGCTCGGCTTTCAAAACCTTTCTTCTTTTACAAGATGGTTTGCAAAAAGTACAGGTGTATCGCCCCGAATATACCGGAACACCTTTCACTCGGATAAAAAAATATGAGCTTTTGGTTAAACAATTAACAAGTGCTTCTTTTAAAATAGTAAGAAAAAGGAGATATAATGATGACTGTAATTGAGGATTTTGAAAAATTGGATATCAGAACAGGGACCATTATCAAAGCAGAAGAATTTCCTGAAGCAAGAGTCCCGGCGATTAAACTGTTCATTGATTTTGGAGAAGAGATCGGCGTCAAACAATCAAGCGCGCAAATCACGAAGCGCTATCGCCCAGAAGAACTGACCAACTCACAAATTATCGCTGTCGTGAACTTTCCGCCGCGCCGAATCGCAGGTTTTAAGTCCGAAGTGTTAGTCCTCGGCGGCATTCCCGGCCAAGGTGACGTCGTCCTGCTTCAACCGGGACAACCGTTACCAAACGGAACAAAAATCGGATAACACAAAAAAGACGTTTGCCTAAGAGGCAAACGTCTTTGCGTATTGAGGCGATGCACCACACGCCACATTCGTGTGTGCCGCAAAGGGCATGTACATCGGCTTACACAATTCAGCTCATCGCTATATGAATATAGCATGGTGGGGGAGGAAATGCAAGGGTTACTTTGAGTTATTGTGATTAAATTTGTTGTAAAAACGCGTCTTCTTTTGACGAAATTTGTCGAAAATAATCAAAAATCGACTATGATTACTGTATTATTGTTAATTTGTATAACAATAATTGGTTCTATCCTTGTCATCAACAATCGCAATGTGACTTAACTGTGACCTGAGTGTGACCTGAAACACCGTTTTGTGAATGTGAATAAATGCTGTTAAATCAACGAAAACGTACTAAATGATAAGGTGATACAGGGGAGTAGTGTGACCTGGATTTTTAATTCAGGTCTTTTTTTATGCACAAAAAAATGCCTATCTAGAGATCATAGGCATTAAATATTATTATCAATATCTTCATTTATTTTTTGCTAGGTTTCTGAACCTTCTCTTTAACATTTGAAACAGCTCTTTTTTGAATTTCATCAAAGTTCTCCTGAATATAGTCCATGACACTTCTTATTAGAACTTCACTTTCAAAATTGAATATCTCATTTATTTTTCTGACTGTTCTTCATCTGTTAGGTGATGGTATTGAAGTTGTTTAGCATTTACTTCAGCAGCTACATCAATCCTAACTTAGTTGTTCTGATTGTACAATTTCATATTCACCTTTTGCATACTCTTGCTCCGCATAATGGCTTCCCCATTGACAGAGCTCCTGCAAGATAGGTTTAAGAGATTCTCCAAGTTCAGTGGATGAATATTCAACCTTCGGCGGTACTTGATTATACATCTTTCTGCTCACAAGTCCACTGGCTTCAAGCTCTCTAAGTGTTTGAATCAGCATTTTCTGAGTTATATTTGGGATAATGCGCTTTAATTCACTCGTTCTCTTTGGTCCATTCATTAAAAAGTATAATACAAGGCCTTTCCATTTTCCACCAATAACTTCCTTTGTCACTTCAAACCCACAGCTAAATTTTTTCATGTCTAAAGCTCTCCATTCCGCATTTATTACTTTTTAGTTACTATATCACAAAAAAGTGGGTACTTCCGATAATGTGCTTACTGAAGGATACTATATCTTGTAAGTTGTTCTACAAGTACTTAAAGGTACTAAACATAAAATAAAATTAATTCTAAAGGAAGTGTTAAGTATGGGTAAATTTGAAGGTAAAATAGCGCTTGTAACGGGTGGAACAAGTGGGATTGGTCTTGCTACAGCACAAAAATTTGTAAACGAAGGTGCATATGTTTATATCACGGGACGTAGACAAAACGAACTTGATAAAGCTGTTAACCAAATTGGCAAGAACGTAACCGGTGTTCAAGGTGATATTTCTAAGCTTGAAGACTTAGACAAACTATATGACATGATAAAGCAGGAAAAAGGTAAGTTGGACATTCTTTTTGCTAATGCAGGCACCGGCAACTTCCTTCCATTAGGTGAAATTACTGAAGAGCAGGTTGATAGAACGTTCGACATTAACGTTAAAGGAACCATCTTTACTGTTCAAAAAGCGTTATCACTATTCCCAGACAAAGTAGGTTCTATTATTGTAATGGGCTCTACTGCTGGATCAATTGGCAACCCAGCGTTTAGTGTATATGGAGCATCTAAAGCAGCATTAAGAGCACTAGTTCGCAACTGGATTCTTGACCTAAAAGGTACTGAAATCCGTGTAAATGTGGTTAGTCCAGGAGTTATTCTTACACCTGCATACGATGAGCTTTTTGGTGATGCACTTGAAGGAGCAATGGAAAATACCAGAAATACTGTTCCAGCTGGAAAAGTTGGGACACCTGAAGAAGTAGCAAACGCTGTATCTTTCCTTGCTTCAGACGAAAGCAGTTACTTGACGGGTGTTGAATTGTTCGTAGATGGCGGGCTAGCACAGGTATAATTTCACTGCGCAGAGATTACAAATAGTCCCCAAAAAAGGTTAATGGGGATTTACTTGAAGAAGTCGTATAAAAAAGTCGTTTTCCTTAAAGGACAGGGAATTCGACTTTTTTATGTTTGAATTTGATTAACGTTGTAAATTCGCATTTTCCTGGGGCTACCACTAAATGACCTGTAAAAAAGATTACTTTGTGAATAAATGTACTTAATGTAACGGGGGCGTTAGTTGAAGAACAAACAACACCGTTGTTGTAGTAAATGAGGTCATTTGTTGTACGAAAAAAGGATAGTTGAATACAGGCATTTTCACCCTGTTCATCTATCCTCTCTTTTTGTTTATAAAATGTGTGACATTTCATTTGGTTGCTTAAATATTAATAATATTAAACATTTTCTTGACTTTTAATAAAAAATAATATCCCTGTCCTTGTATTTTAATACTTTTGAAAATATTTAAAGGAATCCTTCAATTGAACGATTTCCTAATGATCACAGCAAAATGGTTTATGACGTAAAATCGATTTGCGGGAAGAGGTTAGGAGAATTCAAGGATCTAGATCCAAGCGATGTTGATAAAGCTGTATTGTTTCACGCACCTTATGTGAAAGATGGGGAAGCATTTTATGACTCAGAAGAACAGTATCAAACTGAGGCTTCTCTTCATTATTTGATTAGAGATTTAGAGGGATATTAGTGAGTTTATTGTTAAAATGGCTGAGGATTTAAAAGATAAGGATAATGAATTAGCAAGCTGGTTAAGGTTGTAAGGGTTATTTAAATTGCCATATGGAGTTAATATGGATGCAGATGAGTTTTACAGACGGTTGCAACAAAATGAAGAATTAAAAAAACTGGTGGGTACAAGTTTAAAAACCATTGTCAAAACCTAAAGGAAGACACAAAAAACGCATCAGACTTTTCATCAGCTCAACAGGTTATAGCTGAAGTGTATGTTGCTTTACTCTCTTCATTTGAAGGTAAAGCTAAAGAAGCATTAGTACAAAGACTCAATGAAAATGCAACAATGCTGACAAACGCCACAGAGAACAGAAGTGCTTTTTTGAGAAGTATTAAAACTAAATAGTTAAAATAACCCCTTCACAAATTTTGAGGGGGTGTTTTTATTTTTTGGCATTCTAAATTAATTTGGGCTGCCGCTTAACATTTTCATCTTTATGGAACCTAGAATTCTAACAGCAGGAGATACGAAGCATAAGCCCGAATTTGAATACATCTCGAATAGAAAGTGCCCTGTATATGTATCATCGTTGGTGCCACTTCTTTCCCCTTTGTTTTTTAGTTTCGCTTTTGAAATGACAGGAGGACAACGCTGTGTGGAAAGCTTTAAGACAGTTACTCAAGAAACAGAAAGATCACAGTCAAATAGACGAACGTTATTTACAGATTCCAGAAAAGGATTTAAATCTTGATTTGAAACAAAAGGTAATTGAATTGGAGAGATTAGGGGAAGCAGTATCCGAAAAACTGCAAAATAAGTATACAGATGCTTTTGGAATTCAGGGTAAACAAAACCTTAGCATCCAGATTTGTAGGGACATAGATGGTGACATATTGAGTAATTTAACAGCTGAGAGGTGTTTTGAAAAAGAATACCGTTCACAAATAACATTTAACTATGGAGCTACGAAAGCCTACAATGAAGATTTGGACTGTTATACAATTGATTTATGGTATTTCTACGGCGGATATAAAGGAACCGGTTATGGAACATTATTCGATTTAAATAAAAATGACTTAGAAATAGAAATTGAAGAGACACTATTATTTTTACTCAATGATAAACAATCCGAGAAATAAAAAAAGAGAGCCGCAAAGGTCTTTCATTCATCGTTCAAATGCATAGTTGTCAAGATCCCTGTCCATTTTAGATTGGTAATCAGGGTGAGAGCTCCTGCTTCAACTTCATTTTCCTTTCTTTATTTATATTGGTAGACCATCAATAATTATAATCCTATATCCAATTATTGAGAATTTGATTTTTCCATAATATTATCAAGCCCAGTTTAATACTTCACAGGTTATGTTAAAATTTTACTGATTCATAATCAAAAGGGGAATGAGATTATGCTAGGGATTAAAGTTGAGAAATCAAACGAAAACTTAATTATTCATTGGCAACTTTCCAAAGTTGAAATTCCAATAAGAGAAATCAACGATGTATTCCTTGATCCAAATTACGGGGGAGAGGAGAAACGTGCAGTAAGGATAGGGTTTCCTTATGGCTCTACGGATAGGGTAGTGATTAAAACAGCTAATAGCACTTATATTTTGTTCACCACTCATGCAGCTATGATTATGAATAAAATTGTTAATGCTTAAAATATTTAAATTTCATTCACCATGTATTCGCAATGATAAATAGGTATTTACATTTGGGGTGAGTTATATGACTAACTTTGTTCATATGACTGTAAATGGTTTGAAAAGTCTCTTAGATGAAAAAGGAGCCATTAAATTGTTTTGTTCTGAAGGAGATACCATGGAATGCCTTGTTACTTTTTCCTCGGACAAAGCAACCCTTAATGAGATTCAAAGTTTTGAAACTAAACACCAGATTACCCTTCCAGAGGATTATCAGAAGTTCATCACACTACATAACGGTGCGAAAATTTTTGAGATTCTTGCTGATGGGGAGAATATAGGTGGAGGACTTCAGCTATTTAGCCTTGAAGAGATTGAAGAGGAACTAAACTATGAGGATTTGTTTGAAGGTATCAATGGTATCCCAATTGGCTACTTATTGGAAGAATGCCATTTAATGATCGATAAAGATAAAATTAAACAAGGTGATCCTAACTATCTCTATATATTTGAAAGTGGTTTAGAATATAATCCATTAAATTTAAACTTTGAAATATTTTTAGACCGGTATATATTGGCTAATGGGGAACCTTTTTGGGATTGGCGCTACTATACCGCAGAAAATTATTATAGAACAAGATAGTGTGATGTATAAGACAGTCATTTTGGCTGTCTTTTTCTGTTATTCAAATATATGATTGTGGTAAAATTTACATAGAGTGGGGCTAGGAAGGAGAATGATATGAAGGTATTTGAGGCTGATTCATTACTCTTTGAAGCGGATAAAAGAACCAAAGAGTATAAGGAACTAAGGTCACAAATGGTGAAGCTCAGAAAAGCGTTTAAAGACGTAGCCGACCTAGATGATAGCGAGTTTTCAGGTAAGGGTGCTGACAACATTAAAGCATTTTTTTATGATCAGATCGGCGTAACAGACCAATGGATTGATCTTATCGATATGAAAATTGCTTTCTTAAGCAGCATTTCTGCAAAACTTGAAGATGCTAAGATATCTGATGCTTACATAGAAGAAACCTTTCTAGAACATGAACTTGTCAATGCATACACAAAATCAAAATCCATTATGTCTGAACAAAAGAAAGCAATGAAAGATATTTTAAACGACATCAATGATATTCTCCCCCTTGAGATATTCTCAACAGAAGACTTCAAAGACAAACTTTCTTCTGCAGATAACAAACGTGAAAAAACAATCGATAAGCTAAACAAACTTGATGAGGATTTAAAAACTGAGTACGCTGAGACTGAGCCAAACGAACAATTTATTCAGCAAGATTTTAAAAAGTTGCAGGAGTCAACAGGTAAAGGGAAGAACGCCACACCAATTCACTATAACGCCAAAGCGTATAGAGAAAGTGACATACATAAGAAAAAAGGCGATATTGAGAAGCATTCTGAAGCTTATTTAAACGTGAAGAAAGAAGAAGCTAAAGAACGTGAAATTAAAGAATTAAAGAGAAAACTTAATGATGGTGTATCTGATCCTGATGAGTATTTAGAGATTGCTAAGAAAGTAGGCTACGAGAATCTCGAGCCGGCTCAAGTTCAGCTTGCAGTGCAAATTGAACAAGCGAAGCAACTAGAAGGAGCAGGAGAAATCACCTGGGATATCGTAAAAGGTGTAGGAGTTGGTTTATACGATGTTGGAAAAGACACTGTAACCGGCATATGGGATTTCATCACCGATCCAGGAGAAACATTGTCAGCACTGGGCAATGCAGTTCTTCATCCGGTCAAAACATATGATGCTGTTTCAGCAGCAATAGAAGAGTCGTATCAAAAAGATATGGTGAATGGAGATGCCTATTCTAGATCAAGATGGGTTACCTATGCTGTTGGTTCAGTGGCTGTAGCTGTTTTTGGAACCAAAGGTGCAGGAGCCATTAATAAAGCAGATGCAGCGGGTAAGGTCATAAACAAAGCAAGTCAGGCAGGGAAGAAAATTAATGACGTCAAGATTCCAGATTTTCTGCCTTATAATCCTAAGTACGACCTTGCCATGGCAGGGGGCGTGCCATACAATGTAGTAAACGGAGAAAGTTTAAAAAATAGGCTACTCCAATTAATTCAATCTGCAAATCCAAGAACCAGATTGCCGAGAACTAAAGGGCGCTGGGAAGGTACTCCAGGTAACAGTAAATGGTACTCTGATAAACCAGAAGTAAATGCAGTAACTAAAGGAGAGCCTATAGTATTTAAAGACAATAGGCCAATTTTTACACCTTGGTCTAAGGGAACAATTAAGTTTAAAAAGGGCGAACTAACTGGAGAAAACTCTGACTTCGCTAAAGTTTATAAACGTATCAAAAAAATGAAAGGTTTTAAAACACAGGCCGAAGCTGAAGATTGGTTGAAATATACTGCAAAGCTTACTCCACACCACCTAGACAACAAAACTATTCAGTTGATCCCAACTGCACTACATAAGAATGTACCGCATATAGGGTCTGCATCGGACTTAAGGAGAGGTTATTAATATGAGCTTTCAAGATATCAATAATAAAATGAAGCAATTTGAGCTTAAGTACTATGGAGAAGGTTCTCATAAAAAAAGTAGCGAAGCAATTGAGAAATTTGAAAAAGACTTAGGGGTCGCAATAGATGATCTATTTAAGCAATTTGTACTGTACTACGGGGGTAGTAATATACTGGCAGACAATGTTGTTTTCCCAGTACTTGAGAAAAACCCATGGGCAGATGATAACAAACCTAGATTAGGTATATTCTATGGGTTTGGCTTGGACGATGACGACTTTAATATTGCAGCTCTTACTGATACATACGATGATCAAATGCCTGATTGGATAATACCAATAGCTGATGCTGATGGTGGAAACCAAATATGCCTTGGTATAAAAGGGGAAGGAACAGGAAAGGTTTATTTCTGGGATCATGAGTTGACGAATGGAGTAAAAGACACCTTTCTGATTGCTGATACATTTGAAGACTTTATTCAAAGCTTATCAGTTGAAGAGGATTCAGAGAAAGAAGATGACGGTATTCTTTTCATGGAATTAGATGATGATTTACTAAACAGTTAAGCAAAAGTATTGCAAAGATAATGTTTAAGCTCTCGATAGGAGAGCTTTTTTATTAAAGTACAAGGGTGGATTAGAATTTAGCCGAGATAAAAGGGGGCAGTTTTATGTCGGTAAATAATTTATTAGGAGAAATTCGAAAAAGAAAAGCAAAGTATGGAGATGAACCGAACTCTCCCGCCACAGAAAAAGAAATCAATAAATTTGAAGCGGAGGTTGTAGGCAAGTTTCCAATAAAGGAGATTCCAACAGGTTATAAGGAATTCCTTCAAAGTGTAAACGGATTAGACTACAATGGTATAGTGATTAACGGGATCGACAATGATTTATTGGAAGAAGAAAAAGATGAAGAGGTTTACGGCTTTCTTGAAACAAATGAACTTTGGCACGAAAATGATGAGCAGAAAAAATATCTGTTTTTTGGTGACTCAGATACAGCCTGGTATTGCTTAGATGTAATTGAAAATGAGTACCTAGAGCTTGATAAACCCTCTGGAACGCCTATGAACAAATTTGATGATTTTAACGCCATGCTAGCTGATGCATTGAAAGTTAGTTTAGACGACTAAGAAAAAGTATTGCAATTGTATGAGATTTTGCAGAAATAAGCATCCAATTCAATAAAATAATGGTTTTATCCATAAAGCAATTGTATTGCAAATAACATTGCCGTCTGGTTATAATTAGGGAAAGATAATATAATTATTTTTTGCATGTGCTTAATGGAAGTGCATAAAATAAAAAAGACTAGGGTGTTGGCGCACCCCGGTTTTGTACAAAAAGCTGCCCGTCAAGGGGCTTGCTCGATGTGGTTTCTTGGTAGACCTATCCCTTCAGGTTCTGAGGCTCAAGGGAGGTCTATTTTTTATTTATATACGTCAACAGGGCAATTATAAACGACCCGAATGCAAGCATCATTAATGCCTGGAATGTTGACATAGCATCACCCCCTTTGTTAGGGGATGAGTAAGACTCCCTTCAGTGAGCAAACTTAGTGTACAGGAAATATTATATTATACATAAATCCCCTTGTTGTTAAAAATTAACAATATACTGACAACGAGCATGTGAAAGAATTTCTATCAACATCATTTATATTTGAAATGACAGACACATATGGTAGTTTGCGACTCGCAAAATTCAATGTGCAGCCCTAATTCAACTATTGAGTAGGATTGTTAAAAAGTGTTGATTTGTTGTTTTCAGCAATCGGTCTATATTACTGAATAGAAATTTAATAACTGTAGGATTATTAAAAACGAAAAGTGAGGATTGTATATGAAGACTGTTAGTCAAGAAATCCAAGATTTATCCATTACATCCTTGGAGTCAACTTTTAGTAAACTTTCAAATGCTTATAAAAGCGCGACAGAAAAAGGTTCAAACACAACTCTTGTCAAAAAGAGACTAAACGCCGTAAAAATTGGTTTGGAAAGCCTAAAAGGTACTTGGAATGGCGACTATTTTTGTTATGAACAAGAAATCATATTGACCTCTAAAGAAGTTCTACAAGATATCATTTCTTCTATAGAAAAACAAATAGCAAAAGCAAAAGAAGGCAGTTCTCAAAAAACATTAAACGAGCGTCGCTTAACTGCACTAAAACTGGCAATCGAATCTTTAGAGAACCGTCTTATATAAGACAGTTAATTGTTCCAGAATCGGGTGCGTTACATAAACAAACAAGATTGGAGGAAACCCTGTTTTTTAATGTGGCTAATGGTAGCGGGAAATTAAAAAAGAACCTGGTGAAATTGCCCAGGTTCTTTTTATATTGCACAAAAATAGACACGGTGATATAATCATGCTACGTGCGCTTTATTAATAAAAGTTATAGTTATCCATCTTATATTTTCATTATATCATGCTGTAAAGCTCTTGTCAATTTTTATTTTTGAAGGGGAGATGTAGAATGAGTTCTTTGGTTCTTGGTTTTCACGAAATTGAAAAAACACAGCATTTGCTTGTTGGAGGAAAAGGGTTAAATGTAGGTGAATTATCAAAAATTCAAGGTATACAAGTACCAGAAGGATTTTGTGTCACAACAGTAGGATATCAAAAAGCTATCGAACAAAACTTAACGTTACAAGTGTTGTTGGATCAATTGGCCGTGTTAAAAGTTGAGGATCGAGATCAAATTGGTAAAATCAGCAGGAAAATTCGACAAATCATTATGGAAGTAGAAATTCCTTCCGATGTTGTGAAAGCAGTTGCTCACTATCTCTCCCAGTTTGGCGAGGAACATGCCTATGCCGTGCGTTCGAGTGCGACTGCTGAAGATCTACCACATGCTTCTTTTGCAGGTCAACAAGATACCTATCTAAATATTATCGGCAAAGAAGCGATCTTGCAGCATATCAGCAAATGCTGGGCTTCCCTATTTACAGAACGAGCGGTAATCTACCGCATGCAAAATGGATTCGACCACAAACAAGTTTATTTATCCGTTATCGTTCAAAGGATGGTTTTCCCTCAGGCTTCGGGGGTTTTATTTACCGCTGATCCGATTACCTCTAACCGAAAGGTGTTATCCATCGATGCCGGTTTTGGACTTGGTGAAGCACTGGTTTCTGGCTTCGTATCTGCAGATTGTTATAAAGTGCGGGAAGAGGAAATCGTTGAGAAGAGGATCGCAACCAAAAAATTAGCTATCTATGGAAGGGAAGAAGGCGGAACAGAGACTAAGCAGATTGAACCTGATCGGCAGATGTCTCAAACACTCACTGACGGGCAAATTCTACAGCTGGAACACATTGGAAGGGAGATCGAAGCTCATTTCGGCCAGCCGCAAGATATCGAATGGTGTTTGGCTGATGATACGTTTTATATTGTTCAGAGTCGGCCGATCACTACTTTATACCCGATCCCTGAAGCGATTGATCAAGATAATCACGTCTATGTATCTGTTGGTCATCAACAAATGATGACAGATCCCATAAAACCTCTTGGATTGTCTTTTTACCTGTTAATTACTCCTGCGCCTATGCATAAAGCCGGTGGAAGGTTGTTTGTAGATGTTGCACCTAGGCTGGCTACACCTGTCGGCCGAAAAAATTTATTAAATACCATGGAATCCGATCCGCTTATAAAAGGCGCACTTATGACCATAATAGAGCGAGATTTTATTAAATTGTTACCAAATGATCAAACGGCACCGATTTTGGGCAGAAGTCATACAGATATGCTGGCACAATTCGAGAACGATCCGACAATCGTTTCTGATTTGATTAAGCGTAGTCAAGCATCAATAAAAGAGTTAAAACAAAACATTCTAACGAAATCGGGATCGGATTTGTTTGATTTTATTCTGGAAGATATCCAGGAATTAAAGAAGATTTTATTTGACCCGCAAAGTTCGGCTGTTTTTATGGCTGCGATGAATGCCTCAGCATGGATCAATGAAAACATGAACACGTGGTTAGGCGAAACAAACGCAGCTGATACGCTTTCTCAATCTGTACCGGGTAATATTACGTCGGAAATGGGTCTGGCGCTGATGGATGTCGCGGATGTGATTCGCCCATATCCAGAAGTGATTGATTATTTGCAGCATGCAAAAGAAGATAACTTTCTGGATGAATTGGTTAAGTTTGATGGAGGAAGGGAAACCAAAGACGCTATCTGTGATTATCTAAGCAAATACGGGATGCGATGTGCCGGAGAAATCGATATTACGAAAGCTCGTTGGAGTGAAAAACCAATTACACTTGTCCCGATGATTCTTGGTAACATCAAAAACTTTGAGCCTAATGCAGGCAATCGAAAATTTGAGCAAGGCCGCCAAGAAGCTTTAGAAAAAGAACAAGAGTTAATAGGTCGATTGAAGCAATTGCCAGATGGTGAACAAAAGGCTAAAGAAACCAAACGAATGATTGACCTCATTCGGAATTTCATTGGGTATAGAGAGTATCCCAAATACGGTTATGTTAGCCGTTTCTTCGTTTATAAGCAGGCTTTACTGAAAGAAGCTGAGCGACTCGTTCAAGCTGGCGTTATCCATGACAAAGAAGATGTGTACTATCTCACTTTTGAAGAACTTCACGAAGTCGTACGCGCAAACAAACTTGGTGATCAGATCATCAACAAACGAAAAGAGGATTACAAATTTTTCGAAAAACTAACCCCTCCGCGCGTTTTCACGTCTGATGGTGAAATATTATCCGGTGAGTACAAGCGAGAAAATTTGCCGGCTAATGCGATTGTAGGTCTACCTGTTTCTTCCGGAGTGATAGAAGGAAGAGCGCGTGTCATTTTAAACATGGAAAATGCCGATCTGGAAGACGGAGATATATTAGTCACCTCCTTTACCGACCCTGGCTGGACACCATTATTTGTATCCATAAAAGGTCTAGTCACCGAAGTTGGGGGACTGATGACCCATGGATCGGTTATCGCGCGTGAATATGGCTTGCCGGCAGTTGTCGGAGTGGAAAACGCAACCAGACTAATCAAAGACGGGCAACGAATTCGCGTGAATGGAACAGAAGGATACATTGAAATATTGTAATGCTTAAATCAAATTACAAATCACTGTCAAAGTGGACGGTTATTCTTTTATCTTCTTGAGCAGCGATAACGATACTTAGTGAATGATGAATATTGATGGTTTGCTACACACATTGAGGTCTTAGCTATTTTCGACAAGATCAGAGAATCAATGAAATATACACGAAATGTAAAAACATTACTTTAATATAAGCAAAGCCGGAACCCCATGGAGTGGGAATCCGGTTTTTTTATGTGAAAAATACTTGGCATGCGAAATCCGCATTTTGTTGGCGGAACACCTTTAAATGAAGATTTTAATTACCAACATTTACATCGAACGATTGTTCTGGTTCATTTTGAATGAAGAACGTTTGTTCTGTTGATATTAGATCAATAAAGGAGTGAGTCGATATGCTTAGAGACCGAGGAACAATCAAATGAACATCAATGATGCTTCCAGAACATTTAACAAGCTTAAACAAGATTTGATTGATGTATCAAAAATTGAAAAACCATCCTTAGATAACCAACAAATTGAAGAGATGGATATTCTCGTCTCTGAAGCACTTGAATTTAATAAAGAAGTTGAAATTCAAACTCTTTAACAATGGATTCGTTGAAAATGTTACCGGCAGAGTCCATTACATTAATTTTGAGGAACAAAAGCTTCACGTAAAAGACCAGAACGACAATACAGTTTATATCCACATGAATGACATCATAGGAGTTACATACAATGATTAATTACTCACAATTTCCACGTAAGAATATACTTTGTGTCGATATGAAATCCTTTTATGCTTCTGTATCGGCTGTAACAATGGGGCTTAATCCTTTAACATGCTATCTTGCCGTTGTAGGGAATACGGAGAAACAGGGAAGTATAGTATTAGCTGCATCTCCTGCACTTAAAAAAGATTTTGGAATCAAAATAGGATCGAGACTATTTGAGATACCTGAAGATCCAAGAATACACATTGTAAATCCGCAAATGAAGCTTTTCATCAGAGTTTCGGCTGAGATTACAAAGCTGTTTTACAGATTTGTTCCTGAAATGTGTCCATACGTATTCAATTGATGAATCTTTTTTAGATGCAGGAAAAGAAGATCCTGAAGAAATGGCCAATGCAATTCAAAGGAGCATGTGGAGTGAATTTGGCCTAATGTGCACAGTAGGCATCGGGGACAATATGTTGCTTAGTAAGCTTGCGCTTGATCTGGAGAGTAAGAAAACAAAGAGCGGTATTGCACGTTTGAGATATGAAGATGTGCCAAATAAACTCTGGAAGGTTCACCCGTTGTCTAAAATGTGGGGGATAAGAGTGAGGATGGAAAGAAACCTAAATCGGATGGGAATATCAACTGTAGGTCAGTTAGCCAAGTTTCCCTTAGAGCTACTTGAGAAGAGATTTGGAATAATGGGGAACCAGTTGTATTATCATGCTCATGGAATCGATTTATCTGAAATAGGTGCTCCGTTGATGCAGGGTCAAATTAGTTTCGGTAAGAGTCAGATTTTACTGAGGGATTATACAAGGAGAGAAGAGATTAAGGCTGTTCTGTTAGAGATTTGTGAGGAAGTCGCAAGAAGGGCACGTACCCATAATAAAGTTGGCCGAACAATCAGCCTGGGAATTGGATACAGCAAGGATGAGCTTGGTGGTGAATTCCATCGATCCAAAACAATTGATCTTCCCACAAATATCACGATGGATATTTATAGATGCTGCTTGATGCTTTTTCATACGTTTTACTCGGGTAAGACTGTGCGAAGTATCTCAGTCACACTTTCAAATATTGAGGATGATGTACATCAGCAGTTGAGTTTATTTGAAGTGGATAACGAGAAGAGAAGAAAGCTTGGGTTCGTTATGGATGGAATTAGAAGCAAATACGGATCGAATGCGATACTAAGAGCAGTCTCTTACACACCCGCAGGGACAGCGCTTCATAGAGCTGGGCTTACTGGGGACATAAATCATAAAATAAAAGCCCACTCAAAGTATGAGTAGGGCTAGATTAATGAATCAACCTTTTTTTAACCTCCGACAGGCCTTTCAGCTACCTGGATGTTAGATGGTGAATCTGTACTTAATTGCGTTAAAGCTACCCCACTTAAAATTACAGCTAAAATAGATACGCAAAGCACAAGTTTTTTCATAAGATTCCCTCCACCTGGTTCATTTTCTGTTCAGCCCAAATTTTCGCATTGAAAAAGCTTGTTGCTTCTTCAAAAGCACCTATTGATTCAAACCTTTTTGCAGCGATGTAGGACAATTCATCTACACTTTCAAGTTCATTTTGTTGTTTTAAAAACTCAATATTACTATTACAATTATTAAAATTATTTTTTAATTCCCCACAATAAAGGTTATATAAGATGCTAATTTTGGCTTCGTATACTTTATTCTCCATTAATATGAGTCTTTCCTGTGCTTTATTGTAAAAATTAATGGCTTTCATTTTTTCGTCAATTTTAAAGAGTTCTTTAATCATCATGAATAAAGAATTTATATAATAAATTGAATGTAACCAAGATTCATATCCTATTGCTTTTTCAAGAGATTCAATGCATTTATCAGGTTTGTTCCAATCAGAATAAACGATACTAAGATTGTGAAATAATTGAGCTTTTAAAAATTCATCTTTTGTTTCTTTTGCAATATCAATTGCTTCTAAATAATATTTTTCTGCTTCCTCAAAGCGTTTCATATCAGCATAGTTTGCAGCTGCAATCATTGTTGATGTAGCTAGTTTGCATTTATAATCAGGGTGTCGCTTATATATTGAAATTGCATTTTTTATATAGTGTTGTGCCACAATGCTTTGTTTAACAAGAGTGTATAAGTAAGAGACTTTAGAGTAAAATTCAGCTGCTTCAATTTCATCCGGAATTTCTGCAAGCTTTTTCTCAGCTAATCCATATAAGTTAATTGCTCGATCATAGTTTTTGTTGTATGCCTCATACATTGCTTCAAATAAATAAAAGTTGTATTCTAATTTATCATTTGTTTTTTTAATGAAGTTTTGATTGTCTTCAGTAAAATAGGTGTGCTTTTGCAAAGGTTCTCCTCGTGAGGAATGCAGCAACATTTTATGTCTTTCTTCTAATAGACTATAATACGCGAGAACTTCTTGATCTTCTTCCATATCATCAAAAAGTTTTTTTATCTCTGAATAATATTTAATTGATTCATCTACCTTTTGTTTTTTTATAGCAATGTACCAGTCATTCAGTGTAGTAGCGACAACTTCTGCAGCAATCTTACTCATTCAAACCCCTCTTTCTGAATATTTCAAAAACTCTAGAAAACAATCATAACATAATCATTGAAAAAAATGTAAAAGGGTGTAAAGTTTTTGGCGATTTTTCATTTAAATACCCTCCTCAATTAAAAGAAGGGTAGGGGTTTTATCTCGGTGAATCGTATTCTATTGCTTGTTCCCTATCAGAATTTCCTGAGTTGTTTGTGAATAAGGGTAGTGTTTAAGAGGTTATTGATGTCTTTTTATCGAAATAAAGACTAAGTTTAAGTATTTTGAGGGGAGTTCCTTTATGCATATAACAACAAAAAGGTTATTAATACGTGAATTTAAATTCAAAGATTGGAAAGCTGTATATGATTATACATCAGATATTAATGTTATGAAGTATATACCAGAAGGGACTTTTACTGAAGAAGATGCAAAAGAATTTGTAAATAAAAACAAGGGTGATAACGCTGAAAAATTTCCTGTAATACTAATAGATGAAGATTTCCTTATAGGGCATATTGTTTTTTATAAGTATTTTGGTGAACATACATATGAAATTGGGTGGGTGTTTAATCCGAATTATCAAAATAGAGGATATGCTTCTGAAGCCGCACAAGCGATCTTGGAATATGGATTTAAAGAAATGAATTTACATAGGATTATAGCTACTTGTCAACCTGAGAATATTCCCTCATACCGAGTTATGGAGAAAATCGGAATGAGAAGAGAAGGCTTTTTCAAAAGATGTATTCCACGAGGCAATGAATGGTGGGATGAATATTACTATGCTATTTTAGAGGAAGAGTGGAAATGAACGATTAAGGATTTTTAAGTATTGCTGATGGAGCAGTAAGAAAAACTTTACTTCAAAAAAGGTTTAAGATTTCTGTGGGGGTCATTTGTTTTGGAATCTCTCGAGATAAATTAGCCCTCTTATGCAAACTCGGAATGGAATTCGGGCTGCCTACATAAGAACAGCCCTTTGCCATTAGCTCGCAATCTTTAGTTTTACTGGTTTGTTTGTCTTAATACTACGTAATTAAAGAGCGGGTTTTTCCACTATTCTGTATGAAAGAAAAGCTACAGCAGCAGTGACAGCGATTAGAATTAGGATTAGTGGATAGTCAGAGAGTGATTTATCAATTCCAGTGTATAAGAAAATGTTGATAATCACCATGTGCCATATGAAAATTCCCATACTGATGTCGTCTAACCGGTTTAGCTGCCACAATATCTTTGGCCCATTGTAGCCGAACCAGACGATCGCATAACTCAGAGGAATAAACCATAAAAAGCTCCATAGTGTACTGTTTAGTGAGCTGAGATGTAGAAGGTCGATTTTAAAGAATAAAAATAAAGTAACAGACAATAAAAATAAAATAATACGCTTCGGTGACTTACTCCATGCCTTTGCCCAGAAGATACCCAAAGTGAAATAAAACATCTGCGGCAGGAAAGTATGTAAGTACAGCTTACCGATTACACTGCCAGGCAATAACTTCAAAGTTAAAAAAGAAATCAACACACTGAAAGTGGAAACAGCAAAAGAGCAAAGAATCATTTTCTTGAATCCGAAACGTTTATAAAACCAATATATAGCTGGTAGCACCAGATAAAAGCTAATCTGAACAGGAATTGTCCAAAGTGAATCGTTAAGGCGACCTGTGCCAATGTGATGGAATATGTCAGGGAAGTATTGAGGGTATAGCACAAGATTGCTAAGAAGCCATATCCAGTACTCTTTAGTAGTGAATAATGTAAGTGAGAGGGCACCTAGAACAATTAACAGTATTGTGGAGACTATAGCATAGGTGTATATAGCGGGTGCAATTCTAATGATTCGGCTCCAAAAAAAATTGGTTACATGATTTCCTTTAAGTTTGGATCTCTCATAAGAAGCGAAAAAGAAAAAATGCGCTTAGAAAAAAGAACATTTTGGAGGGGGTATAAGAAAAACATATTAAGAAGTATGTCCTCTGCTTGCAATTTCATACGAATGACCATCAGTAAAACCAATACTGGCTGTATGTCCTCTGCGTGCTTCTTGGACATCTTTTTGAGTGTTAGTTAAATAAATGCTTACAAATCCAATTAAAACAATGGCTAAAATAAAGACAGATGCATGCTTAAGTTTCATAAAGACAATCCCATCTCTGAATTTGTTTACGGGCATAAAGCACTTTCTCATAATAAGCAACAGCCACTTTATGGTCTCCTTTTTCATTGTAATACTTCGCTGCATCTCCCTCCTATATGAAATATCTAAATATGTAATATTTTATCATATTTAAATGAATAAGGAAGATTAATATTATCTTAAAAAACGGAAAAACAAGAGATGGATAGGGGGTTTTTTTTTGGTGAATCATATTCCAATGCCTGTTCACTATCAGACATTCCTTGAGTAGTTGGGCCAACAATATGATCCATTGGTTAAAACAGTTAGAAGGGCATTAAATTTCTCTGTCAAATCGTCACCATATACAGTCAAATCATATTTCCTCTACGATTAACAGGCTTATCATAAAAATTTAAAAAGAGCTGAAAAAGTAGTAAACATAAGGATTTTTGATGCTTTATAAAACATAAACATGATGTTCACTTGAACAGAGGAAGTTAAGGAAATTTAAATACTTGTGCAAAGGGAGAAACAATAATTTAGGAAGAGCATTTTTCTGAAGGGATAAAAAAAATGAAGTATTAATCATATACATATGAATAATCAATCCAGAAATCAGGAAAATTAACGAAAAAATTGTGAGGAACTTTCAATGAAACAATTTATTTTAGTTTTATCCTTATTAAGTATGATTGTTGCCTATCCCCTTCAAACAAACGCGAGTCCAATGCCTTGCAGTGTAATACTGGAGCCGGTAAATAAAAATCTTAAAAATGCTAAAGGTGTAGCATTAATCTATAAGGTGCAATTGAACCCGCCGAGTGCTGCCAGAACCAATATAAGCATTCTTGCTGTCCATCTTCCTGCTCCTTCTTCTTTTGGAAATTACGACAGTTACGAAGGATTTGCTACTATACCAGGTGAGATTAGTTGGCGGTTTAAACTTTATCCTACTCCTGAGGAAGAGAGCCCTAGTTGGGCGGGAAGGTTTGACTTAATTACAGCCGAAATGAAGAATGTTAAAGTTCAAGTTCGTCTAACTAATTCTAGAACTCAACAGTTGGGACCAAGTGTGTTAACGAATAATATTCAATCTTGTGATTAGAAGTTACTTGAAGGCACAAACGTGGTCAAACTTGGATTGGATTGAAGTTTATGATTAAATCGATTATTTTGTCTAAAGAGAAACCGATAAGCGGAGAATCAAATAAAAAGGTAGTCGCAATTTATGACTATAGGGATGAACCAGAGGAAGCTTTTTGGGTGCACTTATCAAAGGGGGGACGATCTGTTTTTAGCCAAATGGTGAGGGGGCGTTGTTGTACGAATAAACTTAAGGTTCTAGGCACAAATATTTCAATCATACTCGAGAAGAAGTTCTTGAGGTTAAAAAAGGGAGCTAGAAGCCCCCAATTGCAATCTTTTTATTCGTACACCTTCGTAATGGCCAATCCAATGTCCTTCTGAGACTTTTGTAATCCTTTTAAATACCAGCGGATTCCGTCTTTTTCAAATGTGTTGGCAAAAATACCTGTAGTGCTAGGTAAATCCCATGTGATAGCTTGGGCTTTAAAATCATCATTTGTAACATTTGCAATTCCCTGATCCGGGCTCGTACTTGCAGCGAAGGCTGGAAATGCTGAAACAAGTTTTTTGGGTTGCGCAGCGAGAAACAGAGGAAATAGAAATGAGAAATTTGATATTACATTTGATTTCATACATAAGAGACCACAAGGCAAAGAGTTAAAACTCTTTACCATGAGGTGTTTTCCTTAACCGATTCGCAATAAGCTTCATTAAATTCACTGCAATAGATACCAATACAATGATCAAAGCGATCTCAAGTAAGATGATAAGTCCAATATTGACATTGTGGCTATCAAAGTAATCACCGGTCAAGGAAAGGAGCTGATATATACCTAGCATTAGAGTTATAAAGATTGCTCCTAATGCTATTAGAGACTTTTTAGAGAAATCCTTAGCATGTTCGAAATTATAAATCATTAAGAATACAAATAGAGAAACCATAGCAATTTCATGAGTCAACGAATCACTTGCTGAGAACCCTTGAACAATTAAGGAAACAATTAATCCAATTATTCCGATTCTTTTATTCAAGATATCACCTGCTTTTATGATCTATGTGTCAGCTTACCAATTAAAGGGGAGTTTCTCAAGATGATACTCTTTAAACTTAACTTAAAATCGTGATGTTATTTAGATTTCAAGGAGCTGAAAAATGAACTCTCTTTTATATGGCATTCATATGGCTGCTTTCATTAATAAAGACTCCATCAGATTTAGAAACAAGAATTGCGATTCTACGAAAAAAGGATTAGGTTATGGTGAAACAAGATTACTTATAATGTAATTTTTGGGCCCTTGTAATTAAATTACAAATATTTGTAATATTCACTCATAAATTCATGGTATTATATTGAAGGGAACGATCAGAAGCTTTGGGGTAGTAATTAAGGATGTTTTAAATAGATACGAGTGCTACCTCATGTCAAAGTCAGAAAAAATATTATAGGAGGTAACATATGTTTAAGTTTACAAAGAAATTCTTAGTTGGGTTAACGGCAGCTTTGATGAGTATGAGCTTGTTTTCGGCAAATGCCTCTGCAGCTAACACAGACTACTGGCAAAATTGGACTGATGGGGGCGGAACAGTAAACGCTGTCAATGGGTCTGGCGGGAATTACAGTGTGAATTGGTCTAATACCGGAAATTTCGTTGTTGGTAAAGGTTGGACTACAGGTTCGCCATTTAGGACGATAAACTATAATGCCGGAGTTTGGGCGCCGAACGGCAATGCATATTTGACTTTATATGGTTGGACGCGATCCCCTCTCATAGAATATTATGTAGTGGATTCATGGGGTACTTATAGACCTACTGGAACGTATAAAGGTACGGTTTACAGTGATGGGGGTACATATGACGTGTACACAACTACACGTTATGATGCACCTTCCATTGATGGCGATAAAACTACTTTTACGCAGTACTGGAGTGTTCGCCAGTCGAAGAGACCAACTGGAAGCAACGCTACAATCACTTTCAGCAATCACGTTAACGCATGGAAGAGATATGGGATGAATCTGGGTAGTAATTGGTCTTACCAAGTCTTAGCGACAGAGGGATATCGAAGTAGTGGAAGTTCTAACGTAACAGTGTGGTAACAGATCATCTTTAATCCGGGGTAGCTAACGGGCTGCTGATCGTTCCTTGAGAAGTTTTATAATCATTGTGATTGTGAGTTACTAAGAGGCGACAGTCTTTTAGTTGGAATTCTAATATATGCCTCGGGCATGGTAAATGATTATTAAAATCGTTAATAATGGTTAAAGGTCGTTTTCTACTAGGCGAACGGCCTTGGCATTGCTGGTAGGGTATTCTCCATCAGGTTTTATAACTTTCCCTATAAGTTTAATGGAATAGTATTAAATTGAGAATGCTTTCAATTTTTTTCTCTTGCTCTCAACAGACACCTTCATATAATCCTTCTTCATCAAATATAAGCCTTAAGCAAATTAAAAATATCTCGGTAGTTGAACCAGATCCTCAAAACGTTATCCTCGTTAAAGATGGGACTGTTAAGAACAAAAAGTCTAACTTTTATAAAAAGTTATCGAGCTTTTATATCGGCAAAAATGAGTTAACTTAAAAAGAGTGGACAGAAGCAACCTCCTCACAATTCAAAAACGATAAATTGCAGGTAGAAATGGTAAGTTGGTATATGCCAATGAATACTGTAATAAATTCAGTATCCAAGGAGGCTTAAAACCCTATTACAATATAATTAAGAATAAGAAAGACTCTCATATTAAGGGTGATATGAAGTATCTTGTCAGGCACTAGGGTTTGCATTGGTCATCGTATTTTGCTGGATCTGATAGCTTTCTCATTACAGATAGAGGTGACCCAAAGGTCGCTGAATAGAGTTTAAACAAAAACCCTCCCTTTCTGGGAGGCTTAAAATGATATATTTACTAATGTGTAAACCAACGCAACGATGAACAAGAAATATGAAATATAAGAAATTGCTTTTGACGACCTTGCTTTATGTTTTTGGAAAGTATATATAAGTGCAAAGCCCAAAAAGAAGACAGTCACAAACCAAGAAGTGTATGGAGGAAATATTGCGACCAACAACACCATTATCGTTGAAAAAATAAATGAAGAGTAATGAGTACCTTTTTGATCATTATTCAAAGAAATCACCTTAATGAATTTTTACCCATTTTAATGTGTATCAACACAATTTAAAAAGAGATTAAAAAAATGCCAGACATTATTTCTAATGTGAACAAAAGAAAAGAGCATGTTTTGAAAAAAATGATCAACACATGCTTTTATATATTGTAATGGGTTAACTTCTTTATAAAAAAGTTTGCTTACATTTGCGGGGGTTCCAAACCAAATGTTGTCCATTCCTCTTTTGCTGGACCATAAATACCAGGAACAGTTAATCCTGCCTGTCTCATAAGAACAGTCATTTGTCCTCGGTGGTGATTTTGATGTTGAATCAAAAACATCAAAAGTGAACCATTTGGCAATTGTTGACCAATAAAGTTGATACGTTCTTGAAGTGTATGATCAGTCCATTGGGTTTTTAATGCCTGTACAAATGCATTACTGGCTTGATGATAGCTGTCTGCTATAAACTGAGCCGAAGTAGGAACAGGGTAATCATCAGCAGGGGCATGAAATGTTAAGTCTGTATTTGAGGTAATGATGCGAATGGCTGCAACAGTATGCCAAGCAATACGGCCTAAAGTCCAATTTTGTGAAGTGATTTCTTGTTTAAGTGATTCATCAGTTAGACTATTTAGCAGTTTCTGTGTAGCATCGGCTTCGAACTCCCATGATTTCAAAAAATGGTCTAAGGTTTGAAACACAAAAATCCTCCTTAAGATTTTTTGTTTTCTTTTTACAGTTTCATTATACCTGCCCGTTTAGGTAAAAAGAACAAAACTTTAGACAAGAATGATTCAAGTAATAAATTGGTGAATCACTATAAGAATATACAGAACACATATATCGAGCCGCATGGTTAAATGATGCTGCATATGATATGTGTTTTGGAGTTGCCAAAGCAGAGATTGAAGAGTGCTTGCCATCAAAAATAAAGAAGGAGATTACCTGACATATAATGAATTATTATATCAGGAAAGAGAAAAACGTTACAGCAAAGGGAGGAATGAGTTGGTAATGAAGGGTTTTATCAAAGGCGCTGTTCTAACTGCTGTTCTAGGTGTTGGTGTTACTTTATTTGCAGGTGATGTATCTGCACATGGGTATATAAAAGAACCTGCCAGTAGAGCGTACATGGGGTCCTTAGAAAAACAAATAATTGGTTGGACGGCAGCTACACAAAAATATGGTTCTGTAGTTGATAGTCCTCAATCGGTAGAAGGCCCAAAAGGTTTTCCATCCGCGGGTCCACCAGATGGAAAAATTGCATCTGCAAATGGAGGCTCTGGTCAAATTGACTTTGGGCTAGACAGGCAGACTGCAGATCATTGGGTAAAACAAAACATGCATGGAGGACTAAACACCTTTACTTGGCAATATACTGCTCCTCACGCTACATCAAAGTGGCACTATTATATAACCAAGAAAGATTGGAATCCAAACAAACCATTAACAAGAGATGAGTTTGAATTAATTGGAACAGTAGATCACGATGGTTCAAAGGCAGATACTAATCTTTCTCATAAAATTTATGTACCAACTGATCGCAGTGGTTATCATGTCATTCTAGGGGTGTGGGACGTTGCGGATACCTCTAATGCCTTTTATAATGTAATTGATGTAAACCTAATGCAATGATATTAACCTCCAACGATCAAACTTAACCCCAATGGACAAGAATATGAGGCTTCATCAGAAAATTTCCACCGCATCTGGCACAGTGTTTACCGCTGAGGTTTTAATAGCTGCCAATAGTTATGACTATACCGGTAAAAGCGATGAGTATATCCGATAAGCCATCACCAGCTTTACTGTATCAACGAAGGAAACTGTAACGAACCGGGAGGACACAGAGTGTTTGAGTGTGGAAGTTTCAGAATCATATACTGTGAAGCTACTTAGAGGAAGCTATACTATTGCCGATCGGTTAGATGTTCATGCATCTGCCGATCTTTTTTAAACTTTAATAGTTGTTTGCTCAATATTAATTTCATTGTTATCTGAAGCAACTATTGAAATTATTAATGACCCTGATGTTTGAAGCAATAGCACAGAGCCAATGACGTCCTTAATAAAACTACGATTTTAAAGAGAACGGAGATTTATTTTAATATGAATTTTAAAAAAGCTGCAGTCATATTTTCATTTGCTTTTCCAATTATTTCAGCTATATTAATACTTAATTTTTTGACTGGGATTATATCAATGGCGTGGCAAGGAATGCCGGTATTGTTCCCTTTATTACTCTCACCTATAGGGATAATGATGGCATTAGTTTCAATAAAGACAAATAAACGGTGGGCTATATGGGGAATCATCTTAAATTCAGTTTTGTTTCTATTCCCTTTCTTTTGGTTTATAGGTGGAACTTTGTTATTCGGAGTCTAATTTTTAATATGACGTGAAAATCAATGAAGATGTTGAACAATTCAATCACGGTTAAAAAGGATACATGGTAGGGGGTGCTGAATTGAGCCTCAATCAAAAGACGTTAAACAGTTATGTTTATACGCTGGTATTCTCAAGTTTGTCATATGGTCTAGTCTTTGGCTTGTATATCTTTGTTTATTCAGATTTTATGGCGATCGCATTAATCACAATAGGTATCATTGCATTCTACTCTTTTATCACTTACTTAATATTTGCTTTTCCTTTACAATTATTACTAAGAAGAAATCCCAGAAAGTTCAGTTTGATCTATTTTTTAATTTATACTGCAGTAGCTCTTCTAGCTGTGTTCGTGTTCTGGTTTATTGATTATCCGCCTAGTGCTCTTACAGTGTTCAGGAGCTTACATTATTACATAATGAGCATTGCTGCTGCGTTAATTTATTGGTTCTGGGATTCCATATGCCTGCAGAAGTAGTTTATCTACAATTTAAATCATGTATTTCACAACGTTCACAACAAGTATAAAAGCCGCTGATCCGAACAACAAATACGCAGACCTTATTTGTTTCTTTGAAAGTGTCTCCACTCCCATTAAAACAAAGAGAAGTGCAACCAATACTTGGAGAGAAAACAAGAGGAATGCACTTTGATGATATAAAGAATACACGCATAGGATTAAAGCTACACATGAGATCAAAATTTTTGAAGCTTTAAGCAAAGAACCACTCCTAGGAAGTTTTATTAAACCATAACACGATATGAGCTTTTAGTGGGAGAGGCAAAGGGGTCATGATAAAAGAAGTGTTTTATTTAAAATTGGGGGGGGTTAACTTGAACATTTTTATTTGGATTGCCATGTTTATAGCTATTTTTGGCGGCTCTTATGCAGGTTACAAAAGGAATAAAAAGAAAGAACTTAAACAGGAAAAGTAAATAATATAAGTTTACGGAAATGGACTGTGAGATTCTTAAAGAGTATTAAGTTAAATGCTCTTTTCCATTCCACATCTCCGGCATTCAAGTAAGAATACACCGCTCTTTACAGAGGCTTTTGAATAAATCTAATCGCCTTTGTTGAGGGTAAGGAGTATTTATTTGGTATTGGAATAGAGTGGAAAGAGGATGGTGAGTCAAAAAGCATAGCAGCTGAGAGGATTTGTAGAGTGGGCTGCTATACTTGTAGACCTATATCAAAAGCGGTTTAATAATGGAAACGGATTTAAAAAGGGGTGAAAAGCCATCAAAATATTAGTTGTGTTATCCAGTTTTATGGGAATTGTGTTATCAATGATTGGACAAATATTTGGAATCCTAACCGATTTCTTTATTCCAGGCATTGCTCGGTTTATAGGGGTATTAGCGGGTATTCTAGTGTTACTTAGTTTGAAGTCAAGAAATAGAGAAATACAGGCTTTTATAGTAGGTTCAAGTACTGCGTTAGGAATAATGGGATCAGGAATTTTATATGTTCCAGCTGCGATTATCAATGTCTTCATTAGTTTCAAGCTAAACAAAAAGTTTAAAAAAGAGAACGTAAAGGAGCAGATCTGAATAGACTGCTTTTTTTAGGACTACCATGGAAAATTGCAGGAATAAAATAATATTTTTATTCAAAGTAAGGTTTAGATTCAAAATTTTACAGGCTTTTTAGATATTAAACAAAATGGTATGAGGTACGATCATTACTTTGTCAGGTTTTTTTGAAGAGAATCATCAGGATATTTGAGAAACTGAGTGTATAAAAAAAAGAAGGCGATCATCAACATTTGCTGCAGGGTGATTTAAATTTTCTGAAAAAGCATTGAAAAAGTGAATAGGATTATATAATATGAAGTCAAGTTAGTTTGTCCAATCAACAAACTAATGAAGGGTGCTTGTTTAGTTTCATAAGAAAACTAAGTATAAAGGGGGGGAATGAGAGGCTCGATCCAATTGGAGCTAAACAATATATAACACGAAAGAGTGAATCTTTAAATTCTTTCCCAGTATACGAGATATTACGAAAAAATGATTTATTGCTTGCTGATACAGACCATTTTGTACGATGAAAAATGCTCTTTGAAATTAAACCACTTTGTTTTTTTTTTTTTTTTTTGAAAGCGCTTTAATAAAACACTTTCCGGCCGATGTGATTGAGAAATTTTTAAACCATTTCATACTGTTCCTTATTTAAGGATCGAAAAGGGAGGAAAAGTCATGATCAGTGAAAATTTAAGGAAGATTAGCATGACTGAAAAAGTTGGTTATGCTTCTGGAGATTTTGCATGTAATTTAATTTATGCAACGGTGTCTACTTATCTTTTGTTCTTCTACACCGATGTATTTGGTTTATCGGCTGCAGCAGCCGGCACCATGTTCTTAGTGGTTAGAATCATTGACGCTCTCGCTGATCCTTTTATTGGAACAATAGTAGACAGAACAAATAGCAAATTTGGACGCTTTCGACCGTATCTTTTATTTGGAGCTTTCCCATTTGTAGTACTTGCAATACTCTGTTTTACAACTCCAGATTTCTCAGATATGGGGAAATTAATATATGCCTATGTTACCTATGTTGGCTTGTCGCTTACATACACAACCATAAACGTTCCATATGGCGCGTTAACTTCTGCAATGACCAGAAATAATCAAGAAGTTGTTAGTATAACATCTGTTCGTATGTTATTTGCAAATCTTGGGGGACTTGTCGTTGCATTTTTTGTTCCCTTATTGGCTGCTTATTTAAGCGATACTTCCGGCAACGAATCTCTTGGCTGGCAGCTAACCATGGGTATTTTGGGAATGATAGGCGGGTGCCTTTTAATCTTTTGTTTTAAAAGCACAAAAGAGCGTGTCACTCTTCAAAAGTCTGAGGAGAAAATTAAATTATCGGATATATTTGAGCAATTTCATGTGAATCGTCCACTTGTTGTATTAAGCATTTTCTTTATTATTATTTTTGGAGTGAATTCAATAAGTAATTCAGTTGGCATCTATTACGTGACATATAACTTAGGAAGAGAGGATTTAGTGAAGTGGTACGGTTTGATTGGAAGTTTGCCTGCTTTGGTCATTTTACCGTTTATTCCAAGGCTTCACCAATTATTGGGAAAGAAAAAACTACTAAACTATGCATTATTACTGAATATTATCGGCCTCTTAGCTTTACTATTTGTTCCGTCAAGTAATGTATATCTTATCCTCTTCTTTCGATTAATTGCTGCTGCTGGAAGTATCACCGCCGGGGGATATATGTGGGCGCTCATTCCTGAAACAATAGAATATGGAGAGTATAGGACTGGGAAAAGAATGGGTGGGCTCATTTATGCTATTATCGGATTTTTCTTTAAATTCGGTATGGCATTGGGAGGGATTGTTCCTGGATTGGTTCTAGATAAGTTTGGATACGTGGCAAATCAAACACAAACCCCGGAGGCATTAACGGGAATTTTAATTACAGCAACTATCATTCCAGTATTCTTGCTGGTTCTAGCCATGATTGATATTAATTTCTATAATTTAGATGAAGAGAAATACAAAAAAATGGTACGAGAATTAGAGAATAGAGATAAAGTTTATTTGGATAATATCGAGGAATTCAAGGCTTAAATAAGAAAATGGCTGAGGAGGAGTTCAAATGAAGATTATTAATCCAGTACTTAAAGGATTCAATCCCGATCCAAGTATCTGTAAGGTAGGAGAGGATTATTATATCGCTGTCTCTACATTTGAGTGGTTTCCAGGTGTCCAGATACACCATTCAAAAGATTTAGTGAATTGGCGTTTAGTCGCACATCCGTTACAGAGAGTTTCACAATTAGACATGAAAGGGAACCCTAATTCAGGCGGGGTTTGGGCGCCATGTTTAAGTTATAGTGACGGAAAGTTTTGGCTGATCTATACGGATGTTAAGGTAGTAGATGGCGCATGGAAAGATTGTCATAATTATTTAGTTACTTGTGAAACGGTCAATGGTGATTGGGGGGACCCAATCAAATTAAATAGCTCAGGATTTGATGCTTCTTTGTTCCATGATACGGATGGAAAAAAATATTTATTAAATATGTTATGGGATCAGCGAATTGACCGGCATTCATTTGGAGGAATTGTTATACAGGAATATTCTGATGAGGAGAAAAAATTAATTGGTAAACCGAAAGTTATTTTTAAAGGAACCGATAGAAAACTAACAGAAGCTCCGCACCTTTATCATATTGGGAACTATTATTATTTATTAACTGCAGAAGGAGGAACACGGTTTGAACACGCTGCAACAATGGCCCGCTCTACAAATATTGAAGGTCCATATGAAGTTCATCCCGATAATCCAATCTTAACGTCATGGCATGATCCTGGAAATCCATTGCAAAAATGTGGTCATGCATCCATTGTTCAAACACATACAGGTGAGTGGTATTTAGCTCATTTAACGGGACGTCCTATTCATCCTGACGATGATTCAATTTATCAGCAGAGAGGATATTGTCCTTTAGGCAGAGAAACTGCTATTCAAAAACTCTATTGGAGAGATGAATGGCCTTATGTAGTAGGTGGAAAAGAAGGAAGCTTGGAGGTAGAAGCACCTTCTATACCCGAAACAATGTTTGAAGCAACGTACCCGGAAGTTGATGAATTTGAGGATTCAACATTAAATATAAATTTTCAAACTTTAAGGATTCCTTTTACGAATGAATTAGGTTCATTGACTCAGGTGCCAAATCATTTACGATTATACGGTCATGAATCATTAACCTCGACATTTACTCAGGCATTTGTAGCCAGACGTTGGCAGAGTCTCCATTTTGAAGCGGAAACTGCTGTAGAGTTTTATCCGGAGAATTTTCAACAAGCCGCTGGATTGGTGAACTATTACAATACAGAGAACTGGACGGCTCTTCAAGTTACGCATGATGAAGAACTTGGCCGTATTCTTGAATTAACAATATGTGATAACTTTTCTTTTTCACAACCATTAAAAAATAAAATTGCTATTCCTCGAGAAGTAAAGTATGTATATTTAAGAGTAAATATTGAAAAGGAAAAGTATTATTATTTCTATTCTTTTAACAACGAAGATTGGCACAAAATTGACATTGCATTGGAATCGAAAAAATTATCTGATGACTACATCCGTGGGGGAGGGTTCTTCACAGGAGCCTTTGTAGGGATGCAATGTCAAGATACCAGTGGTAATCATATTCCGGCCGACTTTAGATATTTTCGCTATAAAGAAAAATAATTTTTGCATGAAAAAAGGAGACTTCTATTTGAGAACTCCTTTTTTCATATTAGAAGGTGTCATATGCAAATATCCTTCAGAAATACTCCTATTCAGCTTTAAAATAACAAAACAAAAGAGCTCATCTAAAGATGAGCTAGAACATAGGGATTTGACATTTTAATCATAAATTACATTGTAATCATATCTAGAAAATGATCAATAACAATGGAGGACATTCCTAATGCTGGTGCATTTTTTCCTAAGAAAGAAGGCAATAATTCATAGCTATTGCCTAATTGGGAATAAACCCTGGACGACACTTCGCTTCTAATTGAATTTAGTACCATAGGATGCGATTCAATTATGCTGTTTCTTAAAATGATGGCTTGTGGATTGAATGTATTTAGAATATTGGTAAGGCCTACTCCTAAATAAAATCCAAAAGTCTGTAATGCATTTAAAGTGCCGATATCATTCAGATGGGCGAGGTCTATGATCTCTTGATAGGACACTTTTTTCTCTTTAGTCTGAAGAGATTTTAATAAAGCCTTCTCTGAAGCATACAATTCCCAGCAACCCCGGTTTCCGCAACTGCATTTAGGACCATTAAAGTCTATTGTCATATGTCCCATTTCTCCGGAGAATCCGCTTATCCCTCTATATAAATCATTATTGATAATAACACCAATCCCTATCCCTGTACTGATACTTGCATATATAATGTTATCGTGATTTTTTGCAGCACCAAATACTTTTTCTCCATATGCGCCGGCATTTGCCTCATTTTCAATAAAAACGGGCACATTGAACTTCTCTTGTATGAAAGATTTTAAGTCAATATCTCTCCAGTTGGAGTTCGGAGTGAAAACAATTTTTTGATTTTTATCAATTAGTCCAGGCACGCATATGCCTATACCAATAAGCCTGTACGGAGATTGTGGCATATGCGTAATAAAGTGATGAATCATATCAATTAAAATATCTTTGGTTATTTCTGGAGAATTCGATTCCAAATGGTGGTGTTGATCAAGAACGATCGTTCCTTCAAGGTCTGTTAAAATGCCATTAATATAATCCACACCAACATCTATTCCTATGGAGTATCCCGCCTTTTTATTAAAAACAAGCATGACAGGTCTTCTTCCGCCACTTGATTGTCCTTGACCGATTTCAAATACAAGATTTTCTTTCATCAGGGTGTTTACCTGTGATGAGACAGTTGATTTATTTAATCCAGTCATTTCAGATAATTTTGCTCTTGAAATAGGTGAATTCTTAAGAATTTCTTTTAATAATAGCTTTTGATTTACTTTTTTGACAAAGGTTTGATCAGCGATATCCACTTCATCCACTCCAATAGTATAAACTTTATATTAAGTTACATGTTTTCGGTTTCAGTATGAGACATAGTACATAGCTAATTTACCTTTATTATATCTAATGTGTTCATGAAAAACTTAAAAAAATATTGAAAATACTGATGAGGTTATATAAAATTAAAATAAGTTAGTTTGTTCGAGCAACAAACTAATATGCAACTTACTTACATTATGAAATAAAAATGCTGAATTGTATGATCATGTTTTGAATTTATTTTTAAGGGGGAAATAAGATGGCTCAAACTCATTCTAGTTCAGTCAACTATTTTGGAAGCGTAAACAAAGTGGTTTACGAAGGGAAAGATTCCACTAATCCTTTAGCATTTAAATATTATAATTCTGAAGAAGTAATCGGCGGAAAAACGATGAAAGAGCATTTGCGATTTTCTATTGCCTATTGGCACACATTTACCGCTGACGGCACAGACGTTTTTGGGGCAGCTACGATGCAAAGACCATGGGATCACTATAAAGGAATGGATCTGGCGAAGGCGAGAGTAGAAGCAGCTTTTGAGATGTTTGAAAAACTGGATGCACCATTTTTTGCTTTTCATGACCGAGATGTTGCACCAGAAGGAAATACGTTAAAAGAAACAAATCAAAATTTAGATATCATCGTGGGCATGATTAAAGATTACATGAGCAATAGCAACGTTAAGCTATTATGGAATACTGCAAACATGTTTACGAATCCCCGTTTTGTCCATGGTGCCGCAACTTCCTGCAATGCAGATGTGTTTGCGTATGCTGCAGCACAAGTAAAAAAAGGGTTAGAAACAGCAAAAGAGCTTGGCGCCGAGAACTATGTATTTTGGGGCGGCCGTGAAGGATATGACACATTGTTAAATACCGATTTAAAATTGGAACTTGATAATTTGGCGAGATTTATGCATATGGCAGTGGATTATGCGAAGGAAATCGGATATACAGGACAGTTGTTGATTGAACCAAAACCAAAAGAGCCGACCACTCATCAATATGATACAGATGCAGCAACAACCATTGCCTTTTTAAAGCAATATGGCTTAGACAATCATTTTAAATTAAATCTCGAAGCCAATCATGCCACATTAGCCGGGCATACATTTGAACATGAATTACGGATGGCAAGAGTACACGGTCTTCTTGGCTCTGTTGACGCGAATCAGGGTGATCCTCTTTTAGGCTGGGATACAGATGAATTTCCAACAGATTTATATTCTACGACATTAGCAATGTACGAAATCCTGCAAAATGGCGGCCTTGGAAGCGGCGGATTAAACTTCGACGCGAAAGTTAGAAGAGCTTCTTTTGAGCCTGATGATCTAATATATTCCCATGTTGCGGGGATGGATGCATTTGCAAGAGGATTGAGAGTAGCCCATAAATTGATCGAAGATCGTGTGTTTGATGATGTGATTCAACATCGTTATCGCAGCTTTACTGAAGGAATTGGTCTTGAAATTACAGAAGGAAGAGCTAATTTCCATACTCTTGAGCAATATGCGCTTAATAATAAATCAATTCAAAACGAATCAGGAAGACAGGAGCGATTAAAAGCTATATTGAACCAATACATTTTAGAAGTATAACAGATAAAGAGAATCACGATAAAAAGGTTTGATACCCAAGTTACCTGAGGCTGCCCGTCATGATTTCTTACCTTTTGCTTATTGTTATGACGGGTACTTTCTATAATTGGGCTTTATTTTAAGTGAGTGGTTTTTATAAGGGTAAGGGGTGAAAAAATGAAGTATGTCATTGGAGTAGATCTTGGAACGAGTGCTGTTAAAACAATTTTAGTCAATCAAAACGGCAAGGTTTGTGCAGAAACGTCGAAGAGTTATCCGCTCATTCAAGAGAAGGCAGGGTATAGTGAGCAAAATCCCGAAGACTGGGTGCAGCAAACAATTGATGCATTGGCTGAATTGGTTTCCATATCCAACGTTCAAGCCAAGGATATTGACGGGATAAGCTATTCAGGACAAATGCATGGGTTAGTCCTGCTTGACCAAGACTTAAAGGTGTTGCGTCATGCAATTCTTTGGAATGACACCAGAACGACGCCTCAATGTATTTGGATGACTGAAAATTTTGGCGATCATCTGCTTGATATCACAAAAAACCGAGTTTTAGAAGGGTTTACATTACCTAAAATTTTATGGGTGAAGGAACATGAGCCTGAACTTTTTAAAAGAACAGCTGTTTTTTTGCTTCCCAAAGACTATGTGAGATTTCGTATGACTGGTGCCATTCACACCGAATACTCCGATGCAGCAGGAACGTTGCTTTTACATATTACTCGCAAGGAGTGGAGCGATGATATTTGCAATCGATTTGGTATTTCTGCAGATATTTGTCCTCCGCTTGTTGAATCTCATGATTGTGTAGGATCGCTGCTTCCTCACGTTGCGGCGGAGACAGGGCTATTGGAAAAAACAAAAGTATACGCCGGGGGAGCTGATAATGCTTGCGGTGCTATTGGAGCGGGTATTCTTTCTTCCGAAAAAACACTATGCAGTATTGGGACGTCAGGGGTCATACTTTCCCACGAAGAAGACAAAGAAAGAGACTTTAAAGGGAAAGTGCACTTTTTTAATCATGGAAAAAAGGATTCTTTTTATACAATGGGAGTCACACTCGCTGCAGGGTACAGCTTGGACTGGTTTAAAAGAACGTTTGCACCAAACGAATCGTTTGAGCAATTATTGCAGGGAGTGGAATCTATTCCGATAGGAGCCAATGGACTGCTATACACTCCTTATTTGGTTGGTGAAAGAACGCCACATGCTGATTCTTCTATTCGGGGAAGCTTGATCGGAATGGATGGAGCCCACAAAAGAGAGCATTTTTTGAGGGCAATAATGGAAGGCATCACATTCTCTTTACATGAATCAATTGAGCTATTCCGCGAAGCCGGAAAATCAGTAAATACTGTTATTTCTATTGGTGGGGGAGCTAAAAATGAAACGTGGCTGCAAATGCAAGCTGATATTTTCAATGCGAGCGTGATTAAGTTAGAAAATGAACAAGGCCCAGCCATGGGGGCTGCTATGCTAGCTGCCTTTGGAAGTGGGTGGTTTGAATCCCTTGAAGATTGTGCAGAGCAGTTTATTCACAAGGCTTCTACATTTTATCCCAAGGAACAAAATGTTCAACAATATAAAACGCTATTCGATTTATATAAGAAAATTTACACTCACACTAAGGATCTCAATACAGCTTTGAAGAGCTTTCGAACAAACTAATGATTAGTGAGGGCCGGTAAGCGTTTATTTTTTCCAGGAGATCAATGAAAGAACAATTAACGACTCATCATGATCATAAGCCCCTTTAATCACATAACTACAGCTGCATCATAGAAGTTGGGTTTATATATCTGTTAACAAAATTGAAAGCGGTATCAAAGAATCTTTAGTGCAATTCTATTGATAATCAAAAAACACAAAGCTATTACATTACCAAGCTAAATTTTTAGGGGGATAGCTGCAGGAAGAATATTATAGCTACTATGCTGCTTTCTTTTAAAAGGTGGTGAGGGACAAACATTACGGTAAGACTCAAATACAATCTAATCAAACAGGAGGTATACCAAATGAAACAAAAAAGAATGAAGTTTTTTTTAGCGGTTTTATTTAGTCTATTGCTGACATTACCTGCATGGTCCGCACAGGCGGCAACTACAATCACCTCAAATCAAACTGGCTCCCAAGATGGCTATGACTATGAATTGTGGAAGGATTATGGGAACACAAGTATGACGCTCAATAGCGGCGGCGCGTTTAGTGCCCAGTGGAGTAACATTGGGAATGCTTTATTTAGAAAAGGCAAGAAATTCGATACAACCAAGACTCACTCACAACTTGGAAACATATCAATTCGTTACAACGCAACCTTCAATCCGGGAGGAAATTCTTATCTATGTGTTTATGGATGGACGAAAGATCCACTCGTAGAATATTATATCGTCGATAATTGGGGCACCTATAGACAGACCGGAATACCAAAGGGTACTATTACTGTTGATGGAGGGACATATGACATTTATGAGACCACTCGCATCAACCAACCCTCCATTATAGGCATCGCGACTTTTAAACAATATTGGAGTGTCCGACAGACAAAACGCACGAGCGGAACCGTATCTGTCAGCGAACACTTCAAGAAGTGGGAAAGCTTAGGAATGCCAATGGGTAAATTGTATGAAACCGCGCTTACGGTAGAGGGATATCAAAGTAATGGCAGTGCTAATGTAACTACGAATGTACTGACTATTGGCGGTAAGCAATAAATCATGCTGATTTGGTAACCGTTCAAACTCTTGATTTACGATCAAATCGGAAGTATTGTCTACGCACAAAAAACCCCTCACAGTCATGTGAAGGGTTTTTTTAAATTAGTAGCTATACTATCTAATTGCTGTTTCTCTAGTATTCAACAACATCAATGTCCGTCATTAAAAAGCAATATCATATCTAAATAAAGGAGTCGATAAAAGGAATATAAAAAACGGAGGATTTAAGTGATATGATTCACTCCATACGCCGTTCGTATTCCGGATTCAATCGCTCCTTGCATCCATCCATGAGTAAGTGAGGCGTGTTCTCCAGCGAAATGTATTTTCCCTTCAGGGGTAGGGATATATGGATACAGCTGTAATTCCTGTCCTGGTTCAAAAGCTGTGAATCCTCCAGCTGAATAAGGGTTGAGGGTCCAGCTAAAAGAAGCGCCGGTCACAAATTCTGACCACACTATATCACCATATATTTCTGATAAATTCATTAAAGTATAGCGGAGGCGCTCTCCCTCTGAAAGACTGTCCCATATCAGCGCCTCATCCGCCCATGTATAACTCGCTACAATAACAGCATGACCATTCGAGCCAATGTCAATGCTGGGATAATATGAAAATCTTATCGGAAGATCAGTGATCGATTTGCCGCCGCGCTGCCCAGCTTTTTCCCAAAAACGACTCTTAAACTCTATTCCGATTTTTGTTGCAGCAATATAGTTGAGTTCACGAATGGCCCGCCGTTTATAATAAGAAAATGAATCATATGGTTCGACTTGG
The DNA here is from genome assembly GCF_037966305.1 of Bacillus sp. FSL R5-0560. Lineage (NCBI taxonomy): Bacteria > Bacillati > Bacillota > Bacilli > Caryophanales > Bacillaceae > Bacillus > Bacillus sp. FSL R5-0560. The sequence continues at coordinate 2,209,219 of NZ_CP150195.1, read as the reverse complement.
ACAAAACGCAATGTTGAAAATGGAATGGTTATGATAGCGAGATCGCCTGTCACTTCCAAATGGTTTGCTGTCTGTTGATGAATGCAGTTGATCGTAACATTGTTTTGATTTTGAGATATTTTCACCATTTTATGATGGAAGACAATATGTTCTTTTAATTGGGGAAGAAATGCTTGAGGAAGCCGATCCATGCCGCCTGTTATTTCATAGAAGCGAGTTGGCGACGTATAGAAGATGGATTCCCGTAACACTTCAACAAGGGACATACCCATATATGCTTCCATATCCAACAGTACGCCGATCATATCGATTGCACCGTTTGAAAAATAAGTATTCAAGTAAGATGCTAACGAATGGTTCCTGTACTGTGCTTCAACAACCCGCCAATTTCTCGCGGGATCTACAGAAATAAAATTGAGGATAGGCTGCAATACAGAAAGCATCAGCTCTTCGGCCGTTTTTCCTTGTTCATTTTCTGCAACTGGGTATCTTAAGATACCCGTATTGCTTTCAAAATGATGAAGACGTGTTTGAATGCCATTGGCGTAAATGATGTCCATTGGAGTTCTGTTCAAAAATACATTGGTTGGCAGGCTGAATTTTTTTATATATTCCCAGGTTAGAGTATGGATCTCCGGAATGCGCATTGGTCCAACATTGAAATACAGCCCGGCACTGAAGGGAGATCGCAACGTGCAAACTCTGCCCCCGACTCTATCACTCGCTTCCAGAATCGTCACTTTATGTCCTGCGTTCTTCAGTAAAGATGCAGAAACAAGCCCAGCCAACCCGGCGCCAACGATAATAATGTGCTTTGGGTACTGTGATGAGTTAAGACCATTTCTAATAATCGCAATCATGTCTTCGTTCTTTAGTAGAGCATTCATTTATGTAAGGCACCCTCTTTTTTGATTTATTGCATTATATTCATTCAAAAGGGTGTCTATCACGAACTATATCCTTTTTTCACTTGTGTTTTTCAGTGGAGTGCTGCTTAACACAGCCTTTAAATCCTCTGGCATTCACATAACCGTTTTTACTCCAAATAGAACGTTTTTTCGTTTGTGCCTCCTGTTCATCTTTTCTAAACTGGTTTATGTATTTCGTATTTGGCTCATAAACATATGCTACTCTGGCTAATCCTTCTTTTAACAGTGTTTCTTGAACAGACTTGCCATCGACATAAACGTAAGCTAACAGCCTTCCGAATTTATCTCTGCGCTCTCCTTTATCAAATTCTAATTGCAGCTTGCCGCCACTAACCAATTCTTTGTTTCGTTTAGATGCATCCTCGCCATATGGCTGAACACATGAATTTGGCTTTTTAGTCTCTGGAGTATCAATGAGCAAGTAGCGAACTGTGTCAATATTGCCGTTATAGCTAACTTTGATCGTATCTCCGTCAACAGGCCTTTCTAACACAGCATCCACCAAGCCTTTTTTTGCTTCAGGTTGAGAATTCTTGGCAACTGGCTGTTTAAGATCTGAATTGCTTTTTTCAGCAGTATCATTTAATCCGCAGGCTGCCAACGAAAAACTCAAAGCTAATAGACTAAAGCCTAACATTGCTTTCTTCAATTCCATTTCACCTTCTAGAATTTATGTTCTGTTTCTAAGTCAATCAATCAACATTCATTATACTGATATCGCTATTTATTGTGAATGTAATTGATCTTAACACGTACAAGCTCTTGATCAATATTCAAATATCACAAAAAGGTTTCGAAACCATAACATAATAGAAATAGAACATGTTCAGCTGAATTGCCTGAAATTATTCGAAGCATAAGGGAGGGCTTTTTATTATGCGTTCAAAATTAAAGATACCGGAAACTTATATTGGGTAAGCTAATGAAAAAGAAAGAAGGAGATACGAAGTGAAGAAGCACTTACTTTCCTTATGTGTTTTAATATTTGCATTGATTTTTGTTCAAACAAAGACTCAAGCCCTGACATTTACAGAGTTGCCAATTAAACAAAAAACAGAGCAATGGTCAGTCGAGATAACCGAAGCAAAAAATGCAAAGGAATTAGCGAGTCCAAAAAAGGGGGAATATCACGTCTATTCAATGGACATCAAAAACATAGGGGAAGCCGCAGCTACAGTAGATGTACAATTGTATAGAAATGATCCTGATTCAACCACGAGGTTTTCACTTTTTGGCTGTCCCAACGAAAATTGTGTGAGACAGAAGGAGGATTTAATAAGCTTAGCCGAAAGTTTAAACGATGGTACCCCGCTGAAGTTTACACATTTTATGGTGGCTGAAAAGGCATCTGAATTGGAGGTTGTTATTATTTGGACACAAAAAGGAAAAGAAGGACGCCAATTAAAACAAACCTTTACATTCAGTTAGAAAAGGTTAATTAGACAATATAGTGACCTACATAGGAGCTTGAGCATTAAAGCTGTTTGAATGTTGTTTCCATTTGGGTTAACAGGCAGATAATCAACACCTGATCAGTCTTAAGGCAGATATAGCTGCGTTGCGAATCATATGAGCTGAGAACCACCAAGAAAGTCTAATATAGCTGAAAAATTTGAAAAGATAATTATTGGGCTGCTTGAACAGCAGCTCTTTTTCATTTTCAAGTAACATTTTGATCATTTATTCTACTAATTAAAATGAAGAAAGCGAGGGAAAACATGAGAAGCAAGCATAAAATCAAAAAAGTACTAATCATTACAGCTCCATTATTGATTTGTTTAGTAACGTTCTTTGCTATGATAGCAGGAGACAAAGTGAAATATGAGGGAAGCAGCAGGAACGGATTGTGGGTTTCTACCATTGAAAAATCAGATAAAACTTCGATTGGACCTAATTACTTCTTGAATTTATATTGGCAGGGGAATAAGAAAGAAGCGAAAAGAACCATTGTTGAAAAAATTACATTATACATAGATGGTAAAAAGTATGATGACAGAGAGAATTATGATTTATCAGAGTACACAGGTGAAGAAATGCCAGGCGGAGGACAAATGGAAGACCACATTGCTACGTTTGATTTTATGCCTGAAGATGAAGTAATCGGACATGATGTAGTTGTTAAGGTGGAGTGGAAGACTGGTAAGGAGAAACATACAGATCAAATGAGATTACAAGAGAAACCATGGTATAAAAGATAAATCTGCAATGGCGAGTTTAGGTTTAGGGATGAAACGTCCAACATATAGGTCTGCTTTCAAAAACATCTGATTGATAAGTACATGTCAGGATAAAGGCATGTTTTTATCCAAGTAAAATAAAAACATGCAAGTTTGGCTCCTTCCCTGTACATAAGATACTTACATTTCTTTTAAATGCTCGTAAAGCAATCTAAAGCAAACAGTACCAGATATCAAAGGGACTGCAAATAAAATAATCACTGCTGTGATCTCCCAGCCGTTAAAGAAATCGTGGTTTTTAATGAATACCTGTCCTTCTATAATGATAAAAGCTACGATTCCTGTTAATACTAAAAAGCATGAAAACAGAATGATCCGTGCTTTTGTTTTTAGCTTTTTAAACTCATCTTTAAAATAAATGAAAACGAGAACGAAAGAGCAAAAGGATGCTGCAGTGCTTATTACATCAATATTTTTCGTGACTTTCTCAATGATGACACATAAGATGAAAAGAAAAAATGCTAAGTTTTTAGACAAAAAATCTCTCCTTATTTTATGGCTACCCAAAAAGTTTACAAGCTTTTCACAAAAGACACAATGCGATGTTAGTAAATGAGTCTATTGGTCAACTAAATAGTTAATTTATCATATTGTACCATGTACTAAATATTCAATTGTTTTTTGTGTGCAGGCACTAGGGAATGATGTGTAACGGAAAGGGAAAGGGAAAGCTGAATTGAAGGGAGTTTACCGTGTACATCTGTGCTGCAAATCTATAAATTTGTCCTGTCGTTACGGGTGCAACACTTTTGTGTCACGTTATTATAAAGATATACACCAAAAAGGGAGAGATAAATGCATAAAATCGCGATACTGGTCTTAGCGTTCTTTGCTTTTATTTCAGGCTGCAATGATAAGGAAGAAAATAAAATAAAAACGCCAAAGATGCAGAACCTTGTTGGTTTTATCCTTATTAAGGATGAAAAGTCAGCCATATTTCTTGAGGGCAAACATACTCCTGATAAAGAAGACTTTCAATTGTCTCAAGATAGACTAATAAAAAAATATAAAAGTCATGTTGTGATATTGGGATTAAGTCAAATTGAAAACAAAGAAGACCTTGTGACAGGTAAAAAAATGAAGGTGTGGTTCAACACTCTTAAAGAATCTGATCCTCCAAAAACAATAATTAAAAAATTTAAAAGGTTATAACAGTTGGCATCCCCCACATATGATCATTTCATAAAAAGCTCTCCAAACCATATATAACAATTTGAAGAGTAATAAATATAGCATGAAAAACAGCACTCACACGAAGACGTAGTGCTGTTTTAACGTTTGCAGAACATTGCATAAAAGGGTTATTTCCAGACTGACAAATATTTCTTTCGATATTTGCTATCTTTCTCGAGCTCAATCAATTCCATTGCTATTTCCCTAATGTACTCATCTTTGTCTTCATCGTATAATTTTTTTAATCCTACAATCATATCGTAGCGAATCAATGTATGATGTTTTTCGTTTATTCCATTTTTAAAGCGATCAATAATATGAGTAAGCACCATTTCTTTTTGTTTTGGCCCAGCTAAGCCAACCTTCCAAATTGATTGTAAACTATGCCGAGCAGTTACAAATTTTGAATCCTTGGTCACTTCCCATAATGTTGGAAAGTCGCGCAGCATCCGTTTATCCGGATCACTGATTGCTAAACCAGCAAGAAACTGTGCTGCTCTCGCTCGCCTGTGGTTATCCGGATCGGTCAGCCATCCTATTAATTGGTCCCACACTTCATAAGCCCAGTCTACTTTCTCTTTTGTGGCGTTAATAATATTCTGAAAGGCTTCTAATTGCAGATTTTTGTCCTTTGCTTCTAGATGTTCAAAATGAGATTTCATTATACTGTCCATTTTCGTATCACCTTAAAATGATTAGTTATGTTAATTATATCCTTTCACTTGCGATCTTCCAATAAACATCATTTCTCGTGCTAGTGATGGTTTTTGATTGAACAATTAATTGACACCTTTTCGATCATATTGTGTGCTTGAGGGAGTTACATGTCTTCATCAGAAAGTGATTCAATGTTTATGAAAGAATCGGAATTTTTTTATATAACGACGGAAGAATACAAAACAGCCCGTATCCTAGTGCAGCACCTGACGTATTAAGGATTAAATCATCAACGTCAAAACTTCTATAAGAATTTCCTAAATACATAGAAATCGAAAGTTGCGTTAGTTCTATAAACAATGAGATAAAAAAACCAGTTAATAAAATTCGTTTTAGGTTCCTTAACTTGTCAAATAAAAGAGGGAACAATAAGCCAACTGGCAGCAGTAAAATTAGATTTCCACCAAGAGATCTTATCACATAAAACTGCAAACCCAGATGATAAATATCTACCACGAAGCAAAACGGGATAAAGTTATTTCCATACAAAAATGGATGATAGGAATCGTTCCTCAAGTTCGCAATTAAATCGCGATCTATAGGTAAAGGAAATATTGTAACACTTATCAGTTCAAAGAAGTAAACAAATAAACAAAAAATAACAAGGTGCTTATAAATGGCCATTCGTTCTTTCTTATATATAAATCGCTTCATAATTCTATAAAGAATAAAACAAATATAAAGTACAAACATCAATATCAAGAGAAAAGTTGAGTCAAGCATAAATACACCACGAGTTCTTTTTTTGATCTATTCTAACATAATTAGGAAAGAGATTGAGATTACAATATTAGAAGACTTTTATCTAGAATGCAATGTGTTTAATTGCTTTCAAAAAGGGGCGTTCTTTTAAAGAAAGCCTAATTTCGTATGGACAAACGCATTTGGCTGTGAGGCAAAATACAATACAGTAAAACCAGAGGAACGAATGGAGGGTTCGATGTGTTTAGACAATATCCAGTTTGGTATACGCCTTACGATCTGAACTATCATGTGCCTCAACACCTAACAATCTCTTATGATCCACAACGATGTTATCAACGTTGCATGTATCAAACTGGCGGTAACTATGAGTTATGTGACAGATTATGTTATGGAGAAATACAAGTGTAAAAGAGGGGACTTTCTCCTCTTTTACACCACATAATAAAAACCAACATTAAGAATCTGATAATAAAAAAAGGAATTGAATAGGGATAACTCTATTTGAATGATGAAAAAGTGAACCAGGTCGATGAGCTCCTCTTCATCATTTAAAAAAACGACTTCATCACGCATTCTTTGGAATCAAGACCAAAATGGCATTACACCATACGAAATTCAATGGTATGTATGTTAAGCAAGAGAAACTACATTGAGAAGTATGACCATAACGATGACATAATAGCTCTTGGGAACCGCTTTAATGTATTCCTAATACAATGTAGTACAGCGCATGATGACTAAAGAAAACGGATAAGAGCTCGGTGTACATATCGTTACCAATGGTGTTGTCATGTTTACACACGTCATATAGATAAATCTGTATTATGGATCAATCCTGTAGTGATTTCAACTTGAATTAACTATATAATACAAGCTTTCTTTTGAAACAGCAGTTTAGCGATGTGGAAAAACACTGATTTGTTAAAATAAATATATCGTCACTAAACCTCATTTCGAAAGGGGAATTTTTATGACCAAGGTAGCAATAGTTACTGGTTCCGCAGGCGGTTTAGGGAGAGGGATAGCAGAGAGGTTGTGCAAGGATGGTTTTAGTGTCGTTCTGCATGACATTAACGAGGAACTGCTGCATGCAACTGTTTCAGACTTCAAAGAAAATGGCTTTCATGTTATCGGAATAAAAGGGGATGTATCCAAGCGTGAAGACCAATTCAATTTAGTTAAAGCAGCGGCAGATACCTTTGGTCGTTTGGATGTGTTTGTAAACAATGCTGGCATTGAGGCAGTTTCTCCATTTTTAGAAATAACAGAAGACCAACTGAATCAATTGTTCAAGGTTAATGTCAATGGCGTTGTGTTTGGCACTCAAGCAGCTGCCGACCAATTCATTAAGCAAGAAACAAAAGGCAAAATCATTAACGCATGCAGTATAGCAGGGCACGAATCATTTGAAATGCTAGGAACATATTCCGCGACGAAGCATGCTGTGAAATCTTTTACTCATTCAGCTGCTAAAGAGTTAGCCACATATAAAATAACAGTAAACGCATATTGTCCTGGTGTTGCAAAAACAAAAATGTGGGATCGCATTGATGAAGAAATGGTTAAACATAGCGATGATTTCAAACCAGGAGAAGCATTTGAAAAATTCTCTTCAGACATTGCTCTCAAAAGATATCAAACACCTGAAGATGTGGCCAATTTAGTCTCATTTCTAGCTTCAGATGATGCAGATTACATTACCGGTCAAGCTATTTTAACTGATGGCGGCCTGGTTTATAGATGATAGAATTATAAAAGAATCCATTTTGGAGATGGATTCTTTTTGTTCGAGATGAATCAATAATGACTCTTGTTGTATAATGAGAAAAGCAATTGAGAGGTCCATGTATTCATGTAAGAAAATTGAATGGACATTTTGGTGAAAAAATATTTGGTACGTGAGAGCATGTTTAACTTGTTCAGGAAACAAGCAACATTATGGCGCATGTGTGAGTTTTAGACACAAGCAAGACACACAATACATAGCCATAAAAGAGGGGCTTGACATTTTACGCAAGCCCCTCTTTGTGTCAATAGCCAAAAACCAGTGTTGTACTTTGTGATCCGGCATATTTTGTGACAAATTCTTTTGTGTACTGCGGAGTTTGAACCCGGTAACTGTAATTGGAGCCTGGATTCCATGTTGTCAACGGAGAGGATTGCCTGTTTAAGGACGGATAGCTTCCTGTATCCTTAAAGTATCCGGTGCCCTTGTCATCAAGGATTCCTCCTTTTTCGCTGCCTTTTCCAAAATAATTGTATTCAGAGTATATTTTTGCCTTTGTCGCGATGGTAATCGCTTGGTTAAAATTGTTGCTGTAATTGTTTTTGACATGAAAGTAGCCATACCTCATCAGCCCAGGGCCTCTTACATACAAATTCTCAAAATAGTTGTTGGCAATGGTCATGTGCGGATAGCCGTCATATTGGTGCTGGGAATCATCAGGATATCCTAAAATTAAACCGTACTTATGATTTGCGAATTTTGAGTTGCTGATGGTGATATAATCAGCTGATTTACCGATATACAACAGCTTGTCCAGGTCACTTCCGCCAGCACTATAGCTGTGTCCTGAAAATGTCACATGGTCGATCCAATAGTTGAAGCCTGAATCTAGATAAAGCTGAATATCGTTATTTCCGTTAATCTGCGGGCTGTGTTCAAAGGTCAGATTTTGAAAGATGACGTTTCCGGATGAAGATGATGTTGTTAAATAAATATTTTTCAGCGTTTTCTTAGCGTAAGAACCGACCAGTGTTTTATTTGAACCAATGGTTACCGTTGTTTTTGAGGAAGCGGTTAGATCATTTTGAAGCACTAAAATTTTAGGTGTTGACCCGCTCAGATGGGTTTTTAAATCACTTAGACTTTGGATATAGACGATCTGACCGTTTTTTCCGCCGGTTGTGCTCGCTTTAGAGACTCCTTTTTCATTTTTTGCATTTCCGGCAAAGCCTAAGATGCCATTCGTCGAAGTATTTGGAAAATCGACGGCGCCTAAAGCTTTTTCAGGCAAGAGAAGCAATAATAAACTTAAAATGGCAAATAATAAAGAAAATCGTTTCAAAGCCACTCAGCTTCCTTTCAAATTTAAATAAATTGCATATGGATTATTATTACAGTTGGATAAAAGGAAGAATAGAGTCTATATTCCTGAACAAAACCGGGATTTTATATGTTTTCTTGATGTAAATAAAAGAATTACAATTGGAACAACACGAAAGGATTGATACATCATTGACTGCTGCAGCATATCGAAACACTTTGCTTTCTCTTCTTTGTTTAACAGCGGGAATCGTGGATGTGATCGGTTATTTAAGCCTAGGACACGTCTTCACGGCTAATATGACGGGAAATATCGTTTTATTGGGATTAGCGATCGGAAAATCTCTTCAAATCACTGTTTTTCATTCTTTAACTGCGCTAATCGGTTTTATCGTGGGAGTAATTGTTTCCACGATCATTGTTGGAAAGGCAGAGAAAACATTTTGGCCATCCCCTGTAACAAAAGCGCTGGCAATTGAGGCATTCATTTTATTTGTTTTTGCTTGTCTTTCAATATCTTCTGCTTTGGTTCCCGTGTACATCCTTATTATCCTTTTGAGTATTGCCATGGGGATACAAACAATAGCAGCTAAACGACTGGGGATTGCAGGCATTTCTTCAACTGTTTTAACCGGAACATTGGCTTCTCTTTTAGAGGATCTTTCCGGCCGGTTGTTTTTCTCCAAACAGAATAAAACATTCTTAAGAGATGCTGTGTTAAGGGCGTTGGCCATCATATTATATTGTGTCGGGGCTATTATTGTAGCTTTTGCAGAGCCGCATTTTCATTACATCATTATTTGGGTTCCAATTGTGCTCATTTTAGGTATTATACTTACTGCTCTGACCAAGTTGCAAAAAGTAAAGTGAAAATTTCCCGCTTGTGATTTGAAGCGGGGATGGGAATTTTTTGAGCTTAGACATTATGAATGAAATAAGAATTTTGGTTCATATGTGCATCAGAACATAAGGATTGCATTGTCATATAAAGTGCACCCTTTGATATATATACAATAGTGAATTAGACATAAATCAATCTATGAATCTATGTCCTCTTTTAATCCACATTGATGAGTATTACAATGATAATGATTCTCATTTAAAGCTTGGATTAGGAGGATGTCTATGAAAAAGAAGATGAGTGCTGTAATTAGCGTAGTTATGCTGATGATCCTTTGCTTTTGCCCGCAAGCTTCAGCAGCCTATAACGACTTGCACGAAGGCTATGCAACCTATACCGGATCAGGCTATTCAGGAGGGGCTTTCCTTCTTGACCCAATCCCATCCGACATGGAGATTACGGCAATTAACCCAAAGGACCTTAATTACGGCGGTGTGAAAGCTGCTCTTGCCGGCTCTTATCTTGAAGTGGAAGGGCCAAAGGGGAAGACGGTCGTCTATGTTACCGATCTATACCCTGAGGGCGCCCCAGGAGCCCTTGATCTTTCACCAAATGCATTCAGCAAAATCGGTGCTATGAAAGATGGAAAAATTAAAATCAAATGGCGTGTGGTCAAAGCGCCAATCACTGGCAATTTCACATACCGGATTAAAGAAGGCAGCAGCCAGTGGTGGGCAGCAATTCAAGTCAGAAATCACAAGTATCCCGTTATGAAAATGGAATACTACAAAGACGGAAAGTGGATCAACATGGAGAAAACGGACTATAATCATTTCCTCAGCACCAATTTAGGAACGGGCTCTCTTAAAGTCAGAATCACTGACATTCGCGGAAAAGTTGTAAAAGACACGATTCCAAAGCTTCCTGAAAACGGAACATCTAAGTCATACACAGTTCCTGGGCATGTGCAGTTTCCTGAATAAAACAGGTTATAAGAAAAATCTGAAAATAAATCATAAAAAGCAGGTTACCGATCCTGCTTTTTATTTTTATGGAAACTGAACATCATAGTTCGTTTTATTGGACTAATCGTTGTTACCTGTACAATAATAAAGCCCTTTCTGTATTGAGTCATACGAAGAATCAATCAAGTTGTGCATGAATTTGAATTGTGGTTTGACCGGTTATCCTTTCCCGAGGAGCGAAGTTTTGGTGGTGGCCAATCTATACTGCTGAGAATTATTACTGGCTGGAAGACAGCTGAATGGGGAAGAGCGGTGCCTGAAAGAACCGCTCTCCTGTAAAACTCGTATTAATCTTTCGCTTGGTGTTCCTCTCCTAATGTTAATAGCCATTCTTTTAAGATATGTTTTTGCACATATCTTTTTCCGTTTATTTCAATATGAGGGAGGTCTGTGAGATCCTTCGCTAAGTGTTTCGCCTCCGCTTGGGTTATGCCTAAAAAATGCCCGATGTAAAAGTGAATATCTCGTTCTTTAATCAGCATGATGTCATTTTTTCCGTTAGCTTTTGGGTTGTTAATATGCTTTAATCCTTCTCCGATAAAATATCCAGCCAATGCAATACCGATTCCTAAAAAAACGTCCATGTGTCTGCCTCCATTATGTAATCGTCATGTTATACGATCAATCCATATCATTGGTTTCATTTTTTTGATTGTGTACACAAAAAACCGCCAGAGCAAGCTCTGGACGGTTTCTATGCTTTCTCAATCTGCACTCGGCCTGAGAAAAAAGTGGCGCCTCCGCCCATATCAGACAAGCGGTCTGGGGTCAGGGCGTTAACAAGCTGATTTTTGCCTGGTTCATCTGCCCATAATCCTTGGCTGACGACAACACCGGGCAGCACTTGTTCTCCGACTGCGGCGGTTAGTTCACACTCACCTCGGCTGTTCCAAATCCGTACAGCTTCACCATCAGTGATGCCGTGTTCTTCGGCATCTATCGTGTTGATAAAGAGTTTCGGTGTTTTTTCAAGTTTGACGTGCTTTGCATTGTTGGAAAACGTTGAATTTAAGAAATTATGATTCGGCCCCGGAACATACATAAACGGGAATTCTTGATCCGGCGCAAGCGGCGTATGTGTCGGTAACGGCGGGAAACCGGCTTGTTTCATTTTTTCTGAATATAATTCTATTTTTCCGCTCGGTGTCGGCAATTTACCCGGGAACAGCGGCTTTTCACGCTTCGCCTTCATAAACGAACGTTCAGTGAGTGATTCATAACGAATCTCTGCCAAATAAGGATTATCTGGATGGTGAAGCGCCTGGCGGATTAAGTCTTCATCTGAATCTTTCAGCTCCTGATCCGTAAATCCCATTGCCTCAGCCAATAACCGGAATACCTCGGTATTAGACTTACTTTCTCCGTATTTCTCAATCACCGGCTGCTGAAGCTGAATGTAATGGTGCCAGTATGAGGTGTAAAAATCAGTATTTTCAAAAGCAGATGTAGCAGGCAGTACAATGTCCGCATATTTGGCTGTTTCTGTCAAAAACAAATCATGAACCACGGTGAACAAGTCATCCCGCAGGAGGCCTTGTCTGACTTTGTTCGCTTCTGGCGCCACAACGGCTGGGTTCGTCCCATAAATAAAGAGGGAGCGAACAGGAGGGGCTGTTTCCAGAAGGACTCTGCCCAGCTGGTTCATATTAAACGATCTCGGTGTGCGGCCTTTCAGTAAATCAGGACGCTGAAGCGCGTTGGTGTTATATTCTAAAATTCCGCTATTATGCTTGATAGCGCCGCCTCCTGTATGCATCCATTGACCGGTAATCGCCGGAAGACAGGCAATCGTTCTAACAATCATCCCACCGTTGTCGTGATGCTGAAGGCCGTTTCCGATTCTGATAAAGGAAGGGGAGGTTTCACCATACATTTTTGCCAGCTGATAGATATCGTCGGTACTGACACCAGTGATCAGCGATACCTTTTCTGGATGATACTGTTTCACATGCTCGCGCAATTCTTCATAGCCGACTGTATATTCTGATAGAAACGCTTCATCGTGAAGGTTTTCTTTAAATAATATGTGCATGATTCCAAGGGCAAGCGCGCTGTCGGTACCGGGTTTTATAGGAATAAACCAATCTGCGAGTCGTCCTGTCTGATTTTTATGCACATCAATTACAACAATTTTTGCGCCTTTTTTCCGTGCTTTTTGTGCGATTGTAATTTGATGCATGTTTGTGCTGACTGCGTTAATTCCCCAAAAGATAAACAGTTTTGTATGAATCGTTTCTTCAGGATCGATTCCAGCACTCACACCCATGGTATATTTATAGCCTTCTGAACCGGCTTTGCTGCAAATCGTCCGCTCAAGCTGGCTTGAGCCCAGACGGTAAAAGAAGCGGCGGTCCATTCCTTCAGCCGTTAATTTTCCCATATTGCCGTAAAAGCTGTAAGGCAATATGCTTTCAGCTCCTTCTTCAGCAATCAGCTGTTTCCAGCGAGATGTGATGGTGTCAATCGCTTCTTCCCAAGAAATTGGTTTAAACTCTGCCTCGCCCTTCATACCTATCCGTTTCAGCGGAGTCGTCAGCCGCTTCTCATCATAGATGCGCTCAGCCATATTTCGTACTTTGTTGCATATATTTCCGGCTGTCACGGGATGATCAGGATCACCCTGCACTTTCACAATTTTCCCGTCTTTTTTATGTACCAGTAATCCGCACTGGTCCGGGCAGTCCAGTGAGCAAACGGATTTAAAAATGCCGTTTTGTTGAGTGGCAAACGATTTCATAGCCCAGTTCCTCTCCCTAGTTAGATATATTGTAAGAATTATAACATTTCGAATGATAACGTCAATTCTGAAAAAAAGACATTGACATCAATCTGGGTCTTCTTTATGATTAACGTATTCTTAATTCTGAAAATTACATACAAAACATTTTCTATCAAGAGAGGTGGAGGGACTGGCCCTATGAAACCTCGGCAACATTATTGTGCCAATTCCAGCAAGCGTCAGCTTGAAAGATAGGAAAGTAAGGTTTATACCGGCTTCTGTCTGTGGCAGAGTGCGCCTATACATGAATCTCTTTCCATCTTTGGAGAGAGATTTTTTTTGTGAAAAATAACGATGAAAAGGATGTTTTGCATCATGACGGTTTTGATTACAGCACCGTATAACGAAGAAGGACGAAAAGAGCTTGAAAAATTGTTCGGTTCCGTTGTTTATCAGTCTTGGAAAGAAAACGGCCGGGCATATAGAGAAGAAGAATTGATTCAGCTATTACAAGAGTCAAATGCGACGGGGTTGATTACTGAGCTTGATCAAGTGACAGAAAACGTGTTTGCATCAATGCCGGCACTTTCATTCGTGGGCGTATGCAGGGGGATGCCTTCCAATGTTGATGTGACAGCAGCGTCAAACAGAGCTATTCCGGTTTTCTATACGCCTGGGCGAAACGCACAAGCTGTTGCTGAAATGTTTATCGGAAATGTAATATCATTTCTCCGTCATACAAATACCTCAAATCAATGGCTAAAGGATGGAAAATGGAACAGCGATTATTTGCAGGCGTATGCCAAATTCAAAGGTAATGAAATAACAGGAAAAACCGTGGGTATGGTGGGATTCGGAGCGGTTGGGCAAAGGATCGCAAAACTGTTGACTGCATTTGACTGCAAGGTTTTGTATTACGATCCATACGTACACCACGATCATCCGCTATATGAAAAAGTATCTCTGGAGAAGGTTTTTTCAGACAGTGATATCGTTTCTGTTCATCTGCCGCGTACAGATGATACGCTTGGCCTCATTGATCGTTCGTATTTTGACTTGATGAAAGAGAGCGCCATTTTCGTGAATACATCACGAGCTGTCGTGGTAAACCGAGAGGATCTTTTATCTGTACTGAAAGAAAGTAAAATCAGGGGTGCAATATTAGACGTTTTTTATCACGAGCCTCCAGAGGAATCGGATTATGAATTTATTTCATTGCCTAATGTTCTGGCAACACCGCATTTAGCAGGAGCAACATTTGAAGTAGAGGATCATCACGTTACCATTCTGAACGAAGCGCTTAAAAAGTGGAGGGATGAAAAAACTCTCAATATTCCGACTTTATATAACAAAAACGATCTTACAGCAGAGGTGTAAGAAAAGGAGGGCATCAGGATGACGAAACAAAAAGGTTATCTCGTATTTGACATTGGCACTGGCAATGCAAGAGTTGCAGTCGTAAGTGTGTCGGGCAGCGTTCAAACGGTTGAACGGGAGGACATTGTATATACGGCCGAGCCGCTTTATCCGGACAGCCGCTATTTTTCTCCACAGGCGCTGTGGAATCAAATCATGAATCTGGCTAAACGTGCGATGTCTCGTTCTCATCATATTGAAATTATTGGTCTCACTTCAACAAGTCAAAGACAGGGGATCGTGCTGTTTGATCAAAATGGTGAGTCTTTCCTCGGTCTGCCGAACATTGACAATCGGGGCAGGGAGTGGGAGGGAAATATACCGAATCGTGAAGAAGTATACAGCCGAACAGGCCGTCTGCCGACTGCGCTTTTTTCAGCGCTCAAGCTTTATGGCTTAAAGCACCGCCAGCCCTCCTTATGGGAAAAAACTGCAAGCTTCACAAGCATCAGTGATTGGGTGACGTATCAGTTGAGCGGAGTATTGACATATGAACCGTCACAGGCGACGGAAACGCTGCTGTTTGATGTAAAACAAAATACATGGTCAGAAGAGATGTGCAATATATTCGGTTTCTCGCCATCTATTCTTCCGCCTCTTTTAAGAGCGGGAACAGTCATTGGATCGATAACTGATGAGTATGCGTCAGAATTGGGACTGTCACATCATGTGAAGGTTATAGCGGGTGGGGGAGATACACAGCTTGCTGTCAAAAGCACTGGCGCTGCTCTGGGAGATGCAGTCATTGTATCAGGTACGACAACACCGATTACCAAAATGATTGATGAAACTCATGAGGACAGACATCATAAAGCCTGGCTGAACTGCCACACAGATCAAGGACAGTGGCTTGCAGAGACGAATCCCGGGATAACAGGTCTGAATTTTCAAAAATTAAAGGATATTTTCTATCCGAATGAACCGTACGATGTGATGGAACAAGAAATTACTGCAATAGCTAAGGAAGATCATTCCTGTGTGTCGTCCCTCGGTTCATATTTATCGGCAGAAAAAAACAATCTAGCGAAGGGCGGCTTTCTCTTTGATGTACCGCTTTCAGCCCATTTAAGCAGAGCGCATTTTGTACGTGCGGCATTACAGGAGATTGCATGTTCAATCAAATGGAACTTTGACATTTTAACAGAGATCACTCCGTTTAATCGTGACTATGTGTGGGGATGCGGAGGCGGATTCCAAAGCAGAGCATTTACACAATATATCGCCAATCTTCTTCAGAAAAAAATCTATGTCAAAGAAGGATACAGTCAGGCATCAGTCGTTGGTGCTGCGGTGGTTTGCAATGAGGCCTTTCGTTTGACCGAAGAAATGTCTGGAAGTGTTCGGGTGATAGAGCCACAGGATTGCCGGATAGAAATGGCTTTATACGAGGAGTGGAAGCAGGTCCAGCGCTTCTTTTCAGGATTAGAGCCGTCATCGGGAAACAAGGTATTAGCATAAGGCGGAATTTGCCGCCGTTTGAGGAATTATACATGTTCTTACTTTATTGAGGTAATACGGTAATTGAGATAAGCATCTAAGGAGGATACAGATATGTTAGATCAAATTGGTATACCAAAGCGGCTGGCCTGGGGGTTTTTAGGGGTTGTGCTGTTTATGATGGGAGACGGCCTTGAACAAGGATGGCTCAGTCCTTTTCTGATTGAAAATGGGCTCACCGTTCAGCAATCTGCTTCGATTTTCAGTATATACGGCATTTCACTGGCCATTGCTTCATGGTTTTCAGGTGTATGTCTGGAAGCATTTGGGGCAAAGCGAACGATGTTTATGGGGTTGTTGTTTTATGTGATCGGTACAGCTGCTTTTATCGTCTTCGGATTTGAACAGCTAAATCTGCCTGTCATGTATGTGACTTACTTTATTAAAGGCTTAGGATACCCGCTATTTGCTTATTCCTTCTTGACATGGGTCATCTACAGAACACCGCAGAACAGGCTCAGTACAGCTGTCGGCTGGTTCTGGATTGCATATTGTCTGGGCATGTTTGTTTTCGGTGCTTGGTATTCAAGTTATGCCATTAAAACGTTTGGTTATTTAAATACGCTGTGGAGTTCTATTTTCTGGGTATGCCTCGGCGCAGTCTTCGCGTTGTTTGTTAATAAAGACCGATTTGAAAAGAAGAAAAGAAAAAGATCAGAAACGGCGGAGGAGCTTTTAAAAGGCGTTACCATTCTCGTTACCAATCCGCAGGTGCTGACAGGAGGAGTGATTAGAATCATCAACAGCATCGGCACATATGGTTTTCCTGTGTTTTTGCCGATGCACATGGCTCAGCATGGCATTTCAACTCATGTGTGGCTGCAGATTTGGGGAACGATTTTTCTGGGCAATATTGTATTTAACCTCATTTTTGGAATTGTCGGTGATAAATTCGGATGGAAAAACACCGTCATTTGGTTTGGCGGTGTCGGCTGCGGCATTTTCACCGTTTTATTATACTATGCGCCTGTTTTTTCAGGCGGGAATATAGCGGTTGTGAGTATCATCGGCTTTGTATGGGGCGGTTTGCTGGCAGGCTACGTGCCGATTGGTGCGATTGTGCCGACAGTTGCCGGAAAAGACAAAGGAGCCGCCATGTCCGTTTTGAACCTGGCAGCCGGCTTATCGGCATTTGTCGGACCTGCTTTAGCTTGGATGTTCATCGGACTCGTCGGTGCACAAGGCGTTGTCTGGATTTTTGCGGTGCTTTATCTTGCAAGTGCAGTCATGACGAAATGTATTAAGATACCTGAAGAAAAAGAAGGACAGAAAGCAACTTCCCCTCAATATGCATCCTGATGAAAAGCGCCCCTGGAATAGGGCGCTTTTTTCAGCAATGGTTTCAGTTACAGAGTGCTCCGGAATGTTTGGTCTGAAAGGGGCTTCATCATCACCAGTCCTCCCAATAAAGAATGATAGTTTGAGCGATCGCTTCTTAACTCTCCTGATTGTATGTCTATTTTCTTCAAATGTATCTTTGTAGGGCGCGCGTTCAACCATTGTAGTAATGTCGCGGCATTTAATGGTTTTCTGTATTTCTCTTCAATTAAATCTTCAAAAAAGCGGATTCCAATGCTTTTTCCTTATCAAATTTACGTTACCCAACCATGATATACCTTTTTCATATTGATCAATATGATATTGTCGTATGATTTGCAATAAAATAGACAATATGTTGACAAAGTGACAAAAAGTGCTATGATGATAAAGACAACTAATTGTCTTTTTGAGGAGGGTTATAATGGATTTTTCTAAGGAACTAAAAGATTTATTTTTAATGCAGCAGTCTTACGCTACACTTTTTTCTGTTTTAAACAAAATTCAATCACGAGGTGATGAGTACTATGAAAGCTTAACGACTAGGCAATTTATGACAATGGTCTCCATACTGCATTTACCGGAAGAAGAAACCACTTTCAACAACATTGCCAAAAAATTAGGTACGTCGAAACAGAACATAAACAGGCTGGTCAGCAGTATTGAAAAAAGAGGATATGCCGTTACTGTGCCAAGTAAACGTGACAAGCGTGCGGTTAATGTGAAAATTACCGATTCTGGAAAACGCGTTTTAGAGGAATGCGGTGAAAAAGCTGTGTACTTTATGGCAGATATTTTTCAAGGATTTTCGACGGAAGAATTAGAGACACTGTGGAATTTATTGAAAAAGCTATACAGTTTTGACGGAGAAGAGCAGGATGGTTTCGAAGAAGACGCTCGTGACTTTGAAATTGAACAAGAACGTGATGATCTGAAAATAAAAGTTCTTCAGGAATTCGCAAAACGGAGAATGTAAAAGGAGATACGTATGAACAGCGTGGCATCAATTGAAAATTTGAAAAAGCAGTACACGAACAAAGCTGCGGTAGACGGCATTTCATTTGAAGTAAAGGAGGGTGAAGTTCTTGGGCTTCTTGGCCCAAACGGAGCAGGAAAAAGCACAACGATTCATATTATATCCGGAGTACTGTCGGCCACTTCCGGAAATGTTACGATATTGGGCCATAATGTAAAAAACGGCGCAAAAAAAATGAAGATGGGTATTGGAATTGTCCCTCAGGATATCGCCATCTATGAGGATATATCCGCTGAGAAAAATGTTCGCTTTTTTGCCAGCCTATACTCTCTTAAAGGAGAAGGTCTGAAAGCCCGGGTTAAGGAGGCTTTGGAGCTCGTACAGCTATATGATCGTAAAGATGATAAGCCTAAGACTTTTTCAGGTGGGATGAAAAGAAGATTAAACATTGCCTGTGCTATTGCCCATCAGCCGAAACTGATTATTATGGATGAACCGACTGTTGGAATAGATCCTCAATCCAGAAACCACATTCTGGAGTCTATTAAAGTGCTGAAAGAAAAAGGAGCAAGCATCATTTACTCAACACATTATATGGAAGAGGCCGAGGCTATTGCTGATCGGATTATGATTATGAATGAAGGAAAAATCATTGCTAACGGGACGAAAGAGGAATTATACAAAAAAGTAAATAAAGAAATGACCTATTCTTTTCAGCTGGCGAATGCAGATAAATTAAACAAAAACATTCTAAAGGATATCGAAGGGGTTATAAAAGTGCTCTTTATAGAGAATGAATTGAAAGTTACAGTCCGAAAGAACCAAGATCCCCTAGGTGAAATCATAGCAGAATTAAGTGTTCAAGGATGTAGCATTCTGCATATGAGCAGTCAAGAGGCATCCTTAGAAACGGTATTTTTAGAGCTGACGGGAAGAAATTTAAGAGATTAGGAGAGGCATCATGAATTTAGTGAAAGTAATGTCATTTGATTTTAGGAATATTTTAAGGAATCCGGTTCTCATTTTAGCCAATACGATTTTTCCTTTCATTCTTATTCTGATCATGGGCTTTGTCACAAAAAATAGCTTTGGGGCAGGCCGTATCAGTTCCTACGATTATTACGGGGTGAATATGATGATTTTCTCAGCGGCTCTGATCGCGATGACCGCGTCCAACACATTTATGGAAGAAAAGGTGAAGAGAGGAAACATCCGCCTTGTATACGCCCCCGTTTCAAAGACAAGTATTTATCTTTCAAAATTACTATCAACTTACATATTCAGTGTGATTTTGTACACCATGAATGTATGGATGGCTCAAACGATTTTTAAATTGAACTTTGGCGGTGAAGATCTTCCGTATATCTTGCTTTTACTGCATGTCTTTTTGTTCTTTGGCTGCTGTTTCGGCACCATGTTTTGCTGCATTTTCAAAAATGAAGAACGGGCGAATAGCATCATGCAAATTCCAGTTGCTTTTTTTGTTTTTTTAGGAGGCGTTTTTTTCGGGATTCATAGATTTGGAGATACCGTAAATGAAATTTCCGTATTTTCTCCGGTTAAATGGGTAGAGGAATGCTCATTTCGCCTCATTTATGATCATGATTTCAGTATTTTGCTGCCTGTGGTATCCATTCTTCTCTTGGCTTCAGTCGTTTGTATTGCCGTTTCCCATGTTGTTTTTAAGCCTGAGGGATATGTATGCTGAATCTATTCCGAAATAGGTGGGAACGAATACTGGCCAAGAAAGCCATTATTATCATTGCAGTGATCATCATTCCGCTGATGGTTGGGGCAGCCATTCTTTTTTCCGGTAAACCGGTCTTAAAAGAAACCATTGCATTTGTTACGGAGCAGGATGAGATGAAAAATCTCCCCAAAGATCCTGCCTTTCGAGTGGTTATGATCCATCAAAAGCCGAGGTTCTCTGATCTTGTGTTAGGAAAATATGCAGCAGTTGTAGAAAAAAATCATCAAGACTATAAGGTAACCACTTTGAAAAGTAAAGCTGATGAAAAAATGATTCGGGAGCTTTTTGAGACTGGGAAAATGCCGATCAGCTATAAAGGAGAGGATAAAATAAGGATTGAAAGGGGGACAGGCACAAATATTTTAGGATTTATCCTGATGCTTGTTTTTATGCAAGGTGTCGCGCTCACTGCTTTGTATCCTGAAGATCGGATGTTTAAAACCTTCAGGCGGATTTTAGTGTCACCTGTAAACGAGAACAAATATCTGATTGTTCAGTTTACCTTTACATTTTTATGTCTATACATACCAACCTATCTGGCCATTGTGATGACAACATTATTATTTCATGTGGATATTGGCTTTCGCTTGGACATTTTTGCTGAACTGCTGGCTGTTCTCGTAGTGCTTGCAGCGTCATTCGCTATTTTTATGTCTTCAGTTATGGATCGAAACTTAAGCTTGGTGACGAGCGGAATCAGTGTGGTTACGTCTGTATTGTCAGGCTGTTTTATTTCTTTTACGCCTAATCTCCCCGTCTTAGATGTACTCTGTACCATTTTGCCGCAAAAAGCATTCATGACCTTAATCCATGGGATAGAAATGGGGCAGACAGTGCGGGAATTCAAATTTCAGCTTTTTTATATCTTTCTTTGGTCGGCATTATTTTATGTCTTTGGAGGCTTTATTTCAAGTAGCAGGACAAAAAAAGGGATTTATTAATGGATGTCCCTAGATGTATAGAGCGCTACGAACCTTTTTTATATATGACAAGGCTTCGTCTTCGTCAATGCCGCGATGATATGTAGTCTTTTTGATTGCCGTTGCTGTAAGTATTTTCGGCTATGATATTTTGGGAGGCAACCTTGAAGAGGGAAAGGCAGACGAGAGAATAGGGAAGAGCAGCAAGAGAATGTCTTATCATTCTCTTGCTTTTCATGATTGTATAATAGAATAAACATTTGTATCATAAGGCACACCGCTTTGGTACATATATTGTCTTAATACGCCTTCTTTTTCAAATCCCATTTTTAGCAGCAAACGATTTGACGCTTCATTGTCCCTAAAAACAACTGCACCGATTCGCGTTAGTCCAAGGATGCCAAAGCCGTAAGACACAATTTCTAAAATGGCTTCTGACGCATAGCCGTTTCGCCAATTCGCCGGGCTGATTTCATAACCGATTTCTGCACGTTTATGCTTGGGAGCCAAAGCATGAAATCCAATCGTACCGATGAGTTCTTTGGTGTCTTTTCTTTCAATTCCCCACCGTATTCCTCGTTTTTCTTGATAATTGTCGGCAAACTGGTGAATCATTGTATTTGCCTGATCTATACTTTCAAAGGGATCAAGTCCGTAGTAGCGAGTGACGTCATGGTTTGAAAAACAAGAAAAAATGGCTTCCGCATCTTTCTCTGTCATCTCTCTTAGAAT
This sequence comes from Bacillus sp. FSL R5-0560, assembly GCF_037966305.1. Classification (NCBI taxonomy): domain Bacteria; kingdom Bacillati; phylum Bacillota; class Bacilli; order Caryophanales; family Bacillaceae; genus Bacillus; species Bacillus sp. FSL R5-0560. Next base: position 2,187,219 of record NZ_CP150195.1, on the reverse strand, counting down.
AAGCCTGTCGGTTTCTAATACAGGAAACACCAAATCCCTCCCTAATGATGTATGTAGGTTTATCATATCCCTTTTATTTCCTCTTTTCTATATGGAAAGCGAATTTGATGAAACAAAGGATCGAATTTGTTTTTCTAAATCCTCTTTGTTTTTCTTAAATTGTTTCATTCGATGACCGTTCGCGCCCGATGGGTGAGGGAAGCCATGAAGGCAGGTCAGCTGCCAGTTGCTGTTTTGCCTGATCAGTGTTTCACAGACTGTTTCGGCTGCTTTGCCTAGCGGGATAAGAAGAGCAGGGCCCGATAGCTTTTCAAGTTCAGCGGGGAAATACTTATATGCATAAGTGCTTAGCATAGATGAGCGGGGGATAACAGGACTATGTCCTGTATAGTTTTTCTGCTGAATGAAAACAGGGTATTTGATAACAGAAGTGGTGTGAAGCATATGGCGCAAGTCGCCGAAAAGCTGTGCGGCGCTTTGAATGCCTAAAACCTGCGGCAGTCCGCATTGATCCAGCATCGTTATCAGGTTATGTCTCATAGTTCCAGAAAGTCCTGCAGCTTTTTTGGTGTCTAAAGCCATCTGTTCTAGAGAACGGCCTTTGTGCAAGCTTTCGATGGCTGTTTCATAAGCTGTTTTCATTTGTGAAAAACCCGGCGTTATGCCTGAAATCACAATCGAAGCAGCTTGATTGATATATTCATTATGAGGTGAATAATACATTTCTAGCGCGTTTTCTTGGTTTATGCGAAATGGGGAAGTAAACAAATCTGTTTTCGAAAGCGGTCTTGATACCGGAAGAGTATGTAGTTTCTCTGCAAATGTTGCCAAACCGCTGCGGTTTTCAATCATGGCTTAACCTCCCTAAAAATGATATCCCATTGTCCATTTTAAACGTAACAACGGGATATCATTCATATTTAACCTCTATTCAAATGTCCAGCATGCCACACCTCTTTAACTGCTTGAGGCGCTTCTTTCACTTCAGCAGCAGTCTGCTGCAACGCGGTTTTTTTCATTTCAACATCGTATTGAATCATTTTTTGCTTTTGAGACAGCTGCTGTGCTTCCGTTTTTACCACTTCAACTTGTTTTTGCATCGATTGCGTAACTGCAGTGAGTTCCTTCATGGTGGGATCTATTTTTTTCTTGTTTTGAATCACATTTATCCCTAAGTAAATGATTGAAATGGCTATTACTGCAATACTGATATAAACGATAACCATATATATGTTCACCCCTTTTCTAATGTCATACCCTATTTCGCCTACTATAATCAGGTGAAATGTTATCTGCGCAGTTCATATGATTTGCGTATTGGTTTTCATGTGCTTATAATGTGTTATCGTACATATGTAAACAAAGAAAGGGTGCTTCAATTGCAAAGTTTACAAAATAAAACTGCTCTTATCACAGGCGGAGGCAGAGGGATTGGACGCGCTACAGCTCTTGCGCTTGCAAAAGAAGGCGTAAATATCGGTTTAATCGGACGCACTGCCGCTAATGTTGAGAAAGTCGCAGAAGAAGTAAAAGCACTTGGTGTGAAAGCTGCGTTTTCTGCTGCGGATGTAAAGGATGCAGCACAGGTTGATCAAGCTGTGGCTTCTATTAAAGAGGAGCTTGGCGAGATTGATATTCTTATTAACAATGCCGGAATCAGCAAGTTTGGCGGATTCTTAGATCTATCCGCTGATGAGTGGGAAAATATCATTCAAGTGAACCTAATGGGTGTATACCATGTTACTCGTGCTGTGCTTCCTGAAATGATTGAACGCAAAGCTGGTGACATTATTAATATTTCTTCTACAGCCGGCCAAAGAGGAGCAGCTGTCACAAGCGCTTACAGCGCATCTAAATTTGCCGTTCTTGGGTTAACGGAATCTCTCATGCAAGAAGTGAGAAAGCATAATATCAGAGTCAGCGCGTTAACGCCGAGCACTGTCGCAAGTGATATGTCGATTGAACTGAACCTGACAGACGGTAATCCTGAAAAGGTTATGCAGCCTGAGGATCTTGCTGAATATATGGTGGCTCAATTGAAATTAGATCCGCGTATTTTCATTAAATCTGCAGGATTGTGGTCTACAAATCCGTAAAACGAAAGCCTGTCTGTGACAGGCTTTTTTATTTGAATTCAATCCGCACAGGTAAATGTTTAACGCCAAACACGAAAGGACTTGGTACCGCTTCAAGTTTCTGTTCATCATCAGCTTTTTCAATATAAGCTGACATAGACAGGAGGGAGGAAAGAGCGATGTTTGCTTCGAGTCTGGCCAACGGTGCCCCGAGGCAAAAGTGAATTCCGAACCCAAAGCTGAGATGGGGATAGGAGGAGCGGTTAATGATAAAACGATCAGGTTCAGAAAATTTAGCTTCATCCCGATTGGCTGACGCGACCCAGCTGATAACGGAAGATCCTTTCTTTATCAATGCTCCGCCAAGCGCTATATCTTCTGCTGCAACTCGTCCGATGGCTTGAACAGGCGGATAATAGCGGAGCGTTTCTTCTATTACATTGGGGACATAGTCTGTATTTTGTCTTATCTGTTGTTGCATGGCTGTGTCTTCGGTGATATAGCGAACAGCATTCGCGATTAAGTTAGTAGTCGTTTCGTTTCCCGCGACAAGAAGAAGAATGCAAAAACCGAGCAGCTGCTCTTCTGTTAGATATTCTCCATCCACCTCTGACTGCAAAAGCATTGTAATCAAATCTTCTTTTGGGTGAGCTCGTCGTTTTAATAGAATGTCTCTAAAATAGTTGCTTAAGAATGCGTGGCCGTCCCGGCGTTTTTGAACCATGTCATCAACAGCTTTGTCTGAACTGTCCTTCGCTCCGGACACGAGTACGTCGGAGTATGTTTTGATGATGTGCCGGTCTTCAATCGGTGCTCCAAGCATTTCAGCAATGATAATAACAGGAAGGGGGCCTGCTATATCATCTATCATATCGATTGTGTCTTTTTGCCGCGCCTCCTGTAAGAGGAATGCTGTAACGTCTTTTATGCGGGTTTCGATTTGTTTCACTGCCTTAGGAGTAAATGATTTGTTGACGAGTGCACGTAATTTGGTATGTTTCGGAGGGTCCATTGTTAAAATGCTTTCTGCCTGTATGCCGCGTTTAGATGAAAAAAGTTTGGGATTTTTCAGGATGAATTGAACGTCATCATATTTAAAAACATCCCAGCAATCACGCTGTTTGTCATAGCGGACAGGAGACAATTTCCGAAGCTTCTCATAAATCGGGAAGGGGAAAAGACGGTCTTTTTCGAATTGTAATTCTTTCATGGGGATTAAGTTGGCGTAACGTTCATCTTTGGCAGGACGAGCTGCTTGCTTTGTCATTTTATCATCTCCTTTATCCATACGTTATCAAAGGCTGTTTTTCAATTCAACGGACATATATTGAAGAAAATGTGAATCGGACAATAGTTTTAAATTGAAGATAATAGTGAAAATAAGTTATAATGAACAAAACAAACTGTGTACCAAATGTTCACTTTATCTTTTATTCTCTCTAGCCATATAAACATCACTCACAAAATAACTCGATTAACCAGATCATTAATAGAAAGCAGGAGAACAATAGGAAAAATTGAATATTTAGTACATAGTATTCTCAGTTTACAGAGAAGGGGTGCAGACGATGAAAGAAGAAAAAAGAAGTTCCACTGGATTTTTGGTCAAACAGCGTGCGTTTTTGAAACTTTATATGATTACCATGACTGAGCAGAAAAGACTCTACGGATTAAAGCTTCTGGAAGTGCTTCGATCAGAATTTAAAGAGATTGGTTTTAAACCAAACCATACAGAGGTTTACCGGTCTTTGCATGAGCTCCTTGATGATGGGATATTAAAACAAATCAAAGTAAAGAAAGAAGGGGCTAAGCTTCAAGAAGTTGTTCTCTATCAATTTAAAGATTATGAGGCAGCCAAGCTGTATAAAAAACAGCTGAAAGTGGAGCTGGATCGCTGTAAAAAACTGATTGAAAAAGCACTGTCAGATAATTTTTAACATAGAAAAAACCCGGTATAGCCACGAGTATCGGGTGTTTTCTGTTTTTCATTATACATATTTGTCGAATTGAAACAATACAAATCAATAGTGACCTTCAAACTTGACATCATTTCCTCACGTGGTAACATTTTAAACGTGTGAAAATACGAACAAAAAAGCGAACAAAGGAGATGTTACCGATCTTTGATCAAAAAAAGGTAGCTTTTATTGGAGCCGGATCTATGGCGGAAGGAATGATATCAGGTATCGTTCGTGCCAAAAAAATCCCAAAACAAAACATCTGCGTTACAAACCGCAGCAATACGGAGCGATTAGCAGAGCTTGAACTTCAATATGGAATCAAAGGCGTGGCGCCGGATCACTTATGTATTGAAGACATGGATGTGCTCATTTTGGCGATGAAGCCAAAAGATGCTGAACACGCTCTGTCATCATTAAAAACACGTATCCAACCCCATCAATTAATTTTGTCGGTGCTAGCCGGCATAACCACCTCTTATATTGAACAATCATTGCATAATCAACAGCCGGTTGTCCGAGTAATGCCTAACACATCAAGTATGATCGGCGCTTCTGCAACTGCCATCGCGCTTGGCAGGCATGTGACAGATGATTTAGAAAAACTGACGGCGGCTTTGCTCGGCTGTATGGGTGAAGTGTATACAATCCAGGAAAATCAAATGGACATTTTCACGGGAATTGCCGGCAGCGGCCCTGCTTATTTTTATTACTTAATGGAATTCATCGAAAAGACGGGCGAAGAAGCGGGACTCGATAAACAATTATCACGAAGCATCGGTGCACAGACACTCTTAGGTGCTGCAAAAATGCTGATGGAAACAGGAGAACAGCCTGAGGTGCTGAGAGACAATATCACCTCGCCAAATGGAACGACTGCTGCCGGATTGCAGGCTTTGAAGAAGAGCGGCGGAGGAGAAGCGATTTCTCAAGCCATTAAACATGCGGCTAAGCGTTCAAAGGAAATTAGCGATGATCTTGAAAAAACAGCGGCACCGCTATAAAACAGGAGTGATAAAGTGACGTCTGAAACAGAAATGAAAAGAGTTGTCGTGAAGATCGGCAGCAGTTCATTAACAAGTCTTCATGGGGAAATCAGCATTCGGAAACTGGAAGCTTTAGTGGACCAGGTTGCCAAACTAAAAGACGCCGGATATGAAGTGATCCTGGTTTCTTCCGGCGCAGTTGCTGCAGGATATCGCAAGCTCGGATTTCTTCAACGACCAGAAAATCTGCCTGAAAAACAAGCGTCTGCTTCAATCGGTCAAGGATTGCTGATGGAGGCTTATTCAAAGCTGTTTTTGGCGCACGGTTACGTGGCTTCCCAGATTTTAATTACGAGAAGTGACTTTTCTGATGAATACCGATATCACAATGTTCGGAACACAATGAATGTACTGCTTGAACGCGGTATTATCCCGATAATTAACGAAAATGACACAGTGACCGTCAATCGGCTTAAGTTTGGCGATAATGATACACTCGCGGCGAAAGTCGCCGGATTAATCGATGCGGACCTGCTTGTGATTTTATCGGATATCGATGGTTTATATGACGGCAATCCGCGAAAGAATCCAAAAGCGAAAAGGATGCAGCGGGTCAGTGAGATTACACCGGAAATTGAAGCGTGCGCAGGCGATACAGACAGCGAAGTCGGCACCGGAGGCATGAGATCCAAATTGGATGCGTTTAAAATTGTGATGGCATCTGGCATTAAAGGATTTCTTGGCCAGGCAGACGCCGCCGATATATTATATCAAGCTGTTCATGGAGAGGCGGAAGGCACCTATTTTGAAGCTGAGGGAACGCTTCCATTGAATCAAAAAGAGCAGTGGATCGCTTTTAATTCCGGACCTGAAGGTGAAATTGTGTTATCAGATGACTGTTCCGGCCAAATAGCTGACGGTCAATCGAGTATTTACCCAGATGGTGTAAGGGAGATTAAAGGAAAATTTTAAAGCGGCGCTGTTGTCCGCCTGACTGATTCTCATGGTGAAGACATCGGCCTCGGGATCGTCAATTATTCTTCCGCGCAGCTTGAGACACCCGAAAAAAATAAAGGTATGAAAAACAAAGCTGTGATCGATCCGGAAGCGTTTGTATGCCATTTGGATTTATCTTTACCTGTATATTAAATAGGAGACATACACGAAAAAAACCCGAACTTCCGCACAGAAGCTCGGGTTTTTTTTATTGATACTGTTCCAATTTCGAGAAAAACTGTATGACAAACTCATAAAAATCCTGAGCTGACGGTGCAAGCTCTCTGTTTTTCGGCTTAATAATTCCGACAGTCCGTTTAACTTGAGGAAACTCAATTGGAATTTTCACTGTAAATCGGGGTGTCGTTTCAGCAAAAGTGCTCTCCGGCAGGAGGGTGACACCCATACCTGCGGACACCAATCCTTTGATAGCGTCCAAATCCTCACCCTCCGTAGAGACAAGAGGGGCAAACCCGGCCTGTTTGCAAGAGTCAATCGCCATTTTTCTGAGCACAAACCCTTCCGGAAACAACACAAATTGATCGTTGCGCAAATCGATTAAATGTACCGTTTTTTGTTTGGCAAGCGGATGATTTAATGGTACAAGCGCGTAAATTTTTTCTGTGAATAGGATATTTCCTGCTATATCTGGAAAATTCGTCGGCACAGGGCCTAATAACGCTAAATCGATATCACGGTTTCTGACAGCTTCAATCAGAAACTTATAAGAGCCTTGGCGCAGCAAAAACTCGACGTGCGGATATTCTTCTTTAAATGCCGAAACGACAGTCGGCAGAAGCTGACTGGCGAGGCTTGTAGGAAAACCAATTTTTACTGTTCCGCGATGCGGGTCAAGGTACTCATCAATTTGTTCTTTTGCATAATCGATGGCTTTCATCGCTGTTTTGACGTGAATTAAAAATTCTTTTCCAATCGGAGTGAGTTTGATATTTCTCCCTTCACGCTCAAATAAAGTGACATTTAATTCTTCTTCAAGGTTTGCAATTTGTCTGCTGATGGCTGATTGGGCCACATGCAGATAATCAGCGGCTTCTGAAACGTGTTCTCGCTCAGCAACCTCCATAAAATAGCGCAGTTGGCGCAGCTCCATGTATGTTTCACATCCATCTATCTCATTTTGAGATTCTTTTGATCTAAATTATATATTGTTTATATCGTTTTGAAAACCTACAATAATATTAGAGTTGTTAGATTTTATGACCGGTATTATCGGAAACTGATCGGGGGAGAGGAATTATGACTTACAATCAAATGCCAAAAGCTCAAGGTCTCTACCGTCCTGAATTTGAACATGATGCGTGCGGAATCGGCCTATATGCGCACTTAAAAGGCAAGGCGACACATGACATCGTCAAACAGGGGCTGCAGATGCTTTGCCAGCTCGACCACAGAGGAGGCCAAGGCAGTGATCCGGATACGGGAGACGGCGCCGGCTTACTGGTTCAAATCCCTGATGCTTTCTTTAAGAAAGAGTGCAAAGATATCAATCTGCCGGAAAAAGGACGTTACGGGGTAGGAATGGTCTTTTTCTCGCAGAAGGAAGATGAAAGAAAAAAAATCGAAAAGCAAATCAATGCACTGATTGAACAGGAAGGCCAAGTAGTGCTTGGATGGAGAACTGTACCTGTAAATGTCGGAAAAATCGGAACAGTAGCACAAAAAAGCTGTCCTTTTGTCCGTCAAGTATTCATTGGCGCAAGTTCTGACCTGAAGAATGATTTGTCGTTTGAGCGAAAATTGTATGTCATTCGTAAACAGGCTGAAAACTGGGGAGTAACGGAAGGTCTAGATTTTTATTTTGCCAGTCTTTCAAGCCAAACTATTGTTTATAAAGGTCTTTTAACACCTGAACAGGTTGATGCGTTTTATTCCGATCTGCAAGATGAGGCATTCGTATCCGCTTTTGCACTAGTTCATTCACGCTTCAGCACGAATACCTTCCCTACATGGGAAAGGGCACACCCAAACCGCTATTTGGTTCACAATGGTGAGATTAACACCCTTCGAGGAAATATCAACTGGATGAGAGCACGTGAACAGCAATTTGTGTCTGAAAGCTTTGGTGAGGATCTCAATAAAATTCTTCCGATTCTGAATGCTGACGGCAGTGACTCTTCCATTTTGGATAACGCATTTGAGTTTTTCGTTATGGCGGGACGCAAGCCGGCACATACGGCGATGATGCTGATTCCTGAGCCATGGACAGAAAATACGCACATGTCTAAAGAAAAAAGAGCGTTCTACGAGTACCACAGTTCATTAATGGAGCCTTGGGACGGTCCGACTGCCATTTCATTTACTGATGGAAAACAAATCGGCGCAATCCTTGACCGTAATGGTTTACGTCCGGCTCGTTATTATGTGACAAAGGATGATTATATTATTTTCTCATCTGAAGTCGGCGTTATTGAAGTTGAACAAGAAAACGTCTTATATAAAAACCGCCTTGAACCAGGAAAAATGCTTTTAATTGACCTGGAAGAAGGCCGCATCATTTCTGATGAAGAAATAAAGACACAAATCGCAACTGAATATCCATACCAAAAATGGCTTGAGGAAGAGCTCGTGCAAGTGAATCCTGATCCGGAAACAAGAGAGGAAGAGCAGTTCGCGGATCTTCTTACGCGTCAGAAAGCGTTTGGATACACATATGAGGATATTCAAAAATATTTAATTCCTGTTATTAAAGAAGGAAAAGATCCTCTCGGCTCAATGGGGAACGATTCGCCGCTTGCTGTTTTGTCTGATCGACCGCAATCGCTGTTTAACTACTTTAAGCAGTTGTTTGCACAGGTTACAAACCCGCCGATTGACGCGATTCGCGAGCAGCTCGTGACTTCAACAATGACCTGGCTCGGAGCAGAAGGCGATCTCCTTCATCCAAATGAACGTAACGTTCGCCGAATCAAGCTGTATACACCCGTGTTATCAAATGAGCAGTTTTATGCACTGAAAACAATCGTCCATCCTGATTTAAGAAGCCAAAAGATTAATGTGCTGTTTTCAGAAGATCTTGAACGCGGGTTAAAAGACATGTTCACCCAAGCTGAGAAAGCAATCAGCCAAGGCGTAAGTCTTTTGATTCTGTCCGATAGAGCAATGAATGAGCAATTAACGCCAATTCCGCCGTTGTTAGCAGTCAGCGCACTGCACCAGCATTTAATCCGAAAAGGACTGCGCACGAAAGTCAGCATTATCGTTGAATCGGGAGAAGCACGAGAAGTTCATCACTTTGCAGCTCTAATCGGCTATGGTGCTGATGCTGTCAATCCTTATCTGGCATATGCAACCTACAAGCAGGAGATTGACGAAGGCCGTTTGGATATCAGCTATGAAGAAGCGGTCAGCAAATATGGAAAAAGCATTACCGAAGGTGTCGTAAAAGTGATGTCAAAGATGGGAATTTCTACTGTACAGAGCTACAGGGGCGCCCAAATCTTTGAAGCGGTAGGAATCAGCCATGACGTAATTGACCGTTATTTTACGGGAACAGCATCACAGCTCGGCGGCATTGACTTAAATACCATTGCGGAAGAGGCGCAGCGCCGCCACCAGGAAGCGTATCAAGATGATTACAGCAAAACGCTTGAACCGGGAAGTGACTTCCAATGGAGAAACGGCGGAGAGCATCACGCGTTTAACCCAAAAACGATTCATACCTTGCAGTGGGCGTGCCGCAGAAATGATTACAATCTGTTTAAACAGTATACAAAAGCGGCAGATGAAGAACGAATCGGATTCCTGCGAAACCTGTTCTCATTTGATGAAGACCGCAAGCCTCTAAAAGTGGAGGAAGTAGAATCTGCTGAATCGATTGTCAAACGTTTTAAAACAGGTGCGATGTCATTTGGATCATTAAGTAAGGAAGCTCACGAAGCATTAGCGATTGCGATGAACCGCTTGGGCGGAAAAAGCAACAGCGGGGAAGGCGGAGAAGATCCAAAACGCTTTGTGACGGATGAAAACGGCGATGACAGAAGAAGTGCGATCAAACAAATTGCATCCGGACGATTTGGTGTAAAAAGCCATTACTTAGTCAACGCCGATGAGCTGCAGATTAAAATGGCGCAAGGCGCAAAACCGGGAGAAGGCGGACAGCTGCCGGGCAATAAAGTGTATCCTTGGGTTGCAGATGTCCGCGGATCAACACCAGGGGTCGGATTGATTTCACCGCCTCCGCACCATGACATTTATTCAATCGAGGATTTAGCCCAGCTGATTCACGATTTGAAAAATGCGAACCGTGATGCAAGAATCAGCGTGAAGTTGGTCTCGAAAGCGGGTGTCGGAACGATCGCTGCGGGTGTTGCTAAAGCAACTGCAGATGTCATTGTGATCAGCGGTTATGACGGAGGTACAGGTGCTTCACCTAAAACAAGCATTAAACATACAGGGTTACCGTGGGAGCTGGGCCTTGCAGAAGCGCACCAAACCTTAATGCTGAACGGACTCCGCGATCGTGTTGTATTAGAAACAGACGGAAAGCTTATGACAGGCCGGGACGTCGTCATGGCCGCATTGCTCGGCGCCGAAGAATTCGGTTTCGCAACTGCTCCGTTAGTTGTTCTCGGATGTGTTATGATGCGCGCCTGCCATTTGGATACATGTCCTGTCGGGGTAGCGACTCAAAATCCTGAACTTCGCAAAAAGTTCATGGGAGATCCTGATCATATTGTGAACTACATGCTGTTTATTGCTGAAGAAGTCCGTGAATACATGGCTGCATTAGGTTTTAAAACATTCGATGAAATGATCGGCCGCACTGACGCACTTAACGTGAGTGAGCGGGCAAAGGCGCATTGGAAAGCGAGCCAGCTTGATTTGTCCACACTTCTTTATCAGCCGGAAGGCGTACGGACATTCCAAACACCGCAAAACCATAAAATTGATCAATCGCTCGATATCACAACGATTCTTCCTGCTGTAAAAGATGCCATTGAATCTGGGAAAGAAGCTGATATTTCAGTCGAAATCAATAACACAAACCGTGTAGCAGGCACTGTAACAGGCAGTGAAATTTCGAAACGTTACGGTGAAGAAGGACTTCCGGAAGATACGATTAAGCTGCAATTCACAGGATCAGCCGGCCAAAGCTTTGGAGCGTTCGTTCCTAAAGGCATGACGCTTTATTTAGACGGAGATTCAAATGACTACGTCGGAAAAGGTCTGTCTGGCGGAAAAATCATTGTCAAATCACCGGAAGGATTCAACTCCGCATCACATGAAAATGTGATTATCGGCAACGTGGCATTCTATGGCGCGACGAGCGGAGAAGCATATATTAACGGCCGTGCAGGTGAACGCTTTGCCGTTCGGAACAGCGGTGTGAATGTTGTTGTTGAAGGCATCGGTGATCACGGCTGTGAATACATGACAGGCGGAAGTGTTGTCGTACTGGGTGATGTCGGCAAAAACTTCGCGGCTGGTATGTCCGGCGGAATCGCGTATGTATTAGCCGAAGATGTAAAAGCATTTAAACGCAAATGCAACCTTGAAATGATTTTGTTTGAGTCTTTAGAGGATGAAAAAGAAATTCAACAAGTTAAAGCAATGCTTGAAAAGCATGCTGCGTATACAAACAGCCAAAAAGCTGCAGACCTGCTTGAACAGTGGGAAGACAGTGTGAAAAAATTTATTAAAGTGATTCCGAAAAACTATAAACAAATGCTTGCGAGCATCGAAGAGCAAAAAGCTGCGGGCTTATCTGAGGAAGAAGCCGTTATGTACGCGTTTGAAGCCAATACGAAACCAAAGCAGAAAACAGCGCCGGCGGGACAAAAACAAGCGGTAGTGCAGTAAGGAAGGGGAGAGGAACATGGGGAAACCAACTGGATTTATGGAAATCAAACGAGAAAAACCAGCTGAGCGAGACCCTCTCACTCGCTTAAAGGACTGGAAGGAATATTCTGCTCCTTTTTCAGAAGAAGCGTCGAAACGGCAGGGGGCGCGGTGTATGGATTGCGGTACACCGTTTTGCCAGATCGGTGCTGACATTAACGGATTTACATCCGGCTGTCCGATTTACAACTTAATTCCTGAATGGAACGACCTTGTCTACAGAGGCAGATGGAAAGAAGCATTAGAAAGGCTTTTAAAAACAAACAACTTTCCTGAATTCACAGGGCGGGTTTGTCCCGCTCCTTGTGAAGGCTCATGTACACTAGCGATTTCCGATCCGGCCGTATCGATTAAAAATATTGAACGGACCATTATCGATAAAGGGTTTGAGAATGGCTGGATTCAGCCTAGAATTCCGAAAAAACGAACAGGCAAAAAAGTTGCCGTCGTTGGGTCGGGCCCAGCCGGACTGGCGAGTGCTGACCAGCTGAACCAGGCTGGACATTCTGTCACTGTATTTGAACGCGCAGACAGAGCGGGCGGACTTTTAACTTACGGCATTCCAAACATGAAACTTGAAAAAGGAATTGTCGACCGCCGCATTAAGTTGCTGACGCAAGAAGGAATCGATTTTGTTACAAATACGGAAATTGGCGTTGATATAACGGCTGATGAGCTGAAAGAGCAATTTGATGCCGTGATCCTTTGCACAGGAGCTCAAAAACAGCGCGATCTATTGATTGAGGGTCGCGAATCAAAAGGTGTTCACTACGCGATGGATTACTTGACGCTTGCTACAAAAAGCTACTTAGATTCTAACTTTAAAGACAAGCGATTCATTGATGCGAAGGGGAAAGATGTTATCGTGATCGGAGGCGGGGACACAGGAGCTGACTGTGTGGCTACCGCTTTGCGCCAAAAAGCCAAAAGCGTGCACCAATTCGGCAAACACCCGAAACTACCTCCAGCTCGCACGAATGATAATATGTGGCCTGAACAGCCGCACGTCTTTACGCTTGAATATGCGTATGAAGAAGCAGAAGCAAAATTCGGAAGAGATCCGAGAGAATATTCGATCCAAACAAAAAAATTGGTTGCCGATAAAAACGGCAAATTGAAAGAGCTCCATACGATTCAAATGGAGAAAGTGAAAAATGAGCATGGAAAATACGAGTTCCGTGAACTGCCTGGAACTGAAAAAGTATGGCCTGCTCAGCTCGTCTTTATCGCTATCGGCTTTGAAGGCACAGAACAGCCGCTTTTAAAACAATTCGGTGTTGATTCTAATAACAACAAAATCAGCGCAGCATATGGGGAGTATAAAACAAATATCGATGGTGTTTTCGCCGCAGGGGATGCAAGAAGAGGGCAAAGTTTAATCGTATGGGCGATTAATGAAGGCCGTGAAGTGGCGCGTGAAGTTGATCGGTATTTGATGGGGAGTTCCGTTCTGCCGTAAATAAAGGGGATTATATAAAAAAAGAAACCGGACTGTTTGTCAGCCGGTTTCTTTTTTAATCTATTGTGATCCCGATGTTCCCAAATTGGCTGCCTTCCTGCATTCTGGTATATGCTTCATATGCTTGTTCTATAGGATATGTCCGGTCAAGCACGGGCCGAAGTTTATATTTTTCCATAAAATGCAGCATTTCATGAAATTCATCACTGCTTCCCATTGACGTTCCCAATATATTGATTTGCGGAAAGAATAAAGAACGCAGTGGAAAACTGAGATTATCACCCGAACTTGCACCAAAGCTGACAATACGGCCGTTCGGTTTCACATGATCAAAGTATTCTGAAAAGAGGGCCGGCCCTATGCTGTCGAGAATGACATCAGCTTTTTGTCCTTGAAGATGTTCAGACCAATTGCTGTAACTGTCAAAAGCATGGTCAGCTCCTAATTGTATTGCTCTTTTTCTTTTCTCCTGGCTTCGAGAAGTCACGCTTACAGTTGCTCCAATTGCTTTAGCCATTAATAGCGCGTAGGTTGCAACGCCGCTTCCAATTCCGGGTATCAAAATATGCTCGCTTTTTTTTAATTGGGCCTTTGTAAAAAGTGCTCGATATGCGGTCAGAGCTGATAATGGCAAAACGCCTGCTTCCTCCCAGGATAGATAAGAAGGTTTTTTCACTGCGTTTTTTGAAGGAATGATCACATATTCAGCAAGTGTTCCGTTTGAAGGGCCTCCCAAAATATTCGGAACAGGAGGTACATCATCTGTTCCTTCCCAATTCAATGTCGGTAAAATCACCACTTCTGTATGAACAGCCAGATCATTTACACCTTCACCGACCGCTTCAATCATGCCAGCACCGTCAGAGCCCAGAATAAACTCAGGATCTTGTTCGGTTTTATTGTTCATGAGAAACAGGTCCCGATGATTTAATCCTGCCGTTTTCAACTTTACTTTCACTTCTCCGTATCCGGGATTTTGAGAAGGGATGTACTGATACACTAACCCCCGAAGTCCGCTTTTTCCGTTATGAACAACCGCTTTCATGCCGTCTGCCTCCTAATTCCCTCGTAATCTATGACCTTCACATATTTTACACAGCGGTTTTCTTCAAGTAAAATGAACAAAAATGATTGTCGGTATCACTTTTAATCATAGCAAGAAGGTGACAGCGTGTGGAAAGTGGAGAATTAAAGATATTCCGGGCTGTTGCCCGTGAAGGAAGTATATCAAAAGCAGCCCGGCAGCTGAATTATGTTCAATCTAATGTAACAGCAAGAATCCATAAGCTTGAAACAGATCTGAATATCAAGTTATTTCACCGGACAAATCGTGGAATGAAGTTAACGGCTGCGGGGGAAAACCTATTACAATACGCAGATCAAGTGTTATCATTATTAGACGAAGCTGAGAAATCAGCACAATTAAATAAGCATCCGAAAGGGCCATTGCGGCTTGGAGCATTGGAAACAACAGCGGTCACTCACCTGCCTGAACATGCAGCTTCATTCCTCAGACGTTTTCCTGAAGTTGATTTATCAGTGAACACAGGTGATACGCACAGTTTGGTTCGGCAAGTTCTAGATCATAAGGTGGATGGCGCTTTTGTGTACGGTCCTGTTGAATACACGGATATCAAACAAATTCCTGTTTCCCGTGAGGAATTGGTGTTAATATCAGCGGAGGAAGGGGCGATAGAGGACATGCTTCGGCTGCCAATGCTCTTTTTTGGAACCGGCTGCTCTCATCGCGATAGAGTCAAAAGATTACTAGAGGAAGCAGGTATTCAACAGCAAAAAATCATAGAATTTGGCACATTGGAAGCCGTTATCAGAGGTGTTTCCGCTGGTTTGGGGACGGCGTTGCTGCCAAAGTCAGCCATTGCCTGCTCAGCCTATCGCCAAAGGGTGTACGTTCACCAGCTTCCCGCATCATATCAGGATATGACGATCGTGTTTATTTACAGAAAAGACTTTTTTATGACCAGTGCATTTCAGCGGTTTATTGCAGAATTGAATGAGACCAAATTTATTCCATCAGTCTAATCAAAAAGAGAAGATTCAGAGGGATGCTTGGATAGATTTTTGTTTTCGTAAGCTGGAAACTATTTTCAAAAAAGCATTAAGGGATTTGAATTGATTAGCTGATAAACCTTTATGCGATTCAATTTGTTGTCTGGCACATGTCTGGATGTTATATTGAACGGTATACGTACCTTAAAGAGTTTGCGAGGACAGCGAGCATGATTAATCGTCCATAGAAAAACTGTACTCGGCAAAAACGAGTACAGTTTTTCTTTTTTATTTATGTTTCAAATTAATTCCGATTGCTGCGCCGTTTCTGCTTGAATCAGCTACTCCTTTGAAGGTGCCGTTTTCACGGTCGATAAAAATGCTTTGCACGTTTCCGATGTCCACTGGACTTGTGCCGAATTTATGGCCCATGTCTTTTAATTTGCTGAGTACATTCTCTGGAACTCCGTCTTCGTATCTGTAGGAGCTCATACTGTTTGTGTAAATTCTCGGCTCTTCAACCGCTGCTTTTAATTCCATTCCATATTCGATATTATAGAGGATGGTTTGCAGCACGGAAGAAATAATCGTTGCCCCTCCAGGAGATCCGACGGTGAGAACTGGTTTGTCATCTTTAAACAAAATCGTCGGAGTCATGCTGCTTAAAGGCCGCTTGTTCGGCTGAACTTCGTTGGCTCCGCCTGGAACCGCATCAAAATCTGTTAGTTCATTGTTTAAAATGACCCCGTAATCAGGAACCATAATGCCTGTTCCAAACAGCTGTTCAATTGTTGTGGTATAGGAAACAACATTGCCCCAGCGGTCCGCGACGGTAAAGTGTGTCGTTTGGCCGTCTACTTTATCACTCGGCTGTTCGACTTGCTTATAGTTTGCGGTTCCTTCTTCGTATTTCCAAGGATCACCGGCTTTTGGTTTTTTGTTGACTTCATCTAAACTGATTAATTGCTGGCGCTCTTTTATATAGTCGGGGTGAAGCAAACCTTTGAGAGGAACATTTACAAATTCGGGATCGCCTGCATAAGCCGCACGGTCAGCGTAAGACAAATGCATGGTTTCAGCGAGCAGATGGTATTTTTCCCATGAGCGGATATCATATTGTGAAAGGTTAAAATCATCGAGAATGTTCAGCATTTGCAGTAAGAAAACGCCGCCAGAGCTTGGAGGAGGAGTCGTTGCAATTTGATAGCCTTGATATTCCCCCCAAATCGGTTCGTCAATTGTAATATCATAATTTTCTAAATCTTTTTTGGTCATTGATCCACCGAAATCCTGAACCGTATCAGAAAGCGCTTTGGCAAATTTGCCTTCATAAAAAGCGTCTATGC
This sequence comes from Bacillus sp. FSL R5-0560, assembly GCF_037966305.1. Classification (NCBI taxonomy): domain Bacteria; kingdom Bacillati; phylum Bacillota; class Bacilli; order Caryophanales; family Bacillaceae; genus Bacillus; species Bacillus sp. FSL R5-0560. The sequence continues at coordinate 2,170,530 of NZ_CP150195.1, read as the reverse complement.
CTTTCGAACGAATGAGCTTAAAGGTTTTGGCCAAATCTTTTTGAATGAGAGTATCACCTTCTTTAAGCGGCTCGCCATTCGGCAGAAATACATCCTTTGCGGCAGTCCGTGATAATTTTTCCTGATAATCAGAAATCGCATTTGCTAACACTGAATCAATCGGAAAGCCTTTATCAGCGAGTTTAATAGAGGGGGAAATTAATTGTTTCATCGAACGGGTTCCCCATTTATCCAAAGCTTTTTCCAGCCCTTTCAGAGTACCCGGAACACCAACGGCAGTACCTTTTGTGACACGTTCAGAGAAAGGTATCGCTTTGCCGTTTTCATCGAGAAACATATCCGGAGTTGCGCCTGCGGGAGCGCGTTCGCGGCTATCGATGATCGTCGTATCTTTTGTTTTTCCGTCATACACCATCATAAAACCGCCGCCGCCAATGCCTGACATCATCGGTTCTGTGACATTAAGCGCAAACTGAATGGCAACCGCCGCGTCAATGGCATTTCCGCCTTTTTTCAAGACGTCAGCCCCGATCTCTGAAGCGAGAGGATGCGCAGTTGCAACCATTCCGTCTTTGCCTACATCTACTTGCTTGTACTCGTCATAGCCTTTGGGCGGCTTTTTAGCTTCCGCGTGAAATGGAGCACTTCCAGCGACTAACAGAACACTAAGCAGGGCTGCTAAACAGACGTTCCATGTTTTTTTCATGTTCTCCCTCCTATTAAGCTGTTATGTTACAATCTTAGCGTAAAAAAAATACAGCGGTTTCACAAGTGACAAATGGTATATTATCTATAGCATTCAGCCATATTTCTGTGTGAAATTGATTATATTGGGGTGAGTCATGTGCTATAGTAGAACCATCGATTGGATCATTGAAACAGAAAGGACCCCCACTATGTATCTAACCATTAAAGAAACAGCAGAATATACAAATCTTTCAGAGGATTATATTAAAAATTTGGTACTCGAAGGGAAAATTCGCGCCGTGCATGACGGTGATCAATTTTTAATTTATAAAGGACAATTCAAAACACATCTTGAACAGCTGGAAAATTATAAAGCGCTCGTGCAGGAAATATTAAATGAGCCGATTCCGGAAGATGTCGATGTGAAGGATGAAGACTAGGACGCAATTTCAAATTGTGTCTTTTTTTGTATATTTTTTTAAGAGCATCTCAAAAAGCGAAGCCTCAGATTCCGTTTTAAGCACTTCTCTGGGGTGGGCTAGAGTAATTTGTCTCAATGATCGGAAAAGCTTCATATAAGGCTGAAAACACCTTTTAAGAGGATAGGGTGTTTCAAGAGATCTTCTTCCTGCTTATGTAACACTATGTATATTATGTTACATAAATGCTCCCGGACTTTGACATTCAACGTTTTTCCGCTATAATAGTAACATAGACCTCAAAACGTTACATAACGGTTTTTAAGGAGTTTTTTGATGCATATTGTACAGCCGATCCGCAGTTTAGAGAAAATTCAAGATGTAAAACAGTATTTACGCAGCAAAAACATGCGTGATTATTTTTTGTTTATTTTCGGCATTAACAGCGCGCTCCGAATTTCTGATATTTTGCCGCTTCAAGTGAAAGATGTCAGAAATAAAGACCATTTATGGGCGACTGAAAGCAAAACTAAAAAGAAAAGGAAGATTCTCATTTTAGAATCTTTGAAAGCAGAAATACACGAGTATACGAAAGATATGAAAGAAAATGAATACCTATTTAAATCTGTCCGAACCAGAAAGCCAATTTCACGCATTCAGGCATACAGAATTTTAAGAGAGGCAGCCGAAGCGTGCGGACTTGAGGAAATAGGGACCCATACGCTCCGGAAAACATTTGGCTATCACTTCTACCAGCGGACAAAAGATATCGCTGAGCTGCAGAGGATTCTTAATCATTCATCACCCTCAATTACAATGCGTTATATCGGAATCGATGAAGATACAACAAGAGCTGCTTATAAGGTATTTGGAGGGCTGTAAATCAAATGGCTTGAAAATCGTGACAATCGGAGCTACTATATAGATATCAAAAAAGCTCTAGTAGCACAGCGGATAGTGCAGCAGTTTCCTAAACTGCAGGTCGGGAGTTCGAATCTCTCCTAGAGCGTAATAAAAACAAAAGGGCAATGGTGGTTGATACGTCCATTGTCTTTTTTATTCTCAATATAAAAAAACGCCCGGGAAACGGGCGTTTTTTCTTATATAACTGCGTCAAAGCGATTTACTTTCCACTTTTTGTTCTCTTTTACAAATGTCACTTTCCGTTTTGCTGAAGGTGATCCGTCCAAAGTAGGAACGGTAAATTCATATGTGACTGTGCCGCCTTTTTTAGAAATGAGTTTAGCGGTTGATTTTTTCCAATTCAAGAGATTGTCTCCGTCACCGATCGGAACAGCCAGTTTCCCTTTTGAAACAATAAAATGATAGTCTTTAAAGCCTTTTTCAATCGCTAATTTTGAGAAAATAGGTGTTAAGTAATTCACAGCTTTTTCTTTTGTGCCAAGGTCACTGCACATGTATACGTACTGAAGATTTTGATGCTCAAATGTGCCTGATGGGCAAACTGCTTTCTTCGCTTTTGGATTGTGTCCGCTCATTGTATTCCAAAAATGCTCTCTAGCTGTTAGTGCCAGCTGCAATGCTTGTTTTTGTGATAAATCCCCGGATGTGTTTTTCGCAAATGCATTTGTGTTTAATGACAGAATAAGTGCAATAGTGGTTAGAAACAGAAGATATTTTTTCAATGTGGCTCTCTCCTTTAAAATCTCTTTCTCTTATGTTACAAATGTTACAATAGTTACGTTTAGATTACAATACTTTTGCATAAATTATTTTTTTATTCTTTCATCTCACCAAAAGACTATGCTTTATCGTGCTAGCTTATTCTTGATGCTTCAAAATGTGTAAAAATAGGAGAATCGGGAAGGGTTTCATAAGTACTGTGGTGAATAGTTACATGTTGCGTGTCGTGTTCATTTCAAAAGAAACGGGAGCACGTTAGTGAAACGAGTTTAAATAAAGGAGTCATTACATATGGAAACATTACAAGAAAATCCCGTATCTAAGAAGAAGAGCAATCCATCTGTTTGGCGGTCCATGTCACTATTTTTAGTGCCGCTCCTTCTGAGCAATGTGCTGCAATCAATCGGCCAGTTAGTCGGGATGGTCGCTGTGGGCAGATGGCTTGGTGTAGATGCGCTTGCAGCTGTTTCATCCTTCTTCCCGCTGTTTTTTCTTCTCATTTCATTTACGATCGGCATCGGTTCCGGCAGTTCCATTCTTATCGGGCAAGCCTATGGGGCAAAAAATGAGGAACGGTTAAAGGCCGTTGTCGGAACAACACTGACATTCACCTTTTTATTAGGAATTGTGTTAGCTGTGATCGGCAGTATATTCACCTTAGATATTCTGCGTCTCATGGGAACCCCGGAAAATGTAATTGATGTAAGTGTTAGGTATGCGCGTATCTTATTTTACGCAATGCCATTTATGTTTTTATATTTTGCCTATACCACATTCTTGCGGGGAACAGGCGATTCTAAGACACCGTTTTATACATTGATTGTAAGCACAGTCATCAATATAGCACTTTTACCGATCTTCATTCTCGGCATGTTTGGTTTGCCGAAGCTGGGCATTTACGGCTCTGCTTACGCAACCGTTATTTCTACAATTGTGACCTTTATCGTATTATTGGTGTATCTGCGGAAAACGAAACATCCGCTGCAATTTGATAAGACAGTGCGGCGTTATTTGAAAATGGATAAGGAACTGCTGGCGCTTCTGCTGCGTCTTGGAATTCCGTCAAGCATCAACATGATTCTCGTGTCGCTATCGGAAATAGCGGTCATTTCATTCGTCAATCATTATGGTTCGGATGCGACAGCAGCATATGGCGTGGTCAACCAGGTAGCCAGCTATGTGCAAATGCCGGCTGTCAGTCTGGGTATCGCGGTATCTATTTTCGCTGCTCAATCTATTGGAGCGAATGAGTTTGACCGGTTAAAGCAAGTAATCCGAGTCGGCATTTGGCTGAATTATATCATTGGCGGTGTGTTGATTGTCCTTATCTATCTTTTTGCACATCAGATTTTAGCGTTATTTTTGACCGAGAAAGATACACTTCATATTGCACACAAGCTTTTAATGATTACATTATGGAGCTATTTGCTGTTTGGAAATGCACAAATTATTTCTGCGACGATGCGTGCAAGCGGAACGGTTTTATGGCCGACTCTCATCAGTATTTTTGCCATCTGGGGAATTGAGGTGCCGGTTGCGTTTGTTCTGTCCCACTACACCAAGCTTGAAATACTCGGCGTCTGGGTTGGCTATCCGGCTGCGTTTGCCGTCAGCTTGCTTTTGATTTACGGGTATTATCAATTCATTTGGAAAAAGAAGCAGATTACACGTCTGATTCAATAAACTCCAAAAAAACACTGTTCATTTTGAGCAGTGTTTTTTTGTTTACGTAAAGACTAAAGGGAAAACATAAAATGGAGGAAATATTGCGCACAGAATTGAATGTATTATATAAGCATTGAACTAAGGAGAGGTTGAGTACATATGACAAATTATATTGAAAAGATGACGTATTTAGGAACACCAGCTGTCAAAGCGGGTAATGAGCACTTGGAAATGATAGTTGTGCCTGAGTGGGGAAGCAACGTCATTTCTCTCGTAGACAAAGAAACAAAGCTGCACCTTTTACGCGAACCGGAAACAACCGATAGCTTTCATGACACACCTACATTGTATGGAATCCCTATTTTGTTTCCGCCTAACCGCATAAGTGACGGAACGTTCAGCTTCCGGGGCAGAACCTATCATTTTGATATCAATGAAAAAGATAAACACCATCACCTTCACGGCTTTCTCTATGATAAGAAGTGGGACATCATTACGATGAAACAAACAGACGAAGAAGTGATTATAGAAACTGAAATTGATCTATCGGACATTCCCCATGTGTATAAACAATTTCCGCATCATGCCGTTGTACGGATGAGGTACATTTTAAATGATAACACTCTTCATAAGCATGCAACGATCATGAATAAAGGGGAGGACGCATTTCCTTGGGGGCTTGGTTACCATACGACATTCGTTTTCCCGGAAGAGAGCTCTTTATTTTCTCTCACAGCTGATCAGCAATGGGAATTGGATGAACGTTTATTGCCGACCGGAAAGCTGGTAGATATACCGAATCAGGAAGCTTTACACGAAGGAATGCTCTTGCGGCAGCAGCTTGATGATGTCTATTTATCTTCTTATCAGAAGAGAGGGGGAGAAAATCAGGCTGTCATTTACCATCAGCATGCACATCTGAATATGATCTACAAGGCGGATAAACAATTTAAGCATTGGGTTGTGTATAATGCTGATGGAACACAAGGGTATTTGTGCCCAGAGCCTTATACATGGGTGACAAACGCAGTTAACCTTGATCTCCCTTCGTCACTCACTGGCCTACAAGTGTTAGAGCCCGGTGAAGAGACGACAGTCAAAAGCAGCATCACGATTGAACGTAATCATCAATAGCCAATCAGGAGAGGCGGGATAAGAAAATGGGTAAAAGCATAAAGCTTTATTTTGTGATATTGCTGCTTTTCACCTTTGCTTCCGTTCCATATATGCACCATGCTGCACAAGCGGCTGAAGAACAGGATACACTTGCCGGGCAGATTGAAAACATTTTAGCCAATGAACCTGCTTTAAAAGGCGCAACGGCCGGCATTACCATCCGTTCTGCCGAAACAGGCGACGTCATATACGAGCATTTAGGGGATGTCCGGATGAGACCCGCCTCTTCTCTAAAGCTTTTTACAGCCGCCGCCGCACTTTCTGTGCTCGGTGAGGATTATTCTTTCACGACAGAAGTACGGACAGACGGCCGCCTCAAAGGTCAAAAACTGAATGGCAACCTTTATCTGAAAGGAAAAGGAGATCCAACACTTTTACCATCGGATTTTGATCAAATGGCCGAAAAGCTGAAAAAATCCGGTATTAAGGTCATTAAAGGCAATCTTATCGGCGATGACTCATGGTATGATCATATCCGCTATTCGCCAGATTTGCCATGGAGCGATGAATACACTTATTACGGCGCCCAAATTTCAGCACTGACAGCGTCTCCAAATGAGGACTATGATGCAGGCACTGTGATAGTAGAAGCAAGTCCGGGAAAGAAAGAAGGACAAAAGCCAGCAATATCAATTTCACCAAAAACGGATTATGTTGCAATTGAGAATGAGGCGAAAACAGTTGAGGCGGGAAAAAAGAAAGAGCTTTCTATCGAAAGAGAACACGGAACCAATACTATTTCAATTAAAGGGAGCATACCAGTTGATGCAAGCAAGACAAAAGAGTGGATTTCCGTCTGGGAGCCGACAGGATATGCTTTAGATTTATTTCAGCAAGCCCTCAAAAAACAAGGCATTACAGTAAAAGGGAAAATCAAAATGGGCACAGCGCCCAACTCTTCTGCCGTACTGGCCACTCATTACTCAATGCCTTTGTCAAAGCTATTTCTTCCATTTATGAAATTAAGCAATAACGGACATGCCGAGGTACTTGTCAAAGAGATGGGGAAAGTGGAAAAAGGAGAGGGCAGCTGGGAAAAGGGTCTTGAAGTGCTAAACAGTACGCTTCCGAATTTCAGCGTTGATCCCAAAACACTTATTTTGAGAGACGGTTCCGGGGTTTCTCATATCGATGCCGTATCATCAAACCAAATCACAAAGCTGTTATATGACATCCAGGGTGAAAAGTGGTTTCAACCTTATCTACATGCTCTGCCGGAAGCGGGCAACAGTGACAGGATGATAGGCGGAACGCTAAGAAACCGCATGAAAGACACCCCAGCACAAGGAAAAATAAAGGCAAAGACCGGATCGTTAAGCACTGTCAGCTCTCTGACTGGCTACGCAGAAACAAAGAGCGGAAAAACGCTGGTTTTCTCTATTCTTCTAAACGGTTTGATTGATGAATCGGATGGAAAAGACATTGAAGATCAAATTGCTGTTATTTTGGCAAATCAATAAAAAACCTGTTTTCGTGGAAAACAGGTTTTTTTATATGTTTTTACATTATTCCGTTTATCTATGGTGACACTGAGGTGGAGAACGATTTAACACTAGCCATATAAAATCAAAAGAATGAAGAAAAATTCTAGTGATGAAATACTATTAAAAAAAGCTACTTTTATAACTTTACATTCGGAATCCTCATAAAATTAATCAAGAAAAATAAATAATTAATACTATATTCAAAAAAATGTTATAAAAATTTTATATTTTTTATTGTACTTTAAAAAAATTCGGTTAATATAATGCATATATGGATGATATAGACATATAATTTCTTTTTATTGTAATTATTTCAGTTTCTTATCCTCTTATAATGAGAATTGGAGGGAATTCGTTGAAAGAATATACTTATGGTTTAACTCATGCCCAAAGGAGAGTTTGGTTTACTGAACTGTTAGAGCCTGGTACAAGCATCTGTAATCTGACCGCCTGTGTAAAATTCAGGGGTGATGTTGATCTTGATGCTCTTCAGTTGGCTCTGAACCTTTCAATCTCCCGTAATGATGCAATCAGGTTCCAGCTGACAGAAGGAATTGAATCGGAGTCAGAGCCTCGTCTGTATCTTGCAGAAAACAAAGAATTATCACTTGAAATAATAAATTTTACAAATGCTGAAATGACAGAAACAGAGCAATGGATTCATGATCAAGCCAGAATTCCGTTTACGCTGCTTGACTCGCCTCTGTATCAATTTTATCTCCTTAGAATCCACCCTCATGAGATTTGGCTATATGCGAAATTCCATCACATTATCATGGACGGCATCTCTTTAAATTTGATGGGAAATCAAATTATTGATCTGTATCAAAAAATTAAAAAAGGGGAGCCTATACCCGATCAAAAAGAGCCGTCTTACCTTAGCTACATAGAAAAAGAGAGACAGTACTTACAATCTTCACGTTTTGAAAAAGACCATTTATTTTGGACGCAAACCTACCAACAGCCGCCGGTGTACCACTCACTAACCGGACAGAGCGCTTTACAAAAGCAGAGTACCTCCGCATCGAGAGATACCATCACACTTTCACCTTACCTAGCACATTCCATCCAAGCTTTTTGCGAAGAACAGAAAATCAGTATGATTTCCTTATTTATGGCTTCATTTTACATATGTATCAGCCGCCTCACCTCTAAAACGGACCTTGCAATCGGAACCTACTATGGAAACAGGGGGTCAAAGGCGGAGAAAGAAATGCTTGGCATGTTTGTCAGCTCCCTTCCAATCAGAAAAACGGTTGATTCTGACGCCGATTTTCTTTCCTTTGTGCGCAGTGTCGGCAGAGAACAGCTTTCAGTCATGCGCCATCAAAGATTTCCTTATAATTTGCTGGTGAATGAATTAAGAAAAGAACACAAGGATTTACACAACCTGATTGGTATATCTATGCAGTACCATCCGCTTCAATGGAAAAAAGCGGATGATTTGAACTATGAGACGGCGCTTTATTTCAGCGGATACACCGCGAACGAGCTTTCTGTTCAAATACAGGAGCGGATAGACACTGGAGCCATTCAATTAAATTTCGACTATCAACATATATTATTTTCTCTTGAGGACATTAAACGGATTCAGCACCACCTGCTTACGTTGCTGGAAAACGCGCTTCAAAATCCGCATCGTACTATAAAAGAATTAGATATGGCAGAAAAACGTGAGAAAGAAAAAGTTTTGTATGACTTTAACAGAACGAAAGCTGTTTCGCCTGTATCTCCGACGCTGCACGGGCTGTTTGAACGTCAGGCGGCTTTGACGCCGGAGCGGACGGCCTTACGCTTTTCTGGCGGCTCGCTGACTTACGCGCAGCTTGACATGTACGCCAACAGGCTGGCAGCGCGCCTTACGGCGCACGGTGTCACGAAGGAAAGCATTGTCGGTGTTCTAAGCGAGCGGTCGCCGGACATGCTGACAGCCGTTCTCGCCGTATTAAAGGCAGGTGGAGCTTATTTACCTCTTGATCCTGTATATCCAGAGGAGAGGCTGAGCTATATGCTGAAAGACAGCGGGGCAGCATTGTTGCTGACACAACCGGAATTAAAGGCACCTGATTTTTCCGGAAAGACACTTGAAGTGGATATGACGGCTCTTGCGAATGAAGAATCCGAATATCACTCTCTTCATCAAGCGGACAGCGATTCTCTCGCCTATGTGATCTATACATCAGGCTCCACTGGACGGCCGAAAGGGGTCGCCGTGGAGCACCGCCAGGCGGTTTCCTTTCTGACCGGCATGCAGATGCAGTTTCCTTTAAAGGAAGACGACATCATTATGATAAAAACGTCTTTTTCCTTTGATGCCTCTGTCTGGCAGCTGTTTTGGTGGACGCTTTCAGGTGCTTCGGCCTATCTGCTTCCGTCCGGCTGGGAGAAAGACCCGGTATTGATGGTAAAAGCCATTCGAGAGGAAGGCGTTACAACGGCCCATTTTATTCCGGCCATGCTGAACAGCTTTTTGGACCAAGCGGAAATCGAAGCACCGGGAAACCTGAAGCGCGTATTCGCCGGAGGTGAACCGCTTGCGCCCCATACGGCAGCCCGTTTCGCTTCTTCGCTGCCCGAGACATCGCTCGTTCACGGCTACGGGCCGACAGAAGCAACTGTTGATGCGGCATTTTACACGTGTGATCCTGAGCTGGACAAGGATCGCTTGCGCCTTCCGATCGGAAAACCTGTGCCTGGTGCGCGTCTGTATGTGTTAGATCCGCATGTAGCCGTACAGCCTGTCGGCGTAGCGGGAGAATTGTATATCGCCGGAGCCGGCGTCGCCAGAGGCTACTTGAATCGTCCGGAATTAACAGAAGAACGTTTTCTTGATGATCCATTTTATCCGGGAGAGCGCATGTACAAAACAGGGGATTTGGCGCGCTGGCTGCCAGACGGACAAGTGGAATTCCTCGGCCGTCTGGATGACCAGGTGAAAATCCGCGGCTACCGGATTGAGCCGGGAGAAATCGAAGCCGCGCTCAGAAGCATAGAAGGCGTGCGGGAAGCGGCTGTGACTGTTCGTACAGAAAGCGGCGAGGCGGAATTATGTGCGTATGCAGAAGGGCTCGGAAGAAACGAAGTGCGCAAGCAGCTTGAGACATTGCTTCCAGGCTACATGATTCCTGCTCATATCATTGAGATGGAACAATGGCCGGTTACCCCGAGCGGAAAGCTCGACCGAAAAGCGCTGCCTGCTCCTGACGGAGCGGCAGATCGGGAAATCTACTCGGCGCCGAGAAACCTGACAGAGATGAAGCTTTCCCAGCTGTGGGAGGAAGTACTGAAAAGCGGCCCTGTCGGCATTCACGACAACTTTTTTGACCGGGGCGGCCATTCCTTAAAAGCCACCGCGCTTGTCTCCCGGATCGCCAAGGAATTCGGCGTCCAGGTGCCGCTGAAGGAGGTATTTGCCCATCCGACGGTAGAAGGTTTGGCTTCTGTCATCAGCAAAGGAACGGAAAGTCCGTATGAAGCCATTAAGCCAGCAGAAAAACGCGAGACCTACCCGGCTTCCTCTGCCCAAAAGCGAATGTATGTGCTCCAACAGCTGGAGAATGGAGGCACAGGCTACAATATGCCGGCAGTCTTGGAGCTTGAAGGAAACTTGGATGTGGAAAGATTAGACGCGATATTTAAAGCACTGATCAAACGCCACGAGTCACTGCGCACGTCCTTTACAACGGACACAGACGGCGAGCCGGTTCAGCGCATCCATGAAGAAGTGCCGTTTACATTCCACACCTCTGTGCTCGGCGGACAAACTGAACAGGAAGCCGCGGCAGCGTTTATCCAGCCGTTTGATCTCAGCCAAGCTCCGCTGTTTCGGGCGGGGATCGTCAAGGTATCAGACGAGCGGCATCTATTACTGGTCGATATGCATCACATTATTTCAGATGGTGTTTCGGTCAATACGCTCATTCGGGAATTCGGGGAGCTGTACGCCAATCAGGAGCTTCCGCCGCTCCACATTCAATATAAAGACTATGCCGTATGGCAGGAGGCCTTTAAAAAAAGAGACACGTACAAGACGCAGGAGGCGTACTGGCTGAAGCAGCTCGAAGGTGAGCTGCCTGTACTGGACCTGCCGGCTGATTACGCCCGGCCGCCGGTGCGAAGCTTCGCGGGTGATCAAGTTTCATTTACGCTCGATCAAGAACTCACAGCCGGGCTTCACAAGCTCGCACGGGAGAATGGAAGCACCCTGTACATGGTGCTCCTGGCAGCTTACACAGCGTTATTGGCGCGCTTAAGCGGACAGGAAGACATCATCGTCGGGTCACCTATCGCCGGACGTCCTCACAAGGACCTCGAGCCGATACTTGGAATGTTCGTCAACACCCTGGCGCTTCGGGCACGCCCGGAGGGCGGGAAGCCATTTGCGCAATTTTTGCAGGAAGTTCGCGAGATCGCATTGGCAGCTTACGAGCACCAGGATTATCCGTTCGAAGAGCTTGTCGACAAGCTCGGCGTAACGCGGGATATGAGCCGAAACCCAGTGTTTGATACAATGTTTATTCTTCAAAATATGGACAAGCAAGACATTCATCTTGGAGACATAAAAGCCCGGCCTGCAAATGTCATTCATCAAATTTCTGTATTTGACATGACGTTGATTGCAGCTGAATCAGATGGAGTCATCAAATGTGACATGGAATTTAGTACCGACGTATTTATGAGAACGACAATTGAACGCTGGGCGGCTCATTTTACCGAATGTTTGCGTGCTGCCACGTCAAATCCTAATACCACTCTCTCACAAGTGAATATACTTAGCGAAAAAGAAAAACAAAAGATTTTGATAGAACTCAACAAACCTCACGTTGAATGTTCTCAAACTGATACCGTTTTTCATCGCATGTTTGAAAAGAGGGCTGAAGAGACACCGGAGCATATAGCTGTTATTGACGGTGAAAAACAGATCAGCTATCGCCATCTCAACGAAAAAGCCAATCGTCTGGCGCGCACACTGCAAGAAAAAGGAAAAGAGAAGCAGCTAATCGTTGCTGTTTTAGCGGAGCGATCCATTGATGCTATTGTTGGTATTTTAGCCGTTATGAAAGCCGGCGGCGTGTATATTCCGATAGATTCTCATTACCCAAAAGCCCGGATTGAATATCTTCTCAGAGATAGCGGGGCTGAAATTCTTCTTTTACAGAATGAAGTAAAGCATTTGATTGCAGGCTCAGATATAGGTGATATTTCTCGCATCTGTCTTGATGATGAAAGTTCCTATGAAGCAAAAAGATGCAACCTTGCTTCGTCTCCTGTCCCAGAGGACTCGGCATATATCATTTATACGTCAGGAACAACCGGTGCGCCTAAAGGCGTTATCGTTACGCACCGAAACTTTGCTCATGCTGTTCTTGCTTGGCGCAGCATATATCAGCTCGATCAAATGCCTGTCAGGCTGCTTCAAATGGCGAGCTTCTCCTTTGATGTCTTTTCAGGAGATTTGGCGAGAACGCTGGCCAACGGAGGGACTCTAGTCATTTGCCCTGATGACACAAGGCTTGAGCCTGCTGAATTATATGCATTGATGAACCGCCAGCGTATCACGATCATGGAGTCAACGCCGGCACTCATTGTCCCATTTATGGAATATGTCTACCGCAATCAGCTTAGTCTTTCTGACTTAGACATTCTTATTCTTGGTTCGGATATGGTGAAAGCTCATGACTTCCAAACAATGGCGGAGCGTTTCGGAGGCAAAATGCGGTTAATCAATAGTTACGGGGTTACAGAGGCCACGATCGATTCAAGCTACTATGAAATGAATATGGGTGAAGAGTATTCGGGAGACAGCGTACCGATCGGCATCCCGCTTCCCAATGTAAAACTGTACGTACTCAGCCAGACTGATCAAATACAGCCGATCGGTATTGCCGGCGAGCTTTGCATCGGCGGAGCCGGCGTTGCCAAGGGCTATCACGGAAAATTTGAATTAACGGAAAAGAAATTTACAGAGAATCCATTTGTGCCTGGAGAAAGACTGTATAGAACAGGGGATCTGGCCTGCTGGCTTCCAAACGGCACTCTCAGACTTCTTGGCCGGATAGATCACCAAGTAAAGATAAACGGGTACAGAATCGAAACAGAAGAAATTGAAAGTGTGCTCCTCCAAACAGGACTTGTGAATGAAGCGGTTGTTACGGTTCAAAGTGATACGAATGGACAGGCTCGTTTGGCAGCTTATATTCTGCCTTCAGATGCCGATACAACGGTTCTCCGCGGTGCTTTATTGAAAATGCTGCCGGCATATATGATTCCTGCGCATATCATTCCTTTGGAAAAGATGCCGCTGACATTAAACGGGAAGCTGGACAGAAGAGCTTTACCGGCACCAAATGAAGCTTTCTCGCGGCCATATACTGCACCGATTAACGAATTGCAGGGAATGACAGCGCAGATTTGGGAGGACGTGCTGAGCGTGTCTCGAGTTGGCATTCACGACTCCTTTTTTGAGCTTGGAGGAGACTCTATTAAAGCACTGCAAGTGTCCGCCCGGCTGGCAGCTGAAGGCTGGAGCATGACTATACAGGATTTATTCCGCTATCCAACAGTTCATGAGCTGAGCGGCCATATCACACCATTGACATCTCAGGCTGAACAGAGGCCTATCGAAGGTGAAGCGGATCTCACACCGATTCAGAACAGATTTTTCGATCAGCGTCATGCTTTTCGTGATCATTACAACCAATCGGTCATGCTTTTCAGCGAAAAGGGGTTTCATGCCGACGCGCTTCGTCAAGCGCTGCGCAAATTGACTGAGCATCATGACGCGCTTCGCATGGTGTTTACACAGAATCATGCCGGGCGTGTCGTTCAGTACAATCGCGGCATTCAGATCACTGAAAACGAACTGTTCGGATTACACGTGGCAGATTGGACAAAAGAACAGGCAAAAGGCACACTCTTGGAAGAAAAATTTGCTGCTGAGGAAATCGTGCTTCAAAGCAATATGAATGTAAAAGAAGGACCTTTGCTGCAAGCAGGCTTGTTTAAAACGATAGAGGGAGACCATTTGCTGATTACGATCCACCACCTCGCTGTAGATGGCGTTTCTTGGAGGATTCTGCTTGAAGATGTAGCTGCAGCTTACCAACAGTCTTTGGAGCAAACAGAGATCAAACTGCCGCCGAAAAGCGATTCTTATTTATCATATGCCAATGGTCTGGCACAGATAGCCGGAAGCCGGCCATTGTTATCAGAAATAACATATTGGCAAACGACTTTGGATGCTCATAACGTTTTTCTGCCTAAGGACAGGGCTGAGTCGGACAGGCATCAAAGCAGTGCTGAAACAGCTGCGTTTGTATTAGCCAGTGACTGGACTAAAAAACTGCTGTTTGAAACGCAGCAAGCCTATGGTACTGATGCCAACGAACTTTTGCTGACTGCCTTAGGAATGGCGCTTTACGAATGGAGCGGACACGAACAAATTGTAATCAGCACTGAGGGCCATGGAAGAGAAGGACATGTTCCGAATATTGATATTTCACGAACAGTAGGCTGGTTCACTTCTATTTATCCTATCCTTCTGGACATGAGTGTACCGCATTCATCCGAAGATCAGCTCGGTTACAGAATCAAAGCGACAAAGGATAGGCTGAGAAGAGTGCCGCATAAGGGAACGGGCTACGGCTTATTAGTCCAAAAGGGAGCCATACAGCATAAAGAGCCTGAGATCAGCTTCAATTATCTTGGACAATTCAGCGAAGATGAGAGTTCGGATTTGTTTCAACTGTCTTCTTATCAGCCTCGTTACGAAATAGCTGGGGAGAGAGAAAGAGAGTACGAGCTCGATATGAATGCTTTGATAACAGATGGGCGTCTGCAAGTCAAAGCAGTTTACACCCGGGTGTTCCACGAAAACACAATTCAGAGTTTGATGGACAGCTTTCACAGTCATCTTATCGAGATCATTGAGCATTGTACAAAGAAAAAAGAACGAGAAAAAACGCTGAGCGATTTCAGCAACAAAGAATTAACGCCATCCGCATTATCTAGCATCGAAAATCTCGTTAAAGGTCTTTAACTTTTGGAAAAGGTGTGTGGAATTGATGACGCAAGCAACACAGATCCAAGATATTTATCCGTTATCGTACATGCAGGAAGGGATGCTGTTTCATTCACTGCTTGATTTCAGCTCTAAAGCTTATGTGGAGCAAACCTCGTTTACCATTACAGGCAGCCTGTGTATCGATTCGTTTCAAAAGAGCTTAAATCTTCTTGTTTCCCGATACGATATTTTCAGAACCATTTTCATTAAGGAGGTGCCGGATCTCACTGGGCCGCAGCAAGTTGTGCTGACAAACCGTGAATTAACCGTACAAAGGGAAGATCTTTCTCACCTGAAACATGGTGAGCAGCTTGCTCTGATAGAAGACTTTATGCAGCAGGACCGGAAAAAAGGGTTTCACTTGCAAAAAGATCCGTTAATGCGGCTTACGCTTTTTGATAGAGGAGACAGCACATATACATGTGTCTGGACACATCACCATATCATCATGGATGGCTGGTGCTTGGGCATCATCCTCAAAGAATTCTTCAGCATGTATGACTCACTTAAAAATAACAGGCCTGTACAGCTCGGCAGCACGGTGCCGTACAGCCGTTATATTGAATGGCTCGGAGAACAAGATAAAGAAGAAACCGCTGCATACTGGAGAGATTATCTGCAGGAGTACGGCAAGACCGCTTCTATTCCCAAGCTAAAAAGCCGCTCAGCGAACGGGGAATATGAACCCGCACATATCCGTTTTTCTTTGGATCAAGCTATCGTTCAGAAATTGACAGCAGCTGCCCAAAATTGGGGTGTTACATTAAACACTTTATTTATGAGTCTATGGGGTGTTCTTCTCCATCGGTACAATGGAACCGATGACGCGGTCTTCGGCTCTGTTGTTTCCGGACGTCCGTCTGCAATTGACGGGATCGAGTCAATGGTCGGCTTGTTTATTAACACGGTTCCGGTGCGTATTCGATCTGCAGAGAAAATGGCGTTTTCTACGCTTGTCAAATCCGTGCAGGAGGATACTTTACATTCTGAGCAGCATGGTTATTATCCGCTTTATGAGATTCAAAACCGCAGTGCTTTGAAGCAAGGATTGATTGATCATATTCTTGTCTTTGAAAATTATCCCGTACAGCTTCAGCAGGCAGTCAATAGGCAAAGCGAAAATGACGAAAACGCATTGAAGCTTGATGACATTTCTATGTCAGAACAAACCAACTATGACTTTAACGTTGTCATCGTTCCAGGTGAATCATTTTATATTAAATTCAGCTACAATGCCGCCGTTTATGAACGGGAAGAGGTGCTTCGGATTCAGGGGCACCTCATGCAGGCAATGGATTGTATTTTGTCAAACCCGGATATTGCTGTCGGAAACATCAACATTGTGCCTCCTGAAGAACAAAAGCTCATTCAATCGTTTAACGAAACGGAGTGCCATTATCCAAACAAAACGGTATCTCAATTGTTTGAGGAGCAGGCTCTCAAAACACCTGATGCGGCTGCTTTGAGAATGGGAGATGAGTGCCGGACATATCGGCAATTAGATGAAAGAGCCAATCAGGTTGCGCACGCCCTGATAGAAAAGGGAGCTGGACCTAACGGGATTGTCGCAGTGATGATGGAACGGTCAATGGACATGGCTGCTGCCCTGCTTGGAATTTGGAAAGCCGGCGGCGCTTATCTGCCTCTTGACCCAAGTTATCCGAAAGAACGGCTTTCTTTTCTGCTGCATGACAGTCAAGCAGCTCTCTTACTGACAGAAGAAGAACTTATTTCTTCCATCCCGTCAGGCTATGAAGGCAGTATTGTGACATCAGAACATACAGCACATTACAAAACGGACTCTCCTGATGCATCGATTGGTGAGCTTGCCTACCTGATCTATACGTCAGGAACGACAGGACGGCCAAAAGGTGTGCTCGTTGACCATCAAGGAATTGCAAATACCTTGCAGTGGAGACGGGAAGAGTACGGCATGAGCGAAGGGGATACAGCACTTCATCTGTTTTCCTATGTTTTCGACGGCTGCGTGACGAGCTTGTTTACTCCGCTTCTGTCCGGTGCATGCGTGCTGCTGACAACAGATAACGAAGCGAAGGACGTGCTCGCCCTTAGACGGAAAATAGCTCAATACAAGGTCAGTCATATGCTTATTGTTCCTTCCTTGTACCGGGTGTTATTAGAAGTGCTGACAGCTGAAGATGCACAAAGTCTTCGTATCGTGACATTTGCGGGCGAAGCAGTGACTCCCGACCTGCTTGAGACCAGCAGAAAGATTTGCCCCTCCGCTGAACTTGCAAATGAATATGGACCGACAGAAAACAGTGTGGCAACAACAATACTTCGTCATCTGAACGAAAAAGAGAAAATCACGATCGGACGCCCGATTGCTAATATAAAAGTATATATTTTACAAGGAGATCAGCTGCAGCCGATAGGCGCGGCGGGTGAACTGTGTATTTCAGGCGCGGGTCTCGCACGGGGGTACTATAAGCGGCCAGAGCTAACCGAGAAAGCATTCACAGACCATCCATTCCTCAAAGGGGAACGCTTATATCGAACCGGAGATGCAGGGCGCTTCCTGCCTGATGGAACGATTGAATATGTTGGACGTTTTGATGATCAGGTAAAAATCAGGGGATATCGCATTGAATTGAGTGAGATTGAAACTGTTCTTCGGCAAGCACCTGGAGTGAAGGAAGCTGCGGTGCTGGCCCATAATGTGTCTGATGAGGAAAAGGAACTCGTTGCTTATATCGTTCCGGAAAAGGGAAACGGCCTTCCGAATCTGCACCAGCATCTAGCCGGTACATTGCCGTCCTATATGATTCCCGCAAGCATCATCAAAGTCACTCAAATGCCGTTAACATCCAGCGGGAAGCTCGACCGTTCCGCACTTCCGGAACCAGAAAACACAACTAGCTTAATGTACATGCCGCCACACACTTTAATGGAAACTAAACTGGCACGCATTTGGGAAGAGGTGCTGAACAGAAATCAAATTGGTATTCGCGATGATTTCTTTCAATTAGGCGGACAGTCCTTAAAAGCAGCCACACTCGTATCGAGAATACATAAACGGCTGAATATCGAGCTGCCGCTCAGCGACGTTTTTTCTTATCCGACCGTGGAAAGCATGGCAGCCAAACTGATGAGTTTACATGAGCATGCTTTTACGCAGATTGAACCTGCGGATTATAGAGATGTTTATCCGCTGTCTTTCTCGCAAAAAAGATTATACGCCCTTTACCAGCTGGCAGATGACAGCACAGGCTACAACATGCCGGCAGTACTGGAACTGCGAGGACATTTGGATCGCGGGAGATTGAGAAAAGTTCTCACAGAGCTTGTGATTCGGCATGAATCATTGCGTACTGCATTTGAACTGAACAACGGAGAGCCAGTGCAAAGGATTCATCCGGCGCTGACAGCTGATCTGAAAGAGCTTGAAATTGAATCAGAACAAATGCTGCAGTCTGCGATCTCGTCCTTTATCAAACCGTTTGATCTAACGGTTGGACCGCTTTTTAGAGCAAGCTTGATATCTCTTGAAAAAGAAAGAGCCTATTTGCTGCTCGATATGCATCACATCATTGCTGACGGAATCTCTATGAGTACACTCGTCCAAGAATTCACTGATCTTTATTGCGGAAAAGAGCTTCCAGCTTTAAACCTGCATTATAAGGATTTTGCGGTTTGGCAGCAAGAGAAGTTCCCGGAAACGCATTACAGCAAACAGGAGGCCTACTGGCTGAAGCAGCTTGGCGGCAGCCTTCCAGTATTGGAATTGCCTCTTGATAAAACGAGGCCGCTTCTGCCTGATTTCAGCGGCGGGACATTTGAAGTAAACATTGATAAAAGAACGGCGGAAGAACTGCACCGCTTGATGTTTGAAACGGGAACGACGATGTATATGCTCCTTCTGGCTGTCTATTCCATCATGCTTTCCAAACTGAGCGGGCAGGAGGATATCGTTGTCGGCTCGCCTGCTGCCGGGAGACCGCACGCTGATCTGGATCGGGTCATCGGGATGTTTGTCAATACATTGGCTATGCGATGCCAGCCTGAGGGCCACAAAACGTTCAGCTCTTATTTGCAGGAAATTCGCGAACTGGCTCTGACTGCATACGAGCATCAGGATTATCCTTTTGAAGAGCTCGTCAATAAGCTTGAAACGAAACGGGAGATCAATCGCAATCCGCTGTTTGACGCGATGCTCGTGCTTCAAAACAGCGAAGATTTCCGGTTTGAAGTGCCCGGCTTATCTATCTCGTCTGTAACCCCGTCACACAATGTGTCTAAATTCGATTTGACATTACACGCTGAGGAGCATTCCGATGGCATTCGCTGCCGCTTCGAATACAGTACCGCGCTGTTTGAAGAAGAAACCATTGCTAGATGGGCCTCTCATTTTATTGAGCTGGTGAAAGGAATAACCTCTGACATTCATATGAAGCTATCGGAAGTGCAATTGCTGTCTGCTCCAGAGCGCGAATTGCTACTTGAAACGATGGGTCAGTATGCTGACTATCCAAGAGAAGAAAGCATCGTTCATTTATTTGAAAAACAAGCAGCTGAACATCCCGAACATACCGCAGTGGTATGCGATCATATACGGCTGACTTATCGTGACTTGAATGAAAAAGCAGAACGGACGGCGGCTATGCTGATGAAACAAGGAATCCAATCCGGGGATATCATCGGTTTATTGTTGGATCGATCGCCTGATATGGTGATTGGCGTTTTATCTATTCTAAAGGCCGGAGGGGCATACTTGCCGATTGACCCTGAATATCCTCAAGAACGCATCAGCTTTATGCTGAATGACAGCGGGGCAAGAATTCTCTTGACAGAGCCCGGACACAACAAACCGGCGGATTACCATGGGCAAATTTTATATCTGAATGACGCCGAAAACGAATTGATTTCGCCTGATTTGAAAGTGCAAGAAATATTAGCAGACCAGCCAGCTTATGTGATTTATACATCTGGAACCACTGGGCAGCCAAAGGGCGTCGTTGTCGAGCACCGCAATGTGATGAGTCTATTGAAGCATCAGGATTTGCCTTTTGATTTTGACAGTGAGGACGTATGGACTTTATTCCATTCATATTGCTTTGATTTCTCAGTATGGGAAATGTTCGGAGCGTTGCTGAATGGAAGTACGCTGGTTGTTGTCTCCAAAGAAACAGCCCGCGATCCGAATGCATTCCGCTTATTGTTAAAAAAAGAAGGCGTCACAGTACTCAATCAGACTCCAACTGCTTTTTACGGACTCATTCATGAAGAAGAAAACCATACGGACCGATTACATGTGCGATACGTTATTTTCGGCGGAGAAGCTTTACAGCCCGGCATGCTTGTAACCTGGAACGAGAAATACCCTGATACTGATCTGATCAATATGTACGGCATTACTGAAACAACTGTACATGTGACATATAAGAAATTGTCCTCAGCTGATATAGAAAAAAATAAAAGCAATATCGGAAAACCGCTAGCAACCCTTCAGGCTTATGTGATGGACGCTTATATGAATCTTCAGCCTACAGGAGTTCCAGGAGAGCTATATATTGGCGGAGAAGGGGTAGCCCGGGGATATTTGAACAGAGATGATTTGACCGGGGCCCGATTTGTACCTAATCCTTATCTTCCGGGAGACAGATTATACCGGACCGGAGACCTTGCAAAACGTCTGGCAAATGGAGAGCTGGAATATATGGGCCGCATTGATGATCAAGTAAAAGTGAGAGGACACCGCATCGAACTCGGTGAAATCCAGGCGTCTCTGCTGCAGCTTCCAATAATCAAAGAAGCGGCTGTCATTACAAGAGCTGATGAGCAAGGACAATCCGCTGTCTATGCTTACATGGTTGCGGCAGATGGACAGGCTGTAAATGAAGCAGATATCCGTGCTGCCCTGAGAGCCGTTCTGCCTGATTTTATGGTGCCTGCCCGTTTGATCCAGATTGACAGCATCCCGCTGACGGTTAACGGCAAGCTCGACCAGAAGGCCCTGCCGGAACCAGATAAGCGTGCTCTAGCTGAGAATGATATCAGCCCTAGAAATGAGATTGAAAAGGCGATGGCTGACATTTGGGAAGAACTGCTCGAAGCGGAGGAGATAGGTGTCAGCGCGAATTTCTTTGAACTTGGAGGAGATTCAATAAAAGCGTTGCAGGTGTGTGCGCGGCTGAAGCAGCGAGGATATGAAACGACAGTGCGTGAGATGTTTGAGCATCAGACGCTTGGTGAACTGTCGGCCCGCGTTCGAAAAGCTGTACGCGTAATTGACCAAACGCCCGTTGAAGGCGAGCTGCCTTGGACACCTGTACAGCAATGGTTTTTCTCACAATCATTGGAAGCCCATCATTTTAATCAATCCGTTATGCTCTACCGGGCTGAACGGTTTGATGACATTGCACTCAGAAAGGTACTGAAAAGCTTGGTGACTCATCATGACGCACTGAGAATCATATGCCGTTTCAAAGATGGAAAGCCTGTACAGGTTAACAGAGGACCAGATCTTCCAGATGAGGAGCTATATGCCTTTGAACTGTTTGATGTAAGAGATCACCACTCAAATACAGCAGGTGATTCACAGGGCTTATCAGCCGAAGCACGCAAACAGATTGAAGAGATGGCAAACCAAATTCAGCAAACCATTCGATTGGAGACTGGCCCTTTGCTTCATGCTGGTTTGTTTAGAGCCGAAGATGGGGACCATGTGTTTCTGACGATTCATCACTTAGTCATTGATGCCGTTTCATGGCGCATTTTATTTGAGGATTTTTCAATTGCTTACGAACAGGCAGTCTCAGGAAAACCCATCGAACTGCCGGAAAAAACAGATTCATATTTCACCTATGCACAAACATTGGCTGACTATTCAAAAAGCCGGCGTCTGCAGCGTGAAATCGCGTATTGGAAAGAGCGGGAGGATCGGCATATTGAACCAATTCCCAAAGATCATTCGATCATATCGAACTCATTCAAAGATACAGAAGTAATTGATTTCGAGCTGTCCCGTGAAGACACAGAATTGCTGTTAACTGCTGCTAACAACGCATACAACACGGAAACAAATGATATCCTTCTGACTGCTTTAGGCCTAGCTTTGCAGGAATGGACGGGAATTGACCATTTCAAAATCAGTATGGAGGGCCACGGCAGAGAAGATTATCTTGACAATATTGACATGAACAGAACTGTAGGCTGGTTCACTTCAATTTATCCTGTATGGCTTGATATGAGTGATTCTGACCATACGGATGAAGGTGAGCGGCTAGGACGACACATTAAACAGACAAAAGACATGCTGCACCGCATACCACATAAAGGCGCAGGCTATGGAGTGCTGAAATATATCAACAAGATATGGGATGCTGAGTACAGCAACCCGGAAATCAGCTTTAATTACTTAGGCCAGTTTGATCAGGATGTTCAATCAAAGGCTTTTGAGATTTCTGATATTAAGACAGGGAATGAAATCAGCCCGGATTGGGAGCGGCCTTATGTGCTTGATATCAGCGGAGCCGTTTCATCAGGGTGCCTGCAAATGCACATCATTTATAACGGACTTCAATTTAAGAAACAAACCATACAGGCATTAGCCGATCATTTTAAACATGCGCTTGAAAACATAATCCAGCATTGCGCGGGCAAAGAAAACCGTGAATGGAGTGCCGCTGATTTTACTGATGAGGAATTAACGCTGGAGGATTTAAGTGAAATTATGGGAGCCGTCAACAAACTATAGGAGAGGAGATTCATTGATGCCGCAGCAACCCGAAATACAGGATATATATCCCTTGTCTTTTATGCAGGAGGGGATGCTTTTTCATTCGCTGTATGATGAACAGTCGAGAGCTTATTTTGAACAGGCTTCTTTTACAATCAAGGGGCAGCTTGACTTAGACCGTTTCCAGAAAAGTATGGACGCTGTTTTTGACAGGTATGAAATCTTTCGAACGACTTTTATCTACAAAAATGTAGCCAAACCTCGTCAGGTGGTGCTTAAAGACCGTTCTTGCCGTGTTCATTTTGAAGATATTTCTCATCTTAATGAGAGAGAGAAAGAACATTGTACAGAAGCATTCAAGGAACAAGATAAAAAAAGGGGCTTTGATCTTCAGTCGGATGTACTGATGAGAATATCCGTTTTAAAATGGGCGCCTGAGCGTTACGTGTGCATTTGGAGCCATCACCATATTTTAATGGACGGATGGTGCTTAGGCATTATCATTAAAGACTTCCTAAACATTTATCAAGCGCTGGGAGAAGGGCGGCTTCCATATTTGCAGCCAGTTCAGCCGTACGGAACGTATATTAAATGGCTAATGCAGCAGGATCGTGAAGAGGCAGCTGCGTATTGGAAAAAGCGGCTGCAGCACTTCGAGAAAGCTTCTTCTTTGCCAAAAAGAAACGAGCAAGTATCAGAAGGTGAATTACAGCAGGTCATGTTTACTATCTCTGAAAAAGAAACGTCCGATTTGCAGAAAATCGCAGCAGCATCCGGTGCAACGCTTAACACCGTTTTCCAAGCTTTGTGGGGGATTTTGCTGCAAAAATTCAATCGCTGTGACGATGCCGTGTTCGGATCAGTCGTCTCAGGCAGGCCTTCTGAGCTGAAAGATGTAGAAAATATAGTCGGCCTTTTTATTAACACCATTCCCATCCGGGTCCAAAGCAAAGCTCTTTCTTTCTCTGACCTGGTCAGTCGGATGCAAAAGGAAATGACTGAAGCAGAAGCATACAGCTATTTCCCTCTATATGACATTCAAGCGCAGAGTGCTCTTAAACAAGATCTCATTGATCATATTATCGTGTTTGAAAACGTGCCGACCCAGGAAGAAATTGAAGGACTAAACCAGACTGGATCGTTCGGTTTCTCAGTGGAAAACTTTGCGATGGCGGAGGAGACGAATTATGGATGCAGCGTCAAAGTGATTCCAGGCCGCACATTGTTCGTGCGCATCAATTTTCATACAGGTTTATATGAGCCTGGCATAATTGCTGAGATAAAAGATTATTTACAGCATATGATTTCAGCTGTCATCTCTGATCCTTCTCTTCCTGTTTCAAGGATGACGTTACTAGATAAAGACAAAACACAGAAAATGGTTGCTGAATATAATACGACGGGAGCTGTTTCAGCGTTAGCTCCGACGCTGCACGGGCTGTTTGAACGTCAGGCGGCTTTGACGCCGGAGCGGACGGCCTTACGCTTTTCTGGCGGCTCGCTGACTTACGCGCAGCTTGACATGTACGCCAACAGGCTGGCAGCGCGCCTTACGGCGCACGGTGTCACGAAGGAAAGCATTGTCGGTGTTCTAAGCGAGCGGTCGCCGGACATGCTGACAGCCGTTCTCGCCGTATTAAAGGCAGGTGGAGCTTATTTGCCTCTTGATCCTGTATATCCAGAGGAGAGGCTGAGCTATATGCTGAAAGACAGCGGGGCAGCCCTTTTACTGACACAGCCGGAATTAAAGGCACCTGATTTTTCCGGAAAGACACTTGAAGTGGATCTGACGGCTCTTGCGAATGAAGAATCCGAATATCACTCTCTTCATCAAGCGGACAGCGATTCTCTCGCCTATGTGATCTATACGTCAGGCTCCACTGGGCGGCCGAAAGGGGTCGCCGTGGAGCACCGCCAGGCGGTTTCCTTTCTGACCGGCATGCAGATGCAGTTTCCTTTAGAGGAAGACGACATCATTATGATGAAAACGTCTTTTTCCTTTGATGCGTCTGTCTGGCAGCTGTTTTGGTGGACGCTTTCAGGTGCTTCGGCCTATCTGCTTCCGTCCGGCTGGGAGAAAGATCCGGCATTGATGGTAAAAGCTATTCGAGAGGAAAGCATTACAACCGCCCATTTTATTCCGGCCATGCTGAACAGCTTTTTGGACCAAGCGGAAATCGAAGCACCGAGAAGCCTGAAGCGTGTATTCGCCGGAGGTGAACCGCTGGCCCCTCATACGGCAGCCCGTTTCGCTTCTTTGCTGCCCGAGACATCTCTCGTTCACGGCTACGGGCCGACAGAAGCAACTGTTGATGCGGCATTTTACACGTGTGATCCTGAGCTGGACAGGGATCGCTTGCGCCTGCCGATCGGAAAACCTGTGCCTGGCGCGCGGCTGTATGTGTTAGATCCGCATGTAGCCGTACAGCCTGTCGGCGTAGCGGGAGAATTGTATATCGCCGGAGCCGGCGTCGCCAGAGGCTACTTGAATCGTCCGGAATTAACAGAAGAACGTTTTCTTGATGATCCATTTTATCCGGGAGAGCGCATGTACAAAACAGGGGATTTGGCGCGCTGGCTGCCAGACGGACAAGTGGAATTCCTCGGCCGTCTGGATGACCAGGTGAAAATCCGCGGCTACCGGATTGAGCCGGGAGAAATCGAAGCCGCGCTCAGAAGCATAGAAGGCGTGCGGGAAGCGGCTGTGACTGTTCGTACAGAAAGCGGCGAGGCGGAATTATGTGCGTATGCAGAAGGGCTCGGAAGAAACGAAGTGCGCAAGCAGCTTGAGATAGTGCTTCCAGGCTACATGATTCCTGCTCATATCATTGAGATGAAACAATGGCCGGTTACCCCGAGCGGAAAGCTCGACCGAAAAGCGCTGCCTGCTCCTGACGGAGCGGCAGATCGGGAAATCTACTCGGCGCCGAGAAACCTGACAGAGATGAAGCTTTCCCAGCTGTGGGAGGAAGTGCTGAAAAGCGGCCCTGTCGGCATTCACGACAACTTTTTTGACCGGGGAGGCCATTCCTTAAAAGCCACCGCGCTTGTCTCCCGGATCGCCAAGGAATTCGGCGTCCAAGTGCCGCTGAAGGAGGTATTTGCCCATCCGACGGTAGAAGGTTTGACTTCTATCATCAGCGAAGGAACGGAAAGTCCGTATGAAGCCATTAAGCCGGCAGAAAAACGCGAGACCTACCCGGTTTCCTCTGCCCAAAAGCGAATGTATGTGCTCCAGCAGCTGGAGGATGGAGGCACAGGCTACAATATGCCGGCAGTCTTGGAGCTGGAAGGAAAGCTGGATCTTACAAGAATGGATGCCGTATTCAAAAAGCTGATCAAACGCCACGAGTCCCTGCGGACGTCCTTTACAACAGACACAGACGGCGAGCCGGTTCAGCGCATCCATGAGGAAGTGCCGTTTACATTCCACACCTCTGTGCTCGGCGGACAAACTGAACAGGAAGCCGCGGCAGCGTTTATCCAGCCGTTTGATCTCAGCCAAGCTCCGCTGTTTCGGGCGGGGATCGTCAAGGTATCAGACGGGCGGCATCTATTACTGGTCGATAAGCATCACATTATTTCTGATGGTGTTTCAGTCAATACGCTCATTCGGGAATTCGGGGAGCTGTACGCCAATCAGGAGCTACCTGCGCTTCACATTCAATATAAAGACTATGCCGTATGGCAGGAGGCCTTTAAAAAAGGAGACACGTACAAGACGCAGGAGGCGTACTGGCTGAAGCAGCTCGAAGGCGAGCTGCCCGTACTGGACCTGCCGGCTGATTACGCCCGGCCGCCGGTGCGAAGCTTCGCGGGTGATCAAGTTTCATTTACGCTCGATCAAGAACTCACAGCCGGGCTTCACAAGCTCGCACGCGAGAATGGAAGCACCCTGTACATGGTGCTCCTGGCAGCTTACACAGCGTTATTGGCGCGCTTAAGCGGACAGGAAGACATCATCGTCGGGTCACCAATTGCCGGACGTCCTCACAAGGACCTCGAGCCGATACTTGGAATGTTCGTCAACACCCTGGCGCTGCGGACACGCCCGGAGGGCGGGAAGCCGTTTGCGCAATTTTTGCAGGAAGTGCGCGAGACCGCATTGGAAGCTTACGAACATCAGGATTATCCGTTCGAAGAGCTTGTCGACAAGCTCGGCGTAACGCGGGATATGAGCCGAAATCCGCTGTTTGATGTGATGTTTGTGCTTCAGAATATGGACCAAGAATCCATGCAGCTGAAGGACCTGTGTCTCCGGCCCGCAACAAATATGGGACATCAAGTATCGAAGTTCGATTTAACCCTGTATGCGTACGAGGAATCTAATGGATCTATGATGTTTCAAATGGAATATAGCACGGATCTCTATCAGAAAAAAACGATCGAAATGTGGCTTCACTATTTAATGAATTTGCTACGCGCCATCATCCAAGACAGCAAAGCAGCACTTGGAACAATACATGTATTGGACGAGAATGAAACCCATTTCCTTATCCATGAACTCAACTGTACAAAAAGAGAGTATCCGAGACATGAAACCATCAGCAGGCTGTTTGAGTTACAGGCTGCACAAACGCCTTATGCCATAGCAGTGGCCGGCGATGAACAAACATTAACGTATGAGGAACTGAACAGCCGGGCAAACAGGATTGCTGCTGTTCTTCGGAGAAAAGAAGTCGGACCTGAAACTGTAGTTGCATTATTGACAACACGAACTCCAGAACTTGCAGCCGGAATGCTCGGCATTTTGAAAGCTGGAGGAGCCTATCTGCCTATTGCTAAGGATCTGCCCGCTGACCGAATATCATATATGCTGTCAGACAGCGGTGCAAAAATACTCCTTCGATCTGAAAAAACAAATAGTCAACGATTAGACTTAGAGCATAATTGTGAGCAAATCGTCATTGAAGAGATTCAAGGACAAGGAGAAGCGAAGAACTTTGAATCTCCAGCAGGACCACATTCACTCGCTTATATCATCTATACATCAGGATCAACCGGCAAACCGAAGGGTGTCATGATTGAACAGCGAAGTGTGATCCGTCTCGTTAAAAACAGCAATTACATTGAATTTACACCTGAAGACCGGCTTCTGCTGACTTCTTCACTCGGTTTTGATGTCGTTACATTTGAAATACTCGGACCGTTGCTAAATGGCGCTGCTTTGCATCTCACAGATAAAGAAACATTTCTGGATTCCCATCAGCTTAAGAGATACATAGAACAAAACGGAATCACCACAATGTGGCTGACTGCATCTCTTTTCAACCATTTAACAGAACAGAATGAGAAAATATTTTCTCGGCTCATAAATCTGATAATTGGCGGAGAAGCTCTGTCAGCCAGTCATGTCAATCGAATCAAGCAAGCATGCCCGGAATTGTCAATTTGGAACGGATATGGGCCGACTGAGAATACAACTTTTTCGACTTGCTTTCACATTGAAAAAACGTATGATCATTCCATCCCGATCGGCCGGCCGATTGGTAATTCAACCGCATTTATCTTAAATAAATGGGGAATGCTGCAGCCGACCGGAGCTGTCGGTGAACTGTGTGTCGGCGGAGATGGTGTGGCAAGAGGCTATCTTGGTCGCCCAGACCTGACGAAAGAGAAATTTGTGCCAAATCCATTTGCGCCCGGCGAACAAATGTACCGTACCGGTGATCTGGCACGCTGGCTGCCAGACGGCACAATTGAATACGTAGGCCGTGTCGATGATCAGGTAAAAATAAGGGGCTACCGGGTTGAGCTTGGTGAGATTGAATCTGCGCTTCGTCATATAGACGGTGTCAAAGAAGCAGCTGTATTGGCGCGAACAGGACAATTAGGCAGCAAGGAGCTTTGCGCCTATATAAGCGTAAAAGAGGATACAGATGCTGAACAAGTGCGTACTCACCTTTCTCAAATGCTGCCTGGCTATATGATGCCGGCCTATATGATAGAAATGGATGCTCTCCCGCTCACGGCCAACGGAAAATTGAACCGAAAAGCATTGCCTGAACCAGATATCACATCTAAACAAACGTACGTCCCGCCTCGAAATGACCTTGAAGAACAACTTGCAAACATATGGCAGGAGGTTCTCGGGACACAGAGGATCGGAATAGAAGATTCGTTTTTTGAATTAGGCGGAGATTCTATTAAGGCTCTTCAAGTATCCGCGCGCCTCGGGCGTTATGGATGGAGCTTGCATGCAAGCGATTTATTCCGCCATCCGAAAATAAAAGATTTATCAGCAGTCATCCGCAAGACAGAAAGAGTCATAGACCAAGGATCTGTTCAGGGAGCTGTTCCATGGACACCCATTCAGCATTGGTTCCTCTCTCAGGATATAGAAGATAGACACCATTTTAACCAGTCTGTCATGCTGTTTAGTCCTGATTGTTTGTCTGAAGATGCACTGCGAGCGTCACTGAAAAAACTGGCAGAGCATCATGATGCCCTGCGGATGATTTATCGGGATGATAGCGGACAACAGCTGCAAATCAACCAAGACATTCATGAATCCAAACTGTACAGCTTAAGGACTTCTGATGTTTCAGATCCGGGTATTGATTGGGAAACGAGCATTAAAGAAGAAGTTTCAAATCTTCAGCAAAGCATTAATCTCCAACAAGGACCATTACTGCATGCCGCTTGGTTTAAAACGCTGACCGGAGATTATTTATTTCTCACGATTCATCATTTGGTCGTTGATGGGGTATCATGGAGAATTTTACTGGAGGACCTGTCAGCGGCATATCATCAAGCAGCTTCTGGACAGGCTATACAGCTCCCGCCTAAAACAGATTCCTATCTTGAATACGCACGGCGAATTCAAGATTATGCCCAAAGCAGCAAGCTGATTCGCGAGGAAACGTACTGGCGGACGGTTGAAGAGGAAAAAGCAGCGGAACTGCCATATGAAATGCCTTATCTGGAGAATATGGACAGCAGTGAAAGGGAAACATTGCGCTTTTCACTCACTGAGGCAGACACCGCGGTCTTGCTGCAAAAGGTAAACCACGCTTATGGCACAGATACACAAGATATTCTTTTGACGGCGGCTTCCTTAGCGATTTGTGACTGGACAGGGGGCAGCAAGCTCCGTATGGCAATGGAGGGACACGGAAGAGAACACATTCTGCCAGATTTAGACATCAGCCGCACGGTTGGCTGGTTTACATCCATTTACCCCGTCCTTATTGACTTTGAAAATCAAGCGGATGAGCTTGGAACCGCAGTTAAAACCGTGAAAGATACATTGGGCCGGATACCGAACAAAGGGGTAGGCTACGGCATGTTGAAATATATCACACCTCCCGAATATAAAAGTATGGTGTTTTCAAAAACACCTGAAATCGGCTTTAACTATTTGGGGCAGTTCAACGACATAGGAAGACAAGACCGTTTCCGCCCGTCCGGTCTTGGGAGCGGTAAGGACATCACGCCTACTTGGAAGCGGGAGCAGCTTATTGAAATGAGTGCGATGGCAGCAGAAAACCAGCTTCATTTTCAGCTCAGCTATGCGCCAGCACGGTTTCACAGGGGGACAATGGAGCGGCTTATCAACCTAATTGAATGCTATCTGCAGAATATTATGAAACACTGTGCTGAAAAACAGAACACAGAAAAGACGCTGAGCGATTTCAGCAGCCAATCGTTAACGGCAGAGGATTTGGACAGTATATCCAGCTTGGTGGAAGACTTGTAGAAAATCGTGACAGGGAGATATGAACATGACAAAAGCGAATTCAATTCAGGATATTTATCCGCTGTCTTATATGCAGGAAGGAATGCTTTTTCATTCCCTCCTACAAAAAGATTCACGGGCATATGTTGAACAAGCCTCTTTTACAATAGAGGGAGAAGTTAATTTACAGTTTTTCCAAGAGAGCATCAATGCTTTAGTAGCAAGACATGACATTTTCAGAACGATTTTCATCAGCCAAAATGTCTCTTCACCTCAGCAGGTTGTCCTGAGAGAACGGACTGTCAGTGTACTGGAGGAGGACATTGCTCATTTAGATGAAGCGGGCCAATCTGAGTTTGTCGAACAAATAAAAGAAAAGGACCGCGCCAAAGGGTTTCATCTGCAAAAGGATATGCTCATGCGCATCACACTTATTCGAACCGGAAAGCGGGAATATACTTGTATTTGGACCTTTCACCACATCATGATGGACGGCTGGTGCCTCGGCATTGTACTAAAAGAATTCCTTCAGATTTATGCATCAAAAATAAAAGGGGCTCCATTATCACTGGAGCCCGTTCAGCCATACGGAACTTATATCAATTGGCTGATGGAGCAAGACAAAGAGAAAGCTATTTCCTATTGGGACAATTATCTTTCCGGCTATGAGCAGCAAACCTTGCTTCCGAAGCAGAAAAAAACAAAGAGTACAAGCAGGCAGGAGCAAATTACATTTTCATTTTCAAAAGAAGACAGCAGCAGGCTTTCAGAGCTTGCCGTAAGAGAAGAAGTCACACTCAGCACGATTTTCCATACCCTTTGGGGGATTCTTCTTCAAAAATATAACAATAGTGATGACGCGGTATTCGGTTCTGTCATGTCAGGAAGGCCCTCAGACATTGAAGGAATTGAACAAATGGTTGGGCTTTTCATTAACACAATTCCCATACGGCTACACGGATCAAAAAGGCCATTTTTACAGCTCGTAAAAGACATGCAAAAGGATCGCCTTGCTGCAGAAGCATACAGCTACCATCCTCTATACGAGATACAGTCCCGTTCAGCAGTCAAGCAAGGTTTGATAGATCATATTCTTGTATTCGAAAACTATCCGGTGCAGAAAGAAATAGAAATGCTGAACAGCCAGGAGCACGATTCAGATCTTTTTCAGATTCATAACTTCAAAGTGGCGGATGAAACCAATTACAGCTTTTATCTCATGGTCGCACCAGCGGAAGAAATCCATATAAAAATGAGCTATGATCCAGCACTGCATGACCGATCCTTTGTGCTTTCTGTTAAGGAGCATCTGTTGAACACTGTTTCTCAAATCTTAGATCATCCGCATCTCTCACCAGCAGACATCGATATCATAACAGACAATGAAAAGCTGCAGTTGATTGGGGAAATCAAAGATCACACACCAGCTTATGAAACCATCCATGCCATGTTTGAAAAACAGGCAGAAAAGACGCCTGACGCGCAGGCTGTAATTGATCAAGCACAATCTCTGACCTATAAAGAATTGAACGAATCCGCCAACAGATTGGCACGGCATTTGCGGAAAAAAGGCGTTATGAGGCAGGAACCTGTCGCAATCATGATGGAACGCTCAGCTGAGTTCATTACCGGTGTTCTCGGTATATTGAAGGCTGGAGGCGCCATTGTTCCAATCGATCCCCATTATCCGTCTGACAGAATCCATTATATTCTGAATGACTGCGGCTGCTCTCATGTCGTTTCACAAGCTCGTTTTGCACCTTTGCTTGAGACTGGCCTGAATGTTACCTATATGGAAGATACTCAAATCGAAGACGGCAGCTGCTTACATTCAGTGAATAGTGCTGACGATCTGCTCTATATGATTTACACATCAGGCACAACAGGAAAACCAAAAGGCGTTCAATTTGAACATCGAAATATGGCGAACTTGCTGCAGTTTGAATTCACTCGCTCTGGCATTGACTTTCAAAATAACGTTTTGCAATTTGCTACTCCTGCCTTTGACGTCTGCTATCAAGAAATATTTTCAACATTGCTGGAAGGCGGCACACTTCATATCGTACCTGAAGCTATAAAAAGAGACGTGCCTCAGCTGTTTGCATTTATAAAAGAGCATCAGACGGCTATTGTGTTTCTCCCAACAGCTTTTATCAAAATGATTTTCAGCGAACAGGAATTTGCGAACGCGTTTCCTCGTGATGTAAAACACCTAATTACAGCCGGTGAGCAATTAATCGTTTCCAGTCTCCTCCAAGATGTTTTGCGTCAGCGCAGCATGTGCTTGCATAATCATTATGGACCTTCAGAAACTCATGTAGTGTCGGCATATACCATATATCCGGGTGACCAAATTCCTGAGTTTCCTCCGATTGGCAAACCGATTGATTGTACTGATATGTATATTTTAAATCGCCAAAAACAGCTGCAGCCTCGGGGAGTATCAGGAGAACTTTATATTTCCGGTTCAAGTGTCGCCAGAGGTTATATCAATAACGATAAACTGACGCGAGAGAAATTTTTACCCGATCCCTTCAGGTCCGGAGCTGTCATGTACCGAACGGGAGATGTAGCGAGAATTCGTGAAGATGGCAATTTTGAATATATCGGTCGAGCCGACGATCAAGTGAAAATCAGAGGTTATCGAATCGAGCCGCAAGAAATAGAAATCGCGTTAATGAATCATCCGGAGGTAAAAGAAGCTGCTATTCTTATCCGGCAAAATCAAAGCGGAGAACATGAGTTATGCGCTTATTATAGCAGTATGCACAGGCTGGATCCCTCGGCTTTGCGACAATATCTGGCAAGTGAGCTCCCAGAATATATGATTCCGGCCAAATGGATCTCGGTGGACAGCATTCCTTTGACGCCGAACGGGAAAGTCGATCAATCAGCTCTTCCAGAACCGGAAGCTTCAATCAGCAGTCATACATACGCTGCTCCGCGGAACCTGTTAGAGGTAAAGCTTTCACAGCTGTTTGAAGATGTGCTGAAGGAAGGCCCAATCGGCATTCACGATAACTTTTTTGACCGCGGCGGACACTCGTTAAAAGCAACGGTGCTTGTGTCGCGAATCGCCAAAGACTTTCATGTACAAATCCCGCTGAAGGACGTATTTGCCCATCCGACAGTGGAGGGATTGGCTTTCATCATTCGAAATGCAGAGGAAAATCCCTATGCGGCGATTGCACAGACAAAAGAACAACCGACGTACCCAGTATCATCAGCTCAAAAGCGGATGTACGTGCTCCAGCATCTAGATAATGGCGGTGTCGGCTACAACATGCCGGCAGTTTTAGAACTTGAAGGAAAGCTTGATCGCGAAAAATTGGCTGCTGTATTCAAGGAACTGATCAGCCGGCATGAGCCGCTTCGAACGTCCTTTGTGCCGGGAGAAAACGCCGAGCCCGTACAGCGTATTCACAGTGAAGTTCCGTTTACGTTAAGTGAGGAAGCCTCTGCTGCTGGATTTGTCCGTCCATTTGACCTCAGTCAAGCGCCGTTATTCAGAGCTGGCCTTGTGAAGCTTGCGAACGAGAAGCATTTGCTGCTGGTGGACATGCATCATATCATTTCTGATGGTGTATCCGTTCAGCTGTTAATCCGCGAATTCACTGAGCGCTATGCAAATCGGACGCTTAAGCCGTTACGAATCCAATATAAAGATTACGCCGTTTGGCAGCAGGAATTTCAAAAGGGAGACACATACAAAAAGCAGGAGACTTACTGGCTGAGACAGTTTAGCGGTGAGCTGCCGGTGCTTGAGCTCCCAACAGACAAGCGCCGACCGGCAGAACGGAATTTCTCAGGCGGAAAAATTTTATTTCAAATGAATGAAGAAATCACATCCCGCCTGAAGCAGCTAGCCCGCAAAAATGGGAGTACGCTGTACATGACGCTACTGGCATTGTATTCAGCTTTTTTGTCGCGGTTAAGCGGTCAGGAAGACATCGTGATCGGTTCGCCTATTGCCGGACGCCCGCATGCCGATCTTGAATCGGTCCTTGGCATGTTCGTCAATACATTAGCGCTTCGGACGCACCCAGCCGGCAATAAGACATTTACGGATTTTCTGAAGGAAGTCAATCAGACTGCCCTGGAGGCCTATGAGCATCAGGATTATCCGTTTGAGGAGCTGGTTGATCAACTCGGTGTGCAGCGGGAAATGAGCCGGAATCCGCTGTTTGATACAACACTTGTGCTGCAAAATATGGAAAAGCAAACACTGAAAATGAATGATTTGCTGCTTAGATGGAATGATTTGCAGCATCCGATATCTAAGTTCGATATTTCCCTGTATATCACGGAGCATGAAGCTGAGCTGTACTGTCAGTTTGAATACAGTACCGCTTTGTTTGAAAAAGATACCGTTCAAAGATGGGCCGACCTTTTTATAACACTTGTGGAAAACACGGCTTCCAGTCCTGAGATGGAATTGGACGATATTCCGATCCTGACAATAGCAGAAGAAAGGTCTTTCATTGACTCATGCCATCGGCTTGAAGAGACAGGCTATCCGTTGAATCAGACCTTGCACCATGCACTCGAACAGCAAGCGGCAAAAACACCTGACCAACCGGCCGTGATTTTTGAAGACGGAGCGATAACCTACAAGGAATTGAACGAACGGGCGAACCGTGTAGCCTGGGAGCTGATCGACCGAGGAGTAAAAGCCGAAACGACTGTTGCCATTATGGGAAGGCGTTCCCCTGAAATGCTGGTCGGGATTTATGCGATTCTAAAAGCAGGCGGCGCTTATCTTCCTATTGACCCGGATTATCCAGAGGAACGGATTCGCTTTTTGCTGAAGGACAGCGATTCTGGGATTCTCCTTATTCAATCTGACAATCTAGACATTCCGGCTTTTAATGGAGAAATCGTTCATCTCAGTCAATTAAACAGCGGGCTGACACATCGTGTATCCAATCCAAATGTTGAAGTCTATCCGGATTCTTTAGCCTATATGATTTATACATCCGGCTCTACTGGAAGACCTAAGGGGGTACAGGTTGAGCATCAATCTGCAGTGAATTTTTTGAATTCCCTTCAGTTCCGCTATCCTTTGAATCAATCGGACGTCATTTTGCATAAAACGTCGTATTCCTTCGATGCTTCGATATGGGAGCTGTTTTGGTGGCCGTACGCTGGCGCCTCTGTTTACCTGCTTCCTCAAGGAGGCGAAAAAGAACCGGACATGATATTGAAGGTCATAGAAGAACAGCAGATTACCGCGATGCATTTTGTGCCTTCTATGCTTCATGCGTTTTTAGAATATCTAAAAAATGGCCCTGTACCGATCAAAACGAACAGGCTGAAGAGAGTGTTTTCTGGAGGCGAACAGCTAGGGGCTCATCTTGTCTCTCGGTTCTGTGAATTGCTGCCAGATGTTACATTAACCAATTCCTATGGGCCTACCGAAGCTACTGTAGAAGCGGCATTCTTTAATTGCCCGCTGGATGAAAAACTTGACCGCATTCCCATTGGCAAACCTATTCATCATGTCAGATTGTATATTCTAAACCAGAAGCAGAGGGTGCTGCCTGCTGGATGTATCGGGGAATTGTATATCGCCGGAGCCGGTGTCGCCAGAGGCTACTTGAATCGCCCGGAATTAACAGAAGAACGTTTTCTAGATGATCCATTTTATCCGGGTGAACGCATGTACAAAACGGGTGATTTGGCGCGCTGGCTGCCTGACGGACAGGTTGAATTCCTCGGCCGTCTGGATGACCAGGTGAAAATCCGCGGCTACCGGATTGAGCCGGGAGAAATCGAAGCGGCGCTCAGAAGCATAGAAGGCGTGCGGGAAGCGGCTGTGACTGTTCGTACAGAAAGCGGCGAGGCGGAATTATGTGCGTATGCGGAAGGGCTCGGAAGAAATGAAGTGCGCAAGCAGCTTGAGACATTGCTGCCGGGCTATATGATTCCTGCTCATATCATTGAGATGGAACAATGGCCGGTTACCCCGAGCGGAAAGCTTGACCGAAAAGCGCTGCCTGCTCCTGACGGAGCGGCAGATCGGGAAACCTACACAGCGCCGAGAAACCTGACAGAGATGAAGCTTTCCCAGCTGTGGGAGGAAGTGCTGAAAAGCGGCTCTGTCGGCATTCACGACAACTTTTTTGACCGGGGCGGCCATTCCTTAAAAGCCACCGCGCTTGTCTCCCGGATCGCCAAGGAATTCGGCGTCCTGGTGCCGCTGAAGGAGGTATTTGCCCATCCGACGGTAGAAGGTTTGGCTTCTGTCATCAGCGAAGGAATGGAAAGTCCGTATGAAGCCATTAAGCCGGCAGAAAAACGCGAGTCCTATCCGGTTTCCTCTGCCCAAAAGCGGATGTATGTGCTCCAGCAGCTGGAGGATGGAGGCACAGGCTACAATATGCCTGCGGCCTTGGAGCTTGAAGGAAACTTGGATGTGGAAAGATTAGACGCGATATTTAAAGCACTGATCAAACGCCACGAGTCACTGCGGACGTCCTTTACAACGGACACAGACGGCGAGCCGGTTCAGCGCATCCATGACGAAGTGCCGTTTACATTCCACACCTCTGTGCTCGGCGGACAAACTGAACAGGAAGCCGCGGCATCGTTTATCCAGCCGTTTGATCTCAGCCAAGCTCCGCTGTTCCGAGCGGGAATCGTCAAGATATCAGACGGGCGGCATCTATTACTGGTCGATATGCATCACATTATTTCAGATGGTGTTTCAGTCAATACGCTCATTCGGGAATTCGGAAAGCTGTACGCCAATCAGGAGCTTCCTCCGCTTCACATCCAATATAAAGACTATGCCGTATGGCAGGAGGCCTTTAAAAAAGGAGACACGTACAAGACGCAGGAGGCGTACTGGCTGAAGCAGCTCGAAGGCGAGCTGCCCGTACTGGACCTGCCGGCTGATTACGCCCGGCCGCCGGTGCGAAGCTTCGCGGGTGATCAAGTTTCGTTTACGCTCGATCAAGAACTCACAGCCGGGCTTCACAAGCTCGCACGCGAGAACGGAAGCACCCTGTACATGGTGCTCCTGGCAGCTTACACAGCGTTATTGTCACGCTTAAGCGGACAGGAAGACATCATCGTCGGGTCGCCTATCGCCGGACGTCCTCACAAGGACCTCGAGCCGATACTTGGAATGTTCGTCAACACCCTGGCGCTTCGGGCACGCCCGGAGGGCGGAAAGCCATTTGCGCAATTTTTGCAGGAAGTGCGCGAGACCGCCTTGGAAGCTTACGAACACCAGGATTATCCGTTCGAAGAGCTTGTCGACAAGCTCGGCGTGACAAGGGATATGAGCCGAAATCCAGTGTTTGACGCCATGTTAGTCGTTCAAAATACAGAGCAACAGACTTTGGAGCTGAATGACATACAACTTCAGCCGGCCAGCGTTTCTCATCATGTTTCTAAATTTGACATCACATTGCAGGCTTCTGAGGGTGACGAGCAAATTCATTTACAATTTGAATATTCGTCTGCTCTTTTTCAAAAAGCAACGGTAAAACAATGGACATATCATCTGTCAAATTTGCTGAGCCATATCGTCGAAAACCCGAACACACTTCTTAACGATCTCGACATTCTGACTCATGAAGAACGAAACAAACTGCTGAATGAGTTTAACAGCGGACAAGAAAATGAACATAAAGGGCAAACAATCGATCACCTGTTTGAAAAACAGGCAGCGCTGACTCCGAATGCTCCTGCACTCGTCAGCAGAGAAAACACGCTCACCTATCAGGAACTGGACGAATGGTCCAATGGCATTGCATGGGCCCTGCGTGACCGCGGGGTTAAACCGGACACACCAGTCGGAATTATGATGCCTCGTTCCTTCAGCATGATTGCAGCCATTCTGGGCGTTTGGAAAGCCGGCGGCTGTTATGTCCCGATTGATCCGGAATACCCGGCGGAACGGAAACGCTATATACTCGGCGACAGCCGAGCCAAACTGCTCATCACTTTACCTGCTGCGGACCAAGAAGCACTTGAAGATTTTGAAGGTGAGATATTCGCCATAGAGAACGCGGAGACATACGACGGATCACCGCTTCCGCAAGTGTCACGCCCTCAGCATTTGGCTTATATCATTTATACTTCAGGAACGACAGGCCAGCCTAAAGGAGTGATGGTCGAGCATAAAGGAATAGCCAACACCCTGCAGTGGCGGCGAAACGCTTATGCTTTGAATGAGACAGACACAGTCCTTCAGCTCTTTTCTTTTTCGTTTGACGGCTTTTTAACAAGTATGTTCACACCGCTTTTGTCAGGTGCAAAGACAGTGCTGCCTGATGAAAACGAAGCGAAAGATATTTTGTCCATTAAGCATGATCTATTTCATCATCGAGTTACACATATGATTATCGTCCCTGTTTTATATCGTGCGCTTTTGGACGTCCTACAGCCGGAAGATGCAAAGAGGCTTAGAGTAGTCACGCTTGCAGGAGAAGCAGCTGACCGGGAATTGATAGACCGCAGCATGGCAATATGTCCGAATACAGAGCTAGCAAACGAATATGGGCCGACAGAAAACAGTGTGGCAACCACAGCCATGAGACATATGGAACGGCAGAAAAACGTATGCATCGGCCGGCCGATCGACAATACTGAAGTGCTGATTTTAAACCGGGATCAGCTTCAGCCAATCGGCGTTGCCGGCGAGCTTTGCATAGCAGGAACAGGGCTTGCGAGAGGGTACGTCAATCTTCCGGAACTGACAGCAAAAACGTTCGTTCAGCACCCATTTCAGCCCGAAAAACGCATGTATCGAACAGGTGACGCAGCCAGATGGATGGCAGACGGTACGATCGAGTACTTAGGACGATTGGACGATCAAGTCAAAATCAGAGGCCACCGTGTAGAAACGAAAGAAATTGAATCGGTTATCCGCCGTATAAACGGAGTAAAAGAGGCCGTTGTCCTTGCTCGCGAAACAGCGCCTGCTCAAACCGAATTATGTGCTTATATTGTGGCAGAGCAAGACTTCAATACAGAAATGCTGCGTGCCGAATTAAAAAAACAGCTGCCTTTATATATGATGCCGGCGTTTATTCAAACGCTGGACACGCTTCCTTTGTCACCAAATGGCAAGCTGGATCGCCGGGCACTTCCAGAACCGGCATTCAATCAAGTACGGACATTTCATGCACCGAACAGCGAGATGGAACAAAAACTGGCAGATATATGGGGTGAAGTGCTCGGTGCAGAAAAAATCGGAATTGACGCTTCGTTCTTTGAGCTCGGAGGAGATTCCATTAAAGCGTTACAGGTGTCAGCACGGCTTCATCGAATCGGGAAACAAATGTCGGTTAAAGATTTATTCAGTCATCCGACAATTAAAGAATTGGCAGCCTATATTCGTGATTCCGATACTATTGCCAGCCAAGCTCCGGTTGAGGGTGAAGTACAATGGTCACCTGTTCAGAAATGGTTCCTTTCTCAAGATATAAAAGAGAAACACCATTTTAATCAATCTGTTATGCTGCATCGGAATGCCTCCGTCCAAGAAGACGCGCTGCGCAAAACGTTAAAAGCCATCACCATTCACCACGATGCGCTGCGAATGGTGTTCACACAGTCTGAGCAAGGCAAATGGGTTCAATATAATCGGCCGGTCAGTCATTCAGACGACGCACTGTACAGCCTTCAGATCATCAATCTTAAAGGTTCAGAAGTCAATGCATATGAATCTCTTATGAAACACCATGTACGTGGCATTCAACAGAACATAGATTTGGAAAAAGGGCCGCTATTGCAGGCCGGACTTTTCCGTACAGATGACGGAGACTTTTTGTTCCTAACGGCTCATCACTTCATCGTTGACGGCATCTCATGGCGTGTCCTGCTGGAGGATTTGGCAACCGGATATCGTCAGGCTGTAAAGGGAGAAGGCATTGATTTGCCGCCTAAAACTAGCTCTTTCAAAGCATATACGGAAAAACTCGCCGACTATGCTGAAAGCCGTCAGCTTATGAAACAGCTCGCCTATTGGCGCGAAGCTGAAGAGTATCAGGCAGAAGCACTGCCGTTTGATCAAATAAACGATCAAACGTTAAATCAGAGAAAACGGGAAACAGTTTCATTCTCTCTCAATACAAAAGAGACGGAGGCGCTTTTAAAAAGCGTCAACCGCACATATAACACAGATACGCAAGATATGCTGCTGGCTTCCGTGATTCTAGCTTTGCGGGATTGGACGAAACAATCCGCCGTCAAATTGTCATTAGAAAGCCACGGACGCGAGGATGTGTTAGACGGTATAGATGTCAGTCGCACGGTTGGATGGTTTACCGCCATTTATCCGTTATTCGTCAAACTAGATTCAAACTTGACCGACAAGGATCAAGAAGAATACTTGGTTCATGTGTTAAAAACAACAAAAGATACACTGAGACGCGTACCGGACAAAGGATTCGGCTACGGTGTACTCAAGTATTTGACCCCGCCTGAGAAAACTGACGTCGATTTCAGCGGCACAACGGAAATCAGCTTCAACTATCTGGGTCAATTTGAAAACAGCCGTACAACTGAAGCGCCTGATGAAAAAACCTTCTCGTTTTCTCCACTCGGGACCGGAGAAGATATCAGCACCTCTTGGAACCGTGAGCAAACGCTTGATATCAGTGCGATGGCAGCAGAAGGAAAAATGACAGTCAACATGACGTATGAAACATCCCGTTTCCAGCATAAAACAATTGCACAGCTTTGTGAGAATTGCCATCACTACTTACTGAAGCTGATTGATCACTGTCTGAACAAAACAGAAACAGAAAAAACCATCAGTGATTTTGATGATCATGAACTGACCGAGGACGCACTCCAAGAGATCGCTGATATGCTCAGTTTTCACTAATGAAACCGTATAGAAAGGTGCAGGCCATATGGGGAAAACCAAAAAAATCAAGAACATATATCCTCTGAGTTATATGCAGGAGGGCATGCTGTTTCATTCCTTCCTCCAAAAAGAGGAGGGAGCATATGTTGAGCAGTCGCTCTTTACGATAAAAGGAAACCTTAGCTATGAGATGTTTCAGCGCAGTATTCAAGCCATCATCGACCGCCATGATATCTTCAGAACCGTATTTCTGCCGCACGTCCCCAATTTATCGGGGCCTCGGCAGGTCGTGATGACAGAACGGAAATTCCATTTGCACAATGAGGACATTTCCAGCCTGCAAACGAATGAGCAGAATGATTATATTGAACAGTTTAAAGAGATAGATAAGGAAAAAGGGTTTGATTTGCAAAAAGACATGCTGATGCGGATTTCTCTGCTCAAAAAAGCGGATAATGAGCATGTCTGTGTCTGGAGTCATCATCACATCTTAATGGACGGCTGGTGTCTCGGGATCATTCTGCAGGAATTTATGCAAATCTATCAATCTATCCATACAGGAAATCACCTTTCTATGGAGCCTGTCCGTCCCTACAGCACCTATATTTCTTGGCTGACAAAACAAGACAAAGAAACGGCAGCGGACTACTGGCGTGCTTATCTGAAAAACTACAGCACCCCCTCACCGCTGCCTCGGGTGACGGACAGAGAAGCAAAAGAAGGGTATTACCGCGAAGAATTAATTTTCACTCTACATCAAAAGCTGACGGACAAGCTGAAAGAGACCGCCAAACAAACAGGCGTCACGCTTGCCACCTTTATTCAAACGGTCTGGGGTGTCATGCTCCAGCGCTACAACCGAACGGACGATGTCGTTTTTGGCGCAGTCGTTTCAGGCAGACCATCTGAAATCCCGGGTGTTGAGTCAATGATCGGATTGTTTATCAATACGGTTCCGGTTCGTGTTCAAACAGGCAAAGAAGAAACGTTAGCAGAACTGCTCACCCGCTGTCAAAAAGATATGCTGGACGCCGAGCCGTTTACCTGCCATCCTTTATTCGATATTCAGGCAAACACCGCCTTAAAACAGGAACTGATTGACCACATTATTGTCTTTGAAAACTATCCATTACAGCAAAAAATGGCTGACTCAGCTGATCGGATTGATTCACCTCTGCAAATAGACAATGTAAACGTGTCTGAACAGTCAGGGTACAATTTTAACCTTGTCGTTGCTCCCGGTGATGAACTCGTCATCAAGTTCAGCTATAATGCGCACGTGTATGATGCTGCCTGGATGACCTGCATCCAAAGACAGCTTACACAAGCGTTACAAGTTGCTGCAGATCACCCTGACATTCCCGTTGCAGACTTTTCCTTTCTTGATCCGAAAGGAAAAGAGCAGATGCTGACACAATGTAACGACACTTCGACGGAGTATCCGAAAAACAAAACAGTAATAGATCTATTCCGCGAACAGGCAGCAAAAACACCAGATCAAACGGCGCTAGTTTACGGAAATAGGTCCATCTCTTATCGTGAGCTCGATCAAAAATCGGATGCACTGGCCAGAACATTGTATGAAAACGGGCTGCGCCGAAACGGGACAGCGGGTATTTTGGCTGGTCATTCTCCTGAATTCATCATTAGTGTACTGGCTGTTTTAAAAGCAGGGGGGACATACCTTCCTCTTGACGCGGAGCTTCCGCCTGAACGGATCAGCTATATGCTCGACGAGACAAAAGCCGCTATGCTGATTGTTCAAAAAGGACTGGAGCCAAACACAGCGTTTGCAGGAACCTTCATTTCTGCAGATGCAGAGGCGCTGATTGAAGAAGATACGACACCTTTGGAAATCGTCACTGGCCCGGATGATCTCGCGTACATCATGTATACTTCCGGTTCGACAGGCCGGCCTAAAGGCGTCATGATCACCAATCGCAATGTCGTGTCCCTTGTTTGCAACAGCAATTACACATCAGCTTCTGTAAATGACCGCTTTATCCTGACAGGATCCATCAGCTTTGACGCCGTCACCTTTGAAATGTTTGGGGCCCTTTTAAAAGGAGCAACTTTGCATATCATTGATAAATCAACAATGCTGACACCAGATCTTTTTGGCGCGTATTTGCTTGAAAACAACATCTCAGTGCTGTTTTTGACAACTGCTCTTTTTAATCAGCTGGCACAAGCTCAAGCTGACATGTTCCGCAGGCTTCATACGCTATATGTCGGAGGCGAAGCGCTGTCGCCCGAGCTTATAAATGCTGTCAGACACGCGTGTCCGAAGCTTTCGCTTTATAATATCTATGGACCAACGGAAAACACGACGTTCTCAACCTTTTTTGAGATTAAAAGAGACTATGCGACTCCAATCCCGATCGGGAAACCGATCAGCCATTGTACCGCTTTCATCTTAGATGCAAAAGGACGTCTCTTGCCAATAGGCGTTCCCGGAGAGCTATGTGTCGGCGGTGACGGGGTGGCAAAAGGCTATTTGAACAGAGATGATGTAACAGCTGCCGTTTTTTCTCCTGATCCTTTCATACCTGGAAAAAAAATATACCGTACCGGTGATTTGGCGCGGTGGCTGCCCGATGGGAATCTAGAATATATCAGCCGGATTGACAGGCAGATTAAAATTCGCGGAAAACGGATTGAACCCGCTGAAATTGAAGCGCGGCTGTTAGAAATTGAAGGGGTCCGTGAAGCAGCAGTTACATTGGTGGAAACAGACGGAGAGGCGCAGTTATACACGCATTATGTTAGTGATGACAGCAGAAACGAAAAGGAAATTCGCGCTGCATTGGCACGTGTGCTTCCTGACTACATGATTCCGCAGCGCTGGGTCCGGGTTGACCGTATGCCGCTTACTGGAAACGGAAAAATCAATCGCAGCGCACTTCCTATTCCTGAAAACGAGTCTGAAAATCGTCAGGATCTTACACCGCCCAGAAACTGGGTCGAACAGGAATTGATGCAAATTTGGAAAAGCGTACTCGGTGTCAAAACGATCGGAATACATGATGATTTCTTTGCTATCGGCGGACATTCACTAAAAGCGCTTCAAGTGATACACATGCTTAAACATCATCAGCATATTGATATACCGATCGATGTCTTATTCGAAAATCCGACGATCGCCCAGCTTGCGGAAAAGCTTTATTCTAATCAGCTGACAGCGGCTGGCGAACAGCATGTGATCCAACTGAACGAGCAAGGCGGAAAAAACCTTTTCTGCTTCCCGCCGATTTCAGGCTTCGGGATTTATTTCAAAGACTTGGCACTACAGCTAAATCACAAAGCAGCCGTGTATGGCTTTCATTTTATTGAGGAAGACAGCCGCATCGAACAATACGTCAGCCGCATCACCGACATACAGCCAGAAGGACCGTACGTTCTATTAGGCTACTCCGCGGGCGGAAACTTGGCTTTTGAGGTCGTACAGGCTATGGAGCAGAAAGGATTAGTAGTCAGTGACTTCATTATCGTAGACGCCTACAAAAAGGATCAGTCTATAATAGCA
Organism: Bacillus sp. FSL R5-0560; assembly: GCF_037966305.1. Lineage (NCBI taxonomy): Bacteria > Bacillati > Bacillota > Bacilli > Caryophanales > Bacillaceae > Bacillus > Bacillus sp. FSL R5-0560. The sequence continues at coordinate 2,125,665 of NZ_CP150195.1, read as the reverse complement.
GATACCGAAAAAGACGACTCAGCCGCATACCTGCCGGAAGCAGTCAGAGAAACAGTGATGCAGAAAAAAAGGTGCTATCAGGATTATTGGGCTCAGCTAATAAATGAAGGCCGCATCAAGTCAAACATTCATTTCATTGAAGCTGGCATTCAGTCGGAAACAAGCGGCCCGATGGTATTACAGAAATGGCAAGACGCCTCTGAGGAAGGCTATACCGAATACACCGGGTACGGCGCGCACAAAGACATGCTGGAAGGTGAATGTGCTGAAAAGAATGCAAACATCATACTTGATATATTAGACAAGATTACGTCAGATCAAAAAATGCTGCCAAACAAGCATTAAACAAATACAGGCCGGACAGAAGCGATCCTCTGTCCGGTTTTCTTTTTGCCAGAGAGTCGCGCATAAGAATGGATGCAAAAATGCGGGGAATGATAACAACATCCCTTTTCTTGGAGGCTTGTCATGGAACATCTTTCTTGGCTTACTTTTTTTATGCTGATACTGGCGAGTTACAGGCTGACACACTTAATTGTATTCGACAAAATTACTGAATTCATCCGAAAACCTTTTATGAAAAAGAAAAGGACTGTTGATGCAAACGGGCACGTGAATGAAAAAAACGTGCCGGCCTCAAACTTTGGCTATATGCTTAATTGCTACTGGTGCGCCGGCGTTTGGTGTGCCATCCTGATTGGGCTGGGCTATCTTTTTTTACCTGATATCGCTGTTCCGGTGATTTTCATACTATCGATCGCAGGCGCACAGGCCATTCTTGAATCAGCTGTCGGCGTAGGCGTAAAACTCGTTGACGTGTTAAAAAGTGTCCAAATACTCATAAATGATAAAAAATCCTAAAGCAGATAAAGATGCTTCGGGACTTTTTTACGTTCACCCGGTGATAATTCCGGTTTCTTCAATCGATTAAGCACCCTTTTACAGCCCGAGAATACCGTATTAACGAAATAGTGAAAGCGATGTAATGGGGGAGAAGAAACAGAATGAAGGGTTGTCAAAAGCCGATCGTACGTATTCTTGTCAGCTTGCTCATCGGAACGTTGATCATAACCGTTCCATATCTGGCCAAAGCACAAACGGACAGGGAACTGAGAGCCGTATGGATTGCATCCGTATTAAACCTTGATTGGCCATCAAAAAAAGGGTTATCGATTGAAGCGCAAAAACAGGAGTATCTCAGCCTGCTGGATGACGTTCAGTCAATGGGAATGAATGCCGTCATTGTTCAAATTAAGCCGACGGCCGATGCCTTTTATCCATCCGCTTACGGGCCTTGGTCTGAATATTTGACTGGTGTTCAAGGAAAAGACCCAGGTTATGATCCGCTCGCTTTTATGATTGAAGAAGCCCATAAACGAAATCTTGAATTTCACGCTTGGGTTAATCCTTACCGCATTACGATGAACCATACAGATCTCAATAAATTGTCTGAGGATCACCCGGCAAGAAAGCATCCTGACTGGGTCGCTGCTTACGGAAAGCAGCTTTATTATAATCCCGGCATTCCTGAAGCGAGGGATTTTATCGTCGAGGGCATTGAAGAAGTCGTAAAGCATTATGATATTGATGCCGTTCATATGGATGATTATTTTTACCCTTATAAAATAGCCGGACAGGAATTCCCTGATTCAGAACAGTACGAACAATACGGGAAAGGCACATTTCCTGATATTGATGACTGGCGAAGAGACAATGTAAACCAGCTTGTCAGCCAAATCAATCAAACAATCAAAGCTGAAAAACCATATGTTAAATTCGGCATCAGCCCATTCGGTGTATGGAGAAACATAGAAGACGACCCTACCGGATCAAATACCAAAGCAGGCGTCAGAAATTATGATGATCTTTATGCAGATACGAGACATTGGATCCAGCAAGGCGACATCGACTATATTGCCCCGCAAATTTACTGGAGCATCGGCTTCAACGCAGCGGCTTATGACGTGCTGGCTGATTGGTGGAGCAACGAAGTCAAAATCAGACCCGTTCATTTATACATCGGGCAGGCAGCTTATAAAATCAATAACAATTTTGACCCGCCATGGTCCGATCCTGAAGAATACGCCCGACAAATCAACCTCAACCGTCAGCTGGAGCTGGTGAAAGGAAGCATGCATTTCAGCCTCAAAGACCTCAATGATAATCCGCTCGGCATCAAAGACAGACTCATAACCGACCTGTACAGTAAGCCCGCACTGGTACCCGAAATGCCTTGGCTCGACAGCAAAGCGCCAAAAAAACCGAAACTGACCAAAGTAACCTCAGACGATAACGGAAATCTCCTGCACATACAAGACCACCCATCAAATCGAAAAACGAAGGAAACAGCCTATTATGCGATATACAGATCTGAAGGAAAACAAAAGCAAGCATTACTGGCCACCGCAAGAAAAACAAACGACAAGCAAACCTTCCTGGATGACACGGCAAAACCAAATAAAACCTATACGTATTATGTCACGTCAGCAGATCGGCTTCACAACGAAAGTAAGGCCTCGAAAAGAAAAATAAATCAATAGCCCTTAGAGACGGCTATTTACTAGCCGTCTCTTTATATTCCATTTTTCATGAATAGACAGGAAACGTATGGCCGGTGCTGAAGGACTAAGAGAAACAAATAAAAGAAATACAACTGGAGGAAAGAACGTGAATTCGGAAATGATTTTTACCGACTAGGACAAGATTATTGGCGTAGCATTGCAACTGAAGCCGTCCAAATGCTGGTCACTTTTTTATTTAAAAAAGTCAACGTAAACCGAATTCAAGCAGAGGTTATTCCTGCAAATGAAGCGTCAAAAAAAGTCCTCTTGAAAAATAATTTTATGAGAGAAGGCTTAATTAGACAGGCTTCTTATTGGGCCGGCAAAGGAGTTGTCGACTTAGAAATATATAGGAATACATCTGAATCTGCAGATTTTGATGTATGAAACGAGAAAAATGGGGGCAGCGGCTTGTTTATTGATACGTTTTTCCTTTGGAACCATGCCTTCATCCTCCCGGCACTTTCTGAAGGGCAAGAGATTGCGTTTGCAATATGGATGGTATGTGCTTACGCCATATATTTGTTCATTCCATTGCTGCTGTCATATAGAAAGTGATTCCGTTTTAATTTTCAGACTTCTTTTGTCAGGGAATGATTACTGAATTCACTTAATAGGATGTTACAAAGATGTGAAGGAGGAAACCAAGTGAATTTTGAGCTGACAAAAGAACAGCAAATGGTACGTGAAATGGTAAAGGATTTTGCAAAGAGAGAAATTGCTCCTCACGCAGAACATGTGGATCAAACGGGTGAATTCCCGATACAAACGTTTCAAAAAATGGGTGATCTGGGGCTGATGGGCATCCCCTTTCCTGAGGAATATGGAGGCTCAGGCGGAGATACGATTTCCTATGCCTTAGCTGTTGAAGAAATCGGCAAAGCATGCGGCAGTACAGGATTAAGCTATGCAGCTGCAGTTTCACTCGGTGCAAGCCCTCTATACTACTTCGGGACAGAAGAACAAAAACGGGAGCATTTGATTCCTCTAGCATCCGGAAAAGCACTCGGATCATTCGGTCTGACAGAACCAAATGCCGGCTCTGATGCAGGAGGCACGCAAACGAAAGCGGTTATAGATGGTGATGAATATGTGATGAACGGCGAAAAATGCTGGATCACAAATGCCAGCTATGCACGTACGGTGATTGTAACGGCAGTGACAGGCAAAAATGAGAGCGGACATAATATCATCTCCGCATTGATTGTTCCGACTGATACACCCGGCCTTACCATAACGAGCCCGTACGATAAAATGGGTGTGCGCGGGTCAAATACAGCGGAAATTTTGCTAGAGGATGTCCGTGTACCCGCAAATCACCTGCTCGGCGACCCTTCAAAAGGATTTAAACAGTTTCTTCATACCCTGGATGGCGGACGCATTTCAATTGCCGCTCTTGCAGTCGGCATTGCCCAAGCGGCACTAGACGCATCCTTAGCCTATGCAAAAGAACGAAAGCAGTTCGGACAGCCGATTTCTTCCTTTCAGGCCATTCAGTTTAAACTTGCCGACATGGCGATGGAAATTGATCTGGCCCGGCAAATGGTATTAAAAGCTGCCTGGCTGAAAGATCATAAGCGCCCGTTTACGAAAGAAGCGGCTTATGCCAAGCTGTTTGCCTCTGAAATGGCAACAAGGGCATGCAACCAAGCGATTCAAATCCACGGCGGTTCCGGCTACATGAGGGAATACGCGGTTGAACGGATGCTGCGGGATGCAAAATTGATGGAAATTGGAGAGGGCACATCAGAAATTCAGCGTATCGTGATCGCCAGACAGCTTCTGAAATAAAATGTAAACGCTTTCCGATCTCGTGAAAGGAGGACCGACACATGTCCGAACTCATCCATTGCACAATCGGCAGGCTGCTGGAACAAACGGCAGCAGCCTATCCTGATCAAGAAGCGGTTGTCTATCCCGACCGGAATCTCCGCTACACGTACGCGCAATTCAACAGGCTGTGCCGCCAAACCGCTAAAGGACTTATGGGGATGGGGATTGGAAAGGGAGACCACGTGGCCATATGGGCTTCGAATATACCGGAATGGCTTGCTGCTCAATTCGCCACCGCAAAAATCGGGGCCGTGCTCGTTACCGTGAATACGAATTACCAAGCCCAAGAGCTTGATTACTTGCTGAGACAATCAGATGCGGATGCGCTTATCGTCATGGATTCCTATCGCGGCACTTCTTATACAGGGATCCTCAACAGCTTAATTCCTGAGCTGAAGGATGCAGAGCCAGGGCAGCTGCAATCAGAACGCTATCCGTGTTTAAAAACACTGATTTATATCGGTGAAAAACGTTTACCAGGTATGTATCATTGGGACGATACAGAGATGCTGGCACAAACAGTGACAGATGTCGAGCTGGAAGCAAGAATGAACAGCCTTGAAAAAAATGACGTGATTAACATGCAATACACGTCAGGAACGACAGGATTTCCTAAAGGAGTGATGCTGACTCATTTTAATGTCATCAACAACGCCGTAAATATCGCTGAATGTATGAAATTAACCTCATCTGACCGCATGTGCATCCCGGTTCCGTTTTTCCATTGCTTCGGCTGCGTGCTTGGCGTTTTGGCATGTGTGTCCGTTGGTGCAGCTATGGTACCTGTTGTAGAATTTGAACCTGCCACAGTCCTTAAAACGGTTGAAAACGAGAAATGCACAGCGCTACACGGCGTACCGACCATGTTTATCGCGGAGCTTCATCATCAGAATTTTGATTCTTATGATCTGTCATCGTTGCGAACAGGCATCATGGCCGGATCATCCTGTCCAAGCGAAGTGATGAAAGCTGTCATTGAAAAAATGGGCATGACAGACATCACAATCGCTTACGGACAAACGGAAGCTTCGCCGGTGATTACACAAACAAGAGCTAATGATTCCTTCCAAAGAAGAGTGGAAACAACCGGCCGAGCCTTGCCTGAGGTCGAAGTGAAAATTGTGAAGCCCGGCACGTTTCAGGAGGTTCAAAGAGGTGTACAGGGAGAGCTTTGCACCCGTGGCTATCATGTCATGAAGGGCTATTATAAAGACGAAGATGCTACCCAAAAGGCAATTAACCCAGACGGATGGCTATTTACCGGTGATCTCGCTGTTATGGATGAGGACGGATACTGCCGCGTGACCGGGAGATTAAAAGACATGCTCATCAGAGGCGGTGAAAACATTTATCCGAGAGAAATAGAAGAATTTTTATACCGTCATCCAAATATTTTAGATGTACAGGTAGTTGGTGTGCCTGACGAAAAATATGGGGAGGAGGCTGCTGCCTGGATTAAGCTGAAAGAGGGGAAAACAGCTTCACCCGAAGAGCTGAAAGCCTATTGCAAAGGGAAAATCGCCCGCCACAAAATTCCGCGCTATTTCATCTTTACAGACGAGTATCCTATGACAGCCTCAGGCAAAATTCAAAAATATAAGTTGCGTGAAAAAACGATTCAGCTGTTTCACTTACCATCAAGTTAATGAGGGGTGAATTCATTTGTTTACAAAAGTGCTGATTGCCAATCGGGGAGAAATCGCAATGAGAATCATTCGTACGTGCAGCCGCCTTGGGATCAAAACGGCAGCCGTATATTCTGAAGCAGACAGAGATGCGCTCCATACAAAAGCAGCAACAGAGGCTTATTATATCGGAAAATCGAGAGTCAGTGAGAGCTATTTAAATATTGAGAGAATCATAGAGGCAGCGAAAAAAGCAAATGCCGACGCCATCCATCCGGGATATGGATTATTGTCAGAAAACAGCCGTTTTGCGCAACGCTGCAAAGAAGAAAACATTGTGTTTATCGGCCCTTCACCAGCTGTCATTGCCAAAATGGGAAGTAAAATTGAAGCAAGAAAGGCAATGGAGGAGGCAGGTGTTCCTGTAGTGCCCGGCGTTTCCGAATCCCTTGGAGACATTCAGGCAGCCTGCCTCGCCGCGAGTGAAATCGGCTACCCCGTTATGCTGAAAGCTTCAGCAGGGGGAGGCGGCATCGGAATGCAGCTCGTTCCTAACGAAGAAGCATTGATAAAGGCGTATGAAGGAAACAAAAAGCGCGCAGCAGATTTTTTCGGAGACGGATCCATGTATATAGAAAAGGTGATTGAACACGCCCGCCACATTGAAATTCAAATTCTTGCAGATCACCACGGGCATGCCGTGCATCTGTTTGAACGTGATTGCTCTGTCCAGAGACGCCACCAAAAGGTCATTGAAGAAGCCCCATCTTCATTTGTTGATGATGAGCTGAGATTGAAGATAGGAGAAACGGCAGTGAAAGCAGCCAAAGCGATCGGCTATGCCAATGCGGGAACAATCGAATTTTTAGTCGATGAGAATAAAAACTTTTATTTTCTGGAAATGAACACGAGATTGCAGGTAGAGCATCCCGTGACTGAAGAAATTACAGGTTTAGACTTAGTTGAGCAGCAAATAAGGGTTGCGGAGGGACAGACTCTCAAATTCGCTCAGCAGGACTTAAACCGAAACGGGCATGCCATAGAGGTCAGAATCTATGCGGAAGATCCGAAAACCTTTTATCCGTCACCGGGAACAATCACCACTTTTTCTCTCCCGACACAAAAGGGAGTACGGCACGAATGTGCAGTAGCAGCAGGGAGCGCGGTCACGCCTTTTTATGATCCAATGATCGCCAAAATGATCGTCACAGGCCAAAACAGAGAGGAAGCGATTGAGAGACTAAAGGAGGCGCTCCGTGATTATCGGATAGAAGGGATTAAAACGAATATTCCGCTTCTTTTACAGGCTGCTTCATCAGAAGCATTCAAAAAAGGAGACGTCACGACTGATTTTTTGAAAAACAACTTATAAAGGAGGCAGCTGTCATGACCATACACATTCAAATGGCAGGGAACCTGTGGAAGGTGCATGTTAAAGCCGGAGACCACATCGAAAAAGGCCAGGAAGTCGCCATTTTAGAATCAATGAAAATGGAAATCCCGATTGTTGCAGAGAGAAGTGGAACAGTAAAAGAAGTCAAGAAAAATGAAGGTGATTTCGTGAATGAAGGTGATGTGCTGCTCGAACTGAACGATCCAACTCAATGATCAGGGAGGCCAGACCATGTCCTATCCTAAACAAGTCATGTTAAGAGAAGTCGGCCCTCGGGACGGCCTGCAAAACGAACCGGTGTGGCTTGCAACAGAAGATAAAATCGCTTGGATCAACCAGCTGTCCCAAACAGGACTCTCCTATATCGAATTGACATCCTTCGTTCATCCAAAATGGATTCCCGCGCTTCGAGATGCTCTAGATGTGGCAAAAGGCATCAGCCGGGTAAAAGGCGTCACGTACGCAGCACTTGTTCCTAATCAAAAGGGACTGGAGAATGCGCTGGAAGGGGGTATTAACGAAGCTTCTGTCTTTATGTCCGCAAGCGAAACACACAACGTAAAAAACATCAACAAATCCACTGTTGACACTCTCCAAGTCCTCAAACAAGTAACCGACGACGCAAAAAAAGCAAATCTTACAGTAAGAGCCTATCTCTCCACAGTTTTCGGCTGTCCGTATGAAAAACGTGTACCGATTGAACAAGTAATTCGCCTAGCAGATTCTTTATTTGAATTCGGAATTTCTGAACTATCGCTTGGAGATACGATCGGAGCGGCAAATCCTGTACAGGTTGAAATCGTACTTGAAGCACTTTTGAAACGGTTCCCGGCAAGCCAGCTCGCACTCCACTTTCATGATACAAGGGGAACGGCTCTCGCCAATATCCTCACCGCACTGCAAATGGGCATCACAATATTTGACGGCTCAACAGGCGGGCTTGGCGGCTGCCCATATGCTCCAGGTTCCTCAGGAAATGCTGCGACAGAAGATATCGTGTGCATGTTTGAGCAAATGGGAATCGAAACAAACGTAAAGCTCGCCAAGTTGCTTCCAGCAGCCAAATGGATCGAGGAGAAAATCGGGAAACATCTTCCGAGCCGAAATTTACAGGTGTATAAATCATCTTTATAAAAGAAAGGAAAAACCAATGGGAGAATCTATCCTTTTTACTTCAAGAACAGAACACATTGCTGTCATCACCCTTAACAGGCCCCATGCGGCAAATGCCCTTTCAGCAGAAATGCTTAGCGACCTGCAATCCATTGTCCAAGAAATCGAATTCAACCCGAAAATCCGCTGCGTCATCCTGACAGGCGCCGGCGAAAAAGCATTCTGCGCTGGAGCAGATTTAAAAGAAAGAATAAAAATGAAACAAGATCAGGTTCTCAAAAGTGTATCCTTCATTCAGAGAACCGCTGCTTTACTCGAAGCCTTACCGCAGCCGGTGATAGCAGCCATAAACGGAAGTGCTTTAGGAGGCGGGCTTGAATTGGCAATGGCATGCGACATCCGTATAGCAGCCGAGAATGCTACATTAGGCCTTCCGGAAACGGCTTTAGCCATTATCCCAGGCGCAGGAGGGACACAAAGACTTCCCCGTCTGATCGGCAGAGGAAAGGCAAAAGAATTAATTTATACAGGCAGACGCATAACGGCCCATGAAGCCAAAGAAATAAACCTTGTAGAGCATGTTACGGCTTCTAGTGAGCTTATGGCCAAAGCAGAGGAACTGGCAGAAGCCATTTCAGCCAACGGACCAATTGCCGTCCGCCAGGCTAAATTCGCGATCAATAAAGGATTGGATACAAATCTGGCAACGGGATTATCAATTGAACAAAAAGCATATGAACACACGATCCCGACAAAGGACAGGACAGAGGGACTTCAAGCCTTTCAAGAAAAAAGACGTGCCGTATACACGGGAGAATAAAGATCGGAGGGAATGGCCTTATGGATTATGAAAAAGAACGAACAGAACGGGCGGAAAGGATACAAAAAGGCGGAGCGGAGAAGTATCATCGCAGCAACCAAGAAAAAGGCAAGCTCTTTGTAAGAGAGCGGCTTGCCCTCTTATTTGACGATGACATCGAGCTTGAGGACGCTTTTTTTGCAGAATGTATGTCAGACGGGCTTCCCGCCGACGGAGTCATAAGCGCCATCGGTAAAATCGGCGGCCAAACCGTCTGCGCCATGGCGAATGATTCTACAGTGAAAGCAGGCTCCTGGGGAGCAAAAACAGTCGAAAAAATCATCAGAATTCAAGAAACAGCAGAAAAATTAAACTGTCCGCTCATTTATTTAGTCGATTCGGCAGGCGCCAGAATCACCGACCAGATCAATGTATTCCCGGGTAGAAGAGGCGCAGGGAGAATTTTTTACAATCAGGTCAAATTGTCAGGGCGCATTCCCCAAATCTGCCTTCTATTCGGCCCGTCCGCAGCTGGGGGCGCTTATATTCCTGCCTTCTGCGATATTGTCGTCATGGTAGACGGCAATGCGTCCATGTATTTAGGCTCGCCACGCATGGCGGAAATGGTGATCGGCGAAAAGGTGTCACTTGAAGAGATGGGAGGCGCCCGCATGCATTGTTCAGTTTCAGGATGCGGAGATATTCTCGCAGAAACTGAACAAGAAGCCATTCACTTGGCACGCTCATATTTATCTTACTTCCCGGCAAATTATAAAGAAAAAGCGCCTGTACAAGAAAAACGGCCGCCAAAGCCCTTTGACATACCGCTTTCCGACGTTATTCCGCAAAACCAAAATGCACCTTTTAATATGTTTGAGCTGATCGATCGTGTAATAGATGAAGACTCTTTCTTTGAAATCAAAGCTTTATTCGCACCAGAAATCATTACAGGTCTAGCGAGGATTCACGGACAGCCTGTCGGAATTATCGCGAATCAGCCGAAAGTAAAAGGCGGCGTCTTGTTCCACGATTCCGCTGACAAAGCCGCTAAATTTATCACATTATGTGACGCTTTTCATATTCCATTGCTGTTCTTAGCGGACATTCCCGGCTTCATGATCGGAACAAAGGTAGAACAGGCCGGAATCATCCGTCATGGAGCCAAAATGATTTCAGCGATGTCAGAAGCAACCGTCCCCAAGCTTTCTGTGATTGTGAGAAAAGCCTATGGAGCGGGGTTATATGCAATGGCCGGACCGGCTTTCGAACCGGATTGCTGCATAGCGCTTCCAACCGCACAAATCGCCGTAATGGGCCCTGAAGCAGCCGTAAATGCTGTCTACGCCAAAAAAATCTCCGAGCTGCCAAAAGAGGAGAGAGCTGATTTTATCAGCAGCAAACGTGAGGAGTACAAAGAGGACATCAATATATACCGCTTGGCTTCAGAAATGATCATTGACGCGGTAATCCCAGCCAATTCATTGCGCGAAGAATTGCACAAACGGCTTAGGGCATACATGACAAAGAAAATGACATTCACCAATCGAAAACATCCGGTTTATCCAGTTTAAAAAAGAAGTACCAGGAGCGTGAATAAGCGCTCTTTTTATTGTTTATGATAATCTTATTATGTAAACTAATCAACTGTGCATAAAACCATCTGTTTTTTACAATAGTAAATAAAGGCTGCCGCACACCTATAGCGGCAATCTCCAGTATGATAAAAAGGGGCCTTTATTATGTACCATTTATATTCACATAACGACTTGGACGGAGTAGGGTGCGGGATCGTTGCAAAATTGGCTTTCGGGAAAGAAGTTGAGGTCCGTTATAACTCTGTCAACGGCTTAAATGCTCAAGTCCAATACTTCTTAGAAAAAGCAAAAGAGACCAGCAGACACGATGCCTTATTTATCACGGATCTTGCTGTCAATGAAGAAAATGAAAAAAGGCTGAACGAGTATGTCCATGCTGGCGGAAAAGTGAAACTGATTGACCATCATAAAACAGCCCTCCATTTGAATGAGCATGAGTGGGGATTTGTCCAGGTGGAATACGATGACGGACGTCTTGCATCGGCTACATCTCTTTTATACGACTACCTTGTCCAAAATGATCTGATGAAGCCGACAAACGCATTAGATCAATTTACAGAGCTCATCCGCCAATACGACACTTGGGAGTGGGAGCAGTACGATCAAAAACAGGCAAAGCGGCTTAATGACCTTTTCTTTTTGCTTTCAATTGATGAATTTGAACAAAAAATGATCCAGCGGCTTTCTGCACATGACGAATTCTTCTTTGATGAATTTGAAGTAAAACTGCTTGATTTAGAAGAAGAAAAAATCGAGCGCTACCTTCGCAGGAAAAAAAGAGAAATGGTGCAAACATTTGTTCACGAACACTGTGTAGGTATCGTTCACGCAGAATCGTACCATTCTGAACTCGGAAACAGACTCGGAAAAGACAATCCGCATCTTGATTACATTGCCATTTTAAGCATGGGATCAAAACGAGCCAGCTTACGCACCATTCATGATTACATTGATGTTTCAGAAGTAGCAGGCCGGTACGGAGGCGGGGGGCATGCGAAGGCTTCCGGCTGTTCCATAACGGACGAAGTATACGATTTGTTTGTAGCTGAAGCATTCCGAATGGAGCCGGTCCGCCCAGATGCATTTCGTAATTTCTATAACTTGAAAGGATCGGCAAACGGCTCATTATACGAAAATCGAGAACAAATGAGATTCTTCCTGTTTCCTTTGGACAACGCATGGAATATTCAAATTAACGGGGAGACACAGGACGAAACCTTCGCGGCTTTTGAGGAAGCAGAATGGTTTATTAAAAGGAATTATGCCGCATCTCTTGTACGGGATGAAGTGTTTGTCGCATTTTTAGCGGAACATATGAAGCTTTCTAATCATCATCGAAGATAACAAAAAAGATGCATAGGGGAAGAGTCATCCCTATGCATTTCCATAAGCTATCGTTTAAAAATGGCTGTGCGTTTTTTTATGACAAAATAAAGTGCAATGACCACAATCGCAAATATCATAATCGGCGTTGTATAGGTGCCCGCTATGTTCTCAACGTCATCCCACTGGCTTCCGAGCTGAATGCCTAAATAAACAAAGAGGATAGACCACGGAATGATAGCAAGCACAGTCAGTATCACAAATTTGAGAAACGGCATTTTGGCAATGCCTGCAGGAATGGATATCGCATGTCTGACAACCGGTATAAAACGTGCCGAGAAGACAACCCCCGTGCCGTACTTTTGAAACCAGCTTTCTGACATGTCAATGTGATGCTTTTTAATCAATAAGTACTTCCCGTATTTGTCCAAAAAAGGTCTGCCGCCATAGCGTCCAATCCAATAAATAAAGATCTGGGCAATGGTGCCCCCGATAACACCCGCAATGATTGCGCCGATAAAACCAATCGTGCCTTCTGATACCATATAGCCGCCATAGGCCAATACAATTTCACTCGGTATAATTTCGATCATCAAACCAATCGCAATGCCCGCATATCCCATATTCGTCAGCCATGTTAAAATTTCGCTTATCAAACTGCCCACATTCTTCACAACCTGTCCTTTTCTTTTTCACTATTATATGACTGATTGACCAGCAAGATGGTTACAAATTTTTTAATTGCAGCACTTCTTTTGTTTCCCGTTCAAGTGTTTCCCGCTCGAGCAATTCTTCTAGATAAGCTAAAAGCAGAGATCGCATTTCAGGACGCATTAAGCCGATTTCAGTGCTTGCTTTAAAACAGCCCAATTTATCGCCAATGTCATATCGTTTTCCTTTTAAAAGCCGCGCATGAATAGGCTGGGTGCGGCAAACCTCACGAAGTGCATCTGTTATTTGAATTTCGTTGCCTGCGCCTCTCCCAATCGACTTCAACACAGGGAAGATAGAAGGGGTCAGTACATATCGTCCCATCACGGCGATTTCCGAAGGCGCTTCTTCAGGAGAAGGCTTTTCAACTAAATCCTTCACTTCATACACATGCCCTTTAGAGCCTGATGTATTTATAATACCATATTTACTGACATCCTCAGGGAGAACTGACTGTACACCTACAACCTCTGTGCCGTAAGCATCGTATACATCCATTAATTGACGAAGAGCCGGTTTTTCAGACACCATAATATCATCGCCTAAAAGAACGACGAAAGGCTCACCTCCGATAAAATGCTCCGCACACAGCACCGCATGACCTAATCCGAGCGGCTCTTTCTGGCGGATGTAATGAATGTTGGCCAAATCGGCAATCTGCTGCATTTCCTTAAGCGTCTCCGTCTTGCCTTTTTCTCGCAGATTGAATTCCAATTCCGCCGACCGGTCAAAATGATCTTCAATCGAGCGTTTGTTTCTCCCTGTAATAATCCGTATATCTTCAATTCCTGACTCTACAGCCTCTTCTACAATGTATTGGATTGCTGGTTTGTCTACGATCGGGAGCATTTCTTTCGGCTGCGCCTTTGTCGCCGGCAGAAATCTCGTTCCTAAACCCGCTGCGGGAATGACCGCTTTTCTCACTTTTGTTCTCATTCATTTTCACTCCTGATCCTGTATGTTTTTCAGCGAATCTCCAAATACCCAGATTCGGTTTCCGGTAAAATTCATCATCATTCCGCCGATAGTGGCGGCGAGCTTACTCACCAAAAGCGAACAGCCGCCTCTTTGAAACAAATAAAGCAGCAAAAAGGTGATCCCCGACGCGGCAATATTAATCATGAGAAAGCGCACGATCTCTTTACTGTCAGCCTTACGTTTTACCTGAAACGTCCAATTCCGGTTCCACACATAGCTGTTGATGATACCTGCCGAATAGGAGCAGATCTGTGCCGGCAGATAAGGGATATGACAAGCGGTGAGGAAAAAGAAGACACCAAAATCTATCAGCGTATTGCCGACGCCCACGGTGCAAAAACGCCCTAATGTTTTTATTTTTTCTTTCAACATAACGGCATCCGGTTTTGACCTCCCTTCATAAAAGATGCATATGGCTGTCATATTGGGTGATATGGATTACTTTAGCGGAGAGTGTTGAATAAACAATTACTAAAATATGAACAAAACATGAAAAAGTAATGAGGCCTTGCAGATCCTTTAAGTTAATAGTTTGATCGTTTAGGTTGACGAATTTTACGAGCAACACTAATATTCCGCACAATTATTAACCTTTAATGATTTTTAGTTAACATTCATTTTCTAGGTAAGAAAGGAGGGGAATATGATGCAGGAAGAAGCATATTACAGCGTCAGAATGAGAGCTTCCCAGGGCGCCCCCATGAACAGGCAGAGAACGGGCCATCACTTACAGCAGATTACAGGAAGGGGTGAATGGCTTATTACATAAAGGCTTCTCGCGCTCAAGAGGGACAGCGACAAAGTAAAAGGCATCACAGGTCAGGCCGTAGTCATGGACGGCGGATATACCGCTCAATAGTTCTTATCCTCTTGAAAAAAACAGCCGCTCTGAACGGCTGTTTTTTTGTGCCTGTAGACCTTGAAGGCACAGTCTAAGGAAGAAGAGTTGGTAACAGCCTTCCATCACGGCTCTGATCATCTCTCTTTAAGACTGATTTTTCGGTGTCAGCCCCACTTATATATTTAATGAATAAATGTATCCAGTTTCTTTGTAAAACCGAACAATAATTCCTCCGAAAGTATTCTATACACATTTATTATAATCATGCTAGGATGTTAGATAAAGGATACTTTGTATAATATTGTATCCCTGTTCATTGTGATCGGAGGGAGCTGATGTA
Source organism: Bacillus sp. FSL R5-0560 (assembly GCF_037966305.1). Taxonomy (NCBI): domain Bacteria; kingdom Bacillati; phylum Bacillota; class Bacilli; order Caryophanales; family Bacillaceae; genus Bacillus; species Bacillus sp. FSL R5-0560. Next base: position 2,110,553 of record NZ_CP150195.1, on the reverse strand, counting down.
ACTTGCATGAATTCAGACCAGCAGCAGTGTTGTCCGGACATCGGCAAGCTGTGAAACGTGTCATCAGGATGACGAAGGAAAAGGGAGCTAAATATACTTATTTGAATGTCAGTGCGCCTTTTCACAGTTCGATGATATGATCAGCATCCGAACAATTCCAGACTGTATTACACCAGTATTCCTTTCGGGATGCCGCATGGCCGATCATTTCCGCTTTTCAAATACTGGAGGCTGATAGGGAATCAAGGCTAGGAAATCAACGGTTTACTCTAGAAATTATCTATTTTTTGCGTTCTGGACCTGTGTCATCAATTTTTAAAAGAACCCCTTCATTTTAACGAAAAAGGAGGATGTTTAGTTATGGGTAAAAAGTGTAGCGTATGTTTATGGGTTCTTGCTTTATTATTGAGTTGCTTATTTGGGGAGTCTGCGTATGCTGCCAGTACTACAATTGCAAAACATATAGGAAATTCAAACCCGCTTATCGACCATCATTTGGGAGCAGATCCGGTTGCGCTGACCTATAACGGAAGAGTCTACATCTATATGTCAAGTGATGACTATGAATATAATAGCGACGGAACGATTAAGGATAATTCATTTGCCAATTTGAATAGAGTATTCGTCATCTCTTCAGCGGATATGGTGAACTGGACAGACCACGGAGCCATTCCGGTAGCAGGTGCCAACGGGGCTAATGGTGGCCGGGGGATTGCGAAATGGGCAGGTGCGTCCTGGGCCCCGTCAATTGCAGTAAAAAAAATAAACGGCAAGGATAAATTCTTCCTTTATTTCGCTAACAGCGGCGGAGGTATCGGGGTTCTCACCGCAGACAGCCCGATTGGTCCATGGACCGACCCAATTGGAAAAGCGCTCGTAACGCCAAGTACGCCAGGAATGTCTGGTGTTGTATGGCTTTTTGATCCGGCAGTATTTGTAGATGATGACGGCACCGGTTACCTGTATGCCGGGGGAGGCGTTCCTGGCGGTTCAAACCCAACGCAGGGACAATGGGCCAATCCTAAAACAGCAAGAGTCATGAAATTGGGCCCTGATATGACCAGTGTTGTTGGCAGTGCAGCTACAATTGATGCGCCTTTTATGTTTGAAGATTCGGGAATGCATAAGCATAACGGAAAATATTACTATTCCTATTGCATCAATTTCGGGGGCATGCACCCGGCCGATAAACCCCCAGGTGAGATTGGCTACATGACCAGTTCAAGTCCCATGGGTCCCTTTACATATAGAGGGCACTTCCTGAAAAATCCGGGAGCATTTTTCGGAGGTGGCGGAAACAACCACCATGCTGTTTTCAATTTTAAAAACGAGTGGTATGTGGTGTACCATACTCAAACTGTCAGTTCCGCTCTGTTCGGGGCCGGCAAAGGATACCGTTCTCCCCATATTAATAAGCTGGTGCACAATGCAGATGGATCCATTCAAGAGGTTGCGGCAAATTATGCAGGCGTAACACAGCTTTCCAATTTGAATCCATATAACCGGGTAGAAGCTGAAACGTTTGCCTGGAATGGACGCATTTTGACAGAGAAATCCTCAGCACCAGGCGGGCCGGTAAATAATCAACATGTAACAAGCATTCATAACGGAGACTGGATTGCTGTTGGAAATGCCGACTTCGGGGCGGGCGGTGCCAGGACGTTTAAAGCAAATGTAGCATCCACTGTAGGCGGGAAAATAGAAGTGCGCCTCGACAGTGCAAACGGTAAGCTTGCAGGAACCCTGAATGTACCTTCCACAGGTGGAGCGCAAACCTGGAGAGAAATAGAAACTGCGGTAAGCGGTGTAACCGGTGTGCACAAAGTATTCTTTGTATTTACCGGAACAGGTACAGGAAACTTGTTTAATTTTGATTACTGGCAGTTTACGCAACGATAGCACCTGTAATGGCACCGCTTAAGAAACGAGAAGGGTGCAGAACTGACCAACGCCGGAGCAGCCCCCATTGATCGGATAAGTCAACTCTGTTTGCAATATAAAAGGAGACAGAAAAAGACATATGAAGGAGAGGAAAAAATGATGTCATGCGTAAAAAAACCAATTTGTTTATTGTTGGTATGTTTCACTATGCTGTCAGTCATGTTAGCCGGACCAGGTGCTACTGAAGTTTTGGCAGCAAGTGATGTGACAGTTAATTTATCTGCAGAAAAACAAGTGATTCGCGGTTTTGGAGGAATGAACCACCCGGCTTGGATTGGAGATTTGACAGTTGCTCAAAGAGAAACCGCTTTTGGCAATGGACAGAATCAGTTAGGCTTTTCAATTTTAAGAATTCATATAGATGAAAATAGAAATAATTGGTACAGAGAAGTGGAGACTGCAAAGAGTGCAATCAAACATGGAGCAATCGTTTTTGCTTCTCCCTGGAATCCTCCAAGCGATATGGTTGAAACCTTCAATCATAATGGTGACGCATCAGCTAAACGGCTAAGATACGATAAATACGCCGCATACGCGCAGCATCTTAACGATTTTGTTACCTACATGAAGAATAATGGCGTGAATCTTTATGCGATTTCTGTTCAAAACGAGCCTGATTATGCCCACGAATGGACGTGGTGGACGCCACAAGAAATACTTCGTTTCATGAGAGAAAATGCCGGTTCCATTAATGCACGTGTCATTGCACCAGAATCATTTCAATACCTGAAAAATATATCGGACCCCATTTTGAACGATCCACAGGCGCTTAGGAACATGGATATTCTCGGAACTCACCTGTACGGTACTCAGGTCAGTCAGTTTCCTTATCCGCTTTTCAAACAAAAAGGAGCAGGGAAAGAGCTATGGATGACGGAAGTATACTATCCAAACAGTGACAATAATTCAGCGGATCGCTGGCCCGAGGCATTAGGCGTTTCAGAGCATATTCACCATTCAATGGTGGAGGGAGATTTTCAAACTTATGTTTGGTGGTACATCCGCAGATCTTACGGTCCTATGAAAGAGGACGGTACGATCAGCAAACGCGGTTACAATATGGCTCATTTCTCGAAGTTTGTGCGTCCCGGCTATGTAAGGGTAGATGCAACGAAAAATCCTAATGCGAACGTTTACGTGTCAGCCTATAAAGGTGATAACAAGGTCGTTATTGTTGCCATTAACAAAAGTAACACAGGGGTCAACCAAAACTTTGTGTTGCAGAATGGATCTGCTTCTCAGGTATCTAGATGGATCACGAGCGGAAGCAGCAATCTTCAACCTGGAACGAATCTCAATGTAACGGACAATCATTTTTGGGCCCATCTTCCAGCTCAAAGCGTCACAACATTTGTTGTAAAGCGTTAAAGACATCTGATTGTTCAAATAGATCATAGCAATGAGCCAATTTTCTCACACGAAAAAGAAAATTGGCTTATTTTCTGTGGTAGAAGAGAAGTGTTGATTTTTTAACAATGCACGGACATTGGGTATAATAGCTACACAACAAAGTATTAATAATAGATGACGAAAAAGAAATTTTGGAACTGATCAAAACAGTATTAAGAAGAGAAGGTATTGAGCGTGTGATCACAGCTTCTACTGCCCGTGATGGATTGGCTCAATTTCATCAAGAAAATCCAGATTTGGTTTTACTGGATATCATGCTGCCAGACGGTGAAGGCTATGATATCTGCAAGCAAATAAGAGCATTCGCCACTTTTATTAATGAAGGGGGAACAAGAAAGTGAAAACTTATGACGCATTTCCAGAACCAATTGGCGGCTATACTGTCGGTCGAACCCAGATGGATGTTGAGTACACGGCATCAGATCACTCAAAAAGAGAACTGACGGCGTTTGTGTATTATCCATCTGACAGCAGCGAAGGGAAGACTACATCAACGTACATGTTTTCTGAAGTCTATGAGATGCTTAATGATCAGCCACTTGTCACTGAGTATCTTAAAAAGAAGGATTTTTTCTCTATCGATATCAAGACCCAGTGTTACGACGACCTTGCTCTCTCCGGGAAGGAAAAGCGCTATCCGGTGTTATTCTATGTTTGCGGCGGGGGTGGTTCTCCAGAATGGGGTACAGTGATCTGTACAGACTTGGCAAGCATGGGATATATTGTGGTAAGCATCGGCCATCAGAATAGCACGATGTATAAGCGTAAAGATGGGCGCTTGTTTAATGTATCAAAGGATTTTTCGGATGTCATTATGGCGTTTTCTGAAGATCCGGAGATGCTGGCGTTAGCTGGTAAGATGGAGATGCGGCCTGACGATGAAACTGCCATTGAGATGTGCCATAACGTGCTTACACTGCCGATACTTGCCAAGTTAACAGAGTATAGTGAATTACAGACAGAAGATGTAAGGTATGTAGCCGATTATCTTTACAAACTGGACTCTGGAGAGCTGAATTCCAGCTTTAAGGGCAGATTGTTGCTTGACATCGGCATGGGCATAGTCGGACATTCTTATGGAGGGCCTACGACGGCGATTATTTGCCGGGACGACGACCGGTTCGCCTGCGGGATTGGCTTGGATAGCGGTGCGTTCGGCCTTCTCGACAGCGACCTTAAGAAACCCTTTTTGCTACTGTTTTGTGAACCTAACTATAACATGAATGCGATAATTGGCGCTAACAATAGCATGGAAACCTATTATTTCTCTGTTGATCGTGTTGCACATTTAGATTACTGCGACATCGTGTTTACCAGTGTTAATGAGGAACTCAGAGGCGAACGGGATGCTATGGAGATGCGAAATCTTGTTACAGACTATACGAAGAACTTTTTTGATCATTACTTACTGCAGAAGGCTGCAAGTGTGGAAAGTCTGGCATACGATGGAGTGGACTTGATCAAGAAGACCAGCAACAAGTGACATAACCGAGAGGTTGCTGATAAACGTATATTAAATTGTTAGTTTACATAATATATATTCTAGGAAGTAATTAATTTTAAAGAAATTCCGTCTCAATAACAAAGTATACTTAAGTTAGTGAGACGGAATAAAAAAATGTTCTGAGCTTCAGCAAGTCTTATTAAGAAACTTTAAAATGGCGAGGTCAACCCATAATAAACGGCTTCCAGCTCTTCTAATGTCATATCACCGTATGCACATTTGATCACCGAATCAGCAAACTCATCATAATCGTAATCACTGGTAAAACCTTGCTGCAGAAGTTTTTCATAGGCTTCAATCTGTTCTTTTTGGTTTTGGATATCTTTTTCCTTATTTGGATAGTCCGGCCCGTTAACCAGGTCGTTGTTTTGTTTGAATAGCAACATATACTGTTTCAATGTTTCGTCCACAGCTTACACCTCCTTGTTCTGCTGCTTATTAGATAATGAAAACGGACACCAATTGTGATGTCCGTCAATACAGTAACTATTTGGGTTCAGTTCCCCAAATTAGTTTTCCGTTATTATATAATGTGATTTTTTTTGTATCTTTAAACGTATTTGACTGAGAAAAAGAATAATCCCCGGTTTGTGAATAATTGCCCCAATCCTCATTGTGAAGACGAATTTGGATTTCTCCAGTGCTTGCTCCCGGTGACAGTGTCCCGTTTTTAAACCCAAGTTCCAGATAGGCATCTGCACCTTTTACAGGTTTTTGTAATGTCACAAACTTGTGCGTCACATTGCTGCATCCGATCTTCGCGTAGTCACAGTCGAAGTTTTGGCCTTTGTTTTTCGTGTTATACCAGTAGCGGACAGTTACATTTTTTAAATTAACGGTGGTCTTGCTGTTGTTTTTCACATGGATCTGAGGACGGATTTGGTTGCTGTTCACACTTCCATCCCCTGTTCTGTATTGCACAGATAGGCTGTTTTCCTGTACGGGTTTATCTTGCTTTGGTGTCTCAGATCTGTCTTCAGTCGAATGTTGGGAGCCACGGATCTTTTCCCTTACAAATGTCCCTGAAGCGGATAAATCTGATAACGGCCAGCCGCCTGTTTTAGATGCCCCCGGCTTTAAAGCTGAGGAAGATTCCTGCTTATCAGAAAGGTTCCAGTTTACCCAGCTGATTTTCTTGTTGTCGAGATAATTCAGCCATTCCCTCGACTGGTCAAGGAAGACCCCGCCATTTCCGGAAGCGTCACTCGTCCCCCATTCCGTTACAAAAATCGGCGCTCCTTTGCTGAGCGCATAATCGGCTTTATCCCTTAAATACTGGCCGTGTGTACCGGCATAAAAATGAAGCGCGTACATGACGTTTGCATCCTTAAGCTGATCATCCGCAGCATCATTTACATCCTGACTCCAAGTGCCTGTTCCCGTAATAATGATGTTATCCGGGTCATTTTTACGGATAACGGAAATCACTTCCTCCGCATACGGTTTGATGTCGCGCTTCCAATTTACATCACCGTTCGGTTCATTAGCAATTTCATATATAACGTTTGGTGAGTTTCCGTAAAGGCTTGACATTTCCTTAAAGAATTCTTTTGCCTTCTCTTTATTTTGATTTGGATTGCCGTCATTTAAAATATGCCAGTCAATGATGACATATATCCCGAGCTCTTTTGCCGCTTCAACAGCTTCTTTGACTTTATTTTTCACAGACGGATTCTCTATATAACCGCCTTCAGCCGTGTACATTGCCGCTCGGAAGACCGTAATTCCCCAATCGTCTCTTAGCCATTTTAAAGAGTCTTTATTGACATAATCGCCGAACCACTGCAAACCGTGTGAGCTGATCCCCTTCAGCTGCACCGATTTTCCGTTTTGATTGACTAGCTGAGTACCTTTAATGCTAAGCTGGCCATTAAGGGCTACAGGTGTTTTCGCCCCTGCCGCAGATGCTTCTGGTGCCGCGACACCACTAATTATTAATACTGTCATTACTAAACATGCGATAAAGATAGAGACTGAACGTTTCATATAGCATTCTCTCCTCCTCCAAATAATCATGTAAAACGTATGCCTATTAGCTGCCGCTCTTCCTCCCTTTCGTTTTTTAAACACGGACTCATTGTAAAAATCTCTCTTATGTTTGTCTATCAACCTAATTTCTTGTTTTTAGGCGGCTTAAAAGCCTGTCTATTGACTCTTTTTGAGTTGTTTTGTATACAGCTGATACATGTGTATCAGGGATAAAAGTGTTTGATCAGGACTTTGCACGTTATTTTTTAATGAAATCAAAAGATTCCGCTTTTTTTCGGCAAATAAAAAGCTGCATTCAAATCATTGAATGCAGCCGTTCCTTATCATTTATGCTTCTTGTTTCTCTTCTTCCCAAGTTTCAGCGTGTTTCAGTCCTGGGATATTTTTAGCTTTAAACACAGGATCAAGTCCTTGTTTGCGCTGTTTTGCGTAATCTTTATAGACTTTGTATGCTACGTTTGATAGCAGCGTGATTACAACTAAGTTAATCAGCGCCATAATCCCCATAAAGAGATCCGCCATGTCCCAAACAATTTGGAAACCTGCTACACATCCAAAGACAACCATAGCAATAACCGCAATACGGTAAATGTTCAGCCATGTTTTACTTGTTTTAATAAATTCAATGTTTGTCTCGCCATAATAGTAGTTTCCGACAACTGAGCTGAAAGCGAATAAGAACATTGCGACTGCTATAAAACTAGGTGCCCATCCTCCAATATGGTGGTTCAGAGCAGCCTGTGTGACTTGGATGCCGTCACCTTTTGGTGTTAGACTGTACAGCAAAATAATAAACGCTGTGGACGTACATACGATAAATGTATCGAAAAACACGCCTAATGTCTGGATAAAGCCTTGCTTTGCCGGATGCGAAACATGAGCTGTCGCAGCAGCGTTTGGCGCGCTACCCATTCCTGCTTCGTTAGAGAAAAGTCCGCGCTGTGCACCGATGACGATGATCGCTCCTATTCCTCCGCCGACAACTTGTTCAAATCCCAAAGCATTTTTGACAATGGTCGCAATAACGCTTGGAAATGCAGAAATATTAGTGAATACAACATATAGAGCTATGAGAATATAAAGACCAGCCATGACCGGAACAATCAATTGTGTCACTGCAACTACACGTTTTAAACCGCCGAAAATAATAAAAGCCGTTAAAGCAGCAAGAACAATAGCTACAACTATCTTGTTCACATGAAATGCGCCATCTAACGCTCCTGCAATTGTATTGGATTGAACAGCGTTAAAGATTAAACCGAATGATACGGTAATTAAGACAGCGAATACGATGCCGAGCCATCTGACTCCAAGACCTTTTTGAATATAGTAGGCCGGTCCACCGCGGAAATCGTTTCCGTCCTTCACTTTATAAAGCTGTGCCAACGTACTCTCAACAAAGCTTGAAGCCATACCTACAGCAGCTACAACCCACATCCAAAATACAGCGCCCGGTCCGCCTGTCGCAATTGCTAAGGCAACACCAGTCAAATTTCCTGTACCGACTCGGGATGCGGCAGAAATAAAGAATGCCTGCATAGAAGAAACACCTTTATTTCCATCAGGTTTCTCTCCTACTATTCTGAACATTTCAATAAAATAACGAAATTGGATAAAACCAAAACGAAGTGTAAAAAATAATCCAAGTCCTATTAAAATATAAAATAAATATTTCCAGATAAAATCACTTGGAATATTAATCAAACTGTTGAAAAAAGACTCCATATTTACCTCCCGTTTTCATCAATTCATAAAAAATTTAAATTTGATGTTAGATTTTTTAACATATCGAGTCTTATTATATCACATTATGTCGAATTAGGAAGTTTTTTCGGGAAGAATATTGTTCTAGATTGAAGTTACTCCTTCGGTCTCCCTCTCTATTATTTTTCTATGAATAAAAATTTCTTAATAAGCTTGTAAATAAGAGTCCTCTCTTGCCTGACATTTTCTGTTTCCTTTGATTCCAAAAGTAATAAATTCTAAACAACCAACATATCTTTTAAAATGTGTTTTTATTCACACCTTAGACCGGGTATACATACACTAATAAAAGAAATTTCTCTTTCAAAAATAAGCAAAAAGATATATACTTAACAAAGTGAAATTTATTTTTAAATTTAATAAATCAGGTTTACTTTCAGCATGGATTAGGGTATTATTATAAAAATATTCAGTAATATTAAAAGGGGGGAGATCATTTGAAAAAAGTAACGATACTGAAAGCGTCCATCTTATTTTTGGCGATTGCCAGTTTTCATTTGTTCTCAATTCCCCACGCCTTTGATATCGGCCATCATTATAAAGCCGTAGCCGACCAGCAGGAAATGCATGAGATGAAAGCCGGCCAAAATGCTGATGATGAGAAGAAATCCATCACAGGGGCATTTGCGCTGACTGCTTTATGGGCAATGGCTGTTCTGCTTCTGACCGCTGAAAGCAAAAGTACGGGATACTCCCGCAGGCGCCAGCGGAAAAAAAGCTTTATACTGGCCAAATTTTATCAATCGTCTTATTTCGACAAACTTCATGTTCAACATCACCCGAATATATAACGAAAATATGAGGAGGCTGTTAACATGTTGTTTATCTTAAGAATGGTGATTTTAGGCTTATTCTCTTTCACAGCGCTGAACTTATTTGTATGGCAAGGGATTGAAGTCATTCATGCCGTGACAGACTTATTCACCAGCCATGAAAGCTGATGAAAAACAAATATACCCGCTCACGATATGTGAGCGGGTTTTTTAATGATGATTATTCAGTTTTAAGACGCCAGACAGCTGTGATCTTGCCTGATTCTTCTTCATCAATAAAGAATGAACCATTGCTGTATCTGTCGTTTGTTCGCAATTCTTTAGCCTGCAGTTCTTTTCTGTCCCCTTTTTCCGTTTCTGCCATAAACCGCTCATTAAGTCCGCATGCAAACAGCGAAACGACACGATGTGGATTTTTCTTCAGCTCCCGCAGCATAACGACTCCCCGTTTTGCACGGGAGGTCTTTTCAAATTCAGAAAGACTCATACGTTTGACCGCTCCCCTTTGTGTGAACAATACAAGAGAATCGGATTCATGCAGAATTTCTCCTGACACGACAAAGTCTCCATCTTTCAAGTTAATTCCTTTAACGCCTGCTGCACGTGCACCCACAACATTCACTTCATCTTCTCCAAACCATAGGCCATACCCCAGATGTGTCGCCATCAAGATCTGACTGTCACCATTTGTCACGTGTACATCAATCAGCTCGTCTTCACCCTTTAGATTTAACGCTACAAGCGCTTTAGAATAACGCTGTGCTTTGTAATGCGTGAGTTCTGTCTTTTTCACCATGCCGTTTTTCGTGAAGAATAAAAGATAAGCAGACGGATCAAATTCTTTTATCGGGATGGCCTTAACAATCGATTCGTCCCGTTCAATCGTGATTATGTTTGAAAAATGCTGGCCCATGTCCTTCCATCTGATATCAGGCAGCTGGTGAACCGGACAATAGATGTAGCTTCCCTTATTTGTGAAAAGCAGCAGCACATCTGTCGTATTCATTTCAAACTGATGCAGCAGCCTGTCTGTATCCTTCATTCCGAAGTCCTGCCCGTTTGAAGCGGCAAAGGAACGCTGGCTTGTGCGCTTTAAGTAGCCATCTTTTGTAACGGTCACGTATACATCCTCAGAGGCAACCATGACTTCAAGATTAATTTTGATTTCCTCAATTTTTTCTTCAATGACAGAGCGTCTCGTGTCCGCATATTTCTTTTTCAGCGCTTTTAAGCTGTTTGTAATGACCTTTAACAGCTTTTTATCATTGCTCAGAATTGATTCAAGTTCTTCAATATTTTTGCTGAGTTCTTCAGCCTCTTCCTTGAGTGCTGTGATATCTGTATTTGTTAAACGATATAGCTGCAAGGACACGATAGCTTCAGCCTGAGGCTCAGTGAATTCATATTTCGCCATTAAATTGTTTTTGGCGTCACGTTTATCGCTTGAGGAGCGAATCGTTGCGATGACTTCATCCAAGATCGATAAAGCCTTCATAAGACCTTCTACAATGTGATGTCTGTCTTTTGCTTTTTGAAGCTCATAAACAGATCGGTTTGTGACCACTTCTTTTTGGTGGCCGATATATGCATCTAAAATAGCAGGCAGACTCATCAGCATTGGACGGCGGTTATGGATCGCCACCATATTAAAGTTATACGTAATCTGTAAATCAGTATTTTTATATAAGTAATTCAAAATGCCCTTGGCATCTGCTTCTTTCTTTAGTTCTACGACCACTCTAAGGCCGGTTCGGTCTGTCTCGTCTCGGACCTCGGAGATGCCTTCAACCTTTTTATCAATACGGTATTCGTCCATTTTTTTCACAAGGTTGGCTTTGTTGACTTCAAATGGGATTTCGGTAATCACAATTTGCTCTCGTCCGCCTCTGATCGCTTCGATCTCAGCTTTTCCGCGGATAATAATTTTCCCTTTTCCGGTTTCGTAGGCTTTTCTAATGCCATCAACGCCCTGGATAACTCCGCCTGTCGGAAAGTCAGGCCCTTTGATCACTTCCATGAGATCGTCTACAGAGCATGACGGCATTTGAATGCGTTTAATCACAGCATCAATGACTTCTCCTAAATGATGAGGCGGTATATCAGTCGCGTATCCTGCAGATATACCGGTAGATCCGTTGACCAGCAAGTTAGGGAACATAGCCGGAAGTACAACGGGCTCCTTGCTTGTATCATCAAAGTTCGGGACAAATTCAACTGTATTTTTGTCAATATCCCGCAGAAGCTCTGATGCAATCGAAGATAACTTCGCTTCTGTGTAACGCATGGCCGCCGGAGGATCTCCATCAATACTTCCGTTGTTCCCGTGCATTTCAATTAAAACATTACGCACTTTCCAGTCTTGGCTCATCCGCACCATTGCTTCATACACCGAACTGTCCCCGTGCGGATGGTAGTTACCGATGACGTTACCGACCGTTTTGGCCGCTTTTCTGAAATTTTTATCAAATGTGTTTCCGTCTGTATGCATCGCATACAGTATTCTGCGCTGTACGGGTTTTAAACCGTCGCGCGCATCAGGCAGCGCCCTGTCTTGAATAATATATTTACTATAGCGTCCAAAACGGTCGCCGATCACCTCTTCTAATGGTAAATCATGAAATAATTCTGGCTGTGACAATCATTAAACCTCCTCAGCGACCGATAAGTTTTCATTTTCTAAAATATTGCTTTCTTCGTCTAAGCCGAAAGCTACGTTTTTCTCAATCCACTTTCTGCGCGGCTCTACTTTATCGCCCATCAATGTCGTCACGCGTCTCTCAACACGTGCCGCGTCGTCAATTTTGACCCTTACAAGTGTACGGGACTCCGGATTCATCGTCGTTTCCCACAGCTGATCCGCGTTCATCTCACCAAGACCCTTGTATCGCTGGATTGTATAGCCCTTGCCGACTTTTTTCAGTACTCCATCCATCTCTTCATCAGACCATGCATATTCAATGATTTCTTTTTTACCGCTTCCTTTGCTGACCTTATATAAAGGAGGCAGTGCAATGAATACCTTTCCATTCTCAATGAGCGGCTTCATATAGCGATAGAAAAAGGTTAAAAGCAGCACTTGAATATGAGCGCCATCAGTATCGGCATCCGTCATAATGATGATTTTATCGTAGTTAATGTCGTCGATTGAAAAATCAGCTCCGACACCGCCGCCGATTGCATGAATGATCGTATTAATCTCTTCGTTTTTAAAGATATCAGCAAGCTTTGCTTTTTCCGTGTTAATGACTTTACCTCGCAATGGCAGAACCGCTTGGAATCTGCGGTCTCTTCCCTGCTTTGCTGAACCGCCCGCAGAGTCACCCTCAACGAGATACAACTCATTTTTTGCCGGATTTCTTGAACCCGCAGGTGTCAGCTTACCGCTTAATGTCGCTTCTGATTTTTTTCGTTTTTTGCCGCTTCTGGCTTCTTCCCGGGCTTTACGTGCCGCTTCTCGCGCCTGGCTGGCCTTTATTGCTTTTTTCACAAGAAGAGTAGCGGTGTCCCGATTTTCCTCTAAAAAGTAAGCAAGCTGTTCTGATACGATTGCGTCTACAGCAGATCTTGCTTCGCTTGTGCCGAGTTTTCCTTTTGTTTGTCCTTCAAATTGAAGAAGTTCTTCAGGAATACGGACAGAGATTATAGCTGAAAGCCCTTCCCTTATATCTGTGCCTTCAAGGTTTTTATCCTTTTCTTTCAGCAAAGCCACTTTTCTCGCATATTCATTAAAGGCTCTCGTCATCGCTGTCTTTGCACCTGACTCATGAGTACCGCCGTCTTTTGTTCTGACATTGTTAACAAACGACAGGATATTTTCAGAATAGCCGTCGTTAAACTGGAACGCAAAATCCACTTCGATGGAATGATGTTCTCCTTCAAACGAGACCACTTCAGACAGGGCATCTTTTTCCTCATTTAAGTAAGCAACAAACGCTTCTATGCCGTTCTCATAATAAAAGACTTCACGCTGGCCGTTCCGCTCGTCAATCAGTTCAATTTTTAATCCTTTTAATAAAAACGCTGATTCTCGTAATCGCTCAGAAAGCGTTTCAAAATTATAAGTTGTTGTGCTGAACATTGTCGGATCAGGTTTAAAGTGAGTAAGTGTGCCTGTCTTTTTTGTTTTGCCGATCTTTTCGAGAGATGTGACCGGTTTACCTCCGTTTTCAAAACGCTGCTGATAGACGAAGCCGTCCCGCTCAATCGTAACCGTCAGCCATTCAGATAAAGCATTCACGACAGATGCACCGACGCCGTGAAGCCCTCCGCTTGTCTTATAGCCGCCTTGACCGAATTTTCCGCCGGCGTGAAGCACCGTTAAAATGACTTCAGGGGTTGGTTTGCCGAGTTTATGCATTCCAGTCGGCATGCCGCGGCCTCTATCCTGTACAGAAATACTGTTGTCTTTATGTATTTTAACGATAATGTGATCACCATGGCCGGCAAGTACCTCATCGACTGAGTTATCTACTATTTCATAAACCAAGTGGTGCAAGCCTCTCGCGTCGGTTGAGCCAATGTACATACCCGGCCTTTTCCTAACGGCTTCAAGGCCTTCCAGCACCTGTATGGCATCTTCGTTGTAATCAAATTGCTGTTTTCTAGCCAAACGTACAAACCCCTTTCAAAAAACTAACATTCTCTTTTTCATTGTTTACCTGTCAATTGTATAAAAGTATTTTTCAAAATCCTTGCCCCGGTGCGCTTCTGCCTTGGACTCTTCATTATAACCAATGTAATCCCATTCTCAACATACAGCTAACGAATCATTCCGTATAACATCCAAAAGTGCTGTTTTTTCGATATAAGAACGTATGTTTGTTTATTATATATAAAGCAGCGGACCTTCGCAAATCGTACGGCCGGAACCCAGCTTAGCAAGGCATTCAAAAAAGCTGTTCAAGCTTTATTGTATCTGTTTCACAGTAATTCGCAAACAATATCTTTACATAAAAAAGCAAAAATCCTTGAATTCACAAGGATTTTTGCAGCTCTGCATCTATTTTGTTACAGCGTGTGCCACTTTTATGCACAGATCCATGATGACCGTTCTGCCTTCTTCCTTCAGCATCTGATAAGCCTCTTCGTTTACCAGGCCTTGCTGCGCCCAAAATACCGGGGCATCTGTCTCCAGAAACTCTTTAGCGACATCAGGAAGCTGTTCTGAACGTCTGAATACATTTACGATGTCAATCGGACCGTCAATTTCTTGTAACGATGATACGGCTTTTACACCGAGCGCCTCTTCGATCGTCGGATTTACCGGTATGATTTCGTATCCCGCATCCTGCATCGCTTTTGATACCATATACGATGTTCTTTCGGGACGATCTGAAAGCCCGACAACTGCTATTCTCTTACTTCCATCAAGAATTTCTTTGATTTCCGCTTTGGATGGGTTTTGCATGATAGACCACTCCTTTTTGTTTATTCTACAAGACCGATAAGGAAGAACGCAAAACATGATGTATGAATGATTAGATTTGTAAGCAAACTTTACAAAAAAACTTATCATCAGATCATGACATCTCATGTTAAAATAGAAAGTAGGGACATTGAAAAAGGAGAAATGTAGATGTTAATTGCTTTATTGATTATTTTGGCCTACTTGATAGGCAGTATTCCATCTGGCTTAATCGTAGGTAAGCTTGCCAAGGGGATTGATATTCGGGAGCATGGCAGCGGAAACTTGGGCGCTACCAACGCGTTCCGTACACTGGGCGTAAAAGCTGGTTCGATTGTCATAGCCGGAGATATTTTGAAAGGGACACTGGCAGCTGCATTGCCTTACCTCATGCATGTTGATATTCATCCGCTCCTTGCGGGAGTCATAGCGGTTCTTGGCCATGTGTTTCCTGTCTTCGCCAAATTTAAAGGCGGCAAAGCCGTGGCAACTTCGGGAGGCGTTTTGCTGTTTTATGCTCCTCTGTTATTCATTACAATGGTTGCGGTCTTTTTCATCTTTTTATACTTGACTAAATTTGTTTCTCTGTCATCAATGTTAACAGGGATATATACTGTCATATATAGTCTCTTTGTACATGATAAGTATTTATTGATTGTCGTCACGCTGCTCACTGTTTTTGTAATATACCGGCACCGGGCGAACATCAAACGAATTATCAATAAAACAGAACCTAAAGTCAAATGGTTATAAATGTTTGAAAAACTTCTATTTTGACACGAGGTAGCCTAATACGTTTATAATAGAGAAAATCAAATGATAACAAAGGGAAAAGGGGGTTCTGTTATGAATATGACAGTTAACGAAGACGCGCTGAACTGGTATAAAGAAGAGCTTGATTTACAAAACGGCGACCAAGTTCGTTTTTTTGTCCGCTATGGCGGCTGCAGCAACGTTCAAAAAGGTTTTTCTCTAGGAGTGACGAAAGATGCTCCTCAAGAGGCAGGAGTCACGGCAGAAGTCGGAGGCATCACCTTCTTTATTGAAGAAAGTGATCTTTGGTACTTTGACAACCATGATCTTCTCGTCAGCTATTCAGAGTCTGCTGATGAGCCTGTATTTGAATATCAATAAGAAAAAGAACGCATATGATATGCGTTCTTTTTTTATAAATGAAAACGTGTAAGATGATCGGTCAGGTTTTCTTGTTCTAGGATATATTTTTGCGTCTCACCCAAAAGATCAAAGTGGGGAAATTCGCTTTTTTTATGTATCCATTCTTCCTTCAAACCGTACGCCGCACCCCATTGAACCAGCTTATCAATATCTGCACAGCCTGCTTTTGTCACGGTTTTAGATTCCGGGAAACGGTCATCCAGCCAATAATGTGTTAAAAATGCGATTTCCCCTCTTTTGACTGCCTTCTTCCAGCGGTTAACTTCCTCCCGTTTTACGCCAAAAGCCATCTGTCATTCACTTCCCTATTTTTTGGCCTTTTCATATGCTGCGTGCCAATCGGGGAAAGCCTTACGAAACTGAATCGGTTTAAAACTTTCTTTATCCACACAAATATGAGATGATTTCGCTTCAATAGAAAGCTCACCGGCCGGATTATATATATGGTAGCCATATATGGTTTTAAAGCCGTTGTATTCCTCAATCCATGTGTGCACTACCGCAGTTTCCCCATAATGAAGGGGTTTTTTGTAGGAAATATTGATATCAACGACTGGGGAAAGAACGCCTTTCTTTTCCATATCACTGTACAAAAAGCCTAAGTCTTTAATGAGTGCCGTCCTTCCGACCTCCATCCAAACAAGATAATTCGCATGATACACGATCCCCATTTGATCTGTTTCAGCGTAACGCACTTCTATTTCTGTTTTTGATACATGCAAGATACTCTGCTCCCTTAATCAGTTTAGCCCCATTTTACCACATCCAAATCAGAAAGAAAAAAACCAGGTTTCCCTGGTTTTTAGGAACGGTATCCGTTTTCTCTCGCTTCGGATTCGTCTTGAATTTCATTGCGAAACGCCTCGATGCTCTCTTCCCGTCTCGCGTTTTTTTCTTTGATGCGCTGCTTATCTTCTCCTGAAGCAAACTCCATTGATTCTTCTGCTTCTTCTATATTTTCGATCGTATTTTGAACCATATCCTGCAGTTTCTCTACGTTGTCAGAACGGTCGTCAGGATTAGGCTGCTGATATTGATTTTGATTTTGGTTTTTTGTCATTGGGATGAACCTCCTTGAATAAAATCAATCCGGCTACTCGCCTTTCGTCTGCATGATAACTGGCTGTTGACCAGAAGTATCGTGCATTTTTTCCCCTTTATTGCGTTTATATTTAACAGGCTTTGTACCCAAGTGGCTCGGAGCATATTGAGGCTGACCGTTTTTCTTGTTGTTTCCCATGTTTATCCCTCCTCAACAAATAGGATTCTCAAAAGGAGGGGTAAACATGAATACAAATTAAAGGTTATTTTTGCTTGAATCTCTGTTCAAGTTTTTCCTCAAGCTGATTTAAATATTCCGTATTCGTCATCAGCTCTTTTTTGTTTTCCATGACGAGCTCATGAAAAGAACGTTTTCTCATCTTCTTCACTCTTCTCACCTCCGCGTATTCTTTTATTTTTTCCAATTCTGAAAATTTGTAAGCATGTTCGCACAAAAAAAAACTGAATCTAATGAATATCCAGTTTTTCTTTCATCTCTTTTTTTGTCATCGTCCCGATATGTATGTCTTTTATCACGCCTTTTTCATCTAAAATATAGGTAGTTGGGTATGAAAACACATTATAGTCTGCATTAATACCTTTTTTATCAATTAAAATGGGGAAGGTTAAATGATACGTATCTGCAAAGGCTTGCACCTGTTTTTCGCTTTTCTCAGCTGAAGTGAAATTAACTGCAATAACCGCTAAATCTGAGTGCTCCTTTTGCAGTTCCTCCATCGCCGGCATTTCCTGTCGGCACGGTTTACACCAAGTTGCCCAGAAGTTAAGCAGAACTTTTTTGCCTCTGACATCTGATAAGGAGCTGCTCTCTCCTGATAGCGTTTTCAAAGTAAAGTCAGGCGCTTGCTGTCCCTCTTCAATGCCTATTTCTTGTTTGCTAAATTGCTGATAGATGTTCCAGCACATGTATCCGGCAAGCCCTATTAACAGGATTCCTGCGACCCATTTTTTCAGCATATGTCATCCACCCCCGGAGCTATCTTATCTCATAAAAAGAAGAGAAAGCAGGGCGCCTTCTCTTCTTCATACGTCATGATTGCTTCATTTTTTCGCGAAGAACCATTTGCAGAATTCCGCCATGGCGGTAATAATCAATTTCAACTTCACTATCGAAGCGCACAAGTGCTTCAAATGTTTTTACATTTCCGTCTTCATCAATTGCTCTTACTGTAACGATATCACGAGGGCGTACGCTTTCATCAACATCCACCTCGATCGCTTCTTTACCGCTTAAGCCGAGTGTATCCGCATTTTCACCTTGTTTAAATTGTAGCGGGAGCACACCCATGAATACCAGATTACTTCTATGGATTCTTTCAAAGCTCTCAGCAATTACAGTTCTAATGCCGAGCAGGTTTGTTCCTTTTGCAGCCCAGTCACGGGAAGATCCCATACCATAATCTTTTCCAGCTAAGATAGCAAGGCCTGTTTTATCTTCTTTATATCTCATGCAGGCATCATAGATTGAAGTCACTTCACCAGTCGGCCAATACGTTGTATATCCGCCTTCTGTTCCCGGCGCGATCTGGTTTTTGATGCGGATGTTTGCAAAAGTTCCTCTCATCATAACCTCATGGTTTCCGCGGCGTGAACCGTAAGAGTTAAAGTCACGAGGTGACACACCTTTTGATTGCAAGTATTTTCCGGCAGGTGTATCTTTTCCGATTGCCCCTGCAGGAGAGATATGGTCGGTTGTGACTGAATCGCCGAATTTACCGACTACACGAAGACCTTTTAAAGGTTCAACCTTGCCTGGTTCAACTGACATTTCCTCGAAGAAAGGTGGGTTTTGGATATAGGTTGACTCATTATCCCATTTGTAAAGCGCTTCGTCTGTTGTCTCAATCTCATTCCAGCGCTTGTTGTCATCGAATACTGTTTCGTACTCCTTGCGGAAGAGCTCCGGTGTAACGGTTTGTTTAACAAGTGAATTAATTTCGTCCATTGACGGCCAAATATCGTTAAAGTACACTTTTTGTCCGTCTTTGCCGACACCGATCGGATCCGTCTTCAGGTTAATGTTCACTGTTCCAGCCAACGCATAAGCTACTACAAGCGGCGGAGAAGCAAGGTAGTTACCTTTCACAAGCGGATGAATACGTCCTTCAAAGTTACGGTTTCCAGAAAGAACAGACGTAATCAACAGGTCATTTTTCGCAACTGCTTCTTCAATTTCCGGTGAAAGCGGACCTGAGTTTCCGATACATGTTGTACATCCGTATCCTACGAGGTTAAAACCAAGCTCCTTCATGTATGGAAGAAGGCCTGAATTCACAAGATAACCTGTAACAACCTTAGAGCCCGGTGCAAGTGATGTTTTCACGTAATTAGGCACTTTGAGACCTAATTCAACCGCTTTTTTCGCCACAAGGCCGGCACCGATTAAGACGTATGGGTTAGATGTATTCGTACAGCTTGTAATCGCAGCAATAGCGATTGCACCTGTTTTCATGACTGTTTCTTCGCCGTTAAGCAATTTAAATTTAATTTCTTTGTCTTCCTCTTCGGCGTTTAATCCAAATCCTTGGTTACCCGCAGGGCTGACTAAGTGCTTTTTAAACGTTTCCTGCATATTAGAAAGCGGTATCAAATCCTGAGGGCGTTTTGGACCCGAAAGGTTGGCTTCAATTTTAGACAAATCAATTTCAACGACATCAGTAAATTGCGGGTCTTCTACGTCAGGAGTGTAGAACAAGCCGTTGCTTCTGCAGTATGCTTCTACTACATCAATATGTTCAGCATCGCGGCCTGTCAGACGCAGATAATTAAGAGCTTCTTCATCTACAGGGAAAAATCCGCATGTAGCACCGTATTCCGGAGCCATGTTGGCGATTGTCGCACGGTCTGCTAGCGGCAGTTCAGCAACTCCCGGTCCGAAGAACTCAACAAATTTGCCGACTACGCCTTTTTCACGCAGTACTTGTGTCACTTTTAACGCCAAGTCAGTGGCTGTTGTTCCGTTCGGAAGCTTTCCGACAAGTTTCGCGCCGATTACCTCAGGAACAGGGAAATAAGAAGGCTGCCCGAGCATTCCGGCTTCCGCTTCAATTCCGCCGACACCCCAGCCGAGAACACCGATTCCGTTAATCATTGTTGTATGCGAGTCGGTTCCTACCAGCGTATCAGGATACGTAATCAGTTCTCCGTCTTCTTCGACTGCGTGGACAACGCTTGCCAAGAACTCAAGGTTTACCTGGTGAACGATACCTGTTGCTGGCGGTACTGCCTGGTAGTTATTAAACGCTTTCTTTGCCCAGCTTAAAAATTTGTAACGCTCTGCATTTCTTTCAAATTCCAAGTCCATATTAATAGCCAAAGCATCTTCTGTGCCCGCTTTATCAACCTGTACAGAGTGGTCGATGACAAGATCAACAGGAATCTCAGGGTTGATTTTGTCAGGATCTCCGCCGACAGCTGCCATTGCTTTACGTAATGAAGCAAGGTCAACTACTGCCGGTACCCCAGTGAAATCTTGTAAAATAACGCGAGATGGTTTAAACGGAACATCGATTTCCTTTAACTCGGCAGTTCCCCATTTTGCCAAATTCTCCACGTGTTCTTTTTTGATGACGAATCCGTCAACTTGACGCAGTACAGATTCTAAAAGAACTTTGATGGAGTAAGGAAGCTTCGATACCTTTCCGATCCCCAGATCTTCCAATGCTTTCAAAGAGTAGTAATGATAGGTTTTCCCATTTGTAGTAAACGTTTTTCTCGCTTGGAAAACGTCTTGTGCTACAGTTTTTTGCTCGTTTGCCATTCTCCAAAATCCCCCTTCAGATCAGTTCATTCTCAGATGAACGTTACATTCCATCACAATTTTCTCACAATTTCATATTAAAACAAAATCATACATAAGTAAATATCAATGTTTTTATTAAATACAATAAGATCGGCTTATCAGGCGAAAAAACGGGAAATTTTACTGTTTACGCTCTCTCATATTCCTCATTGAAAGAAGCCATATTATGATTGAGGTGATAATGATGGTCAAAAGAAAAGCAAACCACGTAATAAATGGGATGAATGACGCAAAAAGCCAAGGCAAAGGGGCCGGCTATATAGAAAACGATCAGCTTGTACTGACTGAAGCAGAACGCCAAAATAACAAGAAAAGAAAAACCAATCAATAACGTTGAACTCTTTTAAGGAGGTTCTCATTTTATGACCAATAAAAATACAAGTAAAGATATGCATAAAAACGCCCCTAAAGGACACAATCCGGGTCAGCCGGAACCTCTTAGCGGAAGCAAGAAAGTAAAAAACAGAAATCACACAAGACAAAAGCACAATTCAAGTCATGATATGTAGTAAAAGCAGACCTTAGTGTCTGTTTTTTTATGCGTTCACCCATTTCTGACCAACTGCATATGCTAAAGCAAGGTTGATATATGGAGGAATGCTTCCATGACCCATTCAAAACGAAACGATGCTAATGATTTCGATGGTATGGAGGAATGGCTTCGACAATTTTTTGAAGATCCGTTCGCCTGGTACGACGAAACATTACCTATTGATCTATATGAAACAAGTCAGCAATATATTATTGAAGCAGACATATCGTCTTTACAGCCAACACAAATAACAATTACCTTGTCCGGATGTGAGTTCATCCTAACGGTTAAATCCTCGGAACAGACTCTTGAAAAACAAATGATGCTTCCTTTTTATTTGAATGACAAGTCGATTGAGACTGAATGCGAAAATCAAATTCTCACAGTTGCTGTCAATAAAGAGATGAATGAAGGCTCTTCTTTTTCTCTTCAATTTCCTCTCAGCTAAAATCAAAAGTCACTTTCATCCCCTATTATGAAAGTGACTTTTCTCCGTCCATTTATCGTCAAATACCCTCTAGTGACTCTCCCATGGCCAAATAGCAGATTCACTATACAATAGAATATGATCTATCATCTCTTTTGACTAGACGTCTATCATTTTTTTCTATTTTTTTTAACGTTGTTCTTCTATTCCTTCTTCATATACAATATGGTTAGTATAAGGGGGAATGATTGATGCTGGAAGGCTGGTTTTTGTGGTTTATTCTGTTTTGGGTGATCACGATGATTGTCTTGTTATCAATCGGCGGTTTTTTTATGTTCCGAAAGTTTTTAAAGCGTTTACCAAAAGAGGACGGCAGATCTGAGCTGGATTGGCAGGATTACTATATTGAAAACAGCAGACATCTATGGAGCAATGAAAACAAACAATTTCTCGATGAATTGGTTACACCTGTTCCAGAGCTGTTCAGAGATATAGCGAGAGCAAAAATTGCCGGAAAAATCGGAGAGCTGGCATTAAAAGAAAACGTAGCAGCGATTGATCAGCGGCTTATTATCAAAGGTTATATTCTGGCTACTCCGAAAAGAGATCATACCTTTTTAAAGAAGCATCTAAGAGACAAGAATATCGATATTGAACCTTATCAGGCCTTTCTTAAATAAAAAACCTTTCCCGCGAAGAGGAAAGGTTTTTTAATTCATTTGAATGTCTGCTGACTGCAGCTCGCTTTGAAGTTTTCGATATGACAGATACATGGCAATTCTCCACGGCACAATCATACCGAATGCCAGAATCCAAAACATACCGCTCAGTGCGCCGTAATCAACCGATGTGCTTAAAATCGATTTCATCACAATTCTGATCACCAAAAGGCCGATTAATATAAAGACAAATGCCTTAGACCGTTTCATGTAAATTTCATTATTTTTAATTTCAAACTTTGAAGTTTTTATAAGAAAAATAGAGAAAATCACGCCTAAAGTGATCGCTTCTAAAAACTCTTCACCTGTTACCCAAAAAACCGGAAATAAAAACATTAACGCCCCCGTACTCATAAAAATCGGCGGAAGAATGATTTTTTTCGCTGAAACAGGTTTATCGGAAGACTTAATTCTGACCACCATCACAGCTGCAGCCATTAAAACAGCAACAATTGATGAAACTATTATCATCATACTTATCATTCCTTTGTTTCTCGGAGTGTTGACACTATATACTATACTCCAAAACAATAAAAAAAACCATTTTGAAAAGAAATGACTTTCAATTCCCCATAACGCGATTCACAGCTTCTAATACTTTGGACTCCTCAAACGGTTTGACAATAAAATCTTTTGCCCCAAGTTCAATGGCTTCCGTAACAATTCTTTGCTGGCGCATTGCGGTACACATGATTATCTTTGCTTTAGGGTCAAAGGATATGATCTCTCGAAGCGCCTTAATGCCGTTTTTCACCGGCATCGTAATATCCATCGTCACTAAGTCCGGCCGAAGTTTTTTATACAGGTCAGCCGCTTGTTCGCCGTCCGCCGCCTCGCCTGCTATTATGTAATTTGCCTCTTCCAAGATCTCTCTGATTTTTACTCTCATGAACTTGGCGTCGTCTACAACTAAAACTCTTGTCATATTCCCCTCCAAAAATCGAATTCCTCAGGTAATAGTCTTATTGTACCAAAAACAAAAGGATTAGTAGTAGTGCAAAAGTAATTTAACAGTCAGAAACCTGTAAAACCACCAAAAAGATCCGACAGCAAAATAATGATCAAGCTCATCCAGTTAAAAAATAGCAGGATCCCAATTACAATCATAAGTACGCCGCCCGCTTTCATGATCAAAAGCTGATTCTTCCTGATCCACTTCAGCTTCGTAATGAAGAACGACAATAATACAAACGGAACGGCAAATCCGAGAACATATAGCATCATATACGGTACCGCTGAGCCAGGATTCGTACCTGCTAATGTGATAACAGCCCCCAAAATAGGACCGGTGCAAGGCGTCCAGCCAGCCGCAAAAGCCATACCGATTAAAATTGAACCGAAAAACCCCCCCGGCTTATGCTTAAAATGGACTCTGCGCTCTTTCATGATAACCTCAGGACGAAACACGCCAAGCGTGATAAAACCGAACAGAATAATGAGCAAAGCACCCACTTGCCGAATAGCATCATGATAATCCCTAAACAAGGTTCCAATAAAAGATGTACCATATCCTAAAGCAATAAAAATCACTGAAAACCCCAGCAAAAAAAACAGCGTATGAGCCAAGCTTCTTTTTTGCAGCAGCAGTTTCTCTGTTTTCACATCATCCATGCTCACTCCTGTAATATATGACAGGAAAGCCGGATACAGCGGCAGGCAGCAAGGCGAAATAAATGATAAAAATCCCGCCCCGAATGTCAGAAGATAATTCACATCTCCCATGTCATCATCCCTTCATAATTTGACATTCCTTCAAGTTATGACAAAATCATTTCATTTTTTTAACACTTTCACTCGAAGGATTTCTATTTTCAAAAAAAACTTATATAATTTAATTTGACATTGAGACATTGTACTCCTTCTCATTTGAAAATTAGTATAAATATGGATATAATATAAACATTCACTTTTGAAGATCTAATGTATGAAAGGATACATCCCTGTGATTAGAGAGCATCTATTAAATGAAATTGAAAAAAAAAGAGCAGAGCTGCTGCAAATTGTCATGGCAAACGGTATGACATCTCATATTACGATAGAACTCAGTCAGGAGCTTGACCATCTTCTCATACAATATCAAAAGCAGCGCCTTCGAGCAGTAGCGGGTGATGAATGATTGCAAAATAAAAAACCCGATAAAGGGTTTTTTATTTTATAACCATGTTTCTCTATATCATAATCTTTACGTATTATTTCGTTTGATTATTCATGGCTTTCATCATTTGATTGATTTTCTTTTGAGAAGGTTTCATTCCCATTTGCATCATCATCATGCGTAACATTTGTTCATTAATAGGCGGATTCTTTTTAAGGTAGCTCATCATATATTTACGAGCAATAAAAAACCCGAGTGCAACACCTATGAGCAGTGCAACAACGCCCACTAGGATGCCAACCCATAAAGTCATTTTATTTCCTCCTTCATGTTGTCTAGTTTAAAGTGTACTAAACCAAAAGCTATTATACAACATTTACATCTCTTTTTCTTCGGTTTTAGACAAAATTTCTTTCTTTCACCGGATTTAACCACCCATACCGCTTCGTATTGAAATCCATTGCGAGAAAGCAAGGGCTTACTTTGCGAAGAACTTCAAAAAATATCGTTTCTGCCTCGTAATCTCCGTTAGCTACAATTTCAATCATGTGTTCCCTCATCATAAAAGACGCTTGTCCCTTTGCTTTTGGCAGAGATAATCTATAAATATAATCCAGCTGTGTATAGTTTGTATTATTCAAATTCATTTTTAACCGCTGATGCATATGTAAAATCGGAATAGGTTTCGTAATATATTGAATTTGTTTCTCTGTCATTTCATACTGCTGCCTCGTCAGGCTTGTCCAATGATAGTCTTGAAACAGCTCAAACATAACCGATTCCCGCCCGAAATAGTGATTGGCAAATTCCTCTTTGATCAGGTACGTATAGTAGTGACGTTCCATCTTCTCATCCCCTTTTCCAGCAGCATTTCATTTGCAATCTATTATACAAAAGAAGAGAAGAAAGAATTGTCTATTACTGTTAACCAGCCAATACTATTTTTGTCGGATAAACAAGAAAAAGAGGATGATTTGACTCATCCCCTTTGAAAACCTTATTTATTGATTAATGCTTTAACTCGATCCACAACGTTTGCAACTGAGAAGCCGTATTCATTGATGATCGTTTCGCCAGGAGCGGAGGCACCGAATTTGTCAATGCCGAGCACGTCTCCTTCAAGCCCTGTGTATTTACCCCAGCCAAATGATGCGCCCATTTCAATCGCAAGGCGTTTTCTCACATCTGACGGAAGCACGGAGTTTTTGTATTCATCGGATTGTTTCTCAAAACGATCTACTGAAGGCATGCTGACGACAGAAACATCAATATTTTCTTTCGCCAATTCAGCCTGTGCTTCAATTGCCAGACCAACCTCTGAGCCCGTCGCGATAAGAAGAGCGTCCGGTGTTTCGTTTTTAGACTTAGAAACAACATAAGCACCCTTTTCTACACCAGCCAATGCCTCTTCAGCTGTTTGGTCGATTGTAGGAAGGTTTTGGCGTGTCAATACGAGTGCCGTTGGATGATCTGTGCTCTGTACCGCAAGCTTCCATGCCGCTGCTGTCTCATTACCGTCTGCAGGGCGAATTAAAGAAAGGTTAGGCATTGCGCGTAAAGAAGCAAGCTGCTCAACCGGCTCGTGAGTCGGTCCATCTTCACCGACCGCGATACTGTCGTGAGTAAAGACATATGTCACAGGAAGACCCATTAAGGCTGCAAGGCGAATCGCCGGACGCAAGTAATCAGAGAAGACAAAGAATGTTCCGCCGAATACACGGAGTCCGCCATGAAGCGCCATACCGTTTAAGGCTGCACCCATAGCAAATTCACGAACACCAAACCAGAAATTTTTGCCTGAGTAATCAAGCGCTGTATAATCACCGGAATTTTTAATCGTCGTTTTGTTTGATCCTGCTAAGTCTGCAGAACCGCCAACAAAGAACGGAATTTTATTCGCAAGACCGTTTAGAACCTCACCTGAAGAGGCACGGGATGCCAGACTGCTTCCTTTTTCATAAACAGGCACCTCTTGATCCCAGTCTTTCGGAAGTTCTCCTTTGATAGCCAGTTCAAGCTGTTGAGCGAGTTCCGGATAAATTTCTTTATATTTACCGAATTGGTCATTCCATTCCTGTTCCTTTTTCTCGCCGGATTCTTTTACTGTTTTTGCGAAATGCTCATATACTTCTGACGGAACGTAGAAATCTTCTTCATACGTCCATGCATAAGCTTCTTTTGTTAATTTACTTTCTTCTTTGCCAAGCGGAGCACCGTGAACACCGGAAGTGCCGGCACGGTTAGGGGAACCGAAACCAATTGTCGTTTTCACTTCAATTAATGTAGGTTTCTTGTCGTTTTGGCGTGCTTTTTCAATTGCGGCAGATAATTCTTCAATATTGTTTCCATCCTGAACGTAAAGAACTTCCCAGTTCATCGCCTCAAAACGCTGTTTTACGTTTTCAGAGAATGAACGATCCAGATCTCCATCCAATGAGATGTCATTTGAATCGTATAATACGATGAGACGGCCAAGCTGAAGATGGCCTGCTAGTGAAGCGGCTTCAGAAGAGATACCTTCCATTAAATCACCGTCACCGCAAATGCTGTATGTATAGTGATCGACTACATTGAATGAATCACGGTTGTAAGTTTCGGCTAAATGGCGTTCTGCAATAGCCATTCCGACCGCCATTGCGATTCCTTGTCCAAGCGGCCCTGTTGTTGCATCAACACCGGCTGTATGTCCGAATTCCGGATGTCCCGGTGTTTTGCTGCCCCACTGACGGAATCCCTTAAGATCTTCAATACTGAGATCATACCCGCTTAAATGAAGCATGCTGTATAAAAGTGCTGATCCGTGTCCCGCAGATAAAACAAAACGGTCGCGGTTAAACCACCCAGGGTTTGCCGGATTTACATTCATAAATTTTGTCCATAGCGTATATGCCATTGGCGCTGCCCCCATAGGCATTCCAGGGTGACCAGAGTTTGCTTTTTCAATAGCGTCTATTGATAGTGTGCGAATGGTAGCAACTGATTTCTTTTCAATTGTATCCATAAAAATCCCCTTCCTTATATGTTGTACCCTTTCATCATAAATGTCTGACGACTTTTTCTCAACTGTTTCAGCTTAAATTTGAGAGAAACTTGATGAATTTTGTCACCTGAAGAAAGCCCAGCTGTTTGTAGTATATACAAAAGAGGAATACGATATTGCCGTATTCCTCTTATATTAATGGAGTCTGTTATTTTTTTTTTCTCTTTTTAACTTTTCAGGTGTTACGTCATTGCCTTCAGGATCAATGATTTTTACACTTTTTAATGTGTTTTTCATAGAAGAACGAAATCCTTTTAGGTATTCTTGACGGAGCTTTTGCTGCTCGGCTTTTTCTTCTTCTGTGATAACGCCAGCTTTAGCTTTTGCGGCAAGTTCATTGATTCTGGCAATTTTTTCGTTTGAAATCATGATAAACTCCTTTATTGCATTTTGTGTATATACTACTAAAACACGAGGAGTTTTACAACTGATTCACTCGCCTGTCTGCTCATTCTCTATGTATTCTTGAAAACGCCGATGGACTGTCGCCTTTGACACATCATAGCCAAAACCTCTCAACGTAGCCGCGATTTCAGCAAACGTCAGTTTATTCGCTCTCAACCGGACAATCTCCGAGATCGGAACTTCTATTCTATCTTTTCCGCTGTTTTCATGCTGGTTTTTCAGGTTCTTTTGAGGCTTAAAACCATTTTTTACTGCGCGTTTCATTCCACGTTTAATTTTCATGTTGTGGATTTTTCTCTGGTATTCCTCCACAATACTGACGATTTCCAGCACCATAGAGTCAGCCTCCGATAACTCAAGTTCACCTCTGTGAGCTGTCGTAAATACTTTCACTCCTTCCCTGTAAATACAATGAAGAAGTGCAATTTTCGCGTTTCCCCGGCCGAGTCTTGTTTCATCCTGAACTAAAATCACATCAATATTTGAGTTCTTGATATGATCAAGCAAATCAAATACACCATCCCGGTCCATTTCATATCCGCTGGCTTTTTCAGAAATCACTTTGACGACTTCTATGCCGTTCTCAGCCGCAATGGCCGTAAGCTCCTCCTCCTGCCGCTTTAATGAGGTTTCTTGCTGTTCTTTATTTGTGCTTACGCGGGCATAAATGAGTGCTTTCACCTTTCTACCTTTCCTCTCTATTTAACAGTAGCCAGTTCGTATGCAGCCGGATGTTCCTTTTTTAATGGAATCACCAATTCATCTCCCGGCTGAAGTTCAGACGGCTGAAGATTATTTTTTTCAGCTACCCATTCAATAAAATCACTTTTATTTATCTTTTTTGAGTCAGCCACCTGGTCGGCAAGCGACCACAGCGTATCCCCCTGCTGAACTTTTATTTTAACATACTGGTTAAGCTCCTGGTCGCTGCTTGTATATGACAACAGAAGGATAACCACGCTTAGAATCACAGTGAACAGGCCGACAAAAATAATAGATTCTTTACTCATGATAACAACCTCCAACAAGAATGTTTGTTCGCATTTTTATAATTTCAGTATATACGAACAAACGTTTCTGTCAATTGTTTTTTCGAACCTATGTTTGTACTGTCAGGAAAATCATGCTATAATCTACTTAAAATCGACGTTTAGAGGTGCAAAAAATGACGAAGCTTTCAAAAAGGCAACTTGATATCCTCCGTTTTATTAAAGCAGAGGTTAAATCAAAAGGATATCCGCCTTCCGTTAGAGAGATCGGAGAGGCTGTCGGCCTTGCGTCCAGTTCAACTGTCCACGGCCATTTGGCCCGTTTGGAAACAAAAGGACTGATTAGACGCGATCCGACAAAACCAAGAGCGATAGAAATTCTGGATGAAGAAGTAGAGATTCCAAAGAGCCAAGTCGTTAATGTACCGGTAATCGGAAAAGTAACGGCCGGATCACCTATTACAGCGGTTGAAAACATTGAAGAATACTTCCCGCTTCCTGACCGTATGGTTCCTCCGGATGAGCATGTGTTTATGCTGGAGATTATGGGAGACAGTATGATTGACGCAGGTATACTTGATAAGGACTATGTTATTGTAAAACAGCAAAACACGGCGAATAACGGTGAAATCGTAGTGGCGATGACAGAAGATGATGAAGCTACGGTAAAACGTTTCTATAAAGAGGATACACACATTCGCCTACAGCCTGAAAATCCAACCATGGCTCCGATCATACTGCAGAATGTCAGCATATTAGGAAAAGTAATTGGTGTGTTCAGAACTGTCCATTAAACTATCAAACTATCAGGTACAAAGAATAAACCCCCTCTCCCTTTACGGAGTGGGGGTTTTGTTTTAAAAAAAAGCAGGTTCGCCCTGGCTTAGGTGCGAACCTGAATAGGAGGAAAAAGAACATCATGTTTACACCATAATTATCCATCATTTAATTGTTGAAGTCAAGAAATTTTCTTTCCTTAACGAAACTTTTTCTTTAAAAAATATTGTTTAAAAATGTAGTCGTTCCTATCTTATAAATGTTTCGATCTTGGACGTGAAAAGATTAGTTATACTCTGCTCTTTTATCATGAGCGAGATCAAAAAGAATATATTGAATATTTAGTACATAGTTTATTTAGTTAATTTATTCCACAAAAAAAGCTCACTGCTTTTCAATAAATGTGAGCATCAATCAAAAGTAAAATATTCTACACCATAGCGCCCTTTTACATGAACACTTCCACAGTTTGGGGAATGTTCTTCAGCTACTATTCGATACCGATGATACGGTTCAATGGAAACCTTATCTTGAGCGCTAAAATCAAACCAATTACCGATGAATTGTTTGGCGCTTAACGTAGTGTAATTACCTGTAAGTCCCATTCGCTGAAGCTTAATGTCAACTGAACAAGTATTCACTCCTCGTATCGTAAACTGGTACCCTAAAAAATAGTCAATTGCCGGTATATCACCAATGTTTTCTACATAAAGCGCTTTTGTTTCATCATTTAGAATGAAATCGGTTTTATATTCATAATGTAAAGTTGCTGCATGAATCGTCCCGGTTCCAAAAACACATAGCAAAACAGCTGTCATCAGCAAGATTTTATTTCTCAAATGCAATCCCCCTCCTTTACCATATATTACCCCCAAAAGATAAATATGTATATCCTCTGTTGCTCTGTTTCCCGTACTTTTTCAATCATAAAAATCCATATGGGTTTTAGCTTGCTTATAATATTGAAGTCTGTCTTGAAGAGTTCCTGTATGGAATTCAAATTTATGGCCGTCAGGATCGGTGAAATAAATTGATTTTCGATCACGTTCATCTCGTTCTCTCCCAGGCAAAATAGTAACTTGAAGATCTTTTAATTTTGCGGACATTTCTTCAAACTTACTTTCTTCAATTGTAAAAGCGATATGGGTATAAGAAGCCTTAATGTCATTTCTGGGAATGTCACGCTCTTCGTTGAGAGCCAGCCATATGCCGTTTAAATCAAAATATGCAGTGCTCCTTCCTTTGGCCAACAATTTAGCATCAAAGACATTTTGATAAAACTCGATGGATGTCAGTAAATCAGAAACAGAAAATAACAAGTGATTGATCCCTTTGATCTCCACTGTGTCTCCTCCTCAGTATTTATAGATAGCCGATTAAAAAACTTAAATATGGGACTTTCAATAATGCAATACAGACATTGGGATAAAGACGTTTTTTTAGTAAAAGCGTATAATTCTTCAAATTTTTACTCAGCCTGTTTCAAAAGATTGAAAGCTGGATTTTTATTTTTAGACGCTCATCCCCACCCTTATGTACGGGCGCTCCAGTCAGAAAGTTTCAATTCAACAAAGCAAAAAATACCAGTGTAAACAAAAGCAATTTGCTCAAAATAAACCATATTACTTAAGAAGGGAATGACCGTGATGAATGACTACGGCCTTCATGAAACGTTAGAATTGCTCGAATTGCTTACGTTTAAAAATCTTTGTTTGACAAAATCTTCAACCATGACGGGACTTGTACAAGATGAAGAATTAAAGAGTATTCTTGAACAGGATGCTCAAAAAACAAAACAGCAGGTTGCACGTTTGCAGGAATTGCTGTCAGTGAGAGGTGAACAAGCGTGAATGAGTTCTTTCAAAAATTAGCCGGAATGGGCAGCATGACCGAACAAGTGATCGCAACGGATTTTTTAATATCGGCAAAGACAGGCGTAAGGAATATTGCAGCTGCCATCACAGAATCTTCTTCCCCAGAAGTCAGAGAAACGCTGCAGCAATATTTACATGACGCGATTAATACCCATGAACAAATTTATCTTTATATGGCTGCAAAGGGTTTTTATCATTCTAAAGATTTAACTCAGCAAATAAGTGTCGATCTTGAGGCTGCAGATACCGCTAAAGATTTGCCTCAAATATAGGTGATCAAATGAAACATATTATCGCTCTTGCTTCTAAAACAGCTTTAACTCTTGCCCTCTTGTATGTGATTTTGGATAGAGTTTACCATGCTTCCTTCTTAAGTGTGCTGTTTATTGCATTTTTCTTAAGCTTTGTAACATACCTTTCCGGTGACATCCTGATCTTGCCGAGAACCAGCAATGTGACAGCTTCACTGGCTGACTTCGGGCTTTCACTCGTTATTCTTTGGGTCTTTCTTGAAACGCAAACGAGAAACGGTTTCTCACCGTTTGCAGCTGCTCTTATTGCTTCTGTCTGCCTGACTGTTTTTGAATATTTTTTTCACCGGTATTTGCTGAAAAATGTGTTGGATGAAACATTCAGAAACGAACTGACTGCTAAAGATAACACTTTGCAATATCAAACCGAGGCATCAGATGAATTGTTCCCTGAAGCCCCTGATCAGAAGGATGAAAAATAAGGAGGCGCAAAGCCTCCTTATTTTAATAACTGTTTTGCATAAAATGGGTCAACACTTCCGTAAAATCATAAAACCTCTCATTTTGAGTCGTGGATCTGCTTTTTAAAGAAAAGATGCCAAACAAAGATTCTCTAAAACCTGTACTCATCTCTAACTGGATGCTCAAACCGGTTTTTGATTTATTCGCTATATTGTTTGGACTTACGCCTGCATGCGGATGATCCGTACCAAGCAATTCAGCTGGAAAACCGGCTTTCTGCAGTTCTGAAACCAATTCTGCCGCTCTTGATCGGTCTGTTCCGCCGATTTGTATCTGTTGGTCCTCTCCTGCATACCCATGCAATGAAATGACATACTCATGACTTGCTACAAGTTTCAGTGCCTGAGGTTCATCAAAATGTGTGCTTGTTATATGCAGCACTGAATTTCCAGACGTCTTCAAACCTTCAAACAAATACATGGAATACTGTTGGCTGAGCTCTCTCGCTACTTCACTTGTGCCGCCTTCAATACCTCCCCCGTGAATAGCTAAAACAAGCACAGGGCTGCCGATTTCTTTTGTGACAATGCTGTAATCAGAAGGATCTTCGTTATTCTTTAATTCCTCGAAATTCTGATAGATATCCTCTGCACATACTGAAGAAACCGGAACAAACAACAAAAAAATTAACAACATTTTTACATTTTTTAAAGTTGATGGAAAACGTTTGACTATGTTACAATCAACATGCTTCAAGGAATGGAGCAAACGGCGGAGCAGGGATACTTTGGCCGGTTTCATCTACTCCGCCTCAAAACCAAAAACACAGGATGCTGGATTCTTTGAGGCTTTAGCACGAATTATCTCGTCCTCCTTGTTAAATTTTTGTTAAATTCACAATATTATATACCATTAGCCCGGGTGCTGTTCTTCACATTTATGAATTTATACTCCTTAGCAAAAAAGTAAGATCGCACCGGCTTTCCATTAAATAAAAAAATGCACCCGCCTGCTGGCTTGTGCACCTTTTACTTTCTGTTATTCCCGCGTTTCCTTACTTTGTTCAGCTTATTAATGTCTTTTTCAATTTTTCTTATACTCCGCTTTTGCGGAATGGCTTTTATTTCACTGTAAACAGCAATAAACCCGCTTAAAGTAACTGCTGCAATATAAACGAAACGGTGTTTAATAAAACGGACAACAAGATCATGGTCACCTGCTTCTTTTTCAAGCCTTTCGATCACATCTTTATCAAACAGCTGATCGACATAAACTTGCTTCATCCCCACTGCAAATCCCGCAGCCAGCCATACAATCAGAAATAAACTGATATACAACATAAAAACCCTTCCTTCCCCGTCTGTATGAGGTGCAGAATTAAAATGCGCCGGTCCATTGTTTGCCGGACGAGCAACTGTCAGATGAACGCTTGTCTTTGTTTTATATTCTTCATTTGGACGGGCAATATGTAATTTCATAATTAACAGTTAGAAATTGAATCCCAAACAGCCACATTTCGTGAACAGCTGTTAACCTGCTTGCACACGGAGCTTTTATAAGAAAGTTTTCAGATAATGGAAGCGGGCATGTCCCGATTCTTGTTCTAAGATAAATTCCTTCATCCCCAGCACCGCTTTTTCTCCGCCTGCTGGTCAGAATCAGGTTCTCTTTGTGATGATAAGGCTTTAAAACGCCTGTCATGTTACTGAAAGGAAGCGGCAGAGAAATATTCATGTACCCCTCTCCTTTTGAGCGATATACAGAATACAGCGCGGTGAAAATAGTTTCGTTTTTTTCATTTGTTCTGATCCAGGCACGCACCTTTTTTCTTCCGTCTTTTTTTGAATGGACACCTTTTATTGTACTGTGCATCCTATACCAGTCAGGGTTCGTTGACAGGTGTATTTGTCCGGTTCTTTTGCTGATGTATTCATACATTTTCGCAAAGGGCTGAAACCAAGTGCTCCACGTCACTTTTGCTTTTACCTCATAATCTTTCGTCTGTTCATAAAAAGAAACAATCAACGGTTTCAAATGCTCCGGTGAAAAATCGTTTGAACGAAGGCTTCTCATATCATCCACAAGTCCGCTATATTGAATGTTATTCTCAGCGTGAATGTTGTGCAAAAAGTTCTTTCCGATTGTTCTCTTTCCGTATATTCGGCTGAAAACCTTGGCACTCGCATCCGAGGGCTGAGGATTTTCTTTTCTCCATCCTGCTAGAGCCGGCAAAATGACACCGAATGCGTTCACGACACCGTGTATCCAAATCATTTGGCTGATGGTCAGTGTGACTTCTTGCCGAAATACACCGAACGAGTAAACCAAAGAGAAACAGATCGTTATCATTAAAACGAGAGAAGACATTCGGATAAGCACTTTGCCTGTCTTACTGCGAAAAGCTGTCTTAAATATTAAGTATGAGTTGAAATAAAGTGCCGCCATATAGATACCAACCGCCAAGATATCAAGTGTTTTTGAGTATGTTATTCCGAGTGCGATGAGGAGCGGCGACAGTAAAATAATCCATGTCCCCCAACCGTACATAACCCGTTTTTCTCTTTGGACTCTGCCAAGTAAACCATTAAAGATCGGGATAAGAAAAGCAGAATAGTGAAAATGAACAGCTGTGAGCAAAATAATGAGAGGACCGAAGTGCAGGATTTGTAAATGTGCAGCATAGGCAAAAAACCAAAATCCCCCTCCTCCCAAATAAACGAGTCCACATAAGATAGATGTTTCCTCTATTCTATGTATTTTTGTTTTCGAAAGCCGTAACATACCATACAGAGCCAACAAAGCAGTGTATATCCACCAGATCAGTGCAAAATACCCGACATCTGTCACAAGGGCTAATACCGCGAAAACAGCTGCTGCAGGATAGATGTGCATCAATAATTTTTCCAAAGATCGAATAGACCTGTGAACCGATTGATGAAAAACAAAAGGAAAAATTCCCGGCACAAAAAAGAGAATGGAAAACAAGACAAGTGCCTCCGCAACTGATATGTCGGGAGCTTCAGATGCAAGAAACCAGATGAAACAAAGCGCATGAATGATGCCGTGTCGTTTTAACATACTTCTCCCTCTGTTTCCTGAAACGTCCCTTTATAATAAAAAAGAGTGCCAAGAATTGCATTTTCCACATGAACTTGAATCGTGAAGCAGTTGTTGCTTTCATCAAACGTTTCACAAACAGTGGAATTACCGCTCAGCCATTTTGGCAAAGGAATCCTTTTCCCGCATATTAATAGCCATTGCTTTCCTGATGTAATGTGGAGAGACCCGTCAGAGAGTGCTTCAAAAGTTAAAACGGACAGCAAAATATGAGGTTGGCCGAAAAAATCAAGTATTTGTTTTTCACTTTCGTCGTATACCATAACTGCATCAAAGAAACGCTTCTTATCTTTAAAGACAAAAGTCCGATTCCATTCAACCCCCGTATGTTCTTGCTCCGTAAGACATGTTCTGTTTTTAATTGTAAAAGGGATGTCCTTTCCTCTCTCTGAAAAGAAACATCTAAAAAACACCCCGCACTTCAGCAGCATTCTGACCAAAAAAGAACCTCCGCTTATTTCTGACATCGTTCCTCTTCCGCTGAATGTATGTGACCGGTCTAATTGATAACGTTTCTGCAGCTTGGGATGTAATAGATGATAATTTATAATTGTTTTTTTATACATTGAACTCACCATTTCACTTCTTTCTTTTTTCGTTCCGTATGCCGAGCGCTTGGAAGCCGGAGACTGATCAAGCCGCTTGCCGCAGTAACCACACTTAATAATAAAGAACATATTCCGGCATCCAGAAAAGCATAGACAGCAAAGATACAGGCCTGCACAGCATGAAGTATCCATTTTCTCTTTAATGGACTCAGCCATAAAATGCCCAAAACTATTATCGCTGCTCTTGCCATGTTGTTCGTTTCACGATCTGCAAATCCGTGGTAAAACCAAAACAGACTAAAAAACAAGCACGTCAGCATATAGACAAACGCATAACGGATCAATTGTTTCGGATGTTTATTTTGTTCAATCCAAAGTCTCAATGAATCAAAACTCCATGCTGTTGCCCAGCCCATCAGCGGCCGAAATAATAAACGGTCAATCCATCTTCCCAGAAAGCCATATGCCGTTTCATATTGATACTGCGTCATAAAGGTAAGCTTCCCGTTATCATGCTGTATGTATTTCCAATACCCGCTGCCTTTTTTAATCAGGGATAACGGATGGTTGGAGGAAAAGACCAGGGAGGATACTCTTTGAGAGGAATGCAACTTCGTTCCCGCGGTTTCCCCAGCACCTGACACCTTTAATCCAAAGCCAATTCTTGTCTCGTAAAGAAACCTCTGCGGTTCATTTACGCCTCTATGCAAATACGTAATGTCAGAAAACCGCAGATCCCATTCCTTATGTAGCGATGGGTTTTGCGTATATTCCCAAAGCTTGTCCAGGTCAGATGTCATCTCGATTTCTACATAAATCGGCTTCTGTTTCACAGCCCTCCCCCCTTCTTTTCAAGAAGTTCCTATATTCATATATATAGGATAAAAATATGTTATCATTAAAATCTGAGTTCAAAGCCTTCTACATCATCTGAAACCTCCACAGGTATCCCCATAATGGTTTTAGGTTTGGAAACGCAAACAAAACGCATCTCTTCTTTTAGCTGCTGAAATGCGCTTTCATTAACTGCAATTTTGGCCGGTTTTCCCGGACTATTATCAATGGCCGCTTTAATTTTACCGAGCATGCAGAACCCTCCTATTTACAATCTCATCAAGTTAGAAAAAGCAGTGATATCAGCAAAATTACATTCACAACAGCCAAAATGCCTGAAATATATGCTATGCTCTTCCTTTTTCTCCAGAAAAACAGCACATTGGCAAATAACACAACGCTGATCAGTGCATCAAATACCCGCCATGCTAATTGATTTAAAAGAAATCTTTGTTCAAAAAAGCCTATTGCAGCCACACAAATAATGAAGAATGAAAAGATGATAATATATACTTTCCACTCTCTTGCTGTATTTCGTATTTTCGCATGAGACTTCCACTGCCTTTCATCAATCAATATAACAATAAAAGGATACTCAATTCAATTTTAATCGTGGAATTTATCTATTGAAACACTTGCCGACAACAGGTTCAGCATCATTTATACACACTATGGATATGATTTCGTTAGATGATATAAAATTTGCGTGAAAGTCTAAATTGAATAATGAGGAGAAAATATGGATATCAAGAGAATACATTATGGGATATTACGAAACATATATTATTAGAGGGGCCTATTCAAAACATTTAGGAGACAGTCTCAACTTCATTCGGCATAGCCAAGTGGATTATGCCGAATGATTTTCAGCTGCAGGAAGGATATAAATTTCGCTTACATACCATTTGGACCATCTCCTTGCAAAGTTTGGACGGTTCATGCCCCCGGCGAGCTTTCTTTTGAATGGGATACCGCTGGATGAATTGCTACATTTCAATTAACAGACATAGGGAAAAAACAGAATTTACTCTCATCCTCAGCGGATGGAAAAAGCCGAACGAAATGATTGGTAAAGCTCGGGATAAGATGGATGACTGCTGGACAGGCATGGTGAATCCTTCGCATGGCGGTTCAAGAGTGAGATATTTCATTCCTCATACAGTATAAAAAGAGAGAGTCCCTCTCTCTTTTACTCTGACAAACTTATATTCCCTGTACTGTATCTCTCAAATCAATCGTAAAACGTCACTGTTTTTGATTTACCAGAGTAATCAGTAACAAAGAATTCTGCCTTGTTATTGCTTCCATCTACAAATTTCCCTATACTGCTAAAGGTATGACATTCTCCGGGTGAAAAATAATTAGAGCCCACATATTCATCAGGGTTGTCACCAGGATCATCCTCATATAGGTGCAGCGATACGGAGAAAGGTGTACTTCCTGAAAGACAAACTCTAAAATCGCCTCCGCTCGAGTATAGCGTCGGACTTGAATAAGTATAGGTGTAAGTTCCAAGCTTATCCCACTCTCCGGCTCCAGTAGTTCCCGCTTTTTCTGCATGTGCCGATAATGGAAAAGCCACAGCGAACATGAAAACAGACAGGTATCCTATTAGCTTGTTGAATCTCTTCATTACGATCTCTCCCTTATGATAATCATAGCAAGTTACAGTTATATTTGTATCACCCCCTTTAAATAAAATCGCAGGTATGTGTAAGGCATTGGAAGCTTCATACGTTTTTATCATCAGCATTTTTTCCTGAAGAAACCACATCATTCTCCATTCGCCTTTGTTTACAAAACATTCAAAACAGACGTATTCTCATTTGAACCGCCATCTTTTATAATTTGTTAATAAGGTTGTACTTCAAACAGGAGGAGGAAAAATATCATGGAATTAAGCGTCACAAAAATGTTAGTTATTTTATTTGTAGGCTTTTTAGTGTTTGGTCCTGATAAGCTGCCTGCGCTTGGCCGGGCCGCTGGAAAAGCCTTAACAGAATTTAAAAAAGCGACCAGCGGATTGACTCAAGACATAAGAAATAGTGGTTCAGAACACAAAGAAGACAAGCAAATGTAAGGTAAAATGATTTGGCGGCCGATGAACATCGGCTTTTTATATTGATTTGTTTCTGCGCGATCCCTCAGTTTTCCTCTGATTACCCTCAATTTTTTTTGGACAGCCCTTTTTTGAGTTTGTGATTTAAACTGTCCAATCCGTAAAATCTAACTTCCATATAATAAAGCGTATGATCATAAAAGGAGGGGTATTTATGGGTTATTTCAAAAAATATAAAGAAGAGTATTATACGGTTAAAAAAACGTATTACAAGAAGTATTACGACTATGACAAAAAATATTCTGATCACCATGACAAAAAAGATTATTACTGTGATTATGACAAAAAACATTATGATCACGACAAAAAAGACTATGACTACGTTGTAGAGTATAAAAAACGTAAGAAACACTGCTAATACTCCATTTAATCTCCTCAATTTTGCTTCCCCGGTCAATGGCCGGGGGTTTTTTTGCAGAAAAAACTAAGCTTCAATGTCTATATGAATCATAGGTCTAATGTTATTTGCTCCTTAATGCCGATTTTTTAATAAAAATTGAATATTTAGTACATAGTTTAATTAGTTTTATTATAGATCTATGGTGTCAATTTATAAACATAACCCATTCATAAACATGAGATTTTAACGATTTTGTCGATTTATCTTAATAAAAGAAGTTCCAAAATAAGGTATAATAATTGCGAAACCACTTTTAAAAGGGGGAATTTTTTTGAAAAAAGTATTGATTGCAGGTGCAGTAGGAACAGCTATTCTTTTTGGAACCATTTCTTCAGGTGTTCCAGGCCTTCTAGGAGCAGACACTCAAGTAGCAAAAGCGGCTTCCCAGCTGCCTAAGGGAATCGGCGGACGCGCCTACCTGAACAGCACAGGCGCTGTTTTCACGGCTAAAATTAAGCTTCCCGACACAGTGAACATCCAAGACTCTGTCTCTACCCCTTATATTTATTCAGGCTTTAGCGCAAAAAACGGAACTGAAGCAGATATTGGTCTTCAGTACAGCAAACAATACAACGTATGGAAACCGCTCATGAAAGTCGGTTCTAAAAATGATGAAACATATATCGAAGGAAAAGAGAAATTCACTTACAATAAAGGGTTTCGTCCCGGAAGCACAGTGCAAATGACGATCTACAAAAACTTGAACGGGAATACTCGCATGACCCTCTGGGGAACGAACAATGATGGCTATACCGGACGTATTATCATGGAAATCCAAGGAACGAACATTGGCACTCTATCGAAATGGAAAACACTTGCCACCGCTGCGGTTTCAACTGAAAGCCAGCGCTCTGCCATTAAAGCAACTTTTTCAACAACTTTTAACAATATTACAATCGACAATAAAGCAGTGACACCTGTCGTAGATACACAGGATTTTGCAAAAGTCCTCCCTTCTGGAAATAACGTTACGATTTCTGTTAATAAATAAAGAAGCATCAAAAGGCCGCTGGCAATGCCGGCGGCCTTTTTTTATTGTATAACCTGAAAAATAAATCCACATTAACTTACACTGACTAAAATGATCACTCCAATAATGATGTCCTCATTTACCGCAATTTCTCCTTACGATCTAAGATTTGTTAATTAAAAATTTCTTGTTTAACTCAAAAGCTATTAAAATGTTGAAAATGCAGATGGGAAATATAAACCGAATAGGTAAAGTGTATTCAAGTCTGCTAAGGAGTTGGGGTTCCATAAGCGTAGGAATCTGAGCCACTGGTTTTATAGACATAAGTAACCTCCTACTTTCCATCTGATTTCTTGTTCATGACTTACATTTCTTGAAAACTAATGGATTTAAAAGGAATTCTGGCTACAAATACAGAATTGGAAAGATAAGCGCAAAAGGTGCTACAGTAAACTTTAACTGCAATACTGATAACTGCGCTTATATTAAAAGAAAGAGGTGTCTTTAGAATGGTTCACTTTAATAACTACCCTGATCCTACTCTAAACGCCAAATCTGAGTCACACCCGGAGTATACATCTGACATTGAACATCTCAAGACGAGAATGCAAAATCTTATTAAGCATTCTGTAACAGAACAAAACGTCGAAGTTACTGACGCGCGGGTCACGGCTGAAGGAGAGATCACCTCTCTTTTAAAAGAACGTCTTGACAAAGAATACCATAAGCTTTTAAGCAAAATCACGCGGGAAGTAAATGTGGAAGACTTCGGAGCTGTTCCCGATGGACGAGACAATACAGAAGCTTTTCGAAAAGCAATCGGGAATGGCCGCGTCAAAGTATATGTTCCTGCCGGCGAATATCTGGTTCAAGGGATTAAACTTCCGTCCTGGACAACAATTGTAGGGCAAGGTAAAGGAATTACCGTAATTAAACTTCATGAAGACACTCCCGCTCATGAATGGGTAATCACAAATGATGATTACCAAAATGGGAACCGAAATATTTTTGTTCAAGGAATGTCATTAGACTGGAATCCAAATAGACAATGCGGTGTAAAAAATCCTGGTGGTCAATTCTCCAGCTGTTTAACTTTTGCTAAAGTTGAATATGGATGGATTAGAGATGTGGAAGCCATTAACGCAGGCCTTCACGGTATTGATATTACATCCCCAACGTACGATCATTTACCTGATACCGACTGGACTAAAGACGGCTCAAAATATATTTGGATTGATAACTGTGTGGCATATGGTTCAGGAGATGACGGCATTACTACCCATTATAGTGAATACATCTTTATTTCAAATTGCCATTCCGGTAATCCGCGAGGAACGGAGTTTGCAGAGGGTGTATCCAACTCCAACGGTATAGAAATCGACGATGGGTCTAAGCATGTGTGGCTTTTGAATAACTTTACAAGCGGAAACATTCGTGGAGTAGAGGTTAAAGCGCATGCAATGTGGCCTGCCTCTCAAAATGTCCATATCATCGGCCATGTTTCTTATCGTGATGTCCGGGCATTTGATCTTCGTCATATTGGTCATCATCAAGCCACAGATCCTGAAAGCACAACGGCTTATGATGTCACACTTATTGATTGTTCAGCAATTGAACCGGTGTTCAACTCTCTTTATGAAACTGTCACGCCAAGAGCGCTAGTTGTTTCAGCATATAAAAACGTTAATGTAAGCGGATTCACAGCAATTGGTAATCCCGACTATGACTATAAGGAAAATCCTGTCGTAGCTTTGCAATACCGCAGTCAGAACATCACCCTTAACGGTATAAAAATTCGCGGATTTAAAAAAGCCGGTGTTGATATTCATTTATCAGGCGGGTCAAATAAGACTGATTATATTAAAATTTCAAACTTCGATATTTATCAATCTGCTCCAAAAGGAATTTCAATCGGTGGCGGTCTCTATAATGTGAATATACTAAACGGTACAATGATTGCTGATAACGGAGCAATCGGAATTCAGTCTCCAAATAACCAGACCGTTATTCTCGGTGTTCAGGCAGAAGGTTATAGTGCGGCAGTCTCCATTAAAGGTCAAACCTACCAGCATGTACCCATTAATTTAAAAGGTGGCGCACAGCTTGCAACAACCTCTGGCTTCGCCTTTAACCAAACGAGCGCAGTTATCGCTGGTACCGGAGACATTACGGCGAAGGGTGAAAGAAATGCGGTCATCGGCG
Organism: Bacillus sp. FSL R5-0560; assembly: GCF_037966305.1. NCBI lineage: Bacteria > Bacillati > Bacillota > Bacilli > Caryophanales > Bacillaceae > Bacillus > Bacillus sp. FSL R5-0560. The sequence goes on along the minus strand of NZ_CP150195.1, from coordinate 2,067,967 downwards.
CTTCCGGAGGCTCTAGCACAGAAGGCTCTCGGGCATTAATCGCTTCTTCAAACAATGCCCATATTAAAGGAAACAATGTTTCAAGAACAATATTGTCTTCTGAAAGTATTATACTGGAAGAACCCTACACCGTGGCAGGAGGCCATCAATCATTGAAATGGCTTCTTGACTCAGTTGGAGGAAACGGGACATTTGCAGGAGCGATCAGTTCTTCCTTAAATGGATATGGAGAGTATTTTGAGAGTTCAACTGGGCAGTTAATCCATACAGGTACAATCGTAACTTTAAGAGGTGAAAAAATAGCGCCCGCCTACGTGGGAGATTACATGCTTGGAGTTATTTCGGAAACAGCAGCTTTCATTTCAGGAGCATCCAGCTTCGTCTGGCAGGACCGTTATTTGACTAATGAGTTTGGCGGATTCATTTATGAGGATATGACCGACAAGGAAACCGGTGAATTGATACGTGTGCCAAAACAAAATCCAGAATATGATTCAGTGCTGGAGACCGCTTATCATTCACGAGCTGTAAGGGACGAATGGCATGTGGTTGGACTGATGGGACAGCATTATGTACGTATTGATGAAACTGTGAGTCAAGGAGACTATCTTACTGCGCGTAATGGCATAGGAACAAAAGCATCTGAAGGAACCTGGAAAGTAATGAAAATCACTACCGCTTACACTCCAAAAAAAGGGTATGGCATCGCACTCACCATCATTAGATAGTGCCTATCTGGGACAAGTTCTTTGTACTGGTGAGAGATTAGATGATATCTGTTTTTTTCATCTTCTGCTGGTTTTAATATCAAGCTTTTTCAAGCTATAATAGCCCAAGATTCAGGCTCATTTTTCTTGAAAACTTGGGCTTCATGACCACTTCAATAGAAATCAAAAATATGTAACAAACTAAAATACAACAATTTTATAGACATCCTTGTCATGTACGCATAAAACTAATTAGCGCATTAAAATGATTCCATGCATTCTATTTAAGGTTTTGATCCCTATTCCCTTCTTCCACTGATACTATCCAATACAAGATACTTACCTTTTTTATACATTTCATTTTTAACGTTGAATGTATCCGTATCTCTTTTTCCCTCAGTTCTTTTATTCAAATAATTCGTTCATCACTTGCTGCATCACAACCCCCTTTTTGATTTTCATATACCAATCCAGTACAATATTCAAAAACCAAAAGGATGATGAACATGTGTGGCAGATTCACCTTATTCTCAGCATTTGAAGACATCATTGAGCAATTCAACATAGATCACTTCTTGCCTGAAGACGAATATCAACCAAGCTATAATATCGCGCCATCACAAAACATTCTTACTATTATTAATGATGGATCAAGCAACCGCCTTGGAAAATTAAGATGGGGTCTTATTCCTCCTTGGGCTAAAGATGAAAAGATCGGTTATAAAATGATCAATGCTCGTGCCGAAACATTGGCCGAGAAGACCAGCTTTCGAAAACCACTTGTCAGCAAACGCTGCATCATTCCGGCCGACAGCTTTTATGAATGGAAACGCTTTGATCCAAAGACAAAAATTCCTATGCGTATAAAACTTAAATCATCTAACCTATTTGGTTTTGCTGGCTTATACGAAAAATGGAATACACCTGAAGGTCATCCGCTCTACACTTGCACAATCATTACGACAAAACCTAATGAGCTTATGGAGGACATCCATGATCGAATGCCGGTTATATTGAGTTGCGAACATGAGAAAGAATGGCTGAACCCTAAAAATACAGATCCCGATTATCTCAAAAGCTTACTGCTGCCATATGATGATGATGACATGGAAGCATACCAGGTTTCATCATTCGTTAACTCACCTAAAAACAATTCACCTGAGCTTATTGAACCCCATTAAGCACCGCTGCCAGATTGCTTTATATATCACCTTCGGCCTAAGCTTTATAAAACGAACGTGTACATGATCAAAAAACAATCCCTTATGTGCCATGCGTTATTTTTAGACCAATGGTTCAGTTATCCGCACAATTTTTAAATTGAATCCTTAAAGATATTGAGCATTTCTCTGCAATGAGAAATGCTTTTTTCTTGCCCAAAGTGAAAAAGATAGCTATAAAACAACAAGAAAATCATCTATTTCAATGTTTTTTTATTGTAAAACGATAAATAATGTGCTACATTCAAATCGACAATATTAGGTGAGGTGCTTTTTATGAAACGAGGATCAACACTCTTTTTAAGGATAGCTGTTATTCTGATTGGAATTCCAGTTCTTGCTTTGTGCATATTTTTGGTGCCAGAGATAGCGAACTTTGCAGCGGAATTGTATCCAGATATTTCTTATCTAAAATATCTCGTTTATATCGATTTGTATGCAGCGGCAATACCTTTTTATTTCGCTCTGTATCAAGCCTTTACACTTTTAAGCTATATTGACCGGAATAAAGCTTTCTCGGAATTATCAGTAAGAGCTTTAAAGAAAATAAAATACAGTGCAATCACAATCAGTCTTTTACTTGTGGCAGGCATGCCACTCTTCTATCTCATCGCGGAGATGGACGACGCTCCAGGTATCATACTAATCGGATTGGTCCTTATTTTTGCCTCAATGGTTATCGCAGTCTTTGCTGCTGTTCTCCAAAGGCTTTTGCAAGAAGCTATAGATATAAAATCAGAAAATGATTTAACAGTCTGAGGTGAAAACAATGGCAATTATAATCAATATTGATGTGATGCTGGCTAAAAGGAAAATGAGCGTAACGGAACTGTCCGAGAAGGTTGGAATCACGATGGCTAATCTTTCTATATTGAAAAATGGAAAGGCAAAGGCCATTCGATTATCAACTTTAGAGGCGATTTGTAAGGCTTTAGAATGTCAACCAGGAGATATTTTGGAATACCAAAGTGATGAAGACACCCATGATTAATAAAGCAGGAATCATTATGAATGGAAAAGATAATGACTCGGCAGTGATTCTATGCACATAACCCTATGTCTATTTAGCTAACTTTGGAGGCAAAAATTCATGAAAGCATTTAAACAGCTCATTTGTTTTGGCTGGGAGCAGGCCCTATCATGTCTGTTTCCTGTCGTTATTTTTGCCTCTTTGGCAATTACACAAATCATACCGCTTCCCCTCCTGCCACGGTATGACTGGCTGCTCATCATCTGCCTCTTCATGCAATTGTGGATGGTGTATTCCGGACTTGAAACTCGGGATGAATTAAAGGTAATCACAATGTTCCACCTGATTGGACTTGCTCTTGAACTTTTCAAGGTACATATGGGCTCCTGGTCTTATCCGGAGCAGGGATATTCCAAAATTTTTGGAGTGCCTTTGTATAGCGGCTTCATGTACGCAAGTGTAGCCAGTTATCTTTGCCAGGCATGGAGGAGGCTAAAGGTTGAACTGGTTAAGTGGCCGCCGTTTTGGGCCGTGGTACCTCTTGCCGCTGCGATTTATTTAAATTTTTTCATCCACCATTATTGGATTGACGTCCGCTTTTGGTTATCCGGACTTGTCATGATCGTCTTTTGGCAATCATGGGTCACATATGAGGTGAATGGAACTCGTTATCGTATGCCACTCGCCCTTTCATTTATGCTCATCGGATTTTTTATATGGATAGCCGAAAATATCGCAACGTTTTTTGGGGCTTGGGAATACCCAAACCAAACCGATGCATGGAGTCTTGTTCATCTAGGAAAAGTGAGTTCATGGCTCTTGTTAGTGATTGTCAGCTTTCTTATAGTCGCAACGTTAAAACAAGTGAAGGGGAAAAATTCCACCAGGGTAGATACTAGTCCATTTTTATAATTGTTAAGAATTTTCTTTTATAAAAGTCGGATCCTACAGTAAGGAATTGGCATACGAAATTCTGAATAAGATAAACTGTAAAAAGCAACGTTTAATTTGTTGCTTTTTTCTTTATAAATAGCTGCCGGAAAAATAGAGGGCTAATTCAGTAAGATTTCGACCAGGCAGTAATGATTTAATCAACATCAGCTCTCGTTTAGAGAGCTCAGTCGTTTGGACTTAATCTTATGTCTTTCTAACTCAACCTCCATAAAGGAAGTCGTCAGGTTGAATAAGGTGAATGAATAGCTTATGTCATTTAACGCTCGGCATTTATTTCTTTTGGAAGCTGTGATGGCGCTTTGGGAACTTTTCGCAGTTTGTTATTGATGACATCAGAGGAATAAAGTGTAACAATCATACTTCCCTCATTTCGTTTGGCCCTAATTAAGACCGGTTGGTTATATTGATTATGAAAGCGAAAGTCAGGGCCTCCCCAGCTTACGGTGGCATCACGTCCGGACGGCACATATGGTACGCTTCTTGTATGAGAATAGCGCTGAACGATTTGCAGCCCCGCACGATCGACAGCATTAAATAAAGTTGATGACACCTGACAAATTCCCCCACCTACACCTTCAGACAACTCACCCTTCACAATAATAGGCGCTCGCATGTAACCTTTGTCCTGCGTTCTCATCCCAACAACTTGATTAAAAGAAAACGTCTCATTAGGAAAAACAACATGATTGTCAATTGCTTTTGCAGAAAGGGAAATATTGTGTGATCGGCTTTTATTGCTTGAATTAAAATAAGTTACATACTGGCCTAGCTGCTGCGTACTGATGTGAGCAAGCAACTCGCTGTCAACTTTCGGATAAATGTTTAATTCCGGCACTTCTATATTGGATGGGCCATGACCAAAGAAATAGGCGTAAAATTTCTCCTTAAACGCCTGTTGATAAAGTCTGTAACCCATTTTCCCAGGGATGATGATTCCTTGATCGTTAAGCTTGGCGTTTATGGGCTCCCGGTAAATTTGTTGATCAAGCCGTTTGATGAACTTATAGTATTTTTTATGATCAATCATTGGGGTCCCGGGAAGAGGCATCGTAAAATCTTCGCGGTGAACAGTAGCAATCGTCCGTCCTTGTTGTGTGATTGTTAAACTGTCAGATGGCTCGCTGGGCTGAGCTAATAATAAAAGGCCGGTGATCCAAATTTGTATCATAAGTCGGCACCTCCCGACAATTAGTATGAGCAGAAGCTTATCCTTTGATGTATTTCAACTTATCATAGCGTTCTCAAGCGCTTGGTCTTTGTATGAACACAAAAGTCAAAGCAAACAATCAGTGCCTTCGCTAAGAAAGCTTGAACAATTGTAATTGCAGTTCTTTTGCTTAAGAGATTTTAGTCAATGTCTGCTTCAGCATCCACCATATCTCTTCACTGCCCATTGGCTGACATCAAAACAAACGTCAGGATCATGGGCACTATTTTTATTTAGCTGTACTATCTGATCCTCGGTCACCGTATCGATCCTCATCTCTTTACAAGCCTTATGTATCAGTTGCTCGAAGTAAAGAAATCAAAATTGAACAATCCGCAAAAAAAGAATTAAAAACGAGAGTACTGACAGCTTCGGCCGTCGGTTAGCATCTACTCGTTAGATGAAGTGTTTGCTGTTGAATGATTTCAGTTAAGCTTGAATAAAATCAAATTGAAAGCATCCAACCATTGATATTAAGAATTTATTGAACGGCTAAATACGCTATATACTACTCTATAAGAAGGAAGGAAGCGTCGATGACAAAGCTTTGCCGAGAAGTTTGGATCGAAGTAAATCTTGATGCCATAAAAAAAAATGTGCGAGCAATACGCCATCATATACCAAAAAAGAGCAAAATTATGGCTGTCGTGAAAGCGAACGGTTATGGTCATGGGTCAGTAGAAGTGGCGCGACATGCACTGGAACACGGGGCGAGTGAGCTCGCTGTGGCCAGCGTGGAGGAAGGAATCGTTTTACGAAAAGCGGGAATTATAGCACCTATCCTTGTGCTTGGTTTTACATCCCTTAGTTGTGTGAAAAAGTCAGCAGCTTGGAATATAGAATTATCAGCATTTCAGGTTGATTGGATTAAAAAAGCTAACAGAATATTGGAAAACGAAGAGAGTACTAGTCGTTTGGGTATTCATATAAATGTGGATACTGGAATGGGTCGATTAGGTGTACGCACAAAAGAAAAGCTTTTAGCAGTAGTGGAAGCATTAACAGAAAGTAAATTCCTAAGATGGTCAGGTATCTTTACACATTTTTCTACAGCTGATGAAGCTGACACCACACTAACTAAGCTACAGCATGAAAAATTCATCAATTTTCTCAGCTTTCTAAAGAACCGCGGCATTGAACTGCCCACCGTGCACATGAGCAACACGGCTGCAGCTATCGCTTTTCCTGAATATAGTGCTGATATGATTCGTTTAGGTATCGGTTTATATGGTTTATATCCTTCAGACTATATCAAACAACTAAACCTCGTTAAGCTCGAACCTGCATTAAGTTTAAAGGCGCGCATCGCTTATGTGAAAACCATGCGGACAGAACCCCGAACCATTAGTTATGGTGCTACATACATCGCAGAACCCGAAGAAGTCATTGCTACACTCCCGGTCGGCTATGCTGACGGTTATTCTCGCGCACTTTCCAATCGCGGGTTTGTTCTTCATCGCGGAAAACGAGTGCCGGTGGTGGGAAGAGTGACAATGGATATGATCATGGTTAGTTTAGGAGAGAGTGAAGGCAAACAAGGAGAGGAAGTTGTGATTTACGGTCATCAAAAGGGAGCTGAGATTCCCGTTGATGAAGTTGCTGAAATGCTTAATACGATCAACTATGAAGTGGTGTCTACATTAAGTCGCCGTGTCCCCCGTTTTTATATAAGAGATGGCGAAATTTTCAAGGTATCAACTCCAGTAATGTACGTGTAGATTTTTTCTTTCATTTTTTTCCAAATGAGAGGTCAATCCCTCTTTTATGCTGATTTAAGATCCTATAATAAGAGGGATTCAGTTTTACACACTTATCCCCTCCATCGTCTGCAATTTTAGAAAGAAGATCACAATACCAAATAGGAATTTTAGGTATTATTTCTCGATTAATTAAGAAGAAGTATTGTGAATACTTAAGCTACTTAGTCGCTGCCTTTTTCCCGTTTTGCAGAAAAACAGAGTCCCAGATCCAAAAGATTACAGCAAACGATATACTAAATAAGTAAACTTCGTATTCCATCAGAAAGTCTAAGGTGTTCCTTGGATCAGTAATTACAGCGAAGAATAACCATACTAAGAAGGAAAAGAATATGTATATGAGTAAATATTTCGGGTTAAACCTCTTTGGATTGCGATTTACGAAATATTGAACAGGTGCAGCAAAGATTACATAAAAGATAAACAGAATAACACTTATGAAGAAGTATGGAATGTAGCCATCATAATCAATGCCAAAAACATAAACAACAGCAGCTGATAATGCAGACAAGACATGAACACATATGATCCTTAAAACTTGCATGTTTAAATCCCCTTTCATAATGTAAGCATCACTATGATGATCTCAATTATTGTTAAAATTGACATACCTACTTCCTGAATTAAATTTAGACTAGACTAAAGCTCCGTCACGTTCGAACTTTACAAATAGATTTACTTTGTTTCTTCAAATTGACAAGAACAATAAATTGAATTGTGATCTCTATCTATAAAGTATGTATCCCGGATGAAGAAATTTGTGTAGCCAGCTGTCTTGAGTATCGCTTTACTCATCATGAGCTCTTAATCAGTTGGAAAAGCCACATTAGCAGTAAATGCTGCATGTACTTCCAAATTTTTATATTAAAACACCTCAAAACACAATTGTCCCCTACTCTGACAAGGGATAAAGGCACTTGTTACACAAGATACTGCATCCGTTCAGCATTTGTCATATTCTTTAGATTATTGTTATACGCTAATAATTCTATACATATTATAGGTCAAAACCCAATCACTTTTTAACATAATGTTATCAAATGGAAAAAGCTCTCAACAGAGAGCTTTAAATCAAGTTTAATGATAAGTGCATTATTATATAAAGTAAGGATAAAAACAACAAAATTAGAACAGTGCCAAGAGTTCCAACAAAACACAAAGAATTAGACATAGAGTATTATATATATATTGAGATAACCCAGAAAAATTTTAAGCGAACTTAGAAAATTTAATGACTATTTTTGAAGTTTAGTTTATGATTCCTGATTTGAGTAGGTATAGGCTCTCTTTTTGGTTGGTGGTACAGATGCCGATTTATTTATTGATGTAACTCTATACGGTTTTAAAAAACAAAATAAAAGGTTTTTGAACTAAGGATAGCCTTCAAATGATTGGCTATTTCTTTTTAGATGAATTGGTTATAGCAACTGAACGAAATGAATTAGACTTTAATATAAACAAATGAAAATAAAAGGTTGGCTTTTTACAAAGGAAGATTTGGTGAAGTTGAATACTTTGATGAAAAATTCGCTAAGCGAAAGTAACATTAAAACAAAGCTAAGAAAACTTAAAGATTATTTCCGAATCAATATAAGACATTTATCTCTGTACTCTAACATAAAAAAGCAAAAGAGCGTTTTATAGCACCTAACGGAAAGACTTTATGACAATAGGTTACTTAAGTACTTTCTCTACTCCTCAAGGAATCTTAGTTAAAATCAGAATATCATAAAAGTCTCCTTTCCAGAGTGGAGGGAGATTAAACAGAGTTTTGTTTATCCTCCCTCTAGTCTTGACTATAATTTAATAAAAAAGCCTTTTTAAGGTTCATCGTTAAGATAGTATGAACTTGGTGTATTCAGTTAAAAAATAAATAGTATAGCTTTGATTAGACGTAATACGGTGGAATAGTTGAACCCTCACCAGACTTATCTGAGTCAGACAGAGTTAAAGCTAATAATACAATTAATCTCGTCGGATTAAATAAAATTGTTACTGATGATCTAAAAAGCAATCCTCAAATAGCTGACAGACGTTCTTTAGAACGTCGTGAAAAATGGGAGCTAGCTAATACTCTTAAAAGTCAACTACTATCCCAAGCAAAAGTAGATAATCTAGCATTAGAGATGTTTAAGCTTCTTGTAGAACAGAGTGGGATGTTCTCGGTTTGGATGTCTGTATTTAAAGAACATAAATTCTTCTTGAAAGAAATTTTAGATGTGTTTCCAGGTACTGATTTACTAAGGTTACCATTGAATTCAATATATAACAAGCCTGTCAAGGATGAATGATATCCTTGTATTTTTTTATATTAAGAGACAAATTGATACGAATATACAGAATTCCGTCTGAAATTAACTTAATTTGGCTATACTTAAGCTGTTTATGTTTCAATCTTTTTACGGAGGTGGTTTTTTGTCAAAAGCAGTTTATATTGGTTCAACACCTATCTTTCACTGTTGGAAAATCCCCATTGACTTCATACGATTTTACTTTCATCATGAATAGTCCCCTCCAAAAAGTTTAATCACACATTACCCAATAAACAGAAAAAATTATGCGTCGATAAAAATCTTTATTTTTCCATAAACGGAATAAATAATATAACTTATTCTTCAGGGCTTCCTATTCTCCTCCCTCATTGTTTGAACTCTTTTCCTGCAAGCATCCCCCGAAAAGGGGAATTAAGACAAAATATTCTATATTAGTTATAGACGAATTTAGGGTTCAGCCTTAGTTGTTCGATTTGTAACATTTTTTCTTTTTAAATTCTAAACTAGATTGTATTGAAATCAGATATAACAAAATACTGTCCCAAAAATAATTTGTCATAATATAAAACTTCTGTCTTTTTGTTACATTGATTGTTTATTGATTTATAACATTCTATTTTCTATTCAACATACAATTGGTGTTTTCGGTTCTGTTGCAAAGATTTTTAAACTGAGATAACCTGTAGAAAAAGTGTGAGCAGGAGAATGATATATGGGGTATATTAAAGGAAAACAGTTTAAAAAGGATATTATTTTGGTAGCCATCGGCTACTATTGCCGTTTTTCTTTAAGCTATCGTGATGTATCCGAAATCTTGAAAGAGCGTGGTGTATCGGTTCACCCAACAACCATCATGCGCTGGGTTCATGAATATGGAAACCTTATCTATCAAATTTGGAAGAAGAAAAATAAAAACGTTCAATTATCTTGGAAACTAGATGAAACCTATATAAAAGTCAAAGGAAATGGTGTTATTTATATCGTGCAATTGATAAAGACGGGCACACATTGGATATTCAACTTCGTAAAAAACGGGATCATCAGGCTGCCTATGCCTTTATGAAAAGATTGGTTAAAACGTTTGGAGAACCAGCGGTTCTCACTACAGACAAAGCACCAGCATTACTTTGCGCATTTAACAAATTAAGAGAAATATAAACGAAACCGAAGTCTTGGCTCAGACTTCGGTTTTTCGACATACAATGAATTACAGGAGCTACTAACAATCGCATACAATGTACAACTTTTTGTTGGCACCACTTAACCTTAACAAAACTTCGCGACAGAACCCCTATAAAAATCAGAGCTTCATCTCCTTGAAAATATATTAACGTACAAAATCCGCGTTTTGCCGTCAGTACCCCTTTGTAATCGGGAGGAAGAATTGGATGTTCTAAAATACACCGTGAGGTGCTAGAGGAAGTGCCATCATGTATAGTGTGATGGAAACTGCAAAAGAGAACAATCTAAGTCCCTATCATTATATTCATTATTTGTTTGAAACGCTGCCTAACATCAATTTAAACACTAAAGAAGAAATTGATAAAGTCTTGCTGTGGTCAAAGTAATTGCCATCTAGCTGTAGAGCGCCGAAAAAAAGTGAAGTAAACAAAAAACTCCAAAATCAACTTTTATTGTATATTTCGGAATTAATTGATGTAAAGAAAGAGAACCGCAACACTTCCTAAAACCTGGGTGCTTACACCCACAAACACACAAGATTAAGAAGCCTTCTTCATTCGTTGTTGCTCTTTAATTTGTTCAGCAACAGCTGCAACATGAATACATCCCATATATAGGTCGTCAGCATCTGTATTTTTCACGCTAACTTGTATACTCAAAATTCCTTTGATTTGTTTTTGGATGGTAAAACACGTTTCTCTACTCTTTCATATAGAGTAAGCAATTGCTTGATAAAAGAAAATTTCGGTACTAACCAATACGAAAATAACGCTGAAACACACCCTATTAAAGCCCCTATTGCAACATCAAAAGGATAATGAACCCCTACCCAAATACGAGAGATCGCTACACAAAATGCAAGTATAAGCCATAACCATCCAGTCTTTTTACGAACAAGCCAAAATGAAAAACAAATCGAAAAAAAGAGAATCGTATGGTCACTAGGAAATGAATTATCTACAGCATGATCGACAAGTTTATTAACATCAGGCAATACTGCAAACGGTTGATAATTCAAATGAAATTTCCCTGCTATTTTTCCAATCACCTCAGCAATCACAAAAGCAACCATCGCTTGAATAACCATCATCCTACTTTTTCTGGATCCGGTAAACCAATAAGCTATAATAATTAAAGCCAAAATATATACCATATATTCTGCCAAAAATACCATGGCTGAGTTTAGGAATGGATATTGTTTACCTAAATCATTAATTGCTCGAAAAATATCAATATTGAATTGAGAAAAAGACATTTTCAAATCCCTCCTTTATAGTAAGGTGTATAACTGATTGCCATATACCTTCATTACATGAATAGTTTTGATTATTGTACTCATCTAAAAATACCAACCTTCTTGTACGTTTATAATTTTATTATGGAAAAAAAGGTTTAAATGAGACTTAACTACTTCTTAAATATGTGAATGTACTGTTTCTTACTCTAACATGACGTTTTCACTTGAAAAATAAGCGGCATACGTACGTATATTTCGACTAATGTTTTAAACGCGAGCTGAGAAAACATCATCTTACTTCCCCTCCCACGCTTTTTTTACTTTCATAAAAATAGGTATCACCATGAGTATGACATTTCCATCTCCTTCTTCTTTCTTTTTTTTCATTATAATAAAAAAAGAAAAAGGAAAACATCGAACTTCCTTACAAATATTCGTGTATTCTTACAATTTTGTCATTTTTCTCGTCATTTTGTAAATGTGTTCATCGCCTTGCCTTTCCTATTTTCAAAAACTCTTGTAACTCTGGGTTTATAATCAGGCTGTTGAGAAAATTTCGACAGCCTTTATTTTCTTAAAATATCCATTCTCATGTAATAAAATAAAAGAAAGACTTACAAGGACGGTGTCTTTCTCATTTGCACACAAGAAATTCTTCTCAAAACGCAGCTGAATTTGTTCTTCTCGACCAACTTGTGGAAGAGGATCATCTGCTTCGAAAAATTGATAAATACATAGACTTCTCTTTTATCATTTAAAAGGTAAAGCCGTACTACAGCGAAAACAAAGGCCGCTCCTCACTTGATCCGCTAATTTTATTCAAAATGATGTTTATCGGCTACCTCTACGCTATCCGTTCAGAAAGACAGCTCGAAAAAGAAATTTACTACAATATGGCGTACAGATGGTTTTTGGGACTGAATATCAATGTCCGGTTCCGCACCACTCCACCAAACAACTGGAACAGACGCACACGCTTTAAAGATACAACCATCTTCCAAGACATTTTTGATGAGATCGTTCTCCAGGCCATCAATCATGACATGGTGGGCGGACGTGTCCTATTCACCGATTCAACTCATCTGAAAGCCAATGCCAACAAGCATACATACACAAGAAAAACAATTGCGCAGGATACCCAAAACTATATCAAGGATTTAAATGAAGCCATTCAAGAGGATCGGGAGGAACACGGAAAAAAGCCATTAACAATCAAAGAGGAGGTAAAAGCTGAAAAAGAGATCCGCCATAGTACAACAGATCCGGAAAGTGGATATCTGTATCGTGAAAACAAACCAGAAGGTTTTTTCTATTTAGACACCGCACAACAGATATGAAATACAACATTATCACAGATACCTATGTCACACCTGGAAATGTCCATGATTCTATGCCCTATCTTGACCGATTGGATCACCAAATCGCACGATTTGGGTTTCAAGTAGAAGCTGTCGCCCTTGATTCCGGATATTTAACGACTCCAATCTGTAAAGGATTATCTGACCGACAAATCTTTGGTGTCATCGCACATAGACGTTATCACCCTATCCGAGGCTTGTTTCCAAAATGGAAATTTCATTATGACAGTGAACAAGACAGATACATTTGTCCAAATCACCAAACACTTACATACTCAACAACTGACCGAAAAGGCTACCGGGGTCATACAAATCAAATCCTGAAATATGTTCCTCATGCTTGAAAACTGTACAAAATCAAAGAATCGGCAGAAAGTGATGTATGGGAATACCATAAAGAAAAGGTCAGACAAAATCGCTTGTCTGTTTCAGGAAAAAACCTCTACAAAAAAAGAAAAGAAAAATAGAGCGAAGCTTTGCAGATTCAAAACAGCTGCATGGGCTTCGCTATTACAGGTTGAGGGGACAACGAAATGTGAGCGAACAAGTTCTCCTCACAGCCGCATGCCAGAACATGAAGAAGATTGCCACATACCTATCCAAGCAGGGATAGATATGTGGGAGCCTTTTTCTGTATCTAAAATACAATAAGCATCTAAAGAAACAAAAAAGCTTGTAGAAAAAACATCGTTTTCTCTACAAGCTGGGTTTATATTCTTCTTTCTGTATGCAACGCCTAGTTTCGCAACAATTTTAAAATCACATATTTCTAGACCTAGACTGCTGCTGGTTTATTGGACTAGCGTAACCAATTGTCACTTATCATTATTGGCTACTTTCAGTTTCACATTCATTATTTTGTCTTCCATACAGTTATCCCGAGTATCGCCATAAATGACATAACTGTATCCTATTTTGCTCATTCTTAGCTCCGTTTTATGTTTAGTCTGCTCCTCTCTCTTTGACGAACAACCATAATCCAATTGCAAAGATAAACAAAATATAGGCGATATCTATCGCTAACGATATAGGTAAGCCAACTAATTCCGATTTATATTGTGACGTAGTCCAATAAACACTTAAATCATCATGATGAATGAATAGAATGTGTGTCCATGATGTAGATAAGAGACTACCTCCAAATATCATTTGTAAAAAGTATAGCACTAAGCTACCGCCTACTGCGATAGCAGCTGATCTCGTCCACACGCCAATCAAGGATGCTAGACTTGCATATAGGCAACATTGCAATACGATTGCTCCGATAGAGTATATAACATCCGTCATGTCGCCCCATTGTATGTTTTTTGGAGCCATCAGAAGATTCACTAACAAAGAAACAATGAATATATTAACAACACTCGTAATGATGAGCAAAATCATCGAAGCAATTTTTGCAACATACAACCGTGTGCGCGAGGACGTATGCAGGAACAGTTGTTTCAGAGTACCATATTGATACTCATCCGTCCAAATAAGAGGTGACAAAACAATTGCCCAAGGTAGAATAACAAGCATTCCCGATAAGCCAAGCAAAGCATTTACCATTTGAGCCACCGTATCATCAGCCTTGAGATTACTGGTGTATGCCCAAGAGAACAGTACCGTCATCACAATAAAACCAATGTGTGAAAGAATAAAGATTCTTTTATTCACTATCTTCAAACATTCATTCCATAACAATTTAACTCACCTCACCGCGCGCAGTTGTCCATTTTAAAAACTTATCCTCTAAACTCGTATGTGCCGACAACACCCGATGAACTTCCACCCCGGCATCACACAATGCCCGAATCAGCTTTGGAACTTGACCTTCATCAATAGCTACTGTCATAGTATGCAAACCGTTAGATAATTTCTGTGTCTGCATATAATCCAATGCATGATAATCATCCCCAAACAAGTTAACCACAACTTCGCTTGTAAGCTCAACATTATCAATGTGAAGAGTGATACAGAATTCCCCATCATTTAACCCATCATCAATCCGCTGCTCTGTCACTAAGCAGCCATTCTGCATAATAACCACTCGGCGTGCCATCTGCTCAATCTCAGACAGTTGATGACTGGAAATCACAATTGCTACGCCCAACTCTGCCGCAATTTTATTTAAATAGTTCCGGGTTTCACGGACACCAGAAGGATCAAGTGCATTCATCGGCTCATCTAACACAAGCAACTTTGGCTTTCGCAGTAGTGCTTGTGCAATTCCCAAGCGTTGTTTCATTCCCATGGAGTACGTGCCTACTCGCTGCTTAAGCGCATGTTCTATACCGGTTAGATTGGCTACCTCTAGCAACCAATCCTTACTCGCATTTTTGTGCAAACGCTGATATTGACGTAAATTTTCGTATCCACTCAAATAAGGATAGAATGCAGGTGCTTCAATCACTGCCCCTACATTGAAGAGTGCTTTAGAAAACTGACTCTTAATACTGTAACCTGCAATCTTCACGTCCCCGGCACTTATTGTGCTTAGACCAACTATCATCTTCATAGTGGTTGTCTTGCCCGCTCCGTTCGCACCAAGTAGTCCAATAATCTCTCCCTCTACCACATCGAATGATATGTCTTGCACAATCAACTTGCCCTTGATTTCTTTCGTTAGGTGTTGCACCGATAGTACCGTTTTCAATTGTCCCACTCCTTACAATATAAGTACATAGTACAGCCTCATTTCATGAATTCATTAAGAACAGCCTGCAAAGAAAAATCAGCTATGAACTCATTTTTTTATAGTAATATTGATAATAATTTGAAGTATGTAACAACTGACTATGATTTCCTACATCGCAAACCTTCCCATTCTCCAAAACAATGATCATGTCGCTATTCATCACCGTCGATAACCGATGGGCTATCACTATTCGTGTACAATTAATACTAGATAAATATTCATCTACCCGCGCTTCACTTATATGATCCAAAGCGCTCGTTGCTTCATCCAATACTAGTACGGTTGGATTATTAAGTAGTGCCCTGGCCAAAGCTATTCGTTGTCTTTGCCCTCCTGAAATATTCCTGCCCATTTCAGCCAAAACTGTCTGATATTTCATCGGCATCGCCATAATTTCATCGTGAATATTCGCTGCTTTTGCCACCCGCACTACTTCATCCATAGTTACACCATCCTGGTGTAGGACAATGTTATCATAAATACTACGATTGAGTAATGATATATCCTGTGGCACTATTCCCATCTGTTTACGCACATATTGCATATCCAAATCCGAGGTTTCATGATTATCATAGTATATTTCCCCCGAGGTTGGTGTAAATAACCCAATCATCAAATGAGCTAAAGTCGATTTCCCAGAACCAGATTGTCCAATAATGGCTATCTTCTGCCCTAGCTTTATATGTAAAGAAATGTCGTTTATCACCTTCGGACTATACTTCGAATAGGAGAAGCTGACATGTGATAGTCTAATATCTCCTCTTACTTTTACTTGCAATTTACCTTCATTCTGCTCAATTGGAGATTCCAGCACGTCATGTGTTCTTTTCAAAATAGTAGTCGTAAGAATATATGAGTTTATCGTATTCATAAGACTTGATGATGTAGTGAAAAGTAGCGTCGCAATTGCTTGAAATGAGACAAGCTCACCAACCGTCATAGAACTGTATTTACCAGTAACTAACAGAACGCCGATACTTAGCACAATGAGTGGTGACATAAACTGCAATCCATTGCTAGTTGTTGTAATGTAGCTATTCAAATTTTCCTTACGGCGGTACACCTGCAATAAATGCTTGAATTTATTAAGCCATTGGGAGTAAACTTGCTGTTCTGTCCCTGATATTTTTACTCCCATAATACCGTACAACATCTCTGTCTGCACAGCTTGCACCTCTGTCGTTGCCACCACTTGTTGCTGATTAATCTCTGCTACATAGCGTTTAGTGAAAATGACCAACAAAATATTTATGCTTACCAGCAAAAATACAACCATCGCAAGCAATGGAGATATGAACAACATATAACCAGACAATACAAATAACATGAAGCCATCCAATATACCTGTAATCAGAGTGCCTGAGAGCTGATTTCGGATTGTGGCCAAGCTATTCATTCGAAAAAGCATGTCCCCATACGAACGTAATAAGAAGAACGGTAAAGGCAACTTCAATAAATGTGAGAAAAAGCTTGTCTGCATCTCATAATCCAAAGCATTGTGCAATCGAACCAAAACACGACTGCGCGCGAATGTAATTAACATGTATGCAAGTAGAAAGCTGATTATAGATATAAAAACCGTTATAGATAAACTCGAATTTTTCGGAATCATAATTTCGTCAATAACATGTTTCATGAATAACGGCATACCTACTATTATGACTTGCAAAGCCAGTGTAATAAGAAGAACATATACAAACAGATTTTTATGTGATTTTACATAGACTAAAGAATTTAACCAAACATTCTGATCTTTCTCAACGTCGAGTCGTTCTGTTAAATCCATTGTCATCAAAAATCCAGTAAATTGCTCGCTGAAGCTCTTTAATGACAGCTTGATTCTTCCAAAACGTGGGTCAACAATACGAGCATCATTGTTATCTATCTTTTCAAGAACTACAAAATGACCTTGGTTCCAATGTAGAATTGCTGGTAAAGAAACCTGCTTTAATTGATCAATATGTTCAATGCGATAAGCTTTAACACCAAAGCCTAGGCTCTCAGCAATTCTCTTTAATTGCAATAGTGTTGTACCATCCCGTCCAACGTCCGCCCTTTCACGTAGTCTAGATAATGAAACTTCCTTTTGATAGTAGGCTGATAACATAGCAAGGCAACAAAGTCCACATTCCGACTGATGCATCTGCTCGACATACGGTACACGCCGACGAGCCATTACATTCTCTCCCTTCTACTTTGATTTATGATAACACAATTTATCCAGAAATAGCAGAGAAGAATTTATCATTCTCCAAGTTTAAAATGTTAGGAACTTTATCCGGAAATGCCTGCTTTAATAGACCAAATCCAATACCCGACAGACCACCCATTAATCCTTTAATATCAAAAGCGCGATGGACCCCCGTGTTATTCCATGGTTGGTCATTTAGAAGTCTGAGCAGATACGCTCTGACTACATTGATAGTATCCTCATTACGATCAAGAACTGAATTAGCATAAAGTAATATTTCTAATTGTCCAAAATCGCCGTGACAATAAACAGGTTCTGTCCCAAAACCTAATTTAAGAGTTGTTTCAAGAGCAATATTAATTTCTTGATCAATATGTGCGTCCCAATATCCATTTTCCAACAATCGTAGTCGAGATAATAATATGCCCGGCGCACCATGACACCATGTAACCCTTGCAGTATCATTAGGAGTAACCCAATTTTTCAATTCAGCACAATAGTTTGCACGCTCATACTGTAATCCCTTTTCAATATATTCAATGTACTCTGCACGTTGAGTTACCCTGTATAACGATGATAATGAAGCAATAATTCCAGATACGCCGTGAGAATACCCCACATAGAGCTTACGATTCGGTGTCGTAAACCAAGCCATACTACCATCTGGCAATGTTTGTGCATTCTGAAGCAAATGCTCCGCACATTTCTCCGCACCTTGCAACGCCTCTGTCCAACCCGTTCCATGATATATATGTAAAAGTACATCAATAGCTCCAGCTGCACCACCTATATAATCGAATGCGGTGTCTATATCAACGAGTTCACAATAATAAGGAAGGTATTCTTTAACAGTTTGTAGTAACTCTTCATCATTCCATAAGCGTGACAACTGATAAGTAGCAAATACGCCACCACCGATGCTACCAACTTCAAATGCTCCAATGTTTAACGATACAGCATTTGATCTGCACTTATCCCTCATAATTTCTAACAACGGCTGCAATGCTTTTCGAGCCATATTTTTATATTGGTTATTTGCAGTCAGTTCAGATAAATAACCCAAAAACAAAGCAATTCCACCCTTCCCATTATAAAGGTCATTTCCTACTGGAATTAGTCTCAGTTTTCTCTCATCATCACCACTGGCTACTAAACCAATCCATGTTATATCATCAGCTGCAGTATTCGAAGGTATAATTGCCGATTGAACCAAACTTTCTCCAATTGAAGTAGCTAATCGGACATACTCGGCTTTCCAATTAGACCCTAGCACATCGTTTGAATCTTTTAATTGAATTTCAGGAATACGATAGGAATAAAGGTCAGGCTTAGATGCTAAAACAGACATATTTAGTAATTGCAACTGTTCTTTTAAGTCCTTCTCGCCCATTTTATCGATTTTGTTTATTACAATGTCTATACCTGATTGCTCAAATAACTGCGGAATTCGTTCACCATTAGATGCCCAAGCATCTCTTTCAGACGGACAGGTGTAAAAGATAGGGATATCTCCGTCTTCAATATCGCGCATCTCGTAGGGAACAAATTTTAAATGTTTAGGATCAGCTAAGCATTGCAACCATAATCGATGCAAAACAACTTTACGATCTAATTCGTCTCGCAATAAATCAGGATGATATAGCGTACGCATTAGTTCACCATATGCTCTAGTATTTCGCACTATCACTCTAACTCTAACGTCATCAAACTCTCGAATCATTTCTTTCAGTCTGTGCTTATTCTCCATCATAATCCTGTATGCTTGAGCAAAACCCTGTTCAATGTCATTAATATATCGATAACTATCTACAACTTCATTATTATAATGTGGAAGATTATGAGTTTTTCCTGATTCCCCCATACTTCTTTCTAACCTCATTCGATCCGTTCCTCTGTCAACGAGACTCACTGCATTCGGTACTTTTTTTCCACCAGATCCAAAAATACCGCTAATGTCAAAACCTGAGTACGTCTCTGAGTTGTAAATATACTGTGGTAACATGCCAGAAGACATAACAGAATAATATAGAATTTCATAGGCATGACCATTGGCGTCATGTTCAAATTTCTTCGTACTTATATGACGATGAAACAAAGATTCTAGATCAATTACAACAGGGCTAGATCCATGCGCAATAATATTCTCATAATGGAAGTCCGTAGCGTTAAACATGTACATCATAGCCAAGTTTACGCCCATATTTTTATAGAATTCACTAATTTCTTCAAGGGATTTGCACTCAGAAAACTCCACAAACTCTGTCCAACCGTAACTTCCACAATCTATATTTTCTATTATTTTCATATACGGAACACCAAACTGTCGCATCCACGACAGAATTCGATAATATCCTTTATCAACCTTTAGTGAACGGGGTTTATATACCAATTTGCATCCTGTCGTAAACTCTAACATCGTTACACTTCGTCCATCGTGAGTATCGCCTACACCAATATGTAGCCGAACAAGCTTGCCAAACTGCTTGACCTCAGGCATATGTGAAACAATTTTCGAATAGTCAGCCGTGAACCTATTTAACACTTCACTAACATGGGCTGCCCATTTTTCAGTTATACGAAGCAATGTACGAATTAACTCAGGGTATTCATTGGCCAATTGTCTTAAATACTCTTTGTCATGTAGCAAATTTTCAAAGTACTGGTACCTCTTTTCTGAAGTTTCTCCTTGTAGAAGTCCTTGATCACTTAATACATTTAATTCCAATATTAAAGTTTTGTAACTAAACTCTATGATTCTTTGGAATAAAGAAGGTAGCAGACTTTTAAAAAAAGAATTACTTGTATGTAAAATATGAGAAGCTAAACCACGAATTGTTCCCTGCTTTTCCAATAAATCAATAGCGAGTAATAAAAAACGTTCAACGAATCCTGAAAATACGGGCGGAGTAGTAGAAAAGTAGTCTTCCACCGAGCCTTTCAACAACTCTTCCCACTGATATTTCCATGTTAAATCATTTTTCTGCAAATTTATAATGGTCCCAACTTCTAGATTGGACACCTCTTTTAGGCTCTTTTCCAAATACTCTTCTTTATCATAGAAAAATTTTGACCAAAATTTTAACTTTTCACTAGTATTTATCACTATATAAAACAACCTTTCTATAATTTAGGTATACAGCCGAGATACGTGTAAAAATAGGTCATAGACTTACTTTTATTTCTAGAGGCGATTTAGTGAGCTTATAAATATTGTTTCGTCTATTTTTATTAAAGAATTTGTCTATTATGGGTTAACCTTAATCATCCATTAGTTAGCTACTGAAAACACTTCGTTTCAATTGTATAAAAACAAGTTCAAAATTTATAGAGAAAACCTTGATTTTAAGTCAGTTTGAAAATATAATTAAGGTTATGACTCAAAATTACATGTATCTCGGCTGTATCCCAATTTAGAAGTAGATAATTGACACAACTACATGGAGCGGAGGGCATTTCAAGCTATATACTCAGCAAGCACCATTTACAATGCTTCGATAATATTAGCAGAATGCCCTCCGATAGAATCCATGTCAAACCTAAACGGATCACCACTCCGTTACTACTGTGAATCAACTTGCTCTAGAATAAAGTAAGGTATTCCTTAAGATTTGCACTAACATCCCCATAGCCAAGGCGTACAATCAGCCGTAATGGTAGTAAGACAATTACCATCCGTAAAGCCTAGCGCTTGAGCACCACCAGCTACTGTATCCATCTCAGTATCTGTCAATTCAGATAATACACTACCTACCGGATTATATGTGGCTGCATTAAGATTTTCCATTTGATTTTTCCATTGCATAGTTATCACCTCCTTGTTACTACTGTGAATCAACTTGCTCTAGAATAAAGTAAGGTATTCCTTAAGATTTGCACTAACATCCCCATAGCCAAGGCGTACAATCAGCCGTAATGGTAGTAAGACAATTACCATCCGTAAAGCCTAGCGCTTGAGCACCACCAGCTACTGTATCCATCTCAGTATCTGTCAATTCAGATAATACACTACCTACCGGATTATATGTGGCTGCATTAAGATTTTCCATTTGATTTTTCCATTGCATAGTTATCACCTCCTTGTTACTACTGTGAATCAACTTGCTCTAGAATAAAGTAAGGTATTCCTTAAGTTTGCACTAACATCCCCATAGCCAAGGCGTACAATCAGCCGTAATGGTAGTAAGACAATTACCATCCGTAAAGCCTAGCGCTTGAGCACCACCAGCTACTGTATCCATCTCAGTATCTGTCAATTCAGATAATACACTACCTACCGGATTATATGTGGCTGCATTAAGATTTTCCATTTGATTTTTCCATTGCATAGTTATCACCTCCTTGTTACTACTGTGAATCAACTTGCTCTAGAATAAAGTAAGGTATTCCTTAAGTTTGCACTAACATCCCCATAGCCAAGGCGTACAATCAGCCGTAATGGTAGTAAGACAATTACCATCCGTAAAGCCTAGCGCTTGAGCACCACCAGCTACTGTATCCATCTCAGTATCTGTCAATTCAGATAATACACTACCTACCGGATTATATGTAGCTGCATTAAGATTTTCCATTTGATTTTTCCATTGCATAGTTATCACCTCCTTGTTACTACTGTGAATCAACTTGCTCTAGAATAAAGTAAGGTATTCCTTAAGTTTGCACTAACATCCCCATAGCCAAGGCGTACAATCAGCCGTAATGGTAGTAAGACAATTACCATCCGTAAAGCCTAGCGCTTGAGCACCACCAGCTACTGTATCCATCTCAGTATCTGTCAATTCAGATAATACACTACCTACCGGATTATATGTAGCTGCATTAAGATTTTCCATTTGATTTTTCCATTGCATAGTTATCACCTCCTTTCATAAACTTTATCCTGCCGAGCAGGACAAAGTTGTTCACCTCCATAAGAGAAGCTGAATAATAGCACACTAACTACCCACTTCATATTCATCAATAATATTTAATCTCATATATTAAGAGATTAAATAATAGAGGATTTCATAGTTCATATCTCTTACATGGTTAATATTAACATGGAACATTATGGTTAGTAAAGAGGGTTTGTATATTTATGGCATATTTTAGGGTTCTGGCGCGGAAATTTTAAGATAATTGCAAGTAATTTCTAAATCTTGGACATACTGATACTATCACTTTTAAAAAGGTGCGTGATCAGTATGGAAAAGTGAAATTTATTTAAGTGGAAGCATTATCATCATGATATTATTTTGCAAACAGGGTTCTGTTGCAGAGATTTTTAAACTGAGATAACCTGTAGAAAAAGTGTGAGCAGGAGAATGATATATGGGGTATATTAAAGGAAAACAGTTTAAAAAGGATATTATTTTGGTAGCCATCGGCTACTATTGCCGTTTTTCTTTAAGCTATCGTGATGTATCCGAAATCTTGAAAGAGCGTGGTGTATCGGTTCACCCAACAACCATCCTGCGCTGGGTTCATGAATATGGAAACCTTATCTATCAAATTTGGAAGAAGAAAAATAAAAACGTTCAATTATCTTGGAAACTAGATGAAACTTATATAAAAGTCAAAGGAAAATTATGTTATTTATATCATGCAATTGATAAAGACGGGCACACATTGGATATTCAACTTCGTAAAAAACGGGATCATCAGGCTGCCTATGCCTTTATGAAAAGATTGGTTAAAACGTTTGGAGAACCAGCGGTTCTCACTACAGACAAAGCACCAGCATTATTTTGCGCATTAAAAAATTAAGAGAACAAGGCTTTTATATAAATACAACTCATTGTACAATCAAGCATTTGAACAATCTCATTGAACAGGACCATAGGGGGGTTCAGCCGAGATACGTGTAAAAATGGGTCATGGTGATACAATATTTACCAAATAACTGTTATTGAGGGTGCTTATATCAATATTAAGAAATAGATTATTAAGATTTTTGATTTAAATTTGGATAGCAACAAAAAATATAGACATAAGAGTAGGTAGAGAATATCAACTGACTACCTACTCAAGAGGAATTATTGTTTTAAAACATTACTCTTGTAATCAACTTGTCTTCTTCTCTTTCTTCACTGTTAGTTTGCTTTGAAACAGTGAAGAAAATAAATAGAATAATCCTGGTAAGATAATTATTAAACCGGCAATTCCATATGTCTGCCTTATATTCATATGTAAGAAAGATGACGATGCGAACACTATGCCTATTGGCATAGTAATTCGGAGAAAGAGCAAACGTACAGCACTAAGTTGGGGTAGGCGATCTTTAGGAGCTTCACGCTGAAAAACGGCTGCACTTTGAGCATTAAAAAGTGGAAAAGCAATCCCCTCCGAATAACTCACATATCCAAGCTAACGGTATGGAATGAACAAAGAATAATAGGACAAAGGAGAGACCTCCTCCTATTAAACCAAGATACATAGTTTGAGGTGTTTTAGGAACCCGCGTAAGTAAGACCATTCCGAGTGCATAGCCGATTGGGAAAGCACCAGAAAAGATGGCATATTCCCATGAGTGACCGTTAAGTTCTCCTTTTATAAACGGAATACCAATAACCATTGCTGTTCCTACTGCAAACTGGACGGTGGAGGAAAGAAGAGACAATTTTAAGAGAAAAGGATACTTGAAGAATATACCGTATCCTGTCTTCATTTCAGCCCACCAAAACCTTTTTGACCAGGTAGCCACTTTTTCTGTACTTCTTATAGGAATCTGTAATAGTGAAAGAAAACTGATAAAGAACATAATAGATGAAAATACATACATAAAATGTATAGGACTTACTAGTAGTAACAAAGATGTAGCTTCGGGAGCTATAAAGCTCATAAGGCGAATGGTAGCATCTAATAATCCATTTGCCTGAGTAAGTTCCTCTTCTTTACAAATATCAGGGAGCAGGGAAAAAGAAATGCTAGCATAGATGGGCTGCAACAGTCCCAATGTACATTTATGTTTCGTTTTCTCATGCATATCTAATTGGATGAGGCGCACTTCTTCTTGATTAAAGTAATGTTCATAAGCTTTAACAGTATCCTGGTGACGCCACATATAAACAATCAGCTGCTCTTTATACCTATGAAATTCACTTTCATCCTTTGCCCTCTCGTAAATCATTTTCATTCTGGTTGTAACAAACCAATGCCTTGCTTTATGGAGATTTAATTTTAGACCGTTGTATTTCATAGCCTTATTCCAATGATAAAACCATGCTTCTCTTTTCAAACCTGTTCCGCGAAAATTTACAAAAATTAGAACATTATCATTCAAGTCATTTAGTTTTTTAGAACATTTAGTGTATTTAATGCGTTCATGATTTATATAATGTTTCAATAATTTTGCTGTATTCGGACTAAACTGAATGTATTTCACACGTTTTCCATAACTTCCCTTGCTAAATGTCATTGCTTCCGTTTCTCTTTTTGCTTTTCGATAATCTCCAATCAAAAGTTCTACAACCTCAGATACTTTGGCACCTGTCTCGAAAAGCATGAGGGTAACAATTCTTTCTCGGAGTGTCCAACCTACTGCATGTCCTCCGGAAGATATGAATCATTAATTATGTGCGGCTCCCATTCACTTGCCCCCATTTTGAAATACGAATCAGTGATCTTTCTATAGGAAATCGGTTCCTCTGTACCACTTATTTCCGGCATCCGTGGAGCATCTAAATGTTCTCCACTTTTATTAAAATATGCCGAATTAATAACTGATTGAATATCAATTAAAGGGTTATCAAATTTATAAAGCCTTGCTCTACAAGTAAATTTATAAAATGATTTCGTTGCAGAAAGAAAGGACTTTACAGTTAATGGACTCTTGTAAGTGAGGTTTTCATATAAATAGAGTCCTCCGCAGCAACTTTACACCCCAACTTATCCATTAAATAATACTCCACTGCCACACGAACCATCTCAGGATTACTATCCCACTTCATCTCAAGTAATTGATTGGTACTTGCCACTCCCACCCATGTCATTAACCGATTTAAATATGACTTAGCAGTGTTCACAGAATATCTTTTACACAGTCTGCATAATATTCTGTAAGAGGCATAAAAGGATCATTTTTTTGATCGAACACCAATAACTCATATGAACTTTTAATGGTTTTAGAACATTTCACACAGTAGTACCTGTTAACCATCCCTCCTTCATTTTTTAATTTTCTGTCCTGCACAACAAAAAGAACACTCAAATAATATTATATTCACGAAAGTTATTTTCAGTAAAGTATGTATTTATTTCACTTTATTAGTAATCCATGTGCATATCAGAGTGAAATATTTTTTTATTAATATAATATCCACCCAGTTTTTAAGCCTCAAAAAGAGCACGCCCTTCATCAGCATGCTTACTTGGTTTTTCATCTTGTATAACAAGTGCCTTTATCCCTTGTCAGAGTAGGCTTATTCCAACATCTTTGATTTTAATCTTTCTGTTATAAAGTTTAAGATTTTCATGGCAATCTCTCCGTACTATTCCCTTTATTGTGCCAAGAGATTTATGTCTCATTAAAACTGCTGTTTTATTCAGAAATCAAACACCTTGGGTATCTTTCTTATTCTTAAACCATTGAATAGCATTTCGGCGAGTTATTGCAACAGATATTAATAGCAGCGTACCGACAATAAGCAACATAAAAAAGATCACAAACAGCGCTCCTGTTCCTGGAACAATTTCTTCATAGGTAATAAAGCGATCATCCTCCTGCAGAACGAAGAACCGAGAATTTTCGAGGAAGGCTAGATGAAAAGCGATTGACGCTTATAAGCTTCCTGTTACAATGCGCAGAAGTTGAAGGATGAATCCAAAAGACAACAATAAAACGATGTAATCTAATGTGATTTTTTTAAGTCCTTTTTAGTTTCCTATATTTCATTTCACTTTTTAATAATGAACGGCACTTCATACTATGCCTTTCAAGAGATTGTACATTTTGTCTCGGACGTGAAATGTAATGAGATTTCTTCTGAATTATTTTGCGAATTGGACTTTTTATAAAGTCATGGATTATACACTAGCTGCTGTAAGGTTTATATTCAAGTCCAAATCAAAACAGAATGAGTATCCAGATCACTTCGAAGAAAGACGCCGCCATAGAAACTAAACCATCCTTCTATGATCGTTATCGATACGTGTGTTTTTCCGATAACGATCCATCCTTATATGTTTAGTTAAAAAACTATCTTTTAATTTAGACTTGTTCAGCTTGTCGTATAGTATCTAACAGTTTCTTTTTCAAATGTTTTTATGCGATTGCCTTCGAATCAAACCCTTACTCTTGTTTCGTTTTCAAATTCATTATTTAAAGCAGCTACCTATTCAGAGGATTTCTCTAAAAAATCTCTAATTGTCTTAGGAGCAATCTTTATAGCTCTAAGGCTAGGTATTTATCAACTCCTTCATCTTACTTGAGATCGCTTTGATCATTGTTTTGGTATTATTGCAGTAAACTTAATGAAGCTTATTGCGAATCGGTTAAGGAAAACACCTCATGGAAAAGAATTTTAACTCTTTTCCTTTTTTATGCTAAGTGCCCCTTTCTATTGGTCTCTTATGTATGAAATCAAATGCAATATCAACTTTCTCAGGTTCCATTTCCTCTATTTCTCGCTGCACAACAATAATTAGTTGGCCATTTTCCTGACGATCCATGCTCTGGACTGAATATCCTTTAGCAGCATAATATTCACCAATAATCTCATTTACGTAGTTGCTATGCAGATTCGTCTTTATCACTCATATGCCATCCACATCTATTTTATTTTTATTCTTTATAGGTTTAAATGTATCCTATACTCAGCTGAAATAAGGAGATTGTCTTTAAGGAACAGTACTTCCTCTATCTGTTGACCATGTGATCCCAAAGTGAAAATCAAAAATCGCTATAGCTTCTTATTATTCATACTGTAATCGTCATTAAACCCCCCTTACAGATTTCAATAGAAATAATTCTATAAACATCTTAATATCCACATCCAAATGACATTAACCGACACACAATTTCCATATATATATGGAAACAATTTCGCTTCCCTAATCCACAAAACCATATAATGTGGTTGTAGAAAAAAACTATAGAAATGGGGGATTTTACATGAGTTACAAAAAAGCATTAACATGTGTCGCATTATCTGTAGGTTTACTTGTTTCAGCATCTCCAGCGTTCGCTGCAAGTACAAGCCCGGATCAGAAAATAGCAACTGTTGTAAGTGATGATTTTAAAGCTCAAGCTATCACATGGGATCTGCCTAGCACTACAGGTATTTTTGCCAACACATTTGAAAAAGACGGAATCCGCTGGATTTAAAAAGTATTACAATAGTCTCGGAAGGACATTGGATTGGCCACTACGAAGGTGTACGAATATAAGATCGTAATTTGGGGCTTCTGGCTCCCTTTTTTAACTTCATCGTCTTCCGCATTCAGAACATTTGTAAATATCCATATGCCCATAGTTCTAATTCACTTTCGCCGCAGCTAGGACAAATAATATCTTCGACCGCGCCCTTCAATAACTCAGGATTTTGATAATATCGCCGATAATTTTGTTTGTTGCTGTCTTCGAAAATAACAGACGTGCTTCTTTCTTTTTCTCGTTAACGATGTACCATAGCCTTCCAGCAATCTTATTTCTCCGATGAATGTTCCCGCCCTGTATGGATTCCATAGCTCCGTTTCCTTCTGCTTGACGATTTCACCCGCATACATTATTTTCATATTACTCTTTGATTAGTTTCCGTCATAAGTGCCGCTGTAGAGCTGTTGGTGACACAAACCAAAACACCATTACACTGACGACGCAATACCCACTCACCATCGATGGTTAGGCTCCTTCCTTTATCATCCCGATAATGCATATGCTCGCCGTCCCATACTCTGAATGCTGTGTTCATTGCGCATCCTCCTATACATCTCTTTTGATCGTTTTTAAAACGAATGAAGCCATGTTTTTCATATCTACTTTGTGAAAATACTTTCTATCTTCTGTATCACACAGAGAAATTTTATAGCTATGTTGGATTGTTCATAGATTTTATATGTATCAGTTTTCTAAAGCATAATGCACATGGTTTACTTTCTGTTGAGGAGATCCTCCTATTTTCACGCTATTTCCTCCTTAACACCCTTGTGCAGCCGCATTTAGAGCAGCAGGCATCTGGGCGGATTTATATATTTAAACGAAGTTCACCAAATTTTAACAAAAAATCCCTTGGATATTTTTGTATTACATGTAAAAATACAAGTGTATTAAAAAACAAAAGGAGTGTTTAAAATGAGAATGAAAAAAGTTTTAGCTGGTTCTGCTTTATCCCTTGCTTTGCTGGTATCAGCTGTCCCTGCTTTTGCTGCTAGTCCAGATGGTGCACATTCTGAAAATAATAGTGTTGCTTCAAGTGATTTCAAAGCTAAACTTTATACAAAAGAAGAAACAAATGACTCCGGCATCTTTATTAATACGCATACCGATGCGGAAGGAATCACTTGGTTCCTGAAAAGAATCAATAAAAACAGCGATGGAACTTGGACAGCATATTATGAAGGTCGTAAACTTTAGCCATTAGAGAGGGAGCTGCTCCCTTCTATTATTCTTATTTAAAAAGAAAAGTTTTCCACTATGTGGTCTCATAAGTAAGAAATCAAATGCAATATCAACTTTCCCTAATTCCTTCTTTTCTGTTACTCGCTGAGATCCTCAATGGTCTCGACTGATTCACCCTTAGCTGCAATATAAGTAATTGATCATACCATTGATGTGATTGCTGTATAAGGTTCGTCTTTAAAATACAAGCCTCCATACATGAAAAACGATGGACTCTCCATCTTCATTATTAAAGACAAGATTGAATATATGCAGTGCTTCATCAGAACAACTATTTCTTATAAAAGTATAAAATAAGTGTTCGTTTTCATCTTTCCTGTTACGAAAACTCTACTCAAGCCAGAAATCATTTTGTTTTTTTAAAAAACATTCTTGATTTTCACATTTATATAAGCACTCATAAAACATCAGATCATATCCATTATATTTAACTAAAATGCAGGTATAAGAGCTATTATATGGAGATTTAACTACCAAATATATGGGGGCATATTTACATCTAAATACTCAAAAACAAACAAACGTGCCTATAGCACTTTCATTCCACACCCTACCCAAATTTTCATTTTCCTAATTCCGCCTCAAAAAAATCACCCTATTCTACATCGTAATCGCTATCGTAAAACCGTATAGTGCCAATGTTTTTCTCTCTTATAATTCCTCCTATTTCTTCAATATTTACTTAAAGCAGCCACTTCCCTCTACTCTCTCTTATGTTTTACGATCGTTTAATCCCTATTCACCAATCAAATTAGCATATATCCTTATGTTTATCGCCTTTTTAAACTCTTTTTTAATTTTTACGATAAGCATGTTATTCGTGTACGATATATGACTTGATTGTATTTGTTGACAATTTGACAGAGAAATTTAATGCACTTCTAACTTTTTTAATTGCAATGGGAATTGTGGTTGACCCCACAACTCAAGGCATTTCTGACAGTGAACAAGCAATGGATTACGAATCTGCACAATAAACCCCTACGTTCTCTTAATTGAGGAGGGTATTTTTTCGTTTTTAAGATAACATTGATCTTCCTTATTCATCTAAATATGATAAAATATTACATATTTAGATATTTCATATAGGAGGGCTTGTGTTGGAGCAGATGATCTCTTCTTCTAATGTCGGTCGGAGTGAAAATAAATGAGTGGTATAAATACATAAGATTGTTTAGTGTCCCAGATTCGGAAATATTGAAAGCTGAGGTCGAGGAAGAAATAAGACATATGAAGGAAGACCAAGATTTATTGCTTTACTATTCTCTCATGTGTTTTCGCCATCAATTGATGCTGGATTACCTTGAACCAAAAACAATGAACGAAGAACTCCCTAAAATTTCAGATTTATTAGAAAAGATCGAAAGTCCTCAAACTGATTTGAAAGGAATTCTTGAATATTATTTTAACTTTTTCCGTGGAATGTATGAATTTGAACAATACGAATATCTTAATGCCATAAGCTTCTATAAGCAAGCCGAGAGAAAATTATCACTTGTTGCAGATGAGATTGAACGAGCAGAATTCCACTACAAAGTTGCAGAAATTTATTATCATATGAAGCAAACTCATATGTCGATGCATCACATTGTTCAAGCAATCGATAGTTATAAAGCACATGAAAACTACACTGTAAGAGTTATTCAATGCTCATTTGTCATCGGTCTAAACTATTTGGATATGGACTTCCCTGAAAAAGCGATCCCTCATTTTAAAGATGCTCTAGATAAAGCAAGAAAAATCGATATGTCACGATTAATCGGATCATCTCTGTACAATCTTGGCTTATGTTCATTTGCTGAGGAAGCTTATGAAAAGGCGGCTGAGTACTTTAAGGAGGGTATTAGAGTATACCAGGATAATGGGTATGAGCACTCAAATCGTTTATTAGACATCTTACTTATGTTGACAAAAACCACATTTAAAATGAGAAATCATTCCGAGGGAATTTCTTGGTGTGCACATGGTCTGTCTTTGTCCGAAGATTTAAACGATGAGATCATGGCCAAAATGTTTGAATTCATTCATGCCCTATATGTAGATAACGACAAAGGAAAATTAGATTCGATTCTAAATTATTTAGAATTAAAGTCAATGTTTTCAGACGTGGAGGATTTAGCAGCAGATGCAGCGAAGTATTACAATGAAAAAGAAGACCATAAAGTGGCTGTTGCTTATTATGAGAAAGTGCTTTATGCCCGTAAACAAATTCAGAGAGGGGATTGTCTTTATGAAACTTAAGATGCATCTGTCTTTATTTTAGCCATTGTTTTAATTGGATTTGTAAGCATTTATTTAACTAACACTCAAAAAGATGTCCAAGAAGCACGCAGAGGACATACAGCAAGTATTGGTTATTCCACTGACGGACATTCATTTGAAGTTGCTAGTAGAGGTCATACTTCTTAAATATGTATCATTCCCCCTTCAAATTTTGAAGGGATTATTTTTACGATCTATGTCCACCAGTTAGACCTGCTTTCTAAAGCGCAGTTCCTGCAGGTGTATAAGAAACTGCTCTCAGAATCGCTTCCGATCCATATTTGTTTCTATCTCATCCATTACAGACCGCTTACTTATTAGAGTTATCTTCAATATTAGACAGAATAACTGAGATACTTCGTACTTACATGATTCTAGTAAGAAGATTGTTATTATCATTATTTTGACCGATGTTCCCCTTTAAAAGAATCATGTATGATCGACATAGAAAACGCTTTCAAAAGAAAGGGGATACCAACATGTCTAATCGTATGAAACGAGTGTTGTTGCTTCTTGTCACTGGGTTGTTTATGAGTTTGTCTGCATTCACTTCTACTGCTTCGGCTCAAACAGGTGGATCGTTTTTTGACCCTTTTAATGGCTACAACTCTGGATTTTGGCAAAAAGCAAATGGTTATTCGAATGGAAATATGTTCAACTGCACTTGGCGTGCAAATAACGTATCAATGACGTCATTAGGGGAAATGCGTTTGGCGCTAACAAGTCCATCTTATAACAAGTTTGACTGCGGGGAAAACCGCTCTGTTCAAACATATGGCTATGGACTTTATGAAGTCAGGATGAAACCAGCTAAAAACGTAGGAATTGTTTCATCGTTCTTCACTTACACAGGTCCAACAGATGGAACTCCTTGGGATGAGATTGATATCGAATTTTTAGGAAAAGACACAACAAAGGTTCAATTTAACTATTATACAAATGGTGTAGGAAACCATGAGAAGCTCGTGGATCTCGGATTTGATGCTGCCAACGCCTATCACACGTATGCGTTCGATTGGCAGCCAAACTCTATTAAATGGTATGTCGATGGGCAATTAAAACATACTGCGACAAACCAAATTCCGACAACACCTGGTAAGATCATGATGAACTTGTGGAATGGTACGGGTGTAGATGAATGGCTCGGTTCCTACAATGGTGTGACACCGCTATACGCTCATTACGACTGGGTGCGCTATACAAAAAAATAATGCCAAAATAAGAGCCTGCTGCCGCACTCTAGCCAGGCTCTTATGATTGTAATGTGAATGCCGATCACATACTTCTGTAAAGCTTCCGGATTGCCTTCGAACGTATACATTTGTAAAAACAGAAAAATTTTTATAAAATGTTTTGCACATCTTGATAATTTGTTCTAACTTTTGAAAATTCATTTCAAAAATGAGAAAACTAGTTTCTATTTTCTTTGTCAGTTAAGCTTCTTAAGAATGGACATTTAGGTAGTTCTGTATCATTATCTCTTAGGAAATACTGTTTCCATTCGTGATTATCTACATTTCCGTAACTGTTTAAAGCAGGATGAATGGAAATGGTATCATATTTAGTAATTCTTTTTCTTACCTGTTCTTTAATTTTTTTAGCGTATTTTTCGTTCTTATTAAATTCTTGAAGAACCCAACGTGGAGTAATGGCCATCATCATATAAGGAAAATGCCTACTCTTTCTCTCTTCATGCTTAGGGGTGGCACAATACATAAAATACTGTTCCCCATGAAAACAGTATTCCCATTCATGTTCTGATGGATTTTGAGGAATATGAATGGGCCAATCCTTCTCATCTAGGTCATGTAACTTGTTAAGTTGCTCCCAGAACAATGATTCAAAATCCTCTACGCTGCTGTTATTAATAAGATCTTGAGGTGTGTCAAAGAATATAATCAACGTTGTATACTTTCCGTAATCCCTACAGTTTATCGTGAACTCTTTTAGTAAATTGGCTAGTTCTAGGGATGTTTGATCTTTTTGAGGTTGGCCTACAAATCCATACCTGAGATGCCCAAGTGAGAAAGATTGAGTAGCTGGAATACATGGAAAAAGATGTTCTTTGTCTTTCATTTTGTTACGAAAAGCATTCAGTGCATCCCTTTGCCAAGGTAAAAGACATTCTTGGCAAACGTCTTCACTACCTCTAATTAAGTTTGTCATACAATAGCCTCCTAACTTCAATAGACTATTGCAAAAGTGTTGCATAGGTGATTGTCCTATTAAGTAATTGGGCCACTGTTCTTATAACACTCCTATGGTTGTACGGCCTCCCACTTTTAAATTAAAGAAGAACCAGAGTTTGGCTCGGTGCATCTCAATAATCCAGTATTTATATTTATGATTTATGTCCACCAGTAAGCCCAGCTCTGTGAAGCGCAGTTCCTGCAGGTGTGTAAGAAACTGCTCTTAGTATCGCTTTCGATCCGTATTTGCTTCTAATTCCATCCATAACGAACCCAAGCTTCCTTCTCTTCTCGTTATCCACTTCAAATAAACTCAACTGCTGATGTACATCATCCTCAATATTTGAAAGTGTGACTGAGATACTTCGCACAGTCTTACCCGAGTAAAACGTATGAAAAAGCATCAAGCAGCATCTATAAATATCCATCGTGATATTTGTGGGAAGATCAATTGTTTTGGATCGATGGAATCCACCACCAAGCTCATCCTTGCTGTATCCAATTCCAAGGCTGATTGTTCGGCCAACTTTATTATGTGTACGCGCCCTTCTTGCGACTTCCTCACAAATCTCTAACAGAACAGCCTTAATCTCTTCTCTCCTTGTATAATCCCTCAGTAAAATCTGACTCTTACCGAAACTAATCTGACCCTGCATCAGTGGAGCTCCTATTTCAGATAAATCGATTCCATGAGCATGATAATACAACTGGTTCCCCATTATTCCAAATTTCTTCTCAAGTAGCTCTAATGGAAATTTGGCTAACTGACCTACAGTTGATATCCCCATTCGGTTCAGGTTTCTTTCCATCCTCCCCCCTATTCCCCACATTTTAGACAACGGGTGAACCTTCCAGAGTTTATTTGGCACATCTTCATATCTCCAACGTGCAATACCACTCTTTGTTTTCTTACTCTCCAGGTCAAGTGCAAGCTTACTTAACAACATATTGTCACCAATCCCAACTGTACACATAAGCCCAAATTCTCTCCACATGCTGCTTTGTATTGCTTTGGCCATTTCTTCAGGATCTTCTTTTCCTGCATCTAAAAAAGATTCATCAATTGAATACGTATGGACACATTTTTCAGGAACAAATCTGTAAAACAGCTTTGTAATCTCAGTCGAAACTCTGATGAAAAGCTTCATTTGCGGATTTACAATGTGTATTCTTGGATCTTCAGGTATCTCAAATAGTCTCGATCCTGTTTTGATTCCAAAATCTTTTTTAAGTGCAGGAGATGCAGCTAAT
Organism: Bacillus sp. FSL R5-0560; assembly: GCF_037966305.1. NCBI lineage: Bacteria > Bacillati > Bacillota > Bacilli > Caryophanales > Bacillaceae > Bacillus > Bacillus sp. FSL R5-0560. The sequence goes on along the minus strand of NZ_CP150195.1, from coordinate 2,032,939 downwards.
ACTACACTTCCCTGTCTCTCCGTATTCCCTACAACAGCAAGATAGCATGTTAAGGGGTTCAAACCCATTGTGACAGCCGATACAGAAGCATAAAAGGATTTCATATCGACACAAAGTATATTTTTACGTGGAAATTGTGAGTAATCAATCATTGTATGTGACTCCTATGATGTTATTCATGTTGATATAGACTGTATTGTCGTTCTGATCTTTAACGTGTAGCTTCTGTTGTTCAAAATTAATGTAATGGACTCTGCCGGTAACATTTTCAACGAACCCGTTGTTAAAAAGCTTCAATACCAGCTCTTTATTAAATTCTAGCGCTTCAGAGACGATAATATCCATCTCTTCAATTTGTTGAGCGTCTAAGGACGGCTTTTCAATTTTTGATACATCAAGTAAGTCTTGTTTAAGCTGTGTTAAGTGTTCTGGGAGCATCATTGATGTCCATTTGATTGTCCCTCGATCTCTAAGCAATTAGGCTCACTCCTTTATTGAACTAATATTAACAGAACGAATGTTCTCTATTCAATATAAACAGGAACAAAAGTTCGATGTAAATGTTGGTAATACTATTTCCTATCTAAAGACACAAAAAATAACAAGGGCGACAACACCCTTGTTATTTTTTGTGTGGCCGAGAGGGACTGGTTATTCACCCACTAGTGCCCTCAACATAATAAATTATGAAAGCTTGTTTTATTACAATCTCTATCTTCCTTTTTAACATTTCTATATGTTTTGACGAATTATAGATTAAAAAAGAAAAAGGTACCGTTTGGTACCTTTTTTATCATTATTTCGTATTTCTTGTGAATTTTGGTAATCCGAATATAATGGCTAGGATGCCGCAGATCCCAATTAAAACAGGATAGAAAGAGTAATGCAAGATGCTGACAGGTGAAATATTTCCAAACTTCCCGGCCGATAACATCTGCGCGCCATAAGGAATTAGGCCTTGTATCACACAAGAAAAGATATCTAAGATACTTGCCGACTTTCTATTGTCGATTTTAAATTCATCAGAGATATTTTTGGCAATCGGCCCAGCTGCAATAATAGCAATCGTATTATTGGCAGTAGCTAGGTTCGTAACGCTGACCAATCCGGCAATACCGGCTTCAGCACCTTTTTTCGAACGAATTCTTTTAGAAATAAACCCCAGTAAAAAGTCGATCCCTCCGTTTTGTTTCATAATGCCGACCATTCCGCCAATTAACATGGAAAGGATAATAAGATCAGACATTCCGGCAATTCCATCCGTAATTGATTTAAAGTAAGACTCAAGCGTCAAGCTGCCGCTTGCAAACCCTATAATTCCTGTTAAGATCAATCCGCCAAAAATGACAGCCACCACATTAAAACCAATTAACGCAAAGACTAACACGGCAACATAAGGAAGTACTTTAAACCAGCTGTAGGATTCAGCTCCGATATGTCCCACATGTCCTGTCGGTATAAAAAATAATAAAATGACAGTTATGATAGCAGCAGGCAAAACGATCAAAAAATTCGTTTTAAATTTATCCATCATTTGTGTTTTTTGTGACCGTACTGCCGCGATGGTTGTGTCCGAAATAAAAGAAAGATTATCTCCAAACATAGCTCCCCCGACAACAGCTGCAATAGCGATTGCAGTGGGCAAGCCAAGTTCTCCGCTCAAACCGGCGCTAATTGGAGTAACTGCTGCAATCGTCCCCATTGATGTTCCCATCGAAACAGAAATAAAACAAGCAATGATAAAAAGCCCTGGCAGTATAAACTGCTGCGGAATAATGCTCAAAGCAAGGTTGACGGTTGAGTGTACCGCTCCCATCGCCTCAGCTGCAGAAGCAAAAGCACCTGCTAATATAAAGATGATAACCATAATAATGATATCAGGATGTCCCGCACCGGAAGCAAACCATTCTATTTTCTGATTGAGCGATTGCTTCTGGTTAAATAAAAGCGCAAAAGCAGATGCTATAATAGCCGCAATCAATATTGGCAATTTATAGAAATCTCCAGTCAATACACCGGAGCCGACAAAAAGCCCTACAAATAATACTAGTGGCAATAGCGCCCAAGGATTTCCATTTTGTTTCATCTAAGTAGCCACCTCTAATTTCAATATCAAAGCCGTTAAACACAGTCTAAGCAACATTCCATACTTTAAAAGGCTACAGTAAAAAAGTCAAGCGGGAAAATAGTATAATAATTATTAAATTAATAACAGAATTGAAAGAAGGATTTTTCAAGGAGAGGAAAAAAACACACCTCATCCACAGATTATTTGGAAGATCCTATACAAATAAGGTTAGGTCTACTTAGATTAAACAACGAGCAAGCCCTTGGATGGGCAGTTTTTTCGGGATGACCATCCTCGCTTTCATGAAAGAAAAGCCACTGATTGTTTATTTCGGTCTGTTTAAGGAAGCTATGAAACAATTTGCAAATTGGACAAGAATCAGAAAAGAAATTAATCTGACTGTAATACGTCTATAATGTATACTGGGAGGAAAGAGAACTGACCGAGGACGACAGAAACAGTAGAATCAACAGTTATGAGATAAAATCGATGTAGATTAAAACAGCTGCACCTAATTGATGCAGCTGTTTATTTATGTATCACTTGCTGTCATTTTATTTTGAGTTATTTCTCATTGCCAGCTAAACCGTATTTTTTAAAAATGAATATTCTGAAAAAGTGAGATGGTCAGAAGTAGTGTTGATAGGGTACCGGCAGACATTAAAGTTATTATTTTTCGTCCGTTTTTCCCTTTACCATTCTCTTTTGAAGATTTTACTAGCTCTCGGGATACCGCACTCCATATAACTATAGATACTATAGCTACTATGGAAATCATTTCTGTAGACATATTTAAGCCTCCTTCATTTATGATTTGATTTTCTCTAATTTTAACATATATCATTCCATTAAATAGTCCTTTTTGATTTAGGACAGGTGTCAGCCTTCTGGTATTACCACTGTAACCAGAGACGAGGTGCGCCAACATCTGCTATTACTTTATGGATAAAACGATTATTTTATTTGGAACACAGGACTTTATCGATGACCAAGTGATATTATCCATGATTCAGTTCAAGTTCTTCTCTTGTCATCCCAAAGCAAATACCATCATAATAAGCTCCTTTAGTGAAAATGATATTTCTTAGTTGTCCCTCTTTCATGAAACCTAATTTTTCATGCAAACGCATGGATGGATTATTAAAAGAATATACAGTTATATTTACTTTTTGATAGGCTAGCTCTAAAAAGAAAAAGCGAAGAACCATCAAGATCATTTCTTTGGCGTATCCTTTACCTCTATATGGCTCAAATACAGCCAGATAATAATCGAAGGTACCATTTTTCCTGTCACAATCAAAGGTTTCAATCATACCAACGATATTATTATCTCTATCAACTGCAATAAAACGGAAATCATCTTTTTCCAATTGTTCTTCTATCCATTCTCTCATTTTATTAGCTGAACGAGGAAAATGGAGCGAGTCCATATTACGTAGAATTTCATCATCTAAGGATTCAAATATAACGATATCTTCAGGTTGAACCGCTCGTAGTGTAAGATTTTCCCCTGTCCAATAAGTAACTGCCATTTTACCTTTTCCTCCATTTATCTCCATACTTTGCTTAACTGTTTAGAGAGTCATCATCTAATTCAATGTAGAGAATTCCATCATCTTCTTCATCAGCTTCAACTGATTCATCAACTAAACTTAAGATAAACACCTCAAACGTAATGGCAATCAGGAAAAAGTCTTTATTTGGATGACTTAATTCATGATCCCAAAACCATACCTTTTCACTATCGATGTTGCATATTTCATTCCCACCTGCAGAGCTTGCAATAGGAATTATATTTCTAGGAAAGCGATCAGAATATGTATCGATCGCTTTCTGAAGGCTGTTATGATCGTTCGCTAAACCATAAAAACCTTCTAGCAATTGTGTGTCAACGTTCTTATCCATCCAAGGGTCTTTCTCTATAGGTTTATAGCAAACGTCATACTCAATCTCATCTGTTGTTTTTTCACTTTCTAGATAACATCCTCCATATTTCTTCAAAAAGTCCTTTTAATCTGAAGGTAATTGATTGCCTATATTCATTTCAATCTCTTTGAGTTGTCCATTCCTTTGCCTATTGATTCCTGCAGCTTTTTAAAGTCTTGCTGAATAAATAGTTTGTTTGGTTCTGTTTCAGCGTATTCTGTTTTTAAATCCTCATCAAGCTTGTTTAGCTTATTGATTGTTTTTTACGTTTGTCATCTGCAAAAGAAAGTTTGTCTTTGAAGTCTTCTGTTGAGAATATTCCAAGGGGAAGAATATCATTGATGTCGTTTAGTATGTCTTTCATTGCTTTTTTCTGTTCAGACATAATGGATTTTGATTTTGTGTATGCATTTACAAGTTCATGTTCTAGAAAGATTTCTTCTATGTAAGCATCAGATATCTTAGCATCTTCAAGTTTTGCAGAAATGCTGCTTAAGAAGGCAATCTTCATGTCAATTAAATCAATCCATTGATCTGTAACCCCCGACATGATCATGATAAAACGCTTTGATTTTGTTAGCACTCTTACCTGAAACTCGCTATTATCTAGGTCAGCTACACCTTTAAATGTTTTTCTGAGCTTAACCATTTGTAACCTTAGTTCCTTGTACTCTATAGTTCTTTTATCCGTTTCACAGAGTAGTGAATCAACTTTAAAAACCTTCATTTCCAATCCAGTGAAAACAACTCCAAAAAAGAGATCACTGATACCTCAAGCAAACTTGAACAATCAGGATTAAATCTATTAGCACCATCACATGTTTTTTGGAAGAAGATCCTAGAAGAGAAAAGAGTTAAATGGGGAACTAAAGAACGTACAGCGTATAGAAATTGGTACGATAAGAAATATGGCAAAAGAACTTGGGCTAATTTTGAAAACCACCATCAACTTTCAAGGGAATATGGCGGCGGAAATATGACTGGGAATTTAATTCCTTTGGATAAGAGCTTCCGTAGAACAGAAGTCAATCCATGGTGGGCTTCTTACTATAATTAGAGTCCTTTACTCATCTATGTTTTCATAATAAGCTTTAATATTCCTTTCAACTTCCCAATACTTATTTCCGTTTGAGCTTAAAAGCCGATCAAACCAAATTTCAAAATTCGCTTTTAAATCTACTGCTTCATCAAAATGATCAATCGAATCCAAATAAAATAAGTAATCTAAGTCCCCTTTTTCATATCTATTCGAATCTATAACATATCTTCCATCAAAATGATACCCAATCAAAAGACACTTTTCTGGAAGGTCTTCTGTTTCATTGTATTTCAAAACATCATCAATACTGAGTATTTCAATTCCATCAAGAAACTCCAATCCATTATGTAGAGCTAGGAACTCCTTATAGTCCTTCGGTAAACTCACGTTAAAATGAGACTCTAATTTTCTAATTTCTCCTTCTGTTGCGGGTTCTTTAAATTCAAATGTAGCATCTTCTAATACGAAACCGCCTGGTTCAATCATTGGAAAATTGCCATACTTCGAAATAGCTTCTTTAATACCGGCCAGTGTCAAATGAATAAGTTTGCCTTCTTCCATATCCTCCCCCTATCATCAATTATCTAGATTTTACCATGTCACGCAGCTACAATGAAAACATTACTAATAGGACAGCAATGTGATACTAGGAAACAATTTTATTCATTAAAGAAGCAGCATTAGTGGTGAACAAAATGTAAGTGTTATTTGCTGTTTTAATTACTATCCTATCTGTTGATCCATAAGGAAGCCCAATCCTTACTGCGCTTTTCTCCTCTCCTCCATAGTTTGGATCAAGGAATACATCGCTAATTTCTTTAATTGGTATTTCAATTTTGGATAGCTGCCAATTGATAATTAAGTTATCATTTGATTTCTCAACTTTGATTCCAAGCATAAAAACATTCTCCTTTTGACTATGAATTCAGTAAATTTTTAGATACCCTTAAATCCTACGCTGACTTTTAAATATTTTTTGGGATTACAATTTAAATTTGGCTATTATAAATCCAAATTTAATAAGAGCCTTTTAAGGCCCTTATTTTTCTTTTATCCTTGGTATGAATTTGTTACAAACTCTTTTGCTTTATTAGCAACAGCTTCCCAAGTGGCGGCAGCATTATCGAGATCTGTAGAAAGCTTATTTATATCCTCATTCTCAATCCCTTGTTCGAGTGAATAAAATTGATTTACTATAGTACGCCAAATGCCTTCAATTTGTCCGATAAACTCCATAGACCTTTCTGCTTGGGCCATTACATTATCCAAGTCTAAATTGATGCTTAAAAACAGACTTAAAACTTTTATTTCTAATGAAAGTTGTGCATCTATATTGTTTAACAAATTCTGAAAATGATCAATTTGTTGTTTAACTGATTGTATATCAGAACACTCTAATATTTCAGATACAATAAAACCAAATAAAGGGCCTAGATCAAATCTGAATTTTACTTTCTCATTAATATCATGTCTTTCAACAAGTGTACCTAATAATTTTTTTAATCCTAAGAACATATTTATTGAATGATGTATCTCACTCTCACCATTGTATTGTGAATATAGAGAAGCAATTCCTTTTTCAAAAGAACTCTTCAATTGTCTAACACCTATACAGTTGTTACCACCTTGAAGAAGGAAATTTAATTGATTTTGAACCATTTTTATATATTGTGGATGCTGATTGAGTTCACTAGCAAGCATTAAACAGGTTGACTGAAATTGCTTCGCAGCCTCTTGTCTTCCTTGTTCATTGCTATCGTTAGCCATTACTTGTAAGCTTATTTTCATCTCACTATTTATAATATCAGATGCAAAAGATCCAACATTGTTAATATCGTTAACCATATTAAGAACACAGCTAAATAAATTTTCCATCCACCAGTCACACAACTGTTTATATTCGTTATAAACATCATATAATTTCTGAAAATCTTGAGATATTTCAACGTTATCTGGTAAGTTCAAATAAGTTTCCAGCTCTTCATTACTCACAGGCAAACCCGTTCCGGTAAGAATATTCGCTTGAGTATTTGCCCAATATCCAGTAGATATTAGAAGCCCATCTCTTCCTAAAAGACCCTGTGGCCCATATTGGGATGTTGAATCTAAAACATTTTCAAATTTCATTTCTTGACCTGCCTTTCTTATCATCTAGAGTTTATATATTTAATATAACAAAAAAATCTTCCAAATTATTTTATTTTTTCAATTATTTTTATTCGATAAAAAAGCGAATATGAATCTAATTTTGTAAGGCAAATCAAAAATGAAAATTCAACTAAACTAATTATAATGATAGTCGCCTTCATCACAAGACAAAATTTTAGAACACACTAAATTCACAATAATTGGATACAGGATTATAATTATTGATGATCTACCGATATAGTTAGAGAACAAACATTCTAAAAAGGGATAAGAAATTGAAGAAAGTAATATTAGGATTTGCTGTAATCACTCTAAGCTTATCATTGGCTGCCTGCGGTTCAAATGATACTGAAAAAAACAGTACAGAACCTAAAGAAACAAGTTTCTAAGGATGCCAAACAGACAGAACCAAAGGAAGCTAAACAGGAAACGGCTGCTGACAAATCTAAGGCAAAGATACAATAAGGAATTGGTAGATGTTACATTAGATAGAGTTGTTGATGGAGATACGATTAAGGTGAAATACAACGGGAACGTTGATACAGTTCGTTACTTACTAGTTGACACTCCTGAGTCTAAAAAGCCAGACTCTTGTGTTCAGCCATACGGTGAGGATGCATCTAAAAGAAACAAAAAATTGGTTAGCGACGGCGAAATGCGCAATTAGAATTTGATAAAGGTGACCACCGAGATAAATATGAGAGATTGTTAGCTTACGTTTATGTCGATGGTAAGTCTGTTCAAGAAACATTGTTAAAAGAAGGATTAGCCAGAGTAGCATATGTTTATGAGCCAAATACGAAATACATAGATCAATTCAGGAAAGATGAGCAAGAGGCAAAATCAGATAAGCTTTTTATAAGTGGAGTAAGAATGGTTATGTGACTTACAAAGGATTTAATGGCTGTGTTAAACAGAAAGATGCTGCGGTTAAAAAAGCGACAACATTTAGACCGGCAACATCTCAGCCTACAACTCCAAAGGTATCAAGAAACACTTCTTCAAGTGAGAAGGATGCATCTTCCTCTTCTTCAGCATCAACTGGAGAGACAGAAACGTTTAAAAATTGTACTGAGTTAAGAAAGAAGTATCCGAATGGAGTACCTAGCTCTCACCCTGCTTACCAATCTAAAATGGATAGGGATCATGACAACTATGCATGTGAACGATAAAAAAGGAGATAAGTGATGACACAAAAATCTCATAAATTAAACTCTAAGTTTGGAATCATAGATTACCCATTATTCTTAAAAGATCTTGAGTCCTTCATTCAAGAGTTCCCTAAATCGGAAAGAAAGTTTTATGAATATGCGTTTAAAGCTTTTAAAAAAAGTTGGAAAAAAGGAAAAGATTTTATATATGACTTCTGCTGATCCAAAGCTTACTAAATTTGGTTTTATGGTTATTACTGAAAAGAAACTTCTATTTGTTACTATGAAAGGCGGTATTTTTGGCGTTGCAGATACTGAAGTTGTTGAATTTAAAAGTATCAAAGAAGTTGATTTTGATATTGCCCCAAATCCATTGGGAATGGCTACAATGCAATTGGGAATTCTCCCCTTAAAAATCAAAGGTAAGCTTGGAATGAGTAGCAAACGCACCATTAGTTGATTTAATATTATGGATAACAGAGTTTCTTATATTTAATGTAGTTTTAAATGGGTTTCTAAGGTTACTTGGTTATTTATGTTAAACTAAATATAGAGAGATTGTAAAACCTTCTACTTAAATTAACGGGTCAGTTAGTTAAAGTAGATGAATAAAAAAACATAACACCTTTCATCAAGGTATTTGCTAAAAATTTAATTGTCGCAAACTTACAGTTATAATTAATAAGTATCTAATAAGAGGTTATAGATAGGAGATGAACTAAATGAAAAAAATAGTAGAAAGTACAACTTTTCCAAGAACTAAACAGTCTATAACAGAAGATTTGAAAGCTTTAGGATTAAAGAAAGGAATGACCGTACTTGTACATTCCTCCTTATCATCTATAGGATGGGTAAATGGTGGGGCTGTTGCTGTAATTCAAGCATTAATAGATGTTGTTACTGAAGAAGGTACCATCGTGATGCCTTCTCAATCCGTGGAATTATCTGATCCAAAAGAATGGGGAAACCCTCCCGTACCAGAGGAGTGGTGGGATATTATTAGAGATAGTATGCCAGCCTATAATTCTAACTATACCCCCACTACTAGAGGGATGGGGCAAATAGTAGAGTTATTCAGGTCTTATCCAGAAGTTCAAAGAAGTAATCACCCAAACTACTCTTTCATAGCTTGGGGAAAACATAAAAACAAAATCCTTAATCAACATCCTTTAGAATTCGGACTGGGTGAACAATCACCTCTGGGGAAACTTTATATACGTCAATCATATGTTTTACTATTAGGTGCTGATTTTGATAGTAGTACCTGTTTCCATCTCGCTGAGTACAGAATTCCTTATCAAAAAATTATAAACAGGGGTGCACCTATGATAGTAGAAGGTAAAAGAGTATGGAAAGAATATAAAGAACTTGAATTTAGAGAAGAACTATTTCAAGAAGTCGGTCAAGCGTTTGAAGCAGAACATAATATGAAAGTTGGTAAAGTGGGTTCTGCTAATTGTCGCCTTTTTTCACTTACAGAAGCAGTGGATTTTGCTGAGAAATGGTTTATTAATAATGATAGTAAAAATAAAAAAAAATAGCTTGGTCTATCTACCAAATGAGTTTAGTAAAACTTTTTTAAGCTATCGGGTTCTTTAGATTAAAAATGACAGTCATCTTTGCACTTATAACGTTGGCGACCTTATCGCTTACCATAATGTACGACTGACATCAATACGTCAGCCAATTCAAAAGCCATGTCTCCTTCTGTCCCTGTGGCATTATGTTTAATATTGTTCAGCAACCACTTTAGGTATTCGACACTTTGGATTGGAAAAAGAGAAATCCTATGAATCTCCATAGGGTTCTTATTAGCAAGAATTTTTTCGACTTCTTCCTTCTGAATAGCATCCGGATCATCTGAATTAATACTATAAATTTGATCAAAATCTGCATTTTCGTCATCCTGAACCTCTTCGTACTCATGTATATAGAGTTTAGATAAAAATTCACCAAATGAATCTGAAATCTTAAAGTCATTATTTAATTCAAAGTCAAAGTAATGAACAGGTGGATTTTGATTAGTTTGGCGATAATCCAATGCAACCCAATTATGTCCATCCCCCTGTATTAACAATAATCTTTGTGGTAGCCCCCACTCTTTTATTAGATATTCACTTTCTAAGATCCCCAGATCCTTTCCTAGTCCTCTAATATGATCAACTTCGATATGATCGTCTGCCCAAGATGTTTCCTGATCTGTTGGGAATGCATTAAAATGAATCAATCCACCATTTTGTTGAACGATCAATTTTTTATATGCTTCGGGCAAATTCATTTTCAACTTTTTTCGATCTTTTTTATTTCTTCTTCTCTAATGTCTTTTAACCTAAAAGGATCATAGTCACTGTTCTTCCAAATCTCACTCATTGTTATTTACCTCCTATGGCTATGTGATTCTCTAAGGCTTATACCTAATTAAATTTGGAAAGTTCCATTAAAGTTGTGATAAAAATAAAACAGGCGTTGGTGATTTTTCACTTTTGAGATGTAGCTTGAAACAGTCATGACAAAAGATGAAACACCGGGTTACAAAGGAAAGGTATCGGCTTTCATTTTTATACCGCCAGGTTCTAAAATATAGTTTCTAAATGAACCTGCATTAATCCATGCATTTGTATGAGGCTTCACTCTTTGAAATAAGGCATTAAACCAGCTCTTAAAGCCTGAGATACAACGTTAGTACAGTCTCCATTTTTATAATTTTCATTTGGAGACAAAGCATAATTGTCAGCGTATTCCTTGGCTTTCCAACGATTATATCCTTTTACAGCAGATGCAGATGCAGAGACTTCCGATCCGTTGATCTTTTCTAATTCAGATTTTTGTTGCGTTGACAGTTCCTAATTTTTCTTCAATTTCTTGCTTGTAATTCTTTATATTTGACGAATCGTCACCTTCATTCCCATAATGAGGCGTAGAAGTTTTTTTGTCTTAGATACCACTTTGCTTTCTGATGAAAGACTTTGTTTCTTGGAAGCATTATTATCCTGTATCTACTTTTTCTTCACCAAAAACAGAGTTTCTAACATTATAGGCCGCATAGGAGGAAAAATGAAAAAAAGGATCAAAACATTGCTATCTGTTTTAGCAACAGTATTAATCATATTAATTTTAATGCCTCCCCTTTCACCAGTTTTGTTCAATATTTCTTCAGAAAAAGGAGCCATTAGACACGAAATCTATAAAATGGGATACCCCTATCAAAGCTATTTCACAATTCTTCAAAAAAGGGAAAGTGACAAATCATCAGGAAGTCTTTATTCTTTGATGTTATTTAATGCTTGGAAAAGTGAAACTGGTCAAACTCCTTATCTCTGTTATTCAAAGAAAGTAACAGAGGACGAATACAAAGTCAATTGCGGAACAGCACCTTAATTAGTTAAAAGCCCCTCTCTATGAGAGGGGCTTTTTCCACCATTTTTATGTTACATTAAAATATTCAGAAGCAATCAATCTATACTAGGATTTAACAAATAATATATTCCTGATTTCTAATCCACATGAGGGGTTACATTATATTCTGTCCTGAGTTTCATTTTTAAATCTTTTGTTTTGTTAACTCCAGTATATAATTTATACTTTTTACCTAAATACAACCTTCCAGACGCATTATTACTATCAATCAACGGTTGGTCATGCCCTCCGTAGCACTCATGCTGTGTGTTCAATGAATATTTACGAGGATTATATCTCCACAATTATGGAGTAATTTTTTATTGTTTTTTTGTGGGTGTTTTGTGGGTGGTCTATGATTTATATTAAGTTATTAAAATTGTTAAATAATCAAAAAATCCCCTGACACCAATAGTGCCAAGGGATTGAAAGATTAATACTGAGACATATACTGTTCGCGCTCCCAAGGATGAACTTGTGTGCGGAACATATCCCACTCGATTTCTTTTGCTTCGATGAAGTGCTCGAATAGGTGCTCGCCCAGGGCTTTGACCATCACTTCGTTTGATTTGAATTCGTCTAACGCTTCAGCCAGTGTTGCAGGCAGGTCGACGATTCCGTTTTCCATGCGCTCTTCTTTGCTCATCACGTAGATGTTGCGGTCGATTGGAGCTGGTGCTTCTAATTTGTTTTTGATTCCGTCTAAACCTGCAGCAAGCAATACGCTCAGGGCAAGGTACGGATTCGCAGCTGGATCTACGCTACGCACTTCAACACGTGTGCTGATGCCGCGGGAAGCCGGAATACGGATAAGCGGGCTTCTGTTTTGCGCGCTCCATGCAACGTAGCAAGGTGCTTCATAGCCAGGAACAAGACGTTTGTAAGAGTTCACTGTCGGGTTTGTTACTGCTGTAAAGCTTGTTGCATGCTTCACGATACCTGCAATGAAGTGTTTCGCTGTTTCACTTAACTGAAGATCTGCGTTTGCATCATAGAATGAGTTAACGCCATCTTTGAAGAGTGATAGATTGCAGTGCATACCTGAACCGTTCACACCGAACAACGGTTTTGGCATAAATGTCGCATGCAGACCGTGTTTGCGGGCAATTGTTTTAACAACTAGTTTAAACGTTTGGATGTCGTCACAAGAACGGACTGCACCAGCATATTTAAAGTCGATTTCATGCTGACCAGGCGCTACTTCGTGGTGAGATGCTTCGATTTCAAAGCCCATCTCTTCAAGCTCAAGAACGATATCGCGGCGGCAGTTTTCTCCCAAGTCAGTTGGAGCTAAGTCGAAATATCCGCCTTTGTCGTTTAATTCAAGAGTCGGTTCGCCTTTTTCGTCTAATTTGAATAAGAAGAATTCAGGCTCAGGTCCTAGGTTGAAATCACTGAAGCCCAGGTCTTCCATTTCTTTCAGAATCCGTTTTAAGTTGTTTCGCGGGTCACCTTCGAAAGGTGTGCCATCCGGATTGTAAATATCACAGATGAAACGTGCTACTTTACCTTTTTCAGCTGTCCATGGGAAGATAACAAATGTATTTAGATCAGGATACAGGTACATATCTGATTCTTCGATGCGAACGAAACCTTCAATAGAAGATCCGTCAAACATGACCTTATTATCAAGTGCTTTTGGAAGCTGGCTTACAGGAATCTCAACGTTCTTGATTGTTCCAAGAATGTCGGTAAATTGCAGGCGGATGTACTTGACGTTTTCCTCATTTACTAATTTTACGATATCTTCTCTTGTATACTTTGCCATTTCGTAAAACTCCTCCTCTAAAAGGTAAATGTATATAGCAAAACAGTTGCTAACGGATTAATGAAAGAAGCGGGACATGTCGCCTTGACGGAATGTATTTCCTCTTTGAAAACGGCCGGCTTGCATAAGCTCGTTTTTCAGGAGCTGTCTCAGTTCGTCATCAGACAGATCATGTTTCATTGGTTTCTTCGTCTTCTCATTTTGTTTCTGTTCCGGCTCAGCCGAAGCTTTCGCCAGAATTTGTTTAATTCCTGCCATGTTTACACCTTGTTCAATCAGGTGTTTAATTTCTAACAGTTTATCTACATCGTGAAATGAGAATAATCGTCTATTTCCTTCGCTTCTAGCTGGAAATATCAGTCCATTTTCCTCATAATACCGAATTTGTCTTGCTGATAATTCGGTCAATTGCATGACAATTCCTATTGGAAATAAAGGCATTGAGCGGCGAATGTTATCACTCATCTCAATTTCCTCCTTTTCTTAACTTAGTTTCATTATAGGTGATGTTATATTTTGTGTCAACAACATGTAAGGATTCTTAACATGAAATTCAGTGAAAATTTGAAACTATTCAAATTAATTTCTTATCCATTAAAGAATCCACTGCACTGCATATGGCGTTTTTCACATGCGCATAGGTTAATCCTCCCTGGACATACGCTACATACGGCGGGCGGATAGGGCCATCAGCTGATAATTCAATGCTTGCTCCTTGTATAAATGTGCCCGCTGCCATAATCACATCGTCCTCGTATCCAGGCATGTAGCTCGGATAAGGAGTTACGTGAGCATTGATAGGCGACGCATATTGAATCGCCTGACAAAAGGCAATCATCTTTTCTCTGTCGGAGAACTCTACAGATTGAATTAAGTCTGTTCTTTTCGCGTCCCAGCTCGGGTTAGATGTGAACCCCAGTTTTTCAAGAAATCTGGCTGTAAACACCGCTCCCTTTAAGCTTTGAGATACAACATGAGGTGCCAAAAAGAAACCTTGGTACATTTCCTGGAGCGAGTACAGCGACGCTCCGGCTTCCCGGCCGATGCCCGGTGAAGTCATTCGATATGAACAAGCCTCGATCCATTCAGATTTCCCAACGAGGTACCCGCCTGTTTTGGCTAGACCGCCTCCCGGATTCTTGATAAGAGATCCCGCCATGAGATCAGCGCCTACATGACAAGGTTCAAGCTCTTCTACAAATTCTCCATAACAGTTGTCCACAAAAACAATAAGGTTTTCATTGATTTCCTTTACAAAACGGATCATTTCTTTAATTTCACTAATTAAGAAAGAAGGACGATTGGCATATCCTTTTGAGCGCTGAATGCCGATCACCTTTGTCTTCGGATTGATAGCTGCAGCGACAGCATCGTAATCTACTTTTCCGTCTTCAGTCAGGTCAACCGCATTGTAGCCGATTTGGAAATCCTTTAGCGATCCAGAATTTTCTCCGCCTCTGACGCCGACAATTTCTTCTAACGTATCATACGGCTTGCCTGTGATATAAAGCAGCTCGTCCCCCGGTCTGAGGACACCGAATAAAGCAATGGAAATCGCATGTGTGCCTGATATAATTTGAGGCCTGACAAGCCCGGCTTCGCCCCCAAACACATCTGCATAAATGCTTTCAAGTGTATCTCTTCCGATGTCATCATAGCCGTATCCTGTAGACGGCGTAAAATGAGTGTCGCTCACCTTGTGTTTTCTATAGCTTTGAAGCACTCTCCATTCATTGCGTTCACTGATTTCTTCTATTTGTTTATGAACGCCGGCAATTTCCGTTTCCACTTCCATTGCTGTTTTTTTTAATAAATCTCCGTGTGTTAAAGTTTCGAACATGTCCTTGTATTCCCTTCTTACATATACTTCTTCAATTCACCGATGATACTTTGCTCTTCTTGTACAAATCCTGATATGTCGTACTGTTCGTTTTCTTCATTAAAATTAAAACGGTCAACCATCGTTTCGGATTTGATTCTGGAGAGAAGCTTGCCCTCACTTGCCGGTACCTGCGCTTCAAAAGGCGTTAACATTTCTTGGCGCAAATAACGCTGGATGGCTTCTTTAAACTTTTCAGCATCCTCCTCAAATCTCGCACTGACCATGATATGATTCTTCCCAACGGACGGGATAAAGTCAGGCAACTTTTGATCGCGTTTATTGTAAGCCGTCAGCACCGGGATATCATCTGCTTCAAGCTCTTCCAGCAAGCGAAGCACCGTTTTTTCGTGCCCTGCGTAATCCTCATTTGAGGAATCAATCAGATGCAGAATCACATCCGCTTCTTTTACTTCTTCAAGCGTTGAGCGGAATGCAGCGATCAGTGTCGTCGGAAGATCTTGAATAAAACCGACCGTATCTGAAAGGAGCACGCTGTAGCCGCTTGGCAGCACCATTTTTCTGGTCATAGGGTCCAGTGTGGCGAACAGAAGGTCTTCTTCATAGCTGTCAGCGCTTGTCAGGCGGTTAAACCACGTTGATTTCCCCGCGTTCGTATACCCGACAAGAGCGATTTGCAGCACACCGTTTTTCTTTCTTCTTTCACGGTAGCGGCTTCTATGGCGAATGACGGCGGATAACTGCGTGTTAATTTCGTGAATGCGATTTCTAATATGGCGGCGGTCGGTTTCCAGTTTTGTTTCTCCCGGTCCTCGCGCGCCGATCCCTCCGCCTTGCCGGGAAAGGTTGATCCCCTGTCCCGTCAGACGCGGGAGCGCATACTGGAGCTGCGCCAGCTCAATTTGAAGCTTTCCTTCCCGTGTTCTTGCTCTTTTCGCGAATATATCTAATATCAATTGCGTGCGGTCGATGATTTTCACTTCAATCGTAGTTGCCAAGGACTTTAGCTGACTTGGTGACAGTTCATCATTAAAAATAAGGAGATCGGCTTCAAGCTCTTCAACGAGCGCCTTCAGCTCTTCAACCTTCCCTTTTCCTATATATGTAGCTGCGTCGGCCCGGTTTCTTTTTTGCGTGACGCTGGTCAATACCGTTCCCTCTGCTGTTTTTGTCAGTGATGCAAGCTCTTCCATGGAATTTTCAAAATGCTCATCTGTGATATGCGGCAGCTGACATCCGACTAAAATGGCCTTTTCCTGTCTTATTTCTTGTTCGTTCAAATGGATGTTCCTTTCTTTTGCATATTGTGGGCAGTAGTATTATCATACCAAACCCTGCATGTGTATACCACAAAACGATTCCTGCGAAAAGCAAGAAATACATTAGAAAAAAAGACCTCTCACAGCAAGAGGTCTATACCGAGCCAGCGGCGTCTTCTTTAATTGAGAGATCTTGGCTTTTAATGGTCATCAAATCGCTTTTTAAGTATTGGTCGCCCATTAGAAGTCTCATAGCTTGCGCTCTAATCGATTTTTCAATGACATTTCTGACAAAACGGCCATTGCTGAATTTAATGGGACTTGTTGTGCTTTTGACTGTCATTAAGTAATCCTTTAATTTCCATTCAGCTTTCTGACTGAGCTGGTATTCCCGTTCTGCGATCATTCGTTTCGCAATTTCCATAAGCTGGTTGACAGAATAATCCGGAAAATCGATGGAGATGGGAAATCTGGATTGGAGACCGGGATTCAATGATAAAAAATGCTCCATTTCCCGTGAATATCCGGCAAGAATTAAAATGAATTCATGCTGTTTGTCTTCCATGTGCTTGAATACGGTTTAATCTTTTATGCGAGTTATTAAACTCCCCTCCCTGCTCGCTTTTAAGAAAATCCACATGGCTGTTTTCGTTGTTGAGCGAAGAGCTTTTCCATACAACCTCCATATGATCATCATCAAACAGAGTAACCCTTTCAATAAAGAAATCAATAAATTGCCGCTTTTCTTCTATTGTAATTTCTTCTTTAATCATTTTAGAAAACGAAGTAATATACTCAATCATTTTTTGTTTCTTATCTTCAGTTTGTTTGTTCGCAGTCAATTGTGAGTTGATTATTTTAATCTCATTCTCAATATGTTCTTTGTTTTGTTCCAATGGCTGAGACAGCTGATCAAACATGCTTTCTTTGATTTTTCCTTTTCCAAAAAGAATTACGTAATTTGCAATTTCTTCATCTATCTCATTTAGCTGTTTTTCTAATCGACTTACCTTTTTCTTGAGTTCTTCAATTTTCTTCTGATTAGACGCTTCCTCTAAAAAGGATTCTAAAAATTCTTCTGGGTTCTTCATCAGTTTTGCAAACCAGTTCCAAAAAACCCCGTCTACAATATCAACTCTCCAATTCTTTCCTTTACAAGAAACAACTTTCTTGCCATTCTGATATCCTTTTGCATTCTTAGCTCTACAAGAATAATATTTATAAACACCGGACTTAGTTTTAGAGGTTATTCCTGAGCCACATGCCCCTCCACAACGTCCACATTTAGCTTTACCTTTTAACAAATAGTCTCTTGTCGCTCGACTTCGTCCCTTAAAGTTGCTTTTTAATTGCTCAATAATTTGCTCTCGTGTTGCTTTGTCCCACATTGGAGGTATTTTTATCAATATCCATTCGTCTTTATTTGTTGGCACCTGTTTTTTCTTACCGTTAATTTGAACAACTTTTGTCTTTCCATAATAAAAATCACCTGTATAATCTTCATTCTGTAGCATTCTACTTACAGTCGCTTGATACCAGGTTTTTCCGTTAGGAGCAGCAACCCCCCTTCTTGAAAGCTCTTTAGCTATATCATTTGAGGACATTTTTTTGTTTAAAAGCAAATCCTTCATTTCAAGCAAAATTTCTTTTTCTTCTTCGTTGTACTCAGGAAGATCTGTAACTGTGTTAAATTTGTACCCGTACAACCTTTTAAATGAGGGGAACTCCCCTTTCTTAGCTTTAGCCAATCTCCCTCGCTTTGAGTTAGCATGGATTTTCGCCTTATTGTATTGGGCAATTGAACCTTGAATGTTGTACATCAGCATTGATTCAGGATCATGAGGATTAACTTCAAATTCAATAAACTCTATATCAACACCCATACCCCATATTCTTCTTGATACCACACCCTGTAAGGTGTTATCCCTAGTTAGACGATCTGGGTGTAATACAATGAATTTTTTCCCTAGCCCTTTTTCTAATAAATATAAAGCGTGATTTAGAGCTGGCCGGTTCGGATCATCTCCCATGCCACCTGGCTCAACTAGTGCAATTAATTCGCTTTCTTTATATCCAAACTTAGATATAGCCCTTTCTTTACATCTCTCTATTTGTGATTCAATAGAAAAACCCTTATTAGCTTGATCTGTTGTTGAAACCCTGGCATAAATCAATGCATTTATTTTACCAATCAAATGCATTATATTGTCCGTGCTTAGCTTTTGATCTCCCTTTAATATAAGCAATAGAACATAACCTCCATATTGCTTTATTTTTTATGTCTGTATATAAGTACGAGTATACCATGGAAAAACTGGCATACTCGCTTTGTCTTACGCCTTTTTATACTTGTACATTAAAGTAGCTGCAAATTCATAAAATTCCTTAGATGATATCACCTCTTTAACCCAATTTTCCACATCCTTATTTATAATTGTGGTTACCTTATAGTTCTCTGGGCATTCTCTTCTTTTGCTCATTGATGTACCACTCCCTTAGATGACTTGTCATCAATGTATGAACTGAGTGGGTTGTCCAATAACTTGGATTTCTTTATCAAATCATCGCAAAGTTTGTTTAGATAATATGTATAATTCACTTTCTTTTTCATCCAGCGCACTTCTGTACCGATCTCTTCACAGATCGCAATCGGGATACTGGACTTGTTAACTTTATTCTTATATGTATGTTCCAACTGTTTTTCAGCTATGTTCTTATATGTAAGGAAATCATCAATATGTACGAAATAAACCTTGTTCTCAGGCTCTCTAAATTGAAACAGAAAGCCAGGGATTATGTTTGGATATTGTGTTGCTTCCTTTAAATATTTAATCTGCTGCGGCTTTATAATCTTCTCGCTGAAGGAAATGGATTTGTTCTTTGTCGACTTAAGCTCAAAGGGGAACAAGTATCCGTTAAAATGCAAAAAACAGTCATATTTGTTTTTTGATACTGCTGCCCCCCTTTTCAAGAACATTGGATTAACATCTTTAATCCGGTAGAAGAACAACTTTTGATCTGCTGCAGATTTTTCAATGTTCGCTTCAAAAACTTTCCCTTGATTGTTTGCTCCCAATCAATCACTCTCCTAATCTATATTGAAGGTAAAATATGTATGTGTTAAAATTGGTCTTACATTTGTTAATTGAGGATAATAATCCAGAAAGGTTGATTAATATGAACCTTTATTTAGTTCCGGCGCTCGTTATTTCACTTTGTTTGAATGTGGTTTTATATATTCAATTAACAAAGAATAAAACTGCTGAATCCACTAAAATAAGATGGAAAGAAAGGATAGGACTTAACAATCCCTTAACCGCTTTGATTTGGGCTTTTCTTTGCATTTCAATAGTGTTAAGTCTCTTTGGCTTATTAGTTGGACTTTTCAATTCATAAACACCTTAACTCATCCACTAATTTTATTTTTATTCTAAATAAAAGACCGATTTTATCTATAATTCAAAACAAAATATTCTTAATTTTTATCATGTGATCTAGCTCTTCTTTAAATGTTTTACATTTATCCTTGTCAATCTCTTTACCTGTTTCATCTAGGAGCTTACCTTCGTCTGTGATGACACATGTCTGTCCGCAAAATTCAATCCCATTAGATTCAATTAGCTTTATGAAATCATCATAAGTAAATTCAGTTCCATCTTCGTTAAACAGCGCTCCTTCAATATGTAATCCAATTGTTTTTACATTTTTCATTGAAACAATCCTCCCCAAATTACTCCTGCAGCTATAGCAGCTATAAAGACAGAAACAAATTTCATTATTATGAAGAACTTGATATGCTTTGTTTCATCTTCAGTTAAGTTCAAATCTGATAAAGCGAATAAACCAAACATTATCAACAAAATCCAAGCTGTTACAATCATCTACTTAGAACCTCTTTCGACTGTGTAACCACCGGTAATGTCATTTAAGATCGTGCTACTTGATGAAAGCTTTTTGCTCTCACTATCTTTATTTTTAGTGTAATTAATGAAATCATCGAACTGGATCAAATACACTCCGTAAGCTGTGTTATTCAATTTATAAACGGTATCGTCACTTGGTTTCGAAAACCAGCTTTCAGTACCTTGGCCATACACTTCAAAAATTTGAACAATCTCGTCCTTATACTCAAAATAAGCCAGCTTATTTTCAAATTCACATTCCTCATCAACTGGATTTCCTACATGATTTGTCGCATATTCCATCATTGAAGTAAGCATGTAACCTAATTCAACGTCCGAGAAACTTAGTTGAGGCTTAGGTGTTCCATAATAAATATCAGCCTCATTTAGAGATCCCCTCTGATTAACTTCTTTAATGATCTCTTCAATAGCGGTGTAGCCTTCATGAATGATGAAATCTCTTCGCATCTCGTCTCTTCTTTTGTATTCCTCTAAGAAACTTGTTATCTTAAACTCTGCATTTTTCATTTAAATCCTCCTTGTATGAACCGATTATTTCTTGCATTCGTTGAAAGAAAGTAATAATGCAACCTCTAGCATCAAAGGGGTATTCGCAATCAATTTCAGCACTGGATATGTATATTTCATATTCAATGCTCGATATTAGTTGAGCACTATAGGGTAGTTCGACTTGTAAGTACCTTTTCAGATTAGGTAGCTGCTCATTGACATACTTCAGAAACTTCTTTTCATAGTCAGGAACCTGTTCATATAGTTTGTTTACAAGCTCTTCAATTGTATCTGTTTGTACTTTGTAGAGGTTCTCGAACAGTGCTTTGTTTATTTCCATCAGCTCACTTAAAGCTTTTACGGTTTTCTGATTTCCAGTCAGAGTAACTCCCCACCATTCAATTTCCTGTGAAATGTTTTCTTGCATTTGTCCCCATAAGAAATTGCTATTGAATCCTCTTAGTTTATTAATAAGTTGAACCGCCTCGATATGTGAGCCATTACAGAAATGAATATCTGTCTTGCTCCCTAAACTATTGTTCATTGTTGGTTTAACCTCCTTAAACGTTCAACTTCAGCAACTAGCCATTCTGCTCACCTTGGTCGATTTAAATTGCCGAGACATTACTTCAACAAATTTCTTAACTTCTTCAAATTCAATTTCTTTCATTGAGTTTATCCCTTCTAAATGAAATCAACATTTTATTTAAACTATTCTCAAACAACCTAGCTCGTTTGTTCAGACTCCCTTTTAATCTTTACTGCTTTAGTTAGTTCATTTTTATGATCTTCTTTTTGTACATGCATACTTCTTACCAAATTCATAAATTCAGAGAACTCACCATACCCCTGACTTCCCCACTTAAAGTCATTTAATAAGCGTTCATTTGTTTTTGATAAATACTCATCTAGTTTACCCACGCTACCCCTCTTTTCTGAATAAAAATAGAATTTTAATTCCTCTTACCTTAAATTAATAACATCAACTTTTGGTATATCTCTTAACCTTGATACGCTATCGTGATAAACAACTCCAACAGTTTCATCTTGAAATTGCTTACCAATGAAATCTTCAACCTTCTTGAGTGCCACTCTAAAATTTCCTTTACGCAAAAAGCGGAATTCGATTTGTCTTGAACTTACAGTTAGAAATAAACCAATGTCTTCCTGTACCCCAGAGGAGAATTCCAATACTGGTTTACCCAATTGCATTTTGAAGTCAATTTCACAAAGTTTAATTAACATTCTTAAGGGAAGCTTCTTGTTAAGAATTAATGAAAATGAATGTGACAATATGTATCCCCCTATCTAAACCGATGATATAGTACGTGCAAATTTATGCTCCATGGCCAATAGACATTAAAATCACCCTCTCTTTGTTAAAAAGTGTATAATCCCTGAAAAAGTCTCCATAATATGATTCAAACAAGCTTGTTTTCATTACACTTTAGGAGATGAATAAGATGGCTCAACAAAGTAGATCAAGATCAAACAACAATAATGAGTTATTAATTCCTCAAGCAGCTTCAGCTATTGAACAAATGAAACTTGAAATAGCTTCTGAGTTTGGTGTTCAATTAGGCGCTGAGACTACTTCTCGTGCAAACGGTTCAGTTGGTGGAGAAATCACTAAGCGTTTAGTTCGCTTAGCACAACAAAACATGGGTGGTCAATTCCATTAATCACATGAGGGGTTCACTCCCCTCTCTTTTTATGCCCCTCTTCCAAATCCGTAAAGAAGTAATAGCAATGTATTCACCTCAGAAACTCTCATATAACCACCTCGATCATCAATCTAAAGCCTACAACATTCTTCTCTCAGCCATTTATAAATTTTTTCTCCGACCTCTGTGTCATTCCATCCCCATTCTTCTGCTAATAAATGAATATCTCTCGGCAGGTGTTTATGTATTTGAACCACAGATGTTGGGTCTGGTTTTTTGCCATAAAAATCATAATAACAGTCGTGAATCTGGTCATATATTTCTTCGTCTATCCACACATAATGACAAACTGCACACCCTGAAATTCCCTTTGGGCAAGGTATTTTAATTCTATACCTGCCATTGATTTTCTCCATAGCTCGTGACTCCTCTTCATAAAATACAGATTTCATTTAGAATATATCCAGCGCTCCGTCACAATAAGGACATTTGCCACTCCCCTCTTCACATGTACACATATATTTCACCTCCAATTTCGCTACCGTCAATTGACAACTCCTCATATCTCATTTAATTGTAGTTTCAATTCAAAGAATTCATCATGAAGAACTTTAAATTTATCCTTATTTATGTATGCTTTGTCATCATTAAGATCAAACAGATCTAAATACTTTCTTTTATTTCTTCTAATAATTTGTAAAGCAATCATGCAGCTTACCCATTCTTCATCTTGCAATTGGGTTAACACTTCGCTTAGCTCGAATAACAATTCAAGCTTTTCTTTGTTTTGCTGAGTTTCAAGTCTTAAAAGATCCCTCTGTTTTTCAAGTAACTTAGTTTCGATATGATATTTCTTTTGCTCTAAGGTTGATATTTGTTCGTTGGTGCTATGTATTCCATTTCCCTTAACCAATAAATCACCTCCTTAAAAGTTTAAAAAGAGAAATTTACACTTTGTTCAGAGACTTCACCATAATTTCACAACATTCACCATTTTTTTCAAGATTAACTGCTATAATAAAGAAGTATCATAATTTTCTAATAAAGGGAGATGTTTTTGGTGAAGAAAACAGCAATTGCTTTATTAGTTTCAACTATCGGTCTTACTGGTGCAGCTGCCTCAGCCGATGCAGCTACTAAAAGTGAGCCAACTTCCTTACCTCAAAATAATCTAGTGGCATCAGCAAGTACTGGTAGCTTCCATGCGCTAGGTTCAGCTACAGCAGTTAAAAATGGCATCGGTGAGGCTTATTTAGGATCATCTAAATCTGGCAGTTTGTCTTACAAGACAGTAGTAAATTCATTTACACCAAACAATGTTACTAAAATATCAATAATGGGATACCAATGGTCAGCAGGCAATGGAAGCAGTTCTGCTAACGTCACTTACATCTTACGCAAATCCAATGGAACTGAAGTTGCTCGAGTCACGCCAAGTGGTGGCAACTATATAAGTAGCCAGTTCTACAAAGTGTTTAGCGTTAACCTGTCTGATGTGTCAGGTAAATCACTTTACGTGGAAGCAAAAAATAACGATAGCAACGCTGGTGTAACAGTTAATGTGGATGTTTACTGGGACTACAATACTTAATGATCTGAGAGGGCTCCCCTCTCTTTTTTGTTTTCTGGATAAAATATTAGTTTTATTCAAATGCATATTTTTTGTTTTTGTAGTTTAAATAAAAAACTGTTATTTCTCCATCTTTCTATTATCATATTATACATATTATTTGTATTTGTCTATAGTTATTTTATTTTCACTCTTAAATCCATTTACTTAATCCCTCTGTTCATACGAAGATGTTTTAATAACCCGTTTAAAATATAAATTATTTTGACTTTTCTGTAATTTTATTCTATCCTTAACTTACACTATATATAGGAGGCTTTATTTATGAAAAAATCATTTTTATTCTTGTTCTCCTTTTTGTTGGTATCTTCAGTATCATTATCTGTCTCTACTGAAAATGCTCAAGCAGCAGATTTTTCAACCCAAAACAACAAGTGTAATTGTATACTTAACTAAAATAATTAAAGGTTGTTGAGAGAGTTTATTTCAACAACCTTTATTTATGAATACAAATTGGTTAAACCGCTACCTCAAATAAAAGCTTGTCGCCATGCTTATAGTTGATTAACTTGAAATCATCAATTGTAAAGTCATAAAAATCTTTGACTTCGGGATTGATCCATAATTCAGGTGCTTCAAACTGTTCTCTTTCGATTTGAATTTTCAAATTGTCTATATGACGTGTGTACACATGGCAATCCCCAATGTTAAAGATATATTCACCAAGCTCATAGCCTGTGACTTGAGCAATCATGCGCTGCAACACATTATACTGAAATACATTGAATGGATTTCCCAACGCCATATCATTGCTCCGTGCTCTTACCTCCAGATGGAGTTTCCCTTGTTTAACGTACCATTGCGTCTCGTATACACATGGTGTTAAGGCCATTGAGTCTAATTCATCAGGATTCCAAAGCATTGTAATGTGTCTCCGTGAAGATGGGTTGTTCTTTAATTGATGCAGAAGATAATCAACCTGATCCACTTTTTCTCCATTTAGATTTCTGTTTTTCTTCCCTAACTGAAATCCATATGCATTCCCGATGGTGCCGTCTTCTTGTTTCCATTGATCCCAAATGCGTACGCCCATTTTGTTTAAATCATTAACATTGTTCGATTTCAGCTGCCAAATCCAGAGCAGCTCTTTAATCGCTGTCTTCCAGGCAACTTTTTTTGTCGTTAAAATCGGAACCTCTGCGTTATCGAATCTCATTTGCTTACTAATCACGCTTAGTGTATGAGCCGGTGTTCCATCTGAATCCCACTTTGTTCTTACTTGAAATTCTTCGTCTGAGATTCCATTATTTATAATGTCATTTATGATTGAGTTGTATTGTTTATCGAATTGAGTCATTTAAAATTAACTTCCTTTCATTTACACACTTTGGTAAGATATTCTTAGTTATAAATTGGAAAGGGATGGTCAGTTATGCCTGTTTATAAGTATAAGCCGGAGTTTGTTAGCAAAGTTATTGAGTGTAAAACTGAAAGATTAACAGATTCCATCGAAGCTAGGTACTATTTATCGATAAAGTTAAACAACTCTTTAGACTCCTCTTTTGTTTATATGATGTTAAATCCAAGTATAGCAGGCAGGGATGTTTCTGACCTAACCATAAATAAGCTTTGTAAATTCAGCCACACCCTTAACGAAGTAGGTACAATACATATTGCCAATCTGTATCCCTTTTATGAAACCAATTCTACAATGTTATCTTCTCTAATTAAAAACTTACAACACGAAAATACAAATTTATTTGATACAGTAATGGCAACTAATCGGCAGGTATTGAGCTCCCTTGTAAGAGACTCAAAAAAAGTCGTCTTGGCTTGGGGAGATTGCCCTGATTTATTTGATAAGCAATTCCATATAAAACAGTGTAATGACTTTATGTTGTTGCTTAAAGAAGCGAATCAGAATCAGGTTTATGTAATAAAAACTCATTTTGACAAGCTTCTAACTGTGAAAAACTCTCCAAGACATCCTTCAAGACCTATGCTAAAAGGGCTTGAGCCGTATAATGAGTGCAGCTAAACACAATTTCACATTATATGAAAAATAATACTCAAAGTAAATATAAGGTTCCCAAAGACATAAGCCAAATAAATATATCTACTATGGCTTACTGTTTCGCCCTCCAGCACGTCTAAAACCTTAAACATGCTTAGGACTGTGTATATAACTGAAAATGCTGTCCAACAGAGTATAAGGATATTTTCATGCATAATTAAACCGTTATATGCCAAGGGGATGATTAAAGAAATCCCCTTAAGCAAAATAAACAGGTAAATTAAATTCTTATTTCGTTTCACATCTTCTGGAGTTGAATTATCAAGTACACTCTTTACTTTTATATACATATTGCTTTCCCCTCGCATAATCAACCTGACCTCATTAATGTTTAATACAATTAGATAAGCTGCTAGAAATAAAGTTACATATGTTATAATAAACATCTCCTTATTTTATATTTGTGTTTGATTTAACTACTGCTCTATCAAGAGATAGCTAAGCATTTAGGCGAGTCATGGAAATCATAATCCCCTACTTTAAATAAATTAGTCGGTCTTAATTTATTCACTCGGCTAAGCTGTTCAAAGTTTCTCATTAATAATTCATCTTGCAGCATATTCTTATATCCCTGTAAATTGATCAATTCGTTTATTTCTTCGGGTGTACCTTCAAATTCAACACCATTAATATTTGCTTTCATTCGAATAGCTCCCCTTTAATATCATTCACTTGATCAGCAATACTTTCTCTAATTGTATGTGGCAACTGATCAATCCCTTTTCCAATTCGTTTCTGACCAGTGTTCCTGATTTTTGTAGTCATATCTTTAAAACAATCTAAAGCATTATCTGCGATTTCATCATATAGCCCTTGAATTTTCACTAATACACTTAAATACTCTTCATCACCTTCTTCAAATAGTGCCAACGCTTCTTCAAGTTTATTGATCTTTTCAATACTCTTTATTATTTTATTTTTATCCTTAAACAATTAATCACCCGCCCAGTTTATTTTGGTCATGTATCTTAATGAAGTTAGCCGCTGCCTTTTTGTATCTCAGATCTTTCTCGTACTTAGCGACTTGTCTCATATGTTCAATAAATTCATCTTCAAGTCCTTGCAACTGAAGAAATCCAAGGCAAAGACCGTTCCTATAAAGCATGTCGTCATATTTTGCTTGTAAAGCTCTTTCTTTGTTGTTAATGATCTCTTTCCTCCTTATTGTTTTTTAGATAAAAGTATTCTTTTATTTAAATGCTTAATCCATCGACACCTGTATCCTAAATGTGGTAAAATCGATGTCAATTATTAAATCTGTAAAAATAAAGAAAGGAAGTATTGATATGTATTTGAGTATTATAATTTTAGCATCCATGCTTTTATGGGGTGCAGTTATCCATGAACTAAGTAAACCTTCAAAAAAGCAAAGCACAAGAAAAATTGTTTCTTTGACATCTTTAGGTTCTTTATCGACTTTAGTTATTACTATTTCACTTTTTCAAAACTTCCCTTTTTAAAATTTGTTTTTAATTAAATCCTTCGTATTAAAATACTCATTTTAAACATAATATTTATATGTACCTTGGCTGAAACCTCCATTGTTCAGATCACAGCATGAAAACAGCCAAGGTTTTTAAATTTGCTTATTTCGTTCCCGTAGAACCGTGCCCTCCTCGGTCATCGTTACCTAGATGATCCACCTCTACCAACTCAATGGCCGGCATTTTCTTCATAATTCTAAACTGGCAGATCCGATCTCCCTTTTTAATCTTTGTATCACGCAATGCATAAGCAGGAAAGAACCAGAAATCGTTGTCTCCTTTGTATGACTCATCGATAACACCCATTGAATTTGTTTGAATAACACCAAAGTTCTTATATGTGCTTGAACGAGGAACGACATGTGCTTCATAACCTTCAGGCAATTCCATGGCCACTCCTAATGGAACAAGTTTAAATTCATCTTTTTTGATCGCTACATCTTCAGCTGCACGAAGGTCAATCCAATCACCTTGTTCAATTTTGCTGATTCTTGTTTGTGTTTCATCTAAATATTTGATTTTAATTTGCATTATGTATTAGCTCCTTTTGTTTTTAATGTATGTACGTTCTTTTATTGTCATCTTCAGTTAAACAAACAACTCATTAATGTTCGAACTTTGCTCTCAACTCTTCATATAGTTTACGATCACTCTCTTTTTTCTCTTTGAGATACTTTTCTCTTTCAGCATCTTGCTTCTTTTTTAGCTCATTTTCATACTCTTCCCACTCTGTTTCATTGATCACTCCTTTTTCATGTAACTCTCTTTTCAGAGGGTGTAAGATCTTCTTTGCTTCATGTGGGTATAAAATTCTTGTCTCATAGCCTTCATCCCAGTCAGCTTGTTGACAAGCCATAAACACGCCTCCATCCTTAGTAATAATTGTTGTTTGCTCACAAAACTGATTTGCCCAAACATAAGCAACTTCTTTTCCGATTAACCCTTCCTGATTTTCAATGAAATACATTTATTAGCTCCTTTAAATTTAAGTTTGTTTAAAATTACCCTTTTATTGACTATTCAAGATCAATTTTATATTCCTTGGTCACAGTATTTTTCGGTAAAAAGAAATCATATGAGCTATCCTTAAACAGCGGAGATTCCCCAAACATGAACCTTACAAATTTATTAGTATATTCATAACCGTACTTTTTCACATATGGAGTTTTATAGTCTCCTTCTTTTACTCTAGAAGCTTCTGCTTTAACTTTATGTACTGATTTGAACCCTTCCTTTTCGCTTACGAAATAGAAATATTGGGTATCGTCAATTATTCCTGAACCCAGTACAAAATTACCGCTGACATTCGAGGAGTCTTTAATTGAATAAACATTTACCTTTTCTTGTAATACTGCGTGGTTATCAAAGGGGAAAAACACCGCAATTAGCCCAGCAAAAAATAGTACAACAAATGCAGCAACGAATCCACAGATTATAGATAAAATCAATTCCCCGTATGTATCTATTAAAACAACTATTGTTGTTATAACAAGCACAATTCCGGCCAATATCAATAATCCCATTATTGACCCCTTAAATCATTTATTAAGGCATCTAACTCATCAGGCTTAAAGCCAATACTTCGTTTTACTTCCTCTCCTTGATCACTCAGCAGAATGGTTACCGGCACTCCCATAACACCAAATCTAGATGCTACTTCTGGTTCCTGTGTAACGTCCACTGTCTCAAATTGAATATCTGCTTGTTCTAAGTAATTGGACACCATTTTACATGGATTGCAATTAGGCTGCTCTAATTTAATCAATCTCATTGAATACATCCTTTCTCGGTAAAAATGAAATCTGAATCCTTTAATGGTTCAACCGTTGCTTTTTTGTACCCATTCCCTTTAGTTGAAAAGAAGTCATGGGATTTGGTCTTTGTGCTTAACCCGTTGATAACAATTGGGTTAACATCTTCTTCCTCAAACCAATGATCAAAACCCAGGTTGTTTAAAGCTTTATTTGCGTTGTATCTGATGAATTTCTTCACATCTGGAGCTAAGCCAACCTGATCGTAAACATCTTCTGTATATTCCAATTCGTTTTCATAAAGCTCTTGGAGCAAATTTAAAGCCCATTCGTGCATTTCCTTTTGCTTCTCTGGTGTTTGCTTCTTATAAATCTCCTGAGCTAACAATCCAACATAAGTTCCGTGAATCGCTTCGTCACGGATAATTAAATTTATGATCTCTCCACTTTGCATTAATTTTCCCTGTCCATAAAAATAAAGTGGGTAATAAAATCCAGAGTAGAAAAGGAAACTCTCTAGAAACACAGAAGCAACCATTCCTTTAAATAAAGAGATTTCGTCTTTTTTCTCAATTGCTTTATAAATTGAAACAATTAGTCGCGCTTTCTTTTGAAGAAACTTATTGTTTTTTACCCATTCAAATACTTCATTGATCTGCTCGGTCGGAGCCAATGTTAGAAAGATGTTGCTGTATGACTTTGCATGGACAGCGTTCTCCATCATCGCCATAAAGTTCAGCACCGCTTTCCGCTGATGTCCATCTACATGTTCAGCAATGATTGGCATGCCAGTGTTACCTTGTTCTGTATCCAACAACGTCAAACC
Organism: Bacillus sp. FSL R5-0560; assembly: GCF_037966305.1. Classification (NCBI taxonomy): domain Bacteria; kingdom Bacillati; phylum Bacillota; class Bacilli; order Caryophanales; family Bacillaceae; genus Bacillus; species Bacillus sp. FSL R5-0560. The sequence continues at coordinate 2,002,563 of NZ_CP150195.1, read as the reverse complement.
AGCTAAAACTTTCATATAAGTGTCTTGCTCGTTTTTTCCGAGGTACTTCCAAGTGAGGAGATCGCCGTTTAAAGCAATCTCTTCCGGAAGCCAGAACTGTTTCACGTTTTGGTTATAGAACATTTGGGTAAAATCATCTTCATGCTTTGACCAGTTTGCTGCGGTATACAGCTTATTTTTGTTTAGTTGTGACAAAAATGTGACCTCCTGAATATTTTTCCTCCCTCGCAACATGTAAAAAGAAGGAAATATTTTATAGATGTTGTAAATTTTATAATGCAACATATTCACTATTAAGGGAGGATTATAAAATGAAAAAGAAACTAATTATTGGTGCTTTAGCTTTAGGGCTAATACCTGCTATTGGTAGTCCTACTGTTTCAGCTAAGCCGCTTCAAAATCCTGAGAAAGTCGTAAATCCTTTAGCAGATCCAAGATGTAAAGGCGGTGGCACTTTAATTTGTGAAACTGGTAATTTTTCAGCTAAAGGAACCTTTTTCTTCGATTATTATGGAAGTGAAGACGACCAAATCAGAATTTATATTGCAAATGATGGGGCCTACCCTTTTGAGTACAGAATTACGAACCCTGATGGCAAGAGAATAGCAGACGGTATTACAGTGAAACCAGGAAAGTTCACAGAATCAACCTTTTACGTAAAAGATATAGAAGGTACTTATAAAGTCCGTGTAACAAATGATGATGGTGAAGATATCAAAGCGTTTGTTAAAGCAAGAGGACTTTAATTTAGAACCCAGGAGTCAGGCAGCATTAAAGAGTGCCGACTCCTCTCCTGTTTAAACAACGCAAGACAAGCAACCTTCTTGGCCTGTATCTTTTGTCCTCGCATAGTACAAGGTCTTTATCCCTTTATGATGAGCGTAGATATCTATTCTGTTTAAGTCTCTCGTTGTCATTGTATCCTTCAAGTACAGGGTGAATGAAATTCCTTGATCGACATGCTGCTGAATCGTTGCAATTAAATCAACTACGTTAAACATATCCATGTCATACGCTTCCTTATAGAAGAACCAATTCTGAGCCGATAAACCAGGCATCGGATAATAAGTCTTACTGTTTCCGTATGTACGTTCCTCAATTCTCTCCATAATTGGCATTACACCGGCTGTAGAAGATTGAACATATGAAATACTTCCGGTAGGTGCAATAGCCTGCCTATACGAATGGTACAGACCATATTTCATCACATCTTCTTTAAGCCTCACCCAATCTTCAATATTAGGGATATGTTGATCTCCAAATAGCTTTTTAACCTTTTCATACTGAGGGCTATAATCATTTGTTATGTACTTTTCGAAATACTCACCTGATTTGTAAGTTGAACCATCAGACTTGTAGTATGTCTCCCCTGTTTCTCTTGCAATTTCCATTGAACGCTGCAGGGAGTAGAAGTTAACCATCATAAAGTATGTATTAACAAAATCCTTAGCTTCTTCACTTTCATAAGCAATATTATTTTGAGCTAGGAAACCATGAAGGTTCATTTGGCCTAAACCAATTGATTTCATTAATGTGTTTGCTCTAGCAACTGCTGGTGCATTTGCGATGTTTGTTTTCCTTGTCACAGTTGTCAACGAGTCAACTGCTGTTTTGACTGTAGCAGCAATTGATTGATTACTCATTACATTTACAATGTTCATTGAGCCAAGATTGCAAGAGATATCTAATCCAATTTCATCTTCTTGATCGTAATCTGTATAGACTGATACTTGTGATGATTGTAGGACTTCAGAACACAAATTCGAAAATTTCACTTTTGAAATATGTTCATTAGCATGAACCTTGTTTACATTGTCAGCGAACATAATATACGGATATCCAGATTCATAACGAAGAATTGCTAGCTTCTCTAATAGCTTTCGAGCGTTTCCTTTTGCTTTTCTAACCCTAGGGTTTTCAATAAGCTCGTCATACATTTCATCGATGCTCATCTCATCAAGATACTGTCCATATTCCTTGTATACTGAATGCGGATAGAACATGTAATAATCCTTGTCTTCCCTTGCCAGTTCAATGAACTTATCAGGAATAACTACACCAATAGATAGTGTTTTAACTCGGACATCTTCATCAGCACTTATTTTTTTGGTATCCAGGAAGTCTGTAATGTCTGGATGGAATACACTTAGATAAGCTGCTCCTGATCCTTGTCTTTGTCCCATCTGGTCTGCATATCTAAAAGCATTATCCAATAGCTTCATAACACCTACGACACCCTTAGTCGCATTCTCTACGTCTTTAATCGCTTCACCTTTGGCTCTTAGTTTGTTTAGATTTAATGCTACTCCTCCTCCTAGCTTAGAAAGCTGCATAGAGATATCAATAGCTCTAGAGATAGCATTCAAACTGTCATCCACTTCAAGTAAAAAGCAGCTTACCATTTCTCCTCTTCGCTTACGTCCAGCATTAAGGAAAGTAGGTGTTGCCGGCTGATACTCTTGTTTCATCATAGTATGTACTTCCTCAACTGCTTTCTCGTAATCACCGTCAGCGCAATACAAAGCTACAATTGAGACACGATCCTCATATCTTTCCAGAATCTTTGTTTTATCATTTGTCTTCAATGCATAGTCATTGTAGAACTTAAACGCACTCATAAAAGATGGGAATCTAAATTTGTAACTGTAAGCAATCTTATAGATTGACTTAATCTGTACAAATGTATATTGATCTAAGAATTCTTCTTCGTAATAATCATTTTTAATCAAGTAGTCCAGCTTCTCTTTTAGATCATGGAAAAAGACTGTGTTTTGATTAATGTAATCAACAAAGTAACTATGTACGGCCTCCTTATCCTTTTCGAATTGATACTTCCCATCTTTCTGAATCATGATCTCATTATTGAGCTTGATCCACTTTGGTATTGTGTTTGTCAATAATTTGTACCTCCTGAATGATCTTCTGTAAGTCTTGTTTCGTTCCACTAAGTTCAAACTTTAATAACAATGGTGTTTGGAACTTAGCTGAAAGCTTGTCTCCAGCTAAACCATAGTTATCACCCCAAACCTTGTTACCACTAACAGCAACTCCTCTTATTTTATTTTTATTCTTATTGATAAAACTCAAAGTCCTTTCAGGTACTTCCCCAAAGCCTATCGTATATGTAATATGTATGAACTCTTGATTGATGATCGTATCATCAGTTATTTCAATGGTCTCAATATCTAATTTGTGTTGCAACGCTTTTACAAACCTTCTTACATTGCCAGTTTTACTCTCATATGTAATGATCACTTATTGTTATATACACCTGATAGTAAATCTGTAGTCACTGTTTCAGATTCATTTTCAACATGGTAAAATGCTTCTGATATTTCACGATTAATGTCGCCCATTTCCATGTAGCCCTGTGCCATACTTTCATATAAGGAACTCTTCTTTTTTTCAGCAACAGGAACGTAATCATCTAGATTCTTTTCTAATTCAACAAATTGATTTCCCTGTTGGTCAGTTGCAATAATCTCTCCTTTTAATACAGGAAAAGATTGCCCATCAGCTAAATGAATATGTGTGTTCTCAGTGGCTATTGTAAAGTTAATAATGTTCTTCTTTTTTACATATGGTTGAGTTGGATCAATACGTCTAGCTGCCCCCATTTTACATCTCCTTATTTTTTGTTTTTTTATTTAAAATAAAACTGTGATTTTATCTAGAATCGAGCCGTATCTATTCTTGGATCGTCCATCCGTTCAATCTTGCGTACTTTAATTTCCTTGAATACCTACGTTTCCACTCATCCCAGTCCTTCTTCTCTTGACCTGACGTTAGTGAGCCTCTGTACTGATTTTGTCTTCTTTTCTTGTCTAACTCTAGTATATCGCCAACCCATCTAGGAACTGACGGCCTATAGTTATTTTCCGACATCTATTCGTCCTCCAATTGTTTCTGAATAAATTTCTGTATCTTCCTTTGTTATTGTTTAGGACAGCCTTCGCCAAGAAGCTTTTTAGCCTCTTCAACATCAGTAAATCTTTCAATCTTGTGTCTATAATCATCGATCCATCGGTAACACATACTGCATTTTCTTCAACTTTCATGACAGTGTACTGCTGCATAGGATCTTCTAAAAGGTGAAGTTTCTGATCTTTATAAAATCCTAGAATCATATAATATCCTCCTCTTATTTTTATTGAATTTCTCTTACTTCATGCGGTACTCCGCTTTCTTCTTGAGCATATACAGCATCATTATGAGCCTCAATTGCATCATCATAAGTATTAACAAGTGATCCCATACAATAAAGTCCATATTTCATTTTCATCATCCTCTTAATTTATTTTTATTCTTTAAAGTAAACTTCCGTCCATAATCAAAACTCTTTTTTCATTACTTTGAAGCTCTTCGAGAACATCAGATATTGGGGGCAGCTCTTGATCCTCGGTTACTGTTCGACTGTGTTTAACAGCAGCATATAACATGCCTACTTCTTTGATCTCATCACTTAAGTGTCCATCATCATCTGCAACTTCTTCTGTGTATAGCTTTATTGCCTTTTCCTTTATGTTTGCTTTAATTAATGCGTAATATGGGTCACACACTTCAAAATACTTCATACAGGGTTTTTCAACTTCCAACTCCTCAATGTAATCGCCTTTAATTTTCACATCATCAACACCGTTTTCGAGCAAATGATCTACTATGTCCTTGCCTAGTTGTTCTAACGCAGCCCCTTGAACAGATGGACTTTCGTTATTAAATCCCTCATGAGCGTAACAAGTTGCTTTTATTTCAAAAACTGCTGCTTTAATTCCCATAGCACAAAGCTCCTTTTAATTTACTTATATTTTTGAATCTCTAATTCTCGTTAAAATCATCCTTTTAACTTAATACTTCATCTAACATTAAAGAGTTATTTAAGTACAAAACTTTCATAATCTTGATTTCCTTGTTCATTACAATGTCAATTTGTTCATCTTTTAGCGAAAGAAACAAATCAAATATTTCCACGTTGTTCTTTCTGTCTTGAAAGCAATATCGCTTAGTTTCAAGAACTTTCTTTCCAGAATGATAGCTCCAACTAGTAAACTCATAAAGGAATTTAACAACCCCTTCAAATCCATTCATTTTCAAATAATATGTTATTTCCTCCATTAGCCTTTCATTCAAATAAAACTTTTATTTAAACTTATTGTCGTTTTGCAAAATGATGTCAGCAGGTAAAGTTGTAACTTTCATTTCGCCGACTATTTCACCAGTTGATTTCTTTTTGAAAATAATCTTTGCAGCATTATCATTACTCATCTTGAGTGCCTCCTTAGATAAACAATGTGCTAATATACAGGACAATCAATGCGAATGCTGAATGAAATAAAGACTTACCGGCTTTCTTGAAAATGTTCTCATCTTTTTCCTGATCTGACCGTTTTACACCTTTGACAAATACGTTGAGTAAAACACCAATAACAAATGCATGAGGTAAAATGACATGGACATTTTGAATATTGTATGTATCAATAAGTAAAGGGTTTAACACGTGATTCAATCCGTAGTAAACAACCAATGACATTGTCAGAGCTTCAACAAAAATAAGTAATCCAACTACAATTAACGAACCTGACCCAATAAAGAAACCGCTCCAAATATCTTTTGTATCCTTATTTAATAAAAATCTCTCCTTTAATTTTTAGTAATTAGTCTCTTCCACCAGGAAGTTTTGCGATTGCCATTTTGTTCTTTAACACATTGATTCTCTCGTCTGACATGTTGCTGCCATTCTTCTTCAAGTTTCGTTTGCTCTTGAATGGCTCTTTCAAGGCTTTCTTTGTCTTCAATTGTTTTAATGATCTTATCAGTCTGATACGTCCATTCATTATTGGTGTTCCGTTGCCTATCAGTAACAACTACATATTCATTAAAACCAGGGATGTATACTTTGCCCCCAACTTCAATTGGATCTAAGTCAATGATTCCTTCGAAGAAACAGTTGTACTCCACTTTTTCCTTTTCAGAAAAACGACCGAGTGCGTCCAATCCATATGATTTATTGATTATCTTGCCTTCAAACTTAGCTTGATGCCTCCCCACTTATTCACCTCCTTAAATGTAGCTCCCCATTTCATATTCTGTTATGATTCCTTGTTCAATAAAATTAGCCATAATTTCTTGCACTTTATCATTAGTAACATATGCGAATTCAAGTTCCTCTCTTGTGCAAGCTTTCATATAGTATTGATAATCATATGGCTGTAAGTATCTTTCATCTAATACGTCAATTTCACCCTTGAGACTCTTTTTATGTATTGTTAAATTAAATGTGATGTTAGGTTGAATTGATTTTATGAAGTACCACTTTGATTTCACGTGATCCGTAAAACCAATATCCCTCATTTGTTTATCTTCAAGAATATGAAACTTCATTATCTTCCCTCATTGATGATTTTCTTTAATGCTTTTAGAAGCATATTTAGTGATTTCTTGTCACCCATTTCATCCCGATTGACTTCAATAAAGTGAACTGCTGACGTTAATTTATCCTGCATTTCAGTTGCTCCCTTCACGATAAAAATTGAATTTTATTTAGACATTACTGATAATCAATAAAACCAAGCCGGCTATGAATGACATTCCAGCTATAACTAATAATCCAAAAGCAATTTGAGGTTTTATTCTCCTTTTCGATCCATATGTATCTATTGATACAAGCCCAATCAACAAAAGACCGATGATTTCAAGGACATTAATTGCAAATTGCACTGTGCCACTCCTTATTATTTGTTTTGATTTGTCACATCCTGCGCTTACCCGGGAAATTATGAATATTTTCTTCTGACTATTTCCTCTTTTATAAGTCCACCAACAGCAACCCGTCTAACCCATACACTCTATCTCTTTCAGTTAACTTTCCGTTTTTTCTCATTGTCTTCAATGCATTTTCTGCTTGTTTTCGATTTGAGTAAATATGTGGGTGGTAACCATAGAGATATTTCCCTTCACTCTTTGCAGCAATTACGAACATGTTCATTGCTCATCTCTCCATTCTGGATAAAAGGAATATTTTATCCACTTATTTTGTATTTGTTGTTTAGCCTTAAATATTCTAATGTCTTTTTAACGCTTAAATTGCTGCATTCCTTCTTCACTTTCTCGGAATAACCCTTTGCACAACCTTCACAACAGTTGAAGTCTACATAAGTTTTATCATCGCTGATTCTAAGACAAATTGTTTTTCCGTTTATGTACTCTTTACAGATGTCACATATATGATTCATTAACCCTCTCCCTTCGCTCTAAGTTATTTTAATTATATACATATTATTTGTATTTGTCTATTGTTTTTTTTTATCTTTTTTTCAAGAGTAGGAGAGTTTCCTCCCCTACTGTACAATACGGCTGCTGCTAATGGTCTTCAGTTCGTTTATGAAATACACGAACAATTATTGCCGCTATGAAGAATAAGGCAAACAATCCAAAAGCAATTGATCCATTCTTTAAAATTATCCCAAAGATCAACAATGCACAACCAGACAAAATAAATAGTATTTTACTTAAGATATTGATCATTTACACTTCTCCATACAATCAAAGAATGCATTTACACCAATAATACCAGCAGTATTTACACAAGCATAGCAAGCAGTTCCTGCTGTTGCTGGAACACCAGCTGTGCATGCAGCTCCACATAAAATAGCTAAACCAGTGATTGCCCATTGGCTAATATTCTTATCACCTAAGCAATCTGATACACATCCAGTCCAACTCTGAGTACTCATCATGTTAGATGAGCTTGTTTGATCTTCTGAAGATTTTTCTGTTTCAAAGACACCAGACTTGTCTTCATCCTTAACACCATTAACCCAATAGGTCATTTCGTTTTGAGTGCTGCTGATTTTCTTCATATCAACTTCATAGTATTCTTCAATATTCATATCGCTATCAAATGAAACATTGAATGAACTAACTCTATCTACTTTTTCAGTGTCCACGTATAAATAAGAAACTGAATAAGTTACTATACCATCATCATACTTGATAGCCCTAACTGATGCATTATCAAATACTTTTTCGTTTGATTTATGATACTTAATGTCTCCGTCTTCAATTGCCTTATTTGCCTTTGAAAGAAGTTTTTCCTTAGTTTTTTTGCTCACATCAATAGTGTGATCTGCAATAAATTCTGCTTCTGATTTTACCTTACCCTTGTCAATATTATCTGTTGAGATTGTACTCTTTGCATCACTATTTTGAGGAAATGTTGCAAAGGCCAGCACAAATACGGCAACTAATGCTAGTATCGTTCGATAAAAAGACTTGTTCATTAAAATAACCCCTTTGTAAAAATAAAATTCTCATCTGGCACCAATACTTATCAAACAGACAATCTCATAAATCACCTTCTTTCTTTAATAAATGCTACCAATCATATAAATAATTGTTAAGAAACAAAGGCGATTTTGAATAATAAGTATCACAGATGTCATTAACTCAAAGGGATATTGCTCACCTTTATAAACAACTTATGTAATTTTGTAATTCGTTAGATTTAGTAAAAACCTCACCGAATTTTTTGTCTATAGTTTTCCATTGACTTTCAGATGTTGAAGGCAACTCATTTTCAAGGTAAATGAACAACTCATCGATTCTGCTGCTAAGTTGGTCCATATTTTGCACAAGTGTTTCTTTTATTGGATCAGATATATACATGGAGCCGTCCTCCCTTATGAAAAGATGATAATAGCCTTGCCGTTGTCATTTTTTATGTATGGGGAATATTTTCGCTCTAGGTAATTCCTTGACGTGCCTTCTCCCAGGCTTACATTATAAATATCTCTTACCTTATGTAATTCATATGCTTGTTCTTTTGCCTGTTCAGGTGATAGCGCCTCTATAACCAGAGACGCGTTTTCACCTTTGCCATCTTTACATCTTACATAGTACTTTTTCAATAAACATCCCTTTATCCTTTCATTTTTCTTGAAACAACTTAATGAATCAAACCTCGATATGTATTTGGTTTAATATTATGAAGATCGACTAGGTGTGTTAATCGCTCGATTTCCTTACTCATCGCATAACACTGATCAACATAAAATTTCTTTGGCATAATAACAAACTGTCCATCTTTAAACCCTTCCGCACCGGCTTCTTGCATTGCAGCAGGAAATATATCGATCAGATTCCCTTTTTTAAAGCTCTCAATATACTCATCTACTGAAATAGTGTGCAAAACCTTAGCTAATACTCCATTGGTCTTTTCATCGTTATGTACGTAAATGCTTTGTGTATGTGGTTCAATAACTACAAAATCAAGAGCGTTTACCAAGTCAATTTTTTCTTGATCAGTTAGCATATTCACTCTCCTTTTAAATACGACTTGAAAAACTCACTTAAGTTATCAGACATAGCTGCAGCAACTTCAGAAAAGTATTTATGTCTTTTCTCCTCTGATTTCAAAAACTCAACTGCCGTTTCTGCAATTTCTTTAATCCTGTCTTCTTTGATATTTCCATTCCTAACACGCTCTTTAATCTCCTCTGCCTCTCTTTTTAAGGACTCTGGGTAACTTTCCAATCACTACACTCCTCTTATTTTACATTTGTATAAAAGACAAATTTTAGACAGAAATCAATCTATAATGCCCTTGCTCCACGTCCGAAACAGGAACGTAGTCAATCATTCCATCACTTTCAAAACGAACCTTATAACACAGTCTAGATTTATGGTTTTTAGGCTTATATCCAACAAAACCAATGACAATTCCTAACTCATTCTTTCTTTTGTAAGCATAAGACGAAATTGGATTTATAAACACTTTACTTTCCATAAGCCACCTCCATCTTTAAATAAAATTGATCTTTTATTTTGATTCCAAACACTCTATTATGATTAGCTTTACTATGTATACCCAATAGTTAGATCAAACAGTGCACTTTAGCTTTTAATATCGTTAAAGTTATAATTAGAGATTAGCAACTCCTTGAAATCCGCTCTACCATTATCTGTTTTGCAAACACTGTACCAAACATTGTGATCAACTATGTGAAAATCTTTAAACAATTCTTTAATATAGGGATCATTGTTGATTGTTAGCAACCATTTGCCTTCAGCATTAAAACAACAATCCCTTAGCATTCTGTATTGGCCGTCTGTGAATTTTCCAGTTGCATATTGTTTTGTATTTCTATAAGGGGGATCTAGATAAAAGAATGTGTTTTCACTGTCATAAATTTTAAAAATGTATTCAAAGGATTTATTTTCAACGGTAACTCCTACAAATCTATTGTAAACAGCTTCAATATCATCTTCGATCTTATCAATTCTTAATCTATTTCTGTCTTTAGAAGCCCCGAACACTGGATTTTTCATATCGCTTGCAAAGCAAGAACGAACTAAGTAATAAAATATTTTTGCCCTTTCAATCGCATCTTCAAAATCGTTATTCTGATATTTAGTTTTGTACTCATTAAACCTTTCTCTACTTACGATTTCATATTCAAAACTTCTCAAAAATTGCTCTTTTGCATTTTGAATTACTGACCAGAAATTAGCTAGATTGCTATCATAATCATTTAAAACTTCCCATTTCGATTGTTCTTTGTTCAATAGCACAACAGCCGAACCTCCGAAAACTTCAACAAATCCTTTGTGCTCAGGAATAAGAGGTATTATTTTATTTAATAACTTGCTTTTTCCACCTACCCACCGCAGTGGGCTCTTAATTTTATTCGCCAAATCTTTACACCTTCTCAATTTTGTTTTTTAATTTTCTATAAAAGAGATATTTTAATCAGTTTCACAAACACTTCACACATTTCAAATATTTAACATGCTAGACTAGAGTTGTATTACAATCAAAACCTGGGAGGTAATTTTTATGAAAAAGTTTTACAAAGGATTGATTGTTTCTGCTTTATCCCTTACAACACTAGCTCTCCCTGCATTCACATCACAAGCTTCTGCTCTAGAACCTATTAAATCTAACCAAGTTGTACAACAAGGAGATCCTATAGCTACAGTTGATTACCATATGCTAAGGAATTCTAATGTCTCCCTGTTAAAAGGTTATACACGTTGGGAAATAGTATCTGGCAGCAACCTCATTAGTATTAGTTCCAGTGGTGTTGTTTCTTCTCATTCAACATTGGGCACAGCAGTGGTTTACGCATATGACATTAACGACAATTATGTTATTTATAAAATTACAGTAGAAGCACGTTAGTTTACTGAGGAGTGTTAGTTCACTCCTTCCCTTTTTGTTTACTCAAACAGTTGGATTAAATCTTCAACAATCTCATCGCTGCCCCATTGTCCTGTATCCCATGAATATGTATGTAATCCAGCAATGCTCATAACTTCTCTGTATACCTCCAAAATTGAATCAATGTCTTTTCCTTCTATGTACTCATCTCCCCGTACGCTTAACCGTTCCTTAATAATGATTGGATCAGCATGTAAGTATACAACCTTCGCTTTTTCTTTAATTTTATCCTCAATAAATCTAAGCTGTTGCTCTGTGAGGATAGAGTAATCTTTGAATTTCTTTGCATATACCAAGTTAGAATAAACAAAGCGATCAATAATAACATTGTCTTCATCAGCTAGTTTGTTGAAGTGTTCAAATAACTTTTCATTACCACTTGTGGCCAACTCAAAGCTTGAACCTTTGATAATTGGATACTTCAGTTCTTTGCTTAGCTTTGCTGCAACTGTTGATTTAAAGCAGCAATCAGGCCCCTCCAAGATAATTAATGTCATTAATCCTCCACCTTTCTTATTTTATGAAATCCAACAACCTGGTAAGTTCCATCGGGATACTTTACTTCCACCTGGTTGTAGCGATAATCAACTTTCGCAACAGCTCCAATCTCATCTGTGAAATCAACAATTACCTTTTGATCTTTTTTAAACATAAGTTAATCCTCCCTTTAGTGGCGTTAATTCATGTTCTTTAAAGTAAGTAATGTCTCCTGTTTCATCGCTAACTACATAGTCATATGTAGCTGAATGCAAATGCTCGATAATCTTTCCTTTTCTCCCCACATGATGTGGGCATCCATATCGTGCATTATTGTTAATTTCTACAGTTAGTCCAACAGGATAACTCCAGTATTTAGGCAATTTAATACCACCTCCCCTCAATAAAAAACCTCTTAATCTTCTGTTACTATTCTAGAAACCTGTTTTTCATTAAACCCAAGGGACGACAAGAACCTCTTAAAATCATCTAACAACAATCCAGGGATTTCCCCTTTATGTTCTTCAATAATCGATGGTTTATAAGTCTTGTTTAATTTGGTTACCTGTCCATATTCGTCTGTAAATGACATTTCGATTTGAATACACTTCAATTATCTCACCCTATTTTTTAATTTTGTCTTGGAATTTTAACTACTTGTTGCCATAACAACATCATCAAAACTCCTTTCATCATAAGTTCCATCATAATAACAAAGTTCCACTGTCTTTGTTTCAGGGTAGATGGCTTCAATAACCCCGCACTCCCCAGTTGATTTGACCCTGGCCTCTTTATCTAAAATGAACATCCTCTTCACTCTCTCTATGTAATAGTTTTCCTTGGGATAAATTTCATGTTATGTATTGCATCGAACGAATTGTTGAAATGTTTATACCTTTCAGTCATTTGGATCGATTTACCAGCTTACTCTTACATTTTTACGACCAAATGCATTTGCTTCTTGCTCACTGTCCATCAGAATATCAATACGATTGTTTTTAATATCTCCTCCTGTATCTATTGCATATGCTTGAAAGCTATTCCCTTCATATGAAACTTGAACTAATGAATACAAAGGAATTATTTCTGGATCAACAGCGATTATTCTTTTTCCATTGTAATAGGATGTGTTTGATACATCATAGCCGGTTCTTGTTTTCCCTGTGCAACCTGTAGAACAAAACGCTGTGTAAGCAGTGGCAACAACTTCATGACTCTTCGCTGCCTTTGCATTATTACTTTTTGAAGCTGCTTTATCTTCCCTTCTCTTTCTGTTTGATTCTTTCACTTTTTTTGTTTTTGTATGTTTTGCTGCTTTTTTATTTTCTTCTGTTAGATATGTAATCGTCGCATTAAGATACTTTTTTCTACTTTCATCCTGCTTTTCTTCCTTACTCTTTAGCCCGGGAAGGATTCTTGGAACGTCAATTTCATGAATAAGTTTTTGCCTCACCTCTTTTTTATTTAGATAAAATGACTCTTTTATTGAGACTTGACTGTCTTGATGTGTATACAAGTTTTTAGCGCTATATACGAGCCCTACTCCTAACAAACCAATTGTAGCAAAAAGTGTCATTTCATTAATTATATGATATACATATTTTTTATGTTTGTCTATAAGTTTTTTGAAAATTTTCATCTCTCCTAGCTATTTCAATTTACGCCGCTTTAATTTGGACTTCTTTTTTATCAGCCCATGTAGTTTCTGTAATCTCTAAATCCACTACTACAGGCACTTGCATCCACTCAACGTCTTCCATAATTCGTTTAATATGAGGAAAAATCCATTCCTCACCCTTGTACACTAAAAACTGCAATTCATCATGAATATTAGCTAAGGGAAGAGTTTTACAATTGTTTTCTCTTAAAAATTCCCCAATCCTAATAACATATCCTTTTAACATATCTGCGCATGAGCCTTGTACAAGATAGTTCCCTACTTTGTATGCTTTATCAGTATTTGAAAGGAAATAAACTCTCCCATACATATTTGTTGCATAGCTATTCTTTTGTACTTTAGCTGCAACTTGTTTCTGATAATAAGAAACCTCTGGAAAGGTATTTGACCAACCTGAGACAAGGGCATTCGCAATTTCCATTGAGACTTCGAGTGCTTCCGATGCTTTTTTAGCACCGCCGCCATAGTTACGCATGAAGTTAAACATCTTTCCTATGTATCTCCAAAACTTTTTAAAAGATTTTTCATCAACTGGAGATTCTTTTTCATGTTCGTATTGCTTATACTTGTCTACACATTTAAATGCCAATGCCATTAATGTATTATGTGATGTTTCGCTATGGACATCAGTGGGAGTCCAGCTCTCTCCGTTTTCAAGAAGCCAAACTGAAGTTCCGTCTTCTTTCTTTTCATACCACCTTGCTCTTTCTTCTTTCGTATCAAAACGAAACTCTTCACCAGTTATGTAATGAGTACATTTAAAAGGCATATATGCTCGGCATAGGTTTAAATCAGGCTTCTTCAACAGAACTGTATAGTTTGCCTGCGCTCTTAACTCTATTTGTGATAAATCAAAGTATGCAATTTTGTTGTAATTTCCTCCTTCAACTATAAATGCTCGCCTCGGAGAGAAAATTTCATATTCAATCGGTGCCTTACCTTCTCCATTTTCTTTCTCGTAGAGCTCTCCTTCCTCTGTTAGAATTCTTTCTTTAGGGAATTGCTGCGCATCTGATCCCAGCCTTCCAGACACAGTGTTAAACTGCCCATACTGAGTATAAAAATGATTATCATATTGCGCCACTTCAATAATCCTTGAGATATAAGTCGATTGCCACTTTTCAAGTCGTCTAAGTCTTGTAATTAATTGGGATACACGATCATCTTTGTGTTTTTTAAGAAAAGATTTATCAGTTGTTTCTGGTCTCTCTCCAAGCTTTTTCTCAAAGTAATCAGCAATTACTGTCCCTTGAGAAACGGTGAAATATTCTCCAACAATTCCCCATAGTTCTTCATACAGTTTTTGAATTTCGTCCTCACATTTTTTAAAGCAGCTGTGCAGATAAGGCATATCTACTTTCATACCAACACGTTCCATTTTTAATAATTCGATTATCAGTTTATTTTCTTGTTCAAGAATGGCTTTTTGTTTTCTTTTTAATACTGTAGGGTAAGTAAATTCAACTAACTCTAATGTATAGATACCATCACTATGGACATATTCCATCATTATATCTCGGTCTACTTCAGAGTAATCTGCAAAAGGATTTTCTTCCATCCATTTAAAATACACATTTTCGATTTCTTCAGGCACCTTCAGCCACCGTTGCTTTTTCTCTTTTGTAAAGTAGTCCATTTCGTTTCGCTTTTTTACTTTGTACGCTTCTTTAATTTTTCCAAGTCCCCATCCTTTATAGGGCTTTAATAATTCTTTTAATATATTTCGCTTAGCATCATTTATTTTTCGTAGTTCTTTCTTTACCTCCTTCTCAAACTCGCCAGCCTTAGGATCAATATATTTTTCTGATACTTTTTTAAGCCCTAAAACATCTCCACCATCTCGTGCAGATACAGCATCAAAGGAAAACCTACAAAGGCCCATTGTATCTGTAATATTTTTCAACCCGTATACAACTTTTTCAGAAATACCACCGTTTATTAACATGTGCAAATCGTATTTCACATTGTGACCAACAGTCATTACACACTTTTTTGTTAGGGCAATTACTTGTAAAAGAATTTCGGCTTTAGAGTCAAAAGCAAATACCCTTCCTTTAATTTCATCTGTTCTTTTTTCATTTGGGAGCATCCAGCCAAAAACCCACATAAACGGTTTGTCTTTAATGATATGTAAACCTGTAGTCTCTGAGTCAAGAACACAGAGTTTCGGCTTATCTTTATGAAATAGTGTATTTATCTCATCAAAGTCATTTACCCAATGTTTTTCGTATAGTTTTGTTATATCCGTTTCTAACTTTGGTTTTATAATCACGGCATCACCTCATCCCGTTAAAATAAGAAGCTATCTGTTACTTCAATATCCACTATCTCTACTGCAGGAGCTGATTTATTTTCATATTTATTAACCTTACATTTACCAACAACGTCTAAATAAAATGTTTCGTCTCCATTATCAAACAATTCATCAAAATCGCCTTTATAGTACGGTTTAGTCAATTTGTATTCTCCAACATTAATAACAAACGTTGATGTTCTGTTTTTGTATACTCTTACATCAGTATTATTTATTTGTATACCTTCAATTGCTATTAGGGGTTCTTCAACTGTTGATCCCCAGTCGTCCCTATATTTATGTATAGATTTAATTAAAGTAGCATCCATGTCTGCAGCGGGGACAATGAAGTCTACTTCATAAACATCTTCTAATAATACATCTGCTTCAATAATGCTGTTTAATTGAGTACTCAAGTTTTCAAAGTATTCAGCTTCTATTTCAAAACCAAATGCATTTGCATGCCCTTCGCAAAAGTTAAAAAGGCCTGTTTCAGTAAGTAATTGTTTAAAGTCTTTAATTCCACTTTTTTCATATCCCCTTGCAGACCCTCCAAATTTCCCTTCCTTTGTTTTCCTGCCTAACAATACTGGTCTCTTAAACTTCTTAGCTAATTGGGTAGCTACAAGCCCTGTAAATGAGGATTTTAATTCATCGGAAACATCTAAAACTATTACTTTATCATTCGTTTTATTTTCTTTGATAAGCTGCTCAATTAATGCATTAACTGGTTTTTCAAGTGATTTTTTCTGCCTATTCTTCGTATTTGCAATTCTTCTGGCAACTGACTTTACTATGGGCTCGTATATTTTCTTCCTCGGATAATAAACAGATTCTTGACTGCCTAATAATGCCTTCATCATATCTGTCTTTTCCTCCATTGTTGCGTAGCGTATAGCTGCATTTATGAATGGAACAATAGAGAATGCCGTAAAATGTATATTTATATTTCCTTCTAAGAAAAATGATTGTCTACCCACGATTTCTTTTATCAGCGGGTTTTTAATTTGCTTTAAGCCCTTCTTTACATAATAGCGTGTTTCTGGTTCCCGTAAGTCAATTACATCGCCAATATTCCCAATTGCAACTAAATCTAAGAAGCTGTCAGCCGAGTCTAAACCAAGTTTGTCATCTAAAGCTTTACAAAATTTATAAACAATACCCACACCCGAAAGTCTTTTGTTCTGATACTCATTTGAGAGCTGATTATTTATAATGATAGCAGCATTTGATTCTTTTTCACACTCATGGTGATCAAGTACTAACGTATCTATTCCCCGCTCTTTTAGCTCTCGGTGTAACTCATATTGGTTACTTCCTGCATCTGGAATAATCAACAAATGCGTATCTTCTGGTATTGTTTCCAATGAGGCCCCATGATCTTTTTTATCATGAAGCCTCCATTTTACTTTAGTACCAGGAAAGGCTTGATTTAGGTAATTAATTAGGATTGCGCTTGATAGATACCCGTCGCAATCAGAATCAACTTGGATAAATATATTGTTCTTTAATTCAATATGTTTCAATAAACAATTAATGCCCTTATCCATATTATTTAAAAGGGAATAATGATTTATAACTGATGAATTTAAATTAAAGAACGTATCAGCATTAATTTCTCTATTCTTAATTATTGTATAAATAGGATTTTTATAATCATTCTCCCCTATAAGTTTATAAATCAATATCATTCATCCTATCTATTTATTTTAAATTTGTTCTCGTATAAGGAAGTCCAAACATCGTATCCTTTATCTGTAGGCGAATCTTTATCAGATAAAAGGTTTTCCTTGTCATAAATTCCGTAACGTAATCTGCCTGTGAGCCTGGATACCTCATTAACAATGAATTTGGCATCTTTGTCTTTGTCATATGCAAATACAAATTTAATCCCAATTCCTAAATTTTTAAGTATCCTTATTTGCTCATCAGACATACTGTCACCTTCAATCGAAATACAGTTTTTAAACCCCCATTGAGTTAAATACCAGGTGGTTTTGCCACCTTCGACCACTATTGCTTCTTTTAGTCTCTTAATGTGAGGGAGAGCTCTATGTAAATTATAAAATTCAATTGACTTATTACAGGGCTGTATATAGAGATACTTATATTTATCATTAACCACTGGGTCATTTCCAATATATCGCCCTTTAACACCAATTAATTGACCACTCTTATTATGTACCGGAAAAGTTACGCGTTCAGATCTTACATCAATTCCTACACCAAAAAGCTTTTGTGTCCTAAGTGACAATCCTTCATTATACCATCCTAAATACGGAATATTTCCGTACTGATCCAAAACACTTTCGGGCAATATTTCGTTTTCATCGGTTATTCCATCTTCCTTATTACGATTTTTCTGAAGCTTGTGCAGCCATCTATTCGGTTGTGGTTTTTCTTTTTCTTTTGTTAATTTATAAAATCCATCTATGTACTCTAAATAATTTAATTTATTGCATAACCAAAATTTGCTCTTTGAAAGGCATGCTTTTTTGTCATCTTCAGATTTAGCTTCATAAAGTATGTAGGATATGACATCAAATATTGATCCTGATATTCCCTTGCTCCTGATATTTGAAGTTAAAGAGGGTGTGTTTTTGACTTGAACACTTCGTTCATTATCACCGTCAGGAAGTCCAGCAACAAACAACTTACCTCCTTGTTCGGTGCTGATGCCCCAACATCCAAGAGCTTCTAAAACATCTTGTATTTTTTCTTCCTTATAAATTCTTTCCCTAATGGTTTGTAGATCGGACATTAATCGCCACCTTCTTAGAATGATCCTCCTATTCTTGGAACCTTAACATATGCAACTTCTTCGAACGAGTTAATACTGTAATTCACTTCATATATAATCTGCTCTTCTTCACTTCCGAAACGGTTCTTTGCTAGAAAAAGAACTAAGTATGTTTTCTTAGGATCTAACTTATACTCTTCTTCATACCAGTTTCCTAATCCATCTTTTTTATAGTTGTACGGTTTTAACTCGTATTTGCTTTTAGAACCTGTGTATTCATCTGCAAAAAGCAATCTACCCATCATTACAACCGCAGCTACCTCGTTGATTTCCATACTCTTACCTGTTGAGTCCAAATCCAAAAACCTTGTTTCCTTACCTAATTTCAGCTGCACAGTAGCTAACGTCCCAACATTTTGATTATCTTCTTTTATTAAATCGTGCAATTCTTGTGCTGAATTTGAAAAGGCTTCCCACCGAGCCATATCTTTTTGTGATCTATCAGGTTTAAAAGTATCGATTATAAGTTTGTTGTATCCTTTTGGTCTATATAGCTCTACACGACTAAGGATATCCTCTACTCGATACTTCTTTAACTCCAGTGTTTTAATTAGTCCTTGTCCTCGCTCCCATGCCCAGTCTTTTGCTGCATTTAATTTATTTAACATCTCTTGTTTAAAATTACCTTCGTATAATTTTTCTCTGTTAATCGGTTTCTTTAATACCTTAGATGAAATAGTCGCAAGCAGTAGCGAACGCCATTTCTTTACACTTTCTTCGTTTATAGCTAAAATCGCCTTCTCTTGGTTTTCAAAAAGACTTAAAATGAATTTTTCCATTGCAATTGAACTTTTCCCAACACCTGAGGATAGGACTAAATAATAAAGAGAACCGTCTTTCCAACCTTTAATTTTCCTATTTAATCGAGGTGAATCATGCAATGGTGATCCCATAGACTCCCCTGAATCTAAATCCTCAATTGTTTCATCTAGCCCATCCACAAGGTCATGTTCAATTACATCACCAGAATTAATGTGAGCAAAGGTTTCTTTATGTTTATACTGCATAAACAGTTGTAATTGTTTTAAAGTCATCGCAGTCAGTTTATGGATTAACTCGCAGTTCGTAATATCAATTAGTGAGGCCTGCTGCAGTTTTCTTAAACTCTCATACTTTTGAATTTCATTAAAATGATATTCCTCATTATGGCTGTCTTTTTTGCATTCGTTCATTAACTCTTCTATTGATTCAAAACCACCAAAGTCATTATAAGCGTCGATATAACTTTTTTTATTTTTTTCTTTGGGTCTAGATACTAGAAATGAATATACTGTTTTATCATCAAAGTCTCTAATGCCATTTTCGAACATCTGAGACCCTACTGTGTAATAGAAGTACCAAATGGACTCTGTGAACGTCTCACTTGAGACTTTATGGGTTCTGTATCTTTGATAAAGCATTGGATTCGACCATAAATAACCTACAAACAGAGCTTCATGAATATGTGAGGGTTCAACAAATTCTTCTATATATTTTTGTTTTGTCATTGCTTACTCCCTATAATAAACTTGAAATATCTAATTCATCCTTCTTGTTTTTATTCCTTTTAACCTCAAGACCAATTTCATCCTGAAGCTGAATTTGTTTTTTTATAACGCTTGTACGAATTGAGTCTTGTTGTTCTAAGCGTCTGTTCCTTTCTTTTACTTCATTTATGTTACTAACTACAATACTCAAGAAATACGCAAATTCGTGCCAAGGTGATTCGAACTGTTTGTAATCCCTTGCTTTATGTAATTGCTGTTCTGAATACTTATAGGTGTCTAAAATGTCTCTAAACGGAACTCCTTTTTTATATCTTTTAACTTTTTGACTTTGATATTTAACCGTTCCATTTCTAAGATCCTGTAACCTTTCAATCATTCTCTTACTTAATCCTTCTAGTCTATGTAGATCTTTAAGGTATAGGTAGAGTTCATCAAATTCATTTGCTTCTTTTTCTTTAAACGCTTTATCCTTCTCATATTGAACATAACACTTATCGTGAAAATATTTCCTTATGTACTTTTCAGTGCCGTTTTTATTGTATTTCCCAGTTGGTTTTGCTTCACAGAGCATTTCTTTTTTTACCCCTTTAGATACGCACCACTGGCATTTAACTTCCCTCATATCCGCTCTCCTTTTATAAACTAAGGGGAGAAAAACTCCCCTTTATTAAACTGCATTAAGTACAGATTTAGTGATTATTAAAGCTTCTTTAAGATCTTCTACCGAATTAAGTTGTTTATAATTCTTTTGCCCATCAAACTTTGTTGCATAGGCATCAGCTAGCTGGCGTTTCACTGCAGGTGGTTGGTCAGACACTAAAAACGTGATCTCATCTAAATAGGTCTGAGGATCATTTGCAGCTTTTTCAGCTGCCTCTTGGACTTTTTCCTCTCTGAGTTGTTCTTCCTCTTTTTTTATCTCATGTACAGTTCGATTAGTCTTTTTAATTTGGCCAAGCACCGCATTCTCGAATGTCTTTAAAAAGTTTTCAGCGCTATATTCAACTTTTTCAGGTAGTTCAGTATAACGTCCGCCTGCAATTTCAACATACTCAGATGGTCTAAAATACATCATAACTTTTGTGTCATGGAAGTTACTTGCCTTATCACGTCCTTTTTTATCTTTAATGTTATCTTCTAGTTCATTGCCTTGTTTATCTAATACAGAAACCTCATTATGTAAGCAGCAGATTAGACTTGCCTGTGATTCAAAAACTTTTCTTCCAGAGTTGGGCATCATTAATTGAACGGAATTATATTTCATTCCATCATATAGGGTGGTTTCTTTTTCTTTTGTCCAGGCCAGAAACATCAGTCCGTAACCTGCATTTTTTAATGTGTCAAAAGGCTTTTTTAGTTCTTCATAAAGAGCAGTCCATCCGTTTTCTTTGCCGTTAGTTGACTCAGAAATATCTTGAAGTGACTCAAAAGTTTTCCCATAGCGTTTATTTCTATCGTACAGAATCCAAGCTGTACAAGCATCGATCGCTCTATCTGCTGTATCTACTCCAATAAGCTTAACGATTCTCCCTGTCTTTGCCTCTTGAACTAATTCAGGGACAACTGTTTTTTTAAAGTAATCCCACACTTTCCAAAGGTTTTTATCTGTTCCCTCATCATGGAGAGGAACGATGTTGTCTAGCTGCCATGTCTCGTACCCGTCCTCAAAAGACAATAATAAAGCTTCTTCGGGGTTTGAATAGTGTAATTCAGTTACCTCTTTCCACAGACGTGTCTTACCTGTCTTATATCCTCCTGCTACTAGTGTCATGATCGATTGTAGTTCAACCTTTGGTGTGTTATTTTTAATTTTCTTACGGAAACTCATTCAATCTCTCCTTATAATTTAATTATTATTAAATCGCAAATCGCAACTTATCTTAGAAAGGCAGGTCATCATCGTCTACAGTTACTTCAGCGAAAGGATCTTCATTAGGTTTTTTCTCATTAGAAATCTCTTCCTCCGATAAGAATTCACTCTTCCAAGTACCGCCAATGTATCTCAATACTTCTAGACCCTTTCGAGTTCCAGTTGAGACTGTCTCAAAAGAAGCAACTTTTTCCCCTACATCTTCAAAAGGATTCTCTTCCTCTGATTCTGCAACTTCGACTTGTGTAAATTGTGCTCTATTATTGTCTATCCCTTCAACAACCAGAAAATCGCCTCTCTTTAAACCAACAAATGCATCTGCAAAAGGTTTTTTGCCTTCTTCTGGTTCTTTATAATAAACAATAAGCTCAACATCTTTTGGAACACTTTTTTCTTTTCCATGATCAAGATAAACTCCATTTACCTTTGTATCCTTTGTTTCTTCGTCTTGGTATGTACTCTTAATCCCTAGCTGCATTTCAAATTTGTTATGTTCTTTAAAATCTTCAGAAGCAAAGTCTCTTACATAAGGCACATAATTGTATTTGCCATCTGCTTCTACTACTCTAACTTCACTTTGAATGTTATTCGACACCTTAATCTTATCCGTTTCAACAACATCATCAGTGTAACTTACTTTAAAACGTTTCCCCTCACCATCGTCAGTAATTTTGGTGATGAATAAATCTCCACCATCCGGGTTTAACCAACCCACCTTAACTTTTGCAACACCTTCTTTTGCTTTGCCACTACCGAGCCAGATTCCATCTTCCTCTGAGTCGTACACTTTAAATTGATCCCCATCTTTCACACCTTTAATTTCAACTTCTCCATTTTTCAATGGATAAACTCTTTTAATAATTCGTTTCACTAATTTGATTTCTTCTCCGTTGTTGTTTTCAAAAGAATCAAATTCGTACTGGCCTTGAACTTCTACCCACATACCTGGCTTCACGATTTTAGCTAATTGTTCAGTTACATCCCATTCTGGCGTAATGACATGATATGTTTCATCAGGTAGTTTGGTCTTATCGTTTCGGTCAGCCCATGGAAGTGGAACTGTTTTTTTATGTACAGAACTATAAGCATAAACTAAATCACGTTCCATGCCAGAAAGCTCCACTTTTAATTCATTATAAGGTGCAGTTTCGATATTAAACTGAAGCACCCTTCTGTTTTTCTTTGTTTGTGTAACAGTTGTTTCAAAAATTTCAGCATCATACCAACTGTCTGTTTCTGGATCTTTTTTTCTAACAGGTTTAACTAAACCAACAAACCTAAAATTGTTTGTGAATTCTTTCCCCCCGTGTTTTTTGTTAATTTTAATATCATCTTTTTTCTTATATGCCATATACAATTATCATCCTCTATTTTTATTTTTGTCTATTATGATTTTTTCGAATATGTAATTTTACTAATCTTACAATCTTTGATTCCAAGTTCTTTACTAAGTTCTATGTACCTTCTTTTTGGGAACTTCCAATCATTTTGGTCAGAAAAGCATCCTGACTTATTTACAATTTCAAATACCTGCTTTTTTCTGTTAACTTTGATTATCATATTTCCGTAAGCGTACTCTGTGCAAAATAAACGTTTTTTAACTCGCTCAGGATGAGTTTCTTTGACAAGTGAGACATTCCTTATCATCTTTAACAGTGCCTGATCAGGAGTAATTGTCTTGTTGCCTTTAACGTTTTCTCTGTAATAGCTTAATGCCTTTTCTGTTATCCCAAGTACCTCCAAGTAATTCGCCTCCTTCCCTTTAACTTGATTTTATTATATACATATTTTTTGTCTTTGTCTACATGTTTTATAAACTTTTATATTTTTTATTTTTGTGTTATATTCACAATCTTTCTAATTCGAATAAAATTATCATTTTATTGGGTTATAAGGTCAAAGAGCCACCTAATGGCAGCTCCTAGAGCTGATCAGCCTCCGCCTCTAACTTCTCTAGTAGCTCATCCTCCAATAATATTAATCACTTTTTTAACCCCCAAAACCCATTTTATTTAATACTCTCCATTAGGATTAAAGAGAATTATATCATGGATTTATAATATTTAAACAATTTCACTCCATAACCATACATCCATTGTTTGCATTGTAAATCCGTCGGGTAGCTGCTTCATTTTCACATTTACATTGTATCTTCTGCCGGTTGTTTTATGTACAACAGCTAGTTCTTCACCATTAAAGAAACGTACAATGGCCTCATCAAATTCAATAGGTTGATTAACCACATAACCTTCCTTTAATGCTCTAATAAACAAATAAGGATCATTTTTATACAGCTCGTAAAGAACATTGGCATATTGTTCGTTCTTGTCTCTAAGTAGTTCAAAATTAATCAACGGTATGTATAAGTCTTTGTCAGATAAATTTAACTTGTTTCTAAAGTATTTAATTGCTTCATCTTGCTCTTTAGAAATGATGTTTGGCATTCAGTTAACCCCTTTATTCGTATGATAAACTGGGCTATTCTTAGAGACTAGCCCAGCATTGTCTTATAAGTATTCTACTAGACCATCATCTTTAGCCCCTTCTGCTATTAAACTATAAGCAGCCAGAAGATGCTCTTTAATTTTCTCTTTTGTTTCTTCCCCGAAAGCATCAAAACCAATTTTAACATCGCTTGAGTAATTAATTTTCCTATTCCCTACTTGCACTACATTTTCCTTTTTAATTTCAGCAATAAAATAAGCATTTGCTAGGTTTTTTCCTAAATACTCCTCTGTAAATGGATCATAATCATCAAAAACCTCATACCGTATTTCTCCGATTCTAAGCTTTTGCTCACTCATATACTCATCCCCTGTTTTGAAATTTTTGGCACTGCTAAATTATATACCAAAACACATAAAGGGAACAAGTGTTCTCGTCTAGTTTTTTTATTTATAATCGATTACTGTATCATCTAAGGCTAATCTAGGTGTGCCGCTGTCGTATGTATTATGTATTAAAGTTGTACTGGAAGCATTAAACGTTGCATATGGATGTGAAAGCACTCTTGTGCCAATACCTTGAACATCATTCCTAATTAATCGAACCTTTTTTGTCCCGTTTAAATATATCCCATAGCCTTGATCTGAATCTCTGTTAAACATGATTTCATTTCCTCTAACCATATGCTCAGAACCGCCTATTAAGTGGATGGCAATAATTGATTTGCAATTATATATCTGGTTATCACTTATTCTGATATTGTATATATCAGCTGCGCCCATAATTGCAACATTTCTTGGTTCAAATATCTCGTTCCTTGTTAGGAAGACTTCTGAATCTTTATCCCAATATATCCCGTAACCTTTTCCACTCAATAAGAAATCGTTTAGCTTAATTCTGATGGATTGAGACCTTTCACAATATATACCTCCATATAGATTGGAGAACTTATTGTTTATAAAGGTGACATCATTAGAATCCATCACTTTAATCGCATATGCTGAGGTTGTTCCTTTCCCTTTATTATTGCTTACTTTAATATCTGATGAATTCCTCACCTGGATCTGAATACAATCGCTGTCCTGTATTCTGTTGTTTGAAATGGAAACATCTTCGGCCATATGTGTTGCTATTGCACAATTTGAAGCGTTCTTTACGGTATTATTATCAATCGATACCCCTTTCCCTCTAATCATCATGCCTATTTTAAACCCTTGAATATTGTTATCAGTTATTTGAATTCTGTTGCCAGTCTCAGTGCTCGAAACGCCTACAGAGTCTATTCCATACTCCTTAGAGTCCCCTTCATTTATTATCTTGTTACCCTTTATACTCACATCTGTACTGTAGCCATATGAAATTACATTGTCACAGTAATTATCTTTGATGGAAACTTTACCGCTTGTATGAGCAGTAACCGAACCTCGACCATTTTTTCTAAACCTGCAATCAGCAATCGTTAACTCATAAGGATGATCATATTTCTTTCCGTTTTCTCCGTATCCCTCTAAATCAATACCTAGTTGAGGGCCAATTGTATCCCCTCCAGCTTCTTCTATGTCACAGTCTTCAACCAATAATCCTTCGCAACCATTAGTAGCTAAATTGTTCCGTCTCCCTCTTTTCAGTTCGCATTTTCTTACGGTCACACTTTTGGAAGGTGTATAAATCATCCCTGAGTAATTCATCATTCCGTGTGCTGCGATCCAAATGTTGTCTCCAATACAATCTGAGATTTTAACATTTTCAATCAAAACATTTTTGCTCCCATGAACATGTATCCCAAATCCCCATTCATGTGTTTTTCTATCGGTATCAATTAAAGAATAGTCATGTTGATATCGGTCACCTATAATACGACCTCCTCTAATTATTACGTTCTCTGCAAGCCCAATATAAAAACAAGAATAACCTTGACACCCATTGGGATTAACTTGAAATACTGCTTCTGGATCTAAAAGAAGCTCCATATTTGATGGAATTATAATTCCTCCGCCAATTTCAGGATTGCGTTGATTTAATGTATTTACTGAATCAATAATAAAATTCCCTTTTGGAATTTCAACAATAGGAAAGTTATTCTTTGATGCATATATAAGAGCTTCATTAAATCCTTTTGTTGTTTCAATTGAATTGGAGTTAGCTGCATTTATTCCCCACTGATCAAAGTCAATATAGTATCGTATGGATTTATTCAACAATGTCATGGTGCTATACCAGCCATATAATACACATTTTCATTAATGAATTTAGTTAGAACAGCAATATAGTCATAAAAAAATCGATTCTTTGTTCCATCCCGTCCAGCCAGTGTAAAAGTATTAAACATTTCTCTCCGTTGTTCAGTGCTAATTTCAAGTTGAATGCTCATACCAGTACTATTTTTATTAGCAATGTTCTGTTCATTTGTACCGGCTAAACGAGAGCCTTCAGGCAACAATTCTGCAGAAAAGCCTGAATCAGTAAGTAATGATGTAATCTTTGCTGCTTTTACTCTGTCTGTCCCACCTACTAAAGTGTGTTTTTCACTTGATGCGTACCCATGAATTGAGATTGTTAAATCATGCTTGTTTAATAAGTCTAAAGCTCTGGGCTCATCAAAATTTGTACTTGTAATATGCAACTCAGAAGCTCCTGGTATCCTTAAACCTTCAAATAGATAGGTAGAGTAAGACTTACTTAATTCTCTTGCAAGCTCACTAGTCCCTCCTTCAATACCTCCGCCATGTGGAGCAAGAATAACCACACGTCTATCAATATCAGTAGTTAAAATGTTATAGCTCAAAGGTGACTCATTTGCTTTTAACTCTTCAAAATTACCATACTTATCTGCAGCTAGAACTGAATTGGGATTAAACAATGCAAACAATGAAGTAACTAGGATTGGAAAAGACTTCTTGTCTGTGATATACTTATATAGCTTCGTAACCTTGCGAAGTGTCAGGTAGAGAAGGTTAGGCCCGCCAAAGCTCGCCTTCTCTGCCCCCTTAACCTCTTTTTCCTCTATTCTGTTTTTAAACTTCAACAATTAACAACTCTCCTTATATAATTTTTTATTTTTATTCTTTATTTTCATCTTATAATTAATCACATTAGTACCACCCCCTTATCCGAATAACAAATTACTTTAACTAATCTGCCTTAATTGTTCACTCATATAATCAACCCATTCAATAAAAGCGCCAATTAAAGGTTGTCTGTTCCCTGAATCTGCCCAACCTGCAAAACCAATAAAACCATCTGGATTAAAACTAATTGCTTCTCTTTGTGTAAAATAGTGACTGTTTATGTATAGATAACAACTGATTAAAGTTCCATTTGTTTTGTATTTGCTTTTTATTTTCTGACTCATTCTCATTGTATCAACAGACATTGTATGTGCTTTAGCTGCCTGTTTAACATGCTTATTCAGTAGCATAACTAAGACACAAATGTCTCCCTCCGTAATGTCTTCATAACTAAGTCCCTTTTGTACAAAATAATTTCTTGCTTCTTCTGAAGTCATTTAAACATCTCCCTATCTGGTTAAAATATCGTTTTTATTTAGAGTTATTGGCACTTATGTATTCTTTCCACTCGTCTTTTGAAACTTCTCTAATTACTTGACATGCTGTGGCCTCAACTTTACCACTATCCGCATCTACAAAATCCTTTTCTTTAATCTTCACCTCAATAAGTACTCCGTCTTCCTTTCCATAGTAAGTTGATTGTTCGATCGCTGCCTTTTCATTAAAAAATAACCTTCCGCAGTTCGACCAACTATCTATTACTCCTTCCGCTTTAGCTTCTTCTCCTATCACATACTCAAAGTTCTTGTCATAGAAGCTCGTTAATTTTCCGTTCTGTTTTCTTACAAATTTATAGAAATTAGTTTTATCAAAGAAATCCTTTGTATCTAATTTAATTTCAGTACATGGCGCTGATACAGATTCTTTTAGAAACCCATCAAGACCAATTCTATACTGATCATCATTAATCTTCAGCGTCATAACTGGACTCTTATTAATGTCATTTAAAAGATCATCTAAGTCATTAAACTCTAAATTAACCGGCTCTTTAAAGTAGTCTTCGTCTAAAACCATGTCAGCAATTTTGTCTACAGCTTCTCGTAGGTTAAAGTCTTCATCTTTTTCGTCTTCGAACAATTTGTCATAGTTTATCCCATACATACCTCCCATTTGATCTTTCAATTCTTCATATGTATTAATGGTTAAGTCCATGCATGTTAGCACAATACGAATGAATTCTGGCTTAGAAATTGTGTATTCTTTATCTGTGTATTTTTGCACTCTTAACAATGAGACAATTGGAAAAGCAGTTTGGCTATTAAACTTTAAAATTCTCTGCGAGTTATGTTTCAAAAAATCTTCATGTAGAGTAAAAGCTTCGGTCTTAAAATCAAAAGCTCCCATGCAGACTGTAAAATCAAATGTATTGAAAATTGACTCAGCATCAGAGAAAAATTTAAAGTGGATCATTTGTAGCTTTAGTCCTTTTTTGATAAACAGCGTGGCTTTTTTAGTGTGTGAAGTTACATAGACATTGCTATTCCAACACTCTTCTAAGAATGAACATGCTTTTTTATCACTTCTAAAATAGATATCCACATCATTTATCTCTTTATTATTAAATAGACTTGTAATTGTCCCACCTGCAATAATAACTTCATTCCTTTTAAGTGCTTCAACTAACTCTTCACCTAAATATGCGTACAGTTTATTCTTTTCAAATTGATAACTCATCAAAATTCCCCTTTTTTAATTTTATTTTTATCTTTATAACATCTCTGTTTTATCTAGATTTCTGTTCACTTACTTCTTCTAATTTTATTTTTATCCAACAAATCAATTATGTAAGTATCATACATATCATCCCAATAAGGATCTGTTCTTGCTATGAACTTCTTTGTTCTTCCGTTTTCCTCAATCTTAAAGGTTTGTCCCTTTTGAATATCAGTGAACTTTTTCTTTCTCCATATTCCTCTGATCAACACATCAACTTCTTTAACCTCAACTGTTTGCTGCAGCATCACATACCTCCTTTTTGATTTTCGTGTATCAAGCCTGTACAATATTCAAAAACCCTAAAGGATGATGAACATGTGTGGCAGGTTCACTTTATTCTCTGAGTTTGATGACATCATTGAGCAATTCAATATAGATCAATTCTTACCCGAAGAAGAATATCACCCAAGCTATAATGTCGCTCCTTCACAAAACATCCTTACAATCATTAACGATGGATCAAACAACCGTCTGGGCAAACTTAGATGGGGTCTTATTCCTCCTTGGGCTAAAGACGAAAAGATCGGTTATAAAATGATTAATGCTCGTGCTGAAACATTGGCCGAGAAACCCAGCTTTCGAAAACCGCTCGTAAGCAAACGTTGTATTATACCGGCTGACAGTTTTTATGAATGGAAACGCCTTGATCCAAAGACTAAGATTCCTATGCGGATTAAGCTTAAATCATCTAATCTCTTCGCTTTTGCCGGCTTATATGAAAAGTGGAACACACCAGAAGGCAATCCGTTGTACACTTGCACAATCATCACTACAAAGCCTAATGAACTTATGGAAGACATTCATGATCGGATGCCGGTTATCCTTACTGATGAGAACGAAAAGGAATGGCTCAACCCTAAAAATACTGATCCTGATTATCTACAAAGCTTACTGAAGCCATATGATGCTGATGATATGGAAGCATATCAGGTTTCATCTTTAGTGAATTCACCTAAAAACAATTCACCTGAGCTCATTGAATCCCATTAAGTACCACTGCCATATCGCTTTATATATCACCTTCGCTTAGCTATTATGTTCTAAGTAGGAGGTGATATTTTGTTTGTATCGCCAATGCTATTGCATTCAATAAAAGAGCCATTTGACGACGAGAACTATATCACTGAGCTCAAATTTGATGGAATCAGACTCATCCTTTCTAAATTTGATAATCAGATTAAGCTATACACTCGCCACAACAACGAAGTAACAAGCAAGTTTCCAGAACTCTTGGACTTAGATATTCCAGATGGAACAGTACTCGATGGTGAAGTTATTGTAGCTGCCCCAGGCGGTGCTCCTGACTTTGAAGCTGTAATGGAACGTTTCATGTCCAAAAAGTCAGCTCATAAGATTGTTTACTGTGTTTTTGATGTTATCTATAAAGACGGTCAGTCAATAGCAGCTAAGCCAATCACTGAGCGTAAGATAACTCTAAACTCACTTGAGCTAAATCATCCTAATGTCTTTGTAATCGAAGGAATTCAAGGTAACGGACTAGCTTACTTCAACCTGGCCAAAGAAAAGAACTTAGAGGGAATCGTACTCAAGAAAGCTGACTCCCCTTATGAGATCAATAAACGTTCACATAATTGGCTCAAAGTGATCAATTACGATTACACCGAAGTTCTTATTACCGGCTACACCAAAAAGGATATAAAATTCCTTCTGTCTTATCCTGATGGAACTGCAGCTGGATTTATGGAATTCATGCCCCATGCAGAACGCGGCAAATTTCATTCTATGAAACAAGTACAGTCTGAATCTGAAGAATATGTATTTATTGAGCCTATATTATGTAAGGTTAAGCACAAATTTAAGACTAAGCACGGTAAACTCCGCATTCCTTCCTTCGAATCCTGGAGAGTGTAATCTCTCCGTTACATAGCTCCTTAGAGCCTAGCTTTTAAAATCCGAGTGAAAATTTAGTACATTGATCAATAAGTTATCATCCAATCATCGAAGCTATAAGCATAATCAACACTCTCTATAAACCCTATTTCTTTTGCCTTCTGACGGATTTTCATACATCCTTCATAGCTGTAAGCCCATATTTCTTTATAATCCCTCAGTTCGCCGTATTTCCCTGTTATGATGAACTTTCTAAAGCTGTTGACCAGTTGCCACATGTTGCCTCCATGCGAAAAACCGTTTGGACTACCGTATCCCATTTCATACGGGTAAACGTCATCCCCCGTGTAATCATCAACGAAGAACAGTTTTTTCTTAAAACTGAAATACGCTATGCGATCCTTTGACTTGCGGTAGAATGTACGATGATCAATGCTTGCGATAAGCTTTATCAAGTCATTAATATCATTCATGCGTTTTATTTGCTCTTGATTTGGCACTTTGGTGCCTCCTTTCATTAAAATAAATATTTTAAATGATATTTTTCTTTAAACCTTTTTAAATTTCCAAGCTTCATTTCACCTTTATTACTGCAAGCAGGTTGTCATACGCTTGCCATATAAAAGGGACTGGACATTTTTGTCTCGGAGGTGAAATAAATGGATTTAATCTTAGATTGTTTCGTGAATTGGTCATTTGACAAAATCATGGACTACATCTTAATTGCAGGACTTTATTTTGTGTTCAAATCGAAATCTAAACAGAATTATCCTGATCACTTCGAAGAAAAACGCCGGCATAGAAATTAATTCTTTATGATCGTTATCGATACGTGTGCTTTTTCGATAACGATCCATCCTTATATGTTTAGTTAAAAACTATCTTTTATCTAAACTCTAATGGCTCATTCAACTCAAATGCCAATCTACACCCATTGATAAACTGTTTTGCAGTCTCTATGTATCTATTAGGTAGCATATAATTCTGAGGCACTTCCACTTTTGCCAACTCTTCTGCATAGGGTAAGATGGCTTCTAATTCCTCTGCAACAACTTTACACATTTCAAGTGTAATTACTCCATCACAATCTGAATGGCCGAAAAACTCTGTTAGCCCCTTATGGGTTTTTGTTGAATAACCTTTACCAAAATACCAATAGACATCCTTAAATTTTTGGTTATCATGTGGCGGCCAACTACCTCCAATTGATTTTAATAAAAACCTTCTAAGATTATTGAATGACGAGTATGCCCCATCGAATGCTCCGTGTGTTACATATAAGCCCATGTATCAATGCCTCCTATTCTGTTTAAAATCACGATTTTAACTATTTATGATCCATTATTCACTTCCGAAGCAACTTCCATTTACCTCATAATTAATGTATAAAATGTTAATGGAGTTGATATAATTGAACCCTCGAAAAATTTTATTAAGTTCTGCTTTAACATTCGGCATGCTAATATCCGCTGTTCCTGCCTTGGCAACAAGTTCTTCGTCTGAAGTGGTAGTAAAAAGTGATGAATATGATTATGACACCATATATCAGATTAGCCCAATACCAAACTTCAAACCTTCTATTGAATACAACGGATATACTTATACTCTTACAAGATATTATTTCGATTACTCAATTCAGTTTTATACGGCTATTTATACAAAAGTTGTTTAAACTTAAAGGTAGGGGCTTTTTAGCTCCTTTTTTCTTGTTTTAAGAAAGGCATTTCTTTTTATGCTGTCTTCTATGTACAAAATCAAATGCAATATCGACTTTTTCTTGTTTCTGTTCTTTAGCTGCTCGCTCCGTAATAACAATGAGTTGGCCATTCTCCTGACGGTCAATTTTCTGGACTGAATATCCTTTAGCAGCGTAATATTCACCAATAATCTCATCAACGTGGTTACTAAGCAGATTCCTCTTTATCACCCTTATAACCTCCATTTATTTTATTTTTATTCTTTAAATATTTATATGTATTCCATCCGCAGCCGTCAAATACGCTTATGTCCGCTCCAAGATGCCATCTAAACCAAACTAAGTTAAACCAGGCTGTATCAATTATGTGCTTTAAATAACCTATGTGCCTTCCTCCTTACAATGAAATAATCCTTTTATTCAATTATTCAAAAGCTTAAGGTTTTCGTATGTATTCCCGATAACTTCGCCATGTTTGACTTCTTCCCACTGCTGAGCAAACTCATCGATACCCAATACAGGAGCATCTTTATCTCCTACTACAAAGGGATCAAACAAGTACCCTCCGAACTCTGTTGAAAAAACACATCTATATGCGTAGCCTTCTCTTTTCATGAAAGGTGTTTGGATTATATCCTCTTCATAAATTTCCTGCCCTTTCTTATCCTTAAGCCCCGTGTATTGCATAAGGATGTTTTTCTTACAATGGCTTACCGTTGGCTGCTTTAAGGTAAATTCATAAAGCATCTCTTTTTTGTCTTTAATCCATGAACGAAATTTAATTTCCTTCATTCTGCCGCCCCCAAAAGCTCAGGTTCTTCATAAACGTTTCCACACACTGTCGAAAATTTTGAAGCTATATTTAGTCCTTGACATTTATACCCGATCATTGGGCCTTTACCGTTATTCTCAATGACTTCGTATCCCCAACCATCGTCAATCCAAATCACTTTAATGTACGAAGTATGGAACTTTCCTGTAGGTGTTTTCCCAAAGTTGGTGTATAACTCAGAAGTTTTTTCTAAAATGTCTCCTTCGTAAATCTCTCGCCCATTTTTATCTTTTAATCCAGTGTATTGCATCCAAGAACTGTATTTTTCATTTTCATCATTATCATCAAGTGCTGCCATCTGGAACTGTTTTATATGATCCCAATAGTGCATTACTTTTTTCTTTTTTGAATACATCCGAAATTTTATTTCTCTCAATTTAATCCTCCTATTCTTGTTTTAAGCAATGTAAGTAATATCTAATTCAAAATTAAAATCAGGATGAAGTCTCCATAATTGATGTCCTAAGTAAGTTTTCCTTGCATAATTTAAGCAGTTCCTTGTACCACTTTTAGTTCCATCATAAACAGCTACTATTGCTTCACTGTGATCAATCATGTATTCATCATTTCGTTTTTGCATCTTAGCCGGTGAAAACTCTCCTTGTTCACCTTCACTAACTTTATATTTATCTAACTCTTCAACATTAATAATCTCATCTGCTACATCAAGCATACGTTTGTACCACATTTTTTGGTCTGCAGACCATACTTTATCTTGTTCCTTGAAAGGTGTAGCAATTATGTTTTTGATATGGGGATATTTCTTCTTTAGAATATGTACACACCAGCAAGCAGCCTGATCAGTTCCTAACGCTCCTCCAGTTAAAAACCTGGACTTCTCTTCTTTTGTGATTAACTCTTCAATTACTTCAAGCAGCTTATCTTTGAGTTGGAGCATTGTGGGGTTTTTCATATCATAGCCACCCAATTTATTTGGCCTGTGACCGGTAAAGCAAACTGTCTTCTTTCTCAGTGTTTCTTGTTCTTCTAAAAGCCGCTCACGTTCTTTTCTTTCATCAGCCCACTGCTTTTTCCATTCTGGATCATTTAACTTAGCAAAATCAATTGTCATAGTTCAGCTCCTTTCTCTTTAAAACAGTCTTTTTATTTAGATTTAATCTCAACAATTAAACTGTCTGGATAATTCTTCAGATCAAGTGCGTTTACATGGCAGTGGCCTATATACCCTTCTTTATCAATAAAATTATAGAAGAACTTTTCCCCTTTATTGATGATAACTTCGCCATTATGTGTGTACTCCATCTCTGTTCCTTTATACCAAGTAACTTGAACTTTGGTTCCAGGTTTGATTTTATTTAAATCAAATATTGTTATTTCTTTTAGCAAGTTCATTTCAACCCTCCGATTCTCATTAAAGCTTCAATTTTATTTAGTTTTCTAATGCTGCAATAATTTCTTCTAATTGATCCCTGCTGATCCGGTAATATCTAGTGCCATCTGTTCCCCTTTGTGAAATGTTATTTTCAATCATTTCTTTTAAATCAACAATCAGTACTTTATTTTTCATTATTGAGACCCCCTATCTGATCGTCAGAAAGCTCCTTAATTAACAACTGTCCGAGTTCATCACTAATATATCTCCAGTCAGCTCCTTCGGGCGTTCTAATACCAAGAGAAAAACCGCCACACAGTGTATCCTCAGCCAACCTTAAAACACCATCACTTGTCTTAAGTAGCTCATGTTTAACCAAACCATCCCCTTTAATCATTTCTTCTCTTCCTTTCTCTTTAAAATTTTACTTTTATCCAAACTGCATTCTCCAATGGACGTTGCCCACAACACTGTGATCAAGCATTTCTTCGCAACTTTTACACAGAGTTGATTTAGTTATCGTCATATGGAATGAGTCCCACTTACCACAACAATGACACGTCTTTTCAAAGGCTGCTGTCTCCTTTTGTTTTCCCCTTTCAGAACCATTGCCAGTTAACAATAAGCTGCTACTATAAAGGTCGTTCTGCCTTACTTCTGCTTCTACACTCCAGGGGTATATTCGCTTCTTTAAGTACCTTTGCAATAATGACTTGCTTTGGTTACTTCCAATCTTCATGAACTCTCTATTTACAGTAAGGTCAACTGTTCTTTTCATCACTTCGCCCTTTTGAACAGCTTTTTAAACCAATTTTTCTTTTCGTTAACCACTGTAAATCTGGGATTATTCGTCCTAAACCCATTTGCTATCTTGTCCATGTTGTTTAACTGCTTCTTCAATTGCTCGATATCTTGGGGTGTATTGATGGTCATTGCAATATTGGATTCTTTTGCTTCCTGTACTTCGGAAATCATCTTATCTAAAGTGAGATCGCAATATTCATCTTCCCAGTCACCTATGAAATAAAAACGTTCAATCAAAGTACCGCTCGATTCATCTTGAAAAGTGCCAAATAAAATTGGATCTTTATCTCTTCGTTCTTTTTCGATTTGCCTTTCAACCTTCCCCGTATAATCTGTAAACACCACGTAAAACCGATCCAATTTGTCTTTTACTTTGTTATATTTCATGATGACATCGTCAGGGATTTCACGTTCGTAATTTTCAAGCTCAATAATTTTGACTGTATCTTTTGCAATGTTATCTATGTATTCTTCAATGTCATCTCGATAAACAAACGTATCAATACCAAGCTTTACAATCTCCCGTTCTTTTTCAATTGACTCTAAGTGGAATATCAGTTTCTTTGCAGCTTTAATTTGATTGGTTTGCTTATACTTATTGAGTAACACCAAGCAATTGTCGTAATACCTTTGAAGTTCTTTGTCTGTAACCTTATTTTTCTTTGATTTAATCATGTCAAAATATTGATTTGGTTGTAACACTTCCATCTTTTCACTCCTTTACTTAATCTAATTCCCTCATGTCTTCTCTCTGCTCAATATAACTTTTAAAGTCCTCCCACTCTCTATCGATCTCTTTAATATTCCTAGCAATATAGGCTTCTGCAATGTCTGGATCAACCAACTTTTGAAGAGACAGCTGATACATAAATTCAATCTTTGACACTGTTTCTAGAAATGACTGGGCATAACTTTTTGCTCTATTTAAGCGATATTGACTCATTCCATGTTTTGATTCCATTATTATTCTCACTCCTTTTAATCACATTAAAATGCATTTTTTATCACTTCTTTGCAGCATAGCTCTCAAAGAATTCTTCAACTGATCTTAGATAACGGTATTTATTTGGATCTTCTGGGTTTCTGAATCTCTTCGATAACACCAATGACCAATTAAACATCAATGGGGAAAATCTTGCCCATTTGCTAAAGCTTAACTGTAGGCCTTTCCATTCCCTACCCGCTAGTTCTGCTAATTCTAGAATCTGATCTTCTTTTATGTTCACTTCGTCTTCAAACATCACTTGAATTTCTTCGTATGGTTTATGCCCAAAACAACAGTGGCGTGTTTTTAATCCAATTTTGAAATTTAAAATATCAATTAAATTAATCATTTGTGTATCAAGTTCATCATATGGGATACCATTTCGGATGAATTTTTCTCTTTGGTTTAGTTTCATATTATCTTCAAATAGCAGATCAAAAGAATTCATACTCACTCCGCGCCCTCCAATAACTCAGGATTTTCATAAACGTTGCCGCCGATCTCGCATTCTTCCCAATCAATACAATCATCAATATGGTAATCACAATCAGCAGGATATTTAAGACCGAATTTACCACTTGCTCGAGCAACGATCATGGGTTCACTGTCTGTCATATCAATATCTTTTTCATAAATCATTTTTTCGTTCTTATCCTTCAACCCTGTGCCCCACATGAGAGCCGCATTTTTTTGTGTGCTAGACGCAATACGGATGGGATAAAGAGCTCCTACGATATTGCGATACAGTCCCCATTCTCCACCTGAGATAATAAGACTCAGCTCACCATCATCCCAATAATGCATCTGCTCGCCGTCCCAAACTCTGTAAGCTGTACTCATCAATACCCCTCCTGCTGCCGCTGATGATTGACGGCGTTTTTGTCCATGTATGCGGATTCGATCTGTTCAGGCGTGAACCCAAGCATTTTACCCAAATTCAAAAAGCGTTCAAAAGACCTTACATAAGTCCCCTCATCCTCAATCGAAAAATAAAAACCGAACACAAGTGTCATTAAATGTGAAAATGCTTTTCCAATACCGATATTTGTTTCTAAATCCCTTTCTTTTGAACGTTTTATGATCTGCTGAATCGTGGCATCGTTATTAAATCCAATTCGATTGCCAATGCTCAAGATAAAATGTAAGCAGTCCACGTATTCTTCAAGCAATGGATTCGATTCACCTATCTTTCCAGAGCCGTTGCAATCTTGGCATTTGGAATATGGTTCAGCTGCATGCCCTTCTTCGAGATATTGCAAATTAATATCGTGATTTTCATCCCCAGTGCCATCACATGTTGGACAAAAATGTTCTATTTTCGTACGTGGCTCCCTGTTATTTCTCCAATGCTTAAAGCCGCGCCATTCATTTGCACACTCGGCCAGCTCCACCTGTAAAGCGAGAATAAGGTTTGGCAGCAAGTCCTGACCTTCCAGCCCCTTCTCTTTGATAATCCGTTCATCAAGCGCCTTTTGCATTTCGAACATTTTTTGTAGATTCAAGCTATTCCCTCCTAAAATATAAGTCTGAATAAAACTTACATTTTATTCACTAATTTTAATTTTGTTATCTGAATGAAAATTTACCATTCAATATGTACCCACTTCTTTACTCTTACTCTCTTCTTCTCTTAACATATCTTCAGCTATATACATCCCTTCGTAAGCATAATCAATTATTGAATGAAATTCTCCGATTACCCTTCGTAAATTTTCTTCTTCTTTGTATGCTTTTAATTGCAAAAGTGTTTTCATTAGTTTTTCGAGCTTTTCCTCAAGCAACATAGCCCTCTTTACCAACTCCTATATACATATTATTTGTATTTGTATAAACTATAACCCATCAATTAATATCTGTCAATTAGATTCGGCCAATTTATGTGACCGAATCTAATTTTAGTCTGAGAACATAAAGATCAATTCATTGATGTCATCCCTAAGCTTAACGAGGCTTTGAGGTGTAACTGAAATTGTAATATCTAATTTCTCTCCCTTGAAACCAAGTAGGAATTGATAATGTTCTGAAGTCAGCACTTTTTTTGTAAGTCTTAGACTAACCTCTTTGTAATTATCTTGATCAACAAATATATTCAAAACAATACCTTCATTCTCCTCTTGCTGCTGATTATTACATTATGTTTAACGGAGTCTTTCTTTTTTTTATTTTTACTCAGGCAATTCTTCTGTATTTGTTATTTCATATTCCATATCATTTAATTTAAAATTTTCAACTGATCCATCAGCTTTTAAAAACGAGACTTCTTTAGATAAAAGTAAATTTTCGCAAATCCTGGTTACCAATGTTTCAGAGACTTCTGGACTATCTGCTTTGTTTTTGAGTACAATCTCCAGATTCAGTGCAATATTGTTTAAATAACCTGCCATCCTCATTCTCCTATGTTCAATTTTCTGTGATAAGCCCTTAAGATATTAAGGGAACGTGCGTTCTGTTTTGTATAATCATTATACATAGAAAGTAGGTGTTATGCTAGTGGTTATTTATCGGCTTCGTATGGTATGATATGTATTATGTCTTTCCATAACAGAACGCAGGAGGATGTCCGATTATGATTAAAGTTGAGATCGGGCAATGCTTGATACCTGAACTATGTAGAAAGAAAGACATTACAATCAATGAACTTTCAGAGATAACTGGGATCAAGAAACAGCAGCTGAGCGACTATAATCGGTTGGTTAAAGTAGACATGTCTATTAGAACTGCAAAAAGAATTGCTGCTGCTTTAGATTGTAATGTCGAAGACCTCTATGAATTCAAGGTTGAAAGGCATTGCAACGACTAAGACTTTGGTCTTGGTCTCCTCCTTAGTAAACCATATGGTTTACATGACCATCTTACTACATTTAAACATGTATTTAAAGTGATTATTTTGTCTATTTTTGTCGAAATGCGAATTTTTTCACAATTTTTGAGATAAAGAAAAATCCATTTAACCAAAATAGTCAAATGGATTTCATATTTAAATGGTCGTCTCTTTTAAACCTAGTTCTTCTGCGTAATATTTATTAACTTCTTCCTCATTAATATAATCTTGCATTGAATAAACTGCTCGATATTTGGATTTTACTCTTAAATTAAAGTCATCTATAATCTGATACCTTACAGAGTTATCAATAACCCCTTTCTCTTTATAAAGCTGATATGCTCTATACAAATGACCAGATCTAACAATAGTGTTTGGTGTTAAAAAGTTAATTTTAAAGAACTCAGATATATCAGTAATTAGATTAGTTATGACAAATTTGCTTGCTTGGCCGTCTCCTTTGTTGGACGTTCTTTTTGTTTTAACTACATAATCATTTTCAACTAAAAAGACTTCTTTTGTTTGGCCTTTTGCCTTCCCATTCTTTAATTTATATTTA
Source organism: Bacillus sp. FSL R5-0560 (assembly GCF_037966305.1). Lineage (NCBI taxonomy): Bacteria > Bacillati > Bacillota > Bacilli > Caryophanales > Bacillaceae > Bacillus > Bacillus sp. FSL R5-0560. Next base: position 1,962,633 of record NZ_CP150195.1, on the reverse strand, counting down.
GTTTCCTGAGCTGCATTTAAGGCAATAACAAGACATTCACTACTTACTTTTAGTTTTCGTTCACCGTGTTTTGAATCATGCAGGGTTAAAACGTTACCGTTTAGCATCGCATCCTCAACTTGCTTTTTCGTTAAACTTAGCAATTCAGAATGAGCTAAACCTGAAACCCCTTCAAACAACAGCCTTAATACAGCCTTTGATTGATAGTTAACTAATTGACTTTCCATTTCTTCTAATTCACTATAAGTAATATATAATTTTTTATCCCCAAGACACTCATAAAGCTCTTCTTCTGAAATAGTTCTTGCTAAATTGGTTAATCCTTTACTTAACTTATATGAAATTGCCCAATCAATATACAATGACAATAATGCTAAGGTTCTCCGAACACTACCGATAGTGGTTTGATCGAATGATCGTATTAGCTCTAAAATTTGCATTGATGTGAAATCATAAATGTCTTTATTATATAAAGTCTCAGTAATCTCTGCTTTAGCAAAAATAGGCCTCATCTGCAAAACCATACCCTCAGATAAGGTATCTAAATATTTTTCCTTAATCTCACTATTGAACATTGCAGCAAACAACTCCTAAGTAATTACTCGTCTATTTTTAAATTGTTAAAGAAATTCCATATCTTTTGTGGTGACTTAGCGTTCCCATTCTTGTCTACTACACCTAGTTCATCCCACAACTTATTTTTCTTACTAAAGTCTATAGAGCCTAAAACATCAGTAATCTTACTTTCCAAATCCTCCAGACTTACCCCATCTAATTGCAATTTCTTAGCTAATCCCACATATCCATTAAAGAACAAATAGTTGTTTACAAAACTCCTCTTCCGTTCTTTTGCTATATCACCTAAGAACTCATCTACAAATTGTGTAGCTAAAGCATCAAAGAAAGATGTAAGGTATCTTGCAGTTTTTAATATGTCTGCCTGAGTAGAAAAATCTTTTTTAGAATAGCTTCTTTCAATTGCCTTTTTGAAGTCAGAAAAAGTTATAAGCAAGTTCTGATTTTGATTTATCCAGTCTCCATTTGTCTTTATATAATCACCAATTATGCTATTATCCTGAATAAACTTAACAATTTTGTTTGAATAAACATTTTGGCTCATCTCGGCAACTTTAGATTTTTTGACTGGGTTTATTGTGTTTTGTTGCCCAAAATGCTCTCTCGCCCTTTTTTGAGTGTAGTTATAGATGTCTACTTTAAAGGTTTCTTCAAAAAAATGATCTAACTCAGGGTGCTGTCTTATAGCCATAGTAATACCTATTAGCCGGTGATACCCGTCTAAAACGTCTAGAATGGTGTCTTCAGTCACTGTAAGCGACATAGTATCGTCATCATATATTAATTCTTCGCCACCACTTGCGCTTCCAACACGTGCATTAAACGTAAAAACTGATTTAATTAATTTCCCCTCTAAGAACAGTTCCTTTATTTCTTCAACCGATTGTTTATTGAGCTGCGGTACAGGTATCTCAATATCTGATCCCTCTAGTTTTTTCGTTTTGTTTGTTCTTTGAGCATTAGGATTATAGTGCAATAACTTATTTTCAAATAGCATAAACAACTCTTTAGCAGTGATTGGGAAGAAATAATTATCATCCGAGTACTTTACAACTTGTTTGAATGTATACGGAAATTTTATATCTTCCTCCACAGATCCTTCCCATAAAGTTTCAATTTCTCTCATATCCGTTTCTGTGAAGTAATTTCGTGGATTAAACCTTTCACTTTCAAGAACTGAGTATAGTGACTTGGCTAAAAAGTACATATATTCTTTAGAAATTTCGACTTCTGGATTTTCTATATCGTAAATTAATTTTTGTGTTGTCCCTGGAGCAATTTTATTTTTAGCCATCTCTAATTGAATATCGTTAATAAATGATCTTATGTGTTTATTTTTCGAGATAGCATCTTTCATTTCTGAAAGCAGTTTCTCATTTGCAGACTGATCAAAGATCACTGTCATATAGCCTTTCACCTCGTGTCATGTTGCTAAATTTAAAGTTACCAAAGGCAATCTGGTTAATCAAGAAGAATTATCATTTGAACTGAGTAATATGCCGAAAAAATGATTATCGCTCATTTACATGCTTTATAAATTTTTTTAATGTAACAAGATCAGCGTTTTCAAAAAAACTAATAAAATCCTCTTGGGTTGCTTCATATAGTGGATTTAAATCGATTTTTTCATCCATTGTTACACCAGCAGAGTTCGCTATGTTAATCTTTCTGCTCATATATCTCTCTGTTGTTAATGTGTTTTTATGATTTCCTTGTTCTTTTGCTGCAAGTAAATCATGCCCAGAATTCTCATAGACATAGTCAATTCCTACACCCTTAAATGAGTGTAAGACTAATTCTCTTTCAGGAGGTATACCTAACCTTTTTTTCGACCTTTTCAATGAGTGTCGCAAAGATTGTTCCGAAAGTCCCTGAAAAACCAATTCAGTTTCGCTGACATCCTCTTCCTTCAGCTGCAACAATTCCTCATAAAATACCTGGTTAATGCCTGTAGACACAACCTGAGATCCTTTATCAATAACTGTTACTATATAATGGCCTGTACTTTCATCAAGCTTTATGTCTTTCCATCTTACACGCAAAATGGCACTTACACGAAAAGATGTTCTGATGGCGAATTTAACAAAAAGCTTTTTCATTAAAGGCTTTTGCCTTTCATTTATATACATATCCTGGGCAATTCTTTCCGCTTCTGTCTGGGTTGTTTTATCCCAGTTTTTAGTTACTGTTTTAAGCCTTTCGACAGTATTAAACACCGACAAATCAATATAGTCCTTATAATCATGCTCCAAATATGTATAGAGCATCTTCAAGGAGGTCATTTTTCTGTTAATACTATTATTAACTAATCCCTTTTCCTGAAGATACTTAACATAGTTGCTTAATTCGCTTTTAGTTACAACTAAATCATGGGGAACTAAACTTTTGACATCTTTCCCTTTAATCACACTAAAGAACTGCTTAATATCCCCTTCATAATTCTTTCTTGTGTTAGACACCCTTGTAGTTAATGAAGGCATCATATAGTTAGAATTCCCTGAGCTACTTCTTATATCTTTATTGATTAAAAAGCCTTCGATATCATCGTAAACCGCATAATTTTTTAATTGTTTAACTTTATTTTGCATTATCTTCTCCTCCTTTCTCATCCAATAACTCATCAATAGAGACATTCAATACAAGAGCGATAAGCTTTATGGTTGTAACATCTGATTCATCTGGCATTTCAATGATTTTGTTTAATGTCTGAATATCAATCATTGTCTCCCTCGACAATTCCTCTATTGTGATGCCACGTTTGACCATTAGCTGTTTTATTCGCTCTGACATGTCAACCTCCTATTTTTTATGTATACTATAGACTACAGTGCGTATATGTTATGGTTGATAAATAAACTCTTCAAATTCAATTGCTATATGTCTTTTTAAATTCTTAACAAAATGTATTAGGGATCTAAAATGTGGATTATTTTCAATGCTTCTTTTTAGTCCATCTCCTCCTAATAATACTCTATTTAGATCTTTTAATAATGCTGCTATCTCTATTTTTGCACCATGTAGATCATCTTCAGTTTTTGCATTAACAATCATTTTTCTTATGTTTAGTACACTCTCTATGTAAGTTTGTTTTGCATTTAAAACAAAATCGGCATCAATATCGTTTTGATTTGTAGACCTAAGTTCTACAACATGCATCATTAATCCTCCTTGTATTCGCTTAGCAATTTCATGTATCCTTTAGTTAGTTGTTTTCTAACATTTTCATTCTTCATTATTTTTGACTTTTCAATGCTTTTTTCATGAAAGAATAAATCATTTTTAACTAAGCTTTCAACTTTCTTTTGGTAAATGGTCTTATGCATTGTCATACTGTTTTTTAAGTAACTAATTGCGGACATACCACCAACCTCCTATATACATATTTTTTATCTTTTCCATCTATAGCAATTGTAATGCATTACAAAAGGGAAGTAAAGATTTTTTTAACGACAAATAGCACATTCTACGCAATTTTTTTTGCGAATGTGCTGCTTTCTAATTCCTTTCATTTAATTAGGGTGTATGTACTTGAAGTTGATCACTAGAAGTTATAAAAACTTAATATTTAAGTGATGGCCTTAAAACTACAAAAGACGCTTAGCTCAAAAGAGCCAAACGTCTTCCATTTCTTTGGTTAATTTAATTAAGTAAATAATAATACTAATAATTCTATGTGTCAATGTTTAATTACGCTCCGCGTACAATGCCAGCAACTTGATAGTCCCCTGAAGCTTGTTCATTTGAAGATGCTTTAGCACTCACAAACGAGATTGATAAAACAGCCGCAATAGTAATTGCCATAATAAATCTCTTCATTTCATCACCTCCTTTCATTGTTAAGTTTACATAGTAATAATCTTAAGTAATCTTGGGTTTTCGCCCATTTTTTCTAACTGAATAAGAGGCATTTTAATAGAGAGCTTGTCTTGCGATGATTTGAAATACTCAACAGATTTAAAAAATGCTTCTTTCTCGTTCGTTATAAGTCCTTTTAAATAATAATGGAACCCCAATTCGTTCTCATTTTGGTCTCTTTCCTCTAGTTTGTTTAACAATTGAAGTGCTTTGCTTAGTTCTTTATGATTAATTAATTCGAATATAACCTCTTGCATGTCTGTCACTGCATCTGAGTCATAATTGATCCATTCATTTTTCTTGTTCCAAAAATTGTTTAAAAAACTTAAATTTCTTTTGAAAAACTCCTCAAACCCTGGATTCCCCTTAGCAAACTTCAATCCAATTAAGTAGTTCTGCTTGCTTAAATTAAAGTCTGAAAAAATGTATGAAGTTCCAATGGTTAAATAACTAAATACCAAAAATCTTTGAGTATCAGTAGATGATATTGCTTTTTGTGCATACTCCCTACACAATTCAAGATTATTTTCATTCAAATAAATATTTGATAAGAGCACATTTATGCGAGTTTCAAAAGAGTTTTTTAAATATCGATTTTCTTTTATTTCACTAAGGTCTATTTGCTGAAATAAAAGCATCATCGGAGCGAAGTTTCCTTTATTTAAACAATCATACATAAGGAGCATTTTTGAGAAGATGTTCATCTCTGCAGTTTTAATTCTTTGTTTTCCAATGTTTGCAGAGGCTTCAAAAACATCTATTTCCCCTTTAGACAGTTCTCTATGTATTTTATACACTTTTCCATATTCTTTACTTTTCATATTGCTACAAGAAATCATTGAATCTATTAAAACATCCTCTATTTCAAAAAACATATTTGCATCAGCATACTCCAATGCACTTCTTGCTGCCTTTGTCTTAACATCTAGGTTTAAACAGTAATCTTTCATTAATTCATATTCACGGTCTGGATACTGACTCTTAACAATATTGACTATTGAAGAAAACTCATTAAATGTTTTCCCATCATGGTTTAAGAAGTCATAAAGAGGATTGGGGTTTTTAAGGCCAGCTACTGTTGCCCATTTATTCATTAAAGAGTTGTCATTTTCCAAGTCTTTCTTCATAGCTATCCTTATTAACTCCATTATTTCCCCTCATTTCTTTTTGTTGTCTTTATTGGTTAACTTAATAATACTATAGACCACTTCTCCAGTCAATAATTTTATACATATTTTTTGTATTTGTTTCTCTTTAAAATTCTTATTTTATTTAATATTTAGGAGGCGAAGATATGCCTCCCTAGTGAAGAGTCATTTAGAACAATTTCCTTCTTTTTTAACTGAAGGAGTTTTCAAGTAATCATGCTTATAAATGATGGTATCCGGCTTTGAATATTCATTGTATGTTACTTCAAAACCATTTTTCTGATAAAAGTGTACCAACCTATCATAGTGATCCATATCTTCCGGAGATATCCATCCTGTTATTGGCAATCTCTCTGCATGAGCTACTTTTTTTAAGTAACTCATAGCTATTGTTCCATAACCTTTTGAAGTGTTGTCATCATAAGTAATTATGTCCTGGATATAAATATTATCCTCTCGTATTTGTGTTAAAAATTTTATTAGAAAGAAATCAGTCCTTATAGGTTTTGTTAATTGATAAATTAAAATATCTAAATCAATCCCACCATACCCTTCTCTCTTGTTTTGGATTATAATGATATCATTTCCATATTTGTCTTTCGTTATTTCAAGTATATGGTACCTAGCATCTTTGGTAATTTTAATAATGTTTTTTATTATGATTTCTTTAATAGATAAGGTTCTTTCTGCTTCCTGATTTTTCTTAATCATAAAAGATAAATAGCCCTCTAGTTCTTTAATTCTGTTCTTTTTCTTACCCAAAAACATTTTGGAACCTCCTATATAAAACAATTATTTTACATAGACACAAAGAGGATTAATCCTCTTTGTGCATAGCCGGCCAAAAAAATTTCTCAATCTCCTTTTTCAAGTCTTCCTGTGCTTTGGGCCCAAGTTTATTAAATATGGATTTCATGAGAGAACGTTGCTCAAATATAATGTCAACGAGCTCATCCCTTTTTTGGCTTTTGTAACCGCTTCGTGTTGTAAGCCACTCATCATCATAACCAATACATTCTAATAATAATGTTTGCATATTTTTATTTCTTTTTTTAATATGTTCAGCACGTTTCATTCCTTCTTTAAATCCCCTTTTAAAAGCGTTCGCTTCTAATTGGTTTAATTCAAATTGTTTTTGATATTCCTCTATGCTCATGCGTATATCCTTTCTGATTAGAAATATTATCATTGTTGTACTATTATTTTCTTAAGGTATTATTAGTTTAACCACTTTAAATCTGTAAACGTTTTGAATTCATGTACACCACCGCTTAACGTAGAACTTACATTTAAATCAGTAAGCATAACCCTGGAGCCTTTTTCGGTATAACCAATAAGACTTAAGATTTCTGAATTCTCTTCAGTTAAAAACATTAAATCCATTTTTGCTTCACCGGTAAAATATCCTTTGTAATATGAGCTTAATTGAATACTTTCGCCTACCCACCCACTATCTGTTCTGTTAACTCTTACAGTCTTCTTCTCCTTAAAAAAGATAGCTTCATTAATATCATAATGGGCTAAACCTATAAATAAAGTGCATTCTCTTAATGTAATAGGCGATTTATATTTATTTCTAAATAGTGTATTAATCATTTTTATTCCTCGATTCGGAATGGATTGCAGCCAAGACGTGTTTTAAATCTTCCACCTGATCAACTAAATCATCCATATTCCGTTTGACCAAGTGAGATAATCCATATCTTTCTGCAAAATCAATCTCATATGAACGGACAATTTTTTTGGCTCCTCTACTTTCTTTTGGGGCAGTATAATAACTAATTAAAACATTTGATTTCATGGGTGAATTTGATTTTTTATATTGATCAATGGTATTAAAAAAGAAGCTAATTTCTTCTCCTTTTTCTAGAAGAGCAGTTCTTTGAAAAATGTTTAACTTATTTAATGACATATCACGATAGGGAATGTCTGGATCAAAAACAACATTTACATCATATGCTTGTCCTCCCCCAGTATTTTTAAGTTCTAAGTTTAAACAACCTAAACTTTCTTTATCAGGCATTACTTTGACTGTAACAGCAGGCTCTTCCATCGCAACACGTTGTCGCCTAACCTCTGTATAAGATATATAAGTTACAATTAATAATGCCAGTCCTCCAATCGCTGCAACAGTTGTTGCTATTGCACTAAGACCTGATAACATCTCGTTGTCAAAGTCGTTTCCTACAAAATTATATAAATGTACTACTATCGCTAATGAAATACAAATAAATAAGATAATTGCTGCTATTTTTACATATGATGTTTTCACAATATCTCTCCAATCATATCAACAATAATTTTAAAAACACGATTACCCCTTTTCAAAGCCGCTTCCATTCAACATACACAAATCGCTTTTGATACAAGTCTTCAAGTATAGCAGCCCATTCAATCCATCCTTCAGCAACAATGCTTTTCTTTTCCTCACCTTCAATCCACTCTATCCAATACACATGAACACCCCTTACCGACTCACTACTTGAATTTCCCTTACCTCACATTGAACATCACACTTAATTTTGAGCTCACTAGCTACCTCAATAACTTCTAACATATTATGCATTTTAGAAGCTTCATGGAGGTCATTAGATGTCAAATAACCACTCTCATCTAACTTAAATGATTTGAAGTATTCCTTGTTTTCAAACTGCAATACATAAAAATAATCAAGCAAAGGCATAAATCAACCTCTTTTAAATAATTTTGTAATCCTCATTACTAATGGCAGTAAACCAATTAACATGAAAAAAGCAATCACATTAAGCTTATTTTTGAAAAACAGGCTGGCCAAATTCCTTTCCATGCCCGCTGCTGTTTCTTTATCCATGAGTTCTTTAAACTCATCATCATAGACCTGATCAACAAAAATAAACTTAATGCCGGTCAATAATTCAACTCCAAGCCAGATAATTAAAAAATAAGCCAATCCAATCATTTGTTCCCTCCCTATATCGAACGAAATTTGGTATTCTTGAGTATGTTGAATAAATTATGTAGGTGATCTTGTGGAAGAGACATACGAAACAAACGGGTATGATACTTCAATCGTTTATGATTACAAAGAATATCCTGATGTAAAATATGGCCGATGCGACAATTGTGATTACACTTTGTTCAAAAGCTCTGTGAAGAGTGGCATATTCTTGCGTGAATGTCGGCGTTGTGGTATGAAAAAGAGCATTTAGATTAATGCTCTTTTTGTTTATTTTTATTTCTCTTGTAAAGCTTTTGACTCGGTGCTGCTTCGTTAAATAATATTTTACTTGTATCCTTATTTAAAAGTAACTCTCCATTATCTCTGAGTACAAATGTTGGTTCAATTTGTCCCGCCGGAAAGTGTAGATACTTAATAATTTCATATTCAAAATCAATGTGACGAAGTTTTTCAATATTAAATATTTTTTCTTCATGAATATCATCGATTATGCAATTGGCATCATTAAGAGCTCTTCGAAAACGTTCATACAAGAAAAAAATTTTGCTTACCGGAATTATTTTCCCATAATTATAAAGGGTTGCAGGTTCATTGAATGCTATTGTTATTTGAAAAAGTTGTGTATCAAAATCTTTCGTAATGTTTATTGCCATTAAAGGACGGATAAATTTTCTTCGTATATCATAATCATTTCCTTTAGAGGTATTTAAAACTCTTGGTATAAAGCAAAGATTTGATATTTGACAATCTAATCCCTTATTATTAAGGTGATCAACAACATACCCTTCTTTAGTTGCCTTTTCTAGCTCATCTTTACCATACCAATATTCCATTATAAATCTATGAAGATCAATTTGTTTCCCTTTTATTTTCGTGTAAATATATGGGTGGAGCTTCATCTTTTTCTTATTATCACGCCGACCATACCTTATGTTCCATTTTTTCGATTTTATCTTTAACCATAGATCATCAGTATAATCAGTTATTCCTAAGGCATTTACTTCAGGTTTATCTGTATAGAAATAAATTTTATTATTTTGCACATATACTTCCATTGCCATTCATTTCACTACCTTTTCTGCCATGAACAATATTATTGGATAAGCCTAATTTATGAAATCATTTTCACCGCAAGTTGTTTCGTTCGAAATAAAAAAATGCTACATCAATTTATCTGCTATTGTTATCTTTTTGTTTCTGTTCTAAGTGGCATATGTAATTGCCATTGCCCAATAAATGAAATAGTAATTGATAAACATACGGTGCTGACTATCGCTAATTAAAATGTTCTTTCTCTTTAAAAGTACGATTTTATGTAGACCTAGAAAACTTGTAATTCTTTCCTAACCTTATAACTTTAGTATACCATTTTCATCCTGAGTGATCGATATGGTTATGATTTTTATGGAAAATCAATAACTCAGGCAGCTCGATGTTTAGATATGTACAGACTTTATCTAACAGCTCTCTTGGATACCGCTCCATTTCATCTCTGTATAGCTTTCTGACAGTCGGATACTCATGATCAATATCCCTGGAAAGTTTCCGGATACTGATCTTTCTTTTGTCTAATATGTGCTTTAAATTTGATTTAATCAGTGTTCTCACCTCAATTTTGAATACTTAAAATGATCATTAAATTTGTATTAATGGCCAAGGCTTTCAATCAGCCTTGACCCTAAAGAAGCTTAAAATGGATAGTCATCGGGCTCGTCATGGTCAATCCCATATTTGCCTTTGATTTTTACGTCCCCACAACCGGGATTCTTTTCGATCACTAAAGAATGATTTTTATACGGATCTCCTTCCACTCGATCGGTTGCAGAAAAATCAAAATGGTTTCCTGTGAATTCTTTAACACTTCGTGGAAATTCCCAGCCACCTAGTGTTATTCTGTATATTGTCATTTTTAGAGTACAGCCTTCTGCATCGAATATAGTGAACTTGTACCACAACTCAGTGGGGTGATAATGCCAATTGTTATAATCAGCCATTGAGAACCCCTTGGTTTCTTCAGTCATAGTGAAGCTGACTTTCGTGGATTCAGTTGTAATCTTGGCATCAGCACTTTGAACATTAAAACCTGAGATTAAACCAAAGCAAACTAAAGTAAGAACGATTAATTTTTTCATTTCCTCTCCCCCTTTTTTCCAATTATAATATAAATTGGTAATTAAAGGGTAGTCGTTTTTTCTCTGGATAATGAAAAATTCAAAGATGTTTAATCTTACTTAGCTGCTGTCTTCGCCTTATTTTGCAGAAAAACTGAGTCCAAGACCCAAAAGATTAGAGCAAATGTGATACTAAATAAGTAAATTTCATATCCCATTAGGAAGTCTATAGTGGTCTTAGGGTCAGTAATTATTGCGAAGATTAACCACACTAAGAAGGAAAAGAATATGTATATGAGTAAATATTTCAGGGTAAACCTTTTTGGATTACGATTCAAGAAATATTGAACAGGTGCAGCAAAGATTAAATAGAAGATAAAGAGAATAACACTTATTAAGAAGTACGGAATATAACCATCATAATCAATGCCCAAAACATAAACAACAGCAGCTGATAACCCAGACAAGACATGAACAATAAAGATCCTTAAAATTTGCATGTTTATAACCCCTTTCATGTTAAAAGCTTCTTCAACATTGTCTATACGCCTCCTTAAAATCACTTTAAAATCCATGTTTTATTCAGCTGATTAGATTTGGCCTAATTAGATTAATGATTTCTTTTACATATTCAATAAACTGATTTTGGTCTTGAAGAATACCAAGCTTTTCATATTCACCGGTAAAAAGCCATTGAGGGGTTTCCCCATTTGTCTGTATCTCCATGATAAAACTTGATCCTTTTGTGTTGATCTCTTCATCTTCCTGAATTTCATAATGATGTGTAATTAATTTTTTCAAAGAGTGGCTGTCCTTTATTTCTTTTGTATAAAATGATAATCCCTGCTCCTCATACCGCTTTAGTTCAAAGCCATTATCCAGTAAAAAGTTCAAGTTGTTTTAATTTAATGTAAGCATCATTATTTTCCCCTCTCATTAAAACTGCTGTTTTATTCTCTGATTAATTTTCATTTTTCAATAATGTTTCAACAAAGACAAAGACTTCATCCAAGTTTTTAACGGGCTTATTGCTCAATGTTGCTTTATAACAATCATATAACCATTTTAATCCTTCTTTTAGTTCTTCATTTTCCTTCTGTAGTTTAATCGCCGTTTTATTGATCAAATTAAACATCCTCCTCTTCCGGTTAAAATTGTTGTTTTATTTAGTATCTATAATCCCAATTGTCTCTGCACTATGTAAAGTAAATTTGCCTACTATCATAAGTAATCGTACTGATTGAACCCACTTTATATTTCAGAGAAAAAAGATGTTTTCCCATTGATGACTCTAATCATATCAAAATACCTTGCACCAATTTTGCTAATATTCTTATAACTTTCACCTATTTTTAACCAATATTTATTATCAAAATAATTGATCTGAACACAATCATTACCAACGTATTTTTCTACTATATCTCTATCTGAATATATTCCTTCGGGATAAGTCCATTTTTTATTTAAGACTTTTTGTTCTCTTCCTATTACCATTGGTGACTTTCCCTTTTTAAATTCTAATCTTTCTTTCATAAATTTAATTTCTTGCTCCACTTCATTTGTCCATTCTTTAAGCATCCATCTTTCCGATTTTTCATCAAGATATATATTGAATACTTCATCTGAAATTTTAAACTTAACTTTTTTCTCCCTATGAGCGATTAAGGTAAATCCTTCAAAAGTTTTTAATTCCCTTAGAACATTTTCATCTATACCCCCCACCGACTCAACCCCAACCGAATAGTCTTCATAATTAAAATAATCATCTAAGATATTTTCTTTCACCGCTTTCAGGATTTCAATTTTCTGAATACCCATTATTACTTCTCACCTTTTCTGTTTAAAATATGCATTTTATTTAAATTTAGGAATGTTATGATGTAAGCATGAGAAGCTTTGATGTATCAATGATGTAATATGATATGTTATTTACCGTTTCTCTGTATGATTGCTCGCCCTCAAAATCATTTATCACATCTTTTTCTTCTGTAGTCATATCTTGATACTTAACCTTCCCATATGATGGAGGAAGCCAGTTTTTCTTTTGGCTGCCAAAAATATTAAACTTCTTAAGTATCTCCTCATCTTTAAACTCGATGTGACACGTCCCTTTTTTATAGAAAGTTACATAGAAGTACTTTAACTCTATTTTTTTCGTCTCCCCATAATGCTCAGCTAATTTTAAAGTTTCATCAATATTTATGTCTTCTGTCAAACCATTGTCAAGATAATTGAAAACTTTTTCGATATCTTTCAACTTTTCTAAGACCTTATAGTCTGTTGGATTATACCGACCATCTAGCCAGCTATAAACATTCAATGGGATAATCACTTTTTTGTTAATCTTGTACGATTTATTTGTTTTCCATCCATTATATAAGTGCACATTTTTTGATGATTCATCATAGTAATGCTTGTGGCTAAATTCTTCAAAAAGATTAAGTATTGTGTCTTCTACTCCCTGCGTCATCTCTTTGCTCATTTGAATTCTCAATGTATAGATATTGAATAAAGAAAAGTCATAGTCTTTTAATTCCTCAACATGCTGCAAATATTTTCGCTTAAGATTGCTTGTAAAGAGCCCCATAAATTGATCATTATTAAATAACGTATTCCAATACTTCGCCCTAATTTGTTTTATATATGCATTCTCTATATCATTTTCTTCGTTATTCTTATCAATTTGCAGCCTCAATATTGGAGTACTATTATCATTGAAACTATGCAGCATTAAGGGTTTTAAACTGTTGTATTCATTGATTAATTTTAAACCCGCTTTGATTTCATAATTGAATTGTTCTACTATCCCTTTTATAAAGTCTGCATTCACTAACTGTGTTGCTTTATAATCCTCATTAATTCTATGAGACTCATCTTTTTTTAAGTCTTCTATTAGGATACTGCTATATTCTTGTTTTTCAATGCTTATGTATATTAGTGCCGTTTCAACTTCTGTGCTTCGCTCTGAGTTCGAAAAAGCGTTTTGAATGTATTCAACTTCTGCATTTATTTCCTCTAGCTTACGAATCAAAAATTTCCTGTCATTTGAATACGGATTTTTTAATGTTTCGGCATTTAGTACGCAAACAATTTGACCAGGTCTTTGTTGCTCCTCTATTAATTCAATCGCCTTTAATAAGTGTTTAACACCGCTGCTAAAAGGTGGATTCATAAAAATCAAATCGTACTTCTTGTAAGTGTTAAAGGTCAAAAAATCGTCTGCTATCACTCTGTATTCTTTGCCTTTAAGTATGTGCTGTAAGTTTTCATCTTGCTCAATTGTATCCACGTCATACTTTGAATTCCTTCTGTAGTTCTTAGTGTTTTTAAATTGAGTGTAAATGGCTTCTACTAAGTTTCCTTTACCTGCTGACGGCTCTAGAACAGAGTTAATGTACTTCCATTCTACTTTAGATGTCATCTTTCGGATTAACTGTGGTGGTGTCGGATAAAAATCCGGATTATCTTTAAACATTTTTATTCTCCCCTTTTTATAAGGGAATGAGATGTTTTCCCATCCCCTATTAGTTTATAGATTAGGCTTATATGTATTGATTATTGGTTTGAAGCTTTTTTTATTTAAGTAACCTAAAACTTCATCAAATTGTCTTTTATCACAAGAGTGGTACTTACTATGAATTATTTTCATCCCATCTGGTTTAAGCTCTACATTATTCAATACTGTTTCAGGCAGCGAGTGCCACCCTTTGAATATCAATAATTCTGAATAGAAGTGACGATAATATAATTTTCTTTTATTTTCAGGCCGGTATGTCAACTTGACTGCATTATCATATTGGGCATATTTAGTTGGCCGATAACTGTCATACGTTATTCTTTCAGTAATCAAAGACCCAAGATCAGATATGTAGAATAGAGTATATTTTTCACCTTTTTCAAGTTCAGCATTTTTGAATTGCTCTTGAATACTGTCAACTTCCTGGAGAATTCTGTATAAAGAAATTTTCAATTCCTCTATACATACTTGTTGGACAACATTTTTACTCAACTTGAAATTATTTAACCTTAGCTTTTCTTTTAATGAAGCTTTATATTTGTTCCAGCCTTCCTTTTTCCAAGTCTCAAACATATTCAATTCTTCAATAACCGAAGTTGAAATGTCTTCTAACTTATCTGCTTGATTTTTTAACTCCTGTACTTCTTCTTCGTTTAACGCTTGCTTATGAGAAATCGACTTTTCAATTTTTGCATTATCCACTAAGCCGACATATCTTGCATAAGAATAACCTTGAGCATCTACAATAAATTGTAATTTGCCATTGTAGTACACACCTACACCGTACAAACTCCATTGAACCGTTCTCTTTTCTAGATCGTTCATATTGTAATAGTCAATCATTGAATTGATTCTATTGTCTTCCGTAAAGCTCCCTCCTGTTTCAGCTAAGAAATCAAAATCATTTAGTAGCATGTTAGAAAAGTTGATTAGAGCTTCTTCGGTATTGAAATGCACTTCCTTTGTTATTTTTACATTTTCAAGAGTAAAAGCACCTTTAGTAACCTCATCTTTATACTGTTTAAGTGTGCAATTCTTATTTAAGTTTGCGAACTGTGAATCAATAACAAAATACTGTTGTTCTTCGTTCAATTGTTTTACTACAATGCTGCTATAGATATTTTCAATTAGTTTCTTTTCTTCTTGTTGTTGTCTCTTATATTCAGCATTTTTTATTTCTTGTTCTTTTAGATATTCCTGAAGTTCTTTTTCTTTTCTTGCTTTCTCGGCTTCTTCAAATTCTTCAAGCTTTGAATCAAACAATGTCATATCTTTTTTAATTTCTTCTGTCTGTTCAGTTTCCTTGTATTCCCAGTCTAATGAAACATGACCATAAAAGTTGTAACTACCTGCGTAATCAGTGTACGGATCTGCTGGGCTGTAGCAGTGGCGATAATTGTTTAAAAGACTGTTGCAATAATGATAAATCGCAGTCAAATAAACAGAGCCTTTTTCATAAGGACTTGATTTGATTTTGATGTTAATAGTGCTATGTAAATAGCTTCCCCCAGTAGTAACAGAAAATTTGCATTGTGGGAAACGTTGTCTTACATGCTTTCTTATTTCCTTTGCCATTTCTTTAACTTCCTGTTCCTTGTTAACCTCGAACTCATTCCATTTCGTTGCATCCCACAGACTAATTTTCACACCCTTATCTTTCCTGCTGGTGTTAGTGATGGTGATTGTGTTAGACGATGTATTTTTTTGTTTGGTAATGTCATTAGCGACCTGCATTGATTTTTCTGTCCGTTTGTTCCACCAGCATTTTTTGAATCCAGAGAATCGAAAACCGTTTGATTTAAGATGAGTTAATACCTCTTGTTCTGGTTTACTATCAAAATAAAGTTCAATTCCGTTTAACTCTTCATTAATTCTTAAAACAGCTGTCATTTTCAACCTCTCCACTCTTTAATTTTTTATTGTACATATTTTTTGTATTTGTTAATTATATTATATCTTGATAATCTATAATAATCAATACTTTTATACATATTTTTTGAATTTGTATAGAGTTAAATACCAATTGCTCATGAGGGGGTTTGGGGGTGGTGTGAGCAAAAATTGTTCAGGTGAGGAACGAACCGTTTTGAACAATTAGCAGCACCCCCATTCTCTTATTTTATTATTTAATTTATTTTTGTCTCTCTTAAAGACTTAGACGGGAAAACCCTTGGTATTATTGAGCTTTTTTTAGAGTTTAAGAGGTTTATTCTCTTTAACTACCCATTTAACCATTCAATTAGCAGCTCCCTCATCCTTAATGAGGGTATGTATAATGTTATTTCTTCACCATCTCTAATTGCAGATCTCCAAATCCATTGTACTAATTCGGATAATGCAAATGCATCTTGATCAATTGTTATTTGATATTTCTCTTTAAAATAATTATATAGAACAGTGTTAACGTATCTGTTTATTGTATACACTAAGTGTTTTTTGTGCTTAAAATCATTGGTAGCTCTTGCATTACATGACACAAACCCTTTTGTATATCCGTTCCCCTTTACTTTGTTTTTGTGTTCTGAATAAGTCGTCCACATAGCTTCATCACTTGATGACTTAACAATGTTGTTAAAGTAATTGAATACATTGTTCTTTACTTTCTTGATCGTATACGGTGATTTATTTTTATACCAGTTAGAAGATAATGAATAATCCAATTGGCCAACTGTATTCAAGTTACCTTCATATATTTTTATTTTATTTCTTAATTGAGCCTTTAGAATACTCTCATATTCAGTATTATGTTTTGTAAACCTGTATTGCCCATCTATAAATTCAGAAACGTATTTTTGATACTTGATATTGTTTATATCATAATAATATCTTTGTATTTGAGCATCAAACATGTAAGTGAGTATGTAAACTTCTTTAAACAACTTGAATATATCTGCAGGAAAATTCCAAATCAATATATTGTCTTTAAAGTACATCAGATTATTGTTTAAAGCCATATCACGAATATCATCATAACGTGTTTCATAGTCCTTTTTTTCTTCGTTCCATTTGACAAATCCGTCTTCAACATATATTAACTTTGATTCAAATAGTGTAGTTAGATCATGCTTCTTAACGCGTAACTGTTCAACTACTTCCATAACTTCATCTAATATCAATGTATAGTTGCCTGAAAGGATCAGCTCCTTTGTTTCGTCATTAGCATTTTTGAATAGATTATGTGTAGCAACAATATTTTTGTTCTGAGATAAAAGTTCATGAAATGACTCAAACTTATATTGTGTTTTGTCACCTTTCTTCTTTACTTTAGGTTCATAAATTTGTTTACTGCTTATACTCTTCTTAATGCGATCCACTTCATCCAAGTACGGTGTAATGAAAATAAAATTTTCGTCTGTCCCTGAATTATTCATCATGTCAATTGCTGCAGATGTTTTACCGCTACCCATAATAGAATCCACTATTTTTATTCTTGTCATAAATCTTATCCTTTCCTTTTAACCATTTTTCAACCATTCTGAAAGTAGTTCTTCCATTCGTAGTGAAGGAATGAAAATTATTAAAGGTTTATTGATATTTCCACAGTTTACTATCCATTTTAAGATCAATGATAAAGCATATGTATCTTCATCCAACGATGATAACTCTTTGTATTTTGCAAGTAAAAATGAATTTGGAAAACAATTAGCTGCAAAGCAAAGATAACTTTTCTTTTCCTTTAAATCTTGCCCGTTGAGTGGTACAAATCTTTTCTTGTTCCCTTTAAATTCTAATTGCCTTGCGTATTGTGTGAATGTTGTCCAGCAACGATCTTTACTCGTTGAACTTGTTTGATTATAAAAATAATTATTCATATTCAATTTTAGTTGTTGCACATCTTTAGTGTTCTTACTGAACCAGGTTTTACTATAATCATATTTAAATTTTCCGCTATGAAGTAACTTACCTCTTTTCTTATGAATCATTAAATTCTTCCTTAGCAGATGTTGTGTTTCCTCTGAAAGTTTTTTGCAATAGAACACATCTTCCACAAAATCAGATGGTGCGGAAATACTGTGCATTGTAGTAGAGCTTAGTACATTGTAAAGGTTGTTTATGTCTTCTCCATCTAACCACATTTGTTCAATTGTAAGTAAATCATTTTTGTTCTCAACATACTCCAATATTTCAAATGTGAAATCATTTAAACTATATTTATCCCAATCCTTTTGAAGAAGATGTGAATGGTGTAAACCATAATGCAGATCAGTTACATGCTGCTTCCATCGTTTAAATACGTTTATACTGCTACCTATATATTTCTTCCCGTTAAGTTTATTTGTTATTTGGTAAATCCCCCTCATTCATTGACTCCTTTTAATGTTCTTGTTCTTTCCATATAGACTCCTTATATTTTCAATTTGAATCTAAAAATAAGGAACGATAATTGGTTTACCGCTCCCTTATTTAAAACGCATATTTAATTATCCTTTTTCTTTTTGCTGAATGATTAATACTGAATCATCTTGTTTTACTTTGCTTATCTCTTCTTTATACTCTAAAAGGTCTGAATCAATTCTGTCAGTAGTTTCCTTGATGGTGTCTAAATCTTTCTTGAGCATTTCCAATTCCTTAGTAAGCTGCCGAATAGCATCCAGGAATTTATTCTCCACTCATCTCACCTCAATGATTTAATTATACCATGAGGCCTATATGATTAGTGTGACTTGTTTCTTAGTTTAAGGAATACAAAATAGATGATCCATATCAGAAGGATAATGATACATGTGACTACAAATATTGTATTGATTAGTGTTTGTGCTTCGCTGCTGAAGTAATCTTTAATGAGTTGAAACATTAAGAATAAGCCAATGAATGTGATATGGGTAAGCCATAGTGAGAATCGTTTCATGTTTACAATGTGCTTGATCATGTTATAATATGGGTAGAACTAAAGGAGAAGTTCATTCCCCTTTAGCTTAGCTCTCATCGGCGTATACGTTGGCGTTGTCTCTTTGGTCGGAGCCGCTTGCGTATACGCTTTTTCTTTTTGCTTGTCCCATTCTTTAGGTTTCTTATCTTCTCAACTATTGTTAGACTGTTGATTGTAAGAACCGTTAAAGATATGAGGAAAGCAACTATGATACCCACTTTCTCAAGCACTATGTACACCTCCTTTCCTATAACTCTATTATAACATATTTCATTAGTTTTATATACATATTTTTTGTATTTGTAGTGAGGTATTTGTGTGTTGATGGATGGTGTTGAAATGCTTTGTATGCTGCCTGAGTGAACAGTAATGCAATTGATTGGGAATTGATTAAGGATGCTTAGAGAGGTGTCAGATTGATTCTGAGAATGTGTGAGTGTGATGAGTGGTTAGTGTAGGATATATGATTAGATATGATATGGTTATGTATAGTGATGAGGATAAAATAAATATGTCTTCGATTCCCTCGGATTCGTTATAAATACGATTATTTTTAATGAATGGATATTCATTTTTATATTGCCAATCAATTTATTTTTTAAAATTTATTCTTGTGTTTAGCCTGGAATTATGTTAGCGCTGTTGCAAACCTATCCAAGTCATGAAATGCACGTATAATGTACCTTATACACGTATTACAATACCAATATATGGGGGTATATTTACATCTAATGGTAAAATTAAGGGAACGGATGTACCCATAGCACTTCCATTTCCACACCCTATCCAAATTTTCATTTTCCTAATTTCACCTCAAAATCACCCTTTTTCACATCGTAATCGCTATCGTAAAAGCCTTTTATATCAACGTTTTCCCCTTTTCAAATTAACTCGTTTTCTTCAATATTTAGATAAAGCAGCCACTTCCCCCTACTCTCACTTATGTTTTACGATCGTTTTACCCCTAATCACCATTCGATGCATCAAATACCCTTACGTTTACTGGATTTTTGAACTCTATTATATTATTTACGATAGGCATGTTTTTAGATTACGATAATCACTCTATATGGCTTAGAATTCATCTCAATAACCTGGAGCTGTTAACATACTAGCGAAAAAACAATAGACAAATACAAATAATATGTATATAATCATCTCATAGGTGAGGAGGTGAGATAATGCAAAAGGATTCAAAGAAAGTAACATACATGTTTAGTAATTTAATTGGATTTTTAGAGACTACTATTATTGAAGGAACTGCTTCACAAGAAGAAAACACTCTTTATGAGGACTATAAACTTTTTGGAACAATCGATAAACAGAGCTATACATACAAAAATCTTGTACAGAAGTATCTAAAAAGCGACTATTAAATCAAAAAATATGAATAAAAGTAATAAGGGGAGAATTTATTGAAAGGAAAAAAAGATGGCCTAAATAAGCAAGTACATATTTACAGTATTGATACTTCTGCTTTTTATAATGATCAAGAAAACAAATTACATAACAAGATTTTAAAATCATATAGGTACAGAGATCATCTCAAAAATCTTGAACATGTTGATAAAAAACATAAGAAGTACATAACGCAAAGGATTATTTCCTTAAAAGAAAAGCTTTATAACGCATTTAACGATCATATTCAAATAAGAACACTTAGAACAGATTCTCTGAAAGATAATAATGTGATTTCATTATTTGATTCAGTCTTAACTCGAACGCTGGGAATCAAAGAAAACTCTCTCTCTGAAGAGATCATGGTTGTCCAAACTTATCACTTTCAAATTTTAAGGGACATTATTGATAAAGGATTCCTACATAACAATGAGAAATACGTTTATTTCACTAGCAGTGCCGGTCAAATAAGAACAAAAAAATCTTGTTTTATCAAACAAAGCACCTTAGATAAGTATCAAAATGCTTTAACTTGTGGTCTTAGTGTGGAGCATATCAATGCTCAAGGTGGAAGCAGCATAAACAAATGGAATAGCTACATGGCCTTATCGAATAGCGCCAGCAGTCCATGGGAAATTGATATTGATAAAGCAATTGTCGTAAATGACTTAGAAACAAATGTTTCCAGCCTAGTTGATTATATTGACCGGGATACATATGAAATCACACGTAAGATTATGGATATTCCTATAGAACATACAGATGGTTGTGGAATGATGCTTCCTAGTTTGAGCCAGAAAAGCTTTATGGTCAGATTGCCTTGGGTTAAGGGTCTACTAGTTCCATTTGATTTTAGAAAGTTTGCTGAAAAACACAGTTCATTTATAGTTAAGGACGTCTACGGTAAAGAATGGGATATTATTAAAGATGATATCCAAATAATTTTTACGAAAAGTCAGTTTAAGATGTGGAAGTACTATGATTCTTGGGATGATTATCGCTCTAAATTTAAAAAGTATGGATGCTTAGGAGCTAAATTAAATGAAGAAGATCCATCTGTTGAGGGAAAACTGACTTACCAGATGCTACAAACACTCACTGATATCACAGATGAGGAATTGAAACAAATCAGCTCAAAGACTGTTAGTGAGATTACTCAATTAGGCACTGATAAAGAAACAATGATGAAAGTTTTGGGGGCTACCGAGAAAAATAAACATAAGACAAGCCTTCAAGAAGCTCTACTGATATATCCAGAGCTACTAAATGATGATCACACCAAAGAAATCATTAAGAATAAGAAGAAGAGTATGATTAAGGACGCCAAATCAGGAAAATTACTTGTCAGTAACGCCCGGTATACATATTTATGTCCTGATCTATATGCTTTTTGTGAAAGATTGTTTCTTGGTATTGAGAATCCGAAAGGACTGCTTTCAGGAAGCGATGTCCATTGTTCTTTATATGATGAAGGGTACATTGATATCCTTCGCTCCCCTCACCTATTCAGAGAGCATGGTGTTAGGTGGAACAAAAAAGATGAGGAATATGAAAAGTGGTTTATTACCCCAGGTGTTTACACCAGCATTCATGATCCGATATCTAAATTGCTGCAGTTTGACAATGACGGGGATAAGGCCTTAATTATTTCTGATGAGTTAATCGTCAATATTGCCAAGCGTAATATGGAGAACATCGTTCCTTTGTATTATGAAATGTCAGTAGCCCAGAAGCAAGAGATTAATAGCAGAAACATCTATGAAGCACTAACTCTTGCTTATGGGATCAATATCGGGGAGTACAGTAATAATATCACTAAGATATGGAACAGTGACAATATAAACCTGGACGTGATCAAATGGTTATGCATGGAGAATAACTTTACTATCGATTTTGCAAAAACCTTATTCATGCCCACCCGCCCTGATCACGTTGATGAGAAAATCAAAGATTACATAAAAAATAAAGTGCCCCACTTCTTCATCAATGCAAAGGATAAAGAAGAACATAGCGTAGAATTGATTAATGAAAGTACAGTAAATAAGTTAGACTCAATTATTCCTAATGACCGAATCAACTTTAACGCAGTTGCAGGAAAATTTGATTACCGTTTCTTACTCAAAAACAAAGAGATTAAACTTAATGAAGCCGTAATTAATGAATACAAACGTCTTGATCGAAACAAAAAATGGCTTATGAATGATGAAGAAATTAAACCAGGACAAAAACTTTATGTCTATAAGATTATCAAACAAAAACTATTGGAAATACATAATGATGACAGATTTATTACAGATGTATTGGTAAAACATCTATATAAGAAAAAAAGTAAATTCAAATCGACACTGTGGGAGTGCTTTGGCGATATTGTACTGGAGAATATTAAGCATAATTTAAAGACCTTTAAAGGATGCTGTATTTGTGGAAAAGCTTTTAAGCCAACATCTAACAAAGCGAAGTACTGTCAGTCTTGTGGAAAGAAAAAAGAACGTGACAAATACAAAAAATATAACAAAAAGAGAATTAACCACCGTTAGAAAGTGCCTTGAGCCTTACTCCCCCAAGGTGTACAGTGATTTTACCGAAAAAAACTTCAACAAAAAAGTGCCTTTATCCCTTGGTGCTACTGGGTTGAGAGCACTTTTGGAGATAATCGTCTTAAGGGAGACAGAAAGCTAATTTCCACATAAAAGGGCTAGTACGTTTCCCCCCGTCTATATAAAAGACAATCTTTATTGATCATTTAGAATAAATTTAAAATTACTTAGGAGGAAATTGATTATGAATAAAACAGAACTAATCGCTAAAGTGGCAGAAAAACAAGGGGTATCTAAAAAAGAAGGAGCTCCCAGTGTCGAAAAAGTCTTTGACACTATTTCAGAGGCATTAAAAAGTGGAGAAAAAGTAAGTATTCCTGGTTTCGGAACATTTGAAGTTCGTGAACGTGCAGCTCGTAAAGGGAGAAATCCCCAGACAGGAGAGGAAATTGATATTCCGGCTACAAAAGCACCTGCATTTAAGCCGGCAAAAGCACTTAAAGACGCAGTCAAAGCTAAATAATCAGTTAATGAGGACGACAGGAAAGGCTACCTGCACGCTTTGTCACAAAGAGCTTATGCTCCTAAATGTGGCAGAGTTAGAAGTTATGGAGGAAATTGTCGACCTCCCCTCTTTTCGCTTATCTTCATCTCCGGGTTAATTAATTATAGTTGTTTATTGATGGCATGGGGGTGCCGTCAATAATTAGTTGATTACTGATATTTGGGATATCAGTTCTCGACTAATGTTCATTTATGAAGGTAAAGACTAATCTAAATGAATATTAGTGGAGATTCCTCTCCAGTGTGGACTAGCTTTTCTTGATTAAACAATATCTACTCCCTTCTTTTCTGTATCATTCTGATACAAAACTGCGGCTGGCCATTGCAGTTAGTCGGATAATAGTCATTTATGAGGGTTCGAGGTTAACTCGGATGTCTGTATCTAAAGGAGACAGGTAAATGACTATTATCGGGCTAAACATGTCGGTAAGACCTATGCTACTCAAGCTGTTTATGTAGGGTGAATCCCATCACAGTCTTACTATGGGTGACATGTAACCTGAATATTAATTGCGGTGTACTGCTTCGGCTTACACTTAGGGAAGGTAGATGCGTCTCCCTTCCCTTTAAATAATGCCCTTGTAAGCTTTGATGCTTATTATGCGGTCAACAAAATTTTCCGGGTTAGCGAGTCTTCTATACTCGTAAAATAAGTGAAATGGTTTTTGGGCGCTTGATCACCGCTCCCATTTCATTGAAAAGGATTATTTTCGGTCTTTCCTTTTCAATTTCACTTAGCAACACGTTCACTTTATTTCACTTCATCTCCTTCAATGTTCTGAATGGAGACTTACCTTTCCCAATGTACATACCTCCTTACACGGGTCAGAGAAAACTGTGCAAAATAAATGGCGAGCGTTTGAGACGCTTTCTCAATAAGGCGTGTAACCTGACAAGGGAGACTGAAAATGCCATTGAGAAGGCTTATAATGGGTCTTTCCTTCTCATTCAATACAATTTCCTTTTATTTTTAAATGGCTAATGTGCAAGCTCTTTTAAGGTGGTGCTTAACAGAGCGATATTAAGCAGATCACGAGACAACCGTGAATTCTCCGCCGGTGGAGAATTAAAATACGTTCCGGTAAGCGTGTGCTTTAGTTGTTATAGCTCATCTGCCAGGTGTAGAAGGAGCCAGCTGGATTTCGCACAGCGATAACCAGGCTTTTATGTTCATGTACCATGATGTACAAGGAGTTCCTGAAGACGTCCTTATGACGTCTTTTGTTATTCAGATTTCCCTGTCGATCCGAAGGCTTGCGTTCCTACGTGAGTTACTGGTGTAGGTGAGATGGGTAAGAAAATAACTAGAACAATAGAATTTAATAGTCATTCACTCTTCTTTTTAGCTTTTACTTTGTCATAACCAAACATAAAGCCAAAAGCTATCATTATTGCCCCACCAAATCGAAGATATTGGTGATATTCAAAATCTTTAAAAACAGTAACCGCTCCAACTACCAACAAAACACCTATTATAATAAAGGCATTCAAAACTTTGTCTATCAAAAAAACACCCCTTTTCAAATTCATCTGCACTTCATTATACCTATTGTGGATTATTTTACCACACAGAACAGTTGTTGATAACTGGGATAGGTCTGTAATTCATATGTACGTAAGTTATCAATAATCTCCTTCGGGCGTTTCCCCAACGCCTATCCGACTTATCTTTTCATCTCCTTTATATCCCCTTTTCGGACGTTACCGATGCTTCGGATCATCGGGCTTCCGAAGGAGCTTATTGTTCGTAAAAAACACAAAAAATTGGAGGAATTTAAATGGCTAAGAAAGTTCATACAGTAAATTTAAAAGGAAACTATACTTATATTGATGGAATTATTGAAGAAGAAACAAAAACAGACATCGAGCGTTATGATCTGAATTCAATTTTAAAATCATTTGACGGTCGGAAAGTGAAAATTTCTATTACCGAAGAAGACGAACTTCCACAAATCAATGAGTAGGCGGTGACTGAATGACAGCTATTTTAGATCCTGTTTTACAACGAGAAAAAGACGAATCATTTACTGATTATCATATTAGACTTTTCAAAAACAAAGACACTTATCACATTGATACTAAAACCATTGCTGCTCTTTTAAACAAAGATCAAGGTACAAATTATGATGAGAGTAAATGGCGCAAAGACTTTAAGCAATATGAACGTTGGAATGATTACATAATGTCCAAGAATTTGGATGAAGAAATTCTGAAGAAATACGAGGAAGTGCGACTACAATCTGAAAAGGAAAAGATTAGAACTCGTGATCAAAAAAGAGAATACAGAAAAAGTATAGCGAATCAAGCACGCTTTGAGAAAATCAAGGATGACGTAGTCCAAGCTATTGTTAATTTAGAATCAAAAAGACCTCTTCGTTTCACTTACCCCCTCCCTGCAGCTGCTGAAAAGCATGGGCTTGCTTTATTCAGTGACTGGCACTTCGGAATGGAAATCGATAACCGCATCAATAAGTTCAATAAAAAAATATTCGATGAACGAGTTGAGCATCTCACAAACAAAGTAATTGAGTATGGAAAGAAGAATCATGTCTCCACATTACACGTTGCAAATCTTGGCGATTTAATTGGAGGTCTTATACATGTTTCAACAAGAGTTCAGGCTAATGAAGATGCTGTAGAACAAATTAAATATGTATCAGAAACGCTTGCTGAGGTTTTAGCGATGTTGGCAAGTGAGTTTCAAGAAGTTAAGTTCTACAACGTAGCAGGCAATCACGGTCGCCTCTCCCCTTCTAAAAATGATGTCGGGATTAAAGAAAACTTTGAATACCTCATTAATTGGTATCTCGGAGCTAGATTAAGAGATATTAAAAACATTTCAATTGAACCGGAACAAGATGGTTTTATCCCCGCTAAAATCAACAATCAAGAAGTCGTGTTTGTCCACGGTCACTATGATCGTGTTGATCAATGCGTAACCCGCCTACCTCAATTACTTGGCTATATCCCTTCTTACATATTCGGTGGTCATATTCATCACAACTATGAAAAAGAGTATGGCAGCACAACAGTTGTTGTAAACGGAGCGCTTGTAGGCGCTGATGATTATGCGATGCAGGGTCGCTTTGGTACGAAACCGTCCCAAAAGTTTATGGTTTTTGATGATACAGGTATTGAGGCTACATACATAATTAGATTTAAGAATGGCACATATAACTGAGCCTAGTTAGAGTATTAGGACATTTTTGAACCCAACTACGGGAGTCTCGGTGTAGACTCCCATTAACTTTGTTTATTTAGTATCTAATTAATCATTGGAACGACTTTTCATCCCATTTTAAACTCAAATCTCAAAAGTTATCGGAGGTTAAGTTATGTGGATAGATGATGGCGTATCAATATGGATGTGCGACCGGTGCGGCATGTCTTGGTGTGAATGCTGTAATGAATGCGGAATGCCACATAGCGACTGCGACTGTCCTGTCCTGTCCTGGTTACTATAAGTGTAATGACGAATTAGATTAAAACTTTAATTTTATTTAGTTTTCAATATTTAAAAATGACCGAAGGACTTCGGTCATTTTGCTTCCTTTGTATCCAAATCAAACTCTAATTGATCAACAACCCCAAAAACTCGATTAAATTTCTTCATAAATTCACTCCAGCTTTCCGAAGCCTGCATTAATGTTATAACTTTTAAAAGATGTTTCTCTAAGTGTGTGTTACCAATATCTTCAGTTAAAAATTGATGATGTTTATATTTCCGTCTTCCTGCAATCGACGGGTTATTTTTTTGAAGCTCTTCTTTTACACCTGGAGGAAGATGATCGTAAACATATTTATTAGTATAATGACCCACTATACCGGGTCTCTGACCAGAAGCAGTTGGATAATCCCATCCTTTTAGTCTAAACATTTCTTTATAAAATTCATCTGGAAATCTTTTTACCCACGGTAGGAGCTCTTTAGAAATATATTTAGAAAGCAACTTTTGGAGCTCATTTCGGTCTCTATCTGCTTGATACCCCGTTGCTTCATCCACAAGTGCAACTATGCCTAGTTTTGATAAACTTCGGACAAGAATCTCACTTGCAATAGCTAAGTTCTCTTGTTGCTTTGTCAGAACCTTGTCCATCCTTGCTGTTAGATAAACATCACACATTAAAGGAATTAATTCAGCTTTATAGCCTTCAACCAATCTGCCATTTTGCGCTTTATATACAACAGGGTTAAGCAATAAATCCCTTACTTCACCATTGATATATTTAGTAAGATTGTTCGCATCAATAAAGCTTGGCAACTTTGGCATATCGGCAACCCGTATTTCTCCTTTTTTTCTTCCTCTTTTAGTTCGTCCAAAAGCTTTAAAAACTGCGTTTCTAGAAATGATTCTAGAGCCGTCTTCTAAAACAGCACACGTTAATTCTTTTTCCCCGATATTTAATTTTCCGAAATGAGTTGCTGTTAAAATCTTTGTTTCATTTGTCATGATATCTCTCCTTTATATCTAAAATTAGCATTTTCGACATAACTTCAATAGCGTCCTTACTCATTCCTGAAATCTTTAAAATTGCTAAACGATACCTTGAAAAAAGAAACCCTATTTTCTCCAACATTCTGTGAGCTGTGTTTTTATTTACTTTTATTATGGACCCTAGTTTTCTATACGTTAACTTGTTATCGTTTAAATATAGATGTAAAGCAATTAGCCATTTTCTTAAATCAATCTTAGATTTATGCATAATAGTATTCACTGTCAAACTAAAATTTGCATTACATGTATTACAGTGGAATCTGAACTTGTTTTTTAATTGTGTATTCCGTATAGAACTACAATATGGGCAAACAATGTTTTTTGACCACCTTAATTTTAGAAGGTACTCTTTATAACTAATATCATTTGGGAAATGGAAGTATAAATTTGTAATCATATACCTTTTTCTCCCTCGTTTACTTCATATTAGCATATAGTCTGTTTATAAAACACTGCCATTAAGTAGGTCAATATTATTGAATTTCAAAAAATTCAATAATCATAAACACTTTTTAAAAGCGTCTAGAAACTTTTTAACTTTTATATCGTTGTAGGTGTTTCATAAAAAGTGTTTATTTCTAAATTTGGAGGTGAAATAATGGGTCGGAAATCAAAAGACAAAGAAAAAATGTTATGCGCTGCATGTCAAAAAGAAACAGACAAAGATTCTGGCTTTTATAATTCTCGCAGCAAGCTTTACGAAAAAATAGGAAAAGTACCCATTTGCAAATCTTGTCTCAAGAAAAATATAGATTACAACGACATGGACTCTGTATATACTGTCTTACAGCAAATCGATGTCAAATTTGATCCTTTATACTGGGAGCAAGCTGTTCAAAGAAAAACTGACACATTTAGCGCATATATGACAATGGCAAATTCCCTAAAGCAGTTTAATAGAACTGGTTGGAAGGACAGTATTTTAGAACAACAACAAGAAAAAGCTATTGCTGCCGAAGCTCAGCGTGATTCAGTAGAACAAGTCTCAGATGAAATAATTGATAAATGGGGAATTGGTTATACACCCGATGAATACCACCAGTTTGAAAGGAAGTACAACAAACTCATTCGAAATTATGGAGAAAAAACCGCTCTCCATACTGAGGGATTACTCTCCTATATTCGCTTCCGTGTCAAAGAGGAATTAGCTACAGCTAAGGGTGAAGTAAAGGAAGCTAAAGAGTGGGGTCAAATGGCTTCAAAAGCAGCTACTGACGCAAAGATCAACGTTTCTCAGTTGAGCAAAAGCGATATTAGTGGCGGTGTGGATGTGCTGTCACAACTTTTCGAAGCAGTTGAAACTGAATTAGGTATCATCCCTCTCCTTCCCCGCCTAACCGCTCAACCTTACGATGATGCTGATTTAATCATTTGGGCCATAATCAATTATTACAGAAGACTAGAGGATAAAGAAAAAGTAGCTTATAAAGACATATATCATTTTTACGATGAGATGCTCGAAGAAGATTTCAAATCAAAGGGGCTAACTACAGAGGAAATTGAAAACTTGAAAAAAGCACGAAACAACGTTTTCCGTGACTTAGAAGATGTGTATAAAGAGCCACTTTACGACACTGGGGATGAAGAATAATGGCAAGCTACAAAAACTTCACCTCTAAGAACAATAAACATACAAAAAATCGAACAGATATTTATGAATCCTCATTTGAAACTCCAGTAAATCCCAATGATAGCTCTAACTTAATACAGAAAAACATTTCAAAATGGGCAGAATTCACCTCCTTCATTCGTTTTTATCCTGATATTTTTTATGACATGTTAAAACCCGAAGTTGGTGGAATTGAACTTGATTTATACCAAAGAGTTATGATGAGAACCCTAAGTCGCTTCCCTCAAAATTACTTCTGTATTCCTCGCGGCGGATCAAAAACCCTCACTCAAATCATGGTTGCGTACCATACAGCAATCTGCTTCCCAAATGTCACATTAGCAATAACCGCTTCAACCAAAGAATCTGCGGTTAAAATTTGGAAAGAAAAACATGATGAAATTTTAAGGTTCTATCCTTCTATTGCAGATGAAATCAAAAGCGAAAGTTTTTCCAAAGATACTGGAAGAGTTGAATTTCAAAATGGCGCAATTATCGATAACCTAGCCAACGCTCAATCTTCAAAGGGATTACGAAGAAGACGTGGCTCTCTTGAAGAATCTGCCTTAATCGATAAGGATCTCTATGATGATGCCATTGAACCAATATTCAATATTCCACGAACTACAATGACTGGTGAAATTGATCCTGCAGAATTAAATGGCCAAATAAACCGTTTTTCAACATCAGGATACAAAAACTCTGATGAATACGAAAAGATTCTTACTATGGTTAAAGAAACTGGTGACTTGAAAGGCTCCTTTGTGTTTGGATCAGATTGGAGAATTCCTATCCACTTTGGTCGTCAAAAAATGTCCACGATTAATAAAGCCAGACAAGGAAACGTTACCCGCTTTCGACAAAACTACCTTTGTGATTGGATTGGTGCAAGTGACGGAGCTTTAATCAACATCAGTAAATTAATTAAAGCCAGAACTATTACACAACCAGAGCTATCTTGTCCTCGGGATAAAAACAAAAACTTTTTGCTTAATGAGTATGTTATTGGTGTAGACGTTGCACGTTCTGCAGCTGAGTCAAACAACAAAACGGCTATTATTGTTTTAAAAATTATTAGGAATAGTAACAACCTTATTAGACAAGTTCAAGTAGTTAATATCATTGAACCACCTAATGGATTAAGCTTTAAGGAACAATCCATCATGGTGAAAAGAGTCTTTAAAAATTATGGTGGAAACCAAGACCTCTCACTCTCTAGAGTCAAAGCTGTTGTTGTTGATGGTAATGGAGTCGGCGGTGGATTAATCGACCGATTATTAGAAGATGTTACTGATCCTGAAACAAATGAAGAGCTTGGATGTTGGGCTACAATTAACACTGATCAAAAACCAGACGTGCCTAATTCACCTGAAGTCGTTTACAACCTAAAATCACAAGGTATAAACCAGGATATTATCACCCAGTTTTTAGACTATGTTGAATCGGGGAAGTTAAAGTTACTCAAAGCTTTCGAAGATATCAAAAACCAAAAAGACATTGCAGACGATGTTATGGTTGAAGCAGCATGTATCCAAACTCAGTTGTTTATTGACGAAGTGGCCAACCTACGGATCAAGAAAAACCAAAATTCTTTTACTGTAGAACAGGTTGTAAAACGTATCGATAAAGACAGATACAGTGCGATTGCTTACGCCTTATATTACATTGCTCAATTTTTAGAGAAAGAGGAATCCGATGAAGAGTATTCATTTGGGTTCTTTTTTAATTGAATTTTTTAATCAGGAGGTGAAAAATGGATACTCAAAAAGAGCTGTCTTATGAATATAATACTGATTTATCAAACCTGGATTCGCTATTCTTTAATACCTCAAATACTTCCGTTTCATATGATCGAGTGAAAACTTGGCTTAATAATCACAATCTTTATAACAAACAAATCCGAAATGCCTCAAAATTTCTTTATAATTCAAATGGTATTTACAGGAATGTAATTGACTACATGGTTTCTCTCCCTACCCTAGACAGAGTTGTCTACGGGAACTCAATTGATCATAGTCAATTAAAATTGGACAAACGAACATATGGAATCGCATTAAGAAAAATAAATGACAAAAATATTGTTCGAGATTCACTTAGAAAATTAAGTCTTTACGGCACATCTTTCCATTATTTCGAATCAGTTGCAGCTGACAACTTTCCTAAAACACTTAGTGATTATGAAGTTGATTCAATATCTGAAATCAACGATACAAAAGAGTTCAATTGTTCTATCCTCCCTCTCCCTATCGATTACTGCAAAATTGTCGGGAGAAAAAATTCTTCATATTTGGTGGCTTTTGATGTATCCTACTTTGATCAATTTACAAGCAAAGGGAGATCTTTAAAACTTAAAAGGTGGCCAAAGGAATTTAGACAAGGTTATGTTGAGTATAAAAAAGATCTCAATAAACGTTGGCTCGTATTAGACAACAATAAGACGATCACCGTTAAAGGCAGCGCTGATTTGGAAGATCAATGGGGACGACCGATTGGACTAGCTGCATTTGTTGATATGGTTTATGACGATTATTTTGTTGATACAAAAAGAAACATTCTTGATGATTTGAACAGTACATTAATTTATCAAACATTACCTGAAGGTGAAAAGAAAGGTGTATCTTCTTTAACACAAAAGCAACAAGAACAACAGCACAACAGTATCAAAAATGCCTTAGTTTCTAAAGGCGCTGTCAAAGGGATAAAATTCTTCTCTTTGGCCTCAGGTACTAAGCTAGACAAGCTTGAGACTAACGTTGATTTCCTTAAAGTCAAAGGTGAAGATGAATTAATAAAACGAATATCAACTAACTTAGGTTTTGCAGGTTCAGCGTTAAATGGTCAAGACGGAAATTATTCCTCTCAATCTACAAACATCGAAATGGTGTCCTCACAAATTTTCTCCTGGTTAGAACAGATCTCTAGTGAGTTTAACAAAGTCATTAATGCAAATATCATTAAAAATCCCAAGTCTTATGTTGAAGTTTACTATCTCCCCCTTACCCACGTTAACCGTAAAGAAAAAGTCCAAAATATGAAGGACTTGTACACGAGTGGTCGAGGAAGTTTAACTGCGTGGATAGCAGCTACTGGCTGGAATCCTGATGCCTACTTGTCATTAATGGAATATGAAAAAGAAGAAGGATTCGATGAGAAGTTCCCTGTTCATGCAACTTCCTACACTATGAGTAAGAATGATAAGTCTGCTGGTCGTCCTGAAGACGATAGTTCTCAAAACGAGAACACCATTAAGTCCAAAACAAATAACAGTAACGGTACGCCCTCTGGCTCATGAAGGGAGGTGAATTAATATTTGAGAAGTGCAATCTTAGAGATTAATAATCAACGAAAAGTAAGTGGACGAACCTTTGTAAAGTGGGTTGTTCTTGAAATACATGAAAACAATGCCCAATACAATAAAAACGGTATTACCTGGATCGAAAAACACGTTAATGCAAACTTAAATTCCATTAAGGATATGCCGCTGTGTGTAGAATTTATTGATTGTGAAAACAGTGAACCATTTGGCCATGGTATGACAGAAATTAAAGATGGGACTCCCCTGTTTGAAAACAGCACTGTAGTTGGTGTTACAACCAATGGATATATCGACACTATAGAAGTAAATGGTCAACAAAAAAGAGTGTTAATTGGTGAAGGTTTTATTTACAACCAAAGGTACCCTAAGTTTGTACAATGGCTTAAATCGAAAATGTTTGATGGCGAATTCCCTGAGACCTCAGTAGAAATTTCTGCAGTTGAAGGCAGCTCTTCAATTGAGTATGACGGTGGGTATAAAGAAAAAGGTCGTATACCTATGAGATTTGATTTCACCGGCGACGCAATTCTCGGAATTGATCCAGCTGATGATGCTGCTGTCTTACTGGAACTAAATAATAACCACAAGGAGGAACAGTCGATGGCAAAAACACAAGATGAAGCATTAGTTGAATTGAATAATAAGCTAAACATTGAGAATAAAGCACTTGAAACAAAAGTGGCTGAACTTAATGAGGCGCTTAAGAAAAAAGATGAGGAGTTAAATGCTGCAGTAAAAGCAGCTAAAGATGAGAAAGCAAAAGTTGAGGAGAAAGAAAAAGAAATCAAAAAAGCAAAAGAAGAAAAAGAAAAAGCTGATACCGAATTGAATTCACTGAAAGAATTCAAACAAAACGCAGAAAACGAAAAGCTAAAAAGTGAACTAAATCAAGATCTCAATAAATATACAGAGAAAGAAAAATCGGTCGCGAAAGAAAAAATCGAACTCTTCTCCAAATCTCCTTCTCTTGAGCTAAAGACACAAATTCTCTCGGAAATTAACTCTTCAATTGCTCAATCATTTATTGCACAACGTCAAAAGAATCAATCAACTGAAACAAATAGCACTATTGATAAAAATATTTATTCAGAAATTAATGATGCTGCACAAGAAAGCTCAGTATCTATTGATGATCTCTATTAAGATAAAATAATAACACTTTTATAGAAATGAGGAATTTATATGTTCAAGTTTGGAACTATTGGTGCCTTCAAACAGGTGCGAAATAACCCGCGTTGTAAAGCAACGAAAGATTTAGTGCCTGGCTTGGTTGTGTTACCAGATGACTCTACTGGCCTGGCGCCTACCCCTGCCGATGCTACAGCAGCAAAGGGCGACATTTATGTTGTTGGCAATATCATTGATAAACCTGAGGTTAGAAACAAAGCTGATTTTAAAGTATTGAAAGATGAATACGTTCGTGCTTTCCGTGTAACTGATTTGGCTGACCTACCAGTTGAGTTGAGTCAAGATACAGTTCAAGGTTTTGATGCCCTCATTGCGGGAGATGTTATTGTCCCAGCAGGTGATGGAACTGGTCAATGGACTAAAGCTGGAGAAGATGTTGCTGATTACAAAGTTAAGCTTAAAGTTCTTGAAAAAACTACATTCGGTGGTAAAGGGCTGTACTTAAAAGTACAAGCCTAATCCCTAACTTTTGGAGGTAAAACTAATGAAAATTGAACTTAATAACGTAAAACGGGACTCAGATGTGTTTGCTAATCCCAAGTTAAATTCAAAGTCACCTATTATTGAGATCTTCTCTGCAATTGCAACAGGAAAAGATATTTCTAAATTCGGCAATAAAGCCGATACAGTTATGAAACATGTCAAAGATTTAGCAGCTCAAGCTGTACTAGGTAACCCCTTAGCAAAAGCTGAAATAAATACAATTGTTAGATTGGCAATTGAGCCAAAACTTATTTCAGCTGTTAAGCTATTCGATTTCATGGGAACCTTTAGACAAATCGGTTATGATCAACAACCAATGATGACTACATATGCACACGAATCAATTAGAAGTGGTTTCCAAGCTTCTCGTGGAGATGTTCCATTTGCTACTACAACTTGGAACGAATACCCTATTGGAACACAGACGATTTCAGCAGGCTATGCAGTTAATTACCGTGAAATTCAAAGTGGAAACCTTGATAAAGTTGCTGAAGGTATGGAACAAGTTCAAACCGATATGATGAATAAAGCTATGTATTATGTCGTAAAAGAAATGTACAACGCCATTAAAGCAGCTACCGGCGTTAAATATTTCTCCGAAAATGCTGGTATTCAAAAATCCGCAGTTGATGACACTATTAAGAAGGTTCGTAGATTCGGTCAACCATCTATCGTTGGTGATTATTCTGTTGTTTCTCAGTTAAATGATTTTGCTGGATTCCAAGCAGTCGCCGGTGATGCGACTAGTACAAAATTGCCTGAATCAGTAATGGATGAAATTCGCAAAACAGGTTTACTGAGTACTTACAAAGGTTCTTCTGTTGTTGAATTACCTAATGCATACAACCTCACTGAGCTTAACAAGACTGGTGATAACTTCAAAACTTACCTTCCTGAAGGTCTTCTATTCTTCATTCCTCAAGGTGCAAAGTCACCTCTTCAAGTATTCCAACGTGGTGGATTAACTTCTATGACAGGTAACGATATCGTGTCTGGTACAGAAATTACACGATTTGACATGGAAATCGGTGCTGGTGTAGCTAAAGGGCAAGAATATCAAATCGGCTTAATCCGTGATGAAAATTTCGAAATCACACCTGAATAAAATCTTTATGGAGGGCGTTGTCCCTCCTAAGTAAAATTATGGAGGGAATTATGTCAATTAATTTAGATAAGAAAATTGCTATTAAAAATTTATGTTCGTGGGACTTATATTTCAAAAAATTAGAAAGCCATGGAGATTTCCGTTTACCTGCTAATGGTATTCG
Organism: Bacillus sp. FSL R5-0560; assembly: GCF_037966305.1. NCBI lineage: Bacteria > Bacillati > Bacillota > Bacilli > Caryophanales > Bacillaceae > Bacillus > Bacillus sp. FSL R5-0560. The sequence continues at coordinate 1,926,760 of NZ_CP150195.1, read as the reverse complement.
TCAAATTACAGTTGGTGAAGTTCAGTCTCAAGTTTTTGATAATGTGAAAATGTTTGTAGGCACAGATGGGCAAGGGTCTCATGCGAAAATTTTCATTGATGATAAAGAAACTAGGGTTCACCTTGGGTTTGAGGCTGCTGAAAATGACAGTGAGCAAGAAGTGATCACACCTGAAAGAATTAAGCAAATTTTAGCTTATAAAACCCAGAAAACATTTGAAGAAAATGTAATTAAAGATATCAAACTAGAATCCGAAAAAGCTCAGTTATTTGAAATTGCAAAGAAAGAAAAAGTAAATGATTATAAAAAGATCAAGTTTATCGAAGAGTTTACTGGTTTTAAGTTTGATACAGAATCATAAGGAGTGATTTGATGACCCCTTATGAAAAAATCATCAATGTTTTTCATTCTTTGTTTCAATCGAATGAAGTATTGCCGGAGGGTCTTGAAAAACAGTTTCTGATTAATGCTATTAGCGATTACGAAACAGATCTCACAGATCTTGGTTTTCATGAAGAAACTAATACGTTTGATGTCTCACTTTCAAGAGCTCAAACCCAATTACTCGGAATGCTTATGTACAGAGGATATTTAGGCAGATACAGAGATAGAGCTCTCAAGTTAAATAACGTAATTGGACGAGATATTCAATTAACAGGCTTAGCAAATACAAAAGCACAAGTAAATAGAGCATATGAGAGCTTGTGTGATGATATTGATCAAAAAATAAGTAAGCTTAAAACCAATAATTTCGAGTGAGGTGCTTAGATGTCAATAGATTGGTACCTTTCTTCCTCCTCGAATTATTTAAGTGGCTGGGAAAACGATGAATTTAATACAAACAAATATGAAATATTTAAAGAAATTCTTGCGAATTCACCCGAAACATATGATATTGAGCTCAATCATAAGTCTCAACAGGTAATTATCCAAACAACCCAAGACAGTGAAACTAAGAAAGTTCTTACCGTTTTAGGATTGCTTAATCGAGGCGACTTGATTAAATATGATGATAGTTTTTGGATTGTTAATTCAAGACCTACAGACAATAAAATGAACGATAGTGCTACTATGAGACTTTGTAACACCTCATTTTTTCTAACCTCAGAAGACAAGTTAGTCGATACTGGCAAAATTAACGAAATCACCGGTAAGCCAATTTATGAAAAAGTACCTGGTGAAAAAACTGAAGTACCCTGCATATTCGAAAGGACAACTTCAATAAATGGCACTGAATTGGCTGTGAATTTTCCAGATGGTCAAGCAAACATTACAATTCCTTATCTTGTACATGAAAAATTGAAAATCGGACTTACCCTCACCTTCTTTGGCGAAGATTATCAAGTCGATGATATAGACTTTTCAAAAGTTTATGGAGACCACGGAACAATAAAATTGGTTGCCAAAAAGAAAGTTGGTGAAAAGACATGAGCATGACTGTTGAACAGATGACAAAAGTCTTCAGATTAGTTATGGATGATGTTGAACTGAATCGGCTCTTGTATTACAAAACTGATCCTCTCTCCCCTTCTCATCCAGATGTTCAATCACTCGAAAATTATTATGACTCCACAAATGACTCTCCCGCTATAATCAATACCATATTCAAGCGAGCACCTAAAACAGATGATCTTTCGGATTCACCATTATGCAGGATGTGTGTTTATTTAGGGAATGCATTGCCTAAGCCGACAAATCAAAGCTTTATGTTATTAAATCAAGATTTGATGATCGATGTATACACACACATTAATACATTTGAGATATCTGAGTATCGAAGTTTGAAAATCATCGACAGGGTTTCAAAATTGTTTTTCAATAAAAATATTGCTGGTTTTGGTGTCACAGTAGATTATAGACGTTTGCTTATTAGTAATCCTCCTGACGGATACCTGGGTTACAAGATGATCTTTACTTTTGGAGCAAGCAAATGAATGAGTTAAAGGATTTCTTTTTCTTGGGAAAACCGATCCAGACTGAAATAGGTGAGATTGATTTCATCCGCTTAAAAGATTATCCTCTCTACACCAAAGAACTAAGCATGTTGAGGATGAATAAGAAAAGTCTCATTAAAGAATATTCGAGGTTTAATGAGGATGGCTCGCTTGACCCATTTATTATTGAAATGAAAAAGAGAGATCTTTATGAAATTGTGCATTCGGTACTCCCTGATTTTCACGATGCTTATTTCAAAGTTTTCTCAAAAATATTGATAAACAAGGATTCCCTATCGTTGATCGGAAAACATAATTTTCCCCGTCTCAGAAAACTAATACTAGACATGCATTGTATCACTGAAGACAAGGTCGTTGACAATGATGAACTTCAGGAGTTCCACGATATAAGTAAATCACTCAAGCAACAAGATTCTCAAAGTGATTTAAAGGATATAGTAAGCTGTGTTGCTGCATTTAACGGATACACATATGAAGAAATATCTGAAATGACGATGTATCAACTATATTTGTCGTTCTACAGGATGGCTGAAGTAATGAATTATAACACAACCACACTTTTTGCTACTGTCTCTCCTGATGTAAAAGTGAGTGATTGGAGCAGTCACATTAATCTTTACAAGGAAGAGTCTTATCACCTGAGCACTAAAGATGCTAAAAATATCGAGCAATTATTCGGAGGCTAATTAACTTTAGTCTCTTTTTATTTTTATTTAGGAGGAAACAATTTGGCAAAACAAACAGTAATCCATGAAGTTGGAAAAATTACAGCTAAACGTCTGAGCGATAATAAGATTATTGCTTCCGGTGTTACACAAATGACCCAGTTTTCCCAACAAGTTCAACAAGACTTTTTAAAAGGCGGATGGGGTAACCGAGACCTGTATGTTATTAATTCAAGCAAAGAAGTTTCGGGTAATGTGCGAAATGCTTTCTTCGATCTTGATTTCATGGCAATGCAGCAAGGCGTAAAAATTGAAAACGAAACAATTTCTGTGTGGGAAGATGAAAGCTTAACTGTTAGTGATACTGGTACAGTTACCCTTTCTTATCTCCCATTGTCTAAAGTTTCATTAACTAACGAAGATGGAGATCAAATTGAAGTTGACGCTGCATCTAAAACAGTTACTGTACCTGATACTTTTGCAACCAAGGGCGAAGCTTTAACAGTTCATTATCAAATTGAAGTTGAAGCCGAGACTGTTGAAATTAACGGTGAAAAATTCTCTGAGAATTACTACTTTGAAATTCACACAATTGAATACGATCCTAAGACTTCAAAAATCTACAGTGATCTGTATATTCAGCTCCCTAAAGTAAACTTCTCTGGTGAAGCAGACATGTCGTTTGAAGCAGGAAATGCATATACTCCGGAAATTGGCTATCGAGCCCTCGCTGATAATAACGGCAAAATCGGTAACTTTGCTCGTGTAAAACGTAAAGCTGATGGAACAAAGGGTGTTGTCACTACTGATGAAGGAACTGGTGGAACTAGTTCAACTCAAAGCTCAGATCTTGGCGGAACAACTGAATAATTAAGGAGGCGTTTATTATTGCTTTTTTAAACCAGGACGGTGATAAATACACCTCTGCAAAAGATGATGGGACAGGTAATCCCATAACAGCTGTATCAATTGAACGTTCCACTGTCCCTTTGGAGGTTGGTTTTAATAATGACCGGCCTCTTAATGTTAATGTGGCAAACACAGCACTTGATGTAAATGTAACTAATACAGCCTCTGTTCCTGTTTTGGTTAAAAACACTGCAGCAATTAAAACTCAAGTTCAAAAATCTTATTCTGAATTTGTCGTTACTGATGCTGACACTGTAGCTACAGGTGCAACTAAGTCTTATACAGTTGATCTAATTGATTCACTTGGTGTTTTCAGAACTTATGGTGTTGCTATGTATACAACTCAAACAGACAGCTCAAACAGCAAAGTTTTAGCAAGTATTTATTCCGTACCGAAAAACATCCCATTTTATTCTGCAACTACATCAGGTAACGATAATTCTGTTCTATTCAACAGCATTGCCTTTGTTCAGAATTACCCATTGCAAAAACAATTAACTTTCACTGCTCCCAAAATACATCTGACAGTTAAAGCAGCCGCGACAGTTGATCTAACTGGGTTAAAAATCGTTGTTTGGGGGATGGAATAATGACATTTGATGAAGTATGTGGCCTGTTCAAACAATTTGATGGACTAGAACAAAAATTCCTATTACTATCAGATGGTTCTTATATCAGTGTTGATGATTTCAAGCAACGCTTTGAAGGCGACTTCAATGAGTACGAACCTTTAAGTTCGCTTCAGTCATCCCCTTCTTCTACCCCAGCTTGGGATGGTATATGGAATAAGCTACAAGAGGATGGGCTTTTTGAATAAGTCCTCCCCTCTTGTTTTTCTAGATAAAAGACAGTTTTTATTCAAATTAAGGAGGTGGAGTTGTTGACAGAAACGACTGAAAATGTCGTAATCACGATTCCAGACAAAACTTCATTTACATTTCACGAAGCCGCAACTTCCCCATCTGAAGGTGAAGAATTTGTAGTGGGTCATTTTCGGGAACTTACTGTTAAGATCTCTGGTTCCTCAACTTCACGAGAAATAAAGTTTTATGCAGTTGATGAAAATGGCGAAAAAACTGCACTTAGTGGCACCAATAAAACAGATTTCCAACTTGGAAGCAGTACTTTAAATACTAATGAGTATTGGGACTTTGACATTGTTGGATTGTTTAAAGTTATGTTCGAAGTTGTTTCTGTTACAGGTGATGTGACTGTTAAAGGGATTGCGGTGAGTTAAGATGAGTAGTAGTAGATACGTTGGACAACTCAAACAAAACAATATTCAGATCAACTCATTAAGGGAATCTAATGACAGAGCTGAAAAACATATGCTTGAGCACGAACAAACTTTAACAGAAAAAACAAATTTATTTATGGAGTATCAACAGAATGAGCTTAAGAAACATACTGTTGATAAGTCTAATCCTCATTTAGTTACCAAAGAGCAGGTTGGTTTGGGCAATGTTTTAAATAATGTCCAAGCAACTAAAGAGGAATTTGACGAGCACCTAAACGATACTCTCAACCCCCATTCTGTAACTAAAAGCCAAGTTGGTTTAGCAAATGTCCTGAATGAAAAACAAGCAACTAAAACTGAATTTGATCAACATGCTCAAGATACAATTATTCATATAACAGCAGCCGAAAGAACCACTTGGAATGCAGCTGAAAGTAATTCCAAAAAGTATACTGACGCACATTCTCAGAACACAAACAATCCTCATAAAGTAACTGCAATTCAGGTCGGGTTAGGAAACCTTACGAATGATAAACAAGCGACAAAATTAGAATTTGATGCACACACAAAAGATAATGAGCGCCATATCACCAATACCGAAAGAAACAAATGGAATTCGGCTCAATTAACAAAAATATCAGGTGACGATGGGCAACCACTAGTTTCTATAACGAGCGACTTTCATTCTGAACTTTTGAATTCCCCTACTTTAACATATTTCGGATATGATAAGGCTGCCCTAGAGGCACCTCCAAGTAATGGGCGAGGATTTTGGACATGTAGTGCTGATAAACTTTATGGTCAAGCCATTGTTCTGACTAATGATAATAAGACTTACAGAAAATCATTGATAAACGGAGCATGGTCAAGCTGGGAACGATTGATAAGTAGCAGTGAAATTGATAATGTGCCTTGGTTAAGCGTTACATATAAAAATGGCGCAAAGACAGGCTCAAGGCCACTTCAATATCGTAAAGTAGCTGGGACTTTGCAGCTTAGTGGGCACGTTGTAACAAACCGAGATGTAGTATTTGCTTCTATTCCAACTGAATTTTCTCCAACACAAGGTGCTGTTAAGTCTGTTGAAGTGAGTGGAACTTTCGGCAGAAGTAAATTATTTGTAAACTCTAATGGTGACCTTCAGCTAAGTGGGGTATCAGCTGACAACAGTACTGCAATAACGGGTTACTACATAGATGTAGTTGTTCCGTTGAATTAGGAGGTAAGTCGTGATACAAGTCTATAAATATGACGAAAATTTTATGTTCGTTGAACCCCTAGTTGTAACTGAAATCGATGAAAAGGGAGATTATATTTTTCCCGATAATTGCACTTCTGTTCCATTACCTGACTCTCCCTCCTATTACCTTCCACGATTTGATTTATCAAAACAAGTTTGGATAGAAACAGCCTCTCAAGAATATATAGAGAGCCTCTCACCGCCCCCTGAAGAACCTTCTGATGTGGAATTACTTGGACAATCACTAGCTGAAGCCAGAATTTTAATTTTAAAACAAAATCGCATAATCTTAAATTTACAAAATGAAGTTAAAAACTTGAAAGATGGGACAACAGCATGAGCAATTTTTGGGTTATAGCCCTAAACAAAAGCTGGGCAACTCTTGATCAGGTTAAAGAAGCTTATTATTACGATGATGTAACTAAGGAAGAACTCAAAGAAGGAGTAGACAATAACTTAATTACTCCTGAGCAATATCAAGAAATTGTTGGGGAAACCTATACTTCAGTTACCTTATCTACAGAATAAACACGTTATCATTGTTTGCTCAAAATGAGGATATTAAGGAGGATATTAAATGGCATCAAAAAAATTGAATTTAAGTTTAATTGAGGAAAGTGTCAATAAGTACGACAAGAAAGAAAAAGTCCAATTAACCGATGATGTACATGTATTCATCTACCCATACTTTTCTCCTTCTCGGTTAACAAAAATGCTAACTGAAATGATCTCTGATCAACAAAAAGCTGAAGATAAAGGTATTGATTTTAGTAAAATCAACACTGTTCAATGGGTATTCTTTTCAATTGTCAAAGAATTTTCAGATTTAGGGATTCCGAATGACATCAAAAATAAAGTTAAATGGTACCTTAAGCTTGTAGATTCCGAATTCTTCCCTATGATTATTAACAGTTTTCCAAAAGAAAGTATGAAGAAACTTAAAGATGCAACAAAAGCTTTAGAAAAAATCACTGAAGACTTGTTAACTATGAGCCACGAGGAAATCAACAAACTTATTCTAGAAAAGGTAGAAGAAATAGAGACTGGTTCTGGTGAAGTTAGTGGCGAAAACAATTAAAGATATCAAAGCTATGGTTGAACAAGCTGCAATTCAATCAATTCATAAGTCTTCCTCTAATGTGAAACAAATTATGGTGAAAACAGGACAAGAGCACATTGATGAAGATGTTTACGGTGCATATGATCCCCTACTTTATGAACGCACAGGACAAGTTAAAGATGCCTTTATAACCACCAACGAAAGCAATGGGGTGTCATTGGACAATATTAGAGAAGATGATGGAAAAGACATTGCTACAGTTATTGAAACCGGGCAGGGGTATACATACCCTGATTCATATGGATATGGATATGGTAAACCTCGTCCTTTTATGAAGAATACCTCTGAGACCTTAAGAGATGGACGATTAACTGCAGCGCTAAAAAAAGATTTAAAAGCAGACGGTATTAAAACAGACTAATGGCGGTGAATTAATGACCAAACCAATTGAAAAGAATATGCTCAGATCTCGAGCAATAAAACTCCCCGAGATCACGGAGTCAATGTGGGAGCAAGTAGATGAAGAGCACAGAAGCTTGGTTCAAGAGTTTTTAGATGCGCATTCATTTAGAGATAAAACACGAAAACAGTATTACTCCTCCCTCCGCCAATTCTTTTGGTGGGTACATACCTCTCTTAACGGCAAAAAACTTTATAAGATCTCAAAACGTGATTTCATTAGGTATCAAAGTTTCTTAAAAAATCGTGGAATGTCTTCCAGTGGGATTGCATTAAAAAAAGCCGGTGTATCATCATTAAATAATTACATTGAAAATGTTGTTGCAGAAGATGATGAGAATTATGAGAAATTCAGAAACTTCACACGTGGACTCCCGGCTATTCCAAAAACCACAACATATGAAAAAGTAAAAGTTACATATGATGAATATAAACTTATGATGGACGCCCTAAAAGAGGATGAAAATTATTTGGGGATGGCATGGCTTGCCACTGCCTTTAATGTCGGCGGACGGAGAGCAGAACTCATACAGTTAAAAACAGAAATATTAGATTACCCTATTCCAGAGGGGCAGTCATATGTAATGAGTCATAAGGTATTCGGAAAAGGTAAAGGTGAAGGAAAACCACTTGAGTTCATGATTAACACAGAAGCATTGGGGTACCTTCGATTGTGGCATGAAAAACGCCGTTATGATCATGAATACCTCTTCACTACTCAGTATGGCGGAGAGCCTAAACAGATGTCAGAGTCTTGGGCTGATTATTTTTGCTCGGACGTTTTATCAGACATTCTTGGTCGGCGTATTAACCCCCACCTCTTCAAAGCTTCATGCATCACTTATCTCCTAGAAGTTAAGAAAATCAAAATTGAATTGATAAGTAAATATGTAGCTCATCACGAAGATGTCTCAACAACAATCAAACATTATGATTTACGGGATTTTGAAGAAGAAAAGAATCAAATATTTGTTTAGTTAAAATCCCTCTTTTATTCAGAATCAAGATTCCTCGTTTGAGGGATTTTGCTTATGTATAAAACAAAGAATCACTTTTTCCCCTATAAAGACAAAGTGATTTTAAAATTAGCTATTAGGTAAATCCACTTTTGCATTGAGAATTAGAGAAACGTACCCTTGGAAATCTAATTTCCATTAAAATCCTTTACATATTCGTCGATAATATGGAGAGGTGATGAAAATGTTAAATAAAAAAGTACTAAAACACAATCTGGTTGAGATGAATCCCAAAGAATTAATAAAGTTTATCAAGCACGAATTCCCTATTAATGGACAAGATTATCATACACATGCAAGGAAAATCCAAATAATAAAAGCTTTAAGCCCGTCTGAATTATCATCTGCCATTGCAAGGATGGAAGGAATAAAATCGCAATATGATCCATCTAAAACTTGGGGAATTGGAAGTTTGATTTTGGGAACATCGTTTATAGGATTTCAAGTATTATTTGGTGTGAATCTATCAAAAATTACTGAGGGAAACCGATTGAATGCATTAATTTACGTATTAATCACAATCATAATTTGCTTATGGACACTTCGTAATATTTTAAAAGATAAAGAAAATGCTACAACTGCAGATTATCTTAAAGAACTGCTCATTCAGATAAAATCAGAAAAGAACCAATGATTTCACTTTCCATTTATATAGTTCTCCATGACTGGAAACAGTGATATAATGTAGGAAAATGATACCGGCGGTGGTTGAATGGGATATAAGTTAATGGCTTATGGTGGCTATTTTTTATTCTGTCTTTTCTTTTTGCTAATGGATAGCTGGAGAGGCATGGGAATTTGCTTAATAATTGCAGGATTAGCCCTATTAGCACTTGAGCCCTATAAAATTAAAGCCCAAAAAAATATAGATAAACTAAAAGAAAATGCGCAAAAACTTAAGCACTTCGACGGTGGTTTTAATCCAGACAATTTCTTTAATACTTACCAAACTAAAATTGCTTTTAAGGAATCTGAATTCCTTGTGAAAATATATCATCTTAATAGAGATAGAGATGAACATATTGAAGAATACACAATCCCTTTTTCTAATATTATTGAATCCGAAATTGCTTTGGACAATCAAATAATTTCTAAAGTATCAAAATCGGGAATCGTAGCTGGAGGCCTGTTAGCTGGAGGCATTGGAGCTGCACTTGGAGGGTTGTCTGCCTCTTCAATACAAAATGAAATGGTCAAATCCGTCACACTAAAGATTACTGTTGAAGACCTAAGTAAACCTATCCATTACATCGATTTTCTCCCCACACAAGAAGTTGAAGGGTATAATACTCAGGGGTATAAGAAAGATAGCAATATCATTCAACAAGCACTTAAGAATGCAGAATATTGGCATGGTGTTATGGATGTAATTATTAAGAAAGCAAACAAAGTCGCTCAATAACTGAGTGGCTTTTTTCTTTGTCCTCTCCCCTACTGAAAGGAAGTGATTCTTACTTGAGTCAAAACCTCAAAATTATACTAACCCCACAAGCTGATACCTCATCCAAAACTGTCGAACAGTTAAATCAGCAAATTAAATCTCTGGAAAAGAAACTCAACTCCCTCAAGCTCAATACGAATATTGATTCTACAACCTTAAAAGCTCTGCAAGAATTCTCCTCTGCTGTCGATACATATCAGAAAAACCTAAAATCCTATAACCAAACAGTTAAAGAAACCTCAACAGTAATTAAGTATGCTGACGGATCAGTTGAAAAGCTCACCCAGCAATATAAGAAAAATGGTGAGATACTTCAACGTGAAACAAAAATAATCAACAATCGTAATACTGCTTTAAAGCAAGAAACTCAAGAGGTTAACAAGCTTACACAGGCCACTGAGAAACTAGGTCAGGTTCAAAAAAAGACCGAGCAGAGAAATCTGCAGGGACAGCCAACAAAGATTGTGCAGAAAAATCGCCACGGGTTCGATGATATTGTTTATACAACTGATCCTAAAACTAATTCAACCTCTTCAAAAACTACAACTAATTATGACCAACAAAGGAGAGCAATTGAGCAGCTTAAGCAAGATCTAGAGAAGCTTAGACAGCAAGGTATTGTTACCGATACGACCATCTCATCTCTCGGCCGAAAAATAAACACAGCTCAATCTGCTCAGCAAATTGAAGCACTGCAAAATAAGATAAGGATGCTAGATGATAAATCTGCGGCAGTTGCAAAGAACAACGAATTAAAGAAAACCATTGAATTATATCAGCGACAGGCACAAGTAAATGTCCAAAACCTAAATACACGGTATGGCAGTTCCATGGGGTCTAGTAATAGACAAGCTGTTCAAGATTATTTGAATGCAGTAAATAGTCTTAATGTAAGCACTGGAAGCAATAATATCAGATCACAAATTCAAAGCTTGAATATGCAATTTAGAGAATTAGCCTCCAGCGCTCAAGCAGCTGCTAATCAAGCCTCTTCTTTTGGAGCAGAACTAACTCAAACCTTCAAAAGCATGTCCACCTATTTAATCTCCGGTTCTTTATTCTATGGAGCTATCTCCGGCCTTAAAGAAATGGTATCCCAAGCAATAGAAATTGATACTCTCATGACAAATATTCGCCGTGTTATGAATGAGCCGGACTATAAATATAATGAGCTTCTCCAAGAATCTATTGACTTAGGTGATACACTTTCAAATAAAATCACAGATATTCTCCAAATGACAGGCGATTTTGGGAGAATGGGTTTCGATGAAAGTGAACTCTCCACGTTAACGAAAACTGCTCAAGTTCTTCAAAATGTCTCCGATTTAACTCCCGATGATACAGTTAATACTCTTACGGCAGCAATGCTCAACTTTAATATTGCAGCAAATGATTCAATATCAATTGCAGATAAATTAAATGAGGTTGATAATAACTATGCTGTTACAACCCTCGATCTAGCGAATTCTATCCGTAAAGCAGGTTCAACTGCTTCTACATTCGGGGTCGAGTTAAATGATCTTATTGGTTACACAACCTCAATCGCTAGTACAACACGTGAATCAGGGAATATCGTCGGCAACTCTCTAAAGACAATTTTCGCACGAATTGGGAATAATCAAAGCTCAATTAAAGCGTTAGATGAAATCGGTATTTCTGTCAAAACAGCTAGTGGAGAAGCTAAATCAGCAAGTGATTTAATAACTGAAGTTGCCGGTAAGTGGGATACACTTTCTGATGCTCAGAAACAAAATACTTCAATTGGAGTAGCTGGTATTTATCAGTTATCCCGTTTTAATGCAATGATGAACAACTTTTCTATTGCTCAGAATGCGGCTAAAACTGCGGCTAACTCAACAGGAAGTGCTTGGAGTGAGCAGCAAAAGTATGCAGATAGTCTACAAGCTAGGGTAAATAAGCTTCAAAATAACTTCACTGAATTTGCTATTGCAGCTTCAGATGCTTTTATTAGCGATGGATTAATTGAATTTACTCAAGCAGCAGGTTCTTTGCTTAACGCTTCAACAGGAGTAATAAAATCAGTTGGGTTCCTACCTCCCCTTTTAGCTGCAGTAAGCACTGCAACCCTTTTGCTCAGTAAGAATACCCGCACATTAGCCACCACCCTAATTTTGGGCACACGTGCAATGGGGCAAGAAACTTTAGCGACTGCTGGGCTAGAAGCTGGTATGACTCGTGCAGCAGTCGCCTCAAGAGTTCTAAAAACTGCTCTTCGAGGGTTGCTTGTTTCAACATTAGTTGGTGGTGCGTTTGCTGCTTTAGGATGGGCACTAGAATCATTAATTTCATCATTTGCAGAAGCTAAAAAAGCTAAAGATGATTTTGAGCAGAGCCAGCAAACCAATGTCGAAGCAATTACGACCAATAAAGACTCCACTGATAAACTAATACAACAATATAAAGAGCTTCAAAAGGTTAAAGAGTCAAGATCTTTAACTTCAGATGAAGAGCAAGAATACCTTCAAGTCACTCAGCAATTAGCGCAAACTTTCCCTGCATTAGTTAAAGGCTATGATTCTCAAGGAAATGCAATTCTTAAGACAAATAAAGAGCTTGAAAAAGCGATTGAGAATACTAAAGAGTATTTGGCTTTAAAGAAACAAGAAACAAGAGACAGTGCAAAGAAAACATTCGAAGACGCTTCTAAGGAAATTAAAAAGTCTAAGGATGAATTAAAGCAGTACAAACAAATAGCTGACTACAACGATAAAGGTAGACCTAAATGGGATCTCATTGCAGATGACGATGACTATAAGGTTGCAGCTGATAAAGCTAAACAAAGTATGCTCAAAGCTCAATCTGACATTGAGAGTGGAAATGCTAAAGTTAAAGATAGCGTCCTTTCAATTGCAAATGCTTATAGTTCAATTGATATCAGTAATACTATAAAGACGAGTATTAGTGATGTTGTCAACAAACTGAACTTAAAAGACGATTTAGATCCTGAAGAATTAGAAAAATTCTCCTCTTCTTTAGGAAAGCTTCAAGAAAAAATGCAAAAAGCTTTAGATTCAGGTGATGAAAAAGCTTTCGATAATGCAAAAAAAGATCTTCAAAGTCTCTTAGAAACATACTCCAAATCCGATTCTTCTATTGATGTTTTTAAAATGAGCTTCGACAAAGCACAGAAGAACATAAAAGATGGAGATAAGAGCTTATCTTCCGTCAAATCTGAAGTTGGTGATTTGGGTGAGACGCTGGCAGAAGCAGGTAACGAGGCAGAAGATTTTGGTAAGAAGCTAAAAGAAGCTCTGGATGCAAATAGTGTCGATGATATTAAGGCAGCTATTAAAGAAATGTCAGATGCTATGCAGTTTGATTCCGTTCAAGATGCCTTAAATGGGGATATTTTCAATAACACCAAAGATCAAGTGGCTCCTCTCAATGATCTTCTAGAAAAAATGGCTGAAGGTAAAAGCATTTCTGCAAATGAAGCTAATACCCTTATTCAAAAAGATAAGGAACTTGCCAAGGCTATTAGCATTGAAAACGGTGTTGTGAAAATTAACCGTGATGAAGTTATCAAACAAAGAAAAGTTAAACTTGATGCTTATAACGACATGGTTACCTATAGCAACAAATTGATGAAAACAGAAGTTAACAACGCTATCAAAACTTTAAACGCTGATACCTTACGGATTGACAGCCTGAAAAAACTACGAAAAGAACGAAAGCTTGATATGTCTGAGGCTGAACTGTCAGACCTAGAAGTTAAGTCAATTAATAATGTTGCAGATGCAAAAAAAGAACTTAAAAAGCTTGAAGAGAAAATGCTTCAACCTGGTGGGTACTCCAATAGTCAAATTGAAGCAATGCAAAGCGTTAAATCAGCTTTAGAATCTTATATTTCAGCATCTGAAGAAGCCACCAGCACACAAGAAATGAATAAACAGGCACTTGTTGAAGCTGGAACATCTTTGGAGAATTGGACAGATCAACAAGAAAAAGCCAATGAAGAAACCAAGACTTCCATGTATGTTGTTGATAAATACAAGGAAGCATTAGAAAAAGTTAATGCTGAGATTGACAAGTACAACAAGCAGGTCAATGATTATCCGAAATATTCTCAGAAATATCGAGATGCAATTAAGAAAGAAATTAAAGCACTTCAGCAAAAGAAAAAGCTTATGCAGGAACAAGCTAAGCTGCTTAAAGATCAAATTAAATCCGGTAACATTACTCAATATGGTATTGTAACCTCTACAACTTCTTCTGGCGGAACCCCCTCCTCAACTGGTGGATCATATTCAGGCAAGTATTCAAGCTACATTAATTCAGCAGCTAGTAAATACAATGTTGACCCTGCCCTTATTGCAGCTGTAATTCAGCAAGAATCAGGGTTTAATGCTAAAGCACGATCTGGTGTAGGTGCCATGGGATTAATGCAACTGATGCCAGCAACAGCAAAAAGCTTAGGAGTAAATAACGCTTACGATCCTTATCAAAATGTTATGGGTGGAACAAAGTACCTCGCCCAACAACTTGAAAAGTTTGGCGGTAATGTTGAAAAAGCATTAGCTGCATATAATGCTGGGCCTGGTAACGTAATTAAATATGGTGGTATCCCTCCTTTTAAAGAAACACAGAATTACGTCAAGAAGATCATGGCCAACTATAGCAAATCGCTCTCATCTGCCACTTCTTCAATCGCCAGCTATTATACAAATAATAGCGCTTTTAGGGTAAGCTCCAAATATGGACAACAGGAATCTGGTCTCCGCTCCTCCCCACACAAAGGAACTGATTTTGCTGCAAAAGCAGGTACAGCAATTAAATCTCTTCAAAGTGGTAAAGTCCAAATTGCTGGCTACAGTAAAACAGCAGGTAACTGGGTTGTTATTAAACAGGATGATGGAACAGTTGCCAAGTACATGCACATGCTTAACACTCCTTCTGTAAAAGCAGGTCAATCAGTTAAAGCCGGTCAAACTATTGGTAAAGTTGGTAGCACAGGGAACTCGACTGGGAACCACCTTCATTTACAGATCGAACATAATGGAAAAACAATCGATCCTGAAAAGTACATGCAAGGTATTGGAACTTCTATTTCAGATGCGTCACAAGCTGAGGCAGAACGGCAACAAGGGATAGCTCAGGCTAAATCTGATCTTCTCTCCCTCCAAGGAGATATCAGTTCAGTCAATGATCAGATTCAAGAACTTCAGTATGAACTAGTTAAATCTAAACTCGATGAGTTTGATAAAAGAATTGGGGATTTTGATGTTCGGATAGCAAAAGATGAATCAATGGCTAACAGATATACTTCTGACAGCAAGGAGTTCCGAAAATACACCTCTGATCAGAAAAAAGCTGTGGCAGAGCAAGCTAAAATCCAACAACAAAAAGTTAATTGGATTCAAAAAGAAATTAAAACAAATAAAGCATTGAACTCCGCTCAACGTGCACAGCTTCAAGAAGAGCTTAAACAAGCCAAGCTAGATTTAATTTCTGTTCAAGACCAGGTTCGTGAGTTACAGAAACAACTTGTCCAATCTAAAGTTGATGAGACACTCAAGTCAATTGAAAAGTCATCTTCTAAAACCCAAGGGAAAATTAAAGATGTTGATAATAAAATATCAATGACTGAAGAAGATGAAGACAAGGTTAAGTACTATAGCAAACAGATAAAGCTTATTCAGCAACAACAAAAGGAAGCCCAAAAATATATCAAACAGCTTGAAGAGCAAAAGAAAGCTGCGAAAGGTTTCCCTGACATCCAGGAACAGATCACTGAAGAAATCGAAAACTGGAAAGATAAACAGAAAGATTTTAACCTTGAGCTTTATAACACCAAGAAGTCGATCAAGGATATCTATAAATCATTGGCTGACGAAGTTGTATCCATCTACAAAGAGATGTACGAAAAAATGCGGGATATAGAGCTAGAAGCCCATCAGAAAGCGACACAAGATAAGATTGATGAGATTGACAAAGAAGACGAGGAAGCTAAGTATCAAAAGGAATTGAAGGAGAAAAACCAAGCAATACAGGAAACAAAAGATAAGATCAATAAACTTTCCATGGACGACTCCTCTGAGGCTAAATCGCAAGTCAAAGACCTAGAGAAACAGCTTCAAGAGCAACAGGAAGCTTTGGATGAGTATATTAAAGATCGCAGCAACACAAAACGGAAAGAAGCCCTTCAGGATCAGCTAGATAAAGATGAGGAATCAATTAACAACAAGTACGATGACCTGGTAAATGATGAACGAGCATTCAAAAAGCTTGAAGATAAGCTTATGGATGGTAAAATCACTGATATCGCTAAACAGCTTAATGAATTCACCAAGTTCATAAACGAGAATATGAAGTCGATTGGGAAAAGTATTTCCAATAACTTGATTGATAAGCTTAAGGACGCTGCCAGTGCATTAAATACCGTTACAACTGGAAATACAACAGGTAAAAAGGTGTCATCATTTGCTTCTGGTGGATATACAGGCACGGGACTTGGAGCAGGAAAGCTTGCATTCTTACATGATAAGGAACTTATTTTAAACAAGACAGATACTGAAAACATGCTGGAAGCTGTGAAACAAGTTCGTCAAACGTCCACTGACAATTCAGTAAAGACTACCTCTAAATGGGGTCAACCTGGTAAAATTTCAGATGTTTTAAGTAAGAGTATCGCCCTTGTCACCCCAGCAATGAACGCTGCAGTTACTAGCCAAACAAATCTAACTAAAGGCTTAATTCCAGCTCTTAAGAACTTATCAACACCTACTGTATCCGCTTCTACACCTCAAGGGAATACATCAAACAATCAGAACTCATTCACAATTAATGTAACAGAAGCTAGTAATGCTAAAGAAACTGCAAGCTTAGTGTACAAACAATTAGCAAATGGTCTTAAAAATACTGGACTGAATTTCAACATAACATGAGCCGGCTAAGGCCGGCTCTTTTTATATTGGGGGTGAAAAATTGATTAGACAGAGCCAATATTTCATGTTTGATAACGTAAAGTCGATCGACTATGGTGTAGAAAACGTTAATACAGAATCAGGGTTAGTTGAAGAAACTTTTTTGGGCTCACGATCAGTTAATGAAACTTATGTAAAAGGAAGATCTGAGCCGTACACTGAAGGTGTCAAAAGAGAATCAAAACAATTCCCTTTAAACTTTTATGTTGGTGAAAATTATGATGAGAAAAAAATAAGAGCAATTAAGCGCTGGCTAGATGTCGATGATTACAAGCCGTTAGCGTTCAGCGAAAATTTAGACATTGTATATTATGCAATGCCCGTGGATACCAGTGATCTAGTCCATAATGCGGCTAGACATGGATATGTTCGTTTGACAATGAAATGCAACTCCCCTTATGCATATAGTCGAAACACAAGTTCCCACTCCTTTGATATATCATCAGGAATGAAAATCATTGAACTCCAAAACAAAGGTGATATTGCGATTTACCCTACTGTTGAAATTCTTAAAATTGGCGATGGCGATGTGAAAATCGAGAACCTAAGTGATTATACTGAACCCTTTATATTCAGCAATCTAAAAGACAGAGAAATTGTTAAAGTGAATGGCGTCAAAGAAATTATTGAGTCGTCTTTATATGGGAATGAAAGATATGATGATTTTAATGACAATTATATTAGATTAGATTACGGAAAAAACCGATTAAAAGTGACAGGGAAATGCAAACTGAGATTCGCTTTCAGGTTTAAGTATCGGTAAGAAGGTGAAAAATTGATAACTATTCGCAAGGATACAGAAATAAAAAACATACGTTTATCCCTTGCTAAGCCAGATAAGACTAAAATAGCCAACATTGATGAAGTTCTAAATCCCACTGTAACTTTAAATCATGGAAGCAGCGTCCACGAACTCTCCTTCTCTATCCCACGTAAGGCCACCTATGATGGAGTCATTAAAAGAAATCATGTTGTAGATCTACTAAAACCCTGGTATCTAATTAAAACAGAGTTTTATGGGCTTACGATTTGGTTTATTATCACTAAAAGAACCAATTCATTCAGCAGTGAAATGGATACTGTACAAGTTGAGTGCCGATCTCTTCAACATGAATTGAGCAGAATAAACGTTCTTAAATATGAAGAGACATCTAAAAACCTCCAGGAAGTAGTTACAGACTGTTTAAAGAATACCAGTTGGACGGTTGGATACATAGATACTCTCTTTAACATAAAACGAAGACAGTTTGATGTATCATCAACTAACAAGCTTGATTTTTTATATTCAATCTGTGAGAAGTTCGATGCAGTTCCAGTCTTTGATACAGTAAAAGAAACTGTAAGCTTCTATAAAGAATCCGACATTTCCAAATACAAAGGCCTTAAACTAAACCCTCGGCAATATATGATTAGCATGGACGATTCTGAGGATGCAGACGAATTGGTAACAAGACTATATGCTACTGGAAAAGATGGTATCAGTATTAATTCAGTGAACCCAACTGGACAATCCTACATTGATGACTTTTCTTATTTCCTCTTCCCCTTTCAACGTGACGAACAACGAAATGTTATTTCCCACAGTGCCTATATGCCAGATGAACTTTGTCATGCAATTCTTGATTACAATGACCTTGTTAATAACGAAGGAAATGCGTTTAGTAAACTTCTCACTCAAAAGAACGAAGCTGAAACTGCTTTAACCGAATTGAATAATGAGCTTTACACTCTTGACCTTGAAGTCCAAAAGCTATTAGATCGAATTGAAGTTGCGAAGAAAGCCGGAGATGACACAAGTCAACTGAAAGCTCAACTCGCCATAAAGCAGAAAGCAGTTGTAGGAAAGAAAAACCAAATTGCTACGATTGAATCAACAATTTCTCAAATATCTGCTTCAATTTCCAAGCTTAAAGAAAAGCTCTCTTTTGAGAACAATTTTAGTGAAAATCAGCAAAAACTGCTCTCACGTTTCATTTCGACTACTGAGTGGTCAAATGACAGCATCTATGATGAGAATGAACTTTATGATGATGCAAACGAAGAACTCGAAAGTCGTAATACACCGCCAGTGAATGTAACACTCGATATAGTAAACTTTTTTAACTGTATTAGTGAAAAACATAACTGGGATAGGTTCAGTTTAGGAGACATAGTAAGAGTTCAACAGAATGATTTAAATACCGATATTAAAGCCATACTTTCAGCAATAACAATTGATTTTGAACAATCAAATATTAGTGTCACTATAACAAATGGAAAAAGAGTTCAATCTGATTTCGAGAAAATCGTTAAGACCGTTTACAGAACAAACAAAATAAGTACTGAATTAATCAAAAGAAAGATTGAATGGGACAAAGTAACTGAAAACTTCAATATCCGAAATGACAGAATCTCAGTGCAGCCTGCACCTCCTACCATTGCTTCTGATGGCACTGCAATTACCCATAAAGTAAATGATAACGGGTCAGTTGATATTACCATTCAGTGGAACTATGTTGATTCCGATGAGGACAAATACAACATTGATGGATTTGAGGTTTACTTACACGGTAGTGATGACAATGAGGAATACACATTTGGCTCTGTGCAAGCCAGTGAAAATTTACAAAATGTTAAATATGACAGACGCACAGCCACTTTTACCGGATTACCTTCAAATATGTACTACACTATCGGTGTTCAAGCTTATCGAAGAGTAGATGCAGATATAGATATAAATCAGATTCTTCTTTCGGATATAGTTAAATCAAATCATCCTTCTGAAAACCCCTACCTCCCTTCTCCATCTATCGAAGTAAAAGGAAGCCTTAGTGGAAAAGTTAATGGTCTCTATACAATCTCCACAGAAACTAAGCCAGAAGATCCAGAGACAGGGACAATTTGGATCAATCCCCAGAACAATAAACAAGAACTGTTTAACGGAGAAGAATGGATTGTCTCATCTGCAGGTTCGGCAGACTCCTTAAATGGTTTTACAGCTTCTACAACCACCTCGCCAAATTCAATACCAGTGCGCAATGAATTAGGAATTATTAGTGGTTCAATAGACGGTAATGCGGAGTTGTTAGGTGGACGACCAGCATCAGATTATCTATTAGCTGAAAATATCCCCCTACCTCCTAAGTTCTCAAAGGGTGTTTATATAGGAGACGGCACTCCAAGTAAACAAATCCCCCTCTCCTTTACTCCAGATCTAGTCAAAATAACTCCAATTTCAACTGAAGACAGTATGCTGGTTATTGAAAGTCCTACAGGTGGTTATGCCTATCAATGTACAGCGTCTGGTCTCTCTCTAGTTGGCGGAGATTTAAGCTACGGAGCTTTAGGCGATAAAATCTTTTTAACTGGCTCAGATGAAAATTTTAGAGGAAACAAATTAAATGTCAAATATATATGGGAAGCTTACCAGCAAAATTAAACGGAGGTGATTAATCTGACCGACTTTGCTGAATTGTATAACGATCCAATTTTAAGTAAAAAAAGAAAAGGTTCAGTTGATGATCCCTATCTGACTTATAATGAGACATTAACTGTCTATAACGGCAGAGTACTTCTGACTGAGATTCCAAACAGAGAGTTTCGTGTCGAAGTTATAGGAAGTAACAAGGAGTGGCGAGAAATTGAAGATGGTGAGCTTGAAGACAATTATTTTAAGGTTGATTACCTTATGGGTGTTGTCTTTTTTAATGTTTCAAATGAAGGAAAATCACTTACCTTTAATTACAGTGGTGAAGGTGCCTCCTTCTTCCCTGCCTCTCGAATTTGGATAAAACGACAAGGGAATATGGTTATTGAAACTCTTCAAGGACTTATCGATGAAGCTGAAGATACAATAATTCGAATGAATGAACGTATAGCTGAATGTGAACGAGTTACAAAACGGTGCCAAGAAGTGACAGCTTGGTGTAGACAGGCTACATCAAATTATGAAGAAGTTGTAGAAAATACAAGAAAAATTTATAAACCATCTGTCTATACCTATTCAGATATTTTCACCTATTACCCAACCCCACAGATTGGTTGGGCGGTGACTGTTAAAGAAACAAAAATCGTTTATCGATGGGATGGATTTGAGTGGGTAGATATTGGAACTTCCGAAGTATATGAAGGTTTTAATATACTCCTAAGCGCAACAGAACCATTTAATGCAAATTATATCTGGTATAAGGATGCCTCTTTTTCACCTGAGAAAAAACGAGTTGTTGTTTCAGATACAGCACCAGATTCAGGACAAGTATGGTACAAAACTGACTAAGATCCCCTCCGGGATCTTTTTTATTGGAGGAAAGTTATGGCTGGTTTTTATAGATATGATCAAAATTTAGATAAATATGTTCCGATGCCTGTTGAACTACTAGCTTCAGAAGGAGAAGAATACACCGCTCCTAAGATTACTCAGAAGTTTAATGAAGTAGAAACGAAAACAACAGAAATTTTAAACAAGGTATTAACTGATGACAGATATTTTACAGTAACAAGTTCTTTTAAACAGGATGCCACTCTTGGTATTGAGTACTATGTTACAAAGGTTACTCCTAAAACAACCGAAGCTAAAAAAAGTATGGTGCAAAAAACGTTTGCATATGACTTTGAAAAATCCATTGATCCCACATCTTCTTATTTTGGTACAACTAATCGTGAAACAGTTTTAAGTATGGCCAAACGAAAAAGATCTGTTGTTGCAATAAACGCTAGTGGTTGGCGATCAAATGGTGAAGTCATGGGGCTTCAAATTAAAGACGGAGTTCTCTACAAAGATTATGACGCTGCTGGATACACAGGCGCTGAGGCTTGTGTATTTTTTGACGATGGAACTATGAAGGTTTACGGAAACAGAGAAGTTGATGCCGACATCCTAATTTCCAAAGGCGCACGAAACTCTTTTGCTTTTGGCATTTGGCTAGTTAAAGATTCTAAGCCAAGAACGGCTCAAATGACTACATGGGCAGATTTAAATGTTAAGCATCCTCGACAAGCCATTGGGCAAAGATCTGACGGTACATTAGTTATTATTACTGTAGATGGCCGTTCACTTCGATCTAGTGGTATTACAGCTTATGATATGCCATCTTTATTTTTATCTGAAGGCTGTGTTAATGCATTTCTTTTAGATGGTGGTGGAAGCTCTCAAACTGCTGTCGAAGGAAAATATATTAATAACATTAGTGATGGTATTGAACGTGCAGTGGTTGATACCTTAACAATTTCATATCCTGATGACGATACAGATAGCAGATTTTTTGAAGTTCAAGAAGGAAGAGGTTTGGCAACAAGTCTAAACAGACGTGTAGAGTTTATCGAATCCAAGCCTACTTGGAATGTATTAGACTTAGGATTCTCACCAGATGGCTTAATCGATAATACAGCTAAGTTTAAAAAAGCCCTTAGCGATTTATCTGAAAAAGGAGGAGGGAAACTACATTTCCCAAAAGGTACATATTTAATCGGTAAACAGAACACAACTAGCGCTAGTGAAAAAATTGAACTCCCCTCGAATGTCTCAATTGTTGGTGAAAGAAGATCCTACACTAAACTCCTCAGAAATCCAAATCACTCACTTGATGAATTGTTGCGAATTACAGATCACAATTATATAGAAGGCATCGAAATTGATGGCAATAGTAGTGTAAATAAGAGTAGCTGCCGATTAATTGCAGGTGGAAATATAAAATCATTTAAAATGAAAGACTGCAGCTTGGTTAATGCTACAGACCGAGGAGTGAGTATTCACGGGATCGGCAAGTCTATCACAATTGAAGGAATGTATATTTCCAATATAGCCAATGAGTGCATTAACATTGCTGAAGGAGAAATTATTAAACTAATTGACTCTGAGATCACATTTAGCGGAACCGCCCTTTGGGTAGGCAATGCTGCAAATATCTTCACTAAGAATAACCTCGCTAAATCCTTAAAAACCTTCGCCCGGTACAAAAACTCGCAAAATGCAATTTGTTCAGGAAACATTATCACTAATAATATTGATCGCGCAATTTGGGGGTCTGTAAGAGAAGCTATTTTCTCTGATAATGTTTTCAAGCAATGCCACTCTGATTATCACCTTTACTTTATTCAAGAAGACACTGGAACAAACGATTTAATTGTAACTGGGAACTCAGTTTATAGTGATGTTGAGGGAACAGCTTTCATTAGAACTCCATCAGATATAGACAGAAGACGAGTGTCAGGTAACGTAGGTAATATTCCTAGCTTGAACTTGGATTAAGACTAAAGGAACAATAAAGGCGGTGGTTACGTTCTAGATAAAATATAGATTTTATTCAAAATACATACTTGAAAAACAGAGATAGCAAGAGCATACGTGAGATAAAGAGAGATTGGGTTCAGACCCCTTCTCTCTTTTTTGTGCTCAAATTTAATTATTAGGAGAGATGTTATTTGTCAGCTTATACAAACAATTATATTCCAGTAAATAAGTATACTCGACCTGGTTTAAAGTTAAATGGTGTGAAAAAATGCGTTCTACACTATACAGCCAATCCGGGTGCCGGTGCAGACAATCACCGAAGATATTTTAGCAATGCACAAGTTTATGCATCAGCTCACATTTTCGTAGATAAGACAGAAGCAATTTGTATCATTCCGTTAAATGAAGTAGCTTACCACGCTAATGATATTCAGCAAAGAGACAGTGCCGGAAATCCTTATCGAGGAGTAGCTGCGCTAAAACCAAATGCTAACTTCTTATCTATTGGAGTTGAAATGTGCCTTGAGAAAGACGGTTCATTCCATTCAGATACAGTTGAAAGAACTGAGGATGTGGTCGTTGAATTATGTAAAAAGTTTGGTTTAGATCCTATTGATGACATTGTTCGTCATTTTGATATTACTCACAAGAATTGTCCTGCACCTTGGGTATCCAACAGCCAAAAATTTGTAGACTTTAAAAATCGAGTAAAGGCAAAAATGTCAGGTAAATCTGTTTCAAAAGCTTCTCCAACTAAACCAACAACATCCTCTCCTTCCTCTTCATCAGCAGCAAGTGGTTCCCTTAAATCAAAAGTTGACGGTCTTCGTTTCTACTCAAAACCATCATGGGAAGATAAAAATGTTGTCGGCACAGTAAATAAAGGCATTGGATTTCCTACAGTTGTAGAGAAAGTTAAAGTCGGATCTGCGTATCAATACAAAGTTAAGAACTCTAAAGGCGCTACATATTACATTACCGCTTCTGACAAATATGTTGATGTTACAGGATCAGTCAAAACCTCTTCTCCTGCCCCAAAAACAACATCAACTTCTTCAAGTTCCTCATCTATTAAATCCGTGGGAAAAATTAAAATTGTCGGTGTATCAAGCGCAGCAATCGTAATGGACAAACCTGATCGAAATAGTTCTAAAAATATTGGCACAGTCAAGCTCGGAAACACTATTTCAATCTCTGGTTCAGTTAAAGGTAAAAACAACTCAAAAGGTTACTGGGAAGTTATCTATAAAGGTAAACGTGGATACATCTCAGGACAATTCGGTTCTAAAATTTAATTATATTCAATTATCTCGGAGGATATTTGTTGATCTAATGTATCAGTGACTATCCTCTTAATTTTAGGAGGTGATGTAATGTCACCTTTCTATATTCATTAAAGGTTGGTGACAAATGGATAACTTTGAGCAAAGCACCATTTCAAGATTAAGTGCACTAGAAGAAAAAGCAAAACACACTGATAACAAGATTGACTCTCTTGAAGAAAGAACAAATGTTATCGGTCGTATCGCAACACTTGTTGAGCAACAAGTCGAAATTAACAAAGATTCTCAAGCGCAATCAAGAGAACAGTTCAGCACTCTTAACGAAATGAGTAACAGTTTAAAAAATCTAAGCAAATCATATGAAAAACTGGACAATCGAGTTGAAATATTGGAACGCTCTGATTCTACTCGTAAAATTGATCCCTCACAGTTTACTAAAGACCTTGTATTCAAGGTGCTGCCAAGTGTAATTGCCACTATTGTCGGTGCATGGTTACTCATACATTTTGGCCTCAAATAAAATGAACAGGAGACGATTAAATGACTAAAATCAACTGGAAAGTAAGACTGAAAAAGAAAACATTCCTTGTTGCGATTTTCTCTGCAACGCTGTTATTCGTACAAGCAATTGCCTCTGCATTTGGATACGACTTAACTGTATTTGGCGACAATTTGACTGAGAAATTTAATGCGCTTCTAACTTTTTTAACTGCAATGGGTATCATTGTTGACCCAACAACTCAAGGTATTTCTGATAGTGAACAAGCAATGGATTATGATTCACCGAGCTAAAACCCCTGCCCTTCTCTTAATTGAGGAGGGTATTTTTTTCGTTTTTTAAGAAAACATTAATCTTCCTTATTCCCTTAAATATGATAAAATATTACATATTTAGTCTATTGGATACATAGAGGGAGGGATTTCAATGGAGCAATTAATTCCGTCATCCACAGTTGGAGTTAAAATCAATGAGTGGTATAAATACATACGGATGTTCGCCGTTCCAGATGCAGAGGTATTAAAAGCAGAGGTTGAAGAAGAAATAAAACATATGAAGGAAGACCAAGACTTATTGCTGTATTATTCTCTAATGTGTTTTCGTCATCAGCTAATGCTTGATTACCTTGAACCTAAGTCATTGAATGAAGAACGCCCTAAAATTTCAGACTTATTAGAAAAGATCGAAAGTACCCAAACGAAACTTAAAGGTGTCCTGGAATACTACTGCAATTTCTTTAGAGGAATGTATGAATTTGATAAAAAGGATTATATAAAAGCAATAAGGTCATATAAAATTGCTGAGAAAAAGCTCGCTTTAGTAACAGACGAAATTGAACGAGCTGAGTTTTATTTCAAAATGGCTGAAGTGTATTATCATATGAAACAAACCCATGTATCAATGCATTATGCAGAAGCAGCCCTTAACATTTATAAAAACCAAAAAACTTATACTGTTCGCAGAATTCAATGTGCATTTGTTGTAGCAGGCAACTTTGATGATTTGGAAAGTCATGAAAAAGCAGTTCCCCATCTTCAGAGAGCCTTAAAAGACTCAAAGGCCATAAACAAACACAAGCTAATTGGTGCATCATTATATAATTTGGGAAACTGTTATTATAAGATGAAAGAGTATGACAAAGCTGCTGAATATATTGAACAAGCAGTCTCATTATACGAAAACGATAAAAGCGATCTTCTCCCTCACACGTTATTTACGCTTACACAAATTTACTTTAAAATGAAAGATATTGAAAAAGCCTTTATTCTTTATAAAAAAGGAATCGAGAAAGCACAAGCCATAAATGACGATGTCTTAGTTGCTGAGTTTAATTACTTAAAGGCTTTATATATCGACTCTATAGATAAACGCACAGTTTTCCGAACTTTTTCTGTACTTAAAGAAAATGTTATGTATCCAGATTTAGAGGAATTAGCACTCGACACGGCTAATTATTGTAAGGAGATAGGGCAATTTGAAAACTCAACCGCCTTTTTTGACGTTATGGTGGATGCCCGAATCCAAATACAAAGAGGAGAGTGTTTATATGAAATTTAAACTTGCATTAGCGACCTTGTCAGTTGTCGTTGGATTAGCAGTGTTTAGTGGCTTTTCATCCTCGAATGATAAAGAATTCCATGAAGCTAAAAGGAATATCACTTCTATTCAACCAACCAAGTTTTTTGTTTAATGTTTAACCCTTCTCAATGAGAAGGGTTTTTAACTCAGTTAAATACATCATTGACGTAAAGACTTCATTCCTCCATCAATCCACTTATCAAAATCCGATATCACTATGTCAGAATGATAATAGGTTCCAAGCAATGGACTACTACCGATAATCCAGGGATGAGTTATAGTATTATCCAACCGGCCTTGAACATCTGTATAGCCCGAATAAAAATCATTTGACATTACAATAGGGTTTATACTATTTTTATTCCCTAAATCTGATAACTTCGATGCTTTTGCTACAGATGCTCCTATCCAGACTAAGTTGCTTATGCCAAAAGATTTTCTCCCAGCCTTTACTGCTAAAGTTACAGAAGCGTCGAGACCAATGCCAGCCTTAATTCTAGGTAAGTCTCTCTTAGATAATAAATCATTTAACATGCGCATATAAGTATTTATATAAAAGGCTCTTTCAGCTAGATAGTATAGCTCCTCACAAGTTGGAGCAGAGTATATAGCATATACACAATCTCCTCGTATCCCTATCTCCTTCAGGTTATCTCCGGCTTCTTTCCGCAGTATTTCTATAATTTCAGAAGTAAAGCCTCGAATTACCTTGGCTACATCTATATCATTCTTGCTAATAAACAACGAAGTTGAGTCTCTAAGATCAACAAAGATTGCTGCAGCCCAAGCTTTGTAGCCATTTGTATAAGTAAAGTCTTCATCTTTAGGAAACTTATTTACTTTATTTATCAAACTTTTTTCATCCAGAATCCCTTCAACCTTACTCTTCCTCTCTATGTAATCATATTTTTTTAACCTCATTGACTCCCCCCATATAAGTCCAGAAAAATTCAATTAAATATACAGTCACAATGTTTGCAATATATAGACAAAAAAATTGGCCGACCACTTATGTTGTGCGGCGTCTAAGGGTTTGGTTACCTAGCGTGGCGCCTACATAAGCGTCATTATAAAAGCACCCTCTAAAAACTCTAACATATTGTGGAATTATATTTAAGATGTCGAATGCCTCAAACTCAAATTTTATTCATTTGCTTCATGTAATCGATTCCGGATTTAGTGATCCTCCATTTCATCTTTTCCTTACCTTGAATCTGAACTTTTTCTCCATCGACCAACTGTTTCTTAGAAAGATATAGCCTTACCGCTCGTATATAACATTCGTATCTTTTTTCCGCTTTTGAGTTTACCAATATTGCTTTTTGTTCTGTTGTTAAGTCTAATCTTTCTGCAACTTCATGATAGATATCCTTAATGAAAGACCCATTCCTTCTATATAAGGTTTTGAGCAACTCCATTTGGAAATCTGAGAATGCTGGCAGCATTCCTTTTTTGTAACTGCTATTTCGATTTGCCTTCATCTTCGTCTCCCCTTTCCTAATACAAGGCAAAGTATATCAGAAAGGGTTCCATATAAATCGCTCTCTGCAATCAACTAAAATATGGAATTAAACACGCTTATTATTATGATTTGTGTCCACCAGTCAACCCTGCTCTGTGAAGCGCAGTTCCTGCAGGTGTATAAGAAACTGCTCTCAGAATCGCTTTTGATCCATATTTGCTTCTAATTCCATCCATCACAAACCCGA
Source organism: Bacillus sp. FSL R5-0560 (assembly GCF_037966305.1). Taxonomy (NCBI): domain Bacteria; kingdom Bacillati; phylum Bacillota; class Bacilli; order Caryophanales; family Bacillaceae; genus Bacillus; species Bacillus sp. FSL R5-0560. The sequence continues at coordinate 1,898,557 of NZ_CP150195.1, read as the reverse complement.
GTTTCCTTCTCTTTTCATTATTCACTTCAAATAAGCTCAACTGTTGATTAACATCATCCTCTATATTTGATAACGCAACTGAGATACTTCTCACTGTTTTCCCCGAGTAAAACTTATTAAAGAGCATCAAGCAGCATTTATAAATGTCCATGGTTATATTTGTGGGTAGATCAATTGTTTTGGCTCGATGAAATCCACCACCAAGCTCATCCTTGCTGTATCCAATTCCTAGGCTTATTGTTCGACCAACTTTATTATGCGTGCGTGCCCTTCTTGCGACTTCTTCACAAATCTCCAGAAGAACAGCCTTAATTTCTTCTCTCCTTGTGTAATCCCTCAGTAAGATCTGACTCTTACCAAAACTAATCTGACCTTGCATTAACGGTGCACCTATTTCTGATAAATCGATTCCATGAGCATGATAATACAACTGGTTCCCCATTATTCCGAACTTCTTTTCAAGCAGCTCTAAAGGAAATTTAGCTAACTGACCTACAGTTGATATCCCCATTCGGTTCAGGTTTCTTTCCATCCTCCCTCCTATTCCCCACATTTTAGACAACGGGTGAACCTTCCAGAGTTTATTTGGCACATCTTCATATCTCCAACGTGCAATACCACTCTTCGTTTTCTTACTCTCCAGGTCAAGCGCAAGCTTACTTAGCAACATATTGTCACCAATGCCTACTGTGCACATTAGGCCAAATTCTCTCCACATGCTGCTTTGAATTGCTTTAGCCATTTCTTCAGGATCTTCTTTTCCTGCATCTAAAAAAGATTCATCAATTGAATACGTATGGACACATTTTTCAGGAACAAATCTGTAAAACAGCTTTGTAATCTCAGTCGAAACTCTGATGAAAAGCTTCATTTGCGGATTTACAATGTGTATTCTTGGATCTTCAGGTATCTCAAATAGTCTCGATCCTGTTTTGATTCCAAAATCTTTTTTAAGTGCAGGAGATGCAGCTAATACTACACTTCCCTGTCTCTCCGTATTCCCTACAACGGCAAGATAACATGTTAAAGGATTAAGCCCCATTGTTACAGCCGATACAGAAGCATAAAAGGATTTCATATCGACACAAAGTATATTTTTACGTGGAAATTGTGAGTAATCAATCATTGTATGTGACTCCTATGATGTTATTCATGTTGATATAAACTGTATTGTCGTTCTGGTCTTTTACGTGAAGCTTTTGTTGTTCAAAATTAATGTAATGGACTCTGCCGGTGACATTTTCAACGAATCCATTGTTAAAGAGTTTGAATTTCAACTCTTTATTAAATTCAAGTGCCTCAGAGACGAGAATATCCATCTCTTCAATTTGTTGGTCATCTAAGGATGGCTTTTCAATTTTTGATACATCCATCAAATCTTGTTTAAGCTGCGTTAAATGTTCTGAAAGCATCATTGATGTCCATTTGATTGTTCCTCGATCTCTAAGCATATCGACTCACTCCTTCATTGATCTAATATTAACAGAACACACGTTCTTTATTCAATATAGATAAGAACAAAAGTTCGATGTAAATGGTGGTAATAAAATATAAAGGTCAATAATGATATACGTAGTATTAATAAAGGAGAGATTCTTTTCGACGAGGGAGAGTGTGTTGGTGAATGAAGAAGAGGTTAATTGGATTTTTGGTGTTAGTTCCTGTTTTGATTATGTCAGGTATAAATTTAACCGAAGCAAATAAAAAGTCCCCTTTGGAAGTAATTGATAGTATTCGGGATGAATTTGGTTTATTTAGTGTGCAAATTGGTCAAACAGATCCGGCAATTACAATTGGCATGGATCAAACCAAAAGTGAAGCAAAGCTCCGTGAATATTTAGAAGATAATCTGTCTAGAGAAGCAAAAGAAAAATATAAGATTTATATATTCAAAGATGATATTGATAAGTTGGAGAAAGAACATCGAGAGTATTTGAAAGCAAATAACCCTAATAAGTAAAACGCCCAGCACTTTTATTAAGCTGGGCATTGTTTTCATTATTTAAATAGAATTTCTATAAGCATTAATTGCTTCATTTCGTACCAGCATATTATTTTTATTAACCATGCCTAAGTTATAAGCTTTTTTGATAACACCTAATACCTGTGAATCCATTGTAGAAAGGTTTCCACCTGCAGTAAATCTTAATTTCCAGTCTTCTAAAGACTTATTCAAATCAAGCGTGCTTTTTTTATTCTCGGGTTTAACAATCTCATTTTTCTCAAGTTTTTCGCAAAACTCGTTAAAACCTATGGAAGATTGCTGGGTATTGTTCTGACCGTACCCTTCTGTAGCTAAGCTACAAAAAGCTAAGAATTTTGGATCTTTAGTTACATCATAATTAGAAGTACTAATCACCTGGTTCACTCTCTTTCAAAATCAATTTTTTGGCTATAAAGAAAAGTAGTACCTGAGCTTAGTGCTCTTATCTGAATTGAGTTATCTTGAAGTGCGTCCATAGGAATCTCAAAATATTTATCCCAGCCTATTACCACCTTATTTTGACCAAGGATAGCATCAGATTTAAACATTTTAGCTGTGCCGTCATACAACAGATTTTTACCATCTTTGCCTGTGATAACTGTTAACTTGGTATAACCCATAAACCGAGCTTTCACATATAGTTTATTTCCCTTCAAAACGTTTGGCGCTTTGGTTTGACTAAAAGTGATGTTATCCCAAGCAAAATCGTTTCCGTCTGATGTAATCCCTGTAATTTGTAGATAATAAAGTGGTGTTGCTTCTGCTGCTTTGGCTTTTGATGAATCAGTGAAAGCAAAAGCTACTACTGCTAGAAGAACAAGCAGAACATACGTAATTCTCTTCTTCATTTCCTAAATCCTCCTTGGTACAAGTTTACATGTTAAATATCGTCATTTGAAGAGAATTGTTTAATATTTGAAATGAAAAAAGAACTTGCATTTTGCAAGTTCTTTTCATATTGTCAATTTATTGTGAATTTTTAACGACAAGGATATTTATGTATAGTATAATATTTCCTGTACATTAAGTTTGCTCACTCAAGGGAGTCTTGCTCATCCCCTAATGAAAGGGGGTGGGAAAATGACTGTTTACGAATCATTAATGATAATGATCAATTTTGGCGGGTTGATATTAAATACCGTCTTGTTGATCTTCAACATAATGATGATTGTAACGTCAAGTCAAAAGAAAAAATAGACCTCCCTTGAGACTGGAAACCTTAAAGGGTTAGGTCTATCTAAGTTTATTTCTGCATCAGAGCAAGCCCTTTGATGGGCAGCTTTTTGTACATAGCCGGGGTGTTGGTAGCACCTTGGCCTTTTTTATTTTATGCATTTCATTAAACAAAATGCAAAAAATAATTATATAATTGTATCATTACCCTAATTATAACCATATAAAAATGGTATTTGCAATACTATTGCTTGGTGGATAAAACCATTATTTTATTTGGATTTCAAATTTTAAGCTGTATTACTGATTTAAGATACCTTCGGTGAATTTAAAAGTTTGTTTTAAATTGCGACCTTCTTGCCCCTTTTGAGACCATATAATTTGCACCTCTAATTCAGAAGCCTTATCAGCTAGTATAATGTTCTTAAACCTCAACGGTGAACCATCGTTTAGACTATCTGCCAGCTCTCTTGAACCTTCACTTTGTTTTTCACACTTTTCTTCAGGACAGCCAAAAAGTGAATATTTGGTGATCGAATTAGGATCATCTCTAAACAATTGTACATCCGCTGTGGCTGCTTCTTTCCCAATGTTTTTAATTTCAACTGAATATATTTTATACTCTCCTTTTTTAGGACGTGCAAATTTCTTTTCGTTTTTTGCTTCACTTAACTCTACTGACCATTGATCAGTTTTTTGTTTGGTGGGCAATTCCTTAAAAGAAGATGACGCTTCAGTCTTTGTTTGCACAAAAAACAATACAAGTAACAAGACACTTAATAAAAGTAACAACCTCTTCATTTCAGTTACCTACCTTCTTTTTTTATTATCTTGTCCAAAAAAAGTGTCTTATACATTGTTTTAACCAATAAAAAAACTCTCAAAAAGAGAGTTCAACATCGCAATACTTTTTTTAAGAGATTATTCAATTTCTACGCCATCATATGCATCGCCTAGTGATATAAAGTCATTCCTTAACCAATACCAATGTTTACCCTTATTCTCAAGCAGTCGCTGTATTAAATCGGTAAATGAGCTTGCTATCACCTGTGTTTCACCGACTATTCCATGTCGATCAAAAAAGCTGTCATAGCATTTTCCTTTTCTCTCTTCGTTTAAGTCAATTGTTAGATATTCTCCTTTTCCATCCGTGCAAACAATATACCACTCGGATGAAATGTCTTCTTCACAGAGTTCTCCAACAATAATGGGATTAGCCAATTTAAACTCATCTGGTCTAACTATGTATATTGGATAATCCGCATTTTCAAATAAAACTGCACCACCACATTGTTCATAAAATTCACTAATATCTATTGGTAGTTGATGTTTCTCGTCTAGTATTGGGAGACCATCAGCTTCAAACAGCCGACAATCTGATGTAGAAGCAATCTTCTTGATTAACATATCGATACTCATATCTATGTCCGCACCTACTTTCTAAAGTTGTATTGATTAAATGCATTATAATATTGCTGTCTTGCTTCTTTAGGAACTTTAGCAGCATCAAACATCTTCTCAGTAAGGTCTTGTATTTCCCTAGGCGATACTTCTTTCCAATTTACTTTGCCGCCAACTTTTTTCCCTGTTTTTTCGTACAACCATTCTCTATAAACTTTCTTGGTAGCATTGTGTTGCTCCTTAGTTAAAGCTACTGTTGGCGTATTACTACCTCTACTCACATAATTCCGAACATTATGTTTAGCCCATACATCCATTACACCGTGATGATTCTCTAAAGGACTGTTACTTGGTCTATAATCAACGACATCGAAAGGTTTTACTTCTTTATCTGACCCTTTAGCAAAACTCATTAGTTGATTTTTTAAGTTTGCTCCATCCACTACATTGTATGGCACGTCCCCTGCCATAGCAAGATCGTACTTAGGGTTATACGGAAGCAAATCTGGAATCTTAACGTCCTTAATTTTCTTCCCTGCTTGACTTGCTTTGTTTATCACTTTGCCCGCTGCATCTGCTTTGTTAATGGCTCCTGCACCTTTTGTTCCGACAACAGCTGCAGCCACTGAGCCAATTGCATACGTCACCCATCTTGATCTAGAATAGGCATCCCCATTCACCATATCTTTTTGATATGACTCTTCTATTGCTGCTGAAACAGCATCATATGTTTTGACTGGATGAAGAACTGCATTGCCCAGTGCTGACAATGTTTCTCCTGGATCGGTGATCAAGTCCCATATACCGGTTACAGTGTCTTTTCCAACATCGTATAAACCAACTCCTACACCTTTTACGATATCCCAGGTGATTTCTCCTGCTCCCTCTAGCTGCTTCGCTTGTTCGATTTGCACCGCAAGCTGAACTTGAGATGGCTCCAGATTCTCGTAGCCTACTTTCTTAGCGATCTCTAAATACTCATCAGGATCAGACATACCATCATTAAGTTTTTTCTTTAATTCTTTGATTTCTCGTTCTTTTGCTTCTTCTTTTTTCACACTTAAGTAAGCTTCAGAATGCTTCTCAATATCGCCTTTTTTCTTATGTATGTCACTTTCTCTGTACGCTTTAGCGTTATAGTGAATCGGGGTGGCGTTCTTCCCTTTGCCTGTTGATTCCTGCAGCTTTTTAAAGTCTTGCTGAATAAATTGTTCGTTTGGTTCTGTTTCAGCGTATTCTGTTTTTAAATCCTCATCAAGCTTGTTTAGCTTATCGATTGTTTTTTCACGTTTGTCATCTGCAGAAGAAAGTTTGTCTTTGAAGTCTTCTGTTGAGAATATTTCAAGGGGAAGAATATCATTGATGTCGTTTAATATGTCTTTCATTGCTTTTTTCTGTTCAGACATAATGGATTTTGATTTTGTATAAGCGTTAGCCAACTCGTGTTCTAGAAAGGATTCTTCTATGTAAGCATCAGACATCTTAGCATCTTCAAGTTTTGCAGAAACGCTGCTTAAGAAAGCAATTTTCATATCAATTAAATCAATCCATTGATCTGTAACACCGACATGATCTTGATAAAATGCTTTAATGTTGTCTGCGCCCTTACCGGAAAACTCGCTGTCATCTAGGTCAGCTACGTCCTTAAAGGCTTTTCTGAGCTTCACCATTTGTGACCTTAGTTCCTTGTACTCTTTGGTTCTTTTATCTGCTTCAGAGAGTAATGAATCAGCCTCAAATACCTTCATATCATTCTCCTTCCTATCCCTACTCTATGTAAATTTTACCACAATTATCTATTTGAATAACAGAAAAAGACAGCCAAAATGACCACCCTTTAATGATTAACATGTAAAACTAAAAAATCTTTGGGTGCATCTTTAATTTATGTTCTTATATTAAGCTTTAGCATCTCTTTCAAGTTCCCAATACTTATTTCCATTTGAGCTTAAAAGTCGATCAAACCAAATTTCAAAATTCGCCTTTAAATCTACTGCTTCATCAAAATGATCAATCGAATCCAAATAAAATAAGTAATCTAAGTCCCCTTTTCCATATCTATTCGAATCTATAACATACCTTCCATCAAAATGATATCCAATTAAAAACACTTTTCTGGTAGGTCTTCTGTTTCATTGTATTTCATAACATCTTCAATGCTGAGTATTTCGATTCCATCAAGAAACTCCAATCCATTATGTAGAGCTAAGAACTCCTTATAATCCTTCGGTAAACTTACATTAAAATGAGATTCTAATTTTCTAATTTCTTCTTCTGTTGCGGGTTCATTAAATTCAAATGTAGCATCTTCTAACACGAAGCCACCTGGTTGAATCATCGGAAAAGTGCCGTACTTGGAAATAGCTTCTTTAATACCTGCAATTGTCAAGTGAATAAGTTTGCCTTCTTCCATCAATGCTCCTCCTTTATGATCACTCCACTAAATTTCATCACACGAAATCATTGAATAGCGAAATTAAAAGAAATCCATTATTAGAAATCCCCGACACTATTTTCACATTCCCAAAACGGAAATGAACTTAGTTGAATCACTTTTTTCTCTTATCCATGATTGAAACTCAGTAATCATCGAAACTAACTGCTTTACATTAGTATCATAGTTTTCCATAAACTCTTCCTCAGAATAAATAAATGGAAACCCTAAAACATCTTTTAATGATTGAGATTGAGGATTATTAATTAAATATTGTTTTACATTCTCCAATTCTTTAATAATCAACTTCCATGTATCTATTTTTATTTCGTTGAAAGCAAAATAATCGAAGCTCTTAAAACACTTTTCAAAGACAGGCAAAAGATAGCCAAAGTTATCTTCTGTAAAGAAAATAGAAGAAGAATTCCAACATTCGTCTTTATACCTGTCAGGGAGAACCTCTATATAACAAGAACCCTCAAGGGTACTAACATCATAAATTATATTAATCACTTTATCCCTCTTTTTGAACATGATAAGACATCAATAGGTTATTAAGAAACAATTTTACTCATAATTGAAGCAGCATTAGTGGTGAACAAAATATAAGTGTTATTTGCTGTTTTAATCACTACTCTGTCCGTAGAGCCATAAGGAAACCCAATCCTTACTGCGCTCTCTCCCCTCCCCCCATAGTTTGGATCAAGGAATATATCGTTAATTTCTTTGATTGGAATTTCAATTTTGGATAGCTGCCAATTGATAATTAAGTTTTCATTTGATTTTTCAACGTTGATTCCAAGCATAATCACATTCCCTTTTTGAATATGAATTCAGTAAAATTTTAACACACGCCAAGAAGTCTTAAAGAGAAATGCGATGATATTAAGGAAAAATTAAATTCACAATAATTGGATACAGGATTATAATTATTGATGATCTACCGATATAGTTAGAGAACAAACATTCTAAAAGGGGAAATGAAATTGAAGAAAGTAATATTAGGCTTTGCTGTATTCACTTTAAGCTTATCATTAGCTGCCTGCGGCTCAAATGATACTGAAAAAAGCAGTACAGAACTTAAAGAAACACAACAAGTTTCTAGGGATGCTAAACAGACAGAACAAAAGGAAGCTAAAAAGGAAAAGGCTGCTGACAAATCTAAGGCAAAAGACAATAAGGAATTGGTCGATGTTACATTAGATAGAGCTGTTGATGGAGATACGATTAAGGTTAAATACAACGGGAACGTTGATACAGTTCGTTACTTACTAGTTGACACTCCTGAGTCTAAAAAGCCAGACTCTTGTGTTCAGCCATACGGTGAGGATGCATCTAAACGAAACAAAGAATTGGTTAGCGACGGCAAACTGCAATTAGAATTTGATAAAGGTGACCACCGAGATAAATATGGAAGATTGTTAGCTTACGTATATGTCGATGGCAAGTCTGTTCAAGAAACACTGTTAAAAGAAGGATTAGCCAGAGTAGCATATGTATATGAGCCAAATACGAAATACATAGACCAATTTAAGAAAGACGAGCAGGAAGCAAAATCAGAGAAGCTTTCAATTTGGAGTAAGAATGGATATGTGACTGACAAAGGATTTAATGGCTGTGTTAAACAGAAAAATACTGCGGTTAAAAAAGCGACAACATCTAAACCGGCAACATCTCAGCCTACAACTCCAAAGGTATCGAGTGACACTTCCACTTCAAGTGAAAATGATGCATCTTCCTCTTCTTCAGCGTCAACTGGAGAGACAGAAACGTTTAAAAATTGTACTGAGTTAAGAAAAAAGTATCCAAATGGAGTACCTAGCTCTCACCCTGCTTACCAATCTAAAATGGACAGGGATCATGACAACTATGCATGTGAACGATAAAAAAGGAGATAAGTGATGGCACAAAAATTTCATAAATTAAACTCTAAGTATGGAATCATAGATTACCCAATATTCTTAAAAGATCTTGAGTCTATCATTCAAGAGTTCCCTAAATCAGAAAGAAAGTTTTATGAATATGCAATTAAAGCTTTAAAAAAAGAAGTTGGAAAAAAGGAAAAGATTTTACATATGACTTCTGCTGATCCAAAGCTTACTAAATTTGGTTTTATGGTTATTACTGAAAAGAAACTTCTATTTGTTACTATGAAAGGCGGTATTTTCGGCGGTGCAGATACTGAAGTTGTTGAATTTAAAAGTATCAAAGAAGTTGATTTTGATATTGCCCCAAATCCATTGGGAATGGCTACAATGCAATTGGGCATTCTCCATTTAAAAATCAAAGGTAAGCTTGGTATGAGTAGCAAACGCACCATTAGAAATATTGATGAACATTCTCTTGATAAAATAGTAGCTATACTAAGACAGCAAACAAATTAAAAAGCCCGTTTTTGGGCTTTTCTTTTTTTATTTAGCAACAAACATTAAAAACCCTCCTCTAAAAAGAGGAGAGGAATATTTTATAGAGAACCCCAGATAGATTTACCACCTGTATGTCCGGTTTTTTCATGTATAGTTCTATTTACTAATTGCAATCTGCCTGTATTTTCGTGGTGGTGCCATATATACCCTCGTGGAGTTTTCCCATTTTTAATGTCTTGAATCTGATACTTATTGAATTTTTTCGCATGCTCCCAAGTATTAATTGCCTTCTTCAAAGATGCGTTTGCATTCTTAAATTGTGTACCATTTGAAGATTTAATTAGACTCATAGGGAGATTGTAATTGTATTTAGATGCGAAAACAGGAAAACCTTTAGAATTAAATTTCACACCAGTCTTAGGATGCTTCTTTCCTGCGAGCTTACCATTTCTGACTGCAATTTTCTTTGTTGTTGACTTTAACGTCTGCTTAACTAAGAGCTTACCTCCGACACGACTAACAACAGCAATTGCAGGTGGAATTAACCAAGCCCACTGAGCATGATAAGATTCGTCCTCACCTACATCATCAGTTTCTGGTTCAGTGGCGCTTTCAGTCGGAGTTACAACATTCTCTTCAAATTCACTATCAGGAACACTTTCGTCTTCATTGATTTCTTCTTGCGTAGCTCCATCTTCTAATAAATCCTCATCTTCATAGACAGGGGCATCTGCTAAATTATCATAATACGAATCTTCCGAAACATCAGAGTAATCTTCGTATGTATCCTCTTCGTAGTTAAAGTCATCCTCATACTCTTCATACTCGGGATCAACCGGATTTTCATCTGATCCTAGAATTGTCTCTGTCCCAGATTGAACCGGTTGCTCAATTGACTGTGCTTCAGCAAAGTTCGGTAACACAAAAGTTAGCAGGAGAAGCAAACTCAAAACGACACTCAAAATCTTCCGATAGCTTTTCATTAATTCCCTCTTTTCTTTAGGATTTTTAACACATTCCCATTCTAGTACAAATGTTGTTAAAAATAAACAAAAAGAGGAAAATAATACTCATTTTACAAAAAGTCTTTAAGTTGATCTAATATAATCCCAGTATCTTCATTTCTGGACTTTCCTAACTCCTGAGCAGCTTCTTGAACCACAGTTTTTAAATTATTCGACTTTATTTGTTGTGAGCATGAAGAAACAACTGACATCAATACGTCAGCCAATTCAAAAGCCATGTCACCTTGTGCCCCTATGGAATTATCATTAATAATGTTCAGCAACCACTTTAGGTCTTCGACACTTTGGATTGGAAAAAGAGAAATCCTATGAATCTCCATAGGGTTCTTATTAGCAAGAATTTTTTCGACTTCTTCCTTCTGAATAGCATCTGGATCATTTGGATCAATACTTGGTATTTCATCAAAATCTAAATTTTCGTCTTCTTGAACTTCTTGGTATTCATGTGTATAGAGTTTAGATAAGAATTCATCAAATGAATCTGCAATCTTAAAATCATTATTTAATTCTAAGTCAAAGTAATGAACAGGTGGATTTTCATTAGTTAGACGATAATCTAAGGCTACCCAATTATGCCCATCTCCCTGTATTAACAATAATCTTTGTGGTAACCCCCACTCTTTAATTAGGTACTCACTCTCTAAGATTCCTATATCCTTTCCTATACCTCTAATATGATCAACTTCAATATGATCGTCTGCCCAAGATGTTTCCTGATCTGTTGGGAACGCATTAAAATTAATTAATCCACCATTTTGCTGAATGATCAATTTTTTATATTGTTCAGGCAAAGTTAAGTTTAACTCTTGTTCAACATTCTTTATTTCATCTTCACTGATGTCTTTTAACCTAAAAGGATCATATTCACTGTTCTCCCAAATCTCACTCATGGTATTACCTCCTATGGGCTATGTAATGATACTTCAAGACATATACGCTTTTAAATTCGGAAAGTTTCATTGAAATTAGTGCTGGAAATTAAAACAGGCGGTGAGGCTTATCTTAGAAGAAAAGCCAGAGAGTATGTGAGGGAACTCTCTGGCCTATAGTGGCTGATATACCAACTATGATACATATACAGGATACTTTATATTTGCGAGGTATTCAAGCAGCTTTCAGGTTTAAATAAAATGTGAATTTTATTGAGATCAGCTCCTAATAACTATGTATATAAAACTTAATTTCTTTCTAATCACAAAAATAAAGATTTGTTGTCCAGCAATAATGAGCAGTAGAAGAATTATTACCCATACATAAATGTTCAGGCTAAGCAAGAATGTTCCGATTGCTGGGAATAATTTTGGGAACATAGCAATTAGTATCGTTACGATTGCTCCAAAATTGTTAGAGATCAGTGGTGAAATTACGTTTTTTGTTTGACCCATTATTATTTCCTCCTAATAATTTTTTTAGATTTTGTAGGATAATTGCAGGTTTGACAGGTTGAAATTTTCCTCACAAGCATTATAAATAGTTAGTTGCGATATTTTAACAGAGTTTTGAAAGTACACTGTTTTATCCTAATGTTCCTTCATAGTCAATGATCCACCCCCTCTCTCATATGCTCAATAGATAATATGCACGTCGAATAAATGTCGCGCAAATTTCTTCCGTCATTAATAACTGCGAGGTTAGATTCGAAATGGCACAACCTTTTCACTAAGTCTTATCGCCCTTCATAAGTAAAACCCCATCGGTGTATTCGATTTTGCGACATCAGAAGTAAAACTTTTCCTCCCTCATTAATAACTGCGTATAAACTTTTCAAAACGGACATTTTTTCGCTGAAATTTCTTCGTTCATTATTAACTGCGTATGCACTTCGAAAAACAAAAAAATACCCCGACTTTTGAAGACGAGGTCTGATTTAAGAATTATTCGATTTATCATAAACGAGTTACACGAGTATAATTGTCCAACATACTTACTGTTTCAATAAGACTATATACTCCTCACTTTTTATACTGATTTTTAAAGGTTAAGTGTTGAATTCCCTGATCTTTAAAAACTTGACGAATATAAGGTGGAGAATAACCGTAAGCCCGACTAATTTCCTTCAGGCTCATTTTATTATTGAAATGTAGATCATAAAGAAAAGCAAAGTCTTTGGTTCGTCTACGCTTAGACAACTCCGGAAATGAAAGCTTGTCCACATTTTGAGCTTCAAATAAATCCAATATAATCCAATCTGAAATATTTAGTTCCTTAGATATCTCTCCTACAGTTTTAAGCTCTTCAAAGTGCATTTTTTTGATCTCATTAAATCGCTCTAAATATTGCTGCCATACGTATTTATACTGGCGTTCAGGCTTAGGGATATCGAGTTGGGAAGTGGCATAAAAGTTAAAACCATGTGCTTCACGAGCGTGTCAATCGCTTCTTTCCCAAAGTCCTTTTCGCCGCCTCTTGCAAGGGAATAGGCTTCGTCTATAAATAATATGCCGCCTAATGACTTTTTGATTAAATCCCTCGTCTTTTGGGCGGTGTGGCCAATGTATTCCCCGACCAAGTCAGCACGTTCCGCTTCGATCAGGTGACCTTTAGACAGTACGTTCATTTCAAAGAACAGCCGGCCGATAAGCCGCGCAACTGTCGTTTTCCCAGTCCCTGGATTCCCTTTAAACATCATATGCAGCGCTTGCTTTCCCACCTTTAAGCCTTGTTCCGCACGTTTTTGATTGACAAAAATCCATGCGTATATTTCCTTAATGTTTCGCTTCATTTCCTCCATTCCAACCAGTGTGTTCATCTCTTTTTCTATTTCCTTCAAAATGCCGTGCTTAGCTTCGTTTTTTTGCAAAGCGGCTTGATACTCCGCTTCTGCCTCAGCATTTGTCAGCACCTGCTTTTGTCCGTTAAGAATAATGTTGATCTGTCCGTTGTTTTTATAAGTCACAGCGCGCTCCAACATTTTCACCTCTCAATTCTCTCTATATGATATTCAAGCGTATGCCTTATGTGACAAACGCCTATCATGTGTCGAAACAAATGCTTTTTTTCGGGAACCATGGGGAATCCTGCGCTTTCCCGAGAAATACTTTATTTCTTATTGTATTCACGGACACAGGGTGGACAAACCAAGAGATTTTATTTTTAGCAAATTTGTTAGAACACACAGCTATGAAGGTGATATTTCTTTGATGTATAAACCTCCGTCAGTATATTCTCGATGCCGGCCTCTGTTATTTCTATTTGTAAAACAGTATATTGCGCAGATATGCTTGGGATGAGCTGATGAATTTGTGAATCATCAGATGTATGAAAGTATAACGTGTCCCCTTTCACTTCAGTAGGTTGACATGAAAGTGAATTCCAGTCTGCATAACGGCGTTTACTTCAACAGCCAAGCTTCCCTTACTGTTCGTCAATTGTGACAGCTTTTCTTTTGGTCCGTCGAATGTGATTTCTCCCTCATCAATCAGGATGATCCGTTTATATAAACGTTCAATGCCATCAATTGATGAGAGGTGAGAAAATCGTCGTTTTATCCTCAGTATTTACGTGATGAAGAAATTGCTGTATTCTACTTTTCACAACGATATCCTAAACCGATTGTCGGCTCATCGAGCAAGAGGATTTTGGCGTGATGTATAAAAGCAGCTACAGCTTCCCCTTTCATTCGACCGGTGTGTCTAAGAAACCTTCCATGTCTAAACATCGAAATAAAATCACTCATTCTTTCCTTATAATCTTTGTCTGGCACTTGGTATATCGCCTTTAACAGTAAACGAATCCCGAAATGGAGGAACGCACCATAGCTGTGTAAAAAAAGCAGACTTTTAGCAACCTTCCTGTCGCATCCTGTTGATTTGTGCGCTTTCCCGAGAAATAATTTTACGTGTAACAAGGGTTAATTTCCTCATTTTTCAGCCGGATGATAATCGTACAAGCAGAAGCCGTCTTTTTTCATATCCTGTAATGAGGTGATGGAGAATGGTTAAAATTTTTATCGATCCAGGTCATGGCGGGTCCGACCCAGGCGCAACAGGCAATGGTCTTCAAGAAAAAACGTTAACCCTGCAAATTGCGTTAGCTTTACGCACTATATTGACGAATGAGTATGAGGGTGTCACTGTGCTGCTGAGCCGGACAAGCGACCAATATGTCAGCTTAAGCGACCGGACAAATGCTGCAAATAACTGGGGAGCAGATTTCTTTTTATCCATTCACATTAATGCCGGGGGCGGAACAGGTTTCGAAAGCTACATTTATCCGGGAGTCGGAGCACCGACAACGACTTATCAATCGGAGATTCACTCTGAAGTCATACAAGCTGTCGACTTTTCCGACCGCGGCAAAAAAACAGCAAACTTCCACGTATTAAGGGAATCCTCAATGCCTGCCCTGCTTACGGAAAACGGTTTTATTGATACGGTTACAGATGCGAACAAGCTTAAAACGAGCAGCTTTATTCAAAGCTTGGCAAGAGGTCATGCAAACGGGTTGGAGCAAGCCTTCAGCCTTCAAAAGACATCCGACTCAAGATTATATAAGGTTCAAATTGGCGCTTTTAAGGTCAAAGCAAATGCGGACAATCTTGCAAGCAGCGCAGAGTCTAAGGGCTTTGACGCCATTGTGCTCTTGAAGGACGGATTATATAAGGTGCAGATCGGCGCATTTTCCTCCAAAGATAATGCTGACGCCCTTGCCGCCAGAGCAGATAATGCCGGGTTTGACGCTGTGGTCATCCAAGAGTCATAATATTGCTGTAGACGAGCATGCCTGATAAAAAAACCCGGTTCCTCTTCATGAGAAACCGGGTTTTTTTATTCAAGAATGTCAACCACAAATTGCGACCATGTTTCCAGTCGGTTATAAATGTCTGTTTGTTTTAGTTCCGAAATTTTCATCCATTTACCCGCAATTTGCTCTTTCTCTTTGACTTCCACATGTGAGCCGGGCTTTAATTGAAGCGCAGATAGTATACCGATATGCACTTTACCGACACTGTTGTCATCATCATTGATCAAACCTAATGTGATAATGGCCTGCTTATCCTCTTCCTCGATTTGCAGTTCTTCATCAAGCTCCCGGTCTGTGTTCAGCTTTAAGACCTCGGCAAAAGAAGCGGCTCCTTCAATATGATTCATATGGCCGCCAAAGCCAAGAGAAAGCTTATTGTGAAGACGTGATTCCCCGCCGCCAGCCAGCCGCTCATAGAGGAAAACTTCATCCTCGCGTTTAATGACGACATAAGGAATCGGCTGCTTATAATGAGGATCTTCTTCGGCGTCTCCCCTTCTCATTTCACGATAGGTCGCCTCAATTTGAGCCATAATTTCTGCTACTCGGGCATCTTCACTGTTTACGCCTTGAAAAGTCAATTTTTCTTTTTTAA
Source organism: Bacillus sp. FSL R5-0560 (assembly GCF_037966305.1). NCBI lineage: Bacteria > Bacillati > Bacillota > Bacilli > Caryophanales > Bacillaceae > Bacillus > Bacillus sp. FSL R5-0560. The sequence continues at coordinate 1,882,836 of NZ_CP150195.1, read as the reverse complement.
ACACTTCATCGCGCGGAGCGACCAAAATGATTTCGTCCATTTTTCCCATGATTACTGCGTCCTCCTATTTCAACCTTCAAGCCGAAAAGAGCAGATATTATATCTGCTCTTTTTCATCATCAAAGAAAAAGTCGTCGTCTTTGATCGGCTCAACGGTCGCCTTTTTGTACCCGTTCCCCTTCATGGAGAAGAAGTCATGTGATTTTGTTTTTGTATTTAATCCGTTTAAAACGATCGGATTAATATCTTCCTCTTCAAAGTACGCATCAAATCCAAGGTTCATCAGCGCTTTATTCGCATTATAGCGAATGAACTTCTTGACATCGTGTGAGAGTCCGACTTGGTCATATAAGTCCTCGGTATACTCAAGCTCATTCTCATAAAGCTCATTCAAAAGGTCAATGGCAAATTCGCGAAGTTCTGCTTTTGTCTCTTCTGTCTGCTTATTGTAGATTTCTTGAGCGAGAAGTCCGACATAAACACCGTGAATCGCTTCATCACGAAGGATCAGGTTGATGATTTCACCGCTTTGCATCAGTTTTCCTTGTCCGTAGAAATATAACGGATAATAGAAACCGCTGTAGAATAGGAAGCTTTCTAAATACACCGATGCAACCATGGCTTTAAACAGTGAAATCTCATCATCTTTTTTAATCGCTTTGTAGAGTCCGACGATGATTTGCGCTTTTTTCTGCAAAAATTTGTTTTGTTTGACCCATTCGAATACTTCATTAATCGTTTCAGTCGGTGCCAGTGTCATGAAAATATTAGAGTACGATTTTGCGTGAACGGCGTTCTCCATCATCGCCATAAAATTCAGCACGGCTTTCCGCTGGTGGCCGTCTACGTGTTCAGCCACGATCGGCATTCCTGTATTCCCCTGCTCTGTATCAAGAAGAGTCAATCCGGCCAGTACCTTCATATACGTATCTTGCTCGTTTTTCCCGAGGTACTTCCATGTGAGGAGATCGCCGTTTAAAGCAATCTCTTCCGGAAGCCAGAACTGTTTCACATTTTGGTTATAGAACATTTGGGTAAAGTCGTCTTCATGCTTTGACCAGTTTGCTGCGTCATAAATTTTCGTCACTATAAACTCTCCTTTAATCAAACAACACAAGAAAGGCAGCTGTCTTGCCCAGTATCTTTCGTTCTTGCATAGTAAATGGTTTTAATTCCTCTGTGATGTGCATACAAATCAATCCGGTTTAAATCACGAGTCGTCATTGTATCTTTTAGGAACAATGTAAAGCTGATTCCCTGATCAACGTGCTGCTGGATTGTCGCGATCATATCTACGACTTTGAACATATCCATATCATAGGCTTCTTTGTAGAAGAACCAGTTATTAGATGCAAGCCCAGGCATTGGGTAGTACGTTTTTGAGTTGCCGTATGTTCTTTCTTCAATTCGTTCCATAATGGGCATGACAGATGCCGTGCTTGACTGAACGTATGAAATCGAGCCTGTCGGCGCAATGCATAATCTGTAGCTGTGATACATGCCGTGTTCAGCGACAAATGCTTTTAATTGCTTCCAGTCCTCTGCCGTCGGGATATGCATACCTTCAAACAGATTTGCGATTTTTTCGTATTTCGGTGAGAAATCAGTTGAAACGTACTTATCGAAATATTCACCGGTAGCATAGGTTGATCCTTCATATTGATCAAACGTCTCGCCCTTCTCTTTTGCGATCTCCGCAGAACGCTGGATAGAGTAGAAGTTCACCATCATAAAGAATGTGTTCGCAAAGTCGCGCGCTTCTGGACTTTCATACGCGATGCCGTTTTGCGCAAGGTATCCGTGAAGGTTCATCGCGCCGAGACCGATTGATTTCATCGCTTTGTTTGCCCGTCTTACAGCAGGCGCATTACGGATATCAGTCGTTTCAGAAACGTGAGTTAAAGAATCAGTCGCAAGCTTAACAGTCTTTTCAATCGATTTGTGCTCCATCACGTTGAGAATGTTAAGCGATCCCAGGTTGCAGGAAATATCCAAACCGATTTCATCTTCTACATCGTAGTCTGTGTAAGAAGAAACCTGAGATGCCTGCAGCACTTCGGAGCAAAGGTTAGAAAATTTCACCTTTGAAATATGGTTATTCGCATGTACTTTGTTGACATTATCCTGGAACATGATGTATGGATAGCCTGATTCAGAACGAAGCACCGCCAGTTTTTCAAGCAATTTCCGCGGGTTGATTTTCTCTTTTTTCACCCGAGGGTTGTCGACGAACTTGTCGTACATTTCATTCATGTCCATTTCGTCCATGTGCTGTCCATACTCTTTATAGATGGTATGCGGATAGAATACATAAGCCGCTTTGTCCTCACGCGCAAGCTCAACGAACTTGTCCGGAATGACCACACCGATAGAAAGTGTTTTGACGCGCACATCCTCGTCGGCAGAAATCTTTTTCGTATCGAGAAAATCATTGATATCGCGATGGAAAATGTTTAAATACGCCGCGCCAGATCCTTGTCTTTGTCCCATTTGGTCAGCATATCGGAACGCGTTATCAAGAAGCTTCATGACGCCTACAACGCCTTTTGTGGCATTCTCAACATCTTTGATGGCTTCACCTTTTGCGCGAAGCTTGGACAGGTTAAGAGAAACCCCGCCGCCCAGTTTAGAAAGCTGCATGGAAATATCGATCGCTCTTGAAATGTCGTTTAAAGAATCATTGACTTCGAGCAAGAAGCAGCTCACAAGTTCTCCGCGGCGTTTTCTGCCCGCGTTTAAAAATGTCGGTGTGCTCGGCTGATATTCCTGATTAATCATCAGGTTCACATATTCTTTTGCTTTCTCAGTGTCGCCGTTTGCGAAGAACAGCGCAACAATTGAGATCCGGTCCTCATAACGCTCGAGGATTTTTTTCTTGTCATTCGTTTTCAAAGCATAGTCATTATAGAATTTAAACGCACTCATGAAGGAAGGAAAACGAAACTTCTTAGCGTAAGCTGTCTTAAACACTTCTTTAATGTCTTCAAAAGAATAAAGGCTTAAAAACTCTTCTTCATAGTATTGATTTTCAATCAAATAATCCAGCTTCTCTTTTAAATCGTGAAAGAATACTGTGTTTTGATTGATATAATCTACAAAATAGCTATGTACAGCCTCTTTATCCTTATCAAACTGAAATTTTCCATCTTTTTGGATCATGATTTCGTTATTTAACTGGATCCATTTTGGCACTTGATTTTGTGACAACTCTTTCTACCTCCTGAGTAAACAATTCAACGTCTTTAGATGTGCCGCTGAGTTCAAATTTGTGCAAAATCGGCACCTGATATTGTCTTGAAATAGTATCGGCGCTTTTCGCAAAGTTATCGCCCCATACTTTATTGCCGCTCGCAGCGACGCCTAATAAGAGATGGGCGTATTTTTCGAGAAATGATTGTGTTGATGCCGGTACTTGGCCGAAGTTTGTCGTGTAGGTGACCAAAACAAACGGAGTGTCCAGATGGTCAATTTCGTCCACCTTGCGGATCTGCTGAAGGCCTATCTTATTTACAAAGCGCTGAACATTCCCTGTTTTTGAATCAAATATGATTTGTACCACGTTTTATCACGACCTATCAAAAAATATGAATCTCTCAACCACTAACACTATATATAGTATACTACCCTCTGGCAAAAACACAATATATAGATTCGTTTTAATAAAAAATTCATATTTTCTCTCTGGCACCCTCATCAGGGCCCAAAAAAGAGAGCAGAACGAGAATCATCTCTCATCCTACTCGAAGTGTCGTTTTTAAGCCGATGTATATCATAACACGAAAAAAAACTGCTTAGTAGTCTAGATTTTTTTTTCTTATACTGTCACAGCATTTTTCGCTTTCGACAGTTTCTTCTATTTCTGCGTCAGCGCCGATTTCTTCTAAAACTGCCTTCAATGCGCTTATAATTGAGGCTTCTCTGATTAATTCTTTTCCATTAACAATAATACTCGTTCCATATTCATAGCAGGAATCGTCTTCACAGATTTCTTCCCAGTGATTGACAACAATCTTATGCTTCATCATTTCACCCTCTGTATGTTCTGTGTCAGTATTCAGTTTAGCGGCCTGCGTCTGCTTTGTAAAATTCCATGCTTGTGAATTTTATTCAAGCTCATCAGATGGATACTCTTTTTTAAGCTTTACCTTGTTATCAGCCTCATTATACTCATAAATTTCTATATTGCCGTCATTTACGATTCCAAAATGGTTATTTTCGAGCGGAAATGAGCTTGGCTGGGGCGTTTCATAAGAATCTCCGCTATCTGTTTCAATCACTGTCTCATCTCTCCCGCACGCACCAAACAATAAGAATACGGCAATCCAGACAAGTGCAATTCTGATTCGTCTTAACTCCGCTTCGAATTCAGAAAACATTCATTAACTCCCCTAACATTCAAATTTTTTACATTATATACATTTCACCCCTTTTTATGTTCTCATTATCAAGTAGACCACGCAAGATAAAATAAACAAGAGAGGCTGCTAGTTTCTCAGCCCCTCTATTTCTTACTTCTGTACATAAATAGATACTGAACCCCCATTTACATGAAACTCTCCCCATCCATCAGAACCAATCGTAACAGGAGCGGAGCGGTTCCCAGTGATGTCATACCATGTCTCGCCGGCATTTTGCTTCCCGACGTACATCCTCTTTGACCCGCCGGGACCGTCTGTGATTAAAGCGGCCAATCCTGATTGGGCGGCGGATTGATCACCTTCCCTCGTCCAGCCAATCACATCCTCATGATCAAAATAATCATGCTGGGTCCCGTATGCATAATGTTTACGTGCTTTTAAGATAGGTTCTATTTTATTTTTGAGCACCGGAATTTCCCTTGATGATGAACCCTTTGTTCCATACATATCTCCATAGAAAACCTGCGGGTAACCAGCCTCTCTCGTTAATATGAAGGCATACGCGAGCGGCTTAAACCATGTTTGTACAGTCGACTCCAAAGATTGCCCCGGCTGTGTATCATGATTTTCCACAAAGGTCACCGCTTGCATAGGATGCTTCGCTACGACAGTGCCGTCCAGCAAATGTCTCATATCATAACCGCCCCCTTGTGAGGATGCAGCCTGCAAATGATAATGAAGCGGAACATCAAAAACGGATTGCTTAAAATCAGTTTTATTCAAATAGTTTTCGAGTTCGTTCAGGTTATTTTGCCAATACTCTGCAACTGTAAACATTTCCTTTCCTGTTGATTGCCTGACTGCCTTTACCCAATCACTCAGAAACGAAAATTTAATGTGTTTAACAGCGTCGAGCCGAAAACCGTCGAGTTGAAGCTCGTTCGCATACCAGGTACCCCATCTTTTTGTTTCTGCGACAACATCCGGATGATCATAGTCGACGTCTGCATACATCAAATAATCGTAGTTGCCGTTTTCCCTGGATACTTCCCAATCCCATACCTTTCCATCCCCTTGAAATTTATAGATGCGGTTCAGCTTTCGGGATTCGTCCCAATCTGCTCCGTCGAAATGATACCAATGCCACTTAAAATCGCTGTACGTGCTTCCGCGGCTTGGGTAATGAAAGTCTGTCCATGCTTTTATTTGATACTCTCCTGATATTTCCTGATTCCTATCGTTCGGATTCACTTCGACCGCCCTTACATCTTCTGTTGCATCCGCGCCCGCCTTATGATTCAAAACGACATCACCATATACTTGGATGTTTTGCGAATGCAGGGAGCTGATCGCTGACTGAAGCTCATGCTTTGTGCCGTATTTTGTCCTCACCGTCCCTTTTTGCTGAAATTCTCCTAAATCGTACAAATCATATGGGCCATATCCATTGTCAGATTGACTTGTTCCTTTGTATGCAGGAGGAATCCATACAGCAGTGATTCCGATTTCAGATAAATGCCCCGCATCTTCTTGCAAACGTTTCCAATGTTGTCCGTCATTAGGCAGGTACCATTCAAAGTACTGCATCAGCGTGCCGTTTATGCTTGCTGCCCAAGTTTTAGATACCGGTAGCGCGACAAACAGCAGTGTTAACAAAACCACCAGTCCGCATGATACGGCACGTTTTCGTTTGTGAATCATTTTCCTCTCCCCTTTCCAGCATAATCACAAATCATTGTACCTTAATATGAAATTTACACAAATAACCAAATTCCTATATTTTTTGTAATCTCTATAGGAGCTTCTGCGACACAAAAAACCTCGGGCTGAAAGCCCGAGGTTCTTCTATTTCTTTATATCTTTGTATGGTCTATTCTAATTCAAGCTGGACGTTTTTTTGCGGTGCAAAAGTCGAGATCGCATGTTTATATATAAGCTGCTGCTTACCTTCCGATTCTAGCAATACGGTAAAGTTATCAAAGCCTTTCACCTGGCCGCGCAATTGAAAGCCGTTCAGTAAAAAAACAGTGACATACGTATTTTCTTTGCGGATTTGATTCAAAAACTGATCCTGAATATTAATCGGTTTCATGTTTCGTCCTCCTTGATTCTCTATATCATACAGTTTCGATTAAAGTTGCAGTTTTCCTGCTATATGTGTGAAAATTTCCTTTTTTTTCAGCTCAATATCAACAGGCGGTGTCATATCGAACCACTCAATCGGCATTTTGTTGCGAAACCACGTCAGCTGGCGTTTCGCATACCGTCTGGAGTTTTGCTTTAATTGCTCGACAGCCTCAAAAAGTGTCACAAATCCGTCAAAATATGCGTACAGCTCCTTGTAGCCGATCGCCTGTATCGATTGACAGTCCCTCAATTTTCGGTCGTAGAGCTGTTTCACTTCCGGAAGAAGTCCGGCTTCCATCATCAGGTCGACCCGCTGATTAATTCTTTCATAAAGCGTGTCTCTGTCCATTGTAAGCCCGATTAATACAGCATTGTACAGCAGCTCCCGCTTTTGCTCTTTTAAATGCTGCGACATCGTTTTACCAGATGTATGTAAAATCTCCAGTGCGCGAATCACTCTTCTTGTATTATTCGGATGAATCGCTTTTGCTGCCTCCGGATCAGCCGCAGCCAGTTTAGCGTGAAGGAATTCCGCCCCCTTCTGCCCCGCAGCCTTCTGCATTTCTTCCCGAAACGCCGGATCGTTCGCCTCTTCCGTAAATGTATAATCGTAAAGGACGGATTGAATATAAAGCCCCGTACCGCCGACAATCATCGGAAGCTTTCCTCTGTTTGCAATTTCGCTGATTTTATTTCTGACCAAGCCTTGATAATCCGCGGTGGAAAACGAATCTGCCGGATCTAGAATGTCAATCAGATGATGAGGCACACCTTCTGTCTCCTGTTCAGAGATTTTAGCTGTCCCGATGTCCATTCCTTTATAAACCTGCATGGAGTCTCCGCTGATAATTTCCGCGTTCAAAGCCTTAGCAAGCTGAATGCTTAAATTGGTTTTCCCCACTGCCGTTGGTCCGACTAATATGACAACGGGCTGTTTCTTATTTTTCACTATGTATCACTCTCTTTTACAAATCTCCCCCCATTATAGCATTCATCATATATAATCACCTATCCATTTTGCCCTTTTTTTGCAGCAGTAAACATCTCTTTTACCAGCCAAGAGGCTCATTTCCGACGATCTCCCGTGTCTTACCTTTCAAATGATGGCGATGCGTCTTCCTGGTTTGATTTCGGGGATCGTACACAACGCCTCCGTAACGGATCTGAATCGGCTCGTTATAAGCGAGATAAGTGTTTTCTTCAATTTCGTGATAATGCGTGCCGTCAGCCCGTGGAATGGCAGGGCCTGAGATCCCGTAATAGCGGTGGAAATGGCCATTTTCAAACGAAGTAATCCCAGTGAAATAGTGTGTATGGCGATCCGTATTCGTTCCGTTTGCCGGCTGAGTAAAACCTTCAATGATATGATAATGCCCCTCTTCGCTGGTCGTTTTCGCTCGATAAGCATGTACGTGAGGCGGCGCCTTGGCCCAGTCAGATTGATACAGGCCCAATCAGTTCACTCTCCTTCTTTTTGAGCTGAACGCCCAATCAAATTTAGATAGGCTGAATACACTGCATCATCTATACTTTATTATTGGAGGAAAGAAAAAATGAACGAAGTGGAGCATTTCATTGCTGGAAATGATGCAAGAATCTTTGGCAGACCAGGGTTTGGCTACGGATTTGGAAGACCTTGGGTTAGACCTGGGTTTGGCTATGGCTTTGGACGGCCATTTGGATTTTACGGAGGACCTTTTTTTGGCGGTTTGGTAGGCGGACTTGTAGGAAGCGCTTTATTTAACCCTTATTTTTATGGCGGATATCCATATCCTCCGTACCCATATTACTATTAAACCCGGCAGCCCCTTATAAAAGGGGTCTTTTTTATCCCCCGAACCTGAGGTAAAATGAATCTCTTGACTCATACATAGGTTTACACTAATATTTTTCTAGCTGATGATCTTTTCATTAACTTACATTTATCATATTTTGAGTGAGGGGGATTACGATGATGATCGGATACTTATTCCTCACAATTGCCATATGCTCAGAATCAATCGGAGCAGCCATGCTGAAAGTGTCTGACGGCTTCAAAAAGTGGAAGCCGAGTGCATTGGTCGTGATTGGTTATTCCCTTGCCTTTTATATGCTGTCGCTGACCCTAAACCGCATCCCTCTAAGCCTTTCATATGCGACATGGAGCGGCGTGGGTACGGTGCTGACGGCCGTGATCGGGGCGAAATTTTTCAAAGAAAAACTGAATGTAAAAGGACTTATTGGGATTGGTCTATTAATTTCAGGTGTTGTGCTGCTTAATTGGCAGTAAGGGAGTGTTGTATATGAGAGGATTTCTTTATTTGGCTCTTGCCATATTATCTGAGGTATTTGGGAGCACAATGCTCAAATTCTCCGAAGGCTTTACACAATTCTGGCCTATTATCGGAGTGGCTGCCGGATTTCTGTCCGCTTTCACGTTTTTAAGCTTTTCTTTAAGAACCATAGACTTATCAAGCGCATACGCCACTTGGTCCGGTATCGGGACGGCGCTTACAGCGGTAGTCGGTTTTTTGCTTTTTGGCGAAACTGTCAGCTTGAAGGGTATATGTGGGCTAACACTCATCATTGCAGGCGTTGTGCTGTTAAATCAGTCAAAAGCCCCTAATAAAGAAAAAAAGCAGACGGCCTGTCATTGACCGTCTGCTTCTTTATGATTGCCCCGATATTTTCACAGAAGCTTCTAGCTGCAATTCGACGTTTCCTTGAATGGCTCGTGAGATCATGCAAGAAGACTCCGCTTTTTCACAAAGCTTGTGGGCTAACGCTACGTCTTCTTTTGAGGCATCGTGTCTGAGGACTACTGCGGGGCGGTGAATGATTTTTTTGTATGTAAAGATCCCTCTTGTCACATCAACTATGCCTTCTGATTCCATCTGCAGATCTTCTTTTTCCAGTCCGCTTCTTTCCATCATAGCAGCAAGTGTAATAATATAACAGGTTGCCGCTGCCCCGAGAAGCATTTCATCCGGGTTGGTCCCTTCCCCCGGTCCGTCCATTTCTTTAGGAATGGAAATAGACGTGATGAGATTGCCGCTTTCGATTGTGCCGACATCATTACGTTTTCCCGGCCAATTCGCTTTTAAATAAAAATGATGATCTGCCATATGATTGCCTCCTTCAATGGATTCCATTTCAGTCTACTGATCTTCCTTGATTTTGTCCTCTGATTTGCTTATTAGGAATATTCTTTTTCAAGTACATGTTTTATCGCGCGAACATAAGAGTAGAATTCACTGGTTTTCGTGTATTTCCTATCTTTATAGTAAAAATCATCAAAAAAGGCTTCTCTCTGTTCACGGCTGATTTCTAGCTGGATACTCAGCCCGGTTTCCCCCTGGTTATTAATGTTATCTGCACTTAATCCTGCAAGGCCGCTTTGAGAGGACGCTAATTCGGCGGAAAACCCTCTTTTTTCAAGAGCTCTGACAATCATTTTCGCCCGCTTACGGTCTGTGCCTCCGACAAGTGTATTTTTGTTTTCTCCTTTATATCCGTGAAAAGCGACAACGTACTGGTGCTCCTTAATCTTCTCTTTAGCCAATGGCTCATCAAAGTTGGTGCTTGTAATGTGCAGCGTTTGATTATCCTGTGACTTTAAGCCCTCAAACAGGTAAGTCGAGTAGTCATTGTTGAAATAACGCACAAGCTCACTTACTCCACCTTCAATTCTTCCGCCGTGTGGAGACATGATTAAAACTTTGCTCCCTTTTTTCTCTTGATAAGAAATATCATAATCGGCAGGGTCCTCATTCTCTGCCAGGCTGCTGAAATTTGAATATGTATCCGGCTGGTTAGATGGTTCAGGTTCTAATGAGTAATGAACATATCTTATGAATAAGACTATGGCTAAGACGAATATGACATTTAGTAAAAATCTTCTCATGTTAAACTCCTTTCACAAGAATGGCAAGGTTCATTATATGAGGTGTAGTCAATAGGTTTTATCTTACCATTGTATACACTATATCATCAGTGAAAAAGTTCCCGGTTTCAAAAAATCAATTGAATGTCACATTTATCAGCGGTTATATACAAATATCAGTGAAAAAAGATTGAGAGGAAAAACAAAAAAGGTAGGAACAACCTCACTTGGTAATTAAATGTATAGAGGTATAAGGAAGGTTTTACTAAAAACCAGGCTGTCAGGGATGCTGAAGCCGACAGCCTGTTATAGTCCTGCGAACCGGGGTTCTTGCTTCCTTGTTCGCGCAAAGTCACAGGAGAGGATAGAGTCTAATAAAAACGTTCTGATCTGATGGTTCGTAAAACAAAAAGCTTTAATTTGTGTATTGCTTTTCTGCCTGACGATAATCGTTCTTTTTGTTATGGTGCCGTCTTTCTTCATATATATAATGCAGATTGGTATTTGATCTTCCAAAGACCGGCGTAAGAAAATATCCATACGATCTATCACTCCCTCCTGATTAATATATATAAATTATAATACGAACAAACGTTCCTTTTCAATACCCAATGATTAACAGTACACATGATTCTTTCGTATCAGATTCAAAAGATTCGTAAAAACAAACTCTTGTCGCCTCCTCTAAAGGACAAACAAACTTACCAAACATACGATCCACTCATAGAGTATACAGAGAACTTCTTAATAGGAGGAAAATCGATGTTTGGCTACTCTATGGTACAAATGGTGAGAGCAAACGCTCATAAGCTTGATTGGCCGTTGCGGGAAAGCGTCTTGCAGCTCTACAAGCCCTTCAAGTGGACTCCTTGCTTTTTGCATCAGTTTTTTGAAACAAAGTTAAATAACAGAAAAAAAATGTCGGTCATCATAGAATTCGAGGAAGGCTGCCATGAGGCAGGCTTTCAAATGACGGGACAGGTTTTGCAAAAAGAAAAACGCAGCAAGCTAAAAAAACGTTTTAACAAAATCAATTGCTGCAGCGCAGAGGTTACCCCTTCAGCATTGCATTCTCTTCTTTCTGAATGCAGCGATATCCGTAAAGTATATTTAAACCGCGAAGTCAAAGCGCTTCTTGACACAGCAGCCGAAGCAAGCCATGCAAAGGAAGTCGTCAGAAACGGGCAAACCTTAACAGGTAAAGGCGTTACAGTCGCAGTAGTCGATACAGGAATCTACCCGCACCCTGACTTAGAGGGAAGAATTATTGGCTTTGCCGATATGGTAAACCAAAAAACAGAGCCGTATGATGATAATGGACATGGCACACACTGCGCAGGTGATGTCGCAAGCAGCGGCGCGTCGTCTTCCGGCCGTTACCGCGGCCCTGCACCGGAAGCCAATTTAATTGGAGTAAAAGTGCTGAACAAACAAGGTTCAGGCACGTTAGCGGACATTATTGAAGGCGTCGAATGGTGCATTCAATATAATGAAGACAATCCGGATGAACCAATTGATATTATCAGCATGTCCCTTGGCGGCGATGCGCTGCGTTATGACAATGAACTAGAAGATCCTTTAGTCAAAGCAGTTGAAGAAGCTTGGAACGCCGGGATTGTCGTCTGTGTTGCTGCCGGAAATTCTGGCCCTGATCAGCAGACTATTTCAAGCCCTGGTGTAAGCGAAAAAGTCATTACTGTCGGTGCGTTTGACGATAACAATACAGGAAGCAGCGAAGATGATACAGTCGCTTCTTTCTCAAGCCGCGGACCGACTGTATACGGGAAAGAAAAGCCCGATATTGTAGCGCCGGGCGTAAACATCATTTCCCTTCGCTCACCGAATTCATATATCGATAAGCTGCAAAAATCAAGCCGTGTAGGGTCCCAGTATTTCACAATGTCAGGGACATCAATGGCAACGCCAATTTGTGCGGGAATCGCCGCCTTAATACTCCAGCAAAATTCAGACCTAACACCGGATGAAGTGAAAGAGCTGCTTAAAAATGGGGCCGATAAATGGACAGGCGAAGACCCGAATATTTACGGTGCCGGAGCAATCAATGCCGAGAAAGCTATTCCTGGTGAATAAGATTTCATGATCTTCGTGGACACTGCTGGTTCTTTATAAAAAGGGTCAGCAGTGTTTTTTTAGCGTACATAAGCCGCTATATCCAGCAGAGTGTAAAACATAAAACAATTGGGAATAGTACAGTATAGATCAAAAGGAGGAATGACTGATGACACTCAACAACACTGAGCTTTCCGAATGGTTGAGAGAGCGGATCGGCCAGACGCTTGATATTAGAAAAGGCGAGCTGACCAATAACCAAGACGAGATTTCAGATTTGGATCAGATTGTTCTTCACCTTCAAAAAGTGGGCATACGCAGCACAAACCACCCTGACGACTACGTTGCAAATGACGAACTCGTCCTGGAAGGCGAAGGAACAACCTTTACTGAAGCTGGAGACGTACCGCTTCCGCAGAACGCTTATGAAATTCCTTTATTAGGAGATATTCACATTCACCAAGAAAATGGCGGATTGAAGGTACTGACTGATCGTGCGGTATATACTATTGATGTACAAAACAAATGAAGAAACTTTCACCTGTCGAAAGAATACAGCGCCTTTGAAATTGCCCCAAAGGCGCTTGTTTGCATGGAATCATTTCCTTACCCGTAAGCCGATATTTACGTTATGTTTAAAGGTAAAAGTATATTGTAATTCTGTTATTAGTATAAAAAGATGTATGTACCGCATAAGTAACCATTTTCACCATACCTATCAATATGAAGTTCTTTCATTCTCTCTTCCATTCCCACTTTACCAAACAATATGCGGCCGTTCCATTCTTCAATTCATTCTTGCAGTTACGCTTGATCCTCATAAAAAAGTTATTCTTTTTGGAGACTTGTCCATTCAGAATAACTTTTTGCAGTGACCTATTCACTCTTGGCTGATTCATCAACGCATATAGATTGTAAATGCTGCATAATAACACGTTTGATCCGTTCTTTATTCACACGGCGAGGGTCAAACATCGCATGTAAAGCCAAGCCATCGATTAAGGCGTACAGCCTCTCTCCTTCTATTTCTTTATCAGCATGTTTTTGCAGTAAATGAATCTGGTCCAAGTAGTCAATCAGATTTCGAATTGCTTTGTAAATCTCGTCATGTCCCGCGTCAAACATATTATCTTTATGTCTCGCATAAACAGTAAAAGCAAACCATACCTCCATCTCTCTAATCGTTTCAGCATTTGTCGGGACAATTTCAAGCAGTATGTGTAACACTTTTTCTTTAGGCGGCAAATCATGGGCAGCAATTTCATTAATGCGAGCTGTCACCTTTTCTTTCACAAGTTTCATTGCAAAAACAAGCAATTCATCCTGAGTCGAAAAATAATGGCGAAGCGCACCTAACGACAGTCCTGCTTCCTTGGCAATGTTTCTGACTGAGGCCCCCTCCATCCCTCGTTCTAAAATCACCCGCCATGTCGCTTCTGCAATGTGTTTTCTTCTTTTTTCATGGTCAATTTGTTTTGGCATGTCTTTATTTTACCAAGAAAAAAATCGGAGAGCAATTTTTATAATACAGTTGTTTTATAAAAACGCAGATGGTAAAATCATATCAAATAATACAACTGTATTGGAAAGAGGGGAACAGATTGAACAGTGTCGCTTGGATGATTGTCTTCTGTGAAATAGCATTTTGGGTTGTAATTGTGTTAGGCCTTGTCGTACGCTATCTATTCAAACAAGATAAATTAGGGCTGCTTCTTTTTGCCTTAACCCCTGTCATTGACCTGATTTTGTTAATAATGACGTCCGCGGACTTATACGGCGGAGCCGTTGCGACTACTGCACACGCGATTGCGGCAGTGTACATTGGCGTATCGATCGCTTTCGGCAAGCAAATGATCCAATGGGCGGATGAAAAATTCCGTTATTATGTAACAAAGCAAGGCTCAAAACCGCTTGTGCGCTATGGAATGGATCATGCGAAACATTATGCGAAAAGCTTGATCAGACATGTGCTCGCTTATCTTATTGGTGCCGGGCTGCTCGCCGGAATGATTTATTTTATTGATGATGCTGCTCGAACCGAAGCGCTGAGCAGTATTTTAAAGCTATGGACAGTAATTCTCGGCATTGATTGCCTGATCACCGCCAGTTATTTTATCTGGCCGAAAAAAGCGAAAGCTTCGAAAAATCTCAGAAGTTAAAATTAGTCTCGCAAAAAATCCTTTTTCAATAGAAAAAGGATTTTTTCACTTTTGTAAATATATGTTACACTTTATGCAAGTTATCTAGATAAGGAGCTTATATGAAAAAACCTCTGCTTTCTCAGTATACCTGTCGGATTTTCGCTTTTTCATTAGGCACTTGCCTAGGAGTACATATTCTGTTTTTATTAATATCGGTATATTCGGATGAGTTCCGCTGTATTGTGAATCATTAACATAAAGGAGTGTAATACGTGAGCCAGAAAGAACACGACACGCCATTTAAAGACTTAAAACCAAGCTCAAAAATAACAGTGATTGTATCCATTGGCCTCCTTATCACAATTGCAGCCGCTGTGATTTTCGGCGGTTATTTCTTCGGCATAAAAGGGCTATTTACCATCCTCGGCATCACATACGATTCCAATCAAACCTTATTGTTTTTTATATTGGGATGCTTTGCTGCCGGACTGGTCATAGATCCTCTAACAAAAGTCGTTTCTCTGATCATGATCCATTCGCTTTCTATGAGAAAAACAGCACTTTTCGCATTTGCCCTTTATTTCATCGCTAATTTTATAACGATTTGTTTAGTAGATTACTTTATGGATTCTATTTATATTCCGGACGCATTACTCTTTGTCATATCAGCATTTATAGCGTTAATTGAACTAGCATTTGATCATCAGCCTAAATCATAACCTGATAAAAAACCGCTTGTAATTGATTCAAGCGGTTTTATGCTTTAAAGACATTTTCATCACCTAACTTTCCTATATAGTCAACGAGAAAGTGTAAAACAATAAGAGGAATGATGGAACCTAGAATGATAGAAAGTGAGCAAAACAAAAACCCAAAACATGACGTCCTCACAACCCCTTGCCAAAACCCTTGATACGTGTGGGCTAATCCAAATATCAGAGAGGCAGCAAGGACCACAATCCAAATTGAAAGTGAAGGAAATAAGGCTGCCAGAGCAAACAGCAAAAATCCTCTGTAAATCAACTCCTCCGTTATCCCCGCAGTTAAAGAAACATAGTTCCATATTCTTTTTTCCTTCAAGGTTATCGGCAATATGTCACCAATATCAGATTTCTTCATTTCTTCAGCTTTTTTCTTGGACAAGTCATGTTTTACCTTTTGGCTGCACCAATAGCCGATCATACAATACAGAACAAGCCCAAAATAGAGAAAACCCAGCCCTAGAAAAATATAAGATGCAAATGAACCGAGCGTTCCGGTATGAATGGCCGGTATCGTTATCCCCATTTGTTTGAGAGACAAATCGGTGCATACAGCTAAAGTGAGTATAAACAAAGCTGGAACCCACAAGCCGACCATTACATCTTTGTAATATTTTATCTTTGCACTTTCGCTTCTTTTCATATTCTGTTTAAACTTCTGAAAATGATAAAACCCAAAAATCGGCTCACAGGTTAACAAAAACACAATGACAATCCAAAAAACGATCTCCATGACATACCGCCTTCCTCTATAAGAGTAAAACGTATCAGCATACCGAGAGCCGTTGAAACACCCTGTAGTATTACGACGACATCCTCTTCTGCAGTAAATGTACTGAACGATGCACAGCCAAGATACACTAAAAAGGAGAATTGCACTTTGTCTTGACCTGAAAATGGTGATAAGTTTTTAAAAAAGCCCGCTTAAATCGCGGGCTTTTATCCTAACGTAAAGGCATTGAACATTTACTACATCACACGCTTAAACATCTTCTCCATCTCATACGTGGAATGATGAATCATAATCGGACGGCCGTGCGGGCATGTAAATGGGTCTGATGTACTTCGGAGATCGTCCAGAAGCGCTTTGATCTCGTCGTTTCTGAGGTGGCGGTTTGCTTTGATGGAACCTTTACAGCTCATCATAATCGCCGCTTCTTCACGCAGCTTTTTAATATCAATGTTTTTCGAATCGAGCACCTGCTGAATGATTTCTTCTATCAGCTCGGCTTCTTCTCCTTTTGGAAACCAAGCCGGGTGGCAGCGGACGATGTAACTGTTCGAGCCGAAAGACTCTAAAAAGACACCTACGCTTTCGAGTTCTTGTTGATGCTGTTCGATAATGAGTGCCTCGTTCGTGGAATAATGGAACGTGAGCGGCACGATCATGTCCTGCACCTCAGGCTCAACCTCCCCGACCTTTTCACGGAAATATTCGTATTTAATACGCTCTTGGGCTGCATGCTGGTCGATAATATATAAGCCGTTTTCGTTCTGCGCCAATATATAGGTCCCATGCATCTGGCCGATCGGGTACATGATCGGAACACGTTCAGATGATGTCTGCTGCTGTTCCTGAGCGGGCTCCTGTTCGCATGCTTCAGGCCATTCTTCTGAAACAGCAGGCTCTTCCATCCTTTGTTTCGTTTCAGCCACAGAATGAGTTTCAAGCTGCTCTGAAGGCAATTCGTCTTCTATCTCAACTGGTTCTTTGACAACTGAGCTGAGCTTCATTGGTGAATACGAAGGCATAGGCGCTTTTTCCGGCACTTTTCTTTCAGCAGGCTTTTCATCAAAGGTTATGAACTGCTGCTCATTTTTGATCACAGGTGCTGACTTTTTCGGAAGCTGTGCGCTCGGTATCAGCTGCTGCTGTTTAAATACATCTTTTATGCCGTTACGAATTAAGTCGTGCAGCTCTGTTTCCTTGCTGAGCCGTACCTCAAGCTTCGAAGGGTGTACGTTGACATCGACTAAAATCGGGTCCATGGTGATTTCTATAAATGTGATCGGATGGCGTCCGATTGGCAAAAGTGTGTGATATCCTTCGTGCACCGCCTTGACGAGCGGGAAATTTTTAATATAACGGCCATTGATGACAGACGACATGTAATTTCTCGATGCCCGTGTAATCTCTGGCAGTGCGATATATCCCTTTACTTCAAAATCCAGTGAGCTGACATGAAGCGGCAGCATTTTTTTAGCGACAGCCGTACCGTAAATCGCGGCAAGGACATGACGCACATCTCCATTTCCGTTCGTTTGGAGAAGGTTTTTTCCATGATGGCGAAGGCGGATCGATACCTCTGGATGTGCCAGCGCAATCCGATTGACCACATCCGTAATATTCCCAAGCTCTGTATGAACGGTTTTCATATATTTCAAGCGGGCTGGTGTATTAAAAAACAGATTGGACACGACAATTTCCGTTCCCTTCCTGCTTGAGGAACGCGATTCAGAAATGATGTTTCCGCCTTGAAGCATAAGCTTCGTCCCCGCTCCTTCTCCCGTGCTTGTCGTAATCTCAAGATGGGAGACTGACGCAATACTCGGCAGCGCCTCTCCCCTGAATCCAAGCGTTCTCACTCTGAATAAATCATTTTCATCTTTTATTTTACTTGTTGCGTGGCGGCGGAAGGCACGCTTGCAATCATCATTTTCCATTCCTTCTCCATTATCCAGAACACGAATGGATGCAAGACCGGCTTCCTCAATGTCGATTTCAATGACTGTGCTGTCAGCATCTATGGCATTTTCCACCAATTCTTTAACAACTGAGGCGGGCCGTTCCACAACCTCGCCCGCCGCAATTTTATTAGAAAGTTCATCTGACAGCTGGATGACTTTTGCCACATTCATCACCCCGTTTTAATGTAATTTCTTTTGCAGCTTGTACATTTCATTCATCGCTTCCAGCGGTGTCATATCAAGTATATTCAGAGATTTAAAGACATCAAGTACTTGCTTTTCTTTTTTAGAAAGCTTTGGTGATACAGCCGGTTTATCCGATTCGCCAAAGAAGGACAGCTGTGCCGGCTCTTCTTTCACTTCATGTTTCTGTACTGGTACCTCAGGTTTCTGCACTGGCACTTCTGGTTTGTTCCCTGAATGCTCAAGTTCTTTTAGAATGTCTTGAGCGCGTGAAATCAGATCTGCCGGCAGCTCAGCCAGCTGGGCGACATGGATACCGTAGCTTTTGTCAGCTGCCCCTTCTTTAATTTGATGAAGAAAGACAACCGTTCCATTATATTCCTCAGCACGAACATGGACGTTTTTCAGCTGCGGAAGCTTTTCTTCAAGAACCGTCAGCTCATGATAGTGCGTACTAAACAGCGTCTTGGCGCCGATATGGTCATGAACATATTCAATAATCGCTTGCGCAAGGGCCATGCCGTCATATGTGGACGTTCCCCGCCCGATTTCATCAAACAGAATGAGGCTGTTTTTTGTTGCATTTACAATCGCATTTTTGGCTTCAAGCATTTCCACCATAAATGTACTTTGTCCGGAAATCAAATCATCCGCCGCGCCGATTCGGGTGAAAATTTGATCAAAAATCGGAAGCATAGCTTTTTTCGCGGGCACAAAGCAGCCGATTTGCGCCATAATGGAGATGAGCGCGATTTGTCTCATGTATGTGCTTTTCCCCGACATGTTCGGACCGGTAATGAGCAGCATCTGTCTATTGTCGCCCATCACACAGTTGTTAGGCACGTATTCCTGGCTATCCATTACTTTTTCAACAACCGGGTGTCTGCCCTCTATGACCTCAACTTCATCTTTAGAAAACTCTGGTTTCGTGTAATGACGATTTTCACTGATTGTCGCAAAGCATTGCAGCGCATCAAGCTCACTCATCTGTTTGGCGAGCTGCTGCAAACGCGGAATATACAATTTCACTTTCTCACGCAGCTCAGTGAACAGCTCGTATTCCAGCTCGCAGATGTTATTTTCCGCTTCCAAAATGAGCGCTTCTTTTTCTTTTAATTCAGGTGTAATGTAGCGTTCTGCATTCGTTAGCGTCTGCTTCCGCTCATAACGCCCTTCTTCAAGAAGGTGCAGGTTCGCCTTTGTCACTTCAATATAATAACCAAATACTTTATTGAAGCCGACCTTTAATGACCGAATGCCTGTATATTCACGTTCCTGCTGTTCAAGGCGGGCGATCCAGTCTTTCCCGTTTCTGCTTGCATCGCGGTATTCATCGAGCTTTTGATTGTACCCGTCTTTGATCAGGTTTCCTTCTTTTACTGATAACGGAGGGTTTTCGTACAGGGCTTCTTCCAGTAATGCTAGAACATCACCGCACGGGTCAATCCGCTCCGCACGTTCCTTCGCTTTCTTATGAGCCAGTGAAGCAACAAGCTGTTTAATGCCGGGCACTTGCTTTAATGATTCCTTCAGCTGAATGAGATCCCGTGCATTGACATTTCCGAATGCCACACGGCCTGCGAGGCGTTCTAAATCATAGACTTCCTTTAAACGCTCACGCAGATCCTCCCGTTCAAAGAAATGAGACATCAATGTTTCTACCATTTCCTGGCGCTCTTCAATTTGATTCACTCTGATAAGCGGACGGTCAATCCACTGTTTCAGCAGCCGCCCCCCCATCGCTGTTTTTGTTTCATCAAGCAGCCATAGCAGGGAGCCTTTTTTATTTTTTGAACGGATCGTTTCGGTCAGCTCCAAATTTCGCTTGGAGTATAAGTCGATTTTCATGGCTTCTTCAAGCTCATACACTTGTACAGGCTGAAGGTGATCTAAGCTCCGTTTCTGAGTCCTTTTCAGATACGTATATAAACGGAGAAATGTTTTCGTTATGTCCTGGCTCTGTAAATGCTCAATAATCTGAACGTACTCATCTGTTTGCCCATCTTCAATTGAAATGGTAGCGCCGCACCGCTCCTTCAGCTGAGCAACCGTCTTTTCATCAAGGCTTCCCGATACGACAATTTCCCGAGCGCCAACTGAATAAATTTCTGATATAACGTCTTCCAGCCGTTCAATTAAAACAGCCAAATTTTCACCCGTTGTTAAATCGGACAATGCCAGCCCGTATCCGTTTGAGCAGGACGAAACTGATGCAATAAAGTTGTTTTCTGATTCATGGATGCCTTTTCCGTCCATTACAGTTCCGGGCGTAATCAGCTGAACGACTTCACGTTTGACGACGCCCTTTGCAGCCTTTGGATCTTCGGTCTGTTCGCATATGGCTACCTTGTATCCTTTTTTAATAAGCTGCTCAATGTATGCCGAAGCAGAATGATACGGCACACCGCACATCGGTATTTTTTCAGCGGCGCCTCCATCTCTGCTTGTTAACGTTATTTCCAGCTCTTGTGACGCTTTTTTAGCGTCCTCAAAAAACATTTCGTAAAAATCACCGAGACGAAAAAATAAAAAGGCATCCTGGTGCTCTGCCTTTATTTTTAAATATTGCTGTATCATAGGCGTATAAGTAGCCATTGTTTAATCCCTCACTATGTATCAACGTTTCTATTTGCCAGCCTTCATTATAACATAAACAGAAAGTGTTAAAAGGATGATATGTCTATATAAAAAAAGAGACTTGGGGTACCGACTCCCCTAGTCTCTTTTTTATTCTTCAGGATCTCCAACTAAAAATTCAGGATTGATGTCCTCCAGCTCTTCATCAAGTTCGTCTTCCCAATCCTCTTCGTCATCCTCTTCCCAATCAGGATTTACTTCTACAACAACCTTTGTTTCCCCTACCACTTCCGCCAAAAACTCTCTCTCCGCTTGCACAACAATTTTATTGCCATTCGGTGAAATGGTCACTTCAAGACAGTTTGGCTGCTGAAGCACTTTTGCTATCACTTCATGCTCATCATCTAAGTAATTGTTATCTCTGTATCTGAGTTTAATCACATCCACGTACTTCACTCGTTCTGTGACAACCTCTGTTTTTGTATTGTCCGCGTAAGAGTACCATACGTTTATATCATAATACCCTTCAATTTCTACGGTTTTTCCGATTTTTTCTGCGTCATATTTGTGATTGATAATCCAACCGCCCAAAATGCTGCTCGGTTTTTTCTCAGGGGAGATGGTATTGGTGCACTGTGTAAATTTTCTGCCTTTCGCTACTACCGCCTTCGTGATAATTTCCCTGTATTCAGACATTCCGGCATGCCTCCTTGTTCTTCTTCGTGTTATCTTATGCTGGGCATTCGTCTAGTGTGCATTTTTATAAATAAAATATAAAAATACAAAGTTTCTGTTCCATTGTATGCAGGGGTGCCTAGAAACTTTACTTATAAGTGCGATAAAGTTTATTTGGCTAAAGGCAGCAAAACATATTGAATATTTAGTACATAGTTTATTTAGTTCTTTTATAGTTCAACATAAAAAAACACGGGCCTGAAAAGGCACCGTGTTTAAAGAGAACAGCTGTTATTTGAATGTTTCATCTTCGAACCGGTTTCTCCTTTTAGAAGATCGCCTCCGGTTGATGCAATGATTTCATTTGTGACCTGGTTGGAAATGGTGGTCGCCACGAGCTGCAGAAGGTCATTCACCTCAACCTGAGAGTCTCTGAATTCCTGGATGACAGGAATGTCTTCAAGCTCCTCTTGCAGCGCATCAATTTTCTCTTCTACTTGTTTGAGCGCTTCGAGTTTTTGGTAATGCTTCAGATTAACGGCTTGTTTTTGCAGGGCTTTAATCTGATTAATGATTACAGACACTTTTGCGTTCTCATTAATTTGCGCTTCAGCACGTTTGAAAAAATCAACCTCTTCCGTTTCAGAGATCATTTTTGCAAGGTTTCGTGCTTGCTGCACAATGTCTTTTTTAGAGTAGAGCGTCATCTTATTTCACCTCGATTGCTTCTCCTACCATCTCTCCGTCAAGCGACCACGTTTTCGCTTGCTGGATTTTCACGCGAACGATTTTGCCGATCGCTTCCTTTGGACCTTTGAAATTCACAAGCTTGCTTTTTTCAGTGTAGCCGGCAAGAACCTCAGGGTTGTTTTTGCTTTCACCTTCAACTAATACTTCGACAACCTTGCCTTCATATTCCTTCATTTTTTTAGCGGAAATTTCATTAACCAATGCGTTCAGACGCTGCAGACGTTCTTTTTTCACTCTCATCGGAACGTTATCTTTCATTTTTGCCGCAGGTGTGCCTTCACGCGGAGAGTAAATGAACGTATAGGCGCTGTCAAATTCCACTTCACGGTATAATGACAGCGTTTCTTCAAACTGTTCATCCGTTTCGTTAGGGAAGCCGACGATAATGTCAGTTGTTAAAGAAGCGTTTGGCATAGCCGCTTTGATTTTTTTGACGAGCTCCATGTAACGCTCTCTGTCATATTTGCGTGCCATCAGTTTCAAAACCTCTGAGCTTCCTGATTGGACCGGCAGATGAATGTGATCGAGCAGATTGCCACCTTTTGCAAGCACTTCAATGAGATGATCGTCAAAATCACGCGGATGACTCGTTGTGAAACGGATTCTCGGGATATCGATTTTGCGCAGCTCATCCATTAAATCACCAAGGCCGTAGTCCATATCTTCAAAGTCTTTTCCGTACGCGTTTACGTTTTGACCTAAAAGTGTAATTTCCTTATAGCCTTCGCTTGCAAGTCTTCTTACTTCCTGAATGATCTCTTCCGGACGGCGGCTTCTTTCTTTTCCGCGTGTATACGGTACGATGCAATACGTACAGAACTTGTCACAGCCGTACATAATGTTGACCCAGCCCTTAATTTTTCCGTTGCGGACTTTCGGAAGGTTTTCTATGACGTCGCCTTCCTTGGACCAAACTTCTATGACCATTTCTTTTGAAAGGTATGCTTCAGACAATAGCTCCGGCAGACGATGGATATTATGCGTCCCGAAAATCATATCGACAAACGGATGTTTTTTCAAAATCCTGTTAACGACTGATTCCTCTTGTGACATACAGCCGCAAACGCCTAAGATAAGATCCGGGTTATTTTTTTTGAGTGCTTTTAAGTGTCCAAGCTCACCGAACACCTTGTTTTCCGCATTCTCACGGATTGCACATGTATTTAACAGAATGACATTGGCATCGTCAACAGAGTTTGTCGCTTCATAGCCAAGAGCCATAAAGATCCCTGCCATTACTTCTGTATCATGTTCGTTCATTTGGCAGCCGTACGTCCGGATATAGAATTTTCTTCCTTCACCCATGCCTTTGAATTCTTCAGAAATTTTAAAGTCATTATGATAAGTAACGGCTTCTTTGCCGCGTTTTTTCGCATCTTTTAAAGAAGGCGGAATGTAGACAGCTTCAAAGTACTTGCTGTAATCCTTCTCGGATTTTTTGTCCGATGGATTAACTTGTCCGCTCTCTAATTTTTGCTTTTCATTCATATGATATTTCTCCTTTCAAACCAAACTTCCACCCTCCAGTATAAAGGTTATTGAAGCTCCGCACAACTGGCAACCTATCATTGTACACTCATTGAGAATAATAATCAATAAGGAATGAAAGGGAGAAGAGTGTTCCCTTCTCCCTACAATAGTTGAAGCTCCTTTGCTGTCTTTTCGATGGCATCAAGCGCCTGATCCAGTTCTTCTTTGGTGTGCTCGGCTGTCATAATCGTACGTATTCTGGCTTTTCCTTTTGCAACAGTCGGGAAAACAATGCTTTGTGCAAAAACACCTTGAGACAGGAGCTGATCAGAAAATTGCTTTGCTGCCCCCTCATTACCTATTAAAATAGGCAAAATCGGCGTTTGGCTCTGCGTGAGAGTAAAGCCCATTTGGATAAGCCTTGATTTAAAATAATGAGTATTCTCCCACAGACGCTCCATATGCTCCGGCTCTTCCAGCAAGACATCAATTGCTTCCATACAAGCTGCAGTTACAGCCGGAGGATGCGACGTGCTAAATAAAAACGGACGCCCTTTATGACGCAAGTAGTCGATTAACACCTTTGAACCGGCAACGTATCCCCCTAAGACTCCGATTGCCTTGCTTAACGTTCCAACTTGAATATGAACACTTCCGTCAAGACCGAAATGATTTACCGTCCCTCTGCCGCTTTCGCCAAGCACTCCGGATGCGTGGGCGTCATCAACCATCACAAAAGCGTCATATTTCTCAGCGAGCTCCACAATGTCAGGCAGAGGAGCAATATTGCCATCCATTGAAAATACGCCGTCAGTGACAATCAAACGCATGCGGTAATTCATTGATTTTCTCAGCACCTTCTCTAAATCACTCATATCCACATGCTGATAAACCTTTTTATCCGCCTTTGTCAATCTGATTCCATCGATGATAGAGGCATGGTTTAATTCATCAGAAATGACAATATCGTCTTTTGAAAGAATGCTGGAAAGCACACCTTGGTTTGTTGTAAAGCCTGATTGAAAGACAAGTGCCGCCTCTGTTTTTTTAAAGGCTGCCAGCTTTTTCTCCAACTCTTGATGCATGGTAAACGTTCCGGCGATTGTTCGGACTGAACCGGTACCGGCACCAAATTGCTGAGCAGCCTCTTGTGCAGCTTTGATGAGTCTTGGGTGTGAAGTAAATCCGAGGTAATTATTAGAAGAAAGCTGAATGACTTTTTTATGATTCACTGTAACAGAAGGGCCCTGCATTGATTCAACCTGTTTAACGTCTTGCCATGTATGGTTTTCTTTCATTCTTTCAAGCTCTGCTTTTAGAAACTCAAATTCTTTTGTCATGTTGATCCCCCTCTTATGGAATTAAAATAACCTTCCCGCACTGTCCGCTTCTCATCAGTTCAAACCCTTTCTCAAATTCTTCCAATGGAAACTGATGAGTAATAATAGGCGATAGATTCAGTATGTTTGAACCAAGCAATTGTGAAACCTGCCGCCATGTTGTAAACATCTTTCTCCCTGTGATCCCTTGGATGGTAAGACCTTTAAACACGACTTTATTCGTCAAATCGATGGTAACGGGATGTTCCGGCAGACTGAGAATATGAAATCTCCCGCCATTTGCAGCCATTGCAAGGCCTTGTGCAATAGCTGAAGGGTGACCCGACATCTCACAAACGAGATCAGCGCCTTCCCCCTCTGTTAAAGCGCTTACAATTTTGAGCGGATCTTCTTTTTCGATGCAGACCGCCGTTGTGGCACCCATTTGTTTGGCGAGAGCTAATCTGTACTCATTTTTGTCAATGGCGACCACCTGCGCTGCACCTGCTGCTTTTGCGACCGCTACCGCCATAAGTCCGATCGGCCCGCATCCGATAATGGCAGTCGTTCCTCCGGCGTTCTGACTCTCAAGGACTGTATGAACGGCATTTCCTAAAGGCTCTTGAATGGAAGCAATCGCCGGGTCCATATCCGCGGGGTTCTTCCAAACGTTTTCGGCCGGCACTTTGACATACTCCGCAAAACAGCCTGCCGTGTCCACTCCGATAATGGCCGTATTTTTACACACATGAGGCTTTCCTGTTAAACAAGGGACGCATGTGCCGCATACAATGTGCGTTTCTGCAGAAACATACTCCCCGATTTTTACACTGCTGACATTCTCGCCTACACCCTCGACAATCCCGCTGAACTCATGGCCGAAGACACAAGGAGTTTTTATTCTCTGCCGTGCCCATTGGTCCCAATTATAAATATGGACATCTGTGCCGCAAATGGAAGCTGCCTTAACTTTTATAAGAACTTCATGCTTATCAATTTCAGGAATGGGAACTTCAGCCAGCACAGCGCCGAAAGCACCGTGTTTTTTCATTACAGCTTTCATCTTTCCACTCTGCATGTACAATCCTCCTTTAAAAGTCTTGTTATAACCGGATTGTACCATGATCTGGAATCATCGTAAACAGCTGTGTCCTCTCAGGAAATACAAAAGTATCCGTCTTGAAAAATGGGCTGAATTTTTTTCAAAAAAACCGGAATGCTTTTTACACGTGACATATGGTTCATTTATATTATCAAAATACTATTGAGAGAAAATATCACAATAAACGAAAAACAACCTGCTTGCATGATGCAAACAGGTTGTGAATACTTTATTTTTCTTAGCGAGGCTCCACAATTAATTTAATCGCTGTTCTTTCTTCACCATCGATTTGAATATCAGTAAAAGCTGGAATACAAATCAAATCAACCCCGCTCGGCGCCACAAATCCTCTGGCAATTGCCACAGCTTTAACAGCTTGATTTAAAGCACCCGCTCCAATTGCTTGAATCTCGGCGGCCCCGCGCTCTCTTAACACACCTGCAAGCGCACCTGCCACTGAATTTGGACTCGATTTTGCTGAAACTTTTAAGATTTCCATTTCTGCTCCCCCTTAGTTTTACAATGGATAAGTGAGTGTTCATTAGAACAATCATTATTAGATGTTGCTATCCAAAAAGCCATCCCCACAATGCTTTTCAAAAATAGCGGGCTACCTTCCATTTTTACTATATTCACTAAGGAGTTGCTATATTCCTGCTTTTCTTTTTAATATTTTTATAAAATAACCCGTGATCAATTATTCAAAGAACATGTGATCATCATTGATTAAAATACGTTCGATTTTAACGGCCTTTTTCGTTTGATCATCTATATCGATGACGACTCCGCTTAGGGTTGTTTTTCCTTCAGCGACAGTAAAGCGCACAGGAAGGTTTGTTTTAAAACGCTTGATAATCGTTTCTCTGTCCATCCCCAGTATACCGTCATATGGACCGGTCATACCTACATCCGTAATATATGCCGTGCCCTTCGGCAAAATGCGGTTGTCCGCTGTTTGCACATGAGTGTGAGTTCCTACTACAGCAGATGCCCGTCCATCCGTGTACCAGCCGAGTGCGAGCTTTTCACTTGTCGCTTCCGCATGGAAGTCGATAAAAATGTACGGTGTTCTTTTAGCAGCTTCGGCAATTAATTCATCCGCTTTTAAAAACGGATCATCGAGCGGCGGTAAAAATGTACGGCCTTGTAAGTTCATAACGGCAAGTTCTTTACCGTTTGCTTTCACATATGTGATCCCTTTCCCCGGTGTGCCCTCCGGAAAGTTTGCGGGACGGACTAAGTTCGGGACATCGTCGATAAAATCGAAAATTTCTTTTTTGTCCCAAGTATGGTTTCCCATCGTGATTGCATCTGCGCCAGACTGTATCAAACTGTGATAGATTTTTTCTGTTAAGCCTTTTCCATGTGCGGCATTTTCGCCATTTATAATGGTAAAATGCGGCTTGTATTTTGATTTCAGCTTGGGCACATACTCTTTTACCATGTCGCGGCCCGGTGACCCGACAACATCTCCGATAAATAAAATTCTCATTTTGTAAATCCTTTCTATTCCTCAGCCGTCAAAAAAATAAAGTGATGCTTAGCGCATCACTTTATTTTGCATACTCTACGGCTCGAGTTTCTCTAATGACTGTCACTTTAATATGACCTGGATAATCGAGCTCGTCCTCAATTCGTTTGCGGATATCTCGCGCCAGGCGATGGGCTTCAAGATCATTTATTGAATCCGGCTTCACCATAATACGCACTTCACGTCCAGCCTGAATCGCAAATGATTTTTCAACACCTTCGTAGGACTCAGAAATTTCTTCGAGCTTTTCAAGTCTTCGAATGTAGTTCTCGAGCGTCTCACTTCTCGCGCCAGGTCTTGCAGCGGAAAGCGCATCTGCTGCAGCTACCAGCACAGCGATAATGGAAGTCGGCTCCTCGTCCCCATGGTGTGATGCAATACTGTTAATTACGACTGGGTGCTCTTTATATTTAGTCGCAAGCTCGACTCCGATTTCAACGTGGCTTCCTTCTACTTCATGGTCAATTGCTTTTCCGATGTCATGAAGGAGTCCCGCCCGTTTCGCAAGCTTTGCATCTTCTCCAAGCTCCGATGCCATCAGCCCGGCCAAGAATGCGACTTCCATGGAATGCTTAAGCACATTTTGACCGTAGCTTGTACGGAACTTTAAGCGGCCGAGAATCTTGATCAGATCTGGGTGGAGGCCGTGAACGCCAACCTCAAATGTCGTTTGCTCACCCATCTCACGAATGTAGTCATCGACCTCGCGGCGAGATTTTTCAACCATTTCTTCAATCCGTGCCGGATGAATACGGCCATCCTGAACGAGTTTATCAAGAGCAATCCTTGCTGTTTCACGTCTGATCGGATCAAATCCGGACAGAATGACAGCTTCAGGGGTATCATCGATAATCAGGTCAATACCTGTCAGCGTTTCAAGCGTACGAATGTTACGCCCTTCCCGGCCGATGATACGTCCTTTCATCTCATCATTTGGAAGATTGACAACTGATACCGTTGTTTCGGCAACGTGGTCCGCTGCGCAGCGCTGTAAGGCAAGTGAAAGAATGTTTTTCGCTTTTTTATCAGCCTCTTCTTTCGCACGGTTCTCAGTTTCTTTTGTCATGATGGCGATGTCATGTGAAAGCTCGTTTTCAACCCGGTCAAGAATGATTTGTTTCGCTTCGTCACGAGTCAGACTCGAAATTCGTTCCAACTCTGACTGCTGCATACGAATCATCTCATCCACTTTGCTTTCCATCTCTTCAATATGTTGTTGTCGTTCATTCAGAGAATGATCTTTCTTCTCCAACATCGCTTCCCGTTTATCAATTCCCTCATGTTTGCGATCAAGGTTTTCCTCCTTTTGGAGTAAACGGTTTTCTTGTTTTTGAAGCTCATTTCGTCTTTCACGAACTTCTTGTTCAGCATCTATTCGAAGTTTGTGGATTTCATCCTTTGCTTCAAGCAGAGCTTCTTTTTTCAGTGCTTCAGCATCACGCTTTGCATCTTCAAGAATTTGCTCGGCTGCACCGCGTGCGCCTGCAATTTTCGCTTCGGCAATGGTTTTACGAACATAGTAGCCAACAACTAAACCGAGTAGAATCAGCAAAATGGAGATGAGAACCATCATAATTGGGGTCATACTTTCACCTCCTCTTGCTATGAACTTGGTTGTTGCTCAAAATAAGTGTCGGCATGTACATTGTCTAGTTTTCTCAACATACAGAACCTTCACAGGGAATGAAAGTTTCATCGCCCTTGTCAAGTTTAAATGGTTTAACAATCATGTTAAAAAAACAAATGTTACAACTTCATTGTAATTGTGTCGGAAATACTTGTCAAGCTTGCCAGCTTAACGTTTGCCGAGCCGCCCCCATTTACCGTGCCGAACATGAATCCGCCTATCTTTTGAAAAAACAGATCGTAAATTACTCCTGATTTAGAAGCTGGTATATTTTATTGTTCACTTGTCCAAGTTTAGCGTTATTTTGAATATTTGACAACAAAACAACAACGGTTTGTCCGGATTTGCTGAAGCTGTTCAATACGTTAAAGCCAGGCATGACTCCGTGGTTTGAATAGCTTCCGGGAGCAACATAAAACCCCATTCCGTATGTGGAACTGCTTCCTGGTGTGAACATTTTTTCATAGCTTTCTTGCGAGTAAAGCTTGCCGTCTATCAGCGCTTTGTCAAATTTGTACATATCTGTAGCACTCATATATATATCGCCTGCTCCATACATCTGAGATAAATCGAGCATATACGGTGTAATGGCTCTGCTGCCTTCCAGCTTATAGCCGACAGCTGGATAAGGCTGCTTATCATATGTCTTGTAAAAACCCGAATGCGTCATCCCCGCCGGCTTAAAAATATGATTCTTTATGTATTGTTCATAAGACTCGCCGCTCACTTCAGCAACAAGATAAGCGAGAACTGAATAGTTAGAATCCTGATAGTCCCACATTCCAGGCTGACGTTTGATTCCTTGCTGTTCGATGTCTTTTATTAAGTCATCAGGAGTGATCGCGCCATTCCCTTCAACATGTCCGTTTATTCCCGATGTATGAGTAAGCAGATTCTTTAATGTAATATTCTTTCCGTTGGGAAAATGGGGTAAATACATGCTGACCGGATCACTTGTCTGGAGTTTTCCTTTCTCCTCAAGCTGCAGAATAGCGGTTGCTATTAGCGCTTTTTGTGATGATCCGATATAAAAAGTTGTCGCAGGATTATTTTTTATGTGATGCTTGCGGTCCGCATAGCCAAAACCTTTATTTAATTCGACTTCTCCGTTTCTGACGATCATGGCTGTCCCGCTGAAGCCAATCTCTTTTAAATAACTGCTGATTTTTGGATTGCGGTCCACTGTTTTGATTTGTTCCTCTGTTTTTTTGGCTTTGTTTTTCTTCTGATCAGCTTGCTTCTGACCGGTATCAGAAACCGCTGCAGCTTCTTGAGATGGTTCGGCTTCTTCATCCTCTCGATGAACGGCATTCCAAATCGTGAAACAAATGATTGCGGCCAACATACCAAACAAAAATTTGCCTCTTTTATTTAGTTTTCTGCGTCTGCGCGTCGCAGTTCTTCTGCGAGTGGGGCTTGTCATCCATTTTATCCTCCCAATCTAATTTCAAATGCACACGTTTTGTTAGACGTATGAACTACTATAAAAGTTGTCAAATGAACCAATTTATTTATCATTATTTTGCAGAAAATACAAAAGAAAAAAAGGCAGAGTTTGCACTCTGCCTTTTTTATTATTTCAAATTCATTTTATTTTTATTCTTCAAATTCGAGTTCTTCCTGTGTCTCTTCCGCCTGCTGCTGTACTACTCCGTTATTATCTAAGCCGTAATGTTCACGAATTTGCTCCTGAATCATCAGCATGATATCTTTATTTTCTTTTAAGAATTGTTTGGCATTTTCCCGGCCTTGGCCAAGACGCTCTTCTTCATAAGAGTACCATGAACCGCTTTTTTGCACGATATCAAGTTCAGTTCCGAGATCAATGATTTCGCCTTCTTTTGAGATACCTTCTCCATACATAATATCAACCTCAGCTGTACGGAACGGAGGAGCTACTTTGTTTTTCACGACTTTGATTCTCGTTTTATTCCCCATAACGTCGTTGCCTTGTTTCAGCTGTTCAGCACGGCGTACTTCAAGACGAACGGAAGAGTAGAATTTCAGCGCACGGCCGCCGGGAGTCGTTTCCGGGTTTCCGAACATAACGCCGACTTTTTCACGAATTTGGTTAATGAAAATCGCGATTGTCTTCGATTTGTTGATGGCCCCTGAAAGCTTACGGAGCGCTTGAGACATTAAACGCGCCTGCAAACCAACATGTGAATCTCCCATGTCGCCTTCAATTTCCGCTTTCGGAACGAGCGCCGCTACAGAGTCGACAACGACGATGTCAACTGCACCGCTTCGAACCAATGCTTCTGCAATTTCAAGCGCCTGCTCGCCTGTATCAGGCTGAGACAGTAAAAGCTCTTCGATATTGACACCGAGTTTTTGTGCGTATACCGGGTCTAGCGCATGCTCCGCATCGATAAACGCAGCTTGTCCTCCCTGCTGCTGAACCTCAGCAATGGCATGGAGCGCCACAGTTGTTTTACCTGAGCTTTCAGGACCGTATACTTCAATAATCCGTCCTCGGGGATACCCGCCTATTCCCAGTGCCGTATCAAGAGCGAGGGAGCCGCTTGGAACAGTAGAAATTCTTGTATCTGTCTTTTCTCCCAGTTTCATAATGGAACCTTTGCCGAACTGCTTTTCTATTTGTTTAAGAGCCATATCTAAGGCTGCCTGACGATCACTCATTCTATTTTTTCCTCCTTTATGTTACCACTACATATACTATACCCTGTTTGAAGGGATTTGCCAAGAAAAAAGCGAACGCATATTCGGATTTTTTCTTGGCCTGAATTCTACCAAAATATCATAATGATCCGGAGAAATCATGTTTTTTGAGGAGGATAGTGTGCTGAAAACATTATTTTTGCTCTAACAGTTTTAAAATTAAATGGCAGCCATATTTAGCAGCACGTTTTCTAATTCCTGTTCTGGAGCCCGCAAAGTGAAACTCGTGAACCTCTTCTTTTCCATCTGCAGAAATACCAATAAACACATGTCCAGGTGCATGGCCTTCTTGAGTATCAGGGCCGGCAACACCGGTAAAGCTAATGCCAATATCGCTTCCAGTGAGCTGCTGAACACCCTTTGCGAGCTCAGATGCGCATTGCTCGCTGACTGCGCCGAAACGGTCCAATGTTTCCTTATTGACGCCGAGCACATTTTGCTTCACTTCGTTTGAATAGCAAACGACGCCGCCGGAAAACAACGCTGAAGCGCCGCTAAGGTCTGTCAGCCATTCAGAAAACAGCCCGCCGGTAAAGCTTTCTGCGGCAGAAAGCGTGATGCCTTTTTCCTTACATGCTTTAGATAGCTCTTTCACAAGCGATGTATCGTCGTAGCCATAGAAAAATTCACCGACACGTTCTAAAATAACGGCTTCTGTTTCTTTTAACAAACGCTCTGTTTCTTTTTCATCGGCATGTTTCGCTGTCAGGCGCAGCGTCACCTCTCCATCCGCTGCCAACGGAGCAATCGTCGGGTTCGTCTGTGCATCAATGATATCTTCTAAATCAGCTTCTAGCTGAGATTCGCCGATACCGAAGAAGCGAAGAACCGTTGACACAATTTTTTCATTTGAGCCCATCTTTTTAAGAAGAAGCGGTTTAGCCTCATTTTCAAACATCGGACGCAATTCACTCGGCGGTCCGGGAAGAAGCATATAAAAGCGTGAATCATGCTCTGTAAGCATTCCCGGCGCCATTCCAAAGTGATTTGCCAGTACGTCAGATCCTTCGATGACAAGCGCTTGTTTTCGGTTATTAGGTGACATCGTGCGTTTTGTTCGTTTGAAATAATCCTCAATGGATTGAAACGCCTCATCATTTAAAACGAGCGGGCGTCCCAGCACATTAGCTATCGTTTCTTTTGTTAAATCATCTTTTGTCGGTCCGAGTCCTCCTGAAAAAATAATAAAATCAGAGCGCTCTTCAGCAATGCGGATGACCTGCTTCAGTCGCTCCGGATTATCACCGACTGCTGTATGGTAGAATACGTTTACTCCGATTTCTGCCAGCTGTTTGCTGATAAATTGAGCATTTGTATTGGCAATCTGACCAAGCAAGAGCTCTGAACCTACTGCAATAATTTCTGCTTTTTTTGGAAATTCCATCACGTATGTCCTTCTTTCTTAGTTAGATGTTTTTAGCGCTTCCCAGTTTTTAGCGAAATAGTCCCACCCAGATACAACGGTAAAGAATACGGCTACCCATAACGCCAGGTCAGCGAACGGAAATGACACAAGCTCAAACGGAAGATTGTGAAGAAGCAATGCAGATACTGCGATAATTTGAGCCCATGTTTTAATTTTACCAAGCATATTCGCAGCTACTACTTCTCCCGTTCCGGCTAATACAAGCCTTAAACCTGTTACGGCAAACTCCCGGCTGATAATCACAATGACCATCCAAGCGGGAGCAAGATCAAATTGCACAAGGATAATTAACGCTGCCGATACGAGAAGTTTGTCCGCAAGCGGATCGAGAAATTTTCCAAAGTTTGTAACAAGGTTCAGTTTGCGGGCATAATAACCATCTATCCAATCTGTCGTCGATGCAATAATAAACAAAATAGCGCCCGCTAAGTGTGTGACCGGAATGGATTTGTCTCCAAAATCGAGCCTGCCCCAGTCAAACGGCGCCAGCATGATAATCATGAAGATCGGGATTAATGCAATTCTTGCTAGTGTGATTTTATTCGGTAAGTTAAACATAAAGCCCCTCCAGTTTCATACTCGGACGTGAAGAAAAGTCATCTGGTGATTAAGATGACTTTTCTTCCTTTTTATTTACAATCTTTATTGTTTGTGCCATCACTTCTTTAGGATCAAGTTTATACGACAGAACCTCACCGTTGATTTTGATTTTCAGGTTAGGTGCATATCCTGTGCGGATTTCAACTTGTTTCTGATCTGTTATGTCTTTTTTATACGTTTCGTCTTTTTTCAGTGTACCCTCTTTGAGAGAGCTGCTGTTTTCATCGCGCACTCGAATCCAAGAGCTGTCTGAAGCCTTCAGCTCTAGCTCGATTTTATCGGCGCCGGACACTTCATACGTTGTTACAGATCCTTCAGTGCCAGTTGCTTTCATCTCTAGTTTGTTACTGTCACTGTCTTCTTTTTTATCTTCTTTGTCTTTCGTTTCTTTTTTTGTGTCTGTCTCTTTTGCAGAGCTGTTGGTTTGATTCTCTTTCAGCGTCGAATCCTTAGGGATCTCATACTTGCTTTCACTTTTCGTGATTGATTTTTCTGATGCCGCGTTGCTATTATCATCGTTTTTATGATTCGCAAACTGAATTATAGCGTAAACAATGGCGATCACGACAATCACGCCGAGAATCACAAGTATTGTAGGCAGCAATTCCAGCGCCTTAGAGGCAGGCTTTGGCATTTCCTTCTGCATATTCATGCCGGAGATTTTTTCAGACACATCGTCATGATACGTATTCGGGATATCTTTTTTATACTCTTCAAACAATTGTTCAGCATCAAGCCCGACGGCTTCCGCATATTGTTTGATGAAAGCCCGGACATAAAACTTACCCGGAATAATGTCATAATTTCCTTCCTCCAAGGCGGTTAAATACCTTTTTTGAATCTTAGTTGCCGCTTGGAGATCATCCAATGACATTGCTTTTTCCTCTCTGGCTTCTTTCAGCCGGATTCCTAGTTCAGTCACAACAAACACCTTCCAATTTTAAAAATCAAAGCTTGAAAACCCGGATTGATCAAACAGTTGGGGTTCTTCAGCATGTTCATATGTAATAACCTCATCAGGATCATTTCTCAGTTCAATAATATAATCAAAGTCATCTAGTGTATACTCTGTATTTTGAACGAATATGTCCGGATGCTCCACCACTTTTGTAGCAGGCAGCCTCATGATTTCCCTCACCAGCTGCAGATGGCGTTCAGACCCTCTTCTTGTCGACACAATCCCGTCAACGATAAAGACATTTTCAGTGCTGTATTCATCGGCAATCAGCTGGCTTCTGATTGTTTGTTTCAGCAAGGTAGATGACACAAACAGCCACCTTTTGCTGGCGCATACGCTGGAAGCTACAATTGACTCCGTTTTCCCGACGCGCGGCATTCCCCGGATTCCGATTAATTTATGGCCTTCTTTTTTGAACAGTTCGGCCATAAAATCGACTAATAGGCCCAGCTCGTCCCGTTCAAAGCGGAATGTTTTCTTATCATCGGCATCCCTCTGGATGTACCGGCCGTGTCGCACGGCGAGACGATCGCGAAGCCTTGGTTCCCTCAGCTTCGTTACTTTAATTGTTTCCATCGTTTTTAAGATTGATTCTAATCGTTTAATTTGATCTATATGGCGGCACCTGAGCAGCATTCCCCTTCTGGAAAGATCGACGCCGTTTATCGTTACGATGTTAATAGAAAGCATCCCGAGAAGAGATGAAATATCCCCGAGCAGTCCGGGGCGGTTCACTTGAATTTCATATTCAAAATACCATTCGAGCTTTGCCAAATGATATACCCCCTTCATTGTGGCAAATTTTTACCTTCCTTTATCATAAAGCATTTTTCTCTAATTAGAAAGAAGAATGTTGCTGTGATGAGGAAAACATAAAAAAGAGAGGAAGAATCTCCTCTCTTCTTAATGAGTGCTGTTATTTTCAACAAGCTTAACCATCATATTGGCAATGGCATGCTGTTCTTCTTTAGATGCTACGCTCCAAAGATCTGCCAGCACTTTTTCCTGCTCGTTCTTAGAATCCACTTCATTAGCCAGGTAACCGCCGATTTCTGTAGCAAGGTCAGTGATGGTGTCCTGACTCATGCCTTTATCTTGCGCATAGTTCAAACGATCACCAAGGAAATTCTTCCAACTATCCCAGTTTTCTAATACTGACATGTGAGTTTCCTCCATTTCATGTGAAGTTACAAAATTATTTTGTCCTTCTTAAAAGAAACTATACACATTTTATTTTGCATCAGCAGTGCCAGCCCCCGTTAACAGACAGAATCTGTCCAGTAATATAGGAAGCTTTTTCAGACAGGAGAAATGCTACCGCCTCGGCAATTTCTTTCGGCTGTGCAAGCCGGCCGATCGGGATCTCATCAGCGATCTCTTCCAATTCATCCGGACTGAATTGATTCATCATGTTGGTATCTACAGCACCAGGTGCTACTGCATTGACCCTGATACCGCTTGGAGCCAGCTCCTTAGCCAGTCCTTTTACAAACGAGTGCTGTGCTCCCTTTGCCATGCTGTACAGCACCTCACACGATGCGCCAGTCTCTCCCCAAATAGAGCTGACTGCCACAATCGCTCCCGTTTTGTTTCGGATCATGCTTGGAAGAAGGTTTCTCGTCAAAATGTAAGGACTTGCCACATGCAGCTGAACCATTTCCTGTACCGTAGCATTATCTACATCAGTAATCAGCCCGAAATGGCTTCTGCCGCTGTTTAAAACGATCGCATCAACCGGCTGAACAATTGATTTTGATAGTTCATCAGCGCCATTCGGAGTGGAGAGATCTCCTTGCAAAATATTAGCATCTATGCCAAACGCCCGTTTCAGTTTTTCAGCAAGCTCTGCTGCCGCGTCTTCATTCTGATTGTAGTGCAAAAGCAGATCATACCCCTCTGCTGCAAGCGATTCACTTATGCTTTTGCCAATACCGCCGCTTGCCCCGGTGACTAATGCTGTTTTTTTCATCCTCTTTCCTTCTTTCCGCAGAAAAACACCCCTCACATTGGAGGGATGCATGTTAAGATTTAGGAACCACTTTGCAGACAGTCAGTCTATCCTCAGCAATTTCCTCTTGTATGATTTGCTGCACATCCTCAAGGGTGATCTGCTCGAGAACAGTTACGATATCAAACAGGCTCATCTCCAAAAATGCATAGCGAGTGAATTGGTTAGCGATGTATTCAGGTGAGTTTAATGCCTTTAAAAATGACCCGATTTTTTTCTTTCTGGCAAGTTCAATCTTCTCAGCGGTGATGATTTCACCGGCACAAAGCAGATTGCTTGAAATGTCTTCAGCCAATTTATCCGGTTCAGGCGTGTCCCCACCGATGGCCGCAAAACCGAACCCATATTCAGCCGTAAAATCAAAGCTGAACGTTTCATCTATATACCCTTTTTCATAAAGGGATTCATATTGGGCAGAGCTTTTGCCGAACAAAGATTCCAGCAATAGGTTCATTGCAAGTTCATGCTTGAGCAGCTCTTTCCCTAATCTATACGGATGCTTTGATTTCAGTCCGACGAGACATTTCGGTCCCTGAACATTCATTTTAATTTCTTTTTCTTTCCGGAAAACAGCTTCTTGCTCTTTTACTTCTTCCCGTTTAATTTCCGGCTGATCTGTATACGGTTTTCTTCCCTGATTTTCTCTTACCTGAGAAATGATCGCTTCAGGATCAACAGGGCCGACTATAAAGAGGAGCATGTTGCTCGGATGGTAAAACGTCTCATAACATTCATAAAGAAGGTCCTTAGTGATATGGGATATACTTTCTACCGTTCCGGCTATATCAATTTTGACAGGATGATCTTTGTACATGTTTTCAATCACCCCGAAGTACAGCCTCCAGTCAGGATTATCATCATACATGTTAATTTCCTGGCCGATAATCCCTTTTTCCTTTTCTACTGTTTTTTCTGTAAAATAAGGGTCCTGCACAAAATCAATCAGTGTTTCCAAATTGCGTTCCACGTTTGACGTGCTCGAGAAAAGATAAGCCGTTCTTGTAAATGACGTAAACGCATTGGCAGAGGCGCCCTGTTTACTGAAATCTTGAAAAACATCTCCATCAGCTTTTTCAAACAGCTTATGTTCAAGAAAATGGGCAATCCCATCGGGGACATGAACCATCTCGTCTTTTCCAAGAGGGACAAACTGATTATCGATAGACCCGTACTTTGTTGTGAATACCGCATACGTCTTGTTGAAGCCTTTTTTCGGCAAAACGTATACGTCTAGGCCGTTTGACATTTTTTCATGATACAGCGTCTCCTGAAGCTGTTCAAATTCGATTGGTTTTATCAAGATGCACCCTCCGTCCCTTTTAAGAAGTAAGTCGTATCAAGCTGAATTTTTTCGCCGACTTTTATGATATCCTCTTTTGTCACCCGCTCAATATTGGCAAGGAAATCTTCGATCGGAATATCGACTTGGGCAGCGGCCTGCTGATATAAAAATTCAGATAAACCATACGCAGTATCAATGGTTTCCAGCACCTGATTCCGAATCATGGCTTTCGTCTGAGAGATGTCTTCCTCACTGAACTCCCCGTTTTTCATAGCCTGAAATTGCTCGGCAATAATAGAAACGGCTTGTTTGTAGTTTTTTACTTCTATTCCTGACATCACCATTAATAAGCCTTTAAAGCTATCGATACGGGAGGCTGCGTAATAAGCGAGACTGGCTTTTTCCCGAACATTAATGAAAAGCTTGGAATGAGAAAAGCCGCCGAACATTCCGTTAAAAACTTGTAAAGCTGAATAATCCTGATCCGTAAAAGTAATATTGGTCCGATAGCCAATATTCAGCTTGCCTTGTTTGACGTCTTCTTCATCAATGACTTCTTTAGGCTCAGGTTGTTCAGAATGGTTGTTCACAAATGTTTCCAGAGCGCGTTCCTCTGTGTGAAAATATTGATCAATAGCAGCTTGCACTTGTTTCCTGTCAACATCGCCGACGACATATAGATCAAGCTGGTCTTTTTGGATCGCGTTTCGGTATGTTTCATATAATTGATCGGCCGTAATGGCATCAACATCGTCGATCTCTCCATTAACGTGCAGCGAGTAAGGTTCATTTTTACACATTTCCTGTATAAGCCTTAGATTAGAGTAACGCATTTTATCATCATAAACCGCTTGAATTCTCTGCTTCAGCGTTCGTTTTTCTTGATCCACATATTGCGATTGAAAAACGCCTGCTTCTAAAGCAGGTGAAAAGACGATTTCTGCGAGAAGCTGGAGCCCTTTTTCAAGGAGAGGCGTCTGATCTTTTAAATATTTTTCATTCGGAATTTCAAGTCTGAATGTAATCACATGCTGTTCACCTTTTTTCGAGAGATCAGCCGAAACAGACGTGCCGTACAGTTCATCCAGATAAGAACGTAAATCTGCAGTTTTCGGACGGCTTTCTGTTCCGCGAAGCAGCACATGCGGGAACAGCGCTCTTTTCGTAACTTGCTCCTTTGTTAAGGGCGCCAGCATTTTAAAGATAAGCGAGACGGTTTTAAATTTTTCTGTTTCTACAATATGTGCGGTTAAACCGCCGTGCTTTGTTTTGACTTCATTGACATATGACATGTGAAACCTCCTTCGTTCATTTCTTATTAGTATGTATTATGACCAAATTTCAGCATTCGCAGAAACACTCTTTCATGTAATTATAGCAACTGTAGGATTTATAAGGAAACAATAACCTCTTGCGTATTAATTGTTCTTCCGCTGTTTATGCTGTCATGATCCTTGTTGCCTCTTCATGCTTTTACGAAATGCGAATCAATTACTTGTCTTACACAAGTTTTCTGCCGATTTTTCTCAGCAAAAAAAGACGGTTTGTCAAACCGTCCCTAAGTTTTTTTCTTCTTCACTTTTTTTAGCATCTACATTAAAGAGCACCAGAAATAAAGAAATAATCCCGCAAAACGCAGAGAGAATGAAGATAAGCCAGCTTGCATTAGACATCAATGCCGCAAACACAGGCGGCCCGAGAGCTACTCCAATAAAGCGCATACTATTGTAAAATGAAGAAATTGTTCCGCATTCCTCACTTTCAATCCCTTCCGTTATCAGCGCATCTAAAGCAGGAAGCGCCATTCCGATTCCAATTCCCCCAAAACTTAAAAAGATAAACAAAAAATAAAAACTGTGGTTCCACCACAAGCCGATAAAAGACAGGCTTAACATAATCATCCCTGTAACGACGCAAAATTTCATTCTTCCCTTATCTTTGCCGATCTTTTTACCCGCTATAAAAGAACTGCTGGACAGGAATAAAAGAGGTATCGCCAGCAGCCCGCCTTTGGCCACTCCGTCAATTGTATATTTATTCTCTAGCGTATCTGATAAGTAAAATAATACGCCAAATAATAAAAACATAATGACGCATCCAATAATAAAAACTGTGTAGAGCCAGCGTCCATCCTGTTTAAAGATTTTCCGCACATTCTTGAGGAACTCTGAAATTGTAGGTGCATCCTCATCTTCTTCAGGCTTCTCCACCAAAAACAATACAAGCAAAAAGCTGATCAAACAGAAAAACGGAATAAACCAAAACGGGACGAACCAGTACCAGGATGCAAGTAAAGCGCCCAGTATGGGACTCAGCACTTTTCCCGAGGTGTTAGCGGTTTCAATATCGCCAAGACCGGCACTGACCTTTTCATCATCTCCCTTAAACAGATCGCCGATAAACGGCATGACGATGGGTGCTGCCCCTGCTGATCCGATGCCTTGAAGAACCCGTCCAGCCAAGATCATAGCATAAGGATTGTCTATATATGTCGAAGCAAAAGCAGCCACAGCTCCCCCTATTCCCGCAATAAGAAGGCATGGGAGCAGCACTTTTTTTCTGCCAAATCTATCCGACAGGTACCCCGCGATCGGAATGCAAATGATCGCTACCACCGAATATACAGTGATAATTAATGATACTTGAAATGAATTGACCGACAGCTTTTTCTCCATCATCGGAAGCACGGGAATCAGCATGGAGTTCCCTAATGTCATAACAAGCGGTACGGAAGCCAAAGCAATAATATTTTTCATTCCTATTTTTTCTTTCAACATTTTCACCCATTCACTTTGTCATCCTTTATATCTTGCGTTAACCACATTGAAAGTATGTACAAAGAAACATAAACCAGGCAATAAAAAAACAGACACATCACAGGCGTCTGTTTTAGAATCGTTTACGCAAAACATGGAATCTGAATTTGTCTGCTCTGAAATAATTTAATGAATAAAGCACCGGTTTATCATGCTGATCATAATGCGTTTGTTTTAACAGTAAAAGAGCTGTTTCCGGATCACATTCCAGCACTGGAGAAATCGTATCATGATAGCCGATCGGCTCAATATCGGTTACGGCATAGCTGATGACAGAGCCTGAATTTTTCTCAAGCAGGTCAAACATAGACTCTTGCTGGTGAGAAAAAGAATCCGGCAGTATATCCATCGGAATTTTGTCAATACAATACACAATCGGCTGTCCATTTGCCGTTCTGACACGTTCAAGATAAAAAACTTCCTGGCCTGATGTCAGATGAAATCTCTTGATATCATCATCAGTCGGCATAAGCACTTGAGATGAAAGAAAGATTGTTCCTGGGATCATATTAGCCTGTTCAATCATTTTGGTTACACTGTTCAGCTGTTCAATGCCCGAAAGAAATAACGGCTTAGAATGGACAAAAGTTCCTACACCATGCCTTCTGATAATCACATGCTCTTCTTCCAATATCCGTAGTGCTTCACGCAAAGTTGCCCGGCTGACACCAAGCTTTTTGGAAAGCTCAAATTCTGAAGGGAGCTTTTCTTTCTCAGTGTAGATTCCATTTTTAATATCCTCTTTAATTCGTTCAATCACTTTTAAATACAAGTGCCGATTATCAGCTTTTGTAGACATGTTTCCCCTCCGTAAACCACCTTCAATAAAAATTATTGAACAATTGGGACAACTATATCATGTTTTGTCGAAAAAATAAACAGCAAGGTGTACAGTTTACATAATGTTATTATTGTTACCGAGCTCTCTTCCTCTAAGAAGAGAGCTCATCATGTTTTTCTTTTGATATTAAGACTTCCCTTGGTTTGCTGCCTTCATACGGGCCAACTACGCCGCGTTCTTCCATTGCATCTATCAGACGTGCCGCTCTTGTATACCCGATTCTGAACCGTCTTTGCAGCATCGATACGGATGCAGTCTGCATGCCGACAATTAATTCGACGGCTTCATCATAGAGGTCATCGGTAACCTCAGTATGTGTTTCCGTTATTTCCTCAGGAATCATTTCTTCCTGATATTGAGCTTTTTGCTGCGTAATGACATGATCCACGACCTGCTCTACTTCTTCGTCTGACAAAAATGCTCCTTGTACGCGGACAGGTTTATTAGCCCCTACAGGTAAAAACAGCATATCTCCGCGTCCCAGAAGCTTCTCAGCGCCCCCCATATCCAGAATGGTCCTTGAATCCGTCTGTGAAGAGACACTGAATGCGATTCGTGACGGAATATTTGCCTTGATGACCCCTGTAATGACGTCAACTGACGGGCGCTGTGTCGCAATAATAAGATGGATGCCGGCAGCCCGCGCCATTTGGGACAATCTCGTAATCGAGTCTTCAACATCAGATGAAGCTACCATCATAAGATCAGCTAGCTCGTCCACAATAACCACGATATACGGCAGCTCTGGCTGTTTTGCCTCTCCCTCATTATTGGAGCGTTTAATATAATCATTGTACCCTTCAATATTTCTAGTTCCTGTATGAGAAAACAGTTCGTACCGCCGTTCCATTTCATTGACAACTTTTTTCAAAGCTTGTGAAGCTTTTTTCGGATCAGTTACCACCGGAGCAAGCAAATGCGGAATTCCATTGTACACATTCAGCTCAACCATTTTTGGGTCAATCATCATCATTTTCACTTCATGCGGTTTAGCGCGCATCAAAATACTTGTGATAATGCCGTTGACACAGACACTTTTTCCGCTCCCGGTCGCGCCTGCGACAAGCAAATGAGGCATTTTGTTTAATTCAGCAAGCACGGCTTCGCCCGAAATATTACGGCCAAGTCCGATTAACAGTTTTGCATCAGGTCGGTCATTAAGTTTTGACTCAAGCACTTCCTTCAGCGATACCATAGCCACTTCCGCGTTTGGAACTTCTATCCCAATGGCAGA
Source organism: Bacillus sp. FSL R5-0560 (assembly GCF_037966305.1). Taxonomy (NCBI): domain Bacteria; kingdom Bacillati; phylum Bacillota; class Bacilli; order Caryophanales; family Bacillaceae; genus Bacillus; species Bacillus sp. FSL R5-0560. The sequence continues at coordinate 1,839,748 of NZ_CP150195.1, read as the reverse complement.
TTTACCTGGAATAGGCGCCTCAATCCTGATGTCTTTTGCAGCTAACGCAAGCGCTAAATCGTCACTTAGGTTGACTATTTTACTGACCTTTACTCCGACATCCGGATACACTTCATATTTCGTGACAGCCGGCCCCAGATGAACCTGTGTCACTTTTGCCTTTACGCCGAAGCTTTGGAAGGTGCGTTCGAGCTTCCTCGCATTTTCATAAATATTTTTTTTATCAGCCTGCTGGCCGGTATGCATTGGATCGGCTAATAAATCTAATGACGGCATCTGATAATCTTTATTTTCAAGTTCTGTAAAGGTCATTGGCGGAGCAACTGCCGTTTCATTATGGTCAGCCTCGGACTGATTTTCCTGAAGCGGTTCTGTGACCGGTTCAATTTGTTTTTCTGCAGCTGCCGGAGCCTCTTCCGATTCATTCCGGTCTGAAAAGCTTGAGATAATCGGCTCTGAATGAATGAGAGGCGATACCATCTCCTGCTCCTCTTCTTCAGCAGTGGGCTCTGGCTCCATTTGCTGTTTTCTGCGAGCCGGCTTTTGTTTTTTGCTGGTATTGGCTTTCGCCTTTTTCGATGATTTCATATTTGTTTTGACTGATTTCATGTCATCAATAAAAGCAAACCATTGTTCTTTGATGAAACGGCCGATCGGGCTCATCCACTTTTTCAGCGTTTCTTGAAGAGAGCGCCCTGTGACCAGAATCAATCCGATCAAAATCATTACAATCGCCATAATTTGAGAACCAGTAGATGCAAACAAAAAGTGTGAAGCCGCAAACAGAAGCGCCCCGATCATCCCCCCGCCTAAATCAGGTGAAGCAGAGCTCCCATTCATGTCCATTAAAAATAATTCCCATGTATTGCGGATCACGCTGGCAGACTCAATAGACCCTCTGTTCGTCAAATTTTTAAACAGCTGCACATGAGAAAGCAGCAATATGCTTGCAATGATGCAGTACAGCCCCGCCTTTCGTCTCGTTAAAAGACTCGGCGTTTTTTTCTTCCAAAATAGTGAAACCCCTAAAACAAACAAGCCTAACAAGCATAAAATAAACCACTCACCAGCGAAAAAACGGAACAAGTAGATAAAGGTTTGTCCCACTACACCAAGCTGCAAAATGGCGATAATTGAGATAGCAATGCACAGCAATCCGTTTAATTCGTATTTTATGTTGAGCTGTTTTGCCTGTTTTTTTCTCGATTTTCTTTTTTTCTTTGCCACACTCATCACCTTACTGCGTTAAAAAATGTAAGTTCATACATAATGAAGAAAGCAGCCGTTAACTGGCTGCATTTTTTCTGTAGGATTCCCCTATTATAGCATATTTTGCCCTTAAAAAAGGGGAGGAATCTTATACGTTTAATTTTAGCTTTTGTCCCGGAGAAATATCCGGATGCAGAAAGTGCATGGGGTTTGTACTCATGACTTGTATAACCTCTGCTTCATTGCCTTTCATCTCGACAAGAAGCGGAACACCCCTATACTCGATTTGCTCGTGAGCACTTGGCTGTTGGTTCTGTTCCGCGAAAACAATTTCCTGCGGCATCACGGTATATAAAATCATTGAATCATCCGTCCTTCTTCTTCTCTCGCTTCCTCGATCAGCTCATTTAATTTATTGATCGCTTGGCCGACTCCGCCGACGTGATCAATCAGGCCATACTCGACGGCATCCTTGCCGACGACATTTGTTCCAATATCGCGTGTTAAGTTTCCTTTTGAAAACATTAGCTCTTTAAACTTATCTTCATTTACATTTGAATGGCTTGTTACAAATTTAACGACTCTTTCTTGCATCTTATCCAAGTACTCAAAGGTTTGAGGCACACCGATCACCAGTCCCGTCAGCCGAACGGGATGAATCGTCATGGTAGCTGTTTCAGCGATATAGCTGTAATCACAAGATACCGCAATTGGCACACCGATGGAATGTCCTCCGCCAAGTACGATGGAGACGGTCGGTTTTGACAAGGATGCGAGCATTTCAGCAATCGCAAGACCTGCTTCCACATCTCCGCCGACTGTATTTAATATAATAAGCAAACCTTCAATTTTTGGATTCTGCTCAATGGCAACGATTTGCGGGATTACATGTTCATATTTTGTTGTTTTGTTTTGCGGAGGCAGCTGAACATGGCCTTCTATTTGTCCGATAATGGTCAGACAATGGATATTTGTATCTTGCGGGAGCTGCGGAAGTGTCGTTTCCCCTAGCTGCTGTATTTTATTCATAATGCTGTCTTTCGCATCATTTTTTTCAGGACGTTCTTCTTGTGTATTTTCCATACGATGATCCATTTCGCTTTCACCCTTTCCGAGTTTCTCTTTGTATTATGAACAAAGATCTTCGATTCAATCCCGGCATAATAGGCAAAAAAATAAAGACCGGAGCAGCTCCGGTCTTACGTTTCCATTAGACTTCCATAATAATTGGGATGATCATCGGTTTACGTTTTGTTTTTTCATATAGGAATTGGTTCAAAGCATCTCGCATTGCCTGCTTAAGCGTTGACCATTCAACATTTGATGTTTCAGTTGCTTCAGTCACGATAGAGCGTACAAGCTCAGTAGCCTGTACGATAAGGCCTTCAGACTCCCTTACATAAACAAACCCGCGTGTGATAATCTCAGGACCTGATACAAGATGTTTCTTTTGTTTATCAAGTGTAATGACAACAATCAGTATGCCGTCTTGTGAAAGTAAGCGGCGGTCTCTCAGCACAATATTTCCGATGTCGCCTACACCTAAACCGTCGATTAAAATATTGCCGTATGGCACTTTATCACCGATCTTTACGTTTTGGCCGCGGAACTCGACAACGTCTCCTTTTTCAATTAAGAAGATATCACTGCGCTTCATACCGATTTCTTCAGCGATTTTTGAATGAGCCTTTTGCATTCTGTATTCGCCGTTTACAGGAATTAAATATTTTGGTTTAAGCAGATTGATCATCAGCTTTAACTCTTCCTGTGAGCCGTGTCCAGATACATGCACACGCTTTTGGGCAAAAATGACTTGTGCGCCGGCTCTGGCAAGCAAATCTACTGTTTTAGAATAAATGAGTTCCTGTCCAGGGATCGGTGTGGATGCAATTACAACTGTATCCCCTTCTTCGATATTCAGCTGCTTGTGGGCTTTGTTTCCCATTCTTGTCAGAGCAGCCAACGGTTCACCATGGCTGCCGGCAGTTACAATAGCTACTTCACGCTTCGGATATTTTTTGACGTCCTGAACCGAAATAAACAGTTCATCATCTGCTTCAATATATCCAAGCTTTCTTGCCAGCTGAAGGATCGATTGAAGGTTTTTTCCGGCAACTGCAATCTTTCTGCCATTTTGAGCCGCTGCATGAATGACTTGCTGAATCCGGTTAATATTGGATGCGAAAACAGCAATGATTACCCGGTTCTCTGAATTGTAAAGCGCGTCTGAAATCTCTCCGCTGACAGCAGCTTCCGAAGGGGTGTAACCCGGACGTTCTGCATTTGCACTGTCAGAAAGCAGAGCAAGTACGCCGCTGTTGCCGATTTTGGCAATCTCGCCAATGTCGCACGATTGATTAAGTGCGGGTGTTTGGTCAAATTTGAAGTCTCCCGTGCATACAATAGATCCAAGTGATGTTTTTAAACTAACGCCTACTGAATCAGGGATACTGTGGATCGTATTAAAGAACGATACCTTTGTTGATTCAAATGTAATGACAGATTTTGAGTGAATTTCTCTTAAATCAGCTTTTCGGTTATGTCCGTATTGCTTTAATTTTTCTCTTAACAGTGCAAGCGTCAGCTTTGTTCCGTATACAGGAACAGACAGCTTGTTTAACAAGTAAAAAACGCCGCCGATATTCTCATCATGCCCATGTGTTAAAAAGATAGCCTTGACGCGGTCAGATCGTTCAATCAAATATGATATGTCAGGAATCACCACATCAATACCAAGCATTTCATTTTCTGGATGCATAAGGCCGGCATCAACGACAAATATGTCTGAATCAATTTCGATGACATAAAGGTTCTTCCCAATTTCTCCGACACCGCCAAGGGCGATAATTCTAACGTTTTCTGTATTTTTCTTTTTCAAAATCTATATCCTCCTAGTCTCATACCCGTCCATCATCACTTGTTCCTATTATAACTGAAAGTAATTTTAGAAAACAAGATAAAGCAGAAGGTTTAGGGAAAACCAATATGTATAAGAAACGGTCAAACTCAGGTGGAATGAGAATGACCGCGTTTGTTTCACTGTATGAAATTTTTCTTACAGTTCGCTGATCGCGCTGCTTAAGCTCAGACGTTCATCTTCGTTTAACGGGATAAGAGGAAGACGCACTGAACCGACATCAAGGCCTTTCAGCTGAAGAGCTGTTTTCACAGGAGCCGGGTTAGGCGCTTTAAACAGTTCCTTCATAATCGGCAGGAGTTTCTGGTGAATCAGTGCCGCGTTAGCTGTTTGCCCATTTGTATAATTTTTGATCATTTGCTGCATATCAGAGCCTACGATATGGCTTGCGACTGAAACGACACCTCTTCCTCCTACTGACAGAACAGGAAGCGTCAAGGCGTCATCCCCAGAATAAACGGAGAAATCTTCAGGCGTTTCCGCAACAATTTTTGTAATCGCCTCGAGGTCTCCGCTCGCTTCTTTAATCGCAACAACATTCGGAACATCTGCCGCCAAACGGATAGTCGTCTCAGGAGCAAGAGAAGCAACGGTGCGGCCCGGCACATTGTACAGCATAACTGGAAGAGACGTTTCAGAAGCAACAGCTTTAAAATGCTGGTACATGCCTTCTTGTGAAGGTTTATTATAATACGGTGTAACGAGCATGACCGCGTCTACGCCCGCTTCCTCAGCTTTTTTTGTGAGCTTAATGGAATCTTTCGTGTTGTTGCTTCCAGTACCCGCAATAACGGGCACTCGGCCGTTCACTTCTTTGACTGTATATTCAAATAGCGCTATTTTTTCTTCTGTTGAAAGGGTTGGAGATTCTCCTGTCGTTCCCGCTACAACTAAAGAATCTGTTCCGTTTTTCAACAAGTAGTCAATCAGTGTAGACAATTTTTGAAAGTCTACATTCCCTTTATTGTCAAAAGGTGTAATCATAGCTGTAGACACATTTCCGAAATTCATTTTTTTCACCTCATCATGATTCAATCACATTTACTTAGAAAGTTCAAACACTTCATGCAAAGCGTTTACAGCAGGAACCATGTCCTTTTCATGGACAAGCACCCAGATGGTCGTGTGGCTGTCCGCCGACTGCAGAATAGGAATCTCTTTCTCTGATAGGGCTGTCACAATTTTAGACGTTACACCCGGGACGCCCATGATACCGGCACCGACTGCCGAAACTTTTGCGCAGTCTCTCGTCACCATCGGGTCATAACCCATATCCATTAAGATGCGCTGAGCTGTTTCCGTCTTGTTCCCAGCCACCGTATAAACAATTTCACTAGGTGTAATGTTAAAGAAATCAACGCTGATTCCTGCATTCGCCATCGCTTTAAAAACTTCAGTCTGAACGTTATACTGACCGAGTTTTGAAGGCACTTTGAACTGTGTGACATCTTTGACATGGGCAATTCCCGTAATCAGCCGTTCAAAAACATCACTGCCGACATTGGAAGAATGATGTGAAGTCACCAATGTGCCTTTATCTTTAGAATATGTTGAGCGGACGCGGATCGGAACCTTAGCCTGCATCGCAATTTCCACAGCTCGCGGATGAATCACTTTCGCTCCCTGGTACGCCAAATTGCAGATTTCCGTATATGTTACCACAGGAAGCGGTTTCGCGTTTTCCACTACTCTCGGATCTGCAGTCATCACACCTTCAACATCTGTGAAAATATCGATGTATTCAGCGTCAATTGCCGCCCCAAGTGCGGCTGCAGACGTATCGCTGCCCCCTCTTCCGATCGTTGTTGTATCGCCCTTTTCAGTAGCGCCTTGGAATCCAGCGACGACTACCGCGTCATGATTCGCAAGCACACTGAACAAACGCTCAGGCTTCATTTCAAGGATTTTTGCATTTGTATGCTGGTCATTTGTTAAGAAGCCGGCCTGAGCCCCAGTCAGCGCAGATGCTTTTACACCGTTATCCAGCAGCATGCTCGTAAAGACGACAGAAGAAATCGTCTCTCCACATGATAAAAGCAAATCCTGCTCTCTTGGGGAAATCGCAGACTGATCGCCGTAAAGCAGTCCCAACAGAGAGTCAGTTGCGTACGGATCACCCTTCCTGCCCATCGCAGAAACGACAACGACAACCTTATATCCTTCACTGATTGCTTCTTTAATGTGCTCTAAAGCCAGTTTACGGCCTTTGTCATCCTTTACAGATGTCCCGCCAAACTTTTGAACAATTATCTTCACTGTTTTCACTCCAAATTATTCGGACGTAACAGAAGAGAGCAGGCGATTTGCGCCTTACTCTCTTCTATTCGCACTTGGGAAATTCTCTCTTTTATACGAGGTTTAGTTTTTTCAGGCTTTCTGCAATTTGAACAGAGTTCCATGCGGCGCCTTTTAATAGGTTATCAGAAACTACCCATAAATGAAAACCGTTTGCTCTGTCCAAGTCTTTGCGGATGCGGCCTACAAACACATCGTTTTTGCCGACTGCATCGGCAGGCATTGGATAAAGCTGCTGGCTCGGGTCGTCCTGAAGTGTAATGCCAGGAGCTTCTTTTAATAGATTTTTAATATCTTCCACAGTAGCGTCATCTCGGTCTACCTCGATGTAAACGGACTCTGAATGGCCGGTTTCAATCGGAAGTCTCACACATGTAGCCGCTACTTGAAGCTCAGGCATGTGCATGATTTTTTTCGTTTCATTTATCATTTTCATTTCCTCAAACGTATAGCCGTTATCTTGGAATTTATCAATTTGCGGAATCGCATTGAAAGCGATTTGATAGTGTTTTTCATCACCTTTTACAGGCATAATCTCTGGTTTGATTTCTTCGTTGTTTAAAATCGCCTCTGTTTGGCTGTGCAGCTCTTTTACAGCTTCATTTCCCGCTCCTGATACCGCTTGGTAAGTTGATACGATAACTTTGTTTAAGCCGTAAGCTTTGCGGATCGGTTCCAGCGCAGCCACCATTTGAATTGTAGAGCAGTTAGGATTGGCAATAATGCCGTTGTGTTCATGCAAGTCCGCCTCGTTGACTTCAGGCACAACAAGCGGCGTATTTTCGTCCATACGGAACGCACTTGTATTATCTATAACAATAGCTCCGCGTTTTACAGCTTCGGGTGCCAATGCCTGCGATACGCTTCCGCCGGCGCTGAACAAAGCAATATCTACTCCTTCAAAGCTCTCGGGAGAAGCTTCCTGTACAGTCAGCTCTTGGCCTTTAAATGTGACTTGGGTACCCGCAGAGCGTTTTGAAGATAGCAATGTAAGTGTATCCATTTCAAAATTTCTGTCTTCAAGTGTTTTAAGCATTTGTTGTCCTACAGCTCCTGTCGCTCCGACAACAGCTACGTGTAAACCTCTTCCCATCTGTAAAACTCCTTCCGCCAATCAGCTTCATTGAATTGATTTGACTATAATTTTACGTTTTATTTTACCATAGAATATGCGGGTGATGACCGAAATTTTTTGTTTAGGAAAGATTTTCTGTATATTTAGTCATTTCCCTGATAATTATCAACGAGAATCGGCTGAAGCTGCTGATGCATCAGGGCCTTTTCAACAGTTTGAGGAAGCAGATCCATTTTGGCAACCATTGAATTCGGTTTTTTGTATGGATCATCTTGCCCAAAAGGAATGAAGAAGATATTTTTGGTAGACATAAGCCTCATTAGGTTGGTGCCATTTAAACCGAGAGCGTCATTTGTTGAGATACCGAGAACGACCGGCCGATTGTTTCTGATTGTTGCTTTTGCAGCCATCAGTACTGGGCTGTCTGTCATGGCGTTGGCCAGCTTGCTCATCGAGTTTCCGGTTAAAGGAGCTATTACCATGCAGTCCAATGGCAGCTTTGGCCCGAGGGGTTCAGCCTTTACAATTGAATCAATTACCTCATATCCGGTAAGATCTTCAATTTTTTTAACCCATTCCGCTCCTTCTCCAAAGCGTGTATCTGTGGATTTTACGGTAAATGTGACAACCGGCCGGACTTCCGCTCCTTCATTGACTAGCGCCTCAATTTGCGGAAACACCGCTTCATATGTGCAATGCGAGCCGGTCAGTCCAAATCCGATTCTTTTCCCTTTTAGTGACGACATTCTTATTTCCCCTCCTCAGCATGTAATTCAGCCAAAAGCTTGCTCAAGACATTGGCGAGGATCTGCCCGGCTGTTTTAGGAGCGACAATCCCCGGCAAACCAGGGGCAAGGAGTGCCTTAATCCCTTGTTTTTCAGCATATTTAAAATCGGTTCCACCGGGACGTGAAGCCAGATCCAATATTAAGGTTTTCGGTGTCATGCAAGAAAGCACAGTTTGATTCAAAATCATGCTCGGTATGGTATTAATACAAATATCTATATCTTTGACATGCTCTTTGAGTTCATCAGTGTGAAACGGGACGAGCCCCATTTCGGTGATGCGCGCCAGATGCGCTGAACTTCTTGCGCCTACCTTTACATTCGCCCCAAGCGCGGCAAATGTACGGGCGATCGTCATTCCGGTACGCCCTAGCCCGAGAACGGCCACCTGAGATCCGTGTATCGTATAATCTGTGTGCTGAATGGCCAGCATAATGGTTCCTTCTACTGTCGGAATAGAATTATATATCGCAATGTCATCCCGCTCAAACAGCTTAACAAGTTTTCTGTTTGCTTGAGCTGCAATGTTTTCTAAATAGGCGTTAGAAATCCCTGAGAAAATGACACAGTGTGCAGGCGTTTGGTCGAGGTGCTCCTGTTTTAAAACAACTTCTTCATTTGAAAATACGGTTGATACGACACCTTCTCCTGTTGTTGCAGACACAGGAAGAATGATACTGTCTATTTGCTGATAAGGAATTTCATCAATGTTGCATTTTACAGCTCCGGTAAAACCGTGATCCAATTGGTCAAAACCGACGAGATAGATGTCAGTCTGCTGTTCAGTGAGCTTTCTAATAATTTCGAGCTGCCTTGCGTCACCGCCGATAACTGCAATTTTCAATCCGGTTAACATGTTAAACGTTCACCTTCTTTGTATATACTGGATCCCTAGTTGTTAAGCTCCCCTTCATCTTATGATCAAAAGGAAATAGCGGTGAATTAAAACATACGCTTTTTTCACACAAAAAAACATCGGCTGAGTCAGCCGATGTTTGGATGTTTTCATGAGAGCCCATAACCTGCAGAGTTGGGCCTTTTCTATAGTTACTCTTGGTGAGGAGAAATCTCCTCAGGGACATCTAAAATGATCATATCTGATCCGATCTTTTGAATATGATTCCAGGGGACACGAATGTCTTGACCGTGTTTTCTCAAACCAAACCATTTGACCGTCGGAATGAGAAGCGCTGTGATCTGACCATCCTGTTCATTGATTTCTAAATCGGTCTGACCCAGTACTCCCAGCCGTTCAGCTCTTTTGATGTCGACAATTTCCTTCCCTGATAATTCACTGAGCCGCATCTCTGTCACCCCCTTGTACTATGTATGATCAAAAGGATAAAAAAATGCCTGCTCCGTTTTGGGGCAGGCATTTCAGTTTATGATGGCATATTGCCGGAAGGGCTGATAAGAGCCAGAGAATAGTCATTCGTAAACATTTGTCTGGCAAGACCGTTGACGCGTTCTAAGTTTACAGCGTTTAATTCATTAATAATTTCGTCTAATGTTTTGTGTTTTCCGAGCAGCAGTTCATTTTTACCGTTTCGGCTCATTTTGCTGTTCGTGCTTTCTAAGCTCAGCATCAAGCTTCCCTTCATTTGCTCCTTGCTGTTTTCCAGCTCTTTCACCGTTATGCCGTCGCGTTTTAATGTCGCAAGGGTTTCTTGAATGGTTTCTGACAGCTGCTGAAGCTGATTTGCACCTGTTCCGCCATAAATGGTGAGCATGCCGCTGTCCTCATATGAGCTGTGATAGCTGTAAACAGAATAAGCGAGTCCTTTATCTTCACGAACATCTTGGAACAGGCGGCTGCTCATGCTGCCTCCGAGCACATTATTAAGGACGATCAAATCATAAATCTTTTCATGACCGACTTCCAGCCCTTTAAATCCTAGACATAAATGGGCTTGTTCTGTTTCTTTTTTTCTTGTGAGTTTTTCTGTATGGAATCCAGGCTTCTGAAGACCTGTCGCTTTGCCTTTTGCCTCGTATGATCCGAACCATTTTTCTACATCTTTTATAAAGCTTTCTGAAATATTACCCGCTACAGAAATAACGACACGGTCCGGCGTATAATAATCATGCATGTATTGTCTGAGAGAGTCGCCGTTAAAGGAATCAAGCGTTTCTTCTGTGCCTAGAATCGGATAGCCTAAAGAATGATTCCCGTACGTGGCTTTGCTCAGTAAATCATGGACAATATCATCGGGCGCGTCTTCGTACATTTTTATTTCTTCGTAAACCACATTTTTTTCTTTTTTCAGCTCGTTTTCATCAAAAGTTGAATGAAAAAACATATCTGCTAATACGTCAAGTGCGTAATTCGCATGCTCATCAAGCACCTTTGCATAATAGCAGGTATATTCCTTTGAGGTAAACGCATTGACCTGACCGCCAATACGATCAAAAGATTCTGCTATCTCACGTGCAGATCTTGTGCTCGTCCCTTTGAAGAACATATGCTCCAAAAAGTGGGAAATCCCATTTATCTCCGGCGTTTCGTGCCGCGAGCCTGTACCAATCCAAACGCCGATCGCAACAGAACGGACTGTCGGGTTATTTTCAAGCACAACTCTTACACCATTTTGACATGTATATCGTTTAATCAAATTTGTTCCTCCTATTCAAAGACTAGCTGCCTGCCCTGTTACTTCAACAGTCTTGTTTCATCCATTAGTTCAGTGACTGTTCCAAGCGCATATCCTTTCTCTTTTATCTTTGTAATCAGCGCTTCAAGACTTTCCGCCGTGGGATCTGTCGGATGCATTAAAATCATGGCACCATTATGTATCTTGCTTAACACCCGTGTTTGAAGTGCAGACGGAGCCGGTTTTTGCCAGTCAATTGTATCAACTGTCCACATCACTGTTCCCATATGTTTGTCAGCTGCAATGTCAACAACCGCTTTTCTGAAACTCCCGCTTGGCGGAGCGAACCATTTTGGCTTGACACCGAGCGTTTTTTCTATCTGCTCATTCGTCTTGTCGAGCTGTTCGGAAATTCTTCCTGTTGTCAGTTTGCTCATATCCGGATGATTGTATGAATGATTTCCGATTTCATGTCCTTCTTCCGCAATCTTTTTAGCCAACTGTTCATTGTGTTTCACCCAATTGCCTTCCAAAAAAAACGTTGCCTTCACTTTATGCTTTTGAAGTACAGGGAGCATTCTTTCCAAATATTCGTTTCCCCATGCCACATTAATTAAAAAAGCCACCATCGGTTTTTCAGGATTCCCTTTGTAAATAGGCTCTGGCTGAAGAGACTCAAGATGAACGCTTGGTTTTACTTGATTGTACACTAAATCGTTTTCCCGAAACTCACCGTGCTTTTTCATTTTTTTATAGGATTTTTCAATATTCACCTTTAAACCATTGTAACCGGGAATGCTTTTCCACACCTTATCTATTCTTGCATTCTGAGGCTTTACTTCATAATCTGGCGCCTTTTGAAGCAATTCTTCATATAACGGGTCTTTGGACGCCGAGACGGTCACCGTATCTTGTTTCATTGCCCCTATATAATCAAGTGTGTGCGGATTTTTCATCATCTCAAATGAAACAAAAAAAAGAAATAGAAAAACGGCAAACGGTACAAATTTTTTGTACATGTTTTGTCCCCCCTCACCTCACATTATGAAGGAGAAGGACAAGGTAGAACCCGCTTGCTTTTTAAAGCGTCAAAATAAAGAAGCCGGGGTCTCCCAGGCTCCTTTTATGTTTTCATTTAAGATTTTTGTTCTTCTTTTTCTTTCTCTTCACGGAGCACAGCTTTACGAGACAAGTTGACCCGTCCTTGCTTATCGATTTCAGTAACTTTCACAAGAATCTCATCTCCGATTTTGACAACATCTTCAACTTTTCCTACGCGGTCAAGCGCAAGCTCTGAAATGTGCACCAAACCGTCTTTTCCGCTGAAAATTTCAACGAACGCACCGAATTTTTCGATTCGTTTTACTTTACCTAAGTAAAGCTGACCGACTTCAACCTCTCTGACGAGGTCTTCGATGATTTTCTTCGCTTTTTGGTTGCTGCTTTCAACTGTCGAAGAAATAAAGATTGTACCATCCTGCTCGATATCAATTTTAACACCGGTCTCTTCGATGATTTTATTGATTTGTTTTCCGCTAGGTCCGATGACATCGCGGATTTTATCAGGATTGATCGCCATTGTTAAAATCTTAGGCGCATATTGGGAAAGCTCTTTTCTTGATTCGCTTAATGTAGCAAGCATACTGTTGAGGATTTCCATTCTTCCTTTTTTCGCCTGCTGAAGCGCTTCTTCAAGAATCTCTCTGGAAAGGCCATCAATTTTAATGTCCATTTGCAGCGCCGTTACACCCTTTGCAGTTCCGGCAACTTTAAAGTCCATGTCTCCAAGCGCATCTTCCATGCCTTGAATATCAGTTAAAACCGTATAGTGTTCGCCTGATTTGACAAGTCCCATTGCAATACCTGCGACTGGTGCTTTGATTGGTACACCGGCATCCATCATTGCAAGTGTGCTTGCGCAAATACTTGCTTGAGACGTAGAACCGTTTGATTCAAGCACTTCTGATACAAGACGGACAGTGTAAGGGAAGTCTTTTTCAGACGGAATAACTGGCTCAAGCGCACGCTCACCCAGTGCTCCGTGTCCGATTTCACGGCGTCCCGGTCCACGCATTGGTCCTGTTTCCCCAACGCTGAATTGCGGGAAGTTGTAATGGTGCATAAACCGTTTCGATTCTTCGACACCTAAACCATCAAGGATCTGCACATCCCCGAGAGCACCTAACGTACAAACGCTGAGAGCCTGAGTCTGTCCTCTTGTGAACAATCCGGAACCGTGTGTTCTCGGCAAGAGGCCGACCTCAGAAGAAAGCGGGCGAATTTGATCGACTCCGCGGCCGTCAGGTCTTACCTTTTCTTCAGTAATCAGGCGGCGCACTTCATTTTTGACAAGCTTGGACAAAATTTGTTTGACTTGCTTGATTGTTTCTTCATCATGCTCATCTTCCTCGAATTTTGCTACCACTGTGTTTTTCACTTCAGTAATTGCATCTTCGCGCGCATGCTTTTCATGAACTTGGATTGCTTTCAGCAGATCTTCTTCTGCTAAAGCCTTTACCTTTTCATTCAGCTCTTCGTCAATTTCATAGAGCTTAATTTCTGACTTTTCTTTGCCGATAGCTGCAACAATTTCTTCTTGGAATGCAATCAGGCGTTTAATCTCATCATGGCCGAACATAATCGCTTCTAGCATCGTTTCCTCAGGAACTTCGTCTGCTCCCGCTTCCACCATGTTAATTGCATCTTTAGTTCCGGCAACGACAAGATTGATATCACTTTTCTCAAGCTGATCAACCGTCGGGTTAATAACAAATTGATTATCAATGCGTCCGACAGTTACCCCTGCAATCGGTCCTTCAAACGGGATGTCCGATACAGAAAGTGCAAGCGATGAACCGAACATAGCAGCCATTTCTGAAGAGCAGTCTTGGTCAACACTCATGACGATGCTGATGACTTGAACTTCATTACGGAATCCATCGGCGAACAAAGGCCGGATCGGACGGTCGATTAAACGGCTCGCCAATACTGCTTTTTCACTTGGACGTCCTTCTCTTTTAATAAACCCGCCAGGTATTTTACCTACCGCATATAGTCTTTCCTCGTAGTTTACAGTAAGCGGGAAGAAATCAAGCGGTTTCGGTTCTTTTGAAGCGGTTGCTGTACTGAGTACTGCTGTGTCGCCGTAGCGGACCATAACAGCACCGTTTGCCTGTTTGGCAAGCTGGCCGGTTTCAACAGTAAGCGTTCTTCCGGCCCAATCTATGGTAAAGACATGTTTTTCTTGTCCCATACGATTACGAACTCCTCTCTTCGTTGTGTGAAATAATCAATTACTCCTATTATGAACGAAATGGATTGAACATATCAATGTCAAAGTAGTATGTAAAAGGATTTCAATGATTGTTATAAAAATTTTCGCTTTAATACGATAAAAAAGCGGGAATCCTCCCGCTTTTTACGATTATCGACGTAAGCCTAGTTTGTTAATTAACTCACGGTAACGAGTTACGTCTTTATTACGCAGATACGTAAGAAGATTACGACGCTTACCTACCATTTTAAGAAGACCGCGACGTGAATGGTGGTCTTTCTTGTGTGTACGTAAATGCTCGTTCAAGTTGTTAATTGAATCAGTTAGGATAGCGATCTGAACTTCTGGAGATCCAGTATCAGATTCGTGTGTTTTAAACTCACTGATGAGTTGGTTTTTACGCTCTTGAGTAATTGCCATCCTGTTTCACCTCCAAATCATATTTAGCCCCAGTTACCTAGCAACCGTCGGTGACTTCGGATTGCCAAGCAAAGGTTTTAAGACTACGAAGACTATCATACTAAAAATCGAGCCTATATGCAAATATTTTAGATTAAAATTTGTGTGCGCTGCATGTTATTTCCGCAAATTGCTGAAATAACGGATCGCTTCCTGCTTATCTTTCTCAATTTGCTCTGTTAGTTCTTGAATGCCGTTGAACTTGCGCTCGCTCCGAATTCGTTTATACCATTCAATTTTTATAGCGGCTCCGTATACATCTTGATCAAAATCAAATAAATTGACCTCAATCGAAGGCTGTTCCGGACGTTTTTCATAAAACGTCGGCTTATAGCCGATATTGCAAACGCCGTTGTAAAGCTCGCCGTTTATTTCCGCCTTGACGGCATATACACCGGTCGGCGGGACAATATAGCTGTTATTTAAGCCGACATTGGCAGTCGGAAACCCGATTGTCCGCCCTCTTTTATCTCCGTGAATGACAATTCCTTTAATAAAGTAGGGCTGTCCAAGCAAAACATTGGCCAGTTCAACGTCTCCGTTTTGAAGTGCATTCCGAATATAGCTGGAACTGATTTTTTTATCCTGCTCCGTCAATTTTTCTACCATCGTACAATCAGCTTTTCCATCTAAATCAAGCGGCATCGTTTCCATTGTTCCTTTGCCGTATTTGCCGTACGTAAAGTCAAAGCCTGCCACTGCATGCTGTACATTAAGGCCTAAAATGTACTGATCAACAAACTGCTTTGGAGTCAGAGAAGCAAACTCTTCATTAAATTTAACGACATACAGAATCTCCGTGCCTAATTGTTCAATTTGGCTGATTTTATCTTCAAGAGGAGTAATCAGATCCTTTGGTTCCTGATCCCTGCCCAGCACATGAGAGGGATGGGGGTGAAAGGTCATCACGGCTAATGTCATATTTCTTTCTTCAGCTATCTGTTTAGCTGTGCCGATTACCTTTTGATGCCCTAGATGAACGCCGTCAAAATAACCTAACGCCATCACAGATTCTGGCTGCTCCTCTTTTATTAAATGATGCGGATGTGTAATATGTATCGTCTTCACAGAACGGTCACCTTTTTTCTATTGTTCGCTTTTTTGCATCAATACTTTTGCCGGCTTTAACAGCCCGTGTTTTGTAGGATGGGGGAAATAAATCGCCAGACAGCTTCCGGATTCCGTATAGACTGCGATACGGTCGTCGCTTGTCAGATCCGAGAATTGTTCAGGTGTTTCAAGCAAAGCCCCATTTTCTACTTTCTTAGCTAATGTATCACTTATGATCCATTTCGGCAAATGATTGAGCGCACGTTCAATAGAGACTGTATGCTCTGTTATAGTTCCGGATTCGGCTTGAGCTTCCAGCTCTTCGAACGTAAAGCATTCATCAAGGGAAAAGTCACCGGACGCCGTACGGATCAAATGAGACATATGAGCCGGATATCCGAGCTTTTCGCCAATCATAACCGCCAGTGTCCGCACATATGTTCCTTTTGAACATGTTACCGTAAACCGGAAACTCGCTGTCTCTCCATTATGTTTAACCCCTGTTGTGAGCGCAATGTCTTCAATGGTAATAAGACGTTTTGGCCGTTCTACTTCAAGTCCCGCTCTTGCATACTCATATAATTTTTTGCCGTTTACCTTTACTGCTGAATACATCGGGGGAATTTGTTCTTGTTTTCCCTTTAAGCTGTTTAACACCTTTTCTACTTTTGCTTCATCAATAGTTTGAACTACTGGCTTTGTATCAACGGGTTCTCCGGTTTGATCCTCTGTCGTCGTTGAAATGCCAAGCGTAATTTCAGCATCATATGTTTTAGATTTCTCAGTTAAATATTCAACAATTTTTGTTGCCCGGCCTACACAAATCGGAAGCACACCTGATACCTCAGGATCGAGCGTTCCCGTGTGTCCGACTTTTTTTGTTTTAAGCAGCTTCCGGATCTTCATGACACAATCATGCGATGTCATGCCTACCGGTTTATGTAAAAGGAGAACTCCGTTAACCATATGCCTTTCACTCCTTCTGTTGTGTAAATTTTCTTTAAAACGCAGAAAAGAGGACAGACGACGAACGCCTATCCTCTTCATTTGTTATTCAGACGGGTTCTCTGAATTCAATTGGTGAATCAATGTTTCGATTCGGTTTCCGTAATCAATTGATTCATCGAACTCAAATTCAATCTCAGGCGTTTTACGAAGTCTGATGCGACTGCCGATTTCAGAGCGTATAAACCCTTTCGCCTTAGCCAGTCCTTTCAGCGCTTCTTCCCGTTTTTTCTCGTCTCCGAGAACGGAAATATACACCTTTGCAATTTGCAAATCACCTGATACACGTACATCTGTTACTGTCAGAAAACCAATTCTCGGATCCTTCAGCTTTCGGCTGATAATATCACCGAGCTCTTTTTTCATTTGCTCGCCAACACGGTTTGCTCTCATACTCAATTCAATCACCTCTAAGTTAAAACCACTCTGTTCTAGTGATCGTCCGTTCAATTTCAGGAAAAGAATCGATAAACGCAAGAACACGCTGCAATTCTTTTTCTGTTTGAACGCGAGAGGAAGAAACAGCGGCGATTCCAAAGCTGGTTCTTTGCCATGTGTCCTGATAGCCAATCTCCGAAATCGAAACATTGAACTTATTTTGAACCCTGGTTAAGATCCGCTTTAGAACGGCACGCTTTTCTTTTAACGATCCTGCATCATAAATGATGCATTCACATTCCGCAAATCCGATCACGTTCTTTCAATTTCTTGCATGACAAACGCTTCAAGGATGTCACCTTCACGAATGTCATTGTATTTCTTAATCGTTATACCACATTCGTAGCCTTGTGAAACTTCTTTCACATCGTCTTTAAAGCGTTTCAGAACGTCCACTTCGCCTTCGAAGATTACGACGCCGTCACGAATTAAACGGAGACCGCTATTGCGCGTGATTGTTCCTTCAGTAACATATCCGCCGGCAATCGTACCGATTTTTGATACTTTGAATGTTTGGCGCACTTCTACTTGACCAATTACTTTTTCTTCATATTCAGGATCAAGCATACCTTTCATAGCTGCTTCAATCTCGTCAATTACTTTGTAAATAATACGGTGAAGACGAATATCTACGTTTTCAGCTTCAGCCGTACTCTTAGCATTACCGTCCGGTCTCACATTAAACCCGATAACAATTGCATTGGAAGCAGATGCTAAAATAATGTCAGATTCTGTGATTGCACCAACGCCTGTGTGGATGATTTTCACTTTAACACCTTCAACTTCAATTTTTTGAAGTGCGGCTGTTAAAGCTTCGGCAGATCCTTGAACGTCAGCTTTTACGATAAGGTTGATGTCTTTTACATCACCTTGTTTAATTTGCTCGAATAAGTCGTCAAGACTCAGCTTTGCTTTATCGCTGCGCTGCTCTTCAAGCTGTTTGGAAGCACGGGCTTCTCCAACAGAACGAGCTGTTTTTTCGTCTTTAAAGACAAGGAATTGATCTCCTGCTTGAGGCACGTCATTTAGACCAGTAATTTCAACCGGTGTAGACGGGCCCGCTGTTTTTACACGGCGTCCGATATCATTGACCATTGCACGGACACGGCCAAATGTATTGCCGACTACGATCGGATCACCGACATGCAGTGTTCCAGTCTGTACGAGCAATGTCGCAACTGACCCTCTGCCTTTATCCAGTTCTGCTTCGATAACAGTTCCTTTTGCCTGGCGGTTCGGGTTCGCTTTCAGTTCCTCTACCTCACTGACAAGCAAAATCATTTCAATAAGTTCATCAATGCCTTTTCCAGTTAAAGCGGAAAGCGGCACAAAAATCGTTTCTCCGCCCCAAGCTTCAGGCACTAGTCCGTATTCCGTCAGTTCTTGCATGACACGGTCAGGGTTCGCAGCTTCTTTATCAATTTTATTTACAGCAACGATGATCGGTACTTCAGCTGCTTTCGCGTGATTGATCGCCTCTACTGTTTGCGGCATTACACCGTCATCCGCAGCAACAACTAGGATCGTAATATCGGTTACTTCCGCACCGCGTGCACGCATGGTTGTAAATGCGGCGTGACCCGGCGTATCCAAGAAAGTGATTTTCTTGCCGTTTTCTTCGATTTGGTAGGCTCCGATATGCTGAGTGATTCCGCCAGCTTCCCCTTCAACAACCTTTGTTTTACGGATGCTGTCAAGAAGCGTTGTTTTCCCATGGTCAACGTGACCCATGATTGTAACGACAGGAGGACGAATTTCAAGATCCTCTTCTTTATCAGGCTCTTCGTATTTCTCTAATTCAGTTTCTTCAAGGACAATAACTTCTTCAGTTTCAACACCGTATTCTGATGCAATCAGTTCGATTGTGTCTTTATCGAGCTCTTGGTTAATGGTCGCCATAACACCAAGAAGCATCAGTTTTTTGATGAGTTCAGAAGGCTCTTTGCCTAGCTCTTCTGCCAGTGCGCCAACTGTTAAAGTGCCTGAGAACGTAATTTTTTCAGGAAGCTCTTTTTTCGGCTTCACAGGCTTTTGCTGATGTTGGTTTCTGTTGTTGTTATTGTTGCGTTTATTTTTTTTGTTGTTGTTATTCTTCTTGTTTTTGTTAAATTGATTATTCTGCACGTCATTCTTCTTTCCGTCTCGAATTTTATTTGGTTGATTTCCAGCAGACTGCTGATTTACCCCTTGCGGCTGTTTGTTTTTGTTCGTTTCCGCAGGCTTTTGAGATTTAACGGCTGCGCCGCCTTTTTTAAATTTGGCATCAAGCTGTTTAATGGCCTTTTCTTCAAGCATGGCCATATGATTATTCACTTCTAAATCCATGTTCTTCAGTGCGGTCAAAATTTCCTTACTTGAAACATTTAACGCTTTTGCATATTCGTATACTCTCATTTTAGCCATTCGTTCACCCCCAAAAATATTAATCGAGCAAGCTGATTAGCTTATTCGCAAAACCTTGGTCAGTGACGGCGACAACGACACGGGATTCTTTACCGATAGAGCGGCCAAGAACCGCGCGATTCGCGACTTTTTTATAAGGAACTTTATAATAATTGCACTTGTCGGTTACTTTCTTTGCTGTGTTAGATGATGCATCCTCTGTAAGCAGGACAAGCTTCGCACGCGCATTCCTGACTTCTTTAATAACCAAGTCTTCGCCTGACACGACCTTACGAGCTCGATTGGCCAGACCCAGCAAGGGAAACCATTCCATTCCAGACATTTTATTTTTTCACCTTTTCCGCCAGTTCCAGCAATTCTTCGAAAATCTGGTCATCGATTTGTGATTGAAATTGATTTTGCAAAGTGTTTTTCTTTTTTGCTGCTAAGATGCACTCTTTATCCAGCGTTAAATAAGCACCCCGCCCGTTCTTTTTCCCGGTCGGATCTACTGAGATTTCGCCTTCTTTTGAACGAACAACTCGGATTAGTTCCTTTTTAGGCTTCATTTCACCAGTCACCACACACTTGCGTAACGGGATTTTTTTGTGTTTATTCACCTAAGGTCACCTCTTATTCATCCGATTCAGCAGTTTCAGGCTCCGTAAAGAGCGGCTCTTCGTCGTCTTCTTCAAGTTCTCTCGGATAGATTCCAAGCTCTCTTGCGTCTGTTTCGCTCTTAATATCAATCTTCCAGCCTGTCAATTTAGCAGCTAAGCGTGCGTTTTGTCCTCTTTTGCCAATCGCCAGAGACAGCTGGTAATCAGGAACAATAACAGTTGTCGCTTTTTCTTCTTCATTCACGATGACATCCAGCACTTTCGAAGGGCTGAGCGCATTCGCGACAAATTCTACAGGGTCATTCGACCAGTTGACAATGTCAATTTTTTCACCTTTTAATTCATTGACAATCGCCTGAACACGCTGGCCTTTAGGACCGACGCAAGAGCCTACCGGATCCACATCAGGATCATCTGTGCGGACAGAAATTTTCGAACGGTCGCCTGCTTCTCTGGCAACAGATTTCAGCTCCACAGTTCCATCATAAATTTCTGGCACTTCGATTTCAAATAAACGCTTTAAGAGGCCTGGGTGTGTTCTTGACACATAAATCTGCGGGCCTTTCGTCGTTTTTTCTACTTTTGTGATATACACCTTAATGCGGTCATGAGGCTTATAGCTTTCATTCGGCATTTGCTCATTAACCGGCAGCAAGGCTTCAATTTTTCCTAAAGACACATAGATAAACTTGTTGTCCAGGCGCTGGACGATACCTGTCATGATGTCTTCTTCACGGTCAATAAACTCAGAATAGATCACACCGCGTTCAGCTTCGCGCACACGCTGTGTCACGACCTGCTTCGCTGTTTGGGCTGCAATGCGTCCGAAATCCTTAGGCGTTACTTCAATCTCTACAACATCGCCCACCATATATTCCGGATGGATGCTTTGCGCCTCTTCGATTGAGATCTCCAGTCTTTGATCATATACCTCATCAACGACATCTTTTCTTGCGAATACACGGATTGAACCTGTTTCACGGTTCAAATCCACCCGTACATTTTGCGCCTGATTAAAATTGCGCTTATAAGCAGAAATTAAAGCAGCTTCGATTGCTTCAATGATAATTTCTTTGCTGATGCCTTTTTCTTTCTCAAGAATGGTGAGAGCATCTAATAATTCACTGCTCATGTTAACGGTCTCCCCCCTTAAAACTTATATTCATTAGAATGTTACAGCTAATCTTGCGTTAGCTATTTTTTCATACGGAATATCGATCCGTTTCTTTCTTGTTTTGATTGTCATCTCAACTGTCACTGTTTGTCCATCAAATTCAGCCAGCTCTCCTTCAAACACTTTTACGCCGTCAATCGGCTCATAGGTCTTAATGTATACATTTTTCCCTAGTGATTTTTCAAAATCGGCTTTTTTCTTTAATGGACGCTCAGCTCCCGGGGATGAAACCTCAAGAAAGTAATTTTGGCTGATTGGGTCTGCCTCATCAAGCTTCTCGCTTAGAGCTTCGCTTACTTTGGCACATTCCTCAATATCCACACCGTCATCGGAATCAATAAACACGCGAAGGAACCAGCTTTGACCCTCTTTGACGAATTCAATGTCAACGAGTTCAAGCTGAAGGCTGTCTACGATTGGCTGAGCCATTTCTTGAACGGTGTCAGTCACTTTTTTGCTCATGTTCTTCCTCCTTGTGCTGTCGATATCATATTCACTCGTCACTCTGCATAAAAACCCTGCTTCAAAAGAGCAGGGGCTTTAAAGTAAACGATGAACATGTCGAGACAAAATTGTCTTGTTCAATACAAAAGAGCGGGTTTCCCCACTCTTTGCCTCGGTAATCGTTAGCATTTCCAATAAAACTATACCATAACCATATTTTTATTGCAAATGGATATACGTTTACCTTTACGCTGTTAAGCTGATCACAGGGGCTCTCATCATACGATTGCACTTTTGCCGCACATGTATGCATAAAAGCAGAATTTCTTAAGAAATTCTGCTTTTATATGCTAAAACAGCGATAATTGGTTTTGATCCGGCAATGACTCCAAACAGCCGTGACGATCTAAATACTCTAAAATCGTTTTTGATACTTTCCCTCTCTTTTGCAAATCTTCTTTTGAGAGAAATTCTCCTTCTTCACGGGCCTTTACAATATTTAGAGCGGCGTTCGTACCTAAACCAGGAATAGAATTAAACGGCGGGATCAGACTGTTGCCGTCAATAATAAATTCCGTTGCACTGGAGCGGTATAAATCGACTTTTTGGAACGAATAGCCTCTTTCACACATTTCCAGCGCTAACTCTAATACTGTGAGAAGGTTTTTTTCCTTCGGTGACGCATCAAGCCCTTTGGAGTTGATATCCTCCATTACAGCTTTGATTGCTGTGGAGCCTTTGATCATCGTATCGATATCAAAGTCGTCTGCACGAACGGTAAAATAAGCCGCATAATACAGTAGCGCGTGATGCACTTTAAAGTAAGCAATGCGGACTGCCATTAATACATAAGCCGCGGCATGGGCTTTCGGGAACATGTATTTAATCTTTTTGCAGGAATCGATATACCAGTCTGGGACATTGTTATTTTTCATTTCTTCTTCCCATTCAGGCGTTAAACCTTTTCCTTTACGCACAAATTCCATGATTTTAAACGCCAGTGACGGCTCGAGGCCTTGATAGATTAAATAAACCATAATGTCATCACGGCAGCCGATCACCTCACTCAGCTCACAAATATTATTGTGAATGAGTTCTTGGGCATTGCCGAGCCATACATCTGTTCCGTGAGACAGCCCTGAAATCTGAACGAGCTCAGAAAATGTTGTCGGCTTTGTGTCTTCAAGCATTTGCCGGACAAAGCGGGTTCCGAATTCAGGGATTCCCAAGGTGCCCGTTTTACATCCTATCTGTTCCTGAGTGACACCGAGTGATTCGGTTCCTTGGAAGATTTTCATTACTTCAGGGTCATCCGTCGGAATCGTTTTCGGATCAATGCCGCTTAAATCTTGGAGCATACGGATTACCGTCGGATCATCGTGCCCCAGAATATCAAGCTTCAGCAGGTTGTCATGAATGGAATGGAAGTCAAAATGCGTCGTTTTCCATTCAGAACCTGTCGCATCTGCCGGAAACTGAATCGGAGAGAAATCATAAATATCCATATAATCAGGAACTACGATAATACCGCCAGGGTGCTGTCCGGTCGTCCGTTTTACACCTGTACAGCCCTGCACAAGCCGGTCGATTTCGGCGCCGCGCATATGGAGATTATTGTCGCCGGCATAGCCTTTTACATAACCGTAGGCTGTTTTTTCTGCAACCGTACCGATCGTTCCGGCACGATATACGTTGTCTTCTCCGAACAATACTTTTGTATAATTGTGGGCCTGCGGCTGATATTCCCCAGAGAAGTTCAAATCGATATCAGGTACTTTATCTCCTTTAAATCCCAGGAACGTTTCAAACGGAATATCGTGCCCGTCTTTTTTCAAAGGCGTTTTGCAATGAGGACACATTTTGTCAGGCAGATCAAAACCTGAGCCGACAGATCCGTCATTAAAGAACTCAGAATGCTGGCATTCAGAACATATATAGTGCGGCGGCAGCGGGTTCACCTCTGTGATCTCAGTAAGTGTCGCAACTAAAGAAGAACCTACCGATCCCCGTGATCCTACCAGATACCCGTCATCTAGAGATCTCTTCACGAGTTTATGAGAGATCAAATAAATAACAGCAAAGCCGTGGCCGATGATACTTTTTAATTCTTTTTCAATACGCGCTTCAACAATTTCAGGGAGCTGCTCTCCGTAAATGCTTCGTGCACGCTGATAGCTCATTTCCCTGATCTCTTCATCAGCGCCTTCGATTTTCGGCGTATATAGGTCATCTTTAATCGGCTTGATGTCTTCGATTAAAGATGCAACCTTTTGTGTGTTGGTTACAACGATTTCCTTCGCTTTTTCTTCCCCTAAGAAGGAAAAAGCTTCAAGCATTTCATCTGTCGTTCTGAAATGCACTTTCGGAAGTTCATGTCTGTTCAGCGGATTCGCGCCGCCCTGTGAGGATACTAAAATCTTTCTGTAAATTTTGTCCTCATCATTCAAATAATGAACATTTCCTGTTGCAACAACAGGTTTATTAAGCTTTTCACCGAGTTTGGTGATATTCGTTATGATTTCTTTCAGCGATTTTTCATCGCGAACCAGTTCTAGCTCAAGCAAGTGGCGGTATACCTCAGGCGGTTGAACCTCGAGATAATCGTAGAATGACGCAACATCTTCCACCTCTTCCGGCGACTTTTGCATCATGCCTTCAAAAACCTCTCCTCTGTCGCAGGCGGAACCGATCAGAAGGCCTTCCCTGTATTTCTCAAGCTGAGATCTCGGAATACGCGGCACTCTGTAAAAATAATGAATATGAGAAAGTGAAACGAGCTTAAATAAGTTTTTCAAGCCTGTGCTGTTCACCGCCAGCACCGTTGCATGATAGGGTCTTGACCTTTGATAAGCGTTGGATTGACCCATATTTTCATTCAGCTGATCATGATACTGAATACCCTTTTCAGCAGCATCCTCCAGCATTTTCATAAGCAAATAAGCGGTCGCCTCGGTATCATAGATCGCACGGTGGTGCTGTGTAAGTTCAATGTTAAACTTTTTACATAGTGTGTTCAGACGGTGATTCTTAAATTCCGGATAAAGGAAACGGCCGAGCTCCAGCGTATCAATGACAGGGTTTTTTGCTTTCTCGACTTGGAGAAGCTTTTTGAAAGCAACGTTTAAAAATCCCATATCGAAGCTTGCATTATGGGCAACGAGAATGTCATCGCCAATCCATTCTCTGAAATCTCTTATCACGTCTATTACATCCGGCGCGTCGACCAGCATATCATCAGTGATGCCTGTCAGTTCAATGATAGTCGCTGAAAGCGGACGATGCGGGTTGGCAAATGACTCAAATTTATCAATGATCTCCCCGCCTTTCACTTTTACAGCCGCCAGTTCAATAATTGTATCGTACACAGCGGATAGTCCGGTTGTCTCGACGTCAAAGACAACATAGGTTTCTTCATCAAGCAAACGGTGTGCGGGATTATAGGCAATCGGCACCCCGTCATCCACGATATTTGCTTCCATTCCATAAATCATTTTAATTCCATGTTTTTGGGCAGCAGAATACGCATCTGGGAAGGATTGAACGACAGCATGGTCAGTCAAAGCGATCGCCTCATGCCCCCATTTTTTCGCCTGTTCGACAAGCTTTCCGATGCCTGTTACAGCATCCATTTGGCTCATTGGGGAATGCAGATGCAACTCTACCCTTTTTTCTCCTTCAGGCGCTGTATCCTCACGGGCTTTTGCTTTTATTTCATTTACATCGTTTGCAATCATGACCAAATCTCGGACAAAGGTGTCGTTTTGAATGCTTCCGCGCGCTTTTACCCACATACCTTTTTTCAGAGACTTCATGAGGGCCGCATCTTCTTTTTCTCTTGCAAACATTTTAATTAAGATACTATTTGTATAGTCAGTAATTTTAAAGATGCACAGCGTGCGCCCGCTTTTCAGTTCTCTGGTTTCCACATCAAACACATAACCCTGAACCGTAATTCTCCGTTCCTCGTCCATTATGCTGTCAAGTGTTCTGATTTCCTCGTTATCTTTAATTTGATAGCCGATGACAAGGGGTCCTGAAGGAACTTGATCTTCATCACTTTCTTTATCTTTCTTTTCCATTTCAATTAACGCCTGCATTGCCCGCTCTTGGTCTTCAGCTAGCTTTTGCTCCCGAAACTTTTGTACTTCTTGATCAGATACAAATATTTCAGCATCAAGCTGAAAATCTGGAAACCCAAATTGACGGTATCCCGCTTGAATCATCGCACTGTATTTGTTCTTAAGAGCAGATGCTTCTGTATCCGTTTTTGTTTTGACAATCAGTTTGTTGCCCTTCAGCTTCGGTTTTTGCTGGCTTAAGAGACTGATAATCGGCGGTGAAATACCTTGCAGCTCTTCAATGCAGCGTGTCCAATAATCCTGCACGAGACCTTCGTCAACCTCGGCATCATGCACTGCGATTGAGGACGTCACTTTTGCAATATGGGCAAACGATTGAGTCAGCCTCATGGTTAACATGTTATATATTTGATAAGGCAGCAAAGTTTTAAATTTAAAATGAAAATGCCAAGACTTAGACGCTTTGTGTATCGTCAGCTTTTCAATCTCGCCATCTTCAAAGTATGTCATGAAGGTATCATCTGTCATATTAATCTGCTGCAGAAGAATTTGAAACTGCCTTCTGTTTACTGATAACTGTTCCATTAAGACAGTATTCCCCCCTTAAAAACATCATAAGTGAAGGTACCTCAGGCAATGAGGTACCTTCTATTATTTCTATTTTAACATGTTTTTTGATAAATCGTTATGGTGTTTACTGCTTGCTGATAAAAGCAGATAACTCATCAACAGAAACTTCTGTTGACTCACCCGTTTTGCGGATTTTAACCTCTACAATTCCTTCATCAGCCCGTTTGCCGACAGTAATACGGATTGGAAGACCGATTAGATCCGAGTCAGCAAATTTTACGCCGGCGCGTTCCGCCCGATCGTCATACAGCACTTCATAGCCTTTCGCTTTTAAATCAGCGTACAGCTTTTCAGCCAATTCTCTTTGCGCATCGTTTTTGATATTCAATGCAAGAATATGAAGATCATACGGCGCCACGCTTTTTGGCCATATTAAACCTTTTTCGTCGTGATGCTGTTCAGCAATGGCAGAAAGGGTTCTGGAAACACCGATTCCGTAACAGCCCATCAGCATTGGCTGCGCTCGTCCGTTTTCATCTAAATATGTCGCATTCATCGCTTCAGAATAACGAGTTCCAAGCTTAAAGACTTGTCCGACTTCGATTCCTTCTGCAAAACGGATCGTGCCTTTACCGTCTGGTGACGGATCGCCTTCCTTAATAAAACGAAGATCTGCAAATTCTTTAATTTGCGCATCCCGGTTTACGTTGACATTTTTATAATGATACTCTTCTTCATTCGCACCGGCAACAGCATTAACCATTGCTTTAACAGCGACATCTGCATAGACGTCAATCTCTTGATTCACACCGATAGGTCCGACAAAGCCTGGCTCTGTTCCAAGCTGCTGAACGACCTCTTCATGAGAAGCAAGTTCCACAACCTCTGCATGCAGGAGATTCTTCACTTTAATATCATTTACTTCGTGATCCCCTCTAACAAGCACCAGAACAAAACGGTCATCCGCTTTAAACAATACCGATTTAATGCAGGCTTCAGCCGAAACCTGTAAAAATGCAGTCAGCTCATCGATCGTTTTCACATTAGGAGTGTGCACTTTTTCTAAAGCGATAGGCTCTTCATTTGAAGGGACTTCCTGATAAAGAACTTCAGCCATTTCGATATTGGCTGCATATTGGGATTCATCAGAGTACGCAATGGTATCCTCTCCGATTTCAGAAAGCGCCATAAACTCATGTGTATCTTTTCCACCCATGGCGCCTGAGTCAGCGATAACAGGTCTTACATTAATGCCGCAGCGGGCGAAAACATTAGAATACGCGTTGTACATTTTTTGATATGTTTCATCCAAGCTCTCTTCGGAAGCATGGAAAGAATAAGCATCCTTCATAATGAATTCGCGGCCTCTTAATAAACCGAAGCGCGGGCGTTTTTCATCCCTGAACTTAGACTGGATTTGGTACAGAGTCAGAGGGAGACGCTTATAGGATTTAACCTCATCGCGAACGAGTGAAGTGATCACTTCTTCATGCGTTGCCCCTAAAGCAAATTCACGGCCGTGACGATCTTTAAGTCTCATCAGTTCAGGACCGTACGTATACCATCTGCCTGATTCCTGCCATGTCTCAGCCTGCTGCAGCGCGGGCATAAGCATTTCTACAGCGTCGATTTTTTCCATTTCCTCACGGACAATCTGCTGAATGTTTTGAATAACCTTATACGCAAGAGGCATATAGCTGTATACCCCGCTCGTATTCTGTCTGATAAATCCTGCTCTTAGAAGAAGCTGATGACTTTTCGCTTCGGCATCAGCTGGTACTTCACGGAGCGTAGGAATAAGCGTCAAGCTTTGTCTCATTTCTTCGCACCTCTGATTGATTTACTTTTCATTTACAAAAACAGCCGCTGGATATCGTTCCATGTAACGACCAGCATAAGAAGCATTAGGAAAGCGACTCCGATAAACACCACAAAGGCTTCTTTATCTCTGTTGATCGGTTTGCCCCGAATCGCTTCTATAAATAGAAACAACAGTCTTCCCCCGTCAAGAGCCGGAATCGGAAGCAGGTTGACGATACCAAGGTTAATACTTAAAAACGCAGCAAACTGGAATAAATTAATGATTCCCGTCTTTGCCACTTGGTCTGTCATATCGTATATGCCGACAGGACCTGAGAGCATATCAATTTTAAATTGTCCTGTCACTAATTTACTGAGATTCGTTAATATCGCTTTTGTAACATCAACAGTTGATGTTGCACCGTAAGCAACGGCTGAGAGAACGCCTTTCTCAGTCGGCGCGTATGAACCAAAGCGGCCGATTGTTTTTTTGTTCTCGTCTTTAACGGCTTCCGGAGTAACTGAAATGTGGAGCGTTTTGTTATCTCTTTTTACCTCAACGTCAATTTCTTTATCCGGGTTTTCTTTTACCGCAGAGACAATGTCGGTCCAGGACCTCATCTTCTCTCCGTTAATGCTTTGAATGTAATCTCCTTCTTTTAGCCCTGCTTCGGCCGCCCGTCCGTTGTCTGTCAGCTGTCCAAGCATAGGCTCATTTGACGGAACACCCTGAATCAGCCCAAGCATCACTAAAATGACATAAGCCAATATGAAATTCATAATCGGACCGGCGGCAATCGCCTTAATTCGCTGCCACACAGGTTTGGAACCAAATTGGCGGTTATACGGCGCGATCTGCACTTCTTCTCCGTCTACAATGAAAAAGGAGGTTTCACTCACAGTAAAGCTGGAAAGCTCATCCTCTTTCCCCTGTTCATAGCCGGTGATCTTCATGTCATGCTCTAGGTCCGCCGTTTCCACCTCGATGATTAAAGCATCCGGGTATTTTTCCTTTTGATTGATGATGACTTTTTCAACCTGATCCTCTTTGTTAAAAAGAAGCCCGATCGTGTAGCCGGGTTTCACCTCAATCATTTCCGGATCCTCTCCGGCCATGCGGACAAATCCGCCGACCGGAAGAAGTCTGATCGTATACACCGTTTCATTTTTTTTGAACGAAAAGATTTTTGGACCAAAGCCGATCGCAAATTCACGGCACAAAATTCCCGCTCTTTGGGCTAACAGCAAATGGCCCAGTTCATGGAAGAAAACGAGCGTTCCGAAAATAATGATAAACGCTATAACTGTATTCACGAACATACCACCTTATGTGAGTATTGAATTGACGTATCCCCGGGTATCTTTGTCCACTTCCTGAATGTCTGCCAAGCTAGGCTTTTGAATAAGCTGATGGCGGTTTAATGCCTTTTCGATACAGTCTTCAATCGCCAAAAACGATATCTTGCCGGCTAAAAAGGCGGCGACAGCCACTTCATTTGCCGCGTTTAGCACAGTCGGCATTGTTCCTCCTATTTTACCTGATTCAAAGGCAAATTGTAAGCAGCGGAACCTGGCAAAGTCAGCTTTCTCAAAATGAAGACTGCCGATTTCCCACAGCTCGAGTCTTTTGGCGTCTGGCAATGGCAATCGGTCGGGATAGGTGAGCGCATATTGAATCGGAACCCTCATATCCGGAGTGCCAAGCTGTGCAATCACACTTTTGTCATGAAACTCTACCATGGAATGGATGATACTCTCCTTATGTAAGACCACATCGATTTGTTCATATGGAATATCGAAAAGCCAATGCGCCTCAATCACCTCTAATCCCTTATTCATCATTGTAGCCGAATCAATCGTGATTTTTGCACCCATTGACCAATTCGGGTGCTGTAATGCATCTTCAATTGTAACTGATTCGAGCTGCTCCCGCGTCTTGTCCCGAAAACTTCCGCCGGATGCCGTAATGATGAGGCGATCAATGTTTTTAGCCTGTTCGCCTTGTAGCGCTTGAAAAATGGCTGAATGCTCACTGTCAACGGGCAGCAGCGGAACATTGTATTTCTTAGCATGTTCTTTAACTATATGCCCGGCAGTGACAAGAGTTTCCTTATTTGCAAGCGCAATTGTTTTTTTCTGTTCGATCGCCTTTAAGGTAGGGATGAGACCGACACTTCCAAGCAAGGCATTGACAACAATATCGACTTCCTCCATAACTGCCGCTTCAATCAGGCCTTCTTCTCCAAGCCCGATTTGGCAATCAAATGCAAAAGAAACTTGTTTTAATTTGTGATATGTATCCAGATCACCGACAGATACAAACTTCGGCTGAAAGGCCTCTATCATCGGCACGGCCTTATCAATATTTTTGCCGAACGACATAGATATCAGCTGAAATTGGTCTTGGTGCGTACGCAATACATCAAGAGTCTGTTCGCCGATTGATCCTGTTGCTCCTAAAAGACAAATATTTTTCAAAGTGCCACTACTCCTATTCTTTTTGCTGCATAATCAGTCTCATATTCATATTAGACTTTTTTATGAAAAAAGGGCAAGCAGAAAGTACAAGAAAGGCATGACAAACAAAAAACTGTCAAAACGGTCTAGCACCCCGCCATGCCCGGGAAGAATCTTCCCAGAATCCTTTACCTCGTAATGTCTTTTCAGAGCGGATTCTACTAAATCCCCAATCTGTCCGAAAACAGACAAAAACAGCGTGATCAAAAGCAGATAGAAATATGGGATCGGCAGGTTTGCGACAAGCTGAAAAATTGTCGAGAGTACAAGTGCAATGACAATTCCGCCTACAAATCCCTCAACTGTTTTATTAGGGCTGATTTCAGGCCACAGTTTTCGTTTACCAAGCGACTTCCCGACAAAATATGCACCGGAATCAGTCGACCAAATCACGACACAGGCATAAAAGATGTATGTCAGCCCGTGCTGATCAAGGTTTCTGATTTCAATAAAATAATGAAAACACATTCCGATGTAAATCGTTGCAAGGGTAATAAAGCCGACTTCATCAAAGGTAAAAGTGTTCTTTACCAATACTGTGTACGTCAATAAAATAAGTACTGCGAACAAAGCCGCTTCAATTTTCGAGATACCAATCGCTTCAAAAAAAGAATACTGGCTTGGCATTAAGAACATCCACAATAATAAAAGACTGATCAATCCCGGCAGTGACACAAGCTTAAGTTTTTTCATCCGCAAAAGCTCAAAAAGCGCTACACTGCCCATTGCATAAACTAATATGGTGAACGGCAATTCCCCGACAATAACTAAAAATAAAAATACAATTGCTGCCAGAACACCTGTCAAAATTCTTTGTTTCATGTCCACCATCCTCTAAATTCCGCCAAACCTCCGGCCCCGTTGCTGATATTCTCCTAACGCCTGCAAGAAATGATTTTCTTTAAAGTCAGGCCACAGGACGTCAGTAAAGACAAATTCACTGTAGGCAACCTGCCAAAGCATAAAGTTGCTTAGTCTAATCTCGCCGCTCGTTCGGATTAAAAGTTCAGGATCCTGCAAAGATTCAGTCATTAAATGTTTAGAAAAAAGCGATTCATCAATGTCTTCTATATTCAAAGAACCCTCCTTGACTTTTTCCGCGAGTGTTTTTGCAGCAGTGACAATTTCAGTACGTCCCCCATAGTTGAGAGCAAAATTAAGAATCAACCCGTCATTTTGCGCCGTATCCTTTACAGCCTTTTCAATCGCACGCATTGTGTGCGGCGGCAAGGCTGATTCATCTCCTATAATCCGGACCTGCACATTCTCCTCAACAAGCTCCGGGAGATACGTATTTAAAAATTCTTCAGGAAGCTTCATCAAAAAATCAACTTCCATTTTCGGCCGCTTCCAGTTTTCTGTTGAAAATGCGTACAAAGTCAGTACTTTGACACCCAATTCGTTAGAAAGCTTTGTCGTCCTTTTAACCACCTTCATTCCTTCATGGTGGCCTGCAATTCGGGGAAGAGAGCGTTTTTTAGCCCAACGGCCATTTCCATCCATTATAATGGCGATGTGTTCGGGGATTTCTCCCTTAAGTATGTCTTCTTTTGTATAGCGTTCTAAGTTGGAAGCCGCAGTTTGCTGGTTCTTCCAATTTTTGAGTATGTTGAGCATGAGATTCCTCCGTCACCCAAAAAGGTTGCATTCCCTGCTGATAACGATGTAATCAACAGTATTAACAAAAAAACCCCCTGTAAACATGAGAGGGTCTTTTCACTATTATCTATTGTACATAGTTTTTCATTAAACTTCCATGATTTCTTTTTCTTTGTCTTTTGTGACACTGTCAATTTTTGACACATATTCATCTGTCAGTTTTTGAACATCTTCAGTGGAAGCACGCAGTTCGTCTTCAGTGATGTCTCCGCTTTTCTCAAGTTTTTTGAGATCATCGTTCGCATCACGGCGTACATTTCGCACAGCCACTTTCGCGTCTTCAGCATATTTTTTTACAACTTTGACTAATTCTTTACGTCTTTCTTCTGTTAACGCAGGAATCGCAATGCGAATCATATTGCCGTCACTCGTTGGCGTTAAGCCTAAATCCGCTTTTAAAATTGCTTTTTCGATATCACCGATTGCTGACTTGTCGTATGGTGTTATAACCAGCATACGAGCTTCAGGCACGTTAATAGAAGACAGCTGATTTAAAGGTGTCTGTGCTCCGTAATATTCAACTGTTACTTTATCTAATAAAGATGGGTTCGCACGGCCTGCTCGTACAGTAGCCAGTTCACGCTGATAAGCAGCAATTGCTTTTTCCATTTTTTCTTTCGTTTGTGTTAATACTTCTTTTGACACGTTATTTCCCCCTCACGATCGTTCCGATTGATTCGCCTGTCACAGCGCGTTTAATATTTCCTTCTTCCATAATAGAAAAGACGATTAGCGGAATGTCATTATCCATGCATAAAGATGATGCTGTTGAATCCATAACTTCCAAACCGTCTTTTAAAACGTCAAGGTAAGAAAGCGATTCATATTTAACAGCTGATTCATCTTTTCTAGGGTCAGCATTATACACACCGTCAACATTGTTTTTAGCCATTAAAATAACGTCTGCTTCAATTTCAGCAGCCCGCAGTGCAGCTGTCGTATCAGTTGAGAAGTATGGGTTCCCTGTGCCCGCAGCAAAAATCACGACACGTTTTTTCTCTAAGTGGCGTATCGCTTTTCTTCTGATGTATGGTTCAGCAACTTGTCTCATTTCAATGGATGTTTGCACTCTGGACTGGATTCCGAGTGTTTCTAAGCTGTCTTGAAGAGCAAGCGAGTTCATCACTGTGGCCAGCATTCCCATATAGTCAGCAGTTGCACGGTCCATGCCCAGGTCACTTCCTGTTTTTCCGCGCCATAAGTTGCCGCCGCCTACTACAACAGCCACTTCGACTTCAAGCTCAGCGATTTCTTTCACTTGCTTTGCAATGGATTGAATGACAGTAGGGTTAATTCCGTTACCCTGTTCCCCTGCCAATGCTTCACCGCTAAGCTTTAATACGATACGTTTGTATTTTGGTTTTTCCATAATAACCTCCAAGTGTAAACATTGCCGTTTTCTATTATGCAAGAGAAAAAAAGGTTTGTAAATATAGTTTTAAAAATAGGGAACACAAAGTGTGTCCCCTATACTGCCTGAAAAGACGCGACTTGATCGCGAAATCTTTTCACCATTATTTTTTCACTTGGTTCATTACTTCTTCAGCAAAGTTTTCTTGACGTTTTTCGATACCTTCTCCAACTTCATAGCGAACGAAAGTTTCAACAGTTGCGTTTTTCGCTGCAACAACTTGTTTCACTTTTTCATCTGGGTTTTTAACGAATGCTTGGTCTAAAAGACAAATTTCTTCGAAGAATTTGTTCAGACGGCCTTCAACCATTTTCGCTACGATGTTTTCAGGTTTTCCTTCTTGAAGAGCTTGCTGAGTTAAGATTTGACGCTCATGGTCTGTTTCTTCTGCTGATACTTGGTCACGAGAAATGTAACGAGGGTTAACCGCAGCAACATGCATTGCGATATCTTTTGCAGTTTCTTCGTCAGTTGTACCGTTAAGAACAGTTAATACGCCGATGCGTCCGCCCATGTGAAGGTAAGCACCGAATGCAGAGCTGTCGTCTTTTGTAAGAACAGCAAAGCGGCGAAGAGTGATTTTCTCACCGATTTTAGCTACTGCACTTGTAATGTACTCTTCTACAGTAGATCCGTTGTCCATTTTTTGTCCCATTGCTTCTTCAACATCTGCAGGAGTGTTTGCAAGAAGGTGGTCAGCTAATGTGTTAAGAAGCTCTATGAAGCCTTCGTTTTTCGCAACGAAATCAGTTTCAGAGTTTACTTCTAAAATAACACCTTTGTTGCCGTCAGTTTTAATAAGAGTTGAACCTTCTGCTGCGATACGGTCAGCTTTCTTCGCTGCTTTTGCAATTCCTTTTTCTCTAAGAAGGTCAATTGCTTTGTCCATATCTCCATCAGTTTCAGTTAACGCTTTTTTACAATCCATCATACCCGCGCCAGTTTTTTGACGCAGTTCTTTTACTTGCTGTGCAGTAATAGCCATTTGTATTCCTCCTTATATGTTTAAACAAGATATGTATCATTACATTTTTCTTGAAAAAAGGTGATAAAAGGCAGTCCCTCTTATCACCTTTTGAATAGGTTACGCAGTTGTTGTTTCTGTTTCTGGTGCAGTATCTTCAGCAACTTCCGCTTCTTCTTCGCCTTGCTTCGCTTCTAAGATTGCATCTGCCATTTTAGAAGTTAGAAGTTTAACAGCGCGGATAGCGTCATCGTTCGCAGGAATTACAACATCGATTTCATCAGGATCACAGTTAGTATCTACAATTCCGATGATAGGGATGTTTAATTTGCGAGCTTCAGCAACAGCGATGCGCTCTTTACGAGGATCGATGATGAATAATGCATCAGGAAGATCCTTCATTTCTTTAATTCCGCCTAGGAATTTTTCAAGACGCTCTAATTCTTTTTTCAATTGAACGACTTCTTTTTTAGGAAGTACTTCAAACGTACCGTTTTCTTGCATTTTTTCAATGTCTTTAAGACGTTTAATACGTTTTTGGATTGTTTCAAAGTTTGTTAATGTACCGCCCAACCAGCGTTGGTTGACATAGTACATGCCAGAGCGTTGAGCTTCTTCTTTAACAGAATCTTGAGCTTGTTTTTTTGTTCCAACGAAAAGGATTCTTCCGCCTTCAGCAGCAAGATTTTTAGTGAAGTTGTAAGCTTCCTCTACTTTTTTGACTGTTTTTTGAAGGTCAATGATGTAAATTCCGTTACGCTCCGTGAAAATATAACGCTTCATTTTTGGGTTCCAACGGCGTGTTTGGTGACCGAAGTGAACACCAGCTTCAAGCAATTGCTTCATAGAAATGACTGACATGTTATTTCCTCCTAATATAATGGTTTTTTTCCTCCGCTTAGGTCATTTTTGTGCAGAACTGCCGCCTGCAGCACCCTCTGCATAAATCGTTAAGCGTGTGTATTTAACACCAAGACATAATATAACACAGCTTTATGCGACAATCAAGAATCCTTTACAGCTTTGGAGCGAAATTTTAAAAATAGCTCGATTTCTGTCTTTCCGCTCTTCAATTTCTGAGCAATTTCACTAGCTGAATATCCCTGCTCATGTAATGCCATAACTTGATCTTCAAATGATCGGGCATCGCTGTTTACGTTCTCTTCCGTCCTCTCAACCTCATTGATGAGACCTTCAATATGCTCGGGAAGAGTGTTATCTTCTTCCTGAACAGCATTCCGCTCTGAATGTTGTTCTGCGTGCAGATGCTCCGTCTTCTGTTTTTCTTCAGTTTGACTAGAAACTGCATCCAAGTTGTCTATCAACTTCTCATTTTCTTCTTTTAATTCAAGAAGAAATGCCGCAAGTGTGTTCTCCGTCTCTTCCAGCATCTTCTTTTGCTGTTTTTCTGTTTCTTTCACAGCTGCGAGCCTCATATACAGGATAATGACAGCGTACAGAAGAACGCCGTGAAGCGTGAAGCTTAAAAGCCATAATAGTGTTGACATGTTTTTCACTCGCTAATCATGAGAATTCTTTATTGAATTACTTTTTCCAGCAGATTCTTTAATTTAAATAGTGCCTTTGAATGTATTTGTGATATACGGGACGTAGAAAGATTCAATACCTGTCCGATTTCTGTCAATGTCAATTCCTCTTTATAGAACAAACTGACAACAAGCTGTTCTTTCTCAGAGAGTTCGTGAATCTTGTCCGCAAGCTGCGCAATCAGTTCATCTTTCATGATCTTTTCTTCCGGCGGGACATTTTTGTCATCTCTGATCATGACCTGGATGTTTTCCCCGTCATCCTGATCATGAAGCTTTTCGTCAATTGACAGCAGGTTTGCAAAAAAACCTTCATTCATTGTTGACACTACATCCTGTTCCGTCATTCCGAGTTCCTCTGCAATTTCTGCGGGCGATACATTCCGAAGATAGCGCTGTTCAAGCTTTTCAATCGCCGCTTCTACCTTCTTTGTTTTTTCACGCGAGGTTCTGGGCAGCCAATCCTCTTTACGAAGCCCGTCAATAATTGCACCGCGAATTCTAAACGAGGCGTAGGTATCAAATTTTAAGTCCCGGCTAGGGTCAAATTTTTCAAGGGCATCATATAAACCAAGCATACCAAGGCTCATAAGATCGTCTTTATGCACCGATTTTGGCAGTCCGACAGAAATTCTGCCTACATGATATGTGACAAGCGGCATATAACGGCGCATTAAATCATCACCGGCCTTAGGATCTTTCCACTCTTTCCAGCGCGACCAAAGCACCTGATCTTCATAATTCAAGGATTGCATTGTTATCCCCCTAATACCTTAATTAAATCGTTTTTTCACCTTGTTTAACAGTTCGAATATGCAGCATGCAGGACTTCGGTTCGAATTCTATCGTCCGGCCGCTTGAGCCGCCCGTATCTTCACTGATAATCGGAATATTATATAATGAAAGCTGTTCCTTTATCGCTAAGACATTTCTCGGTCCGATCTTCATCAAATCATTCGTCATTTTAAATTTAAACATCTCTGATCCGCCGGCAAGCTTTGCTTTTAACGCAAACTTTCGGCAGCCCGCTTCTACCAGCATATCAATCGTAGCTTTTACAGCGGTATCGGCATATTTTGCCCGATTGAGTTCAGCTGTTTTTGATAGCGTCGAATCCGGCAGCATGACATGAACAAGCCCCGCCGTTTGCTTTTCTTTATCGTAAAGCACCAGCCCCACACACGACCCTAAACCAGACGTGCGGATCGAATCCGGGAAGCGGGCAATCTTCACGTCCGCAATTCCAACCTTTACAACAGCAGCCTCAGTCGTACTCATAATGAAGCACCCAAGGCGACAAAGAGCTTTTCAAATGAATCATAGTCCGGCAGCATAAACATATGCGCTTTTAGCTCCTGCTGATGGCTCTGATCAAAAATTGACGTATCAACAACAATTGCATGTTCCCCAACCTGACTGAGCTCCATCAGACCTTCACTGATGACAGCACCGAACATGTCCAGTGAAACTTCTGGAACACTCGGGTAAAGCTGGAGTTTCGTCAAATCAGCCAATGCCGTTAAATATGATCCTGCTAAAATATTGCCCAGTTCATGCAAAGCGGAAGAACTCATATGATCTTCACCCAGATTTTCAATATCAAAATCCGGGTTGCCGATCAGCTCTCTGATAAACTGCTCCGCCTGATAAAAAGGCATTATAAAGAACATCGAGCCCGTCAAATCGCCTTCCATCCTTAAAAAAATGCTGGCGACCGGCATTTCTGCTCCGCCGAAAAAGTCTACAAGTTCATCAAACGATAATAACTTTGCAAACGGGACTTCCATATCAATCTTTCTATTTAACAGCTGGGCCATTGCAGAAGCAGAGTGGCCGGCTCCGATATTGCCGACTTCCCGCAAAATGTCCATCTGCTCTTCTTTGATTCCATTAAAAATACTCATGTCATAACCCCTTTAAGATTAAGCTTGATCGGGCACAGCGGACTGAGATGATTCTTTATCCAAAACCGCATTTGCATCAATAATATTTAAGAGCCTGTTCTCTTGTTTTACAATCTGTTTGATCGACACATACGTGTCTTTTTGAACACTTTCTGGAGCGGACTCTATTTCACTTTCCTGTACTGTTATGACATCATTTGCTTCATCCACTATCCAGCCGACTTCAATATCACGATAAGCAATAATGATAATTCGTGTTTCATCGGTAATTTTATACTCAGGCAAGCTGAGACGCTTTCTTAAATCAATAACTGGAGTCACCACGCCGCGCAAATTGATCACTCCGCAAATATAAGGCTCAACCCCTGGCACTCTCGTCGGCTTTTGCCATTTCTCAATTGATTTCACCTGAGTGACAGAAATGGCATATTCTTTGCCGTTTACCATAAAGACAATCATTTTTTCGCCTGTTTTAATTTCTGCAGTCATGTGAGACACCTCCTCGTATGGTTAAATAATCAGTGCGTTACAATCGATAATGAGCGCTACTTCTCCGTCTCCTAAAATAGTAGCTCCGGAAATTGCAAAGACGTTTGTTAAATAATCTCCGAGTGATTTCAGCACAACTTCCTGCTGGCCAATAAAGGAGTCCACCACAAATGCAGTAGGTTTGTCGCCTTTTTTCACGACAATGATATGGAGCTGTTCCGCATCTTGTCTAGTATCTTCTATTTTAAACTCTTCTTTTAAATAAACGACAGGGACAATATGGCCTCTAAAATCGATGACTTCACGGTCATGCGTTTGCAGAATGTCTTTTCTATCGATAACGGCCGTTTCAATTATAGAAGAAATCGGAATCGCAAATGTCTCTTCTTCTAATTTGATCAGCAGAACTGAAATAATGGACAATGTAAGCGGAAGCTGGATGCTGAATAGTGATCCTTGTCCTTCTGCAGATTTCACACTGACTGAACCGCCGAGTGATTCGAGTTTGTTTTTTACAACATCGAGTCCGACGCCCCGTCCGGAAATATCCGAAATTTGATCAGCTGTAGAGAACCCCGGAGCAAATATCAATTCATAAATTTCATTGTCTTCTAATGTTTCAGCTTCTCTTTCTGTAATGACACCGCGCTCAAGCGCTTTTTCAAGGATTTTTTTGCGATTAAGGCCTGCTCCGTCATCCTCCACTTCAATAAAGACGTGATTTCCGCTGTGATAAGCTTTCAGCACAACTTTTCCAGACTCAGGTTTTCCTTTTTGCAAACGCGTTTCCGGAGACTCAATTCCATGGTCAATACTGTTTCTGATTAAGTGAACGAGCGGATCTCCAATTTCATCAATTACTGTTCGATCAAGTTCTGTTTCCGCGCCGATGATGGAGAGTTCGATTTTTTTATTCAGCTCTTTTTGAAGCTGGCGAATCATTCTCGGGAAACGGTTAAAAACGGTTTCAACCGGAACCATTCTCATGTTGAGAATAATCGACTGCAAATCGCCGGAAATTCTCGTCATTCGCTCTACTGTTTCAGTCAATTCATTGTGCTCAAGCTCTTTTGCAATCTGCTCAAGACGCCCGCGGTCAATGACAAGCTCTTCAAACAGGTTCATTAAAGAATCAAGTCTGTCAATATTGACACGAATTGTTTTAGATCCGCCGGCTGTATGCTTCGACTGTTCATCGTTTTTAGCAGGCTGCTTTTGTTTGTCCTGCTTAACAGGTGTCTGTGCAGCAGCTGGTATATCCGCCTGAGGCTCTTCCGGTTTTTCAGCTGGTTGTAAAGGCGAGCCCTGAATAATTTCAACATGCTCAACCTCTGAAACTCCGTTGATGATCTGTTCAACGTCTTCAGCCGTTTGATTCGTTAAGAAGCAAACCTGGAAGTCAGTGCCGAAATCTTCCGTCTCAAGCACTTCCGCACTCGGTATTGTTTTGGCTACCTCTCCGATTTCATTTAGCTTTTCAAAAACCATATATACACGGACTGCTTTTAACATACAGTCTTCTTTCAGAGAAATTGTAATTTCATACCGTTTGAAACCCTGCTCCTCTGCTTCTTCTATTACTGTTCGTTCAAACTCATCATATTCCCAGTCAGATGCTGAACCCTTCGCTTCAGCAGGTTCCGCTGAAGCAGCAGTCTCAGCATGCACACCGTTCACGTCAAGCTTTGCGCTCACTTCAGAGATGTCTCTTTTACCATCCCCGCCGTCAATAATAGACTGAACCATTGCTTCCAGATGATCCAAGGCTTCAAACAAGATATCCATCCAGTCTGATGTAACTGCCATATCTCCGTTTCGAAAAGCATCCAATACATTTTCAAGCAAATGGGTTAAATGGGCTAAATCCGTATAACCCATTGTTGCACTCATTCCTTTTAGTGTATGGGCAGCCCTAAATATATCGTGGATGAGCTGAAGATCTGTCGGGTCTTTCTCTAAAAGGAGAAGCTTTTCATTACATGTTTGTAAATGTTCTTTACTTTCATCAATAAAGACATCTAAATATTGATTCATATCCATTTGAATCACACCCTCTCTTTTTTCACACAGCTTGTGATGGATGCTGCGATATCTTCCACATGTTTAATTTCATGAACGAGGCCCGCCTTAACGGCTGCTTTCGGCATCCCAAATACAACACAAGATTCTTCAGACTCTGCAATGGTTTTCACATTGCCGGACGCAAGCATGTCCTTAAGACCGGCAGTACCGTCACTGCCCATTCCAGTCATAATGACAGCTACTTTTTCATAGTCTGCAAGTTTGCCGACAGAACGGAACAAGTAGTCTGCTGATGGTTTATGACGGCTTGGTGTATCGTGATTATCAAGCACGATTTTAAGGCTGCCGCTGTTTTTGATAACGGATATGTTTTTTCCCCCCGGAGCTATGTACACACAGCCGTTAATAGCTGCTTCGCCATCTTTTGCTTCCTTTACATGAATGTCAGACAGATGGTTCAGCCGATCAGCCAGAGAAGCAGTAAAGCCTTCAGGCATGTGCTGTACAACGACTACAGGCGCGTTTAAATCTTTAGGAAGCTTTGGTATTACCTTTTGAAGCGCCCTTGGGCCGCCCGTTGACGTGCCGATACAAACAATATGTCTGCTTGGACCAGATTTTGGCTGACTCCATACTGGCTTAGCGATGGGTTTAGGTTTAGGCTCAGGCCGAATGACCGTCGGAGCCGCAGCTTTTTGTTGAGTAGAACGTCCAGCCTCGATGACCCGCTCAACTAATTGTTCTTTAATTTTGTATAAATCTAAAGATATAGAACCAGATGGCTTTGTGATAAAATCAAAGGCTCCTATCTCTAAACAGTTAATCGTGCACTCTTTTCCTTGCTGGGTCTGACTTGAAACCATAATAACCGGCAGCTGATAAATCTCAATAATTTTCCGTAGTGTGTCTGTTCCATTCATCACCGGCATTTCAATATCAAGTGTAATAACATCCGGTTTCAGCAACTCTATCTTTTTAAGTGCCTCTTCTCCGTTTCTCGCAGTTCCGATTACTTCTATCTGCTTTTCCTCGGTTAGAAAATCACTTATCATTTTTCTCATAAATGCCGAATCATCAACTACAAGCACACGAATCAAATTAAGCCCTCCTCATTAAAAAAGAAGATAATTTCTCAATAAATGTCTGTTTTTCTTCTTTGTGTCTAGTTTCTTCTCTTTCAAACAAGGCGTCCGCTAAGAGACGGACTGACCGGCTGGCTTTTGCCTGAGGACTTTTTAATAAAAAAGGAACCTGTTCGACAACTGCTTCGCTCACGATCACGTCGTCAGGGACTGAACCGGCAAACTGAACCGCTTCGCCTAAAAACATCTGAATGGTCCGGGAAAAGCGGGTAAAAGCGTCAAGCCCTTCCTTTTGACCACGGCACCGATTGACTGCTACTTTCATTGAAAGCTGATTTCCTGTCAGAGCGAGATGTTTGACAGCGCTGTATGCATCCATAATGGCTGTAGGCTCCGGGGTTGTTATGATCAAAATGTCTTCTGCTGATAAAATAAAAGGCAGCTGGTCTTTTGATAAGCCCGCCCCCATGTCAAACAGTACATAATCGAACTGACTTAACGCATGAGAAAGCTCATTAGCAAAAAAGGGCCATTTTTCCTGGTCCAGCTGAAACATCACATCCAGCCCAGTTCCGCCAGATATATACCGTAGACCCTTTGGCCCTGTAGATATGGATTGCATAAAAGGCTTGCGCTCAGTTAGAACATCAATAATCGTGGCGGAGGATGAGTTTCCCATTAATATATCAATGTTCCCCATTCCGATATCAAGATCAATAAGCAGTACCTTCTTACCTTTATCCTGCAGCGCAAGAGCCATATTTAAAGTGATGTTGGATTTTCCGACACCGCCCTTGCCGCTGATGACTGCAAGTGTTTTAGCTTTCTGTTCAAAAACAATCGGCAGATCGCGCTGACGCTTCTTCATTTTCGCCCGTAAAGTTGCTGCTTGGTCAAATCTGTTCATCTGCACAGCATCCCTACAAACTCCCGCGGCGAGACTGTCTGTATATCCTCCGGCACATTCTGACCGTTTGTGATAAACCCGGCGCCTATCTTCGATTCTGCCAGTATACTGAATACAGAGCCTAATGAAGCAGTCTCATCTATTTTAGTAAAGATAAACTGATTGACAGGAACAGATGAAAAACGTCTGACAACTTGTTTCATATCTTCATACTTTGCAGTCGCTGACAAAACGAGAAATGACTGAATGCTGCTTTCAAAAGGAATCGTCTCTTTCAGTTCATCAATATATTGCTGTTCTCTGAAGTTTCTGCCTGCTGTATCGATAAATACATGATCATATTCAGCAAATAATTCTTTCGCCCGCTGAAATTCCTCTTTTGTATAACAAACTTCCAGAGGAGCCTGCAGCAGCTCGGCATATGTTTTCAACTGTTCAACAGCTGCAATCCGGTAAGTATCTGTTGTAATAAAAGCAATTTTTTTCTGTTTTTCAAGCAGAGAAGACGCTGCTAGTTTTGCAAGCGTTGTTGTTTTTCCCGCACCCGTCGAACCAAACAGCACGATATATTTCGAATGAATGGGCTCCTGCCACTTGTTTGCTGGAGGAAGTGCCTCGCACAGAATATCCTGAAGTTTACCGACCACATTTTCTTCCGTCAGTCCGCCCGATTCAACAGAGAATTGCAGTATTTTTTTCATAGTACTGGTCTTAATTGATTCATTAACACCGGTTTCATCCAAAAGCAGTTCAGCTTTTCTGAGCGATTCAGGAAGTACGGATTGATAAGCTGAAAAATCGCCTGGCTCAGATTGAGCAGGCATTTGAGGGGTTATCCTCTCCTCTATTTTCGGACTGCTGACAGGTGATTTTGACGTTTGTTTCGGCTCTGCTGCCTTTTCAGCTGTCTTTTTCTCGAGAAAATCTTGATCCAATACAGCAATTACTTCAACAGCCGGTTTTTTTAAAAGCCCGAACCATTTTCGCTTATTGATTTTTTTAGAATTTAGTATAACTGCTTCATTGCCTAGTTCTTTTCGGATAAG
This sequence comes from Bacillus sp. FSL R5-0560, assembly GCF_037966305.1. Classification (NCBI taxonomy): domain Bacteria; kingdom Bacillati; phylum Bacillota; class Bacilli; order Caryophanales; family Bacillaceae; genus Bacillus; species Bacillus sp. FSL R5-0560. The sequence goes on along the minus strand of NZ_CP150195.1, from coordinate 1,796,032 downwards.
AAGTGCCGCTTCTTGCATTGAAGCAGCAGTAAATTTTTTGATTTTCATTAAATATCCACCACTCCAATGCTTTGAACTTCGACATTAGCCTCAAGCTCGTTATAAGAAAGAACAGGGAGATCTGGAAAATATCGTTCCAGAAGCTGTTTCACATACATCCTTACAGGCGGCGAGCAAAGAAGGATCGCAGTTTCTTGCCGTATTGAGAGCTGTTCGGCTTCTTTTGCAACAGAGCGCACAATACTTTCCGACACATCAGGTTCAAGCGACAAATAGTTCCCATGTTCTGTTTGCTGTACGCCGTCAGCAATTGCCTTTTCTACACGGCCCGAACAAGTGATAACTTTTAACACTTCATTTTCTTTGGCAAACTGGGCAGTAATTTGCTTAGCAAGCGCCTGCCTTGTATACTCTGTCAAAAGATCAGAGTCTGTTGTCAGTTTTCCATAATCGGCAAGCGTTTCAAAAATGGTTACCAAATTGCGGATTGAAACTTTTTCTTTTAACAGCTTAGCTAGCACTTTCTGAATATCTCCGACAGATAATGGATTTGGCGTAACCTCTTCCACCAGGACCGGATACGTTTCTTTCAAATGATCAATCAGCTGTTTCGTCTCCTGTCTGCCGATTAATTCATGAGCATGCTGCTTAATTTTCTCTGTAATATGTGTTGAAACAACTGAAGCCGGATCTACAACTGTATAGCCCAACATGTCAGCTTCATCCTTCACCGATTCACCAATCCATTTGGCTGGAAGTCCAAACGACGGTTCTACTGTCTCGATCCCTTCAATCAAGTCGTCTTCAGGCGCAGGCGACATTGCTAGATAATGATCTAGTAATAGCTCGCCTTTCGCTACTTCATTTCCTTTAATTTTCAATCGATATTCATTGGGCTGCAAAGCAATATTGTCTCTGATACGCACGACAGGAATGACAAGCCCAAGTTCCAGCGCCAGCTGACGGCGTATCATCACAATCCGGTCTAATAAATCCCCGCCCTGATTAGCATCCGCCAACGGAATCAGGCCATAGCCAAACTCGAATTCTATCGGATCTATATGCAAGAGCTGTACAACACTTTCGGGGCTTTTGAGCTCGTCAACTTCAGCCTCTTCCTCAAGAATCTCATCCACTTCTTCTTTTTCCTTGCCTGTTTTAGATAGCGTATAACCGCCAAAAGCAAGCAGACCTGCAAGCGGCCCTGTTAGGAAAATACCAATCGGAGTAAACAAGCCAAGAAGCAGAATGGTTGCTGCTGTAACATATAAGAGCTTTGGATAAGCGAACAGCTGGCCTGTGATGTCATGACCTAAGTTTCCTTCGGAGGCTGCTCTTGTCACGACAATACCTGTAGCTGTAGAAATTAAAAGTGCCGGAATTTGCGATACAATTCCATCCCCTACAGTCAGCATCGTAAAATGAGAGGCTGCCTCTTGTATCGCCATGCCTTGCTGCAGCATACCGATAATGATTCCGAAAATGATATTGATCATGACAATAATAATTCCGGCAATTGCATCACCTTTCACAAATTTGCTGGCACCGTCCATCGCACCGTAAAAGTCTGCTTCTCGAGCTACTTTTTCACGGCGGTGTTTCGCTTCCTGTTCATTGATCATGCCTGCATTTAAATCTGCATCAATACTCATCTGCTTCCCCGGCATTGCATCAAGCGTAAATCTTGCCGCAACCTCGGAAACACGTTCCGCGCCCTTTGTAATGACGATAAACTGAATAATAATTAAGATAATAAATACAACAAGTCCGACTAAAACATTTCCGCCGACAACGAAGTTACCGAAGGTCTCAACAACCTTCCCTCCTTCACCGTGCGAAAGGATCGAACGCGTCGTGGACACATTCAAGCCCAGACGAAATAAGGTCAAAAGCAGCAGCAGAGACGGAAAAATCGAAAACTGCAGCGGTTCTTGCATATTCATTGTGGTGAGAAGCACGATCAACGCAAGAGAAATATTAATAATGATCAAAATACTTAACAGCCATGGAGGAAATGGTATCACCAGCATTGCCACAATGAGGACAACACTTATTAAAACGGATAAATCTCTTGTTGACATGCTGTTTTTTCTCTCCTTTTGAATCATAAAATTCAATTTACTTTTTGTTTCGTTTTAAATACGTAAGCCAGGATTTCTGCCAAGACTTTAAAAAACTCTTCAGGCACTGCCTGATCAATTTCAACCTGATCATATAACGCACGGGCAAGCGGCCTGTTTTCTACCATCATGACATCATGCTCTTTAGCAATCTTTCTTATTTTTAATGCAAGGTGGTCAACACCTTTTGCAACAATGTAAGGTGCGTCCATTTTTTCTTCGTCATATTTAAGTGCGATCGCATAGTGAGTCGGGTTTGTGATAATGACATCAGCTTTCGGCACTTCCTGCATCATCCGCCTCATTGCCATTTCCCGCTGTCTTTGCTTAATTTTAGACTTAATAATCGGGTCTCCCTCAGATTTTTTGTACTCATCTTTTATATCCTGCTTTGACATTTTGATATTTTTCTCATAGTCAAATCTCTGATATAAATAATCGAGTCCGGCAAGAATCAACAAAGCCCCTGCTCCGCTCAGCCCCATCCACAGGGTGAGTTTTGAAACAAAGGAAAGCGCTTCTTCAGGTGTCAAAAGCGGGAGACGGAGAATTTCTCCATAGTGCACCCAAAGCACAACAAACGCCGCAAACCCGACTACAGCAATTTTCAAAACCGATTTAAGCAGTTCTACAATCGCCCTCATGCTGTATATCCGTTTAAAGCCTTTTATCGGATCCAATTTTTCAAGCTTAGGCTGGATCACTTCCGTAGAAAATAAAAATCCAACCTGCATATAGTTGCTTACAACTCCTGCAACAAGAGCGACGAGCAGAATCGGAGCAAGTACGATGCCAGTATCCTTTAATAAGCTGATAAACAGGGTATGTACATTTGATTCTGAGAGCTTCATTGTGAGTGACTCCGTGTAAAATGTCTCTATAAATGACAGCAGCCTGTCTCTCATATACGGGCCGATCGCAATAAACGAAAGGAAGATGACTAATAATGAAACGGCGGTATTCACATCAGAGCTTTTTGCAACCTGCCCTTTTTTTCTAGTATCCTTCCGTTTTTTCGGAGTGGCTTTCTCGGTCTTCTCTCCCGCAAAAAATTGGAGGTCAATTCTTAGCTTCATTAAGAAACACCGACCAATGCTAAAAGATTCCGCATCGTTTCAATCGTTAAGCCGAAAACATTCCGAACAACGACGAAGATAACGGACATACACACGATGAGCATGATAAAACTGACAGCGATCTTTAAAGGCAGACCGACAACAAATACATTTAATTGCGGAACCGCCCGGGCTACGATGCCTAATGCAAGATCCACAAGAAACAAACTGGCCACAACCGGTGCCGACATTTGAAATGCGATAATAAACATTGCATTAAAGCTTTTGGCGATAAGATAAGCAAACTTTTCATCGCCAAAATTCGGAAATGCCTGATCAACTGAAATATACTGAAAGCTGTAGTAAATACCGTCCAGCAGCAAATGATGCGCATTGACACTCAGCATAAACAAAAGAGCCATCGTATAGATAAACTGGCCAATCAATGGACTCTGTGCGCCCGTTTGCGGATCGATAACGTTCGCAATTGAAAAACCCATCTGAAAATCAATAAACGAACCGGCTATCTGAACAGCAGCAATCATCATATAAGCAATCAAACCAAGACACAGCCCCACCAAAGCTTCTTTAAACGCCAGCAGCATATATTGCTCGTCAACCTCCATAGACGGGGGTTTATCAATCGTGCTGAAACATATGACTGCAAGAAAAAAAGCAAATCCGACACGATGTACAGCCGGTACGTTTCGGTGGCCGTATAACGGGACCGTTACAAAAAAAGCAGAGATTCTAATAAAAACCAATAAAAAAGCAGGAAATAAATCAATAATTGAATTCATCACTGTATTACCCTGCAAATCGATTTAAATTAGAAAACAGCTCTGTTGTGAACGAAAGGATCGTCGACAGCATCCATGGCCCGAAAAAAATTAGTGCCAACAGGACTGCCACGATTTTGGGAATAAACGCCAAAGTCTGTTCCTGGATTTGAGTTGTGGCCTGAAAGATGCTGACGATTAATCCGACCAATAAAGCAATCGCAAGCAGAGGCGCGCTGATCATCAGCGTTACATATACAGCTTTTTCCGCCATAGAAATTACAAATTCTGAATTCACGTTTAGCACCTACCCTAAAAGCTCTGAAGCAAAGATTTCACAATTAAATACCAGCCGTCTACTAAAACAAAAAGTAAAATTTTAAAGGGCAGAGAAATCATAACTGGAGGGAGCATCATCATCCCCATTGACATCAGAACGCTCGCCACTACCATATCAATAATTAAAAAGGGGATAAAAATCATAAAGCCTATTTGAAACGCTGTTTTGAGCTCCGAAATGGCAAAAGCGGGAACCATCGTTGTAAGAGGAATATCTTTTAACGATTCGGGTTTATCCATTTTCGCGTAATTCATAAACAGTGCCAAATCCTTCTGCCTTGTATGCTTACTCATAAATTCTTTAATCGGTTCCTCAGCTTTTGTATACGCTTCTTCCAAACTGATTTTATTGTCCATCAATGGTGTCAGCGCTTCTTTATTAATCTCTGAAAAAGTGGGAGCCATTATAAAAAACGTTAAAAATAGCGCAAGGCCGATAAGGACCTGATTTGGCGGCATTGATTGCGTCGCCAGTGAAGTTCTGACAAAAGACAGAACGATGACGATGCGGGTAAAACAAGTCATAAGAATCAATATTCCAGGCGCCACTGAAAATACAGTTAACAATAATAGTAGTTTAACCGTTGAACTGACGTTATCCGGATCGCTTGAACTGAAAATATTTATAAACTCATTCATGATGACGTGGGCCTTTCTTTTTTCCTTCTGAACGGTTTTGTTTTAGCTCTTCAAGCTGCTCTTTTAATGCTTTTGAAAATGAAGTCAGCTTTTGCTGCGGCTGATTCTCAGAACCCTTTAGGGGTTTCGCAAGCTTTTGCCATTCTATTTTGCTTGACATCGCCTCTTCATGCTGACTGAGAATGTCTTCGATTTCCTTTTCATCCTCAATTTCTTTAAGAAGCTGGATTGTCTCTCCTACCCCAACGACGAGAACACTGTTGCCGACTTTAATCAATTGGATAGATCGGTTTTGGCCAACCGATGTTCCGCCGATATTTTCGACATATTGAAAAGGCTTTAGCAGCCGGTTTCTTTTGTTCATAAGCTTAACAAGCCCGTAAATCAGCGCGATGACAAACAATAAAGCGAAAATCATCTTCACAAAATCAAAGGCTGAAACAGAAGGAGCAGCAGCTCCCTCCGTCTCATCAGCAGTTTGTGTCGTTTTTTCTTTCTTTTGCTCTGACTTATCTGCGGTCTTTTCATCTTTCTTTTGAAACCATTCGTTTACAGTTGAATCTTCAGATGCCGCGGCATCAGCAGCAAGCGGATGTACACTGAATAAAATGAAAAAACATATAAAAGCAATGAAATATTGACTCTTTTTCAACAGTCGTACACCCTTTAGCTTAATGTTTTGTTGATTGCTTCAAGCACACGGTCTGCCTGGAAAGGTTTTACGATAAAATCCTTAGCGCCTGCTTGAATAGCATCGATAACCATTGATTGCTGTCCCATGGCAGAGCACATAATGATTTTAGCTTGTGCATCAATTTGTTTAATTTCTTTTAGTGCAGTAATACCGTCCATTTCTGGCATTGTGATATCCATTGTAACTAAATCAGGAGAATGCTCTTTAAATTTTTCTACAGCCTGAGCGCCATTTTCGGCTTCTGCTACTACGTCAAAACCGTTTTTCACCAAAATATCTTTGATCATCATTCTCATAAATGCTGCGTCATCTACAATTAAAATTCTATGTGCCATAATTTTTTCTCTCTCCTCGTGTTTCTTTATTTTAAATTATTAATGCGTTCTGCCTGGCTTAAAATGTCAGTGACCCTTACTCCGAAGTTTTCCTCAATGACCACGACTTCGCCTTTGGCAACGATACGCTGATTCACTAAAATATCTACCGGCTCACCGGCTAATTTATCAAGCTCAATAATACTTCCGGCTGAAAGCTCTAAAATTTCCTTTACGCTTCTTTTCGTTCTGCCGAGTTCAACAGTGATCGAAAGCGGGATATCCAAAAGCATATCCAGATTGTTGATAGGAGCTTGTGTGCTCTCATTCGGATCAAATGATGAAAATTCCACTGGTGAAACTTGAACAGGCGCGGCTTTCTTCGGTTTCCCCTGCCTTTTAGCCGGCGCATGCTGCTGTTCTATGTGCGGCTCAGGCGTTACAGGCTCTTGCGGCTGTTCATATGTAACGTCAGAATCCTGCGTTGTTTCTTCAGCTGGACTTTCCGTGGTCGTCATAAGACTCGAAATCAAATCTTTAGCAAATGTCAGCGGGTAAAGCTGCATGATGTTAGAGTCTATTAACTCGCCCACCTTCAAGCGGAAAGAAACTTTAACCAGCATTTCATCAGCAGGAATACGGTCTGTTCCTTTTTCTTCATTTACATCAAGCAGTTCTACACGCGGGGGTGAAATATCAATTTTTTTACTGAATACAGTAGACATTGACGTTGCTGCCGACCCCATCATTTGGTTCATCGCTTCTTGAACCGCGCTCAAATGAATCTCTCCAAGTGAAGGATCTGCCCCTTTCCCGTCTCCCCCGATCATTAGGTCCGCAATAATAGCCGCGTCACTTTGTTCGACGACTAGCAGGTTGCTGCCGCTGAAACCTTCCGTATAATTCACTTCAATTGCTACATACGGTTCAGGAAACGCATCACTGATTTTACTTCTTGGGATGACAGTTACGTTTGGAGTCGTAATATCAACTTTTTGATTCAAAAGCGTGGATAAAGCTGTCGCTGAACTGCCGAATGAAATATTTCCGATTTCACCGATCGCATCACGCTCCATGTCCGATAAGTCATGCACTTCCGGAGCCTCAGGCTCGTCCGGTGTGCTGCTCGTGCCATTAAGAAGCGCGTCAATCTCATCTTGAGATAATCTGTTATTCTCCATCTTGTTCACCTCTTATGTCGTGGTCTAAAATTTGCACTGCCTGTTTTCGATTCACCCGGCCGGCTTGTCCTAAAAATTTCGGCTTATCTCCGACCAATACAGTAAGAGGATCTGTTACTGATTTGTTCAAAGTTATGCAGTCTCCGACTTCTAAACTTAAAAACTCTTCTATTGTCAGTTCAGATGTGCCGAGTTCGGCCACGACAGGTATTTGTGCTGTCATGATACGTTTTTCAAGCGACTTTGTTTCCTCAGGTTTCGGTTCATTTCTTTCTGATTGCATCCAATAATGGACCGAAAGCTTTGGTATGAGCGGCTCGAGGACGATATGCGGGATACAAAGATTAATGACACCGCTGATTTCCCCGATTTGGGTATTGAGTGAAATAACAACAACCGTTTCATTAGGAGATACCATCTGAACAAATTGCGGATTCACTTCAAACTCAGTCATTTCGGGTTCAATATCAGCTATGGACTGCCAAGCTTCTTTATAATTTCCCAGTGCATTTTCAAATAAATTAGAAATAATTTTCGTTTCAATTTCTGTTAAACTATCAACCTTATTATGACTGATCCCGATGCCACCCATCACACGATCCATCATCGTATAGGCAATCGTCGGGTTGACCTCCATCATAATTCTGCCTTCCATCGGATGGACATCGAATAAATTAAGAATCGTCATATTCGGTATGGATCTGATAAATTCCTCGTATGGAACCTGATCAACAGAGCTGACCGATATATGGATATACGTTCTGAGCTGAGCAGAAAAGTGAGTTGTAAGAAGTCTTGCAAAATTGTCATGAATTCTTGTTAAACTGCGGATTTGGTCTTTAGAAAACCGCAGCGCGCGTTTGAAATCATAAACCTTTACTTTTTTCTCTTTTTCTTCTTTTTTCAGCTCTTCAGCATCCATTTCACCCGTTGATATTGCAGAAAGCAGTGCATCTATTTCATTTTGGGAGAGAACTTCTCCTGACATTTTCCTCACCTCCGTATTCTGTCAAATTATGCTTTATTGCAGATTAAAAGAGGTAATATACACTTTTTCTACTTTTCCTTCTTGGAGGTAGCTATTTACTTTATCTTTTAGTTCCTTCTTAAAGGTTTCTTTTCCCTTGTCTCCCTCAATCTCATCAGCATTCGTATCAGCCAGCAGTGATATAACAGCATCTTTCACTTGAAAATCACGTTTTTCAAGCTCTTCTTTTGATTTATCAGAGTCAGTTTCAAGTTTAATCGCTAAGCGAATAATGTTATCGGACTTTAAATTCGTTGTGATTTCTGCTACATCAACAGAAGATGCAACGATTTCATCAATACTTCGTTTTGCCTCACTTTTTTCGGACTTTCCGCCTAAAACAAAATAAGCCGCCGCCCCGAGAGCACCAATTACGATTAGAATAATGAGTAAAATGATCAATAATTTTTTCTTCATTCCGGTTCCTCTATTCCATGGTCCATTGAAAATATTTGTATTTTTTGATAGAAAGACACAATCTTCTCCAGAACAGCTTCTTCATCTTCTTTTACTACAAACTTCTTACCGTTCGACAGTGTGATTGTAGTATCCGGAAAGCATTCAATCTGTTCAATAAATAACGCATTCAGCGTAAAGGGCTGCCCATTTAAACGGGTTACTTTAATCATAAAACAGCGGAGAAGCGATTACTCGCCTCCCCTCCCTCCTTAACGTTTAAGGTTAACCAGCTCTTGAAGGATTTCATCCGATGTTGTAATAATCTTGGAGTTTGATTGGAACCCGCGCTGAGCAACAATCATTTCAGTAAACTCGTCAGTTAAATCAACGTTAGACATTTCTATAAATCCTGACTTCAAGGCACCTGTACCGCCATCACCAGGCTGATTAGCTGCACTAGCAGTTCCAGAGTTCAAAGATTCACGATATAAGTTGCTTCCGATTTTATCTAAACCGTCACTGTTTGCAAAAGTAACAACTCCAATCTGGCCGCCATCTTGCGGTTTACCGCCAGCATCAACAATTGATACTTTTCCATCAGATCCGATGCTAAAGCTTTGAGCATCAAGAGGAATTTTTATTGTTCCTCCGGTCATATTTAATACATGGTAGCCGTCACCAGTCACCAATGTTCCGGTATTATCTAAATAGAAGTTTCCGGCTCTTGTGTAAGCCGTTCCATCACCTGTATCAATTTGAAAATAACCGTCGCCGTCAATCGCTAAATCAAGCGTTCTTCCTGTGCTTTGTGTTGCGCTTGTTGAATGAATGGTATCAATTGTGCCAGATGATGAACCTAAACCGATCTGCTTAGAGTTAGTTCCGCCGATTGTTGCACCAGCAGCAGAACCGCCGGCAATCGTTTGACTCACCATATCTTTAAAGGTAACCCGACTCTTTTTGAATCCCACTGTATTTACGTTGGCAATATTGTTGCCGATAACATCAAGTTTAGTTTGAAAGTTTTTCATACCGCTGATTCCAGAATAAAGTGAACGTAACATAATATATTCCCCCAGATGTTTTTATTTAGAAGACTGTCCCACAGACATGACATTCGCCGGACTGATCTCGGTCCCATCATCAAGAACGAGATAATATTTTCCTTGAGAATGTTTAACAGAGCTTACTGTGCCTGTTTTATCTGTTGCACTTTTACCATCAGTCCAAGATACTTCTTTTCCCATCCAATCAACATACGTTGTAAACGGATCTTGGTTTTCAACGAATTTCGTCATCGTCGTATTCAGATTCATCATCTGTTCCAGACTTGAAAAAGTTGCCATCTGGCTGATAAATTCTTTGTCATCAACCGGATTAAGCGGATCTTGGTTTTGGACTTGAGTCATTAATATTTTTAAGAACTCGTCTTTTCCCAAGCTGCTGTTGCTTCCAGGCGCAGTGCTGCTTTTTTTTTCAGGCAATTTATATTCTGAGCTTATTGATGTCATTCTTCTTCCTCCAATTCAACCATTGACACTTCATCAAGCAAGTCTCCAAACTCGTTTGATTGCTTTTTCTGTCTTTGCTGCTTCTGACCCTCTTGCTGCTGTTTCTGTTCATCAGCAAGCTGGCCATATATCGGCTGGTCACCGCTTTGAATCGGCAAAGTAAAACGGTCAACTTGGACAGCCATATTGGGCAGTGATTGCTTCAGCTGAGGCAGATGTTGTTCGAGCAGCTCTTTTGCAGATTGGCTGGATGCAATGATTTTACTCTGGAACATTCCATTTTCATTTGTCAGCTTAATTGTGACAAATCCTAAATGTTCAGGGTTCAGCCGAATTGTAAAGCTGCCGGTTGATCTCCCAAAGGGTGTATATTTCATCTGCTTCCATGCACTGATCACTTGATCAGCAACCGTTTTTGTTTCTGCTGTATGTAAATCAGATGAGAGCTGCAAATCGAGTGTCTGAACTCCTCCGGTGCTCCGGTAGCCTGAAAACATCATTTGAATTCCTGACTTACTATCTATTGGCTGAATACTCACAGAGGAGTCTGTCGTACTTTTATTACCTGGCGTTGGAGCGTCCGGTGTAAGGGCACGTTTTGCGACATCTTGTGATGATTCGGATGATTTCGATAACAAGAAAGCTTTCAGCTGACTTTCAGTCATATTCCATTCCTTCGTCCCTTTTTGAGGAAGCAATGACATCTGTTCCATTAAGCTTTGAAAACTTTTCAGCTCTGACTTTGACATCGTATAAAGCTTTGAACTTGACTCATCTTTTGTAAATATCTGCTGTTTAAGATCCTGAATAAGCTGTTCAGATATGCCCTTTTTTTCTAATGCAGAAAGAAATTCATCTCCATTTTTGTAGACAGTATGAGCTTGATTATCACGGTCAGTCATTTTATTTCCTTCTAAAAGCTGACTGATAAGCATTTGGATATAGATAAGCGCTTTATCAACTTCTGCTGATGCCTCATGTTCCTGAACTCCTTGCTCTCTATCAGACTTGAGTTCATCAGTAGCGGCATCACCAGCTGAATTCTTTGCAGTCAGAGCCGTTTTATCTTCAGAAATGATTTTTCCAGCAAGTATTTGTCCCATATGCAGTTGATCAGTTTCGTCAGCCAATTTTAATTCAACTGCTTGCAGTAGGCTCTGTAATATTTGCTGAGCGGATTCATCCAGTTGCTTTCCTGTTAGTTTACTTAACGTTTGCAGAAGATCGGCTTTTTGCTTGTCTTGATTTGCAGGAGTTGCTTTTAGCCACCCACTGATCTTTTTACATGCATCTTTCAAAAGCTGATCGTCAGTCAGAGTCCCTTTTCCTTGTGATGAAGGTTCTTTCGAGCCGGCTTCAGACATAAGCCAATTTTGAAAAACTCCCTGGCTATTTTTGATTGTTTTAGCAGCTGTCCCTGCTGTAGTTTGCAGCCGAGGTCCGGCTAATTCAAGCAGCTTCACCTTTATTCCCCCTATTCTTGGCTGGCAGCAATTTTTTCTGTATATGTTGCCGCTTGCTCAGGAGTCATTTTTGCCAAAATTTCAGCAAGCTGCTTTTTGCTCAGTCCATTCAATATTTTCAGCGCTTCTTTCTCCTTTAATTGGGCAATGATTTTAGCAGCCTTTCCGCTGTCCATGCTTTTATAAACACTGATGACTTTATCATTAGAAGCTGTACCAGAACTTGATGATTCTTCTGAGTTATCCTTTGATGTCTTTTTTTGGTCTTCCGCTGTTTTTTCAAGAGAACGGATCTTTTGATTCAGCCTGTCAATTTCAGATTTGCTTGTTTCTAAATCTTTATTCAAAATACTGATCTCACTTTTTTGATCCTTAATGGTTTTTTCCAGAGCCGCCGTATTACTGTTATTCTTAGCTGTTGATGATGTATCTTTTTTATCTTCGGTCTCAGGAACCAATTCTTTAAGCACTGGCGTTTTGGCTGCAGCTTCCTGTATCGGCTTTAAGACATTGACACCAGCCGCCCAGAGAACAATCCCCCCTGCTATAAGCAGAAAAATCAGCGGAAGGATAATGATCAGCAACACCGATCGGAATTTACCTGATTCTTTCTTTTTGCCGGACATTACATTCGCTCCTAATGGCCTTGAATCATAAACTGCTTGATCGAGATATCGTCCATTTCTTTCATCTCTGCAGCTTTGTCTTCAAGAGCAAACATTTTAAACTGTTTTTCACGCATCTTTTCAAACTTCTTCACTTCAATATTTTTTTCTGTTAACACTTCTTGCTTTTGATTCATTTGATTCCTTTTCATAATGACAAGCTTTTGGTAGTGATAAATTGTGTTTTCAAGATTTGAGACAAATTGCTGATAATGCCTCATCTCTTGAACGCTCATCCCGCTTTTCAGTTTGTTTTCTTTATTCTGTTCAAGCAATTCCTTTTTGCTCATGTTCTCATATAGTTTCTCCGCTACAGTTTCGAATTCAGAAACTGATTGCTGATACTCAGATAAAGACTGGTCTTTCTCGTTCTCTTTTAGTTCCAGCAGCTTTTGGAATCTAAATTGATAGGCCACGTTCTATTCCTCATTTCCTGTCAAACTAGTTAATGCTGCAATGCTTTCTTCCAATGATGCTGATTCTTCTGTTCCCTGCTTCAGAAATTGAATAAGCTGCGGATAAAATTGTATCGCCTCATCAATTTCTCTTGAGGATCCTCTTTTGTAAGCTCCAATATTAATGAGGTCTTCAGAATTTTGATACGTTGATAAAAGTTCACGGAATTTATTCGCTGCGTCTAAGTGCTGTTTTGTCGAGATGTTTGACATCACCCTGCTGATGCTTTTTAGCACATTGACGGCAGGAAACTGGCCTTTATTAGCAAGAGCCCTGTCTAACACAATGTGTCCGTCTAAAATTCCGCGTACCGTATCAGCAATAGGTTCATTCATGTCATCTCCGTCTACTAACACTGTATAAAACGCTGTGATTGTTCCGTGTTCATTTGCACCTGTTCTCTCTAACAACCGAGGTAAAATAGCGAACACAGAGGGTGTATATCCTTTTGTCGTCGGGGGCTCTCCAGCGGCAAGTCCGATCTCCCTCTGAGCCATCGCCACCCTTGTGACAGAATCCATCATAAACATGACATTTTGGCCTTTATCACGAAAGTACTCAGCAATGGCTGTCGCCGTATATGCGGCTTTCAACCTCATTAATGCAGGCTGATCTGAGGTAGCAACGACTACAATTGACCGCTTCAGTCCCTCTTCTCCCAGATCTTTTTCAATAAACTCCCGAACCTCTCGACCGCGTTCTCCGACAAGTGCAATTACGTTCAAGTCAGCTTCGGTCTGTTTAGCGATCATTCCCATTAATGTGCTTTTTCCGACGCCGCTCCCTGCGAAAATACCAATCCGCTGGCCTTTTCCGACAGTCAGCAGACTGTCAATAGACCTGACTCCAACACCCATCTTTTCACGGATAGGCGGACGTTTCATCGGGTTAGGCGGTGATTGCTCCGTTGATACAGGCGAAAGTCCTTTTGGCAAAATTTTTCCGTCGAGCGGTTCGCCAAACGCATCAATGACTTGTCCGATCAGACCGGCTCCTACCTTTATACGAAGAGATTCACCGGTGGCTTCAACAATGCTCCCGGGTGCAATGCTTGCGGCCTCTAAATAGGGCATTAACAGAATATTTTCTTCCTGAAAGCCAACAACTTCAGCTTTGATGACTTTACCTGATTGACCCTTTGCGTAAATCAGGCATAGATCGCCAATTGAGCTTGCCGGCCCCTTTGATTCAATCATCAGGCCGATTACCCGTTTCACTTTTCCATAACGCTTATACGAGTCTGTCATTTCTATGCAATCTATCAGACTCTGTGTCTTCATAGATCCGCACCTGCTTCCAGTGCTGTAAGGAGCTTATGCTTCAGTTGCACCAGCTGGGTATCAATGCTTGCATCTACTCTGCCAAAAGGAGTTTCTATATAACATGATCCTTTTTCAGCTTTTTCGTCGGCGTATAAACCAAGCCGGCATTCTTTGTATAGAAGCTGCTGAATTTCGTCTTTATGCTGAAAAACTGTTTCATAGTAATAAGGATCTACATATATTGATATATCGTCATATTCCTTTACTTCGTTTACCACCTGTTTCACAAGCAGGATAAAGGCCTCTTTATCATCAGATTTTTGCTGCCATACTTTTTTAGCTAACGCAACGGCAAGCTCAACGATTTCTCCGGAGGCATCTTCAAGTTTATCCTCTACAGCTTTTCTGGACATTTCCATTATGCTGGTTGCTTGACTGATCAGCTCAGCATACTGTTGTAAGGCTTCAGTTTTCCCTAATGCCACACCTTTTTCGAATCCTTCTGCTTTCGCTTCTTCAATAAGCTGCTGTTTTTCAGCCGCCCAATCATTTTTTTCCTGCTCAATTTGACGGCGGATATCTTCCATCTGGCTGTTCGCTTGCTCGGAAATCCGATTAGCTTCTTCTTTGACCCGGGCCATTAAAGCTTCCGGATTTTCTTCATTCTGTAAAAGATGTGAATGATCGATCCGAACCTCTTGTAAAGAAAGCTTCCTTCTTTCCTGCTGTGGGGAAAAAGATGATTCTTGTTTAATGATATTAGACAATAATATCGTCTCCTCCGCCTCTTGCTATCACAATTTCACCGGCTTCTTCAAGCTTTCTGACGATGCTTACAATTCTTGATTGAGCCTCTTCTACATCCTTCAAACGTACAGGGCCCATAAATTCCATTTCTTCTTTGAATGTTTCAACCATACGCTGTGACATATTGTTGAATACAATTTCTTTGACTTCCTCGCTTGCCACCTTTAATGAAAGGAGCAGATCGTCGTTTTCAACATCGCGAATAACCCTCTGAATTGCGCGGTTATCAAGTGTAACAATGTCCTCAAAGACAAACATCCGCTTCTTGATCTCTTCAGCAAGATCAGGATCCTGAATTTCCAAGGAATCCAATATCGTCTTTTCTGTTCCTCTGTCTACACCGTTTAAGACTTCAACAACAGCTTCGATTCCGCCGGTTTGTGTATAGTCCTGAGTGAATGCGGAGGATAATTTCTGTTCCAGAATCCGTTCTACCTCATTAATAATTTCAGGTGACGTTCTGTCCATTACCGCAATCCTTCTTGCGACTTCTGCCTGAACCTCAGGATTCAGCTCGGATAAAATTTGTCCGGCCTGCACAGGGTCAAGGTAAGACAAGATTAAAGCCATCGTTTGCGGATGCTCTTGTTGAATGAAATTTAAAATTTGTTCTGGCTCTGCTTTTCTGGCAAAGTCAAATGGTTTAACTTGCAGAGAAGAAGTCAGCCTGTTTAGTATGTTTTCAGCCTTATCTTCTCCCAGCGCCTTCTCAAGAACTTGTCGGGCATAGCTTAAACCGCCCTGAGAAATATAATCTTGGGCAATCGCTATATTATGAAATTCCTCTATAATTTCATCCTTTTTTTGATGATCGACACTTCTAACTCCTGATATTTCAAGAGTAAGCCTTTCAATTTCTTCATCGGTTAAATGCTTATATACAGAAGCTGACACATCTAAACCTAAGGAAATCATGAGAATGGCTGCTTTTTGTTTTCCTGTAAGCTTATCTTGATCACGTCTCGCCATTTCTAATCCCTCCTAATCCTCGGCCAGCCAGCTTCTCAGCAGTTTTGCAAAGTCTTCAGGCTTATCTTTCGCCATCTTTTCAAGCTGTTTTCGTCTGACTGTTTCCTCTGTTTCATTTTCCTCTTCATTTATATCAGGCAAATTGATAGGCTCCTGAGGCACTTCGTACGTGTATTCCTCAAATTCATCCTCTTGAGCGCGTTTCTTTCTGATAAACATAATGATCAGAATGATGATGACTGCGATCAAAACGCCCCCAACGATATATACCCACATTGGGATACCGGAGGATTTTTCCGTATCAGTATCAAGACTTACTTTTCCATCAAAAGGCTGAACGGAGACAACAATTTTATTACTGATATCTTCATCAGAAAGGTTCTGGTTCTGTGTTTCATCCTTATTCAATGATGTTCTGACAACAGTTGAAAGAATTTTTTGTATATCATCCTGTCTTTCGGTTGATAGCGACGCCGTGTTTTTGGCATCAGGCGGCTCTACCATTACTTGAATCCCTAAATCCCTTACCTTATAAGGGCTTTCAGCTATTTCTTTATGGATTCGGTTAACCTCATAATTGATTTTATTACTGCTTTTTTCGTAGTTCCCACTTTCGGTATTTTCGCCGTCAGCTTGATAGTTTGTTACATCTTCATCCCCGGTTCCGGCAGTTCCGCCATTAGCTGCGCCGTCTCCCTGATATGTTTCCGATACTTTTTCAGCACTAACCGCAATGCCTTCCATGTTTTCTTTGTCAACAGGCTCGACGATGTCTTCTGTCCGTTTTTCTTTTGTAAAGTCAATATCGGCCGTGACAGAAACTACAACTTTGTCCTGCCCCATCATCGTTCCAAGCAATGACTGAACATGTTTTTGAATGTCTTTTTCAACTTGGGATTTAATTCCCTGCTGTGAAGAATAACTATCAGCGTAGGACCCTGCACCGCTGTCTGTTTTGTCGTAGTATGTAGAGTTCTGGTCCATGATGACGATATTATCTTCTTTTAAGTTCGGCACACTTTTTGATACCAGATGATACAATCCGTTGATCTGGCTTTGATCTAGTGTGTATCCAGGCTGAATTTGCAGAACGATTGAAGCAGATGCTGCTGATTGCTCTTCACCGACAAAGACAGCGTCTTTCGGAAGGTTAATCATTACTTTTGAATTTTTGATACCGTCCATTTCATTAATCAGATTGGACAGTTCCGTTTGTGTGGCTTTGACTTTCACCATATCAAATTCATTATCTGTTAAACCAAAGCCGGCGTTCTGTCCAAAAAATGAGTAATCAATTGATCCGGTTTTAGGAAGCCCTTCTGCAGCCAGCTGAACTTTCAGTGAATCAACCTGATCTTCCGGAACCTTAATGACCGTACCGCCATTTGAAAGTTCGCTAGGCACCTTTTTCGCATCCAGTTCTTCTTTGATCTGTCCGGCTTCTTCAGCTGACAAATCTTTGTACAGCGGCGCCATTTTCTGATTAGAAGAAAAAATACTGATAATAATGGCAAGAATGATAATTGCCGCTAAAGCACCAATCATTAAAATCTTTTGTAATTTAGATCTATTTTTCCAAAACTCACTCGTTTTGTTTTTCATTTGCATTAGAGTACGATTCATGTTAACCCCCGGTCATTCCACTCTTTCTCTTTCTCGTCAGACCCCCTACATTTGCATTCTCATAATCTCCTGGTATGCTTCCACAGCTTTGTTGCGGAACTCAGTTGCAGCAGTCAGAGAGATGCTTGCTTTTTGAGCGGCGATCATGACCTCATCAAGATTCACATCTTTCCCTGCAGCCAAGGCATTAGTCATATTGTCAGAAGCTACTTGGGACTCATTTAACGAACTTATAGAGTTTTTTAAAAGCTCCGAAAAGCTAGTTTGATTTGAAGAATCTGTTTTTTGGCTATTGTTTACTTGATTTGTTGCATTTTGAGTGTTTTGAGTATTTTGAACCTGAAAAGGAGAAATTTTATTGATCACATTCATCACCTTACTTTCCGATTTCTAGAGCCTTCATCAGCATTCCCTTTGAGGCATTCATCGCTGTGACATTGGCCTCGTATGATCTCGTACTGCTGACAAGGTCAACCATTTCTTTTAATGGATCAACATTTGGCTTTTGCACATATCCTTCAGCGTTTGCATCAGGATTGGTCGGATCATAGACCAGATTAAAATCAGAGTTATCCTCAGTGATTTTTGTAACCTTTACCCCATTTCCGACATTGCCGCTGCCGCTCATTTTAGAATTCAAAATCGATGAGAACGATTCACCTTTTGACTGAAGCGAAACCATTTTCCTTCTGTAAGGCAACCACTCACCGTTTACCTGCTTGGCTCTTGTCGTATCCATATTCGCCAAGTTAGACGATACAACATCCATTCTGAGGCGCTGAGCAGTTAAAGCTGATGCTGAAACATTTAAGCTTTGAAAAGCTGTCATTACTTTCCTCCTGTTAGTACGGTCTTCAGAGAATTGAATTTTCCGTTCATTCTTTCAACTAAAGCTTGATAGTTAATCTGATTTTCTGCTAGTTCTGTCATCTCTTTGTCAACGTCAACGTTATTTCCGTTTTGCTGAAAAGATGTATCTCCGCTCGTTACAATTGAATAATTTGAATCAGCATCAGAAAAATCAACATGCCGATAGTCTGTTTTTATAGATTCGAGACGAGAGGATTCTTGATCTAATAAATTTTGGAAAGAGACTTTTTTCGCCTTATAGTTCGGTGTATCTATATTAGCAATATTATTGGTTATGACTTTTTGCTTAATATTCGCTCTGCCCAAGGCATTTTCAAGATTTTGTATCGTTCCAGAAAATAGGCTCAAATCCACTTACCTCCATTTCAGTTTTTTTCACCCTCAATATCCTTGTCGAGATTTGTAAAACCATATGCTTATTGTAAGAAATAACAGGCATAAAGTCTATGAAGTTCGTGTAAAAAAATGTCCTCATATATATCTATTTTACAAATAGGTACATAGTCCTAGATTATTTGAACTACGTTTTTTACATTAATATAAGGCTGAAAATAGCTTAATTTCTGTATTTCCCCATTCATTTATCGTCTTTTTTCTGTTTTTATGAAGAAAATCATCAATTTTATTAACATATTACAGAGAAAGACTTTTCGCCCAGGAAATAAAGCTTATTGATTTCCTTTATTTGAATGCAAAAAAGAACCCCTCTTTTAAGGGGTTCTTCTGTTCATTAATGCGATTTCAGATTTTCTAATTCAATCAGGAATTTGTTGTTCAGCACTTTGATATAAGTACCCTTCATGCCTAATGATCTTGACTCAATTACCCCAGCACTTTCAAGCTTTCTGAGTGCGTTAACAATAACTGAGCGAGTAATGCCGACACGGTCTGCAATCTTACTTGCAACAAGAAGGCCCTCGTTTCCGTCAAGCTCTTCAAAGATGTGTTCAATTGCTTCAAGCTCACTATAAGAAAGAGAGCTGATTGCCATTTGTACGACTGCTTTGCTTCTTGCTTCTTCTTCAATTTCTTCTGCTTTTTCTCTCAGAATTTCCATTCCGACAACTGTAGCGCCGTATTCAGCAAGAATTAAATCATCATCATTAAACTGATCCTGTAAACGTGAAAGAATGAGTGTACCTAATCTTTCTCCGCCTCCGATGATCGGCACAATTGTTGTTAAACCAGCTTGGAACAAGTCTCTGTTTTCAACAGGAAAAGCAGTATACTCACTATTGATATCCAGGTTAGAAGATGTTTCAGGGACGTTGAACAGATTCTTCGTATATTCCTCTGGGAATTGGCGATCCTCAAGCATTTTTTTCATGCGGTCATTTTCAATTTGCTGGTTGATAGAGTACCCGAGAAGTTTTCCTCTGCGGCTCACAACGAAAATATTGGAATCAATTACATCCCGAAGCGTTTCCGCCATTTCTTTAAAGTTAACCGGTTTCCCTGCCGCAGCTTGCAGCATGGAGTTAATAATTCTTGTTTTTTGTAATAAAGCCATGATAAATGATCCTCCTAAACATTCCTCTTATTAAATTTTCACAATATAAATTGACTTAAATCTTTGTTTTTAGCTATCGTTCCGAGCTTTTCTTCCACATACTGCGGTGTAATCGTTATTTTCTCCATTGTTACATCCGGGGCTTCAAAAGAAAGATCTTCTAACAGACGTTCGAGTATTGTATGAAGGCGTCTCGCACCGATATTATCTGTTTCCTGATTCACATGATAGGCGACTTCAGCAATCTTATGAATAGCTTCGTCAGAAAATTCAAGAGATATACCTTCTGTCTGTAATAATGCCTGATATTGTTTTAAGAGCGCGTTATCGGGTTCAACTAAGATTCTCACGAAATCGTCAACCGTCAGTTTGCTCAGTTCTACACGAATTGGAAAACGCCCTTGCAGTTCAGGAATCAGATCAGACGGTTTGGCCATATGAAATGCTCCCGCTGCGATAAACAATACATGGTCTGTTTTAACTGAACCGTATTTAGTGACAACGGTAGAACCCTCAACGATTGGGAGAATATCACGCTGAACACCTTCTCTTGATACATCAGCTGAAGATGACGCGCCACCGTTTTTTGCAATTTTATCAATCTCGTCGATAAAGATAATTCCGCTCTCTTCTGCCCTATGGACAGCTTCCTGGCTGATTTCATCCATATCAATGAGTTTGCTTGCTTCTTCATTCGTCAAGACTTTTCTGGCTTCTCTGACTGTCATTTTACGGCGTTTCTTTTTCTTTGGCATCAATCCGCTCAGTGCATCCTGCATATTCATGCCCATCTGCTCCATACCCGAGCCCTGCAGCATGTCAAACATAGAAGGCTGCTGCTCTTCAACTTCTACAGTAACATAGTGGTCCTCCAGCTCTCCTAATGCCAGCTGATGAGCCATGCGTTTTCTTTTTTCTTCAATGTTTGCTTCTTCCTGGCTTTCCGTTTCGTCTTCACCATTTGGCTGGCTGCCGCCAAAAAACATTTCAAACGGGTTTTTAACGCCTGATTGTTTTTTCTTCCCTGGGACTAACAGGCGCACAATGCGTTTGTTTGCATTTTCTTCAGCCTGCTCCTTCACTTCATTGATTTTTTCTTCTTTTATAAGACGAACAGAAGTTTCCACAAGGTCTCTGACCATTGATTCAACGTCTCTGCCTACATAGCCGACTTCTGTAAATTTTGTTGCTTCAATTTTGATAAATGGCGCACCTGAAAGCTTAGCGATTCGTCTGGCAATTTCAGTTTTCCCTACCCCGGTAGGCCCCATCATTAAAATGTTTTTCGGAACGACCTCGTCTTTCAGCTTTTCATCCAGAAGACTTCTTCTATAGCGGTTTCTTAATGCCACGGCGACAGCTTTTTTCGCGTCTTGCTGACCGACGATGTATTGGTCTAACCGATCTACAATCTGTCTTGGTGTTAACGGTGTTTTTTCCATGCGCCTCAAGTCCTTTCTATTCAAGCTCTTCCAGTATGATTTGATCGTTCGTGTATACACAAATTTCGCCCGCTGTTTCCAGCGCAGCTCTAGCAATCTCACTTGCAGTCATGCTGTCACCGGCATGCTTTTTCAGCGCTCTTCCGGCTGCCAAAGCGTAGTTGCCGCCTGATCCAATTGCCAGAATGCCGTCATCCGGTTCGATAACCTCACCAGTTCCCGATACGAGAAGCAAGGTATCTTGATTCATAACGATCAGCATGGCTTCAAGCTTTCTAAGCACTTTGTCGCTTCGCCATTCCTTTGCAAGCTCAACAGCAGCCCGTTTTAAGTTGCCATTATATTCTTCAAGTTTCGCTTCGAACTTTTCGAATAGAGTGAAAGCGTCTGCAACAGATCCCGCAAATCCTGCGAGAACCTTGCCGTTAAACAGTTTTCTTACTTTTCTCGCAGTATGTTTCATTACAACAGCCTGACCAAATGTAACTTGACCGTCTCCGGACATTGCGCTTCGTCCCTGATGCTGTACTGCAAAGATTGTAGTCGCATGAAAAGATGACATAAAGGGCCTCCTTTAATTTTTCTTAAAAGCTCTTGGATGGTGAGACATATATGTGTTTCTCAGCATTTCCTTCGAAACGTGCGTGTATATCTGTGTCGAAGACAGATTAGAATGCCCGAGCAGTTCTTGAACGCTCCTCAAATCTGCTCCTTCGTTTAACAGATGAGTGGCGAACGTATGTCGAAGCATATGCGGATGGATATGTAAAGTGCCGGACGCTTTTTTGACAAGCCCGCTTAAAATGTGCCTAATGCCTCGGGCTGTAAGCGGTCCGCCTCTTTGATTCACGAATAATAGATCATGAGGTTCTTTTGCTTTTTTCAGCAAGCACTGTCTTCCGCTATTCATATATAACTTCAACGCTTCGCGGGCGTAAGACCCAAAAGGGATATAACGCTGCTTCTTGCCTTTCCCGTGAACAAGCACAGTGTCCATAAATAAATCAAGATCATGAATCGTTATGGAAGAGCATTCACTGACCCTCATTCCGGTGGCATAGAGAAGCTCTAATAGCGCTTGATCCCTCATGCCGGTTGGCTGGCTTATATCTGAAACTTCAAACAGTTCCTCAAGCTCTTTTTGATATAGAAACTTCGGTATCCGTTTCTCTTGTTTCGGCAGATGAACAAGCTGGAACGGATTATCATCAACAAGCTTTTCCCGCATCAGAAATTTGTAAAAACTTCTCAATGCAGAAATTTTTTTACTAATTGTTCTTCTTGATAAACCCTTTTCATAGGCTTCCGTCAAAAAAATTCTAGTATCTTGATATGCAGCTTCTTCAAATCCATTTATACCTTGAACACGCAGGAAAGTCTCGAATTCTTCAATTGAATCCACATAATTCACAATAGTATATTGTGAATAATTTTTTTCAATTTGTAAATATTCAACGAATAAGTTTACGAAATTCTTAACATTCTCCATGCCAAATACCTCCCCAGGAAGGGCTTTTAAATGGTATCACAAATCGTGTTCAAGTTGCAATCAATACCTAAATTGTTTTCGAAATTGTTTGAATTGTCTCGATCGCCCGATTTGCGTACTGTTCATTACGCTCTTTTTTATTTTTAATTTTAACAGGCAATTCTTTTAAAAGCCCAAAGTTTGCGTTCATCGGCTGGAAGTTCTTCTGGTTTGTTGTTGTAATATAGTGAGCCATACTGCCTATTGCTGTTTCCTGAGGAAAAGTGACAAGCTCTTCTCCTAAAACAAGTTTAGCCGCATTAATACCTGCTACAAGTCCAGAAGCAGCAGATTCCACATATCCTTCTACTCCCGTCATTTGTCCTGCGAAGAACAAATCGTTCCGTTTTTTAAATTGGTAAGTCGGCTTTAACAAGCTTGGAGAATTAATGAATGTATTTCTGTGCATAACGCCGTATCTGACGATTTCCACATTTTCAAGTCCGGGAATCAATTTGAGGACTTCCTTTTGGTCTCCCCATTTTAAATGAGTTTGGAATCCTACAATATTATAGAGAGTTCCCGCCGCATCATCCTGTCTAAGCTGAACGACTGCATATGGACGTTTTCCGGTAACAGGATGCTCTAATCCCACTGGCTTCATCGGTCCGAAAAGCATTGTTTTCTTTCCTCGTTTTGCCATTACTTCAATCGGCATGCAGCCTTCAAAGAAAATCTCTTTTTCAAATTCTTTTAACGGCACAGTTTCCGCCGAAGTCAAAGCTTCATGAAATCGGTCAAACTCTTCTTCTGTCATCGGGCAGTTTAGATAAGCCGCTTCTCCTTTGTCATAACGGGACTTCAAATACACTTTATCCATATCAAGGCTGTCTTTCTCTACGATAGGCGCCGCTGCATCATAGAAGTATAAATAGTCTTCTCCAGTAAGCTCTTTTAACTGTGCAGACAATGATTCTGAAGTTAACGGACCAGTTGCGATAATTGTTGGTCCTTCCGGTATTTCTGTTACTTCTTCATTAATAACAGTAACGTTGGGATGGTTTTTCACCCGGTTTGTCACACTTGCCGCAAATTCGTGCCGGTCTACCGCGAGTGCGCCGCCGGCAGGCACTGAGCATTCGTCAGCCGCAGCGATAATTGCTGAATCAAGCGCACGCATTTCTTCTTTTAATACACCTACAGCGTTAGCAAGTGTATTGGAGCGTAAAGAGTTGCTGCATACCAGTTCTGCAAATTTATCAGTATGATGGGCAGGCGTCTGTTTGACTGGGCGCATTTCATATAATCTGACTTGAATCCCCCGTTTGGCAAGCTGCCATGCCGCTTCACTGCCTGCAAGTCCGGCTCCGATTACATTCACTGTTTGTTGGTTCATCTTTCACATCTCCTAGTTTATTATTCATTGTCTTCTTTTAACACACAAAGAAGGTGAGCAAGACCCTGCTCACCGCTACTTCTGTGGTTCTTCCTTATAATCGCATTCCACGCATTGGACTTGTATGCCTTTTTTGAGCTTTTTCTCAACAAGCATTTTTCCGCATTTCGGACATTTTCGTTCAATTGGTTTGTCCCAGGAAACGAATTCACAGTCCGGATAACGGTCACAGCCGTAAAAAATCCGTTTCTTTTTCGATTTTCGCTCAACAATATTTCCTTCTCCGCAGCTCGGGCACTTCACACCGATTTGTTTGACAATCGGCTTTGTATTCCGGCAATCGGGGAAATTGGAGCAAGCTAGGAATTTACCGTATCGGCCCATTTTATACACCATAGGAGAACTGCACAATTCACAATCTTCTCCGGCATATTCAGGCTCAATTTCAACTTCCTTCATTTCTGATTCGGCTTTTTTCACGCGCTTTTCAAAATCGGTATAGAAGTTATCAATAATCTGTACCCATTCTATATTGCCTTCCTCAACATTATCAAGGTCTTTTTCCATTTTTGCCGTAAACTCAACGTTAATGATTTCAGGGAAAAATTCCATGATCAGTTCAAGCACGATCTGCCCTAATTCTGTGGGAACAAACCGTTTATTATCCAGGCCAACGTACCCGCGCCGCTGAATCGTATCAAGCGTCGGAGCATAAGTGGAAGGACGGCCGATACCGAGTTCTTCAAGCGTTTTAACCAAGCGGGCCTCAGTATAGCGCGGAGGCGGCTGGGTAAAATGCTGTTCCGGTTCTATATCCTTAGATAAAACAGTGTCTCCCTCTTGCAGGTCAGGCAGCATCCGGTCTTTTTCTTCCAATTGATCGTCTTTGCCTTCAACATACACTTTCATAAACCCGGAAAACTTGACTTTACTTCCGTTTGCACGAAAAGTCAAACCGTTGTTTGTCAAATCAACACTCATTGTATCTAACACAGCAGATGCCATTTGGCTGGCAACAAAACGCTCCCAAATTAATTTATACAGTCTCAGCTGATCTCTGCCAAGGACTGCTTTTAATTCGCTTGGTTTTCTGAGAACCGACGTCGGGCGGATCGCTTCGTGGGCATCCTGAGCATTTTCATTCTTTTTAGCGGGCTTTCTTTTGCCGCCTAAGTACTCTTTTCCGTACGTTTGATCAATAAACGCTGCCGCTTCATCAACTGCTGTATTGGAAATACGGGTTGAATCCGTTCTCATATACGTGATCAGACCGACAGTTCCTTCTTTTCCTAGATCAATTCCTTCATATAATTGCTGCGCAATCATCATCGTTTTCTTCGCTCTGAAATTGAGCTTGCGCGCTGCTTCCTGCTGAAGGGTTGAAGTTGTAAAAGGCAAGGCCGGATTGCGTTTCCGTTCCTTTTTAGTTACTTTTTCAACTGTATACTTATTGCCTTTGAGCTGAGAAAGTATGTCTTTTACATCCGCTTCGCTCTTTAAAGGAAGTTTTTTTCCGTTTTTACCGAAAAAGCTCGCTTCAAACGTCTCCTGTCCTTTTAAGAACGTGCCGTCTATTGTCCAATATTCCTCTGGCTTAAAGTCGTTAATTTCCTTTTCACGATCAATAATTAAACGGAGGGCAACAGATTGAACACGGCCAGCGCTGAGCCCTTTTTTAACTTTTTTCCAAAGAATTGGGCTGATTTTATATCCGACG
The DNA here is from genome assembly GCF_037966305.1 of Bacillus sp. FSL R5-0560. Taxonomy (NCBI): domain Bacteria; kingdom Bacillati; phylum Bacillota; class Bacilli; order Caryophanales; family Bacillaceae; genus Bacillus; species Bacillus sp. FSL R5-0560. Next base: position 1,770,326 of record NZ_CP150195.1, on the reverse strand, counting down.
AGCCTGTCTAATATACGTCTCGCCTGCTGTGCATCCACCAAATCCATATTGATCATGCGGGGATGCTTAAATGATTCTTTAATTGCGTCTTTCGTAATTTCGTTAAACACAACACGGCAGTCTGAATTAAGATCCAGGTCAAGGCTGTGGGCCAAGTGCCATGCAATCGCTTCCCCTTCTCTGTCGGGGTCGGCTGCGAGATAAACTTTTTTCGCTTTTTTGGCAGCCGTTTTCAGCTCTTTTAATACCGGACCTTTACCTCGAATGGTTATATATTTCGGTTCGAAATTTTGTTCTATGTCAACTCCCATTTGACTTTTTGGAAGATCCCGGACATGTCCCATTGATGCTTTCACTTTATATTTTTTACCTAAGTAACGTTCAATCGTTTTCGCCTTAGCGGGCGATTCCACGATGACTAGATAATCAGACATTTTCATCCCCCTCAAGAGGTGTTCTCTCTCTTCAAGTATTTCAAATTTTATTTTATATTTGCAGCTGTCTTTATTTGGCTTTCAACATTTCATTCTTTATGATGAACGTCATTATTTAAATAGAAAACAATATGCAACTTTAAATCCTCACTATTATTAAATATTACAATGCTGTTTGTCAAACGATAATTCAAAAGGGTTCCGTATATTGAACGTTTCTCTCAGGAAGCTCTGCATAAATATCCTCTGCTGACCATATGGCTTTAGCCCCCTCTTGGATCAATTTTATAGGACCTCCGGCGTAAGGATCAAATACAGAACCGGGTACGGCAAATACTTCTCTCCCTTGTTCCAGCGCTTGGTATGCGGTAATCAAAGAACCGCTTTTCTCTTTGCCCTGCACAACAATAATGCCCTCACTTAACCCGCTGATGATACGGTTTCTCATAGGGAAATGCCATTTTTGGGGTTTGGTTTCAGGTGGATGCTCTGACAGAAGAAGATGGTGTTTAGCCATGTATTCTGCTAATTGAAGATTTTCTCGAGGATAAATGTTCTGAAATCCGCCTGCGATGACTCCGATTGTCCGCCCCTTCGCCTTAATACTTGCCGCATGGGACAATCCGTCAATCCCAGACGCCAGCCCGCTGACAATCACCCACTTTTTATGGCAAAGCTCTATTGTAAGATGATTGACAACCTGGATTCCATAGGCTGTCGGATGCCGCGTACCTACAATTCCTATTTTACGCCCTTGAGAAAGAAGGGATATATCACCTTTTGCAAACAGCACGGGAGGCGGATCATAAATGGTTTTCAGCCAGAATGGATATTGACCTGAGGATATTGGGATGACTTCAATGCCTTGCTGATGGTATACAGAGAGTAAATGCTGAAGTTTGGGATATTGTTCTTCTATTTTATTTTTTAATGCCGCAGTCTTTACTTTGCCTTGTGAAGCGGTTTCTAATGCGCATGAAGGGTTTGACAGTGACATTAATGGATCAGCTTTCCACCATTTTAATAGAAGAGAAGGGGATAATAATTGATTGATTCTGCAAGTGATTAAACAGGCAGCGGCCTGATCCAATATGAGGACCTCCTTTTGACAGCAAAAGCAGGAACAGCCAAGATGGCTGTCCCTTCTCTATTAATGTGTTTTGCACGTTTCAAATAAATTCTTCTCTTTCAACACTTTAATTAATGTTTCTCCCATGACAGAAGGTGTCTCTGCAACTTCGATTCCGCATTCGTTAAGTGTTTTGATTTTTTCATCAGCAGTGCCTTTTCCGCCGGAAATGATGGCGCCTGCATGTCCCATGCGCTTCCCTGGAGGTGCTGTTTTGCCGCCAATGAATCCGACTACCGGTTTTGTCATGTTGGCTTTTACCCACTCAGCAGCTTCCTCTTCAGCTGTACCGCCGATTTCGCCGATCATGATGACAGCGTGTGTATCAGGATCTTCGTTAAACGCTTTTAAAACGTCAATGAAGTTGGTTCCATTTACAGGATCGCCGCCGATCCCAACGGCTGTAGACTGTCCTACACCCGCTTCTGACAGCTGATGCACTGCTTCGTATGTTAATGTTCCTGAACGCGATACAACGCCTACATGACCCTTTTTATGGATATATCCGGGCATAATGCCGATTTTACATTCTTCAGGCGTGATGACGCCAGGGCAGTTCGGTCCTATTAATCTCGTTTTCTTGCCTTCCATGAAACGTTTCACTTTTACCATGTCTAGAACCGGGATATGCTCTGTGATGCAAATGACCAGATCAAGCTCCGCATCTACCGCTTCCATAATAGCATCAGCCGCAAAAGGTGCCGGAACGTAGATAACAGACGCATTTGCGCCAGTCGTATGAACTGCATCAGCCACTGTATTAAATACAGGTACCCCTTCCACTTCTGTTCCGCCTTTCCCAGGTGTCACACCGCCCACGATATTTGTGCCGTATTCAAGCATCTGCTTCGTATGGAATAAAGCGGTAGAACCTGTAATCCCTTGTACAATAACTCTTGTATCTTTATTGATAAAAACACTCATTATTTGGTCCCCTGCCTTTCATTCTTTCCTATACTAAAGATACGATTTTCTGCGCGCCGTCAGCCATGGATTCCGCAGATGTAATATTTAATCCTGATTCACTAAGGATTTTCTTCCCTAGATCCACGTTTGTTCCTTCAAGACGGACGACAAGCGGCAATGTTAAACCGACTTGTCTTGTCGCTTCAACAACCCCTTCTGCGATAACATCACATTTCATAATGCCGCCGAAAATGTTGACGAAAATCCCTTTAACATTTTGGTCAGAAAGAATGATTTTAAATGCTTCCGTGACTTTTTCTGCGGTTGCGCCGCCCCCCACATCAAGGAAGTTGGCCGGCTCTCCTCCATAATGTTTAATGATATCCATCGTGGACATCGCAAGCCCTGCGCCGTTTACCATGCATCCGATATTTCCATCAAGGGAAATGTAGCTCAGATCGTATTTAGACGCTTCAATTTCTTTTGGATCTTCTTCATCCAAATCTCTATATTCCATAATATCTTTTTGTCTGTATAATGCATTGCTGTCAAAATTTAATTTCGCATCAAGTGCCATCACATTCCCGTCTCCTGTTACAACGAGAGGGTTGATTTCGGCAATTGAGCAGTCTTTCTCCACAAACGCTTTGTATAGTCCAAGCATAAATTTAGCAGCTTTCCCAACAAGCTCTTTTGGAATATTAATAGCGAATGCAATTTCTCTAGCTTGATAGCCTTGGAGGCCAACAGCCGGATCAATGACAGCCTTTTTGATTTTTTCCGGTGTTTTCTCTGCTACTTCTTCAATTTCTGTTCCGCCTTCTTCAGAGGCCATCAGAACAATTCTTGAAGTGGCACGGTCAAGCACTAATCCCACATAGTATTCCTTTTTAATATCGCAGCCTTCTTCAATAAGTAAGCGTTTTATTACTTGTCCGTCCGGACCCGTCTGATGCGTAACGAGGGTCTTACCTAAAAGTTCTTCGGCATACGCTCTTACTTCTTCTAATGATTTTGCTATTTTTACCCCACCAGCTTTGCCTCGACCGCCAGCATGAATTTGAGCCTTTACGACATAAACCGAGCTGGATAAGCTCTTTGCTTTTTCAACTGCTTCTTCTGCTGTAAAAGCCACTTTACCTTCAGGAACAGATACCCCATATTTTCTGAGGACTTCTTTTCCCTGGTACTCATGGATATTCATTTCCCATCCTCCTAACTTATGTAACAAAACTAAAAATAGACTGCGCTTTCATTCTATATAATACTGGAAGAATTGTCTAGAGTTCGATGCAAAATCTTAAAATCCTTCTAAACATTCAAACTTTTATTTTATTAAAAACATAAATTTCAAGCGGAGAATGGGGAATATTTCGGCTATTTTTTATTTTTTACACTTTCGTCCAATCTGTAAATGAAAGAAAAAATCTCGGCTACCGTTTCATAAAGAGCTTCCGGGATCTGGTCATCCACAGTCAAATGGCGCATTAATTCGACAAGGGTCCGATCTTCTTGGATCGGGACCCCCGCCTTTTTAGCTTCTTTGATAATGTTGTCAGCAACATAGCCCTTTCCGGTTGCAATTACTCTTGGCGCCTTATCTTTTTTTTCATCATAATGGAGAGCTACGGCTTTCCTTAAAGGCGTTTGCTCGTTCATATTTTCACATCCACTTCCTGATCACTGATGCTTGTTATGTATTGATCAATTGTAGCCATTTCATCAGATCGAAGGCGCTTTTTAGCGTTAACTCCTGAAAGACTGTAGCCCATTTCTTTGAGCGATTGCTTGAGGGTGGGCACCATTGGATCGATGGCAGGCTGAAGCTCAAAATCCGTCTCAATTGTAATCGTCATGACTTGCTGCTGTATCAGGCAGTCAACAACCGTTTCTTTTAACGTATCCAATTGCAGTAAAAACAGGAGCCGGCAATGGGAAGGATCGAGCTTTCCATCCGCTTCTTTTTTTCCTTTAAAAAGAACAGTCATGTCCTGAACCCCCGATTTTGAAAACATCGGAAATGACATCACAATTTGGCTGTATGAAGGATGATCCTGCTGCATGAGAAGCTGACCGTTCAATTTATGAAAGAGCTGATCCGCTTCCTGTTTGACAGGTTCCGCTAACTCATGTGACGCTCTGGCGGCATGCAGAGCCATCTTGACTGATTGAATATCATCAGGCAGCACTGCGGTGCCTTGTTCAAACGCTTTAATAAATGCAAGCTCATCTCGCGCGCCTATTGCCATTTTTACTTTGGATAAAAAGGAAAGAACATCTGCCTTATCCGTTAAATTAGGAGCTGTCTGCTGAACAGCCTTTAAAAATACATCGGCTTCTTGATCCGTGACTCGTGCGGCCTGCAAAACAGAAGCTGCTGCCTCGGGCTTATTTTGACTAGAGGAAACAACAGCCTTTATCCAATTCGCTGCTTCTTTTACGATTGAATTGCCGTTTTTATCCGCAGCTTCCGTCAGTTTGGCCAGCAGCCTTCCTGCTTCTTTCATTGGAATGTCTGAGACAGTTTTAGCAGCACCGTCTCGTATGTTTCGCTGCTGCTCCTGCGGGTTTACAGGTGCCCAGTTTGCCTTTCCTGCGGAGCCGTCTGCTGCACTAAGCTCCCGGTTTCCGGCAGTACTGACTGAAGAGGCAGATCTGGTATGATCCGTTAACGAGAAAAGCTTCTCGATAAGACGTTCTGCATGGATATCTGTTTCGCTATTAAATAGTGCTGTAACGGCTTCTCTTAGCTTTGTCAGCGCCTGGCTCGGCTGAGGATTTTCATGAATAGCCTGAATCAGCTGAGATAAGTGCTGATGCAGCGGTACAGGCGATTTGACAGCATGAACTCCGCTCAAAACATCGGGATGAACGGGGAGATCTCGCTTTAAGGTAAATAAAACTGTTTCAATGGCTTTTTTTGTGTCTGACGCAGGCAGCGTGTTCATCCAGCGGACAGCTGTTTTGATATCATTTTCTGTGATGGGTGTTTTGCTTTTCAGCATTGCGCCTGCCATCATAAGGGAGGCGTTTGACGGCTTCACTGAAATAGCGTTCAGAAGCTTGCCCGCTGCATCCTGAATTGTTTTGGGATTTTGGTCAAAGCTTTGAACGACCTGGAGACGGCCTGTCTGTTCCGCTGGTTTTTTTTCGTAGGAAAACCAGTAATACGCCTGAGGACGAAGCTGGGTTTCAAGTTTGCCTTGAATCGTTTGATTCCCTACTTGGATCAGTGCATGCTGGTCCCCTAATAAACGAAGTACTTTTCCTAAAAGGAGACGCTTTACGGCATTTGATTCGTCGGTTGTATGTGATGTTTCCTGCGGAGCTGCAGTGTTACCAAAAAGGTTTTTGAGCGCCTGCTGTACATCATTTCGTATGTTCATTTCAAAAAGGTGCCTCCTTGTTCATTAGATTATCTGTAAGATTGAACAGGAGCGAAAGTTTTCCGGTGTAAATCGGTCGGCCCGTAGGCTGCGAGCGCTTCAAGATGCTCTTTTGTCCCATAGCCTTTATTTTTTTCAAAGCCGTACTGCGGATACTTTTCTGCATATGCGCTCATCATCCGGTCCCTCGTCACTTTCGCAATACACGCACCTGCAGCGATAGATACGCTTTTGGCATCGCCTTTTATAATTGAAGACTGAGACGTATCGAGCGGCAGTGTCATCGCGTCAACGAGCAAATAATCGGGTGTATCGGACAAATCGCGGATTGCTTCGACCATTGCCAATTTTGAGGCTTCATAAATATTGATCTCATCAATAACAGCTGCTTCTACAATTCCTATACCGACTGCCACAGCTTCTTTCATAATGAGATCGTAATATTCCTCACGCTTCTTTTCTGTAAGCTTTTTTGAGTCTGTGAGTCCAAGTATTTCGCATTCCTCAGGAAGGATGACTGCGCTGGCGACAACCGGTCCTGCCAATGGGCCCCGGCCTACTTCGTCTACTCCTGCAATAAAACGAAACCCCTTGTTTCTCGCAAGCCTTTCATAGGAGGTCATATTTATCCACTGTTCTTTTAACGCTTTTTCCTTCGCGTGCTTTTTCAGCCATTGCTCTACAAGCGCTTGTACGCTTTTTCTCGGATCATTTTCACACTGGACAAGAAATGGGTCCTGGTCATCTTTTACCCCTTGCAGACGGTCTCTAATGTCTTTTACGGTTAATGTATTCACTTTCTCTTCTCCCTTACTGTATGTATCGGTCGGGTCAGGAAAAAATAAAGACCCGCATTTCTGCGGGTCTTTACATCGTCGGCTGTTCGAATGACAGCCTCCCGAACTTTTCTGTGCGGATATCACGAATAATCACTTCAGTCGTTTTATCGTAGTTAATAAGCCCCCCGCTCATGAGGCAGCCGCGTTTTTCACCTATCGCATCAAACAGCTCCGCGATGTCTTCGGGTATCTCATCGAGCCCGTAGCGCTCTTTAAGCCGTTCAGGATAATGTTCTTCGAGAAAACGGAGGCCAAACACGGCTACATCCTGTAGATTGATAATCGAGTCTTTAATAGCCCCCGTGACTGCTAGCCTCAACCCGACAAGCTCGTCCTCAAATTTAGGCCATAGAATCCCCGGAGTGTCTAAAAGCTCTAATTCTTTTCCGACTTTGACCCATTGCTGAGATGTTGTGATACCCGGTCTGTCTCCGGTTTTCGCAATATTTTTCTTTGCCAGCCGGTTGATAAGCGTTGATTTTCCGACGTTCGGAATGCCGATGATCAGCGCCCGGATCGCCCTTGGCTTCACACCTTTTGCCCTCATCCGGTCAAATTTCTCCTGCAGGATATCTTTTGAAGCCGGAACGATTTGATTTAATCCTTGGCCGTTTACAGAATTAATGGACAGAGAGCGGATTCCTTGGTTCTCAAAGTGCTCTTTCCACTGCTGTGTAACTGCCGCATCTGCTTTGTCAGCTTTATTTAACAGCATAATCCTCGGCTTATTTTTTAAGATGTCTTCAATCATTGGGTTTCTTGAGGACATCGGAATTCTGGCATCTACCAATTCATATACGATATCGATTAATTTTAATTTTTCGGTTACTTCCCGTCTTGCCTTTGCCATATGGCCAGGGAACCACTGGATTGTCATGTGACACGAACACCGCCTTTATCTTCTGAGTGTGCAAGATTCTTAGTTGTTCTTTATGTATTTTACGATGCCTGACCGGCATTTTCAAATTCTATATAAAAAAAGAGCTTGTTACTGGTAACAAGCTCTTTTCGTTCGTTATCATTATCGTCTGATTTCTTTAATACGAGCCGCTTTTCCGCGAAGTTCACGTAGGTAGTAAAGCTTAGCACGGCGTACTTTACCGTAACGTACAACTTCGATTTTCGCGATTTTTGGTGTGTGTACAGGGAAAGTACGTTCAACGCCAACACCGTAAGAAATCTTACGAACTGTGAACGTTTCGCTGATTCCACCACCACGACGCTTAATCACAACACCTTCAAAAATCTGGATACGCTCACGGTTACCCTCAACAACTTTTACGTGTACACGTAAAGTGTCACCAGGACGGAACGTAGGAAGATCAGTACGAAGCTGTTCTTTTGTGATATCTTCAATTAGTTTTTGCATCGTTTTCAACTCCTTCCAACAGATGCTCTTGGCCACAAAACCCGGCACAGCGGAACATCGTTTTCAAGCTTTCAACGGATAAGCCCGCTCAAGCCACAAGTAGTATCTTACCACAATTTCATAGCCTATGCAATAAAATCTATTCTTTTTCCCATTCAGAAATCCATTTTCTTTCTTGCTCTGTAAGCGGATAGTCTTTCAGGAGATCCGGGCGTCTTAAATAGGTTCTTCTGATCGATTCTTTATTCCGCCATTCTTTGATTTTAGCATGGTTTCCTGATAGAAGTGTTTCAGGCACTTTTAAACCTTTATAATCTGCCGGTCTTGTATAATGCGGATGCTCCAAGAGCCCCGTACTGAACGAATCCTCTATGTGGGAAGCCTCTTTGCCAAGCACTCCCGGAAGCAGCCTGACAACACTGTCAGCAATCATCATCGCAGGCAGCTCACCGCCTGTCAGAACGAAGTCGCCAATTGATATTTCATCGGTCACCAAATGCTCACGGATTCGCTCATCATAGCCTTCATAATGGCCGCAGATAAACAGCAAATGCTCTTCCTTTGCCAATTCCTCGGCTTTTTTTTGAGTGAAACGCTCACCTTGCGGGCAAACGAGGATAACGCGCGGCGGACTGTCTGCTTTTGAGGTCAGATCCTCAACCGCGTCAAAAACAGGCTGAGGCTTCAGCACCATACCTGCTCCGCCTCCGTAAGGATAATCATCCACTGTATTATGCTTGTTATCAGAATACTCCCGGAAATTGACGATCTGGAACTGCACTGCTTCTTTTTCTTGGGCTTTTTGAAGAATGGATGAACCGAGCACCCCTTCAAACATGTCAGGAAACAGCGTCAAAAAATCGATTTTCATTCGTCTATTAATCCTTCCATGAGTTGAATCTCAATTTTCTTTTCGCTGACATCAATCTGTTTGACGACTGATTCAATGTAAGGGATCAGCGCGTCTTTTTTACCTTTACGCTCGATTACCCATACATCATTGGCTCCCGGTGTTAAAATTTCTTTCACCTTTCCGATCAGTTCGCCTTCTTCAGTAAAAACTTCACAGCCGATAATTTCGTGGAAATAAAATTCTCCCTCATTCAATTCACCCAAATCCTCTTCCGGAACTTTGATGATGGCGTTTTTCAGTTCCTCTACTTCATTCAGGCTTTGTCTTTCTTTAAACTGCAGCAGATGAAATTGCTTATGCAGCCTGTACGTGTTTACCGTTACCTCTATCGGTTCTTGGCGGCCGTCCATAAACAAATACAGCGTGTTGCCCGGCTTGTACCGTTCTTCGGCAAAATCCGTTTTTGAAATGACCCGCACCTCGCCTTTAATTCCGTGGGTATTTACAATTTTACCGACATTAAACCATCGCTTTGTCATATGATCACCTCTGGCGAATTTCAATTACTGTTCCGTCTTTTATGACGATGGTGTTTGCTGCTGTTTTCTCATGCCAGTCATCCCCGACTTTAATGGTCAGCAGCGCATCGATTTCCTTTTCTTTCATTTCACTGCCAAGCGGTAATGTATGTACTTGGGTAATTTGAAAATCGATCATTTTCATATTATCTTTTCGTTTTTCTATTGCCTTTTTAAATTGCTCAATTACATCTGGGTTCTGCTGTTCTTTTTCATGTTTTCTAAGCTGAAAATAGAGCTGGCTGCATTCTCGTTCAAGCATTTGCTTCTTTTCTGTGAAAGTAGATAACAGCTTTTCTTTGCTGTGCTCGGTTAAGACTTGCATAACGGCTACACGGTGAATAATTTGCATCGCACCAAGCTCCCTGCTTTTAAAACTTTTTCAAGACCAGACGTTTCTATCTTGTCTTATCTTCTATCAGTTTACCCGTTTTTTGCGTGTAAAAAAAGGGGAGGTGCCGGCCCTCTCCCTTTTAGTCAAATATTTCAAATTGAACTTTCTTAGAAGACTGTGCGCCAGCTGCAAATACAGCTGTTCGAATCGCTTTTGCAGTCCGGCCTTGCTTACCGATAACTTTACCGGTATCTGACTTATGAACAGATAAGCGCAGCGCAATCTTTTGATCGGTTTCTTCTCTTATGACCCGAATGTCATCTGGATGATCAACAAGCGGTGTCACAATCGTGACAATCAAATCTTCCAAGTGTTGATCAGTCATTACTTGCCTTGTTTAGCGTTGTGGAATTTTTCCATGATTCCTTGGCTAGAGAACAAGTTGCGAACTGTATCAGATGGTTTCGCTCCAGTTTGAAGCCATTTAAGAGCAAGCTCTTCATCGATTTTTACTTCCGCTGGTTTTGCAACCGGGTTGTAAGTGCCGACTGTTTCGATGAAACGGCCGTCACGCGGTGAACGAGAATCTGCTACAACAATACGATAGAAAGGAGATTTTTTTGCTCCCATACGTTTTAAACGAATTTTTACTGCCATTTTACTAGCACCTCCGAAAATATTTCAACAAGATAGTATATTAACAATGATAAAAGTGTTTGTAAAGTGTTTTTTCTTAACAACGGTTTTATCATGTATAACCGATTACATAAAAGGTAACTTAAATCCTTTTTTCTTTCCTTTTGACATGTTTGTCATTTGCTTCATCATTTTTTTCATTTCGTCAAACTGCTTAAGCAGACGGTTGACTTCCTGTACGGACGTCCCGCTTCCTTTTGCAATCCGCTTGCGCCGGCTGGCATTAATGATATCCGGCTGTTCTTTTTCAAGAACAGTCATCGATTTAATGATCGCTTCCACATGATTCAGCTGCTTTTCATCAACTTGAATATTTTTCAAGCCTTTCATCTTACCTGCACCCGGCATCATTTGCAGAAGCTCATCCAGAGGCCCCATGTTTCTGACCTGCCCGAGCTGCTCGAGAAAATCGTCCAATGTGAAGCTCATTGTTCTCATTTTTTGTTCCAGCTCTTTGGCCTTGTCTTCATCGACGGTTGCCTGAGCTTTTTCAATCAATGTTAACACGTCACCCATGCCGAGAATCCTTGATGCCATGCGTTCAGGATGGAAAGCCTCTAATGCATCAAGCTTTTCGCCTAAACCGGCGAATTTAATCGGCGTGTTTGTCACCGCACGAATGGAAAGTGCGGCACCCCCGCGCGTGTCTCCATCAAGCTTCGTTAACACAACACCGGTTAAACCGAGCTGTTCGTTAAAGCTTTTGGCTACATTCACGGCATCCTGCCCGGTCATTGAATCGACAACCAGAAAGATTTCTTCCGGATTCGCGATTTCTTTCACTTGGGTCAGTTCATCCATAAGCTCATGGTCGATATGCAAACGGCCTGCTGTGTCCAAAATGACATAATCATAGTGTTCTTCCTTGGCTTTTTCAATAGCCTGCTTGGCTATTTCTACAGGGCTGACCTGATCACCAAGGGAAAAAACAGGCATGTCGAGCTGCTTGCCGAGCGTTTCCAGCTGCTTAATTGCAGCAGGACGGTAAATATCGGCAGCAACCAGCATCGGTTTGCGATTGTGCTTTTTGCGCAGCAGATTTGCAAGTTTACCGCTTGTTGTCGTTTTACCGGCACCCTGGAGACCAACCATCATAATAACAGTTGGCGGCCGCTTCGCGACGGCAATTTTGCTTTCTTCGCCGCCCATCAGCTCTGTCAGTTCCTCTTTAACGACTTTAATGACCTGTTGGCCGGGCGTCAGGCTTTTCATGACGTCTTGGCCTACAGCCCGTTCACTTACTTTTTTCACAAAATCCTTTACTACTTTAAAGTTAACGTCAGCCTCAAGCAGCGCAAGACGAACCTCACGCATCATTTCTTTTACATCTTGTTCGCTGACTTTCCCTTTTCCGCGGATTTTAGAAATCGTCTGCTGCAGTCGGTCGGCTAATCCTTCAAATGCCATAGTTTGCCGCCTCCTAATCTAATTTCTCAAGCGCTTCAATCAGAGCTGTAATTTCTTCCTCTTCTTTAGAACCGGAAGCAAGCTCCTTCAGCTTATTAAACATCTCTTTACGCTCCTGAAACTTTTTCAAAAGGAGCAGCTTTTCTTCATATTGTTCAAGCATCGCTTCTGTTCGTTTGATGTTATCATAAACAGCTTGTCTTGAAACCTCATATTCTTCGGCTATTTCGCCAAGGGAGAAATCGTCCAAATAATAAAGAGACATATAGCTCTTCTGTTTAGACGTCAACAACGACTGATAAAAATCAAACAGATAATTCATTCTCGTTGTCTTTTCGAGCGACATATGAGCTCTCCCCTTTGTTAAGTCAAATCCCTTTACGATAACTTAGTTTACATGGTTTTAATGTGAGTGTCAAGTTTTTATCTTGTCAAAGGAATGATAACTTTTTCCAATATTAACTAAACAACATCCGAATTATTCCGATATTTTATATGAACCATATTTAAAAGGAGGATTTCACATGAAAAAAATCGGTTTATTGTTTATGTTATGCTTGGCTGCCGTGTTACCATTTATTTTTCCCGCCCAGCAAGCAGCTGCGGCCGGAGTCCCTTATAAGGCCTCCATCTCAAATATTAGCACGGACGGAGGCGTGTACGGCAAAATCAATTACGGACAGGGCCAATTTTGGCGAGTTAAGTACAATATTACGATAAGCGGTACATTGCTCGACGAAAATGGAGTGCCAGTGCCAAACACACCAGTCAGCTTCGAAGCAGATACGAAAGTCGGGAATACAACAAAGACAGCTGCAGGAACAACCGATGAAAACGGAAAGTTTGACATTCCAATGTATTTAGGACCTGCCGCTGGCTACTACACGTATTACACATCTGTTTCCGTTCATTACTACGACATCATCCCATTCAGGGTTTATTCCGGTGATGCGAGATTGCTATCCACTGATAACAGCCTTTATCATTTCGCCTATCAAGTGAGACGATAACAAAAACAGCCCCCTAGGGTTTTGGGGGCTGTCTGTCTATAATCGGTGAACCCAAAAATATTAATCCTCCGCTTTTTCCACTAAATCTGAAAAGAGGCCGTATACGTAAGATTCAGCGTCAAACTCCTGAAGATCATCAACTTTTTCTCCTAATCCGACTAATTTAACCGGGATATGAAGCTCGTTGCGAATCGCAAGGACAATACCGCCTTTTGCAGTGCCGTCAAGTTTTGTTAAAGCAATTCCTGTTACGTTTGTTGCTTTCGAGAACTCCTTCGCCTGCGCCATTGCGTTTTGGCCAGTCGTGGCATCAAGGGCGAGCAGCACCTCATGAGGCGCTTCCGGCACTTCTCTTTCGATAACACGCTTCACCTTTTCGAGCTCCTTCATCAGGTTTACCTTGTTTTGAAGACGCCCTGCCGTATCACAAATTAACACATCAGCTTCTCTCGCTTTGGCAGCGTGAACAGCATCATAGATGACAGCCGCAGGATCGCTGCCGGCCGCCTGTTTAATGACAGGCACACCAGTACGTTCTCCCCATACTTCAAGCTGTTCAATCGCTCCTGCTCTGAAAGTGTCTCCGGCAGCAAGTACAACAGACTTTCCTTCTTGCTTTAGTTTATGAGCAAGCTTTCCGATCGTTGTCGTTTTGCCGACTCCATTTACGCCGACTAGAAGAATGACATTTAAACGCCCTTCCTGAATGTTCAGCTCAGATATTTGTTCGTCTCCGCTGTTATAAATCTCCACCAGCTTTTCAGAAATAACAGACTGCACTTCCTGCGGATCTTGAATATTTCTGCGCTTCACTTCTTTTTTGAGCTCGTCTATCAGCTCCATAACCGTTGTAAAACCGACATCAGCACTGATCAGAACCTCTTCAAGCTCTTCGAAGAAGTCCTCATCAATTTTACGGTAACGGGACACGAGATCATTCACTTTATTTTGAAAGGAGTTTCTCGTTTTTTCAAGGCCGTCCTTAAATTTTTCAGATACGGAATCTGTCTGCTTTGTGATTTTCTCTTTTAATTTTTTAAAAAAACTCATCTTATAACCTCTTTCCTCGTTACTGAACGAATTCTTTTGTCTCTTCCAGCTTCACTGAGATGACCTTAGAAACACCTGACTCCGGCATTGTCACGCCGTAAAGCACATCGGCTTCCTCCATAGTGCCTTTTCTGTGGGTAATCACAATAAACTGGGTATCGGCGCTGTATTTTTTCAAATACTGCGCAAACCGGAACACATTTGCTTCGTCAAGTGCTGCTTCTACCTCGTCAAGAACACAAAAAGGCACAGGGCGTACCTTTAAAATTGAGAATAAGAGCGCAATAGCAGTAAGCGCACGCTCTCCGCCAGACAAAAGGTTTAAGTTTTGCAGTTTTTTTCCCGGCGGCTGCGCGATAATTTCTACTCCGGAATGCAGCAGATCATTCGGATCGGTAAGCCTTAATTCCGCTCGCCCTCCTCCGAATAAGGAGCGGAAGACTTGATCAAAGTGTGAGCGGATTTGGACGAATGTGTCGTTAAAGCGTTTCGTCATCTCTTCGTCCATTTCCTCAATCACTTGAAACAGGGTATTTTTTGCTTCTGTTAAATCTTCTTTTTGCTCTGACAAGAATTGATAGCGTTCGTTAACCCTCTCAAACTCATCTATGCTTCCGAGGTTTACCGTTCCAAGCTCTTCTATTGCGAGTTTAATCAGCTTCACGCGCTTTCGTGCTTCCTCAGGATCTGTTTCAAGCTGGTATTTCTCTTTGGCTCCCTCAAAGGACAAGCTGTATTCTTCCCGCAAGTATTGCAGCAAATTATCAAGCTCGACTTCCATTCGGCCTAGTTTTACTTCTTCGTCTTTTAAGAGCGTTGTTTTTTGTTTATACAGGCGCTTCATTTCTTTCAGCTCGCGCTCATACGTATCAAGCCCCTGCTGAAGTTTGATCCTCTGGTCGCGCCTTAACGCAATCAATTCAATTGTTTTTGTTTTGTCATTTAATTTATGTTTTGCGGCCTCTTCCAGTTTTTCTTCGCCGCTTGTGCTTGATGACATTTCTGACGTTAAGAAGCTTAGGTCCTCTTTCGCCTCTTTTAAAGCAAGCTCTGTTTCTTGGAGCTCTTTCTTTAATCTAGCGAGGTTGTCCTCTTCGCTCTGACATGCTTGCTCTTTTTTCGCTGCTGCGATCTTCAGCTCAGTCAGCTCATTGGAGAGAGACTCTTTTGTAGAGGACTGTGTCTGTTTTTGTTTTGTCAGTCTTTCAATATCCTCTTCAAGCTGTTTCATTCTTTCAGATACGGAAGAAAGCTTTTCTTCCAGCTCGCGTTTGCGCGCTTTCTTCTCTCGATCGCTATCTGACAGAGCTGATTTTTCTTGATCATAGAGCTCTAAGTGAGTATTGATATTCTTCTCAGCAACTTGAAGCTCATACAGCTGGCCTTTCACATCCTGCTGCTTCACTCTTAAGCCTTCCCCGGCCTCTCTTAAATCAGCCAGTTTTTTCTCCATCTCCTGAATGGATTGCTTAAGGGTTTTGACCTCTTGTTCAAGCTGCGCTGTTTTTTCTTCCATCTCAGCCAGCCGCTGGGTGACATCCTCAAGTTCCCGGCTTCTTCCTAACAGGGAGTTGTTTTTCTTTTTAACGGCGCCCCCCGTCATTGAACCTCCAGGATTTACGACATCGCCCTCGAGAGTTACGATTCGGTACCGGTGCCCAAGCAGCTTCGCAAGCTCGTTTGCGCCTTTTAAATGCTCTGTAATCAAAACGGTGCCGAGCAGGTTTTGAATGATACGGCGATACGCGGGATCAAATGTGACAAGATCACTGGCAACCCCGAGAAATGACGGATGCTGCTTCGCAGTTGCCACGTCCCTGCTTTGAAGCTGACGGTCTTTGATGACAGAAAGCGGCAGAAATGTCGCCCGGCCGAACGAATTCTGTTTCAAATATTGAATTGCTTTACGGGCGGACTGTTCATCCTCGGTCACAACATGCTGTGCTGAAGCTCCGAGTGCTATTTCAATAGCCGTTTCATACTTTTGTTCTGTTGACATCAGCTCAAGGACAGCCCCGCGAATTCCGCCAAGCCGCTCTTTCGCTTTCAGCACCTCTTTAACACCCTGATAAAAGCCGGAAAAATCTCCCTGCATTGTCTCAAGCATGTCTTTTTTCGACCTCGCCTGCTGGACGTATTGGTATGCTTGGTAAAGAGCAGATTCATTTTTCTCATACTGACGCTTTTTCTGTTCGTATTTAACCTGCATTTCTCGATACGTGCCGACTTGGCTGTGAATCTCCTGCTCTATGCGGGCAAACTCGGTTTCACATGCAGCTTTTTGGGCGGTAATATCGCGCCGTTCCTGCAGATGCTTTTCATTATTATCAGCCAGCCTCTGTTGGATAACTGCTGATTGGGACATCTGGTCATCGAGCAGCTGGAGCTCATTGCGAATCGATGCCTGGCTGTTTAACAGCTCAAAGTAATCGCTTTTCAGCTGCTCAATTTTCTCTTCGACATTTTCATTGTGAAGACTGAGAGCCTGCTGCTTTTCCTTCACCTGTGCTTTTAAATCTTTGACTTCTGTCTGAAGCGCTTCAAAGACAGCTTCCTGCTTCGCAAGATCTTCTTTCAGCACAGCTTCTTTTTGCTGAAACTGTACGATGGCTTCTTCAAGCTGTTCGCGGTTTTGCACAGCGTTTTTTTTGCGTTCTTTCAGTACTTCTTTGCGCCCCTCCAGCTTTTCAAGCTCCTCACTTGTCACAAGCAAGACTTGCTGGAGCTCGTTCACTGATTCATCGAGCGCTTGAATTTTGTCGCGCGCATCTTCAATTTTCGCTTCTTTTGCTGATATAGCAGACGATTCAGCAAGCTCTTCTTCCTTTGCGGCTTGCACTTTCTCCTGAAGGCTTGACCATTTGGCGTGCAGTTCTTCAATATCATAAGCGGTCAGCGCAATTTCAACGTGCTCAAGCTCTTTCTTTTTCTCCAGGTAGTCTTTCGCGATTGAGGCCTGTATTTTAAGAGGTTCAACCTGACCTTCCAGCTCATGTAAAATATCTTCTACCCGATTTAAATTATCCTGGGTTTCAAACAGCTTGTTTTCTGCTTTTTTCTTTCTCGTTTTGTATTTGAGCACCCCGGCTGCTTCTTCAAAGATACTGCGGCGGTCCTCCGCTTTGCTGCTCAGGATTTCTTCCACTTTCCCTTGGCTGATAATCGAAAATGCTTCTTTTCCAAGTCCTGAGTCCATAAATAAATCAATAATATCTTTTAAGCGGCACGGCTGATTGTTAATTAAGAATTCACTCTCGCCAGATCTGTACACACGCCTTGTGACACTGACCTCGTGGAAGTCAATCGGCAAAAAATGATCGTCATTATCAAGCGTAAGCGTAACTTCGGCAAGATTTAACCGTTTTCTCGAATCACTGCCGGCAAAAATAATATCTTCCATTTTTCCGCCGCGAAGGGAACGTGCTGATTGTTCTCCAAGAACCCAGCGAATAGCGTCTGTGATATTGCTTTTTCCGCTTCCGTTCGGGCCGACAACCGCAGTGACGCCTTTTACAAAATCAACGGAAATCCGTTCTGCAAATGATTTAAATCCTATAACGTCTAAACGTTTGAGGAACATAGCGATCCTCCTTATGTAATAAGTATTTCAATTTTATCATAAACATGGATGAAATAAGACGGCAAACATACTGAAATCCCCCTTATAGCTTAGGGGGATTTTATTGTTTCGTATGGTGTTTTTGCAATTTAGCTAGAGCTTCCTGAGCTGCGTGCTGTTCGGCTTCTTTCTTTGAACGGCCGTTTCCGACTCCGAGTGGTTCACCTTTTAGAGATACGATGGCTTCGAATTCACGGTTATGGGCAGGTCCTTTTTCGTTGGATATTTTATACTCCAGCGAGCCTTTGCCGTCACGCTGCACGTATTCCTGCAGCTGGCTTTTAAAATCCATCACATGAGAAAAAGCACCATCGTTTATTTTAGGGAACACATAGACTTTTAAGAAACTTTCGACCGGCTCTAATCCCTGGTCAAGATACAAGGCTCCGATAAATGCTTCGAAGACATCCGCCAAAAGCGCAGGACGTTTTCTGCCGCCTGTCATTTCCTCGCCTTTCCCCAATAGGACAAGATCGCCGAATGACAGTTCGTGAGCCAATGAAACGAGAGACGGTTCGCATACAATTGCGGCTCTCAATTTCGTCAAATCTCCTTCACTCATAGCCGGATACTTGGCAAATAAGAATCTGGAGATCGTCAGTTCCAAAACAGCGTCACCTAAAAATTCAAGCCTTTCATTATCTTCATACGGCTTTTTCCGATGCTCATTCACATAAGATGAATGTGTAAATGCTTGATACAAAAGCTTTTCATTTTGAAAGTGAACCGAGATCCGTTCTTGAAACTCTTTAAATTGTTCTATTTTTTTATAGAACTTTTTCTTATCTTTGTAATGTGAGTGTTTTGACATAGTAACCTCCATAGGCACATCAGGTTCACCGCGCTTCTCTGACTAAACCGGATACAGCGCGCGTAAAAGCGGCATGCTGTAATAACTGCACGAATAAAGGGCTAAAGCCCCGCGTTTCGGCGGGACTTTTAGCATCAGCTTATTGCTGGTTTTGTATGTAGTTCACAGCGTCGCCGACTGTTGCAATCTTTTCAGCATCTTCGTCAGAAATTTCCATATCAAACTCGTCTTCAAGTTCCATAACAAGCTCAACTACATCTAGGGAATCAGCACCTAAGTCTTCCTTGAAAGAAGCTTCAAGTTTGACGTCTGCTTCATCAACGCCAAGGCGATCTACGATGATTTTCGTTACACGCTCTAATGTATCTGCCATAGCAATTCACCTCCCCTCAAGTATTATAGTGGATTCGTTTTTAAAAAACTAGAGTAACTATGATGAAATTTTCAAGAAAAAAACTTACATGACCATTCCGCCGTCAATATGAAGGGTCTGGCCTGTCATATAACGCGCTCCCTCTGAAGCTAGAAACGTCACGACGCTGCTGACATCGCTGGGATCGCCAAAGCGAGCGAGCGGAATTTGTTTCAGCATGTCATCTTGAACATCTTTTGCAAGCTTATCTGTCATATCAGTTGAGATAAATCCAGGTGCAATCGCATTAACGGTGATATTTCGGCTTGCGAGCTCTTTAGCTGAAGATTTCGTTAAGCCGATCACACCTGCTTTTGCAGCCACGTAGTTGGCTTGTCCAGGATTTCCGCTGACGCCGACAATAGATGATACGTTAATAATCCGGCCTGAACGCTGCTTCATCATTTGTCTTGTGACAGCTTTCGTACAGTTGAAAACACCCTTCAGGTTAATGTTAATGACATCATCCCACTCATCTTCTTTCATTCTCATGATGAGATTGTCTTTTGTGATTCCGGCGTTGTTCACTAGAATGTCGACCGTAGAGAAAACAGAAATCGCTTCTTTTATCATGTTTTGTACATCTTCAGGATTTGATACATCGGCTTTGACAGCAATTGCTTTTCTGCCCATTGATTTGATTTCATCTACAACTTCATTTGCTTTCGCTTCGCTGCCTGAGTAGTTAACGACAACATTTGCACCGTTTTTGGCCAAGTCAAGGGCGATTGAACGGCCGATTCCACGGGATGCGCCAGTGACAACAGCTGTTTTTTCATTAAGCATTCTCATTCTCCTCCTTAAGCGTTTGAATTGCCAGTTCAATCGTTTCCGGGTCTGATACGGCAATGGTTTTTAAGCGTCTGTTTACTTTTTTCACAAGGCCTGAAAGCACTTTGCCGGGACCGATTTCAATAAACGTCGTAACACCCTCTGCAATCAGCTTGTTAACAGTTTCCTCAAAACGAACCGGGGAGTACAGCTGCTCAATGAGTTTTTCTTTAATCTCTTCCTTATCTGTCATCACATCTGCAGAAACATTTGAGATCACCGGCACATCTGCGTTTTTCAGTTCACAGGAGTCCAAAACTTCTTTCAGCTTTTCAGCGGCAGGCTTCATCAGTTCAGAATGGAACGGACCGCTTACGTCAAGCGGAATCGCTCGTTTAGCGCCGTTCTCTTTAGCCTGTTCAGATGCAAGCTCTACTCCTTTTGACGTTCCGGAAATAACAATCTGTCCGGGACAGTTGAGGTTGGCAAGCTGCACAAGGTGGCCGTCCTCAGTGACTTTATCGGTTACTTGTTTCAACGCGTTTGCATCCATGCCGAGAATAGCAGCCATCGCTCCTTCTCCGGCCGGCACCGCTTCGTTCATGAACTCACCGCGTTTTCTGACAGTATAAACAGCGTCTTTAAAGCTCATTGCGCCAGCCGCCACCAGTGCAGAATATTCTCCAAGGCTGTGTCCGGCTGTGAAATCAGGTGTAATGCCTGATTCTTTAAATTTCTCAAGCACAGCAATGCTAGTCGTCAGCAAAGCAGGCTGCGCATTGTATGTAAGCGTTAATTCTTTGGCATCACCTTCAAAAATCAATGAGCTGAGCTTTGTTTCCAATGTTTCGTCAGCTTCATCAAACAGACGTTTTGCAGCAGGCACCTGCTCATAAAGCTCTTTTCCCATGCCGATAAATTGTGATCCCTGACCAGGGAATAAAAATGCAATCTTACTCATGATGTTAAAACCTCCAGACTATTCATCTGTTTTTTCTTCTTCTTTTACTTCTTCTTGGATGAGCGCAGCCACATTTTGGCTGACCATCTCTCTGGCTTGGCGGATCGCATGGTAAACCGCACGGGCATCAGACGAGCCGTGTGCCTTGATTACCGGCGCTTTCAAACCGAAAAGGCTTGCTCCGCCGTATTCGGAATAATCCATTTTCATTTTCATTTCTTTCATCTTCGGCTTCAGCACAGCTGCCGCAAGCTTAGATGTAAAGTTTGACGTGAGCGCTTCTCTCATCATTTTAAAAATGGACATCGCAGAGCCTTCAAGCGTTTTGAGTGTAACATTCCCGGTAAATCCGTCCGTTACTACGACATCTGCTACATCGTCTAAAAGGTCACGCGCTTCCACGTTTCCGATAAAGTTGATGTTTGCCTTTTTTAATAATTGGAACGCCTGCTTCGTCAGTTCGTTTCCTTTTTTATCTTCTGTTCCGACATTCAAAAGTCCGACTCTCGGTGAAGTCACACCCCGGACTTGCTGGGAATAAACAGAACCCATAATGGCATATTGAACGAGATGCTCAGGTTTGGCATCTACATTGGCGCCGACATCAAGGAGCAGAAATCCTCCGCCTGAAACAGTCGGCAGTGTCGGTGCAAGCGCAGGGCGGTCAATTCCTTTAATTCTTCCCACAATAAACAGGCCGGCTGTCATTAGCGCGCCGGTATTTCCTGCTGAAATGCAGGCGTCAGCTCTGCCTTCCGCAACTTCCTGCGCCATCAGGACCATAGAAGAGTTCTTTTTTCTCCGCACGGCGCGGACCGGTTCGTCCGTAGGCTCAATCACTTCATCTGCGTGCAGCACCGTGATGCGATCTGATGATGTTGTTAAATATGATTCTATTGTAGTCTTGTCACCGACAAGTGTAATATGAAGATCATCAAATGACTCTATCCCCTTCATAACTCCGTCAATAACAGCTTTGGGAGCGTGGTCTCCTCCCATTGCATCTACAGCTATTCTCATGCATGCTCCACCTTTATGAATGTTTTGAACGGTACATGTCAAAATGTCCAGAAAAAACAATTTCCTCTGCAACATAGCTGTTCACTTCGACAACCGTTCTTCCTTTTTCTTTATCAACCGCCGTTACTTTCGCTTTCGCAACGACGCGTTCACCCTGCTTTACCTGCCTGGTAAAGCGGATGTCTGCACTTGCAGTAAGCGCCAATTCGTCATCTATAATGGCAACGGCCAAGGAATTCGCTTGAGCAAATAAATGGTGTCCTCTCGCTATTTGATTCCGGCTGAATACATGCTCCTGTTTTATCTCTAAAATAGAAATCGCCTGATCATCCAGCTCAAGGTCAATAATTTCTCCGATGACTTCGTCTAATGACAGGGACTTCACTTCATCTTCAAGCGTTTTCTCTGCCACGTTCTTAATTCTTTCTCTCAGCTCCGGTATGGAAAGCTCCAAGCGGTCCAAACGAATCGTCTGAATGCTTACTCCGAATTTACCCGCTAATTCTTCATCTGTAATAAATGGGGTTGCTTTGATCGTCTGCTGAAGTAATTCCTGGCGTTCTTTCTTATTTCTTCTCATATCTAAACACCGTCCGGACAATTAAGACTAGGTACTAATAGTAGTATATAATTTCATAGATTGGAATGCAATGATTGTTTCTGGCTGAACACCAAAAACTTCTTACCTCAGCTCAATTTTTCCCCATCCATGACTCCGCTTTTCAGCAAATGCTCTCTTAGCGCCCCATATTCAGGGTCCTTCCAGAACACTTCCGAAGCCACAAGATTTGCAGCGTCCTGCCTTGCCGTTTCAAGCGCTCTGTAATCATGAACCATGTCCGCCACCTTAAACTCAGGCATTCCGCTTTGTTTTTTTCCAAAGAAATCCCCTGGGCCTCTCAGTTCCAAATCCTTTTCAGACAGTTCAAAGCCGTCATTGGTTTCCGACATGATTCTCATACGTTCTTTTCCTGTTTCTGATTTCGGATCAGCCATAAGAATGCAGTAGGATTGATGTTCGCCGCGGCCGACACGGCCGCGCAGCTGATGAAGCTGGGACAAGCCAAAGCGATCTGCGTCGTAAATGACCATAATCGTTGCATTCGGGACATTCACCCCGACTTCAACAACAGTGGTTGATACGAGAATTTGACACGTATTCGCGCTGAATTCCCTCATCACCTGATCTTTTTCATCGGGATGCAGTTTTCCGTGCATAAGGCCGACGTTCCATGTTCCTCGAAACACCTCAGAAAGCATATTGTATACGTCTATGGCATTTTGCACATCAAGCTTGTCTGATTCTTCGATCAGCGGACAGATAATATACGCCTGTCTGCCCTGCTTTAATTCTTTTTCGACGAATGCCAGAATGCGGTCCAGCATGTCATGCTTCACCCAATAGGTTTCGATTTTTTTGCGCCCCGCCGGCATTTCATCAATGACGGAGACATCCATTTCACCAAAAACAGTGATCGCTAGGGTTCTCGGAATCGGAGTGGCTGTCATAAAGAGAACATCGGGATCCTGCCCTTTGTTCCGAAGCTTCTTCCGCTGTTCAACTCCAAATCGATGCTGCTCATCCGTGATGACAAGACTTAGCGCTTTAAACTCGACCTCATCCTGAATTAAAGCGTGGGTTCCTACAAGGATATCAATCTCTCCCTCAGCAAGCCGCTCAAGCAATTCTCTTCGGCGCTTTCCTTTTACAGAGCTTGTCAGAAGGGCGACATTGATATCCCACTTTTCAAACAGTGAAACAAGCGAATCAGCATGCTGTTCAGCCAGAATTTCTGTCGGAACCATAAGCGCTCCCTGATAGCCGGATAAGATTGCGGCATAAAGCGCGATGGCAGCGATTGCCGTTTTTCCTGATCCGACGTCCCCTTGAAGAAGGCGGTTCATTCTGTATGGAGAAGACATGTCTGCTGTTATTTCGCGAAGCACGCGGGACTGGGCGTTGGTGAGGGGAAACGGGAGGCTTTTGACAAATTTCATGAGTTCTTCGTTTGAAAAACGCTGCCGTATCCCTTGTGACTGCTCTCTTTCCGCCTTTCGGAACGCTTGCATTTTCAACTGAAATAATAAAAATTCTTCGTAAACGAACCGCCGCCTGGCCAGCTTTAATGCCTCTCTTGTTTCTGGCTGGTGCATCGCTTTTAACGCCTGATGATAGTCCGGCAGCTTATAGCGGATTTTAAGATTTTCCGGAAGAGGATCAGGTATTGAGTCCGCATATTGGGTCAGCCCGTGCTGAATAAAACGTCTCATCATTTTGACGGTGACATTTTCTTTTACGGAATAGACTGGTTCAATGCTCTTATCCTCTTGATGCGGCCCATTTTTCAATTCCTGAACAGAAATGGTCTGACGGTGCTTGTCCCATTTACCGGAAATCGTCACGACAGATCCCAGCGAAATCTTTTTCTTTAAATAAGGACGATTAAAACAAACGGCGGTGATTAAATAATGGCCGACAAGAAGGCGAAATGTCAGCCTGTTTCGTTTTTTTCCGTAATAGGTAAGAGAAGGCTCTGAATGAACCTTCCCTTCAACTGTGACTCTTTCATCATGCTTTACTTCTTCTAAATCCCTCAGCTCGTAGTCATCATAGCGATAAGGGAAATAATTCAGAAGATCAGAAATGTCATAAATACCGAGTTCATTTAATGTTTTTTCTGTTTCCGGCCCAATGCCCTTAATGTTGGCTATACTAGTTTGCTGATGTTGTTTCACTTGAACCCAGCGCTCCTCCGAATATTTTTTTCTCTAATTCTCTTCCCGTCGGGGTTGCCGCTAAACCGCCCTGGCCTGTTTCTCTAAGTGCAGTGGGCATCGTTTGGCCGATTTTATACATTGCATCGATGACCTCGTCACATGGAATCCGGCTTGTAATGCCTGCCAATGCCATATCAGCAGCAATCATCGCGTTGGAAGCGCCCATTGCATTCCGCTTCACACAAGGCACTTCAACAAGACCCGCAACAGGATCGCACACAAGGCCGAGCATATTTTTTAATGTAATAGCCATGGCCTCCGCACTTTGCTCAGGTGTACCGCCTGCCATTTCAACAATTGCCGCAGCTGCCATGCCCGAGGCAGATCCTACCTCTGCCTGACACCCGCCGGCAGCACCGGAAATACTTGCATTATTTGCTACGACAAATCCGAAAGCTCCGGCCGTAAATAAAAAGCGGATCATTTGTTCTCTTGTCGGGTTCAGCTTCTCTTTCACGGCAAATAACGTACCCGGCACTACACCCGCAGATCCAGCAGTCGGTGTTGCACAGATTGTTCCCATGGCTGCATTTACTTCATTTGTTGCGACAGCTTTCGATACTGCATCTAAAATCAGCGGTCCCGATAAGCTTTTTCCAGATCGAATATAGGCTTGCATTTTAACTGCATCGCCGCCGGTCAGGCCTGTTTGACTCGTAACCCCTTCAAGCCCTTTTTGAACCGCCGCTTCCATAACAGTCAGATTGTGATCCATCTGCTGAAAAATCTCTTCTTTTGTTTTTTCTGTTACTTCCATCTCTTGAGCGATCATTACATCAGAGATCAATATCTGCTTTTCTTTGGTAATTTCAATTAATTCCTTTACATTACGAAACATAACTGGCTCCTCCTGACCCTTCGCTAGTCAGCAATCTTTGTCACTTGAATAATGTTCGGCAGCTTCGACAGCTCGTCGAGAACGTGGTCGTCAATATTCTGATCGACCTCTATTGTCATCAGCGCAAGCTGCCCAATATCCTTGCGGGCAACTTCCATATGGCCAACGTTGATTGAGAATTTCGCAAGGACATTGGCAACACCTGCAATGGTGCCAAACTTGTCATTATGAACAACTAGAATGGCAGGGTGGTTTCCAGACAGACGGAGCTCAAAGCCGTTTAATTCTGTGATTTCAATTTTTCCTCCGCCTATTGAAATTCCTGTCAGTTCAAGTTCTCCCTTACCATCAGAAATACTGATTCGAGCTGTGTTCGGATGAACCGGAACAGCGTCTTCGACTCGAAACTCTATATCAATTCCTTTATCTTCTGCAATTTGTATAGCGGTTTTAATCCGTTCGTCAAATGTATCAAAATCAAGCAGACCGCCGATGATCGCCACATCTGTGCCGTGACCCTTATATGTTTCAGCAAA
Organism: Bacillus sp. FSL R5-0560; assembly: GCF_037966305.1. Taxonomy (NCBI): domain Bacteria; kingdom Bacillati; phylum Bacillota; class Bacilli; order Caryophanales; family Bacillaceae; genus Bacillus; species Bacillus sp. FSL R5-0560. The sequence goes on along the minus strand of NZ_CP150195.1, from coordinate 1,744,589 downwards.
AGAGCCGTAAAAGGACACAACGATGCGCTCAGGCTCCCTGCCAAATAAACTTCTGGCCACTCTCCCGATTCTCGCCGCTCCTGCTGTATGCGAACTGGACGGACCGATCATAACCGGGCCGATAATATCAAAAACGCTTCTGTATTTCATGCTATTCCTCCTTATGAAACAGAGCTTATAAGCGGCTTTGCTTCTAGACTAATTGATCGGATATAAAATGGCAAGCGGGCGCGTTACAGCGCTGCCGCACTTAAAAGCAGACATAAGAATAGAAGGGCAATTTGCCCTTCTATTCTGCAGAAACGATATACGAATACAGCGGCTGTTTTCCGTTGTGGATTTCAACCTCAATCTCCTCGTACTTTTCACTGAGATACGCTTCAAGCTCCTCAGCTTCTTCCTGGGATGCATCCTCACCATATAGGATAGTGACAATTTCGTCCTCTTCTCCGATCATTTCTGACAGCAGCATTTTCGCGGCTGACAGCTGATCTTCAGCAGTGCCGATAATCGTTCCATTCAGAATTCCCATAAAGTCGCCTTTTTTAATGTCTTTGCCGTCAATATGAGTATCTCTGACTGAGTATGTCACCTGTCCGCTTTTTACTTGCTGAATCGCACTTAGCATATTGGCTTCATTTGCTTCAGGTTCTTGATCCGGATTAAATGCCAGCAGTGCTGACATCCCTTGCGGAACCGTTTTGGCAGGAATGACAAAAACCCTATCACCCATCACACTTGCAGCTTGATTGGCAGCCATGATAATGTTGGAGTTATTCGGTAAGATAAACACAGCTTCAGCATTTACAGACCTTACAGCTTCGACAATATCCTCAGTGCTCGGATTCAACGTCTGGCCGCCTTCAATCACAACGGAAGCGCCAATGCTTTTGAATAGATCAGAAATGCCTTCTCCCATTGCAACAGTCACAATGCCGTACGGCTGCTTTGCCGCTTTCTCACTGTGAGCAGGCTCGCTGTCCTGGCTGATGATGGAAGTGTGCTGCTCTCTCATGTTTTCAATTTTGATTTTTATTAATTCACCGTAGTTTTGGGCATAGTTTAACACGTTTCCCGGCTCTTCTGCATGAATATGAACCTTCGCCAGAGACTCGTCTGCAATAACCAAAAGAGAATCCCCAAATTGGCTGAGGTCATTTCTGAATGTGCCTTCATCGAATTCTCTTTTATTCTGATCGAGCCTTACCATCACTTCTGTACAGAAACCGAATTCAATATCTTCCGTGTTCATCATACTCTGCGCGCTCTTATGATGCTCCGCGCTAACCATGTCATCAAGTGACGGGAGAACGGTTTTCTCAGGAACGGTCTCTCCTTTTAATGAAGCGAGAAAGCCTTCATACACACAAAGCAGGCCTTTGCCCCCGCTGTCAACGACACCAACTTCCTTCAAGACAGGCAGCAATTCTGGTGTCCGGTTTAAGGATGCCTCAGCTTCCTTTGTCACAGAAGTCATCAGCGCAATGATATCGGTTTCTTTTTCCGCCAAGGCCACCGCTTGTTTCGCAGCATCTTTTGCAACAGTTAAAATGGTACCCTCCACAGGTTTCATGACAGCTTTGTAAGCCATATCCACACCGGCTTGCAGCGCGGCGGCAAACTCTTTTGCATTAATTTCTTTTTTTGTTTCGATGCTTTTACTGAATCCTCGGAACAATTGGGACAGGATGACTCCTGAATTCCCTCTTGCCCCCATGAGCAATCCTTTAGATAACGCGGAGCCCACTTTACCGATATCACTTGTCTCCAAATGCTCCACTTCTCTTGCCCCGGAAGTCATCGACAGGTTCATGTTTGTTCCCGTATCACCGTCCGGCACCGGAAACACGTTGAGCGCGTCAACCGCACTCGCGTTTTGAGACAGATTCTGTGCTCCTGCAAGAATCATCTCGGCAAAGATTTTGCCGTCTAATGTTCTGATAGACAATCCTACTCCTCCTAACTACGGGTTCGTCACTCGTACCCCTTGGACATAAATATTGACAGAATCCACTGCAAGTCCGACTGTTTGATTTACTGTGTACTTTACTTTTGTTTGGACGTTATGTGCCACTTCAGAAATTTTTGTGCCGTAGCTGACAATGATATACATGTCAATATGTATCTGTTCTGCTTCTTGGCGAACTTGAACACCTCTGCTGAAATTCTCTTTCCGAAGGATTTCAGTCAGTCCGTCTTTAATTTGGTTTTTAGAGGCCATTCCAACAATGCCGTAACAGTCAATCGCAGCTCCTCCGGCAACCATTGCAATGACATCATTCGATATATCAATTTGCCCGTATTTCGTTCTTAATTCAATGGACACACTAGTTCCTCCTTCGAATGCATAGAGTTACAGCTATTCTACTATATGAACTCCATTATGAAAAGAAAAGACGCGGCAATCGCTGCACGTCTCTTTACATATACTATAGCGCCGCTGTTTGTGCAAGATGTCAAGTGAATTTTCTTGAAAGATGATGAAACAATAGTTGCAAACGTTTTTTAGCTGTGGTAAATTATTTAAAGTATCCATATCGAAAGCATCTAAGAACATATGAAAGTGAAAAAGTAGATGTTTTGTGCAAGTGAGGAGGGAAACAAATGGCACGTAAATGCGTTATCACAGGTAAAAAAACAACAGCTGGGAATAACCGTTCTCACGCAATGAACGCTTCTAAGCGCACTTGGGGCGCGAATCTTCAAAAGGTTCGTATCCTTGTGAACGGAAAACCTAAAAAAGTATATGTATCTGCTCGAGCTTTGAAATCCGGTAAAGTTGAGCGTGTATAACAAAATGAACGCCTGCCCTGATATGTGGCAGGCGTTTTTATGTGGTGAAAGAGGGCTGTGAACCCCTGGGCTTTAATCTTTTCTAAATGAGCCCAGCATCGCCCGGACAATTCCTCCTAAAAACTTCGGCAATTTAATGGTGTAAAATTTCATTTTTGTCCCCTCCTATAAGTCCCGTAACCGCCTGTTCATCACTTTAAGGTTCATTAATTTCAACAAATGAGTGAAAGCACAAGCTAATCCGTGCTTCTTACCATTATTAATATGCCTTTCGCAAACGAAAAAGTACCTCGTGAATGAATGAGTTCGTTACTAATACATAGTGTTGAACCAAGCGTAATATGACACTTATTTAGCGGATATTTAAAACCGATGAGAGTCAGCTCATCCACTTCTTCTGTAAATGGAATGAAGGAGATATATCGTTTGTTTTGATCGATAAGAAGAGAATATTCGCCTGGAGAGAACATCTGAATATCATTCTGTTTGTCTATAAGCTTCATTTTCGAAGTTGTTTTTACTCCTCTGTACAGCAGCTGAATATTTCCTAAAAAGTGATCTGCTCTGCCGCCTGTAATACCGAAGATCTGAATCATATCCGGCTGCTTGTCCAGGGCCCAATCAAGAGCAAGGTCTAAGTCAGTTTGATCTTTTTCTGCCTGATACACATGGAGAGCGGGCGCGGCTTTTTCGATTTGCCGGCGTTCATGCTCTGTAATGCTGTCAAAATCTCCGAAGGCTTCATCAGGAATGATACCGGCATTTAAAAGCGTGACCGTTCCTTTGTCAACCCCGACCCAGATCGTGTCATCAGCCATATAATCAGTCAGGTCAGGGATTAAATCTTTTGGGCCTCCTGCAACGATATTGATTTTTCTCATCTCTTTTTCCTTTCTGCTTCTGGATACAGGAAAAAGAGCTCAGGCTAGATGCGCCCGGCTCTTTTTCGTGCTGCTCATTTGCTTCCCCTTATCTCAGAAATAGCTTTTTCGCGGTCAGTTTGGCCATAAACAGCAGAACCGGCAACAAGTAAGTTTGCGCCCGCTTCGATGACTAGCGGGGCTGTTTCTTTGTTGACGCCGCCGTCCACTTCAATCAGCAGATCATGTTTCCCTTTTTCCTCTGCCATACGTTTCACTTCTTTTATTTTCGGAAGAACAGAATGTATAAATTTCTGTCCGCCGAAACCAGGGTTCACCGTCATTAAGAGAACAAGATCAAGTTCTTCAAAAATATGCTCAATTATCTGAACAGGTGTATGCGGATTCAGGACAACTCCGGCTTTTACACCCTGCTCTTTTATAAGCTGGATTGTCCCGTGAAGGTGCGGACAGGCTTCAGCATGTACAGACAGGATATCAGCACCAGCTTTTGCGAAAGCCGGGATATAACGATCCGGCTCTTCAATCATTAAATGTACATCCAGCGGCAGTTTCGTCACCGGACGAATGGCTTCTACAATCAGCGGTCCAATCGTGATATTCGGGACAAAATGGCCGTCCATGACATCAACATGAATGTAATCGGCTCCGCCTTTTTCTACATCTTGAATTTCTTTGCCTAAAGCGGCAAAATCAGCGGAAAGAATAGAAGGTGCAATCTTTACCATGATCTAATACCTCGGCTTTCTGTCTTTGATCTCTGTGATAAATTCAACATAATGGTCGTAGCGGTACTGCTTTAATTCCCCTTCTTCAACGGCTTGTTTGACTGCACATTTCGGCTCTTTCAAATGCAGACATCCTCTGAATTTGCATGATGCGCTTTTTTCTCTGATGTCAGGGAAAGTGAAGCCCAGCTCTCCTTCTTCAATGTCTGTAAACTCAAGAGAGCTGAAACCCGGCGTATCCGCAACCAGACCTCCGGACGTGTGTATAAGCTCCACGTGGCGGGTTGTGTGCTTCCCACGGCCTAAATGCTCGGAAATTTCGTTTGTTCTCAAACCCAGCTCCGGGCTGATCGCGTTGAGAAGCGAGGATTTCCCAACCCCCGACTGGCCGGCAAAGACTGTTGTTTTGTCGCGGAAATGCGGGATGATCTCCGTTAAGCTGCCTTGGTCCATAGAAGAGGTAAGATATACGTCATAGCCAATGTTCCGGTAGTCTTCAGCATACGCTTGAATGCGTTTTTGTGTATGTTGATCTTCAATTAAATCCATTTTTGTAATACAAATAATCGGCTGGATGTCATTCGCTTCTACGAGAACCAAGAAACGGTCGAGCAATGCTGTGCTGAAAGATGGCTGCACCGCCGAGAAAACAAGCACCGCTTGATCAACGTTGCAGATCGGCGGCCTGATAAGTTCATTGGTTCTTTCTTTAATCTCTAATAGATATCCTTCTTTATTATTTTCAGCTTGATAAACAACATAATCACCGACCAAAGGGGTGATTTTATTTTTTCTGAAAATACCTCTTCCTCTGCATTGTATAACTTTTTCATTATTTGAACCCTCTGATTCATCCAGTACGTAATAAAAGCCGCTTAGCGCTTTAATAATTTTGCCCTCAGGCATATTTTCCCTCCTTGTTATTCATCTTTCGGATACTCAATTGTTTTGTAGCTGACGACTTTATTATTTACCATCACTTGATAGTACCCTTTTTGGCCAGGTTCAATCTTCAATTCGATCGTCCGTTCTACGGGCTCTTTAATCTTAAAATGTTCGTAAGTGTCAGAAATGCTGTGATCCGCGTCGTCAATCGCGATTTGCACCTCAAGCTCGTCCCCTTCGTTTTCCGGCTCATATGGAATCTTGACTTTTTCTTTCACTGTTTTGGCCGGTTTTTTCTCAGGTCCGAGAGAGAATGTCACTTCGACCTCATTTCCCGGCTTTAGCGCCGTTCCCGCTGCCGGTTTTTGTTTGACAACCTGTCCTTCCGGAACGTCATCTGAGTACGCTTCTTTTTCCACCAGTTTGAGCCCGTTATCTTCCAGATATCCTGAGGCCGCTTCTTTACTGTATGTTTTTAAGTCTCTGAGCGTAATATCTTCCGGCCCGATGCTGACTGTGAGCTTAATTTGATCTTCGTCCGGCACAAGCTCGGTCCCTGCTGACGGATTCTGATCTATGACAGTGCCGGCGTCTTTCTCATCATTTACTTCATCCACCGTTACATTTTTAAAGCCCTGTTCCTTTAACACTTTTTTTGCCTTGTCGACTGATTGCCCCGTCACATCACCGATCTGCTTTTTTGCTTTACCTGTGCTCTTATAAAGCGTAACCGTTGCTCCTTCTTTAACAGTGGACTCGGCTTTAGGATCGGTTTTGACCATCAGGCCTTCTTCGATCTTCTCATCTGAGATTTCCAATACGTCTGAATCTACCTGCAAACCTTCTTTTTCTAGAAGATCTGCCGCTTTTTCATATTCCATCCCTGCTACTTCAGGTATTTTGACATCCTTAGGCATAAAAAGAGAAGGAAAAACAGTGACGGCTAGAACTCCTGCCGTGATAAAAACCAGGCATATGGTGAGCAGTATCCACGGCCATTTTTTTCTCTTTGCTTTTTTCTTTGTTTGGGTTTCTTGAGGAAATGTCATGTCAGCTTCTTTATCATGAGAAGCTTTTGCAAGCTCTTCATCCTTAATAATCGGAATCGCTTTCGTCATTTCTTCATCATCTTGAATCGTAAATTTCTTCTCGTTGAGCCTGTCAGCGTCAAAAGCTGTTCGAATATCTTCTTCCATATCTTCAGCAGTTTCATAGCGGTGAAAAGGATCTTTGGCGGTTGCCTTTAATATGATGTTTTCAACGCTTTGGGGTACTGAGGGATTCCACCTTTTCGCTGAAGGGGTTTCAGCCTGAAGATGCTTTAAGGCGATGCTGACAGCCGATTCTCCATCAAATGGGATTCGGCCGGTTAACAGCTCAAATAAGACAATCCCAAGCGCATAAATATCTGATTTTTTTGTGGCCAGGCCGCCCCGCGCCTGTTCGGGGGATAAATAATGGACTGAGCCCAGCACAGAATTGGTGTGGGTGATTGTTGTCGAAGTCAGTGCAGTCGCAATTCCAAAATCCGTTACTTTGATATTGCCCATATGATCAATCAAAATGTTATGCGGTTTAATATCCCTGTGGACAATATGATTTTGGTGGGCATGGGCAATGGCTGAAACAATTTGCTCCATGATGCTGAGCGCTTCTTTGGGGTGAAGCGGCCCGTTTGCTGTTATGTATTCTTTTAGCGTCATGCCCTCTACGTATTCCATGACAATATAGTAAATATCATCTTCCTCGCCCAAATCATAAATGCTGACAATATTCGGGTGATCAAGGCTTGAGGCCGAATGGGCTTCTCTACGAAAACGCCTAATAAACTCATTGTCATTCACATAGTCAAACCGCAGGATTTTGATTGCGACTTCACGATCAAGAATAATGTCCTCAGCTAAATAAACGTTGGCCATTCCCCCGCCGCCTATGACACGGAGAATCTGGTAACGCCCGCTGATTCGCTTGCCGATTAGCACTGATCTTCACCCTCTTCAACATGTAAAGCAAGCTCAAGCAACACTGCTGTAATATTGTCTTCCCCGCCATTCTCATTGGCTTTGTCCACAAGCAGGTTTACTTTTTCCTGAGGAGCTGAATCGCTTTGCAGGATGTCTTTTAATTCAGTGACTTCCACTTTATTCGTCAGTCCATCAGAACATAAAAGGAGTTTGTCTCCGGGTTCAATTTCAAAAGAACGTGCGTCAATACTGACGGATTGATCTGTTCCGAGCGCCTTCGTCAGCACATTTTTGCGTGGATGATGCTCAGCATCTTCTCTTGAGATTTCGCCGGTGCGAACCAGTTCATTCACCAGAGAATGATCCTCTGTCACCTGAACGAAGAGATCGTCCTGGAGCAAATAGCATCTGCTGTCGCCTATATGGGCAACGGAAACCGTTTTACCTGTAAAAAGAGCGCATACAATGGTTGTTCCCATGCCTTGGCATTCTTCGTGCGCTTGGGCATGATCGTAAATCTTGCTGTTTACCGCGAGAATCTGTTCAATGAGCCACTTTTCACATTCTGACGGCGCCGCAGGAATCGTATCTGACTCATTCCATTTCTCTCCCATGGCTTTCACAGCCATCTTGCTTGCAACATCTCCAGCAAGATGGCCGCCCATGCCATCAGCGACAACCGCTAATACAAAATCGTCTTTCCCCTTAAAAATACCCGCATCATCTTCATTATGCTGGCGGATTTTCCCTGTATCTGTTTTTAAGGCTGTTAACAACCCTCATCACCTCGTCTCGTCTTGACGCTCCTTCGCGCGAAGCTGACCGCAGGCTGCGTCAATGTCATGGCCTTGCTCTCTTCGAATCGTGACATTTACTCCGCGGGATTTCAACGTTTTCTCAAAAGCAAAAATCTGCTCACGCGGTGTGCGGACGTAATCCCGTTCAGGCACATAGTTTACCGGAATCAAGTTCACGTGGCATTTTACGCCTTCCAGCAAGTCTGCAAGCTCTTCAGCGTGCTCAACCTGGTCATTTACGCCACCGAACAGACCGTATTCAAAGCTGATCCGGCGTCCCGTTTTATTAATGTAATATTTAACGGCTTCCATTAAATCAGGGAGCTTGTACGCTCTGTTAATCGGCATCAAACGGCTTCTGATTTCTGTATTTGGCGCGTGCAGAGAAATCGCAAAGTTAATCTGCATTTGCTGATCAGCGAATTCGTAAATTTTCGGGATGATTCCGCTGGTAGAAACAGTAATATGGCGAGCGCCGATATTCAGTCCCTTATCATGGTTAATGATTTTTAAAAAGGCAAGCATTTCGTTAAAGTTATCAAATGGTTCGCCGATTCCCATGATAACGACAGAGCTGACGCGTTCATCCGTTTCATCTAGCGCTTTTTGAACTTTCACCACTTGAGCGACAATTTCACCTGCTTCAAGATTTCGTTTTAAACCGCCGAGCGTTGACGCACAGAATGTGCAGCCAATGCGGCAGCCGACTTGTGTCGTTACACATACAGAATTACCATACTCGTGTCTCATTAAAACAGTTTCGATTGTATAACCATCGTGAAGCTCGAATAAAAACTTCATCGTACCGTCTTGAGAAGTTTGTTTAACAGCCGTTTTCAGCGTCGTTAATACAAAATGAGTGTTTAATTTCTCACGCAGTTCCTTTGATAGGTTTGTCATTTCATCAAAAGAAGTTACTCGTTTTTCGTATAGCCATTCAAAAATCTGTGCCGCGCGGAACGGTTTCTCCCCGTTGTCTGTCAGCCATTGTTTGATTTCGTCTAATTCAAAAGAATAAATCGAAGGACGTTCTGTCCGCAATTCTTTTCTGATCTTTGTTTTTTTAAATTCTGTCATTGCTTATCCCTTCTTTCTCATGCTGCAAATAAAGAAACCATCTGTTCCGAAATAATGCGGAAGGATTTGAAGCCTTCCATCCCGAACAAAGGGTCTCGCCTTTTCGGGCAGCCGCTTTTCAAGAGACAAATCGGGTTCAAAATCAGGATGTTCTTGTATAAACGCATGGATAACTTCTTCATTTTCTATCCGATCCATTGTACACGTACTGTAGACAAGAGTGCCACCTTTTTTTACTAATGGCGCAATTTCCCTTAAGATAGACAGCTGGATTTCAGCAAGCCGGGAGCTGTCATTCGGGGTTTTGGTGTATTTCATATCCGGCTTTCTTCTGATCACGCCAAAGCCTGAGCAAGGAGCGTCTACCAAAATACGGTCAAACTGTTCACTTTCAAATGTTTCTCCGGCTTTTCTCGCGTCCATTGTTTTCGCATCAATAATGGAAAGGCCAAGCCGTTCTGACGCTTCTTTGATCAGCTTCACCTTGTGTTTGTGAAGATCAAGCGATGTCACACTTCCCTTGTTCTCCATTAATTCAGCGATATGGGCTGACTTCCCGCCCGGCGCTGCGCACGCATCAAGCACCGTTTCACCTGGCTTAGGGTCAAGAGCCCTGGCAACCAGCATGGAGCTTTCATCCTGGATGGACACTTCGCCTGTCTGGAAGAAGTGAGTTCCGGCAATAGTTCCCTTTACAAGCTTCACAGCGTCCTCGGCGAGATCACCTTTTTCCGCTTCGATTCCTTCAGCTGCCATTTGATCAAGTATCTCCGCTCTGTCCGTTTTCATTTGGTTGACACGCAGCGTTTGCTTAGGCGGAATGAGATGGATGCGGCAAATCTTTTCAGCCGCATCAAATCCGTATGCGGCTACCCACTCTTTCACGAGCCATTCGGGATGGCTTGTTTCTGTCGCAAGCCCGAGGACAGGATCTTCGATGGCGTCAAAGGAAGGGACTCCTTCGCGCTGAATAGAGCGAAGCACGCCGTTGACAAATGAGGCAATGCCTTTATGTCCGCGGTTTTTAGCAATCTCTACCGCTTCATGGATGACTGCCCGGTCGGGAATTTTCTCTAAATATTCCATTTGATATAAGGACAGGCGGAGAAGCTGGATAACCCACGGCTTCACCTTTTGAGGCTTGTTGATAAACGGCTTGAGCATATAATCCAGCGCGATTTTGTTTTGCAATGTACCGTACACCAGTTCAGTCAAAAGCCCGCGGTCTTGATCGCTCAGTTTATTAGATTTAATAACCGATTTCAGGAGCAGGTTACTGTATGACTGATTTTGTTCTAATTTGACCAGCGCCTCCAGCGCAATATCGCGAACGCTATTTGTTTTCATTGTGCACTCCTAACATATCACCTGTCTCAACATGAGCGCCACGGACAAAGTCTTCGCCTCGCATGCGTTTTTTGCCGGCAGGCTGCAGCTCCGTTAATAACAGTGCCGTATCGTTTCCTGTGGCGACGATGATTCCTTCTTTTTTAATAGCAATGACTGTGCCGGGTTCAGCTTTTGCCGGCGCAGCTGTTTTCTTCGCTGCCCACACTTTCAGATTTTGACCATTTAAAGTCGTATAGGCAACAGGCCATGGGTTTAAACCTCGAACTTGGTTATAAAGCTCTTCTCCCGCTCTGGACCAGTCAATCAGCTCTTGTTCTCTTTTAATGTTTGGCGCATACGTCGCTTTCTCGTCATCCTGCTTTTCAGGTGATATGTCGCCGGCTATGACTTGAGGAACTGTTTCAGACAAAAGCTTTGCGCCAGCAACGCTTAATTTATCGTGCAGGGTTCCGACATTGTCGGTTTCTTCAATGTCTACTTCCACTTTTGAAATCATATCGCCTGCATCTAATTTTTCCACCATGTACATAATGGTAACTCCGGTTTTTTTCTTACCTTCGAGAATGGAATAATGGATAGGGGCCCCGCCTCTCAGTTCAGGCAAAAGAGACGCATGAACATTAATGCATCCGTACTTAGGGCTGTCGAGTAGCTCTTTAGGCAGAATTTGCCCAAATGCTGCCGTCACAATAAGATCCGGCTGTAACGCCAGCACCTTTTCTATTTCTTCTGTCAGTCTGACTTTTTCAGGCTGAAGAACCGGGATGCCGTGACGTAAAGCTTCTTCCTTTACAGGCGGAGGCGTGAGCACTTTTTTTCTGCCCTTCGGACGGTCAGGCTGCGTGACGACCCCCACTACTTCATATCCGTCATCTATCAGGGTTCTTAAAACAGGAACTGAAAAATCGGGTGTTCCCATAAACACGATTCTCGTCATCAAATCATCCTTCCATATCCGCTAGTTCATCTTCTGTATAATATTTGCTTATTTTTGATGTGAACAGCACGCCGTCCAAGTGGTCCATTTCATGCTGCACGGCTCTCGCGAAAAAGCCTCTCGCTTCAAGAATGAACGGTTTTCCTTGACGGTTATACGCCCGCACTTTCACATAATCGGCACGCGTGACCTCTCCATAGATGCCGGGAAAACTCAAGCATCCTTCAACTCCGGTTTGCTCGCCGCTTTGATCAAGAATTTCCGGATTCACAAGGTCAATTCTGCCGCTTTCCTCTCCGATATCAACAACAGCCGCTCTTTTTAAAGTACCGATTTGCGGCGCTGCCAGTCCGACTCCATCCATTTCAAGCATGGTATCGTACATATCATCAAGCAGTTTTTTTAGCTTTTTATCAAAAACAGTCACGGTTTCCGCAGGCGTTTCCAAAACCTCCGCGGGATGTGTGACGACCTTTTTCACTGCCAATTCATTACCCTCCAAGACGTGAGATCTTACATCATCATATAAGGATTCATATCAATTGAAATCATTACATGCTTTTGTTCAATTTCGCGTTTATAATGTTCCAGTATCTTCTTCAATAAAGCTGATATCTGGGTTTCCTGTTTGTATTTTATCACGCATTGATAGCGATATCTATCTTTGATCCTGGCGATCGGCGATGCGCTTGGACCGAGTATTTTCGTATCTGCCCCGCAGTTTGCTTTCAGAAAGTGTGCGATTTTCTCAGCCGTTACAGCCGCTTTCGCCACTTCCTCGTGAGAAACCGTCACAAGAGCCAAATAGTAATACGGCGGGTAAGATTGCTCCCTCCTGTGTGCCATTTCTTGCTGATAAAACGTTTCATAATCATGCGTTTTCGTCAGCTGGATGCTGTAATGGGACGGTGTGTACGTTTGAATAATGACATTGCCGGGTTTTTCATGTCTTCCCGCGCGGCCGCTGACTTGCGTTAGCAGCTGAAACGTTTTTTCGGCAGATCTGAAATCAGGAATGTGCAGTGTTGTGTCAGCGCTTAAGACTCCGACAAGTGTCACATTCGGAAAATCAAGCCCTTTCGCAATCATTTGCGTTCCAAGAAGTATATCTGCTTTGCCTTCTCCGAAAGCAGACAATAATTTTTCATGGGCACCTTTCCGAGAGGTCGTATCAACATCCATCCGTATGACTCTTGCATGTGGCAGCACCTTTGTTAATTCTTCTTCCACTCTTTGTGTTCCCGTTCCGAAAAAACGGATATGCTCGCTTCCGCATTCGGGACAAGTATGCGGAACAGGTTCTTCATGTCCGCAATAATGGCATTTCATCCTCTGGCCGGAACGGTGATACGTCATGGAGATGTCGCAGTGAGGGCATTGCGGAACATAACCGCAGTCCCTGCACATCACAAAGGAGGAATAGCCCCTTTTATTTAAAAACAGCACAGCCTGTTCACCCTTGGCAATGATTTCTTCAAGCTTTTCCATCAATTCTATTGAAAACATAGAGCGATTGCCGTTTCTGAGCTCCTCTCTCATATCCACAAGCGAAACCTCAGGCATCACTTGGTGATTGACGCGGTGTTTCAGCGAAAGCAGCTCGTACACTCCTTTTTGCGCCCGTGCATATGACTCTAGCGTCGGTGTAGCACTACCTAACACAACCGGACAGCGGTGGTGCTCCGCCCGCTTGATCGCTACTTCTTTTGCATGGTATCGCGGCATTTCCTCTTGTTTATAGGACGATTCATGCTCCTCATCGATGATAATCATCCCGAGATTTTCAAACGGGGTAAAAATAGCGGACCTCGCACCCACGACAAGCCGTACTTCCTTGCGGTGGATTTTGCGCCACTCGTCATACTTTTCACCAGTGGATAACCCGCTGTGCATCACGGCTACCTGAGAGCCAAAACGCCCTTTAAAGCGATGAACCATTTGCGGCGTTAACGATATTTCCGGTACAAGTACGATGGCTTCTTTTCCTTTCGCAAGCACTTTTTCAATCGACTGGAGATAAATTTCCGTTTTGCCGCTTCCCGTCACCCCGTGCAGGAGAAACACTTGATGTTCATTGTTGTCTATCGTCCGGCGTATCTGCAGAAAGGCCGCGCTCTGCTCGTCTGTCAGCGGCAGCGGTTCTGTTTTTTTGAACATTTTGTCCTGATAGGGGTCTCTGTAAACCTCTTCATAGGCTTCTTTCAGAAGCCCCTTTTGAATCAGGGTCTTGATGGTGGCCGAGCTTGCGTCTGTTTTTTTGCACAGGTCCGCAGCAGGTATTTTCGTGCCTTCCGGTTCCGTCATGAAAAAGTGCAGGATCGCCTGCTGTTTGGCCGCTTGTCGGGATAAACCCTCAGCCTGCTTGGAGAGCTCTTCTTTACTGGCATTGGCCTGAATATACCTGACCATTTTTTTGTTCGCTTTTTGCGCCACTTTATAAGTTACATCGATATGGCCCTTTTGAATCAACTTCTGGATGATTTTCAGCGTATCGTGATCAGGTATATCGGAATACAGCAAGCTCTTTGTTTCAGAAAACAGCCGTTCTACCTGCGGCGGGATATCCGCACCCTCCGCGATTTTCAGCTCTTTTTCGTATTTCGCTTTAAGTGCGGCAGGCAGCATCGCTTGAAGCGCCGTTATTTTAAAAGACAGCGTTTTGTCTGACAGCCATGCCGACAAATTCATCAGCTCTTCTGTCAAAACAGGCGTAAGATCTAATAAATCCTCCACTTCTTTAACAGATTTACCTGAAAGATCAGACGTTTCTTTGACAGCTGTCACAAACCCTTGAATTTTACGGGGGCCAAACGGAACAATGACCCTCATTCCCGTTTTGATCATACCTTTAAGATGGTCTGGGATTTTGTAATCAAACGGCCTGTCTATATTTTTGGTGCTGACATCTACGATGACTTCGGCAAAATTCATGAGGGCTCTCCGGTTTGTTTTAAGAGCGCTGCGATTTCTTCAAAAATGTCAAAAGAAACATCGAGCTTAGACATCTTCGGAAGCTCGCGTTTGCGCCCGTCTTTGAAAAAGAGCGTCACGATATTCGTATCAGCACCAAAACCGGCCCCTGCCGCTTTCACATCATTCGCCACAATCATGTCAAGATTTTTGGCAGAAAGCTTTTTGCGGGCGTAATGTTCCACATCTTGTGTCTCAGCAGCAAAACCGACTAACAGCTGATGCTGTTTTTTCTCGCCCAATTCTTTTAAGATATCGACTGTTCTTTTTAATTCAAGGGTCATTCCGTCGTCTTGCTTTTTCATTTTTTGGTCAAATACTGTTTTTGGCGTAAAATCGGCAACAGCAGCTGTTTTAATGACGACGTCGCTTCCCTCATACACAGAAAGCACTGCATCGCGCATGTCCGCAGCCGATTGGACCGGGATAAACTGTGAAAGCCCTTTAGGGACATCAAGCGAAACCGGCCCTGAGATCAAGGTCACGTTTGCACCGAGTCGCACCGCAGCCTCAGCTAATGCGTATCCCATTTTACCCGTCGATTTATTCGTGAAAAAACGTACAGGATCAACTGCCTCCCGTGTCGGGCCTGCTGTGATCACAACATGTTTCCCTTCTAAAGGCGCGTTTTTTTCCTCTGCAAAATGCTTTTCCGCAAGCTTCACGATGTTTTCGGGTTCTTCCAATCTTCCTTTTCCGACGTAACCGCATGCTAAATAGCCCTCGCTCGGCTCAATAAAACGAAAACCATCCTGATATAGGACAGAAATATTGCGTTTGACTGCCGGATGATCATACATATGCACATTCATGGCGGGCGCAATCCATACCGGAGCTGTTGCCGCTAACAAGGTTGTTGTCAGCATATCATCTGCAATGCCGTTGGCCAATTTACCAATCACATTGGCCGTAGCCGGCGCTACGATAATCAGGTCGGCCCAGTCAGCCGCGTCTATATGAGAGATGACGCTTGGATTTTGTTCTTTAAATGTATCTGTATATACTTCATGGCGGCTCAATGCCTGAAATGTCAGCGGTGATACGAACTGGCACGCAGATTCAGTCATAATGACTTTAACATTTGCCCCCGCCTGCACCAGTTTGCTTGTCAGCGCACAGGCTTTATAAACAGCGATGCCTCCGCTCACGCAAAGTAACACATTTCGATTGTTCAGCAATGACTTCTCCCCCTCTGCGATATAAAAACAGCACGGAAAAAAATAACAACCTACATGATATAGGTTGCTACTTGTGCTACTATTCGCGGTCTTCCTTTTCAAACGAAAGCAGGCCTGCATCAATTTCTTCTAAAGCTTTGCCTACATATTTGTGTGAAATCGTATGTTCAATCATCTGGTCTTTTTTGATTTGCATTTCACGCGCGCGTCTAGCAGAAACGGTTACGAGCGTGTATTTTGAATCCAATTTATTCATTAATGAGTCAATTGACGGATCTAACATCAGTTATTCAACCTCCAGCATTTTCTTATATCTTGGTGCAACGCGCTCACGCTTCAAATGTTCCGCGAGAACGATTGCTTTAATTTTGTCGCAAGCCGTTTCGATATTATCATTTTCCACAACGTAATCATATGCGTCCATCATTTCGATCTCAGCTTTGGCGGCTTTCATGCGATTTTCAATCAGAGCATCTGTTTCCGTTCCTCTTGTCACAATTCTGTTCTTCAGTTCAGAAAGACTTGGAGGCGCAAGGAAAATAAACAAGCCTTCCGGGAAAGCATTTCTCACTTGAAGAGCGCCTTGAACTTCGATTTCTAAAAAGACGTCTTTTCCTTCTTGGAGCGTCTGTTCAACATAATCGACCGGAGTGCCGTAATAATTGCCTACATATTCCGCCCATTCAAGCAGCTTATTGTCTGCAATCATTTGCTCAAATTCTTCTCTCGTTTTGAAAAAATAATCGACTCCGTTCACTTCGCCCTCACGCGGGTTTCTCGTTGTTACTGAAATCGAATACTCGAATTTTGTGTCTTCCTGCGAAAAAATCGCTTGCCGAACCGTTCCTTTACCAACTCCTGAGGGACCTGAGAGAACGATTAATAACCCTCTTTCTTTCATGCGGCAATTACCCCTGCCCTTCATCCATAATTTCTTCTTTAACAGAAAGTCTGTGTGCAACTGTCTCAGGCTGGACGGCAGATAAGATAATGTGATCACTATCCATGACGACAACTGCACGGGTTCTTCGTCCGTATGTAGCGTCAATTAGCATTCCGCGGTCTCTTGCATCCTGGATCATCCGTTTGATTGGCGCAGACTCCGGGCTGACAATCGAAATCATCCGATTGGCGGAGATAATATTGCCAAATCCGATATTAATCAGTTTAATCGTCATCTTCTACGTTCCCCCTGTAAAATAGACGTCTCTAGTTTAACCTAGCAAGTCCGTCTGTAAACAATACGCACAGTTACTATTCTATATTTTGCACTTGTTCTTTTATTTTTTCAATAGAACTTTTCATTTCGACGACAAGCTTTGTGATCTGGTGATCATTTGCTTTTGAGCCGATTGTATTTGCTTCCCGATTCAGCTCTTGGACAAGAAAGTCGAGTTTGCGCCCGACAGCTCCGCCTTCAGCTAATATATCACGAAACTGAGCGAAGTGGCTCTTCAGCCTTGTAATCTCTTCTGTAATATCAGAGCGATCTGCAAAAATAGCGCATTCTGTAACAAGCCGGCTCTCATCCAACACGTCTTCGGTCCATTCCTTTATTCTGGCGTAAAGCCGTTCCCTGTAACGAGATACCGCATCGGCTGCCAAAGATTCGGTCTTTTCGGCCAGCTCTTCAAGCTGGTCAATATGCATCAGACAGTCTTTGGCTAGAAGCAGCCCCTCTTTTTCGCGCATCTCACAGAGTCCTTTTACAGCTTCCTCTGCAGCAGCTGTTAGTAACTCCTCAAGCTTTTCATTTTGGGTCTGTTCCTCATGAATCTGGACGACATGTTCAAGCTTGAAGAAGTCCATGACATCAGGCTCTGCGGACAATTGATATCGCTTTTTCATATCCTCTGCAGCTGCGACAAACTCATCGAGTAGCGGCCAATCAATGTCCAGCCTTCTCTCTACGAGCATATCACTGTCAACGGAGACGAAAAGCTCAATTCTTCCGCGCTGTATGTACTGCAGAATCGTCTGTTTCAGCTTATCTTCTAAATATAGCAAAGGCCTTGGCAAACGAGCGTTCACTTCTTTAAACCTGTAATTCACAGATTTAAGTTCAACGCTTACAGAGAGTTCATCTTGTGTTTTGCTTGCACTGCCGAAGCCTGTCATACTCCGTATCATAAATAAAACACCTAATTTCTTCCCTGTTCTCAAAATAAAAGGGCAATAGACATGCTATTACCCCTAAGATTATATCATATGAATTTATTTTTTTCTTGTCAAAAGTGACCCCGCCAGCAAAAAAGTAGGGATGGCCGACATGCCGATGACAAGCATCCAGTCTCCCGGCGTGATGGCAACCGTGTGGAAAATCGGCTGGAGCGGCGGATAGTAAATAACCACCAGCATCAGTAAAATTGATGACAATACAGCGCCGATCAGATACAAGTTTTCAAACGGATTTCTGGAAAAAACAGAAGTTTCGCTCCGGCAGTCAAATACGTGAATAAGCTGAGCCAGCACCAACGTCGCAAACGCAATTGTCTGAGCATAAGACAAATTCTCAGGATTGCGGTGATACACGATGATAAAAGCCAAAATTGTGGCAGCACCAATTAAAAATCCTCTGGAGACCACCTTCCATCCAAGCTTGCGGGCAAACACCCCTTCTTTCGGGTGACGCGGCTTCCGCTTCATAACGTCACCTTCCGGCTGATCCATGCCGAGCGCCATCGCCGGCAATCCATCTGTCACCAAGTTTACCCACAAAATCTGAATCGGCACGAGCGGCAACGGAAGGGCAAGCAGCATGGCGAAAAGCATGACCAGAATTTCTCCTACGTTAGAAGCCAGCAGGTATCGGATAAATTTTCTAATATTTTCATAAATATTTCTGCCTTCTTTAATCGCTGATTTGATGGTTGCAAAATTATCATCTACGAGAATGAGGGATGATGCTTCCTTCGCCACATCCGTTCCTGTAATCCCCATGGCAACGCCAATGTCAGCCTGCTTGATAGCGGGAGCGTCATTGACGCCGTCTCCTGTCATCGCAACGATATGTCCGTTTTCCTGATACGCTTTAACAATTTTCAATTTATGCTCAGGAGAAACGCGGGCAAACACATACACATCCTCCACTACGTCAGAAAGCTCTTCTTGTGAAAGCTCATTCAGCATCTGGCCGTCCATGATTTTTCCGTTTTTCGGGAGGAGACGCAAATCTTTCGCTATAGCTTTTGCTGTCTCAACATGATCCCCTGTAATCATGACGGTCTTAATTCCCGCTTCACGGCATTCTTTAATCGCCTGTCTGACTTCAGGCCGCGGCGGATCAATGATGCCTGAAAGGCCAAGCATTGTCAGATCTTTTTCCGCCTGCTCCATTGACGGTGTTTCCCCTGCTTTTACCGGTCTATAGGCAACAGCAATCGTCCGGAGCGCCTGGGAAGCCAGCTGCCGTAATACTGCCTCTGTTTCTGCTTTTCTCTCATTTGAGAAAGGGGCGGCAGAGCCGTCATAATAAATACGGTTGGACCGCTGCATCAGGACATCCGGCGCGCCTTTCGTAATGATATAGCGCTTTTTGTCCTGATCCTCTACAATGACGGTCATCATTTTTCGTGCTGAATCAAACGGAAACTCCTCAACCACCCGGTAATGAGATTCCACAAACTCCTTTGAAAAGCCGCCTTTTCTTGCCGCAGTGAGCAGCGCCCCCTCTGTCGGATCTCCGTCAAGCACATAGTCACCGTTTCTTTTCTCAATATTCGAGTTGTTACAAAGCGCGCCGAATAACAGCATTTGCTCAAGCGGCTTATGCTGATTCACACTGACCTCTTTATCGTTCAGTGTGAAGCCTCCTTTCGGATCGTAACCCGTGCCTGACACTCTCCATGTTTTTCCTCCGGACCATACATGTGTGACCGTCATTTTGTTTTGCGTCATCGTTCCTGTTTTGTCTGAACAAATAATAGAGGCACACCCAAGCGTCTCAACCGCTGGAAGCTTTCTCACGATTGATTTTTGCTTGATCATACGCTGTACACCCAATGACAGCGCTACTGTCACAATGGCTGGAAGCCCTTCTGGTATGGCGGCTACCGCTAGTGAGACACCGGCTAAAAACATACTGTACAGATCGTGTCCCTGGATCACGCCGACAGCGACAACGAGTACGGTAAGCAGCAAAGCGACAACAATTAAAATTTTTCCGAGCTGCTCGAGCCTTCTTTGCAGCGGGGTCGACAGAGTTCCCGCCGATTCAAGCATGTCAGCGATTTTCCCCATAGCCGTGTTCATTCCTGTACCGACGACAACACCGACACCGCTGCCGCGGGTGACGATGGTTCCCATAAAGGCCATATTCGTAATATCCCCCAGCGACACATCGGGTTTTTTCAATTTATCCGCATGTTTCACAACCGGGATTGACTCTCCGGTTAACGCTGATTCTTCAATTTCCAGGCTTTTCGCTTCGACAATCCGGACATCTGCTCCAATCCGGTCGCCGCTTGTAAACTTCACAATGTCGCCCGGCACCAGTTCTTTAGAAGGAATCTTTGTCCAGCTTCCTTCCCTGAGCGCCATCACATGAGGAGTTGACAGCTCTTTTAATGCCTGAAGAGATTGCTCTGCACGCCGTTCTTGAAAAAACCCAAGTATGCCATTCACAAACACAATCGCAATAATCGCAACCGCATCCACATATTCACCAAGAAACCCTGAAATGAGTGTTGCCGCAAGCAGCACAAGCACCATAAAATCTTTAAACTGGGCTAAAAACAAAATAAGCGCTGATGTTTTTTTCCCTTCTTGAAGCTCGTTTGGCCCATGCTTGTCGAGGCGTTTTTTCACCTCTTTTTCAGTTAATCCTTGTTTCATGGACGTATTTGTTGCCTCTAATAAATCTGTTTGTCCCATTTCATGAAACTTCATTCCGCTCGTCCACTCCCCTGCTCTCTTATAGAGATATCACTCTATAAGCATGCTTATTCTGACTCGTCCCATTTCATGCTATAATTATCGAATGCAGGAAGAATGGAGAGGGTGTATTATATATGTCGTTTGATGGCATGTTTACATACGGAATGACACACGAACTGAACGAGCGAATAATGGGCGGACGGATCACGAAAGTCCATCAGCCTTATAAGCACGATGTGATTTTTCACATCCGTGCCAATGGAAAGAACCAAAAACTTTTATTATCGGCACACCCAAGCTATTCACGGGTGCATATCACGGCCCAAACGTATGAAAACCCGAGTGAACCACCGATGTTTTGCATGCTGCTGAGAAAGCATATTGAAGGCGGATTTATTGAAAAAATTGAACAGGCGGGGCTTGACCGCATTATGATTTTTCATATTAAAAGCCGCAATGAAATCGGTGATGAAACGCATCGAAAGCTTTATGTCGAAATTATGGGCCGCCACAGCAATATCATTCTGACGGACGGAGAGGAAAATGCGATCATCGACGGGCTGAAACATTTATCCCCGTCAATGAACAGCTACCGTACCGTACTGCCGGGCTACGATTATAAGCTTCCGCCAGCCCAGGATAAGATCCCGCCGCTTGAAGCAACTGAAGACGACATTTTGCGTCATCTCAGTTTTCAAGAAGGGCGGCTAGATAAACAAATTGTTGACCATTTTTCCGGTGTTTCTCCGCTGTTCGCAAAAGAAGCTGTCCACAGAGCGGGCCTTGCCAACAAAGTAACACTTCCAACAGCACTGCTGGAGCTCTTTAGAGAGGTAAGGGAGCACCGCTTTATCCCTAACATTACGACTGTTAACGGGAAGGATTATTTTTATCTGCTGGAGCTGACTCACCTTAAAGGAGAAGCACGCCGCTTCGATTCGTTAAGTGAGCTGCTGGACCGCTTTTATTTCGGAAAAGCTGAGCGGGACCGGGTTAAACAGCAGGCCCAGGATCTTGAGCGGTTTGTTGTGAATGAACGGAAAAAGAACGCCAACAAAATCAAAAAACTGGAAAAAACACTGGAGTATTCGGAAAATGCTAAGGAATTTCAGCTTTACGGGGAGCTGCTGACTGCAAATTTATATATGATGAAAAAAGGCGACAAACAGGCTGAAGTCATCAACTACTATGATGAGGAAAATCCGACAATTACCATCCCGCTGAATCCGAACAAAACGCCTTCAGAGAATGCGCAGGCCTATTTCACTAAGTATCAGAAGGCGAAAAACTCAGTTGCCGTTGTCGAAGAACAGATCAGGCTGGCACAGCAAGAAATTGAATACTTCGATCAGCTGATTCAGCAGCTGTCGTCCGCTTCTCCGCGTGATATCAGTGAAATCAGAGAAGAGCTTGTGGAGGGGAAATATTTACGACCTAAGCAGCAAAAAGGACAGAAAAAACAAAAACAGAACAACCCTGTTTTAGAAACATACGAATCTTCTTCCGGTATCACTATTTTAGTCGGCAAAAACAACCGCCAAAACGAGTATTTAACGACCAAAGCAGCAGCAAGAGACGACATATGGCTTCACACGAAGGATATTCCGGGCTCCCATGTCGTCATCAGAAGCAGCGAACCTGATGAACAAACAATTATAGAAGCCGCCACAATCGCAGCTTATTTTTCAAAAGCAAAAGATTCAAGTTCTGTGCCTGTTGATTATACAAAAATCAGGCATGTCAAAAAGCCGAACGGCGCAAAGCCAGGCTTCGTGACTTATGACAGCCAGCATACCGTCTTTGTCACACCTGATGCGGATACTGTCATCAAGCTGAAAAAAAGCTGAGCAGCACAAAGAAAAGCCAGAGCATTGTATGCTCTGGCTTATTTCTTTCTTCTTACCTGATAAAGCCTGTCAACTTCAGCGACAAAATCGCCTTCAATCAGTTTATCCACTTTTTCAGCAAGCTCTTTTGTGTGCTTTGGACTGGCTCCGCTTGTAGAGACAGACACCGTTACATGCCCTCTTTTTACGATTTTCGGCATATACACATTACCCAACTCAGCATTACTGGCACAGTTGACAAGCTGGGAAGACGATGCGTTTTGAGCAATCTCTTTATTCACAGCGGCATCATCCGTTGCGGCAATAATCAAAAAAGCATCGAGATAATCCTCTTTCTCAATCTTTCGGCTCAGCCACTTGATCTGGCGATTGTCTGCCATCTGCCTGATTTCGGGTTCCGCAACCGGACTGACAATTGTAATATCCGCTCCCTCTGATAGCACCGATTTCAGCCTTCTGAGCGCAATGTTGCCGCCCCCTGCAATCACAACCTTTTTCTTCTGCAAACTAATGTGAAGCGGGAGCATATAAACCTCCGTCAAAATCAAATTGCCCCTCATGGTTGTCGGCCGTTTCTTTCACACGATGTAAAAACGCCTTTTTCACATGCGGGTGGAAACCGAT
This sequence comes from Bacillus sp. FSL R5-0560, assembly GCF_037966305.1. NCBI lineage: Bacteria > Bacillati > Bacillota > Bacilli > Caryophanales > Bacillaceae > Bacillus > Bacillus sp. FSL R5-0560. The sequence continues at coordinate 1,721,683 of NZ_CP150195.1, read as the reverse complement.
ATAGGAAGAGAGGTAGACATTTGGATTTTCCGCCTTCAATTTCTGGACCTCACGTTCAATCTCATTCATCAGCATCCCGGTAAACAGCAAATACGGAACAATAAAGGTCGTCACGCAGTCATCTTTTTTCAGTTCAGAAAGAATCTCTTTGTAATTGGGACCGCATGCTGTCATAAAACATGGAATCACTTCGCTGACGGGCATGATGTTTTGAAGCAATCCGGCAATTCCGGTTACGTCTCTTTTTACACCTGGGTCTGAGCTTCCCCTGCCGATGAGCACAACCCTGGCGTTTTCGTACGGAACACCTATGTCTTTAACACGATGATAGACCGCTTTGACCACTTCTTCGTTAATCCCGATCGGACTTCCGTATGAAATACGGACTGAAGGATAACGGGACGCGGCACGCGCAATTTCTTCCGGAATATCATGTTTGGCATGTGCAGCCGTTAAAAGAAGCAGAGGCACCACTGCGATATGAGTGGCGCCTTGCTTCACACATGCTTCAAACCCTGTCTCAATTGCCGGCTCCTGCAGCTCTAAAAAACTGATTTCCTGAACAGGCGCAGAGATGTGCGCTTTGCATCCTTCCAAAAATGCAGCGGCCTCTTGCTGCGCCTTTTTTACCCGACTGCCGTGGCCAACATATAAAATCGCTTGTTTCATTTACAACGCCTCGCTTAAATCTTGTTTTTTCAGCTCAGATTCAAACCATTCCAGCTTATAGTGATAATTTACAACATTTCCTACGACAATTAAACTCGGATTTTTAATGTCTTCTTTTTTCACCGTTTCTGAAAGGGTGTCAACTGTACAAAAAACAGATTTTTGCTTGTCCGTTGTTCCCCAATGAATAAACGCTGCCGGAGTAGCACCGTCCCGGCCGTTTTCCAGGAGTTTTTTTTCGATCTGCTGCACATTTTTAATGCCCATATAGATGACAAGTGTATCAATCCCTGTGGCCAGCGCTTTCCACTTTTCCTCAAAATCCTCTTCTTTTTTATAATGCCCCGTTACAAAAGCCACGTTAGAGCCCGCGTCCCGATGAGTGACAGGAATCCCGGCATAAGCAGCTGCCGCGATTCCCGATGTAATACCGGGGACAATTTCAAACGGAATGCCATTTTCAGAAAGGCATTCCGCTTCTTCTCCCCCTCTGCCGAACACAAATGGGTCTCCGCCTTTCAATCTGACAACGGTTTTCCCTTTTTGCGCATACTTCACAAGAAACCGATTGATGGTTTCCTGCTTCATTGTATGAAAATCTGGAAGCTTCCCGCAGTAGATCAGGTCCGCCTGCTCCTTGGCATATTGCAAAATCTCTTTATTTACTAATCTGTCATATAGGATTACGTCAGCTTTTTCAATGGCTTTCAGCGCTTTAATTGTCAGCAGATCAGGATCTCCGGGACCTGCTCCTACAATATATACTTTCCCCATCGTCTTTCCCCCGATCTATTCGAGTTCTTCCAGAACGTTCGCTGCGATGTTGTTCTAGTTTGCATTTTTTCGGCATCTGAGAAGAACACAGCTGAGCGGCGTTTAGCTCAATTGCTGCTTTACAAACTCGATCAGCTGATTTTTGCACTCTTCACGATCATATTGTCCTGAGTCAAGGACGAGCTCAGGGGCTTCCGGCTCTTCATAAGGAGAATCAATGCCCGTGAAGAACGGAATTTCCCCGTTTCTTGCTTTTTTGTAGAGCCCTTTTGGATCTCTTTGTTCACAAATATCGAGGTCGCATTTAATGTAAACTTCGTTAAATTCGCCTGCTTCCACAAGCTGGCGAACCTGGTCTCTGTCCTCGCGGAAAGGAGAGATAAAAGCAGTGATGACAATGGTGCCCTGCTGCACAAAAAGTTTTGCCACCTCTCCGATTCGGCGGATGTTTTCTTTTCGGTCTTCGTCAGAAAAACCGAGATCTTTATTTAAACCGTGGCGAATGTTGTCACCATCCAGCACAATAACTTGGTAGCCTTGTTCAAAAAGTTCTCTCGCAGCAGCATTGGCAATGGTTGATTTGCCTGAACCGCTTAAACCCGTCAGCCAGAGAATGGAGCTTTTATGTTTGTTTTTTTGCTGATACTCTTCTTTTGTAATAGAGGCTTCATGCCATACAATATCGCGATTTGTCACTGCCAGTCCTCCTTAAGAAACGCCTGCTTCTTCTTTTTTCTTCATGCCTTTAATTAACACTTCTACAACTTCTGCGCGGCTGAATTCTGCAGGCGGCAACACACCGTCTCTCAGCATCCCTCTCACCTTGGTGCCTGATAAAATCACGTGATGCTCTCTGCCATGCGGGCACGTTTTTGCCGTTCCCATATTTCCGCATTTTTCGCAGAAGAAGCTGTGCTCGAATTTCAGCGGTGTAATGCCGAGTTCTTCTGATTTAAATGTGTCAAACAGCTCCTGGGCTTCGTACGTGCCGTAATAGTCACCGACACCGGCGTGATCGCGGCCGACAATGAAATGTGTGCAGCCGTAGTTTTTTCTGACAAGTGCATGGAAAATCGCTTCTCTCGGACCGGCATAACGCATTGCAGCCAAGAAAACACCAAGGAAGACACGGTCTTTCGGGTAATAGTTGTCAAGAAGCACTTGATAGCTTTCCATCCGGACATCAGCCGGGATGTCATCAGATTTTGTTTCGCCGACAAGCGGATTTAAAAACAAACCGTCCACTGTCTCAAGAGCCGTTTTTTGAATATATTCATGCGCTCTGTGAACAGGATTTCTTGTTTGGAAACCGACAATTGTTTCCCAGCCTTTTTCTTCAAACTGGCGTCTTGTTTCCGCCGGTTCAAATGTAAACTCAGGGAATTGTTTAGAAGCTTTTTTAATCAATGTGATAGGACCGCCGATATATGTATCGCCGCGGCTGAACAGCTTTTTCACACCCGGATGAGCCTGATCATCTGTTTTATACACGTTAACAGCTTCTTTTTGTTTGTCAGGCACGTATAAGTCTTCGATTTGGATAACGCCGTATGTTTCTCCGTCATACGTTAATTTTACTGTTTCGCCGACTGACAGTTCGGCTGCTTTTTGTGCATCTACCGGCAGCGTGATCGGAAGAGACCATACAACACCGGAAGCAAGACGCATGTTTTCAACAACAGATACGTAATCCTTCTCATTAAAGAAGCCTTCGATCGGGCTGTATCCGCCGATTCCGATCAATTCCAGGTCAGCAAAAGAAATCAAATCAAGTTCAATTTCTTTCTGAATGCCGCTTACATCATATGACTCATTTACTCGGTTTACCAGTTTTCCTCCATGTGGTGCTAAACTCATAATATTCATTTCCTCCTAGTTAACAGATAAAATAACTCAGATTAATAGTTAAATTCCCCCGCCTTGATCGTGGACAGAGCGTCTCTCTTTACGAATGGCTTTTGTCAGGCTGACGGCACCGCCTGCAGCTAAAAGCACACTTACCATGATAAAGATTGAATAATAATCCGCCTTTAAAAACATAGAGACAAGCAAATAAGAGATGGATAAAGATAAAAACGGCGACACGATCCATACTTTCAGCATCGTTTGAACGACCTGTTTATGAAATACGTTTGGGCCGTTTTTCGCCATGCCTATTCCGATAATAGACGATGACGTTACTTGCGCCAAGGGTACTGGCATTCCAAATATAGAACTGATAATCACCAGTCCTGCTCCTGTTCCGGATAGGAGAATGCCTTCTCCTTTTGAAAACCTTGTAATTTTCTTCCCGTTTGTTTCTAATACCCTGCGGCCTAATATCAGTGCGCCCAGAGCTACAAAAGCTCCCCCATACAGGGTTCCTTTCTCTACATCCAGTACGCCGGCAGCCACTAACGGGCCAACGGCATTCGCCACATTATTCATGCCCGCAGAGAACGCTTCAAAAAAACCAGCGCATAGCAAAAGGATGCCAAGGACGTTTTGTTTTCGGGAAGACGTAATTTCAATCTTAAAATAACGAAACAGCTTTGCTACAAAAAATGTGAAACCGAAAGCGAACAGCGGAACGAAAATCCAAAATGAAACAATAATCAGAAGATTGTTTACAAACAACACTTTGTACGCCACGCCCACGCCGACAACTGCCCCGACCGTCACTTCACTTGTCGATAAAGGAATGCCGAGCAGATTAGCTGTAAATAGCGACAGCGCAGCAGCCCCGATAATGATGCAAACAATCGTCAGTGTAATCGTCTGTTCGGGGATAATCCCAGAGCTGATGGTTTTCACAACTTCGCCCCCGCCAATGACAGCCCCGGCCAGCACACCAACGGCGCATATGATCAAAGCGTAGGTTTTCTTTTTGATGGCCCCAGATCCGTAAGCAACTCCCATTGAAGCTGCAGCGCCGCTTGCGCCAATATTCACTGCAAAAAACAAGCTAAATAAAATAGCGGCTAATTCCATTTTGCAGCTCCTTATTCATGCAGTCCGCATTCTGTTTTCGCCATACCGTTCCATCTTCCTGAGCGCAAGTCCTCTGCAGTAAATGCAGGTGACGTACAAGGCGCGCAGCCAATACTTGGATACCCTTGGTCGTGGAGCGGATTGTAGTCCAGCTCATTTCGAGAAGTGTATCTCCAGATGTCTTTCCAAGTCCAATGGATAAGCGGGCAAACTTTTACTGATTTGAATTTCTCATCTTTGTTCAAAAAATTCGTATTGGCACGGCTTGGCCCTTGATCGCGGCGCAGGCCGGAAAGCCATGCCGGGTGGCCGGAAAGCGCCTCTCTTAAAGGAACGATCTTTCTGAGATAGCAGCATTGATTCGGCTCTCTTTCCCACAGTTTATCACCGTGTTCTTCTGCCTGTTCCTCAAGAGTAAGGTTCGGTTTCTTCAGGATGATATGAAGGCCGGGATAGCGCTCCTTGACGCGTTCTATCGTTTCATAGGTTTCTTTAAAATGAAGCCCTGTATCGAGAAATACAATCTCTGCGTCTTTTTTCACTTTATAGATTAAGTCAATCAGAACGATTCCTTCAATTCCGAAACTGCAGGCATAAACAAGCTGATTGCCGTAATGGCCGTAAGCCCATTTTAAAACTGACAGCGCCCCTTTATAAGGATCGTCCTCTGGAAATGTAATCGTTGGTTCTTCCCAATTATCGTACGTTAACATTTCTTCTTTCCTCCTTTCGGAGACAAACAAACAGTAGCTTTCTGCCGGTTGTCTTTTCCCATTGTAATGTGATGCGGCTGCTGTTTTCTCCGTAAACAGCCCCTCTTAAAATAAAAAACTTTCAATCCGGCGGAAAGAAAGACAGGAACTGCATGTAGCCCTTATCTTTCAAAATGGAATACATTTTGCTGGAAGTAGCACCTTACACATTGTGCAGGTTGCCGGGCTTCATAGGACCAGTCCCTCAGCCGCTCTTGATAAGTTTTTCAGATTTGTAGTAAATTTTAGCACAATTCTAACATAAGTCAACCCGAGTTTTTTTATAGGATTAATAAAAAAACAGACCCAAAGGCCTGTTTTCAATCGTGGCAAGGCATTAAAGCTCTTCAATTTATTTTTTAATTTTTAAACCAATCTTTTGACTCGGGATTCATTTTCCATGTTTGCAGCTTCTTCAGGTCGTCTGTATGAATATTTCCATTTTCAAGTGCAACCTCTGTCAGTGTGTCATAATCAGTTAACGAGTAGTATGGAAGATCAGCCTCAGCAAACGCTTCCTGCGCTTTAGGAAGTCCGTACGTAAAGATTGATACTACACCAAGCACTTCACAGCCAGCGGCTTTTAGAGCTGCTGCAGCTTCGAGTACGCTGCCCCCTGTGGAAATTAAATCTTCAATGACAACTGTTTTTTGGCCTTTTTGAACGGCACCCTCAATTTGATTGCCTTTTCCGTGTGCTTTTGGTTTGCTTCTCACATAACACATCGGCAGGTTCAAACGGTCAGCCGCCAATGCCGCATGAGGGATACCTGCTGTCGCTGTTCCTGCGATCATCTCAGCTTCCGGGAAATGCTCCTGGATAAGCTTGCTGATGCCTGCAGCAACATCATTTCTTACCTCTGGGAAAGAAAGGGTAAGGCGATTGTCACAGTAAATTGGCGATAAAATGCCGCTCGCCCATGTAAACGGATCGTTTGGGCGTAAAAATACAGCTTGAATGTCTAATAGATGTTTTGCGATGATTTGTTTCATTGTTTGATTCCCTCCCATTCGAGTTTGACAGCTTCATAGGCTTTCAGCGGATTTGCAGCTTTTGTAATAGAGCGTCCTACAACAATGGCTGATGACCCTTTTTCTCTTGCTATAGAAGGCGTTGCGACACGCACTTGATCATTCGCAGTGTCTGCTGACATACGGATACCCGGGGTCACCGTCAGAAACGACGGCGACACTGCTTCGTAAATGGCTTTTGCTTCATGGACGGAGCACACCACTCCATCAAGTCCGCTATTCTCCGCCAGTTTGCTGTAGTGCACTACCGTGTCAATGAGAGGCTTTCTGATGAGCAGCTCCTCCTTCACCATTTGTTCAGAAGTGCTTGTCAGCTGGGTTACCGCAATAAGTGACGGACGTTTTTTTCCTGCCGGCGTGCCTTCCTCTAAGCCTTCCAGGGCTGCTTCCATCATTTTTTTGCCTCCGGCTGCGTGAACATTGACAAGATCGACTCCGAGGCAGGCAAGACGCTTCATTGCTTTATTTACTGTGGTCGGTATGTCATGGAGCTTCAAATCTAAAAAGATCTCACAGTTTCTTTCTTTTAATTGTGCAATGATGGCCGGGCCTTCTTGATAAAAAAGCTCCATCCCGACCTTCACAAATAATGGTTCTTTGTGAAAAGGCGCTAAAAACGACAGTGTTTCTTCAGCTGATGCAAAATCAAGCGCGATGATGGGCAGGTTGTTTTTCATGATTCCAGCTCCTTCCGATGCATTCTTCAACAGATTCATAGCCGTATTGGCGTAAAACAGCAGGGAGCTGTTCAATGATGTCAGGGCATGCGAAAGGATTCACGAAATTTGCTGTTCCGACAGCGACCGCACTTGCTCCAGCCAGAAGAAATTCCAATGCGTCTTCGGCTGTCTGAATGCCTCCCATCCCAATAATCGGAATGCTGACAGCCTGGCTGACCTCATACACCATGCGGATGGCAACAGGCTTTACAGCAGGACCCGAAAGCCCTCCTGTTTTATTGGCTAATATCGGCTTACCTGATTTTAAATCGAGCCTCATGCCGATTAATGTGTTGATCATCGTTAGACCATCCGCACCAGCCTCTTCGATCGCTACTGCAATTTCTGTGATGTTTGCCACATTCGGAGATAGCTTCACATATACAGGCACATCTGACACTTCTTTAACCGCTTTCGTTAAATCAGCAGCCATGGCAGGATTTGTGCCAAAAGCAATTCCGCCTGTTTTGACGTTCGGACAGGAAATATTCAGTTCAAGTGCGTGTACATTAGGCGCTTTACTGATATGCTCTGCCACTTCAACATAATCCTCGACCTGCGAGCCGGCGACATTGGCAATAATAGGCGTATCAAATTGTTCAAGCCATGGCAGCTCATTTTCTATGACGCTTTCCAGACCTGGATTTTGCAAACCGATCGCATTGAGCATTCCAGCGCCAGTCTCAGCTACCCTAGGCGTCGGATTCCCGAAGCGGGGCTCCTTTGTCGTAGCTTTGATCATGATTGCTCCTAGACAAGACAAATCATAAAAACGCGCAAATTCTTTTCCAAAACCGAAGCAGCCTGATGCGGGAATGATCGGATTTTTCAAATCCAGCCCCGGCAATTTCACCTCTAGCATTACAGCGCCACCTCCTGAGCTTTAAATACAGGCCCGTCAAGACATACCTTTACATAAGCTGTCTCACTTTCGTTTGTATGGCACACGCAAGCGAAGCATGCACCGATACCGCAGCCCATTCGTTCTTCCATGGAAATGTAAACCTCTTTGTGGGCGTATTCTTGTTTGAGCGCCTTTAGCATCGGTGTCGGCCCGCAGCTGAGGAGGATATCAAATTCAAGACTTTTCTGTTTGATGACATCTGTGACAAACCCGGTTTCCCCGTAGCTTCCGTCAGCTGTTGCCACATACGTATCGCCATACTGTCGGCATTCTTTTTCGTAAAAAACATCCTTTGCCGATTGGAATCCTAAAACGTGTATGACCTTTACGCCTTTTTCCTTTAAACGTTTCGACAGTTCTTGGAGAGGCGGCACTCCTACACCGCCCCCTACCAGCAAAGCCGTCTTTCCGGGTTGGACTTCATCTACTGGAAAGCCATTGCCCAAAGGCCCGAGGACATCCACGAGATCTCCCTTCTGCTTCAGCGACAAGAGTCTTGTTCCTTCCCCATCTACTCGATAAATCATGGTGACTTCATTTTTTCCAAGGTTAACATCAGCAATGCTGATTGGTCTTCGCAAAAGAGGCGTAACCGCTTCGCTCACTTTCAGGTGAAGGAACTGTCCTGGGACAGTAAACCCTTGGACAAGCTCCCCTTTTAGGACCATTTGATACACCCGGTCTGCAATTTGCTGGTTAGCACACACCGTCAAATACGCTTTTTTCATATAGTGATTGCCGCCTCCTGATTTGAGTTGACTGCCGGCATTTGATCGGCACGGAACGTCATGCTTTCCAGCACCCGCAAAATCGCTTCTGCCGTATCTAAAGATGTTAAGCAGGCAACACCGTTTTCTACTGATTCACGTCTGATTCTAAATCCGTCTCTTGCCGGCTGCTTTCCTTTTGTCAGCGTATTGATGACAAACTGGGCCTCCCCATTTCTGATCACATCAAGCAAATTCGGGCCGTCCTGGCCGATTTTTCCGACGACCTTCGCTGGAATTGATGCTTCCTTGAGATACCCCGCCGTTCCTTCGGTCGCTAAAATGTTATACCCGATCGCATGGAATCGTTTAGCGATGGCAAGCCCTTCTTCTTTGTCCTTATCAGCCACTGTTAAAAGCACGGAACCGTAGTTAGGGATTTGAATGCCTGAAGCTATCAGGGCTTTATAGAGCGCCTTTTCAAGGGTGGAATCTTTCCCCATGACCTCACCTGTTGATTTCATTTCAGGCCCTAACGTAATGTCCACTCTTCTCAGCTTCGCGAAGGAGAAGACCGGTGCTTTTACAAATACACCCTGTTGTTCAGGCTGCAGGCCTTCATTGTAGCCAAACTCAGCCAGCTTTTGCCCGAGAATGACTTTTGTCGCGAGGTTCGCCATCGGAATGCCCGTGATCTTGCTTAAGAACGGCACCGTTCTGCTTGATCTCGGATTGACTTCAAGCACGTATACTTCACCTTGTGACAGGACGAATTGGATGTTGAGCAAGCCGACAATATTCAGCCCTTTCGCAAGTGCGATCGTATATTGTTCAATTTTTTCTTTAATGTCCTCCGTCAGGGACTGCGGCGGATAGACCGCGATAGAGTCTCCAGAGTGCACGCCCGCACGCTCAATGTGTTCCATGATTCCCGGAATGACAACGGTTTGGCCGTCAGACACCGCATCCACTTCGATTTCTTTCCCAGTCAGATATCTGTCAATTAAGACTGGATGCTGCGGATTGATTTTGACTGCGTTTTTCATGTAATGGAGCAGCTCTTCCTCATGATAGACAATTTCCATCGCCCGTCCTCCAAGCACATATGAAGGGCGCACCAGTACCGGATAGCCGATGTTGCTTGCGATGTTTACCGCCTGATCAACCGATGTCGCAGTTTTGCCAAGCGGCTGCGGCACTTGAAGTTCTTCCAGCGCCTGTTCAAACTTATCCCGGTCTTCCGCACGGTCTAAATCTTCTAATGACGTTCCAAGGATTTTGACTCCGCGTGCAGAAAGTTCGTCAGCAAGGTTGATTGCAGTTTGTCCGCCAAATTGCACGACAACGCCCATCGGCTGTTCGAGGTCAATGATATGCATGACATCTTCGATCGTAAGCGGTTCAAAGTACAGCTTGTCTGAGATACTGAAATCGGTCGACACGGTTTCCGGGTTATTATTGACGATAATTGCCTCATAGCCTGCTTGTTTAATTGCCCACACGGAGTGAACCGTAGCGTAGTCAAATTCAACCCCCTGTCCGATTCGAATCGGGCCGGAGCCAAGTACGATCACGCTTTTCTTATCTGTAACAACAGATTCATTTTCTTCTTCATATGTGCTGTAGAAGTATGGCGTTTCTGATTCGAATTCCGCCGCGCACGTATCTACCATTTTAAATACCGGTGCAATTCCCGCTTGTTTTCTCAAGCTGTAAAGCTCAGATTCTTTCATTTTCCACTCGCGGCTGATGTACTTATCAGAAAATCCGAGTTCTTTTGCCTGTCTCAGCACATCCGTATCGCCCGCATTTGATTTCAGCTCTTTTTCAAACTGAACGATTCCGAACAGCTTATGCAGGAAAAAGAGGTCGATGGCAGAGAATTCATGAAGCTGCTCAACTGTGTAGCCCCTTCTGTACGCTTCAGCCAGGTAGAATAAACGCTCGTCTCCGGCTTTTTTAATCCGCTTCTCGAGAAGCTCATCAGGTATATCGGCGGCATCTTTTAATTCAAGATGATACACATCAGCTTCCAGTGAACGCACAGCTTTCAGCAGCGATTCTTCAAGCGTGCGGCCAATCGCCATCACCTCTCCCGTCGCTTTCATCTGGGTGCCGAGCCTTCTGTTTGCTGATTCAAACTTATCAAACGGCCAGCGAGGTATTTTAGATACAACATAGTCCAGCGCTGGTTCAAATGCAGCGTATGTCTTCCCTGTCACCGGATTCATCATTTCGTCTAGTGAAAGGCCGACGGCGATTTTAGCTGCGAGCTTTGCAATCGGATAGCCTGTCGCTTTTGATGCAAGGGCAGATGAACGGCTGACACGCGGGTTCACTTCAATGATGTAGTATTGGAAGCTGTCTGGATCTAAAGCGAGCTGTACGTTACATCCCCCTTCAATTCCAAGCGCACGGATCAGTTTTAAAGATACATTCCGGAGGAGCTGATATTCACGGTCGCTGAGCGTTTGGCTCGGTGCGACGACAATACTGTCTCCTGTATGGATTCCTACCGGATCAATGTTCTCCATGTTACAAACGACAATCGCATGATCTCGGCTGTCCCTCATAACTTCGTATTCGATTTCTTTATAGCCGGCAATGCTTTTTTCAAGCAAACATTGGTGCACCGGGCTTAATTTTAATCCATTCTCAACAATTTCTTTCAGCTCGGCTTCAGTGGAGCAAATCCCTCCGCCTGTGCCGCCTAATGTATATGCAGGGCGGACAATGACAGGAAATCCGATTTGGCTGACGAAATTCTCGGCTTCTTCTAGCGAGTGAATGATCTCACTTTCAGGGACGGGTTCATTCAGCTCATTCATTAATGTTCTGAACAAGTCACGGTCCTCAGCCTGCTGGATTGCAGACAGCTTTGTGCCGAGCACCTCAACGCCGCACTCCTCCAACACACCTCGCTCAGAAAGCTCAACCGCAAGATTCAAGCCGGTTTGACCGCCGAGTGTAGGAAGAATGGCGTCAGGACGCTCTTTTCTGATGATCCGCGTCAGAAATTCAGGTGTCAGCGGTTCGATGTAAACCCGGTCAGCCATTTCTGTATCGGTCATGATCGTTGCAGGGTTTGAGTTGACAAGAATGACCTCATAGCCTTCTTCTTTTAATGCAAGGCAGGCTTGCGTTCCCGCATAATCAAATTCAGCTGCTTGGCCGATGATGATTGGTCCTGACCCGATTACTAAAATTTTGTTAATGTCTACGCGTTTTGGCATACCGCTTCCCCTTCTTTCTCCGTTGTTTCAATCATTTCGATAAATCTGTCAAATAGATGATTAGCGTCCTCAGGACCAGGTGATGCTTCTGGATGATATTGAACCGTAAATGCCGGCAGTGTTTTGTGTTGCAGCCCTTCAATCGTATCGTCGTTTATCGCGATGTGTGTGACTTCAAGCTCTGTTTCATTGATAGATGAAACTGTATAGCCATGGTTTTGTGATGTTAAGGCAACTTTTCCGGTTGCAAGCTCTTTTACCGGATGGTTGGAGCCCCTGTGACCGAATTTCATTTTCTCAGTATTGGCTCCGCACGCCAGCGCAAATAACTGGTGGCCGAGACAAATTCCGAATAATGGCACTTTTCCAAGAACACCTTTTATCATTTCAATTGCTTCAGGCACATCTTTCGGGTCTCCAGGTCCGTTAGAAAGCATGATGCCGTCTGGCTTCAGCTGAAGGACTTCTTCTGCTGTTACGTTGTAAGGCACAACGATGACATCGCATTTCCGTTTGTTCAGCTCTCTTAAAATGCCGTGCTTCATGCCAAAGTCCACCAGGACAATGCGTTTACCTCTTCCCGGGCTAGGGTATGCTGTTTTGGCTGACACTTGGGATACTTGATTTCTCGGCAGTTCAGTTTCGTTCAGTCTTTTCAGTACCGATTCGATATCTTCATCAGGTGAGGCAAACGTTCCTTTTAGCGCGCCGGCCGTGCGGATCATTCTCGTCAGCTTTCTTGTATCAATTCCTTGCAGTCCCGGAATGTTTTTCATTTTTAAATACTCATCCAATGTGTACGCTGAACGCCAGTTGGAAGGCAGTTCACATAATTCTTTTACAATCAATCCTTTAACAAAAGGCGTAATGGATTCAAAGTCATCACGGTTAATGCCGTAATTTCCGATAAGCGGATATGTTAACGTAACAATCTGCCCGCAATAAGAAGGGTCTGACAAAATTTCCTGATAACCAGTCATACCGGTATTGAAAACGACTTCCCCCATGCTGTGCTCCAAGCTCCCGAAGGCTTTGCCCTCAAATACCGCTCCGTTTTCCAGTACTAATCGTCTTTTCATTTCACAAGTCTCCCTTCTTCATAAGCAAGCGTTCCTGCTGCAATTGTAGCGACTGGCCAGCCGTTGCAGCTGAGGCCGTTAAATGGTGTGTTTTTACCTTTAGATAAGAATGTTTCTTTGTCTATCACTGCTTCTCTTTCCAAATCGATTAATGTGATGTCAGCTGCTTGTCCCGGTTTCAGTGTTCCATATGGGAGACCAAACGCTTGGCACGGCTTGATTGTCATATAATCGATCAGCTGTTTCAGCGTCCAGCTGCCGTTTTTGACAAAATGTGTGTAAAGAAGCGGGAACGCTGTTTCCAAACCGACAATACCGAACGGCGCCAGCTTCATTTCTGTGTTTTTCTCTTCTTCTGTATGCGGCGCATGGTCGGTTGCTATAAAATCGATCGTTCCGTCCAAAAGCCCTTCAATCAGTGCTTCTCTATCTTCCGCACCGCGCAGCGGCGGGTTCATTTTATAGTTTGTGTCCAGCCCCGGAATGTCCTCATCACAAAGCAGCAAATGATGCGGTGATACTTCTGCTGTCACTCTGATTCCCGCTTTTTTCGCATCGCGTACGACCCTGACAGACTCTTTCGTGCTGATATGGCATACATGATAATGGCAGTTTGCCGCCTCAGCCAGCAGCACGTCGCGTGCAATATGAACCGATTCACACACAGAAGGAATGCCGTTGAGCCCGTTTGCTTTGGAGAATGTCCCCTCATGTACGCTTCCTCCATAAATTAAGGAGTTGTCCTCGCAATGTGCAACAATCGCTTTGTCTATCGCGGCTGCGCGTTTCATTGCTTCATACATCATTCCTGCTGTCTGTATACCGACGCCGTCATCTGTAAATGCAAATGCCCCAGCTTCCTTTAATGCTTCAAAGTTTGTCATCTCATCACCAATTTGTCTGATCGTAATAGATGCATAAGGAAGGACTCTGACACATGATGTGTCTTTAATGCGCTTTTGCACCCATTCCATCTGCTCCTTCGTATCAGGAACCGGCCGTGTATTCGGCATGGCCGCTACGGTTGTATAACCGCCGCGCGCCGCTGCTTTTGCACCAGTTTCAATGGTTTCTTTTTTCTCTCCGCCAGGCTCTCTAAAGTGTACATGGAGGTCAACAAACCCCGGTGAAACGAGCAATCCTTTCGCATCAATAACCGTTTCTCCATCTGCTGCATCAAGCTTGCCGATTTCGGAGATGACCTCTCCTGTCACTCGAATATCCTGTTCTGTTTTTTCACCATTTTTGTTAAGTATCCAGCCGTTTTTAATGAGATATGACATACGCTGCTTCTCCTCTTTTCGCATTGGTTTGTAAGGCTCGCTGTAACACTGCCATTCTGATGAATACACCATTTTGCATTTGTTTGAAGATTCTTGATTTTTCGCTTTCTACTAAGCTGTGATCAATCTCCACTCCTCTATTCACAGGGGCGGGGTGCATAATAATCGCATCCTGCTTCATACGTTCAGCCCGTTCTACAGTCAAGCCGAATTCATTTAAATAGCCTTCCTGGCTGACAGCTGACTGATGTCTTTCATTTTGAATACGGAGCAGCATGACAACATCCGAAGTCTCTACTGCTTCTTCCATTGAGACATACGCGCCAAACGTATTTTCTTCATCCTGCCATTCCGGCGGACCGGAAAACAGAACGCGGGCACCGAGTCTTGTCAACACTTCAGCATTAGATCTTGCGACCCTGCTGTGCTTAATGTCGCCGTGAATGGAGACGGTAAGGCCTTTGAACGTGTTGAATTCTTCATTGATTGTCATTAAATCAAGCAATGATTGTGTCGGATGCTGACCGCACCCATCGCCTGCATTCAGAATCGGGATATTTACATGTCCGACAAGCTCTTTGTAGTACTCATCCTCACTGTGCCTGATAACACACGCGTCAACACCGATTGATTCGAGCGTTCGGATTGTGTCATATAAGGTTTCACCTTTTTGTACACTTGTGCTTGTTCCGTCGAGATTCAGGACATTCATGCCCAGTTTCTTTTCAGCTACCTCAAAGCTGAATCGTGTTCTGGTGCTTGGTTCAAAAAACAGATTCGCTGCAAATTTCCCTGGCAGCTGATGGTCTGTTTTTCCGTTTTTGAGGTCTTGCGCAGTTTGAAGCAAATCTTTGATTTCCCCAGTGCTGAGTTCACTCATCGTCGTTAAATGCTTCATTTTCTTTCCCCTCTCATTTCAACTTTTTAAGGCTGAAAAAAACCCCGGTCTTGGATAGACTCGGGGTACGGTTAAATAGAGGAGCAGCGTGAAGCTTTCTTCTCTTTATAACCCTTCCAAGCCTCTCTGGACTTTCATTAAAAGGTTTAGATATGATGTTGTTCGGATGTGTCTGCCTGCTCTTCCTTCACTTGCGGAAGAATCAGGTTTAAGATGACACCTACAATTGCCGCAAGCGCCATGCCTGACACTTGGAATCCTCCTTCAGACACCTGAATAAATGCGCCGCCTACGCCGATTACAAGGATGACTGATGTGATGATGAGGTTTCTGTTATTTTCATAATCAATTTTGTTGTCAATCAGCATTCTCAAACCGCTGGAAGCGATGATGCCGAACAGCAGGAAGGAAACGCCTCCCATAACCGCTGACGGGACTGAACTGATAAGCGCAGATATTTTGCCGATGAAGCCGAAACAAAGGGCAATCACTGCTGCGCCTCCGATAACAAAGACGCTGAACACTCTCGTAATGGCCAGTACGCCAATGTTTTCTCCATAAGTGGTTGTAGGCGGGCCGCCAATCAAGGAAGCAAGGATTGTGGCCGCGCTGTCGCCCATTATTGAGCGATGGAGACCCGGTTTTTTAATGAAGTCTTGTCCGACAACTTTGCTCAGCACCATCTGGTGGCCAATATGCTCTGACATGGTAACAAATGCGACAGGGACCATTGCTGCGGCAATGCCAAGTGTCACTGACGGCGTATAATCTTTGAACGGGATGATGAATTCAGGGATAGCAAACCATTTCGCGTCAAGCACCGGCTGGAAGTTGACAATTCCTTGAATCAGGGCAAACAAGTATCCGCCAATGATCCCGATCAAGACCGGGATTAAGCTTAAGAATCCTCGCAAGAAAATCGCGCAAATGATCGTGATCGCTAAAGTGACACCTGCAACACTGAAATGTTTTAAGCTGTAAACCAGCTCACTTGCATTCGGATCAGCATACATGGCCATATTTACCGCTGTACCTGCCAGACCCAATCCAATGACGATAATAACCGGACCTACGACGACAGGCGGGAGAAGCTTCATCAGCCAGCCTGTTCCGAGCTGTCTGATCAGCAAGGCAATCAGCCCGTACACAAGCCCTGCCAGAAACGCACCAACCATTGCTGCTCCCGGTCCGCCGGTCGCTTTTACCAAGATGATCGGAGAAATAAAGGCAAAGGATGAACCGAGGTACGCTGGTATTTGTCCTTTCGTGATCAGAAGGTAAGCAAGTGTTCCGATACCGCTCGTCACCAATGCAACTGCAGGACTCATTCCGACCAGCTTCGGAACCAAAATCGTTGAGCCAAACATCGCGAATAAATGCTGCAGGCTGAACGAAACCCAAGAGAAAGGTTTCGGGATTTCCCTGACTCCTAAATTAACTTTTTTCTTACTCATGATGATTTTCCCCCTGATTGATGACTTTTCATATTAGGATGACTTAATAACTGTATAAAAAAACCTCTTTGCTATTTTTACGCAAAGAGGCATACAAAGACCGGCCGCATACTTTCGGGGCTTCGCTGTGCACCTCTTTGCAACCTCTCTGGATTGCGTTTAAAAAGGTGATACATTATTCATTTTCATAAATGGCGACGAGATCGTTTTTGTCAACCTCATCAAGCTGCACCATAACCTTTTCAGCTTTTGAAGTCGGAATGTTTTTCCCGATGTAATCTGCTCGGATCGGCAGTTCTCTGTGTCCTCTGTCAACAAGCACAGCCAGTTGAATTGAGGAAGGCCTGCCTACATCGACAAGGGCGTCCATAGCGGCTCTGACCGTTCTCCCTGTGTAAAGAACATCATCTACGACAATTACTTTTTGATCTGTGATGTCTACCGGTATATCTGCACCTTTCACAAGCGGTTCTTCATTGCTCGTTTTTTTGGATAGATCATCTCTGTAAAGGGTAATATCAATTTCTCCAACCGTTACAGGATTTCCTTCAATCTGTTCTATCCGTTCGGCGAGGCGTTTTGCTAAATAAATGCCTCTTGTCTTGATGCCGACAAGGATGCAGTTGTTCATCCCTTTATTGCGTTCTATCATTTCGTGAGCAATTCTGGTCAGCGCACGTCTGATTGCCTGTTCGTCGAGAATGACAGCTTTTTGATTCATTATGTGACACCTCACAGTTCATTTAGAAGAAAAAACCCCTCTTGCCATTGGCAGAGAGGGGTTTAGGACAAGGTGCGTGCATATACACGTATCCCGTCAATCCGTTATCCTTCTCAGCCTCTCTGGACTGTTTTAAAGAATCTATTCAGCTTCGTTTATTATTTCAGAAAAGAGACGTCCTGTCAACGGGTTTTTCTCAGATTTTCGATTAAAGCAGACATATCCTCAGGAAGCGGTGCCTCAAATTCGATATATTCGTCAGTGCGAGGATGCTGAAAACCTAAAATTCCGGCATGAAGCGCTTGTCCGTTAAAATCGATCGTTTTTCTCGGCCCGTATTTCGGATCTCCCGCTAACGGGAAGCCGATATACTTCATATGAACACGGATTTGATGCGTTCTTCCTGTTTCAAGCTGGCATTCTACAAGCGTAAACTCCTGGAAGCGGTCAAGAACATGAAAATGAGTGACGGCGTTTTTGCCATCACGTGTTACGGTCATGCTTTGCCGGTCTTTCTTATCCCGCCCGATCGGCGCATCAATTGTACCGTCATCATGAGAAATAATTCCGTGGACAACCGCCGTATATTTCCGCGTGACCGTTTTGTTGACCAATTGGTTCACGAGAGACTCATGTGCCATATCATTTTTCGCCACCATTAATAATCCGGACGTATCCTTATCGATCCTGTGAACGATCCCCGGACGCATCACGCCATTTATTCCGGAAAGATCCGTGCAATGAGCCATAAGGCCGTTTACAAGTGTGCCCGTAAGATGCCCGGGTGCTGGGTGCACAACCATTCCGCGAGGTTTATTGACAACCAGCACATCTTGATCTTCATAGTATATATCCAGATCCATCGGTTCTGCCAGCACGTCGAGTGCTTCCGGCTCAGGTACAGTGACGGTCACCTGATCACCCGGCTGAATTTTATAATTCGCTTTCACCGGGCTTCCGTTTACGACAACTTGTCCGTCCTTCACCCATTGCTGAACCTGGGTTCTCGACCAACCATTTTCAGTCGATGCAAGAAATTTATCAATCCGCTCACTTTTTTGTTCTTCTGAAGCGGTTATGTCAAATTGATTCATTCTATTGCTCCTTCTTCTTTTTCCCGCTGTCCAACAGCATTTGTATAAATAAAAGCATTACGCCGACACATAATGAAGAGTCCGCGATATTAAAGATCGGGTAATTGTAATTGACGATAATGACATGGATAAAATCCACCACTTCCTGTCTGACAGCCCGGTCGATAAAATTGCCGATGGCGCCGCCAAGCATGAGTCCAAGGGAAACACCAAGAAGCTTTTGCCCTTTCGTATATCGCTGTATGTAATAAACAATACCAATAATGACTGCAGTTGTGATGAGGTAAAAAAACCACATCTGACCGGCTAATATCCCCCACGCCGCACCCGTATTGCGATGGGAGGTGATATAGAATACCTGATCAATGATCGGTATGCTTTGTCCAAGTTCCATGTTCTTGACGACAAGCCATTTTGTCAGTTGATCAGCTGCGATAATAAGTAGTGCGATAACGTAATACAGCACAAACGTTCCTCCATTGTACGGTTACTTTAATCCATTATGCATTTTATCAATAAAAAGCACAGGAGTAAAGAAATATCAGCCTCTGTACAGACTTAATTGGGAAGGCGCTGTTATTCATACAGCGCCTGATCATACTCAATATCAGTTGATTTCCACAGAGGAAGCGTTTTTTTTTCAAATTGGACTGAATACAGAAAATCGTTTGCTGTTCGCGCTGTCGGCAGCACCGCCAGCTTTGAAAGAGGAATGGGAGACCCAGTTTCTTCACAGTATCCGAATGTGCCGTCCTCAATTTTCGACAATGCGAGAAGAACGTCCTGAAGCTCTTCTTTAATATGATAGATCAGAGTTGCTTTTTGTTTATGATTGATTGCTGCCTGCGGGCTTGTTGAAACCTGAAAGCAAGAATACTCAAATAATCTCGACTGTAATTCTTCTTTCATCAGAAGAAGTTCCGTATAAATTGCGGTCAGTTGATCATTCATTCATCACAACTCCTGCTCTTAACGTAATACCTATATTGTTACCTGTGAATGATGATCTAAAGCCCATAAGATTTTTCCTGCCATTCTAAACGATGTCACTCTTGGCACAAAAAAGCCCAGCTTGTGCGCCGGGCTCTTTCATTAATTCTGATAATACTTTTCAACAATTTCAGCGTTGCGCAGTGACAGTGTAGGATATTTCGGGTTTGCACCTACATCTTTAGAAATCACACGGGATCTCTCACACATTTCGCCTTCAGCTTTCTCGACAGCGATTTTCCCTGTCTCAAAGCTTTGCGCATCGTTTGGCGCTTCATTTTCTTCACTGATGGTTAATTCAGAAACAATAAACAGCTGAGAAAGATTTTCTTTAATAGAAGCTAATAGCTCTTTGTTCTCTTTATTCGGATACAACTTCAGGCTTGCTTCCAATGATTTACCGATGATTTTTTCATTTCGCGCTGTTTCTAACGCTTTTAGCACATCATCACGAAGAGACATAAAACGGTCAAACTTATCTTCTGTGGCTTCGCTGTTTGGAACCGCAATCGTTTCCGGCATATCTGTCAGCTGAACGCTTTGCTCGTCAACAAATGTTAAGTGAGACCACAATTCGTCAGCAGTATGAGGCAGAATCGGTGCTGTAAGCTTCACTAATGCCAGCAGCGTTTCATAGAATACAGTCTGCATGCTGCGTCTATCCGGATGATCCGCATGCTCAATGTATACAATATCCTTAGCGAAATCCAGATAGAATGAGCTTAATTCAATTGTACAGAAATTGTGGATGCTGTGATACACAACCGCAAATTCGTACTCGTCATACGCTTTTTTCACTTTATCAATCAGTTTGTTTAGCTTAATCAGCATATACTGATCGACTTCACGAAGATCTTCCACAGCCACCGCATTTGTTTTTGGATCAAAATCGAATAGGTTGCCGTGAAGGAAACGGAACGTGTTGCGGATTTTACGGTATACTTCAGCAACCTGCTTCAGAATCGCATCAGACACGCGAACATCCGCCTGGTAGTCAACAGAAGACACCCATAATCTCAAAATGTCGGCGCCAAGCTGTTTCATAACTTTTGCTGGAACCACAACGTTACCGATGGATTTACTCATTTTGCGTCCTTCTCCATCTAGTGCAAATCCATGGCTGAGCACACCTTTATATGGCGCTTTTCCTGTTACGGCTACTGCTGTTGATAGAGATGAGTTAAACCAGCCCCGGTATTGGTCAGAGCCTTCAAGGTATAAATCAGCTGGCCGAACGAGATCCTCGCGCTCTTCAAGCACCGCTTGGTGGGAAGAACCAGAATCAAACCAAACATCCATGATGTCCTGTTCTTTTGTAAATGTGCCGTTCGGGCTACCAGGATGCGTAAAGCCTTCCGGAAGAAGATCCTTCGCTTCTTTTTCAAACCAAATGTTAGAGCCATGTTTTCTAAACAATTCTGAAACGTGCTCAATCGTTTCATCTGTGATGATTGGCTCACCGTTTTCAGCATAAAATACCGGAATCGGCACACCCCATGCACGCTGTCTGGAAATACACCAGTCGCCGCGGTCGCGCACCATATTGTGCAAGCGCTGCTCGCCCCATTCAGGAACCCATTTTGTTTCTTTAATGGCATCCAGCAGGTCTGATCTGAAATCTTTAATAGACGCAAACCATTGCGCAGTTGCTCTGAAAATGGTTGGTTTCTTTGTTCTCCAGTCGTGCGGATAGGAATGTGTAATGAATTCAAGCTTTACGAGCGCGCCCTTTTCTTCGAGCTGCTGAGTGATCGCTTTGTTTGCATCATCATAGAACATACCTTCAAAGCCAGGAGCTTCGCTTGTCATCACACCTTTTTCATCAACTGGACAAAGTACGTCTAAGCCGTATTTTTGGCCGATGATAAAGTCATCTTCCCCATGTCCCGGTGCTGTATGAACACAGCCTGTTCCGGCGTCAGTTGTCACGTGATCGCCAAGCATAACGAGTGAATCTCTGCCGTATAACGGATGTTCAGCGATAATATTTTCGAGATCTTTGCCTTTGATCGTTCTTGTCACTTCATACTGCTCAAAGCCGCATGCAGAAGCTACAGCTTCAACCAGTGCACTTGCTACAACAAAGCGATCATCACCAACAGCAATCACGCTGTATTCTAGATCAGGATGCACCGAAATGCCGAGGTTTGCAGGGATCGTCCAAGGCGTTGTTGTCCAAATGATGATGCGCTCGCCGTTTTCAAGCACGCCTTTTCCGTCTTTCACGCCAAACGCAACGTAAATAGATGCTGAGCGTTTGTCTTGATATTCAATTTCCGCTTCAGCTAAAGCAGACTCACTTGAAGGTGACCAGTTAACCGGTTTAAGGCCTTTATAAATGTAGCCTCGTTTTGCCATCTCACCGAAAACGCGGATTTGCTGTGCTTCATATTCCGGTTTCAGTGTCACATATGGATTTTCCCAGTCGCCGCGGACTCCAAGACGCTTGAATTGCTCACGCTGACCCTCAATTTGCTTCCATGCATATTCTTCACATAGCTTGCGGAATTCAGCTACTGACATTTCTTTGCGGTTCACTTTTTTGTTTTTTGTAAGAGCTGTTTCAATCGGCAATCCATGTGTATCCCAGCCCGGTACATATGGTGCGTTGTACCCGCTCATTGATTTGTAGCGGACGATGAAGTCCTTTAAAATTTTGTTAAGTGCGTGGCCCATGTGGATATCGCCGTTTGCGTACGGAGGTCCGTCATGTAAAACAAATTTCGGGCGGTCCTTCGTCCGTTCCTGTACTAGACTGTAGATATCCTGCTCCTCCCATTTCTTTTGCATGTCAGGCTCACGGTTTGGCAAATTGCCTCGCATCGGAAAATCTGTTTTCGGCATTAAGAGCGTGTCTTTGTAATCCATTTTCATTCCTCCACCAATTTTTTCAGAAAATAAAAAAAGCCCTCTCATCCCATAAGGGACGAGAAAGCTTATCTCGCGGTACCACCCTTTTAGAAAAAGCCAGGCTTACGCTTTTTCCTCTCGAGCATCGTAACGTGATGAACGTCCTAACCTACTGTGAGTTCAGAAAGGAAACTTAAGGGCTGATCTACATGATTCCGGCCATCCCGGACTTTCACCATCTCCGGGTCGCTATAAAGGCATGATGGAAACATGACTGTCCCTTTCAACCGTCTTTTCATCTGAATTTATGAACGTATTATATTCGACAAGCTAAGAAAATGTCAAGGTAATCAGAGAATTTATTCCTTTTCCTCAAACACAGCGTCGACTTCATATTCGAGCAGATGATCCCAATCATCATTTTTCAGAAGATCAAGCTGCGCTTCGATCAGCATTTGGAAACGTGTTCTGAACACTTTAGACTGTTTTTTCAGTTCTTCGATTTCCATTGCAATTTTTCTTGATTTCGATAAAGACTCATTGATGATGCGGTCAGCGTTTTTCTCCGCTTCCCGAACAATCAGCTTTGCTTCCTTTTGAGAATTGCGCTTTACGTCCTCAGCTGCTTCTTGGGCAACCAGAATCGATTTATTCAGCGTTTCTTCAATGTTGGCAAAGTGCCCGATTCTTTCATCTAGCTCATTCACTTTCGCTTCAAGCTCTGTTTTTTTACGGAGAACAATTTCGTAATCTTTTCTGACTTGGCTCAGAAATTCATTTACCTCGTCTTCATCATATCCGCGAAAACTTTTTGTAAACGTCTTATTGTGAATATCATTCGGCGTTAATGGCATGATGCCACCTCCATTTTTTACATTTCAGTACGGTTATCTAGTTCACATTATAAAGCAAATTCCACACAGATGGAGAAAAAAACTGAAAAACCGACTATTTTTGTCGTTCAAACGTGACTCTCCACTTGTCTTTTTTGGTTTTCCCTTCGATTTTTGTCAGACTGCAGCGGCCAAAGCCCCTGATAGAGAGCATGTCCCCTTCAGCAACCTGGTAAGAAGGATCTTCAACAACCTTCCAGTTCACTTTTACAAGACCGTTTTTCACCAGCGTTTGTGATTTCTGGCGTGATTGCCTGCTCATAGAGGCGCAGACTGCGTCAAGCCTTAAAGAAGAAACGGTATCATCTCTTATTTCGACATCTAGTGCGGGAATTTTAAGGTCTGACAAGTCAATTTTCTCAAGCTTGACCGCGGCTTTTCCGGCTTGGGTAAGCTGAGCTGCAACAAAATCGGCTGTTTCAGCTGAGACAATGATTTGCACTGCCGTCTCTGAAAACACTAAATCTCCAAACTTTTGCCGCTTCAGGCCGATTCCCATTAATGAACCAAGAAGAGACCGGTGATCGACCGTCACAAATTTTTCAGCATAGCGGACGTCGAACGCCTGAAGCTCAAAATCCGATTCTTCCGGCTTGATGTACTCAGGATATAAAATAGCCCGTTTTCGCTCCGCTCTGCCATAGCCGCCGAAAAAAGCCAGTCCTACATCTGCCTGTCCCGTGACAGCAGCGAGAATGACCTGTTCCCGGGGATCTAAAAAGTCGGTCAGCTTCATCCGGTACTGCTCCTGGACAATTCTTTTCCATTCGAGCGCCTGATCGATAAAGGCACGCTCGTCTTTTCTGAAGTGCTGATAAATATCGCTCATCGTCTTTCCCTTCTATGTAAAGAGGCTTGGCAGCAGCCAAGCCCCTATCAAACTGTCACCTTAAAAGGCAATCATGCGATAAAGCCCCCACAAGCCAGTTGTCGCAAACCGCAACACGAGAATGGCTACGATTGGTGAAATATCCAGCATTGCAATTGGGGGGATAATTTTTCTGAATGGCTCGAGATATGGTTCACAGATCGAAGCTAAAAAACGTCCGACTCCTGTTTCCCTCGTACTCGGCACCCATGACATAAAAATATATATGATCAGGGCAAATGAGTATATTGTAATTAATAAGCTTAAAACCGAAAAAACTTGATAAAGGATCATCTCGCTTTACCACCTCTGATCGTCTTCAGATATGAGCTCAGAAATTGTGCCTGATACATCTACGTTATCAGGCGTGCATAGGAAAATATCTGAACCAATTCTTTGGATATCGCCGCCAATGGCGTAAACGGTTCCGCTTAAGAAGTCAACAATCCGTTTCGCCTGGTCATGCTGTATCCGCTGAAGATTGACGACAACTGCCCGCCTGTTCTTCAGATGGTCGGCTATTTCCTGCGCCTCCGCATAAACGCGCGGCTCACTCAACACCACTTTAGAGGATTTCTGAACACTTTGCAAGCTTACCACGTTCTGTTTGGCTGCTGGTTTACCGGCATTATAAGCAGGTTTTTCTTTTTGTTCCTGTTCCTCATGAGAATCCCGCTCAGTTTCAATATATTCGTATTCGTATTCTTCTTCATCCATCGAGAAAAAGTTTTTCAGTTTATTTTTCATACTCATTGCTGTACACCCCCTGTTTCATTTCCGACTAACGATGAGCCGATTCTAATATAAGTAGCCCCTTCTTCAATCGCGATTTCAAAATCATTTGACATGCCCATCGACAGTTCTGTACATGGAGCGTTCGGCTGTTTCAGCTCTTGAACCTGATCACGAAGTTCTCTCAGCGCACGGAAACAGCTTCTGATCTGATCTTGGTCATCAGTCAGAGGAGCCATAGTCATCAGTCCGGCCACAACGATGTGTTCAAAGCCGGAAAGCTCCTGTATGAAGGGTATCACTTCTTCTTTTTTCATGCCGTGTTTAGAGGGCTCAAGCGAGGTATTGACCTGCACAAAGCATTGGACAGCACCTTCAGCCCGTTTTTCAATTTCTTTCGCTAATGAAAGCCGGTCCAGAGAGTGAATATAGGAAACAGAATTGACGACAGCTTTTACTTTTCTTGATTGAAGGCTGCCGATAAAATGCCATTCCACATTTCCTTTTATGATTTCCTGTTTGCGAAGCAGCTCGGCGTCCCGGTTCTCTCCGAGGCACGTAATGCCCGCATCGACCGCCTCCTGTGCTCTTTCTGGCGAGACATATTTTGTGACTGCAATAACCGTAACTTCATCGGAGCTGCGGCCCGATCTGTTACATGCTTCGTTTATTCGTTCGTTTATATGTCGTAAGTGATCAACAACACGCAAGATCTTTTATGCCTCCTTCATTCCGATAAAGGACATCATCCGTCCTGTTTTCCCCTGATCGCGCCGGTGGGAAAAGAAAAGTGACGGCTCACTTTCCGTACATAAACCGCTGACAGAAATCTGCTCATTTGCCAAACCGCTGTCGATCAGTATGAGTCGATTCAGCTCTTTCAGATCAAGCTGATACTGCCCCTGCCCCGTCTGATTTACGGCACGCTCTGCTGAAAACGGCAATGCGCGGACAGCATTCATCACACGATCATCCACGGTATAGCACGCACCGCAGATAGACGGTCCGACAACAGCGTATATATCAGAAAGCTTCGAGCCCTCCTGTTCGGTCCATTGTTTCACCATTTCTCTGCCAATCTGTTTGACCGTGCCTTTCCATCCGGCATGAGCGACCCCGACAAGCGATTTCACCGGATCGAAAAAGAAAAGAGGCACACAATCAGCAAAGCATAATGCCAGGAATACATTTTTATCATTTGTATAGAGCCCGTCTGTTGCTTTAAAAGCTGATTGATACTCACGGGCGCCTTTGCCCCTGTCCCTCTGCGTCACTTTTTGGACGCGATTGTCGTGTGTCTGGTCAGCAAATACCCAAGACTGCAAATCAATATTAAACATATCGGCTATATATTCACGATTTTTAACCACATCTGCATCTTTGTCATGAACGTGCAATCCTGTATTTAACGACTCAAAAGGTTTTTGACTGACACCGCCGTTTTTCGTAGTAAATCCGGCAATGATTTCTGCATGATTTTGATTCGTTTGT
Organism: Bacillus sp. FSL R5-0560; assembly: GCF_037966305.1. NCBI lineage: Bacteria > Bacillati > Bacillota > Bacilli > Caryophanales > Bacillaceae > Bacillus > Bacillus sp. FSL R5-0560. Next base: position 1,695,571 of record NZ_CP150195.1, on the reverse strand, counting down.
TTCCAGTCTTGTATCATGAGTGTCGAGGGGGTGGTGAGACTGAATGGGTGATATGTATTCATGATGATCCAACCTTTCGACAAACATTTATAAGGCGTAATTTCCCACTTATTTTACCACATCTTTCTGCATTCGTTTAGCGCCGATTTGCATATTTCATAAATGAAATGTGCCGGAAGAGTTCAGACTTCCGGCATTTGACAATCAGCGGCAAAAAAGCTAAGCATGGGATTCACTTAATCGGACTAAAATGACATCTTCACCGATTTTAACTATATTTCGCCAAGGAATGACCATTTCCTCTTCCTTTCCAAAAAAACCGAGAACTTTTCCATTTCCCCCTAGAATAATCGCCTGAATTTTTCCTGTAGTGACATTGATATCAATATCGCCGATGCTCCCCAATTTTTTTCCGTTAGAAACATTGACGACATCTTTCACCTGAAATTCTGAAATGCTGATCATTCCCATCACGTCCTTTTTCGGTCCTTTTTTCTAGTATATGAACGGGCGGGCTGAACCTTGTCAGCAAGGAGAAATTTTCATGATCATTGTTCTTTTTTACGGCTGCACCATCTAAGGATGAATGTGAGCATGATTTTCGTATAATCTACGAGCTGCTCAATCGATACCTCCTCATTAACGGAATGAGCATTATATAAATTGCCAGGTCCGTAGATCACGCTTGGGATACCGGCATTATAAAGCCATCCGCCATCGGTTACGGTCTGAGAGACGTCAACGACCGGGCGTTCGCGTTTGATTTCCTCGTGTGACGCTGTTAGGGCTAAAACGCCAGGATGAGCCGGATCAATTTCCAAGGCTGGAAAAATTTCTCCTCTTTCCTCAATCATTGAAGAGCCTCCCCATTTAAAGACAGGACGGTTTTCCCTCAGCCAAATATCACTGTCACTCAGCCGGTTGATGTAATCTTCTATTTCCGCTGCCACTTGTTCATGCGTTTCATTCGGGTAAAAATGGACTGTGATCCACAGCCGGCACTCATCCGCTATAAAGGCCGCATGTCTGCCTCCTTCTATAACAGCGGGATTAATTGTGTTTGTACCGGGTGCAAAGCCGGGATAACGTTTCATAATGGCCCAATGGCGCTCAAGCTCACCGAGTCCAGAAATGATTTTTGCCATTTTTTCGATCGCGCTCGCCCCGAATGTTCCTCCGCCAGCGTGGATCATATTGCGTCTTGTTCCATCGTGAAACGTTTGACTGCTTTTGATTTCGATCCAGCCTGTAATCACTCCGCCTTGACCTTGAATATGCATATCGCTCGTATCCGCCACAACTGCAAAGTCTGCGTGATAGCCCTTTTTGCAGCATTCAAGCGTACCGGCCTCTCCGACCTCCTCCCCGATGACCGATTGCAGAATCAAATCGCCCGGGAGCTCAATACCTGCTTCACGAATCAGCTTTACAGCAAACAGCACACAGGCCATTCCGCCTTTCATATCTGAGGCGCCCCGGCCGATTAAGAAACCGTTTTTCTCAATAGGACAAAACGGGTCATGCACCCATTCCTCGTCCTCTCTTACCTCTGCCACATCGACATGCCCATTGATGATTAAACTTTGATAGGCTGCTGAATTTGTTCCCTTTAAAACACCCACAACATTGGGATCTCCTGGATAAACGTCCCATTTGTCGATGAAAAATCCCCGCTCACGCAAAAACTGTGCAATCCATGTTTGGATGCTGTCTGTATTTCTCGCAGGCGGCGCCGGTGTTTTAAAAGAAATCAGCGTTTTCGCAAGCTCAATGAGTTCGTCCTTTTGTTCTTCCACTTTTTTTAGTAAAGATTCTACTTGATCAATCATGTTATCCGCTCCTATTTTTAATAGAAAAAAGCCGTTTCATATTCATGAAACGGCTTAATAAAGAAAGCAGAGTGCATGCTGCTGCATTCTCCACTTTTTTCACCGCTTCCCTCCGCTGGCATGATCCAGATCAGGTCAATAAGGGTTGAGACAAGCGTCTCTCTCAGCTTCTGAAGCACCCCTAGGATGAATCGTATGTCGTTATGCATTTGTTACCGTCTCAGCTCTTGTTAAAAACGGACGATCCTGATTCCATAATACACGGATCGGCGTATCAAAAAAAGAAGAAAGTGATTCATCTGTCAGCATGTCTTTCATTTGTCCTGATCTAAAGACTTCTCCCTTTTTTAACAAGAGGGCTTTATCAAAAATCGGCAAAATTTCTTCCGCATGATGCGTAACATAAAGAATAGACGGCGCATTTTCCCTGTTTGCAATATGTGTAATTGAATCTAACAGTTTTTCCCGGGCAATAAAATCAAGTCCTGTAACTGGTTCGTCCAGTATAAGCAGCTCCGGATCAGCCATTAGCGCTCTTGCGATTAAAGCTCTTTGTTTCTCTCCTTGAGAAAGAGTTTCATAGCGGCGGTCAGCATAATCGATGGCTCCTAAGTCCTCGAGCAGGGCAATCGCTTTTTCTCTGATATCCGCACTTGGAGTTTCATACAAGCCAATTGAAGCATATGCCCCGCTCAGAGCAATTTCAAAAGCTGAATCTGCCGGATACAATTTTTGCTGAAGACCCGCTGAGACAAGGCCGATTTTTCGCCTGAGTTTATCTCCCAGCTCCGTTTTTCCGAATACATGACCAAGCACCTGCATCTCGCCTGTTGTCGGAAAATAGTAAGAGCATAGCATATTTAACAGCGCGGTCTTCCCTGCTCCGTTTAATCCGTAAAGCACCCAGTTCTCCTTTTCTTCTACTTTCCAATGAATATCCTTTAGTATCCATTTTCCATTCCGTTTTAGTGAGACATTGTCAAGCTGCAAAATCATTGTGGTCCTCCTCTTTCCAAAGCAAAGAATTGTTTTAATTTTCACAAAACTGTGTACGGACTAGGATACCTTACTTTTTCGAAAACGTAAACCGCCCGCTTCTAAATAGAAAAGCCTTTAAAACAATTTCTGTTTTAAAGGCTTTCCGCGTCATGCTATTGATGAATATTCTTATTCATTTGTTTGATTGCTGCCTTTTCCAGTCTGGACACCTGTGCCTGGGAAATCCCGATTTCTTCGGCTACTTCCATTTGCGTTTTTCCTTGGAAGAACCGTTTTCTTAAAATCATTTTTTCCCTCTCGTTCAGCCTTCTCATGCCCTCTTTCAAAGCCAGCTCTTCAATCCATTGTGTATCTTTGTTGCGTTCATCACTGATTTGATCCATGACATAAATCGGATCTCCGCCGTCATTGTAGATCGGTTCAAAAAGAGATACCGGATCTTGAATGGCGTCGAGTGCAAACACGATTTCTTCGTGCGGTACTTCAAGAACTTTGGCGATATCCTCTGCCGTCGGCTCCTTGCTTGTCTCACTGATTAACCGTTCTCTTACCTGGAGTGCCTTATATGCGATATCCCTGAGTGATCTCGAGACACGTATCGGGTTATTATCGCGCAAATACCTGCGGATCTCTCCGATAATCATAGGTACAGCGTATGTTGAAAACTTAACATTGTGGCTTAGATCAAAATTATCAATGGATTTCATTAGTCCGATGCAGCCGACTTGAAATAAGTCATCAACATACTCCCCTCTGTTATTAAATCTTTGAATGACACTTAAGACAAGACGCAAGTTCCCGTTTACAAGCTTTTCTCTGGCTGAATCATCACCTTCGTCCTGCAATTGCCTAAACAGCTTTCTCATCTCTTCATTCTTGAGTACGGGTAATTTGGACGTATCCACCCCGCAGATTTCGACTTTATTTCTCGACACTTTTTTCCCTCCCTACAGGAGCTGCTGTACAACGTTAAGTATCTCCTCGGGTGGGAAAAATATGCACTGTACTCAGACCGAAAAATAGTCATAATTGGGAAATCCTTGTAGAATCAAGGGATTAACCCGCAAAAATTTTTTACACCATTTTGTTGAATTCTTTTCGCAATCTTTTAATGATTCGTTTTTCCAGACGGGAAATATAGGATTGAGAAATCCCCATCATATCCGCAACATCCTTTTGGGTTTTTTCCTCTTCGCCGACAAGCCCGAAACGAAGTTCCATGATTTGTTTCTCCCTCTCATTTAACTGTTCGAGCGCTTTTTTTAGAAGCTTTTTATCCACGTTTGCTTCAATGTCCTTTGTGATGATATCATCATCCGTGCCCAGCACATCAGAAAGCAGAAGCTCATTGCCGTCCCAATCAATATTAAGCGGTTCATCGAAAGATACTTCTGAACGGATTTTGTTGTTTCTCCTTAAATACATCAGGATTTCATTCTCGATACAGCGAGAGGCATATGTAGCCAGCTTGATTTTCTTTTCCGGATTGAAGGTATTCACAGCCTTGATTAATCCAATGGTGCCGATGCTGATTAAATCTTCAATATTAATTCCCGTGTTTTCAAATTTCCGGGCGATATAGACGACCAGCCGCAGGTTGCGTTCGATCAAAATAGCGCGGGCCGCCTGGTCACCGCTTGGGAGCTTCATTAATAGAACCTGCTCCTCGTCTTTTGATAATGGCGGCGGCAAAGCTTCACTTCCGCCTATGTAATACACTTCATCGCTTTTCAAGCCCAGTTTCATCAGCAGCTTATACCAGAGGTGCGTCAACCGCAATTTAAGTTTTTTCATCTTCCTCTCCCTTCTAAATGTCACGTCTTATGAGTATGATAAGTAACGGACATTTGCGAACATTAGGATACGTGTTTAATGGCTTTTCCTGACAGCATTTTCGGATGAATAATCGCGTCAAAATCTCCATCTGCCGACAGCTTTGACGTACTGATGCCAATTAAGCATTTATCCGCGGAAATCATTTCATCTTTTGTCATAATCGTTACATGATCCGGTTTGATACATAATAAGAATTGATGCTGCTGGCCTACTCCCCGGTATGGGATCAGCCTCATTTTATCTAAAAAACGAAACGAATCATCAAGCTGTTCAATCGCTTCCATCGGGTCTGCATTTCGAATAATCATCGTATCAGCCTCTCCGAAAATCGGTTCAAGCTTATCAATGTGAATTATCATGACCGGCGTTTTTGTGAGCGGGTCATACAGCTGGTTGCCTGAATCCACCAGGCCTCTTGCGTGCAGTGTTTGGCCGCCAAGGTCCGCCTGTACCCTGACTCGTTCCTCATATTGAATGTTTTTTGTTTCAATATCTTCGATTCTTCTCTTGGAAAAAAACCATAATGCGGGAAAGCCAGCCACGATAAACACCCAGCTGATCGGGTCCCCAAATCCGGTTTGATTGGTAATCATGACACCGTTTCTGACAATAGAGTTTGACTGCAGCAATGAGTGTGCTCCGATTATTCCTCCTCCCATTAGAAAAGTAGCAAAATAAAAGGAAAACAAATTTTGAAAGAAATAACGAAACCTCTTAAAACCGAATGTTACGAGGACAATGACAACCGAAAAAGCGAGCTTTCCGGCCGGGTTCTCAACGATCGGCGAGAAAGGAGTAAACATCAAAAGGACAATACTTGAACCGATAAACGCGCCGCCTATCAATCTTCTTTTTTTCACATGGCGTTTTAAAATAAATGCCGTCAGTAAAAGCAACAGTGCGTCAAAACAAAAGTTTAACAGCCAAATGACATCTAAATAGATTTTCACACCTGACCCCTTTCTTTCTTGCATCACGCTGTTCCCCTTCTTGTTTCATAAGTATAAAGCAAGCTCTGTGGGAAAGTCTGTCAATTAATGTTGAGAGGCCCATACAATTTTTCAGGGATAACTGCTTAATTTGTCGAGGGAATGAATGCGAGTATATAGAAAAAAAGCTGCCAAGGGCGGCAGCTTTTTTACACTTACTTTTCAGTATTGATATATAGTTTTCCATTCGCTGTTTTTCTAGTTTCATTGCCGTAATTGTCTCGAACGATAACCTCTACTTTCGCTCCATTTGCTTTAATAGAAGATGTTGCTGTCCAATAGCCTTCATATCGTCCCGGAGATATTTCCCTTAACGGCAGCTCGGTAGCGTTTTGTACATTCGCTCTTGCATTCGTGAGCGGAAGACGAATGACAAACGTTGCATCTGCCCCTTTCGTGCTTGAAAAAGCGATTTTGACCGATTCACCGGCTTTTAAGATTTTGTCCTCACCAGGAATTAGTCCGTTAATAACTGGCTTGTCAAAATTCACATCGACGACAGCTTTTTTCGTCGTCTTGTTGCCTGCTAAGTCAGAGGCTGTCACCTTTACTTCGTTGCTTCCGTTTTCCAATAGGATACGGGCGGAGTAGGAACCGTCTGTGACTGTTGCTTTTTTGCCATTAACCTTTACTTCTTTCAAGTTGTCATCTGAAACAGTGCCTTTAACAGTCAGCGCTTCTTTATTGATTTTCTCGCCATCCTTTGGATTGTCGAGCGTCAGTTCAGGCTTGTCTTGATCAAGTGTGACCGTAACAGGACTTGAAGCATCTGTCGTTCCGGAGTCTGTTGATGCAGCCGCTGTCAGCTTGTTTTCCCCTTTGCTGAGTGAAACCCCTGCTTCGAACGTGCCATCTGCGGCAGTTTTCGTTTCTCCTGCTTCATTATCACCATTATAAAGGGTTATAGTCGTCCCGGGAGATGCCTTTCCTTTTACAGTGACGCTCTCCTTATTGGTGTATGATTGGTCTGCAGGAGAAGTAATGTCAGGTACGGCAGCTTCATAATCGACTAATGCACGAATCATATAGTTGCCGTCTTCTTTATCCCCTTTTTGCCATGTTCCGTCAACATACTGCCAGTTGCGATCTGAGTACTGCCCGGTTTCATCCATTGCCAAGCCTGGTGAATATGGATCAGGTTTTGACTGGATATAGACAAGATAAAAGTCTTTATCGACCATAATCCCCTTCGAGCTGAGATCTACTTTCGTCCATTCGCCATTACGAAGAGCTTCAGCTTGATATGGTCCCGCAATTTTTTTGCCGGGTGCTCCATCTTTCCCTGTCGCATCGTAAACCTCGACCTTAAACTCTGTGCCGCCAGGATCAGGGAACTCCGTATCCCAGAATCTGAATAGCCCTCCTGTCAGCATGCCTTTTTCCTTGCCGTCAGCCAGTGACATTTTCACCGCCCATCCGTTTCCGGCCGCAAAATAGGAATTTGCATTCTCCGCTGTTCCGTCATCGTATCCGATCTCGCCTGGATAACCGACGAAAGGCTTTAGCACAGTTTCTTTTGTGATATCACCTTTTAACTCAACGGAAAATTCATCGCTGTAATAGCCCGGCGCAGCTACTTTAATGGAGTAAGAGCCCTCATAGGCCTCAAGTGTATATTCTCCTTTGTCGTTTGTAGTTGCCGGTTCAACCGCGGCATCCTCGATAACATAGACGGAAGCCCCTTTTACAGGCTTTCCTGTTGTTTTATTGATGACAGTGCCTTTTAATGTGCCTTTCTTTAGTTCTTCTAACGTAAAATTAGCTCGGGTTGTCTGATCTGCCTGCAAAGACACTTTTTGCGTTTTCGATTGATAGCCGTAAGCTTCTGCCATAAGCGTATAGTCTCCTGCTTTATGCGTCAGCTTGTACTGTCCGGTTGATTGATCTGAATAGGTTGATTTTCCTGTTTCAACCACACTGACCTGTGCTCTTAGCGGCAATGCTTGCGGCTGCATATCAGCGCTATGTTCTGTTTTGACAGCTGTATGTGTTGAAGGCTTAGCCTTTTTTGGATTAACCGCTTTTTTCTTTTGCTTTTCTGCCGTTTTTTGTACGCCCAGCTTATTCTTTTTAGCTGTTTTTCCGGCAGATTTGTCTGAAAGCTGAACATCATCAATGTACCAGCCCTCTTTCGCAATGCTTTCATCAGACTGAAGGTTGAACATCACTCGAATGTTTTGGCCTTTATATGCGGATAAATTAATTTCTTCGTTGATCCAGTTTGAAGTCTTTCCATTATAGACCCCAGCCTGCTCCCAATTCGTTTCGCCTTCCGGTAAAACAAAAACGTAGCCGTAATCAAAATCACTTTCCAGGTTGTGCCAGCTCTTGAATTGAAGAAACAGGTTCCCTGAATCCGGCACATCAATTGGAGGCATAGTGAGATTCATATTCGCTCCATTGGCATAATTTCCAGTCAGGTTTGTCCCAAATACTTTTTCTCCTGATGCAGCTGCATGAGGGCCTGATTCCGGAACTCCCCATTCCCAGTTATTGTTTGTGCCGCTCATAAGCCAGCCGCCTGGTTCTGTTTCAAAATCCTGCTTGTATCCAGTAGTGATGCTAGGTTTTACGGATACATCATATATGTCAGACTCAGCAACATGGCCGCCAAAATCCTGAATGATCCACTTATAGCTTAATGCGGTCCCCTTTATACTTGGGATTTCCGCCTGGTACGTCCCCTTCAAATGATCTCCGCTGATTCGTTTCGCATTGACCTCGTTCCATTCGCCTTGATCCAGCTTATAGGCCAATTTAACGGCAGTCACACTCACATTGTCTTCAGCTGTCAAGGTAAGCGGAAGGCTGGCACCTTCATAAGCTTCATTTACTTTCTCATGTTGATAGACAGGCATCTCTTCATCTTCCCCATCGACAGAAACTTGCCCTTCTGCTTTTCCTAAACCGTCTGTAACGGCTGATACAGCGTCTAAAGCATTAACCAAACCATGACCGTATCCGTTATTCGGAGAGTCAGGGAATGTAGAGTCTGTTAATGGCTCAGCCGTGCTTGTCAATATATCCTCCATCTCATCGACAGAAAGTGAGGCGTCTGCCTGCTTCAACAACGCGGCAACAGCAGAAACATGCGGTCCTGCCATCGAAGTGCCATCCCATCCGTCTTCATATGTCTGGCCAGGAACTGAAGACCGGATGTTTACGCCTGGAGCAGAAATTTCCGGCTTTGTTTCATCGTATGGCGACGGTCCCTGGAGTGAAAAATCGCCAAGCTTTTTGTTAATATCAGTCGCTCCGGTCGCAAATGCTTCCGGATAATTGGCAGGATTAGCGATAGAACCAGGTCCTCCCGGGTTAAAGAGATCAGCATTTCCCGCAGAGAATTCCGGGAAAATGTCGGCCGCCCGCCAGGCATTGACCATATCCCTGTACCATTCATCAAGGCCGGAGCCCCCGCCCCAAGAATTATTGACGACATCCGGAGCCATTTCCGGGTGAGGATTGCCCTCTGCGTCCTTTGGAGCTAAAATCCATTCACCGGCCTCCAAAATGTCAGCATCTGTCCCGCCATCTTCTGAAAACGCCTTAACGGCAATCCATTTTGCGCCAGGTGCGACACCAATTTGATTCGTGCCATCAGGCTCAGAACCAACCATTGTACCTGTTACGTGAGTGCCATGAGCAAGATCATCATAAGGACTTGACTCGCCCGCTACAGCATCAAACCAGTTCATGTTATTATCAGGCTCATTCGGGCTTTCCGGATTAAACCCGCGATATTTTTCTTTTAATGCAGGGTGTTCCCATTCAACCCCTGTATCAATGGAGGCGACAACCGTACCCGTTCCGTCATATCCAAGCTCCCAAGCCTTCGGTGCATCTATTTGGTTTATATTCCATTCTACACCGTCAGTCGCTTTTATCGCTTTTTGCGCTTTTTTCATATTGAATGGGGAGGCGGATGACTTAAAAAGCTGCCGTTTTTCATTTGGAAGCACTTTTTCTACTTCAGGAAACTGGGCCACTTTCTCCATGACCTCTTTTGAAGCATGTACTGCAATTCCATTTACTACATAATAGGAATGAATATCATCGGCATTCCCTTTATTTTTCTGGCTGTTTAAATATTTCAAGACGTCCTTCTGAGCTTTATCAGCTGTCACTTTTAACGAAGACACAACGGCGGAACGCTTTTGATATTCCGTTTTAGCAGCGGTCAGCTTTTTAGATTTCGCTCTTTTGACAGCTGATTTTGCCGCTTTTTGAGTGTCAGCTTGATCTTTAAATTTGATCAGAAAGGTAGTTTTTTCTTCTTTTTTAAAGCTTTTCTTTAATGAGCTGGATATCTTATTTTGAATCGTCTCTGAAGATTGAAGCTCCTGTTTTACAGAAGAAGCGGCGCCTTTGCTGCTTGCCACAGCTGCACCCGGAAACAGCAGTGAACTGACGACAACTGTACTCAAAACAGAACTGATCAGTCTGCTTTTCGTCTTTTTCCTCATTTTTTATCCCCCTTTTTTAAACCACTTTGTAAAAAAATGTCGTCCCTCCTTTAAAGTTCAATTTGTTTGTCAAAACTTCGCTGTATGATAACTGTAGACAATCTCAATTACAGATATTGTCGTTTCCTGTCATTTCATTTCCATATATATGAAAATGATTAGATGGTCATGAAATATCGGTAGGTATAATAGATTGATTTGTTGATCTGTGTAGGAAGACATAGTTCAAAAGGCATGATAGATGGATGGAAATGATTGAGGGAAAAATAAAAAAAGGACAAAATCGAAAACGATTTTGTCCTTTCAATTAGCCGCGTTTGTTGCGGTTTCTTAAAAATGTCGGGATATCAAGCGTATCGTCAGCCGGCTGTGAGGTTTGGCGGCTGACTGTGTTTTGATGCTGCGGTTCCTCTCGTTTCGGCTCACGTTTTGGAACACTCTGATTATGTGATTTGATATTCTGGTTTAATGATGGACGCTGGGGTTTCGTAACATCTTTCTCCTGTTCGATAAAACCAGTGGCAATCACAGTAACCACAATCTCGTCTTTAAGATTTTCGTTAATAACAGAACCGAAAATCATGTTTACATCCTGGTCAGATGCAGAAGCGACAATATCTGCTGCTTCCTGAACTTCATATAGGCTCAGATTTGTTCCGCCAGTAATGTTCATTAAGACGCCTTGCGCGCCGTCAATTGCTGCTTCAAGAAGCGGACTGGAAATGGCTTTTTTCGCAGCTTCTGCAGCACGGTTTTCTCCAGTCGCAATACCAATACCCATCAAAGCAGATCCTTTGTTAGACATGATCGTTTTCACATCAGCAAAGTCTAAGTTAATGAGACCAGGAGTAGCGATCAGGTCAGAAATACCTTGAACCCCTTGACGGAGTACGTTATCAGCTTCACGGAATGCTTCAAGCATCGGCGTGTTTTTATCAACAATTTCCAAAATACGGTCGTTCGGAATCACAATCAGTGTGTCCACCGCTTCTTTCATTGCAGAAATTCCGCCCGCCGCCTGCAGCTGTCTCTTACGGCCTTCGAACGTAAACGGTCTTGTAACGACTCCGACTGTTAATGCTCCTAAATCTTTTGCGATTTGCGCAATAACCGGTGCGGCACCTGTTCCTGTTCCGCCTCCCATACCAGCTGTTACGAATACCATGTCAGCGCCTTTTAGCGCTTCTTCAATCTGCTCCTTGCTTTCCTCTGCGGCTTTTTTTCCGACTTCCGGATTCGCACCTGCTCCCAATCCTCTAGTCAGCTTTGCGCCGATTTGCATTTTCACTTCCGCTTTTGACAGGTTAAGAGCTTGAGCGTCCGTATTTACCGCGATGTACTCTACTCCTTGCACTTCATTCTCAATCATTCGGTTGACCGCGTTATTACCGCCGCCTCCTACTCCGATTACTTTAATTGATGCTAAGCCGTCTATGTTTGTTTCGAACTCCAACATGCTAAATCCTCCTAATCTGCCGAATGACTATCTATCTATTCCCAAAACATGCTTAATAGTTTTTTCATTTTGCTCTGTTTGTTATGTTCGGCTTGTGTTTTTTGTTTTCCTTTTGGCCGTTGCTGCATCTCATTTTGGTGATGATGCTCTTCTTCCTCTGCTGATGAGACTGCGATTTCCTGTATCGCTTCTTCAGGCATCTTGAAGCCAATTTTTCTGCCTTGAATTCTAGCATTCCGGCAGGCGAATTGAATCATGCCAACTCCCGTCATATACTGAGGATCTCTTACACCGATATAATTCGGGCTCGCCACTCTGACATTGTTTTGCAGCACATCCTGCGCCAGTGACATGACACCAGGCATCGCTGCTTGTCCCCCTGTCAGCACGAAGCCTCCCGGCAGATCGCTAATTCCCATATTGCGAAGTTCTTCTGAAGCAATCTCAAGAATTTCTTCGACTCTTGCTTCAATGATATTCGCTGCTTCCTGCTGTGTAAATGTTTGTTTTTGATTGGTGCCTATAACGGTTACCTCAAATACTTCATCTTCTGAAGCCTCGTTATAGTAGGCATGTCCAAATTGTTTTTTCACACGTTCCGCTTCTTCTGTGGACGTTCTCAATCCGATGGAGATATCTTTGGTGATATTTTCGCCTCCGAGAGGAATGACACGGGTAGAAGTCAGGTGTCCGTTCTGGAATACGGCAATGGTGGTTGACCCTCCGCCTATATCAATGAGAGCCACACCGAGATTTTTCTCATCCTTTGACAAAGCAGCAGAACCGGCTGCCAGCGGCTGTAGACAAATATCAGTTATTTCAACACCGGCTCTTTCAACGCAGCGAAGCAAGTTATGTAATATTGTTTTTGAACCGGTGATCAGTGTGCCCTCTACTTCTAAACGCACACCAAGCATTTTTTTCGGGTCGGTAATTTCATCTCTTCCATCAACGATAAATTGTTTAGGAATGACGTCGACTATCAGCTGTTCATGCGGTATTGAAACAACCTGGGCCGCTTCCATGACGCGGCGGACATCTTCTACTTGAATTTCTTTATTTTCACTAGAAACTGCTACAACACCGTTTGTATCTTGAATATTGATATAATTTCCATTAACGCCGACAATAGCTTTTCTAAGCGGAAAACCTACCATTCTTTCAGCTTGGTCAAACGCTTTTCTTATAGAATGAACGGTCTCATCTATATCAACGATTGAGCCTTTTTTCAACCCTTCAGACGGTACATTTCCCACACCGATAATATTAAGGGAATCATCTGTCATTTCTCCGACGATCACTTTTGTATTGGACGTACCGATGTCAAGACTGACGTAAAGTTCATTGTTGTTCATTCTATGGCACCTCCTCACATTTCGATCATTTCTATTCTATTATTTGCGGAACAACAATACAATGAATGTGGCTTTACAAGTGTGTAACAAAAAATAACAACGGAATATTCTTATGTGCTTTTCACATTTTATGTTTATTGAAAATATTCGTTATATCCTATGTATATCCTCTTTTATATCACATTTTTTTTATTTTTTTTAGAAAGAGTCCACTTTGTTAGTAGATTTCTTCTTATAACGGCTATATTCTGAAATAATCTGACTCCAAATGCGAATATACCTGCTAAATACAAGTCTACACCAAGATGAACTCCCAGAAAAGCTAAACTTATTGCCAATATAATATTAAAAAAGAAACCGGAAACAAATACCATTTCATCATATGTACCTTGTAAATGCGCCCTGATTCCGCCGATTAGAGTATCAAGTGCAGCAAGCACAGCAAGTGATAAATAATTTGAGTATTCACTCGGTATTGTTAAGTTTGTCATCAGTCCGATCGTTATTCCGAGCACGAGTCCAAGCACGGGCAGCCACATGACAATTCTCCTCCCTTTTAGTCTTTAAGCGGTTTTAGCTGTTGTACGTCCACTGCTCTGTCATAAGCTTTTAATGTGAGGCTGCTGTCAGATTTACCTGCTTTTAACGCTACATTTTCAGAAGCAAAGATATCCTCTAGATCGGACCCCTTTACCCTGCTGTACAGCTTGTCCGGATCTTCAGCAAGCACTTTTACTGTTAAAGGATAATCATCTAGGCTGTATCCGTCTATTTTTGTTGTGCCGTTTATGTCCCGTATCACTGAAGAATTCACAACTCTTCGCTCATTTATTGAGATATGCTCAGCACCATAAGAGTTGAGTTCATTAATCAGCTTCTTTAATAAATCCGGCGGTGGATTTTTGATCGCCTCTCCAGTTACGCTTTCAGAAAAAAGCGGAGAAAGGGTGATGACAATTCCGCTACCTGTAATATCGGTCATGCCGGCTGTTTTTTTTAAGGTTTGTAATGTATTATTGAGCGCTGTTTCTTTTGTCAATTCTTTGTTTTGCGTATAGGTATTCAGCAATTTATCATACTTATTAATTTCAGCCAGCAGCTCTTCCTGCTTCTTCTGCTCTGATGTAAGCTCTTCTCTAATATCCCACATATCTCTTGTATCTCGGACTTGGGGATGCTTTAAAGAATTAAATTGAACAGATATCATAAGGCCGAATATGACCATAAGCACGCTAATGCTAATGAAGGAACGCTTTATTTTCAATCACTTCACCCGCTTTTCCAGTCATTCCTTCGTTTTCAGAATGGGCTCCATTTGTACATTTTTCTTTTTTTCTGCGGTAACAGAAATATGATCCATAGAAAGCTGATCGATCAGGCCTCCTGCTATATTTAACGAAGGAAGCAGGACATCGGGATCTCCAATGGCAGAAACGACAAATGGGGCGGGGTGCTGCACCCCGTCAACCGTTACGACCGGCCCGTTGCACTTGATGTAGGAATTATGGGTCAGCCGCTGGCCGTTGATGGAGACGGCTGCCGCACCAGATATATACAGTTCATTTATGACTTGAAAGAGATGGCTTTCGTGAACGATGTAGCTGTTCACGTTCTCTCCTTCCGGTATGTAAGAAGCATCTTCCAAAGTCACTTGAACGCCCTCTCCTTGTACACCGACTTCCCCAATATACATTCTGTACTTTTCTACATCTTCCAGAACGTTATAGTATTCTGTTTTTTCGTTTTTCAGCTTATTTTCAGTCTGACGGACTTTGTTCTGCTTTTGATACAGTTCTTTTTCAAGGTCCTTGTTTTCTTTCTCTTGCTTCAGCAGTTCATCCCGCAGGGCATATTCTTTTTTCCAATCTTCCGTCTCTGTCATGCTTTTGTGGTTTTCTCTTGTCGTCTGAAAGGAAAAAGAAATTAAAAAACCTGCGATTAGCATAATCAAAGAAAGAAGGACGGCTGATTTGCCCCTCAATTTTCATCTTCCTTTTTGGCAGACGAATCGCTTTTTCCAAACTCTTCAAAATAGGTAGCAACTTCTAAATGAATAATCCCTTTTTTACTGCCGTTGAGCTGTGAGATAATAGAAGGATACGTTTTCATTCGGTCTGCAAAGGTTTTGATGGAAGCAGTAACGACATACCCGTCGTTCATATATAATTTAATACGGTTTTGATCCATTTTGACAGGAGTATAATACACTTCTGAAATCGACTGTTTTAAAGAATTTGACAAAGCATCGAGCTGCTTGGCCATTTGAACACGTTTTTTAGCGTCTGTCCAATTCACCAAAATGGGTCCCGCATCATCCGGAGTTACTTCGTTTGGCAAAACTGAACCGTTTTCAAGGATTTCGTAATACACATTGTCTTTTTCTAAATAGGCAATCGCTTTATATTCTTCGATCGCAATGTTGATTTTATTAGGAAGGGATTTGCTGATTTCTGCTTTTTTCACTAATTTATTTTCCTGAATCTTTTTTGCTGTTTTTTTCTTATCCAGACTCCAAAATTCAGTATCTCCGCTTTTGATATCGGAAAGATCAATAATCTCCTTTTTCGAAACATTCTCATTACCGGTAACAGAGATTGATGAAATTTTACTAATCGGTGTCTGCAGATATACGATGATCAGCACCATCATAAAAAAGAGCATAATAAATGAAATAAGCCTTCGGTTTGCCTTCTGTTTTCTCTGCTCTTTAATTTTAGGGATCCGCTCTTCAATATTTACGATTTTTTCTCGGTCATGACCCGGATTCATTGCCTGTTCACCTCATTCAACTGAAACAGCCTTAAAAGTCTGCCTATTCCAAAACAAACGGCATACTATGATGCCGTTTGTCGTTTGCTTACAGTATATCATATGAACAGCTTCAGTTCAGAACTTGAATCAGCGATTTTCACCGATGATTTCAACCTCTGTGTGCATATCAATCTCGTATTTTTCACGGATTGTCTTTTTCACATGATCAATGAGATCAAGCACATCTTTTGCGGATGCTCCGCCCGCATTGACGATGAAGTTTCCGTGCATCTCCGATATCTTTGCACCGCCGATTTGATATCCTTTTAAGCCCGCTTTTTCCACTAGATTGCCGGCATGGTTCGGAAGCGGGTTTCTGAATATACTTCCTGCACAAGGGCTTGAATACGGCTGAGTATTCTTTCTGTAGTCTTTATTGCTTTGCATTTGCTGAACGATTGATTCTTTATCCTTCTGTTCAAGCTGGAGAACGGCTTCAAGACAAACACCAGGGCGTTTCTTTTGCAATACGGACGTTCTGTAGGTGAATTCCATCTCCTCATTTGTCAGCCACTCGATTGTGCCGTCTTCAAATAAAATATGCGCTTTGACAAGGATCTTACTCATATCAGACCCGTGAGCGCCTGCATTCATATAGACAGCCCCTCCGACGGATCCCGGAATTCCGGCAGCAAATTCTAATCCCGACAAGCCTTTTTTGCTCATCGATGTAGCAAGACGCACAACTGAATAACCGCCACCGACAGTGACTTGTTCCCCGTCAAGCTCTAGGTGGTCAAGACCCGCGCCCAGCTTGATCACCACACCTCTGATCCCTTCATCTAATACAAGAAGGTTTGATCCGCGGCCAATGACTGTCCACTTTACTTCATATTTTTTCACAACATCCATGATGTCCTTGACAGCATCTACACTGCTTGGAATGACCAATACATCCGCAGGACCGCCGATTTTCATTGTAGTATGATTTGCGAGCGGTTCATTTGCAAGCACCTTGCCGACTTCGCGTTCTTTTAATTCTTGTATCACTTTCTCCATCGTAAACCTCCGCATTCCATTTGCTTTTCTATTATTTTTTCAAATCTTCGAGTACGCTGTATAAACGGGCAGCCGCATCAGGAACACCTAGTGACTTTGTCCGTACGCTCATATCCTTTAATGTTTGTTCATCGAGCACAATCCGGTCAAGCGCTTCAATCAGCTTTTCCCCGCTGAGTTCTGTTTCTTTCAAAACAATCGCCGCATCATGCTGACCGAGAGATCTCGCATTGACCTCCTGGTGATTCGCCGTTACGTAAGGACTTGGAATCAGCACACTTGGGATTCCGAGTGCCGTAATTTCAGCAATGGTCGTCGCACCCGCTCTTGCTACAATCACATCAATCGCCTTTAAATACTCTGGCATCTGATGAAGAAACGGTTTTGTGACCATATTGTCAGCTGCACCCTTGTTTTTCAGCTCAGTCATTACTTTCTCATAGTGAACCTCGCCCGTAATATACAGTACTTGATACGCTCTTGATTTCAGCGCATCCTGCATATCAATGACCGCACGGTTAATCGGTGCGGCGCCTCTGCTTCCGCCGAAGATTAATACGGTTTTTTTCTCTTCAGAGAGCCCGAATTCTACCATCGAGCGGCCCGTCTTTATTGAGACGACCTCAGAGGCTCTCGGGTTTCCCGTAAATACAACTTTCTCACTTGGAAAATGTGATTTTGCTTCCTCAAAACATATTGCTACTTTATCAACATATTTTGAAAGAAACTTATTGGTGATGCCCGGCAGGCTGTTTTGTTCATGAACGATAGTCGGAATCCCCATTTTTGCAGCCGCGTATACAACCGGCCCGCACACATAACCGCCCGTTCCAATCACGGCATCCGGCTTAAATTCCGCTAAATACGATTTGCTTTTTTTAACGCCTTTTAGAAAACGCATGACCGTTTTGACGTTTTCAAATGAAAGCTTTCTTTTAAAACCTGTAATTTCAATGGAACGAAACGGTATATTTTCCCGTTCTACAATTTTTTTCTCTAATCCGTTTTCTGTTCCGATATATAGAAATTCTACATCAGGATGGCGGCGCTGCACCTCTTTGATAAAGGCAAGTGCTGGATAGATGTGTCCCCCTGTGCCGCCTCCGCTTATTGCAATTCGCATATCTCTTCCCCCAGTCTCAGTCTCTATAACATAACGATAACCCTGTTTTTATGGACAGGGTTATCGCATCAATTGTTTCCCAGCTTCCTGTTTCATAGGATCGCTTCACAAATAAAATTCATTAATACCTCGAGTACCGGCTCACGTTCAGCAGCACACCGACAGCCATCAGCATCAGCGTCAATGATGAACCTCCGTAGCTTAGAAACGGCAGCGTGATGCCAGTTACCGGAATAAGGCCCGTCACAACACCGATATTGATCATGACTTGGATCGCGATCATTGAAATAATCCCTACAGCGACAAAGCTGCCATATAGATCTGGTGCACCGAGCGCGATCCTGATTCCTCTCCACAGCAGAACGCTGAACAGAAGCAAAATAAGAGACCCGCCGATAAACCCAAGCTCCTCTGACAAGATGGCGAAAATAAAGTCCGTTTGCGGCTCAGGCAGATAAAAGAATTTCTGTCTGCTTTGGCCGAGCCCCATTCCGAACAATCCGCCAGGCCCTACCGCATAAAGCGATTGAATAATTTGAAAGCCGCTGCCGAGCGGATCTTCCCACGGATTCAAGTAAGAGGTAATCCGTTTAATTCGATACGGAGCCGACAGTACGAGCCCAACAAATCCGCTCAGGCCGATCAGCCCGAGAAAGACGAAATGGGCAATTCGCGCACCGGCTACAAAAATCATGACAATACAAGTACCGACCATTACCGTTCCCGTACCGAGGTCAGGCTGGCACATAATAATCAAAAATGCGGAAAACACGATGCCGAGCGCCGGAACGAATCCACGTCTGAACGATGTAATGTTTTTTTGCTTTTCAGAGAGAAATTTAGCAAGGAATGCTATCATCGCAAGCTTCATAAACTCTGAAGGCTGTATGCTGAATGCGCCGACACCGATCCAGCTTCTAGAGCCGTTCCGCACCATGCCTACGCCTGGTATTAAAACAAGCACCAGCAAGAAAAAACAGATAACCATCAGCAACTTGGACCATGTCCGCCATGTCCAATAATCAACATTCATAATAAAGAACATGGCAATAACGCCGATGCCCGCAAACAGTAGCTGCCGTTTCGCGAAAAAGAATGAGTCGTCAAATTTATAATCCGCCCATACCGCACTCGCACTGTACACCATAATTAATCCAATTGTTAATAATAATAACGTAATGATGACCAATAACAAATCAGGCGATGTTTTTTTAGTAGTCAAAGCAATCGACACCCCAAGCTTAAAGTCATTAGGGCTGCCGATTTCCAAGACAAGCCCTTACTTAAGCATATGCACGGCGTCTATAAACATGTCACCGCGTTCTTCAAATGTTTTGAATTGATCCCAGCTCGCACACGCAGGTGAAAGCAGAATGACATCTCCTTCATTTGAGAGCGCAAACGCCGCAGATACTGCTTGTTCAACATTATCGACACGTTTGACATGTTGTATTCCCAGATCATTTCCGAGCTTTTCGAGTTTCGGCGCTGTCTGTCCGAATGTAAGCACCGCTTTGACATGCTTCATGTAGGGTTTTAAGTCGTCAAAGCCGTTTCCGCGATCCAGTCCGCCTGCAAGCAGGATGACAGGTTTTTCAAAAGCCGAAAGCGCTTTGCTTGTCGCCAAAACGTTTGTTGCTTTGCTGTCATTATAAAACTTACGGTTCTTCACTGTTGTGACATACTGGAGACGGTGCTTTACGCCGGTAAAGCTTGTCAGCACTGTTTTGATGGCCTCGTTGGACGCTCCAGCCGTTTTCACTGCCGCAATCGCGGCTAAAATGTTCTCCAGATTATGCGCACCTGGCAGCACAACCTCTTCCAGAGGAAGAATAGCTTCGCCGTTGTACATAATCATGCCCTCTTTTACATAAGCGCCGTGTTCAAGCTGTTTGCTTACTGAAAAAGGAACAATTCCGGCTTCTCCGGCCTCAGCCAGGCGCACGACTGTTTCATCATCCTGGTTGACAATTGCTTTATCTGAAGCTTTCTGATGCAGATACACTTTTTGTTTCGCTTTTTCATAGTTTTCTCTCGTATGATGATAATCCAGATGGGCATCAAACACGTTTAAAATCAGGCTGATTTCAGGCCTGAAGTCGTGCGTTCCCATCAGCTGAAATGACGAAAGTTCCGTTACGATCCATTCATCTCCATCAGCGTGATAGGCAACCTCACTTGCGACTGTACCGATGTTTCCGGCGATCAGCGCCTTTTGAGAGTCTGCCTTCAGCATTTCATAAATCAGCGTTGTTGTTGTCGTTTTTCCATTCGACCCAGTGATCCCAATAAATTTGGCATTCGTCAGATGGTAGGCAAGCTCAATTTCCGTCCATATCGGGATGCCTCTTTTTTCTGCTTCCTGAACCATAATATTTTCATATGGAATACCCGGGTTTTTGATCAGTACAGTAATCTGATGCTGATCGAACAGAGAAACAGGGTGCTCTCCGCAGACAACTTCGACCCCTTTTTCAGAAAGTTTCTGGGCTGGTTCGTTCTCATCAAAAGGCTTTTGGTCGTTGACTGTAACATAAACACCTTTTTCATGAAGAATAGAAGCAGCCGCAAACCCGCTTTTGGCGAGTCCAAGGACTAAAAAATGCTGATTTTGCAAAAATAGATCGTTTTCCACTTATAACCACACCTCGATGTAAATTCCTAATACGGCAAGCAAAAGTCCCGCAGTCCAAAATGTTACAACAACTCTCCATTCAGACCACCCGACAAGCTCATAATGGTGGTGAAGCGGACTCATTTTAAAGATTCGTTTACCTGTCGTTTTAAAGCTGATGACCTGCAGAATAACGGATAATGTCTCAATGACGAATACACCGCCGATAATAACCAGCAGGATTTCTAATTTCGTTAAAATGGCAATGGTGACGATTGCTCCTCCCAATGCAAGTGATCCTGTATCTCCCATAAACACTTTGGCTGGATGCGCATTGAAGACTAGGAAGCCCAGCACCGCTCCGACAACCGCAACTGAGAAAATAGCAACATCATATTGGGATTGATTCCATGCCAGAATGGCAAAGGCGCCAAAAGCGATGGCTGCCGTACCTGATAATAGACCGTCAAGACCGTCAGTCAGGTTGACTGCGTTTGATCCGCCGACAAGCATAAATAGCACAAGGATAAAGTAAGCCCATCCAAGATCAAATGACAGATCAGTCCCCGGAATACGGATATCCGTCGCAAAATTGTAGTAATGATACACCGCATAAAACACAATTGCGATGATGATTTGTCCGATCAGTTTTTGCTTTGAGGTCAGACCGAGATTTCGTTTCATTACGACTTTGATGTAATCATCCAAAAAGCCGAGTAAACCGTAACCGATCGTGACAAACAGCAACAGGAACATTTCCGGACTTATTTCTGAAAACTTCTGCGTCATCACAATTGTTGTCACAATGATAGACAGTATGATCATGACCCCGCCCATTGTCGGTGTCCCTGATTTTTTCTGGTGTGATTTCGGTCCTTCTTCTCTAATACTCTGGCCGAATTTTAATCTTCTTAAAAACGGAATAAGAATCGGAGAGAGCAGAACACTGATTAAAAAACCCATTAAAATTGTAAACAGAATGACTTGCTCAAGCATTGTCCTTTTCTCCTCCTGTTTCTTTCAAACGACATACGTAGTTATCATATTCATGTTTTTTTTCCATATGAAAAATCTTTTCAAGCTCCATCATGCAATAACATCTCTTTCCTATGAATTCGTCTTATTTTTATTCAGTTCGACAATGGCTCTTGCCGCCACTTCGGCATCGTCAAAGTCAAAGGTTTCGTTTCCAATCTGCTGATAGGTTTCATGTCCTTTCCCAGCAATGAGGACAACATCGCCTTTTTTGGCGTTGGCAATGGCAAAGAAGATCGCCTGCTCGCGATTGGCAATGCTGTGGTAGTATTCGTTCTCTACCCCTGCTTCCATATCTCTTAAAATGGCACGCGGATCTTCGCTTCTCGGATTATCTGAAGTGAAAATCGGTTCGTCAGCCAGCTCAACAGCGATTTTCGCCATTTTCGGGCGCTTTGTCTTATCTCTGTCTCCGCCGCAGCCGACAACAACAAACAGCTTTCCTTCCGCCATGTCTCTGCATGTATTCAGTACGTTTTCAAGGCTGTCCGGCGTATGCGCGTAATCAACAATAACCGGAAACTCCTGCTGCTGATTAACCAGTTCAAAACGGCCTCTTACGCCATGCAATTCTTCCACGGCTTCTGTAATGGTTTCAAACGGAATGCCTGCCGCAATACAAGTCGCAACAGCAGCGAGCACGTTATACACGTTAAACTGTCCGACGAGCGACATCGTGATGTGCTTCGTGCCTTTGTTCGTCACCAGTTCAAAACTTGTGCCCTGTGCAGTAGTTTTGATATCTTTCGCCATTACATCAGCATTGTTTTTAATTCCATATGTAGAAATATGTGCCGCAGTGACCTTTTCAAAATAAGCGCTTGCCTCATCATCCGCGTTTAAAACAGCCCGTTTTGGATTTTCATGGTTGAATGCCCCGCCAAGCTGAGAAAACAGCAGGCTTTTTGCCTGTCGGTATTCATCCATCGTTTTGTGATAGTCAAGATGATCCTGTGTTAAGTTCGTAAACACGGCGATGTCATAATCACAGCCGTGAACCCGTCCCAGTGATAAAGCGTGAGAAGAAACCTCCATGATGGCCGTGTCGACATGCTTGTCATTCATTTTTTTAAATGTTTGCTGTAACGTGACGCTTTCCGGTGTCGTGTTTTTAACGGGAAGTGTTTCGTCATCGATTTTAATGTACATCGTGCCGATTAAGCCTGTTCGCTTCCCCGCTTTTTTGAGAATCTCATCAACCATATGGGTCGTTGATGTTTTTCCGTTTGTGCCCGTTATTCCGATCAGCTGCAGTTTCTTTGTCGGCTGTCCGTAAAACGCATCAGACAAAACGCTGAGCGCCCGCAGTGACTGCCGGACAATGATGACAGGCACACCCACATCGAGCTCCTTTTCAGCCACAATAGCCGCTGCGCCGTTTTCAACTGCTTTTTGCGCAAAATCATGGCCATCTACCGTATACCCTTTTACACATACAAAAAGACTCCCTTTCTTTACTTCCCTGGAGTCCATCTCAATTGAAGTTATTTCAGGGTCTTGTGAATCATTTACAGAAGGTTCGGTTGTTAAGTATGTAAGCAGCTTTGTAAGTTTCATCGTATCAAACCTCTCAACATTCTATTCGTTCTTTTTATCATTGAAGTCACATCAAATGATGTGATAATGACTTTTAAGCATACAGTTCATATTTTAGCGTAAAAAAAAGGATACATCCAGCTAATCTTGAAAGATATCAGCATTTTTCTGCAATAAAATAATAGGCAGCCCGAATTAATCGGCTGCCTCCTTTTTTTTATCTTCTTCAGTCAAATAAACACGTATCTTAGAGCCCTCTTTTACTTTCGTTCCTGCAGCTGGTGATTGTTTGACGATTTTGCTTCCTTTTCCGGAAGCATCTATATTCAGATTCACCAAAAGTGACTCAAGATCTGAGACAGACATCCCTACAACATTCGGAACTTCTACTGTTTTTGTGTCGTTCCATTGGTATTTTTTTTCGATTTGATTTTTCCTAGGCTTCACACCAAGCTCCGGCAGGCTGTCTCTCATAATACTTCCCACAATAGGCGCTGCAACGGTTCCGCCAAACTGAATTGTGCCTTTCGGGTTATCGACCGCGACATAGACGACAAGACTCGGGTCGTCAGCCGGCGCGAAACCGATAAATGATACAATATGGTTGTTTTCGAGGTATTTGCCATCTTTCACCTTTTGCGCTGTACCTGTTTTCCCGCCGACACGATAGCCTTCGACAAACGCATTGCGTCCGGTGCCTTCTGCAACGACGCTCTCTAAAGCATAGCGGATTTGTTTTGATGTTTCCTTAGAAATGACTTGTTTCTTGGCGATTGGCGATTGTTTTTTGACTGTTTTTTTGGTTACCGGATCAATCCACTCTTTTGCTATATAAGGTGTGTAGAGCGTGCCGCCGTTAACAGCGGCAGAAACGGCTGCAACCTGCTGAATCGGCGTGACGGATACCCCCTGTCCGAAGGCGGTTGTCGCTTGCTCAACCGGACCTACTCTGTCAAGCGGAAATAAAATCCCTGTTCCTTCCCCTTGCAAGTCAATCCCGGTTTTTTGGCCAAATCCAAAGCCTTTTATATATTTGAATAGCTTTTCTTTGCCCAATCTCTCTCCCAATTCAACGAAGCCGGGGTTACAGGAGTTTTGCACAACTTCAAGATACGTTTGCAGTCCGTGGCCGCCTCTTTTCCAGCAGCGCAGTCTTGCTCCGTCTACTTCTGCATGTCCTTTATCATAAAATTGGTCGCGTTTTAAGTTGACTTTTTGCTCCTCCAGAGCCGCCGCAAGTGTAATAATCTTAAAGGTCGAACCCGGCTCGTACGTGCTCCACACAGGGAGATTCCGATTGTAAACGGACGGGTCAACAGATTGATAATCAGCCGGATCAAAGTCAGGTCTGCTTGCCATCCCAAGTATTTCTCCGTTTTTCGGGTTCATTGCAACTGCAATCATACCGTCTGGATGATATTTAGCTTCAGCGTTATCAAGCTCTCGTTCCATTATGGTTTGCACCTTCGAATCTACAGTTAGCTTCATATCGAGTCCATCCTTAGGAGGCGTGTAGTCATCGGCTTCATCGGGCATTTTCTTTCCTTTGGCATCTGTATAAAACTTAACAGAGCCTTTTTCTCCTTTTAAATCATCATCATAATAGGCTTCAAGCCCGAGGAGTCCTTGGTTATCAATCCCGGCAAACCCAAGAACATGGGATAAAAAGCTGCCGAACGGATAATGGCGGATACTATCCTCCGCTACATACACCCCTTTTAAATCGAGCGCTTTGATTTCTTTTGCCTTCTCATTTGAAATTTTTCTCCCTTCCGGCGTAATCTTTTCTATCGACGCTTTTTTTGTGACGTGCTTATATACTTTTTCTTCAGACATATTTAACACCGCAGCCAGCTGTTTGCTCGTTTTCAGTGGATCCTGGACTTGGCGCGGCACGACAAATACGGTCGGAGCACTCTTATTTGTAGCAAGCTTAACGCCGTTCCGATCAAGGATCTCTCCCCGTTCCGGCTCAAACGGCAGGTTCCGGCTCCAGGAATCCTTCGCCAGAGAAGTCAGTTTCTCCCCCATGACAAACTGAACATACCCCAGCCTTGTATCAATGATCAGAAATACGATCACTCCAAAAAGCAAAACAAATAATAAACGTTTTCTAACCGTTACATTCGAGACGCGCAAGGCACCGTTCACTCCTTATTTAGGCTTGTTTCATTTTATGCCTGCGTGTGGACAGGTAGAACGGCGCTCCTCTTTGGAGATAGAAAAAAAGAAAGCTCACCCAACAGGGTAAGCTTTCTTTCTATTTAATCAGGATTCTTAAACTTCACCTTGATCACGGTTCCGTCTTTTATTTCTTTGTCCTTCTTAACGCTTTGGCTCACAGCGTAACCTTGTCCGCTCACTTCTATATGAATTCCTGCCAAATCGCCGTATTGAAGAACCTCTCTTCTCGACCAGCCTGTCATATCAGGCATCTTGATTTTGCCCCCCGTTTTCAGGAAGACCTTCTGATTGGTCAAAACTTCCTCACCCGCTTTTGGATATTGCTGTTTTACTGCAATATCACTGCCGATCACAATCGGTGTGAGGTTTTCGTCTTTCGCTTTCTTTTGAGCACCTGTTACAGTTTGATCTGTTAAGTCAGGCATTGCCTGCGCTTTCGTTTCTTCCTCATCTGAATCTGACGTTTCAGTCGGCTCAATGTTCAGATAATGCAAACTGTTTTTCATTGTCGGATTGAAAATTTCAGATACTGGATTAGAACCTGTTTCATCATTTTCTAATTGCGGCTGCTGCACTGCAACATAGATCAGCAGCTCAGGATCATCTTTAGGCGCCATTCCCATTACGGAAAATACGTAATTATCGCGTCCAGATAGATAACCGTTTTGTCCGGCAATTTGTGCTGTTCCGGTTTTAACAGCCACATCAAAACCTTCAATTTTATATGGCTGTCCAGTACCGATATCAGAGGTAACGACATCACCTAAAATTTGACGAACCTTTTTAGCTGTATCCGCAGAAATTGGGGTACCGGCGGACTGAGGTTTATTTTGATAAATGGTTTTTTTCTTGTCAGGATCTACAATATGGTCTATGACATAGGGTTTCATCATTTTACCGTCATTTGCTATTGCAGTTGCAGCCTGCAGCTGTTGAATTGGTGTAACAGCAGAGGCTTGGCCATATGCAGTCGATGCTTTGTCAAATTCATATTTAAAATTGATTTTACTTGATGCTTCACCCGGCAAATCAATGCCTGTTTTTTGATAGAAATTGAACTTATGAAGATACTCATTAAACCGGGAATAGCCTAATTTTTCATTAGCCAGTTTGGCAAAAGCAACATTAGAAGATCTCACTACACCGTCATGGTATGTTGTTGGCCCCCAGCCTACACCATCATTATGGTCCTTTACAGGTTCTCCGCCTACTTTATATGTTCCGGACTTGTACTTTTCATTGCCGTTATACACATTCTCCTGTATGGCAGCAGCAAGTGTAAAAATTTTCATCGTTGATCCAGGCTCATACGCATATGAAATTAAATCATTATAGTAGTTCGTCACATCGCGCATATTCGGGTCAAAGCTTGGACGCTGACCCATTGCTAGCACTTTGCCTGTTTTCGGATCGACGACTGCTGCCATGATTTTTTTCGGATTATACTTTTTCGCCACTTTTGTCATGCTGTCTTCCAAAAAAGTTTGAATTTTTTGATCAATGGTTAAATATACATTGTCACCATTTTTTGGAGCTGTAATTTTATTTTTGCTGTTCGGGAGTTCCCAGCCGGATTTGTCACTTTCATATGTTACGTATCCGTCCCGCTCCCTCAAATACTTATCCAGCACTTTTTCTAATCCCATAGCGCCGGTGATTTCATTTGTTTTTTGGTCAACCTCGGCATAGCCAATCAAGTTGGACGCAAATATGCCGTTCGGGTAGTAGCGTTTTGTATCACGCAAAAATGAAATTCCCGGGAGATTCAACTTTTCGATTTTTTGCTTTTGTGAATACGTAATATCCCGTCCCGCTGAACCGAACTCGACTTGTTTTGCCTTCTTCTTGTTTAAGATATCAAGAATATCAGCCTTGTCCATGTTTATCATTTTAGACAATTCTTCAGCTGTTTTTTCCTTGTTCTGGACATGCTGCGGATGCTTTTTGTCAGTAGTCATTTTTTCATCAAGAACAGCGATCAGCTTATACGTAGCTGTATCCTCAGCAATTACTTTTCCATTTCGGTCTAAGATGGAGCCCCTGCTCGCTTCGATTGACCGTTTCTTTTCATGCTGCTCTGTCGCTTTTGTCGCAAGCACTTCACCGTTGGCTTTTCCGGTTATTTGAATATATGCCATTCTCCCGAGGATGACAAAGAAAAAGAGAGCGAAACAAATACTTAGAATCGCTGCTCCTCTGTTCATAAATTTATTCTTTTTTGGCATTTGAATCATTCCTGTATGTTTTTCACTTTTTTATCTTTTAAATTCAAGCCGTTCTTTTTCGCAATATCCATAATGCGCTGCGGCTTGCTTAAATCAGCAACGCTTTTTTCGAGGTCACCAATCTGCTTGTTTTCGGAAGAAATTTGCTCCTCAAGCTTTTGCACCTCTATATTTGTTTGGTAAGCCGCATAAGCCTTCGACACGATCAAAAGCGATACGCTCAGCACTGCAGCGGCGAAGAGGACGAGAAGCACCTTTTCTCCGAGAGTAATGGAAGCCCTTTTCTTGACAATCACTTTTTTCTCAGGACTGATCGCATGCCGTTGCTGTTTCTCTGGTTGATAAGCTAAATTGTTCATAGGCTGATGACCTCCTTTTTAGGTTTGCGTTCGCGTTTGTTATTTTCTTTTTTCAGCAATTCGAAGCTTCGCAGAACGGGCACGATTATTTTCTGCCAATTCTTCTTCAGATGCCGTGATCGGTTTTCTTGTGATAAGCTTGAGCTCCGGTTCAAACTCTTCCGGTATAACAGGAAGACCCGGAGGAAGATCCGGAAGTGACGACTTCTCTTTAAACGTTGATTTGCAAATTCTGTCCTCAAGTGAGTGGAAGGTAATCACTGATACCCTGCCCCCCGGCTTTAACACATCAATTGCTTGCTCCAAAGCCTCTTCAAAAACCTTCAGTTCATCGTTCACAGCAATTCTGATTGCCTGAAACACGCGTTTTGCGGGATGTCCTCCGCTCCTTCTGGCCGGAGCGGGAATCGCGTCTTTTATTAGATCGACCAGTTGGCCCGTAGTTTGAATAGGAGATTTGCTTCTGGCCTCCTCAATTTTTCTGGCGATCTGTTTGCTGAACTTCTCTTCACCGTATTTAAAGAAAATACGGACAAGATCCTCATAGCGCCACTCATTTACGACCTCTTTCGCCGTAAGCGTGGCCGACTGGTCCATCCTCATGTCCAAAGGTGCGTCATGATGGTAACTGAATCCTCTTTCCGGTGTATCCAGCTGCGGGGAAGACACCCCTAGATCAAATAAAATACCGTCTACTTCAGTAATGCCGTGTTCATGTAAACATTCTTTTAAGTACCTAAAGTTGCTTTTAATCAGAATAAGCTGTCCTTGATAATCGGACAACGCTTCTTCTGCATGCTGTAATGCCGTGTCATCTTGGTCAAAAGCGATTAAACGCCCTTTCTCGGATAACTGCTGTAATAAATATGTACTGTGCCCAGCTCCACCGAGTGTGCAGTCTACATATGTACCGTCCGGTTTAATATTTAGGCCGTCAACGGTTTCACGAAGAAGTACTGTCTTGTGTTGAAACATTTTGTGTTGGTCCCACCTTTTATCAGGATGAATTGAAATTGTTTTTAGAGTGTTATACACGAAGATTCATTATATATCAAATCCAATCATGTTTTCAGCAATTTCAGCGAATGAATCTTCTTGCTCTTCTGTGTATTGTTCCCAAATTACCTTACTCCACAATTCAATTCGATTCGAAACCCCGATAACAACACATTCTTTTTCCAGTTTAGCGTAATTCAATAGAGATGATGCGATATTTACCCTGCCCTGCTTGTCCAGTTCGCACTCTGTCGCACCTGAAAAGAAGAAACGTGTAAATGCGCGGGCATCTTTTTTTGTGAGAGGAAGAGCTTTTAGTTTTTCTTCAATCTGTTTCCACTCGTGCATAGGGTAGCCGAAGAGACACTGATCAAGTCCTCTTGTCAGCACAAACTGCTCACCGAGGCCTTCTCTGAATTTAGCGGGTACGATCATGCGGCCTTTCGCATCAATTGTATGCTGGTATTCACCCATAAACATGATCTTTTGCCCCACTTTCTCTCCTTAACTCACCACTATCCACCACTTCTCTCCACAACTTCATTTTACACTGTTTACACATAAAAAAAAACCCTGAACTATTCAGGGTTCTTTAAAACTTTATTTCAAAGTTTGACAACTTGATGTTGATTTTGAAAAGAAAATGGCAGATTCTTGAATGATATGAAGAATTTTGGGCCGTACCTGTTTAGATAATACATGATATTCCAAATTCGCTCTTGCGGTGCGAGCAGCGGCTTAATGCTATTTTGAATTCTCTCATAATCCCTTAAGACATAGCCTTCTTTTTCCTCAATTCGTTTTGTCACTGTACGCTCTAAAAACTGAAGCTGATCCTGAATAAACGCCGCGTTCTTCAGGAGCAAAGGCTCCATGCTCTGATCAACCTTAAGCGCCTCCTGCCGGACGGTTTTATGAATGGCTTCAATCTGGTTTTTCGCTTGCTCAATTACCGCGGTAAACTCTTCAGGAATCTGGTGTTCAAAGTATTTCTCTTTTTGGTTTTCCGTTCCGCCTTCTATCGCCTCTTGTAATGATATCTTTCGTTCAATCAGTTTTTTCTCAATATGGCGTTCAACTATCGTGATGTTCAGCCTCGGCATAACAGGAGGCATTTTAAAGCCCATCACTGCAAAAGCCTGTTTGAGCTCACCCCAATAATTGATTTCACCGGGTCCCGCGATAAATGCCAAGGTAGGAATCAAAAATTCCTGCATTAACGGTCTCGTTACGACATTATTGCTGAAGCGCTCAGGATGTTCTTCCATATGTGTATAAAGTTCATCCATCGACCATGCCAGATCAAGTTCCTTAATCACAAAACGGCCGTTGTCTTTCTCAATTAAAAAGCGTTCCTCTTCATATTCATAAAACAGATTTGCCTGCTCTTTTCCAGACTCGATAATCGGCTTGTAACCCGCTTCGCGCATGAAGTCCTGCTGTTTAGAAACAGCTTGTGCAAGATCATCATTGTCATGGAGGATCTTTTGGAACATGGCGGTTTCCAGCTTTTTAATTCCCGGGTCTCCGGAATTCAACAATACTAAGCCTTCCTCTTGAAACAGATCCGCAATCAGCTGTTCAAAGAAATCGGTAAACGTAACAGATTCTCTTAAACATCGTTTTACATGTTCCAGAAGTGTGTTCGTATGGTCTGTTTCTTCAAAAGCCGCAAACACATCGTCTATCCATGCGGCGCATTTTTCTTGATCAAGCGGTGTATTGGCGGCAGATGACTTTTTCCAGTAAGACTGTGGAAGCTTTTTTTTCACTGGCCCACTGTCTTCTGACGTATGGACAAAATTAATTTCATCCAAATCATGGTCTTCTCCGGCAACCCAAAAAATCGGTACAACAGGCACCTGTAGCTGTTCTTCCTTTTCCTTTGCTAAAACAATAATTGAGATGATTTTATGTATGGTGTAGAGCGGTCCTGTTAAAAGCCCTGCCTGCTGTCCGCCGACAACAGCAACACTGGAAGGATCCTTCAGCTTCTCAATAGAATGCTGCATAGCGCTTGAGCCGAACTTGTTGTGATAAGAGGATAAATAGGCTGTCAATTCCTCTCTTGCGAAAACCCGCGAGGATAAATCTTTCAGTCTTTCTTGCCACATATCCTTATGATGAATGCTGTAATCAAAAAAAGAAGACATTTCTTCTTTACCATCTATATAGTGCTGTACAAACACATTCTGATTTTTGATGGAAAGTTCAGTTAGCTGCATCTTCTAGAACTTCCTTTCTCCAATAAATAGTTAGTTATCCGAAATGAGTATAGCATGTTACCAGAAAAGCTCAAAAGACTTTGTTTCGGTTTCGCTCCAAAGCTTTGATGCTGCCATGTAAAAACGCAAGGTGAACAGCGTCACGACCTTGAAGCTGTGCTTCTTTCAGCAAATATCCGAGGATGGCATCAGCCTCCGTCTGCCGTCCGGCGGTCACATCGACCAGCATGGAAGAGCGATTGTCTTTCGTTTGCTCACAAACTGCACGTACACGCTCCCAGGCTGCCTCTTCATCTTCCAGCCGCAAAATGCTGCATGCCTCTTGAAAAACGAGCTTCATATAAGAAAAATAAGCAGGCACTGTCAACAGCTCTCCATTTTTCACACGCAGCAGCGCGGTTAACGGATTAATGCAGGCGTTTACGATCAGCTTGCCCGTCAGCAGGCGATACCAATCCATCTCATAGCGAATTGGAAATTCGGAATGGTTATGCTGGAGCATCGCGTTCAGCCGATCTGCTTCAGCATGCTTGAATGTGCTCCATTTTATCGCACCAATGCCTGTATGTTCAACGGCTGTATCCGATTTCCTTACAGCTCCGTGCTCAACAACCCCAACATAAACGGAATGGTCAGCCCCCCAGTCTTTAAGGTCGTGTATATGACCCATACCGTTTTGCAAGAATAAAATATTTGTTTTTTTGATTCGTTCAAGCATTGAAAAAACAGTTCGAAGCTGATGCTGTTTCACTGTCACGACAAGAAGGTCAAAACCTGAATCAATAGCTGTACCCGCACTGCAATGAGCATTGAACGCTTTCCCGGCTTTATAAAGCCGAACACCTTCAGATTGAATCGCTGCGGCCTGTTCATCCCGCCTCGTCAAAACAGTCACCTCATGATCCAAAGATAAATAATAGGCACATAAAAGACCGACGGAGCCCCCGCCGATAATTCCAATTTTCATGATGTCACACCCAATTTAACATTTACGTATTATCATAGCAGAAGTATGAAAAAAATACTTCGCAGAGATTTCAAAACACTTAAATTAAAGTTTAAATATTTGGATTTTTTAAATAAAGCGATTACAATATATGTAGAGAACAACAAAGGGGGAGATTGGTTTGATTAAGGTAGAACGTCTGCTTGTCAACTATAAAACGCTTGAAGAATTCAAGAAATTCAAAGAATATGGTATACAAGAGCTCTCGATGCTTGAAGATCTTCAAGCTAATATCATTGAAAATGACAGCACTTCGCCTTTTTATGGGATTTATTTTGGGGATAAACTGGTAGCGCGTATGAGTCTGTATCAAGTCAATGGCAAATCAAATCCTTACTTCGACCAACACCAGGATTACTTAGAGCTTTGGAAGCTTGAAGTCCTTCCAGGTTATCAAAACAGAGGCTACGGTACAGCCTTAGTTGAATTCGCCAAATCATTCAGAATGCCGATCCGAACAAACCCTCGGATCAAATCAGCAGAGTTTTTTAGTAAAATGAACTTTGAACCAGTCAAATATGACATGGCGCGGGACAAAGGGGAAAACCCGCTCATCTGGCATCCGGATATAGCTGGCGAGATGACACCGGGTGAATCAGCATAAAAATGAAACAACCGGCCTTTGATGACTCTAGGGCCGGTTCATTTTGAGGGTTCATTACGTTTCTTGAGCTGTTTTTTTCAGTCTCCCATCTTCCTTTGAAACAACCATTTTTCTGGCTCGGTCCATAATATCGATCAGTGCCTTGTAGTCCTCTTCTGTCATCTCCAGCTGGTTTCTCAATGTTTGGTTTTCACTCCGCAAATCCTCGAGTTCTTTTTGCAGCGACTGAATTTGCTCCTTCATTTTTTCCTTTTCAACGTGGAATTCTTGCGCGGACGGTGCCTCTTTAAACTGTTCGAGAAACTCAATCACATCCTGAATGGACAAATCTCTTTTTCCCTCTGAAGCTGCCGGGACAGTCTGCCTGACGGAATTCGGCATATTGACGGAATGAACCCCAATTTGTTTTCTTAGTTCTTTCCGCTGTTTTTTTGCCAGTTCTATGCCTGATTGGTATTGCTTTCTCACATAAGAGTTCCACCTGAATCCGCAGGCAGCGGCTGTTCTGGTCAGCGCCCTTCCGACCTCCTCAAAGGCAGAAAGCTGTGTTCCGCCCTCGCGAATATGACGAAGCACTACTTCTGCCAGCAGCAAATCCTCATCCTGTGTCCAAGCATCTTGTCTTGTAATGGTCAAATCAATCTCCCTCCATGTCAGCTTATTTATCTCATACATATGCCGGTAATAGATTAGATAGACTATTTGCACTCACAAATTTTCTACAAGCTGACAGGAAGAAAAAAAGAAAAAGCGCAGGGTTTTCACCCTGCGCTTTTCTAATTAGTTACTTTTTACATTTATGTCTTTGCCGTTGTATGATCCGCATGCTTTGCATACACGGTGAGACAATTTCATCTCTCCGCATGACGGACATTCTGTCATACCAGGTACATTAAGTTTGAAATGTGTACGGCGCAATCTTTTTTTCATTTTAGAAGTTCTTCTAAAAGGTACAGCCATTATTCCCACCTCCTTAAAGAGTTAAGATTCATCATCTTGTTTTAAGAGCTTTTCAAGGGCAGCAAGTCTCGGATCGACTTGATTCTTCTTGTCTTCCTCTGAAATGACTTGCCAGTCCTTTCCTTCTTGAGGAGCAGCTCCTTTTTCTTGTTCAGATTCACAAAAGATTTGCATAGGGATTTCTAAAAGAATTTCTTCTTTCAAGATCGGAGTTAAGTCGATAGTATCGTCCTCAACAATGTGAACGTCATCATCTTCTATATCATCCGTCTGATGAAATATAAACAGTTCTTTTGTTGAAATTGTAAATGGATACGGAACATCAACGAGTGTTCTTGAGCATGGCAAAATCATTTCGCCTGAGATCGTAAAATCAAACGAAACCTGCTTAGATTTGATATCCGCTCTGCCTTTCACCCTTACAGGAGAAATGCGGCGAATGTCAGAATTCTGCTTTGTCAGCTCATGTAACTCAACTGTCTCATCAAACTCAAAACTCGGGTTTTTCATTTGATGCAACTGATAAATCGTCCATTTCATTTGTATCACCTCAGGAAAGCAACAAACATGATTATAGCTTTTAAGAATGTTTTTGTCAATATTTTTTCTTTACAGCATAATGCTGCCAGCCAAGCATCGTTGACAGCTGAATATCCTATGCATACACTTAAATCAAAAAAGACGTAAGAGTTTTCAATTGCAAATGTACCATACGTTTTTAAACATAGCAAGAAAGGCGGAAAAAATATGAAAGCTGTCGGATTGGTGGTTGAGTATAATCCCTTTCATAACGGACATCTTTATCATGCCCAAACAGCCAAACGGCAAACCGGATGCGACACGGCTGTTGCGGTAATGAGCGGACATTTTCTGCAGCGCGGGGAGCCTGCTGTTGTATCCAAATGGGCCCGCACAAAAATGGCGCTTCAGAGCGGAGTCGACCTCGTAGTCGAACTGCCTTATCTTTACGCGGTGCAAAAAGCGGAGATTTTCGCAAGCGGCAGCGTCTCCACTTTGAATAACCTGGGATGCGAGGCACTGTTTTTCGGGAGTGAGAACGGACAGATTGAGCCGTTTTTAGAATCCGCAAAGATAATGGATGAGCATAAAGATTCGTTTGATCAATGTATAAAAGAAGAGCTTAAAAAGGGTGCCAGTTATCCATCAGCAGCTGCTATCGCCTTCAATTCCATTTTACATACAGAAAACGGACTTGATATGTCGAAGCCGAACAACATTCTGGGGTACCACTATGTAAAATCGATTCTTTCCGGCGGATATGAAATGAAGCCCTATACGACAGCGAGAATCTCCTCGGATTATCATGATGCTGACCTTCCTGATGAAGATAGGTATATTGCCAGCGCGACCAGCATCAGAAAAGCCCTGATTGAAAAGCCTTTTGATGACTGCGTTCCGTTTCTTCCCAAAGCAGCTGCACGAGAATTAGCCGATTACCGCAAGACTTTCGGACTGTGGCATACACCAGAAAGCTATTTTTCTTATTTGAAATACAGCCTTTCGACTCTCACAGCCTTAGAATTACAGCAAATATACGAGGTTGAGGAAGGACTGGAGAACAGAATCCTCCGTTCGATCAGAAAAGCCAGCTCCTATCAGGAATTTATGGAGCTTCTCAAAACAAAGCGATATACGTGGACGAGGCTTCAGCGGATGAACACACACATTTTAACGAGAACGAAAAAACAGGAGATTCACCGGCTGATCAATGACGAGGAGGTCCCTTATATCAGACTTCTTGGGATGACGAAAAAAGGACAGGCTTTTTTATCAGAAAAGAAAAAGACGCTGTCCGTTCCGCTTGTCAGTAAGCTGTCTTCCTTTTCCCACCCTGCTCTCGATCTGGACATTAAAGCAAGCAGAATCTACAGCCTTGCGATAGAAGAGCCCCTTAGAACCGAATTTGATATACAAGAATACGGACATGCCCCGATACGATATGACGAGGATGAACACCGTTTTTTGAGCATATAAAAAGAGCACCTGGATTTCAGGTGCTCTTCGCTTTCAGCTTATTCAAATAATCAATCGCATCCTGCATCGTATCAACAGGCACAATCTTCATGTCTGAATCAATGTCTTTCGCTGTTTTTACTGCGTTTTGATAATCAGAATTGCTGGCGCCGTTTTGATTCGGAGCGAAGAAGATGTCTTTACCGGCTTTGTCTGCGGCGACGACTTTTTGATCAATGCCGCCGATCGGTCCTACTTTTCCGTCGACATCAATCGTACCGGTGCCTGCAATGTCATAGCCTTTGGTTTCATCTGTTTTTGTCAGCTGATTATAAATTTCAAGCGACATCATTAATCCCGCTGATGGGCCGCCGATATTTTCGATTTCGAAATCAATATCAGGCTTCACCTTGACGTTTCTGTCCGTATACAGCGAAACTCCTATTCCAGCACGGCCAGGGTCATCAGGAAATTGTTTTAAAGTAAGGGTGGCGGTCTTTTCTTTTCCTTCTCTTTCAATTTTTAACGTTACTTTATCCCCGGCTGTTTTGCTGCTGATATAGTCGATCAGCTTTTCAGCAGACTGATAGGTTTTTCCGTCTGCACTGATGATTTTATCGCCGACTTCTATTTTGCCTTTCGCCGGCATGTTTTCTACCACTGAGCTTGCGTAGATGCCGTTAAAGGAATAGCTTACTTTTTTTCCTGCCTTTTGATATGCGGCGATGACGGCATTTTCCTGTGAGCTTTTCATCATTTGAAGCTGCCGTTTCATATATTCCTTATCTGATTCGCCTTCTTCCTTGATGCTTTCATCAGGAACGATTTCATAATAGGGATGCATCTTAGCCCATGCATATGTAAATGGATTAGCCGGTCCCACTTTGACAGTCATTAAGGAGAGACTCCCTGTTTCCGAGTAGCCTCCCTCCACTTTTATTAGTGAACCAAGCTCTGTCGCTTCTCCCGGTTTTGTAATATAGTATGGCAGTTTTATAAATGATAAAACGGCAATCAGAATGAGGATGACAAGCATCCAGCTAAAATGTTTTTTGCGTAGCAAGTTATTAGCCCTCCCAATTCTCTATTTCTTTTTTTATCTGGCTGATCATTCGGTTTGTTGCCTGCTCGCCTGCTGTTATCATCTCTTCTATATTGGCAAACGAGCTGGAGCTGTATGTTTCAAGAGAAGGGCGAATCATGATATCAGCGGCGATCGTCTGATGTCGCACCAATTCATTTTGGAGTATATCCATACTTTGCATGATTACATCAAAAATATGCGCCGCCTTTTCGGTTTTTCGAACCCTGGAGACATCTGAGGCGATGATAATGTCAGCCCCCATGTCTTTTACAACAGACACTGGGATACGGTCGACGACCGCGCCGTCTACAAGAAGCCGTCCGTCCAGCTTCTGCGGAATAAAAATGCCTGGTATGCTGATGCTTGCCCGCACCGCATCTGATACTGATCCTTTTCGGAAAACAATCTTTTCCCCTGTCTGCAGATCACACGCGACAATTCCAAGAGGGATTTTGAGTTCCTCAATCGGTTTGCCGAATGTATAAGCATGCACGAGCTGCCTGACACGGTCACCTCTCAAAAAACCGAGTTTCGGTACCGTATAATCAGCATAGAGCCGCCGTTTGAAAGCCTTGGCGACTTTTTTCATCGTTTCCACGTCATGCCCCGCGGCGTAGAAACTGCCGACCAAAGCGCCCATACTGCTCCCCGCAATCATATCCACTTCAATTTGGTGCTTATGTAAACTGGAAAGCACGCCAAGATGAGCAAGTCCTCTGGCGCCTCCCGATCCTAACGCTAACCCGATTTTAGGTTTGGCCAACGTGTTAACCTCCTGCCTGAATTCCCTGTATACCGAATTCTATGGTCTAAACTGAACCCCTATGCTCGTATATTAGTACAAAGGGTCAAGAGGACAGGTACTGCTTGGCCGTTTCGAGTCATACCATATTTTATCATGATATACATGTCATTGTGCATTTTTAGCGTCGGGGAGGTAAGAATGAACTTGTCGAAGATTCATACACTTTTGATTGCTGCGTTTTTTATTTTTTTAACAGCGACTGTCATCTCACATCCGCAGGCCTCATTCGAAGCCTCTAAAACCGGGCTGTCCATGTGGTGGGAGGTCGTATTTCCGTCTTTGCTGCCGTTTTTCATACTGTCTGAGCTATTAATTGGCTTTGGTATTGTAAGGTTTGTCGGTGTTCTGCTCGAGCCTTTTATGCGCCCTATTTTCCGCGTGCCGGGTGTCGGCGGCTTCGTTCTGGCCATGGGTATGGCATCAGGGAACCCCGCCGGCGCAAAACTGACGGCAAGGCTGCGGCAGGAAAAACAGATTTCAAGAGTAGAAGCAGAACGGCTTGCTTCCTTCACCAATTCATCCAACCCGCTCTTTATTTTTGGAGCTGTCGCCGTGGGCTTTTTTCAGAATGCGTCATTAGGTATTTTATTAGCATCTGCACACTATTTAGGAAATTTGGCTGTCGGTTTAACGATGCGCTCCTACGGGCGTAAAGAAGAGCGGCAGCTCATGAGAAACAAAACCATCTCTTTGCCTTCAATCAAAGATGCTTTACATGCTCTTCACACTGCAAGACTTGCGGAAAAAAGACCTTTAGGAAAAATTTTAGGCGACGCTGTAACGTCATCTGTGCAAACCCTTCTAATGGTGGGCGGCTTTATTATTTTGTTTTCTGTCTTTAATCGTTTGTTATCTGTCGTACAACTGACCGATATTCTCTCTATTCTCACAGAAGGCGCACTGACCTTGTTTCAGCTCCCCTCTCAGCTGGACATTCCTTTATTATCAGGGATGTTTGAAATTACAATGGGAAGCAAGCTTGTCAGCGAGACAGATGTCTCCCTTTTGCAAAAAGCCATTGTCGTCAGCTTTATCCTCGGGTTCAGCGGCTTTTCCGTTCAGGCTCAAGTTGCAGGCATTTTATCAGAGACGGACATCAGATTTAAACCATTCTTCATCGCGCGTGTGCTGCAAGGCATTTATGCCGCCGTTTTTGTCATTCTGTTATGGAAACCTCTTTACACCGCGTGGAATGACCATGATCAGTACGTTTTTAAATCTCTTGAAACAGGTGAGCTGCCGACAGCTCTTATCAGTGGATGGAATCTGCTTGTGCAGATTGGCCCTGCTGTCACGTTATGTGCACTGTTTACGTACATTTTCATTTTTTCATACAGACTGACAAACGGAACAAAAAAAGGATGAGCTCAAAACACTCATCCTTGTCTGAATTTTTCCTGAAGCGCCTTCTCGACTTCCGGCGGTACAAATTCTGATACCGCGCCTTTATACTTTGCCACTTCTTTTACTATGCTTGAACTTAAGAAAGAATATTGGTTATTTGTCATCATAAAAAAGGTTTCAATTGATTCATCAAGCACACGGTTTACGGATGTTCCCTGCATCTCGTACTCAAAATCAGACACCGCTCTCAAGCCTCTTAAAATGGCTTTTGCATTTTTTCTTTTTGCATAATCAATTAACAGTCCTTGTGACGTTTCAACTGTTATGTTCGGAATGTCTTTTGTCACTTCTCTCAAAAGCTCACAGCGTTCTTCTACACTGAATAACGGCTTTTTTGAAGAATTGTTCAGCACACACACATACACTTGATCAAATATATTAGCCCCCCGTTTAATGATATCCAGATGCCCGTAGGTCACCGGATCAAAACTGCCGGGACAGACAGCTATACTCGTCACATCACAACCCCCTCTTTTTATAGATCGCCACCCCTGTCAATCCGTAGGTTTCTTTTCTTGTTATCACTAAATCACCTACTGCTTCGGGAAGCTCGACGTCTTTGTCATGCTCTGCGACGATAAAACCGTCATCTTCCAGCATTTGTTGTTCGTCTATCACACTTAAGAGCGCTTTTAGTTTTTGTTCCTTATACGGAGGATCAAGAAAAATCCCGTGAAAACCCGTTTCTCTTTTCGCAGCTGCATGCAAAGCACGTTCCGCATCATTTCGGTACACATCTGCATACGCTGTAAGCTCTAATGTTTTTAAGTTCGATTTTACCGTTTGAATCGCTTTATAATCACGGTCAACGAATATACAATGGTCAAACCCTCGCGAAAGCGCTTCAATACCAAGACCTCCGCTTCCAGCGAATAAATCAAGTCCCCTGCCCCCGTCAAAATAAGGGCCAATCATATTGAAAATGGATTCCTTCACTTTATCAGTTGTCGGTCTCGTTGATGTTCCTGGCACTGCCTTTAGTGAACGGCCTTTTTTTGATCCAGAAATTACTCTCATGTTCCACACCACTTTTTCTAAAAGCTATTTTGTTACCTTGTTCGGCCGGACGCCGTTATGTATAAGAAAAAAACCAACCCTATCTTATCATAAAGCATTCTTTCAAACAATGAGCGCTAAACTTCATTTACAAGTGTATAAGCGGAAGGATCATTGTCCATACTATAAGCAACAGCATCCAGAGGATGTTGTTGCCAACCGCGGAGAAGACTTACGTTTCCCCATAAGTTCTTCCTCCGGTTTCTCCTCTCCCTTTGCCTTCTCCTTAACAAGTTAAGGAATAGAAGGACCCCGCAGAAACCTGCGGGGATTTTTTTATACAGCTATATTCCGATTTTATAATCATATTCTTTCGCTTTATCGAGCTTTGACTCAAATTCCAATTTTAAAAACGGTTTATAAGAAGGCACAACTTTCTTAACAAAAGAATATGACGAGATCTTGTCCATTGTTTTTTCAATTTGATCCATATCACAATACAGCACGACATATTTTAAGCGTTTTGACACATAATGCACATTTCCAAACTTTCTCAGCATTTTGCTTTGCTTTAAAGAATGAAGATACACAATCATGCCCTGGCGTCTATTCTCCAATACGTTCACCTGCCTGATTTCTCTTATATGTAAAAGACGAGACGGCCAGTCTCGTCATGACACTTTGCATCCGCAGCCGCCGCCTGATCCGCAGCCGCCTCCGCATGAAGACAAACCGTCAAAATAAGGATTCCCAGTCGGAACTTTTATATGCTCTGATACAGCTGTCC
Organism: Bacillus sp. FSL R5-0560; assembly: GCF_037966305.1. Taxonomy (NCBI): domain Bacteria; kingdom Bacillati; phylum Bacillota; class Bacilli; order Caryophanales; family Bacillaceae; genus Bacillus; species Bacillus sp. FSL R5-0560. Next base: position 1,654,917 of record NZ_CP150195.1, on the reverse strand, counting down.
CAATTTCAACGCTGATTTCATCAAGAATAGACTGCAGTTCGGTCTCTGCTTTTTTGAAGTCGGCCACCTTATCGTTCAGGTCGAGCTCCCGCTTGATCTCCCTCATTTTCCGGGATATTTCTCTATAGTCAGGATGATATTTGCCAAAACGCTGCACATCCTCATATTGCTCTTTTATTTTGATAAAAGAACGAATAATCCGCCCTGCCTCTTCATCTTCCTGGAGACGCTTGTAACAATTGCGGTAGTTCTCAGCCGTCTCCGACTGCAGAATCATCTCGGCAAGCTGCTGAGCTTCACTTTGAAGCCGCACGGATTCCATCGTCGCATACATAGCACGCACCTCCAGTTGTTAGTTTACCATGAAACCTGCCAATTGGAAAATGCTTAGCCGCCCTTAAAAATGGAGTTGTAAAAGCCACACTGGTTTACACAATGAAAAAGACCCATTTTCGGGTCTTTTAATCTTTTGTCCGCATCGCTTGGAACATTTGCATCATCATTTGTGCCATTTGAATCCCGTTCGTAAACTGATTCACCCGATGCGGAATGGTTTTTTCATAAAAATTCATCATCTCAAGCTGAAATGAAGCCAGGTCATCCGGCTTCCTCGCCAGCCTCCGGTACCAAATCGGCTGTTCTCTTAAGAATCGTTTTCGTTCTTCATCTGCTAAAATAAATTCCTGAACGTCTTTGCGCATATAAGCTCTCCTTTATTAATCCTTCCGAAAAGAAAAAGGATGCTGTCCGGGTCCTGGCTGAGATTGCTTATGTCCGCTTCCGGAAAATGTGTTGAGAAGGCTTTGCAACGATGAGATCGACTGGCTCATTTTATTGATCTGTTCATTCATTTGATTGACATCCATCTTTTTCACAGCTGTCACCATTTTAGAAACAAAATCATTTCTTTCTGATGTGTCGGTTACCGCTTCTGCGGCTGCCCCCGGTTCTCTGTACGGATCCCAAATCGGGTCTTTTTCTCCGAAGAGAACCCAATTTTCGTATACGTCCTGCCAGCTTCTTTGTTCTTTGCGCACTTCTTTGATTAGCTTGGGATGTTTTTTAACGAATTGTTTAAAGTCATTAATTGAATGATTGGCATGTTGATTCGCCACAATCCTCACCCCCTCCGAAAAATGTACCTACTACAATGTATCGGTTTATGAGCCATAGTGTTCGCCTAATATTTACAGAAAAATTTTTTAAGCATTTCCCCTTAAAACAAGAAGTGCAGAACAAACTCCGCGTAATTTCTCAATGCGCTTTCAGGTCGAACAACAGAAGCTTTATCCCTAGCCGAGACCTTCGTTTCGAAATCAAGATTCCAGCCCTTTGTAAATGTTTAGATGCGGCATGTACCGAAACCCGTCAGAACAAGATCCCTAATTGGCTCCGGCCGTCTGTCAGTCTCCTCATCAAAAAAGAGCTGGACAGCAACTCGTTGCAGCCTTTTTTGGTCCCGACGTCACTCACAGTATCCATCGAGAAAGGTTCATCTGAGTCTTTGCAGAAACAATAAACAGCCGCGGTACCTGTGGCCCGCGGCTGATCTATCAGCGTTTAATAAAGTTTTGAGTGTAATACTTCCGGTCTACACCGACGCCAAGATGCGTGTAATCTGAATTTAGAAGCGCTTTTCGATGGCCTTCACTATTCAGCCAGCCTTCTACAGCAGCCGGACCGTCCACATAATTGTACGCGATATTTTCTCCCGCTTGCTCAAAGTCGACATCACCTTTTTCCAAGCGGTCCTTCAGCGTGCCGTATTTCTTCGATACATGGGAGAAATAGTTGTTTTCTTTCATATCCTCACTGTGGCCAAAAGCCACTTCGGCCGTTGGCTGATCCCACTCAAGCTTAGCTAACCCATGTTTGACACGAATGACATTGGTCAAATCGAGTATTTGCTTTTCACTCGTTGATTGGATCTCATTCCACTTATCTTCCGTAACGGTTTTCGGTTCTACTAACTCACCGCGGTACACTACCTCATAAGGTCTTTGCTTAACAAAGGTTTGCGCATCAAACGCCCTAATGCTGGATAGCTTCCCTTCAAATTTGTCCATATACAGCTGGACGTACATCTTCCCTACTTTTACAGTCGGTCTGGTGTTAATGTCCTCTTCAGAAAACTCAAACCGATAGGAATTTCCTTTATATTCTACATTTACAAACGGAGCCACCTGGGTTGTCTTAAATACTTCTCCCGTTGACTCACCGATTTTGAAGGGCTTTGCGTTAATATCATTTCCCGCCGCAAATAATGTGACCACTTTATTGTTCAGCATCCCGATTTGCACATATTGGTCTTTTCCCTGATTGTAAACCCACCATTCGTAATCATAAGCCGAGGGGTCAATACGTTCCGGTTCCCCAAGTTTTTTCTTTACATCGTCGTCGGATTTGCCCATAAAGGACAATAATCCTGAAGTCGGCATATGTATTCGTTTGCCGCTTGCCGCTTCCTCGTTAGAGACTTGAGGCTCGCTGTCATTTGATTTTTTTTCAGGAACAGCCCCATATTGAATAAACAGAACATAAGTTCCGCAAATGATCAAGAGGATAACCATGGCTCTTAATATATTTTTCAATCTATCACCCCCGTGATGTGAATTGCATGTCTTGCCTTATTTCTCATTACAATACAGCCTATTTAACATGTCAAAGATTTATGTGTTAATGCAAAAAGCCTTGCTCTCTGTTTTCGTCCTCTGAAATATCTGATAAAGCACTGCCGGCACGTTCATTTGTTTGTTCAGATAAGGAAAGATCGCCAAGCGTGACCATACCAGTCAGCTTGTTGTTTTTGGTTACAGGTATCCGTCTGAGCTGATGGGATGCCATTAAATGAAGTACCTCATCAACTGGCGCGTCCTCTTCGACACTGACAGGTTTTTCGGTCATAGCGTCAGTGATTTTTTGGGAGTTGGGCCTTTTTGAGGCGATGCCTCTTAACACTAGATCACGATCAGTTACGATGCCGACCAGTGTTTCTCCATCCTCATCAACTACCGGAATGGCTCCTACATCCGCGTCTTTCATCTTTACCGCAGCTTCATATACATTATCTAATACCGTGCAATATTGCAAGTCAGCTGTCATCAGATCTTTTATTTTTGTCATCCGTAAAACCTCCTTTTATCTAGTGATATTTTCGTCAAATTTTCATTTTTGCATACTTTCAAAAGAAGAAGATTCATTGAAAGTTTAACGCTTTCATACTATGATTGTCAGGAAAGGTAATTTTTATAAGGAGGGGTCAGTGTTGAAGTTTACTGATAGCGGACTTGAAGGGGTAAAGGCTGAGCTCAGCCTCTTGGACGATTTGATGGAAAGCAAGGGACTCATCAGAGCCGGTCAATGGGATTATGAAAGAGTGACCTATGACAGAAAGTTTTCGACGATTGAGGGAACGTTTTACCTGCGGATTCAAGGCAATGCAACAGAGGGCGATGTCGGAAGCGGCCGCGCCGTTATTCAATTAATGCCCCCTCTATTAGGAAAACACTATTACCCGCACGGAGTGGAATACGGAGAAACAGAAGAGTTCCCAGTGCAGGTTGTGACCAAAAGTAAGGCACTCATCCAGGACATCTCCGACATGCTGAAAACCGTTCAAATGTAATAAAAAAGGTACAGCTAATTGCCGCTGTACCTTTTATGATATCGTCTGCTGAATATAAGGCGGCTCCTCCTGTCCATCCTTTTCCCTTTCCTTCTTCACCCATTGAAAAAAGACTATCGCCAAAAAAGCGCCGTATACAATTTCCTGAATAATTTTCATCATAACTGCCCCGAGCTGCTGATCCTCTAACAAAGGAAGTGTATTAAACATTTCCGGTCCTGTTAACGGAACCTGTCCCAGCATATCCGCAGGAACACAAAGCTTCATGGCTTCCGCCCAGGCAGACGGATCTGTATAGGTGGCATATAACGGCGTTCCGCTAAACATGATCAGGGCGCAAGCAGGCGTCAGCAGTATACCGTCCGCCATAATATAGCCCAGCTTCATCAAGCCGCTGAGCTGCGGAAGCCGAGCCACCTTATGGACGAGCGGCCACCACATAAAAAATGCTAACACGAAAATGAGCCAAGTCATTACCGTATGGTAAAGCGTATCCGTTTTGACAGTGTCAAATATTAGCGGCACATGATAAAGAGAAAAAATGCCGTTAAATAAAAGCAATGCAATTAAGGGTGTTGAGAAAAAAGTAAAAAACGGCTTAATAGCAGGCTGAAAAATCATTTTTTCCCAGGCCCATGCAGGAATTCCTGCGATTAATAAAGGCGGAACCACTAAATACAAAACAGCCATCTGCACCATATGGGCGCTGAACATAATATGTCCGAGCAGATCAATCGGGCTTCCTTCGGCTGCATATAAAAACAGCATTGCCGACAGAAAACAGGCCATTTCTTTACCCGTAAGACGGTCAGGCTTTGAAGACATCCATCTGTAAAAAAAGATGTAAAGCACCGTGATGCCTAAAAGGATACAAAAAAGATAAGGGCTCCACATAGCGCGAAACCCAAACACGTCTAACTGATTCATTTCTTCACCTCCGGCGGCTGCTCAAATTACCACCATATAATTGTAACAAACGCAAGCACCGTAATGAACGCGACAAACATACCTGAATACAGAAACAATGCCGGCGCTTCATGCCCTTTCTGATTCATATGCATGAAGTAATACAGCTGAAATATCACTTGAATAGCCGCAAGCAGTATTATGAAAGGAATCGTAAACCAGCTGCCGATGCCGTCTGTTGCCACAGTCAGAAACGCAACGAGCGTAAGGCCAATCATCAGGCCAAAAGACATGACTTGATATTTCATCTCCTGAGCATGCTTCTTTTTCTTATATTCAAGGTCGCCGCTGATATGTCCTCTGCTTTTTTTATCGACCATGTTTATCCCACCATCCCCATTAAATATACAACGGTAAAGATAAAGACCCACACGACATCAATAAAATGCCAGTAAAGACTGGCCACGTAAAACTTAGGCGCTGTATATAAGCTCAAGCCCCTCTTTGCATTGCGAATCATCAGCGCGCTGATCCACAAGAGGCCAAACGCCACGTGCGCACCATGTGTGCCGACAAGCGTATAAAACGATGAGCCAAGCGCCGAGCTTGTGATGGTAAAGCCAAACTCATGTGTGTAATGCTTAAATTCATAAATCTCCAAGCCTAAAAATCCCGCCCCCAATAACAAGGTAATCCCCAGCCAGAGCTGCATTTTCCCGAATGAAAAGTTTTTCATATGATACATCGCATATACACTCGTTAAACTGCTCGTTAATAAGAGCATTGTGGCGATAAAAACGAGTGTGACATCAAACATTTCTGTCGTAGGCGGGTCACCGGCGTTTGAATTCCGGAGTGCAAGAAAAGTGGCGAAGAGAGACGCGAACAAAACAGTCTCTCCCCCAAGAAAAAGCCAAAAACCTAAAAATTTATTTTTCCCTTCCAGTGTTGCTTTTTCGGGAGAAGCTGGAAAGGTCTCTGCGGTGAATTTTTCTTCAATTTGCATTACGCCTTCACCCCTTTATCATCGTTCGGCAGTTCCTCTTTGTGAATATGATAACCGTGATCATCAATCAATGAACGGAGCAGCATTGTAAAAAATGTGATGCCAAGTCCGATAAAGATCACCGGCAGACCCCAAGCGTGCTCGGTTCTATACAAGAGACCAAAGGCAGCGACAAAGAGGCCGAAGGAAATGATCAGCGGCAGAATTGAACCGTTTGGCATATGGATATCTTCAACCGGTTCAGCCGGTGTCATTGATTTGTGTCCCGCCTGCTTCTCAATCCACAGCGGGTCAAGCCCTCTGACAAATGGAAGCTGTTTAAAATTATATTCTGGCGGCGGTGACGAAACAGCCCATTCAAGCGTACGCCCGTCATGCCATGGATCATCTCCGACATATTCGCCCTTCACCGAGGTCCAGATGACATTGACAAGCAGGAGGATAACGGCTGCTGCCATAAAAAACGCCCCGATTGTGCTGATCAAGTTGCCGGTTTCAAGCCCCTGGCCTGGCAAGAAGGTATACACTCGGCGCGGCATGCCCATTAAACCGACAAAGTGCTGGATGAAAAAAGTAAGATGGAAGCCGATAAAAAACAAGACAAATGATATTTTCCCCATTGTTTCATGCAGAATTTTACCGAACATTTTCGGCCACCAGAAATGAACACCGGCTAATAGCCCGAATACCACTCCGCCTATAATGACATAGTGAAAGTGCGCCACAACAAAATACGTATCATGGAACTGGTAATCAGCAGCTGCTGCCGCCAGCATGACACCTGTCACACCACCAAGCACAAAGGACGGGATAAATGAGACGGCATACAGCATGGCTGTGGTATATTTCACATTTCCTCCCCAAATCGTCAGCAGCCAGTTAAAAATTTTAATCCCGGTCGGAATAGCGATTGCCATTGTAGCAACTGCAAAGATTGCGTTCGCAATCGGTCCGAGGCCTGTCGTAAACATGTGGTGCACCCAAACCATAAAGCCAAGAAAACCGATAAGCACGATCGCAAAAACCATTGAAGAATATCCAAACAAACGCTTTCTGGAAAACACCGGGATGACCTCTGAGAAAATGCCGAAAGCAGGCAAAATCAGAATATAAACCTCCGGATGTCCGAATATCCAAAATAAATGTTCCCAAATAATCGTGTTACCGCCAAGCTCAGGATTAAAGAAATTTGTGCCGAACAGCCGATCCAGCATCATAAGAGCCAAGCCAACCGTTAGCGGCGGAAACGCAAACAAAATCAATGCCGACGCCACAAATGTCGTCCATGTAAACAAAGGCAGCCTCATGTACGTCATGCCGGGAGCCCTCATGTTAATAATCGTGGCCAAAAAGTTAATCCCGGCTATCAGCGTCCCCAGTCCGGATATTTGGAGTCCAAGGACGAAAAAGTCTATGCCGTGCCCTTTGGAATGAAGCGAAAGCGAGGCATATGACGTCCAGCCCGCATCTGGCGCTCCTCCCAAAAACCAGCTTAAGTTTAAGAAAATGCCCCCGAAGAAGAAGAGCCAAAAACCAAGCGAGTTTAAAAATGGAAACGAAACATCCCGCGCTCCGATCTGCAATGGAACAACCGCATTCATCAAAGCAAATAAAAGCGGCATCGCAGCCAAAAAGATCATTGTCGTCCCGTGCATCGTCATCACTTCATTGTACGCTTGAGCACTGAGAAAAGCATTTTCCGGCTTTGCAAGCTGGATTCTGATAAACATCGCTTCAATTCCCCCGACAAGAAAGAAGAATCCTCCTGCGATTAAGTAAAGTATTGCAATTTTTTTGTGGTCCACCGTCGTCAAATAATCCCAAAGCATAGATCCGCGCGTCCGCTTTTCTGTAAGCGCATTCAACATATGTGACCTCCCCCAATATCTCCCTTTCTTCCCTACTTGCTTTCTGCTTTCAAGCCTTTTAAGTATTCATAAAGCGCGTCCATTTCACTGTCTGAAAGCTTCGGATATGTTCCTGTCATTTTGTTCCCCGGCTTTATGCTCTCAGGGTCTTTCAGCCAGGCTTTCACATTTTCTTCATTGGCATCCTTTACCCCTGCCACTTTTGTCCTTTCACCGAAAGTCGCCAGATTTGGTGCCGTTCTTGCTGCCTCCGCACGCTTATCATTCGGCTCCACTGCATGACAGCTCAGGCAGTTTTTCTCTTTGAACAGCTCTTCCCCCTGCTTAGCCAAATCATTTTCTGCTGTCGTCTTATAGTTTTTCATATCTTTTGTCCATGCCTGAAACTCTTTCGCAGAAAGGGCCTTTACTTTAAAATCCATGAGTGCGTGTGAAGGCCCGCAAAGCTCAGCACACTTTCCAAAGAACGTATCTCCCGCCTCTTTGCTGCGTTTTGAATCGAACGTTAAGAAGAACGTATTTTCGTTATCAGTATTGGTATCAATTTTTCCTCCAGCTGAAGGAATCCAGAAAGAATGTTTTACATCAGAGGCTTTTAAACTGAAATAAACCCGCTGGTCTGTCGGTACGATCAGCTCCTGGCTTGTGATAATGCCATAATCAGGATATTCAAACTCCCACCAATATAAATTCGCTCTGACATTGACAACGAGAGCATCCTCGGCTTTGCGGTTTTTCTTATCCATAGGTGATGTATCTGCGAGTTCAAGCGTATATAATACGACAGGGATAACAAGAATGATGAGCAGCAAAATAGGGATTACTGTCCATGTGATTTCTAAAAATTTATTCCCTTCCACTTGTTTTGGTATCGTGTTTTCCCCAACCCGTGACCTTCTGAATCTTACAATCACGTAAAAGAAGATAACAGATACGACTGCTACGACAACAACCATAATCAATGTACTGAGCACTGTCAGGTCATACTGTTTATCAGCCACCTCGCCAGCAGGCTTGAGCGTGGATAAAAAAGGTTTTCCACATCCGCTTAACAGAAGCGGCACCAAGGCTAATAATAAGATAAGACGCCAATGCTTTACCATTTCACCCAACCCCTTTTCTGGTCAATACAGCGGCGGAAAATAGATTGATTCCATCGCAATCCGGCCGCCTCCCAATAAAGCACTTACATTTCCTCTTCTCTTAAATTATGAGTTTTTTTACTCAAAATGCCATCTATGTATAAAAGTAAAGCCGCCTGATTAAACAAAAGGTCAAGGCGGCATTCACTAGTTGTCATCGGTTATTTTGAAGCGATAAAACAAGCAATGTATCTATTTTTTAGAAAAGCGTAAAGACAACCATTGCAACGAAATAGATTGTCATGTAATTCAGTGAGTAAACGAACATCATCGTCGCCCACTTCATGATATTTTTTGAACGGAAACCCATCAACCCAAGAATCAGCCAGCCGATATTTAACAGCAATCCGAGAATCACAATCGGTAGACCTAGGCTTCCTAAAAAGAATGGAAGCGGCATCAGGCACGCAACCCATACAATAATTTGTCTTTTCGTCACTTCAAATCCATATACGACTGGAAGCATTGGAATATTCGCGGCTCTGTAGTCCTCAGTTTTCTTAATGGCAAGCGATAAGAAGTGAGGAATCTGCCAAATGAATAAAATCATAAATAATACCCATGCCACGACGCCGATATTTCCTTCTACTGCCGTCCATCCAATCAGAGGCGGCACTGCTCCGGAAACACTCCCTACTACTGTGTTAATCGTATAGCGGCGTTTCGTCCACATTGTGTACAGGACAACATAAGTAAATACTCCGATAAAACCAATAACAGCAGCCATCACAGTGGTCATCAGCAGCATGATCAATCCTAAAGCAACAAGCAAAATTCCAGACCATAAAGCCTGATTCGGCTGAATTTTACCCGTAACCGTCGGTCTTACTTTTGTACGCTCCATGATATGATCAATGTCCCGGTCATACCAGTTATTGATCGCACAGGAGCCCGCAATAATCAATGATGATCCAAATAAAGTAAGAAGAACGGTGTTTATATTGCCTAAAAAGCTTAAACCGGAAATATGAAAAGCAAGCCACATTCCAGTAAAAGTTGTGATGAGATTAGAATTTACGATCCCTATTTTAATGAGGGACAGAAAATCTTTCCATGCCGTTGTTTCTTCAATTTGTCCGTCTATAGCTGTATCATTTAAGATTCTGGAGTTAGCCATAACGTAAACCTCCCTTACAAACCTAACGCAGGTTCATAATAACCTGCAACTCTATCATACAAGATAACAACTTGTAAAAAAACATCCTATTAAATATTAAACGAGAAACAGGAATTTATTTGTGAACTTTTTATGAATTTTACCAGAGAAAAAGGCAATCGCCAATTCGCCAATGCGTTTACCTTATTTCTATCAGACCCGGCATGAATAATCAAGTATACATTTCCAGAAGTCGTAATTCTATTATATTTTTGTGAACAAAGGGCTCTAAGAATTGCCACAAAACACATATTCGCTTACACTTGGTACGTATAAAAAATTGCAGCAGTTTGTTAAGAAGGTGGATATTGTATGAATAAAGCATTAAAAGCTCTCGGTGTTTTGACTACATTTGTGATGCTTATTGTTTTAATCGGGGGAGCCCTCGTTACAAAAACAGGTTCCGGCCAAGGATGCGGCAGACAGTGGCCGCTGTGCCACGGGCGCTTCTTCCCTGAACTGAATCCCGCTTCTATTATTGAATGGAGCCACAGATTCGCAAGCGGCATCTCAATTATTCTTGTATTAAGCCTTGCCTTTTGGTCATGGAGAAAAATCACACCTGTTTTCCGTGAGACAACGTTTCTTGCCATCATGTCCATTATCTTTTTGTTTCTCCAGGCACTGCTTGGCGCGTTAGCTGTTGTATTCGGTTCAAACGCGCTTATTATGGCGCTTCATTTTGGGATTTCACTGATTTCCTTTGCGTCTGTTCTAATATTAACATTGCTTATATTTGAAGCTGATAAATCAGCCAGAAAACTTGTCAAACCGCTTCAAATCGGCAAGAAAATGCAATTTCACATGATAGGTATTTTGATATATTCCTATATCGTTGTGTATACTGGCGCATACGTAAGACATACAGAATCCAGTCTGGCGTGTCCTGATGTGCCGCTGTGCAGCAGGCTGAACAATGGACTTCCGACCCAATTTCACGAATGGGTGCAAATGGGGCACAGAGCTGCAGCCTTGCTCCTGTTTGTATGGATCATCGTTGCCGCTGTTCATGCGATTACTTCCTATAAAGAACAAAAGCAAATCTTTTGGGGCTGGATTTCGTGTCTTATTTTTATCATGTTACAGGCACTGTCCGGCATTATGATCGTATATTCTGAACTGGCGCTGGGCTTTGCGCTTGCGCACTCATTTTTTATTGCATGCCTGTTTGGGGTTTTATGCTACTTCTTATTATTGATTGCACGCTTTCGTTACGAATCAAAACGGGCATAAGACACAGGACCAAAGCTCTTATACGCTTTGGTCTTTTTTATCCTTCCAACTTGATGATTAATATAAGGTTTGGAACATCTCGACCGATGATGAATGCTAAACGCGCTGTTCAGTCGATGTTTAGGACAGGATTTTAATTAAAATAACTTTGTCCATTCATTCTTACCAGAAAAGAAGCCATCATCATACGAAGCTTATTAAGCATCCCTCCTTGTTCAGCTTGTCTCATTCCTGCACCTGTGAGCAGACAACCAATGCGTCCTTTACACACGTTTGAATCAGCCCCCGATTTGCTGCACTTTCCTGTCTTCATATCTCGTTCTTCACTAAAAAAGAGTGTATATCAGCTGATATACACTCTTTTTGATTATGCTTTTTCAATTTCGAGAAGCAGATCTCCCGTTTGGATCGGCTCTCCATTTTTCACATGAATCTGTTTGATTGTTCCGGAGAATGGCGCCTGAACCGTTGTTTCCATTTTCATGGCTTCGTTGATCATCAAATGATCACCTTTATTGACTTTGGCACCCGCTTCTGTCAGTACCTTGATGACAGTTCCAGGCATAGAAGCCGCAATATGATTTGGATTTGTACGGTCTGCTTTTAATCTTTCCTGAACGGAAGACTTAATGCTTTCGTCCTTTATGACCACTTCGCGCGGCTGGCCGTTCAGTTCGAAATAGATCACGCGAGTTGCATCCGGCCGAGGTTCACCGATTGAAATCAGTTTGACGATCAGCGTTTTCCCGCGTTCAATTTCCACTTCTATTTCTTCTCCTAATGTCATGCCATAGAAGAAGGTCGGAGTATCTAATACTGAAATATTCCCATAGCTTTCAGCAGTTTTCACATAATCGGAGAAGACTTTAGGATAAAGGGCGTACGCCACAGCATCCTGGTCTGAAATCTCTAGGTTATACTGCTCTTTAAACTCCTGTTTGATCGCTTCAAAGGATACCGGCTCAAGCAGTTCTCCCGGTCTGACTGTGATCGGCTCCTGCCCTTTTAAAATGAGCTTTTGAAGCTTTTCCGGGAATCCGCCATGAGGCTGTCCAATATTTCCTTTGAAAAGCTCAATAACAGAATCAGGGAAATCTAATGATTCGCCTTTTTCGTAAATGTCCTTTTCAGTTAGGTTATTTTGCACCATGTACAGCGCCATATCCCCGACTACTTTAGAAGAAGGCGTAACCTTCACGATATCACCGAACATATCATTTACTCGTCTGTACATCTCTTTGACTTCATTCCAGCGATCGCCCAGGCCTACTCCTTTCGCCTGCTGCTGCAGGTTGCTGTATTGGCCACCAGGCATTTCATGCTCATAAATTTCAGTATGCGGAGACTTCATCCCGCTTTCAAATTCACTATAATATTTGCGAACTGATTCCCAATACTGGGATAGTAATTCCACGCCTTGCACGTTCATTTCCGGACGGCGGGAGTTTCCTTCCATCGCATGATAAAATCCGCTCGCACTAGGCTGTGATGTTAAGCCAGCCATTGAGCTGACTGCCACGTCTACGATATCAACGCCTGCTTCTACTGCTTTTGCATACATATAAATTCCGTTACCGCTCGTATCATGCGTATGTAAGTGAACCGGAATATTGATCGTTTCTTTCAACGCAGACACCAGCTCATATGCGGCTTGCGGTTTTAACAGACCTGCCATATCTTTAATACCGAGAATATGGGCCCCTGCAGCCTCAAGCTCCTTCGCCATAGATGTATAATAAGCAAGATCATATTTTGTACGGGTTTTATCGAGAATATCACCTGTGTAACAAATTGCCGCTTCAGCCACTTTACCTGAATCCCGAACGGCATCAATTGCTAACGTCATCCCTTTTACCCAGTTTAAGCTGTCGAAAATACGGAAAACATCAATGCCGGATTGAGCGGATTGCTTTACAAATTCTTTAATTACATTATCTGGATAATTCGTATAGCCGACAGCGTTTGAGGAACGAAGCAGCATCTGGAACAGCGTGTTCGGCACTTCCTTGCGGAGGTCCTCCAAACGCTTCCATGGATCTTCCTTCAGGAAACGGTAAGCTACATCGAAGGTCGCGCCTCCCCACATTTCCATGCTGAACAGCTCCGGCCATAACGCAGCCGTCGGATTAGCGATTTTTTTCAAATCATGCGATCTGAATCTAGTCGCCAGTAAAGACTGATGGGCATCTCGGAATGTTGTATCAGTTAATAGAACAGATTTCTGTTCCTTAACCCAATTTACAAGCCCTTCAGCGCCTTTTTCATCTAGAATTTGTTTTGTTCCTCTTGCAGGCTGCTGGTCGACGTCTACTTTGATAGCTAACGGTTTGTCAAACGCCGGTTTCTCTTTTTTGCCGATTCCAGGGAAACCATTCACTGTTACATTTCCAATGTAAGTAAGCATTTTTGTTCCGCGGTCTTTCTGTTTAGGAAAATTAAACAACTCAGGCGTTGTATCAATGAAAGACGTATCATATCGCCCTGTCAGAAACTTTTCATGCTTTGCGACATTTTCAAGGAACGGAATGTTTGTTTTAATTCCTCTGATTCTAAACTCCTGAAGGTTTCGAACCATTTTGGCCGCCGCCTGTTCAAACGTTAAAGCCCAAGTTGATAGCTTAACGAGCAGTGAATCGTAATATGGCGTAATAACGGCGCCTTGGAAGCTGTTTCCTGTATCAAGACGAACACCAAAGCCTCCGCCCGAGCGGTAAGCCATGATTTTCCCTGTGTCAGGCATAAAATCATTTTGCGGATCCTCAGTCGTTACCCGTGACTGAATCGCATAGCCGATTGTAAAAATGTCCTTCTGCTCCGGAATGTTGACTTTTTTGCTGTGAAGGCTGTGGCCTTGGGCAACAAGGATCTGTGTCTGCACAATATCAACACCGGTAATCATTTCCGTAATTGTATGCTCAACTTGAACACGCGGATTTACTTCTATAAAATAAAACTCGTTGTTTGCGACAAGGAATTCAACCGTACCAGCATTTATATAGTTCACGTTTTTAGCAAGCGCAACCGCCGCTTCACAAATTTGATCTCTCAATTCAGTTGACAGCGAAACGCTCGGCGCTACTTCAATCACCTTTTGGTGGCGTCTTTGAACAGAACAGTCCCGTTCAAAAAGATGAATCACGTTGCCCTGATTGTCTCCAATCACCTGAACCTCAATATGCTTAGGGTTTTCAATCAGTTTCTCTACATATACTTCATCATTGCCAAAGGCTGCTTTTGCCTCTGATTTCGCACGTTCATATGCTTCTTTGACTTCACTTTCACTTCTGACAATTCTCATGCCGCGTCCGCCGCCGCCAAGCGAAGCTTTAATAATAATCGGATAACCGTGAATTTGTCCGAATTGTTCGACTGCTTCAAGCGTTTCTGCAGGGCCGTCGCTTCCTGGAATAACAGGAATTCCTGCTTTTTCCGCCTGTTCACGCGCTTTTACCTTATCACCAAACATATCTAAATGTTCAGAAGTCGGACCGATGAACACGATGCCTTCTTCTTCACAGCGCCTTGCAAAATGTATATTTTCAGATAAGAAACCATATCCCGGATGGATCGCATCCACCTTGTTTCTTTTCGCAATATCAATAATACCTTCAATATCCAGGTAGGCGTCAATTGGTTTTTTCCCTTCGCCCACCAGGTACGCTTCATCTGCTTTGTAACGATGATAGGAACCGGAATCTTCTTTTGAATAAACCGCAACTGTACGAATATTCAATTCTGTACAAGCACGGAATATACGGATTGCAATTTCTCCCCTGTTTGCTACTAACACTTTTTGTATCGATTGCTGTGACAAACTTTTTTCCCCCTTACCCGAATGGAATATAATCTATCATATCGGAATACCCTTTACGTGTACACACTTGTTTTTTACAGATAAACAGTTTTTTCAAGCTGTTTCTTTTTCATTCCCTTTGGCGCCAAGGACTCTCTCTTCTTCTTATTCTCTGAATATTTCACAAACATGCTGATATTGATTAATATCCCCATACTTCCCAATAAAAGCAGTAAAGAAGAGCCTCCGTAGCTGATGAATGGCAGCGTAACACCCGTAATCGGGATGAGCCCGCTGACACCGCCAAGGTTAATAAACGATTGTACGGCAATCATGCTTGAAATGCCGATTGCCAGAAGACTTCCAAACGGGTCATCGCATTTTCTCGCAATATAGAAACCTTTTAATACGATAAAGCCCAACAGGAAAACAACAAACAATACCCCAAAAATGCCGAGTTCTTCAGCAATCACGGCCATGATAAAGTCAGTATGTGACTCAGGAAGATACCCGTATTTCTGGATACTTTCTCCGAGCCCAAGACCGAAAATACCTCCCGACCCAATCGCATAATAAGAATTGATCACTTGCAAACCTGATGTATTCGCATATTTAAACGGATCTTCCAGACTCTCAAAACGAGCTAAACGCTTTTCTGTTAAAATGTTATCTATATTAAAATAAATAATTGGACTGACCAGAATTAAGACAATTCCACCCAGCAAAACAAGCCTTACCAGCGTCTTCCCGCTGAAACCCGAGCACAAGATCATACACGTAGCGATGATGGCGATAATCATCGCTGTACCAAAGTCAGGCTGCATAGCAATTAAACCGCAGATAATAACCGTCATCACCACAGGAGGCGCAACTCCTGTTAACAGGTGATCAATATAGCTTTGTTTTTTTGCATAGACAGCTGCTAGATATAAAATCACTACCAGCTTGACAAATTCACCCGGCTGAATACTCATTCCGCCGATTTTAAACCAGCTTTGCGCATTTCCGGCAACATGCCCGAATACAAACAGTGAGATAAGCGCAAACACTGAAACAAGCAGCATCACCTTTTGAAATTTTTGATGAGCCAGTGCTTTGTAAGGAAACACGGCCATAACAATAAAAAGGATGCCTCCTGCGATTAAAGCAAACAGCTGACGCATGAAGAAATAATTACTGCTTACCCCATACCGAGAAACAGCCGTAATCATACTTGAGCTGTATACCATCACTAAACCGAATCCGCATAGTAAAACAATTGCGAATATCAGTGAGTAGTCATAAGATTTTAGCATTTTTTTTAACATAACATCCTCTTCCCTGCTTCCAACTTCCATTACCTATGGTTTTTATGTATTTATATTTTTTATTTTACTACAATTTATCAAATGACACGAAGATTCTCTATACGATTCGGATGAAATGCACAAAAAGAGACCGTCATTATACGGTGAAAAAGCAAGCGGTTATAAAAAAACCCAAACTGTTAATTAGTTTGAGTTTTATCATTTATTTACCTGTAAACGCGTCGTGCAAAGCAGACAATTCGCGTTCTAATGTGTATAAAAGGTCTTTTCCATCTTTTTCGTCAACCAATCCCAGGCGGACAGCAAAATCGATTTCCCTCGAAAGTCCGAACATTTGAGTATCTAATACCTCTTCATATAGAGGACATTGAGGCATCGTTAAGTTATCCATTTGTACTCGGATCAGCTTCAAAATCTTCTCAGCGTCAACTTTCAGTAGCTCAAAAGCTTTTTGCCGATGGTCAACTATCATCTCTGAAGCCAAAAGTATCCCTCCGTTCCCCAGGCGAGTACCTAATTCTTCTATTTATCATAAAGGGTATCAGCAGAAAATGCAAGAGGATTTAAACAGATGACATAAATTAAAAAATACTCAGCCTATACGTTTCAGACATTATTTTCAAAAGCTTTACACCTGCAATGCTGTTCCCTTTTTCATCCAAAGCCGGGCCGAAAATGCCGATCCCAAAATCATAGGGTGAAATGCCCATAATCCCTCCTGATACGCCGCTTTTCGCAGGAATTCCGACCTTAATCGCGAATTCTCCGCTTGCATTATACATTCCGCAGGTGACCATAAACGTCTTGCAAATTCTTGCGACATCTTTTGAAATGACTTGTTCTCCTGTTTCTGGATGCCTGCCGTTAAGCGCAAACACTGCCCCAATTTTCGCTAAATCAAGACTGTTCATCTCAATCGCACATTGCTTCGTATATAAATCCATTACTGCTTCAACATCATCCTCAAAAATCCCATACTGCTTCATATAATAACACATTGCCCGATTAATCATTGATGTGCTGTATTCAGACTCAGCTACGTCCTGGCAGTAGGTGATGTCTTGGTTGTTTGTCAGTTTCCTGATAAAAGAAAGCAGATAATCGAGTCTCTCTTTAGACGTTTGTCCTTTAATCAAGCTGGTTACAACCAGTGCTCCGGCATTTATCATAGGATTTAGCGGCTTGCTCGGATTCATGGTTTCAAGCTTAATAATTGAATTAAACGGATCACCGGTCGGCTCCTGGCCGACATAACTGAAGACTCTGTCCTTGCCGTATTCCATTAACACAAGGGCAAGTGAGAGCACTTTCGATATACTTTGAAGGGTAAATGTTTTCTCTACGTCACCCGCTGACAGACAAGTATTATTGGAATAATAAATCGCTACTGAGAGATCGTGCTGATCAGCTTTTGCTAAAGCGGGAATGTAGCTGGCCACCTCTCCCTTGTCTGTCACCTTTTTTGCTTCTTTCACTAACGCTTCCAGTTCGTCATTATGCCGGCATACCATGCGACCACCCTCGCTCCCTGAGCATCTCAATACACATAATTTGTTACACAAAGTGACAATTCATGCGAAAACTTTTATAATTTTGAGAGAAGGGGGTTATACCATGAGCGTTATACAAGTAAAAGGCAATGTTACATATCCAATTACGATTGATCCGAGCGTATGGATTTTTGATGATCGTAAATTTTCATTTGACCGTAAAGGGGACGGCCAAGAAATCAATTTACATTCGGCTGAGAATGAATCTGGCCTGGATACTGAACGTGTTATTAGAGAAGGACAGATTGCGCCGCCTACATTAAAGACGGAAAAACAATTTGAGAAACAGAAATTAATGAACGGCAGCTTCGCAATGAAATTGGGAAGTGTGCTGAAAAATGCCGAGCCGCTCAGCTCTGCATCACAATGCGTATTTATTACAAGTTCCGGTAAAGCCGCCGTTCCTCTTGATACCGCGCTGAACAGTATTGTCCATTTCAGCCAGGCAGGCAAGCCGATTCAGGAAGGCGGCCCGGTTCATATTTATTTTGAAGATCCAGTTGATCACGTACAGCCAATCACCAATATAATAGAGATTGAAATCATTTAAATCATCACAGCAAGTCAGCGGCAAGCTGGGCAAGCCCGGATCTCTCACCTTTTAAAAGCTTCACGCTGCCTGAGATGGGTTGTCCTTTAAATCGCTCAACGACATATGCCAGACCATTATTCAGACTGTCTAAATATGGGTGATCAATTTGTTCAGGATCGCCCATTAAGACAATTTTACTGCCTTCGCCCACTCTTGTAAGAAGTGTTTTCACTTCATGCCTGGTCAAATTTTGCGCCTCATCAATAATAATAAATTGATCGGGAATGCTTCTCCCTCTGATATAAGTCAGCGCCTCTACTTGGATCGAACCGATCCCTGCCAAAATCGCCTCGAGCTCTCCCGGTTTCTTGGCATTAAACAGAAACTCCAAGTTATCAAAAATCGGCTGCATCCAAGGCTTTAGCTTCTCCTCTTTTTCACCCGGCAAGTATCCGATATCCTTGCCCACAGGTACAATCGGCCTTGCCACGACCAGCTTTTTATATATCCCTAAATCTTCTGTCTGTAATAGCCCCGCTGCCAAAGCAAGCAATGTTTTCCCGGTTCCGGCTTTTCCGATCAGCGTCACCAGCGGAATATCTTCTCGCAGCAAAAGCTCTAACGCCATGGTCTGCTGGACATTCCTCGGTCTGATTCCCCAAACGTGTTCATCATCAAACACAAGCCTTTTTAAGACCTTACCCGTTTTATCCGCAATACCGACAGCTGAGGACGATCCTCCTAATTCATCCTTCATTAACGCGAACTGGTTTGGGTAAAAAGCATGCTGCTTTATATCCTGAACTGAAATTTGATTTTTTCCGTAAAAAGAGCTAAATAACTGCTGGTTAATATATAAATCCTTATAACCGCTGTACATCTCATCATTGTCCACAACACGGTCATTTAAGAAATCTTCAGCAAGAAGGCCGATGGCATCCGCTTTGACTCTGACTAATACATCCTTGCTAACAAGGATCACAGGCCTGCCGTTTTCCTTCGTCTCTTCTTCGAGGCTTAAGTTTTTAGCAACGGCTAATATACGATTATCATTCGTTTTTTCGATAAAAATTTCTTGAAGCTGGTGAAAGGAACGGTGGTTTAATTCAATTCTGAGCGTTCCTCCCGTATCAAGCGGAACCTTCTCATGCAGTCTCCCCTTCAGTCTTAGCGCGTCTATCAGCTTAGATACGTGCCTCGCATTCCTCCCAACTTCGTCCATATATCGTTTCTTTGAATCAACCTCTTCTAAAACGACAGCAGGGATGACAACTTCATTTTCTTCAAAAGAAAAAATAGCGTTAGGATCCTGTAATAACACATTCGTATCTAACACATAAATTTTACTCAAGTCTCAGCCTCCTGATATAAGGGTCAAAGTTCTTCCTGCTTCTTTTACGATGAAAAAGGTGAACGCCTGCTAAAATATATGTTTTTGTGAATAAAGATAGAAGGTTAATTCAACAATAAAATTAATGAATGCATTTCAAGGAGGGAAACCGCAAGTGCGAATTCTTTTCATTATCATACAGCTCACACTCATTTTGTCCGCCTGCGCTGTTCAACAGGGAAGACAGGAGCAAAATATTGAAAAAGAATCAACAAGACAGCAGGAAACAAAACCGATTCACGTAAAGGACACATCTCAGGAAACAAAAGACAATGGAACTAGAACCGATATTGCCAAGCATCTTGTCGGCATTGCTGAAAAAGTGCCAGATGTCAAGGATGCAACAGCTGTTGTGCTCGGGGGATATGCTGTAGTAGGAATTGACGTTGACGATAATCTGGATAGAAGTAAAGTCGAAACCATTAAATACTCTGTGGCACAGGCTTTAAAAAATGATCGGCACGGAGCCAATGCAGTCGTGGTTGCTGATCCTGATACCGTCAGCCGCCTCAATGAAATGGGAAGAGAGATCAGTGAAGGCCGCCCTGTTACGGGGATTTTAGATGAACTGGCCGCAATTGTCGGACGGGTGCTTCCGGAAGTGCCTAACGATGTGATTGACGATGAAGATGAACCGCAAACCAAGCAGCAAAACGATCAATTAAACGAAAAGCAAGAGAAGGAAATGGAAACGGAACAAAACGATCAATCTGATCATCATATGAAAAAGAACAATAATGATTAAGCTATAGCCCTTGGGCTTTAGCTTTTTCTTATTTTGGACAGCATCTGATCCATGATATAATACATAGTAGAGTGAAAGAGGTGATATGATGAGGGTCCAATGTTCTATTTGTGATAAAATTGAAACAATTGATGATGAAACCCTGATCGCGAAACGGCTGAGAAACCGTCCGATCCATACATATATGTGCCAGGAATGCCATGAACGAATTGCCAAAAAAACAGAAGAACGGCTGAAAACCGGAAAGTTCACGTTTCACCCGGGACAGCAGAAGAAAGAAAAAGTTAAAAAATAAAGCGGCAGCTATTCATACAGAATAAAAAAAGACTCAGCGAGATGCTGAGTCTTTTTTTATGATTTTGCCGACTGTTCCTTTTTCGACTGATACAGCCGAATTTTGTAAATGATTAAAATCAATGCAGCGACGACCAATCCCTCTGCCACAGGCAAAAATACACCGAGAAAAGTCAAAACAGTGCAGCCTAAAGCCAGAAATAAGTACACCACTGCCGATTTTAATACCGGAAGCCGTTTGGCAAATCCAAGTTTAAACACAATAACAGCTAAAACAAAAATGGTGCCGTATAGCAGCCACATGCCTGCTGCGGGCTGCCGGTCCACTTGATATAGAGCGGCGAAGAACGACAGGCGTTCGCTTACGTCATTCAAAAAGATTCCCTCCCCTGTAGCGTACGGGTTCTATCTTTTCAAATTCTGCAAAGGATTAAGACAATCCTGCTGTTTTTTTCTTTTTAGCCGCTTTTTCACGTTCGTTTTTGTTGAGGATTTTCTTTCTTAAACGGATGGATTCAGGCGTTACTTCGCAGTATTCATCTTCGTTTAAGTACTCTAAAGATTCTTCTAGAGACATGATGCGCGCTTTTTTAATTGTTGTTGTTTGATCTTTTGTTGCAGAGCGGACGTTTGTCTGCTGTTTCATTTTGCTGACATTGACAACAAGGTCGTTGTCACGGTTATGCTCTCCAACAATCATTCCTTCATAAACTTCAGTACCAGGTTCAACAAAAATCACACCGCGGTCTTCAATCCCTTGAATTCCGTAAGATGTCGCTTTTCCGTTTTCCATTGACACGAGCACACCTTGACGGCGTCCGCCGACTTGGCCCGCCTGCATCGGCTGGTAGCTGTCAAACGTATGGTTCAGGATACCGAAGCCGCGTGTTAATGACAGGAACTCTGTTGAGTAACCGATCAATCCGCGGGAAGGCACTGTAAAGATTAAACGGACTTGGCCGTTACCGTTGTTAATCATATCGATCATTTCACCTTTACGCGCTCCCATTGATTCCATTACAGAGCCTGTATGCTCTTCCGGAACATCAATTTGCACGCGCTCTACAGGCTCACAGCGTACACCGTCAATTTCTTTGATGATAACTTCAGGTTTTGACACTTGAAGCTCATAGCCTTCACGGCGCATGTTTTCAATTAGAATAGACAGGTGAAGCTCACCACGGCCGGAAACCACCCAAGCATCCGGAGAAGCTGTAGGCTCGACACGCAAGCTGACATCAGTCTGCAGCTGTGACTGAAGGCGTTCTTCAATTTTGCGGGCAGTCACATATTTTCCTTCACGGCCGGCAAACGGGCTGTTATTTACGACAAATGTCATTTGAAGTGTCGGTTCATCAATGCGAAGCACCGGAAGCGGTTCTTGATGCTCTACAGGACAGACTGTTTCACCAACGTTGATATCTTCCATACCGGAAACCGCAACGAGGTCTCCCGCTTTTGCTTCTTCAATTTCCACCCGTTTTAAGCCTTGGAAACCAAAGATCTTTGTCACACGGAATGATTTAGCTGTACCGTCAAGCTTCATAAGAGAAACCTGCTGACCGACTTTCATCGTACCGCGGAAAACGCGTCCGATTCCGATACGACCTACATAGTCGTTATAATCAAGAAGTGCAACTTGGAATTGAAGCGGCTCATCTGCATTCTCAACAGGCGCTGGAACATGCTTAATAATCGTTTCATATAAAGCTTCCATGTTTTCATCTTGCTGCTTCGGATCAAGGCTAGCTGTTCCATTAATCGCGGAAGCATATACCACCGGGAATTCGAGCTGTTCTTCATTTGCATCAAGCTCGATGAACAGGTCAAGAACCTCATCGATCACTTCTTCAGGACGTGCGAAATCACGGTCGATTTTGTTCACAACAACAACCGGGTTCAAGTTTTGCTCAAGAGCTTTCTTCAGAACGAAACGAGTTTGAGGCATACAGCCTTCATATGCGTCAACGACAAGCAGTACGCCGTCAACCATTTTCATAATCCGTTCTACCTCTCCCCCAAAGTCTGCGTGTCCAGGGGTATCCAAAATATTGATACGTGTATCTTTATAGTTAATCGCAGTATTTTTCGCCAAAATTGTAATGCCGCGTTCGCGTTCAAGGTCGTTTGAGTCCATTGCGCGTTCAGCAACTTGTTCGTTGGCACGGAATGTACCAGCCTGGTGTAAAAGCTGATCGACTAGAGTCGTTTTCCCATGGTCAACGTGGGCAATAATCGCGATGTTGCGAAGATCATTTCGAAGTTTCACTTTTTCATCTCCTAAAAAAATTAGATAACTTTCATATTATACCACACATCCTCTTTAAAAGCGTCACGTTTTTCTGTAAACTTATCATAAGACGTAAAAGGGGATGGAAATATGAAAAAAATGAATTGGCTTTTATTATTATTTGCATTTGCAGCGGTTTTCAGCATAATGCTGATCGGCGTCTTTATCGCCGAAAAAAGCGCGTGGGGCATTATCGCCAGCATTGTACTCGTTTGCGCCGTGATGGGAAGCGGATTTACGTTAAAAAAGAAAATGCGTGAGCAAGGATTGCTCGATTAAAAGCTTATCCTTGCTAAAGACATTGTAATCAAAAACACCGCAAATGAATGCGGTGTTTTTTCGTGGCGTAAGGCTTATCTCCCCTGTTTCCTAGGCGGGAAGAAGCAAAACGATATCCATTCATGGACATTCGTTCTAAATATGACATCTTTAACCAAACAAAAGTGGTTCGACATTGATATACATAAACTACCATAAAGCCTATTTTCCTGGCACCAGCCTCTCCCTATAATGGGAATTGCACCACAATTCACAAAAGGGAGAGACGAAACATGAAAAAAACATTTGTAAAAAAAGCCATACTTACAACCGCCGCACTGACCTCAGCCACCCTGCTAACTTTCGGACCTGATGCCGCAAGCGCAAAAACAGTTAGTCACAGCACACCTGCTTTGCAGGAGACAATCACACATAAAGACCTGAATGCATTTTTAGATTTATTAAATCAATGTATATATGAAGAAGACGGGGTTTATTATTTTGACAGTGAAAAAGCTGTCGAGTTAGGAATGACACAAGAAGAGGCTCAAATCATTGCGAAATTGTGGGAATCGACCTCTGAATTTTTTGATGTTGTTTCACAATGTGTGTATGTTGAAGACGGCAGCTACAAATTTGATACAGAAAAAGCTGTTGAGCTCGGCTTCACAGAAAAAGAAGCACTCGCACTTGACCAATTTTTCGCCGCTGTTTCCCTTAAGATTCATATTCTGCAGGCATCCATTGTTTCAGAAGATGGAGCGTACAGCTTTGATAAAAATGCAGCTTTAGAAGCTGGTGCGACAACGGAGCAGGCAATTTTTTATGAAAAGCTCTTTGGCGCTCTGTCTCAAGAACAGCTTGCAGCCATCTACCAAATGCTTCATCCGCAGGCTTAATGTAATAAAAGCGCTTGTCCGTCAATCCGGCAAGCGCTTTTCCTTTAGATCAGCAGTTTGATGATCAGCATCACAGCAAACACTACTCCAAACCAGAAGGCTGCTTTAATAATCAGCATACCATAGTACCTTTGTTTAAAACGGATTTCTTCTTCAGGCAGAAAAGCATCTTGAGGTGCTTGTTCATCTTTAAACTCAAAAGGCTCAGACATCTGTTTATACATGTCTCTGCAGCTGCCGCAGGTGTTCATATGCTCTTCAATGAAGTTTTCCGGTTCTTTTTTGCAATCACCTTCTATATACAGAGGGAGAAGGTCTCTTACTAGAAAGCAGGTCATATCCGCTCCTCCTCTCTTCTATTCGTCATGTTTTTCTTGAGCTCCAATCTTGCCCGGTGAAGTGTGGTTTTCACTTTTGAAAGGCTCCAGCCTAAGATTTCGGAAATTTCTTCATAAGAAAGCTCTTGACATTCTCTTAAAATCAAAACGGATTGGTGCTGATCCTTTAGCTGCAGCAGCTCTTGCAGTGTATCTGTTCAAAATGAATATATAATGACTGAATAATTCCAACACGTACAACAATCCTTTACTTCTTATTAAGGCCTCATTCGGTTAGACAAGCCACTTGTTAAAAAGTTTCAATAAAAACCAAAAATTTCTCATCTCCCCTTTGATGAAAAGACGGCATAACTCTTGCAATCATCCAGCACATGACACTTGACTCATCTTGATATTATTCAACAAAAATAAACACAGGACAATTCTATCAATTTTGTCTAGTTATGTTAGTTTTTGTTGAGAATGCTAGATTGCTCGTTTAATATAACGATATAAAGATTTTTCAGTATTTTCAAAAAGGGGGATTTATTGTGGGTTTAGGTAAAAAATTGTCCGTCGTTGTCGCTGCTTCGTTTATGAGTTTATCAATCGGCCTTCCGGGTGTTCAGGCTGCTGAGAATTACCAGCTTAAGGAGAATCAAACAAACTTTCTTCCCAAAAGCGCCATTGCACAAACAGAGCTCTCTGCTCCAAATGACAAAGCTGTCAAACAGTTTTTGAAAAAGAACAGCAAAGTGTTTAAAGGCGATCCCGCCAAAAGACTGAAACTTGTGGAAAGCACAACTGACGTTCTTGGGTACAAGCACTTTCGATACGTGCCTGTCATTAACGGAGTGCCTATTAAAGATTCGCAAGTGATCGTTCACGTCGATAAATCTGACAAAGTCTATGCGATCAATGGAGAATTGCACAATCAGTCTGCTTCAAAAACAAAAAACAGCAAAAAGGTATCCTCTGACAAAGCATTGGCACTCGCTTTTAAAGCCATTGGCAAATCACCTGACGCCGTTTCTAACGGAAGCGCAAAAAACAGCGATAAAGCGGAGTTAAAAGCGGTAGAAACAGAGGACGGCAGCTATCGTCTGGCTTACGATGTCACAATTCGCTATATTGAACCTGAACCCGCGAACTGGGAAGTCTTAGTGGATGCCGAAACAGGCAGCATTTTAAAACAGCAAAATAAAGTAGAACATGCAGCCGCAACAGGATCAGGGACCACACTAAAAGGTGCAACAGTTCCTCTGAATATTTCTTATGAGAGCGGCAAATATGTTTTAAGAGATCTGTCAAAACCAACCGGCACTCAAATTATCACGTATGATTTACAAAACAGACAAAGCCGCCTTCCGGGAACGCTAGTCTCAAGCACAACAAATAAATTCACAACTTCATCACAGCGCGCAGCTGTAGACGCCCACTATAACCTGGGTAAAGTGTACGATTATTTTTACTCGACGTTTAAACGGAACAGCTATGACAACAAAGGCAGTAAAATCGTTTCTTCTGTTCACTACGGCAGCCAGTATAATAACGCCGCTTGGACAGGGGATCAAATGATTTACGGTGACGG
This sequence comes from Bacillus sp. FSL R5-0560, assembly GCF_037966305.1. Lineage (NCBI taxonomy): Bacteria > Bacillati > Bacillota > Bacilli > Caryophanales > Bacillaceae > Bacillus > Bacillus sp. FSL R5-0560. The sequence continues at coordinate 1,629,015 of NZ_CP150195.1, read as the reverse complement.
AGACGGCTCCTTCTTCTCCCCGCTTTCCGGCTCCTTGGATGTGACAGCGCATGAAATGACACACGGTGTCACTCAAGAAACAGCCAACCTTGTCTATGAAAATCAGCCTGGGGCATTAAACGAGTCGTTCTCTGATGTGTTCGGTTACTTTACTGATACAGAAGACTGGGATATCGGTGAAGACATTACGGTCAGCCAGCCGGCTCTCCGCAGCTTGTCCAATCCGACAAAATATGACCAGCCTGACAATTACGCCAACTATCAAAACCTTCCGAATACAGATGAAGGCGATTACGGCGGTGTACACATAAACAGCGGAATTCCAAACAAAGCCGCTTACAATACTATTACAAAACTAGGCATTTCTAAATCACAGCAGATTTATTACCGTGCGTTAACAACGTATCTTACGCCTTATTCCACTTTCAAAGATGCGAAGGCCGCCCTCATTCAGTCTGCCCGTGACCTTTATGGCTCAACTGACGCCGCAAAAGTTGAAGCAGCCTGGAATGCCGTCGGTTTGTAATTTCTAAATGAAAAGCCTGAGATATCTCAGGCTTTTTCTTGATTTTCAAGTTTTTTTGAAAATCAGCAGCTGTTTCACGACAGCCGGACATATGTTAATTTTCAAATGTGCGGACTGCCTACCTTACCTCTGAATAAATCGCAGACTGCGCACATACAAACCCGGTCATTATCCGCCAAATCAGCCGATTGTTTTAAAAAACGGGTTTAATGATGTCAAAAGAGGTTCCGGCGGGGCTTACCATTAAAAGATGCAGAAGTCATTTCTACGACATTTATAAGGCGATTGGGTAGAAGGCGACCTTTTCCACACCATGAAAATCCTAATCCCGACTGCTGCGTCAGAGCAAATTTACATGAGATTTTAAAGCTAGGCTCAAGCCGCTTAAGTTCCATCGCGAGGAGCCACCGATGCTCATGATGCACGGCGATCATGATGACGTTGTTCCGTATGAGCAAAGCGGATTAATATAAGACTCTCACAAAAGCAGGTCATGTTGCAGTTATGTATTACAAGTAATAGCTAACAAATAAAAGAGAAAAATCTTACTCTTCCAACCCAAATATATTGACAAAATTTTTTATTTATGCTATAATTTACTATTAATATTTTTGTGTGTATAATAAGATTCTCCTGGCCGGGGGAATCTTATTTTTGTTTATCAGGAGGACATGATATGAAGGAAAATGAGTCCAGTTTAACAGCTTTACTATCTGCTTTTAGCCGAGCCTATCACAGTCAATATGACACACCTAAAATTTTTGACGATTATATTGCAAAAGACCTTATTTCTGAAAAAGAGTTTTCCGACATTAGTCAAAATATGATACAAGGCATACAGTTTTTCAATAAGGATATTGCCTTGAAGTTTCAAGATGACCCAGAGGAAATGCTGAAGTGGATTACACAAGTCCAGCTTTCCCCTACGCCCTTAGCTCGAGCAGCATATTGTGAGAAAGTATTGCGCAACGAAGTGGTGCTGGGGGCAAAACAGTATGTCATTCTTGGCGCCGGGTTAGATACTTTCTGTTTTCGGCATCCAGAGCTGGAAAACAGCTTAGATATATTTGAAATTGATTACCCCGCTACACAGCAATTGAAAAAGAAAAGATTGGATCATGCACAGCTGACTATCCCAACGAATCTTCATTTGGTTCCTATGGACTTTACCAAAACGTTTTCATATCAGCCTCTCTTAGATGAAGGCTTTGATAACAAAAAAACGTTCTTCAGCCTTTTAGGAGTTTCTTATTACTTGACGAAAGAAGAAAATAAAAGCCTGCTTAACCATTTATTTGCCCATGTTCCCTCGGGAAGCTCTATCGTTTTTGATTATGCAGACGAAACGCTCTTTGAAACAAAAGGAATGTCTAATAGAGTTGAACATATGGTGAAGTTGGCTTCAGCAGCCGGTGAACCGATGAAATCGTGTTTTACTTATCATGAAATCGAAAAAGCATTAGATTCAGCTGGTTTACTCATCTATGAACATGTCACACCAGCTGAAATTAATGACCTTTTCTTCAAGAAACGAACGGATGATTTGTCAGCGTTTGAAACCATTCATTATATACACGCCGTAAAAAAATAAACCCCTTGGTTCATCACCAAGCTCGCCTCTCAATCGATGGTTAAAGATTGGGAGGTTTTTTGTGCATGAAAATAAGCTGCCGTCATGTATACGGCAGCTTAAACTAAAGGCTTTACCATGATCATGTATGACTTGTCTGCCTCATCTTTCTCCGTCTTGAGCTGTTCAAAGCCGCACTGGCTCAAAAACCGGATCCATTCATTCCGGTCAATCGGAACCGCTGTAAATAGCGCTCTGTGTTTTTCCTTCAGCGATTGGCCGATCTGTTCAATGATCTCTCTGGCATGTCCCTTTCTTTCTTCAGCAGGATCAATCAGCACAGTTCCCAGCCATGGCTTTCCGTTGGAAGGAACCCATTCGAGATGATAGCTGACGGCAACAGGCAGGCCGTCTTTTTCCCATACAAGCCATGATCCGTTATACATCGAGTAGGAGATCATATAGCTTTCTGCATCTTTTTCCCCAAACTCTTCCTTTTTTCAAACAGGATGAGCCTCCGCAATTTCCTCAAACCAACTGAGGTCATCCTGTTCAAATGGTCTATTTTTCAGCATGAAGATACTCTTCCAATATTGTTTTATGTATAGATGGGTTTCCGGCCAGCACACAGTGATTTTCTAAAAAGGTGAACGGTTCACCTTCAGTCGTTGTATAGATGCCCCCTACTTCGTTTAACAGCACACACCCGGCTGCGTAATCCCAAGGAGCAAGCCGCATCGTAATGTAAGCGTCAATTCTTCCCGCAGCGACGTTTGCCAGTTCTAAAGCGGCAGAGCCATAGGAGCGTGTTCCTCTCACCCTTTTCACAAGCGGCGCCAGCACACCCGGGTCAATTCTTCTGTTTTCCGTCACCCATGTTGCATTAATGGCAAGAATCGCTTCTTCAATAATGGTTTCCTTTAAAGGAGACAGCTCCGTTTCATTCATATAAGCACCTTTACCACTAAACGCGTGATACAGTTCATCATGCACCACATCGTAAATTAAACCGATTTTGCCTTTTCCATTTTCAAAAATACCAATTGAGATTGCAAAATTTCTTTGCTGGTGCACAAAATTCATCGTGCCGTCAATCGGATCGATAATCCAGACGACACCCTCCAATGAGTGGATTTTATCTCCTTGTCCTTCTTCTCCAAGTATGCGATGCCCCGGAAAGGTTTCTTGAATGCGGTCAATAAAAAACTTTTCCGTTTCTTTGTCAATATTGGTGACTAAATCATTCGGATTTGATTTTGTTTCAATTGTCAGGCTTTCGTGCATCGACTGTTTAATTCTTGCGCCTGCTTCTTTTATCCATTTCTTTGCAGTCTCATCAATTTCCGTCCAATTTGTCATTCATGCGTACCTCTTTTCTATGTAGACCTTTATTTTATAGAATACTGATAACGGCAGTGAAAAAGCAAGGAAAATGAAAAATATGCCTTCTCACGTAAAAACGAACCATTCACGCGGTTCGTTTTTACTATAGCTTTTTACCCGTTGAGGCGAATCCATTCTTTTCTGAGACGTTCAAGTTTGTTTTTGCTTAGTTCAATCTGTTCGTCATTTTCCTTTTGCATTGCCTCATAAAGGGTTGCCAATTCATAATCAACCTCTAGTCTCCAGACAGCTACACGGTTGTTTTTCTCTTCCCTAAATCCCTCTTTCACAACTTGCCTCATTGTCTTTCGCCCCTTCCAGAGATCATTTGTTTTAAAAAAGCATCCCATTTTGCCATTCAACAATGATACTTCTTATATCCTATGATTCTTCTATTTACCTGTAACATGATTCTGAAAATTGTGTGTTTACCTATTCGTTTATTACCACATTCCCCCTCTCTTCAAACGCGTGCTCATCTTTTTGCTGCGCGTTCTAACTGTGATAAAATATGTATACTTAGCATGAAGGAGGAAAATCATGACACAAATGCGTTTTACTGAAGAAGACTTTCACACATTTACAATAGACGGCTTAGACGCGCGCATGGAGGTGTTAAAAGAGCGGGTTCGTCCGAAGCTGACTGCTCTAGGCGAGCACTTTGCCCCGACATTGTCTGCTTTAACCGGAGATGAAATGTTCCCCCATGTGGCCAAGCATGCAAGAAGATCAGTCAACCCTCCCGCAGACAGCTGGGTGGCTTTTGCCAATAGCAAAAGAGGCTATAAAAAACTGCCGCATTTTCAAATCGGCTTGTGGGAGAGCCATGTTTTTGTATGGTTCGCGATCATTTATGAGTCCCCTATAAAAGAAGAATACGGCAAATTGCTTGAAGCGAATCAAGACAGCGTTACAAATCACATTCCAGACAGCTTCGTTTGGTCTGCGGATCACACAAAGCCAGGGGTCCATAAGCAGTCAGAAATGGACAAGGAACAACTCAAGACATTGTTTGAACGTTTGCAGACCATAAAGAAAGCCGAACTGTTATGCGGTATACAGCTTTCAAAAGATGAGGTGCTGAGTATAAATAACGATGAATTTCTGCAGCGAATCGACGATGCCTTCCAGCAGCTTGCATTTCTGTATCGCTTAACCCAAAAAGTATCACAAGCATAAAAAAGAGCCGGGATCTTTCATCCGGCTCTTTTCCTTTTACATCTTAATCTTTGCCTGGTCAGATTCCTTCGCCTGCTTGACCGTACGATAAGGAGAGTATGTACTTTGTTCCTCAAACTCGCCGCATAGCTTTTTTTCTTCAGCTTTTCCCGGCACAATTTCTTTGAAACGCCGGTACGCCTTAAGCAGTTCTTCACGATCGGCTCCCTTTTCATAAGCCAGCTCAACCTGCTGGAAAAATGCAATCACATCCACTGCTTCTTCGGTTGTCCAATCTTCATTCATGGGATATTGGTATTCCATTTTCTTCACTCCTTATAAATTCGCTTTCCTTTTACAAAAAGCATCTTTATTTGATCATAAATTGTTCTTTACATTCTTTCAAGTTCATAATATAATTCATTTGTTTTACGTCTAAAAAACGGTTGAGAAACTGATTTTAATACACACTAATATGCATAGGTATTACTACAAAGGTGGGAAAACAATTGTCGCAACATGAAACACCCTTATACACAGGCCTGAAAAAGCACGCAAGCAGACAGCCTGTTCAATTCCACATTCCCGGCCATAAAAAAGGGGCAGGAATGGATCCAGAGTTTAGACAATTTATCGGTGAAAACGCGTTAAGTATAGATTTGATTAATATTGAACCATTAGATGACCTGCATGCGCCTAAAGGCATTATTAAAGAAGCGCAGGATTTGGCGGCCGAAGCCTTCGGCGCGGACCACACCTTTTTTTCTGTTCAGGGCACAAGCGGCGCAATCATGACAATGGTGATGGCTGTCTGCGGACCTGGAGATAAAATCATCATTCCAAGAAATGTGCACAAATCCATTATGTCAGCTATTGTATTTTCCGGAGCTGTCCCAATCTTTATTCATCCTGAAATTGACAATGAACTGGGCATCTCTCACGGCATTACACTTGAATCCGCTAAACGGGCGCTGAGTGAACATCCTGATGCCAAGGGGCTTCTAGTGATCAACCCGACATATTTCGGAGTAGCTGCTGATTTAAAAAGCATCGTAGAATTAGCCCATTCCTTTAATGTGCCGGTTCTGGTCGATGAAGCACACGGCGTTCATATTCATTTTCATGACCAATTTCCGCTTTCAGCGATGCAGGCAGGTGCAGACATGGCCGCGACAAGTGTGCATAAGCTAGGCGGATCACTGACACAAAGCTCTATTCTAAACATGAAAGAAGGCCTTGTATCTAAAGACAGAGTGCAATCGATACTCAGCATGCTGACAACCACGTCTACTTCTTATTTGCTTCTAGCCTCTTTGGACGTCGCCAGAAAACGTCTTGCGACAGAGGGCTACCAGCTTGCTGAAGAAACGTTGAAGCTTGCCAACCAGACGAGAGAACGTCTGAACCAAATTGAGGGCATTTACTGTGTCGGTTCAGAAATTCTTGGTTCTAAAGCAGCTTACAATTATGACCCGACAAAATTAATTATTTCAGTTAAAAATCTTGGGCTCACAGGACATGATGTCGAGAAGTGGCTGCGGGAATCCTTTAATATTGAAGTAGAGCTTTCAGATCTTTATAACATCTTGTGTATCTTCACGCCTGGTGACAGCCAAAACGATGCGGATCGCCTTGTTGAAGCTTTAAAAGAGATTGCGCGTCAAATGTCAGCAAATGATGTTACCCATCAACAGACAAAGGTACTGCTTCCAGAAATCCCGTTACTGGCGATGACGCCGCGTGACGCTTTCTATGCGAATACAGAAGTTGTTCCATTAAAAGAAGCAGCAGGACGGATTATCGCTGAATTTGTAATGGTGTATCCGCCTGGAATTCCTATCTTTATCCCCGGCGAGATTATTACAGAAGAAAACATCAGCTACATCTTCAAAAACATTGATGCCGGACTTCCAGTTCAAGGACCGGAGGACTCTACTCTAAGCATGATTCGAGTTATAAAAGAGCAAAAAGCTATTCAATAAATACAAAAAGCATGCGGCTAAGCCGCATGCTTTTTCTTACTCTTCATCAAGAGGACACTGACATTGTCCGCAGCATGTTCCGTATAACGTTGTAACCTTCTCATCCTCGAAGTAATGAATGGCTTCGTTACAATCTTGGCAAACAATCGTACCCATCTCTCATTCCCCATTTCTTTTAATTTTGAAAACGCTTAATTTCTTTTATTGGTATTATATTAATATGTCACATTTAAAATGTCAACAACAAACTGTATAACACATTTATTTAGAAAAACTTTTAATGTAACATGTTTTTTCTTTTCGGTTATATGAATCATCATCTTCATAACAAACGCTTTCATTCGATACTTATGCTGAAAAGACATGGTGATTTCATGTTTTCTTGAACTTTTTTTGAATCGTGTAACGAAATTTCAAATGATTCGCGATGAATAAAATGTGCGTTCAGAGTATTGGGTTTAAAGGAATGTTATCTCTCTTTAAAAACGGTTTCAATTATATAACAATTAGGTAACAAGAAGCAGATGACGCGGTTACTCGTGATAAACTAAAACTAGTTTACTATGGTTTATACAGAGGAGAAGATAGATGCGATATCGCGCGGTATTTCCCATACTGATGATAGTATTTGCTTTATCGGGCTGCACCCTTTCCACAATCAACCCAATACAAAAAAGCCGAATTGACAGCATTCATCATACTCAAATCCTATTTTTTTCTGATGAAAATCAAATTGATCAAGAGGCGTCATATTATGATGCTCTGCTTGATTTAGAAAAGGATTATCCTGATCAAATAGATAAAATGAAGGTATACGATAATAGAAAAGGCTGGGAAGATGAAATCGAAACCGTCCCTACTCTCATGGTAGTTGATCAGCGGCATGTCGTTGTGAAAATAGAGGGATGTGTGAAAAAGAAAGAAGACATTATTAAACCATTACAGCATGTACTGTCTAAATAAAGGAAAACAGCCCTCGCTTAAAGCGGGGCTGTTTTTTATGTTATCTCTATTATTTTACGATGTGAATCGGGCTTCCGATTGCCACTTCAGCAGCTTCCATTGTGATTTCACCCAATGTTGGATGCGCATGAATTGTCATAGCGATATCTTCAGCAGTCATGCCGCCTTCGATAGCTAAGCTTAATTCAGAAATCATGTCAGAAGCGCTTGCGCCGGCGATTTGCGCACCGATCACAAGGCCGTCCTCTTTACGAGTGATCAGCTTCATGAAGCCGTCTGTTTCGTTAAGAGAAAGCGCACGGCCGTTTGCTGCAAATGGGAATTTAGCAGCAACAATGTCAAGGCCTTCTTCTTTCGCCTGTGCTTCAGTGTAACCGACTGATGCAAGCTCAGGCTCAGAGAAGACAACCGCAGGAATACCAAGGTAATCGATTTCTGCAGGCTCTCCAGCGATCGCTTCTGCAGCAATCTTACCTTCGTAAGATGCTTTGTGAGCAAGCGGCGGTCCTTCAATGATATCACCGATTGCATAGATGTTAGGTACGTTTGTACGGCACTGTTTGTCAGTTTTGATAATACCGCGGTCAGTCATCTCAATACCGACTTGATCAAGACCAAGTTCATCAGTATTTGGACGGCGTCCGACAGTGATCAATACGTAATCAGCATCAACGGTTTTTTCTTCACCTTTTACTTCGAAAGTGACTGTTACGCCGTCAGCCTTTTCTTCAACGCCTTTAGCCATCGCGTTTGTATGGATTTCAACGTTGCCTTTTTTCTTCAGTCTGCGAGTAACAAGGGAACTCATTTGTTTTTCGAAGCCTGGGAGAATTTCATCTCCGCCTTCAAGAATGACAAGCTCAGTTCCGAAGTTTGCATACGCAGTTCCAAGCTCAGTTCCGATGTATCCGCCGCCAATGACAACGAGTTTTTTAGGAATTTCTTTAAGAGCCAAAGCGCCTGTTGAATTTAAAACACGCTCAGTATATTTGAAGTTTGGCAATTCGATAGGACGAGAACCAGTCGCAATGATTGCGTTTTTGAACGTGTATGTTTGAGCAGAATTCTCATCCATTACACGAACTGAATTGCTGTCTACGAAGTAAGCTTCGCCTTTTACTACATCTACTTTGTTGCCTTTAAGAAGACCTGCTACACCGCCAGTAAGCTTGTTAACAACAGAAGTTTTCCACTCTTGAACTTTTGTGAAATCAACTGTTACGTTCTCAGCAGTGATTCCCATGTCATCAGAATGCTTAGCATTCTCATAACGGTGGCCAGCATTGATCAGCGCTTTTGAAGGGATACATCCAACGTTCAGACAAACGCCTCCAAGAGTTCCTTTTTCAACGACTGTTACTTTTTGTCCAAGCTGTGCAGCGCGGATGGCAGCTACATAGCCGCCAGGTCCCGCACCAATTACAAGAGTATCTGTTTCAATAGGGAAATCTCCTACTACCATAACATTACGCCTCCATTAAAATTAATTGTGGATCGTTCAGTAAACGCTTGATGTGATTGAGTGCATTTTGCGCAGTCGCTCCGTCGATCATACGGTGGTCGAAGCTGAGAGAAAGAGCTAAGACTGGAGCTGCTACGATTTCGCCATCACGAACAATCGCTTTTTCTGCAATGCGTCCGATACCAAGAATCGCAACTTCTGGATGGTTGATAACCGGAGTGAACCATTGTCCGCCGGCAGAACCGATGTTTGTAATTGTGCAAGATGCGCCTTTCATTTCAGCTGGAGCAAGCTTGCCTTCACGAGCTTTTGTTGCAAGGCTGTTGATCTCATCAGAAATTTCAAAGATCGCTTTACGATCTGCATTTTTTACAACCGGCACAAGCAAGCCTTTTTCAGTGTCAGCAGCGATACCGATGTTGAAATAATGTTTTTGGATTACTTCATCTGTTTTATCGTCAATTGACGTGTTTAAAACAGGGAATTTTTTCAGTGCAGATGTAAGAGCTTTTACAACGTAAGGCAAGTATGTCAGCTTGATGCCTTGATCAGCAGCAACCTGTTTGAACTGTTTACGATGTGCAACAAGGTTTGTTACGTCCACTTCGTCCATTAGTGTTACGTGAGGAGCAGTGTGTTTAGAGTTAACCATCGCTTTTGCAATTGCTTTACGGATACCGCTCATTTTTTCGCGAGTTTCTGGGAATTCGCCTTCTGGAGCTGGTGCAGCAGCCGGTTTAGCAGCTGTTTCTTGAGGTGCAGCCGTTTCTTGCGGCGCAGCTTCTTGTGCTCCTCCGTTTACAAAGCTATCGATATCTTCTTTCACAACACGTCCGTTGTTGCCTGAACCAGTTACCTTGCGAATATCTACGCCTTTTTCACGAGCGTATTTACGTACAGAAGGCATAGCGATCACGCGTTTGTTCGGGTCAACTTCAGCTTGATCCTGCTGTCCTGCGCCAGTTTCTTTAGCAGGCTCTTCAGCACGCTCTTCTTTCGCAACATCTTGTCCAGCTTCACCAGTAGACTGAACTTGCGCTTCAGTTTTTGCGTCGCCAGACTCATCGCTGCCTTTAAATTGAAGGTCTTCGTAACCAGGTGCATCAAACGTAATGATCGTTTGTCCAACAGTTGCAACTGTTCCCTCTTCAACTTTTAATTCTAATACTTTTCCTTTAACAGGTGAAGGAATTTCTACTACTGCTTTATCATTTTGGACTTCCGCCAGTACATCATCTTCGTCTACCTCATCGTTAGGCTTGACAAACCATTTTACGATTTCGCCTTCGTGGATACCTTCCCCGATATCTGGAAGTTTAAATTCAAATGCCACAGTTCTCGACCTCCTAGTTTGATTAAGCAATTTTAAAGTTTACATCGTAAGCATTGAAAACACATATATAATGGAGGGAAAGCGTTTCAGCTCCCTCCCGATTATGCAATTTGATTAAAATTCAAGTACTTTTCTAGCTGTTTCAAGAACGTCTTTATGGTTTGGAAGCCATACGCTCTCCGCTTGAGAGAAAGGAAATACTGTATCAGGCGCAGCAACGCGAAGTACAGGCGCTTCCAAGCTCAAAATCGCACGGTCATTGATTTCAGCTACTACGTTCGCAGCAACGCCGGCTTGTTTTTGAGCCTCTTGAACAACAATCGCGCGGCCTGTTTTTTCCACAGATGCAATGATTGTGTCGATATCAAGCGGGCTGACTGTGCGAAGGTCAACAACTTCAGCAGAAATGCCGTCTTTTTCAAGCTCTTCAGCTGCTTTTAATGATTCATGAACCATTGCGCCGTAAGTGATGATTGAAAGGTCAGTACCTTCACGTTTTACGTCAGCTTTGCCAAGCTCAATTGTGTATTCTTCTTCAGGAACTTCCTGACGGAAAGAACGGTAAAGCTTCATGTGCTCTAAGAAAACAACAGGATCGTTGTCTCTGATCGCAGAAATCAAAAGTCCTTTGGCATCGTAAGGAGTTGATGGAATAACAACTTTGATACCAGGCTGTTGTGCAACAAGACCTTCTAAGCTGTCAGCGTGAAGCTCAGGAGTATGAACACCGCCGCCGAACGGAGAACGAATGGTTACAGGTGAAGTCCAGCGTCCGCCAGAACGGTAACGCATACGAGCCATTTGGCCAGAAACTGAATCCATTACTTCGTAAACAAATCCAAAGAATTGGATTTCCATTACCGGACGGAAGCCGTTTAAGCCTAAACCAAGGGCAAGACCGCCGATACCAGATTCAGCAAGAGGCGTGTCAAACACACGGTCTTCACCGAATTCTTTTTGCAATCCTTCTGTCGCACGGAATACGCCGCCGTTAACACCAACGTCTTCTCCGAAAACTAAGACATTTTCGTCATTTTTCAGTTCTGTGCGTAACGCATCCGTGATTGCTTGAATCATTGTCATTTGCGCCATGGCTTACTTCGACTCCTTCTGTGTATAAATTTCAAATTGCTCCTCAAGGTTATGAGGCATTTTTTCGAACATGATTTTCATTAAATCAGTTACTTTTTGTTTAGGCTCAGCATCCGCTTTTTTGATTGCTTGCTTAATTTCTTCTTTTGCATCCTCGATTACTTTTGCTTCTTCTTCTTCAGACCATAAGCCTTTGTTTTCAAGGAACGCACGGAAGCGTACAAGCGGATCTTTTTGCTCCCACTCGTTTTCGATTTCTTTTGTGCGATATTTAGTCGGATCGTCACCAGCCATTGTGTGCGGGCCATAACGGAATGTCAGTGTTTCAATCAGTGTCGGGCCTTCGCCGTTAATCGCGCGCTCGCGTGCTTCAGCAGTTGCAGCGTATACAGCAAGTGGATCCATTCCGTCTACTTGTACACCCACAATACCGGCAGCTACTGCTTTTTGTGCAATTGTGCCTGCTGCAGATTGTTTTTCAACTGGAGTTGAAATCGCGTAACGGTTGTTTTGTACCACGAAGATCGCAGGTGCTTTATAAGCGCCGGCAAAGTTAATTCCTTCGTAGAAGTCCCCTTGTGAAGCTCCGCCGTCACCAGTGTAAGTGATTGCGACAGCTTTCTTACCGCGTTTTTTAAGACCTAGCGCAACACCGGCCGTTTGAATGTATTGAGCACCGATAATGATTTGTGGAGAAAGGGCATTCACATCATCAGGCATTTGGTTACCCCGGAAATGTCCGCGAGAGAACAGGAACGCTTGATATAATGGAAGGCCGTGCCAGATTAACTGAGGCACATCACGGTATCCCGGAAGAACGAAGTCTTCTTTTTCAAGCGCGAAATGCGTAGCAATCTGAGAAGCTTCTTGGCCCGCAGTAGGAGCGTAGAATCCGAGACGTCCTTGACGGTTTAATGAGATAGAGCGCTGATCAAGCACACGCGTAAATACCATACGGCGCATTAGCTCTTTCAATTGATCATCAGTTAAATCAGGCATCGCCGCTTCATTCACGACTTCTCCCTTTTCATTTAAAATTTGGAACGTTTCGAACTGCTTTTTAATGGCATCAAATTGCTTCTTACTATCAACGATTACTTTTTTCGTTTTTGCAGCCATACTAAGTCACCTCTTCCTTTCTTTTAAACAGTCATTAGACGTGCATTCCTTTTATACATACAAACTTAGGGTACCCTAAAGTATCAGCAGTAAGTCGTATATATTTTAGCCGATCCCCAGTTTGCCGAAACCATTTATGTAGGATAGTTACACTCTGCTTTGAACTGTATTATTTCGAAGTTGTAAAAAACTAATACAACACCGCTTAACATGGATTAGTTTACACCATATAAAGAAGAACCGTCAATCGTTTTCATCGCTGATTTTCAATAAATGTATTCGCTTTACATTTTCTATAAAAAAACAGATGCAACCTGCACCTCAAACTGTACTAGTATAACCTATCACACTGTACTACAATAGAAATTTAAATTTTGAATAGAATTTAAAAAAAGAGCTGATCATAGTCAGCTCTTTTTTTATGTGATAGCCTGCGGCGTCATATAAATCTTCGCGGGCTTTATTATATTTCTCCGTTTGCACATCAAATTCTCCGCTTTGTTTAAGGACTTTTTTATAAGAAGCATTTGCTTTTTCGATCTGCTGTTCAAGCTTATCCAGCGTCAAGTCTTTGTCTTTCAGAAGCTTATACAGTTCTTTATCAAGTTTAATGGCTTTTTCATATTCTTCAGACATAGAGCTGTATGCTGCATATCTTTTTTCCATATGATCTGCCGCAGTCTCAGCCTTTTTCTTTATGTGTCTATCCTTAATAGTTTCAGCGGATTTTTTTGCTTCCTCAAATTCTGATTCGGATTTCTCGATGCTCTCATTTTCAAGCTTCAGATGTTCTTCACGTTTATTTACATTCTCTAGCGCTTCATTTGATAAAGAAACGATTTTTTTATAATCATCCATATTAAGCTTGATGACATCATTGTAAAGAGCATGTTCTTTTTTCTCTAATTCCTCGAGCGTTTTCTGTTCTTCTTGAAACGGCTTTTCTAGATCAGCGACTTTTTCTAATGAGTCATGAAGTGAGTCCAGCGGATCCTGTCCCACACACCCGGTTAAAAGTAAACTCAAAGCGCAAAAGGCTCCGATTTTCACACCGTGTCGCCGTTTTATTCTGTCTTTCACGTTAAATCCCCCAATCTTGACATTTTCTACTATAGAATCCATAAAGATATTTGACAATAGCCAGATGGTTATCTCATGGTTTGCTGAACAAAAAATCAAATCTAAATCGTGAAAAATCAGGACAGATGACCATACAACTTTTTTGTTTTTACATAGGTTATTGTAGACGCTATGCCTACTACAAGGCTCTGGCGTAATTAAAAGAGGAGGTTATGTTCATGTACGGTTATGGATATGGTTACGGCGGAGGCTGCTGCAGTTATGGTTACGGATATGGCGGAGCAGGATATGGCCGCACATTTGCGTTAATTGTTGTTTTATTCATTCTGTTAATCATTGTCGGAGCTGCTTATTTAGGCGGAGGCTGTTAATCATTACACAGTAAAACACTGACCAGCCATTTACGGCTGGTCATTTGTTTCGTTGCACCTTTACGAAGAAATCCGATATAATTTACATATTAAGCTTTAGGAGTGAAGTTTCTTGATTACTATGGAAAACATCGTGCGCGACGGCCACCCTGCCCTAAGAGTGACAGCAGAGCCTGTCGGGCTGCCTGCCACAGAAGAAGAAAAACAGCAGCTGGCAGATATGATTGAATTCGTAAAAAACAGCCAAAATCCGGAATTAGCTGAAACATATAAGCTGCGTCCCGGCGTGGGACTCGCGGCTCCTCAAATTAATATTAATAAACGGATGATCGCAGTCCATGCAGAAGATGCTTCCGGGAAGTTATACAGCTATGCATTGTTTAATCCAAAGATCGTCAGCCATTCCGTTGAAAGAAGCTACTTAACTAGCGGTGAAGGCTGCCTGTCAGTTGATGAGGCAATTCCCGGCTTTGTTCCGCGCTATGCTCGTATCAGAGTGAAAGGAACAACACTGGAGGGTGAACAAATTGATATTCGTTTAAAAGGATTTCCGGCGATTGTATTTCAGCATGAAATCGACCATTTAAATGGCGTCATGTTTTATGATCATATCGATAAAGAAAATCCTTTTAAAGAACCTGAAAATGCGATTGCGATAGACCGCTAAAAGAAAATATGCGGCTGACACTCTAAGTGCCAGCCGCTTTTTTATTTTAGCAGGCCTAATTCTTTGACAGCATGAGCAATTCCATCCTCGTCTACAGGCTTTGTTACAAAATCCGCAACTTCTTTTAATTCAGGAACGGCATTCCCCATGGCAACGCCTGTTCCGACAAACTGAATCATTTGCAGATCATTTAATCCGTCGCCGAAGGCATATGTATCGCTGATATCAAACGGAAGACGCTCGATTACTTTTTTAATCCCCTCCGCCTTTGATCCGCCGCGCGGCAGAACATCAGTCGAAAGCTCATGCCAGCGCACAAGATCGAATTCAGGAAAAGCCGCATAAACTTTTTCTTCTTCATCCTGGCAAAACAACAGAAGCTGAAAAATGTCTTTTCCTTCATAGAAGAGGTCATCGGTTTCAGGATAGTCGGTCTTCAGGCTGCCGATTCCCTCCAAGACATGAGGATGATCTGCAACAGTTGCTTTCATTGTATCTTCAGCCATAAACACAACCGGGTGGCTTCCTTCTCCCGCCTGCTTTAACAATCTTCTGATAGCCTCTTCAGGCAGCGGATTCTTATAAATCACTTCTTTTTCAAAGACGACATACTGACCATTGTAGGAGATAAATGAGTGAATGCCTAACTCCTCTAAAATCGGTTTCACCAGAAACGGGGACCGCCCGCTGGCGATAAACACATGGTGTCCCTGCCGCTGAAGCTCTGCTACCGCTTTTCTTGTACTTTCCGGTATTTTTTTGTCATGATCATATATCGTGCCGTCAATATCGAAAAAGATTAATTTTGAGTCCATCGTTATTCCCCTTTATGTCTTAATCTGCAATTCCCACACTCATCATACAAAAAGATTCCGGTTCAGCAAACCATTTCCCTCAAAAACTAAATAAAATTCCATTAATATCCACGAAAAGTCCGTGCTAAACTCCGTATACTATTTGTATATAACAACCTTGGACAAGTAACAATTGAAGGAGGGACCTGCGTTATGCTTAGGAAATTAAAAAAGAAGCTCAGAAGACAATGGAACGGAATGCTCCGCAGGAAAGTCATTGCCTGATAAGGGATCTGTCACTTTTTCAAAGGTCCTTATTTTGCTCAAGACTTTCCTTATATTCCGTTTTCGAATATAATAGAGTAAGGCGAGTCTAACATACGGCATTTAAGGAGAGATTTGGATGATTTATAAGGTATTTTATCAAAAAAAAGCTGAGGAAGTACCTGTTCGGGAAAAAACAGATTCACTTTATATTGAAGGCGTATCAGAGCGTGACGTCAGAACAAAACTGAAAGACAAGAAATTTAATATTGAATTTATCACACCTGTTGACGGTGCTTTTTTAGAATATGAACAACAGAGTGAAAATTTTAAAGTATTGGAGTTATGAGCGGTATGAAATTTGTAAAAAATGATCAGACTGCTGTTTTCGCCCTCGGAGGACTGGGCGAAATCGGTAAAAATACGTATGCGGTGCAGTTTCAGGATGAAATTGTGCTGATTGATGCGGGGATTAAGTTTCCCGAGGACGAACTGCTCGGTATTGATTACGTCATTCCCGATTACACGTATTTAGTCAAAAACGAAGATAAAATTAAAGGGCTTTTTATTACGCACGGGCACGAAGACCACATAGGCGGCATCCCGTACTTGCTTAGACAAGTCAATATTCCCGTTTACGGCGGTAAACTCGCGATCGGCTTACTTCGGAATAAACTTGAAGAGCATGGATTATTAAGACAGACTAAGCTTAACATCATCGGTGAGGATGATATCGTAAAATTTCGCAAAACGGCTGTGTCATTCTTTAGAACAACACACAGTATTCCGGATTCCTACGGTATTGTTGTAAAAACGCCGCCCGGAAACATCGTACATACTGGAGATTTCAAATTCGACTTTACTCCAGTCGGCGAGCCGGCAAACTTAACGAAAATGGCCGAAATCGGCAAAGAAGGCGTTCTGTGTCTCCTTTCAGACAGCACAAACAGTGAAAACCCAGAGTTCACTATGTCTGAACGTCGTGTCGGAGAAAGCATTCATGACATTTTCCGCAAGGTGGACGGCCGAGTTATCTTCGCTACATTTGCGTCGAATATTCACCGCTTGCAGCAGGTAATTGAGGCTGCTGTATTAAATGGAAGAAAAGTTGCCGTATTTGGACGCAGTATGGAATCGGCTATCGAAATCGGACAAACTCTCGGCTATATTAACTGTCCTAAAAATACGTTTATTGAACATAACGAAATCAATCGCATCCCTGCCAATAAAGTAACGATCCTGTGTACAGGAAGCCAAGGGGAACCGATGGCGGCTTTATCCAGAATTGCAAATGGCACACACCGGCAGATTTCTATCAATCCTGGGGATACAGTCGTATTTTCTTCATCCCCTATCCCAGGCAACACAATCAGCGTGAGCCGCACAATTAACCAATTGTATCGTGCGGGGGCCGAGGTTATTCACGGACCTCTTAATGATATCCATACATCAGGCCACGGCGGACAGGAAGAACAAAAGCTGATGCTGCGTTTAATCAAGCCAAAATTCTTCATGCCGATTCACGGTGAGTACAGAATGCAAAAGATGCATGTCAAGCTTGCAACAGATTGCGGCATCCCTGAAGAAAACTGCTTTATCATGGATAATGGTGAAGTATTGGCGCTTAAAGGCGATGAAGCTTCAGTTGCCGGTAAAATCCCATCCGGTTCAGTATACATCGACGGTAGCGGTATCGGTGATATTGGAAATATCGTGCTTCGCGACCGCAGAATTCTTTCTGAAGAAGGTCTTGTGATCGTCGTTGTCAGCATAGATATGGATGACTTTAAGATTTCAGCGGGCCCTGACTTGATTTCTAGAGGGTTTGTTTACATGAGAGAATCGGGCGATTTGATCAATGACGCTCAAGAGCTCATTTCAAACCACTTACAAAAAGTCATGGAACGAAAAACCACTCAATGGTCAGAAATCAAAAATGAGATTACGGATACGCTTGCTCCGTTCTTATATGAAAAAACGAAACGCCGCCCAATGATCCTTCCGATCATTATGGAGGTTTAAAAAAAGATGCACTCACTTAGGAGTGCATCTTTTTTATTGCAGTGCTATATGCTGAAATGACTTTACATCAAACAACCCTGTTGTCGTCATTTTGATGTCAGGAATGACAGGCAAAGCCAAGAATGAAAGCGTCAAAAATGGGTTAAAGCAGTCTTTGAAACCAATAAATGAGAGCTTTTCATGAAGCGTCATTAAACTTTGATTCACCAATTCTGCAGATTGGTCAGATAATAATCCCGCAATCGGCAGAGGAACAGAGTGTAGTTCTTCCCCATCTTTTATAACTGTTAATCCGCCGCCAATTTCCTGCAGCTTATTAACTGCGGCTGCGATATCGGCGTCATTTGTCCCGACAGCAATGATATTGTGCGAATCGTGTGAAATGGTTGTTGCAATCGCTCCGCTTTTCAAACCAAATCCTTTCACAATACCGAGTCCCGTTTCTTTTAATCCCTTATGCCGTTCAACGACTGCAATCTTTAACAAGTCAAGTTCAATATCAGGATGAAAAATGTGTGCTTCTGGAGCCGGAACACTCACAAGGCGTGTTTCAAGCTGATTTGGTATGATTTGAATGACATTCATCTGCTGCTGGGGATTAATTGGCATATGAAAATCCTGTTCGGAAAGAGGAGCAGCAAGGTTAACGGAATCAAGCAGTGCAGGGTCTGGTGTTAGCGTATGAACTTGTGCCTGACCGACTGCTTTATTATCTTCAGCAACAGTTTGTCCTTTTACCATCGTCTTTGTGACAGTGACATTTTCCACATCTGAAATAAAGAGCAGGTCGGCGTCAAATCCCGGAGCAATTGCTCCCTTTGTATCTAGTCCGTAACATTCCGCTGCATTCAGGCTTCCCAATTGGTATGCCAAAAACGGATCGAGGCCTGCTTGAATGGCCATTTTCACCTGATGATTCACACTTCCCTCTGACAATAAATCATCTACATGTTTATCATCAGTACAGAAGAAGAAACGACGCGCATTCTTTTCATTAACAGCCGGCAGCACTTTCAATGTGTTTTTTGCCACTGACCCTTCTCGCATCATGACATACATCCCTCTTCTGATACGATCAAGCGCTTCTTCCTTCGTTGTTACCTCATGATCGGTCAAGACAAGAGCGGTCCTGTATATATTGATGAGATCAGTTGACAAGCCTGCTAAATGCCCATCAATCCGTTTCCCGGCACTCCGGGCATCTAACAGCTTATTAACCATGTCTGCTTCACCCTGCTCAACCGATACATAATCCATCACTTCAGCCAGACCCAATACCTCTTTTTCTTCGTAAAATGGCTCCAAATCGGGCGCCCGGAGTACTGCACCGGATCGCTCAAAGCTGGCGGCAGGCACACTGGAGGGAAGCATAAAATGGATATTCAGCGGTGTTTGGCGGGCCTGTTCAATCATAAATTTGATTCCTTCTTGACCGGACACATTCGCTATTTCATGCGGATCGGTAATAATGGTCGTCACGCCATTCGGCAATACGGCTTTGGCAAACTCGATCGGTGTCACCATTGATGACTCAATATGTACATGACCATCGATAAACCCCGGCACAATGATTTGCCCCTCTGCATCAATGGTTTCTTCACCTTCATACTGGCCGAGGCCTACAATGACTCCGTCTGTTATCGCAATATCTTCATAGATCCACTCATGATTATATACGTCCATGATTTTCCCGTTCTTAATGACGATGTCAGCTTTTTGTCTGCGGGCTGAAGCATTCAGCCTTTTGACCAGCGCTTCTTTATTCAAATGGCCCCCTCCTCTTTTTTATTTATATGGTACAATATGCTATCGGAACGCTTATCCGTAGTCAATAAAATTTTAATAAATTGGCACTCAGTTCTTTAAAGTTGTTATATTCTGATAATATGAAAAAACCGCCCCTAAGGACGGCTTATATTTCTTCTATTTCGTATGAAGAACTCTTTTCTCAAAACGTGAAATATCCGTAACCGATCCAATGACGATGAGAATATCTTCTTGGTGTATCACTTCAGTCGCAAGCGGCGACACGATGACTTCCTTGCCCCTTTTAATCGCTACAATATTAATACCGTATTTCGCCCGTATATCTAAATCGAGAAGAGTGTTTCCGGCAAGACGGCTGTTGGCCACAATCTCGACAAGACTATGCTCTTCTGACAGCTCCAAATAATCAAGTACATTGTTGGAAACGATATTATGCGCAATCCTTTTTGCCATATCTCGTTCCGGGTGGACAATGTGATCCGCGCCGATTTTAGACAGCACTTTTTCATGATAATCGTTCTGAGCCTTAACTGTAATCGTATTGACACCCAGTTCTTTGAGGATCAGAGTTGTTAATATACTCGCCTGAATATTTTCACCGATCGCAACAATGACGTGGTCAAAATTCCTCAAACCTAAATTTTTCAGAACAGATTCGTCGGTCGAATCTCCGATGACGGCATGTGATGCAATTTTGGCATACTCGTTGACTTTATCTTCATCAATATCCATCGCCATGACCTCGACGCCCTCTTCGCTCAATGCTTTGCAAATACTTCCACCAAAACGGCCGAGTCCAATTACCGCAAATTCTTTTTTCATAGTGGTGCTCCTTTACCTAACATCATATTGATCAAATTTTATCATATTCTTTTGAAGCAGTGTTAATTTCATCAACCTTTTGGCAGCGAATTCATATGCTGCTTAAGCCGTTCAGTAAAGCCCGGGGTCAAATAAAGCTCGGCTCCCCGTTCAATCTCGGTTTGATAATGCTGAGGAGGTGCTGTTTCTGCTTCTTTTCGGAGGACGAGAAAGGTTAAACAATCGGTATAGAGCTTTCCCCCTGCTTCAACGTCTACAAATGCCGGCCGATAGGTAAGAGATTCAACCCCTTCTCTTTTATACAAATAGGCGACAGCTGAAAAAGGAAGACGATACAAAACCCCTTCTGTCGTGCCTCCGTCTTCAGTGATATCCGCTCTTGAGCCGTCTTGTCTTTTTAACGTAAAGCGGGTTGTATACCCTTTTAAAACAGCTCCTCCCACTGGATCTTGAAAATAATGATCAACCCCTGCCTTTTGAAAACGGGCATTGTCCATACAAGATCCGTAGGCAAAATAGTACACGGGACCTTTAGATTTGCTGATCATCTGATGTTCTTTCCAGTCACCGCTGCCTATTTTCACAAAGTCAGCACAATCATCTTTTTTCATATCATACACAAGTGCTTTCTTAATTCCAGCATCAGTTTCTACATGTACAGATTTCTTGTAATAGCCTTGATAAAAAAGATCCAGCTTATGTATACATGATTCATCTGCTTCATAAATCTCACCGCAAATATAGCCATCAGCCTCTAAGACGGCCGCAGGTTCCTCGGCTGCCGTATCAAAAAGACATCCCTTTGTCCGTGCCTGCTCACTGATACAAGCCGACTGTGATAACAGATGATGATTTTTTTCATGCTTCCTTAAGGTCCCATATACAAACAGAAGCGAGTTCATCTTGTTTTTCCCCTCTCAGCTGTCAGATTTTAAAGGCAGAACAACTTGAAAGATGCTGCCTTTTCCAGCTTCACTTTCAATCTTCAATTCCCCGTTATGCTCCTTTAATATTCTCAAACAAATCGCGAGCCCCAGTCCTGTGCCTTTCTCCTTTGTTGAATAAAAAGGTTTTCCGATTTGTTCAAGCTTTTCCTGTGACATGCCGTTCCCTTCATCTTTTACGCTTATTACGACGTGTGAAGCTGTTTTAGCAGTAGAAATCGTAACGACACCGCCTTTTGGCATTGCTTCAATTCCATTTTTGATTATATTGATAAAAACCTGCTTCAGCTGGTTTTCGTCCCCTTTAATCATACAGGTTTCTGTCTCATCAAAATTCTTTTCTATAGCAATATTGGACAATATGGCATTTGTATCAAGCAATGTTGTGACTTGTTTCAAAATTTCATTAATTGGGTGCGTTTTAAATGTAATTTCCTGTGGCTTCGCCAGCAGCAAAAGCTCGCCGAGCACCAGATCAATTCTTTTAATCTCTGAAAAGATGATATCAAAATAATCTTTTCTATCCGGATATGATGTTTTCATAATTTGAAGGAATCCGCTGACGGACGTTAAGGGATTTCTGACCTCATGGGCAATGCCGGCAGCCAGTTCACTCGTGATCGACAGTTTCTGCGACTCTCTCGCAAGCCGTTCATTAATCTCCAGAAGCTCATCTTCAGCCTCTTTTCGCTCAGTGATGTCTGACATTGTACCTAAGCTTCCGGTAAATTGCTCATCTCGGTCATAGTAAAGTTTATAGTGGACCTCACCCCAAAAGATCGTCCCGGTCTTTGTCACATATTTTGCCGTAAACATTCCCGAGGATGCTTTGTTTTTGATTTGAGTATTAATGTGATCAGCTACATGCTTTTCTTTTATGAAGTAATCATTATACATTGTCCCCATACATTCACTGATCGAAAAACCTGTGATCGCTGCCCACGCTTGATTTAAGTATGTAATTTCGCCTTTTGCATTTGTTTGGAAAACGATCTCCTGTAAATTATCCATGATGCGGTTCTTCTCATCAGAAAGCTGTTTATACTTCCATTCATTATCTTTCATTTTCTTGACCAGCTGTTTTTTCTCATCGACATAATACGCCAGCATCCAGACACTGAAAATCGTGACTGCTGTATACACAATGTCAACAGGCCAATTAATCGGGTTTTTGCCTATAAAATAAAATAAATAATCCCAAAACATAATAAAAATCATTGCCAAAATAATGGAAATGATACGTGCTTGATATTTTCTCATATGACCACCTGCCGCTTGTGTTTCTCTGTTTATTGTACCATTCTTCGACAAATAATTGAGTAAAATATGTAAAGTATCCCAAATCATTCATTACCTTTTGTTCATGATGTCATATCTTAGGCGGCGGTAATCAGAAATGAGCACGCAAAAAAAGGCGGAGATTACACATTCCGCCTTTTAACATATATTATTCTTTTAAAGCGGCTTGGATTTCTTCGAGAAGCAGCTGTGCACCTTCAGGGCTTAACGTAATTTTACCGTTGCCGTATTCTTTATTTTCTGAAGTGATTTCCCCAGTCATTAAACAAACGCCATGAGGTTTGTACTTTTTCAAGATAATTTTATCACCGTCGACAAAAAACTCAATGCTGTCTTTAATAGCAATATCTAGTGCCCGTCTTAACTCGATCGGCATAACAATACGGCCTAATTCATCTACTTTTCTTACAACACCTATTGATTTCATAAAAACCCTTCTTCCTTAAACGTTTCTTTTTTCATGTAATATTAAAGGTTGTCCCTCAATATATCGTAGACGTACGAAACTTAGAAAAAGTTTCCCGCTTTCTTGAAGAATTGCTCGAAATTTTTTCCATAAAACCGATAAATGTATTACTTCTGTTACACCCTTCCGCATTTTTTTACAAAAACATTTCTTTCCCGACGCACACCCCCACAAATCACTTCTTTTCTTAGAAACTTTAAATGTAGAATCATATTAAATCAGGATAAAGATTGGGTGAAAACATGTTTCAATCAACTGAAATTGGAATTGACTTAGGAACAGCTAATATACTTGTTTACAGCAAAAATAAAGGAATCATCTTAAATGAACCTTCTGTTGTCGCAGTAGATACAACGACGAAAGCAGTGCTTGCGATCGGGACTGACGCGAAAAATATGATCGGTAAAACACCAGGAAAAATTGTCGCTGTCAGACCGATGAAAGACGGCGTTATCGCTGACTACGACATGACAACTGATTTGTTAAGGCACATCATGAAAAAAGCCGGAAAGAGCATCGGCATGTCGTTTAGAAAGCCGAATGTCGTTGTGTGCACACCATCAGGCTCAACTGCAGTGGAACGCCGCGCCATCAGTGACGCGGTGAAAAATTGCGGAGCGAAAAACGTCCATTTAATCGAAGAACCGGTGGCAGCTGCGATCGGAGCGGATTTGCCGGTTGACGAGCCGGTTGCTAACGTGGTGGTAGATATCGGCGGCGGCACGACGGAAGTCGCGATTATTTCCTTTGGAGGCATTGTCTCCTGCCATTCAATCAGAATCGGCGGAGACCAGCTTGATGAGGATATCGTTGCTTTTGTGCGGAAAAAGTACAATTTGCTGATCGGTGAACGCACAGCTGAGCAGGTTAAAATGGAAATTGGCCATGCATTGATTGAGCATGTGCCGGATGCAATGGAAATTCGCGGACGTGACCTTGTAACAGGGCTACCAAAAACCATTCTGCTTCAATCAAATGAAATTCAAAATGCGATGCGTGAATCTCTCCTTCATATTCTTGAAGCGATTAGAGCCACACTTGAGGACTGTCCTCCTGAATTAAGCGGAGACATTGTCGATCGCGGTGTCATTTTAACAGGCGGCGGGGCGCTTCTTAAAGGAATAAAAGAATGGCTGTCAGAAGAAATCGTTGTACCCGTACACGTTGCGCAAAACCCGCTTGAATCCGTGGCAATCGGCACCGGACGTTCCTTAGAGGTGATTGATAAGCTCCAAAAAGCGGTTAAATAATCCTTTTCTCGCAAAATCTCAGAAAGTAATTGAAATTCCTGCTTCTTTTTTCCTCTCTCTCTTCATATTGTGGGAAATGGAGAAACGATAAGGAGGAAACAGATGCTTAGAGATTTAGGAAGACGGGTAGCGATTGCAGCCATTTTGAGCGGAATCATTCTTGGAGGCATGAGCATTTCACTGGCAAACATGCCTCATGCGCCTGAAGGCCCTGTTAAAATGAATCATCCATAAGTATTGAAAAGCCCAAGACAATTTTGTGTTGGGTTTTTCTCTTTGCACTCCTTTCTTTTCTTTATTGGAGATTATTTGATATGATGAGAAAAAAGCACGAGGAGGAAAGATTGATGGATACATTTTCAGAGAAATTAAATACATATGCCCAGCTGGCGGTTGAGGTCGGCGTTAATGTCCAAAAAGGCCAGTATGTGGTTGTAAATGCTTCGACGGAGGTACGTGACTTTGTCCGTCTGATTGTGAAACATGCATATGAAAAAGGCGCAAAAAATGTAACAGTGAATTGGCAGGATGATGAAGTAGCCAGATTAAAATATGAACTGGCGCCATTTGAAGCCTTTGAAGAGTATCCTGAATGGGAAGCAAAAGGCAGAGAAGAGCTAGCCAAAAAAGGAGCTGCTTTTATTTCAGTCGTATCCTCAAACCCAGACTTACTGCAAGGTGTAGATTCCAAACGGATTGCCGCCTTCCAAAAAGCAGCAGGAAAAGCGTTACATACATACAGACAATACATTCAATCAGATAAAGTGAGCTGGACTGTCGTCGGTGCTGCATCAGCAGGTTGGGCTCAGAAAGTGTTCCCTGACAAATCAGAAGAGGAAGCGACACAGCTTCTGTGGGAAGAAATTTTTAAAGCAACACGCGTAAACGAAGAAAATCCGGTCCAAGCGTGGATCAATCATGATCAAAACCTTCATGAAAAAGTTGATCATTTGAACCAAAAACATTACGCCGCTTTACATTATCAAGCAGAAGGAACTGATTTAACAATCAAGCTTCCGAAAAAACACGTTTGGGCTGGAGCCGGAAGCGTAAATGAAAGCGGACATGAATTTATGGCTAATATGCCGACAGAAGAAGTATTCACGCTGCCGCAAAAAGACGGGGTTGACGGGTTTGTATCGAGCACAAAACCGCTCAGCTACGGCGGGAGTATTATCGAAAACTTCACGCTCACATTCAAAAACGGCCGTATTGTTGATATCAAAGCTGAAAAAGGAGAAGACATATTAAAAGAATTGGTCGAAACAGATGAAGGCTCTCACTATCTTGGTGAGGTAGCTCTTGTTCCTTACGATTCAGCTATCTCACAATCAAATATTCTTTTTTATAACACTTTATTTGATGAAAATGCATCAAATCACCTGGCAATCGGCAGTGCCTATGCTTTTAACATTGAGGGTGGAAAACAGATGTCTCGTGAAGAGCTTGTCAAAGAAGGCTTAAACGAAAGCATTACCCACGTAGATTTTATGATTGGTTCTAAGGATATGAACATTGATGGAATTACTGAAGACGGAAAAAGAGAACCGATTTTCAGAAATGGAAATTGGGCTTTTTAAAATAAGAAGGAGGCTTTCGCCTCCTTCTTATTTTTCTGCTTCATACATTTGCAAAATTGGCATAAACCGTTTCTAATACTGGTGTTGAAAGAGATAAACGCTTTGCTTTATCAAGCAAAAAGCCATGCAGATGATCACCTTCAGTCGTTTGGCCATTTTCCATATCACGGAGCATGGAGGATTTCATATGATAAGACATTTTTGTCATCGTGCGGAAGCTATCTTCTTCAAGCTCTGGATCAGCGGGCACCCCCTCCTTGCGCAAGATCATGCCGATTTCCCCAATGAGTGTTTGCGCAGTGTGCCGTCCGCTCTCTGTTTCAAGAATTGGTCCAAGCGGTCTTTGAAATAAGGTTGTCATTCCTGCTTGCGCTGCAATAAACAGATATTTTTTCCAGATGTCTTTCTCGATATGCTCGCTAATGATGACCTCCGCCTTCACTCCTGCGAATGCTTTCTCAAGCTCTTTTATCCGTTTCGTACGCTCACCGTTCCATTCACCAAACACAAAACGATGCGACGCACTTGTATGGTTGATTTCTCCCTGCTTGTTTAAAGCACTTTCTATGAAACACAGCCCGCCCAGCACCTGATCTTTCGAAAATGCCGTAAACAGCTGCTCATAGTGGCGATAACCGTTTAAGAAAGGAATAATGACTGATGCGCTGTGGACAAAAGGTTTGACATCGTCAATCACCTGACCGAGTGAATATGCTTTAGAAGCGATGATGATCACATCAAACTGTCCTCTTTCTCCTGCAGTGATTACTGCTGGGTCGAAGGACACGTCACCCTTTTCACTATGAATAACGAGTCCCGTTTGTTTTAACTGTTCAGCTCTTTTTTGGCGGACAAGAAACGTCACCGCATTCCCTTTCTCTGCAAGCCGTCCGCCAATATAACCGCCTACTCCACCTGCTCCGATTATTAAAAATTTCAAGTGAATGTCCCCTTTCTTTTCTATGTACAAAAAAAAGCAGAGAATTCTCTGCTTTTTTATTACGCGTATAGTTCAGCCAGTTTTTTCTGCACATCAGCATTTTCAAGGAACTCGTCATAGCTCATTTGCTTGTCAACGATGCCATTAGGCGTAATTTCTATGATTCTGTTGGCAATCGTCTGTACAAACTGGTGGTCATGTGATGTAAACAACATAGCGCCTTTAAAGCTGATTAAGCCGTTATTGAGCGCTGTAATGGATTCTAGGTCTAAATGGTTGGTCGGTTCATCCAAAATTAAAATATTGGCGCCAGAAAGCATTGCTTTCGAAAGCATGCAGCGAACCTTTTCTCCCCCAGATAATACATTTGCTTTTTTGTGTACTTCTTCACCGGAAAACAGCATGCGACCTAAGAAGCCACGTAAAAAGCTTTCACTTTGATCATGAGGAGAATATTGGCGAAGCCAGTCTACAAGGTTTAAATCACTGCCTTCAAAATATTCGCTGTTGTCTTTAGGGAAGTACGCTTGAGATGTCGTCACGCCCCATTTAAACGTTCCGCTGTCAGCTTCCATTTCCCCGGAAATGATTTTGAACAGAGTAGTAACAGCCAATTCGTTACGTCCTGTAAATGCAATTTTATCTTCTCTATTCATAATAAAGCTGACATTGTCGAGAACTTTTACACCATCAATTGTTTTCGTTAATCCTTCTACCCGGAGAACGTCATTACCGATTTCTCGTTCCGGTGTGAAGTTGACGTAAGGATAACGGCGTGAAGACGGTTTAATGTCATCAAGAGAAATTTTATCAAGAAGTTTCTTTCTTGAAGTCGCCTGTTTTGATTTAGACGCATTCGCGCTGAATCTAGCCACAAACTCTTGCAGCTGTTTAATTTGCTCTTCTTTTTTCTTGTTCGCTTCTTGTGAAAGCTTCAAAGCAAGCTGGCTTGATTCATACCAGAAATCATAGTTTCCAACGTAGATTTGGATTTTGTTAAAATCAAGGTCAGCAATATGTGTACACACTTTGTTTAAAAAGTGACGGTCATGGGATACAACAATCACAGTATTGTCAAAGTTAATCAGAAACTCTTCCAGCCACTGAATTGCCTGAAGGTCCAAGTGGTTCGTCGGCTCATCAAGAAGCAGGACATCGGGTTTGCCGAATAATGCCTGGGCCAGGAGAACCTTTACTTTTTCAGAACCTCCAATATCTTCCATCTTTTTCGTGTGAAGATCTTCTGAGATGCCGAGACCTTTTAAGAGGATCGCAGCTTCACTTTCTGCTTCCCATCCGTTCAGCTCTGCAAATTCACCTTCGAGCTCTGCCGCACGAATTCCGTCTTCATCCGAGAAATCAGGCTTCATGTAAATTGCGTCCTTCTCCTGCATGACCTCGTATAAACGCTTATGTCCCATAATCACAACTTTTAGCACTTCATACTCTTCATACTCAAAGTGGTTCTGTTTCAGAATGGCAAGACGCTCGCCAGGGCTCATATGAACATCGCCTGTCTGAGGCTCAATTTCTCCTGATAACACTTTCAGAAACGTTGATTTACCAGCACCATTGGCACCAATTAACCCGTAGCAGTTGCCTGGGGTAAATTTAATATTTACATCTTCAAATAACTTACGATCCGCAAACCGCAAGCTCACATTATTTACAGCAATCATTTAATATCCTCCATCATGTCTATCATCATTAAAAGTATACCATGAATGGAAGACAAGAGAAATGCTTCCCTGATAAAAGCAGGCAGAAACACTTCTACACTAAAAGGGAGAAGCTGTGGTACAATTGAAGGCAAAGAGGATGCATCCAGATGGAAAATCATACATTCTTACTCGGAGGAACACATTGAGGCTTTTAACACTGACTGAATATTGCTTATTGATCTTTTTTACAGGCTTTTATCTTGCCGTAACTGGCTTTACCGCCAAAGATATCGGCTTATATATCGGGATCGCCCTGATTTATATCTTCTCACATATCTTCTCTAAACGGTTATTAGAAAAACGCGGCAAAGAGAACAAACAAGTGCACCTTTTCTTCAGTGTGCTGGCCATTATCGGTTCAGTATTTGTCACTGTATTATGCATTGCATTGGTCGCTTCTTTTTCCAATTAAAAAACGCCTGCTGTCCAAAGGCCAGCAAGGCGTTTTTATTTGGTTTGGCGCATTTCATTAAACGGGAAAAATACAAACTTCGACGTACCCACAATCCGATCTTCCGCAATCAGTCCGAGGCCATTTCTGCTGTCCATGGAGTTTAGCCGGTTATCCCCCATGACGAAATATTTGCCTTTCGGTACTTTCACCGGGCCAAAGTCGCCTGTAAGACTGACACCAAGCTTTTCTGCCTCTTTTTTGTTTTTAGACAAATAAGGCTCGTCAACTTTTTTTCCGTTTATATAAAGCGTGTCATCCTTCATTTCCACGGTTTCTCCAGGCTTACCGATCAATCGTTTGACGTAATGGATTTTTGAAGTCTCACCATTGATAATGACGATATCTCCCCGCTTCAGCTCACCGATATAGTGTACCGTTTTATTGACAAACAGCCTTTCGCCGTCATGTAAAGTGGGATACATAGATGAACCTTCGACTAAATACGGTTCAAATAGGAAGTGGCGGATAATGAGTGCCAGCAGGACAGCAATGACAATCGCTTTTCCCCATTCCCAATACGTATTGGTTTTTTTCTTCCCCGCTTTTTCAGTTTTTATTTGATTTTCTTCGGTCAAAGTGTTTCCTCCTAGACGATTGCTATATCAGTTGTTTCCCTTCTTTTACTTTATCATAATTTATTATAAAATACATAACTTAACCGCGCTGCTGCAAGAAGATAGAGAAAAAGCGTCCTTTAGTAACAGGACGCTTTTTCCTTATTTATCAGTTACAGGTTTTTTCACGATACCTAGGATAATCGCCATAACCACAGCACCAATTACAATACTTAATAAGTAAAGGAGCGGATGGTTTGTAATAAAGGCTACGAATATGCCTCCGTGAGGTGCAGGAAGGGTTACACGGAAGAATTCAGTTAATCCGCCGGCAACCGCTGCACCGACCACAGCAGCTGGAATGACGCGAAGCGGATCAGCCGCAGCAAACGGGATTGCGCCTTCTGTTACGAAAGCCGCACCCATGAAGTAGCACGTAATACCTGCTTCACGGTCACGCTGAGAGAACTTGTTTCTGAAAATTGTTGTTGCAAGTGCGATACCTAATGGAGGAACCATACCGCCGGCCATGATCGCTGCATGAGGCGCATAGTTGCCTGCATCAATCATCGCGATACCGAACGTGAAGGCTGCTTTATTAAGCGGACCGCCCATATCGATCGCCATCATACCACCTAAAATAATACCCATTAACACCAGGTTTCCTGTACCAAGACTTTGAAGCCAGTCTGTTAAGAAATTCATAAATGCTGCCACAGGTGTATTGATTACAAATTGCATTAATACGCCAGTGATAAAAATACCAAACAGCGGATAAATCAATACAGGCTTTAATCCATCAAGTGACTGAGGGATAAACACAAATACTTTTTTCAATAAAATTACGACATAACCAGCAAGGAATCCGGCAATCAGGCCGCCTAAGAATCCCGCATTCGCTTGAGTGGCCATAAACCCGCCGACCATACCAGGAGCAAATCCCGGACGATCTGCAATACTCATCGCGATAAAACCGGCCAGAACTGCAACAATCAGTTTTAATGCGTTGTCGCCGCCGATAAAGTTCAATGCTGCAGCAAACGTATTGTAGCTAGGATCATTCGGATCTGAAGAATGGATCCCCCAGAAGAATGAAATTGCAACGAGTATACCGCCGCCCACTACGAATGGAAGCATGTTGCTGACACCGCTCATAAGGTGCTTATAAAACGCGTTTCCAATACCGCCGGAGCTGCCTTTTGCTTCATTTTCATCACTCTGAGCAGAAGAACCGCCGCCGCTGCCTTGATAAATCGGTGCGTCTTGGTTCACCGCTTTTTCGATAAGCTCTTGCGGGCGTCTGATGCCTGCCGTTACCGGAACTTGAAGCACGCGTTTGCCTTTGAAGCGCTCCATTTCAACCTGCTTGTCCGCTGCGACAATGATTGCAGGTGCATCTTCAATTTCTTGGGCAGTTAGCTTGTGCTTAATACCGCTTGATCCATTTGTTTCAACCTTAATCTCAACACCAAGCTCTTTTGCTTTTTCTTTAAGGGCATCCGCTGCCATGAAAGTATGGGCGATACCTGTCGGACAAGCTGTGACCGCTAGGATTTTTCCTTTTCCGGCTGGTGCTGGTGCCGTTTCTTCTTCTTCTTCCTCTTCATCATCATCTTTATCATGCTGATTGATAATGTCAATAATTGCGTCTTCTGATTCAGCTTCAAGCAGCTGTTTGCGAATTTCTTCACGCATTAACAGTGTAGACAGTCTTGACAGCGCTTCAAGGTGGGTGTTGTTTGCGCCTTCAGTCGCTGCAATCATGAAGACCAAGTGAGCCGGCTGGCCGTCTAGTGATTCATAATCGACACCGTCTTTTGAACGCCCAAAGGCAATCGCCGGGTTGATAACGCTTGCCGTTTTCGCATGCGGGATAGCGATTCCTTCACCGATACCCGTTGAACTTTGGCTTTCACGATTTAAAATGGCTTCTTTGTAGGCTTGTCTGTCATTTAATTTACCAGCCTTATCAAGAACTGTGACCATCTCGTCAATAACGTTTTCTTTTTCTTTGCTTTCAATATTAAGCTTTATCGTATGCTTCGTTAAAAGCTCAGTTATTTTCACTTTTGTTTCCTCCTCTATAGACGTGTGACCTTAACTTCAGGAAGAAGCTGCTGGACAAATTCTTCTGTACCAAGTTCCTCAGAAAACGCGGTAGCGCTGCCTGATGTAACTCCTAAGCGGAATGCCTCTTCAAGCGGCAGCTGCTTGGAAACACCGGCAAGAAAACCTGCAACGACAGAATCTCCTGCTCCGACAGAGTTTACCAATTTCCCCTTTGGTACGTTTGCAAAGTAGACGGCATCCTTTGTAAACAGAAGCGCTCCGTCACCGGCCATGGATACGATTACATGCTCAGCGCCTTGTTCTACAAGCTTTTTCCCATAAGGAACAGCTTCTTCAACAGATGAAATCGTCGTTCCGAACATTTCACCAAGCTCGTGATGGTTCGGCTTCATCAAAAATGGTTTCATTTCTGTTGCTTTCATAAGCGCTTCGCCTGAAATATCTAATACAACACGTGCGTTCTGCCGTTTGCAAGCCTCTGCGATTTTTTCATAGGTATCTTGAGGCAGTGAAGAAGGAATGCTGCCAGCAAGAACGACAATATCCCCCTCTTGCAAAGATGTAAACTGTTCTAAAAAGGCATTGAAATCTTCGTCTGAAATCGTTGGTCCCTGACCGTTAATTTCCGTTTCATCACCAGTTTTCAGTTTTACATTGATGCGGGTATCTTCTTTTACTTCAGAAAAAGCTGTTTCCAGATTTTCCTCCCGCAAAAATGTTTTGATATATTCTCCTGTAAATCCGCCGACAAATCCGAGCGCTTTTGACTGAACATGATGTCTTTTCAGCAGTCTCGATACGTTGATGCCTTTTCCCCCTGGATACTTTGTATCATATGCGGAACGGTTCAGGCCTCCTACAGTAAAATCTTCAACGTGAACAATATAATCGACAGATGGATTAAGTGTTACAGTATAAATCATGGTTTCACTACCTTTACGACAGTTTTTTCTTGGTAATTATCGAATGTAAGCTCTTCAGCGTCAGTCGTAATGATTGTTGCGTCGCCTATGCCGGCAAATGCCGAAAATGAAATTTCTCCAAATTTCGAAGGGTCCGCTAAGACGTAAGCGTGTTTTGCCTGTTTGACAGCCTTCGTTTTCAAAAGGGCTTCATCAGGGTCAGGTGTTGTGAAGCCAGCCTCTGTATGCACACCGTTTGCCCCCAGAAAACTCTTATCGAATCTGTACTGATCCATGGCAATCAGTGAAGTGCCCCCGATAACCGCGCCTGTTCTGTGCTTTACATATCCTCCAAGCAGATAAAAAGATATTTCTTTCCTTATCAATGCGTCGATGTGCATAACCCCATTCGTGACCACAACGATATCTTTGCTTTTATCCATAAAATCAATCATGTGCAAAGTCGTCGTGCCCGCATCGAGATAAATGCAATCCCCTTCCTCCAAAAGTGAAGCGGCTTTTTCAGCAATCTTCAATTTGTCTTGAAGGTTTTTGGATGATTTTTCAAGCATATCGGGTTCAAGTCTGATATCGGAAAGCTTGGCAGCTCCCCCATGAACACGCTTTAAAAAACCGCGTTCTTCAAGCGTCGATAAATCTCTTCTGATTGTTGATTCAGAAGCATGTGTTAGATTTATGAGCTCTTGAATCTTTACCACATCATGCTTTTCTATTTGATCAATAATCAATTGATATCTTTCAGGAGTTAGCATGCTTCACCTCCTAATGAAAACGTATTCATTTTGAATACAATTTCATTGTAAACGCTTTTTTTACAATAGGCAACTGAAATCATTCAAATTCATTCAATAACTATCAAAATCTTTCACGTTTCTCCATATTAACGTATGTATATAGGGTTTGTAAACTGTAAATTCGACAAAAACAAGGACAATTGTATGACTTTTTCTCCTTATCTTAATGTAAAAAGTCTTTTATATTCATAGTAAAAAACACCAAGCATTAAAAAACCTCATGCATATGCATGAGGTTACTCGTAACGCAGCGCTTCAATCGGATCGAGCTTAGCAGCTTTATTTGCAGGAAGCATTCCAAACACTACGCCAATAAGCATACTGAACAGCACGCCTACGCATACGACCTGCCAGGATACTAAAGACGGCCAGCCGGCGATGGCAGAAACCAGCGCGGCCCCTCCATATCCGATCCCGATCCCAATTAGTCCGCCGATGAGCGTTAATACCACAGATTCAATTAAAAACTGGGTCAAAATTTGTCCTCTAGTCGCTCCGAGAGACTTCCGAATTCCGATTTCCCGCGTTCGTTCTGTCACTGACACAAGCATAATATTCATGACTCCGATTCCGCCGACTACAAGCGATATGCCTGCAATTGAGCCGATAATTGTGGTCATGATTGTTGTGATCTTTCCAATTCCTGCTGCAATCTCTTCCATGTTCATTACTTGATATGAATCCTCAGTGCCGTGATTGTCATTCATCAGCTGTGCCGCTTCTTTTCCGATAGATTTTATATCATCAGCCGATTCGACCTGCAATGACACATTACTGAAGTCACTTGTACCAAAAGACGATTTCATCATATTAAACGGCACATACATTTCACTTAGTCCGAAAGACAGCAAACCTGTTTCCTTCTTCAGTACACCGATAATTTCAACAGGCTGTCCGTTTACCCAGACAACTTCACCGAGAGGAGAGGATTTATCAAACAGCTCTTCGGCCATTTTTTGTGATATAATGCCCGCCCTTTTTCCCGCAAGAAAGTCATTATCAGTAAAGGTTCTCCCGCTTTCTATTTCTAAGGAATTCACATTCATATATCCGTCGTTGATTCCGTTAATGGTTACATCGGTTTCTTCCTCATGATAACGCGCCTTCATGCTTTCAGAAGTGGATGCAACTACTTGTCTTATCCCATCTATCTCTTTTAATTCGCTAATATCGTTTTCTGTGAAAGTTGACTCCGTTACGGCGTTCGGATTGCTTGCAAGCTCTTCGTCACTCGGCATGTAGTATAGTTCCACCGTATTCCCCGGACCGCTGATGGACTGCTTAAGCATCTGCTCGCCGCCCTGCCCTACAGCAACGACAACAATAACAGAGCCAACACCAATGATGATTCCAAGCATCGTTAAAATGGAACGCATTTTATGTGCAAGAACAGAGCTCAAAGCCATTCTGATGTTTTCTAACAGACTCATTCTCCCACGCTCCTTTGTCCGGAGCCCGGAGGAACAATTTCTCCATCTCGCACCATGATGACCCGGTTCGTGCAATCTGCAACTTCAGGCTCGTGGGTGACAAGTACAATTGTTGTTCCCTCTTCGTTTAACGCTGTAAATTGGTCCATAATCGCTGCACTTGTTTTTGTATCCAACGCGCCCGTCGGTTCATCCGCCAAAATTAATTTTGGTTCATTGACAATTGCCCTTGCAATGGCCACACGCTGCTTCTGGCCACCGGATAACTCATTCGGCATATGAAGCATTCGATCGGCTAATCCGACCTTTTCTAAGGCTCTTTCAGCTCTCTCTTGGCGTTCTTTTTTTCCAATGCCGGAATAAATCATTGGCAGCTCGACATTTTTTTTAGCGTTCAGCCGCGGGAGAAGCTGGAATTGCTGAAAGACAAAACCGATGGATTTGTTGCGGACTGCGGCCAGTTCTTTGTCTTTATAAGAAGAGATGTCTTCGCCGTCCAGCTTATATATACCGGAAGTCGGACGATCCAGACAGCCGATAATATTCATAATCGTTGATTTTCCCGATCCTGACGGCCCCATGATCGAAACGTATTCCCCTTGATTGATGTTCAAATCAATCGAATGAAGAACATCAAACGTTTCTCTGCCGATCTGGTAGCTTTTTCGCACTTTTGAAAGCTGAATCATTTATGCTTTCACTTCCGTTCCGTCAGCCAAATCATCAGCAGGATTTAAAATGACTTGGTCATCCTTAGAAATTCCTTCTTTGATTTCCGTTACGTTGTCTGTTACTTCACCGATTTTGACATCGACTCGCTTGGCTTTACCATCCTTTACTGTATACACGTAATATTGATCATCTTCTTTTTTAACTGCCTTAGAAGGAAGCGTATTGGTTTTCCGCTTATCCGTCTCAATGTTCATAATGAATTTAAAACCCGGCTTTCCTTCTGGAAGATCGCCTTTTATTTTAACTTGGAGCGGGTATTGAACCGCCTGATCTGTGCCAGCTGCTGCCGCGGCGTTTTCCTGCTGATCCGGCACCAGCCCGACAGCGGAAACTGTCCCTTTCCATGTTTTATCCTGAATGACATCTGAAGTGAGTGTGACCTTTTGGCCTTTTTTGACTTTAAGTGTATCGTATTCAGACAATTTTCCTGAAACAACAAGGTTTTTAGGATTACCAATATGTATGACAGGTTCTTGAATATCTGATTTTTTTGAAGCCGCTTCTTTGTTGACTGAAATTACAGTGCCATCGATCTCACTTTTCACTTGAAGATCTGACATTTTATTAGCAAGCGACTGCCGCTGAAGCTCAGTTTGCTTTAATTCAATTTGAGCCGTTTTTTCCTGCATTTCAAGCTCTGTGCGCTCAGATTCAATTTGTTTTTCTGCTTCTTTCTTTCCGAGCTGTTTTGTCAGTTCTTTTTCTTTATTGTCCAACGCTTGTAACTTTTCTAGAATCTGATCGATTTGCAGCCGGTTCGATTCAGCGGTTAATTCATTTTGTTCTTTTTCCAGACTGAGCTGCTCATTCGAATAAGTGACTAACGGCGTACCCTTTTTGACTTTGTCGCCTTCCTTCACTTTAATGTCGTGCAGAGTACCTTTATCCGCTTCATAAAACACATATTGTTCATCTGAAAATTTAAGTGTGCCTGGAACCATAACCGTTGACGATATCTTTTTTTCTTCGAGGCTTCCCGTCTCCACCTTCTGGCCGGCGCTGCCGCTTGCAGGAGCGGCAGACCGGTAAATATTAATTCCAATAAAAAGAGCGACTAATGCTGCAATCCCAATTCCGATCCAGACTTTTTTCATCTAATTATGCACCTGCCACAGAGCTTATTGATCCTGAAATAAACGAAAATGCGACCAAAAGGACGAAAAGAATAATAACGGATATCCACCCTGCTTTTTTTGAGATGCCTCCCGTTTTATGAAGACCGATCGCTAATAATACATAGCTCCAAATGCTGAAGATCTCAAATGTATTTAATACGCTTGTTAAAGGCATGTCTGAATGAATAATTCCAGCAAGTGACGTCATGCTGTAAAGTGAACTTGCATCAGTGGTAAAAGCTACAATTCCATTAACCAATAAGCCTAAGCTGCTGATTAAGGAGACAAACAGACCGAGAGAAAGCATTTTCTTATATGTCGTTACGCCTCCTGATATTTTCACGCAGAGCCAATAAATAAGAGGCGCAATAAATAAAGCTGCAATTCCGCCAAGAATCGAACCTGCCATTGCTCCAAATTTGGTAATGGTTGCGACAGTTGAAATTTGCTCAGGCGATAAGCCTTCAGTATCGGTCGCTTTAAGAAGCTCGCTATAATCCGTTCCGAGCCCCTGCAATACAGCACCAACTATGATGATTGCCGCAACAATTAAGAGCGGGCCCCATACAACCGGCCTTTCTCTTATTCTCTCAAATTGAATTCCAGGACTTGTGATCACGCCAAAAAGGGATGGCTTTTCAGTTGTTACTCCACCGTTTTTTTCTACATTTGCTTCCATATAAATCCTCCTTTAACATATCTAGCTGATAATACGTAAGGACCTAAAAAAAGTTTCATATTTTTTAAAAAATATCCAAATCATTCAAAAGACCTTCCTGATGTTAAAACTGAAGGCTTTTATTCTGCAGCGATGCTGTACTGCGATTTCACCAGTCCTGCGTAAATACCTCTTTTCCCAAGCAGCTGTTCGTGATTCCCCTCTTCTATTTTCCTGCCGTGATCTAGAACGATGATATGGTCGGCGTCGCGGATCGTGGACAGTCTATGGGCAATCATGACGGCTGTACGATCTTTCAGCAATGTTTTTAAAGCCTGCTGGATTTTGACCTCTGTCTCTGTATCAATGCTTGCCGTGGCTTCGTCAAGAATGATAATAGCAGGATCTGCGAGCAGCGCTCTTGCGAAGGAAATGAGCTGGCGCTGACCGGCGGATAATACGCTTCCCCTTTCTTCCACCTCTGTTTCGTATCCTTCTGCTAAACCAGAAATAAACTCATCCGCTCCGACTGCTTGAGCAGCTTTTATTACTTCTTCGTCTGAGGCATCCGGCCTTCCGAAGCGAATATTTTCCATAATCGTTCCGGAGAAAATAAACGTGTCTTGAAGCACAATGCTGATTTGAGAGCGCAAACT
Organism: Bacillus sp. FSL R5-0560; assembly: GCF_037966305.1. Classification (NCBI taxonomy): domain Bacteria; kingdom Bacillati; phylum Bacillota; class Bacilli; order Caryophanales; family Bacillaceae; genus Bacillus; species Bacillus sp. FSL R5-0560. The sequence continues at coordinate 1,591,054 of NZ_CP150195.1, read as the reverse complement.
GGCAAGGGATAGGTCTGTTATCGGAATGCCGTCTATTTTAATGGTTCCTCCTGTTGCATCATAAAAACGGCTGATTAAATTGGCAATCGTTGTTTTCCCGCTCCCTGTGTGTCCGACAAGTGCAAGTGTAGAGCCTGCAGGAATGGAAAAGGAGAAAGAATGAAGAGCCTTTCGTTTTTCATCATAAGAAAATTCAACCTCTTCGAAGCTGATATGGCCTTTTATATTTTTCTTATGAATGGCTTCCGGTTTTTCCTTGACGTTCGGCTGTTCATCTAAAAATTCAAAAATCCGCTCTGACGAGGCCATCCCCATTAACAATTGGTTATAAACCTGGCCTAATCTTGAAATAGGCTCCCAAAACATGCCTAAATAGAAGGCAAAAGATACGAAGACACCTATCGTAATGGTTTCGTTCATGATGAGTGTGGCGCCATACCATATTAATACGGCTGTTCCTATCGCATTTGTCATTTCTACCAGCGGACGGAACACAGCATTTTTTCTTGTTGCTTCCCGCCATGATTGATAGTTTTCTTGATTGACTCCGTCAAAATACGTCTTGTTTTCTTGTTCCTGCGTGAAAGCCTGCGTTACGCGGATACCTTGGATGCTTTCGTTTAAATGGGAGTTCAGCTTTGATTGCTTCAGGCGCACCGTTTGCCATGAACGGCGGATTTTTTTTCTGAGACTTGTTGAAATAAAAAACATAATCGGCAGAGTCACCATGATGGCTATGGTCAGTTCAGGACTTAGCGTGAATAAAATGATGACGACTCCCGCCAAAAGCAATAAATCTGTTAATAAGTTAATTACGCCGCTTGTGAAAAGCTCCTGAAGGGAGTTAATGTCATTCATAATTCTGACGAGAATAGACCCTGCCGATCTCTGATCGAAAAATCGATGGGACAAGCGCTGCACATGGGTAAATAAATGCTGGCGCAAATCGTAAATGACATGCTGGCCAAGCTGGTTCATCCATCTGATCCTTAGCATATTGGCTGCATAATTAACTGCGTATAAAACACTGATCAAAATCATCAGCTGCATCAGCAATTCCGAATTTTTTGCTGTAATGGCTTGATCGAGAACATAAACACCGATCAGAATGGGAATGACAAGCTTCACAGCAGTCCCAATCAAAACGGTGAGAAAAGAAAGCGGCAGAATTGTTTTTCGATACGGTTTGACATAGCTTAACAGCCGCCACATTTGAGCCCAGTTAAACGGTTTTTCAATGATTTCATCTGAAGAATAATAGAAACGCTCCAAAATCCCCTGTTTTTTTGCTTGTTTCATATGTTCCTCCCTATCCGACCTGATGCGGCTCATTTATCATATTGGCATCCCGGTATTGCAAATCGTATATCTTTTTGTAATAGCCGTTTTTGGCAAGAAGCTCGTGATGAGTGCCTCTTTCACGAATGCTGCCTTTATCGAAGACGAGAATTTCATCTGCGTGTTTCAGTGATGAAATGCGGTGAGCGATGATAAAGGTTGTGCGGTTTTTCATGACATCTTTTAACGCAAGCTGTATGCTGTGCTCCGTTTGCATATCTACTGCACTTGTAGCGTCATCTAATATTAAAATGCTTGGGTTTAAGCAGATGGCTCTGGCAATAGCAATGCGCTGCTTCTGGCCGCCTGAAAGCCCCAGCCCCCTTTCTCCAAGCATGGTGTCATACCCGTCAGGCAGTTCCATAATAAACTCGTGAGCCTGAGCCCTTTTTGCAGCAGCTATAACATCCTCGATCGAAGCATCCGGCTTTCCGTATGAAATATTTGATCGAATAGTAGATGAAAATAGGAATGATTCTTGAAGTACGACTCCAATATTTGAGCGAAGGGTTTTTAATGAATAATCTGTGATAGGTTTATGATCAATCGTGATGATTCCGCCTGCCGGACTGTAAAATCTAGTGAGGAGCTGTGTGACTGAGCTTTTTCCAGATCCCGTAGGGCCCAAAAGTCCGATCATCTTTCCGCTGTTGGCTTCAAAGCTTACATTGGAAAGCGCGTTCGTTTGCTCATTTTTGTATGCGAGAGTCACATCTTTGAATGAGACATCTCCGGTTAACTTTGGCTGGTGTAAAGCATGAGCATGGTCTTTAATGTCTTCCTCTTCATCAAGAATATCTAACAGACGCTCTCCTGAGGCTTTTGCCTGAGAAAACATATTAATCACAAAACCTAAGTTCATGATCGGCCACATCATATAACTGACAAGACTGAAGAAAGCGACAAGCTCACCCGGATTCAGCTGATTTTGCATGACCAAATAGCCGCCGTATGAAAGAAGAGCCACAATACAAATATTGCCGATAAATTCCATCAGCGGAAAATACGCAGACCAGATGAATGACGTTTGTAAATATGTTGTTCTGTAGGCCGCATTTGCCTTATTAAAGGCGCTAATTTGAAAATCTTCTCTTGATAGTGACTTAACTGTGTTGATGCCGCTGATATTTTCCTGCACCTTTGTATTGAGCTTCGCAAACGATTTTCTGATACCTCGGAAGGCAGGGTGTACTCTTTTGTCAAATTGATATACTGTGATCGCCAGAAAAGGCAAAGCAGCGATTGTTACCAGCGTAAGAGGGACCGAATAGTAAAACATGACTGATAAGCTGATCGCAACCAGCAAGCCGAATCGAATAAACTCAGCAAGCCCATAGGATAAAAAAAACCTAAGCCCCTCAACATCGGCTGTCAGCCTGGACATCAAATCACCTGTTTTGGCATTGTCATAGTAAGAAAAAGAAAGCCTCTGCAATTTTCCATACAGGCCATTTCTCAGCCGATAAACAGATTTGATTCCAAACATATCACCTAAATACTGATGAAAAAAAGTGGCGGTTCCTTTTACAGCCATTACCGCAATAAATCCCAGACTGACCCATACTGCAAGCTGATACTGACTCCCCAGTACGATCTCATCAATCGTAATTTGAAGAATGATCGGATAAACGACCGTTATCGCTGTCATCAAAAACATCGCCAGAAGCGACCACATAAACACCTTTCTGTACGGCCAATAAAATGATTTTAATCTTTTAAATGTCTCCATATCCAGCACCCTTCCAGTTTTTTCACCCTTACTATATCGATTCCCGAAATAAATTTCTGTTAATTTTTCAAAATTCAATCTAATGATGGAGATGGTCTCTTACTTTATATGGTGGGACTATGTAAAATAAATGCTTACAGAAAATCATTGTATGCAGGATGAGGAGCAGGATATGCAAAAAACGAGAGATATGGCTTCTAACGCAAAAACCGGACGGCTTTATCGCCGTCCGGTTTTCACCCCCCGCTGACAGGAGGAATAACAGCCACCGTGTCACCGGAAGATACAGAAGTATTTTCTTTGACGTAGCTTTCATTTACGGCAATCATAGCCGTATCAATTGATTCAAGTCCGTATTGTTCCTTTAATACTGCTTTTACATCATCGGTTGTTGCTTGTTCCATATCAATTTCAAGCGTTGACGTGCCGGCCTTTTCAGCAAGTCCCGCAAACAAAAGAATTTTAATCATGCTACTCTCCCTCACTTAGATCTGGTTTTCCATTCGGATAAGCTGTTGTCTCAAGCTGGTCACCAATCCATTGCTCTCCGTCTTCCCAAATTTCTTTTTTCCAAATAGGCACTATTTGTTTAATGCGTTCGATTGCATACTCATTGGCTTCATAAGCAGCTTTTCGATGGGGGGAAGACACAGCGATGACAACTGCCGCTTCGCCGATATCCAGTACACCGATCCGGTGTGTGATAGCAGCTGAGGCACCTCTCCATTTCTCTTCTATTTCAGCCCCGATTTGGGCCAGCATCTGCACAGCCATCGGTTCATAAGCCTCATATTCCAGCCTGATTGTTTTTTTTCCGTTTGTCCACTCCCGAACCGTCCCGATAAACGTGGTAATAGCTCCAGCTTCCCGTTTCTCTACCTTTTTTATGATATCTTCAGTAACGATGGGTGTTTTCGTGATCTCAAATCGACCCATTACACAGATTCCCCCTTCAGCTGTGAAAGCACATAATCAACTCCTGCTGGATCATCCGCGTGAAAAACGGGTAATCCTTGGTGCGAAGCCATTTGTTCTTTTTCTCTGTACATGATTGCGATTATATTTACTGCCTGCAGTTTGGCCAGATCATCCTTATCTCGTACTATAACGACTTTAGGATAAGGAGCTTTTTTAAAGCCTTCTATGAGCAGGCAATCCATATCGAGAAAGCGATATAACTCGATCAGCTGCGGGAGATCCCATTTACGGCGGGCCGTAAGCTGTAAAACACCCGCTCCTTCTACTGCTGTTATATCAGCTCCTGCGGCTTGGTAACGGTTAGTGTCTTTTCCTTCAGTGAATGCTTCCGGTTCGCCTCCATGACCATGATGCTTCAAACAGCCTGCATGCAGCCCCTGTTGTGCGGCTTTTTTAAGTATACGCTCTATCAACGTTGTTTTTCCGCTGTTTTGGAACCCTACAATTTGGACGATTGGGAAAGGACGGACCAAGGCCACTCACTTCCATTCTCTTCTCTGATCAGCAGCACGTGAACCGTTCTGCCCGATTCGTAACCTCTCGTACCGCCCGGCAGGATGATAAACGCATTCGCCTCTGCAAGTGAAGTGACAGAGCTTGACTTATCCAATCCAACGGGAGCCGCTAACAGCTTTCCTTCCTTATGGTGTACATAAGCACGTACAAATCGGGTAAAAGGATTTGGCTTAGGAAAGTCCTTAGTCAAAACAGCTTCTGCGCAAATGGGATGCGGTTTATCATGAAGCAGCCATGTCCGGATCATCGGTTTTACAAACAGTTCAAAACCGACATAGCATGCCGATGGGTTACCTGACAGCCCAAACAGCAGCATATCATTTGCATGAGCGACAGTCGTTACACTTCCTGGACGCATAGCAACTTTATTAAAGAGCACTTCCGCCCCGAGTCTTTCATAGATTGCAGGCAAAAAGTCAAAGTCACCAACTGACACGCCGCCTGTTGTGATTAGAAAATCAACCTTTTCCATTGCTTCTTTGACCGCAGCAAAGCTTTGATCAAGATCATCGGAAATTTTCCCTAAGTAAAGAGGTGAAGCGCCCGCTTCAAGGACTTGTGCATATACCATACTTGCGTTGCTGTTACGGATTTTCCCCGGCTCCAGCGGGTCACTGACATTCAGCAATTCTGTGCCGGTTGCGATGATCCCAACAACAGGCTTTCTCACGACAGGCACAGAAGCGTATCCAAAGGTTGCCAGAAGAGCTGTTACTCCCGGGGTAATTCGAGTGCCCTTTCTGACTAAAACGCTCCCTTTTCTAGCATCTTCACCTGTTTTTGAAATATTGTCCCCTGGGTGGAAGCGGCGTTTTAAAGACATAAACGGCTGACCATTCTCTTCAAAGGTTTGAGTCAGCTCAATCATGACCACGGCATCCGCGCCTTTTGGAATTTGCGCACCTGTCATGATTCGCACTGCCTGAAACGCAGCAAGTTCTTTCTCAGATACAGCCCCTGCTCCGATATGGTCAATGACCTCAAAGCGGACAGGGTGCTCGCGTGAAGCTTCAGCCGTATCGCATGCTCTGACAGCAAAACCGTCATATGGCGAACGGTCAAATGCAGGCACATGGTGATCTGCCGTTACATCTTCAGCTAAAAATCGGTGAAGGCTGTTTTCAAGCGCCACCCATTCTGTTTCCCCTCGTTTTTGAAATCGGCCGACACGCCGAACAGCTTCATCTACCGGTATCGGTGTTCTTTTCTCCAGCATTCTGAACCCTCCTGTTGTTACAATCCGATTACTCTTGCCAACACAGAATTGGCTTCTTTCACATCACTTGTTCCGTGAATCAGAGCCCGTCCGTCATTAAAAATGACGATTCTAAAATGTTCATAATAGATATGAAGCAAAAATGCATTGGCCTCTACCTTGCCGATTGTTTTCAGCCGACTGACGAGCTCCTGCTTCGGTATTCTTTTTAATGACTCTGATCTGACTTGAACCGTATCACGGCCGCACAGTACAGCGGCTTTTGGCGTGTTCCAGTCTTGAAGATAAGGATAAACTGCGTGTGCGCCGCATGACGGACAATCTTCGACTCGTACATCGCTAACGTTTATTTTCATATGTGAATTGTTCCAGACATCAAACGTGACAAAGCCGCGCTGTATCGCCTCTGTGTTTCCTGTTAACAGTTTCAGCGCTTCTGCCTGCTGATAGGCTGAAACCATATGGACCGCAGGGGGAATAATCCCCGCTGTATCGCACGTCGCTCCGCCGACAGGAATTTGTTCAAACAAACAAGACAAACAAGGTGTCTCCCCCGGTATGATCGTCATGAACATCCCTTGACTGCTTACACATGCACCATAAATCCACGGTGTCTTTGTTTTCTGAGCTAGATCGTTGATAAGCATACGTGTTTCAAAATTATCTGTCGCATCGATAACAATATCCGCTTTTTCAATCAGCGGTTCAAGTGTTTCAGCCGTCCCCTCTGTAACATATGCCTCAATATGTATGCCGCTGTTTATAGCGGATAAATGTTCTTTGGCAGCCATAGCTTTCGGCATGCGGAGTTCTGCATCGCTTTCTGTATACAGCTGCTGCCTTTGCAGATTGCTCCATTCTACATAATCACGGTCAATGATGGTGACGGTTCCCACTCCCGCTCTCGATAGCCCTTCAGCTCCGGCTGTTCCGAGCGCTCCTGCTCCTACGATCAGCACGCGGCTGTCTGCCAGTCTTTGCTGGCCCTCTTCTCCAATTTGCTTAAATCTGATTTGCCGTGAATAACGCTCCTCCATCAAACCTGATCTCCTTATCTTTTATGTCAATCATACCATGTTTTTCTCCCGTCAGTCCCAGCAGGAGAATGCCTTGAATTCTTCCAAACGCCTATAGTCATCGCGTGTATTAATATTCATAAACTCTTCCGGCACTGCCGCGATTTCCTCTGCCTGTACGTAACGAACTGAAATACGGTCTAAGAAATCTGATAGTTTTAATTTTTTCTCGGATAGCTGTTCATATAGAATAGGCATGATCCTTTTATGATACAGTGCTATCAATGGCTGCTCTCGTCCGCCTGATATCGGGATGACAGCGTCCGTATCGGCAGTCACCATGCGCCTGAGTTCCGCCATCGTCCTTCTACGTATTAACGGTGTGTCACAGGATAGAATTGTATACAGGTCACCGTCTGTCTTTTCAAAAGCAGTATAGATACCAGCCAATGGGCCCATTCCCTCGAACGGCTCCGCGTCTTGATATACTTCGGTTTCGCCATTCTCTTGAAATCTATCGATAAACTCGGGACGGCTGATGATGACCGCTTGCTCACCAAGCGCCTTTTTAGCCCATTCGTAAAACATGCGGCCTCTCCATTTTACAAAAGCCTTGGGCTCCCCGAATCGGCGTGAGGCTCCTCCTGCTAAAAGTACATTTATATGCTTCATGCTCTCACCTCTAGTTACCAAAAGCATAGCAAAAGCAAGGCTCCAACGCCAATGCTTGTCTGTTTATTAAAGAGGAATAGCTGTTCAGTATTTGCATATTGTAATGTTAACATCATGAGGGAGATGGTTCGCTTGAAAAGATCAGGTCCTTTTTTCCATGACGTGTCACAGGAGAACCTTTATTTAAAATCAGAGCTGTCAAGGTGCCATAAACTTATTTCCGAGCTTGAGGCAAGCTACTTCCATCAGAAAAATAACAAATTGCTCAAAGAAAATACCAATATGAAAGAAAAACTTCAGCAGCTGTCTGCTGAGTTAAAGCAAATGTCAATGAAAGAAAAACACGCCTCCCATACGAGCCATACACTGCATCAAATGAGAGCCGAACTGCTCGATAAAATCGTCACCTTGCAGGAGCTTCTTTCCGCGGAAACCTACAAACGCAAAACTGAAATTGAAGGAAAACATAAGCTTCATATCGAAAAAATCAAAATTGAGGAAGAAAATAAAAATTTGCATAAACAAATCATTCATCTTAATACCTCTATCCAGCGAGAACAGCACGAATTGTTTCAAGCAAAGCAGCAAGCCGAAACGATAAAAGCCGAAAACGGACGCTTAAAAGAGCAAATGATAGAAAAAGAATACCAGCTAAAACATATCAAAATAGAAATAGATCATATGAAAGATCGAATCATAGAAACGAAAGAAAGGCTGCTTGAAATAGAAAAAACGAAAGAAAAACTATTTCAAGAAACTATTATTTCGTACAAACGGCAGCTTGATGAAAGTGATGCCTGGATTGCTTCTCATTTTGCCGATATTGATGGCGGCGCGAAACAGAAAGAAAAAACGGCAGAAGAAGCTCAAACCGTTTACGCACCGTCAAGTCATGTAGAGACCATCCTTGAAGATGTCACAAAACAAGTAAATGAGCTTCAAAAACAGCTGACCAGAGCCCAATCATCTGACCAGCTTATCAATCATAAAATTGAAGAGCTGAAGAGCCGCGCCGCCGAAGAAAAACCTTATCAAAAATGGGTGTATAAGCTTAATCTTGAAAAAGAAAATAAACCTTCCTCGAAAAAAACCCAATAATAAAAAAACTGCTTGAGCTCGCCAAGCAGTTTTTCTGTGTGCTTATTCTGTTGCTGATTCAGTTGATTCAACGGATTCGATTTCGCCCTCTAAAATGTACTGGCCGCGATACGGTTTTTTCACTTCAGGATACATTTTAATTAAGCTTTGCATAAACGTTGTCATATTAGGAATTTCCAGACCGCTTTCCTTTTCAATCTCTTTTTGAAGTTCGGAACTTTTAATTGCCGCGTTGTGGCGTTTTAATGTTTTAATAGCCGCTTCACGCAGTTTAGCTGCTTTTGACCCCGGTCTTGCCGTTCCTCTTCTTCTTCTTGTCGCTCCATCTGGTATACCGGCAGGAAGAGAGGAAATAGTTTGAAGCTGAGGTTGGGCGGACTGCTGCTGTGATGGCGGCTGATAGCTTCTGATTTCCTGAGCTGCAAGCTCGGCGAGAACTGGCAGAGAGTCGGTTTTTCTTTCAGAACGGAACTCTTTTTTCGTTTCGGAAGGGCTTCCATTTCTGTCCAGCTCTCTTAATTTTGCGTATATTTTATCGCGTTCAATTTGATATTCACGAATGACTTTCACTTCAGCTTCATTTAATTGTTCTAATCGCAAGCGCAAAGCTTCTCTTTCATTAAACATTCCTCAATGTACCCCCTATCAGAATTAACATCTTTAATTAAGATATTAGATTACAAAAGTAATTTTATCAACTATTATTTTAGCATTTTACTATTATATTTACTCTATGAAAAATTCCTTATTTTCTGAAAACGTTTTATTTTTCAACAGACCTCTTTATTCACAAGGGTTCAAAGCTTATGTTAATCATTTGGAATAATGTTGAAAATCTATCTTTTAATTACTTCTTTAATGAAATTTAGCGTAATATCTACAATTTTCGCGTTCTGAGATATGAAAAATATCTAAATTTGCAGAAAAACATAAGAAATTAGGTCTCTTTTTTAGAAGATAAGTCATTAAAAAAGGTTTTTCTCATACCCAAATATGGAAAAATAAGCTTCTTACTCTTTTCCTTTTTTGCGCAAATAAAAAAACCTGATACCCTCAGGTTTTTTTATTTGCGCAACATTATTCAGCAGCTTGTTCTGTTTCAGCCAGAACGCGGTTCACACGTTTTTCAAGCATTTTCATGCCGCTTCCGCCCGCTTGAAAATGACGAAGCTGGCCGGTTTTATCAAACACATAGTACGCAGGCACATACTCGTTTTCAAATGCGTCGGTTAAAGCGTGGTCGCTATCAACAAAAATAGGCTGAGTCATGTCATGTTCAGCAGCTACTTCCTTGATTTTGTCGAGATCCAGGTCGTCTTCGGAACGAGGCATATGAACAGCTACAACGTTCAGCTTGTCTTGATATTTGTCACGGAATTCATTCACCTGCGGCATTGCTTCTTTGCACAGATGACAGCTGATAGACCAGAAATGAATCAGTGTCGGTTTTTCTCCAATCAGTTGTTCTTTTGTTACTTCACCGTTGAACCAAGCTTTTTCTCCTGTCAATTCAGGCATTGGCTGACGTAATTTCATCGCTTTTTCCTCCTAGTGAGCAGTAAGAGTCAAAAAGGCCTAACGAATGTTAGACCTTTTTCTTTCGTTCTCAAAAAGAATTAAAGTGTTTTTTGACCTGGTTTCCAGTTAGCCGGGCATAGTCCGCCTGTTTGAAGTGCTTGCAGCACTCGAAGCGTTTCATCAACGTCACGGCCGATATTGTTATGGAAAACCGTTTGATATTGTAGCTCGCCTTCAGGATTGATAATAAACAATCCGCGAAGTGCAACGCCTTCTTCTTCAATTAAAACGCCATATTCACGGGATACTTCATGGTTAGTATCAGCAGCAAGCGGATATTTCAGCTGACCTAGACCATTTTCTTTGCGGTCTGTGTTGATCCACGCCAAGTGGGTATGGATTGTATCAGTTGAAACGCCGATCACTTCAGCATCAAGATCTTCGAATTCGTCATAACGGTCAGACATCGCTGTAATTTCTGTCGGACAGACAAAAGTAAAGTCCATTGGATAGAAGAAAAGAACCGTCCATTTCTCGTTTTTCATGTTTTCTTCAAGACTAACTTTGCCAAATTCCTTATTTGCAAGGACTGCTTCCATTTCAAAACGAGGAGCTTGTTTACCTACCATACGTTCTGCCATATGTATCCCTCCAATTGATAGTTTGGCTTTAAAAGCCAGACGGATAAGAAAATAAAGGAAAATATCCCTTATTTCGTTAATAACATCACAATGACCATTATATCGAAGCGCATTTTCACAGTCAATTTTTAACAAAGAATACATGTCTTTGCCTTCGACATTTTACGTTAAAAAGTTTAACATGTTCATGTATAGGGAAACAAATTTTAACATGCTGCAACACATTCAGAAAGGAAGCTCCAACATGGATTTTATTACACACTATGATTGGGCAGGTCTTGTCACCAATGCGGGTGTTTTACTCATTAAGCTCGTCATTATGATTTGCCTCTATTTTATCGTTCGATCTGTAGGCATGAGAATTATTAAACATCTATTTGCAAAATTTGAAGCGCAAAACAACCTGACTATTGGACGGGCTCACACGCTCCGAAGCCTGACACTTAATGTATTTGCTTACATATTGATTTTTATTTTTTTCGTTATGGTTCTGGATTTGTTTCATTACGATCCGAGCGCTCTTTTAGCAGGTGCGGGAATTGTAGGTCTGGCGGTCGGTTTTGGCGCCCAAGGCCTTGTCAGCGACATCGTGACAGGTTTTTTTATTCTGCTTGAAAAACAATTGGATGTCGGAGATTATATAACCGTTGCAACCTTTAATGGAATTGTGGAGCAGGTCGGTTTAAGAACGACCCAAATCCGCAGCTTTGACGGCACACTGCATTATATCCCGAATCGGAACATCACAAATGTAAGCAACCATTCCCGCGGAACGATGCAGGCGCTGGTTGATATTAAAGTCCCTGCTGAAAGAAACCTCGATGAAACCATTCACATCTTACAACATGTATGTGACGAAACGGCAGCTGCTCTTCCGCAAATTAAAGAGGGCCCTAATGTTATCGGCATTCAAGAGCTGGGAACCTCTGAAATTGTGATCAGAGTCATTGCCAAAACAGAAAATATGGAACAGTGGCGGATCGAACGCGTGCTGAGAAAAGAAATAAAAACAGCACTCGACCGCGCTTTTCCTAAAGAAACAGAATAACAAAAGAACCGAAGCTTTTGCTTCGGTTTTTACTTTATTGAATTCTGCTTTCAACTTCGCTGCAAATTTCTTCAGCAGTCATCCCGGAAGCTGTAATGACTGGTGCTTGTGTTACTGTATCGGCAATACCTTGCACATTGTTGTCTAGCCCTGTTACGACACAGCAGTCACAGCCTTTTGCATCTGCAGGACTTTTCATCATGACAACGTCATATCCTTTTTCTCTTAATGCAGCTTCTACATCTGATAACGACTGTTCAATTCCAATTTTTTTTGTCATAAAGAACACCTCCGTTAAATAGGGTGCTCATCATATGGCATTTTATTCTTTCCATTGTACTTAATTGGCATAAACAGAAAAATAACCTGTCATCACGTTAACCGCTGTTTCGATCGCATTTTCATCAGGATTCAGCTTCGCGTGATGGAGTCCGTGCGATGAATCAGCGCCGAGCCAGAACATGAAACCCGGATATTTTTTTAGCATGTAGCCAAAATCCTCTCCGGTCATCGCTTCTTTTGCTTCAATTACTTGTGCCAATTTGTGCTCAGCAACAAAAGACATAAATTCCTCTGTGAGCCCGCTTGTATTGTAAACTTGGTGATACACAGACGGATACGTCACTTTTCCTTTACAGCGAAAGCCGATTTCGATTCCTTTCACTAAATCTTCGATCCGTTCCTTTACCTGCTTCATGGATTCTTCAGAAAGCGTGCGGATTGTGCCTTCCAGGTGAGCTGTTTGCGCAATGATATTTTGCGCGGAGCCGCCCGTAATCGTACCGATAGTAATCACAGCGCTGTCCAGCGGGTCCGTATTTCTGGAGATGATTGTTTGCAGTTGAGTAACGAGTGTGCTTGCCGCTACAACCATATCCTCGGCTAAGTGCGGATAAGCTGCATGCCCCCCTTTGCCTTCCAGGTCAATGACAAGCTCTGATGTATTCGCAAAAAGCAAACCGCTTTTTGTCGCGATGGTTCCGACCGGCAGCTCTGGAGCAATATGAAGCGCAGTGATGAGATCAGGCTGCCACTTTTTCAAAATGTCGCTCTCTAGCATCGGTTCCGCTCCGCCTGGACCTTCCTCTGCCGGCTGAAATAAAAAGAGCAGATCATGCTTAACAGGGTGATGAACAAAGTGGTCGATGATGCCCAGCGCAATCGTCATATGCAAATCGTGTCCGCAGGCGTGCATTTTGCCGTGATGCTCTGATGCGAATGGCAGCCCTGTCTGCTCTTCGATTGATAGCGCATCAATGTCCGCTCGGTATCCGAGCATTTTTTCCGGCGCTGTTCCGTTCACTTTCACAAAAAGCCCTGTTCTCCATTTCTCAATTTCAATTCTGTCTTTCGGATATTGCTCCAAGACGTTTAATAAATATTGCTGTGTTTTGAATTCCTGAAATCCAAGCTCGGGAATACGGTGCAGATCTCTGCGGATTGCAATGAGCTCCTCTTTCTTCATTTTCATTTCCTCCTGCCTATACGAATAAGGCGTGGATATATCATCCACGCCTTTTTGATCAAATCATTCCTTACAGCTGGCGTAATTCCTGCTTGATTTCAGTTTTGCCTTTTGTTTTCTCATCGATATCTTTAATTTTCTTAGCAGGTGTTCCTGCAACAACTGTGTATGGCTCAACATCGTTTACTACGATCGCACCCGCAGCTACAACAGCTCCTTTACCAACTGTTACACCTTCGAGCACGACAGCATTTGCGCCGATCACAACGTCGTCTTCAATGACAACCGGTTTAGCGGATGGCGGCTCAATAACGCCCGCAAGCACAGAACCCGCACCGATGTGACAGTTTTTACCGACAGTAGCTCGTCCGCCAAGGACAACGTTCATATCGATCATTGTACCTTCTCCGATAACTGATCCGATATTGATAGAAGCCCCCATCATGATGACTGCGTTATCGCCGATTTCAACTTGGTCGCGGATGATCGCACCCGGCTCGATGCGCGCTTTTACATCTTTAAGATCAAGCATAGGAATCGCAGAGTTGCGGCGGTCATTTTCAACCACGTAATCCTCGATTTTGCTTTTGTTTTCTTCAATTGCTGTTTTGATTTCGTTCCATTCACCGAAAACAACACCAGTGTTTCCGTTTAGAAAAGCTTTCGCAGATTCACCGAAATTGATTCCTTCCAGCTCACCTTTTACATAAACCTTTACAGGTGTAGATTTTGTACTATTTTGAATAAATGAAATAATTTCATTTGCGTCCATCATTTTCATATGTATAGTCCTCCTCCTGATTTTCTACCTCATTACTGTATCAAAGGAAAGATACAAAGACAAGAAAAAAAGGAAACAGGCGCTCGGCATTTCTCTTTGCATCTATCAGACAGCACAGCCGCTTTTTCTAGCAAATTGTCTGCCGAATTCCTTTAATGCTTCCTCTTCTTCCCCTTCAGGATTCATTTCAACTTTTACGGAAGGAAGCACAATTTCGCCGCCTCGATCTTTTATTTTCTCTTCAAGTGTATCTACAGCACCGCAGAAAAATTCATATGCTGTATCACCGGAACCGAAAACGGCGCATGTTTTACCGGTAAAGTCAAGTGCATCCATTTCTTCGGCAAGGTCGAGAAATTCGTCAGGCAAATCTCCGTCTCCCCATGTATAGGTTCCTAAGATGATATGTTCATAATCATTAAACAGCTCGGCATCATCAATGTCCATCGCTTCAAAACGGTCTACTTCCGCTTCCGCCTCCTGAAGTCCCTTTTCAATCAAATCAGCCATGGCTTCTGTGTTGCCTGACATCGTTGCGTAAACCAGCAAAATCTTCCCCAATTCCGTATTCCTCCTCTAATGAATCATTGCTGAAACTTCGTACGGCTGGACAAATTTACATTCATACAAACCTGCACAAAAGAAATTTTCTCTTTGATTGGCCACTCTCCAGCCATGACCTTTAATGGTATCAAACCATCTTAGCTCTCGGGCCTTAAGATCAGCCTGATAAATCCTCGAATAGCCATTTTCATCTTGAGCCGTTGTGACATAAATAATGCCATCATCCTCTGAAATATCAAGAAACGATTCTTCCTTTTTCATCATGCTGGAATGTATCGTGACTTCTTCAGCCGTTAAAATATGCTGTGCAATGACGGCTCCGCGTTTCCCTTTTACAGAGCCCATTGCAGCAACCAGCCATTTTTCATTGAACACTAGCATGGATGCCGTCATACGGTTGTCTTCTTTTTTTACCATTCGGACAGCGTCTTGTGTGAAATCGTAAGCCCAAATCCCTCCGAAGCATTCGTGTATTTGTGTACCAATATACAGATTACCACCGTGCAGACACAGTGAACGGATAACAGGCGGATGTTCAAATTCCGCAAAGGGTTTGGCAACCCGCCACGAAATACCGAAGTCTTCTGATACATAAACGCAATGTTTGCCATGGGCGCAAACAAATCCATCATTCCTGCCCGTAATCGCCCACACTGTCGCATTTGTCGGGAAGCTCGATATCGACCATGTTTTCCCCTCGTCAGATGAACGAATGATCGTTCCCTTTTCACCGACACCGAATAAATAAGGACCGATGTAACTGATGCAGTGTATTTTCGCTTTTAAACGAAAAAGCTTCTTCCAGCCTTGTTCCAAAGAATAATGAAAAATGCCCTCTCTTTTTACTGCCACAAAATAGCCAGAAAACGATGATGCCGCAACAGCTGTCGCACCTTTATGAAACATGGCTTTTTCCCTTGTTCACAAAATCTGCCCATGCAAGAAAACCTCTTGCAAATTCTCTGCAGCTTTCCACGTCATCATCCGTTTCAGGGGCAAGCTCAATTTTAAGTGTTTCTTGATAGACAGCAGCTCCCGCCTCTTGCAGCATGTCACTGAACAGATTGACAGCTTCACAAAATTTTGGATAAGAATAATCCCCCGAGCCGAAGCAAGCTGTTTTCAAGCCGTTCAGCTCGAGCTGCTGAACCTCTTCGAAAAAGTCCTCTGCTTCGTAAGGCAAATCGCCATCCCCCCATGTATAGGTGCCAATGAGCACATAATCATAAGAAGTCAGAGCCGATCCTTCTGCGTCATCCATATCGATGCAATCAATGTCTAAACCATATTCCTGCAGCGTATCTTTTATAATTCCAGCAATGTCTTCGGTATTTCCTGACATGCTTGCATATGTAATCAAGGCTTTTGCCATGTTATCACCTCATAATTGATAATGATTTTCAATATCATATGTACCACTTTAAATGATAATGATTTTCATTGTCAATATGTAAATAAAAAAAGACAGCCTTGTGCTGTCTTTTCTCTTAAAATGGGTGCTCTTGATCAAGCATCTCCTTTACAACTGAAACAAAAGCTTGAACTTGCTTCAGTTCAAAAGCAGGTTCATAGCCTAATAACCACGTATCCCGCCCGATAGGGTTTCCTTTACCGTCTAACAGAGGCATTTTATTGACTTTGTCTTCGTTCTGAAGGGTAACAGACGGCAAAATCGCATATCCGATCCCGTGCAGCGCCATCTGTTTGCACGTTTCAATCTGATCAACCAATATAGTCTGTTTTGGCGACGTTTTAAATTTTTGGTGCCACCAATGCTGAATCTCCTGAAAATAAGTGCTGTCGCTTTTAAATTGGATAAACGGCCGTTCTGTATGAGCAATATCTTCTATACAGGATATTTCAGTATCGACTAAATACAGATGGTCTGTCATTAAATAGTCTTTGCGGCCTTTCCACTCGGGGTTACCTCTAATAATGCCAATATGAACCTGATCCTCATAAAGGCTTTTCAGCATTTCGCTGCTCCAGCCGGTAATAAGCGAAACCTTTGCATTCGGATACTTTTCCACATACGTTTTCAGAACTTTAGGAAGCCAATGCTGGCCGATGATAGAGGCGACGGCGAGCTTCAGTGTGCCGTGAATTTCTCCTTCGAGCTCATCGATATTTTCTCTAATTCTATCCTGCTCTGACGTAACGTCATTCGCAAACTGAATGATTTTCTCTCCGGCCGGCGTTACCGTCAATCCTTTTTGGGATCTTAAAAATATCTTTGTCCCCCACGCCTTTTCAATGGTTTGTAAACGCTGAGATAAAGCCGGCTGGGATACAAAAAGCCGTTCAGCCGCCTTTCTCATATTTAACTCCTCAGCTAAAACTACGAGCATATGAAGCTCTTGAAGCTGCATGTCATCCTCCTTTTTATTATCAATAAGTTTTTCTTATCTCCCATTCTAATAAAAACTTAGTTTATGATTCAAGTCCTTTTCACCCCAATTTATGTATGCGCTTTCTTTATTGCTCTGCAAATATAATAAAAAATAGGCCGAGCAGCCTACTTGTTCAACGAGCGAATATGCTTATTCAATTCCTTCAAAACCACTCTTCTCGTGAAGATCCCCTCAAAGACCTGATCATCATTTTCAACGCAAACAAACCCGTTATCAATGACCATGCTGAATCCTTTGATAATCGGATCATTTATATGAAGACGCGGAATATCACTCAGCATGACTTCCTCTACGGTAATCTGGTCAAGCTTTTCGAATTCAATTCTTTCAAGACCAAAAATGCTGTTCATGATCATATTTGTCCCGATTAAGCCGTGTAAACGATAAGACGCATCCAGCACCGGGATGGCCGTGTATCCTGTTTTTGTCAGCACTAATAAAGCGTGCTCCAGGTTGTTCCCAACTTGAACGTGCGCTACTTTGTCCGCCTCAATCATAAATTGTCCGACTGTTGCCTCAAGAAGCTGATCTGATTGCAAGCTTATCATGTTTTCGACCCCTTTTCATTTTCATCAACACATACATTCCCTATACTACAATAATATAAACTTTATCAGTATTTGTCGAAAAGTTTCCTCAATAAAAAAGATACTCTTTGGAGGAGTATCAATTATAAAGTGTTCCATTAATTTTCAAATCGAAATCGGTCGTATAGCGTTACAAGTTTTTTGTAGGTGGTTCCGTCAACGTTTTTGGTTCCTGTCTCTATATCGTTGATCTCACTGCTTAAAAGCTCGATAGCATACTCATGATTGATCAGGATATTCAGCAGAAGTTTTTGTTCTTCTTCTGTAAATCGTTCACCGATAAGACTCATTCGTAATCAGGCCCCCTGTTTTATACTGAATACCTCTGAAAGCAAGAAAACTTACTTTCAGCTCTACCGCTAGAATAAGTAATCAGAAAACAATCGTCAACCGCATAATTCGACATTTCCCTCGGCTTGCGAGCCGGAATTATTTTGTGAAACGATTTGCATAGCTGAAGGCTGTGTATGAATCCGGTTTGATTTTAGCCTCAATCCCCATTGAAGTAATACGTCCTGTCATTTCTTGAATCAGTTCTTTTGTAAGCCCTTTTTTCCCAATATCCAAGTGAACCTCAAATGTAAGATCCGCCCCTTCACCTGTAAAAGGCAGGAGCAGATCGGTAATATCCATCAAGTGTCCATCCAGAATATAGGCGGCTGTTTCTTGACTGTACGCAGTTTCTAACGAAATCTTTTCACGAAGGCTATGTATGGGTCTGTCGACTGCGTGGTTTTTCAAGCAGCCCCAAGCTCCCTTGCCTGTACGATGCAAATGTAATGCAGTAATAAACTTTGTGTAATCACGATAAACCTGAGAATCGGTTCCGATCGATAACACATATGAAGAACGGGGGTCCTTTCGGATAAAGGCTTTAAGCCGCTCCATCACTTCTTGAAAGGTCATCTGTGCTTCTGAAAGATTATAAAACAGAAAAGAATCGGCCATGACGACACTCCTTTTCAAGGATTTACAACCATGAAACAAGTATGCTCCTTACCGTTTATTTCGATTACATGCTGCAAAGCGAAAGCTTGTTTCCCCTATATCAAGAGTCTTACTGCAAAAGTTCAAAGATTTCGATTGAAACCATGTCGATATTATCAAACGGATATGTGTTCGGCTTTTCACCTTTTTGGAAAACCGTCAGTTCGAACGTTTGATTTTTTTCGAAATATTTAACACTGCATATTTTTTCACCATTTACTTCGAAGTAGCGCTGCATTGGCTCGCTAGCCGCTTCCGCCGTTTCTTGCAGACTTTGCAGCCGTGTGATGATACCCATTAATTGTGACATTCTAAAAAAAGACTCCTTTCAAAAAACAACTTCAAATCAACAAGTATTTATTATAATACAAGTTCTATTGAGCATCATACCATAAAGTCGGACAGGATGGCATTTTCCCTGCTGAATTTAAGAAAAGAAAAAAAGTGAAAAAACTATTTTTACGTAGTTTGAGGCTTTTTTTGGAATGTCATACACACAATTATAGTTTTTTTGATATTCCGGCAGAATTCAACAGCCTTTTTGCAATTTTTTCAAAATCCTCTTTTGAATAACGGGATTCGGGATTGGATGCATTTTGCCGATACTTCCGCCAGTCGCAACCTCAAGCGCTTGATGTGAACGCCGCCGCACATGAGCAAATTCAGCACCAGGTTTCCGCTGTTAAACCCATTTTCACCAGTCTAGACTTCACCATCGAATTAAACGGATACGTTTGAGCCGTTTCAATAAGATGCTGGGAATTGCGTTTATTTTTTGCATCTCTCATCGGTGTAAAACACCGGGATCACCTTTAAATGACGAACCTGTCAGCATTAAAGACATAATCCTTCAGCCGTAATGCTTGATACGAGATCGTCGTAAAACGGTTTTAATTTTTTCTTGCAGCGAAAGTTACAGAATTGGAACATGTAATGATTGAGAGTGGACAACCAAATTTGCCGCCTAACAGCTCTTGAACCGCGGCTAGAGCATTTGGGTCAGGATGTTCTGGGGTTGGAAGGTCAATGCGCAGGCTGTTGCTCCTATTGCACATGTTTTAACCTCCTAGTGGCGTTGTTTACCACTAATAAGGTTTATTGTTTTATGGTTTGTCTTATTCGTTGACAAATAAAAAACTTGGCGGGGGTAGCGCCAAGCTTTTCGGATCTTGATCTGATAGAGGGGTTGGGGAACAGAGAGTAGCTTCTCTCTATAATTAAATGATAATGATTCTCAGTATCAATGTCAATCGTTTTTTTTATAATTTTTCAATTCATAAAAAAAAAACGGCTCTTCAGCCGTTTAAATCAAACCATCCTGCTCATATAAATAAGAATACGGCAGGTCTATAAATAAATACATATGATCATCCATCGGATACGAAAACGTTCTAATCATTTCACCTGTTTCCAAATCGCTGTACAAATCACTGAAAAATCCTTTTCTGAGGTTTCTCATTCTCATAATATTCTCTAAAAAATAAGGACGCCAGCTCCAGTTCTTCTCCGTATACTCCGGCTGGTAAATCCATTCTCCGTCTTGTTTAAAAACATTTCCAGTCAGCTGATCGCCTTCTTCATCACAAATATAAATTCTAAAACTGCAATCCGTCAGTTCTTCCGCCAGCTTTTTAATAAAGTCGTCATCATCCGGAGACTGGTTATATTTTCGCAATGATGTAACAGCCTGATGCACCCGTTTGTAAAACTGTTCAGAGTGCTCATAGACGGTTTCTAGTTTCTTTTTCTCATGTGTGATAAATTGGTGAAATTCAGTCTTAAGTCTTCGCTTCAATACATCTCTCTCTAAAAACGATTCTGACGGGGACACCAAATAAAAGCCCTGAAAATAGCGGCCTCCGTTTCTCCATGCATATTGAAGCTGAAAATTCGCCTCAATATCTTCGTAAAGCAGCGCCGCACCGATTTTTCTTGCTAATAATGAAATGCTGTACAGCACATGCTCATAAGACGGAGATGGCTGCGATATTTTCAGCGCCTGCAGATCAATTTTTAACAAATCTGGTGAAAGCAGCGCAATTCGGTCCAGATTGCTGCTTTCTTTTCCGATATTATCAACTGCAATTTTAATTCCGTATGTACGATAGTAGGCAAGCATATGGTAAAGCTGCTCAATATCCCCTTCAAAATTGTGCTCCGTAATTTCAAGCACGAAACGATGAAGTTCGATCCCTCTCGCTTCATACTCTTTCAGAAGCTCAAGAAAGCTTTCGCCGTGATCAAGCATTAAAAGATTGGCATCCTGATTCATAAAAATCAGCAGATCAGAATCCGCTTCTAAAAAGCGGTCAAGAGCCTGGCGGATAATTCTGTTATCAACCTCTAATTTATATTCTTCGGGTATCCCCGCATCTAAAAAAAAGGGTCCGAGACTTTGAATTTCTGAATCTGCCAATATACGTCCCAGCACCTCATACCCGACGATTTTCTGCTCCTCGGCACTGAAAATCGCCTGGTAATATGGGTGGACATCATCAATGTTCGTTAAAATATCAAGTGGATCCAACATGTTATCACCTGCTTCTCTATCTTTGTCTGATTATACACACAATTATATCTACACCACAAATTTTTAAAAAAACATAGCGGAAAAGTGGGTTGTATGGAAGTGTCTTAAAAGAAGAGGATAAAATATTTTTGGGATTATAAATCTACAGACTTAATTAAGGATTTTATTCATTTGTTTCCCAATAACCAAGACAAATACATAAATAAGAGCATTAATACTAGCAGCTGTCCAAAAGTAATGATTCCAATCAGTGCCTTTAAACATCCAATCATTATCATGTTTCAAATTAAAGAAAGTTCCTTTTTTATCGTATGTGCCAAATGTAAGAGTTGTTGAACCACCAACACTCTTTGAAACATCAACTCCATACATTGAACCGACATTGTCAGTATAGTTTATTTTCATATACGTGTAATCAGATAAAATTTTTTCTACCCGTTTGGTTGGCAGAGACACATATAATACAGCAGACGTATCGCCTCCGGGCCCAGCCAAATACTCTCTAGCTTTAATAAATTTCGTTTCATCAGGAAAATCTATATGGTAAAGTTTTTCAAATCTTATTTTTTCATCAGATGTAAGATTTGTATTTTGATAATACTCTGGAGTAAAAGCACATATAATAAAGTACCAAATATTAAAGATGATAACTAAACTGCTTAAAAATAATACAGCTGACATTTTTAACAATTTCTTCAATCGACCACCCCTTAATCTTTAAAAATTATATCATAAATTTGAATAGAAAATAAAACAAGCGAACGACCAGCATTAACGTTCGCTTGTTTTGCAGTTTATTCAGATCTCATTTTTTTCTTAATAACATCTCTAAATGCTTGTGCTGTTATTTTTCCAATCTCTTCACTATAATCCTCAACATCAAAAGCTTTTTTAAAGGCTAACCTAATCGGAACAACAACTGGATCAAGATTTGTATTTAAATAATACTCTGCCTCAGAGAAAATTTTGTCTAATGAACCATCAAATCTATTATTTACAAATTGAGTGAACCTATTCATAAACTCATTATTACTATAGTAATCTCTGATTACGATATTCAGAGGTTGAGCATTAGCACCAACTGATGTCTTATTCGCCAGATTAATTGCATCTACATCACTAAATAAATCATCTAAGCTAAATTGATACATATTACCTATTATCTTTGTAGCCGCATCATAAGGCGAATTAAATTCTTGAGCATGTAATTTCATGTCCTGTATTGTTGTTAATAGATCTCCAGTCCAACCAGCAAAATCTCGTAAAGTTTGAGAGTAACCACCACTATAAATAATGGCATTATAAGTTGCCATAAGATGCTGTGTTCCTATGACAGTTTTCGATTTAGGATCAACAATTCCATTTACTAAATCTTCCCCTAGCGCTTTATCAGCCCATTCGCGATAAATAGGATCAATCTGGCCTGCAGTAGGCACCCACTTCCACCCTTTATAGTTATCCTTTCTTAAATACTGGGCAACCAACTCATTAGCTAATTGTGTTTTTTCTACTCCGTTATTTAAATCACTTTGCATTTGGGCATATTTTTCAGCTGTTTCGTATAAAACATCAATTTGGTCAAAAAACTTTTTATTCTCTGAAGAGACTTCATTTATAGTATTAACTCCAATATCCAAACCTGAACAAATATCATTATCAATTTGTATCATTCCAGAACCACTTCCAACAGTAATTGTTGAAATTTGGTCAAACGCCCAATTGTAAGGCAGGGGATATCCTAAGTTTCCACTAAAACCGGTAGACATACCACTTACAAAACTTGCAAATGCTAAACCTTTTTTAGAAACTGAAGTACATACATTTCTAGGTGCATAAATGCCAATTTTGTAAGTCGAACCTAAAAAACCATTCATTATTTCATTAATACCTTCGAAGTGTGGAATAATATTGTTGTTTAAATCGTTACCATAAGCATCATAATCTACTGCAAAATATATTACAGTGTTATTTTTAAACCCATATTCTTTTGCTGCCTTATAAGCTGCAAGCGTATCTTTTTTTCCTTGTTCTTTATTAAAATAAATTGCTTCTCCCCCATAGGTTTGATAAATCGGAAAAACATTTAAACCTGCTTTTAAGATTGTTTCTAATTCACCTGGTTGTATTTTTTTATTTAGAGTACTCCCCGGCGCATTTGTGAGATATCGCCCTACAATCTTATAACCTGCTCTCTTAAGGGACTCCGCTCTGTCCGATGTAATTTGAGTAATTGAGTCACAAGCAACTCCTTTTCGATTGGGGTCGCCAGTACTTACTAGAAGCGAAGACCATGTTTGAAAGTCAGCGATACCACTCTGTTGCAATTTTACAAAAGATTGAAAATCCATTACTTTTGATTTTACGGATTCAGAGTATACTCCATCAAAAGGAACATTGTACCCATTAAAAATTAGAGCAGCTTGAAATAAATGAACAAAACTATTTCTTTCATCCGTGGATCCAATTCCCAATACAGGAATCAATCTTTGTGTAGTTGGTCCAAAATTCCCATTAGCTATACTATCACCTAATCCTTCCTCGTACTGTATTGCATATACAAGAGACTTTTGAGTATCCCTTGAATACTGACCATCACAGGGCATTAAATAGAAATTCTCTCTATGGTTAAATTTATTATTTAGCCATTGCTGTATTGAACGAACTTTCTCTGATGCTCCACTTAAAAGGATATAAGAGTCCATGTTCAATAAAGCCTTAAACACTTTAGGCGTTACTACACCATCTGCTTTAGAAAGACCCATATTCATTTGCATTTCTGCTATCGCGCCTTTCGTTCCCTGTCCAAATGTACCCGTTAATCCACCTGGACCATAACCTTTACAATAAAGGGCACCTTGAATAATTTTCACAATATTTTTTTTTGAATTAGATGACATAGAAATTGGGCCTAATTCTTCAAGCTTTCTCAAAGTTGTAGGACCAAAACTGTCGGAAGTCTGTATAATTCCCAATTCTAGTTGTAACGCTCTAGTTAATGCATACATTGTTTCCCAGCCAGTTTTCCCATTTTCCTCAATGGGATTATAGCCACTTTTCCCCTTGTACGTTTCATTGAGCCATTCCTGAGTTAACAATACCATTTCGTCCATTATTTAACCTTCTTTCCATAATAATATAACCATAATTAATTCATTCCTATATTTCCTCTTTTTAGTTAACGAAGTAATTATATGAATGTTTTAATCTAAGTTCTTCATACTTCGCCTCCCCTTTTGAAATATAACTTTCATATATTAGGTGGCTTACGTATGACACCAAATCCTCTTAAACACTTAGAGTTTTTTATGTGTTATCTTAATAGGTTTAATGGGATAGGAAGAAGGTTAATTTTGGAGGTTAAACTTTTAAACATAAAAATTTCACTTAATAATTTCAATATTTACTGATAAATATTATTGTAAAATTAAAACGGATAGGGATTCAGCCATTGCCCCCCATCCAGAGTGACACATTCTCCATTCATATAGGAAGCTTCATCAGAAAGCATAAACGCTGCCAAAGCGGCAATTTCCTCGGGTGTGCCAAGCCGGCCGAGCGGTACACTGTTTATCGTTCGGGACATCGCTTTTTCTGATTCAAAAAGCTTCTCTGCACCGCCTGTTCGTTCAATTGGACCGGGTGCAATCGCATTTGAACGGATTCCGTATTGCCTGCCCCACTCTACGGCAAGAGTTCTAGTGAGCGATAATACGCCAGCTTTTGCCGCAGCGGAATGAGCAACTCCCGCACCCGCTCCCCACGCATAAGTGGCGGCCATATTTAAAATAACACCCTTCTGCTGATGCTCAATCCAGTGCCTGGCTGCGGCCTGACTGCAAAAAAATGTACCATTTAATACAATTTCAATTACCGCTTTCCATCCATTGGGCGTGAGCTTTTCCGCCGGACAAATAAAATTGCCGGCTGCATTATTAATAAGTCCATCAAGACGCCCAAACCGATTTAGCGCTTCTGCAACCATTTGTGCTGCAGAAGAATCAGAACGGACATCCATTTGAAAGCAGGCAACTTGGCCCTCAAAGGTTTCAATTTCTTTTTTTGTTTCTTCAAGCGCTTCCTGGTTCCGCCCTGTTATCATGACGTTCCAGCCCAATTCGGCCTGTTTCTTTGCCATTGCTTTTCCCATGCCGCTTGACCCGCCAGTAATAATAACAACCTTTTTTTCCATTGTATGATCCCTCCTATTATGAATGATCATTCATTCAATATTATTCTATCATCATACACCATCTTCTGTCAGCACATGCTGAGATGAGATTTTTTAAAGGTACAGGTGATATAATAGAAAAACTCTATTAAAGGTTGGTTTGAAATGAAAAAGATGTCCAGAAGACAATTTTTAAAAGGAACGTTCGGCGTTTTTGCGGCCGGGGTTTTAACGGCTGGCGGCGGATATGGCTATGCCCGCTATCTGGAACCGCATATGATTGAGACTACTAAACACACGATTAAAAACTCTCTCATTCCCCATGGATTTGACGGTTTTAAAATTGTGCAGTTCAGTGATACACATTTAAGCGATTATTTTACGCTGGATGACTTCAAAACTGTCATTCTGACAATCAATGAATCTAAGCCTGATTTAATTGTTTTTACCGGTGATATTATCGATAACCCTGATACGTACCACAATTATCAGGCAGTGATTCCTTTCTTGAGAAAGCTGCAGGCACCCTTCGGAAAGTTTTGTGTTTACGGCAATCATGATCACGGCGGCTATGGAACCGATGCTTATAAAAGCTTGATGACTTCAGGAGGTTTTACGGTGTTCCGCAACGCCTATCAAAAATTGACGCTCACAGACGGCAGCGAAATTGAGATTGCTGCGCTCGATGATTTAATGCTCGGGAAACCCGATTATGAAGGCACCCTATCGAAACTAAGCGAGAAGCTTTTTTCCATCCTGCTCGTCCATGAGCCTGATGCCGCCTTGAATACAAAAACATATCCTGTCAATCTGCAGCTATCCGGACACACACACGGCGGGCAAATTCAGCTGCCCTTCTACGGACCGCTTATTACGCCTCCGTACGGAAAAGTCTATACCGAAGGAATGTATCAAACAGATGACACTCATATTTATGTGAACCGCGGCCTTGGGATGACGAGACTGCCTTTGCGATTTCTGGCTAAACCTGAGATCACAGTCTTTACATTAAAAAGCACAAATTAATGTAGCAGAATGGGTTCCTCATCAATACTTATAAATAAAAAAGGGAGGATGAGGAAACTGCTCACGTACCAGATTAAACAAGGCGATACACTCACCAGCATCGCGGCCGATTTCAGAATCAGCACCGCTGCTTTAACTCAGGCCAACCCTTCGCTGCAATCAGGAGCTATCGCCGGACAGCGCATTGTCATCCCCGGTCTCCCGGACCCGAATACGATCCCCTATCATATTGCAGTCTCAATTGGGGCTAAAACCCTTACTTTGTACCAAAATAATCGGGTAATAAAAACATATCCGATCGCCGTCGGTAAAATCCTGACACAAACTCCGACTGGCGAGTTCTATATTATTAACCGCCAACGCAATCCCGGCGGCCCATTTGGCGCTTATTGGCTGAGCCTTTCAAGGCAGCACTATGGAATACACGGCACGAATAATCCCGCTTCGATTGGCAAGGCTGTGTCTAAAGGCTGTATCCGCATGCATAACAAAGATGTTCTAGAACTCGCTTCCATTGTGCCAAACGGAACAAGAGTCATGATTAACCGGTAATGTTTTCTTATTTGTTTCAAAAACAGGCGGTTTATAATATGATAAAGTGGGACCTTTAGGGTAAGGAGCGTTTTTATGGATATATTTAAAAATCGTAATTTTGTTCGTCTTTTTTTCGCAGCACTCGCTTCTCAAATGGGCACGACAGTAGGCAACATGGCATTTGCTTTTTTCTTGCTGGACCGCTTCAGCAGCCAGCCTTCGTACACAACCTTGGCTGAACTGATGTATTCGCTTCCTACAGTATTTGTGTTTTTACTTGTGGGAGTTGTGGCGGACCGGTTTGACAGAAAAAAAGTCGCGGAAAACTGTGATTGGATCAGAGCCGCCCTGACTGTCGTTCTTTTTTTCACTTTATTTACCGGCAATATTCCTCTTGTTTTCTGTATTTTGTTTGTCAGAAGCGCTGTAACCAAGTTTTTCTTTCCTGCAGAAAACAGTTTAGTACAAGCCATCCTGCCGAAGGAGCATTATGCGAAAGCGGCCGGGCTTAATCAGATGCTTTTTAGTATCTTTATGGTATTTGGGGTTGGAATCGGTGCTTTTATGTATAACACAATCGGAATTCATGGAGCGATTATTCTTGATTTTATCAGCTTTATTATTTCCGGCCTGCTGATCCGTACCTGCCGGATTCCGAAAGAAGCCAGACAGCCGAACGGTACATTTAACTGGAGACAAGCTTCCTTAAAGGATTCGATAAACGATTTTAAGGAAGGCATTGTCTACATTTTAAAAAACAAGCTGCTGGCCTCTCTGATTTTTGGTTTCTTTGTTTTTGGTTTTGTGAACGGAGGATTTGCTGTATTGCCGATGTTTACAATGAAGTATGGACTGGCCCCCGACCGTTATGAGTGGCATACATCCGTATTTACGATCGCGATCGGGTTTGGGCTGTTGGCAGGAAGTGTGATCGGCACGTTAATCTCTAGAAAAGTAAAGCCTCACTTTTTAATGTCGGTGCCGATTTTAATTGCAGGCTTGCTGATTTTTGTCCTTGGCTACACCAAAGTTTTATGGGTGTACTACGCGACTACTTTTGTACTGGGGATGTGCATCGGTCCGGTAAACATCGCCATCGGGGGATGGATGCCTAAGATTGTCCATCCGAAGCTGATGGGACGTGTAAGCGGCTGGCAAGATCCTTTTATGATGTTTGCGCAGTCTTTGACACTCGGCTTAGTGGCGCTGTTATTCCCTAAGTTCGTATCAAACATCGATTATCTGTATTACGGCATGGGCGTTTTCATCCTGGCTGTTTTCATTTTCTATTTTGTGGCACTGCCAAAATACAGTGCGCAGGCTGTGGAAGTGAATGTACAGGAAACATTTCAAGCTCAGCCGAAAAAGAAAGCAAAATCTGTATAATATCAGTTAAAAATGCGCTTTTTTCCTCAGAAAAAGCGCATTTTTGCATTCAATATTTGCATTTCAACCTTAAAAAAGTATAATCTAATCATAAAGTATTTGATTAGAGCAAAGGAGAGAAATAATGGACGACCATGCATACTCGAAAGATCTGCAGCCAACCGTAGATAATCTTTCAAAAGCAGTTTACACTGTGAACCGCCATGCAAAAACCGCCCCCAACCCTAAATACCTATATCTGCTGAAAAAACGGGCTTTGCAAAAGCTTGTCAAAGAAGGTAAAGGAAAGAAAATAGGGCTTCATTTTTCAAAAAATCCAAGGTTCAGCCAGCAGCAATCGGACGTGCTTATCTCAATCGGAGACTACTATTTTCACATGCCTCCAACTAAAGAAGACTTCGAACATCTTCCGCATTTAGGTACACTTAATCAGTCGTACCGAAATCCTAAAGCTCAAATGTCTTTAACAAAAGCAAAACACCTATTGCAACAATACGTCGGCATGAAAGAAAAGCCGCTTGTGGCGAATCGCCAGCAGCCTGCATATCATAAGCCTGTCTTTAAGAAACTCGGCGAGAGTTATTTTTAATAAAAAAAGCCGCTGCCACTGGGGGACTGACCCCCGTTTTTGAGACAGGGATCAAAACACCTTTTATCCAGCCAATTGCCGATAGCTTATCGGTGATTGGCTGTTTAGTTTCGTTTGAATACGGCTTGTTCCCATACAAAAAACACCTCCAGTCTTATTTCGGACAACAACAATCCGTTTTCAAACTTGAAGGTGTTTTTTATTTGTCTCATCTTATGGGGTCAGTACCCACTTATGGCATCCGTCTTTTTATTAATCGATCACATACGTATCTACTTTTTTAATCAGATCGCCGATTTCCGGCTTGCTGATTTGCTCATCGGCACCGACCACTTCTCCCCGGTGACGCAAATCATCTGTAATTAATGATGAGAAAATCATAATCGGCACATCAGAACTCTTCGGATTGTCTTTAAGCAGCTTTGTCAGCCTGTGCCCGTCCATTTTCGGCATTTCAATGTCACTGATGATCATATCGATCTGTTCTGTTAAATCATTGCCGCTTTCAGCAAGGTTCATGATATAGTCATATGCGTCTTTTCCATTCTCAAACGCTGTAATATTGTTGTATCCGGCTTCTGTTAATTCATCCTTTAAGAGGCGCATCAGAAGCGGTGAATCCTCCACAATGATAAGTTTTTTATCAGCTCTTCTTTCATCGAAGCCCTCGGTATGCATATTATACGTATCAACACCTGAGTCTGATTCGATATCATAGATGATTTTTTCATAATCAGGCAAAAAGATCATCATGTCTTCCAGTTTGATAATCCCTGTGAGGTGGCGCTCCATTCCTTGATTTAAGGAAGTTGGCTTTTCAATCGCTTCCCAGGAAACCCTGTGAATTTGAGAAACAGATCCGACATGGAAAACAATTTTTCGCTGGTTAAATTCAGTTACGATATACTTCTCGTCTTTTGATCCCTCAGGCTCAACCCCAAAAAAGGAAAACAAGCTGATGACTGGGAGAATTTCTCCTCTTAGTTTAATCATTCCTTCTACATGCTGGTGGGAGTGAGGCACTGATGTGACCTCGACAGGCTGAATAATCTCTCTCACTTTCATGACGTTAATGCCGAAAGCATTGCCACCAACGCCAAACTTCACAATTTCTAATTCATTTGTACCAGAATCCAATAAAATTTCGTATTGTTGTAACGACAATTCAATCCCTCGCTATTCGCATTCAGTATTGTACTGTATATATCGGCGCAAATTATAAAAAATGAATGGTGAGGCTCTTCAAAATCCTATTCTGGCCATAGTTATGCTGACAATCTCAAAAAAAGAAACTTTTTTCCTAATGTCCATTGACATTCCGACTGACAGTGATAAAATAGTCAAGGATTTTTCCAAAGAAGGGTGTAAATAATGGGTACTTTAGTAATATTTAAAGAAGATGAAATGACTGTTTTAGAGGATATCAGTGAAGAGACTTATCTTCATATGAAGAAAGAATCTGCTGATCTTCAACAAGAGCATCCCCCGTACATGATTTGGCACGAAGACCTTCATTTTGACTATGGTTATTGATGAAATTGGCACATATAAACAATAATAGAACATGATACAATAAAGACAATCAAATCGCTGGTTGTCTTCTTTTTTTCTGAGAAGGAAGGTATGTTTAGAAAATAGGCGCATACAATCGAAATGTATCGGTTAAAAAGGTGACAAATGGCCAGCTAGTGGTAAAATAGGATAAACTCATTATATATATTAAGGTGATGAATTATGGAACATTTGCTGAATCCGAAAGCCAGAGAGATTGAAATTTCAGGAATACGCAAATTCGCAAATCTTGTATCTCAACACGAAAATGTCATTTCACTTACGATCGGCCAGCCTGATTTTTTCACGCCGCATCACGTAAAAGCTGCCGCAAAAAAAGCCATTGATGACAACGTTACATCATACACTCCAAATGCCGGTTACCTGGAATTGAGACAAGCTGTTCAGCTTTATATGAAGAAAAAAGCGGATTTCAACTATGAAGCTGAAAGTGAAATAATGATCACAACAGGAGCAAGCCAAGCCATTGATGCAGCATTCCGCACCATTTTGTCTCCCGGCGATGAAGTCATTATGCCCGGTCCGATATACCCGGGTTATGAACCTATTATCAATTTGTGCGGTGCTAAACCTGTCATTGTTGACACGACGTCCCACGGTTTTAAGCTCACAGCCCGGCTGATTGAAGAAGCTCTGACTCCCAATACCAAGTGTGTCGTGCTTCCTTATCCGTCAAATCCTACCGGTGTCACGTTATCTGAAGAAGAGCTGAAAAGCATCGCGGCTCTATTAAAAGGCAGAAATGTCTTCGTATTGTCAGACGAAATATACAGCGAATTAACATATGACAGACCGCACCATTCGATCGCAACACATTTGCGGGATCAAACGATTGTTATTAACGGCTTGTCAAAATCCCACAGCATGACGGGATGGAGAATCGGATTTTTATTCGCTCCTAAAGAAATAGCAAAACACATTTTAAAGGTTCATCAATACAATGTGTCATGTGCGTCCTCTATTTCTCAAAAGGCAGCGCTTGAAGCTGTCACTAACGGATTTGACGACGCCCTGATCATGAGAGAGCAGTACAAAAAACGGCTCGATTATGTGTATGACCGCCTCGTGTCTATGGGGCTTGATGTCGTAAAACCGTCTGGCGCATTTTATATCTTTCCTTCTATTAAATCCTTTGGAATGTCTTCGTTTGATTTTAGTATGGCTCTTTTGGAGGATGCTGGTGTGGCGCTTGTGCCCGGCAGCTCGTTCTCAGCGTTTGGTGAAGGATATGTACGGCTGTCTTTTGCATACTCGCTGGACACATTAAGAGAAGGATTAGATCGTTTAGAATTATTTGTACTAAAGAAAAGGGAATCGATGCAGACGATATAAACAACGGCGTTTAAGCCGTTGTTTTATTTTTTTGGAAATGAGATCTTAAACGCTGTGCCTTTATCCGGCTGACTGTCTACATGGATAACGCCTTGATGATTCTCAATGATATTGAATGTTACCATCAGCCCGAGTCCCGTTCCCTTTTCTTTTGTCGTTAAAAATGGTTCTCCAATACGGTTGAGCACCTTTTCAGGTATGCCCTCCCCTTCGTCCTTGACGGTAACATGAACAGAATGCTCATCTTCTGTTACGATAATGTCTACAGTGCCTCCGTCAGGCATGGATTCTACAGCATTTTTTATTAAATTAATGAATACTTGCTTTAGCTGATTTTGGTCCCCGTTTATATAAATGCTGTCTTTCTCATAACGGGTTCTGATGAAAATCCCGTTCAAATTCGCCTGAGTTTCCAGCAGCGCCGAGACTTCACCAATTAGTTTTTTCAAGTTCAAATGCTTTTTAACCGCATTCTGCTGGGGCTTCGCCAGCATCAGCAGTTCACTGAGTATTAATTCAATTCGGCTGAGCTCAGAGAATACAATATCAAAATAATGTTCATTTCCTTCCATCGTCGGTTTCATCAGCTGTAAAAATCCTTTGATCGCTGTCAGCGGATTGCGGATCTCATGCGCGATTCCCGCTGCGAGCTGTCCTGCGATAGATAACTTTTCTGATTTAAGCATGAGTTCCTCTGTTTGTTTTCTCTCAGAAATATCACGCAGAATGACTTGGACAGCTGCTTCACCGAAAAAGGTCGTCGGAATGCAGACCATCTCCGTGTAGATGACCCTGTTTTGAAAGGTAAACCATGATTGCTTAACGATTTCCGATTCTGTTTTTTGCTCGGCAATGTTTTGGATTCTCTCTTTCACGTCCTCATGATCGCAAGGGTGAAGCTGATCGTATATATTTTTGCCGATTAAATCCTCATAGGTAGCCGCTTCAAACAGCGAAATTCCCGACTCATTCATAAACACCCATTTCCCATTATGAATCACAGCAATAGTATCGATTGAATTTTGAATCAGCAGCTGATATCGTTCACGGCTTTTTTGCAGGATGGTTTGGAATTTTTTCCTTGAAGAGATATCGATTAGCAGAAGCAGTTCAGCCTGCTGGTTTTTGTAGACGGTCGGGGACGCTTTCACTTCTAAATGAACAGGTGTGCCATCAAGCCTTTTCCACGTCTGTTCAATCATTCCGACTTCCATTCCTTTTTGCATTCTTATAATTCTGTTTTTCACGATATCATGATACTCTTCCTCAATAAATTCATAGGACCATTTGCCAATAACAGCATCCTTGCTCTTTGCTCCCAGCATAGAAAGCATCGCGCTGTTCACATAGACGATTTTGCCGCTGACACTGATGCATAGCGGGCTTGGAAGATTTTCAACTAGCCGCTCATAATCATCCGTTATATATGTAGTTGATTCCGGGTTCGCAGGCTCAATTTCATGTTTTTCGCAGGTAAGAGGCTGATGCCCGGACTCTTCTTCGAGAATCTTCATTTTCAAAATGATTTCCCGTTCCGTCCGCTCAGCTCTCGTCGTCACAATTTCTACTGCAGCCTCCACCCATACAATCGTATGATCTTTTTTAATGAAACGAAAGGTACACGGCATCAGATGATGTTCATTATAAAAATAGCTTTCAACTAAAAATTGGTCTTCCTCATGCAGAAATGTCTTGAGGAATGATCCGATCATTTCTCCCTGGAGATAACCCAGATACAGTTTGGAGTTGGCTGATATATAAATGATGCGTCCATTAGAAGCCAAGACTGCATGAATATCGGTTTTCGTTTGAAATGGCTTAACATACTGCGTATCCTGTTCCACAGAATCCCTCCTTTGCATGATCATCATGTTCGACATTTACAGATTGACTTTTACCTAGTATGATTCGCTAGAAAATGAGTATTCTCCTTCTATTCTTATAGTGATCTCTAATTTTTGAGGAAAAGAAAGGGCACACAATCTGTCAGATGTGCACCCTGTTTTTTATTTTTCGCTATTTTTCTTTTCGAGCTCTGCGTAAGCGTGTATGGCTCTTTTGGCGATTAACTTATTGATCGGATCGTGATCGTTTGCTACTGAAGGTACAACCACACTAAATGCAACTTTTGGATTTTTCGATGGGTAATAGCCGACAAATGTTAGATTGTATGGGCTTTTTCCCCACCAATTTTGATTTGTGCCATAGTAAAATGTTTCCGCTGTTCCCGTTTTTCCAGACACGTCTTCTGTAAAAGTATTTTTAGCGGTCCCCGAAGTTGTAACTAATTTCATTCCAGTTTTTACTTGCTGAATATCACTTTCCGTATTATTGATTTTATTCAGGATGTTGGGCTTTCTTTGCTCAATTGTTTTTCCAAGCTCCTCTTCACTGCTGGGTTTATGGATACTTGTGACGATTCTAGGCTGTATGCGGTATCCGCCATTTGCGATTGCCGAAATGTACTGCGCCATCTGAAGCGGTGTATATGTATCATATTGACCAATTGCCAAGTCTAAAATTAAGCCCCCTACAACATCAGGTGTCGTTTGCATTCCTGCAGATTCCTGCGGCAGGTCAACACCAGTCTTGACTCCAAGGCCAAACTGGCTGTAGTAATTTCTCATTTTGAGCAGATCCTTCTGATCAGCAGGAAGCGGTCCATGCGGCTTATACGTTACCCCAGCAATATGCATAGCAACATTAAACATATAAACGTTTGAGCTTTTTTGCAAAGCCGTTAATTCATTGATGGTTCCCATATTTGTGTAAGATTTTTTTATGAGGTTCGTTCCTAAATACATCGGCGCATCATGGAAATATTTATAATGCGGAATCCCATCCTGATAGCCCGCGAGAACGGTTGCACCCTTTACTGCTGATCCCATTTCATATTGGGTTGTAAAAGCACCGATCGCATAATCTTGAATCTTATTTGTTTCTAAATCTATCTTTTTTCCTGCCATCGACAAAATATCGCCGTTATTCGGATCCATCATCACAACAAAGGCCCGGTCAAGCATATAGTTTCCGCGTGCGCGGCTATTTCTCACTTCTTCTTCCACAATCTTTTCTACCTTTGCCTGCAGCTCCATGTCAAATGAAAGACGAAGATCATAGCCCCGGCTGCCTTTGTCGATTGTTTTCTGGCTGACGACATTTCCTTTATTGTCTTCCACGTATTCCACTTTTTCTTTATGAGAATTTAAATAGTCCTCATATTGATACTCCAAATAACTTTTGCCGACTCTGTCATTGCTCGCATAGCCTCTCGTAACATAAAAGTCTTTCCGGTCGCTGAGCAGCCCTTGATCAGGTGTTGTGACACCTCCAAAAACGGAATAAAGTGTTTTGTCATAAGGGTATTTTCGTGTCCAATCGTTTACGACATCTATCCCCGGCAGCTCTTCTAAATGCTCAGACACAATAGAAATTTCATCATATGTTAAATCATTTTTCGGTCTTTGCGAGGAGTTTTTCTTTTCATCAAGCAATGATCCATTCTTGCCGTTGCCATTGCTGTTATTCGGGTCCATCGCTTTTACAATCTGAGGTTCATACGCATTCCCGCTTGAAAATCTTGTGTATATGGCCGCGGTTTGCATTTCTCCGTCATCCCGCTGGATGGCCTTCAATTCTTCAGCCGGGACGCGTTCCACTTGAAGCTTGTAAGCCTGTGTCCCCTTCAGATTGCTTTCAGATTCCTTTAACAGGCGGGCGGCTTTTTTCGGATGAGAAGCGAGCCAGTAATCACGTAAATCTCTATCCTTTAAAAATTCGGTATCAATATCGATCAAAGCGGCAAGCCGTTTAGCTGTTTTGATTTTGTCCTTTGTTTTTGTGCTTGATGTTGAGACATACACAATTTCCGGAACGCTCTGGTTATCAACAGCCACTTTCTCGTTTCTGTCATACATCTTTCCCCGAGGCGCTGGATAATACGCTGTTTTCGCATTAGCTTTCTCAGCGTTTTCTTCATGCTGTTCGCCTTCGACAATTTGAACAACGCCAAGCTTAAAGATTAATGCAGTAAATAGAACAAAGACCGCTAAGAAATACAGATTCATTCTGATTGCTCTGCTTCCTTTTCGCTTTTTCTTTGGTTCACGTCCTATTTCAGTCACTTCTGGTTACCCCTCTCAAATCATTCAATATATTTACATATACTGTTTTTAATTGTAACACCTTTGTAATAGTTGTTACAGCGAAAAGGGATAAAAAAAGTTGTCAATAATGAAATACATTAAAATATAACTAACGATTCAAAAAATAGGAAGCTATGTAACTGTGAGATAAAGTCACTACATACACATGACTCGCTTGTCATCAGCAGTTCAGCGCGTTTTGATTACAAAAATGACAATCATCATTTGTCAAAGGAAAGTGATGGATTCTTTATGACAAAAAAGCTATGTTATGATTTTTTTGTAGAAAACAAACAACTCTAGGAGGTTACGAACTAATGAAAAAAGCATTTATTTTATCTGCTGCCGCTGCGGTTGGATTATTCACATTCGGAGGCGTACAGCAAGCATCAGCGAAAGAACTCTCCTGCCAGCCTGTGGTAACGGTCAAAACGGGGAACACAGTGCAAAACCTTACACTTAAGGATGTAGTGAAAAAGCTACATATTAAAACAAATATAAAAACACTAAACGCGGCGAATGAAAAAGAGCTTGAGCAGCTTCTTCAAAAGCATGCGAAACAATCCAACATGAAGATTCAGGATGTTCAAAAACCGGAAGCTGTAAAGCCAGCTCAAAAGGCTCCTGAAAAAGCCGCTGATCAAAGCACTGCTGCTAAAGCACCGGCTACTGCTGAAAAAACCAGCAATAATACAACAACAGCTGCACCTTCATCTGTAAGTGCATATGAGAAAAAAGTTGTTGAGCTGACAAATGCAGAAAGACAAAAACAAGGTTTAAAACCGCTCCAAATTGATGAAACATTAAGCAAATCTGCACGTGCAAAATCACAGGATATGAAAGACAAAAACTATTTTGATCACCAAAGCCCAACTTACGGCTCACCGTTTGATATGATGAAATCTTTCGGAATCAGCTACAAAACAGCTGGTGAAAACATTGCTAAAGGACAAAAAACACCTGAAGAAGTAGTAAAAGCTTGGATGAACAGTGAGGGCCACAGAAAAAACATTCTTAACCCTAACTTTACACACATCGGTGTGGGTTATGTTGAATCAGGCAGCTACTGGACACAGCAATTCATCGGAAAATAATAAAAAGAGATTGCCTGTTTTGACAGGCAATCTCTTTTTATTTCACCCAAAGCTTATATATACTTTGAGTTCCGCTGTTTTCTTCTCCTTGTGCGGCAAGTTGGTCATATAATGATTTCGCTAGCGACAAGCCTGGCATTTCTTCCCCCATTAATTCCGCTTCCTCTAAAGCAATTCCCATATCTTTAATAAAATGCTTTACGTAAAAACCTGGTTCGAAATCACCTTTCAGCATACGCGGGGCGAGGTTTGACAATGACCAGCTTCCTGCCGCTCCAGTTGTAATGCTCTTCAGGACGTTTTCCGGCTGAAGACCTGATTTTTGGGCATAAGCCATCGCTTCGGCTACACCGATCATACCTGCTGCAATCGCGATTTGATTACACATTTTTGTGTGCTGCCCGCTTCCTGCCGGCCCTTGATATTGAATATTCTCTCCCATTAAAGAGAAGATGGGCAGGCAAGCTTCAAACGCTTCTTTTTCTCCTCCGACCATAATCGCCAGTGTTCCGTTTTGCGCGCCGATGTCACCTCCTGAAACAGGTGCGTCTAAGGCACATAATGATTTTTCTTTGGCTGCCTCCGCAATTTTTTTGGCTAACGACGGTTTAGAAGTCGTCATATCAATGAGATACGCGCCTTTTTTAGCATTTTCAATAATTCCGCTGCTGCCGAAATACACTTCTTCTACATCACTGGGATAGCCTACCATTGTAATAATGACATCAGCTTCTTTTGAAAGATCTTTTACGGTGCCTTTCCATACCGCACCTTTTTCCAGTATGCTGTCCGCTTTTTCTTTTGTGCGGGTGTACACCAATACAGGATGTCCATCATTAAGGATATGTGAAGCCATACTGTTTCCCATTACTCCAAGACCGATAAAACCGACTGTTTTTTTCAAGGCGATTCCTCCCAGACGTATTGTTTTCATTTAGTTAAAATTTATCATTTTCTAGACTACCATATCTAGTAATCATATAGTAGAGTCTAGAAAATGAAAAAACCCAAAACTTGAAAAAGTTCTGGGTATCCAATATTTATAATGTGAATTTCTCAATAGCGTTCATAAGCTCTTGGCTAGCATGTTTTAATGTATCAGTTGAGTGTTTGACTTTCTCAAGCGTGATCAGCTGTTCATCGGTTGAGGCGTTGACTTCCTCCGCTGCAGCAGCCGATTCCTGTGATATAGCTGAGATGCTTTGAATCGCTTCAGAAATGGCAAGCTGTTCTTCACTCATTCTTTGTATGTCTTCGTAAATTTGATCAATCCCTTGTACAAGTGACTGCATTTCCGACGTGATTGTGTTTAATACTTCGCCAGTCTCATGGATTGCGCTGTTTTGTTCATCATTCATTTTACTTGCTTCAACCATTGCATGGGAAGCCTCTTTTGTTTCAAGCTGGATCAACTTCACTGTCTCACTGATATGCTTGGTGGAAAGCGCTGATTGCTCGGCAAGCTTCCGCACCTCTTCAGCCACCACTGCAAATCCGCGTCCGCTTTCACCGGCTCTGGCTGCCTCAATACTGGCGTTTAAGGCAAGTAAATTGGTTTGATCTGAGATATTTGAAATCGCAGTAACCACTTCTTCAATATTCTTGGTTTGATTTTCTAAATCCAGCAGCATCGTTTCGACTTTCTTTGTTTCCGTATTGGCTTCGTTTGATTTCATCAGCAGCTGGCCGAGAGCGTCAAGCCCTTTATAGCTTGCATCCTCTGAGGATTTTGAACGTGCTTTCATGCCGCCTGCCTGATCCGCAATTCGTCTGATTTTAGCAGATAGGTTTTCCGATTTTTCGTTAATGGTTTCAACCTCTGAAGCCTGTTCTGTTGCCCCTGCTGCCACTTCTTCGATCGCTTTCGCAATTTGTCCGCTCGTTTCATTGGTTTCAGCGGAGACAGCTGTTAGTTGTTCAGAGGTGTCAGACACTTTTCCTGAGGAATATCTAACTTGTTCCACCATATCCTTCATGTTTTCAACCATCTGATTAAAGTCTCTTGTTAACATGCCGACTTCATCCTTAGTCTTTGACTCTGCGTGGACTGTCAAATCGCCTGCAGAGACAGCCTTTGTTTTCGCAATCAGCTGCTGGATCGGCCCGGTTATTGTTTTGGCGAGGAAGTAGCTGAGAATAATCGTCACCGCCAGCGCGATGAGTGAGATGAAAAGGTTCGCCCGATTCATTTTATCTGAAATCCACATTAATTGATTTGTGTCAAATTGTGTTCCGACTTTCCATCCCGTTTCTCCAACCGTTTGATACACAATCATTTTTCCCTTTGCATCTTGTATCCCGTTTTTGTCAGATGCAATGGTTTTTAATGTTTTGTCCTTGGAGATATTTTTTCCTTGATTTGACGGATGTGCTAAAAGATTGCCGCTTGCATCAGCTAAAAAAGCAAAGCCATTGTATGGCACCTTTTGCTTATTTACCATAGCTTGGATGGAAGAAAGTTTCAGATCATAACTGGCAACCCCTATCACCTTCTGCCCGTCAAGAATTGCTTTTGAGGCTGTGACGACCATTTCTCCCGTCACGACATCTTTATAGGGTTCAGTCCAGACGACTTTATCCGGTGTTTCAGCCGCGCGCTTATACCATGTTCTAGAAGCCGGGTCATAATCTTCTGCGAATTCGGCTTTCGGATATGTAAACATTTCTTTTTTTGCGGTGCCAATATAGGCCATCGCTACATAATCATCGTTTTCTTTAATTTGTTTGATGTCATCATTAAACAGCCTGGCAGCTTCTTTACTTGAGTTTGTCACAAACGCACGGGTTAACTCTCCATTTGCCAATCTTAACAGCGAAATGTCATAACTCTTTAATTGCAGTTCAATATTTTGTTCAAGCGAGTTTGTTACGTTTTGTGTCGTGTTTTTCCCATCCTCTGTAATCATCGGTTTTAACGTCAGGTAAGAAGAAAGCATTAAAAGAACAACTGTAACGATTAACATGATAGAAACAAAAACAGCAATTTTCATGTGAAGTTTTTTAAACAAACCAATCCCCTCCTAATTTCTATATCGGCCTTTTCACCCAAAAAATGAATAATCATAAAATAAATGATATTGAAAACACAGAATATTCATTGAAAATTGTGTTTCAGCAGTTTGATTACGATATAATAAACAGCATGAGAGGGAGTGATTGTCATTTTTAAACAGATGTATGTCCATAATGGCATTAAATTTGAGCGGCTGACGATCAGAAATTATTCAAAAACAGACATTAAGGGATTGCTTTCTCTTCAGAAAGAGTGTTTTCCCCCTCCATTTCCGCAGGAATTGCTGTGGTCAGAAGAACAGCTTGACAGCCATATCAACACCTTTCCGGAAGGGGCTTTATGCGCGCTGGTTAATGGTGAAATCGTCGGTTCGATGACTGCCCTTATCGTGCATTTTGATCCCGATGCTCCCGAGCATACATGGGCGGAGACAACAGATAACGGCTATATTACATGTCATGATCCGCAGGCAAATACATTATATGTAGTTGATATTTCAGTTTCACCGCATTACCGGAAGCTTGGAATAGGAAAATGGCTGATGAATACGATGTATGAATTAGCTGTTGAAAAGCGAATGGAACGGTTACTCGGCGGCGGACGTATTCCTTTTTATCATAAGTACGCCCACGAGATCAGCGCTTCACAATATGTAGAGGATGTAATAGAAGGAAAAAAGAAAGATCCTGTACTGTCATTTCTCCTGCATTGCGGCCGTTCACCGCTCTGTATCGTCAGCAATTATTTAGACGATGAAGAATCGCTGAATTATGGAGTTTTGATGGAGTGGAAAAATCCCTTTTATGAAAAAACGAGCTGTAAAACTGACAGCCCGTTTACGTGAAATATTCAATTTTCGCATTAGGAAAATACGTATCGATATAAGATTCGAGTGTTTCCCGAAGCACATGTTCTTCATCTTTCTGATAAATATATTTTCCGATTCCGTAACGTCCCCATTTATAACGACGTTTTTCTTCATCTAATTCTAGCTTCGTCTTCGGATAATTCTTCTCTATCACTCGTTTGGCCGGTTTTGTAAAACGATGCTGAATTAATTCAAAGGTAACATCATGTCTGACGTCCTGCGGCAAAGCAGCATCCAGCTTTTCAAACAGATGTCTGTATCCTTCCTCCCAGCCTTCGTGAATGTATATCGGCGCAACAATAAAGCCTAGCGGGTAGCCTGCTTTCGCTACTTTTACAGCCGCTTCAATCCGTTTATCGAGAGGAGAGGTTCCCGGCTCAAAATTCTTAATCACATAGTCAGCATTTATGCTGAATCTGAATCTTGTTTTTCCGTTATGTTTAGCATCCAAAAGGTGGTCAACATGGTGAAACTTTGTGACAAACCTGAGCTTGCCAAGCTCACTCTGTCCGAAATGTTCAATGGCGTGCTTGAGCGTGTGTGTCAAATGGTCGATGCCCACAATATCAGAGGTACATGAAGCCTCAAACCTTGTAAACTCCGGTGCACGTTCTTTCATATACTGATCTGCCTGATCCAATATTTCTTCGACGTTTACATAGGTTCTAATATAGGGTTTTGTTCCCATTGTGGTTTGTAAATAGCAGTAATGGCAATGCCCCATACAGCCTGTCGCAAACGGAATCGCATATTCAGCTGACGGTTTTGAAGAATCAAACTTCAATGTTTTTCGGACACCAACTACTAACGTTGATTTTGCATTACGGTATTGCTGAAGATGGTTTTTACCAGGAATATTGCGCACTTGGTTATGGGACGTCGTTTCTCTGATTTCGATGCCCATTTTTTCAAATTTATCATGTAATTCCTGTGCCAATGGATATTCCATTGCTCTCGGTTCAATATAAACGAGCTGCGGAACAAATGGGTTCTGCATGGTGCCACATCCTTTTCCTTTTCCTTTTCTACCGTTACTTTTCTCATAAAACGGAAAGGATATGAGTTGTAATGTTTTCCTTGTTACTCGTACGGATCGATATCAAACAATTCTTTGTAAAGTGTTTTTGCTTCTTCATAGCTTGCAAAAACAGCATCATCCTCGGCAAACGGATGGTAGGTTTCAAATATAAACAGGGAAAGCTCACCCTCATGGTATGGATGATGCACAATTTCAGCTTCCTTTATATGAGCAACATTGGCGGCGTGCGGATTTCTGTAGATCACGTAGACTGTATCTCCTGCGTTAAATTCGTTTGACATTCTATCCCTCCTAGCCATGTTATTGTGCCCCGCTGCAACCCTGATTATGAAAAAAAACCAGACAGGCCGGAGGCCGTCTGGTTTTTGCACATTACTTGAATGTTTCTTTTACGAACGCGACAACTTCTTCTGTCGTGCTCATAGATAAGATTTTCTCTTTGAATGACTCAGCTTCTTGTTTAGACAATTTGCTGATTTGAGTTCTTGCCGGAAGAATAGAAGTTGCGCTCATTGAGAACTC
Organism: Bacillus sp. FSL R5-0560; assembly: GCF_037966305.1. NCBI lineage: Bacteria > Bacillati > Bacillota > Bacilli > Caryophanales > Bacillaceae > Bacillus > Bacillus sp. FSL R5-0560. The sequence continues at coordinate 1,548,671 of NZ_CP150195.1, read as the reverse complement.
ATCTAAGCCTAAGCCAAGAAGAATCGGAATCGCAATTTCGTCTCCTGCCATTTCTCCGCACATGCCGACCCATTTTCCTTCTTTATGTGCTGCTTCAATTACGAGTGTAATTAAGCGAAGGATTGCAGGGTTGTATGGCTGATACAGGTAAGCTACACGTTCATTCATACGGTCAGCTGCCATTGTGTATTGGATCAAATCATTTGTTCCGATACTGAAGAAGTCAACTTCTTTAGCAAACTGATCAGCGATGACTGCAGTCGACGGAATCTCAACCATCATACCGACTTCAATATCGTCAGATACAGGTTGTCCCGCTTTGACAAGCTTTTCTTTCTCTTCAAGAAGGATCGCTTTCGCTTCTTTGAATTCGTTAACTGTCGCAATCATAGGGAACATGATTTTCAAGTTTCCGTATGTACTTGCACGAAGCAGCGCGCGAAGCTGTGTTCTGAAGATTTCTTGCTCTTCAAGGCAAAGACGAATTGCTCTGTATCCCAAGAACGGGTTCATTTCTTTAGGAAGCTGCAGGTAAGGAAGCTCTTTGTCTCCGCCGATATCAAGTGTCCGCACGACAACTGATTTTCCTTCCATACGCTCAAGAACCGTTTTATAAGCATCAAACTGTTCATCTTCTGTAGGCAGCTGATCTCTTCCCATGTAAAGGAATTCTGTACGGTAAAGACCAACTGCTTCTCCGCCGTTTTCAAGAACACCCTTCACATCATCTGGAGTACCGATATTCGCTGCAAGCTCTACATGATGACCGTCTTTTGATACAGTCGGTTCATTGACCAGCTTCGCCCACTCTGCTTTTTGAGCTAAATAAGCGTTATGTTTTTCTTCATACTCTTTTACAGTTTCCGCAGAAGGATCGATAATGACATCGCCATTAATACCGTCAACGATAACAGTCACGCCGTTTTGGATCGTGCCTGTAGCCGCTTTCGTTCCAACAACTGCAGGAATCTCAAGAGAACGCGCCATGATGGCAGAGTGAGATGTGCGTCCGCCGATATCAGTTGTGAATCCTTTAACGAACTCACGGTTTAATTGAGCTGTGTCAGACGGTGTTAAGTCTTCAGCTACAATAATTACCTCTTCTGAAATCATGCTTGGGTTTGGAATTTCAACGCCAAGCAGGTGGCCGGTTACGCGTTTTGTGACGTCGCGGATATCTGCCGCACGCTCTTTCATATATTCGTTGTCCATTGATTCAAACATGGTAACGAACATAGAAGACGTTTCTTTTAAAGCGAATTCAGCGTTCACAGAATCAGAGCTGATTTTTTCTTTCACAGGATTCAGAAGCTCAGGGTCACTGAGAACTAAAAGGTGAGCAGAAAAAATATCAGCTTTATCCTGACCCAGTTCTTTCAAAGCATGCTCTTTGATTTTTTCGAGCTCTTCTTTAGAACGTGCAATCGCTTCTTCAAAACGGCTTACTTCCGCTTCAGAATCAGAGATGTTTTTCTTTTCAACCGTTAAATCTGGCTCTTCAAGCCGGTACGCTTTTGCAATCGCGATGCCGGCTGAAGCACCAATCCCTTTTAATTCTTGCATTACTCGCCGAGACCTTCGCTTTTCATTGTTTCTTCTAAAGCGTTAAGAGCATCGTTTTCGTCAGCGCCAGCTGCAGAAATTGTGATTTCAGCGCCTTTAGCGATTCCAAGAGACATAACACCCATGATTGATTTAAGGTTTACAGTTTTTCCGTTATATTCCAAATTAACGTCAGCGTCGTATTTGCTTGCAGTTTGTACAAGAACTGTCGCAGGACGAGCGTGAATTCCAGAATCTGCAGTTACTTTGAATGTTTTTTGTGCCATTTTTATCATTCTCCTTTTAACTTAAAGCTTTATTACTTCACAATATTATATCATACAGCCGTACTTGTCATCTGACAAGCACAGCGTACTATATACCCTTATTTTTCAATCTTCACAATGTCTTTTTGCTCTCTGTTAACTGATCCGCTTGCCTTAATGCTGACTGTTTCTCCTTCAGCAAGGTTCGTAAATACGATCGGTGTCATCAGAGACGGTACATTCGGTTTTACTGCGTCCAAATCAACTTCAAGAAGCTTTTGTCCAGGCTCAACGCGGTCCCCTTCTGATACGAAAGACGTAAACCCTTCGCCCTTGAGGCTGACCGTATCAATGCCGAAGTGGATTAAAATTTCTTTTCCTCCGTCGGATTGCAGGCCGATTGCATGTTTTGTCGGGAAAACATTTAGTATTTTTCCTCGTACCGGAGAAACGACGATGCCTTCAGAAGGAAGGATCGCAAAGCCGTCACCCATCATTTTTCCTGAGAAGACTTGGTCAGGAACATCAGTAATCGGGTGAATTTCACCAGCAATCGGAGAAACAAAGACTTCCTCGCCAATTTCATTTTGCAGCGGTTCTGCAATGACTTCCTCAACCTGCTGCCCTACTTCTTCCTCAGCGGATGTTTTCGGTTCAGGTCTTGGTTTGCGTCCCGCGATGATGTCCTGCATTTGTGTTTTTAAACCGTCAGAACGCGGTCCGAAAATCGCCTGAATGTTGTTGCCCACTTCCAGCACCCCGGAAGCGCCAAGCTGTTTCAGACGGTCTTTATCAACCTTTTTCTGATCGTTTACAGTTACGCGCAGACGAGTGATACAAGCATCAAGGTGTTTGATGTTTTCTTGGTCACCCATTGCCTGCAGAATCTCGTAAGGAAGGTCGCCTGCTTCTCCTGTTTTCCCAGATGCTGCTGTTTCAGCTGAAGCATCCTCACGGCCTGGTGTTTTCAGATTAAATTTGCGGATCGCAAATCGGAATCCGAAGTAGTAAATAACCGCAATCCCTAAACCAACAGGGATGACAAGCCACCATGCTGTCCGGTTCGGTAAAATACCGAAAAGGAAGTAGTCAATTAAACCGCCGGAGAATGTCATACCAATCTTCACATTCAACAGCTGCATGACCATGAATGAAAGCCCTGCAAACACACAGTGGATCGCAAACAGGACAGGGGCAACGAATAGGAATGAGAATTCTAATGGCTCTGTGATCCCTGTCAGGAAGGATGTCAGTGCTGCTGAACCCATAATACCTGCAACAAGTTTTTTGTTTTGCGGTTTTGCTTCATGATAAATCGCAAGTGCCGCAGCAGGAAGACCAAACATCATAAATGGATATTTACCTGTCATGAACGTACCTGCTGTTAACTGTACGCCATCTTTAATCTGCGCCATAAAGATGCGCTGATCCCCGCGGATGATCTCTCCGGCTGCACTTTTGTAGCTGAAGAACTCATACCAGAACGGCGAGTAGAAAATGTGATGCAGACCAAATGGAATAAGTGAACGTTCAATGACCCCGAAGATAAATGCAGCAAGGGTTGGATTCGCTTCCACTAATCCAGTTGAAAAGGCATTCAATCCATGCTGGATCGGAGGCCAGATCACTAACATAATAAGACCCAGAATCAGTGCGGAAATTGACGTAATAATCGGTACGAAACGTTTACCCGCAAAGAAACCAAGATATTGCGGCAATTCAATTGTATAAAATTTGTTAAACAGCAATGCCGCCAGCACACCGACGATAATACCGCCGAATACCCCTGTCGCCAAGGTGGGTATGCCGAGCATGTTTACATATGCCGGGTGGTTTTCCGTGAAGAACTTGGCTCTTTCGATTGAATCGGAAGGAATGGTTCCGTTTGCAAGAAGAACCGCACTCATGGATACGTTCATCACCAGATAACCGATAATTGCTGCTATCCCGGCAACTCCATCTCCGTTGGCAAGCCCGATGGCTACACCTACTGCGAAAAGAAGCGGAAGGTTATCGAAAACAATCTGTCCAGCGCTTTCCATCACACCCGCTACGAGCTGAACATTGTCATTGCTCAGGAAATGCAGGACTTGAATCATGTCCTTGTTTTGCATTGCATTCCCGATCGCAAGCAAAATACCCGCAGCCGGAAGGATCGCAACTGGAAGCATAAGCGCACGCCCAATTTTTTGAAGAACGCCGAATAATGCTTTAAACATAAGAATTGACCTCCTCTTTTTACTAGTCTGACCTTACAGCTAAAAATCATGACAACGAATTCACAGGCGTAAGTCTTCCAGTTTAACCGTTTACATTTGCCCTTTTACACAACAAAAAAGGCATGAGCAAAATAGGGTGCGCAAAAGAACGAGAATGGACTTCCCGTTTTTTCCCCTCAATCACTCATGCCTGATCGGATCAGTAACACGTTTTTAAAGGATAAACTGAATTTATGAAATTTTATTGGTTAATCGGTACAGATGAAGCGTGAGATAAACCGCTTCCGCCTCATGAACTGGTTTCTTCAATGTTTGCTGCAAGATTTTAATCAATTTCCAAGCTGTATTGTAGCATAGCGGATATTCATTTTTCAATAACAACATTAATTTTTCTGGTTCTTTAGTCGGTTCCTCTTTTTTAATTCTTTCTATCGTAAATCTGATGTGCCGGATAAGCCGTAAATAGTTGACGCTTTCTTTATTTACTTTCATTTGAAACGAGTCTTCAATCACCTCTACAAGCTGCGCCATCAGCTGTGAGTGCTTGTTGACTTCTGACAGCGGGCGATTCGTCAGAGCTGAATGAATGTGCAGGGCGATAAAACCGATCTCCCCTTCCGGAAGGCAGATTCCCGCTTTTTCATTGATAATGTCAATGACTTCTTGGGCTATCTGATATTCATCCGGATAAAGTGACTGCGTCTCCATTAAGAAAGGATTTTTCATGTCAAAGCCCTGCTGCTGCCTTTTGATTGCAAATGCAATATGGTCAGTCAGTGCAATATGAATATGTTCATTTAGTGAGCGGTTTGTCCGATTGCTGATGTGATATATGACGTCGTTTGAAATATCAACGAGCTTTTCATCAACATAGTCGAGGAGCTTTTTAAACTGCTTCTGTTCCTTTTCATCCTTTAAAATGAACATTTTATCGTACCCTTTATCTTCAATCACATCATCTTGTTTTTTTCCGAAACCAATTCCTTTTCCGATCAAAACTACTTCACTGTATTTATGATGAGAAGCAATTAATACATTATTATTCAGTACCTTTTTCACTGTAAAGGACCCATTCACGATCCTCAGCTCCTTTGTCATTCAATACCTCATATCGTACATAACGAACGGAATGCGCGTCAAACCTTTTTTCATGCTTTCACTAAACAGTCGATCTTTCAATGAGACGGTAATCAAGAACCCTGCTTTCAATCGGCTGACCCTGAATCCTTTTTTCCAGCATGGCAAACGCCTGCTTGCCCATTTCCTTCGCTTGAATATCAATGGTCGATATCCCAAGCAATTGGCTGATTTCATGGTTATCAAAACTTAAGATCGCAAGTTCATCCGGAACAGACACTTGCTGAGCTCTCGCTTCCAATATAAGCCCTGCCGATACCTGGTCATTGGCGACAAAAATAGCCGTCGGCCTTTCCCTCCAGCTGTTCCATTTATGAAAAAGCGCTTTTCCGTCGTTCATTGTAATCGCTTTCTCAATCACCCATTCTTCCTTGAATGTTTCTCCGATCTCTTCCAATGCATCTTTATATGCTTTGATGCGAATATGACTGTTCATGCCTTTTTTTCTCGCTAAGCAAATCGCTATTTTTTTATGCCCTTTGGCGATTAAGTAGTTGAGGCCGTCCCGGAATGCAGCTTGATGGGGAATGCTGATTGTGGAAAATCCCCCCTTGTTTGAATTCTGACAAAGCAGTATCGGGCCTTCCCACTCCTTAAGCTTGTCATCAGACAGCGCCTTCGAACAGAAAATCAATCCGTCAACCTGGCGCTGTTTTAATTGGGACAGTGCAAAGATTTCTTTCTTCACGTCATAATTTGTCTGGAACAAGGAGAGGTGAATGCCCGACTCTGCGGCAGCGTCTGCGATTCCCGCCATCATCTCCGCAAAATAAGGAAGGCTGATCGTCGGCATCACGACACCGATCATGTTTGAAAACCCCTTCGACAGATGCACAGCGTGGACATTTCTTGCGTACTCCAAAACTTCCATTGCTTCAAGCACTCTTTTTCTTTTCTCTTCACTGACATAAGGATGATTGTTTATGACTCTGGAAACCGTCGTAACGGAGACACCGGCTTTATCTGCAATGTCTTTAATATTAGCCATAAATTCCCTTCTTTCTGATTTCCCTTGATCTGGAATGCGTTTCATACAATACGATAAGAACGTACCGACAGATTAGATGGTTTTTGCTGAAAGGAGAAGATTTACATGGGTTTCTTCATTTTAATTGGATTATGTCTGGCCGTTCTGGGCGGAAGCTGCCTGGCTGTAAGACCGCTCAATCAAAAACATGAAGTGAAACCATTTCGGACGTTTGATGATTTTTTTATTTAAAGCAGATAAAAAAGGACGATGTCGAGAACAAAGTCCTTTTTTATCTCTGCCTTGTTACGGCAATATCGTTAATTCCTTCGGATATTGAGTCAGCGTAACTGCCCCCTCTTTTGTTACGTGAACGTCATCTTCAATACGTACGCCGCCGACATCCGGCACATAAATGCCCGGTTCGATTGTGTAAACCATTCCTTCTTGCAGCAGCGTGTCATTGGCTTTGCTCATCGACGGGTACTCATGCACTGAAATGCCGAGACCATGGCCCAGCCGGTGAGGGAAATATTCTCCATATCCGGCTTTTTCAATGATTCCGCGGGCAGTTAAATCGAGATCTCCGATTCTCACGCCTGGGTTGCTAGCTTCTATCGCGGCTTTTTCCGCTTGAAGCACCGTCTCGTAAATTTCTTCCTGCTTCGGATTGATTGTTTTGTAAGCAAAGGTTCGCGTAATATCAGAGCAGTAGCCATCCATAATAACACCCAGGTCAAACAAGACAAAATCGCCTTTCTTTAATGTGGCTGTTCCCGGATTTCCGTGAGGCTGACCTGATTTTTTGCCGAATAGCACCATTGTCGAGAAAGACATGCCCTGAATTCCTTTTTTCTTCAACTCATACTCAATCTGAGCGAGAACTTCCACCTCACTGATGCCTTCACGCAAAGCAGCTGTCCCGACTTCAACACCAAAATCGGCAAGCTTTGCCGCCTCTTTCAGCAATTTAATTTCATGCTCGTCTTTAATCAGACGAAACTGGTTAAGGGTTTCTTCTGCTGATACAAATTGTGCCCCTCCAGCTGAATGCTTCAGTTGTTCGGCACGCGAAAGCGAGATTGAATCCTTTTCCACGGCAAGCGTATGTATGCTGACATTTCGTTTTTTGAGAGCTTTTTCAATGAGCTCCCATGGATTTTCGTGATCGGCATAGCCAATAATTTCGTGATTCCATCCGGCATTTCGGGCCTGATCTGCCTCCATTCCCGGACAAACGAAAAATGGCTCCTCCTCTTGAAAGATAAACAAACCCATTACACGTTCATGCGGCTCTGTATAAAAACCGGTTAAGTAAAATACATTTTCTTTCGTATGAATAAATGCGGCAGTATGCCCCGCTTCCTTCAGCCATGAAGATATGCGTTGTATTCTGTTCATTTCTTGTTCCTCCCTGCCTTTTGCCATGCGTTGTTCTTTATATATTGTAACAGGTTTTACGGGTGTTTGCCTTGCACGGCGACTTTCCTTTATCCATCATTTTATTTCCTGCCGGTCATCTTGTATACTGAGAGGAGAGTGAAACGCAGGGAGTTGTTCCGTTTGCTGATGAAATTTTTCAGACGTAAGGCAGTTGTGCTGTTAACAGTTGTGGGAATTTCCGCTCCTTTTATCGGTATGAAGCTGGTGGATTTTTATTATTACAGCTCTATCATAGGCTGTGCAGCCGGCTTCCTTTGCTGCATCCTTGCTCTCATCATCGTGATGAAAAGGCCAGATCAAGAAAAAAAGCAAAGGAAAGTAAAACTTGATCCATAAAAAACAGCTGTCCATTTGGACCGCTGTTTTTTATTTTAAAAGCCTTAAGCCGTTTAAAATCACCAAGATTGTACTTCCTTCGTGGCCGATAACGCCAAACGGCAATTCCATCAACTGTAAAAAGTTTGCACAAATAAGGAGGCAAATGACTGCGAGAGAAAATACGATATTCTGCTTTACAATCCTGTTCATTTTCCGTGATAAACGGCACATTTTTACGAGTTTTTTCAAATCGTTTTGCATGAGCACCATATCAGCAGTTTCAAGCGCCACATCTGTTCCGCCGCCCATTGCAATACCGACATCCGCCGCTTTTAGTGCCGGCGCATCGTTGATTCCGTCTCCGACCATTGCAATCGTTCCGAACTCTTCTTTTAATCGTTTCACTTCATTTACTTTTTGGTCAGGCAGACATTCTGCTGCAACAGTTGTCATTCCCGCTTCCTTCGCTATCGCTTGAGCCGTGTCTTCGTGATCTCCCGTCAGCATGGCCGTTTTAATCCCCAGACGGCTCAGTTCATCCATGACTTCTTTTGCTTCAGGTCTGATTTGGTCTTTCAGAGCGATACAGCCGGCAATGTGGTCGTCCTTTTTCACAAACACAATGGTGTGTTGGCCATTTTGAATGATATCTGATGCAGATTGGTTCAAAAATTGAGCTGCCAATTCTTCCCCAATAAAGCCTGCTTTTCCGACTTTCCATTTGGCACCCGCCACTACAGCCATTACACCAAAGCCTGATGTTTCTTCGATTGATATGTAGCCTGACTTGTTGATGCCGCGGCTTTCAGCGTAGCCGGCAATGGCTTGCGCGAGCGGGTGGCTGGACTGCTTCTCAATCGCATAGACAGCTTCAAGTACTTCCGTTTCTTCGTATCCTTCCGCAATTTTGACCGTCTCAACCGCAGGCTGGCCTTTTGTTACAGTCCCGGTCTTGTCAAAAGCGATCATTTGCACAGATCCCAGCTGTTCAAGAAATACACTTCCTTTCACCAGCATGCCGTTGCGGGCGCCATTTGATATCAAGGACAGCGCTGCCGGCATGATGGACGCAACAAGTGCGCAAGGTGACGCAACCACCATAAATACCATCGCGCGATAAAAGGTTTCACTCCAGCTCCAGCCAAGTGCAAAATGTGGGACAAATAACAGCAGCCCCACCACGATCAGAACGCCTTTTACATATGCATTTTCAAACCGTTCGATAAAGGCTTGCGCAGGTGATACACTGTTTTGCGCAGATTCCACCAATTTGATAATCTTTCGGAATAAAGAATCTTCGTTTGCTTTTGTAACACGGACGGTCAGGGAGCCGTTGCGGTTAACAGTTCCCGTATATACAGCATCGCCGGCGTTTTTTTCTACAGGCATCGATTCGCCCGTTAACGCTGATTCGTCAAGGCTTGTAGAACCAGATTCAATAACCCCGTCAGCTGCCACCCGTTCCCCAGGTTTGATAACAATCTTATCACCGGCCTTTATATCTGCAACCGGTACCCTTTTGGTTTCGCCGTTTACAATCAGCGTTGCTTCTTCAGGTTCAAGCTTCATTAAAGAAGTTAAATCCCTGCTGCTTTTATTCATCGTGTATGTTTCTAAAGCTCCGCTTAAGGAAAAAATAAAGATTAAAACGGCACCCTCTGCCCAGTACCCAATCAATGCGGAACCCACGGCTGCAAAAATCATTAAAAGCTCAACATTCAGCGTTTTGGATTCAAGCGTTTCTTCGATTCCTTCTTTCGCTTTAGCAAATCCGCCGATGACAAAGGCCAGCAAATATAGCGTTACCGATAACAACTGATGTGCGGAAAGGAGCCAGCCTGCTAAAATAAGAGCACCTGACACCAGGGCTGCGATAAGTTCCGCATGCTGAGTCCAGCTTTTTTCTGGCTGTTCTTTCTTTAAAGGCTGATGCTGATCATGTTGGAGCATCACTTGTTCATCCATATCGAATTCTCCTCCCTAATTGAGAACGTAAATCATCTTCATTTCTCTTATAAAAACAAAAATCGCCGCCCAAAAGGCAGCTTCATCGTTTGGTCATTTCATGATGTCTTTCTTAATTATAGCATGCAGAAAGAGAATTTCAATTATAATTATTTTAATTTCTTTTTGATAATAATTATCATTAACAACGGTTCACCTTTCATTATATGACAAAAAAGCTGAAAGGCTACGCTCTCAGCTTATTCTTTCATCCATTCTTTCAATTGTTCTGCCGTCATCGGCCCCACTTTTGTTTCCTCAATTTCACCCTTTTCATTCAGCAAAAACGAGGTAGGAATCGTTATAATATGATATTCCTTCATCAAATCCCCTTTTGTGTCGAGAACAATCGGAAAGGTCAGGTGGTTTGCTTTGATAAAGTCTTCAACAACTTGCTGATTTTGTTCTGAATTGACTAAATTGACCGTTACCAGCTTCACACTGTCAGATCGATGAGCCTCATAAAATGATTGGAACTGAGGAAGTTCCTTTTTGCAGGGCGGACACCATGAAGTCCAAAAATGAAGGATCGTTTTCTGCCCTTTATTGGGGATGGAGATATCCTCCCCTTCTATCGTTTTCATGAGAAAAACCGCAGGAACAGCAGGCTGTTTATTGGCAGCCTGTGCTGAAAGAGGCAGCCATGAAATCATAGCAAATAAGATTAGGCAAGTAGTGAGGGTCAAGCGTTTCGTCAACATGGAATCTTCCTTTCATGCTTTTCAAATAGCTTGCCCCGCTAGAGATTTATCATCCTTCAATCCGCGGCGTTCGGTTTCCTCCCGTCAGAAAAACAGATACACGCAGCGCTTTGCAGATCGTTGTATAATGTAGGCTCGTCAGCAAAATCATACCTGTATTCATCCCAAGGATAATACCGAGCATTTGAAGGTTTTCCATTGAACCCAGCACATACATCATACTCAACGCAACGAGATGGCTCCACACGTTATGATAAAAAGCTTCTTTGACAAAGCCCATCCCGATTAAACATGCCTGAAGGGGCATCACAAATAAATGGAAGAGAAAGTACGGCCACAAAAGCTGCAAATAATATTGTGCTTCTGGAGAGTGAAAAAACAGATGGGTCAAGGGCTCCGCAAACTGGAACATGATCCAGACAGCTGGTATACCGTATCCAAACGTGATAAAGATCGACTGCTTCAGCCTTTTTAATACGATGTCATATTGAGAGAGAGAATAAGCTTCAGAAATACTCGGAATCATGACGACCATTAGCGAGTGGGCGATAAAAGCAGGAAACGCCCCTATCGTCACAGCCACTCCGGCAAGCATGCCGTATTGATCGATTGCAGTTGTCCCGGCAACGCCCGCGGCCAAAAGCGCTCCTTTTACTAAAAAGGGCTCAATGGCATTGACCACAGCGTGAAAAATACGCAGCCCGGTTGTCGGAATCGATACGGCCAGCAGTCTTTTTCTAACATCTTTCCCGCGTAAATGGATATGCTGCTGGCCCGATACCGCACGTCTCGCCAGAATAAACTGCGAATACAAGTACACAAGCACGATCACATCGCTCACGACAAGGACAAACAGCGAAATCAGCACAGCCATGTCCAGCTCAAACGAGTACCATTGAAAAAAGATGAACAAGCACAACAGCTGAATGATTTTTTTAAGTACATTAGCGATTGCGATCTTCCCCATTTTTTGCACACCCATGAAGTAGCCTCTGGCAATTGACGTAAAGGCGACAATAGGAATCAAGCCGATGACGATTCCTTTGATAAACGGGTGATATGTATCAAACACCGGAATAAAAGGAAGCGCAATACTGGCGGCGGCAGTGGAAAAGGCTGTGAAAACAGCTGTCATTCGAAAGGCGTGCCTCAGCATGCTTTCATGGAGCTTTGGATTTGATTCAGCAATAAATTTAGAAATTGATATAGGCAGCTCCAGGCTTGCGATGACAATAATTAAAAAGATGGTAGGCAAAATACTCATGTAAAGCCCCATCCCGTGCTCGCCAAGCTCGCGCGCCAAAATCATATTCACGACAAATTCAAGGCATTCGGCGAAAAAGGCGGCAATGGATAAAAGAATAATCCCTTTTACAAATCGATTCATGATGTCTCTCCTTGTCTCTTGTACTATCAACATCATATGAGACAAGTTCAAAAATTATTTTATTTTTACTCTTTCTATAAAAAAAAGCACAGCTGAGACGTATGGTCTCTTCTATGCTTATATGGCAAAGACATGCCTGCCGATTTTTTCAATGATTTTCCTTGAGCGAATCCAGTCATCTGACGCCGTTTTCGGGTTATAAAAGAAAAGAGCTTCTGTTTCTCTGTCCTTAGATGACATCGCTTCTTCAACAGCCTCAATTGATTCTTTGTCAGGCTCTTGATTAATGCTTCCGTTTGCGACAGGTTCAAAGGCATTTTTCTGATAAATAACCCCTCTGATTGTATCGGGAAAGCCCTTCTTATCCGTCCTATTCAGCACGACGCTTGCAACAGCGACCTTGCCTTCATAGGATTCGCCCTTCGCTTCTGCGTGAACGAGTCGGGAAAGCAATTCTTTTTCAGACTGAGAATAAGTTTCTTTCTTCTCATTCGTTTTCTCTGATTGTTCTTCTTTCTTTTCAGTGTTCGCTGAAAGCTTGATCGGCTTTATTTTTTTCTTGTCCTCATCAGCAGACAGTGAAGAGAAAGATATGTCTGTGTCATGATTTATATGGGTAAGCAGCTTAGCTTCTTCATGGTTTGTCTTCTTTGTGTTCAGTAGTGAAGCTTGTGTATGTTCAATTTTCGAAGCAGGCATGAAACAAAGAAGAAAAACAGCTAGAGCAGTAAATTTTGTCGTCATACAGTTTCCTCCTTAAAGTGCTCAAAAAACACTTCATAACCTTAACAAGAGATCAAATCAATTTCACGGAAAAAGATTTTCCAACTCTCCCAAACAGGTATCAGGATGGAATATACCGGGTGACGCACTGATTAATGGCAAAAAAACAGCCTCATTTTCTATAAATCTTGTCAATTCAAAACATATTTTTCCACTTTTGCCGTTTTACATTTAATTTACGTATGTTACAACGTTTGTAATAAATAACTACTGTTCTGTCATATATGATAAAAAGGCTTCTCACTTATGAGAAACCTTTTAGCTTCTTGGCTGTTCTAAATATTGAAACACCACATCTCCGCCTTGCTGGGCAATGCCTCGGAAATGCTTAAAATCGTCCTGTTTCGATAAAACGGCTCTAAAATCAAGAAAGTGTTCCTTTTGGACTCTCAGTTCTTTTATTTCACCGGTACGCAGCTGCTCAATCTGTTCTGTTATATCTTCGGGACGCAATCAAAACTCCCCCTTTTCAATCTTTGAACGAAAATCAATATATCATTTTTCCTGCGCCAGGACAATTCCTTAGAACGATAAAACTCCTTATCGCTTTACTTCTCAATGAAAATACTGTTTAATACTTTCAAAAGGAATTATTATGTTTAAAGGAGAGGAAGCTTGTGAAAATCGCTAAGGTCGGAAACGTCATTGAATTTAAAAACGGGTTAACCGGTGTTGTTGAAAAAGTTAATGAGAATTCTGTTATCGTAGATGTTACCATTATGGATAACTATCGGGATCTTGAGCTAGATTCACTGACCGTTGTAAATCATAAAAATTACAAGATCATCAGAGACTCCTATTAAATCCTCCTTCATCCACACGCATTTGCAAAAACTGCTAGACAAACAATTAAACACCTTACATATCAAATTAGCTTTCTCAAAAGCTGCCGGCCGGCAGCTTTTTTCATCAAAAAAACACCAATTATAAATCGGCGTTCGCGTCTGTTTCCGTTATTTCGATATAAAATTCACTCACGGCTCCCGCTTCGTACAGGTTGGTCAATGACGTTGAATAATTTGTGATTTCACCGCGGAAGGCAAGATCTCTTTCCGGAACTTCGACGTTAAATGACTTTTCATATAAAAGCACAGCGATATCATGATAAGCCTCACTGGTAACGTGTAAGGTAAAGGCAATTTTCCGCTTCGGCTCGCTCTCTTCTTGAAATGCAGATATTTCTAACGTGACATCGTTTAAACGCAATGTTTTCACTTTGTATCACTCCTTATCAGTTCATGCATCTTAACATAACGCCGTTAACGTTTACAATGAATCTGTTCTGAACATTATTTTAACCATTTCTTTAAAAAAGACGCCTTTACAAACATACGTTCGATACTTTATAATAAAACAGACGAGCTGCCATCCAGCATCCCGTCTTTCATTAGAAGGTGACGAGTGGCATTCCCCCCGGATTCACTCGTCTTTTTTGTCATTAAACTAGAACGAAATTCATTAGGAAATTCTCAAAAATGTGGGTTGTTCTGTTAAGGAGGTGAATATTTTTTATTAAAGATCATAACGTCAACTAACCATCTACAAACATTTTAAGTATATGCTTAATATCAATAAAGTCCTTATATTTAAGATTCAGGTGGTTTAGTACAATTACTATTCCTCTGTACCGTAACAATCCAAAACACATAGCTGAAGCATTTACGATTCTCTTGAGGATAAATCGATTTCAAATATAATAATTACTTGTATCAGTATGGTTTACCATTTTCGTTAAATCTTATAAGAGCATTACCTTCCCTGAATTCTTCAACTAAGTGAAAATTTTTGAGATCTGCATCTTTCCATATTGAATCAGGAATATGTTCTAATAGAATAATTTGATAATCTAATTTTAATTCGTTGTTAACATAATTCATAAATTCATTTAGTAACTTCATTGCAATTGTAATCTTACCTTTATCAGTATCTTTCACTTTTTCCCAGGGAGTATCGTTTTTTATTTCTTCTTCACCGTAATAAGGACGGCTAGGTTGATCCAATATTAACCATCTTGGAACAAAAGAAGACTTTTGCCGAATAAATAACTCATGTAACCCCAAAAACAAACATATATGTAAAAACATATAATTAGAACTACTTCCAACTCTACTTGGATAAGCTGATTTTGGTTTTCTCAGTTCTAATCTTTTTTCATTATAGTTAAATGCCGACTTAAAACCTTTGTAATTTCCTAAAGCATCTTCGCTCTGAATTAGATACGTATCTATTAATTCATCTAACAAATCTAAAATAGTTTTTTTTCTTTCTTCGTAATTATTTAGCTTTCTAGACGCTTTTTCCAACTCCTTCTCCTTACTACGTATATTTTCTCTCAATACATTCAAATTATCATCATTCATTTTTCGAGAACCAAATATATCTAGCTTCGCCTTCAAATGACCTATAAATATTAATTTTTCAATCTCGTTTGTTGTTGCTTTATTAATGGGAACTTCGATAATCCTTTTATCTATTTCCGCTAACTTTTTTTCATAATCTATCAATTTTTTCTTTATATTAAAATTAAAAGGCTTTCTTTTCCGAATTTCATTTTGTATTGATTGAAATTCTTCAGTTAGACTATTAACCAATAATTTAAGCTCAGGAAACTCGTATATTTTCTCACTTTCTTTAATGAAGTCTATAGGCATTAGACTATCTAGGGTGTTTTTTTCAAGCTCTTTATACTGATCATATTCTTTAATAAATCTCTTGATATTTCTGATTTTTCTTATTAAACTATTTTTTTCTTGTTTAAGGTTGTTTATCTTATCAAAGTTCAAGTTAATATTTTCTTGTTTATATTCTTCTGAAATTTTCATTAAACTGCCTAGGTTCTTTTCATTATCCACCTGATCATAACTTATTAGATTATAATATTTTGCTTTATTTATTAATTCAATTAAATTATCATGAAATATTTCTAGTTCTTTCTCCATATTCGATTCTTTTTTCATTAATCGTTTCAATTCAGATTTAATAACATTAATCTTCTCACGAGATTTAAGATTTTGTTCAGTTTCAATGCCTACTGCTAAATCAAAGACTGTTTCCAAAGCATCTCTATATCTATCAGTATTTTGTTTATCAAAAAATACGTCAGTATCGGTAATTATGTTTTCAGATATCGTATTAAAAATCAAAAAATATCTTAATGATATTTTACTTCCTATTTTTATATATTTTCCTCCTTTAGGAAAAATTGTGTTTTCTGAAATTCCAAATTCCTGTTCTAAAATTTCTTTCAGCTCAGAATCATCTATTTTATAAAAAGGTTGATTTGGTATCTCTCCAATAGGAGAAAAATAGTATTGTTTAGAAACATCTCTATTAACTATACGCCCTCTAGCAATTGTGTAAAATTTATTATTTATATTAAAATTAATACCATACCAAGTAACATTCTCATTAATAATTTCATCAGCTATACTAGGCTTACTCCCAAAAAAACAATAATCAATGATACTCAAAATTTCAGATTTTCCAGTCCCACTACTACCTGTAATTACATTTACTTTATTTTTTTCAAAAGATAACATTCTAGTTTTACCATTTTTTAACCACAAAATTATTTTATTAATATGAAAATTCATATTTTCACCCTTAACTCGAAATAAAGACTATTATTATCCATAGATATTAACTTTGCTATTGCTGAAGAAGCATTAATTATATTATTAGCCCTTTTTCCAAGCATTTTTTTTTGTTTAATTAATCTCGTATATTCATTAGCCTCTTTATTCGGCACTATGTTGCCGTTTTCATCAAATGATACTAATCCTAATTTTATCAATATGAGAAGGGAGTTCATGGATACATCCAACAATGAATAATACCTTCTATTAAAATTAGAAAAGAACTCGGTTTTTTTTACAATTAATTGACCCAAACTCATTACTTTAGTACGTGAATCATTCAAGTAAGAGACTAAAGAATTATGCATTGCAATAGGCAATATGAGCATTACCTTTGCGGGGCTAATAGACGAAAATCTCGATATTACTGAGTATAATGCTATAACCCCTAGAATTTCATTATTATATAGTTCAGTCCTAGCAATAGAATTATATAATGTTGTATATTTAGTCATTATTTAGATACCTTTCTTTCCAATCATACCTCCACCCAATAAAAGGATAATCAGATAAATAATAGAATTTTCCATTACTCAAATCAATATCAAGACAAGTTTCATCTAGCACGAGTTCAATATCTAAAACAGCAAAATAACATTCCCTAGCCAATTTATCTAATCTGTATTTATCGATTTCAGATATACTTTTATTTCTAAGTTCAATTTTTAAATCAGCATGTATTCTCTTAAACACATTTCTCCATTTACTCTGCGCTCCCTTGTTAAGAGCTTGTATTTCTTCCTTTGTTATATCACTATCTTGCAACCACCTCTGTTCGTTATTATACATATATATTTTATTAGCAAATATGCTAATTAAATCATCTTCAAAATCCTCATCTTCTTTACTGATGACTTCTGAATCTAATAATTGTTTAATAAAAGTATAGTCAAGTGGATTGGAAGGTAAAGATTCTTGTCTTTCTATTGATCTAATTGGAAGCTTTTTCGATCTTCCCAATTCATAGTATTTTGTAAATTTATGATAATATGTTTTGAAATCTATGTTTACCTTAGTTCTATTAGACACAGTTTCATATATATATGACCTTAGATTGCTATCAATTGACGCAAAAACATCATCTATTCTTGATTCCGCAATGTTTTTTTCTTTAATTTTCAACTTAATTTCTTCGATTAATGACTCCTTTTTCATCAATATCTCTAGTCTTTTAAGAAAGGATTCTAACCAAGCGTCGTCTTGTACTATTAAAGTAGAAATATAACCATCAACTGTAGAAGCTTCTTTCCCATTTGATGGTGCACTTATTTGTTCCAAGTGGTTTTTAATTTCAGCTAGTGAAGTAATATCATTCTTATACTTCTCAAGCAAACTTAAAAATTTGTTAGTATTAGTTTCACCCTTATTTGTAACTAATAAAAATTTTGTTTTATTTATGTATTCAAGCTGTTTTTTTAAAGTATTTCGACCTTCTATTTTATCATTTATAATCTTTATCCAGTTCGATATTGTCTTCCATAAATCACTGTCCTTCTCAGTTAAGTTATTTTTTTTATCAATAGAATGTTTTAATTGAATTAATATTAGCTCGCCATTACTATGATCAATATGAACATCATCCTTTACTTCGTATCCAACTGTCTGTCCTTCTTGAAGTTGAATCATTTTAAGAAAATAATAATAATACTGGTAATCAAATCCTATAGATTTAGTCTCAGCAGCTATCTGATCTTGAATTGATTTCTCCTTACTTTCATTCGTCAATTGATGAATCACCTCATTATAGTTAATAATCACTTCCATTATTCTACTTTATTTAACAAAATTCAATACAGAACAAATGTCCCCCTAGTATTAAAGCATTACAGCAATATGTCCGATTTAAATTTTTTTGACTCTAAAATATTGAGATTAAAACTAGCTACATAAAATGCTTTGATTATTTAAATACAACGAAAAAGGTATCTCCCTTTGGAGATACCTTAATTACACCGGATATTTGTTGATTGCATCACACTATATAGTGTAGCAATTAGGCCGAGTCAGAGTAACTCTTTTTTTGTGCACCTGCCACTCATCTATTATCCACATTCTCCGGATACAAGTCATGATTCATCATGCGGTACTCGGCCATTTTCTCATACTTCGTGCCAGGTTTTCCGTAGTTTGTGTACGGATCAATGGAAATTCCGCCTCTTGGCGTGAATTTGCCCCATACTTCAATGTAGCGCGGGTCCATTAATTCGATCAAGTCGTTCATGATGATGTTCATGCAGTCTTCGTGGAAGTCTCCATGGTTTCTGAAGCTGAACAGGTACAGCTTTAGTGATTTGCTCTCCACCATTTTTTCATCAGGAATATAGCTGATGTAAATTGTTGCAAAGTCAGGCTGTCCTGTTTTCGGGCATAAAGATGTGAATTCAGGGCAGTTGAATTTTACAAAATAATCACGGTTTACATGTTTATTTGGAAAGGATTCCAGCACGTCCGGCGCATATTCAAACAAATAATTTGTTCCTTGGTTGCCAAGCAGTGTTACACCTTCTAATTCGGATTCTTTTCTTGTCGTCATATTTATCTTCCTTCCTATTAAACTCCTCTTTTGTTGCCCCATAACAGGGTATGCAGCTGCGGAAGCACTCTGACGAGATTCAGCTCCGCATCGGCAGCGACCTGATCAACAAGCGCTTCATATTTTCCAAGTAAATGTGCAATGAGTGATTTGTCATCTGCCGTATGCACATCATCGTTCCCGACTTGCAGATAAAACGGTATTCCCGGGTAGCGTTTGTGTACAGTTTTGGCAAACTCGAGATCTTCATCATTAAAAATGACAACCTTCAAGCTGACAGCATGCTGTCTGTTATTCTCTTTCAGTGATGTCAAAATGTGATCCAGCTTATTAAAGTTCGTCACCATTTTCGAACTTGGCGGTTTAGGTGAAATCGTCAGATCATCGATCAGTGTAAACCAATCCTGATAGACTGTCCCCTGTGTTTCGAGAGCTGCACGGATATTGTTTTCCTTCAGCAGCTCTATCAAAGCATCCAGCTGTTTTAACAGCGCCGGGTTTCCGCCGGAGATGGTTACGTGAGAAAACGCGTCTCCCCCAATCTCCTTAAGCTCTGAAAAAATCTCCTCGGCTGTCATCCAGCGAATATCTTTTTTAGCAGATCCGTCCCAAGTGAAGGCGGAGTCACACCAGCTGCAGGAATAATCACAGCCTGCTGTACGGACAAACATTGTCTTCTGTCCGATCACCATGCCCTCCCCTTGAATCGTCGGGCCGAAAATTTCTAATACAGGAATTCCTTTAGCCATTCAAACCACCCTTTTTCGGACGGTAAACACAATAACTGGTCGGTGTTTCACGGACAAACACCTGCACACAGCTTGGTTTATTCTCCAGTGTGTTTAAATAAGCCTGCACTTTGTCATAAATCGTTTTTGCCACGACTTCAGTTGTCGGCAGCGAATACCGGTCGTCCTTAGAAAATTCTTCATGATCATTTAAAAGCGTATGATCATAGGAGCCGTGAACCAGTTTTTTGAGCACACTGAAATTCACGAGAAAGCCGGAATCGTCAAGCTCATCACCGGCAACGGTAATATTTACGGTATACGTATGCCCGTGCACCCTGCTGCACGCTCCCGCACTTTCACGCGGAATAAAATGAGCGGCAGAAATTTGCATGTCCTTATTCAATTCAAATGAATATGGATGCTGGACCTGTGGATAGATTTGAGATAACAATTTATGCCCTCTCTCCTTTCATCGCCATATATTCATCATAGCCTCTGGAGCGAAGGTGACATGCCGGACATTCGCCGCATCCGTCTGCGATCACGCCGTTATAGCATGTGAGCGTGTTGTTCTTCACAAAATCAAGCGCGCCCAGTTCGTCAGCAAGTTTCCACGTTTCCGCCTTATTCAGCCACATGAGCGGTGTATGAATCACAAATGGCTTCTCCATGGCCAGGTTCACCGTCACATTGCAAGATTTAACGAATTCATCACGGCAGTCAGGATAGCCGCTGAAATCCGTTTCGCAAACGCCCGTGATAATATGACGGGCGCCAATTTGATACGCCAGGATAGACGCAAAAGATAAGAATACTAAGTTACGGCCTGGAACAAATGTTGATGGCAGCTCGCCGTCTTTTGCTTCAATTTCTATATCATTTCTTGTAAGGGCATTAGGCGCAAGCTGGTTCAAAAGTGACATATCAAGCAAATGATTTTTCACGCCAAGCTTATCCGCAATCCCCTTCGCCACTTCAACTTCCTGCGAATGACGCTGATTATAATGAAAAGTTACAGTTTCAACTTCTTCAAATTCCTTTAACGCCCACAGTAAACATGTAGTACTGTCTTGGCCGCCGCTAAATACGACAATTGCTTTTTCCTTTTTCATGATTCCTCTCCTTCTCCGCTATAAAAAACCTCGGCGAGAGACATCGCTACAACTGTTAAAATATAAAAAAACACCTTTCCGGAAAGGTGCTCTAGAAAAACATAAAAAAGGCCGTATCCAAGGATACAGCACGTCCTTAGTTTTTTATAGAGGGTGTAGCTAGAACCTCTCCCGCATATCCACGGATTTTCTTCAATTTTTTCACTTCTGCTATCTTACCATAATGTTGTTTTTCTTGACAATAAAAAGATAGCCAAAAGCCTGTCTCATTTCTTTCGCTTGATTCTTCTACACAGCAAAAACACATCAATTCCTGGCTAGCGCAGAGTCCAGCATAAACGTTTGCTTCATTATTATATACGTATAAACATTTTGACTACAAACTGTGCCGGGGAACCTTTTTACAGACCAAAGCGCCTATAAAGGCCAAGCTCACATAGCCAAACAATGGATAAATGGTTGAAATGAGCTTGCCGTAACCAATTTGACTCGTGATATAAGCCGTAATCATAATTGCCGCAAAGATATATTTACTTTTTATAGGAAGAAAGCTCTTCACTTGTTTTTCCAGCCCATAAAGATTTCCGATCACCGACGTGAACACTTCGCCGAATATAATCAACAAGTAAATCAAATGTACAGATCGCGCAAAGAGGTAAACCACTTGAGCCATTGGAATATCATACAAAAATACATCCGGCAGCATTGACAAAGACAAAAAACTAGCAGAAAGCACAATTGTCAGCATTGTCCCTCCGATGAAAGCGCCTTTTCTTATCACCTGTTCTGAAGACATTTCATTCGCCAGCGGCACCAAAACAGCTTGGGCAAGCGATAAATTCAAAGCGCCGTACGACACCGCTGATAATAGCCAGTCCCATCGATGCGGCCACACCCACTGAGTTGTATTCCGCGTCTCACTGAAAATAAAAGAATCGGCCACCACAACCATAGAAAAGATAATCAAAAGCGGTACAACAAACACATTTACACCGAAAATGCCTTTTACTCCTCTTGTCATCACAATCAAACTTAATCCAATTGTGATCAGCATTCCAACTTGAGCGGACATGCCAAGCTGTTCCTCAAAAAGCGCCCCTGCGCCAGACAGCATGACAGATGTGACACCAAGGAGAACAAACAGCATAAAGACATTGATAATCCTTCCGGCAGCCTCCCCGAACAAGTATATATTCATTTCCTGATATGACTTGGCATTGATTCGCTTTGAAATGATCATCAGCTTTGCGCCTAAAAACGTGAACATCCCTCCGCTTATAATAATACCAAGCAATCCGAACCAGCCGAACTTCAGAAAAAACTCAACAATTTCCCTGCCAGTTGCAAATCCCGCTCCGACGACTGTGCCTACATACACAAAAGCGAGCTGATGTGCAGACCCTTTTGATTGTTCCATTTCTCCCCTCCGAACCAACAGCAGTATTGTCCTTTTAGCCTTTTTATAGCCTATGAGACAAGTTCCTTGAAAAGACGAACAAAACAAGTTTTACTGTGGAAACAACTCAAAAATATTTTTGAGCAAAAGGCTTGAAAGTCAAAAAAGGTCAGAGTATACTATTAATCAAAGAAGGTCAAACCAGCCGTCTTTTTTATTATTCTATTGGTCAAAGTTGGTCAAGAAAGACCACTTTGAGCAAATGGTTTTGAAAGCCAGTGAATCTGGCGTATACTATTAGTCAAAGAAGGTCAATTAAATCGACCTTTTTTTTTCAAGTCAATTGGTCAAAGTTGATCAAATTTTATAAGGGGGTTTTGGCAAATGCGTTGTCAACACTGTCATCAAAACGAGGCGACGATTCGCCTTAACATGCAAATAAATTCTGTTCATAAACAAATGGTTTTATGTGAAACTTGCTATCACGAACTGACTCGTAAACCTTCAATGAGCATGGGTCCTCAATCTTTCGGTTTTCCCTTTGAACAAGCATTCCAGCCGAAAGAACAAAGCGCAGCTAAAGCAAGCGAGAAAAAAGGTTTGCTTGATGAGCTGGCGCAAAATATTACAAACGGCGCTAAAGCCGGTCTGATTGACCCTGTCATCGGCCGTGATGAAGAAGTTGCGCGTGTGATCGAGATTCTAAACCGCCGCAACAAAAACAATCCGGTGCTGATTGGAGAGCCAGGTGTAGGGAAAACAGCTATTGCAGAAGGACTCGCTTTAAAAATCGCTGAAGGCGATGTACCACATAAATTAAAAAACAAAGAACTTTACTTGCTAGATGTCGCATCCCTTGTTGCAAACACTGGCATCAGAGGTCAATTTGAAGAAAGAATGAAACAGCTGATCACTGAGTTGAAAGAGCGCAAAAATGTCATTCTTTTCATTGATGAAATTCACCTTCTCGTTGGCGCAGGCTCTGCAGAAGGCTCAATGGATGCAGGAAACATTCTCAAACCCGCTCTTGCCAGAGGTGAGCTCCAAGTCATCGGAGCGACAACACTGAAAGAATACCGTCAAATTGAAAAAGATGCGGCGCTGGAAAGACGTTTTCAGCCTGTCATGGTACAGGAGCCTACAATTGAACAAGCGATCAGCATTCTGCAAGGAATTAAAGACAAATACGAAGCATATCATGGCGTGACATTCAGCGATGAAGCATTGAAAGCATGTGTCACTTTATCAGCACGCTACATTCAGGACAGACATCTGCCGGACAAAGCGATTGATTTATTAGACGAAGCTGGATCTAAAGCCAATCTGTTAATTGATGATTTAAATGATGAAGATGCAGCTGAACAGCTGACTGCAATTGAAGCAGAAAAAACAAAAGCCCTGGAAGAAGAGAATTACGAATTGGCAGCAAAACTCCGTGATGAAGAAATCGCACTGGAGAAAAAACTGAACAGCTCTTCCGCACATTCCGCCGTCACAGTGGAAGCTGAGCACATTCAGGATATCGTCGAACAAAAAACCGGCATTCCTGTGGGAAAACTGCAGGCAGACGAGCAAACAAAAATGAAAGAGCTTGAAGCAAAGCTACATGAACGCGTCATTGGACAAGAAGCGGCTGTTCAAAAAGTGGCAAAAGCGGTCAGACGCAGCCGCGCCGGCTTAAAATCAAAAAACAGACCAGTCGGCTCCTTCCTCTTTGTCGGACCAACCGGCGTAGGGAAAACAGAGCTTTCTAAAACACTGGCGGATGAATTATTCGGCACGAAAGATGCCATTATCCGTCTCGATATGAGTGAATACATGGAGAAACACGCCGTGTCTAAAATCATTGGTTCACCGCCTGGATACGTCGGCCATGAGGAAGCTGGACAATTAACGGAAAAAGTGCGCCGCAATCCATACAGCATCGTGCTGCTTGACGAGATTGAAAAAGCGCACCCAGATGTTCAGCATATGTTCCTGCAAATTATGGAAGACGGCCGCTTAACGGACAGCCAAGGCAGAACCGTAAGCTTTAAAGACACCGTCATCATTATGACAAGCAATGCAGGTACCGGTGAAAAACAAACGAAAGTCGGTTTCCAATCAGAAGACAGCGTGATTGAAGAACAAACATTAATTGATTCGCTCAGCATGTTCTTTAAACCTGAGTTTCTCAACCGCTTTGACAGCATCATCGAATTCCGTTCCCTTGAAAAAGAGCATCTGGTCAAAATCGTCAGCCTTCTTCTTGGAGAATTGGAAGAAACCTTGGCAGAACGCGGCATCAGCTTGAGTGTTTCAGATGAAGCAAAAGAAAAAATAGCTGAACTGGGTTACCATCCTTCATTCGGTGCGCGCCCGCTCAGAAGAACGATCCAGGAATGGATTGAGGATGAAATGACTGATCTGCTGCTTGACAATAACGAGATTGCAAGTTTTCACGTCACAGTAGAAGATGATAACATCAAAGTTCATGCAAAATAAAAATCAGCGGCTTCCTTTTCAGGAAGCCGCTATTTATGTAAAATCCTTCTCTTGTCCGAGAACTGTCATTCCTTCCCTTTCTTAAGGAGGGATGGAACATGTTTATCTATTACGAATATCTATTTCTATTGACAAAAGCCGTTTAGAGAATCAGATACCCACCAATCTATCGCGGTACCGTTAAAACCCGCGGGCTTTTCCATGCTGAAAAGCCCGCGTTTGTTTATTTCTCCCTTCTATGTATCTTCCTTGAATATTTCATGAACAATTTCACAATGTCCCTAAAGTTCCAGACACTGATACCGATATTAACCATAGACAAGCTAGTAAAAAAGGATTTGGTGAAAATTATGGATAAAACTTCGATTATCGGTATTATTCTTGCTTTTGTTGCATTGAGTGTGGGAATGGTTCTTAAGGGCGTCAGTTTCGCTGCTCTTGCAAATCCCGCTGCCATTTTAATTATCATCGCCGGAACGATATCAGCGGTAGTCATTGCGTTCCCAACGAAAGAAATTAAAAAAGTGCCTGTGCTGTTCCGTGTGCTATTTAAAGAAAACAAACAGCTGACAATAGAAGAACTCATTCCTATGTTCTCTGAATGGGCTCAGCTTGCACGCCGTGAAGGTCTGCTGGCTTTGGAAGCAAGTATTGAAAATGTAGATGACGCGTTTCTGAAAAACGGCCTCAGCATGGCTGTTGACGGGCAAAGCGCAGAATTTATCAGAGATATCATGACTGAAGAAGTTGAAGCGATGGAGGACAGACACCAGGCCGGAGCCGCCATTTTTACACAGGCGGGAACTTACGCGCCGACACTTGGGGTGCTCGGTGCTGTTATCGGACTGATTGCCGCGCTTTCTCATATGGACAATACAGATGAACTTGGTCACGCCATCAGTGCAGCCTTTGTAGCCACCCTTCTCGGTATCTTTACGGGATATGTATTATGGCATCCTTTTGCAAACAAATTAAAACGCAAGTCAAAACAGGAAGTCAAGCTCCGTGAAATTATGATTGAAGGCGTCCTGTCCGTTTTAGAAGGACAGGCACCGAAAGTGATCGAGCAAAAACTTTTAATGTACCTTCCTGCGAAGGACCGTTTGAAATTTGCAGAACGAGAAGGAGAGGCGCAAAATGGCGAGAAAAAAGAAGAAGAAGCATGAGGACGAGCACGTTGATGAATCATGGCTGGTTCCTTACGCCGATATCCTTACCCTTCTCCTAGCACTGTTTATTGTGCTGTACGCGAGCAGCTCGATTGACGCAGCTAAGTTTCAAATGCTTTCTAAATCATTTAATGAAGTCTTTACAGGCGGAACCGGCGTATTGGATTATTCCAGTGTCACCCCTCCTAAAAATGAGTCAGATGGAATCGATGAAGTGGAAAAGGAAAAAGAAGAGAAAAAGGAAAACAAGAAACTAAAGGAAAAAGCAGCTGATCAAGAAGAACTTAAAAATGTGCAGAGCCAGGTGGAAAAGTTTATTAAAGATAAAAAGATGGAGCATCAACTGGAAACAAAGATGACTAAGGAAGGTCTTCTGATCACGATTAAAGACAGTATCTTCTTTGATTCAGGAAAAGCGACCATCCGCAAGGAAGACATTCCGCTTGCAAAAGAGATTTCAAACCTTCTCGTGATTAATCCGCCGAGAAACATTATTATCAGCGGACATACAGACAATATGCCGATTAGAAATTCAGAATTTCAGTCAAACTGGCATTTAAGTGTAATGAGAGCCGTAAACTTCATGGGGCTTCTGATTGAGAACCCTAAGCTTGATGCCAAAGTTTTCAGTGCCAAAGGCTATGGGGAGTATAAACCAGTGGCCTCCAACAAAACTGCGGAAGGCCGAAGCAAAAACAGACGGGTTGAAGTTCTCATCTTGCCAAGAGGCGCAGCGGAAACAAATGAAAAATAGTAAAAAAGGAAGCCTTATCTATCACAAGGCTTCCTTTTTTTACTTATTATGAAACTGTTTTGCGTTTAATCCTACCCTTTTTAACATTTCAGTGCACAGTTCAACTTCTTCTTCGCTTAATACGCTGATCATTTCATCAATCTCAGCTGCATGATCAGGGAAAATATCATCCAAAAGACTGATGCCTTTTTCGGTAATTTGTGCAAATGTTACTCGTCTGTCTGTAGGTGATGCTTTCCGAATAAGGAGCTCTTTTTGCTCAAGCTTATCTACGACGTAGGTGATGCTCCCGCTGGCCAAGAGAATTTTATCCCCTATCTGCTGCAGCGGCTGATCACCTTTATGATATAACAGCTCCAGCACAGCAAATTCAGTAGGATTCAGTCCATGCTTATGAATATGCTTATTCATATGATCATTAATAGACCGATACGCGCGCGACAGCACGATAAATAACTTCAGTGATTTTTCTGTCATGTCTCAATCATCCTTTTAGAAACCGTTACAGAGAAACATTAATAAACAAATACCGAAATGTCAATAAAAATCTTTCCAATATTTCTCTTCTTTTTTATTATTCATGTGAGCAACTTGTTTTTCTTAATTATTTTGGTTATTTTTTCTTATTAAACAAGAAGAAACAATGATATAATACCTCTAATCAGGTGTATGTTGGAGCGATGCAAATTGAAAATACTAAAAGGCGCCTGCGGGAGAATTAAGCTTTATATTGCACTAGTAGTGATTCCGGCACTCGTCATAAGCTTTTTCGTCTATGAAAAGGAAAAAGAAACAATAGCTGCCGAACATAAGCAAGAAGCCAGTGTTATGCTGAATCTTCACCGCAACAAAATAAATTATTTAATCGGCGAAACAAAAGCGAGAATGACTTCCTTGTCTATTGCTATCGACAGACCGATAGATATTAAAAAAATGAAAACTGTTTTAGAAAAAACGTTTGATTCCGAACCAAGGTTTTCCGGTCTTTATTTGCTCAATGCCAAAGGAGATGTCACTGCCAGCGCAACAGAATTAAAAACTAAAGTCAATCTGGCCGACAGATCCTTTTTTACAAAAGCAAAACAAACAAAAAAGACTATCATTACAGACAGCTATTCAAGCAGAATTACAGGCCAGCCGATTTTTACAATTTGTGTTCCCGCGCTGGACGAAAAGAAAAATGTCACAGATTATCTTGTGGCAGCTATACAAATTGACTATCTGCAAAACCTGATTAACTTGCTGAGCCCTGATGTCTATATTGAAGTTGTGAACGAAAATGACAAAATGATTTTCTCAAGCGGACAGGCTTCTCACGCAAAGGATCAAAAACCTGTCAGCGGTTATCTCGATGATATCAGCTGGAATATGAAAGTATACCCGAATCCTGTCTCAATAGAGGAGCTGAGTAAAAGCCTTGTGCTTCCTCTTTCCTGTATTATCGTTTTGCTGAATATTCTTTTTATTCTTGTGCTTTATTATTTGCTGAAGCGGCGGACCCAACTGGAGCGCTCGGAAAATGAGCAGCAAAAATTAGAGCTGATCGGAACGCTTGCTGCCAGCACGGCTCACGAAATCCGCAATCCGCTCACCGGCATAAGCGGTTTTATTCAGCTGCTGCAAAAGAAATATAAAGGTGAAGAGGATCAGCTTTACTTTTCAATTATCGACCAAGAGATTAAACGTATCAACCAAATTGTGAGTGAGTTTTTAGTTCTCGGAAAACCGACAGCTGAGAAATGGGAGCTTAACTCGCTTCAGGATATTATCGAAGAAATTATGCCGATCATTTATTCTGAAGGAAATTTATATAATGTGGAGGTAGAGTTAACATTTTTAACTGATAAACCTCTAAAAGTAAAATGTACAAAAGACCATATTAAACAAGTCATTTTGAATGTTGCGAAAAATGGCCTTGAGTCTATGCCGGAAGGCGGCAAACTCACAATTTCCTTAGGAGCAATTGATAAAAAGGCCATTATAAAAGTGATGGATAACGGCGAAGGGATATCACAGGAAATGCTGGAACATATCTTTCTTCCATTTGTCACTTCTAAAGAAAAAGGAACCGGCCTCGGGCTTGTCGTATGTAAACGGATCGTTCTGATGTACGGAGGTTCCATTCATATAGAAAGTGAAGTACGAAGAGGAACCGAGGTTACCATTACCCTCCCCGTCTCCTCTTCCTAGCCCCCTGACAGTCTCAGGAGGGCTTATTTTATTTTCGGGAACGGGTATTTCCATTCCCCTTGCTTACAGCTCCTCCTGAAAAGAAGAATCGGATCAAACGCAGAAGCATTTTTAAAAGCAAAAAGATGACAAAGAACACCAAAAAGCCTTTTAACCCTTCTGTTGCATCTAAAAACTCCATATTTCCCCGTCCGGTCACTTTTTGCTGAATCTCAATTGCAAATACGATCACAATGATGATCGTTACGGTATAGATAAAGGACAAAGCCGTCAAGCTCCATTTAGAAAGCCATGTAAATACAGCGTGAGTGACAGCGAAAAAGAAGATGCCAAATATCCCAATTACCCAAAAATACATTTCTTTGTCGGTTAATTGAATGCCAAGCACCCCGCATATCGAAATAAAAGCATCATGAAATTGGTTTATCATTTCAGTAATGACTACCGCCAGTTCTTTCATCAGTTCCCTCTTTCGTATGAAATTTTCCCAGAAAAAAAGAGCGCTTCTGAAAAGCTCTCTCTTTATATATGCATCAGATAGCGCCGCTATTTATGTGCATCATATGCAGGCATGACGTCTCTTCGGGGCCACAAGCCTAATTTCTTCACAAGGCCTTGAATTCCTTGGGAATGTTCGCTTTCTTGCATGAGCTGGTGGTATTCGTTCATTAAAGAATCCAGCTCCTGACTGTGTCTGATTGTGTCATGCCCTGTAAATCCCTGCTTACTAGCGGCGTCTATCATTAACTTTCTTTTTTCATCAATAGACACCAGCAATCTTTCTTGTTCAGAAGAACAGCCCATTCAATTCACCCCTCGCCGCTAAGAAATAGGAAACAAGTTTGATTGGGTTATTGTGCATTATTACAGATTATACTTTATTTGTAAACATATTTTTATTAAATAACTTAATTTTTCATTTATAATAGATATATTGATAGGATTAGAAGAACAATACCCAGACGAAGACCATCTTAAACACACCGGCAGGCAGGAGGTATGCTAAATGAAGAAAAAAAAAGCGATAATGCTCGGTGCAGCAGGCGGAAAAGCTATTCTGAAAAGAAAAACCCGCAAAAAATTAATCAATCATATTACAATCTTTTGCCAAATGCTTCGTGATTGGCGAAACGGTGACTATCCCCGTTCACAGATGAAAACACTTTTGCTTCTGACAGCTGCTGTCTTTTACATCATCATGCCAATTGATATGATTCCGGACTTCGTGCTCGGTTTAGGAATTCTTGACGATGCTGCCGTTCTCGGTTTGATTTGGACGCTGATCAAAAAAGAAATGTCCCAATACGAGGAATGGCGTTTACGATAAATTAAAAAGCCCCGCTTTTATAAACGGGGCTTTTTGTTCTTATTGGTTTACGCTGTCTTTTTCATAAATCGGAACCCAGCCTTCAGATGTAACAAAAATCCGCACCGCCACAACTTTGCGATCTTCTTGAAGCGTGAAGTAATGGCGGATATTTTCAGGTACTGAGATTAAATCTCCAGGATTTAAACGGACATCAAAAAATGTGCCGTCCTTGCCTTGAATGACGAAAATTCCGTGGCCGCTTACGATAAAACGGACTTCATCGTCTGTATGGTGATGTTCTCTTTTAAAGTTTTCAAGCAGTTCATCCAGTTTCGGATTAGCGTCAGACAAAGAGATGACATCTTGGGCTTTGTAGCCGCGGCGGGCTGAGATATCTTTAATTTCGGCGTCGAAGGTGTCAAGAATCTGTTGTTTTTCTTTTTCAGACAGGTCATATTTTTCTGATAGCTGTTCAGGGAGCTTAGCGATATTCCATTGCTCATAGATTACCTCTTGACTGTCCAGAAAACTTGCCACTTCTTCTTGATTTTCAATTGTTGTATTCGCCTCATCATGAATTCGAATTGTTGCCATTTGCGGTTCCCCCTTTTATTTAACCAGCTGATGCTGGAGTGTTTTCAGTTTCAAATGATAGCTGAATAAAAATTCATATGCTTCAAGCACTCTTTTCGCTTCAAATGCTGTTCTTCCCCAAGCCGTAATGCCATGGTTCCGGATCAGGACAGCTCCTGAATCTCCAGTAACCTGATCCGCGAAAAGCGTTGCGAGAGTCGGAATATGAGCCGGATTTTCTATAATTGGAATGGACACTTCTGCATTCTCTTCCCACAGGCCAAACGCTTTTATAATTTCCTGTCCTTTAAAAGTGATTTGTTTTTGATCTCCATACAGCTCTGAGATGACGTTATTGTTTACCGTATGAATATGAAGGCAGCATCCGGCATTTGTTTTATTGTACAGGTGCGTATGCAAAAGCGTTTCCGCTGACGGTTTTAGATGATGTCCGCTTTCGGCAGGCTCTCCGTTCTGATCCACCAACAGGAAGTCTTCATCCGTTTCTTTTCGTTTATCTTTTCCGCTCGCCGTTACGAGAAATTGCAATGGCTCATCGGAAACCTTGATGGACAGGTTGCCGCTGGTCGCCGGAAACCAATCTCTTTCTGCCAATTCCCGTTTTACTTCGGCAAGCTCTCCCCAGCGCTCTTGTTTTGCAGCCATTTCTTTACCTCCGTTACGTCTTCAATTGCTTTCTTTATTTCATGAAAATCATGGTATGGCATATGATTCAGATGATGCTCCTTGCATTCATTTAATAAATAATCCCTTGCAAAGCAAAGATCAGACAGCTTTGCCGCCTCCACGTCGGTAACGGAGTCACCGATCATGATGATGTATTGATCCGGCTCAGAAAGCTCGTTAATAACAGTCGGTTTGCAGCACCCGCATTGATTTGTGCATGTGCCTTTGCAAGAATGAGGCCAATCAATATGAATGAATTCGTTCTCAAATGACGCACGGTTGCAATAAATATGATCTTTCTCAACAATTCCTTCAAGCAGCGGATAAACAAAAAAGTCCATCCCCCCGCTTACGACATAAAACGGGAGTTCATGCTCGTTAACAAATGCGACAAATTCCCGAAAGCCGTCCCTGATTTTTGCGTCTTCTATTACAAATCTCGTAATCTCCTCTTTTAAACTGCTCGGCAGAAGGCCGAACATCCGCCTGACGCCTTCTTGGATCGACATTGTTTTGGAGAGCACGCCGTCTTTTAACGCAGTCCACTCCGGCGGAGCGAATGTTTTCATAATGTTTATAATGTTGTCGTTCATCGTAATGGTTCCATCAAAATCACATATAATCAACGGTTTTTGAGACGTCATACGGCTTCAGCCTTTCCCCATTTATCAAGCGCAAGCTTCAAATCTTCGCATTGACCGGCTTTTTCTTCAATCGGCTGCGCCTCCAAAACCGCATCAATCATAGCTCTGAACGCTTTGCCCCCGCCTTGGGCGCCGTTTGGATGTCCGTGTATGCCTCCTCCGGCGTTAATAATATGATCAATGCCGAAATCACGCATTAAAAGCGGAACCATACCAGGGTGAATGCCAGCAGACGGAACGGCAAATGTCTGATTAAAGGCATCTTCTCTAACACATTCTTCATGAATCGCCAGCGCGTCTTCTCTCGGAAGCGCAACTGAACCGTATGGAGAAGGAAACAGACTGAAGTCAGCGCCGCAATATCGGTTTAATTTTCCGAGCAAAAGGGCATGGGAAAACCCATAAAACGGTGAGGACGTAAATGCCCCGCTGACTGCAGGGTGCGCCATAATGGGGATTGATACGTCCGGATCTTCCGCAAGGCTTTGCATGACGTCCAAACCGTAAGCGAAGACATTAAATAAAAGCGTATCCGCTCCCAATTCAGCGGCGCGTCTTGCTTTATCTTTAAGCTCAGCCGTTCTTCCAGTCAAATTCACTGCATACAGCGTTTTATGGCCGGTCTGCTCGTATGTTTCTTTCAAAATTTGTTTTCCCTCTGTAATTCTTGTTTCAAAAGGTGCTAAACCCGTCTCAAAGAAAATTTCATCGTCTTTGATTAAGTCAACCCCGCCCAGTGCCTGCTGCCTGAGCTGTTCTTTAATATCATTCAGGTCCCTTCCGATGACCCCTTTAAAAATGCTCATTAACAGCGGTCTTTCAAACTCTCCAAGCATCTTCCGGATGCCGTATACGCCAAACTTCGGTCCTGGAAGTGTACGCTTAAACGCTTCTGAAAATTCGAGATCTATTAATTTGATTTTTCCGTCCAGCGACAGCTTGCCAAACACAGTTGTCAGCAATGCCGGAATATCCTGTGAAAAATTCACCTCGGGATAAGCAATTGTGATGACCGCTTGTTTTCCTGATGCAAGATGTCCCTCTCTCTCCTCGACCTTCACAACCCGTCCCTTATGCTTTTGCATCTGCTCCTGCTTCACCAGAGGCAGATCAGTCCAAGAGCCCACCGTCAACCCTGTTGCGATTTGTTCTGCTTTTTTCACCGTGTCGGCTCCCGGATCGGTCAGGAGATATGTTGCTAATAATTCACTCATGCCAGAGCTCCTTTCATTTTTTCACCCATATAAAAAACCTCTTCAAACAGCAATGCGTCTAAAGAGGTTTCGTTTCTCGTCCGAATCTTATCTCTCAGCCGCCAGCTGCAAGAATTAGCACCGTGCTTTACAAGTCGGTTGCCGGGCTTCATCGGGCTCGTCCCTCTGCCTGCTCTTGATAAGAAAATATAGATTTTATAAATTATTTTGAATTATCCCACCGTTAAAGAATCTTGTCAATGCTTTTTTGGGTAAACAGGTTCAGTTTGCCAATTCGGTAAGCTGCTTCTTTGAGCCTAGCTTCACTCGTTAAGAGCCCCACTCTGACATACCCTTCTCCATATTCACCAAAACCGTTTCCAGCTGCCACCGCCACATTCGCTTTTTCAAGCAAGAGATCTGAGAATTGCTCAGAGCTATAGCCTTCAGGCACCGGCAGCCACGCAAAAAATGAACCCGACGGTGCTGTTACATCCCAGCCGATTTCCCGGCATGCTGCTATCCAAGTGTTGCGCCTGCTTTCATATCGGGCATTTTGCTCCGCTACGCAAGTCTGCTCAGATAAGAGTGCCGTCTCAGCAGCCTGCTGGGTTGCTCTGAAAAGACTGACAAACATATGGTCTTGATAAAGATTGATCGCTTCTATGACCGAGGCGTTTCCAACTGCAAAACCGACCCGCCAGCCCGCCATATTATATGTTTTGGACAGTGTGTAAATTTCAATTCCGATATCCTTAGCGCCTTCAGTCTGCAAAAAACTTAAAGGCTTGTGTCCGTCAAAGCCCACTGCCCCGTAAGCAAAATCATGGATCACACAGATTTCGTTTTCTTTCGCAAAACTCACCGTTTCTTCAAAAAAATCGGCGGTAGCGACGGCTCCAGTCGGATTATTCGGATAATTCAAGTACATCAATTTCGCTTGTTCTCTTATGTCAGCGGGAATGCTTGCGTATTCAGGAAGAAACGCTTTCTCCTTAGTGAGCGGCATCATTTCCATTTTCGCTTTCGCAAGCGTGACACCGGACCAATAATCCGGATAACCGGGATCAGGAACCAAAATCGTATCCCCAGGATTTAGCAGGCATTGCGGCAGCTCGACAAGACCGGCTTTCCCGCCGAATAATACGGCTACTTCAGTTTCCGGATCAAGCTGAACGCCGTATTCTCTGTTATAAAATGCCGCCGCTGCTGATTTTAGACTGTGCGAACCTCGGAATGACGAGTATTTATGATTTTCGGGCTGAGCAACGGCTCGCTTCATTTCCTCCACGATATGCTCGGGCGTTGGCTGATCGGGATTCCCCTGCCCCAAATTAATGACATCATGTCCTTCTTTCAGCTTTCGATTCACTTTCTGCACTAGAGAAGCAAAGAATTGTTTAGGCAGTTCCTGCAGCACTTGAGAATGTTCAAATTTCATCTGTTTTCACCTTCTAAAAAAGTCTTGAAATGATAGTCCAGTATCATATATGGTTAAATGAAAAAAGTAAAGAAAAATATGGGGTGTTAAAAAATGAAATGGACCATATCTTGTCTTCAATTTGATATTTCATACGGAAAACCTTCTGAAAATATAAAAAAGGCTGAATATTTAATCGAAAAAGAGAGTAAACATGCTGATGTTCTTGTTCTCCCTGAATTATGGACGACCGGTTACGACCTTGCCAATCTTGATCAGCTTGCTGATGAAGACGGGCACACTGCTCAAAGCTGGCTGCAAAGAACCGCAAAAAAACACGGGGTTCATATTATCGCAGGATCTGTTGCTGTCAGAAAGGGTTCTGATGTTTATAATACAATGTTCATCGCAGATAAGGAAGGACGAATCATTAAAGAGTACAGCAAAGCCCATCTTTTTCAGCTGATGGATGAGCATGTATATTTATCAGCCGGTTCCGAGGACGGATACTTCGAGCTTGATGGCGTCAAAAGTTCAGGGTTGATCTGTTATGATATCCGTTTTCCGGAATGGATCAGAAAACATACGACAAAAGGCGCTAACGTGCTGTTCATTTCTGCGGAATGGCCTCTGCCCCGCCTTGATCATTGGAAAAGCCTGCTTATTGCGCGGGCCATTGAAAATCAATGCTTTGTCGCTGCCTGCAATTGCACAGGAGCTAATCCCGATAATGAATTCGCCGGGCACAGCCTGATTATTGACCCTTGGGGACGTATTTTGGCAGAGGGCGGCCGAGAAGAAGGCATTGTCAGAGCGGAAATTGACCTCCAAGAAAGCGTTGAGGTACGGGGGAAAATCCCTGTTTTCGATGATATTAGAAAAGATTTATATTAAAAAATATATTGACAATTAAAACACTCACCTGTTACTATGTTCATCAACTGATAAATTAGAATTGTTTAACAAGTGAATATATTCTCTTATCGAGAGTTGGGCGAGGGATTGGCCTTTTGACCCCAACAGCAACCGACCGTAATTCCATTGTGAAATGGGGCGCATCTTCATGGCGCCAGAGACTGTGGTCTCGTAAGGCACGGTGCTAATTCCATCAGATCTGATCTGAGAGATAAGAGAGGCGGGACATAATTGTTAAGCCTCCTTCTCTCTGAGAAGGAGGCTTTTTTACGGCCATTCTGCGGCACACATATCAAGATGTTACATAATTGGAGGGAATGACGATGGCAGTCACAAAAACACCTTTATACGAAACGTTAAATGAAAGCTCAGCTGTCGCCCTGGCGGTAAAACTCGGCTTGTTTCAAAGCAAAAGCACGCTGACATGCCAGGAAATCGGCGATGGAAATTTAAACTACGTCTTTCATATTTATGACCAAGAAAATGACAGGGCTTTGATCATTAAACAGGCGGTTCCTTATGCAAAAGTTGTCGGGGAAAGCTGGCCTCTGACAATCGATCGGGCAAGAATTGAAAGCAGCGCACTGATTCGTCAGGGTGAGCACGTCCCTCACCTCGTACCGAGAGTTTACTATTCAGATACCGCATTGGCGGTCACGGTCATGGAGGACCTTTCACATCTGAAGATCGCTAGAAAAGGACTTCTCGAAGGCGAAAATTATCCAAACCTGTCACGCGACGTTGGAGAATTTTTAGGAAAAACGCTTTTTTACTCCTCTGATTACGCACTTGAGCCTAAGGTGAAAAAACAGCTTGTTAAACAGTTTACAAATCCTGAGCTCTGCGATATTACCGAAAGGCTTGTATTTACAGATCCTTTCTTTGATCATGATACAAATGAATTTGAGGAAGAGCTTCGTCCATATGTTGAAAAGCTTTGGAAAAATGACAAGGTCAAAGTTGAAGCCGCTAAGCTGAAAAAGTCATTTTTAACATCTGCCGAAACCCTGATTCATGGCGATCTGCATACAGGAAGCATTTTTGCCAGCGAGCTTGAGACAAAGGTGATTGATCCTGAATTCGCTTTTTACGGACCAATTGGTTTTGATGTAGGCCAATTTATCGCCAACTTATTGTTAAATGCACTCAGCCGTGACGGTGCTGATCGAGATCCGTTATATGAACATGTAAAACAAGTTTGGAACACGTTTCAAACAACATTCAGTGAAGCCTGGGAGAAACACAGCCTCGATGTGTATGCCAAAATCGAAGGTTATCTCGCTGATACACTCAGCCATATTTTTGAAGAGGCAATTGGGTTTGCCGGCTGCGAACTGATACGCCGCACCATCGGCCTTGCCCATGTCGCAGATCTGGATACGATTGTACCGTTTGATAAACGAATCGAAAGAAAACGGCTGGCGTTGGAAACCGGTGCTGGCTTTATTGAAAAACGTTCACAATTAAAAACCATTACAGATGTTATTGAATTATTTAAGTTACTTGTAAAGGAATGATTCAACCATGACCAATTCATTTGCTGTTCCGCGTTCTGTTGAATGGAAAGAAACAGCCATTAAGATTTTAAATCAGCAAAAGCTTCCTGATGTCACGGAATATTTGGAGCTGACAACGAAAGAAGAAGTATTTGACGCGATTGTCTCACTAAAAGTGAGAGGAGCCCCGGCGATCGGCATTACGGCAGCATTTGGGCTCGCGCTGGCGGCAAAAGACATTGAAACTGATAATGTGGCGGATTTCCGCCGCGAATTGGATAATATCAAAAATGATTTGAACAGTTCAAGGCCGACCGCGATTAATTTATCATGGGCGCTCGAAAGACTGAGCCAATCAATTCAAAACGCCATTTCTGTAAATGAAGCAAAAACCAACCTTGTACATGAAGCGATTCAGATTCAAGTCGAGGATGAAGAAACGTGCCGGATGATCGGCCAAAACGCGCTTCAGCTTTTCAAAAAAGGCGACCGGATTATGACAATCTGCAATGCCGGTTCTATCGCGACAAGCCGCTATGGAACCGCACTTGCCCCGTTTTATTTGGCCAAACAAAAGGATTTGGGGCTTCATATTTATGCTTGTGAAACCAGACCGGTTCTTCAAGGTTCACGGCTTACTGCTTGGGAGCTGATGCAGGGCGGTATTGACGTCACTCTGATTACGGACAGTATGGCAGCCCATACGATGAAAGAAAAACAAATTTCTGCCGTCATCGTCGGCGCTGACCGAATTGCAAGGAACGGAGATACTGCGAATAAAATTGGCACTTACGGTCTTGCTATTTTAGCAAACGCCTTCGATATTCCGTTTTTTGTAGCAGCACCTTTATCTACTTTTGATACAAAAGTAAAAAGCGGGGCTGATATCCCGATAGAGGAACGGGATCCTGATGAAGTCAGGAACATTTCCGGCGTCCGGACCGCTCCGGCTGAAGTGCCTGTCTTTAATCCTGCTTTTGATATTACACCTCGCCATCTTATTTCTGGGATCATTACTGAAAAAGGGATTATGACTGGTTCCTATGAAGAAGAAATTGAAAAGCTGTTCACAGGCGAAAAGGTTCATTAAAAAACCGCTGAAGACTTTGCTCATAAAGGGCCGAGTCAGCGGTTTTTTTGTTTACTCATATTCATATTGATCATTTCATCTTTTTGAGCGCTGGATAAGATATGCAGTTTCACAAGCAGTTCGGCAAAAACGGCAATTTTCTCAGAGCGGCTCGGCTTCAATTGCTTTGTCCTCCTCTTTCATCAGACCAACTTTTTTAACTTAGTAAAATTATATGTCGGCAGCGAAAAAAGGGAACGTGCCATATGTTTTATTTTTCTTTGTAGGAGATTTGCTCGATGCTAAGCAAATAAGATTTGATGTCAGTTTTGCTTCCGGCATACCCTGTTAACGTGCTGTTTTTGCCAATCACTCTGTGGCATGGGACAAATATCGGCAGGTCATTTCGTTTATTTGCCTGTCCGACAGCACGTACCGCTTTCGGACTGCCTACCGCAACGGCGATATCAGCATAGCTTCGTGATTCTCCATATGGAATCATGGCAAGCGCCTCCCATACTTTTTGCTGAAAAGGCGTGCCCTTTTGGCTCAATGGCAGTGAGAATGTCCTTCTTTCCCCTGCAAAATATTCGTGAAGCTGCTTTTTCGCTTCTGCCAGAAAAGCAGTCTCTAACTGCTCCGCACCCTCAACAGATTCTTTCCACTCGATCAAATCTTCCTTACTGAGAAAGAGACGGGTGATGCGGCCTTCTTCCTCGACAATCGCGAGGTTCCCGAGCGGCGTTTCCGCTGTCGTATAGTAATTCATTCGTCTAGCCTTCTTTCTTCAAAATTCTGCCGGACGGGCAGTGTAAGATGGAAAACAGTTCCCTTTCCTTCTTCACTTTCCACCATTATTTTGCCTTGATGTTCTTCAATAATTTTATAGCTTACCATGAGCCCGAGTCCAGTTCCCCGTTCCTTTGTTGTATAAAACGGTTCTCCGAGACGCTTTAATTTATCCTCTGTGATTCCGACTCCTTCGTCTTTTAAAGATATTAAAATATGATGTTGATCAGCTTTTTTGATTGTCACATAAATATTGCCGCCGTCAGGCATGACTTCGATGGCATTCTTTAATATATTGATAAAAACCTGTTTCAGCTGATTCGGTTCACAGTATATCGGCGGAATGTCGCCGACTAAATCCAGATGCATTTGTACGTTGCTGAGATTGGCTTGCGCGTTAAGAAGGTCTAATGTGTCTTTCATAATTTGTGTCACATGTTTCTCCTCATACATGATAGCCTGGGGCTTGGCTAAAATTAAAAACTCTGTGATGATGGATTCGATGCGCTTTAATTCTGAGGTGATGACGTTGAAGTAAAGAGAATAGTCTCCCTCCACACTTCCTTTCAGGAGCTGAATGAAGCCTTTAAGGGCTGTCATTGGATTTCTGATTTCGTGAGCGATGCCGGCAGCGAGTTCTCCAACCACATGGAG
The DNA here is from genome assembly GCF_037966305.1 of Bacillus sp. FSL R5-0560. Lineage (NCBI taxonomy): Bacteria > Bacillati > Bacillota > Bacilli > Caryophanales > Bacillaceae > Bacillus > Bacillus sp. FSL R5-0560. Next base: position 1,509,151 of record NZ_CP150195.1, on the reverse strand, counting down.
GGTATCAGATTTGCGAAGGCGCTCTTCCAGTTCTTTTCGCTCTGTGACATCTTTAAAGATAGCCAGGTTCATATTTTGAATAATATTTCGTTTAAATGAAAATTCTAGTTTTCTATTATCATTGCTGCTAAGCAAGAATGGAATTTCATTATCCATTTCATCGAAATTAATCTGCCTTGCCGGTGATGCCAGATTTTCTATTTCATAGGAAGATATAATATCAAGCAGGCTGTGTCTTTTTAGCTCTTCATGCGGCAGGCCCAAAATATCGCTCGCTAACGGGTTGGCGTCGATGATTCGGTACTGATTGTCGAATAATACGTTGCCGTCCATTGAACCGTTGAACACTTTTCTGAATTTGAGCTCGCTTTCCCGAAGCTCCTTTTCCATCCGCTTTCGGTCACTGACATTTCTTAGAATTGTTAAGTGCTGGTTTTCAAGGATTGTCCGCTTTGAAGTAAATTCAAGCTCTTTGAACTGCCCGTTTCCCATTTGAAACAGCATCTCTTCTCTGATCTCACCGTATTTTGCATATTTTCTCTTCGTCATGCTGTATTTCTTCGAGTCCACGAGAAAATCACACAGCTTTCTTTTTAACAGCAAATTCATCGGCAGCTCAAAAATTTTACAGGCTGACTGATTGGCCTTAACGATTCTTCCGTCATTCGACCAGATGATAATGGCATCCATGGCGTTTTCAAAAATTTCTCTGAAGCGCTCCTCACTTTTAAATAGCTGGAGCTCCATGGATCTCTTCTCAGTGATATCCCGCATAATCGACATATAAAAACCGCTGATGATGTTAGACGTAATCGTAAATTCAAACAGCTTCTGATCTCCTGAACGAAGCCTGACAGGCAGCTCGCCCTTTGCTTTTCCCTTTCGATAGAGCGTGTGCCAAATGTTATCGAAATCTTTTCGTGAGCCGCTGTCTATAAATTGATACAGCGACAAATGTGACAGCTCATTCTGATCGATTTCAAAGCTTTTGCAAAAGGACAGATTGGCATCAATAAAGCCGCCGTCTTTATCAAATAGAACGATTCCGTCGACAGCTCTGTCAAACAAGTCCTTAAAAAGCTGTTCATTCATGGAAAATTCCCGCTCCAAAATTTTCTTTGAAGAAATATCTCTCATAACGACAAAAAAGAAATCTTCACCAATCCCTCTTTTGGCAAGAAACTCAATGTATTTTGTCGCTCCGCTGTCCAGCCGGATTGGAACCTCCTTCCACAGAAAACCTTTCTTAAAAAACTTCTTTACGGAAAGGTCCAGCTCATCCTTTGGAATAGAAAACAAAAAATCAATAACGGAACGCTCTTTCAAACCTTCCGCATCCACTTGAAGCATCCTCGCTGTTGCTTCATTTGCCTGCACGATTTTCATTTCATTATTACATATAAAAATAGCATCGAGCGTATTGTTCACAATCACTTGATGCTGATGTAATTCCTTTTTCAGCCGATCATTTTCTTGTTTGAGGCGCTTCAGTTCCTCTTTCAGACCTGAATTTGTCTCGACATCGAGAGTTTCCATGCGTAAACACTCCTTCTTCAAAACCTATCCCTCAATATTTCTACAAATTGCATGAACTTCCTTCATTCGCCCTATACATTTCAGAAAATTTCAGCGTCATTACATAAAGAAGACATTTTCAACGATCCTTACCGTCACTTTACATCGTCCTAACAATCAGCCATTTTTTCAAATCCTTTTTGATCTTTTATTTTAAAATAAATACCAACAGGGAATAATCTTTTAGTGACTGATTTAAAGAGAAGGTGATGCTATGAATAAATCGCGAGACAGTTATTTTGACAATGCAAAATTTTTATTGATATTCCTTGTTGTATTCGGTCATATTCTTCGATCTTTTATTCATGATAACAATTTTATGCTCTACCTCTACAAGTTCATTTACACGTTCCACATGCCTGCCTTTATTCTTGTATCCGGTTATTTCGCCAAAGGTTTTAAACGTGCCGGATATGTGAAAAAGCTGGCGGTTAAGCTGATTATTCCATATTTGATTTTCCAAAGCATCTATTCCGTCTTTTATTACATTATTCAAGACGAAAGCATGACAAATATGAATCCGATTGATCCGCAATGGTCATTATGGTTTCTGGTAAGCTTATTTTTCTGGAATATCCTGCTCTATCCTTTTTCAAAGCTTTCTAAGCAGTGGGCGCTGTTTGTCAGCTGCGGAATCGCGGTGTTGATCGGCTATCTCGACTTTGTCAGCAGCACACTGAGCCTCTCCCGGACATTTGTATTCTTGCCGATGTTCCTTGTAGGGTTTTATTTGAATAAACATCACTTTGATTTACTGAGATCAAAACGAGGCAAACAGATTGCGCTCGGTGTGCTCGCTGCTGTATTTGTCATCTGTTGGGGGGTCGACTTTGACTATTCATGGCTGTTCGGCTCTAAGCCGTACTCATCATTTGGCGATGTCACCTTGGCAAGCGGTCTTTCCCGGATCAGCTGGTATGTACTTGCCTTTGCGGCAACCTTCAGCTTTTTAGCGCTTGTTCCGCAAAAACGCTATTTCTTTACAAAGTGGGGAACAAGGACATTTTACGTATACCTGCTCCACGGGTTTATCATTAAAACACTCCGGCAGGTCGGGCTTGAGGATGGACTCACCGACTATCAAAACTTAGTCATCCTGCTGCTCTTAACTGCTGCCCTTACCTCCATTCTCTCAAGCAATTTTGTCAAAACGGTTGCTCAGCCGTTCATTGAACTGAGAATGACAGGCTTGCTGCAGCTAGTCAGAGGAAACAGCAAAAATGCCTATTTAAAATAGAAAATCACCTCTTAAGCGGCATTCCGCCTAAGAGGTGTTTTTTATTTTTGCTTTTTCTCTTTTTTCTTTTTCGGCTTTGTTATTTCAAGAGTTTCAATGATTTTCCCGGCGTTGTAATCCCCGAGCTCACTTGAGAATTCTTCCTCAAGCACCTTCTTATTCATCGGCTTTTTATGATTTTGCATATCTTTGCTATGCTGGTTCTTTTTCATGATCACGCGCCTCCTTGCTGACCTTGTTTGGAATTGCGATTGGCCCCACGGAAATTCGGGTCGTCGTGATATTGAGTCTTATATGCATTTCTGTCCATACTCTCAGTCGGTGTATTGTTGTTTTTTATGGCTTCATTGACCTCAGCTTTACGTTTCACAGAAATCCTCCTCGCCAGTTTTTCAAATTTTTATTTCGCTTGAAAATGCAAGACCAGCTAATCAACTGCAGCTGTTTATGTTAGGATCTCCAACTGGTGCCGGGTCACACATCTTTTTTTTGGCAATAAAAAACACCGCCAGATGCGGTGTTTAATTATCCAATAATGACTCTTTCCTTCGGATAATGGTAATTTGCTTCAATTTCTTTTCTTCCGATCAGATAAAGGAAGGTCAATATTCCGATCCGTCCGATAAACATGACGATCATAATGACACATTTTCCTACGTTGCTCAAATCAGCTGTAATGCCGAGGGACAGACCGGTCGTTCCAAAGGCCGAACATACCTCAAACAAGAGCTCCAGCAGAGAATGCTTCTCTGTTATCGTAAGGATCAGTGTCGCTCCAAAAACGAGCAAAATCGCCATCATTGTGACAACAAGAGACTTCATCAAATCTGCTGGGTGCAGCTCCCGTTTGAATACTTTTACCGCTTTATTGCCGCGGGCAAAATGAAACAGCGCAAGCAGGTTCAAAGCAAACGTTGTTGTCCTTATGCCTCCTCCGACTGAGCTTGGTGAGGCACCGATAAACATCAGCGCACACATAAAAAACAGCGTGGGATCCGACAGCTGGCTGATATCAATTGTTGCAAGCCCTCCGCTTCGGGTAGCTGTTGATTGAAACAAAGAGAGAAACAAAATATCGTGCCAAGCCTTTCCCGCAAACGAGTGGCTTGCTTCCAGCGCATAGATGCCGATGGCGCCAAACACTACGAGTGAGCCAAACATAATCGTCGTGATTTTTGTAAAAAGCGTAAACGGATATCTCCGATGCTTTGAAAACAAGAAGTCCTTTACTTCGACAAGCACCGGAAAGCCAATCGCTCCGAATATGATCAAAAGCATCGTAATAAACTGCACAAAATAATCATGGCGGAACGGAACCATAGAATTTCCTGTTATATCAAACCCGCCATTTGTGGTTGCACTGACACTTGCAAAAAACCCGTGTAAATAAGCTTCTTGAAAGGAATCATAGTAGGTTAGAAAATAAGTGCCAAGTATGATTCCTCCAAAAAATTCAATCCACAATATAAGGAAAAGAACCTGTTTCATTAAATTGACAATTCCTGAAAACTGGGATTGATTTTGGTCTACCATAATCAATTTCCGTTCTTTAAGGCCTATTCTTTTTCCCATGATCAGCCAAATAAATGTGCCGAGCGTCATAATACCGATTCCGCCAAATTGCAGAACAAATGCCAAAATAAAAATGCCTGTAGTGCTGAATGTATCAGCTGTATCAACAACCGTCAGCCCCGTGACGCTGACTGAACTGACAGCCGTAAAAAGTGCGTCAATAAAAGTCCAATCCGCTCCCTGCTTATGGGCAGCAGGCAGACTCAGCAATATCAGGGCCACAGTTACTGCGAGAAAATAATATAATGCAATCAGCTGGGCCGGAGATAATGCCTGTATCAATTTTCCAAGCTTTAATCTCATGTGAAATCCTTCTGCCTCTCCATTTAAAGTACGGTAATTATTCTAAAGATATTAGTTCCATTTTTAAAGGCTTTTGCGAAACATTTTCTTAACTTGCATATTTTTTTATTATTTTAGTCAAAGTGAAACAGAAAAAAAACCTCTGAGGGTTCTCAGAGGAAGGATGTTTGATTTTATTTAGCTTCTAACCGTCTGATTCTTTCATCTAAATCAGGGTGAGTAGAGAAAAGCGATGAACGTTTCTTGCCATTAATCTTTAGCGTTTGGACAGCTGTCTGATCTTCTTCCATGATGCGGGAAGAATAGCTCTTAAGCGTTCGAAGAGCATGAATCATCTTATCCTTGCCGGCAAGATCAGCTCCTCCCCGGTCAGCATGGAATTCACGGTGGCGTGAATACGCAAAAACAACGAGGCTTCCGAGAATGGAAAAGACAATCTGAAACACAATCATTGCGATAAAATGAACAATCGGCGCAAGATCTTCCTTAACAAAGCGGCTCGCGATCCATGCAGCGATACGTGATAAAAAGACGACAAAGGTATTCACAATACCTTGTAAAAGCGTCATTGTCACCATATCACCATTTGCAATATGCGCGACCTCATGGGCAAGCACGCCTTCAACCGCAGCGTCATCCATTTGGTCAAGCAGACCTGACGACACAGCGACAAGAGAGCGGCGTTTTGAAGGGCCAGTCGCAAACGCGTTCACTTCGGATGAGCGGTAAATTCCGACCTCCGGCATCTTCGTTAAGCCGGCAGAGCGGCTTAATTTATAAACACGGTCAACCAATTGCTGCTCTTCATAGCTAAGTGTATGTTTTTCCGGATTCAGCACTCTGACACCCATCATTGTTTTTGCCATCCATCTAGACATCGCAAGAGATGTAAAGGAACCGACAAAACCGACGACTAAACTGAATACAAGAAGAGCAATAGGATCTATACCGCCATCAGCTGTAAAGTACGTCCCAACTCCAGTGACAGAGCTTATGACAGATAAAACAATTCCGATTGTTGTAAGCACCAAAATATTCGTTAAAATAAACAGAAAAATTCTTTTCGCCATAATAACCTCCGTTATTTTTAAGATCAAAAGAACTTGTATATTTAAATTATAAAACATCTGTTTGAAAATGCAAGGATTTAGACGTATGATGTTAATGTATTGCTGACGCTTTAATAGTGCATTTATACATAAAGATTATATCCGCGTCAAATTGTCTTGAAGAGGTGAACAATGAATATTTTTAAACTCACTCGAATTGAGATGGTACGGCTGCTCTATTCCCTTAAAGGCCTGGGAGACATTAGCCCGCTCGACATCCTCGTCAAATCAGCGAATATGCCAGCGGAAGAAGCTGCAAGCCATCTTCAGATTCCGGAATTTCTTACAAGATATGAACGAAAAAAACAGAAAAAAGAATACGGTCTGTCTACCAACGAAATCGTTGAGCTTGGCAATTTATGCGAGCTGACGTCGTTAAAGTCAACCGCGATTCAAAATTGGGTGAAACGCGATATCAAAGATCTCATTGGCCATCCTGAGCTGGGTAAAAAGTATTCAGTTGAACAGGCAGTGATTCTTTTAATTGTACGTGACCTAAAATCCATTTATGACTTTGAACACATACGAGCTATCTTAAAAGTTGCTTTTAACACCATCTCAGACAGATCTGATGATGTCATCAGCCCGTTAGCATACTACGAAAGCTGCGCGCGTGTGCTGCATGCCATTCATCACCAAGACACTCCTTCCATGAAGGATTCAAATCTCCAGCAGATCGTCGAACAGGAAACGGACCTTATCCGTCACCATTTTGAAGAGCTGAGTGACGCTCAATGGGTCAAAATCAGGCAGATTATTGCCATTACAGTTCTCTCCATTTTGACGTTCCATATTCAGGCGACCGCGAACAAAATGACCGCAGATATCCTATAATCAGGATGTACCCCCGGCAGGTTGCCGGGGGTTTTTTATTCCCCCACAACAATTGCCAGCATAAATAAACCCCGTACATTTCAAACTAAATACGCGTTAAGAATTTCTTACGAGAAAAAGGAGATGAAAAAAGATGGCGAGCAGAAATAAACTCGTTGTTCCAGGGGTGGAGCAGGCACTAGACCAATTTAAACTTGAAGTAGCTCAAGAATTCGGTGTGAACCTTGGTTCTGATACAGTTTCACGTGCAAACGGCTCTGTAGGCGGGGAAATGACAAAGCGTCTGGTTCAGCAAGCACAATCACAGCTAAATGGCACAAATAAATAAACTCAGGACTCTATTCGCCGGGGGCACTCGGCGAATCTTCAGTTTGAGCTGATTTATTATTGCTGCTGTAGCTATTTGGGTTACGGTGGTAAGAAGCATTATCCCGATTAGATGAGGAATGACCCTTTCCTTTTTCACCGTTATTCCAATTTTTTTGATTCTTGCTATTCTGTTCACCATTGTCTTCTTCTTCATTTCCGTTATCTTGAGGATCTTGTGTAGGGGTTTGCTCAGTATCCCCATCTTTTTCAGTTTTCGTGTTTTCATCTGATTCCTTTACGTCTTTATTCAGTTCACTATCGTCATTCTGCGTGTCTGTTGTATCTTCTTTCTCTGAGTCCGTATCATCCAGCTGTTCATTTTCTCCTTGTTTGCTGTCTTGATCATCTGTTAGATCCGTGTTTTCTTCCTCGCTGCCGGTATTTTTTTGATCCTCTTCCCCGGATTTTTGAGAATCTTCGTTTGGATCTTTCACATTATTCTTTTCATTTGATTTTATGTAGCTTCCTGTTGATACGCCTTCCTTTTTTGCTTTTTCTCTCGTTTTCATATCGGTTTCGAGAGATTCCATGCGGTATGTCGTTTTATATTTTTCCGTTACATCATTCAGCTGTTTTTTTACTCCTGATTTATATGTATTGTCATCCGTATTTTCATAAACAGTGGAAATCAATATTTCTTTCGATTCCTTTACATATCCATGCTCGCTGCAATCCGTAATAATATCGTCTATCACCTTTTTAAAATCAGTCTCCTCCCAATCATCAATGTCACTGATAATCTTCTTGCCGTCATCATTGAGGGGCGTCAGTTCAATCACTTCGTAATCGCTGTTTAACGCCATTTCGAAGCTTGGATTGATATCAATTGTCATATACGCATAGGCCTTGTCATTAGAGAAAACGGGGAGAATAATAAAAATAAAAAGCATAATAGCAGTCATCGTAAAAATCCCCATTTTGAAAGGGCGCAGTCTTAAAAAATCAAAAAAGCTGGCCCTTCTGCCCATACGTGTCTCAGTCGGAAGCATGATTTCTTCTCCGATTTCATATGTTTGGCGATCATTTTTGGCTTTTAAAAATTGTCCGTCAGGGGTCAGCAACGTGACGAATTTTTTATTTTTCTCGACTATGATCCCTCTTCTCATGAGTGCAGCACCCCTTTAAGATAATCTTTTAAATAAATATAATCACCGGTAATGATAATGCACATGGCAATGATATATTTTCTGTTTCGCTCAATCGTTTTTCTGCTTACTGAAACGAGCTGTTCGAGCTGTTTAACAGGAAGCTGTTTCTTCGTATAAAGAATCGCAGCTAGTTCTTCATGCTCTACAAGGGTGAGCGCCACCTTTATAGCGTTTTGCCTTGCGTCTGCATGCTTTGGAGAATGTTCAAGCAGCTCTTGAAATGAAAGACCGTAGTCTTTAAGCTGCTTTTGAAAATACAGGATTTCCTCACGCCTCTGTTCCTGTTCTATTTGGCGGCGGTATTCATCAATAGAAAGCTCGGCTTCAATCAAGCTTTGTGAGGATTCCTGATCGTCACCCTCCTGTAAATCCATATTAATATTTTGAGCGGTTCTTGCTTCTTTTCTAATGTAATCAATAACTTTTCTTTTTATAATAAGCTCTGCGAATGCGAGCAGCGAATTTCCTTTTTCAGGTGAGTATTTTTCAATAGCTTCGTTAAATGCAATCAGTCCGATGCTAAACTCATCGTCTTTTTCATCTATATATCGTTTACAAACGGATGAAACCGTCTTTGCGATAAATGGCTTATACTGCTGTATCAACTCGTTTTGCAGATCTTTATTGCCTTTTTGTATACTTTCAACAGCTTTTTCAAGCGTTTGCTTCTTTTTTCCCAATTTAAACAAAAGGCTAAGCACTGGTTTCACCTCAGTTCCTCCCTATAACTACTCATTAATGATAGCTAATTTGATAGGGAATCGCAAAGGAGAAAAAGAAATATTGATTTCCAATGTCTCAATTGTGACAATACATTCTCACGTACTATACAGGATTTCGTGCCCTTAAAGAGAATTTTGGGGGTTTTATAAGAGGTTTTTGTAACAAAGCTGTTATAAAAATGTTATTTTATTTCGTCAGTGAAAACGCTTCAAACATGAAAAGACTCTGCTTTTCAGCAGAGTCTTTATGATTAAGCCCTTTCTTGGCTTCTGTTATTTTGTTCGTTTTGTGCGTCTTCCGTCTGTTTTTTTGAGCCTGACATAAACCAGCCGCTAACTGCGATCGCCGCTAAGACAACCCAGAAAATCAGCTTCCATGTCCCTGAATGAATAAAGTGCGAGGAAACAATGGCTATGTCATCATGTGCGAGTGTATATAAAGCAAGCTTTACCCCGACCCATCCGACAATTACAAAAGCTGCTGTTTCTAGGCTTGGACGTTCCTTTAAAAGCTTAACAAACATCGAAGCCGCAAAACGCATAATCACCAGCCCGATAATGCCTCCGGCCAAAATAACGAGGAATTGTCCTCCATCAAGTCCGCCGATCTTCGGAAGTGAAGTTCCAGGCAGCGTAACCGCCAGAGCGACTGCTGCTAAGATGGAGTCTACAGCAAAAGCAATATCTGCCAGCTCAACCTTTAATACAGTCGGCCAAAATCCACTTTGCTTCGTCACCTTATGATTGTCTTCTTTCTTAAATACATATCTTTTGAGCAAGTGGCTTGCTGCAATATACAGCAAGTAGAGCGCGCCAATGGCTTGAACCTGCCATACATTGACCAAAAAAGAAATAGCGAATAAAGAACCAAATCTCAAAACAAAGGCGCCTGCCAGCCCGTAAAACAATGCCTTCTTTCTTTGCTCCTCCGGCAGATGTTTTACCATAACCGCCATCACTAAAGCGTTATCGGCGGCTAAAATACCTTCCAGCCCGATCAAGACGAGAAGAACCCAACCATACTCCAATAATAATGCTGCATCCATAAATGATACCCTCCCAAAAAAGTTGTTTTCTTTCTCTTCATCCGATCTTATGCCGGCCGGACATGCAAAAAAGACCTTTGCCGACATAAGGCAAAGGTCTTGCTAGACATGAATTCAGGCATGCCAACAAAGCCGATGGATATCACTATCCATGAAATGACGACTTTGTTTCCGGAAACATTCCGGACGCTACTCCCCTTTGGGATTTCAAGAAATATCATATTATAAGTCAATGATATGCGGAGCGAGCTTATTTGTCAACGCTTATTTTTTAAAAAAACTGAAAAATGTTCAGACTGCATTCGTTTTTTCCTCTTCTTTATCACTAAATAGAGAACAAACAAGATCAAAATGGCGATTCCGATCGGAAGCATATATTGGTCTAGAATAGAGCCAACGTCTTTCCAATTTTCTCCGAGCTTCACACCGAGATATACATAAACAAATGTGATCGGCAGCATAGCGATAAATGTGTAAAGAGAAAACACCCAGACATTCATTTTTGCGATGCCGCACGGTATGGAAATCAGGGTGCGGACCCCCGGCAGGAAGCGGCCGCTGAAAGCGACAAAACCGCCATGTTTTTTAAAAAATTCATCCGATTTGTCAAGAGCCTCAGGCTTGATAAAGAGATACTTTCCGAAACGTTCAAGAAACGGCCTGCCTCCATAACGCCCGATCCAATACAGGGTGAGCGGACCGGCGACTCCTCCTAATGATCCTGCCAGAACAGCGCCGGCAAGCGTCATGTCACCTCTCGATACCCAATAACCCGCAAGCGGAAGGACAATTTCAGCCGGTATAAATTCAATACAGAGCGCCAGAAAAATTCCGAAATAAGATAAGCTTTTAAATGCTTCTATCAATGACATAACCAATTCTTCGATCATCTTCACTTCCCTTTTCCCTGATCTATGTATACACATTTTTGTTTTTAACTCAAAACATCAAAATGATTTTAACATATTTTTGACGGTCAGCAGAACTAAAAACAGAGAATCTTCATTCCAAACGTTTTTCTGACAATTTCTCTAGGCTTATAGACTGAAATTCTTTAGCTGGCAGCCGATATTAAGGAGAGTCAACCAGACTGGAACACACGGGGGAATCTCCATATGGAATTACACGTAACATATAATACAGCACTCATATGTTTATCTATTCTTATTGCTTGTGCAGCATCTTTCACCTCCCTTGAACTATCAAGAAAAGTCACCATTCATACAGGATTAAAAAGCAAGGTGTGGCTGATTGCAGGCTCTTTCATCATGGGCTTTGGGATTTGGTCTATGCATTTTATCGGAATGATGGCTGTTCATACGGAGGTACCGATGCATTATGAACTGGTGCCTTTAGTTGCCTCGATTGCAGCTGCTGTTTCTGGATCATTTGTTTCTTTATATATTGTCAGCCGGTATATGCTTACCTTTTACAGGCTGCTTACAGGATCGGTGATGCTGGGTGCATCGATTTCATCTATGCATTATATCGGAATGTCTTCCATTTCCCGGGTAATGATGATATATGAACCGCTGCTGTTCACATTATCCATTGTCATTGCCATTGCAGCATCATTCATCTCACTAAAGATTTTCTTTGACTTGTCCATGAAAAAACCTGCAGACAATTTGCTGATTTATAAAATCATCAGTGCCTTAATAATGGGAATTGGCATTTCGGGAATGCATTATACAGGAATGATGGCCGCTACATTTTATAAAGATAGTGCACCTCCCGACCATCATATGGAAGTCCATACATTCGATTGGTCTATTCTGATTGCCTTAATCATCTTCTGTATTCAAACGTTATTATTATTCAGTTCCCATGCCGATCGAAAATTCATGAAACAAAATGAACGCATGAAGGATAACGAACAGCGGTTTCAATCTTTAATTATTCACAATATTGATGCGATCTTTATCCTGTCATTAAAAGGAGATATTATTTCTTCTAATCATGCTGGTGAGGATATGATGAATAACTTCGGCCTAAACCATCAAAATTGGAATCACTATATGCCGACAAAAATCAATGCGCTTTTTAAGCAGGTCAAAAGCGAAAAACAAGCCATTAACAGCGATGCCACTCTTATGACGGACAAAGGCCAGTTTCATTTGAATATTACGTTTATACCTGTTGAGGTTAATCAAGAACTGGACAGCATATATGTCATCTGTAAAGATGTGACAAAACAGTACAGAGCCGAAAAAAAAATCCATAGAATGGCTCATTACGACTCACTTACAGATTTACCCAACAGAAGACATGCGATCTCCCACCTAACAAAGGTCTTGAACCGCGAGCATGCCCTGGATTATAACACCGTGGTATTTTTCTTAGATTTGAATCGATTTAAAGTGATAAATGATGCATTAGGCCACAATGTCGGCGATCAACTGCTCCAGCTCGCGGCTAAACGGCTTTCATCTGTTATACCAGATAATGGGTTTATCGCACGGCTTGGGGGTGATGAATTCATTATTATTTTGACTGACGCCAATACCGGAACGGGTGAAGCAGACATTTTGGCTAAAAAAATCATTCAGCAATTCAAAAAGCCATTTAAAATTCAGGACCACACACTGATTACATCCGTCAGCATCGGTATTGCGATTTCTCCTAAAGACGGAACAGACGGCCCTGAATTGATGAAAAAGGCAGATATGGCAATGTATGCGGCCAAAGAGCGAAACAAAAGCAAATACAGATACTACTCTTTCTCAATCGGCAATAAAGAAACCGTCAAGCTCAATCAAGAAATGGAGCTGAGGGAAGCGATTGATAACAAAAGATTTGTCTTGCATTATCAGCCGCAATTCAGTTCAAAAGATCAGAAAATGACAGGTGCTGAAGCGCTCATACGCCTTGTCACTCCAGACGGCAATCTGCGTCCGCCTGGAGAATTCATCGGTGTTGCCGAAGAAACCGGCCTTATTATTGATATCGGAAAGTGGATTATTGATGAGGCGTGCCGGCAGGCAAAAGTGTGGCACGACAAAGGATTTGATCTTTCTGTCGCCATTAATATTTCCGCCAGACAGTTTCAATCAGAGGAACTGATTCCGCTCATCAAGAATACCCTTTTTAAATACAGGCTTCCCCCTCGCCTTCTTGAAGTTGAAGTAACAGAAAGCATGACCATGGATAATCTAGACCACTCCAAAAAGGTTCTATCTTCTTTAACCAAATTAGGCATCAGGATCAGCATTGACGATTTTGGCACGGGGCACAGTTCTCTAAGCTATTTAAAGGATTTTCCGATTCACAGACTGAAAATCGATAAATCATTCATCGATGATATTCAGACTCATCCGAAATCAGAACAAATTACCGGCGCCATTATTGCCATGGGCCATCAGCTGTCTTTACAAGTCATTGCCGAAGGCGTAGAAAACTCCGGCCAAAAACAGCTGCTTGACGAAAAAGGCTGTGACCATTTACAGGGCTTCTTTTTCAGCAGACCGATACCGCCGGAACAGCTTGAACACTTGATATTAAACCAGCCGCCGCATTAACAGCGCCGGCTGTTTTTTATACCCATAAGTTACTACACATGAATCCCCCCTCATATCTCCACAATAATGAAAAAAAGGTGGTTCATCGATATGCACACAATGTGGAAGGGATCCATCAGCTTCGGTTTGGTGAATATCCCCATCAAGCTTTATGCCGCCACAGAAGATAAAGACATTAAGCTGCGAAGTCTTCATAAAGAAGATCATGCGCCAATTAAATATGAAAAAATATGCACGAACTGTGAAAAAACGCTCAGCCCTGATGAAATTGCGAAGGGATATGAATACGTAAAAGGAAAATATGTCGTGCTGACTGATGAAGATTTAAAAAGCTTAAAGCAGGAGCATGAAGAGAAAGCGGTTGAAATTGTCGATTTTGTTCAACTGCAGGAAATAGACCCGATATATTTTAACCGTTCCTACTATGTCGGGCCCGGTGATAACGGCACAAAAGCCTATACTCTTCTTCGCGAGGCGCTTCGATCCACCGGAAAAATCGGGATCGCCAATATGACGATCAGGTCGAAACAGCAGCTTGCCATTCTCCGCGTATATGAAAATTGCATCGTAATGGAATCCATTCATTATCCCGATGAGGTAAGAAGCGCTGCCCACGTACCCGGAGTGCCTGATCAATCAAATGTAAATGATAAAGAGCTGCAGACCGCCATTACGTTGATAGATGAGCTGACAACTGAATTTCAGCCAGAACAATATGAGGACACGTATCGAAAAGCCTTGCTGCAAAGAGTCAATGATAAGCTGGAGAATAAAGAAACAGCCGTTACTCCTGACAAAGCGCCTCCTCGTGAGGATGTGATCGACCTGGTCAGCGCACTTCAAGCCAGCATCGATCGAACCAAAAGGCCGAATCGGGAAAAACCAGCGGCAGCACCAGCCGAAGGCGGAGAACCGAAAGGAGCCGGAGAAAAAAAGCAGAAAACCACTAGAAAAAAAGTCTCCGGCACATCATAGCCAATGGCGTTTACCATGCAGCCCGTCCTTACTTCTTCACCTCCAAAAGGAGCGGAATGGCGTTACGAAGTAAAATATGACGGGTTTCGCTGTATTCTCCGCATTAATCCGTCAGGTGTGACATTAACGAGCAGAAATGGTTTAGAGCTTAACAGTAAATTCCCTGAAATTTCTACATTCGCCGAAACTGCTTTTCAGCATATAAAAAAGGAACTTCCGTTAACACTTGATGGAGAAATCGTTTTTTTGGCGAATCCATTCCGTTCAGATTTTGAACATATTCAAGTGCGGGGACGCTTGAAAAGGCCGGATAAGATACAGGAATCCGCAAACTCTCGGCCTTGCTGCTTTCTCGCATTTGACCTTTTGGAACGAAGCGGACAAGATGTATCCACTCATTCCTATATTGACCGAAAAACATCGCTGCATGAGCTGATGTCTGCTGCAAAGCTCCCGGCTGAGCCAAATCCTTACGCAAAGGAAACCATTCAGTATATCCCCTCCCACCAGCACTTCGATCCAATTTGGGAGAAGGTAATAAAGTATGACGGAGAGGGAATTGTAGCGAAAAAAATCAACAGCAAATGGATCGAAAAAAAACGATCATCTGATTGGCTGAAATACAAAAACTTTAAACATGCCGATGTTTGTATCACAGGATTTAATCCTCACAATGGATTTCTGACGGTTTCTGTGTTAAAAAACGGTGTAATGACGCCTGTCGCCTCTGTATCACACGGAATGAGCGAGGAAGAAAAAAATGCCATACGCGCAATTATGGAACAGCACGGACAAAAAACATCATCAGGTGAATACACACTCGAACCATCGATCTGCGCTACTGTTCAGTACTTAACGATTTTACAAGGCACGCTAAGAGAGGTTTCGTTTGTCAAATTTCAATTTCATATGGACTGGACCGACTGCACCTTTGCACAGCTCGTGCGCCGCTCAAAGCCGGTTCATCCAAAACTGCAGTTTACAAGCCTAGATAAAATCATATTTGAAAAGCATAAAAAAACAAAAGAAGATTTCATCCAGTATATGATTGAAATCAGCGACTATCTGTTCCCGTTTCTCAAAAATCGTGCTGTCACGGTTATTCGCTATCCGCACGGATCAAGGGGTGAATCCTTTTTCCAAAAAAATAAGCCTGATTATACGCCGGACTTTGTCCAATCCTTTTTTGACGGGAGCCATGAACATGTGGTCTGTAAGGACCTGTCTACCTTATTGTGGCTTGCCAATCAGCTCGCTTTGGAGTTACATGTTCCTTTTCAAACGATTGCAAGCAGGAGGCCGGCAGAGATTGTCATTGATTTAGATCCCCCGTCCCGGGATGACTTTCTAATGGCTGTTCAGGCAGCAAATGAACTTAAACAGCTCTTCGAATCCTTCGGCATCACATCGTATCCTAAGCTTTCCGGCAACAAGGGGATTCAGCTTTACATTCCCTTGTCACCAGAAGCATTTACGTACGAGGACACACGCCAATTTACACAGCTGATTGCCGAATATTGTACCAATGCATTTCCGGAGCTATTTACAACCGAACGTTTGATCAAAAACAGGCATGGAAAATTGTATCTCGATTATTTGCAGCATGCTGAAGGAAAAACGATTATCTGTCCCTATTCCACCAGGGGAAACGAGCTTGGCACCGTAGCGGCACCGCTCTATTGGCACGAGGTACAGCCATCTTTGACACCGGCGATGTATACAATCGATACCGTCGTTGACCGGGTCAAGAAACACGGATGCCCGTTTTATGAATTTTACCGCAATCCGCAAGATGAACCTCTTGCCGCTATTTTGAATCAGCTGAAGAAAAAGAGCTGACTTATTCGGTCAGCTCTTTGTGTTATTTCAACTGTATTTTTTCTCCAAATGCTCACTTTCCTGCCGCTGCAGCGGGCTTAAGGGCTCATTATACAAATCGATATCAACCGCATATTTCGGCCGTCTTTTCACCTCAGAAAAAATCGTTCCAATATATTCGCCGATAATGCCGATTCCCATGAGCTGCAACCCGCCCAGAAACCAAATGGAGATGATGAGAGACGCCCAGCCTGCATTTGTGTGTCCGAGCATTTTTTGAATGACTGCGCCAACCCCCGCCATGGCGCTTACCAAAAATAATAGAAAACCCAAAAGCGTAAAAAAGCGAATCGGGGCCACGCTGAAGGATGTGATTCCGTTAAAAGCGAATGAAAGCATCTTTTTCAGCGGATATTTCGTTTTACCGGCAAAACGTTCTTTGCGGTCATACAACACTTCGGCTGATCTGAAGCCGATCATAGGAACGATGCCCCTTAAAAACAAATTGGCTTCCGGATAGCGCGCAAGTTCTTCAAGCGCCCTTTTATTCATTAAACGAAAATCGGCATGATTGTAAATTAACTTAATCCCAAGCTTATTCATGAGCCGGTAAAACCCTGTAGCCGTCGTGCGCTTGAAAAAGGTATCGGTTTTCCGGCATCGGCGCACGCCGTAAACAATTTCAAAACCATCGTGATATTTCAGCATAAATTCCCTGATAACAGAGATATCATCCTGCAGATCGGCATCAATCGAAATCACGCAGTCTGATTTTTGCTTTGCTTTATGCAGACCTGCTAAAAGCGCTTTTTGATGTCCGACATTGCAGGCTAATTTTAATCCGGTTACCTTCTTGTTTTTCACGCTTTCCATGGCAATCAAAGACCAGGTGCGGTCTTTGCTGCCGTCATCAACAAATAAAATTTTACTGTCTTCTGATATCATTTTTTCTTCCATTAAGCTGTTTACAACCTCCGTCAGCTGACGGCTTGTCTCTTTAAATACTTCCTCTTCATTGAAACACGGAACGACGATGGTTAACACTGGCTGTGGCTGTTTCAATCGATATCCTCCTTATTTTGTTTCGTATAAATAAATGCGCCAGGCGGAGTCTTTATGGTCAAATGTTTTCACGAGCGCCAGGTGGTTTTGATCAGCGTTCATGATGGGAACCGAAGAAAAAATATATCGTCCGCCCATTTGTTTAAACACATCTGTATTTAATTCAAGATGATTGATTGTTTTCTTTGAATTCTTTTTAAAGTCATATCGTTTGCCAAGCTCATCGACGAACAGATAGCAGCGGCTCCCCCATTCATCAAAGTACCGTTTCAATTGGGCGTTTTTTTCGAGCTCTTTTTCAATGATTTTTCTAAATTCATATTTATATGAGAGCGGGTACAGGTTGTTATATGTATCTAAGGTGTAAAAGCCGTTGTATTGAGCAATAGACGGATGCAGACCGATACTCGCCACCCTGTACGAATCTTGCGGGCGCCCGATATACTCCTTAATCTCTTTGAATTGGTCAGACGCGTAAAATTCGCGAAATGTCGGCGCGTTGTAGTGAACGCCATACGTATACTCCTCATTAAAAGGCGCCAGCACCATCAGCTGCGCAGTAATTGCCGCATATACGAGCCATTGCCACTTCTTCCCCATTCGCCAAATGAGGTACAAAGCGAGCGCAAAACTCATGTAGATTACCAGCGGTCGCAAAAAATGAAAACGGGCAAAATTGAATTCGGCTAAAAATGCAAATTTCTGCTTTGGAACAGCCCATATTTTGTTGAACCAAAACGCATACCACAGTGAAAGCGCATAATTCAGCACGCAGAGAAAAAGATAAACGTTTTCTTCCCTTGTCCGATTTCGTTTGAACAGCACAGCAAAAAATACGAGTAATAAGATTGGAAGAATCACAACGGTATGAACTGTCATGACATGGTTATGGCCGTAGACAAAGTTTTTGACGGATAAACGCAGAGAGTGCCATACATCATGCCTTGATGAAATAAATTCAATCCGGTGCATCGGCGCGTGTGAGATCACCATTGAATAGACAAGCCGGTACTCGACAAAAAGATAAATACTTGTCATAAAAGCGATGCTGCCTAAAAAAATGAAATTCCATTTTCTTTTTGTGATGACATCATACAGCCAGAAGCATGCCATCCCAGCCAAGAAAAAGAAGAAGCCTAATACAAAGCTTGAATACAGCGGCAGCAAACCGAGCGTCAGCCATTCTCTCCATGAGATATCCCCTTTTCGGATATTCAAAAAAGCCCACAGCGCCAAAGGGTATCCAAGCGTGCTCAGCATTCCAGAAGGCCAAAAAGGCGTTAAGGCAAATGCGAGCGATACGCCAATTCGGATCAATGCCGCTTTCTGCTCCGGAATCACATGTTTCTTCAGCAGCACATACATTCCGAAAAAAGCGACAACTCTCGTAATGGTCTGGCTTACCGCATAGGCGGTCATAGAAGAAAACAACGCGTGCAGCCAAACAATGCCGCTCCACTCGGTGCCGAACGCATCCCGGGGCAGCCCGTTAATGATCTGCGGAATGGCCGCATCCACTTTGCCGATGATTTCTCCGCTGTCGGCCAGCACCTTATACCACGCGATATTAGAATCCAAATTATCGTGTACGCGAATATGGGCGTCTTCCTTCAAAATAAAAAGCGGGGACACATACAGCAAAAGGAGAAATAAAGCCATCAAAAGATAATAGGTTTCTTTTTTGTGTCGTCTTAATCGTAACATCCCTAACACATCCATCTGTTATTCTGACTTCTATCGGGCATGATCTGCCTCACGTGTCAAAATTTATTATCCCTTTTCCCTTCTAAAACATTCATCAAATGTCAATCCTTTCTGCATTTTTCAAACTGGTCTTCAACCCATTAATTCCCGCTATCCATAGGGCTGGACCACTTACTATACTGGTAGAAGGGAGGGGATACATGTGTCCATCTTACTTTCATTGGTCATACTGGCTGTTATACCATTTATATATAAAGCAAACCGCAACACAAAAGATGTGAAGGTCAACACGATTTCAATTGATCAGCAAGACGGCCTTCCAGCAAGAAAAAAACTGAATATCCTTCATTTATCGGATCTTCATTTAGAAAATATTTCTGTATCGCCTGATGAGCTGTATCGTTTAACAAATAATCAACCTGTAGACATCATTGCTCTTACCGGAGATTTTCTGGACCGGAAACGAAATATTCCAAAGCTGGCCGGCTACTTGCAGGCATTGCAAAAACTGAAGCCTGCCTATGGCATGTACGCGGTGTTTGGCAACCATGATTATGTATTAAAAGAAAAGGACTTTCTAAGATTAAAGCGAGTGCTGGAGGAAAATGGATGCATGACGCTTCAAAATGAACATGTTCACATCAATACTGATGCAGGACCTGTTAATATTATCGGCATTGACGATTACAGTACGAATCGCAGTAAAATCACAAACTCTTATAAAGGTCTGGAGAATGGCTATCACCTTGTACTGACACATGATCCGAACATTATATTAGAGATGGAAGATATTCATTTTGACTACCTGTTATCAGGCCATTTTCATGGAGGGCAAATCCACTGGCCAAAGCCGTATCATTTGGTGAAAATGGGCAAGCTTGTACGCATGAATATGATTAAAGGCCTTCATTATCACCACGATAAACCGTTTTATATCAGTGAAGGTTTAGGACAAACTGGCGTTAATATCCGTGTAGGAAGCCGCCCGGAAGTGACTTTCCATCAAATTTAAAAAGACTGTGCTGACCATGGCATCAGTCTTTTGTTTGATAGGTGTGCTGAAGCTTTTCTTTCGAGATAAACAAATAGGATGAATTCGGTAAATTTCGGAAGCTCACTGGCTTTGACGTTAAATATAAAATCGGCATATGGGTGATCTTTTTAAAGGATCTGTAAAAAGGATTGACCGGGGTTACCACGTCAAAGCCGAGCCTTTCTACCCCTTTATCAAGCATTGTAATGCCAATGATTCCTTTGATTTTTTCGCTTTTTTTATGATTGTTGATATATTCCAGCAGCATCGGCATTGATTGATATACTTTTTGATAAATGATGATTCCTTTTCTGACCGCGCTTTCAATGCTTTGCAGCTCTCTGACCAGCTTGATGTTATGCAGATGGATTTTAACGAGCACATCGTTTTTTCTTATATGGGTTCCGTCACTCAGCACGACATGATGCCCTTTGTATTTTGTCAGTCTGACTCGAAAGACACATTTTTGCTCATCATCAATCAAGGTCAGCCTCGAAAAAAAGAAATAAATTGGGTCAATCACTCTCCAAATGGAAAGGAAACAGGTTTTCATCTCTTCACCTTCCTTATCAGCAAAAAAACACCCTTATATTTTGTGATGATTCTCCCCAAAATATAGTTGGCATATTTTTAAGGGGGACAGACATGACAAACATTCTCATTTTTCCTTTTTTAAGTATTTCCACCGGGCATCATCATGTCGCTGATACCTTGAAGACTGATCTGGAATCTAAAGGGCTGCATTCAGAAAAAATCGATATCTTCTCTCATACGTATAAACGCTTAGAAAAACTGTCCTCCTCAGCTTATTTAAAATGGATTCAATATGTTCCGAAAACGTACAGCGGAATATACAAGCTTCTCGCTTGCGGAGATTGTAAGAAGGTCAGACGCTACGCCATGTATGAATGGCTGTTTATGCAAAGCATGAGACAGATTCTCAAAGAAAAACAGCCTGATATCGCCTTCTGCACGCATGCCCTGCCTTCTTACCTGCTGAACCGGCTAAAACCGGAATATCCAAACATGGCCATCGTAAATGTATACACGGATTTTTTTGTGAATCAAGTATGGGGGCGGGAGAACATTGACTACCACTTTGTCCCGATTATGGATATTAAGAAGCAGCTCATGTCCGAAGGAATCAACCAGGAAAAAATATTTATGACCGGCATTCCCGTTCACCGGGCTTTTGAAACAGGAACCGCAGACACCTGTCAGCATCGTCCGCCTTATACTGTCATGATCACAGGCGGCAGTATGGGAGTCGGAGGTATTTTTAAGCTGGTGCAGGAGCTGTCGCCAGGCGGAAATATCTTATACAAAATATTATGCGGCAGAAACGAAAAGCTCTACCGCTATGTTAAAAGTTTACAACATCCTTTTATTGAGGCGATCCCTTACCTTCACAGCAAAGCAGAAATGAACCGGCTGTACGCAGAGGCCTCAGGCGTCATGACAAAGCCAGGAGGCGTAACCATTAGTGAATGCTTAAAGAAAAGGCTTCCGGTATTTATCTATCATGCGTTGCCGGGCCAGGAGGAAATGAATGTGAACCTGTTAAAAGAACGGCAGCTTGTTACAGATATAAGAAACTGGGATATGAAGCGGGCAGAAGAGCGCATTTCCGCATTTTTTCAATCGAATGAACGGGCAGCAGCAGAAAAGCGTATCAGCAGGTATCTTGGCCAAATGTGCGACCTGAAGATTGAGGAGGTTTTAAACAGGATATTAGATGAATGTGAATATAAAAAAACACTCTCCTGAAAAGAGAGTGTGAAATGGCTAACGAAACAGTAAATGCTGGCTGTGGATGCCAGCTTTCTTCAGCAGGAGGATCAGCTGGTCCTGCTCATCAGACGAAAGGCCTGAAAACGCTCTCGCTATACGGAGCGCATGAATTGGATAGATCTTATCCAAATACTCATTCCCTTTATCGGTGAGATGCGCGTAAACAGAGCGTTTATCTTTCGGGTCCTGCTCCCTGACTAAAAACCCGTTTCTTTCTAGCTTGTCAATGACATATGTGACGTTTCCGCTTACAAGCAGAAGTCTCGACCCAATTTGCTGTAATTTTTGCGGGCCTCTCGTATACAAAAGTTCCAGTACGGCAAATTCTGTGGGATTGAAGCCGTGCTCTTTGCTGTCACGGATGCTGTGTTCAGAAACACTTTTGAAAGCCCTTGCAAAAACCCTGTACAAATTCATCGCACGCTCAACTTCTTCTTCGTTAAACGATAATCTCATCATATCTACCCCGTATATAGAATTTTTATAAAAAAATAATGAAAACCCTTACATATAATAAGAGTTTAATGCCCTTATTATTTTTATTCGCTATAATTCGAGAAATTCCTTTTCAGGAAACAAAAAAATCCTTATACGTTATTTTGTATAAGGATTTTTTTGGTGATATGGAATGCTGCGAAAGAAATATGCGTATTCCTTTCGCAATTCAGAAAGTGTCATTTTGTTCATTACTTCTTTATTATAAACTCCGATTTGAAAGAGTTTTTCTGAATAATGGCTTCGTTCTTTTTCTAATGCTGATTTCAATAAATTACTCATAGCGTCCTCCTTCATTTTGAGGTATCCTTTTCATAAGATACTCTTTTTAAATGAACGTGGTATGAATCCAGTGTAAAGAATTTATGTTTACGAAGATTTTCGGTAAAGTCCGTTTTGAACTGATCTTAAAAGCTGAAAAGCATGTTCTCCGGCAAGCTGCATAAACGTTTCAAGCATTTCATCCCGTTTCATATCCAACTCGATTATTTCCTTTGCCAATGAGACCGCTTTTTCTTCCTCCATGCTTATCCTTCCTCCTCATTAATCTTTATTATAGGATAAAGCGCGCTTATCGGTTACGCATCATTCTTGTTAATTTTTCTGCCGTATTTTTTCAAAAATCTGTTATTTCATGTTAGAAAATATAACAAGCGTCAGGTTTTTTCTCTATGTTTTTTATATACTATTATCAAAAGACATCCAGGGGTGGAAAAATGACCACAGAAGATCATTCTTATAAAGACAAAAAAGTGATTTCAATTGGGATTGTCAGTGAATTGACAGGATTGTCCGTAAGACAGATCAGGTATTATGAGGAGCGGAAGCTGATTTATCCGCAGCGTTCTTCAAGGGGAACGAGAAAATATTCTTTTGCAGATGTCGAGCGGCTGATGGATATCGCCAACAAACGCGAAGACGGCGTGCAGACGGCTGAAATTTTAAAAGATATGCGCAAAAAAGAACAAATGGTAAAAAACGATCCGCAAGTGCGGAAAAAAATGCTGGAGGGGCAGCTTAATGCTCACTTTAGGTACAAAAACCGATAAACGATAAAAGTCCGCCTCGCAATCTGAGACGGACTTTTATCGTTTATAATGAGTGAATGAATGCAGTTGCAATACCAAAATAAATTAATAAAGACAAGATATCATTTAGCGTCGTAATGAGCGGGCCTGACGCAATGGCCGGGTCTACATTAAGTCTGTGCAGAATAATAGGGATGATTGTTCCGGACATCGTGCCGATAATCAAGGTCAGCAGCAGTGAAGAGCCGACAACAAATCCTAAAAGTACATTCCCCTGCCATATGATGGCGATCACCGTAATTAAGACAGAGCAGACCACACCGATATAAATACTCGTTCTGAGTTCCCGAAAAATCAGTTTCATAATCGTTTTTTTATTCATTTCTTCTTTAGATAAACCTCTGATGACAACCGCGAGAGACTGTGTTCCTGTATTCCCTGTCATCCCTGACACCATCGGCATAAAGAATGCCAGCGCCACGACCTGCTTCAGCGTATCTTCAAAATAGCTCATGATGCTGCCTGAAATCAGCCCAATGAACAAGAGCAGGATCAGCCATGGAAGGCGGCGGTATGCTGCAACATATGCTTTTGTATCGAAGGTAATGGCTTTACCTGAAGCGGCGAATTTTTCGTAATCCTCATCGGCTTCCCGAATAACGACATCGATGATATCATCGACCGTCACGATCCCGACAAGCACATTGTTTTCTTCCACGATCGGAATCGCTAAGAAATCGTAACGTTCAATCAGCCGCGCCACTTCTTCCTGATCTTGAAGCGCGTCTGCTGCGATGACACGGGTAAACATCAAGTCTTGTACCTTTTCTTCCGGTTCCCCGAGAATCAAATCGCGATATGACAAAACGCCGACAAGCTGCTTACTGTCATTTATGACATATAAGTAGTTGATAGACTCTGCGATTTCCGCGAAACTTTTTAGTTTGACGACCGCGTCTTTTACCGTGTAATGCTGAGGAATCCACACATAACGGTTGGTCATCATGCGCCCCGCTGAATCAGCCGGGTAATTCATAAGGAGCTGAACGGCTTTTGACTCTGAGGCCTCCATGCTGGATAAAAGCTGATCCTTCAGCTCTTCATCCATTTCTTCAAGCAATTGAGCGAGGTCATCGTTGTCCATTTTGTTCATCGCGAGTGTTGCTTTTGTTTTTCCGACTTTATTTAAGACGGCTAGCTGAAATTCCCGTTCCAGCTCGCCGATCATATCAGTAATATCATCAACAGTTAAATAAGATAAATAGCGGGCGCGGTGTTTTTCCGGCATTTCTTTAAAAATAAACGCCATATCATAGGGCTGAAGCTCATCAATAACACTTCTGAAATCCCTGATTTTTCCGTCTCGCAATAATATAATGATGCGTAAAATGAGTTCGTCATAGGTCATGTTTTGAACCATTGGGACTCGTACCTCCTCTACGGAGACGTGCCGGCCTCGCCAGAAGGTGCGGCAGATCGTCTCCTCATCGTGTGATCAATTGTCTCGCTGTCATAGTATATGGGTACTTCTTCAGATTGACTCGAATGGGGAGAATCCATACTCCGCACCTCCTTTTTGTTCAGCATTTCGTTTTCAAGGCATAAAAAAAGCCTTCTGGATTGAAGGGGAAAGAAGCACGGCAAAAAAAGCGTGCGGGCGCCTTCAATCGTAGAGCTTTAGCACTGTATGGCATAGGAGCAATATCCAGCTGCATTAAAAATCACCTTATGTCGATGATTTCTGTTGACCCATTGGCGTCTTTGGACATTTTTGGGCAGCAGCGTATCTCCATACAGGAGCCTCACCTAACGAAGTTCGTAATTGAATTGACACACTGAGATTACAGAAAAAAACAAGCTATGTCAACTTAAAAAAGTTATTAATGCGTTTACACCTCATCAGATGAAATAAAATAAGGGCCTTAAGCCCTTATTCTGTTGTTTGCGTTTCATCATCTTCAGAAAGCAAATGATAGGTTTCATGAAGAAATAAGGCGTACTCCCCTTCCTTCGTCGGATGTGGAACATACTCAGCCTGATTGATGTATTGTTCTTCTTTCTTTTCCATGCGCTTCGCCTCCTTTACTCATTAGATTCTCCAAAAAACCGTTCGTTATCATGAAAAAAACCCCGCGTGTGCGGGGTTAGTCGTCTAATTCCTGTTTAATTATACGTCCGTCCTTTGCAGAGATGTCAAATTCTGCTTCAGTCCCTTGTTTCGTTTGAACCTCAATTTCGTAGATGTACGCACCATCGTCTTCATCCAGCTTGCTTTCTGTGACGGTTCCAGCTGTTTGCTTTAGAGCAATCTGTTCTGCTTTTTCTTTTGTCAAAACAACTTGCTCTTTTTTCTCTTTTAACGGGTCATTGAGAGCTTGTTTGGTCTTGATATCCACATAAACATCATAATCTTCGCCGTCTTTTTCGATTTCAACTTCATAGGCTTCTTTGCCGTTATAGATGTCTCTGTCGATGTCATCCACTGTTCCGTCAACAACTGTTTTGGCAATGGACTCCGCTTCTTGTTCAGTAAGTCCGCCAGTTCCAGAAACAGACTGTGTATGTTCATTATTTTCTTTCGCAAGCGCGTTGTAGCTGAATCCTCCGGCCGCTAAACAACCTGCTAATATGCCTATCATCCATCTCTTCTTCAGCATATGTGATTCCTCCCTTGTTTTGTTATGAGTTCAGTTTACACACTCAACATGAAAGGAAAACGAGAGAAAGATGAGAATTTGATGAGAAAACCATTAGTCTTCATAGATAATATTAGAAACTTTGCCGGTATAGGCGTTTATTTTCACTGTAGCTTCCTTGTCATTCGGGAGGTCAACATCTACTTCAAACAGGAGAGTGCCTTCGCTTTCTTCCAAATCGGCGTCATCTGCTTTTCCTCCAGCTTCACGCTCTGCGATGGCTTTTGCCTCTTTTTCCGAAATTGTTGTCTTTTGTTTGTCTTTGCTGCTGATTTTATCAGCGGACACCACCGCTTTTGTCTTCATATCTACCTTCACTTCGTATGTTTCCCCATTATTTTTTTGAATGGTATACGACGCAACTCCATGTTTTCGCGTGTTTTTTTTGACGGTGCCCGGCACCCGCACCAGAGCAAGCTGCTCAGCTTCTTTTTCTGTCATGTCAGATGTGTTCGTCTCTTTCACTCTGTTCATTGACAATATGTCACCCGATTTAGCATCAGCTTTCAGAAAATAAATTCCTTTTGGATTTTCCAGAGTCATATCATACGTTTTTTTATCATTG
Source organism: Bacillus sp. FSL R5-0560 (assembly GCF_037966305.1). Lineage (NCBI taxonomy): Bacteria > Bacillati > Bacillota > Bacilli > Caryophanales > Bacillaceae > Bacillus > Bacillus sp. FSL R5-0560. Next base: position 1,482,551 of record NZ_CP150195.1, on the reverse strand, counting down.
GATCGCGTCACTTTTGTGATGTCGCCTTCATAGGAGGCTTCTACTTTTTTTATGACTGCCTCCTTTGACAGCACGTCCTCATGGGTCTGCTGAATGATAAGAACCGCGCAGATGACAATGGCTAAAACGGCTGCCGCCGCCGCCGCAGCTCCTGTTTTCATTCGTTTTGTCATAGCGCTCCCCCATTCTGTTCTCTAAATTGCATTGTGACATTTGTTCCCTGTCCCGGTTTGCTTTTTACAGACAGGTCAATGCCATGCTCATCGGCAATATGTTTCGCAATGGATAGACCTAAACCCGTTCCGCCTGTTTTGCGGTTACGCGCCTCATCCGCCCGGTAAAAACGTTCAAACAGGTGCGGGAGATGCTCCTCAGGTATGCCGATCCCTTCATCCCTTACAGACAAAAACGGCCGGCTGTTTTTGGTTCCTGCGGCAATCACAATGCCCTTGTCACTATACTTTATGGCATTATCAAGCAAAATCGTCAGCAGCTGCTTTATGCGTTCTTCATCTGCCGTTACGAGCAAATGCTCTTTGCCCGCCTCGAGAAAAATGTCGCGTTTATAAACCGGCTGGAGTGTTTGTATGACGGCGCGCGATATTTCGATCAGGTCAACCGTTTTCAGATCAAGCTCCAGTTCTTTATGGCTCTTGGCCAGGGTAAGCAGCTGATTGGTCAGTTTTTTCATATGGATCGCTTCCGAATGAATGGCTTCAATGGATTCCTCAAGCACTTCAGGCCTTTTTGCCCCCCAGCGTTTCATTAGATTGCTGTAGCTTTCAATAATGGTGAGCGGGGTTTTCAGCTCGTGTGAAGCGTCTTGGACGAATTGCTGCTGTTTGTCGTAGTGCTCTTTCAGCATGCTCGCCATCTCATTAAAAGTCAGCCCCATTTGATATAATTCGTCGTGCGACTGTCCTTCCAGAGAAATTATTTTGAATGCTTTTTCTCTCTGGATGTCTTTCATCGTTGTCACCAATTGTCTGATTGGATTGATGATATGGCGGGCGAGTAAGCTGCCGGCAAAGAAGGAAGCGATACAGACCGCTGCGCTGGCCGCAATTAAAATAAATTTTAGCAGAAAAAGACTTTCTTCTGTATGCTCCAGCCTTTCCACGAGCTGAAGAGATACGACTTGTCCATCTGTCCAAATGACAGGGACAGCTGCTGCTGCAAACAGTTTGCCTTTATGCTTTGTCACGTCTGTCGTTTCTCCGCTGTGAAAAGTAAGAGGGAAGTCTTTATATGCTTTTTCCTTGGTGATAGTCATAACGGCTTTCTGATCCGCATTCACTATCCGTACCATTCCGTTTGCCGGAAGATACGCCTGCAGCATATCCTGCAAAGCCACTCCTTGTGTTTCGGCGGTATGAAGAGCTTCGGCGATATTGTCCGTTTCATCAGCAAGACGGGCTGCATCCTTTGAGGTGAGTGCCGATGAAAAAATGAGATAGACCGCAGTATGGACCAACATTAATAAAATCAACAGCCAAATAGATGTATAAAGATGAATCTTAGTCTTCAGCTTCATCATTTACCCCTTAATGGTATAGCCGACTCCGCGCACGGTATGAATCAGCTGTTTTTCGTAAGGATAGTCCAATTTTTTTCTGATATACCTTATGTACACGTCGACGACATTTGTATCACCGATGTAATCAAACCCCCATACAGAGCTGAGAATTTGCTCCCTCGTCAGCACTTGTTGCGGATGCTTCAGCATATAGACAAGCAAATCAAATTCCCGGGGCGTTAATTCAACTTCTTTGTCTCCCCGTCTGACTTCACGTGTTTTTTCGTTTACTTGCAAATCGTCATATGTCAAAAATGTGCCGATATCCTCTGTTTTGCTTCCGGTTTGGCGAAGTGCCGCTCGGATTCTGGCAAGCAATTCTTCAATTTCAAACGGCTTGGTGACATAGTCATTCGCACCGATGTCCAGCCCTGTTACCTTATCTGGAATGCTGTCGCGGGCGGTTAATAAAATAACCGGTGTTCCTTGATCTGTTTTCCTCAGCCGGCGCAGCACTTCAAGCCCGCTCATCCCAGGCAGCATGACATCAAGCAGCAGCAGGGAATACGAACCTTCGGCGGCCGCGTCAAGCCCTTCAGTGCCATTATGTTTGATGGTCACGCTGTATCCTTCATATTCCAATTCAAGCTGAAGGACCCTGGCGATTTTTTCTTCATCTTCCACAATTAATATGTGCCCTTTTTCCAAATCCGATCATCCTCTCATGTTCCTATATGAAAAAAATGATTTCATTGTTTACAAAATGATTCTTATCATCTATTATGATGTCAAAATAAAAAATTGTATACGGAAAGCACTAGGGGTGCTGTTATGGCTGAGATAAAGCGCGAAAAAACGCGCTTTGATCCCTTATGACCCGATCTGGATAATACCAGCGTGGGGAAGTGCAGGTTGACCGAAAGGTGTATTTTTTCGTGCGCTTACTCGATCTATGACTGCATATTCCCTAAGGATATGCAGTTTTTTATTTTACCAAAAAAACAGGAGGTCAGAGAAATGGACAACTTATGCGGTACAAGCAGAATCGCCGGTTTTCGGTTCTCTTTATACCCAATGACGGATGATTTTATCAGTGTGATCAAGTCTGCGCTGAAAAAAACCGATACGTCAAAGGTTTGGACAAAAACCGATCATATCAGCACAGTTTTGCGCGGATCGATCGAGCATGTATTCGACGCCGCCAAAGCCATCTACCTTTATGCAGCAAATAGCGAAAAACACATCGTTATGAACGGGACGTTTTCCATCGGCTGCCCCGGCGATACACAAGGAGATACATTTCTGACAGCAGATGAAAAGCGTGTCAACGAAGAATTTGTCCATACCCTGAAAGCAGAGGCTCCATGCCAATTTGCACTTTATCCGATGAATGAGCCGGATTATATGGACATCATCATGAAAGCTGTTGAAATCGCTAAGGCTGACGGCACCTTTGTACAGGGTGTTCATTACGCAAGTGAGCTAGACGGAGATGCACACGACGTGTTCCGAACGCTGGAAGCCGCTTTCCGCATGGCAAATCAGCAAACAACACACGTCGCAATGACCGTGAACTTCTCGGCAAACAGTCCATCAAGAAAACAGAAAGCAGGGATAAAATGAAAAGCTGGAAAGTAAAAGAAATTGTCATCATGTCTGTAATCAGTATTGTTTTTGCCATTGTTTATTTAGTATTCACTCATTTTGGAAACGTACTTGCAGGGATGTTCGGGCCCATCGCTTATGAACCGATATACGGCATTTGGTTTATCGTGTCGGTGATTGCCGCGTACATCATTCGCAAACCGGGGGCTGCCCTTGTATCTGAAGTCATCGCAGCTCTCGTTGAATGTTTGCTGGGAAATCCTTCAGGCCCGATGGTTATCGTGATCGGCGTTGTTCAAGGTCTCGGAGCAGAAGCAGTATTTCTTGCGACACGCTGGAAAGCATATTCCCTTCCTGTGCTGCTTCTGGCGGGTATGGGGTCTTCGGTGGCCAGCTTTATTTATGATCTCTTTGTTTCCGGTTATGCGACGTATTCACCAGGCTACCTGCTCATTATGCTTGTGATCCGTCTCGTTTCAGGTGCGGTTCTGGCCGGGCTTCTTGGAAAAGCTATCAGCGATTCTCTCGCATATACGGGCGTCTTAAACGGAATGGCGCTGGGAAAGGAACTGAAAAAGAAACGGAAACGGGTATCTAATCATGCAAGCCTATAATACGTTACTTTCGGTTGACCGGCTTCGTTTTTCATATGAAGAAAACGAGAAACCGATTTTTCAAGAGATAACGTTTGAGCTCCTAAAAGGAGAATGCGCTTTATTGTCAGGACCGAGCGGGTGCGGAAAAAGCTCGCTTGCCCTCTGTTTAAACGGACTTTACCCCGAAGCTTGTGACGGGGTGCTGTCCGGGCATGTATTCTTATTTCAAAAACCGATCACTGATGATGAAACCTCTGAAACGATCGCTCAGCATGTCGGAGTCGTCTTTCAGGACCCTGATCAGCAGTTTTGTATGCTGACAGTGGAGGACGAAATCGCCTTCGGATTGGAAAATTTGCAAGTTCCTCAAGAAGAAATGGCAAAGAAAATTGATGCGGTTCTGGATAAATTACACATCTCTCATTTAAAGAAAAGCACAATTTCTACTCTGTCAGGGGGCCTGAAGCAAAAAGTCGCGCTCGCCTGTATTTTGGCGATGGAGCCTGAGCTCATTATTCTGGATGAACCGACTTCCCTTTTAGATCCTTATTCAGCGCGGGAATTCGTTCAAATGATCAAAGAGCTTCAGCAGGAAAAAGGCTTCGGCCTTCTCGTCATCGAACATCAGCTTGATGAGTGGGCGCCTTGGGTTGAAAGAACAATTGTACTGGATGGAGCAGGCAAGAAAGCCTTAGACGGGCCGACTACGGATATGTTTCAGCATCACTCAAACATGTTAAGAACAATGGGAATCGCTGTGCCAAAAATTTGTGACTTACAAGAAAATGTGATTATCCCGTTTACATTGTCAAAGGAAACGCTGTTCAAGGAACCCTTCCCTGCTGGGCATACTGAAGAAGCTGTGGTTCTTTCTGCTGAACATGCAGTGCAGGTCAAGAACTTATCGTTTTCAAGAGGACAGCAGACCATTTTCAAAGACATCAGTTTTTCATTGCGTGCAGGCTCTTTGACAGCAATGGTCGGGCCAAACGGCACAGGAAAATCTACGCTGTTATCTGTTCTCGCCCGTTTGCTCAAAGCGAACAGTGGCAAGATTCTTCTGCATGATAAGCCGCTGGAGTCTTACAAAGAAAAAGAGCTTCGTAAACAATTGGGGTTTGTTTTCCAAAATCCAGAGCACCAGTTTGTGACTGATACAGTATATGATGAGCTGCTGTTCGGCCATACGGCAAATGCCGAAACCGAGAAAAGAGCGCAGAATCTGCTGCAACGCTTCGGTCTTGCACATTTGGCGGACCACCATCCGTTTGTGATCAGCCAAGGGCAAAAACGGCGGCTGAGTGTCGCTACCATGCTGATGCATGATGTAAAGGTCTTGCTTTTAGACGAACCGACCTTTGGGCAAGACGCCAAAACAGCAGCTGAATGTATGGAGATGATTCAGCATATCCAGGCAGAAGGCACCGCTGTTCTTATGATCACACACGATATGGAGCTTGTATCTTCATATGCTGACAGCGTGCTTGTGCTTCACGACACACATTTGGCCTTTGACGGAACACCGGAACAATTATTTTCTAAGGAAGCCGAGCTCGTCCAAAAAGCAAAGCTCACCCTCCCCCTTCGATATGAATGGATGACATACCAGCAGGAGGTGCGCGATGAAGCAGCCGTTACATCTCATTAACCCGGCAGTAAAAGCAGCGGCGGTTTTTTGCTGTGTCGTCATGCTGTCGTTTATTTACAATCCTTACACACCGGCGTGCTTTTATATCATAATTGTTGCGGGTGTCCTGTTTGCGGCCAGAATACCGCTGAAAAAATGGCTTTTGTTCACGATTCCGTTTTTGATTTTAGCATTCGGCTGCGTATGGACAGCCGCTGTTTTCGGCAAAATTCCCACGACTGCAGATAATATTCTGTTCCAAGCCGGCCCTTTTTCGATCAACAGTGAAAATGTGGCTGTCGGCGTCTCACTCGGGTTTCGGATTTTGTGCTTTTCTGCCTTATCGATGATGTTTGTTTTTACAACCGATCCAATTCTATTTATGCTGAGTCTTGTGCAACAGTGTAAGCTGTCCCCGAAGCTCGCATATGGCGTCATTGCCGGATTTCGTTTTCTCCCTCTGTTAAAAGAGGAGGTCCAGCTGATCCAGCAGGCACATAAAATCCGAGGCGGGGCGGCGGAAAATGGCTTAAAAGAAAAAATAAGCGCGTTAAAGCGCTATACAATCCCGTTATTAGCAAGTGCGATCAGAAAAGCGGAACGAACAGCTCTTGCGATGGAATCAAAAGGATTTACAGGCAGCCGAAACCGGACGTATTACCGGTCGCTTACCGTCAGCCTGCGCGACTGGCTGTTCTTTTTCATCGTTCTCTTGTTATTCGCAGGATCTTTTCTTGTGTCTTTATGTTTTACCTCATAAAAAAGCCGCTATGTTGAATAGCGGCTTTCTCATTATTGATGATAGTTCAATGCTTGGGCAAGATTGGTTTTAATATTAATGTTCGTAAAATCAATACCAAGCTGTACAGCGGTTTGCGCGATTTCTGGCCTGATTCCAGACAATGTGGATCTGACACCGATTAAAGTAAGCGCCTCAATCAATCTAAAGATTTGATGCGCCACCATTGTATCCACAACCACGACACCTGAAAGATCGATTAACAGATGCTCAATGCGTCTTTTCGCACATGCACTAAGCGTGTTCTCGAGAATAAACTTTGCCCGTTCAGTATCAATATCACCGACAAGCGGCAGCAGAGCTGTCGTTTTGCTCAGAGTAATGACAGGCGAACTTAATTCCAGTATCATTTCTCTCTGGGCATTTAATTGCTGTTTTGCATTCGATTCAGCGTGATCGACGAATGTATAAATGGTAAAATCAAAAACTTTCACAATCAAATTAGCCCATTTTTGTTTTTCTCCCGGTCCAAATGCCGACTCGTTTTCTTTTGCGAATTTCTCAAAATACTTCGTATATAATCTTCGGTTTCTCATAAACTCACGGATGACGTATTGCACCGGGGTCTCGAGATGTTTTTGATCATTCGTCAGCTCAATAACCCATTGTTGAAATTCATCGAGAAATTGTTTTTCCGGTAAAACATACATGTAATTCAGATGCCGGTAGAACTCTCTGTCCTGCTCTTTCAGCTCCTCGGTTACAGTTGCATTATGTAAGGCATAAATTGAATTCGGATCGCTTTCCTCCATTGTGTCAATCCATTCCTCAGCCATTTGTTCTACATGCTCAGAAAAAAACGCAAATATTTTTTCATTCAGTTTCATCACACTGCTCCTTTCCCAGCTTCTATTATAACTTGACTGACAGCTGAATCCCAGTCATACACGCTAAACCCACCCATTATTTTGAAAATGACTAATCCATTGGATTGTATCCTATTTTTTCAAAATGCTTCAAACGACTCTGTCCGAGCGGCTGTTTTTTTCATATAATGTGAGATAACACCCTTGTATCCACTTGCAGGCATAAAAAAGGAGGGCTTTTTTATGAATGGTGAAATCCGCTTGATCCCGTATGTGACGAATGAGCAGATTATGGATGTGAACGAGCTTCCTGAGGGTATTAAAGTGATTAAGGCGCCAGAAGTGTGGGCAAAAGGGGTTAAAGGCAAAGATGTAACAATTGCTGTATTGGACACCGGCTGCGATACAAGCCATCCCGATCTGAAAAACCAAATCATCGGCGGCAAGAATTTCACAGATGATGACGGCGGCAAGGAAGATGCCATTTCCGACTACAACGGACACGGCACTCACGTTGCCGGAACGATTGCGGCTAACGATTCAAACGGCGGCATTGCCGGAGTCGCGCCTGAGGCAAGCCTTTTAATTGTAAAGGTGCTTGGCGGTGAAAACGGCAGCGGAAAGTACGAATGGATTATTAACGGCATTAACTATGCTGTTGAGCAAAAGGCTGATATCATCTCAATGTCCCTTGGCGGACCGAGCGATGTGCCTGAACTGGAGGAAGCAGTCAAAAACGCCGTCAAAAACGGAGTGCTAGTCGTTTGTGCCGCGGGAAATGAAGGTGACGGCGACGAACGCACAGAGGAGCTTTCCTATCCTGCTGCGTATAATGATGTGATTGCGGTTGGATCGGTTTCCGTAGCGCGAGAATCGTCAGAATTTTCAAACGCAAACAAAGAAATTGATCTTGTTGCACCTGGTGAAAACATTTTATCCACTCTTCCCAACAAGAAATACGGGAAGCTGACGGGCACTTCAATGGCTGCCCCTCATGTCAGCGGAGCGCTTGCTTTAATTAAAAGCTTTGAAGAAGAATCTTTTCAAAGAGAGCTTTCTGAATCTGAGCTTTATGCGCAGCTGATCCGCAGGACACTTCCGCTCGATATCGCAAAAACATTGGCGGGGAATGGATTCCTGTATTTAACTGCTCCTGATGAGCTGTCGGAGAAAGCAGAGCAGTCACATTTACTGACCCTATAATATTATTTTTCTCATATAATATATCCCGTAATTTGTAAAATAAAATTTAAAATCTCTGTTGACAATGAATTTGACTTGCTGTTAAGATTACCAACAAATGATTCAACTTTTCAAAAAATTAATAACATTTTCTCTTATCGAGAGTTGGGCGAGGGATTGGCCTTTTGACCCCAACAGCAACCGACCGTAATTCCATTGTGAAATGGGGCGCACTGATTTTCGCGCCGAGATTTATATCTCTTAAGGCACGGTGCTAATTCCATCAGATTGTTTCTGAGAGATGAGAGAGGCTATATGTTTTGTAAAAAAGCCTCTTTCTCTCATGGGAAAGAGGCTTTTTAGTTGTGAGAAAACCTCTTAATAGCCTGTATCCGCGGGTCAACAAGAGTGTTTTACATATAAAGGAGGAGAAACAATGACAACAATCAAAACATCGAATTTAGGATTCCCAAGAATCGGACTGAACAGAGAATGGAAAAAATCGCTTGAAGCGTATTGGAAAGGAAACAGCGATAAAGATACGTTTTTGAAGCAAATCGATGAATTATTCTTATCCGCAGTGAAAACGCAAATTGACCAGCAGATTGATGTTGTGCCTGTTTCTGATTTCACACAGTATGATCACGTTCTTGACACGGCGGTCAGCTTCAACTGGATCCCGCAACGCTTCAGACACCTGACTGACCGTACAGATACATACTTCGCCATCGCCCGCGGAATAAAAGACGCCGTATCAAGTGAAATGACAAAATGGTTTAATACAAATTACCATTACATCGTGCCTGAATATGAAGAGAGCCTAGAGTTCCGCCTGACAAGAAACAAACAGCTGGAAGATTACCGCCGAATCAAACAGGAGTACGGCGTTGAAACAAAACCTGTTATCGTCGGCCCTTATACGTTCGTCACGCTTGCAAAAGGCTACGAGCCATCTGAAGCTAAAGCAATTCAAAAGCGCCTCGTTCCTTTATATGTTCAGCTTTTAAAAGAGCTTGAAGAAGAAGGCGTAAAATGGGTGCAAATTGATGAACCTGCGCTTGTCACCGCTTCAGCAGAGGATGTACGCGGCGTAAAAGAGTTATTCGAGAGCATCACAAATGAGCTTTCTTCCTTGAATGTGCTCTTGCAAACGTATTTCGATTCTGTTGATGCTTATGAAGAGCTCGTTTCTTATCCTGTACAGGGCATCGGGCTTGATTTCGTTCATGATAAAGGCAGAAACCTGGAACAGCTTAAGGCACACGGCTTTCCGAAAGATAAAGTGCTGGCAGCCGGCGTTATAGACGGCCGCAACATTTGGAAAGCGGATCTTGAAGAACGCCTCGATGCCGTGCTTCATATCCTCAGCCTCGCACAGGTTGATGAACTATGGATTCAGCCTTCCAGCAGCCTGCTCCATGTTCCGGTAGCGAAACACCCAGATGAGCATTTGGAACAGGATCTGCTGAACGGATTGTCCTACGCAAAAGAAAAGCTTGCAGAGCTGACAGCTTTAAAAGAAGGCTTAGTATCAGGCAAAGCCGCCATCAGTGAGCAAATTCAGCAGGCGAAAGCTGATATTTTAGCGCTTAAACAATTTGCAACAGGCGCCAATTCTGAACAAAAGAAAGAGCTGGAGCAGTTAAGCGATAAAGACTTCAAGCGCCCGATTCCGTTTGAAGAACGTTTATCCCTGCAAAATGAATCTCTCGGCCTCCCGCTTTTGCCGACGACTACGATCGGAAGTTTCCCGCAGTCTGCTGAAGTGCGGAGCGCACGCCAAAAATGGCGGAAAAACGAGTGGTCTGATGAACAATACCAAAACTTTATCAATGCGGAGACGAAAAGATGGATTGATATTCAGGAAGAATTGGATCTTGACGTTCTTGTTCACGGTGAATTCGAACGGACAGACATGGTCGAATACTTCGGTGAAAAGCTGGCCGGCTTTGCCTTCACAAAATACGCTTGGGTTCAATCATACGGCTCACGCTGTGTCCGCCCGCCAGTGATTTATGGAGATGTAGAGTTTATTGAACCGATGACAGTAAAAGATACTGTATACGCTCAATCGTTAACATCCAAGCATGTAAAAGGAATGCTGACAGGGCCTGTTACGATTTTAAATTGGTCTTTCCCTCGGAACGATATCTCGAGAAAAGAAATCGCGTTCCAAATCGGGCTCGCCCTTCGCAAAGAAGTAAAAGCGCTTGAAGACGCAGGCATTCAAATCATTCAAGTCGATGAACCAGCGCTGCGTGAAGGTCTTCCATTAAAAACCCAAGATTGGGATGAATATTTGACTTGGGCGGCAGAAGCCTTCAGATTAACCACTTCTTCCGTGAAAAACGAGACGCAAATTCATACGCATATGTGCTACAGCAACTTTGAAGACATCGTCGATACGATTAATGATCTTGACGCGGATGTTATTACGATCGAGCACAGCAGAAGCCACGGAGGATTTTTGGATTACTTAAAAGAGCATCCGTATTTGAAAGGACTCGGTCTTGGTGTTTATGACATTCACAGTCCCCGTGTCCCGTCAACTGAAGAAATGTACAACATTATCGTTGATGCGCTTGCCGTATGTCCGACTGACCGTTTTTGGGTAAATCCTGACTGCGGTTTAAAAACAAGACAGCAGGAAGAAACAGTCGCAGCCTTAAAAAATATGGTTGAAGCGGCAAAACAGGCAAGAGCCAAGCAAACACAGCTTGTATAAGATGAAAACCATCTGCAGATGCAGATGGTTTTTCTTTTAGAAAACGGAAATCGGTTTTCGATGCTCTCCATCCCCTTCTTTTAAAATATCGGCTGTTCCGTTTTTATCAAATGCCACAAGGCTCAAAGACGTATCATGTATGTAAGAGGAGTTCCATATGTCATGAATGCCTCTTCCGTTTATGATATTTAACAGCATCAATATAAAGACAGAATGGGTAACCAGAAGAACATTCCCGGAAGAATGGCTGTTTAAAATCGATTGGAGAGCCAGTCTTACCCGGCTTTCAAGGTCAAAAAAACTTTCACATCCCGGCTGGTGATATGCTTCAGGATGATGAAAATAAGCATGAAAAAGATCAGGTTCGTCTCTTTCAATATCCTCTTGTTTTTTCCCTTCCCAAGGCCCCAGTGACATCTCTCTGAATATACGATCTTTCACCAGCGGCAGGTGGCGCGATCCCAATATAGCTTTTGCCGTCTCTTCTGTCCGCTTGCTCGGGCTGATGTAAACCTGATTGAATTCAATATCCTTCAACCGTTTTCCAAGAGCACGGGCGTTGTACATCCCAAGTTCTGTTAGACTAGAATCCAGCCAGCCCTGCATCCTTTTTTCTACGTTCCAATGCGTCTGTCCATGCCTGGCAATATACAAATGCAGCATATGCTCCCCTCCCTTTTTTCATCTTAGCAAATCCCCCAAATATTTTGTTTATTTTTCATTTTTTTGAGAATGTTTTTTGCACTTCTTTTCGGCTATACTTATATCATTCGATCGACTGGGAGGGTTTGGGATGAATCATGAAGCGTTTTTAAAGCGGGCTGTCGAGCTTGCACGTGAAGGAGTGAAAGCTGGAATCGGCGGGCCTTTCGGAGCCGTTATCGTGAAGGATGGAATTATTATAGCCGAGGGACAGAACAACGTCACTACAAGCAATGATCCGACTGCCCACGCGGAAGTGACTGCTATTCGAAACGCCTGTAAAGCACTTGGGACATACCAGCTGGATGACTGCATGTTGTATACGAGCTGCGAGCCATGCCCCATGTGCTTAGGCGCCATCTACTGGGCCCGGCCGAAAGCCGTTTACTTTGCTGCTGAGCATACAGATGCTACTGAAGCAGGATTTGATGATTCATATATTTATGAAGAAATTGATAAACCTACTGAAGAGAGAACGATCCCCTTTTATCACGTGACTCTTGCGGAGCATTTGTCTCCGTTCCAAGCATGGCGGGATGTTGACCATAAAAAAGAATATTAAAGGATCAGGCATGTACGGCCTGATCCTTTGTTAATTCGCTGAGCAGTTGCTGTGCCTGAGTACACCTCGGGTTCGCTTTCAGCGCTTTTTGAAAATATAAAACTGCTGTCATATGTTGATTCAATTCAGCGTGACAGACACCCAGCCAGCAAAGGGATCGAAAATCAGCGGCTCCTTTCACCTGTACGTACTGATGGTTTTCACCTTGCGTTTGCAGACAGGATTCAAATGCTGTAATCGCTTCTCTGACTTTTTTATGCTGATACATCATTATCCCTTTGTAGTAGTAAAGGGTGCTGTAATCCGGATAATGCCGCAGCGCTTCATCAATATCCCGTTCAGCTTCTTCATACCGTTCAGTATCAATGAGGAGTTTAAACTTGATATAATATATAATCGCTGGAGGAATTTGCTTTTTGCTGTTACATTCATTTATGAAATTCATTGCCAAGCGGATGGCTTTGCTCGGTTCGCCGCCTCTGTCGTACTCAGCTGCTTTTTGATAAATGAGAAGCGGGTCGGCATATGACGACGATAATTCTGTATTCAAAATGCTTACATTGTGTTTATGCTTACACTTTGCCTCCTGCTCCAGATAGCCGTAATGGTGAATAACACAAGGGAGAGAGAAAGCGCCGCTTGCCTCCTCACCCACGGGCTTTTCGCAAATTCTTCCCTTAAAATTTATTTTCCGCTGATTCCGTATCAGCCTGATTTGCATTTGTTCAAATGCTTCGTTTTCATCCCATTGCTTTCCCGTATAGTTTATAACCTTCACGTAACCAAGGGACTGCCTGCAGTCATTCAGCAGTGAACGCAACAAGCTTCCCGTATCCAAGTCTAACTCTTCATCTGCATCCAAAATCAAAATCCACTCACCCTTGGCATGCTGTAAACTGATGTTTCTTGCTTGCGAATAATCCTGTGTCCACCGATGATGATAGACTTGAGCATGAAAACTTCTGCAAATTTCTTCTGTTTGATCGTTTGATCCGGTATCAACGACAATGATTTCATCAGCAATATGCTCCACGCTTTCTAAACAGCGGACAATATGACGTTCTTCATTTTTAACAATCATACAAACTGACAGCTTCGGTCTTTTCATTTGCTCACCTTTTCTCTAGTCTGAATCCACCTATACTACATGTATTCACACTTCGAAAAGATCATAACCAATCCGTTATTATCCGCAAAAAAACATCCTGAGAACTCTCAGGATGCCGCAAATTATTTTAATTCCAATTTCACATCAACATTTCCTCTTGTTGCTTTAGAATAAGGGCAGAATTCATGGGCAGCCTCGACAAGCTTTTGGGCCTGATCCCGATCCAATCCCTTTGTATTGACGACTAGTGTGACTCCGATTTTAAAACCGCCGTCTTTCTCATCCTTCATGAGGCTGACCTGGCCTTCTATTTCTGAATCAATGTCAATATTTTGTTCTTTGGCCACGTGTTCAAGCGCGCCGCCAAAGCATGCTGCATAGCCTGCGGCAAAGAGCTGTTCCGGGTTTGTACCGGTTTGTCCTTCTTTTTTTGCATTGGGCATGACAATGTCAAAATCGAGAACCCCGTCATCTGATTGAATATGTCCTGAACGTCCACCGCGAGCAGTGGCTTTTGCTGTAAATAATGCCATTTGTTTTCAGCCTCCTTATTTGTCTTTAGTTGTTATATTTCCCATACACATCTTTTTAAACATGTTTTGTTTGCCGAGAATAGGAAAAGTGGTGTTTTTCAGCTACAATAGTATGTAATGTCAGAAAGAGTTGGTGAACACAGATGGAAAATGGATTTGATCATATGAAATTAGAGAATCAGCTTTGTTTTTTGCTTTATGCGAGTTCGCGGGAAATGACAAAGCAGTACAAGCCGCTGCTTGAAAAGCTGAATGTGACATACCCTCAATATTTGGCTTTGCTTTTATTGTGGGAACACGAAACACTTTCCGTCAAAAAAATGGGCGAGCTTCTGTATTTGGATTCCGGAACGCTGACACCGATGCTGAAACGGATGGAGCAGCAGGACTTGATTACAAGAAAAAGAGCTGAAGAGGATGAGCGGTTGGTAATGATCAGCCTGACAGAGAACGGAACGTTATTAAAAGAAAAAGCGGCTGATATTCCGGGAACGATTCTGGCACTCTCAGGCCAGTCCGGCGAGGAATTAAAACACTTAAAATCGGCTCTATATACATTGCTTGAAACCCTGCACCAAAAAAAATGAGGATGCCCTATGTGAGGCATCCTCATTTTTTATTCAGCGACTTCCAATGTGACATCGATATTGCCTGAGGTTGCTTTTGAATAAGGGCAGACACCGTGCGCTTTTTGGACAAGTGCCTGTAATTCTGATGCACTGACTCCTTTTCCTTTCACCTGCAGCGTCACACCCAGTTTGTAGCCTTGATCTGCTTCATCCTTTAGCAGGCTGACATGCGCCGTAACCTCTGTCTCCACTTTTACTCGTTCTGTTCTTGCTACAAGCTGAAGTGCACTGTCAAAGCAAGCTGCGTAACCTGCCGCAAACAGCTGCTCCGGATTTGTCGCTTTTTCTAATTTCTTTGCTCTCGGTGTTCCCGGCATTGCGACATCGAGCTCGAGAACGCGGTCTGATGAAATCACCTTTCCTTCTCTTCCTCCTACCGCTGAAACAGACGCTGTAAATAATGGCTGACTCATTTTTGTATCCCCCTAAATATATTTTATACAATTTAATTGTACACAATATAATTTATTGTGTCAATTTTTCAGCGCACAAAAAAGCTTATCCCGTTACGAGATAAGCTTTTTCATCGAACATTGCCCCGCTATTCGCGGATTTGTCCTGTTCCTTTAATGATATATTTTGTAGAAGTTAATGCAGGAAGACCCATCGGTCCTCTTGCATGAAGCTTTTGTGTACTGATGCCGATTTCTGCTCCGTAGCCAAATTCAAAGCCATCGGTAAAACGGGTTGACGCGTTATGATAAACCGCGGCGGCATCGACAGCCGTTTGAAAGTAAGCTGCATGCTTATCGTTTTCAGTTAAAATGGCTTCAGAATGATTAGTGCCGTATTTCTGGATATGCTGTACAGCTTCCTGTACACTTTCAACCGTCTTTACACTGATGGCAGGCCCTAAGTATTCCGTTCCCCAATCTTCTTCTGACGCCTGTTTGCTTGAAGAATGAAGTCCACATACGAATTCATCACCGCGGATTTCGACTCCCGCTTTTTCCAGCTGCGTCAGCAATTCTTTTCCGTGCTGCTCTGCCCATGCTTTGTGGATCAGCAGTGATTCAATCGCGTTGCAAACGGAAGGGCGCTGCGTTTTGGCGTTTACAACGACCCTTTCTGCCATTTCCGGATTTGCCGTTTCATCTATGAAAATATGACAGTTGCCTGCTCCGGTTTCTAATACTGGGACTGTTGATTCTCTAACAACGAGATCGATCAGTTTTTTGCCACCGCGCGGAATCAATACATCCAAGCCGTCATTTAACGTAAAGAGTTCTTTGGCTGTCTCTCTGCTCGTATCCTCAATCAGCTGCACAGCGTTGATGGGAAGCACTGACTTCTCAAGCGCTCTGTGAATAACAATGACGAGTGCTTTGTTGCTGTGAATGGCTGAGGAGCTCCCCCGCAGGACAACCGCATTCCCTGTTTTCAGGCAAAGGGTAGCTGCATCAACTGTGACGTTTGGCCTCGCCTCATAAATCATTCCGGCAACTCCGAGCGGCACACGGATTTTTTCAATAAACAGACCGTTCTCTTTTTCAATTGTTTCAAGAGATTCGCCGACTGGGTCATCCAGATCAATCAATAGCTCTACCGCATCCGCGATGTCGCGTATGCGTTTCTCATCCAGCGTGAGACGGTCAATGACATCGGGTGTTAACCCATTTGCTTTTCCGTTCTTTATGTCTTTTGCATTTTCCGATAAGAGAAAATCCAATTCTTTCCGGAGTCCGTTTGCAATGAGACTGAGCGCCTCATTCTTTTCAGCCGTTGTTTTCATCATCATTTCAGCTGCTGCTTCTTTTGCCAGCTTCGCTTTTACAGAAACTTCACTCATTTTTCCGCCCCCTAGTCTTTTAAGTTGACCCAGTCATTCCTGTGAATGACCTCAAACGTTTTGTCAAAATCAAGCTCATTGCTTCGTTTGCCTTTTGCCTCCATAATTTCCTCAGATGAATAATGGGTCTGGCCTTTGCCAATCACACCGCCCGGTCCACGGACTTCCACGACAGCCCCTTTTGGAAAGCTTCCGTTCACGCCCACTACGCCAGCCGGTAAAAGACTGCTTCCGTTATAAACCATCGCATCTTGGGCACCCGCGTCAATGACAATTTCTCCTGATATTGGCGAGTGGAATTGAATCCATTGTCTCGTATTGTTGACTGAGGATAGCTCCTTGTCGCCGATATAAGTCCCATCTCCCCTGCCGTCTAGAATATCCGCCAGCTTTTGTTCACCGCTGCCTGTTCCGATGAATACTTTGACCCCAAGAGACAGTGCTGTTTGTGCGGCCAGCAGCTTTGATTTCATACCGCCAGTGCCGACCTTTGATCCAGCTGAACCCGCGTATCCCAGCAATTCAGGGGTGATCTCCGGCAGGTAATCAAATCGCTTCGCATCAGGATTTTCATTCGGATTGGCATCATACAGCCCGTTAATGTCAGTGAGAATCATGAGCTGGTCCGCATGAATCAAACCGCTGACCAACGCAGAAAGCATGTCATTATCCCCGAATGTCAATTCTTCAACAGATGTAGAGTCATTTTCATTGATAATCGGAATGACGCCGCGCTCCAGTAATTCCATTATCGTTGCATACGCGTTTCGATACCGCTCTCTTTTCGAAAAATCATTTCTCGTCAAAAGGATTTGTCCCGGGGTAAGTGAGTATTGTTTAAATTGATTCATGTATTGCTGCATTAACAGTGTTTGTCCGACCGCTGCTGCCGCCTGTTTTCCCTTGATGGTAACGGGACGGGACGGATAACCGAGACTGGAGAACCCCGCCGCTACTGCTCCCGAGGTAATCAAAATCAGTTCATGCCCCGCTTTTTTCAAAAGAGAAATTGCCTGAACGTGTTCTCTAATTTTTACCTCATCAATGCTTCCGTTGCTATTTGTAAGCGAACTGCTTCCTATCTTCACTACTATTCTTTGTTTTTTCATTTATTCTCCTCCGCGGCTTTTCGCCAGCCAACTTACAATAAAAAAACCCATTTCATCCTTATTGATAAGGACGAAATGGGTTTCCGTGGTACCACCTTGTTTGAACGCACTTCAGCACGTTCCGCTTCCCTGTAACGCCAGGTTATGCGCCTAGGTTTTCCCCCTAAGACTCCAAGGCAGGTTCGGCAGGTTTCATGCGGCAAAATGTTTCAGCCACTCATTTTGCTCTCTGTCACAGAAAGATCTGCTTACTAATCCTCTTCAACGCTCAATGATTTTTTTATATTATGCAAAGAAAAAGGCTTCTTGTCAAGGTTTTTTACACATCAAAAAAACCCGCATTACGCGGGCGCCTGGCAGTCTAGTTAAAGACAATTGTTTTATTTTCGTGAACGATGACACGGTCTTCTAAGTGCCATTTCACAGCGCGGGCAAGAACGCTGCGTTCGATCGTTCTGCCGATATTTTTCAGCGCGTCGGCATTGTCGCGGTGGTCAACACGCTCAATGTCCTGTTCAATGATCGGCCCTTCATCTAGGTCATTTGTGACATAGTGAGAAGTTGCGCCAATCAATTTGACCCCCCGCTCATAAGCCCGTTTATACGGATTGGCACCGATAAAAGCAGGCAGGAAGGAATGGTGGATATTAATGATTCGATTCGGGTGAGCTGACACAAAATCAGGCGTTAAGATCTGCATGTAGCGAGCAAGAACGATCACATCAATATCATATTGCTCCAGCAGTTCAAGCTGCTGTTTCTCCACTTCCGCTCTGATATCTTTGTTCGCTTTTAAATAGTGGAATGGAATATTCAGCGGTTCAACAAGGTCTCTCGCATCTTCATGGTTGCTGATGACAACCGCGATTTCCGCCATGAGATTGCCTGTTTGCCATTCCCAAATGAGCTCATGCAGACAGTGAAGCTCCTTTGATACAAAAATAGCGACACGCTTGAGCTCGCTGGCCATCGTTAAGCTCCACGTCATGTCGAATGTATCCGCAATAGACGAAAACGCGTCCTGGAGTTTTTCTTTTTTCTCCTGAATGCCCTTGCAATCGAAGTCAATTCTCAGGAAAAAACGCCCGCCTTCAGGATCTGTCGTGTATTGATTGGATTCAATAATATTGGCGCCATGTTCCAATAAAAACGCAGAAACCGCAGCAACAATTCCCGGCTGGTCGGGACAGCTGACCAAGAGGCGCCCTTTATCTTCATTTCCGTCACGGTATTCATTTAACCGCTGGGTCATATATGATTTCATGAATAATCCCTCTTATCTTTGTAAGTCTAGACTAATTATCCATTATACTGAAGATTTGATAAAAATCAATTTATGACAGAATTTTTAAACCGACGGCCGAGCACAAGATTAAAGCGATAAAGAAGATCCGTTTGGCGTCTTTCTGCTCATTGTAAAAGAGAATGCCGATAAGCGCCCCGCCCGCGGTGCCAATGCCTGTCCAAACGGCGTAAGCGGTGCCCATCGGAATGGTTTCCATAGCAAACGATAATAAGGAAAATGAGGCGGCAAAACCGATAATGATCAGCACCACCCATTTCGCGCTTTTTTCTTTCGCAAATTGATTCATAAGTGCGACGCCTGCCATTTCCAAAAAGCCCGCGCCTAATAAACTGATCCAATGAAGCATTATGCCTCGCCTCCTTTTTCATCAGCCTCATCCTGTGTCACAAGCTTCAATCCGATCACACCGATTAAGAGCACACCGATTAACACGAGCTTCGGCCATCCGACCGGTTCGTGAAACAGAAACATTTCACTCATCACCGTTCCTGCTGTGCCAAGACCTGTAAAGACGGCGTATACAGTACCGACCGGCAGGCTGCTTGTCGCCTTCATTAATAAATAAAAGCTAACTATGATACCGACGGCAGTGCCGCTCCATGTTAAGAGTGAGTCAGCATGCTTTAAGCCCACAACCCAAACAACCTCAAACACGGCGGCCAGCACAACCAATCCCCATTTCATATCACATCATTCCTTTCTTTCTACATTGTCCGAAAACAAAAAAACCCCGGACAGTCGACTCTAATGAGCTTGACTCTCCCGGGCTTTTTTCCCTCCGTGTGCATATGCGCTGTTATGATGCGCATATGTGTTTTCTCTCGGACCAGTCCATGTCAATTAACATGCGGAACCCTAGAAAACTTTATCTGGTCTTATGATACTACACCTCAATGCTGTCTTCAATTGTAAGATTTTCTTTCATACACAGCAATCGGTTTATTCCATTTTCTGATCGTCCGGCTGTAAAGCATGCCGATTTTCTCCGCCACCCGTATAGACGCTTTGTTATCCGGGTCAATCAAAGCCGCAATTTTGCCGTACTGCCGGTGATTGAAGCCATATTCCAGGCAGGCTTTGGCCGCTTCTTGCGCATAGCCGTTTCCCCAGTGCCGGCGTGCAAACATATAGCCGATTTCCATCGCCGTTTCATTTTCAGTTTGCTGAGGTACGATTCCGCATTGGCCTAAAAAATCCCCCGACTGTTTGTCCTCAGCGATCCAGAGACTGACCCGGTACCCTTTTTCATTTCTTTTGTTCCAAGCGATCCACTCGCGGGTTTCCTGTTTATCTTTTAAACCGGAATAATACTTCATCACTTCAGGGTCGCTGAAAAGCTCAAGTAAAGCTTCTTGATCCCTGTCCTCCATACAGCGCAAACGAATCCGTTCGGTCTCAAGCTTCGTTTCAGCGCGCATTTTTGATTATATCCTGCTTCCATTCTTTTTTGAGGGCTTCAATATGGGCTTGATGATAGCGATTATGATCCGCCATATGCCAGATGCCCCATCTTACTGTTGCCT
The DNA here is from genome assembly GCF_037966305.1 of Bacillus sp. FSL R5-0560. NCBI lineage: Bacteria > Bacillati > Bacillota > Bacilli > Caryophanales > Bacillaceae > Bacillus > Bacillus sp. FSL R5-0560. The sequence continues at coordinate 1,462,434 of NZ_CP150195.1, read as the reverse complement.
TGTCACCCTCGTAAGAAAGCGTTTGATGCAAATCGTTCTCGGTCAAGGTCTTACATACCGATTTCAGCTCGTTTACGACATGTTGGTGCCTTGTCAAAAGCTCTTCTAATCCCGGCTGATTCTTTGGTTCAGGCAATCGTCCGCTTTCATCTGTCATCGGGCCGTAAATGTCTTCAATATGGTCAGGGACCCGATTCTCCTTTATGCGCCACACCCATCTTATATCAACATTTGCGATATGCTGCAGCAGCTGGGCCGTGCTGTTTTTCGTTTGAGACCCCTTATCATATAGCTCTCTGTGAGTCATGCGGCTAACAATAGATGCCAAACGGAGTCTGTTTTCTTCCACTGCGGAATACAGCAGACTGACTGTCAGCTCCATGTCTTTTCTAATGAATAAGTCCCTCATGTTCCATTCCCTCCTTACCTAAGTGTACATTTGACGTAAGGGGGAACATTTCCTTTGCAGAAGGCACAATCTAATCTATCAAAAAAGCGCGAAAGAATGTCGGCACAAATTAATTGTTATTTCCAGGCTTGTATAAATACGGGTCATGGTGCGAATCGTTGGCTGTATTCAAATCGAGTGAGATGTCACCGCGGTCATTTAACGTGCCGAGCGTGATCAAAGACAGCTGTTTTGGGCTGTGCCCTTTTTCCTCAAGCTTTTCATACAGCCAGCTTCGGTTTTTTTGAAGGTACTTCAAATTGTGATCAAGGATCTCGCCGTCCAATATGAGGGGAATCGGGATAAAGTTCCGTTCAGCCTCCATATTCAAATCCCGCACCTGCACTGCTCTCGCTTCTTCTGTCGGGATCACGCTTACTTCTCCCGTTTCTTCAATGATGGCAAGGTCAATATCAGCCGGATCTGCATAGCCCTTTTCTCTCAGTTTTCCGAGCAGCTCATTGACGGTCAGCCTCTCTTTTTTGAGTCCGCGCTCATCGATATCCCCGTTCCGGATTAACACTGTCGGACTGACCACCAGCAGCCACCTCCACTTATTAGAAAGAGCAAGCTTGCTCATCAGAAGATAAAGCAATAAAAAGGAGCACGCGTAATAAATAGACATCGGCAGTTTGGATGTGAGAATCGGCTCACTGATAATGGTTCCGATTGCGAAGGTCAAAAGCAAATCAAAATTGTTCATTTGTGACACGGCTTTTTTACCGGCAAGCCGAAACAAAATATAAGCAATCGAAAACACGATAACAGGCTTGAGTAAAAATGCCCATACCATCCATAACACTGATCATTGCCCTCCATCCGCTAGCCATAATGAATATATTGTTCCCTGGGACCGGAACGCTATGCATATCTTTACCTCTTCATCCAGCATCTAAATAGGCGAACGTGCAGAATGCAGGCACATAACATAGTAGAAAGCCATGTTGATTGGAGGGACAGCATGAAACATCAGCATAAGAGTGCCAATTGGCACTATGAAAGCATACAGCAAAAATCCGCAGCCTATCAGCCATACCATACAGCTGACAGGCTGGCCGGTTTAGAGCTTAAAATGGAACAATTGATCAGAGCCATCGAGGTGAACAATGAATTGCTGAGAACGATTCAAGAGCAGCAAAATCGCGTATGCACCAGCGGAGGCGGATCAGTCATTGTACGGATGTAGAAGAAGGCGCTCGTCCGCCTTCTTCTATTATCCTAAAAAGGGCTCTTCCCAATATTTGAGAAGAGCCGCGTGTAGTTAAGAAATAGACTTCGCCATACTTAATTGAGGACCGAACAGTTCGTAATGGATAGACTCTGGCGCTGATCCGAGTTCCGATACAAGCTTATGCATGTGAGTGATAAATGAAGGTGAACCGCAAATGTAATAATCCGCATCTGTATTGGCAATCAGAGCTTTGAGGTACTGCTGATCAATCTGCCCTTCATGAAATTGAATGTTACCTGCTCGGTCTTTTTCTGTTGGCTCGCGATACACAAATGCCGTTTTAACAGAAGAATGCTCTGCTGCCTCTTCTGCTTCATCGCGTAGCGCGTGGTATTCACTATTTTTCGCAGCATGGATAAACACAGTCTGCCGCTCAGGCTGTTTGGAAACAGACGTTTTCAGCATGCTGATCAGCGGCGTAATGCCAACTCCGGCACTAAGCAGAACGAGATCTTTACGGGATGAGAAATCTAAAACAAAATCCCCTGCCGGTGCGCTGATTTCTAATGAATCCCCTTCATGCAGCTTATTGTGTAAATAAGAAGACACCACACCGTCTTTCTTAACTGAAATTCGATAATAGTCTTTTCCCGGCATATCGGACAGGCTGTATTGACGGATATGCGTATATTCAGAATCAGGAATCCGGACTTTGATGCTGATATACTGCCCTGCTTGAAATTCACATAACGGCTTGCCGTCTTCCGGTTTCAAATAGAAGGATGTAATTTCTTTGCTTTCACGCACTTTTTTCGCTATGACGAAAGGCTTATACTCCTTCCATCCGCCGGTTTGATGTTCTGCCTGCTCATACATTTCTTTTTCAATTCTGATAAATGCGTCAGCTATTACCCCATACGCTTTCTCCCACGCCTGCATTATGTCAGGAGCCGCTGCATCTCCCAAAACATCTTTAATGGCAATCAGCAAATATTTGCCGACAATCGGATAATGTTCAGGCTTAATGCCGATACTGCGGTGTTTATGGCCGATTTGTTTGATGACCGGAATGATATGGCCAAGCCGGTCAATATTGGCGGCAGCTGCAATAACAGCATTCGCCAAGGCAGTACGCTGTGTTTTTTTCTTTTGGTTTGTTTGATTAAAAATGTTTAAAAGCTCAGGATGATTTTGGAACATGAGGTCGTAAAAACGTCCTGTAATGGATTCACCGTGCTGCTGTAATACTGGCACAGTACTTTTTATGATTTCGATTGTTTTATTATCTAACATCGTTTAACAACCCTTCCGAAAAGATGTATTTTAAATATACCTTTAAAATACATGATCCCGCCCTTAAAAGATATATTTTAAATGAATCTTTAAAAAAGTTGCCACAAAATTATCAATTTAACGTGACAATTGTTGCTTTTGCATAGAATTCCCTAGCAAAAACGGACTAATCTTTGTGGTTTATCAGCATCGGCAGCGAAATAATCCGAAGGCACAAAAAAACCCAAAACAAATTTGTTTTGGGTTTCATGTTTACCAAGGCTTGTCTGTTCCAAGCACATTTGCCAGCGCTTGACTGTGTTTTTTTCGGTTTTTCCGTTCACTTGCACGCTGAACCGCTGTGTTATGCAGCATGATTTCCTCTTCTGTCTCCGGTACAACTCTCGGCACAGGCACCGGCTTGCCGTTGGAGTCTAATGCGACAAAGGTCAAAAAGGATGTCGCGGCGAGTTCCCTTTCACCAGTCATCAGATGCTCTTTGATGACTTTCACAAACACCTCCATGGAAGATGTGCCCACCCACGTCACATAAGATTCCAAGCAGACAGACTCCCTTTGCCCGATCGGTTTCAGAAAATCGACAGAGTCCATCGAAGCCGTTACCGTATCACGTCTGCAATGGCGCGCTGCGGAAATAGACGCAATATCATCGATATAACTCATCAGTTTTCCGCCAAACAGCGTATTATGATTGTTTGTATCAAGAGGGAATACCCTGCTGGTTTTTACAACCTTTGACTCTTTACAAAATTTTGTTTCCTGTGCTTCCATACCTTTCTCCCCTTTGATGTCTGATCGATTAGTAAATGCACTCATATTCTCCTATTAAACAATATTCTCATCCATTTGTCTAAAATTTAAAATGGTTTGTCTGTGAGGTTTTCTTTCTGGAATGTTTAATGATCAGGATGATGAGGGAATAATATACGTATTTCACACGGTCAGGAGGAGAAACAAATGGATGTATCCGTACCAAAACATCAGCACAAAACCGTATGCCAAACAGAATATGGCACCTTGAAGAAAGTTATTTTATGCAAACCCGAGCATATGACAATTAAGGACGTGATTAATGAAACCCAAAAACAGTTTGAAGATGACAATATTCAGGTCAAAACCGCCAAAGAGCAGCACAGCCGCTTAGTAGAAGAGCTCAGGTCACACAGTATTGAGGTCATCCTTTTGCCTGTTCAACACGGACTGCCTGAGCAGGTATTTACCCGGGATATCGGTTTTGTCATCGGGGAAAAAGCCTTTCTTTCCAGCATGACTGAGCCCATTCGCCAAGGGGAAGAAGCAGTGATAAAAGAATTTTTCCACAATCAAGGGATTCCTTATACCCGGATGCTCGATACTAGCATTGAAGGCGGTGACGTCGTCATAGATGGTGATACCGTTTATGTCGGAATCAGCCAGCGGACGGACATCTCAGCGGTCGGCCAGCTGCAAGAAGAGCTTCCTGAATACACCATTATCCCAGTTCCGCTCCATGAAAAATTTCTGCATTTGGACTGCGTATTTAATATCATTTCTGAAAGCGAAGCGTTAATCTATCCTGAAGCCCTTCCGCAGCAGGAAGTCGATATGCTGGCAGACCGTTACAATCTCATTGAGGTACCGGAAAACGAACAATTTACACTTGGCACCAATGTCCTGTCTATCGGCAGAAAGACCATCATCAGCCTGCCGGGCAATCGTCATGTCAATCGTGAATTATCCAAAAGAGGCTATCACATCATCGAAATTGACTTGTCAGAAATTATCAAATCAGGCGGTGCCTTCAGATGCTGTACGATGCCGCTCATTCGAGGCGAATGAAGAATATTCCCCTTTTTCATGTTTTAAACAGCGTATTTCACTAAGATACGTTAATATAGAGATGACATCATTTTTAAGGGGGAAATCGCATGACAAAGTACATAGGATATGTCGGAACATATACAAAAGGCGGAAGTGAAGGCATTTATTCATTTGAGCTGGATACTGACACAAAAACACTCAGCGAGCCAAAGCTTGCTGCAAAGCTGGGAAACCCCACATATGTGACGCCGAATAAAGACAACACGATTCTTTATTCAATTGAAAAAGCAGACGGAATAGGCGGTGTTGCTGCCTATCAAATCGATAAAAACAGCGGCGAATTAACATTTCTGAATCATCAGTTAATCGATGGCCCATCGCCATGTCATGTAAGCGTCGATGATCATCAGCAATACGTATTGACAGCCAACTATCACAGCGGGAAGGTGCACGCTTTTCCGGTTCAAAAAGACGGAGGTTTGCAGTCCCCCGCTTCAGAAGCCGCCCATACAGGAAAGGGTCCGCATGAAAGACAGGAAAAGCCGCATACACACTATGCGGGCTTTACACCTGAACATAATTATGTTGTAGCGGTTGACTTAGGGACAGATAAGCTGTACACCTATCAACTAAAAGACGGTGAATTGAAGGAATCTGGTAGCCATTCCTTCGCTCCAGGTGCAGGCCCTCGTCATATCGCTTTTCACCCAAAAGAAAAGTACGCTTATGTCATGACAGAATTAAGCAATGAAGTAATTGCGCTTGAATACAATCCGACAGCCGGCGAATTCAGAGAACTTCAAGTCGTCTCTGCCATTCCTGATGATTTCACAGATAACAGCCAGGGAAGCGCCATTCATGTCACTCAGGACGGCCGTTTTGTTTACGTAGCAAACCGCGGCCATGACAGTATCGCTGTGTTTGAAGTGAATCAATATTCAGGCGAGCTGGCATTTGTGGAAAGAGTGTCGACTGAAGGAAACTGGCCTCGTGACTTTGTGCTGGATCCAACGGAGTCCTTCCTTGTCGCTTCAAACGAAGAAACAGGCAATCTCGTATTGTTTGAAAGAGACACAGAGACAGGCCGGCTGACACTGCTTCCTTCAACCGTTTCTGTCCCTTATCCGGTATGCGTGAAATTTTTACAGCAATCATAAAAGAAAGCTGGCTCCTAACAACGGAGCCAGCTTTTTATTTATCTCACCTTTTCTTTCGTTTCAGCATTTCGATATAAATGGCAGGCAACGAAACGGCCGGCTTCGATTTCTTGAAGCAAAGGGCGTGATTCCCCGCATTCAGGCATCGCCTCCGGGCAGCGCGTCCGAAACACACAGCCACTCGGCGGATGAACCGGACTCGGCAGCTCCCCTTTTAAAATTATGCGCTCACGCTTGTCCTCTAACTCAGGGTCCGGAATCGGAATCGAAGACAGCAGCGCCTTCGTATACGGGTGCAGCGGTTCACGATACAATGTGCCGCTATCTGTAATTTCCATCATGTGGCCTAAGTACATAACGCCGATCCTGTCGCTGATATGCTTTACCATCGATAAATCATGGGCAATAAACAGAAACGTGAGCCCTTTTTCTTTTTGAAGCCGCTTCAGCAGGTTGACCACTTGCGCCTGAACCGACACATCAAGCGCAGAAATTGGTTCGTCCGCTACGATGAACTCCGGATTCAATGACAGCGCTCTGGCAATCCCGATCCTCTGCCTTTGACCTCCGCTGAATTCATGTGGGTAACGGCTGCCGAAATCCGGGTGCAGCCCTACTGCTTCAAGCAGCTCGTCCACAACAAGAAGCCGCGCTTTATGAGTATTGTAAAGATTGTGAATTTCCATCGGCTCTAGAATGATGTCTCGAACTGTCATCCTCGGATTGAGTGATGCATAAGGGTCCTGAAAAATCATCTGCAGTTTGCGGTTATAGGCAAACTGCTCTTTCTCACTGAGGGCGTGAAGATTGGTTCCGCGGTATTTGACGCTTCCTTCTGTGGGATGGTATAGACGCATCAGCACTCTTCCCAAGGTTGATTTCCCGCAGCCGGATTCCCCGACAAGCCCGAACGTCTCCCCCTCATGAACCTGGAAGGTTACCCCGTCGACCGCTTTGACTGTTCGCTTTTTCCCTGCGTCAAAATGCATTTTCAGCTGACTGACCTCTAGCAGTGGTGTCATGTGTCTCCCTCCTCATTCTGAAAAACAGCGGCGTGCCGCACAAAGCTCTTTTTCATATTCTGTATTTTTCAGCGTGATGATTTCGATCAATTTCCCTGTCTTAGGAGAATGAAGCATTTTTCCGTCTCCTATGGACAGACCCACGTGATGAATTGCTCCTTTTCCTTCTTCATATGCAAAAAATAGCAGATCACCGGCACCGATGTCGTGAAGCGGCACTTTCTTCCCTGTTTTCGCCTGGTCTCCCGCATCACGGGGAATACTGTACCCATTGGCTTTAAATAAGCTGTACATAAAACCAGAGCAGTCAAATCCAAATCCGCTTATACCTCCCCATAAATAAGGAAGTCCAAGAAAACATGCCCCTGTCTGAATGATGTCTTCGGCCGTTCCTTTCTTATGCTGAACAAGCTCCGCATCAGTTTGTCTCAGAAGCCTATCTCCAATAGGAGTCGCTACTTTGAAAAAGCCGTCCTCTTCACCAATCAGAGGCAGAGCAGTTAAGAAGCTCAGTTCAATTTCCTTTTCTCGGGTATCCCCATACAAAAAAGCTGTTGGTTTGCTGATCGACACGGTGTGATTCGATTGTGTGAGATTTGTGCTTATCAGCTGGTTCTTTTTCATCCAGCCCGGATATCCGCGTTTATCCTTGCGGGATGACTGGCCGGGCACAACGACAGACACCCATTCATCCTGTTCCTTCGTGACCAGCACCTCCTCGCCAAAGAGAACCTGCGTTTGGATCACATTATCTTTACATAACCCAAGCCGCTGATCATAGGTCATGCTCTTGAGCCATTCTCTGATCGACACGGTTGGATCGAGCATTGTGTGATCAAATGGACGAGGTGAATCAGGTGCCGTCCATATGTTGGCAACTGCTGATATAACAGTATGGTTCATGTCTCCGTTTCTCCTTTCTGAAGCACAACTCCTGTAATGCCAAGACCCGGTTTGTCTGGCAACGTAATCGTGCTGCCGCTGTATACAATTCCGCCCTTGATCAAATCCGTTTTCAGCATGAGCGGGGCATCGAAGTCAAAGCGCGTAACGTTTTTTTTGCTTGCCGCGAAATGCGCCGCAGCTGTAATGCCGAGCTTTGTTTCGATCATGCTGCCGACCATGCACTCCACCCCGCAAATCTCTGCCATGGCATTGATTTTCTCTGCTCCGCTGATTCCTCCTGCCTTCATCAATTTAATATTGATCAGGTCGGCGCTGCGGGTTTGAAGGACTTCGAATGCCTGTCGCGGAGTAAATACACTTTCATCAGCCATGATTGGCGTGTCCGTTGCATCCGTCACTTTCTTGAGCCCGGCAAGATCATCCTTATGGACAGGCTGTTCGACAAGCTCAATGTCCAGGCCGGCATCCTCCATTTTCCGAATAGCGGTTACCGCTTCTTTCGGCGCCCATCCCTGATTGGCATCCAAACGAAGCCTCGCCCCAGGCCCGACCCGTTTTCTGACTTCTTGAATACGGGCGATATCTGTCTCAATGTCATCTCTGCCAACCTTTATTTTTAGCGTTTGAAAGCCTTGTTTAAGAAAACGCTCTGCATCCGCCGCCATCTCTTCAGGCGGGTTCACACTGACGGTGTAGTCCGTTTCAAGCGTGCTTCGATATCCGCCGAGCATTTGGTAAAGCGGCTGCCCGCCCATCTGCGCCCAGCCGTCGTATACAGCCATTTCCACAGCTGCTTTTGCGCTTTGATTTCCTGCCAGAAGATGCTGGATGTCATGCAGAATGGCCTCGCACCCGGACAGGCTTCTTCCAAGCAGTGCCGGCTTTAGGACGTTGTGTATCGCACTTTCGATACTGTCCATGCTGTCTCCGGTAATCACAATCGTCGGAGGCGCTTCTCCCCATCCGATTGCGCCATTGTCATAAGTGATCGTTACGATCACAGATTCAGCTGTATACACTGTGCGAAGCGCCGTTTTAAACGGCTTTGTCAGCGGCACAGCGACCCGTTTTGTGTCTATTTTTATTATTTTCATACTCAATGCGCCCCTCCAGAAACGCCCGCCTCAATGACGACCGTTTTTTTGGCTGTATCCATGGCCGCGTGCGCACCGATCGGAACGGCAATACTCGGCGAACAGTGGCCAATCTTAAACCCTCTAAGAGCAGGCCTTCCGGAGGACACAATATAGTCTTCGAGCACCTGCTCAAGTGTCAAAGATTTCTCCCGTTTCACCGGGATGCAGTTATGAAAATCACAAACAAGAATGCCGGCTGCGTCCGACAGCTTCCCTGCCATTTTCAGCTGATTCAGCATCCGGTCAATTTGATAAGGCTCCTCGTCAATATCTTCAATAAACAGGAGCTTTCCCCTCGTATCAATCTCAAACGGCGTGCCGAGTGTAGATGACAGCAAGGATAGATTGCCGCCGACAAGCTCCCCTTCCGCTTTTCCCGGAACAAGCACCGTCAGCGGTGAAAGTTTTTCTGTATAGGTGAATGCCGTCTCTTGAAACAGCTGCTGATACGACGCTTTTGTCAGGGGATGAACGTCTTCCAGGCCTATATCTGAGCTGAGCATCGGCCCGTGAAAAGTGACGAGGCCCGTGTTTTGATGGATGGCGGTATGTAAAAACGTAATATCACTGTATCCCCAAAAGATTTTAGGGTGTTTGCGGAGCAAGCTGTAATCAATGCTTGAGGCGATCCGTCCCGTGCCAAAGCCTCCGCATGCGCACAGCACCGCTTTCACCTCCTGGTCTTTGAACATCTCGTGCAGATCAGCCAGCCGCTCATCATCCTGTCCCGCTAAATAGCCGTGCTGGTTTTTCAGCGCCTTGCCCAGCTTTACCTGAAGGCCGAGCTCCTCTAAAAACAAAAGCGCCGTGTCAAGCTTTTTCGGATCAGGCGGGCTTGCAGGTGCGATGACACCGACTATATCGCCTTTTTTCAGTGCGTTCGGCTTGTGGTTCAACTCCGATCAGCTCCCTTCATTTGCTCTGCCCCCTACGTATACGTATAAATAAGAGAAAAAATACCGCTCCTTCACATAAAGAGAGCAGTATTTTCTCAATCGCCGTGTTAGTTTTTATCGGCCCATTTTAAATCGATATAGCCGACTGGGTGCCGGACGATGTCCTTTACATGTTCGTTTTGCAGATTGACCTGATTATAGAAATAAACCGGAATGATCGGTGCTTCATTGATGAGAAGCTTTTCCGCCTTATGCATGAGTGAAAAACGCGTTTTTTCATCCGCTTCATTTTTCGCCTGCTTCATCAGCTGATCATATTCTTTGTTGGTCCAGCCTGTGCGGTTCATCGAATTTCCTGTTTGGAAGGCTTCCAGGAAACTGATAGGGTCCGCATAGTCAGGCAGAAATGAGCTTTGTGAGAATTGGAACTTAAGCGCTTTTTGCTCCTCTAAAAACACGTTCCACTCCATATTGGCCAGTTTCACATCGACGCCAAGAGTATTTTTCAATTTTTGCTGGATGGCTTCAGCAATCTTTTTATGCTCCGGTTTCGTACTGTAAGTAAGCGTGACCGCAGGCAGCTTGTCATACTTCTCTTCCTTCATTCCTTTTTCTAACAGCTGCTTCGCTTTGTTTTCATTTGGTGTGATCAGGTCTCCGCCCGCTTCCCGAAAGTCCTTGCCGTCAGGCTGTGTAAACCCGGGCGAAACAAAAGCGTGTGCCGGTTTTTCATTGTTTTTCGTGACGTATTTTACGATTTCCTTCTGATCAACAGCCATTGCGAAGGCTTTTCTGATGTTTTCATTTTGAAACGGCTCCATATTGACATTAAAGCGGTAAAAGTATAAACCCGCCTGATCAACGATGTGCACGTTGTCTTGATCCAGCAGCTGGTCACTTAGCTCAGCCGGTACGTATGCGGTGTCCAATTCTCCAGACTGAAACATTTGGTAATCTGTATTTCTGTCACTCACCATTGCCCATTTCACTTTGTCAAGCTTAACGGTTTCTTTATCCCAGTACGTATCGCTTTTTTCCATTGTGATGCTGTCATCATGCTTCCATTCCGCCAGTTTAAACGGGCCGTTGCCGACAAATGTATCAGCTTCAGCAAACCACTTTGGATTTTCTTTATCAACTTTTTCGTTAACCGGAAAATACGCCGGGTTTGACACCACGCTCAGGAAATATTTTTGCGGCGCGGCAAGTGTCACTTCAAGGGTATGATCATCCTTTGCCGTCACCTTCACATCGTCTCTTTTCCCTTTTCCGCTGTTATAGGCTTCGCCGCCTTCAATAAAGTAGCCGAGAAACGCGGAAGATGCTCCTGTTTTCGGATCAAGCATCCGTTTCCAAGCGTATTCAAAATCTCCGGCTGTCACAGGGTCTCCGTTCGTCCATTTCGCATTTTCCCGAATCGTAAAAGTGTACGTTTTTTTATCCTTCGACACAGACCACTTCTCTGCCATCGCCGGCTCCGGTTCATTGTCTTTACCGAGGCGCGTTAACCCTTCCATGATGTTATTTAACGGCTGCCAAGACACATTATTAAAACCGATCGGCGGGTCAAACGAAGTCGGTTCATTTTCATTATTTAAGTACAGTACCTTTTCTCCGCTTGTCTTTGCCTTATCTTCTCCGCTTTCTTTTCCAGCCTGCTCATTTGCCGTGCATCCCATCAGCGCAAATGAAAGTCCCAGTGCAAGACCCATTCCCCATAGCTTCTTCACTCTCTTCATCCTCTTCCCCCTTTTTCGTTATTCATCCTTCGCTCCCGGCAGCACCGCGTGCTCAGCCCGTTTATCCTGAAGCCAGCAGTGAACAGCGTGCGTGCCAGATCGAACGGTTTGATCAGGGTATACCCTGTCGCACACGATCATTCCGCTCGGACAGCGGGCGGCAAATGGACAGCCCGGCGGCGGTGAAAATAAATCCGGCGGCGTCCCGTCAATCGGAATCAGCTCCGCGTCCTCAAGATCCAGCCGCGGGACGGAATTCAGCAGCCCTTTTGTATAAGGGTGCTGCGGCTTGTAAAATATATCTTTTCTCGTGCCAATTTCCGCTATTTTTCCGGCATACATCACTGCCACCCTGTCAGCAACCTGCGCAACCACCCCTAAATCGTGTGTGATCAAAATGACAGAAACCTTTGTTTTTCTCTGAATCTCTTTAAACAGTTCCAGAATTTGCGCCTGTATGGTGACGTCAAGGGCAGTTGTCGGTTCATCCGCTATTAAAATATCAGGCTCGCAGATCAGCGCCATCGCAATGACAATCCGCTGTCTCATACCGCCGCTAAATTGATGGGGATACTGCTTCAGGCGTGCTTCAGGATCTGGAATGCCGACCAATGCCAGCATAGAAAGAACCTCTTTCTCAGCAGCCTTTTTCTTCATCCTCTTGTGACGAAGAAGCGCTTCTGCCAGCTGGTCTCCGACAGTCAGCGTCGGGTTTAACGCCGTCATCGGATCTTGAAAAATCATTGAAATGTCCGCTCCCCTTATGCTCCTCATTTCTCTGTCAGAGAGACGGCAAAGGTCTTTGTTTTTAAATAAAATGCTGCCGTCTGTCACCTTCGCTGAATAGGGCGGGAGCAGTCCCATAATGCTTTGGGAGGTGACGCTTTTGCCGCAGCCCGATTCGCCGACAATGGCAAAGGTTTCGCCTTTGTACAAATCGAAGCTCACGCCTCTGACCGCCTGAACCGTCCCGCCGTAAGTCGTAAAAGAAACGTGCAGATCATTGACTGACAGAACTTTCTCCATACAGCTACCTCCTTAGCTTAGGGTCCAGTGCATCCTGCAATCCGTCCCCCAGCACATTAAACGCGTACATCGTTAATGAGATGAAAAAGGCAGGAAAGAACAGGCGCCACCAATGCCCAGATAAAATGGTCGGTAGGCCGTCATTCGCCATCACACCCCAGCTGGCAAACGGTGCTTGAATGCCGAGACCGAGAAAGCTCAAAAATGATTCTGCGAATATGGCGGTAGGTACAGTTAAAGTCATTTGTACGATGATCGCGCCCATTGTATTCGGCAGCAAATTTTTGCGAATGATGCGAAAGGTTTTCGCACCAAAGGTTTTCGAGGCGAGCACATACTCGTAATTTTTTATTTGCAGCACCTGGCCCCTTACAATTCTCGCCATGCCGACCCATCCCGTCACAGTCAGCGCTACGATAATGGTGCCAAGCCCCGGACCCATCAAGACCATCAGCAAAATGACAACAAGAAGATACGGCAGCCCGTACAGCACTTCAATAATCCGCATCATAACACTGTCTGTTCTGCCGCCTTTATAGCCGGCAATGCCTCCGTAAATGACACCGATCAAAAAATCAATCAGTGCAGCCATCACTCCGACAAATAACGAAATCCTCGCTCCGTACCATGTTCGTGTAAACACATCCCGGCCAAGCTCATCTGTACCGAACCAATGATCTGCAGAAGGGGGAAGGTTTTGTTCTGTCAGCGATTGGCGCGCGACACTATGAGGGGATAAAAAAGGACCGACTGCTGCCATCACAAATAGAAATAAAAGAATTAAAAGCCCGGCCATCGCTAGTTTATTTTTCTTCAGCCTCCTCCAGGCATCCTGCGCGTAGGACAAACTCGGCCGTTTGACTGAATCGGTCTCTTGGGTCTTCTCCTGATTCGTAACAAACCATTCGTCCGGCACCTGAACGTGCTGCTGCGGCTGGCGTTCATCTGTTTGTACAGGGAGATTCATACGCTTCACCCTTTCTTATGCAGTTTAATGCGCGGGTCCAGCAGACCGTAGGCCAAGTCGACCAAAAACAGCATCACGATCAAAATGACGCTGTAAAAAACGGTCGTTCCCATAATCACGGGATAGTCCCGCTGATTAATGCTTTCGACAAAATATTTTCCCATTCCGGGAATGGCAAAGATTTTTTCAATAACAAAGCTTCCTGTTAAAATGCTGGCAACGAGTGTTCCCAGTACGGTAATGACGGGCATGAGCGCGTTTCTGAGTGCGTGTTTTACGATAATTTTGAGCGGAGACAGCCCTTTCGCTTTCGCTGTGCGGATATAATCCTGTGTCAGGACTTCGACCATGCTTGATCTTGTCAGCCTGGCGATAATCGCCATCGGTCCAACTGCGAGCGCTGCGGTCGGAAGCACCATATGGATCGGGCTCGTCCACGTAGCGGCGGGAAATAGTTTAAAATTGACGGCAAACTGCTGAATAAGCAACGTCGCCATAATAAAATTCGGGATGGAAATGCCGAGTACCGCGAGGCTCATCGCAGCGTAGTCCAAAAAGCCGTTGCGGCGCAGCGCGGCGGTTACGCCAAGTATCAGCCCTGAGATCACAGCAATGACAATCGCTGCCATCCCAAGTTCGAAGGAAACGGGAAATCCGCGCTCCAGCATATCATTTACACTGTCTGACGGTTTTTTAATAGAAGGGCCAAAATCGAATGTAATGATGGATTTTAGATAGATGATGTATTGGATAATGAGAGGATCGTCTAAGTGATAGTAGGCTTCGAGATTTCTTTGAACCGCTTCATTTGTACCCCTCTCCTCATTAAAAGGAGATCCGGGAATGACCTTCATCAGAACAAAAGTCAGGGTGGTAATGACCAAAATCGTAGCTGCCATTGCCAAAAAACGCTTCATTATATATCTTGCCAAAGCCTTAACACCCCTTTAGCAGAATGATGTTCGCATCGCCAGTTCAGTCATGACAAGCATAGCCTGGTAGGCTTCAAGCATATCCTTCGCCTGAAATTGAACGATTGTGGTTCCCGGTTTGATTTCTGTACCCGGCATTAGATGAGCCCACTCAGCTTGGCCGTAATTGGCAAATTCAATGCTCAATACAGGCCTGTCAGGCGGTGTAAGCGGTTTTACTTTATCCTTGTTCTGCAGGGCATATGCGGTTTTTTCTGTCAGCAGCCGGCCGGCTTTCGCAGGCGACAGACATTTAACTGCAGATCTTGAAATCGTTTGTTTAACAGCAGCTGTCGTGACATTCGGGATGAGCTCTTCAGCTTCTTTGGCCGCCCGGTCATCACCGGCTACCATTAATACCGGGACATCGTAATAACCGGCAACGTAAGCATTTAATCCAAGCTCACCGACAGGCTGATCATTTATGTAAAAATGACGAACACCGAAAATCATGCTATGGGACATGACACCGGGAGTTGATGCTCTTGCGTGATAGCCGAGAAACAACGCGCCCGTGAAAGTATCATCCAGCCCCTGCACCATTGAAAATGGTTTAACATCGCCGGAAATCAAATCTGCCTCCGGATGAAGCTTTTCAACCATCAGATTATTCATTTTCGAATGGCTGTCATTCACCAGCACCTCCGTACACCCGCTGTTAAACGCTTCGGTAATACAGTAGTTTGCTTCTTCGGTCATGATTAGCCGTCCGCGTTCATAATTACGTTTGCCGGAATCAACAAAGGTATCATCCGGAAGACCTGAAATACCCTCCATATCTACTGACATGTACAGTTTCATAGCGTTCCTCCTTTTTTACTAAATTATGAATATTCTAACAGATTATATTAAAAAAAGAGGGAAAATGCAATATAGCTGGGAAAAATCGCTAACGGTCAGAGATAAAAAAGAATCCTCTTTCAAGGATTCATGTTTCTTTTGCTGCCTGTTCTGTCAGCTGCTCGTATTTTCCGAGTGTTTTTTCAAATACTTGATCAAATACATTCGGCACGGAGGCACGTATCACCGCCGCCCCCTCTCCTGTAATTCCGCCTTTCGTTGCAACACGGTTCAGCGTCTCCTCAAAGGTCATCTTCTTTTCAATCAGCAGCTTGCCTGTCCCATACAGTGAGTGTATCAGGAAATCAAAGGCTTCTTCTTTTGTCAGGCCGCTGTTTCTCACAGCCGCCAGCGCTAATTCTTCAAACACTGCGGCAATGAAGCCAGGAGCAGAGCTCGTCAGATTACTGGCGGCATCCAAATTGGATTCTTTTATTTCTCGCACACTGCTGAAAGCCGATAACAGTTCATCCAAACGTTCTTTCTTCTGTGCCGCCAGAGCTTCACTGTGAACAACCAGTGAGATGCCGGCTTCTGCTTCAGATGTAATGGCCGGGATCACCCGTGATATTCCAGCTGCCGTTTCAGCCTCTAAAAGCCGCAGAGGCACACCAGCCGCAACGGATACAATATGAGTATTCTGGTTCACATACGGGTGCAGCCGGCGCACTGTTTCAATGACATGGAGCGGCGGGACACATATAAAGATCAACGCGCACTTTTCCGCCCATACCTCGAGCGGTTTTGCCGAAACGTTTGGATAGTCAGCGAGCAATGCCTGAAGCCGATCGCCCTTAGTTCTTGTCTCAACAAACAGCTCATTTTCCTCTATTTGTTTATGCTTCAGCAGCTGTCTGGCGATCATATCCGCCATGCTGCCATATCCGATCAATCCGATTGGTTCCATCGTTTCAGCCCTTTCATGTACAATATTCCTTATAAAGTGTACCGGTTTTCGTACTTTTTCACAATTTCCCATAAAGTTTTCATTTTTATCCCACAGTTTTTGTTTATGATAAAATCAAGTCATAAAACTGCCATAATCAAGATGTAATGAGTTGAAAATAGAGAGAAACGGAGTGAACATGATGGATAACTATCGTGACGAAAATAGAACAGAAGGACAAGAAAATGAGGTTTTTTTAACGAAAGAGAATGATCAAAACCCTTCTTACTCAGCCCGCAATGTGATTCATGATCAAGAGAAGAAAAAGCGCGGATTCGGATGGTTCAGGCCGCTGCTTGGCGGAGTCATCGGCGGAAGTCTCGCCCTTGGCATTTATACGTTCACACCGCTTGGCGACCACGATTCTCAGGACGCAGCGAAACAGACGTCCAGCCAGCAGCAGCAAACTCAATCTGTTACAGCTAAAAGCACCTCCTCTGAATCAAACAAAAGCTCGACGGGCTCAAGCAGCTCATCTGCATTTAAGAGCGAGGATTCTTCTAAAATCTCAAATATGGTGGAAGATCTATCACCGGCGATTGTGGGTATCACAAACCTTCAGACTCAGTCAAATAGCTCTTTGTTTGGTTCCGGCTCTGATTCTAGCGAAGATACAGAAAGCGGCTCAGGATCAGGTGTCATTTTCAAAAAAGAGAACGGCAAGGCTTATATCATTACGAATAACCACGTTGTAGAAGGCGCAACTTCACTTAAAGTGTCTTTATACGACGGCACTGATGTGACAGCAAAGCTTGTAGGCAGTGACTCTTTAACAGATTTAGCGGTTCTTCAAATCAGTGATGACCACGTAACAAAGGTAGCAAACTTCGGTGATTCATCAGATCTCAGAACAGGCGAAACCGTCATTGCAATTGGAGATCCGCTCGGTAAAGACCTGTCTCGCACAGTAACACAAGGAATTGTAAGCGGCGTGGATAGAACAGTTTCAATGTCAACATCAGCCGGTCAAACAAGCATTAACGTGATTCAAACTGATGCCGCAATTAACCCGGGTAACAGCGGCGGTCCGTTGTTAAATACAGACGGCAAAATTGTCGGCATTAACAGCATGAAAATCAGTGAAGATGATGTTGAGGGCATCGGATTTGCCATTCCAAGCAACGACGTCAAACCGATAGCTGAAGAATTGCTGTCTAAAGGGCAAATTGAACGTCCATATATCGGTGTCAGCATGCTCGATTTGGAACAGGTGCCGCAAAACTATCAAGAAGGCACACTTGGCTTATTCGGCAGCCAGCTGAATAAAGGCGTATACATCCGTGAAGTCGCTTCAGGCTCCCCTGCTGCAAAGGCCGGGCTGAAAGCCGAAGATATTATCATCAGCATAAAAGGCAAAAAAATCAACACAGGCAGCGAATTGCGCAATATCCTATACAAAGACGCAAATATCGGCGACACCGTCGAAGTGAAAATTCTCAGAAACGGCAAAGAAATGACGAAAAAAATCAAACTCGATCAAAAAGAAGAAACACCTTCTTAAGAAAAGCGCCTCAGGCCGCAAAAGCGGTCTGAGGCTTTTTGTTAGATAAAAGAACGATCTACTCTATGAAACTTTCTACCGATACACCCGTATATGATACAGGCTGATTTGATTCTAATCAGATGCTTGAAGCATTGTTTAAAAGGAGGTATGACATGAAAACCATGGGATTGAGCATGATTTGCGCAGGATTGGCTTTTCTGATGCTAAGCTATCTCCTTCCTGCAGCAACATTGGCATGGGGAGTTACACTGGGGGCCAGTATTCTATTAAACATAACAGGTACGGCTTTGATCATGCGGTTCTTAAAAACTTCTCAATCTAACAACTAAATTCAGCAACGCCTAAGGTGAAAGCTTTTAGGCGTTGCCGTTTTTATTTCAGCTTGCCTGAACCGCAGTGCAAGCTCACAATCCCTTCTTCTCTCCCTCTCCCTTCCATATCAGCATCTTTACTTTGATACATAAAAACCCCTGTCCGTAAAGGACAGGGGCTTCTGGTCAGGACATATGCTGGTCCCTATAGAGTCTTTTATTTTCAATCCCGTACGATTTCTGTACGATGTAAAGCGGCCGGTCTTTGGCTTCATCATAGATTCTGCCGATATATTCACCAATCATCCCCAATATCAGAAGCACGATGCCGCTGAACAGAAGCTGGATGACAATAAGCGATGACCAGCCGGTAATGGTGCTGTCAGTGAACAGCTTCAAATACAGCACGATAAACATATACAGAAAACCTGCGCCTGACATTAAGACCCCGGCATAGCTCGCCAGCTTCAGCGGTTTATGTGAAAATGTCGTAATGCCGTCCATTGAAAGCTTCAGCATTTTCTTAAGCGGGTATTTCGTTTCTCCGGCAAGCCTTTCATCACGTACATACTCAACTGCCGTTTGTTTGAAGCCTACCCAGCTGACGAGGCCTCGGACAAAAGGATTTTTTTCCTTTAATTTTTTCATTTCATCACAGACTTTTCTGTCCAAGAGACGGAAATCCCCGGTATCTATCGGGATATCAATATCTGTCATGCTGCTGAGAAGCCGGTAAAACATGGCCGCTGTCTGTTTTTTGAAAAAGGTTTCCCCTTTTCGTTTTGTCCGCACGGCGTATATGACCTCATAGCCTTCCTTCCACTTTTCAATCATGTCTAAAATTAACTCAGGAGGGTCCTGCAAATCGGCGTCAATAACGACGATTGCATTCCCCTGTGCATAATCCATTCCCGCTGTAATCGCGATCTGGTGCCCAAAATTCCTGGAAAAATCAATGATTTTCACTCTCGAATCAATCAGACTGTGTTCCCTTAAAATCTCAATACTGCGATCTTTGCTGCCGTCATTGACAAAAAGCAGCTCATAGTTTTCCTTCGTTTGATCCATGACCTCTTTTAAGCGCTGATAGGTTTCATGAATGACAAGCTCTTCATTATACACAGGTATCACAATTGAATATTGAATATGTCTGCTCATGTTTTTTCCTCCTATTCATCAGCATTTAGTTCGTATAATGTAGCTGACTGGTTCATTCCGCCAGGCCCGCCGCCCATTTTGCCGGTTTGGCCTGAAGCGTTTGCCGTACCTGATGAATCAGTCTGATCAGAGCTTGACTGCCATTTATCAGAAGAAACTTTCTTGCCGTTTTCTTGAACCCATTCGACAATTTCATTGTTTCCGCCTTTCCCCATTCCTGAAGCCAAGAAGTATTTCACTTTTCCTTCTTTTACGAGCTTTTTAAATTGAGTCAGCGTGATGGCCGGGTCAGAACCGCTGAATCCGCCGATCGTCATGACGGCCTTTTTCGTTTTAATAATATACGGAGCCGCTGTGTTTGAATCAGTTGTCGCGAATAAATATTCCGCTCCGGAGCTGTTTTCTTCTAAATACTCAATCAATTTTTCATTTACACTCGACTCGTTCATTCCCATGCCTTTTCCGCTGCTTGAAGCGAGCTGCGGCCCTGTTTCAGGAAGAGAGCTGTTCCCTCCGTACAGGAGAGGTGTGCTTGCCCAATAAATCGGCATCACAAGCAATACAAGAAGCCCTGCAAGTGATATATAATATGTGAGCGGTTTTTGGCGCTGTTTTAAAATCAGAAGAGCAATGGCAGATAACGCACCGATAACTCCTACGCCGATACTCCATCCAACACTGATTTGATCGTTGTAGTTTCTCAGAATAAACAATTCAAATCCCGTTGTGGCAACCATCGCCGCCGGCAAAAGCCAAGACTTCCAGCCTGTATGGCTTCGGTATAACTGAACGAGCGCAACCCACCCAGCTCCGACAAGTGCAGCAATCGGCGGCGCCAGCATAATGAGATAATAATGATGGAAAAATTCTGCTACACTGAAGAATCCGGCAATCGGCACAAGCCATGCAACCCAGAACACCGTCTCCTTCTGCTCAACAGATAATCTTCTTCTTTCTCTCGCGCCTGCAATCAGCAAGCCTGCCATTCCAAAAATCGCAAATGGCAGCAGCCAGCTGATTTGATCAGATAGTTCTTGTTGGAAGAGCCGAAGCGGACCAGGTGTTCCCGTTCCGAACATTCCTGTACCTGATTGCATTTTCGATCCGCCTGAACCGCCCTTACCTCCGTCGCCGCCAGGTCCGCCTTGTCCGTCATCTCCTCCGCCGTTTGGAGGGCCTCCTTGACCGCCGCTTGGCATTTCCCCATTGGATGGCGGTGCCGTCATATTGCCATTTGCAGATTTGTCATCGTTTGATGAGCTGCTGCTTGTTGACTGATTAGGCGGTGCCTGAGCGTCAGATGAACTGTTCTCCGAAGAAGGCATTTCTTTTGCTGCGTCTTTGCTTGACCCGCCCTGACCGCCGCCGGAATTTTGCCCTGTCAGCCGCTGAATTCCGTTGTATCCGAAAGCCAATTCCAAAACAGAGTTGGTCTGGCTGCTTCCGACATAAGGACGTTTGCTGGCAGGGATATTGTCAACGATGAGCGGCCATGATAACGAAACTGCCGCTAATACGACTAATGCACTTCCTAGTGAAATGATTTTTTTCTTGACTGTGGCATTTGCGGCAATCAGGTAGAACAATAAGAAAGCCGGTAAAATCATATAAGCTTGAAGCATTTTTGTGTTGAAACCTGCACCAACTACGAAAAATGCTGCTAACAGCCAGATCAGCTTTCCTTTTCTGATGGCTTTAAAGAGAAGCCATGTAGCCAGCAATAAGAAAAATACCAGTAACGCATCAACATTATTTGTCCGGGCGACAGCCACCGCAATCGGTGTGCATGACATGATGAAAGAGGCGATCCTTGCTGCCGTCTTACCGAATGTCGGTTTTATTAACAGATACATTAAAAGGACAGAACTTACACCAGCAAGTGCCTGAGGCAGGATGACGCTCCAGCCGTGCATACCGAATATAAGGGCGCTGATGGTTTGTATCTGGAACGTAATAGGCGGTTTATCAACCGTTATAAACCCCGCCGCGTCGAATGAGGCATAGAAAAAATTATGAAAACTTTGCATCATACTTGTGACGGCAGCGGTGTAATAAGGATTCACCGTATCGTCATTCCAGATGTTATAGATATTTAAGAATGCAGATGCGAGCAAAATGAGGATCAGGAAGATGTCCAGCTCGCGCTTTTTCGTTTCCACGTGTGTCTTCACTCCTTTTCGTCTACCTTTGAAATAGTGTAACAAGCAAATGTGAAAAAACTATTAATAAACAAAGGCAATAGTTTTGCCGAAACCAATTCATACGATCTGTCCATAAAAACAAAGGTTTTTGAGTCTTTATCCTGATTCAAATCTGATATTTTCTACCTAATCAGCATGCGGTATATGTCAAAATTTAAAATATTAATAAAAACACACCCGTTTTTGAACAAAAAAAGCCTTCCGGTGACGCCGGAAGGCAAAGAATCACAATATATCGTTATTGAATCGGCTTCAGTCTTGCTTCAATTTCCTCTCTTCTATGCTCAAGATAAGGCGGAAGAGCGATGGTTTGGCCAAGCTCATCAATTTCTTCGTCAACCATAAAGCCCGGACCGTCTGTAGATAACTCAAACAGAATGCCGTTCGGTTCTCTGAAATACAGCGCCTTGAAATAGTAGCGCTCAACGATGCCTGAGTTGCTAAAGCCTTCCTGGCTGATGATGCGGTGCCATCCGGCAAGCTCTTCTTCATCTCTCACGCGAAATGCGACATGATGGACACTTCCTTTTCCTTGACGTTCGCGCGGAAGATCATTTCTTTCAATTAAATGGATTTCTGTGGCCGCACCGCCTTCTCCAGATTCTAAAATGACCGCTGTTCCCTGTCCTTCAACCGGCTCCCGGCTGATCTCTGTAAATCCAAGAATATTGGTTAATACGTGTAAGGTTGGTTCAGCGTATGGCACTGTCAGTTCAACAGGCCCTAACCCGCGAAATGAAACTTCTTCCGGAATGCCGCTTTGTTTAACAGGCAGACCATAACCTTTTCCTTTCTCATCAGCAGTCAGCACAAGGCGCTGTCCTTCATGATCTTCGAACGCCAATATGTCACGTCCGGCTCTTTGGGCGATACCGCTATGCGCCACCTGATGCTCTTCAAAACGTTCTTTCCAGTAATGCAGCGCGTCTGTGCTTGGAACACGTAATCCAATCGAAGAAATACTGTTTGTTCCCGCATGAAACGGCGCAATGCGGGGAATCTCAAAAAACGTCAGTTCCGTTCCCGGATTTGCCACTTCATCTCCGTAGAATAGATGGTACATCGTCGGTTCATCTTGGTTTACGGATTTTTTGACAAGTTTTAAACCTAAAACTTTACTATAGAAATCCAAATTTTTTTGTGCGTCAGCTGTTAATGCGGACACGTGGTGAATGCCGTTGACTTTCATATGCTGTCCCTCCAGGTCAATTTATCTCGATTTCAAGATATTATATCAAAGATGTCTATTTATTTTCCTAATTACAAGATATTTTATTCACATACGAAAGTCAACATATCAGCTTCATCTGGGTCCGGCATCCTGCTAAGTCCCGCCGCCAGCCATTTATTGTGTTCATTCTCCACTTGAACACCCTTCATAAAACACGAACAATACAAAAGATTATACTCACCTTTATTCGTTTAAAGAGATAAAAAATAGACGTTTTCACAGATTTCACGAATGTAAATATAGCAATTATCGAAAATCAGAAAATTTATTTTATTTCAGTTTTCTAAAATAGGGTTTACAATATGAAAAATAGATTCTTCATCACGAAGCTTCATCATAGGAGGTTAAGGACATGCATAATGAAGAAAACGGTTTGAAAAAAGAGATAGGCCTCATGTTTGCCCTTACTCTTGTTATTGGAACCATTATTGGTTCCGGCGTTTTTATGAAGCCCGGCGCTGTGCTCGCTTATTCAGGAGACTCAAAGACTGCGCTATTTGCGTGGCTGTTAGGCGGTATATTAACGTTGGCAGGCGGACTGACGATTGCAGAAATCGGTACGCAGATTCCGAAAACAGGCGGACTTTACACGTACCTTGAAGAAGTTTACGGCGAGTTTTGGGGATTTTTATGCGGCTGGGTGCAGATTATTATTTACGGCCCGGCGATTATCGGTGCACTCGGTTTATATTTTGGATCTTTAATGGCAAATCTTTTTGGCTGGGGTTCAGGACTATCAAAGGTAATCGGTATTATAGCAGTTATTTTTTTATGTGTGATTAACATTATTGGTACAAAATACGGCGGTTTTGTTCAAACACTGACTACGGTCGGAAAGCTGATTCCGATTGCCTGTATCATTATTTTCGGTCTTTGGAAAGGCGATCAGCATATCTTTACGGCAGTAAACGAAAGCATTTCTGATATGAATTTCGGGGCAGCCATTTTGGCTACATTGTTTGCTTATGACGGATGGATCCTGCTTGCGGCTCTCGGCGGAGAAATGAAAAATCCCGAAAAGCTGCTGCCACGCGCAATGACGGGCGGATTATTAATTGTAACAGCAATTTATATTTTCATTAACTTTGCATTGCTTCATATCCTGTCTGCGAACGAGATTGTGACACTTGGAGAAAATGCAACAAGCACTGCTGCCAGCATGCTGTTCGGTTCAATCGGTGGAAAGCTGATCAGTATCGGAATTATTGTCAGCATCTTCGGCTGTTTAAACGGAAAGATTCTTTCTTTCCCGCGTGTGACCTTTGCAATGGCTGAACGAAAACAGCTGCCTTTTGCTGAGAGATTGTCCCGCGTGCACCCGACATTCCGCACACCATGGATTGCAATTTCTTTCCAAATTGCTGTAGCGATTATCCTGATGCTCATCAGCAACCCTGATAAGCTTTCTGAAATCTCTATTTTTATGATCTATATCTTTTACGTAATGGCCTTTTTTGCAGTATTTATTCTTCGGAAACAAACAAAGGGAAAAACGCGTGCTTACAGTGTTCCGCTTTATCCGTTCATGCCGATATTGGCAATCGCAGGTTCATTCTTTGTATTGGGAAGCACACTCATTACAGACACATTAAGCTGCGGATTATCAATTCTCATCGGCCTGGCCGGACTCCCTTTGTATTATTGGATGCAAAAACGAAAAACCAGCTAAAAAAAAACGGTTCCCTTGTTTAGGGAATCGTTTTTTGGTGAATCAGAAGATAAATGTTGACAAAAAAAACACAACTTTTGATATACTTTTTACGTTAACCAGAAAGATTTTGCAAACTTGGTTCGTTTTTTTGAGATGAAGTAGGCCAAAATAAGGAGACACGTTTTACTGAAAAAGTCAAGCCGCGTTTTTTTCGACTTTTCCTGTTTTTTTTCGACAAAAGGCTATATAATAATTTGATGTGTGCATTGTTCATTCAAACTATGGAGGGTTTTTAATGATAAGAAGAAAAAAAGATAAGTTCTCACTCCTTTTAACAGAAATTGCAAAGAACATAGACGAAACTGCAGAATATTTTTTGAATTTTAAGGTCACTAACCAAACGACGCTTAAAGAGTTTGCAGACACGTTAAAGGAATATGAAACAAAAGGTGACAATCATGTTCATGTCATGATCAAAGAGCTTAACAAAGCATTCATCACTCCTATTGAGCGCGAGGATATCCTTCAGCTGACAAACAGCCTGGATGATGTGCTTGACGGAATCGAACATTTCTCTGCCATGATGGAGATTTTCTCAATTACTTCATCAGACGAGCATATCGATAAATTCAGCGGCTACATCAGAGAATGCGCGAAAGAAATTTTAATTACCATTGAGCTGCTGGCAGAAAACCGCTTAAAGGATATTCAGCCTCACGCGATCAAAATTAAAGAGTATGAGCACAGCTGTGACAACCTGCACAGAAAATCATTAAAGAATCTTTTCGGAAATGAAACAGATCCAATTAAAGTCATTCAATATCGTGAAATTTACGAAACGCTTGAGGAAATTGCCGATTCTTGCCAAAGTGTTGCCAATAATCTTGAAACCATTATTATGAAAAACGCGTAACGAGGGATAAAAATGGATATTCTATTTATATTAACGATACTAATTGTCATTTTTGCTCTGGCGTTTGATTTCATCAACGGGTTTCATGATACGGCGAACGCAATTGCGACTTCAGTATCAACAAAAGCGTTAAAACCGCGCCATGCCATTATAATGGCGGCAGTGATGAACTTTGTCGGAGCAATGACGTTTACAGGTGTTGCCAAAACCATAACGAAAGATATTGTAGACCCTTATACTTTGGAAAATGGCTCTGTTGTTATTTTGGCTGCTTTAATCGCAGCAATAGCGTGGAACCTGCTCACTTGGTATTACGGCATCCCAAGCAGCTCATCCCATGCCATCATCGGGGCGATTGCCGGTGCAGCCGTTGCGGCAGCCGGATTTACTGCGTTAAATTATAAGGGCTTCATTAAAATCATTGAGGCACTCATTTTATCACCAATTATTGCCTTTGTCCTTGGTTATATTCTTTACACCATCGTCAAGCTGATCTTCAAAGACAGCAATTTGGCGAAAACGAACAAGCAATTCCGCAGAGTGCAGATTATAACTGCTGCCCTGCAATCGTATACACACGGAACAAACGATGCGCAAAAAGCAATGGGAATTATCACAATGGCTCTCATCACAGCAAATTTACATACTTCTGCTAATGATATTCCAACCTGGGTGCAATTCGCCTGCGCGACAGCCATGGGTCTCGGAACTTCAATCGGCGGATGGAAAATCATTAAAACCGTTGGCGGAAAAATCATGAAGATTCGTCCGGTAAACGGTGTATCCGCTGACTTAACCGGGGCAGCCATTATTTTCGGCGCCACATTTATTCATTTGCCGGTCAGTACAACCCACGTCATATCTTCATCAATCCTTGGCGTCGGTGCATCACACCGGGTAAAAGGCGTAAACTGGGGCACAGCTAAGCGGATGCTCATTACATGGGTCATCACGCTTCCAATTTCAGCGACACTTGGTGCCATCGCCTACTTTATCTTAAATATGATTTTTTAATGTCTCACCGCTTCTGTCAAAGGAGCGGTTTTTTTGATGAAACAGGAAAACCAGCCGCATTTCTAGAATACAATAATCAGAACCTATTTCAGATGCGAGGGATTGATGTATGCTTTTATTCTTTCAAATCATGGTCTGGTGCACTATGGCCGCTTTAGGCTTTTACGTATACGCCACGTGGCGGTTCGAAGCGAAGGTCAAAGAAAAAATGTCCGCCATCCGAAAAACATGGTATTTGCTGTTTGTTTTTGGTGCCATGATATACTGGACATATGATCCCTCTTCCCTGTTCACAAACTGGGAGCGGTATGTGATTGTCGCTGTCAGCTTTGCTTTAATTGACGCTTTTATCTTTTTGAGTGCTTATGTTAAAAAGCTGGCCGGCAGTGAACTGGAAACAGACACAAGAGAAATTCTCGAAGAAAACAATGAAATGCTCCACATGTATCTCGATCGGCTGAAAACATACCAATATCTATTGAAAAACGAACCGATTCATGTTTATTATGGAAGTATAGAAGCATATGCTCAAGGAATTGATAAACTGCTGAAAACCTATGCTGATAAAATGAATCTGACAGCCAGTCTTTGTCACTATTCGACACAGCCTGATAAAGACCGGTTAACAGAGCATATGGAGGATCCCGCTGACGTACAAACGAGGCTGGATCGAAAGGATGTCTATTACGACCAGTATGGGAAAGTAGTGCTCATTCCCTTTACAATCGAGACACAGAGCTATGTCATCAAACTGACGTCTGACAGCATTGTAACAGAATTTGATTATTTGCTTTTCACATCATTAACGAGCATATATGATTTGGTGCTGCCAATTGAGGAGGAAGGTGAAGGATAATGGAAAACGCGTTTCAAAACGGATGCCATCCACAGGCAAAGAAACCGTTCAAAATCCTGAAAAAACGTTCAACCACCAGTGTCGCAAGCTATCAAGTCAGTCCGCACACAGCAAGAATCTTCAAAGAAAACGAACGGCTGATTGATGAGTATAAACGAAAAAAAGCATGATCACACTAAAAGGACAAGGGAAAACAGCTCTTGTCCTTATTCCTTTTCTTAAGGGGCTACATATAATAAAACAAACAGAGGATAATGTCAGGTGATACAGTGAAAAAATTGGTGCGGCGTGTGAAGTTTGTTGATTACGGAAGATTTGGTCTTTCCGGGTATTCGCTTCGGGTGAGAGAGCGGAGTGCGGGAATTCTAAAAAAATTGAGGAAGAAAAAATAAATCCCGGAGCAACTCCGGGATTTTTATGTTCTTTCATCAGCTTAATTGAGCAGCGATCTTCGCTTTTGTCGCAGGTCCGTAGATACCGTCGGCGGTTAGACCGTTAACAGACTGAAAACGCGCAACCGCGTCAGCAGTTTTCGGCCCGTAAACGCCGTCAATCCCGTTGTTCACAGCTCCTTTATCAGGATAAAAGTAGAGAGCCGCCAGCGCTCGTTGCACCTGAAAGACGTGTTCGCCTGAGGTATATGGTGTTGTCAGTTGAATGATGCCGTCAGGGAGCGGATAGAGTTCTGGCTCTACAGCGGACGAGGGGGCACTTACAATTAACACTTGACCTACTTGAATGAAATTTGGATCTTCGATATTGTTCCACTCTTGCAGCTGAGCTACAGTGACACCGAACGCTCTCGCTATGGATGTAAGTGTGTCACCTTGTTTCACGATATAAGTTTGGCTGCCGCCACCGCCAATTCCCGCTTTAAACGAGTCCCACGTATCCAACAGTTTGCGAGGGCATTCCTTCCCTGACCAATATTTGTGAGGCACCACGTTAGCGAGGCTGATAGCGTGTTCAGCCATCAATGTTTTGATCAGCCACTGGGCATTAGCAGTTGCTTTTGCAAAGTCGCCATCCGCATTTTCACAAATTTCAATCCCGATAGAAGCTCGGTTGCCGCTTCCGTTCCCGTCTCCTGCATGCCAGCCGTTTTCATTTAACGGCAGATGCTGATAAATCTCTGTATCATCAACTGTAAAATGCCAGCTTGTTGCCGTATCAGGGTTTTTCAAATAGCGGGCATGCGCTTGGGCGTCTGCGCCTGCTGCCGTGTTCGCTGTATTGTGTACGGTAATATAAAGAGGTGTCATCGCGTAGCATGGGCGGTTATTGGCACCGACCGGAATAAAGTCTTGAATAATGTTAACCATTTTCATCTCTCCTTATTTCGTCAGATTATTTTCCTTTAGCAAGTCGCGTTGCTTTTTCCCTTTTTCTGTTACATAGTTGTTTTTAAACCAAGCTGCTAGTGTTGTCCCAATTGTGAAGATCACTGATCCTGCTGAATACAGAGCATCTGCAAGCTGATTCACCTGCTCTTCCTGTATATCCAATGGTGATTTGCCAAGCATCAGCATGCTCTGGTTGATGAGCGCAAGCAAAAGAAGCACCGTCCTAGTGACCGTGCCTTTATCATACGTTTTCATGATAATCCCCCTTAATGCTGCAGCAGGTTGTACATAATGGCGATGGCTCCGCCGATGATCCCTGTGCACACTGCTGTGATGATGGCACCTGTGATGGTGCGTTTAATCCATGTTGTGTTCTCTTCAATTTTGTTCAATTTTTCGTTCAGCGTCATGATTTGCTGGTCTTGCCGGTCAGACACTCGTTCTAATGCGGAGACCCTCTGCTCCAGCGCTTTTTGTCCACCTTTTATGTCTGCTAAATCCTGCTGAAAGACATTAACATCTATGTCTTGCTGCATCATTCACTCCTCCTTTACATACGAATCACCTCCTTCCCGAGGCCAATTGCAATGGTTAAGAGACCGCGGTTCCTTTAATTGATAGGCTCCCGCCGGTCATGCTGGCAATCTCCATCACGATCTCCTTAAAGCCTTTAATATCAAAGGACCAAGCCTCATCCTTGCCTAAGGTGCTGCAAGCGGCAGAAGCATCATCCGATTTCACACCTTTAATTGGAAGTTTCTGTCCTGACAAAGATTTTCCCCAAAATTTCACCTCACTCGTTTCCGCTGTGCCGAATACTTCAACCAGTAAATGCAAGGCGCCTTCTACGGGTAAGGCAGCACCTTCGCCAGCCGACTCGGCATTCTCATGAAAAACAAAATCAATTGTTTTGCCGGCCTCCACTTTCAGCCGTCCGTCATCTGTCTGATTTTCCTTGAAATCAATTTGCAAAGGAAGATTTTCATTTAAGCGTACGTCCAATTCACCTGCGCCGACTGATTGATATAACACAAACTCCGATTGCTGGAGATTTCCGTTCACATATCGGAAGCGGTAATAGCGTTTAGAAAGGTACACCCAGTCTGTCGCTGTCAGAACACCCGCAGCTACATAGACAGCTTCCGTCGTTGTCCAAACATTGTTATTGTCGCTTTCTTCTATAAAGAGCGTACCTTCACGATCTGCATATGCACAGCCCTTTACTTTCGAAATCAGAACTGCGCCAAGCCGGTCTTGTCCGAGCTGACTGTATGCCTCAGTGGCCTTTAGCGCGGCATTTGTTAAAATCTCCGCTACACCTGACAGATTCGAAACAGGTGTGACAAAATCGGTTTTTTCTCCTCTATACGGCTTCACAGCTCCAGCTTTTCCAGTCTTATCGAGAGGAAACTCATATTGATACTTGACCATTTTTATCCTCCTTTTCATGTAAAAACGAGCAAAATAAAAAAGCCTACATGGCTTTACCGGTAATTTCTTCATACTGGTCAGAAGTGATCAGTTTTTTGTTCACGCCTTCTGCCAGATCCTCTTTAGAACAATCTTTAAATGCGATGGCCTGCTTCACCATATCTGTCGTCGCCCAATCATAATGTAAGGCAAGCACCCAATAATTCATTCAGCACGCTCTCCTTTCAAAAATAATAATGAAAGCTTTATATCTGACAGCTCGCTCCCCAACGTTTTGTTTAGCTCTTCAAGCTGCTTGCGTGCCAGCTTTTCCTGCGACAATTCCTGAGCTAGTACCTCCACCTGATCAGGCGGCTCGTACGGCGGTTTTTCTTGCGATTCCTCCCACCAGGCTTCCAGCTCTTTTTGCGTCGGGATCGGGGCACGCAGGTTCCATTTTTCAATATAGGAACCATTTCCGTCATTCCGCAGCTCGAAATCCTTTCTTGGCACAGCGTCAGGGTATTTGTACATGATTGCGTCGTATAATATCATTTTGCACCTCCTATAGTGTAGGGAAATTTCGGCCTCCGAGTTCTAGGATATCAAAGTAATTTTTACTAATGGACGTATCATCAACAATATAACGAGTTTCTGTACCTGTATATCCTACATAGACGTAGATTTCAACATAATCACCCGCATTAAGCGATACCGCAACCGATCCTGTAACAGTTACATAAAATTCTTTTGAATCACTATTATCTTTAGGAGCTGGCGTTCTAAACTGATTCATTAATTTATATTGCGAACCATTCACATACGTATACAACTCAAAATTGGAATACTGTAATGTATTTTGAAAATATAAGCTGGCATTAACCAAATACATACCAGCGTGACTTGCTACAAATCTACTGTTCGATGGATCATACAGGTTATTGCTATCCTTCAATACATTTTTAAATAATATTTTATTTTGTTCCCCTTTATTCAGCGCTTGTTTACCTGTTGTTTTTGCAATCATATGCCCGAAACCAGAGATTTTTTCCCAAGGAGTCCATCCTGAACCAGACCACCAGTGACGTATCCAGGTTCCGGTATTGTTTGCATATACACTTGTTTCATTACCTGTACCATAAAAATATTGTGTAAAACGATAATTACTATATTTTTCATTTTTCACAATTCCATAGCCTAGCGGATAACCTGTTGTATTTCCTTGGCCAATATCCATAAAGGTAAGTCCTGGCGGATAAGATTCTCCACCAGTTCTTGCGTCTTGAATTGCATTAGAACCTGTAAGAATGGTTAGTTTCTGATTTGAGTAGTTTGTATCTACATAGTTTTTTGCATCAGTTAAGGATTTATCAACCTTTGTTTGAGCACCGCTTTCAGTTTCAACTTTATTCCATCCTTGCCAATCCAAATTAGCACCAAGATAATTTGTAAACATGTTATTCCTATAATCAATAGCGACTACGTACCCAAAAGTTCCATTCCCATCACTATCAGTAGCTGTAAAATGAAAAAATCCTCTTGTAGATAAGGCAGAAGGTGCATTAGTCGGTTTTCCAGTAGAATAAAAAGTTCCAAACTTCTCTCCAGTTTGAACAATTTTACTTAGGAAATCATCTGCGTCACCTATTGAAACTAGAACCCCGCCCGTATCGTTCGTAATTTTAGACAACTGACCTGCATTCCATTTGTTCCGTTCCTCTGTCGTAATATGAGCTGTTGAGTCCTTGGCATGATTAGATACTTTAGATTGTGCTCCCACAGTTGTTTCTAGTTCTGTCCACTCAGACCAGTTCCCTCCAGATATTGTCTTTCGATAAGTTTTATTTGTATTATCAAAAGCAATAATCTGGCCGTAATTTCCGGTAGCATTAACTGTCCATATGCCTCTAAGTGCAGTACCAGGACCATTGATTGTATTAGAAGCAGATGTAAAATGAACCATTCCAGTGTTCTTTGGTACAATTTCATGGAAATCATCGGTTTCATTTAAGTATAGTTTTCCTTGACCATTATCCGCTGTTATTTTAAAAAGCTGGCTGTTGTTCCATTTATCCTTCTCCGCTTGTGTTACGTGTATATCCGACTTGGCGGCATGAGCGTTCACCTTTGTTTGAGCACCATTTGTTGTCTCCAATTCAATCCAATCTGACCAGTTGCCATTTGATAACGTTTTGCGATAGGTTCTATTATCATTTGTCATCACAATAACATGCCCATATAACTTACTATCACTGCAAGTCCAAAATCCCCTTCCTGATCCACCCGGAGAATTTAAAGGTGAGCCACTGTAAGAAAAATAAGTCAATGTAGGATAGTTCAACAGTTCCGTATGGAAATCACTCGTGATATTGAACATAGGTTGTCCATTATCATTTGTAATCTTAGATAACTGTCCACTGTTCCATTTCACCCTCTCTTCCTCTGTAATATGCCGCACCTGATCTTGCTCATGTTCATCAAAATCCTTCTTCGCCGCCTGCTGCACGTTATCCACGTTCCCCAGCCCAATTTGCGCCTTTGTTGTGTTGTGGGGGTTGTTCATGTCGTTTTTGTGGGCGGCCAGGTCTGTGTGGGCGTCTTTTATGCCTTTTTCCCAGCGGTTGACGTCATCTTCGTTGATGGGATCGTCCGGGAGCCAGTCTGTTTTTTCTTCGTATGCCATGTTTACACCACCTCAAAGATAAATCTGAAATCAAGTGTTCTGTTTTCGCTGACGTCCAGGTCTGTTTTTCTTTCTGTAATGACATTGCCCAGTTCGTCAACAATTTGTACCGTTTCGATATGTTTAATATCTTCCTCACGTTTTGTCAGAACAGTCACTTTTGCACCGTCAATGGTGAGCTCCACTATTTCTGTTTCTTGGCCGTTAAGCAGCACGTGATGAATCCTGCTTTTCAGATCGGCAGCTGTGCGTTCTCTGTATATGGTTGAAATCAAGTTAAGACCACCTCATTATTGTTAAGGGTGACAGAATATCCGACCTTCAGCTCACTGGCTGTTCGGTATCTTCGATGATTCAGGATGACTGTGTCCTTTATTTGGAGCGTCTCATTTAATCCGCCTCTGAGCGTATACGCCAGATGTGCCGGCTTCATATTTTCCAATGCTTCGATCAGCTCATTCATGTGCTGGAGATCATCAATATTGATGTCTACATTAAAGCGGTATTCACCGGGCAGCAGGCGGACTTGTGCTGACGGTTTTTTTAAGAAACGATTCACCGCTTGCTCAATGGCCCGGTATGTGATTGGCGGAATGTTCGACATTTTTGAAATGAGCCTCAATCGCCTGATTTCATCGGTGTCTCCCGATTCCCGCGGCACGTTTAAAATCTTTTCCCAGCGGCTGAGCCCCCATGTTGCTGTTGGCACGAATAACTGGTCTGTCAGATCAAATATGCTGTTATTTTGTTGTTCAAACTCAGGCGCTTCCGCTTTCAGCAGCTCCGACATTTCTTTAAGGCTGGTGAGAAACGGAGGCAGATAGGCTCTCATGTCATCTTGTTTGCTCAATGATCTTCACCTGCCCAAGCTTAGGGATTTCTACGTCGCTCAGCACTAAATTTTCGGAAGTGCCGTTGATTTTAATATTGGAATAATCACTGACAGACGGCGAATTATAGACGATATTATTAATTTGAGAAAGGCGGATGACATTGTCTTCAAACGCCATTTTCTTAAAGAGATTTAAAACGCCCTTCTCAATTTCTGACTTCACTTCATCAATTGAGTGATTGATCTCTGGCAGCACCTCGGCAGAAATCTCAACTTCCTTCCAGACCGCGCTTTCCACTGTGACAACGGCTCCGATTGGCGCCTGCCCCTCGCCCTGACCGGGCTCAGGGTCAATATAGTCTTTCACTTTTTGAATTAAGATTTCAGAAGCCGGCTCAAGGTTGGCATTCGTGACGACAATTTTAACCGTCCCGTCTCCGTTCCAAAGCGGAAAGATCTTCGCCTTCCCTACTCCGTCCACTTCTTCAGCCCATTCTTTGTAATGCATTTTGTTAGCGCTGACAGCCTCGCGACGAACCCTCGTAAAATACCGTTCTCTTAAACTATCGTCTCCTTCTTCTTCACGCCCCGGAATCAGAATCTCTCTGACAATCGCTTTTTCCAATCCCGGGATAGTATCCAGTGACAACAAATTGCGTCCGGTCAGATTGGCGTTTCCTGCTTCTCCCGGCGTTTCACAGACCAATGTCCCATCTCCTGTATATTGAAAATAAAGATTATCCACGTAGAAGCGGGAGCCTTCAGGAATTCTGACGCCAGCTGTGAACTCTCCTGCTCTCACTGCCTTTGTTGCAGCTGTCCGTTCAATCCCCGCTTCCGCAGCGCGCCGGTCCAAAAACTCTCCTTGCGCGGTATCAGAAAACACAAGCTCGAGCACGGTGTCCAGCCATATATACGACTTCGCAAGCTCGGCTGCCGCTGGGGCTAATGCGTTATAAATAACGCTGCCTTCTCTCGTGTCAATATCTGCGGAGATGCTGTTCAGCATACGCTCCATTATCTCTTCAAAGGTCTGATTTTCAAACATCTGCGCCAATCACCTCCTCAATCTCAAGCGATCCTTCATCTGTCTCGACTACAAAGGAAACATGAAACGCATCGCCTTGTTTTTCTATCTCAAAATCTGTTACAGCGGAAATCCGGTCATCATAAACAAGTGCCTCTTCTATGAGCCTTGGAATCTCCATTTTTTTGTAGGCATCAGTCGTCTCATGATCTGTAAGCACGTCCTGCAGCTCATTTCCGACATTATGGCTGTATACGGAGTACGCATATCGTTCTGTTTGTAAGGCGATATACACAAACTGTCTGATCGCTTCCAGCCCGGTAATCAGCTCATTTGTAATTCTTCCGTTTTCAAAATCTATTTTGTATGTTTTAGAGGTTTCAATGACTTCGCTGTCATCTTCGATATCCTCAAACTCCACTTCTGGTGTCAGGGCCATGATGCCCACTCCTTTTTACAAGCTAAATAAAAACCCCTTCATGCCGAAGCGGTTTGTCTATACTTTATCTAAAATAAAAAACGATTGCCCGCCAGTCAGAGCCGCGGCCATGACGCGATCCCCCGGCTCGATTGCATCGTCTCCTCCGGACTGCATCCGTTTTGGGATGATGAGGGCGTCAGCCGGTATGATCAGTTTGCTGTTTTCTTTTAA
This sequence comes from Bacillus sp. FSL R5-0560, assembly GCF_037966305.1. Lineage (NCBI taxonomy): Bacteria > Bacillati > Bacillota > Bacilli > Caryophanales > Bacillaceae > Bacillus > Bacillus sp. FSL R5-0560. Next base: position 1,427,330 of record NZ_CP150195.1, on the reverse strand, counting down.
TTTGATTTCAACAGGCGAAACCGAAACCACCTCAGCAGGGAGCAGCTCCACCGGAGATTCAGCATCAACCGCACCGACGGCCAAATGTTTAATGGCTTCACTCAGTCTCATCAGGAAACCCCTTCCGGCATCGTATTCTTCTCGACTACATCAATGGTCATCGTATGTTTCGTTCCTTTAAACTCGTGCCGATCTGTATCTACCCAGTAGGTTTTCTTAATCCCGGCCTCCGGAATGGAAATATAAACAGGCAGGCCGCTCTGCACTTCTGGAATGCCGACTGCCTGAATATTTTTCAGTTCTTTTTTTACGCCCTTTTTTTCGGCAAGGCGTACGTCAGCTCTCTGCTGAAGCTGCGCCTGGTTAATTTCGTCTGTTACAGTCTCCGTATATTGAAGCACGCCGTATTTGTTTAAGCCTGAACTGTCCTTCGCAGACGCTTTATACGTCTTATTGTCCTTCTGCCGACGGAGCACCACCCTTGTTGCCGTGTCGTTTATAGACGTGCTGTATTGGTAGCCCGTAATATTGACTCCGGTTTCCAGCACCCATACCTCTGCCGGATCTGGCCAAGCGCGCAGGCCGAGCTTTCCTTTTTCCGAATACAGCTGATAATTCCGTCCTGTCTGGCTTTTCGTCTGTTTCAACGCTTTTAAGATGATGTCATACAGGGTCGTATCATTTTTAATGACAAGGCTTTTGATCGTATGGCCTGTGTTCGCAATCGAGGCTGTCGGTATCTGAAAATCATTGGCAATCCTCCTGATCATCTGGTCAGCACGCTGGTTGGAAAACACGTACACATCCTGATTTTTGACCAGATATTGCAGCATATCGTAAGCACTGAAGGCAAGCGTATGTTCATCAGGCGTTCGGGCGAAGACGGTCCCGCGGAAAAGCTCTTTTCCCTTCCATTTAAACAAGACGGTATCTCCTTCTGTGACGCTGTAATACGTATGGTCGCCCTGTTTGATGACGATGGTCGCTTCTATGGAGCGCGGCGCCTGAAAGCGGTGCCCCTCCAGCGACACGCTTTCCGCTACCAGCTCAAGCCATTCTGTATCTTTAATGACAAACAATTCTATCATCATACATCACCTGTCTCATTGCGGTATCTTTAATTTTTGGCCGGGAAAAATCCAGTGGCCCGGCTGCCTGATATTTCGTTTGCTTCGTTTAATCATGGCTGTTTTATTGGCATTCCAAATTTTGCGCCATTGCGTGCTGTTCCCGTAAAATCTGCCGGCAATGTCCCAAAGCGTGTCTCCCTTTTTCACTGTATAGGTTTTCGGAGACGCCTTCGACGGGCGTTTTGCCTTTGTTTTTTTCTTCTGCTTGATTTTTCGGGGTGATGCGGTTTTGTATTCTTTTAATTGAATATCAAACGAGCGATCACCGATATCCTGCTGACCTTCGCTATAGGAAAAACCTTCAATGCTGCAAGTCAGATTCACTTTAGTTCCCGTAATCAAAAACTGGACCGGTTTTTTGGCCTTCATCCATTTTTCAATTCTTGTTATCGCATTTTCTGGCGACGGGAAGTTTTGATATTCTGCTATCGGACTGTATTTCTTCGGAAAAAACGAAGAGAACGAAATTTCTTTCGCTCCCTGTTCGTCAATAAATGTAAGGTCACCAAACTTGGCTACTTTAACCGTCTCATTCTGAACCGTATTTGAAATATTCAGCTGGTCGGGAAGAACGGGGAGCCGCAGCTTGTCCTTCCCTTGTGAAATCCAAAATTCATATACGGATTTAGTCAAACGCAACGACTCCCTTCGTTCCAATATTGATATCCTTTTGCAGTTCGTCTATTAGCGCCTGCTTGATTTTCGCTGCAAGGGTTTCGGCGTCTTGTCCATTATGGAAGTGCTGGTCACCGTTAAATTGAATATATATATCTTTTGATCCCGAAACTGCTGCCGTTGGCCGGCTAGCTGAAGTAACAGCGGAAACTTGTCCTGATGAAAGCTCAGACTGCTGGGATTGAGATGGATCTGTTACTTCCATTCCTAAAGCTTGGGCTGCTCTCTGAAGGAGGTAGCGGCCGCGTATGCCTCGCTCCTCCGGAATGATCCATTCCCGCTTGTTTCCTTCACCGACACGGGCGATTTGTTCTTTTGTGATCAGTCCGCCGTTGGCATATCCAACATACGGTCCGCCACGTTTCAAGCTTTTAATACCAGGCACATTGTCAATTGATCCATATCTGCTTTTGATATAGCCGATTGCGGCAGCTGCATTGTGAATCGGGTTTCTAATGTTACCCATGCCTGGCGCTTTATGTGCATTAAATGTAGTCGGTATCGTCTGCATAAGCCCTTGTGATGGATTTCCCGCCTTCGCGTTACTATCCCACAGGTTAATAGAGTTTGGATTTCCACCAGATTCATACTTTGCAATTGTCATTAACCCTGGAAGCCAGTTTAATGGTGTCTTTGTGGCCATCATTGCAGCCATAAGCCACTGTTTCACATTTCCTCCCACTGCTCCCATTCCAGAATAAGCAGCAGCCAGTGAACCGGCTTGCTTTTCAGCGTATTTTTTCACATCGACAGAATCCAGGCCTTTTACAACACCGACAGAGGCAAAGCGGCCGAGACTCATCATAACTCGAGAAGGCGAATGAATATCCAGCTCTTCACGGAATGCCTTCTCAACTTTTTTGGCCAGTTCCTTGGCGGCTTCGTGGACTTCACTTGCTTTTGAAGTCATACCTGATACAAAATTCGCGATCATACCGGTTCCCCAGCCGTTTGATGATTCTTTAGATCGCAAAAACGGCTTATTCACATGTGTATTTACATATTGATCAGTACCGGTTTGGGAACTATTTTGTCCTGAAGCAAACCCTTTGATTGTACTGCTTCCCCATGATGAAGATTTGTTTACAGTAGCTTGGAACGGTGTTTTGACTTTCGTCTGAAGGAAGCCGTCTGTTCCGGTTGCTGTGCCGTTTTGCCCCTTAGCATATCCGCTTACCATCTGTTTTCCGTAATTTGGTGAAGAAGAAGTCATTTGTGTAAATGGCGTATTGATGTTTTTCTTTTTCCAATCTTCCATTTTAACCGGCTGATTGCTGATGCCTTTACCAAAGCCTTCTGAAAATTGCTGTCCAAGTGTGGACGCTTGCCCTGTCAGATTTGCAGTCTCCATTGATGGAGAGGCTGATCCTGATAACGGACTGGCAGCAGCTCCTCTTGAAACAGCTACCGGGCTTCCAGCAGAAGACGAAGCGGTTCCCATATTGTCTACGACTTGCATACCAAGTTTAGACGCCGCTTGTGAGAGAAGCATTTTACCTCTGCCTCGGTTATTATCAACTGGGATAACGAATTCCTTGCCGGCTTCACCGATCCATGAAATGGTTGGTTTGGTGATATAGCCGCCTGTGGCATTTTTTTCAGTTTTAGTTTTTTCTCCTTTATAGTCATCCGGGTCTCCTCCGCCAGTTACGAAGTTGACAATGCTTGAGACAACGCCGCCTGCTTTATCCCAAATTTTCTTTACCCAGCCGAACGCTTTAGAAAAAGCATCCGAAACTGTTTCTCCAACCTTAGTAAGAGGTTCTTGAATATTCTTTTTAAACCAGCCGCTCAGACCCTTCCAAATGTTCTTGACCGTATCTAAAGCTTTTTGGAAAGCATCAGATATTCCCTTGCCTACATCTAAGACTGTATTTTTAACTGGGTTCCAAACTGTATCCATGAACCATCCTGATACTGTACTGAAAACACTCTTAATCTTATCCCAAGCGCCCGTCATTTTATCCCAGATAGTGATTGCCGCTCCGATAACAGCCGATTTGACTGGCTCCCATACATTGCTCATAAACCATGAAGCAACTGCACTGAACACATTTTTAATCGTAGTCCATGCGTTTACAATTTTAGACCATATCGCTGTAGCCACACCGACAACCGCGGATGATACCGGTGTCCAAACATTATCCATAAACCATGTTGCCACGGTACTAAAGATTGTTTGTATCGTGGTCCATGCGTTTACAATATTTGACCATATACTTGTAGCCACACCCACAACTGCGGATGATACTGGTGTCCAAACATTGTCCATAAACCATGTTGATACAGTTCCCCAAATACCCTGAATGGCTGACCAAGCATTTTGCGCTCCCTCTGTAATGCTGTTCCATGTATCATTCAGTGCGCCGGCATCAAATGCCTTCCCTAAACTTTCACCACCGAAAGTGCCGGCAATTCCTCCTACAACACCGCCAATAGCGGTTCCCACTCCAGGCACAACGCTTCCAATAGCCGCTCCGGCAGCTGCTCCGGCTAAACCTCCGCCGGCTGAACCTACTTTTTCACCGGCATTATCCTTATTGATTCCAGCTAAGTCAGTTAGAGACAAAATTTCGCCTAATCCCGGTATTCCTTTTGCGGCTCCTTTTAAACCCTTCAGTCCGCCCTTCAAACCTTTTGATTCTCCCAATGTTTTCAGAAGGCCTGAAAAACCTTTGCCTGATCCGCCTTTAGCTGCTTTTGCCGATTTAGGCGTATTCACAGGATTTGATTGATTGCCTTTCTTTGATGAACCGTTTCTATTTTTGACTTTTTTGCTTTTGCCTGTGCTGATACCGGCACAACAGCATCCGCAAGCTCCGCCCCATTTGCCGCCTGATTTCTTCGATTTAGAACCTGACACTTTTTGGTTCATCGAAGGTTTTTTAGTGCGGTTTGAGTTGTTTGAAGTTGATTGATTTGTATTGGCTTTTGAGGCTTTTTGTTTGCCTTTGCTTCCGCTGGATTTGCCGCCAAGCAGTCCTCCAAAATCCAGATTCCCCAGTTTTTCAGCAATGCCTTTTATCATTTTTTCAAAAAATTCCGCTGCTTTTTCAATAATTTTATCAGGGCTGAATTTCTCAAATTTTTTCGCGATTTTTGAGACAATATTATCAAAAAACTTTTCTGCTTTATTCGCGATTTTATCTGGGTTGAGGAAATCGAATTTTTCAGAGATTTTGTCAACAATATTTGTTACAAAGTCTTCCGCTTTAGTGAAAATTGCGTCCGGACTGAATTTACTTACGATATCATCCACTTTTTTCATAAAGGAGTCTGTAAAATTGTCCAGTTCGTTAAAAATGGTTTCTGGACTGAATTTACTTACGATATCGTCCACTTTATTCATAAAGGAATCCGCAAACTTATCTAGTTCGTTAAAAATGGTTTCTGGGCTGAATTTACCTACGACATCGTCCACTTTTTTCATAAAGGAATCTGCAAACTTATCCAGTTCGTTAAAAATGGTTTCTGGGCTGAATTTACTTACGACATCGTCCACTTTTTTCATAAAGGAATCTGTAAATTTATCAAGCTGCTTAAAAATGGCTTCAGGGCTGAACTTACTTGCGATTTCGTCTACTTTTTTCATAAAGGAGCCTGTAAACTTGTCAAGCTGCTTAAAAATGGCTTCAGGACTAAATTTACTTGCGATTTTGTCCACTTTACCCATGAATGATGTTGTGAACTTATCCAGCTGTGCCAGAATTGTTTCTGGACTGAACTTTGTCGCAATTGCATCCACCTTACTCATAAACGATGTTGTGAACTTATCCAGCTGTGCCAGAATCGTTTCTGGACTGAACTTTGTCGCAATTGCATCTACCTTACTCATAAACGATGTTGTGAACTTATCCAGCTCTGTCAAAATTGTCTCTGGACTGAACTTTGTCGCAATCGCATCCACCTTACTCATAAACGATGTTGTAAACTTATCCAGCTCTGTCAAAATCGTCTCTGGACTGAACTTCGTCGCGATTTCGTCCACTTTTCCCATGAACGATGTTGTAAACTTATCCAGCTCTGTCAAAATCGTCTCTGGACTGAACTTCGTCGCGATCTCATCCACTTTTCCCATGAACGATGTTGTAAACTTATCCAGCTCTGCTAAAATCGTATCCGGACTGAACTTCTCAGCTAGTGCAGTCATTTTAGATGTAATGGATTCTGTGTATGATTCTAATTTTGAGGTGATCGATTCGGGTGTAAAGTGTTCAAATTCCTTCAAAAAGGTATTTTTTAATTCCTCAATCGCGTTGCTGATACCGACTGTACCTTCACTAATAAATGAATCTAAAAGGCCTCCGCCTCCTGATTCTGCGGCTCCTCCAGCTCCTGGGTTCAATCCGTTGCAGCAGCACGCATTTTCTGCCGGAGTTTTTTCTTCGGGACCGAACACTTTATCTAATAATGCATAAAACTTATCATCCAGTATTTTTTCTGGATTAAATTTTTCAAACTTTTGGGTAACACGATCAATAACGGCTTCTTTATATTCAGTTACTTTTTCATCTAGCTTTTCTTTGATCTTCTTTTTGCCTTCTTCAACGAGGTTTCCCCAGAAGGAACCGCCTTCTTTTTCCTCTCCCTTTTTGCTCTCTGCTTTCTTAGCTGATGGGGAAGCTGTTTTCTCAACTGTCTTTAGTTTTCCAAAGCTATCAATTTTCTTCTGAAGTTCATCCAGCTTTTTTGATACCTGATCATTCAAAGTAAGCTGAATTAGATTATCTTTTTGTGTAAGTGCATCAATGCCTGCTGAAATGCGGCCGACTGTTTTCATGACGTGATCAATCACGCGTATCGTAACAGAGTAACCATTTTTAAGTGCGGTTTCCATATAACGCTGTATTTTTTGCACAGCTGGCGAAACTTGATCTTCCGCACTCAGCATAATCGTAAAGCCTTTGAAACCCGCAACGAACTCTCTTAATCGCTCAAACTTTTCTGTTGCTTGATCATTAGCGCCAATTTTAATAGATACCGATGCCGGCAATCCCTGCAATTGAGTTTGAACCTTCTGAATGACAGTGCTGGCGTTATCCTCAGCTGAAATGGATATCATTTGGGCCCCAAGCTTTTTCTTTATTGATTTTTGTATCCGATCAATTGTACTTAACACAGTTTTGCTTTCTTTTCGTATATCAATAGCGCTATTTCGCTGTGCCATTTTTCTATACTTTTCAAGTGCTCTGAACCCATTTTGTATCTTTCTTAACTTTTTGCTTACACGGTCTTCCATTTCAAATCTTGCTGTCAGCTTTGCCAATTACGATGCCCCTCCTTTCTTAGCTTGTTTTTCAAGGAGATCCAGCTTATATCCAATCAGTCCATACAAAAGCGCCTTAAAGTTTCTGGGCGCTTCATACAGTTCTAATAAATCCGATGGAGAATAATGAAGCTCGTGCATCGCATAGTAGAGATACACGGCTTCTTTATGCCCATCCTTGATTAGTTTTTTACTTCTTCTTCCAGATCCTCTAATTCATCTTCGAAACCATTAATCTCAATCGCTTTGTTGAGCCAGTTTGCGTATTCGCCTCCAACTGAGAGGACGCGTTTCGCAACTTCTACCGGGTCGGCCGTTTTGTAAGCTTCTCGAAGCTCTTTTGAACGGAAGTCCGGATAAACGGTTGATTCAACTGCGATTCGGGCATAAAAGCGCTGGCTGTCTAAATCTTTTACACGGCCTCTGCCTTTGACATTTTTATAAGTTGTTGTTTCTTTCTCTAATTCATCAATGCGCTCCGTCGTGATCGCTTTAAATATAAATGGTACGATGTCCCCTTTTTTATCAACAAAACGCTTAGAGATCGGCACTTTGATTTCTTCGGCTTCGATTGTTTTTCCCGGCATAAAAAAGGAAAGATCATATACGTTTTCGTTCTTCTCGCTCATGTAAAAAACTCCCTTATCTTTAAATTGATTTCATCATTAAAAAACAGACCTTTCTGAGAAAGGTCTGCGTATGGCTTGTTCAGTTTTGATTAAAACGTGTCAGAAAGCTTTTCAGGCACGTCGAAGTCTTCAAATGTAAACGGAACTTCTTCCTCTAATGCTTCTGAATCAACATCGAGGCTGGCGATTTTGGCGGAGTCGAAGTTTACATCGTAAAGTGTGACTCGTTCTGTGCCTCTTCCGGAGGACTTATCATCCAGCACAGCTTGCAGCGTAAAGTAAGGATCACTGCCTTTTTTGACGTAGTCCATCATCAGAATGACAAATTTTGATGTGACTTTGTAGAATGTCGCTGTGCCTGTTCCGTTTGCGCCTGTTGTTTTATGGCCTGTCATGCGGCGGCCCATAATGTTTACTTCAGACTTGTTTTTCTCCACATTTGCTTCAAATGTTTTGATATGCGCCATTTCTTCTCCATCGAGAAATAAGCGTCCTTCTTTACCTGAAATCGTGTTTTGTGCTTTTAATGCCATATTAGTTTACCTCCACATTAAAGTAGAATTTTTCTGCTGCGTCGACAGGCTGTACAGCCAGGTCAATCAAGAAGCCGTCACGATCCTCATTCATTGAAATTGTGATATCTTCATCAGAATCAAAACCGGTAATGCCGCCCGCATCCTGAAGCGTTGTCATGTATTGCGTAATCATCGTTTTCACATACTGAAGTCCGTCTTCTGACGCCGGAATATCGCTTCCGCTGCCTTTTCTTGATTTAATTAAGGCTTTCAGCTCGCGTGTTAAATCGTTATTGACGGCGTCTAAGACACGGACGATTTTGTTTTTCGCAAACTTCTTGTTTTTCTCAGCCGTAAACGTGACAAGTGAGTTAATGTCTTTTTCAACGCTTACCGATTTATCACGGGCGTCAAATGTGAATAAAAATTCGCCTTTGCCTAAGCGTTCCACAATCGTGTCGTGGTCAAGGCGGTTTAAGACATCAACGGCTCCTTCATACTCCACAAATGTAAGCGATTGGTTAAAGGTTGCTCCCGCACTTGCGCCTGCTACCCAAGCTGTTGCTTTGTCCGGTGTCACTTCTGTTCCGTCTTCCAGCAGCACACCTTCTGTCACGTTGATGATGCCTTCATAGTCACCGCTGTAGTTAGCTGTAACCCCTTGGACTTTTTGCCCTTGGCCGTCACGCAGACGCTTAATGAATGCGGCAAAGGTCGCCTTCAGCTGATCTCCTTCTGCAACCGGCAAAGCGATGACATCAAAGCTCTCCGTTTCAGCCGCAGCCAAGAAATCGGTATAGTCTGAGTTGACCGGGGCTTTATCTGTACCGCCGGATAAACGGATTCCCGCAGATGCGTTCAGCGTCTCGGCAGCCGTGTCTCCCTCTGATCCAGTCAGCGGAATTGAAGAGGAAAGATCTCCTGTTCCGGTAAATGTCACATAGCCGTTCGCTGTTAACTCTTCAGCTTTTTTGACAGTCTGTTTATCCACTTCTGATTCATCCATATACGTTGTGACATCAAATGCCGCTGCATCCAGTACATTTTCATTGATTCGGATGATGATGTCATTCCCTTTTGATCCGCCGTATAAAGCAGTCGCTTTAACGCCTTCGGCAATATCGGCAGATGCTCTGACGCCTTCAGTGAGACGGTACATCAATACCGTTTTCGCGTTTTTCTTCGCTTCACGCAACAGCAATAAAGATGGATCGTCGATGCTGAGACCCACTTTTTTGTTTAAATCCTCCACGCTTGAAATGGAGACGAATGTTTTCGCTTCGCCCCAGCTTGATGCAACCGGAAGTGCGACCGTCCCCCGTTCACCAAGTGACACCCGTTCCTGTGCCGTCGTTTTAAAATTGAAATAAATGCCTGCACGTTCCTTTTCTGTTCCTGCTGTAAATGTTCCGCCATTCATTATTGCATGACCTCCTTAGTTAAAAATGTTTGTATCAATTGACTGGCCTCTGATTTCGCCAGACGTGTTTTGTCCACGCCAAATAAAGCCCCCTGAAGGATCTCCGGCTTAACGCCGAACAGCTCCTTTGCGTGCTTGATCAAATCCGCTGTATCAAAAAGAGCTTCCCGGCTCTCTGTATGTACAGCCTTCACTTGTTTCTGCTTTGCCACCGCTACTTCACCCCGCTGTTCATGTCGATATCCTGTAAGACAGGCTGTTCTGTTTTGTGATAATAATATCGGCTGCTCCACCTGATCACCATGACCGCCTCGCCCCTGTCTCCTACCCTCGTCTCGATACGGGTGATGCGAACCATATCCCCCGTCTTCTCACCGGATTCACTGAGCAGCGGAACCATATTTCTCGCTTCTCTGATGGCATCCGCGAGCCTGTCCGCTTCATCCAGCGCCTGCACGGAGTCAAGATGAAACAGCTTCACATTGAGACTGTAGGTTTTTTTAAATGTGGAGACCGTATCTGTTTCTTCAAAAACAGATGGCGCAGGGACATATAAAGACGGCACTTGAAACTGATCAGGCAGCTGGCTTTCATAAATGGGAACAGACCACTGGCTGTACAAAAAAGCCATGATCGATCCTGTTTCGCTGTTCATCCCGCTCCTCCTTTACATCTTTTTCAGCCACTGGCGCAATTTATGTTCCATTGATGTTGCAAACAGCTTTTCATATAGAAGCAGTGCATGCTCCCAATAGCCCGTACCGGGTATCCATTTTTTCTTGAGTGCCATGCCTGTGGAAGAAGCCGGATCATAGATAAACCGCGAGCCTTGAAAATGCCCCGGCACCCATCTCACATCGTCTCCTTTTGACGTCCAGTGGCCGTCATTGAGAAAAGAGGCATATTCAAGCTGGGTCCCGACCTCAAGTGAGAGTCCGCCGCTTTGTGCCATCCAGAGGTTGTCCTCTGAGCCTTTCTGAAAGGAGCTGAGCAGTTTTTCTGTATCTATCGTTTGCGTGCTGATGATTTCAGATTGTACGATCTCCAGAAAATCTTGCCCGCACTCTTCAAGCCACCGGGACGCCTCGCGGGAAAAACCGCCGGATGCCGCTTCTTTTAACGATGCGTTCAGCTGTTTAAGTCCCGCTATCTTCATAGACTTTCATCCCTGACAGCGATGACTTCCCAATGATGGTGTCTGATCTTTTTTGGCAGCTTCAGAATATAGCTGTTGTGTTGCCAAATGATTTTGTCGTTCATACGGATATCCGAAGACCCTGGAAAATGGACAAGAAAGCTGTGGTACACGGTTTGATCAGGCTCCTCCTGAATCAGCTGCTGCGTTTTTTCTGTAAAGTAGCAGGGGACATTTTCTTCATCGGGTGTATCCGGATATGAAAATACCGGCTGAAGCTTGTCCGCCGGAATCCCGAATCGTCCCGCCAGCGGCGACTGCGCTGTTTCATGATAAATATCACAGCGATGGATCAGCATCTGCTGATAGCTCATAACGACCGCACCTTCAATCTGGCGGACTCCGGAACATAATCCGGTTGGATAAACTCTTCCAGCAAATGATACACATCGGGCTTTTGAATACCGGCTTCACCGGAAACCGTGTAGGAGTAATCCCCCATTTTCTCAGACTGATAGCTTGATGCCGCTGATTCGTCGCTGTTTACTAGCGCAAAGTATTGGGCGAGCTTCAGCAAAGCTAATTTTGCCTTTTCAGGAAGCGGATCGTAGACGCTGTCTGTAAAGCTGTGCCCTGTAATGAGGGCAGCTTCCGATTCCGCCTCGATGATATCCTGCGCCAGCAGTTCTTCCGGCCTGTTTTTCACCTGGTCATAGACCGAATAAGAAACGATGTCAGTCGGTTCGATGAGCATATAAGCTGGCCACCCCATTTCTATTATTCTTTTACGTTAATTAATTTAGCGCAGGCATCCTCTTCCTCGAATTTGCTGTCCAGCTTGGCTGTTAAGACAATGATGAACTTACGGGAGCGGATATCCTTGTCGACTTCGATTCGAATATTGCGCGAGAAGCCGAGAATGATATTTTTCGGATGTGTCAGAATGATATCAGACGCATCATATTGCGCGTCTCCCTCTCCGACTGCGTACGGCTGGATATTGGATACCCCTTTTACCGGTACGCCGAATGCTGTGGACAAGCCGCCTTGAACAGCCTGGTCCCCAAGATTTGTCTGACGGTCCGCCACGCGGTCCTTCCATTCAATTTCTAAGCCGTGAGAGGTATAGAATCTGAATTCCTGAGGGATGCGCAAATATTTTGGCGGAACAGCCTTTAAGCCTTTTTTAAATGTCGCTCTGGACAGTTCTTCACCGTTCATATCGACGATGTGGGACACTGCTTGTTTACGGATCCCGTCAAGCTGCGCCAGGTATGGATCTTTTGATGCGGTATCTCCGTTTACGATCAGCTCTTCAATATCAACTGCCGCCCGCTCTGCTAAAATTTGCATGATCGTTTGCTGCAGTCCGCCTTTTTCGATATTGTTTTCGAGCGTGTCGTACGTAATGTTAATTTCCGCAATGACTTCCTTTGTGTTCAGCTGGACAGTGCTGGTCGTCGGAACCGTCAGCTCGTCTGTTGTCAGCGCTTTTCCTTCTTGAGCTGCACGTAAGATACGCTGGCCGAAGCCGATTTTCTCAAATTTTTGTGAATCGTTTTCCATTTGAATCACGCGGGATTCACTGAAAATGGTCGGCGTGTTTTGCACCATGCGGATAAAAGCTGATGCTTGTGCAGGGTTCATGAGCCCGCCGCTTTTTAAAGCAGAAAGCGACATTTCCGCTTTCCGAATGATCTCTTGATTTCTCAATTGATTTCCTCCTCTTTGACTGGTTTACAGCAGTCCGCTCCAGATTGTTTTTTTGACTTGCTCTGTATTGCCGGCCGCATCGTCCGCCGTCTGTTTAGAGGCTCCCCGAGCTTTTTCCAGGGCTTCAATGCGTTCGATCAGCGGGGCAATCATGTCCTCAACGAGCTTCTTCAGGCGCTCGTCATCTCCCGTCTGCTCCGGTTTTTCCTCTGTTTCTGTGTTTTTTTCAATGGTCTCCAGCCGTTTGAGTAACGGATACAGTGCATGCTCGATTGATTCCCTCATGTCTTCTTTCCTCATGTCTTCAGTCTCCTTTCCTGTTTTGTCGGCCAGCAGCTGCTTGAACACGCTTAAGAATCCGGCTTTTTCAACCGGTTCTTCTTCATGTACATCCGCAGTGCCCGCCATGCTGTAGCCGGTGATGATGCCGGCTTTGATCTGTTCCCACACCTCATCTGACGCTCTTGTCACAAGCACCCACGAGCCCTTTGTAATCCGTTTTGTTCCGATGATAAAATCATCGGGCGCCACATAGGATTCAACGACCACGCCTGTGCCGCCTTCAAAGCTGTGATTGATATCAATCTCCCGCGCGTCTGCAAGAAAGCCATGCGCCGCTTTTTCAATTTCTTCTGCGGTCATATAGTCGCCGTGGGCATCTGGAACATCAGGCTCATACACAATTCCGTATACAAGCTTTTGTTCATCCTGCTCGCTTTTCGTAAACAGCCGAACCTTTTTTTCAAATGACGGAGGTTCGGCTGACTTCGTAAAGAAAAATTCTGTCTGGTTTGCCGCCTTGTCCACATAGCTGACAAAGCTGATTTTGGCATTTTTCAATTCCCGCGCCACCTGCTTGATTCACCTCCCTTCAGGACGTTTTGATATCTTCGATGCTGTCCTTCAGCTCCTGCATAAGTGCTGTCAGATTCGTCTTTTCAGCATCTTGTCCGGCAGGGCGTTTGTAAACGTCCTCCGGCCACTCCTCAAGCGTTTTGCCGAGCACCCGTCCGGCAAGGTCTCGTAAATCATTTGGCGAAACGGCTCCAGCCGTAATAAAAGGACCGAGCACTTTCGCAATCTCAAGCGGATCACGAAAGTCCGGTCCTTTTAATGTCAGCCTCACATCATGAAGATTCAGCTCCGGCAAAAGCAGTGTGTTCAATTTGTTGACAAGCGTTTTCCGCTCTGGCTGAAACACCTGTTCCTCCGTAATTTTTCTCGCTGTATCAGCCGTAGCCCGGTTGTATTCCTGAGCTTCTCCCGTATAAAGCGGGGGCAGACGGAAAGCAGAGCGCAGCTTATTTCTGCTTTTTTCATCATATTCAAGAAACAAGGCGTCGTTTTGCAGGATTTCCGCAAGAGATTTGATCTCCACAGAAACCGGCGTGATATCTTCACCGCCGTGTAGATCCTTCTCCTTCGCGATGCCTTCCGCCTCAATCAAAAGAAATTTATGGGCGTTTTCCACACCTTCAAGGTCATTCATGTACGCCTGCAGCTCCCGGTAAGACGCTTCAGACAGCATCCCGTTTTCCACTGTAATCGCAGCGGGTACGTGACGCCCCTGCTTAAAGTACATAAAATTGAGCTCTTCCGCTTTCCGGGCGCCGTATAAATTGACGATATTGCCTACCCAGCGGGGCACGCCGTATACGCCGCTTCCGATTTTAAGATGGATCACTTCATTTGCTTGGTGCTTTTCAGCCAGTGTGCTGACATATTCGCCCGTGCGCATGTCCATCTTTCGAGGATCGCCGTATTCTTTGAAAAATACTTTTTTTCCATTGATCATCTGCACAAATTTCCGAAACCGTTTCTGCCTTTTAATTCTCTTCACTTTTCCATTTTCTTCATACATAAAAGATACTTCGACAGGCTCGCCGGCCCCGCATACGCGCATATATTTCACATCCAAATATTCAATGCCGGCCGGTTTTCCCATTCCGTCGCGAAGCACTTCCATAAAGCCGTTTCCGGTTTTTTCCCTGTCTTCAATGGCATAGCCTAAAATCATTTCAGCAGATTCATCAAAGTGAAGGCATTTGTAAAAGGCTTCAAGTCTGGCCCAGTCTTTTTCCGCTTTCTTCTTTTTCTCCTGGTCGACCTCCGTGGCATTGACATCAAACGTGTACTCCACATCAAAACCAAAACCAGTAATATTCACTCTGTACGCATCAATGCATTGCTGAAGAATGGTTGAGTATTCAGCAATTGTTTTGAGCTCGGTGATATTGTAGGGCGGAGCGATGATATCCTCTCCGTACAAATCAGAAAAGTCGTCTTCATAAATTTGCTTTGTCTGAGGAGCAGATGCATTGGCTTTTAAAACGGTTGCTCTGACTGTTTGATTGTGCGGCATTTATGACCTTCTCCTTTCTCTGTTCGGACGGATTCGTTTTTGCGCTGTCTCCTTCACATCTGCGACCTCATAATCATCAAGCGCATACCAAATGGCAGAAAGCGTATGCGGATCGATCGTGAATTCATCCTCAATCAGCGCACCGTTTTTATCTTTGGCATACGTCAGTGTCTTGAGCTCATAGATGACATTTTCACAGCGATCCGAACAGAAAATTTTTTTGAAGCGTTTGACCTTTTTGGTATATTGAAGCCTGGAGCCGGGAAACTTTCTGGCTCCGACCATCCGAAACCCCTGCTGGCGGAAATATTGAATGCTTTTCGGCTCAGCAGAGTCGGCTTTGATCATTTCCTGTGTTTCAAGCAATTCCCGCAGCTCCTCAGCCGTCCTGTCATCTGTCATTTTGTTTTTATAATACTCCCAATAAATGTAGAGATATTTCTTATCAGGATCGACGGCGAGACGGACAACAGCATTGTAGGATTCTTCAAAACCAAAATCCATGCCCGTGCGAAGGATTGGCTGGCTGATGGCCGCAATATGCTCTTCGATAAGGTCGTGCGGGAGCACCTCAAACTGCGGCAGCACCCTGATTCCATTAACGCCGAACCTGCCTTTTCGGGCAATTCGGTAAAGGTCTGGATCATACTCCCTCAGTCCGTCAAGCTGCCTGATATAGCTTTCCGGGAGAAAGAGGTTGTCGTTTGCCGTGGAATGATGATAATACGTATCTCCCCTGACAAGTGTCCGCTTTTCGTAAAGCTCGCTGTCATCCAGCACAAACCGCTGATTGCGTTCATCCCGAAAAAAATGCCGGTATGTCCAATTGGAGGTGCCGACGGGATTGGTGGTGCAAATCATGTGCAGCTTCAGCTCAGGGTGGCGCAGACGGCCGATTAATTCCTTAAAGCCTTCATACTTCACCTCAGAGCACTCTTCAATCCATATTAATGAAATGTTGTGAACAGATTTCAGCTTCGCCGGGTTGTCCATTCCTTTGAACATGATCCGGCTGCCGTTTTGAAACCGCAGCTGAAGCGGGGAAGAAAGTGTTGCGGCTGCCTTCGTGAGACCAAGCTCTTCAATCACCTCTTCAAATAAAGCGAAGGTCGAATCCCGGTGGGTATCGAACACCTCGCGGACAACGAGCGCCGTCCGCTTTTCCTTCAGCAGCTTTAATACGATTTTCAATGCGGTATGATAGCTTTTAGATGAGCCATAGCCGCCGACGAGAAACTGGTACGTCTGCTCCCAATTGAACACGTAATCTTCAAAATGAGGATTGATTTCTTTTACAATCATGCCTTGTCCTCTTTTCGTTTGATCATGATTTCAATTGGCTCGCGGCCGTCATCAGTTTTATCCGCTTTTTGTTTCGCGAGCTTTAACTTCTCATTTTCTATTTTTTGCTTAAATTGATCCGGAA
Source organism: Bacillus sp. FSL R5-0560 (assembly GCF_037966305.1). Classification (NCBI taxonomy): domain Bacteria; kingdom Bacillati; phylum Bacillota; class Bacilli; order Caryophanales; family Bacillaceae; genus Bacillus; species Bacillus sp. FSL R5-0560. Next base: position 1,411,059 of record NZ_CP150195.1, on the reverse strand, counting down.
ACAAATCAAAGTATAATGACAGCTTTTCAAGTGCTTTCATTTTATCGGCAAGCTTAATGGCGATGCCTTCCTTGCCGAGCTTTGCCTCCGTGACAATGGTGCCGTCAACAAGACCGGAGTCTTTGACATCGACAAAGCTGACTTCCTTCATGATCGGGTTATCATCTTCATCAAACAGCGGTCCTGACTTCCCGACGGCCTGCACCTCTTTTTTGCCAAAGGTCACATAATCCGTGATATCGGCGAACGCGATTTTGACATATACCTGCAAAACGTCCATCGCTTCAATAAACACTTCATTCACCATTTCTTTTTTTATCCGCCTGATTTCAGCGGCAACCTTTTCATTCTTTAACAGCCGGCAGCCCGTCACATGGGCGCTGTCCGGAGAATAGCCCGCCTTGATCGCTGATTGTGTCGCATTGAAGCTTTTTACGTAGTAGAGGCAGAACAGCCGCTGCCGTTCATTTAATTCATCGTTTTCTATGCGGCGCTGCTTATGTCCGTTTTCAGAAAACAAGGCTTCTTTCCATCTGTCCTGTTTTTTCCAAATGCTGATTGTTTTCGCCGAAACGCCGATTGTGTCTGCAATGGCCCGGTTTGTGATATTTCCCTGATGGTGCTGATAGATTGCTAATGCTTGTTTTCTTTGTTGTGTTTTCATGCTACGGCATCACCGCCACCTCCAGCATAGATTTCTATTCATAAAAGCGGCCGGTAATGCCGGCCGCTTATGTGTCATGCTCTTTTCACTTATAGGTGGCAAACGTATGACAAGCTTCAGGCAAGTGATCGGTTCATTTCCTCCTGCTGTCTCTGCATCTTTAATAGAGCCCGTTTGATGGTCGTCTGCACAGTTGATTTTTTGACGCCAAGAAGGTCAGCAATGCGTTCATAAGAAAAGCATTCTACCTTATGCAGCAAAAACATTTCTTTCTCCCTGTCCGTTAAAAGGGATAAAGCTTCTCGGATTCTGTCCTTGTCTTCCTCAGATACCTGTCCGTCCGGCTCAAACATCATATTGCCAGAAAATGATTCTATGATTCTTGGATCTTTGATCATCAGCCGCTGATACGCATCACGCCGGTCAATCGCCCGTCTGATGCCGGGCTGCCTTCCTTTTTCAAGCCATTCTGTTACATATTCGAGGTCTGTGATGATGTTTCTGATAATCTTTTTATCCTTCATGTCTTCAGCTGAGAGCACTGATTCATCTGCTTCAGCGAGCGGTTTATAAAGTGTTCTTGTTTGTTTTAATGTGCGTTTATATTCAAATAATAAATCTTGCATTCTATGATTCCTCCTCATTTGTGCAATAAAAAAGCGGACACCAATCAACGCACAAATGCTGTGCATGTTGATCAGTGTCCGCAGGCTTTCCGTCTTGGACGTATTCTTTTTTCGCTTTAGTTTAATTTGTAGCCGATTTCAAATTCTACTCGGGCAAGGTCTCCCTTTCTCGTTTCAACAAGCGTTTTCCCGTGCTCTGGAGCTTCTGTGATCCAGGCTTCATGCTTTATGCCGTCGACTATAATAACGCGGATTTTCCCATCCTCAAGCTGGCTGTCGAGCGTGATGGAATCAATATTTACGAGTTTTTTAGGATTGATCATATGTCTTTTCCTTCCTTTCGGGTTCAGCGCTTTTGTTAGCTTTTTCTAATACCCTTATGATGTGCTCCTTGGAATGAGCGGAATTCCCGTTCAGAAAATCCAGCGCCGCTTTAGCCGCTTCCTTCAGCTCAGGTGCGGCTGCCATCAAGTTGGCATTGCTTATTTGCGAAAAAGAGCTGAGGTCAAATACAGCGGCGATCAGCCGGCCGTTTGAATAAGGGAATCTCTCTTTTTCTTCTTCACTGTAAGCAGAATAGATATAAATTGGCTTCGTATCTCCGCATGCGACAGCACGCCACGGCGCAGGACTCATTTCAAATTGTTTTGTTTCTTGCATCTGCTTCACTTCCCGTCATCCTTGTACCATTGTTCGATGTTTTTTTCTGTTCGCTTCGCACGAAACAGCAAAGCGAACAGAGCAGCCAGCTGTTTAATCACGGGCATTCAGCCCCGCTTTTCCGGCTGTCAGCATTTGTTCCAGCCTTTGAATAACTGGCGTTAAATCATTGCCGGACCGGCAGTTCGGACATGGATGAAAAACCGCTCCGATCCCGGTATGTTCAACAATTACTTTCTTTGTATGACAGAGCTTGCACATTATCTGATGCCCTCCAATCTATGATTCAGGTCATACGCTGTTCCTTTGATAATCACTAAATAATCACTGCACATTTCATAGATTCTCGTGCCGATCGCTTCATCAACCCGGACAAGCGTTTCAATCGTAAGCTCGCTTGAAAGCAGAATCGGTTTATGATTTAAGTAGCGGTAGTTCAAAACGGAATACATTTGTTCCAGCTGCCAATCAGTGGCGCGCGGTTTGCCGTTTACCGGTTTAAAGAGATCATCAATGAACAGCACGTCTGCCTGCTTTATTCGGTTCAGCTTAGCTTCCAAAAGATCAAAATCATTTTTTAAATCAGTAAAGCCTTCGACGAATGGAAAATAAATGACCGGCACATGGCGCTTTCTCATCAAGTCATTAGCCGCAGCAGTAAGAAGGTGTGTTTTCCCAGAACCGGGCTGACCCAAAAGGGCGATGCTGTTTTTCCGGCTGTCCTTGATGTGTTCATAATCCGCCACAAACTCTTTGGCGCATTCAAACGCGTCCTTGACGACCTGTGGCTTCCCTTGGGTGCGGAATTCATGAAAGCCAAGCTGTCTGAAGGCAGGGGTAATTTCACTGGCGCCCAGCAGCCGTTTCACTTTTCGTTCTGCCATACAGCTGCACATTGTCCATACTTCCAGACCGTCTTGCCGGCTGAGATATCCCCCCTGATCCTTGCATCTCTGGCAATCATACCGGCTTGCGTCTGATTCGGCCGGTTTGTCCGCCAGTAATGGACGTCTCCCTTTTCTCAGCTCGTCTAAAATCTGCTCGATTGTATGTTTTGTCATTACTTTCATTCCTCTCATGTTGTATTGCGGCGGTCTTTTTGGCTTGCTGCGCGAAAAATCGGTCTTCGATGAATTTCGAACAGTAGCGAAAGGCCTTTATCGTTTCAGAAGCAGCGGTTCGCCGGTTTTCAAAAGCTTGAAAACATTCCTCAAGCCATTTGATTGTTTGCGTTACAGGAACGCCGATGGCGACAATACGGGCGATGGCTTGATAATCTCTGGAGGAAGGATACACGGTGCGTCCTTCTTGAGCCGACCGTAATTGTGTAAACCGCTTCGCAATGTGATCCACTGCATCATCAGCAGCAGTATATGTTTTTGTTTTATCTATATTAGAGCGGTCTTCTTTGTCCAGTGCCAGCGGCGGAAATGACCGCTCTTTGTCGCTGCGTTGCTCCGTTTTGTCCGATCTGAAGCTGAATTTTTTGGAATGCTTCACAGAAATCATGAGTCCGTATGGCGCGCGGGCAGCCTTTATGTATCCATGGCTTTCAAGAAGCTCCAGCCATCTTCTGACTGTTTTTTCACTAACACCGAATACGGCTGCCATCTCTTTTGCTTTTAATGGCTTATGGCCGAGCACAATTCCCCAGTTCACGCCGTCCATTTCAATTTCTTTTGTCGTTGAGCTGATAAACCAGAGAAACAGCCACAGAGCCGACCCTATTTTGTCATAATGTTCTGAATTCAACAGCCCTGAATACATCGGAAAAGGATAGCTTTTATCCCCTTTCATTGCGTTTCACCTCTTCTTTTAACAGCAAGTACGCTTGAAATTGTTCTCGATTTTCAAAATGGAATACCGGAAGGCCGCATGCCGTAAAAGAAATGGAGCCGCCGGATTGTCCGAGATGGCGCTGATCTATCGGATTTTCACTAAAAACGATTTGAATCGGATGCATGTGATCACTCTCCCGATTTGTTTTTGATACAATTCGTATCAACTGTTACCAAGTATAAACGATACATTTTGTATCATCAAGTTATTTTTGATACTTTTTTTATCATAACTTTATTTTGATACAGATTGTATCTATAATCGTAAGTAACTTAGGAAGTTAAAAAAAGAGAGGTCATAGTATGATAGGCAGCAGATTGAAGAGTCTCAGAGGGAAAAGGACACAGGAAGAAATCGCAACTCACATCGGTGTATCGCGCGCACGCTATTCTCATTATGAAAATGGGCGAAGCGAACCTGATTACGACACACTGCAAAAGCTGGCTGATTACTTCCAAGTGACAACCGATTACTTATTAACAGGAAAAGAAAAACAATCTGACGATGATATGTTTTCTGATCCGGACTTGCAGCTCGCATACCGGGATATGCAGGATTTTTCCCCGGAAAGCAAGCAGCAGGCCATCGAATTTATCAACTATTTAAAAGAAAAAGAAAAGAACCGGAAACCGAAAAACAAATAAATATTTTTTCTGTTCTCTAAAACATATAAAAAATAGACCGATATAAAGAAAAAAGTGTTTATTTTTTAAAGAAAAGGGAAAGATTTCAACACACTTTTTTAGTCCTAAACGGGCTTTTCTTTCTCGCTACAAACAGAACATACGTTCGAAAGGGAGTATTCAATTGGGCGATTACTTATCACATCTGGAGGAATACGTAAAAAATTTATACAGTCGGCTGGGCATTACCTCTCCCCATCACATTGACATGCTGAAAATCGCAAACGACCTTGATATATGGGTTCATTTCGAGGAGATGGGAAGCATGATGGTAAAATACGACGGCATGTACAGTATCATATTGAACCAAAAAAAGTCCCAAGAAGAGCAATGGGAGGATTTTGGCCATGAACTGTGCCACGTATTAAAGCATGCAGGCAATCATTTTCAGATGAACAAGCTCTTCAGGGAGCTGCAGGAATTCCAGGCGAACCAATTTATGTACCACTTCTGTGTGCCAACCTTTATGCTGTTGCAGATGGAACTGCCGCAATGGAGAAGTCAGGCTCTTGCAACCATTGCGACGGTATTCCGGGTGACAAAGGACTTTGCTGAGAAAAGACTTGAAATGTTTGAACGGCGTAAAGCAGGTATTCAATTTCAGAAGAGGCTTGCTTATTTATTATCACATAAGCGGCCAAATGCGTACGAGGAAGGCGATCAGCAGCACTTGCAGGTCGCTGAAGAAAAAGCATTGTATCAAATCGGCAAGTACAGCTAATCAAAAACGGGCTGGGGACATTTGCCCTCAGCCCGGCATAGATATTAATATTTCGACATCGGAGGCATGGTATTCTGCAGCCACATTGGCGCCGGTTTAAGATGAGGCGCAGATGCGAACGCAATCGGAGCCGGGATATACCTGAACTCGCCCCGGCCATCAAAGGCTTCGCCATGAGCCCACCTTCCCTGTGAGCTTTCATCCCCTCTGGAAAAGTTAAACAGATCATAGGATACTTCCTGCTTTTCTAGCTCACGCGGAAATGTCGTGGGAACGACAATATCCCGTTCTCTTTCTTCCAGCTCTTTAATCGCTGCATACCACATATTTTGATGATAAGTATCCCTTGCAATCAAAAATGACAGCATATCTCTTACCCCGGGATCATCAGTCATGGCATAGAGTCGCGTCACCTGAAGGCGCCCCTGGGCTTCCGCATTTAAGTTTGCGCGGAAATCCGCCAGCAGATTTCCGCTAGAGATAATGTATTTTGCATTCCACGGATAACCCTCACTATCTGATGCCATCGCACCTAAGCCGGACACAATAGCGTGCTGAGGGTTCATCCCTGACATCACGGCTGCAATAGCGGGGTTGCTTTTATAAGCATTTTCCTGTACATCAGCGGGAGCACCATCCAGAAGCCTGGAAATCATTGTAGCCAACATTTCCACATGTCCGATCTCTTCCGTCCCCACATCACATAGCAAATCTTTATACTTGGCATCTGCCCTGCAGTTAAAACCCTGAAACAAATATTGCATCATCACGCTAATTTCACCAAATTGGCCGCCAAGCACCTCTTGAAGCTTTTTCGCATAAACAGGATCCGGACGGGAAGGCTTTGCCTGATATTGAAGCTCTTTAATATGATAAAACATGAGTTCATTCCTCCCTACGCATTCACACATTCACAGCGTATGAAGAAATAGGCAGTTATTGCAGGTCCTACTTGCTTTTTCCATAAAAACCAAGCTTAACAGCATTCACATATTGAGAAAAAAGCTTGTTTTCTATGTACCGTCCTTTACGGCAGCCAAAATTGTGAAATAACGCGCTCCGCTGCGCCGTACTCAGTTCCAGCTGCAGCCCCATCGCCCTTTTTGTCCGATTGACGATGTTTTGCGGATGGACACCTGCCAGCCGGTCTTTTTCATTGACCAGTTCCGCACTGAACCCCGCCTCATTCAGCAACTCACAAATGGCTGCTGCTTTTCTCCGATCCGCGCCTCCAACCAATGTATGCGGCTTTTTCAGATCACGGTAGCCGTGAAAGGCCAGTGCGAATCGGTGGGCGTTTACTTTTTCTAAGGCAAGCGGTTCATCAAAACGAGTGCTTGTCAGGTGAAGCGAACGGTTATTGCGCTGCTTCAATCCTTCAAAAATATAAATGGAACATTGATCAGCAAATGCCCGCACCAGTTCGCTGACGCCAGGCTCAATTCTTCCGCCGTGAGGACCAAGAACAATATGCTCGCTCCCGCTGTTCTCTTCATAAATAATCCGGTACTCCGATTCAGACGCAGAAAGGGATATAAAACTGTCATACATATCTTTCATGCTAAGCGCTCTCCTTTATCAGTCAGCACCAGTTTACGCTACTCATCTATGAATGAAAACCTTTTTATCGTATTTACATTTCAGGAGATAGATAAAGGGTTTATTGGTGGATTGACTCTACAGCGGAGGCGAAAGAAAAGTTAGCTCTTCTTTTACTAGAGAGGAAAAAATGCGGCGTTTACATTGGAGTGTGATTCTGACATACGTCTTATACGGTCGATCAACAGGTGGATTACTCGGTAAAAAACAATCGTACACAAGCATATCAAGGTACAAGGCGGAAAAAAACATGTTTACTCAAACGAGGCTAAACTATTATTACGTTTATTCAGCAGGATTTCTATTTTATGTCTTCAGGCTTGCCAAATCTTTCAACAAGCTGGCACGCTATCTATTATTATCAGTTTGTTTTTTAAAACAGCCTTTTTTTGTCGACGAATACATATGACCATACCATCTCTTTTTGAATTCATATAATAAAACTGATCAAACATTAAAGGAGGAGTAAGCATGGGTTATTATAAAAAATATAAAGAAGAGTATTACACTTACAAAAAGAAATATTACAAGAAGTATTATGACCATGATAAAAAGTATTATGATGATCATGAGAAAGATTACGATTGCGACAAAAAGTGCTATGACCATGATAAAAAATATTATGACCATGGCAAAAAGTGTTATGATCATGACAAGCATGACTATGATTACAAAGTAGAATATAAAAAATATCACTAAACCTTTAACTTTCTATTTATTTTCCCCGGTAATTACCGGGTCTTTTTTTTTCTGTGTTAATGCTCAAAGATTGTTGCTTCTCTAGATTTCCTTGGCAGCTTTAAGCCTAGGAAATTGTCAATAACACTTAAATCCTTTTGTGGCGCGGCACTCCCCTGCTGTACCAAATCAGTCTAAAAGTATATCTGATATTCAAGAGGTTCTCACTGCGTTTATGTAAGATGAAAAAGGAAGCTCCATTCAGGTGAAGCTTCCTTTTTTCATTATAGTTTTTGTTCCATTTTGGCTTTCGTTTTCGGCCCGTAAATGCCGTCTGCCGTTAATCCGCTGACAGATTGAAAGCGCTTGACAGCATTTGCTGTTTTTGGCCCATATACACCGTCCACCCCATGATTCTTCGCCCCTTTATCAGGATAAAAATATAGAGCTGCCAGTGCAGTTTGCACCTGCTTTACTTTTGTGCCTTTTGTCAGCGGGCTCGTTACTTTGATTATCCCGGATGGCAGCGGGTATGAGGATGGGGCATGGCTTTTAGAAGAAGCGGTCCCGGAAAGCTTGATCTCCTGTCCGACTTTAATGAGATTTGGATCAGTAATGTGATTGAAGCTTTGCAGTGTTTTCACACTCACACCATGTGATGCTGCAATGCCGGACAGCGTATCTCCTTTTTTTACATAATACACTTGCGCAGAAGATGAAGCTTTTTTCGCTGATACGCCACCGTTTAATTCCTTTTCAATTGCCGCCTTGACTTGCTCCCAGCGCCCCTCTGATAAAATGCGGTGCGGACAGTATTTACCGTTCCAGTCTTGGTGCTTTTTGACACGGTCAATTCCCCAGCCCCGCTCCTTCAAAAGCTGTGCCACAAAAGAGATCGCCAATGCCTCGGCTGCCTCGTACTTTGGGCCTCCCGATTTGCTGTAGCAAATTTCAACGCCGATCGACTTGCGGTTGCCTGTACCGTTTGTGCCGTCACCAGTATGCCAAGCGTTACGGTTAAGCGGCAGTCCTTGAATCACCTCTTTATCGTCAACCGCGAAATGAAAGCTTGTCGAGCTGGTGTTCCCGATCATGTAGCTGATTTCATTGGCAGCGGACGCGTCGTTGGCCGTGTTGTGAATGGTAATGTATTCAGCGGACATCGCATTCGGGCATTTCAGCGCGTACTTCGCCTCAGAAACCAAATTTTTCTTCACTTGAATGCTCACCTATCATCTCTCCTTTTTCTTTTTTCATTAATAGGTGGCATTCGTAGGACGTAAATATTGTGTCTTCCGTCACCTTCGCGCTTAATAATTTAGGCCCATTCAGCGACGCTACAGGCGGAGTTTTCGTCATCAAAGCGTGCTCACTGAAGAGGCGCCCGAAATATCGGACAAGCTGATCAATTGGTGTCCAGCGGGTCCTCTAAAGCTGGCCATTAAGGAATGGAAGCTAAAATAAAAAAGACCCTTCCGCAACCGGAGGGGTTTTTTTCGTTATCATCATGTTTGATTGCGTGCCGCAATATGAAATGTTTTTCCCTCTGTATCCGCTGTTTCTCCTGCATGGACCATCTCCTGAGTAAAGCTGAACACGACCGCAACGATTAACAAACCTGACATCCATTTAGATTTCATATAAACAATCTCCTCTCTGGATTTGTTTTTGTGCGTGCACCATTTTCTCATAAAAGGAAAGTGCTTTTTCAGGCTGTCCGTTTTCTATATAGAATTGGGCAGCATCATGCGCCAGCTCTTCAATGTAAGGATACAGCAAATGTTCTTCGAGAAATTGAAAGGTGTGTGAGACTGATTCTGTGTCAATGTTTTTTCCGTATAACGCATGTAAAAATTGAAAAAGCTCCACGAATAATTCATCGCTATACTGACGGGCGATTTCCAATCCTTCACGATATTGCTTTTGCGCCTCGGCATCATTTTTTTGTTTATACAGAACTTGTGTTAATGAGTAGATAGAATGCGGAAGATTATCGAACTTTTCCGACTTGCAAATAGAAACAGATTTCTCAAAGTATTCGGCTGCCTTTTGCAGTTCACCCATTTTCTCGTAACAGTTTCCGAGATTGTAAAGGGCCGAACTGATCAGGCGGGGATTGCCTTCTTTCTTTGCAAGATCTAAAGCCAGTTCTAAATGGGGCAATGCTCTTTCCGGATACTGCATATCATCATAATTACCTGCAATAACGAATTCACATTGGATTCTGCGGACAGTGTACGTTTCATACATCTGATACGTTTCTAATGCCTGAACGGCATAGCTCATAGAGACATACGTCTGCTTTAAATTGTAAAAGATCTCAGCCATTTTAAAAGCAAATTCAGCTTTTTCAATGTCGTCTGACACAAGGGCAAGGTTCTTTTCTGCCCTCTTATAGTACATCATGGCACTGACAAACATTTTCTGCTTAAATTCATACATCCCGCGAAAAAAGTTAAAATAGTACTCGAGCAGTCCTGTCAGCTTGTACTGATTCCCTTCGATGTCTTCTAATAATTCTGAAAACTCTAGCTGTGAGGTGTCCTCTCCAAAAGGCTTAATGTAATCCAGCATAACACGGTGCCTAAATTCCATTAGAGAATAATACAGCAGCAAATCTTGATCTTCTTCCATATCCTCGATTTCTCTTTCTACTTCGAGCTTGACCCGTTCTGCTTCAGCTACGTGAAACTGCCGGATATGGGTATACCATTCATTAATTTTAAGCCCGACATAAGAGGACGGAATAGTCTGCTTCATCCTCAATTAATCCCCCCTTTTATATACCCGAGATATGTCATATTTTATCATATTTACAAGAAAAAGAAGAACGCAAAAAGACCGCAATTGTCGAATTTCGGCTAACCGCAAGAATATACAATCAATTCTTAGCATATTGCTTGTTAATTTATGCCCATTGATATAGGATTTCATTGCACCATTTATTTTGAATATGGAGGAGATTCTATTGACCCAATCCACTCAAATTGTGAGTCACTTTTTGTCACATCGCAATGTGACGATTGAGCTGACAGAAAAAATCAGCAAAGACCATTACAGCTACAAACCGACGGAAACATCAATGTCAGCAGAAGAGCTGGTCAAGCACATCCTGACGTCTTTCTATCTGTTCGCAAATGTCATTAAAGAAGGCAATGCCTCACCTTTTCAAAACCAGCAGGAAGAAACGGAAACGGATCTCAATGTTTTGGCTAATACGTATACAGAAAAAACGGCTGCCATCCTTGAACAGCTGACTGAGGAACACCTTAACAGAGAAATTGATTTGACAGCTGCTTTCGGAAGAAAAGTCACTGGAAGCGCATTGCTTCAGCTTGCGCTGGAGCATGAAATTCACCATAAAGGCAACCTGTTTGTTTATGTAAGAGAAATGGGCCATACGGAGCTGCCGTTTTATCAGCAGCGTATGTAACCTAAAAAAAGATACCTGACCTAAAGGTATCTTTTTTTATTGCCTTCGTTTCCTACCGCATCCAATACACACCTCGATTCCCAGTGACAGCCGGTATTGGCACAAAGATGGCTGACTGGTTGACCTAATTCAACCAAATACCGACCCGAATGACCTGTTTTAACCGGTCAAACTTACTCCCATCTCGTCCTGACACTCATTATGGGGCAAATGAATAAAGATATTGAGCATACAAAAATCAAAGAAGCATCCGTACAAATATTCAAAAAATTTAATTGATTAAAGCGACCTAATCATATATAATCTGATAAAAATAGTCGGGTTTTCAGGAGGCCTTTATCATGAGTGTTAGCATCATTTTGATGGGTTTGTTAGTCGGTGTCTTAGTCGGATTGACAGGTGTAGGCGGAGCTGCGCTTTTAACTCCTCTTTTAATAGTGCTTGGAATCAATCCTTCCATAGCGGTCGGCACGGACCTTGTCTATAACTCAATCACCAAGCTGTTTGGCGTTGCGTCCCATTGGCGGCAGAAAACAATCAATTTTAAATTGGTAAAATACTTAGCCATCGGCAGTATTCCGAGTGCTTCTATAGCCATTGGCATACTTCATTTGTTCCCCGCCTTCCACCAGCATCAGGAAGAGATTATTAAACACGCTCTTGGTTATGTTCTGACCCTAGTTGCCATTTCGATCATCGTCCGCCTGTTTCTGGACAAAAAACTTCGCCCGAACCGCTGGCAGCTGATGCCGCTAGAAGATAAGCGAATGCTTACGATTCTTATCGGTGTCGTGTTTGGATTTATCGTCGGCTTAACATCGATCGGTTCCGGCTCGTTGTTTGCGATTGCTATGCTGTACTTATTTAAAATGAAAACATCCGACATTGTCGGAACCGATATTGCGCATGCTTTTCTGCTCGTTACTGCGGCAGGTATTTTAAACGCAAGCTTCGGGAGCGTTGATTATTTGTTAGCGGCCAATTTGCTTATCGGTTCCATTCCGGGGGTGCTGGTTGGCAGTCATCTCTCACCTAGATTTTCACCCCGTCCGCTGCAATTTATTATGGCATCCATTATCTTAATCAGCGGACTAAAGCTGATTTAATCAAGAAAGGCTATCCTTTACAGGATAGCCTTTCTTGTTATAGCGTCACACCCGATTTAAAAATAGCAAGCTCTCTGAAGTCATTTTTTTCGTGATTCACAAGCTCTCCGTTTGCAACCTTCGTGATATAATCGATAAACTCTCGAAGCACAAATTCCTCATGAACATCATCCTCTGCTAAGAGACCTGCGTTAAAATCAATCCAGTGCGGCTTCGTCTCGTACAGCTGTGTATTCGTCGCCACCTTTACTGTTGGAACAAAAGTGCCGAACGGCGTGCCTCGCCCAGTTGTAAACAGGACAATGTGGCAGCCCGCCGCAGCCAATGCGGAGGAGGCGATTAAATCATTGCCTGGCGCGCTCAAAAGCGTCAGTCCATTTGTCTTAAGCACTTCTCCGTATTTTAATACATCTGAGACAGGAGAAATCCCCGCTTTTTGCGTACAGCCCAGCGATTTATCCTCAAGGGTGGAAATGCCGCCTGCTTTGTTGCCTGGCGAAGGGTTTTCGTACACCGGCTGATCATGCTGTATAAGATATTGTTTAAAATCATTAATTAAATCGACAATCTTATGGAATACCTCTTCATTGGCAGCCCGCTGCATCAGCAGCGTTTCCGCACCGAACATCTCCGGTACCTCCGTCAGAACCGTGCTGCCCCCTTGCGCGATGATATAATCAGAAAACCGTCCGAGCAATGGGTTCGCTGTGATGCCGGAAAAACCGTCAGATCCCCCGCATTTCAACCCTATTTTCAGTTCAGAAAGCGGGATGTCTTCCCGTTTATCCCCTTTGGCTGCTTTATGGATGTCCTTCAGCAATGCGACACCTGCCTCCATTTCGTCTGTCACCGACTGGGATTCGAGAAACTTCACCCGATCCTTGTTGACATCCTGAAGTGCTTTTTCCATTGCTGCCAGCTCGTTATTTTCACAGCCGAGCCCCAGCACCAAGACACCGCCGGCATTTGGATGGCGAATGGCGTTCAGCAGGATTTGCCTAGTATTTTCATGATCATCGCCAAGCTGTGAGCATCCGTATTGATGTTTTAACACTAATACATTGTCAAACGGGGCAATATCCCCCGTTTCTCTGACAAACCGCTGAAGCATTTTTTCGGCAATTCCATTGACACAGCCGACGGTTGGCACGATCCATAATTCATTACGAACACCGGCATTTCCGTTTTCTCTTCTATATCCTTTAAATGTCCGGTTCTCATGCGTGTATGGATTTTGTTCAAATTTCGGTGTATAACTGTACGTTTGGATATCAGATAAGTTTGTTTTTGTATTATGAACATGAATATGCTCTCCAATAAAAATTTCTTTTAACGCATGCCCGATCGGAAACCCGTATTTGATGATGCTGTCATTTTCCTTTATATGCTGCAATGCAATCTTATGCCCTCTTTTAATATCATCTTTTACTTCAATCATCACGCCGCCCGCATCCAGCCGCTCTCCCTTCTGAATATCACGCAAAGCAAGCAAAACATTATCCTGTCTATGAATCTTTATAAATGATTTCACAGCACTCTCCCCCTTTGCAGACAGCATTGTTCAAGAGCCCGCTCCATTCCCAGTTCATGAATATGATTCAAGTACTCAGCGACTCTCTCAGTCAGCTTCGGAATCTCATTCAGATTTGCTCCCCACAGCCATTGTTCTCCTAATAAGGCTGAAGCGATACGGAGCATATCTCCGGTCTCCTGATTCCAAACCTCTTGGAAAAATCGAAGAACAGCCGGGTCATCCTGCATTTCCCTATTCCGATAACTATACAGAAGCGCGCTGAATGAAAACACTAAACGTGCAGGAAGCTGTTCCTTCTGTTCAACAAATTCCTGAAGGGTCGGCAGGTTTCTCGTTTTGAATTTTGACACTGAATTCAGTGCGATGCTTTCTACATAATGTTTGATGTACGGGTTTTTAAATCGATTCAGCACATCCTCCGCATATTGAGTAAGCCCTTCCATTTTCAAAACAGGAAGTATTTCATCATGAATCAGTTCCTCAACAAAGCGCCCCACTGCCGGATGTTCAACTGAATCACACACCGTTTTCAAACCGTATAAAGAAGCCACTGGCGTCATTGCCGTATGCGCGCCATTTAAAATTCTCACTTTTTTCGTCCGATATGGGGTCAGATCACTGACAATCTTTGTATGGAGACCGGCTGCCTCAAAGGGCAATTCTTCTTCAATCCAATTCGGCCCTTCAATCACCCATAAATAATACTGTTCTCCCACAACAACCAGTTCATCTTGATAGCCTAATTCCGCAGTGATCTCATCAATGCTGTCTACAGGATAACCGGGAACAATGCGGTCTACTAAACTATGACAAAACGTGTTGGCGTTCTGAATCCATTGCGTAAACCCCTCTTCCAGCTCCCATAGATCAGCATAATGCAGAACCGCTTCCTTTAGCTTTTGTCCGTTATTTTCAATCAGCTCACATGGAATCAAGACACACCCTTTTGTCTCGTCTCCGGCAAATGCCTGGTAGCGAAAGTACAGAAAAGCTGTTAATTTCCCTGGAAATGTTTTTTGCGGCCTATCCTCTAAGCGGTCTTCTTTCTCACAAACAATACCAGCTTCGGTCGTATTAGAAATGATAAAACGCAGCTCTTCGCTTGAAGCCAGCTTTTTGAACTCGTCATAGTCGGAAAACAGATCAATCCCGCGGCTGATTGAATTGATAATCGTCTTTTCGTTTACCGCTTCCCCATCCTTCATTCCCTGTAAAAAAAGAGTATACAAGCCATCCTGGTCATTTAATCTATTGATTTTCTCTGAGCCTCTCGGCTGTACAACTGCGACACTTCCATTGAAATCAGTATGCCGATTCAATTGTTCAATTTGCCAATCGACAAACGCCCGCAGAAAATTCCCTTCCCCAAATTGGAGAATCCTTTCTGGATACTGTGTATAGCTTTCATACAATTTTTTATTCAGCTTTTGCACCGTCATTGCCTCCCTTTCATATTTATGCACACGTTAACATTTTTCTGTATAAAGAATGCCCGCTGGAAAAACGGGGCATCATGTCGTGACATTTTTTACAGAGTCACGCACCATAAACTCTGTGTTTTCAAAGATTTTTTCTGCTTTTGTATCAGGTGTGCTGATCAGCGCCAATAATTTTTTTGCACCGAGCACGCTGATTTTCTCGACAGGACGTTTCACTGTTGAAAGCCTTGGCGTAATATATTGCGAAAAACCAATATCATCAAATCCGATGACAGATATATCATCAGGCACGCGCATCCCCTTAGCAAATATGGCATTCATTGCTCCGATCGCCATGTCATCATTCGAACAAAAGACAGCGGTTGGAATGTTCGGAAGCGCCAGCAAACGTTCCATCGCCTGAAAGCCGCTCTCCATATCGTATTGCCCTTTTACACTGTATTCATGTTTAATCGGGATATGATGGCGAATCAGCGCCGCTAAGTAGCCTTCCTTTCGCTGCTGAGAGGATTTAAATCCTTCGATTCCCTCAATGATTGCGATGTCTTGATGTCCGTTTTTAATCAAGTATTCTACAGCTTCCTGAGAACCTTCCTTGTCATTGGACAATATGTTGGTAATGCCCCTGTCATCGATATCCCGGTTCAGCACGACGAGCGGGATCTTTTTTTCCTGAATATGATAAATAAAAGAATTATCAATATCACTTTGACTCATTAAAATAATGCCGTCATATCTCATTGGTGTTACAGAATCATAGCTTTTCAAATCATCAATGCCGCGCACATACAGATTGTACTCCTCGCTGATCGCCTGGTTTACGCCTTTTATGGTATCAGCGAAAAAACTGTGTGAGGTTCCGTTTGTGATGCTTGTAAAGAAAAGCCCGATCGTATGGGATTTTTGCATTGCAAGGCTTTTCGCATTCACATTCGGTGTATAGTTGAGCTGGGATGCAAGCTCCAATATTTTTTTCTTCGTGTGTTCTTTAATATAAGGGCTGTTATTGAGTGCTCTGGAAACGGTTGTATGGGATACGTTTGCAAGTTTTGCGATATCTTTAATGGTTACCATCTATTTCCCTTCCTTATCATACCGGCTGCGATTAGTTATTACATATTGTATCATCAAACACACCGCCTCTCCCACCATATTTCCAGATTAATAAGAAACCGTATCATCAGCATGCGTTCCGGCAGTGCTGCTGATGATCGGCCGCACAAAACGGATGACAGCCAGCGAAGCGAATACGGCCAGCCCTCCGGCAAGTAAAAATGCGCCAGAAAAAGTACCTGTCCGGTCAACAATAAAGCCGGTCAAAGCGGGACCGATGATGCCTGCGGTGTTGGCGAGAAAATGCATGAATCCGCCAACAGAACCGACATTCTTTTGATCGACTACATCCTGAATAACAGCCCAGTAGATCGCACCCGTCAAATATAAAAAGAAGACGGACAGAGCCACGAGCGTAACAGCGCTTACAGTTGTGGTGACAAGCCCAGCCAAACCAATCAATACCGCGGAAGAAAACAAACACGTGACAAGCACGACTTTACGCGAAAACAGCACGCCTTTCCGGACTGTTTTTTTGTATACATAATCAGAAACAAATCCCCCGGCTGCCAGGCCGATAAATCCTAAAATCCACGGAATGACTGTGATGACACTCATTGACCCAACACTTAATCCCCGCTCCTCGACAAGATAGCTCGGAAACCACGTCAAAAAGAAGAAGAGGATGTAGTTGTAAGCGAAAAAAGCAAACGCCGTGAACAAGACTGTTTTTTGTTTCAGATAAAAGGTCAGCGGAATTTTCTCCTCGGGAGCGGCTTCAACTTTCATCGCAGGTGCATTGCCCATTGGCTTAGCCGGCTTTTCTTTTACGAATTTTAACCAGAGAAATGCCCAAATCAATCCGATGATCATGATCAGAACGAAGGAAACCTTCCAGCTGAATGCAACGGCGATCATGCCGACAATTGGGCCGGAAATGGCTCCGCCAAGGGGCGTTCCGCTATTTGTGACTCCGACAACAGACGCCCGCTGAGTCGGCGGGAACCAGTTATTGACCATTTTATTGATGGTCGCCGAAAGCGGCCCTTCCCCCATTCCAAACAAAATTCGTATGATCAGCAGGCTGACAAAGCCAAAAGCCAAAGCAACTGCTCCGCTGAACAGCGACCAAACGACCATGGCCACAAATAAGGTCAGTTTTGCTCCATAGCGGTCAGATGCCACACCGCCGAGAAAATTGAAAACGGCATATCCAATCGAAAAACTGCTGAAAATCAAGCCCATTTGTGTAGCGGACAGTGTGAGATCATCCTGGATGAATGGAGCTGCAATGGATAATGCCGAACGGTCCAGATAGTTAATTACACCAGCCAGGAACAAAAAAAGGATGACTGGAAGCTTATCTTTTGAAAACATCTCAACCTCACCCCTATGTTGGTTCAGTATCTGTAGCTGCTTTCGTCACACTCCTGAATAAGCCATAAACCCTCCATCGACAGGAACGGTAATGCCGGTGACAAAGCCTGAATAGGAATCATCCGCCAGCCAAAGAAGCGTGCCGAGCAGGTCCTCTGGTTTTCCAAAACGCTTCATCGGTGTTCCCGCAATAATCTTTTTAGAGCGGTCTGTAAAGCTTCCATCCTTATTGATCAGCAGATCGTGATTTTGTTTTGTTAGAAAAAAGCCTGGTGCGATTGCGTTAACCCGCAGTCCGGTTTCCGCAAAATGAACAGCCAGCCACATTGTAAAGTTATTGATTGATGCCTTGGCCGCACTGTACGCCGGGACCTTCGTCATAGGTGAATAAGCGCTCATTGATGAGATATTTACAATGGCCGGTGAGTCTGCCTTCAGCAGTTCCTTTCCAAACACTTGGGTAGCCAGAAATGCCCCAGTGAAGTTGGTTGAGAAAACAGTTGAAAATCCGTTTTCATCCATGTCAAAGAATGATTGCCCTTCTCCCTCGTCATCATATGTCTCCACATCAGTAATCGCAGCGGGATGATTTCCTCCTGCTCCGTTAATTAACAAATTGACAGCGCCAAATCGGCCAAGAATTTCAGTCTTCGCCTTCTCAAGCGACGTCCTGTTCAGCACATCAGCAGAAACGGAATATGCCGTACCGCCAGCTTCTGTAATGTCCCGCACAACCTCTTGGCCTGATTCAGCTGACCGGTTCAGTATCGCCACCTTCATACCATGGCGGGCAAGCTCCCGGGCCATTGCCGAGCAGAGCACACCGCTACCGCCTGTGATAACAGCAACTTTACCTGCCAGCCGATGATGAAGAGGAATCATAATTCCACCTCTTTTTTCGCCATTGATTCGTATGCGTCCCACAGTCCGTTCAAATACATGATGCCTAAAGCGCGATCATATAAGCCGTAGCCTGGACGGCATTGCTCTCCCCAAATATGGCGACCGTGATCCGGCCTGACATATCCGTTGTAATCCTGCTTGTGCAGTTCTGCCATAACCCCATGAATATTAATTGAACCGTCCTTTGTCAGATGAGACGTTTCAATAAAATCGCCATTTTCAAAGATCTTCACATTACGGATGTGTGAAAATGGAGCAAGCCCGGCATATGTTTTAGCAATTTCCACCATATCATTGGCGGGATTGGCCCCCATTGAACCGGTACATAAGGTGATGCAGTTAGAAGGTGAATCTGATATGGCCCGCAGCTTCTCATAGCTTGCCTCTCCTGTGATAATACGCGGCAATCCGAAAATCGGCCAAGGCGGGTCATCCGGATGAATGGCCATTTGAATGCCGTGCGCTTCAGCAACCGGCAGAATTTCCTTCAAAAAGAACGATAAATTGTTCCAGAGCTGTTCTTCATCGACCGCCCTGTAGGCCTCAAACAGTTCTTTGATCTGAGCCATTTTTTCAGGCTCCCACCCCGGGAGTGTCAGGTCAGACGCTTCTTCCACCGTCCGGATCAGCTCTTGAGGCTCCAAGCTCTCCACTTTGGCTTTCTCAAAAAACAGAGCGGTTGAGCCGTCTTCCAGCGGACGGAACATGTCGGTGCGCGTCCAGTCGAAAATCGGCATAAAATTGTAGCAAATCACTTTCACGCCAAAAGCAGACAGATTGCGGATGGTCTGCTTATAATGTTCAATGTACCGGCCGCGTTCTTCGCTGCCCAGTTTAATCGCTTCATGAACGTTCACGCTTTCGACAACCTCCGCATGAAAACCATGGGATTGTATATATTCCGTCTCGGCTTTAATTTCTTCTATTTCCCACACTTCCCCAACAGGTTTGTGATGGAGGGCCCAGACGATGCCTTTCACCCCGGGAATTTGTTTCACGTGTTCAAGTGTGACTGTATCGTTGCCTCGTCCATACCATCGAAATGTCATATTCATCCTGCACCTCCGGATTGAGCCTTTTAATCAAATGTGATCACTGCCTTCCGCACCTGGTCGGGATGCTCCTTGATAAATTGAAACGCGTGATGGACATCATCAACTGAAAACGTATGGGTGACGAGCCCGTTATGCGCTAACCGGCCTTCATTCAGCAGCTTTACAACCTTCGGAAACTGATTTGTCTGGAGTCTTGAGCCGGTAATCGTGACTTCTTTTTTTGTAATGGGGAGCTGAGGAATTTGTGACGCTCTCTCATCAAATCCAAGCACCACCACACGCCCTGCCGGAGAAACGACATCAACAGAAAGCTCAAAAGTCTCAGGGAGACAGACTGCATCAATGACTACATTGGCTCCTTCACCTCCCGTCCATTCCCGAACCCGCTCAGCCGCATGTTCTGTTTGAACATTCATAACAGCGTCCGCACCGTTCTCAGTGGCAAATGCCAGCCGCTCATTATTTAAGTCGGTTATCATGACGGAAGCACCCGCAAGCTTTGCCATTTTTAACACACAGATGCCGATAGGCCCCGCTCCCTGAATCAGAACGCGATCGCCCTTTTCTACCTGTCCACGCCAAACGGCTTGGGCACCTATCGAATAAGGCTCGGCCATCACTGCCTCCTCCCAGGGCAGCTCTTTTGAAACGACGTGAAGCTGCTTTTCAGGAAGCACAACATATTCCCGCATCCCGCCATCTTCATGAACGCCAAACACAGAAAGCTTCGCGCAAACATTCGGCCGGCCTTTACGGCAGGCATAACAGTTTCCGCAATAAGAAATCGGTTCAATCACAACATGGTCGCCGGCTTTCAGGCCTTTAACATTCGCACCAACCTCCTCCACCTCTCCCGTTACCTCGTGTCCGATTACTCTCGGAAGGGTCGCAAGCGGATTCGTGCCATGATAAATATGCATGTCAGAACCGCAAATTCCGACTCGTTTTACTTTGACGAGCACCTCATCAGCCATTGAAAGAACAGGCTTTTTCATGTCTGCTGTCACCAAATCATACGCTTTTCGCACTTGAACCGCTTTCATTTTCTCACCTGCTTTTTAAAAATTCATACACGCTCCGAGCAATTGAAATCCCGTGCTTCCTGTTTCTTTCCTCATGCAGCTGCTCCAATTCGCCAGGCACATAGACGCGCTCGACTCCTCTAGCCGGAGGTGATTGCTGCAGTTCATCAAGCATGGCGTCCATCTGCTCTAAAAACATATCTTGTCCGGTAAAATAGGACGGATGGATCGCGCAAACATAATGTCCAAGCTTCCTATTTTGATCAAGATCGCCATACATTTTAGCGATATGCGGCCCAAAAGCCGCCCCAGCCAGCAAGCCTGAAAACACATCCACCACAACAGATAGCCCGTAGCCCTTAGGACCGCCGAAGGTTGAAAGTGAGACGACCTTATGAGGATCTGTTACCATCTCTCCGTTTTCATCGACTCCCCACCCTTCTGGTATTTCTGTGCCCTCTTCACGCGCCTGCAGAATCTTTCCAAATGCCACTTTTGAGGTCGCCATATCTAGGATAAACGGTTTTTTATGCTTTGCCGGCACCCCATAAGCAATTGGATTCGTGCCTAAAAAAGGAGACCTCCCGCCAAACGGGACTACAATACTGTCAGTATGAGACATAGCGATTCCGATCAGTTTTTTCTCAGCCGCTTTTTGCACAAAATAACTTAACGCTCCGCAATGGCTGCTGTTTGTCGCAGTGACCATGCCAACACCATTTTTCATTGCCATTTCAATGGCATGAGCCATCGCCTTATCGGCAATCACATGGCCGAACCCGTCATCACCGTCCAGCACTCCTGTCACCGGGCCCGTTTCTTTAAAAACGGGACGCGCTTTTGGATTGATGCCTCCAGCCCTGAGCCTGTTCACATAATGTTCTGTTCGCAAAACACCATGAGAATTTACATTGCGTAAATCAGCGTGTACGAGCACGTCTGCTACTTTTTCGGCATCTCGTTCATTTAAATTGGCGCCGATCAGCTTTTGCTGAACCAGTTCCTTCGCTTCTTCAGCGGAAATCGTTACCGTATTCAATAAAGAGCCTCCTTTCTTTCAGTTTCATCACTTAGCGAAAACCCTTACAAATTATTTTTACTTGCGAACTATTCAAAATATTCTATATAGGATTGTTTGATCAGTTTCTATGCTGAAGCTCCTCGACAATCTGGGCATGCTGCTGATCTGTTAGTTTATAAAGAAAACCGATAATAATCATAGCTAATGCCAAAGCAATGGCGGGATACAGAAGAAGAAGCGCTTTAATGCCGATCAGCGCCTGTGCCGTCTGGGCTACGTTCGGCATATATCCGACAAGTCCCAATCCGATCCCCGAGAGAAATCCAGACAATGACTGGGCAAGCTTCCGGGAGAAGTTAAAGAGGGAATACGTCGTTGCTTCTTTCCGCTCACCGGATTTCCACTCGCCATAGTCAATGATATCTGAGACAAGCGCCCACGTAATGCCATTGGGAATACTGATTCCGATAAACGCGATGCTTGCAAGGATGGTAAACACATATACATTTGAAGGAAGCATAAAGTTGATCAGGTCCGCGGCAACGCTGATGCCGAAACCGATCATTGCGGTTTGTTTCTTTCCAAACATCTTGACGAGCTTTGGCAGAAACACGACGCCCAAAAAGGAAGAACCAATAATGATAAAGTTCATATAAGCCATCAGTTCGACATTGCCTAGGTTATATTGTGCGAAGTATACGAGCATTGCGGATTTAATGTTGTATGCGGAAATCGAAAAAATGGTCATCAGGACAAGGGTTAACAGCGGTTTGTTCGTTATAAACGTTTTGACGACAGATGAAAATGTTAATTTCTCTTTTGGCGCTTCCGCAATAACAATACGTTCCTTGCAGTTGCGGTAGCAAATATAAAACCAAAGCACACCGAGAACAGCAAACAATCCCATGACCACCGGGTAGCCTACCTTCGGGTTATCAAACTTGACGAGCAGCGGCATGACGGCCACGCTTGTGATAAACAAAGCCCCAAGTGAGCCGATTTGGCGAAAAGTAGAGATAGATGTCCGATCTTCCGTATTTTGAGTCATCGCTGCTCCTAATGAGCCGTAGGGAATGTTTACAAATGAATAGCCCACGCCCCACAGCATATAGGATGCATACGCATAAATCAGCTTGCCTGTCGTTGATACATTCGGGGACAGAAAAATAAGAACAGTAAGCACAGCAAGAACAATACTGCCGATTAATAAATAAGGCCTGAATTTCCCCCGCCTGCCGATATTTTTGCGATAATCAATTGATGAGCCGACAATCGGATCTGTAATCGCCGCAAACAGCTTGCTGACTAAAAAAATCCCCCCCGCCATTGCAGCCGGAATTCCCGCTACATCAGTGAAATACTTCAATAAATAAATCTGACCGAGATCAAACATAAAACCGTTGCCAAAATCACCAAAACCATAGGAAATTTTCTCCTTCAGCGGTAGCCTCTTCTCCGTTTCAATCGACACAACCTTATTTTCCAGTTCTGCTCGCATCTTCCACCTCTGTGTCTTAAGAATTTTCGGTGAGATATCCGCTCAGTATGACCTAGACTATTCTGAGCGGAACCTCTTTTATACGTTTGCCTTTTCTTCTTGAAATTGAAAATATAGTTTCGCATTGTGATAGCAAATGCCTTGTACGATACCGCCAAGAAGCTCCATATCTTTCGGCACTTCACCGTTTTCAGCCCATTCGCCGATCAGATTGCAGACAATCCGTCTGAAGTACTCATGGCGTGTATACGACAAAAAGCTTCTGGAATCAGTCAGCATGCCGATAAAACGGCTGAAAAGCCCGACGTTTGATAACGCTTTCATTTGGTCGAGCATCCCATCCTTGGAATCGTTAAACCACCATGCTGTGCCGAATTGTATTTTCCCAGGCGTGATGCCGTCTTGAAAGCTATTGATCATGCTGGCAATGACATAGTTATCATTTGGATTGAGCGAATATAAAATCGTTTTCGGCAGCTGGTTTTTCATTTCGACGGAGTTCAGCAGCCTGTACAAAGGCTTCGCAATTTTTTCGTCATTCATAGAATCATAGCCTGTATCCGGTCCCAATTTCTTCATCATTTTTATATTCGTATTTCTGAGTGCATTGATATGAAACTGCATCGCCCAGTCAAGCTCAGCATACAATCCGCAAAGAAATTGAAGCGTATATGTCTTGAATTTCTTCTCAGCTTCGCAAGAAACCTGTTCCCCTTTTAATCTTGCGGTAAAAATGAGGCCCGCTTCCTCTTTGTCCGTTTCGGCATACACCATTGAATCAATCGCATGATCAGATACTCTGCCGCCGACTGAATGGAAGAAACGCACTCGTTCTTCAAGAGCCTCCAAAAACTCATCATAGGTTGTAATCGACAGTGATGCAGCCCTTTCAAGCGCCTGCACCCAATCCGGGAAGCCTTCGCGATTGATTTCCAGCCCTTTATCCGGCCGAAATCCCGGCAGCACACTGACAGGAAAATCTTTTTCCTCTTTTAATAAGAGGTGGTATTTGAGAGAATCGACAGGGTCATCGGTTGTGCATACTACTTTCACATTGGATTTCACAATCAAATCCCTTGCCCCGAAGCCTTCTCCTTGGAGCAGTTCATTCGTCCGTTTCCATATAGCCGGCGCGGATTGCTCATTTAAAATCTCATAAATTCCAAAAAAACGCTGCAGTTCTAAGTGAGTCCAATTGTAGAGCGGATTGCCGATCGCCATCGGCACGGTTTTCGCCCAAGCCATAAATTTCTCCTCATCAGTCGCATCGCCTGTAATGTATGTCTCATCAATCCCATTGGCTCTCATGATGCGCCATTTGTAATGGTCTCCATACAGCCAGGCTTCTGTGATGTTTTGAAATCTCTTATTTTCATAGATTTCTTTCGGGCTTAAGTGGCAGTGGTAATCAATAATCGGCATGTCTTTCGCATAATGATGATAAAGTTTGACAGCGGTTTCATTTTTCAGCAAAAAATTTTCGCCCATAAAGGGTTCCATGTCCTCACCGTCTTTCATTCTATTTCAAAATGTTAACGTTAACATTTTGATATGGTTTTATTTTACCTTTATATTCCTCTGGGATCAATCTCTTTTTTGAAAATGAAATGTTAACGTTAGCAAACTAAATAAAAAAGACATTGCCGGAAAGCATCCCGAAAGGAACGCTTTGGCAATGTCTGAACCACAACAAAGGATTAGTAAGCCAGGCTGAATAGTCCTTTAATGTGTGTTAAGTAGCGAACGTTACTTGCTTCTTTCATCAAGGAAGCAGGAAGACCTTTAAGCGGTGTAGAATTAGCACCAATGATGGCAACCGCATCTTTGCGTCCAAGACTTGCAAGTGTACCAGAGTTTACTGGCTGAAATGTTTCAAGTGTTTTTCCTTCTAAGTAAGCGAATAGGTTGTAACCGATCAGCTCACCCATTTGCCATGCGATTTGTGCAGTTGGCGGATATGGACGGCCGTCTGGACCAAAGTAAACTGCGCTGTCTCCAGCAACGAATACATCCTCATGTGATGTAGATTGCAGGAAGTCATTTACTGTCGCACGTCCGCGGTTCACTTCAAGGCCTGATTCACCTACTAATGGGTTACCTTGTACGCCGCCAGTCCAAACAAATGTGTTGGCAACCACTTTTGATCCGTCTTTCAGATCAATTACGTTTCCTTCTACATTTGTAACAGGAAGGCCTGTTAAGAACTCAACGCCGCGTTTTTCAAGACTTGCAGTAGCACGTTCGATAAGATCATCCGGAAGAACAGGAAGGATTTTCGGACCTGCTTCAACCAGTTTCAATTTGATTTCTTTATGATCTACGCCGTATTTTTTCGCAAGGTTCGGCATGATGTCAGCAAGCTCACCGACAAGCTCAACGCCTGTTAAGCCGCCTCCGCCGATAAGGATTGTTGCATCTGCTTCGTTTTTCGTTTTAGAGTACTCACGTACACGGTCTTCAACATGTTTGAAGACTTTGTTCGCATCAGCAGCAGATTTAAGAACCATGCTGTTCTCTTCAAGTCCTGGGATGCCGAAGTAAGCAGTGACAGAACCAAGGCCTACTACTAGCGCATCGTAAGTTAATGTAGAACCGTCAGCAAGCGCAACCTCTTTTTTATCAACAGAGAAAGAGCTGACTTCCGCGATTTTAAGATCAATGTCTTTGCCTTTGAAAAGTTTTTCTAACGGCATTGCAACCGCTTTTTCAGACACGTTGCCTGCTGCAAGACGGTGTAATTCCGTAATGATTTGGTGAGTTGGGTATTTGTTTACCACTGTCACGCGTGCTTGTTCTTTTGTGTAGTGTTTGCGAACTGTTAAAGCAGAAAGAACACCGCCATAACCAGCGCCTAAAATGACAATATGTTTTGACATCGTATATCCTCCGTCCTTTATATCAATTTGAATCTGAGATTATTTTTGTTTTTCGTTCATGATTTCAAGGTAGCTGTTAGCAAAACGGAACAGCTTTTGAGCTTGAGGATCTTTCAGCATGCGCAACAGGCCGAAAAGTCCAATCGTTTCGTTGCTAGCATCCGCGCGGTCTTTCGCTTCGATTGCAGTCGCAGCCACTTCTTTTGCTGTTTCTTTTACAGGCTCAAGAATTTCAGTGATCGCACCGACTGTATCGCTTTTCAATACTTCGTCAGTCGCAACAGACTGAGCGAAATCATAAGACTTCGTTAAAATATTCACTAACTCAGTCAGCTTTGGAAGCTGGTCAACTAAAACAGTCAGTGATTCTTGAACTTCTGGCTTTAACAGCTGATCAATAAGATCTTGCTGGCTTTGGCTGACAGACGCATTTGTTTGATCGATTGTTTCTGGCATATCCAATTCTCCTTTACTATAAGCAGTATGCTGATTTTTTGGAAAGGGTAGTGCCTCTCCCTGATCTCATGTTTGAAAGCATGAGAAGAAGGATTGTGAATTCATGCACAATCATTCGCAAAAATAAATGTTTACTACCCAGTTTTTCATCTTGCCATATTCAGTATTATTTTTATCTCAAAAATAAACCATTGAATAAGTCAAAATCCTTTACTCTCTCTGAAAATAGCAAACACAAAAAACTCCAATTTGATTACCTTCTATATGATAACACTTTTTGAACAAAATTTGAACGTGAATTGCTTCGATTATGAAATTAATTTATATGGTGCCCGTGTCATAACATTTCTTCAGCACTAGTTATTGACAATCCAACAATTTTCTCCCCTGCGACTTACCCATATGTCCAATAGAGGTTCTCTTTTTCCTGTAACTGGATCCAATGCCGGAAGTACTGCTTGCTCTATATTCTCTAGCGCAGCCGCTCTTTCATCGGGCTTTCCCGTCTTTATATCATACCGAGAACCTTCTGGATAAGCGCCGATCACGGTAAAATCCGGGCTCGCGCTTAGCTTTTTATGCCCGACACCGGCTGGAATGACCGCTGCGTCGCCCGTTTTGATAGGAATAGCAGCTCCTTTTTCTCCCCCAAATTGAATAACAGCCTCCCCTCGGACTGCGATTAGGACTTCATGCGTGTTGCTATGATAATGATGGTACGGAAAAACACTGCCCGACCAGCTGTTTAGCCAGCCATGCCGGTTGACGATCCGCTCTGCCAGTTCAGCACGTCCCATAAAAACACTTTTATAGATAACGAGCGGAAAATCAGGGTGATTTGGAATCCTTCCGTCATCCTGAAAAAAGTACGTTTCTGTTTCCATCATTTCGCCTCCCTATTTCTGTCTTCCACATCTATTGATCTGTAAAACATCATTATTTTCTCACAATTCCGTTGATCTGTATCATCCCGGGTAGTATAGTATAAAAAAATAATGCCAGAATGAGGGATTTGATGAAAGCAATTGTAATCGGAATATTGGCTTCTCTCTTTTTCGCCGTTACCTTTATTTTAAACAGGGCGATGGAATTATCCGGAGGCAGCTGGCTTTGGAGCGCCTCGTTACGCTTTATATTTATGGTTCCGTTTTTATGTCTGATTGTCATAATGAAAGGGAAGTTCGTTCCTCTTTTACAAGAAATGCGGAAAAAGCCGTTATTTTGGATAAAGTGGAGCTTTGTCGGCTTTGTGCTTTTTTATGCGCCAATCACGTTTGCCGCCGCATTCGGGCCGGGCTGGCTCGTAGCCGGAACATGGCAAATTACCATTGTAGCCGGTGTGCTGCTGTCTCCATTTTTCTATGAGAAAAAAGACACGCCTGGAGGCACTTTGCTCGTTCGGCAAAAGATTCCCCTTGTTTCACTGGGCACTTCCGTCGTCATTCTGATCGGAGCGGCACTGATACAGCTCCAGCATGCAGAATCGCTTTCCGGAAAACTGCTGCTCTTCAGCGTGCTGCCGGTTGTCATCGCGGCTTTCGCCTACCCGCTGGGAAACCGGAGAATGCTTGAGCAATACGGAGGCAGGCTTGATACATTTCAGCGCGTGCTGGGAATGACCCTTGCAAGCCTTCCATTCTGGCTTGTATTGGCAGCTTACGGCTGGTGGTCAGATGGCCTTCCGACAGCGGGGCAAACCGTTCAATCCTTTATCGTTGCCGTCAGCTCAGGCATCATTGCGACCGTTTTATTTTTCTGGGCAACGGATATGGTAAGGGATAACCCGCAAAAGCTCGCTGCTGTTGAAGCAACACAATCCGGGGAAGTGATATTCGCTTTGCTTGGTGAAATAATCCTGCTGTCAGGAGTTTTCCCTTCCATTTTATCGTTTACCGGCTTAATGATCATTATTGCCGGAATGGTGCTACATACCTTCGCTTCCCAACAAAAACCCAAAAAGAAAACGCAGTCAAATCTGACTGCATAGCAGCGGCTGGAGAATGGGCGAAAACCCGTTCTCCTTTCTTTTTTAACTCCTTCCAAAAGAGACCTGTTTCACGTTATATTTATGTAGAGTCTAAGCCCACTTAACTGAAAGGTGATATTTTAATGGAAGCAAACAATCAAAAAGACGATATACCAGCGATCTCATTCACATCTGTGCGAAAAAGCTATGAACAAGAGGGACAAACCTATGACGTATTGAAGGCTGTCACCGGAGACATTCAACAGGGAGCAATCGTGGCCGTTTTGGGCCCTTCCGGTTCAGGTAAAAGCACACTGCTGTCCATGTGTAATTTGATGAAAACACCGGATCACGGTGAAGTGAAGATTTACGGAAAGGAAGTCAGAGACTGGAATGTGAATAAACTAAGGCGGACGGCCGCACTCGCCTTTCAATCCGCTCCCGTCCTTGACGGAACGGTGCGTGACAATTTGAGTCTGGTACAGAAGCTGCATCAAACCCAGCTTTACTCTCCTGAAGAGCTCGCTTCACTGACAGGCCTGTCTCCAGAGCTGTTAGACAGGAGCGCCAAGGATTTATCCGGCGGACAGCGGCAAAGGCTCTCACTTGCCAGAACACTCGCAAACCCTTCCTCCATCCTATTATTGGACGAAATTACATCTGCCCTGGACCCTGTTTCTGCTCTGGAGATTGAAGAGCTAATCAAAAAGCAGCATCAAGAGAAAAAACTGACGGTGATGTGGGTGACCCATAACATGGAGCAGGCGAAACGAGTAGCCGATACCATTTGGTTTATGGCTGATGGCCGGCTGTTGGAAATCGCGGAGACAGACACATTTTTCTCGCGTCCTCAGCATGAAGCAGCCCGTGAATTTTTGAAGGGAGGCACACGGTAATGGATTACCTTTCTCTCTCATTAACCATGATCTTTGTGCTGATTGCCTTGTTTTTATCAAAATCCTTTAAAACCGGCGTTGAAAAAGATATGATAATCGCAACGATCCGGGCGGCGGTACAGCTGCTTGTGATCGGTTATGTGCTGTCGCTGATATTTCATGGAGACCACCCTGTGTTTATCCTGCTGATGGTGCTGTTAATGCTGGGTGTGGCGGCTCAAAACGTCGTCAAACGAAAGAAAATGAAAATCGGTTCTTTTTGGAAGGTGTTTCTGGCCTTAGCGATTGTAGAAATCGTCACCCAAGGCATTCTTCTGGCGCTTCACATCATCCCGCTTACGGCACGGTATGTCATCCCGATCAGCGGAATGGTCATCGGAAATTCGATGGTGCTTTCCAGTCTATTTTTAAACCGGCTCAGCTCAGAAGTCGAAGTTCGCAAAGAAGAAATTCAATTAATATTGTCTCTTGGAGGCACACCGAAGCAATCCATACAGCGTATTCTTACTTCTGCGATGAAAATGAGTATGATCCCGACGCTGGAAAGCCAGAAAACACTTGGGCTTGTCCAGCTTCCCGGCATGATGACCGGCCAAATCTTAGCGGGCGCCGATCCGATTCAGGCGGTTCGCTTTCAGCTTTTGATTGTTTTTACAACGATGGCGTCCGCTGCGCTGACATGTGTGATCTTAAGCGTGCTGACATACCCGTCATTATTCACCGCGCATCAGCAATTAAAGGAAAATGGATAACGACAAAGCCGCTTCCCATTTGGAAAGCGGCTTTTGTACTGGTTATTCCTTTTCTTCATAATACTTGGACAGCTCAATAATCATCGCGCCCATCCGCTCAATCTCCGGTGCAAGCAGCCTTGTGATGCCTTCTTCCCGCAGCGCTTCAGCAGTCACTTTTCCGACAGCCGCTGCGATGACACGCTCTTCGAATACAGCCTTCACTTCATTGATAAAGCCGCGCTCCTTGGCAAAATCAAACAGAGAACGAACCTGAATCGCCGTGGTAAAACAAACAGCATCCAATTCACCATTCAGCAGTTCCCGGCATAACTGTTCCACCGTTTCCTTCTCTGGCGGGATATGCTGATATGGAAGGATCGGCAAAACTGAAGCTCCCTTTTCTTTCAAAAATGCTATAAGGGCGGGTGCATTTTCTCCGTGAAGCTGCACCATTACTTTTTTTCCTGAAAAGTCGTAAGGCTCCAAGGACCGGATCAATCCGCTGGTTGTCCCATCTTCATCAGAAGCCTCTGCTGTGATTCCGAGCTTTTTTAACGCAGACAATGTTTTGTACCCTCGGCATGCCGCTTTAGCCTGGCGAATCGCCAGCAGGAACTCGTCCTTTACGCCGATTTTCTCTGCCATCTTCACAAGCGTCTCCGTACCGATGCCTGTCGTAAAGATCACCCAATCGGCTTTTTCTTCCGCAAATTTGCGCAGCTCCGGCTCCACCTGTTCCTCTGCCAAATATACCGTTCCTTGGAGAGAACGGACGACAGGAATTCCGCCCTGTTTTTCAATGATTGTGCTGATTTCTTCCGTTTTCCGAGAACCGCCGATCGCAACGCGTTTTCCATGTAAACCTTTCCCCATATCCGTTCCTCTCCTCTTTGCCAGCTTAGGCTTTATATGTATATAACCTTTAATAAAGCTATTGTGTCGCAAATCAAAGGAGAAATCAAGATGAACCAAATGCCTCTCATTACCCGTTGAATACACCGGGTGCATGCTATAATATAAACAATAGACACGTTTTTTTAACGGAGGATCGATTATGGAAACAAAAGAAGAATACGAAACAAAAGGCTACGACACATCGGTTATTTACGAATTCAACGAATATCCGGACGTCCACAGCGGGCGCTGCGACAATTGTGACTACACACTGTTCAAAAGCTCCGTAAAAGGCGGAAAGTTTTTGAGAGAATGCCGGAGATGCGGGATGAAAAAAAACATTTAAACAGAAAACCGAAATCAAATTGATTTCGGTTTTTATGTTACTGCGGTACAGCGGATTTTTTTATAAACGCTTCAATCTCAGCTGCCGCACGCTCCGCTCCGCCTGCTTCTTTTACATCCTTTTGCACATTCTTGACGCGGCTGAGCACCTCTTGATCACCGGATACCGCCTGAACCGCTTCCTGAAGCCTGGAAACAGTCACTTCTTCTTTCGGCAAATAAACGCCAAGGCCTAATTCATCGACACGCTTTGCAGTGAGCTCCTGCTCATACATTTGCGGAATGACGACGAGCGGCACACCGGCATTCATCGCCTCCATCGTACTGTTCATCCCGCCATGAGAAATAAACAAATCGGCTTTCGCCAATACCTCAAGCTGCGGCACGCTTTGGCGAATGGTAAAGTTAGCAGGGATCTCATCCAGGCTTTCAGGATCAATCGTTTTTCCGACAGACATAATCACTTGCCATGAAGAATTCCGAAATGCCTCGATGCACATCTTGTAAAATTCCGGCCATGCGTTAAACGCCGTTCCCAATGAAATCAGCATAAGCGGGCCATTACCCTTTTCAATTTCCAAACTTTCTTGTTCCGTCCGTTTCCCAAGGGATGGGCCGACAAAACAGAAACGGTCATCGAACGTCTCATGCTGAATCTGAAAAGACTTCGGCATAAAGACAATATTTAATGCTTCCGGCACAGCTAACTGTTCAAATGAAACAGCCGGCAATTGCTCTTGCTCCAAATAGGCTTTAAATTCAGCCTCTGCTTCTTTCATTTTTAACAGCATGTCTTCACTTCCGAGCTGAAAGGATTCATTTTGGGCATATGAGGAACAAAGCTTGATGACCGGTATATGAAGCTTGTCAGCAAACAATTTTCCCGCTAGCGCAATAAAATCATAGATAATCAGATCAGGATGATCATTCTGATATAAATCCTCAAGCTGCGGAAGAATGCTAAGTGATTCTTTTAAGAGACTGATCGGCGTCTCATTTTTTTCTATCATCTCCCTGATTTGCTTAGGATCAATATTCAAGGATGTATGATAGATCAATGCTTCTGCACCGGCTTGCTGAACACTGGCGGCGAACTCCTCAGTCGTCGCATATGTGACACGATGCCCTTTCTCACAAAGCTTCTCCACTAATGCAAGCGTAGGATTGACATGCCCGTACGCCGGGATGTTGATAATCGAAATATGGTGCTTTTTCATGAATCTCCAGTCTCCTTATCTATTAAATTTTCACTCGGAAGCTTTTTAATCCGTATATCACACTGTTTTTAATCGGAGTGATACTGACGCATTCCATATGAGGAAAAGCAGAAATCAAGGATGTTAACGCGATCTTTGCTTCAAGCCGTGCAAGCGGAGCCCCGAGACAAAAATGAATGCCGTGGCCAAACGCAATATGCGGATTGGGATGGCGGTGAATATCAAACATGTGCGCCCTGTCAAACTTCGCTTCATCACGATTTGCTGATGCTACAAAAGCCAGAACCATATCACCTTTTTTCATCTGATGGCCCCTGATCTCCGTATCCCGCTTGGCAATGCGTCTCAAAACAGGTGCGGGCGCTCTGAAACGCAGAGCTTCCTCCACCGCCTGAGGCACCAGCTCTGGATGCCGCCGCAATTCGTCATAGGCACCCGGCGTGTCTAAAATGCTGTACATCGCGTTTGAAATCAAGTTCGTTGTCGTTTCGTTTCCCGCCACCAGCAGCAATGTACAAAACGGAATCAGCTCTTCTCCAGAAAGCTTGTCGCCGGTTTCTTCCGCTTTAATTAAAATGGAGATGATGTCTTGTTCCGGTTTCTTCCGTTTTTCTTCTATGATGCCGGCAAAAAACGCGGCCAGTTCTTCCTCGCACTTGTTTCGCTCTTCCAGAAAGACTTTCTCCGCCTCCTCACTTCCATCCCTTGGTGTGCTCACCAATATATCAGACCATGTCTTAAACGCATCCATATGCTCTGAAGGCACGCCTAAAAGCTCGGATATCACAATGACAGGAAGCGGATATGAGAAATCTTGAACCAAATCAAACTCGCTTCGTCCCTGAAATTTTTGGATCAGTTCATCTGTGATTTCCTGAATTCTCGGTTCCCATTGCTTCATCACGCGCGGTGTGAACGCTTTATTCACAACTGAACGGATTTGCGTATGCCTTGGCGGGTCCATATTAATGATTGAATTTCCGATAGAACTTGTCTGCTCCGGCATATAACTGGAGAAAAGCTCTTTATCCCCAATGACTTTTTTGACATCATCATAAAGAAAAACGCTCCACACTTCATTTTCTTCATCAAAGGAAACAGGCGCTTCCTTTCTCATCGATTCGTACCACGGAAACGGATGATAAGCATCCTGGTTATTTTTTCCGTTCATCAATGCACGCTGCAAAGCTTGTCGCCGATTTACCACATTCATGCGTTTCCCCTCCCCATGAAAGAAAAGATTCAGCAATTGACGAACTTCACCACCTCCTGCTATCGAAAAAAAGAGGGATATCCATTTTGTCGTCTGACACAGCAGGCAGGTTTTCAAGATGCCGGTGCAGGCATCATATAATCCCCCTCGAATGTTGTTCATCTTACCATAATCTTTCAATTTTTTTCTATTACGCACACCCGATTTGATTCACAATGTGACCTTAGGCATGCCCATCCATATAAGAACCGCAATCAATAGCTTATGAAAATCTCACACGCCATCCTCATTCGCAACATAAGCACTACTTTAAAAGATGACTTTTCCATTATGTAATCCAAGCGAAAGATATGATTAAATAGAAAGTAAAATGGTGAAGGAGAGAACAAATGACAGCACAGATCAACCGCAAGAAACTCGTTGTCGGCATCGTACTTTCACTTGCATTTGTATTGTTTGTGTTCTCTTTTTCTGAGAGACATTCAAAGCCGCTCGTTGAGGGATCAAAACAGGAAAACTGGCATACTGTCGTTGACAAAGCCTCTGTCGACATATATGGAAGCCGTTTAGTTGAAGAAAGCAAACTAAAACAAAGGCTCGGCCATAAACAAGCTGATTCGGTACTAACCCTTCTGAAGCTTGCCAGCCAAAAACATATTGTCTTGTAAAACAAAAAAGAGCCTCCGGCTCTTTTTTGTTTAATCAAATACGATTTTCTTATCCGGATGACGCTGAAAGTCAAAAAGCATGCTGAGCTGTGACTGAGTGTTTCGTTTCGGAGAAAGCGGCGGGAGCCTGTCTTCCGGAAAAAGCGGCATGGTTCGTCTCAATCCCGGTTTTCTGCTGCCCGCCCGTTATGCTGCATTCAATGAAGATCTTATAGTAATGATAAGGCTGAGGGGGGTGAGGATGCTTATGGCTGTCCAGCACGGCCAGTAATCGAGAAGGCACTGTATCGTACCCCGACTCTTCTTTGATTTCCTTGATCACATTTTCAGCGGGCGATAAACCAATTTCGCAAAACCCGCCCGGAAGTGACCACAGCTCGTCATGCTTCTCCCGGACAAGCAATATGCAATTCTCTCGAAATACCGCGCCGCGAACATCCGCCTTCGGTGTCGGATAGCCTTTCTCGCCTTTCCATAAATCAGTGATGACTTCAATGTCCTTCTTCGAGTAATCCGCCATCATCTCTGAGCTGAGCTTCATCAGCTCTTCGTACCTTTCCCTGTCATACACATCCTTGGAAAAAGCAAGCCCCGACTGTGCGATCGCCTGAATCCGCTGGGCCCGTTCAAGCCACTTGGTTTGCACGTTTATCACTCGTCCTTTCAAGTTATTTTTCTCTATAAAAAATGCACGTTTCACTAATGAAAAACGTGCAGCTTTAAATCAAGTTCTAATCTAATTTCACCAAATAATCAATATCGTCCTTTACTCTCTCTTCAGTATTACTGCTATTTGTATCAGCTAAAAACGGATTATATACCAGTGTGTAATGTTTCTGTTCTCCTTTAGGGATGACATAACTGAGTACACCTGTAACCTTTTTCCCTGGTGTCAGTGTTCCTGTCATCAGGATCCTGCCCTTCTCTTCTATTGAAAAAACCGGCTGGACTGATTGATTTTTCTTGTCTTTTAAGTCTAACCCGAGAAAATTGTATTGCACTGAATCTTTCCCTATGTTTTCTATCGTAACTTCTATAATGAGCCGTTCCTCATCATCTTTTATTGTTTTTGGCTTCGAGCCTACAGCTCCTCCAAATTTCGAATATTCACCTTTTTGCACTCTATCAACTTTATTCACTGTAAAATTCGTATGTCCCGCTTTAAACGTTTCTCCTATTTTATGTATTTGATCATCTTTTTTAATCTTCGGCTCACCGCCTTTTTTCAGTTCCTTATCAAGTTCCTTTTCAAGCTCTTCTTGCGATTTTTTTTCTTTCGGCTTTTCCTTTTCAGACGCATCGCTTGATTGGCTGCACGCAGAAAGTGCAAACCCGATCGTCAAGACAGATAATAACAATAAGACTTTTTTCATGATTGTTCCCCCATCTAAAGTAATCGTTTTCTATTATAATCAGATTTTTCCTTTTCTTAACAGATAAGAAAGCATCAATTTTTTCTATTTCATTCGTTACAAACTTACTTATTCCTAGAATATGAATACTTTTTACTAGTCCATTAGACCTTTTCATCAAAAAACCCGAGCTGGCAGCAGCCGGCTCGGGTGGGTGGTCAATCTCGCTTATCCATTCCCCTTTTCTCTCGGGGTTCCTGATGATGTTTTTGATGCTCCGGAGGCTGAGTTGTGCGTTCCAGCTCCTTTGTATCTTGTCCCATTCCTTTTAAAAAGGAGAACAGCAGCGTAACCGCTTTGTTGATTTCCGGGTCTTTAAGCGACCGGATGATATCAAAATAACCTGTTTTCTCTTCACTGTTCTTCTGTTCTACCGCGTTCGCCACACCGGCATTCACTTTCAAAATGAGCGGCTCCAGCTGTTTGACATCCAGCATGCCAAGCGTTCCAAACAGGAGAAGCAGGTTTTTAAGCATATTGGCCGTTTCCTCTGTATCTGCCTTTTTCACTAGGATGTCAAGGACTTTATCACCTTGGCCAAAAAGACCGCGGAGCAAGGGCAGTACGCCCCGATCGTTCATGTGCCCAAGCATTTGCAGCGTCTCCAGAATGGCTTCTTTGTTGTCGACTAAGGCATCTTCGATTTCTTCTAAATCACGTTTGCGCTGATCTTCTTCGGTCACCTGTACTTTCTGAATGCGTTTAATCGCTTTAGCCATTGTGCCCAAGCCCCCTTTTCACTGCGTCGCCAGGGAAAATGTAATCCTTCCGCGCCCATTTCTTATGAACCTGCACACCAATTTGCGGCTGCGGGTTTCCGTTGCGGTGATTGATTTTAGGCAGCGGATTGATTCCATCCTGCTTCAAGATTTCCATCTTCGCTGATGTTTCTTTGTAAGCAGGCGTGTCGGTATCCTTGTCCGCGTGGCTGCCTGTTAACAGGTTAATCGCCGCTTCCCCAGAATCGTTCATTGGCAGATACACTTCCTTCCCTTTGACACGATCGGTGATCAGACATTTCACCTTCACATTTCCAAAAGGCGATGTGAGTCTGACAAGGGTCCCGTCCTGAATCCCCCGTTCTGCCGCAAGCTCTGGAGAAATTTCTAAGAATACATGCGGCGTTTTTTCAGAAATGCCTTTTGATTTATACGTCAGGTTTCCTTCGTGGAAATGCTCCAAGAGCCTGCCGTTATTTACATGGATATCATATTCTTCACCGAACTCCTCGGGCTCAGTCCATTGAACCGGATAAAGAATCGCTTTGCCGTCCGGGAAAGGAAAACGCTCTGTAAAGAGTAAAGGCGAATCCTTCCCATCAGCACGAACAGGCCATTGCAGGGAATTGTAGCCCTCAAGACGTTCATAGGTTACTCCTGCATAAATTGGTGACAGCATTGCAGCTTCTTCCATTATGTCGGAAGGATGCTCATAATTCCAATTGGCCCCAAGCTTATTCGCTATCTCCATAATAATCTGCCAGTCCGGCTTTGATTCACCCAGAGGTTCAAATACCTGGTATAAACGCTGAATACGGCGTTCAGTATTTGTAAAGGTTCCTTCTTTTTCAAGGCTCGGGCTCGCGGGAAGAACAACATCTGCAAATTCTGCCGTCCGAGATAGGAAAATGTCCTGCACAACAAAGAAATCAAGCTTTTCATATGCGGCGTGCACATGATTGATATTTGAGTCGACAAGACCCATTTCCTCCCCTTTTACATACATCGCTTTCAGCTGTCCGGAATGGATTTTTTCAATCATTTCATGGTTGGTCATGCCCGGCTCCTTCGGCAGCTGCACACCCCAGGCTTGTTCGTATTTCTTGCGGACTTGTTCATCCTTCACTTTTTCATAGCCCGGCAGGCTGTCAGGCATGCTTCCGAAGTCACTTGCCCCCTGGACGTTGTTATGGCCGCGTAATGGATAAGAACCCGCACCCGGTTTTCCGTAGTTACCTGTGACAAGCAGCAAATTTGAAATCGCAGTGCTTGTATCGCTGCCTCCAATGTGCTGGGTCACACCCATGGCCCACAACGCGCACACACTGTCAGCCTCATGAATCATTTCAGCCATTTGGATCAGGGTTTGTCTATCAATTCCGGTTTTCTCCTCTGCATATTCAAGTGTGTACGGCGCAAGGCTTTTCACGTATTCATCCCGACCGTTGACCCTTTCCTGCAAAAAGCGTTCATCGGCCTTGCCGCTTTCAATCAGATATTTGGCGATGGCATTCAGCCAGACGATATCTGATCCGGCACGCGGCTGGACAAATAGATCAGAACGCTCAGCCATTTCGTGTTTTCTGATATCGGCCACGATGACCTTCTGCCCTCTCAGCTTGTGAGCCCGTTTAATGCGGGTAGACAATACCGGGTGCGACTCTGACGTGTTCGAACCGATAATCAAAACTAGATCTGCCTGGGCGATATCTGTAATCGATCCTGAGTCACCGCCATATCCGACTGTCCGGAACAGTCCGGCAGTAGCCGGAGACTGGCAATAGCGCGAGCAGTTATCCACATTATTTGTGCCGATAACCCCTCTGGCCAGCTTTTGCATCAGGTAGGATTCTTCATTCGTACATTTAGACGACGTGATAAAAGCAAGTGAGTCAGGGCCACATTCTTCTTTCAATTCAGTGAACTTGCCGGCGATCAGTGTTAAAGCTTCCTCCCACTCTGCTTCCCGGAAATGGTCGCCTTCGCGGATGAGCGGTTTTGTCAGACGCTCCTCGCTGTTTACAAAATCCCAGCCGAACTTGCCTTTTACACAAGTGGAAATGCCATTGGCGGGCGCCTCCTCCTGCGGCTCCACTTTCAGAATATCTCTGCCCTTTGTCCAAACATCAAAACTGCAGCCGACACCGCAATAGGTGCAGACGGTTTTGGTTTTTTTGATTCGTTCATCACGCATGGCAGATTCCATGTCAGAAATGGCGAGAATCGAGCCGTAACCTGTCTCTACGCCTTTCGTGATCTCAATCATCGGGCGCAGTGACTTGTTATTGATGCCTGTTAAATATCCTGCTTCCCCTTCCATTCCTTTTTCCATCATCGCGTTGCACGGACATACGGTTGAGCAATGGCCGCACGACACACATGACGACTCGTTAATCGGCACGTCATGATCCCAAATGACACGCGGGCGTTCCCGCTCCCAGTCAATCGTCAGTGTTTCTGTCACCTGTACATCTTGGCATGCTTCGACACAGCGGCCGCACAAAATACATTGATCAGGATCATACCGGTAAAACGGATGGGATTCATCCTTATGATAAGGCTTATGATCAAACGGGATGCTTTGGTGATTGATTTTCATTTCCTTCACCGTATTATGTATTTCGCATCCTCCATTGTTGTAATCACAAACTGTACAGTAAAGCTCATGATTATATAAGATTTTATCCATCCCGATGACCTGTGCTTTTTTCACATCAGACGAAACCGTATCAATGACATCGCCATCCTTCATTTCAGCAGAGCACGATCTCTTCAGCTCACCATTGATGCTGACGATACACGTATCACATGTTTCAATCGGCCCAAGGCTCGGATGATAGCATACTTGCGGCACTTCGATTGAACTGTTATTCAAAAGCTGCAGCACCGTCTGGTCTCCGGCTGTCTCTAGCTCAACGCCGTTAATTGTTACTTTTTTTGTGTCCGCCATCTCCATTCCCCTTTCTTGCGTTTATATACCGAATTACCCATTTCAGTTCCCTTACATGTGCTGATTAAAACATACAGAGCGCATAGGAATGTTTTAATGCACGAACACCGGGAAACGACATGATAGACAAAAAGGGAGGGAGAACCATGAAGAAAACCATTTCCGCATTAACAGCGGCGGCAGCACTGTCATGTACTGTTTTTGGCTTTGGGACGGCAATTCCGGCGAAAGCTGCCGCTCAGGCAAATCCGCCTGCTGAAGAAACAACCTCATCATCCGCTGAGCTTGTAAAAAGTCTTTATAACACCGCTTTTACAGGTGAAATGCCGCAGCAGGTACAAGGCCTTACGATGAACAAAAGCACAAAAGGGGATGTCCATGCCAAGATGGGAGAACCGGAAAGACCGGCTGGAGGAAACAATATGTTTGATTTATACAGCTGGAATATGGGAAATCCCGGTTACGGCTTTTCCTATAACAAAGACATGACCATTTCAGAAATCCGTTACTTCGGAACCGGAGTAGAACGCCATCTGAATCTTGGAGGGGTTACACCGGATGTACTGAGCGATCAAATTGGCCCCGCCGATCGAATTTTAACTGTCCCATTCACGGATGAAATCGACTATATCTATGATACAGGCCGCTATGAGCTTCATTTCGTCATTGGAGAAGACCAGACAGCCAACCATGTCAATCTAAGAGCAAGATAAAGTACCTGCGGCTGTTCAACCGCTTTTTTTATGGACAAAGTGAGGATGGATTCCTTACAATACATGGGAGGAAAAATGCGAGAAGAGGTATCAATCATTAATGAGAAGGAACCGGTTCATATATGCGGCCTTTACAATATTCATCATTGGATTGGGACTGGGGTCAAGAGCATTCTCCAGTTTTCTTCCGGCTAGCGTCAATGCCTATCTCGGAGATGCGCTGTGGGCCGCAATGATTTTTACGGGCTGCGGCTTTCTGTTTCAAACGATGAAAACCATCACGACAGGCATTATCAGCCTTTCATTTTGCGTTATTATCGAATGCAGCCAGCTGTACCATGCTGAGTGGATCGACCGGATCAGGGACACTTCGCTCGGCGGCCTCGTGCTGGGGTACGGATTTTTATGGAGCGATATCATAGCTTATACGATAGGAATTGTCACCTGCACACTCATAGAGCTGATCCATCAAAACATCAAAAAGCGCCGCTGACGTGACGCTTTTTCTTATAGCGAGAACAGCCCACACTGAGACAGAATCGTCTCTGTATCCAAGAGCGTGGCCTCCTTTATATCGACCCGGTGTTTATTCATAAAAGACTGAACAGCGTGATATCCAACCGCATATCCGGCAAAAGCAGATAATCCCGCCGGCTCAAAGCCTTGCGCTTTCGCTATTTGATCTCCAAACATGTAACGGCTCACCTCTGAAAAGCCTTTTACATCAAGCGCCTCTTTTATAACTTCAATGGAATATTGCAAATCGTCCCGATCAAAGCGAGTAACCCAAGGGCCTAATTGTTCTTCGCCAAAGAGCTCCCGCGCAAATGACTCAGCCAGCCCTTCAATGACAAGATAATCCCCGACTGACACAGAACCTCGGTGAAAATCAAAATACGAAAACCGCAGATTATGATGAAATTCATGGGCAATAATCGATGAAATCCTCAGAAGGTTATAGCTGTTCGGATACATCCAAACGTGAATAAAGCCTGGAATTCCCCCAAACCCGCAATACCCTTTTTGCAGCTTCAGCTTGTTTGGATCAGCAATGTAAAGCCCGAACCTCATTTCTTCCGCATTTACTCGCAGCTTTTCACGCTCGGCAAAATGTATACACTGCTGCAGCGCAGATGCAGCAGTCTCGGCAATATGCAATTGCTGCAGTTTTCTCAATGCTTTCTGTCCGGTTTCAGCATCACACACATCCAAATAACCAAGCATCTTTACCGCCATCATCACATCATATCCATTCGGTGTCTTCGCTTTTAGCGGAACCTGTATGGCGCGCCACATTCTTTCAAACGGTCCCATCATCGTATACCGAAACTCGTCCTCTCTTTCGTGTTCTTCCATGGAAAACAGCTTTTCATATTGCTGAAAGGTCTGTTCTATTACGATATTCATCCTAATCCCTCCTTACGAAAAATATACGGTATGCCGCAGCGTAAGGGTCAACAGAAAAAATTAAGCCTTTCTGCCCTATAAAATCAAAGCGGGCCGCCGATAGGAAAGGCATAGGAGGTGTAGCAATGGATATTCCTGCATTATCAGTTGCCATGCATCAAGCAAATCTGGCCCAAAATGTTGATATCGCTTTAACGAAAAAGATGCTGGACACTGCCCAGCAAAATGCGGATCAAACCCTTAAGCTGATTCAGCATCCGACGCTTGGACAAAAAATTGACCTAAAAGCTTAGCTTCACGCTAAAGGCGGCAAAGAAACACCATCTCCCGGCCGTCTTTGTTTTTCACAAAAAAGCATGCATGTTTTGCTCTTTCCTCCGTATGATTAATTGTTTGTCATTTTAAGGAGGTCAGGAAAAAATGAAAAGAATGGTTAAAAAGGTGTCTTTGGCGTTGTTCGCATTCGTATTTATTTTTGCCGTCAAGGGAGCACCCGCTCATGCGGAAACGCATGCCTACGATGGAAAAAGCCCTTATTACAATGATTGTGCGTCCAGTGCCACCACAAAAAAATCTTCTAACCTAGTGAACGCAAACAATCAAGTCATCGGAGTCGTCGAGCTCAAGTTCAGCAGTACGTGCAAAACGGCATGGGCAAAAATCACGATGAACAACACCTTGACAACAGGCTATGAAGCAAATGCGGAAATTACCCGGAACACAGATAAAAAGAGATATAACTGTGACTCTGCAGGCGGCAATGGCAAAGCAGTGGCAGGCCAAAAATCTTGTTATACGCCTATGGTTTATGACTTAGACCCGAGAACCTCCTACGCTTTCGGTAAATATTCAGGCCCCAACCTGAATGTATGGGCAACCACAGGCTCTTATTAAAAAGAAAAAAGGCTGTCCAACGGGCATTTCCCGCGACAGCCTTTCCACAATTATTTCGCTTCCCTTTGTTTTTTTACCTCTTCAAGCTGAGTGACCGTCACCAATTGGTAGCCTTGATCGGTCAGTCTTTTAATAATTTCATCGGCCGCATCAGCAGAGGTGCCGTAAATATCGTGTACTAAAATCGTCTTACCGTCAGCCGCGTGGCTCATGACTCGGTTGACAATTGTGTTTTTATTTCGATCTTTCCAATCTTCCGGATCAATGTCCCATAACGCGACATCCATTTTCAGCTTGCTTCGCAGTTCATCATTAATGCCCCCATATGGAGGCCGCACAAGCGCCGGACGATACCCGCTTATTTTTTCAATTATGTCCTGCGTGTCATTGATCTGCTTTAATGCCTCTTTCACTGAAAGCCTTGTGAGAAGCGGATGGCTCCATGAGTGGTTCCCCACTTCATTCCCTTCTTTCAGCATTCTTTTTAACGTTTCCGGATAATATTGAACCCTGCTGCCCAGCACAAAAAACGTTGCATGTCCCTCATATTTCTTCAAGGAGTCCAAAATCTGATTTGTTGTCGCAGGATTCGGGCCGTCGTCGAAAGTAAGCGCAATGACTTTTTTATTCGGATCAATTGTTTCTTCTTTGGGTAATGAAATGACTTCGTGCTTCGGTTTTTGTTCTTTGATTTTATTTTTGTTTTTCGCTTTATCAATATATTGTTCTTTCAATATATCTTTTAAAAGATGTTTCTTAATCGCAATCGACTGCTCTCCCAGATAGCCCGCAGCGACTTGATATGTATCAAAATAAAACTCGATATAATCTTCCTTGACGGCAAAACGGCTGAAATTGTCTTTTGCCGGTGCAGTTCCCTCTTTTAACAGTTCGTCGTCCGCTGCAATGTCCTTATTCTTTTTAAGCTCATGATAAGCGATCAGAGAAAGCTTTTGTAAATAATCCGATTCCTTTTTAAAAATATCATCAATAGAAAGAAAGGCTTCCTTACTAAAATCAAAGTTAAACGTTCTTTTCACGGTTTGTCCATGAGCGCCGCCTATGTATTTATATTCAGTAAAGACCACTGCCGCTGTCTGCTTGGCGTAATGAACGATTTCGTAATCGATGTTGAGTTCATTGCGCTTTTTTGTATGCTCCTGGTCAGCATCTTTCGTTTCCTTTTGAAATTGCCGAACCTCTTTCTCTGCGAAACGCTTTAATGCCGCATCCATTTTTTTATTTTTAAAAACAGGATAGTTGACCGCGTAATTAAATGTTTTCCCGTCATTCACAAGCGTTGCGATCTCTACATCTCCATACTGAGAATCGGTTTTCACTTGATTCATGACCGTTTCTTTTTTTGATGTATTATGGCAAAAGCCTATGACCCCTGCCACACAAACTACTGCTAGCAATAATTGAAACCATTTGATTCTTTTCCCCAACAAAACAAATTCCTTCTTTCGTAATCACTTCGATTTATATTCCATCAATAGATTCAGATAATGTTCTTTATGCTTTTTCTTCCCAATGAGAAATGTTTTTGTAACATTAAAGTAACATTTATTTCACATTTGTAATATTAGGAGATTTAGAAGTTCTTGTCAATCCCTTTCTAAGGATTTACTCATTAAAAAAACAATCTGGTCAATGGACATACACCTATTTCTCATATCAGGAATAAGGTAAACAGAATAAAAAATGCTAGGGAGGTAACCCTCTTGGAATTTCCTGTGAATTACGACCAGTATGAGCAAGTTTCCCCTTTTGATGAAA
Organism: Bacillus sp. FSL R5-0560; assembly: GCF_037966305.1. NCBI lineage: Bacteria > Bacillati > Bacillota > Bacilli > Caryophanales > Bacillaceae > Bacillus > Bacillus sp. FSL R5-0560. Next base: position 1,367,009 of record NZ_CP150195.1, on the reverse strand, counting down.
GACAGCCATATTACTACCCGCGTCCGCGCCCTAGACCGCCCTTTTATCCGCCTTATTATTACCCAAGACCGTTTTATCCGTTTTATCCACGTCCGCCTTACTACTACCCGCGCCCTCCTTACTACCCTTGGTACGGATACGGCGGCGGATATGGAGGATACAACAGATAGCAGGTTTATGTACCGAAAATGGGGGCAGTCCAGCTCCCCTTTTTTTGTATAAATATTGACAATATCATGACAAATACAGGAAATAATTGTGATCTGGCTGGCCTCTTGGTACGATAACAAAAGCATGCAGTTTTGGGGGAGGCGTCTATTTTTGGAGAATTCAAGAGTTTCTGCTCCGATTTCTGAAACAAAATACATAAAAGCCTCGAACCGGGTATCCGTTTACGATTTTATAAAGCTTGCAAAACCCGGCATTATCATATCAAACTCAATAGCAGCCTTCGGCGGATTTTGGATCGCATTTGTGAGCTCAGAAAAACCATTAACGGGACTCGCTTTTTTCATGACAATGGTGACGGCAATGCTTGGGACCGCGTTTGTCATGGCTTCCGGCACTGTCTACAACAACTATTTTGATCGGCATATGGACGCAAAAATGGAGCGCACCCGCAGCAGGGCCTCAGTCACAGGAAAAATGCCGCCGGCTTTAATCTTAACGTATGGCTCTGTTTTAGGAATAGCAGGTCTTGCCATGCTGTATTCCCTCAATCCTTTACCTGCAATTCTCGGACTGGCCGCCTTTATTTTTTATGCCATCATCTATACAGTATGGGTGAAACGGGCCTCGGTATGGAGCACATTTGTCGGAAGCTTTCCGGGAGCTGCTCCGCCGCTAATGGGTTATTGTGCCATCACAGGAGAAATTAGTGTAACCGCCGTTATGTTATATGCCATTATGTTTCTGTGGCAGCCCCCGCATTTTTGGGCCATTGGGATAAGACGCAAAGAGGAATATCGAGCGGCTGGTGTCCCGCTCTTGCCTGTTGTAAAAGGAAATCATGTAACGAAAGTAAAAATGATTCAATATATTGCAGTCCTGGTGCCGGTTACGCTATTATTTCCTTTTTCTCTCGGCACCGGCCATATCAGCCCATTTTATTTTTTAACTGCCTTGGTTCTTGGAGGTATATGGATCAAAAAAGGCGTCCATGGATTCAAAACAGACGATGACGTAAAATGGGCAAAGGATATGTTTGTCTACTCGCTCATTTATTTTTGCTTGCTGTTTTTTGTCATGATGGTTGATTCATTTGTAATGTTTTTAATCAGATGATTTTATGCAAAAAGAGCCACACATTAATGTGACTCTTTGTTGTTTGGAAAAATAGTCTCTAATAGAAATGTCATGATAAAAAACACAGCCGTGCAAATCAAAAATCGTATGATTTCCATCAAAATCCAGCTATGGGCAATACTCATATCATCGGTTTCCTGGAGGGCTGCACATATTGAAAAAATAGTAAGTATGTATTTTATGATTTCTTTGTTCATGGACACCATCACTTTCTGGATATGATCACCAATATCCAAAATAACACATAGCTGAGAGCGACAAAAGACGAAAGAGTAAAAAAGCACCCGCCCAGGCAGAACTAAAATTCCAATGAGATACATAATGTCTATCCATTCTAAGATATGAAACTATACCAGACTAAGATCTTTTCCATTACCAGTCCCAATCCGGAAATAAAGAAAAAATTGTTTAACTGCCTACATTATGGTAATATATGATTTGCTTTTCTCATGTTCATTGATTTGGAGGCATACGATGAAAGGGATTGTTTTAGTTGTTCAGCTTGGATTTTCATTTATGGCTTTTCTGTTTTTAGCCGCTGTCAATTGGTATCAAGGAAGCGAGCTTGTTTCAGATCAATTCGATTGGAATTACACAGCCAAATTTACAAAGCTCCTTAACGGCATTGACACCATCACCAGCCCCAAACAAATTTCACAGCTGGACTTTTTCATATACTCTGCGAAACACTATCCACTCATGAGTATACTGATGATCTGTTCGTTTTTATATGTGTTATTATCACTTGTTTTGCTGATCCGCGATTGCCACACGGCTCGGTAAAGAATATGTCATTTCCACATGCCCCATTGAAATATCATAAAAGGAGCACCGTTATGATCCTCTCCCCCTTTTTCTAAATCGCCGGTTCATCTAGATGATAGGACAAGGCGTACCTCGCTCTGCGTTCTTGCTTCCGACCATTGGCTTTTTTTGAAAATCAGCATCTCACGATTAGGTACTGGTCAATCAGAACTGTGTGAATATGATCAGAACTCGAATGTTCTTGAACCGTTAGTTATTTTCGGTATGTTCATCTTTTGTTTTCCCATCTTTCGGAAACTTTTCTCTCGCTCTTTCGTATAACCTTAGAGGAGGTATCACATGATGAAAGAGTATGAATTCGTTAGAGTCGAACTTAGTACCATGAGAAGAAGGCCCAAAGAAGACTACCAACAAATCATCCGTGATTATGCTCAAAGAGGATGGAAGTTTATTCAGATTTTCGCCCCTAGTATAGACGGGTATGGAGCAGCTGCTTATTTTGAAATAATATTTGAAAGAGATGTCGAGGATGCTTAGTCTTTATGGCTAAGTATTCTTACATACATTTATAAAGACACATTTAAAAAAGCTTACAATTAGTAAGCTTTTTACATTTTACAGGTCCTACGCTACCTTACATTTCAAACTTTTTGAAGAAAGTAAACAAGAGGATTCCCCATCATTACCAAGGAATACTCTTGTTTATTTCAATCGTGCTTCAAACTTCGCAATCGTTTTCGCCTGATAACGTCCATGCATCAGTTGCACGCTTAATCATTTACTTTCCCCGTATATACATAGATCACCTGTCTTAGAAATTCAGCTAATCCCTCACCATGTTGATCGTAATATCGTTTAAAGCGCTCATCTGATACATACATCTCCCCTAGACCTACATGCGCTTCTTTGCTGTAGTCGCTCCAATGATAAAGAAGCCATTTTTTGTGCAATTCCGCCGCTTTCAATGCATCTTCACTTTTTGGATCTCCTTCTTCAAATGCTTTTTGAAGTTTTTCGAACATTTCTTTCTCTGTAGCGGTCAGCTCTTCATATTGCTCCTTTGTCATATTCAACACTTTTTGGTTAGCTTCTTCTACCACTTCTTTGCCGTACTTTTGGCGTATTTCCGCTCCGTATTTCCTCTCGTTTTCTTCCACAAGCTCTTTTTTAAATCCGGTAAATTTCTCTTTATCTCTCATCTTTTCATTTCTCTCCTCTGCATGAATTGTTTTCTCTACATTTTGGATAAGGCTATCAATCCGGGCTCTTTCTTCTAAAAGCTCTGAATGATGATCCTTTAATGCTTTCTGACGATCAAAAGATGGGGAAAAGATTAATTTTTTTATCTCCTCTAATTGGAAGCCTAACTCTCGATAAAATAAAATGTGCTGTAATTGGTTGACTTCTTTTTCCCCATAAATTCGGTATCCAGATGAATTAATCCGTGCTGGCTGTAAAAGGTTAATCTCATCATAATACCTAAGCGTTCTTGTGCTGACTCCCGCTAATTTGGCTAACTTCTGAACGGTATATTCCATTTCTTCTCCCTCCTTATACAGTAACCGTACACTTTAACGTAACGTGAATGTCAAAGCTTTTTTTAAAAAAAGATCTCCTTGAATGTTTCAAGGAGATGATGTATCTACAACTTGTCATATACCGGATTATCTGGTGTCTTTATTAAGAAGTTCTTTTAAAAGTTGATTGAACTCCTCCTGTTGTTTTATATTTTTGCGGCCATTTCGATTAATTGCTGCTAGTTCGCAGACAATTCCAGCCGAAATAAAAAACAATAAACCTTCAAACATATAGCATCCTCCAACGTTTAAGAAATAGTCAACTGTGTTTGTTTATTTTCTAAAGATTGCTTATCATTTTTATCTTCCCTACGCTGAAAAATGTTATTTAGAATAAGTGCTGTCATGACAAGCAGTGTTCCTGCTACATCAAAAATGGTGATTTTAGATCCTTGTATCATCATGATCAACAATGTAGTAATGGGAACAAAGTTAATAAATAAAATCCCGTTAATGGGTGATAAAATTTTAACACCATAGTTCCAGCTAAGGAGAGCTACGATACCTGGTAAAGTAATCATAAATAATAAGTCATACTTAATTTCAGCAATCACTTTTATACTTGGTATGGACACGTATCCTTGAGCGGTGAGCGCAGCTGTTAGAATACCCGTTATAGCTGTACCAAATAAACATGTCAATGTTGAATAGCGCAGTGTAGACCATTCTTGAAACATCTGTCCTCCCATTGTATAAATGACCCATCCCACAACACCCATTAAAATAAAGGTTAGCGAAAACAGATTATCTCTCAATGTATAAAAGAAACTCATATCACCTTTGGTAATAACAAATGCGGCTCCAAAAAAAGCAATCATAATAGATAGAATCTTATATTTTTTCGGTTTCACATGTTTATACCCCCAAAGGATAAAAATAGAAATGATTGGCATCAGTGCCTCTGCAATAGACGCAGTCATGATTCCAGACTTCCCCATCAATCTTTGGCCCCAAAAAATAAAAACATTGTATACAGTAAACGCCATCACACCAAAAAAAATGAGCAATTTTGCTTTACCCTCTAAACGAAATGATTTCTTCCCCTCCCTCACCAATAATAAAATCACTAAGATAACTGCTGCCACACCGTATCGAATAGATGAAAAATAAAATGGATCAACAAATGCTAATGCATGATCCGCAACTGGAAACATTGCGCCCCACGACATACTTGCTATTAAACATGTGAGGACACCAATGAATAATTGGCCGTTTTTCATTGTCATTTCCTCCTTTTCTTGTATTGACAATGAGAATTATAAAAAGAGGAATGACATCATGTAAAATGAATAAAAATGATGAAAAACATCATTTATAATGATATTTTAAATGAAGGAGGGATACCGAATGGAGTTGCGAGACTTACAAATTTTCCAAAGCGTTGCCCATCACAAAAGTATTACCAGCGCTGCAAAGGAATTAAGCTATGTACAATCCAATGTAACAGCACGTATTAAGCAATTAGAAAACGAACTCAAAACACCTCTTTTCAATCGGCATAAAAAAGGGGTAACATTAAATCCCGAGGGCCGAAAAATGCTTGAATACGTAAACAAAATCTTGATAGATGTTGAAGAGCTAAAACAAGTCTTTCTTGATAGTGATATACCGTCGGGAATATTAAAAATCGGGACAGTGGAAACAGTGAGGATACTGCCGACCATCTTAGCCTCCTATTATAAAAAGTATCCTAACGTTGATTTATCATTGCAGGCTGGCTTAACAGAGGAACTGATTGAGAAGGTAACTAACCACGAATTAGACGGGGCTTTTATATCAGGGCCAATTAAGCACTCCATACTCGAACAATATGATGTCAATACTGAAAAACTTACTCTAGTAACAGCAAATAAAACGTTTCAAATAGAGGATTTTATGACGACGCCGATCCTTGTGTCTAATCAAGGATGCGGATATCGTTCTAGGCTAGAACATTGGCTCAAAGATGAAGGTTTGCTTCCAAAAAGAATTTTGGAATTTAACATTCTAGAGACCATTTTAAACAGTGTTGCACTTGGTCTTGGAATCACAGTCGTACCCGAATCTGCCATTACACATCTTTCAGCCGCAGGTAAGGTTTATTGTCACCCGCTGCCTGAGAAATATAGCATGATCTCAACCATCTTTATTCGTCACAAAGACGCTTACATGACAAATTCGATGCGCAGCCTGCTGAAGACGATTGGTGAGCATCAAAGTATGTGTATGTCTTAGGAAAGTCTGCTACTGCTTTGTTCTCACCGCCAAACTTATGCATATTCCTGTGAATGATAAATAATAAAGAGCAAGCACCAACTCTGCTCCCCCTTTACTCCGTGTCATCCATTTTTTCTATTTAATATTTAGATGCAGACGGTTTTTCTTACCATTTTGAAGGCATACTGATTTCTTAATCGTTTTCCTGTACCTAGTTAATGAATTTTTCTGGTGTGGCACATATGACGGATACGTTAAAGAGAGAAAAAATTATGTTATGAAGTGCCAATTCATTCTCGGGATAAATTAACGTAAAAAAGGATTCACAAGTATGGATATCAAGCAGAAGAGAGGCTAAAGAGATGGTTCTCCTTGAAACGGATCGGTTACTATTAAAAACGATTGATGTTAACCTTCTAGACGCTGCATCTAAACGGGATCATCAGGCTATTATAGACCTGGGTTATAAAACAAATGGGGAATGGCCAAACTCCGATTTTTTTGAAGCAATTCCTTATTTCCGCGAGATTTTAATGAAAAACAAAGGAACAAAAGGATTCGATTCATGGATCATTTTAAAGAAGGATGATTATGAAATTGTTGGAGGAATTGGATTTTTAGGCGACCCTGATACGGATGGCATGGTTGAAATCGGCTTTGCAACAAATAAAAGTCACCGCCGTAAAGGTTATTGTTTTGAGGCTGCTCAAAAGTTAATAAACTGGGCATTAAGCCAAGAGAATGTTAGCTGTATTACGGCTAGATGTGAACATGGCAATATTGGTTCACAACATATTTTGGAGAAGTTAGGGTTTAAACTGGACGCTAAAGAAAAAGACTTTATCCATTGGAGATACGCTAAAGTGTAAAAACATATAAGAAAGCAGGCTCTATGCCTGCTTTCTTAAGCTATTTTCCTCTATGCTTTTTTTTAGCTTTTTGCTTTCTGAGGAGATACTTTTGTTCTTTTATTTTCTCTCTTTGTTCTTTGGTTATTTGTTTTTTCTTTTGCTTGTTCGCTTCAAACTCTTGTTTCATGGCTTCCTGTGCCTTTAAGGATGCTCCGGCACGTTTTAATTCCTTCGAAACCTGACGTTGCAATCTTTTCGGATTTATCTTTTTCTGATCTTGGGCTTTTACACGAACCCCTTCCTGCTCAGCCTGAGACAGAGTCTTTAAGAGCTGCCTATTAACAAAATCGAATACTTCAGAATCCTTCGGCTCATTGCCAAACAAATGCCGAGAGGCCTTTAGTTTTCCGTTTTTCACAACCTCGATAACGCCTACCCAAAACTGACCATCGTAGTAAATCGTTAATTTCATAACGATTCCCCCCTCTTTTAAATGATGAAAGAATGACGGACATCCCGAGGAGGGGAAGGTTACTGACATGTAAAATGCATCCGGACTACCAACCGAATCGTGTTTTTTCATTCTTCTGCATAAATTTTATCAATTTTTCCATTTAGAGAAAAGAGATTGATAGCATCCTTTACGTTTTGTTTCATGCATCAGCATGAACCTTTTTCTCTATTCAAAATTAAGAAATCCAAAGAAGCCTGAAAAAGATTAAATATAATTGCTTGTTATAGACACTCTTGTAATGAGAAGGGTTCTCTTCTTTTAAAAGATTATCAGGCTTCGGTTTCCTTTTCGTTTCGCAAATGCCCGCAGCTGTCAGGCCCGTTCACATAAACCGTGAATGCATTATTTCCACACCTCTTTTGAAAAAGGCCTCAGAAGTAGCCGTCGATCAGATGAAAAATAAAAACGGAACTAACTCAAGTTCATTCGAGTCAGCTCCGCTTGATGATTAGTCCAAGTTTTGGTCGATGGTTCCCTCAAAATAGTCATCACTGACTTGTTCATGCGTTTCTGCCAAACCCTGTTCCAATTGCGTGCTTCCTTTGTAATCTGACGGTTCAAAATATCTTCCTGCCACATTCATATTTTCGTTTGCTTCTTCTTTGTTATTGGTTTGTTCGTTCTTGTCTAATGTCTCCGACTTAGGATTGCCATGTAGGGTTTGATTAAAATCAAAGTCCTTGTCGATTTCAGAAAATCTTTTATAATCATCAGGTCTGTCTGCTCCATTTTTTTGAGTCACATCATCCACTCCCATTCCTTATCAATCAATACGACAGGCCAAAAACAGTTGGCCTAAATCTTGTGAAACAAAACTTATTTTGTCCTCTTTGAATCTGTACCATGTTTTTTAGGATCATCTGCTTTGAATGCTGTTTCAGTCTCATGATCATTTCTCATTTGTTCAATACTTGAATTTTGAATCCCTTTTTTCGTCATCATTTCACCTCTTTTCTAAAAACATTGGAATACAGCTCCCCCCTTATTCTGTCTATTGAGCAGGCATTCATTCACACCTTTTGACCAATAAAAAAAATCCCCCTTAACTTAAGAGGACCCTTAGTTATGAGAACTCGTTCTGTATCTGCCAAAGTATAATTTAACTTTCAGTCAACACAATAAGTTCAAAGATGATGTTATCCATTTTAATATGACAGAAACTTTCTATTTACTGTAGAGAAACACTCTTTATTTAGGGGGGATCAGCCAGAGCGTGTATATTCGGAAAGGGTGCAGCCGGTTTCTTTACACCCGCTACTTATTTGCTAACGAAAATCACCTTATTCTGTTGAATGGATATTAATCGGTCCGTTTAGATTGTAGTTGTTGGACTTGGCGATAGAGCGAAGCACGTCCAAACGGGCAACCGATTCACTCCACTCCTCAGGGTGTCCGGATCTGCTAGGTTCATCTTTGAGGAAGTTGCTCTCTAGCTTGAGGTCTTAGATTAGGTTTCCTTATGAGATTTTCAGGCTAAAAAAAACACCCCAATCGCTAAACTCGTTGTCTAACAATTGGGGCGCAATTTACGATTCATTTATAGCATCCTTAGGATTTTCTCCATATTGATTAACTTTTGTTTCACTATCTTGGCAGTTAAAGACAAGCATGATAATAGGACCGACTACCGGAATAAAGCCTATACATATCCACCAGCCACTTTTGCCGATATCATGCAATCTGCGGATACTGAGAGCAAGCGACGGAAGAAAAACAGCTAACTGATAAAGAAAGATCAGAATATATGCCAGTAATCCCCCGCCATATCCAATTACGTATCCTACTTGAGAACTGGCATATCCTTCTGCAGCCAATGGGCCTGATGTAAATAATCCAACTAGTATTAATGATAATAGTAATAAAATAACACAAATGATGCCATTAAAAAGATGAAACATCCAGTATTCCTTTCGCCGAGCTCTGCCTTCAAAATTGACATAGTTCTTTAAGCCATCCCAATACCACTTCATATCATTTCCTCCGTTACCAATACTATAGTTTACTGCAAAACATATCCATTATATCATAAAAACAATGAAAAATAGGAGGTCTATAAAACTAGTCAATGGCAAAAAGATCTCATTATCAAATAGCTTGCTATACAAAAAATGAAGGCAGGCGTTAAAAAAAAATAGACAAGTTCATGATCCTCACTCCTTTAGTTCCATTCTTAGTCAACGTGAAACAAAACAGGAATTAACGAAATATGCCAACATACACTTTGTATGAATGTAAACGAAGGAGTGGTTACTTTGTATCATTACTATTATGTTCCTGCGTTAATTCCTCACTTACCACCTGCTCATCACACGCAAAGAAATCAAGACTTTTCAGAAAGACAGCGAAGAAGAGAAATCACATTGAATGTAGATGGCTTTATACCGCCATCTTCCACCGAGGATCTTGGTGACGGCTTTTATTCTTACGCATGGACTAACCAACAGGTCATAGATCCTGGTGAATACCTTGTTTGTTATCTTGAAGGAAGAGAGATAAAGGTCATTAATGGCGGGTTTACTCCACGTGATTATGCTCCATTGTATGCAATAGGCAGCTATCCAAGGAGAAGAAACCAGTGGGTGATTACGATTCATAATCCTCTTCAAACCCAAAGAGCCATATCACTTTATCTCATTGCGAAAAGATAAAACAACACATTGCACACATTAAGCATCCAGATGATATTGAAATCGGGATGCTCATTCTTTTTCTGTTTTTATATGTACCAGTACGTTGATGTTTGATTTTGTAAAGTTGGATTATTCTTGAGCTGTTTGCCTATCCTTATTTTTTTCTTGAATTGTACGTTTCAGTGCTCAATGTATGTTGAGTACTAGCATAATCAGAGCATGAGCAATGTTTTTTGCCCTTCTATTCCTCCCAGTATTGAACGTATATCTTACTTTTTGATTTCATTTCCCTCCCATCCTTTGTACATGTCGCTATATAAGCAGACCAAACAAAAATCGGCGGGAACGCATTTTAATAGAGGATGAGGATGATATATTAGCGGCAGAAAAGGAGTTTAGGCATAAAACGCTAATTTTTATCAGAGGAACAAATATTATATTGGAGTGTTTACAATGATTAAATTTTTTGAGTATAACTGGCAGGTAAGAGATGAATGGTTTGAATGGTGCAATCACTTAACTACTGAGGAATTATTAAAAAACCGCATTGGAGGAGTTGAAAGTATTTTATATACCCTCTTTCATATCATTGACGTGGAATATAGTTGGATTCGTGCCATTCAAGGCAAGAAAGACATTGAAGTGAATTTTAGTGACTACAATACCATTCAAAAACTTAAATCCCTTTCAGTTACTCTGCGTACTGAAATTAAGGAGTTTGTTGACAAAGACTTAGACAATTTAGAAGATGAACTTGTTTCAATTCCATGGATGAAAGAAATGTTCAAAAGGAGTGAGATATTACATCATATAGTTGCTCACGAAATTCATCACATTGGACAACTATCTGTTTGGGCAAGAGAATTCAACTTAAAGCCAGTATCTGCTAACTTTATTGGGAGAGGGATATAATTTAAAGATATGTGTAGGAACTGAGATTTAAATGGTGGAAATAATAAGATGCCTTTAAACAATTGAAACACTTCATCGTTATCAAATGAACTTTTTCGTGCCACAGGACTCAAAAAGGTAAGAATATGATCATGAAAGTCTTTAAAGCTAAAACATTGCTATCTGAAGCTGAGAGCTGATCAAGAGAATTCAAGAGAAGAAGAAGCCAGATGGTCAATCTCAAGAAGCCTTCAATGCCGGAGCAGATTTAGATGACAGTGAGTTTTCCGGCAAAGGTGCCAATAACATCAACCCATTTTATAAAGATTATGCGAGTGTTGCTGACAATTCGATTGATTTAAATGCTATAAAAATTGCTTTTTTAATAAACATTTCATGTTCTTTAGAGGACGCCAGCTTATCTGTGCATACATCGAAAAATCCTCTTTAGAACACAAGCTGCTAACGCTTACACAAAATCAAAATCCATTATGTCTGAACAGAAGAAACCCATACATAAAAGATATCTTAAGTGCTATAAACGATATCCTTCCGCTTGACCTATTAAGCAGCTGGAGAGCACCCCCCCCCTGACTACTCTCTCTGGATTAGGAGCTTTTTGTGAATTGAAACGGATCTGGTTCAATCTAAAGCATGTTCATATTTCTAAAAATCCGTTCATTTGTCTTCCCTCTTCTCTATATAATTTCAATATCTCTTAAGTAAGCAGCAGCGTGAATGAAATGATTCCCCCGATCAAAGTAGGGTTCGCTCTCATGCCCGGCCTGTAATCGTGTTGGACATATATCCTAAAGCCGCATCCTATTAGTTGAAGCAGTAGTATCCTGAGAATAAAAATCAACAGTGGTTAAGGAAAGCCTTACTACTATACAAGCCCTACCGTAAAGTGAGCTAACATTAAAAAGAAGTACGGCCTAAAAGATGTTCGTCTTCATAACTTTCGGCATACAATAGTTCGTCTATTCACTGTGATCGAATTCTTTCACCTAACTGATTTTAAACAGCCCTATTAATAAAATATCAGTGAATTTGACCATACCATATAATATAAACTTCATATATTAATTTTGATCAAAACAATAGGAGGGTTTACATTGGGTTATTATAAAAAATATAAAGAAGAGTATTACACTTGGAAAAAAACTTATTACAAGAAGTATTACGACCACGATAAAAAGCATTATGATTGCGACAAAAAGTATTATGATTTTGATCATGACAAGAAGTATTATGATGATGATCACGATTATCATTACGATAAAAAGTATTTTGATGACGATGATCATTATTATGATTATGTCAAATCGTATAAAAAACATCACTAAATCTCTTAACACCTATAAAAGTTTTATATAATTAATACACTTTATGGCAAGTGATGTAAAAATAGAAAAGCTCCCTATTCTGTGGGAGCTTTTCTTAGAAATTTGAGATTTTATGTACATATCCAGGTTGAAATTAACCACCGCTGAACTTTTCAATAATTTTGACCCTAAAACGAGACAGGAATAATGAATTTCTAAGCCGAAAAATCAAGTTTGTCCTTTTATTTAAAGGCATATTGAATTATACATCTGATGATTTCTGAATGAAAATGATGATTGTTGGCAGAGTTGGACATAAATCCGTCAATAATTTACAAGTGGCTGTGTTCTTAGTCATTGAATGGCTCTTTATAAGGAGCTTTTTAATCATTCACATTACTTTTCATTAACCATTCAACTTCCGTTAATTCTTGTTTTTGAACGTCTTTTGTGTGTTTTTGCGTGAAATGGGCTTTAACAGCTTCTTCGTTTTCCCAAATCTCCCAAAGCATTATTTTACGTTCTGATGGTTCAAGCGGATAAGCATGAAATTTGATACACCCTTCTTCTTTGTTTGTTTCTTCCTCAAGTTTTTTAAATTCCTTCATTATTTCATTAAGGTCCTTATCACTGATGATTTTTAAACATGCAGTTATGTAATGCACCGTAATCCCCCCTCTTTACATTATTCATGGCTTTTCATTATAGCATTTTCTCGGAAAATAAAAACAACTGCGAAATTTATATAATGGTTGCCCTATGGATTTACTAGCACTAGAAAACTGTGGAGTGTATTAAATAACAAGAAATAGCGGATAAGAATCAGCAGCTAACCTATTGGGGCTTCAAACTTCTCCATCTTATATGCGGGCAAACTTATTCTGAAGAAATATGTCTGAAATAAACAAATAATACTTCAAGTTTTGCTTTCGTTTTCGTCGATAAATGCAATCTTGAGTAAGCTGGAACAGTCTGACAGCATCAGCTGTTGAAAGCCCTTCTAAAAAAGAGGGCTTTTATTTATTTGTTAAGTAAACAGACAAAAAGGAATCGAATGAAATAAGATATTACGGACCAAGCTTTCTAAAGTAGGTAAAGTGGCTGAAGGTGGAACAGCCGCTGCTCATGTGAATAATGGGATTAAAAAGGGAACAGCCTATATTAATTCTATTGTTAGAAATAAGAATGATCTTGCACTTGTCGGGATTGCCCAAGACATCGATAATACGTATAACGCAAAAAATACTCCTCTATTAAAAAGGATTGTTGAAGATCAAAAAGAGAGTATTCTCAGGAAATCAGAGACTTCTAATTTCAATTCGGGAAATGGTAAGTATACTACAGGTACAATGAAGCACATTTACCGAAATAAATAAACGCGGAAAAGCAGTTGGTTATCACCATGAAAGTATGATGGGCGGAAAGATTATTCCAGGTACTGAAAAGAAACCTGATAAAAATGGAGTTTATATGGCAAAGGTTGAGGTTGATGGTGTTAAAAAAATAGCTGATTCTAGTTTCTTCCCTAAAGAGTGGAACCGTGCAGATGTATTAAAAGCTATTGATGAAGCTTATCAAACTAAAAAGCAAATCGGCTCAAATAAATTCAGGGGCATCTCTGCTTCGGGTATTAAAATAGAAATGTATCTAAATAAAGATGGAACAATCGCAACTGCTTATCCGTTATACAAAAAATAATCTTGAAGGTGAAATAGCATATGAAATATACATATAAATTTGAAAAAGATCCATTTGGTGATTTAGGAATGGTATTGCCAGAGAAAATCAGTATTTTCTCTGATTTTATTGAAAACATCGCTACAGAAGAACAAGCCAACGAGTATATAGATTACATTGAAAAGGTTTTAGAAGGGATATATGAAGATTTTGAGATTGAGTTAAATGCTACAAGTGTTCTCATCAAAAAAGATGTGACAATTGTTGAAAACTCTTTTAGGATAGAAGAACCCTATGAAAACTCAATTGAAACCGATCAATTTAGAGAGTTGTTAATAATATGGCGAGATAAAATTCCAGAAATATTTAATGGTTAAATAAAATTAAAACCCTTCTTACGTAGAGAAGGGCTTTATATCGAGGTGGGGATTTCATACGGTTGAATGGGATTTCGCAGAGCATACCAGTTGGCCGAATGTCTGGAGATAATAAAGTCCTTTGGAGATTAGATTATGACCCCGAAAAGGGGCCTCATATAAATATTGAGGATTATAGAAATGGAAAAGGAGATAAGGCAAAGAAATATTATATACCTTTTAACGGAAACGAAAATACTTATAAAATCCCTTTTAAAACATTTAATTAAATAGGAAGTGTTAATATGACTTTATACGAAGAATGTCTAGAAGCTCTTGGAAATAACAAAGAAGTTCTCACTATTTCTGACACACGCAAATATCATGAACAACTTGGCGAAAGTTTCCCCTTCACATCATGGGGAAGAATTAAATGGGATGAAGTAACTACTCACAGATCTATTGATTACGCTGAAGATATCGATGAATGGTTAATTGAGAATAAAATAGATGATAAAACTATTATTCTCCTTTGGGCTTACGGTGATTATCCAGCTGTAAAAACCAGCTTAGACAATGCCTTAAACGTAATTGATGATGTAACTGCTGTAGGTTCAGATACTTTCATGTTCAGCGAATCTGGTTATGTTATTGAATTTTTCCATGATGGAGATGTAACAATAGGAAAGGCAATTTGAAAATAATAGCCCTTCTTAGTTAAGAGGACCAATATGAACTTAGAGAAAAAAATGGAAGCTATATTAATTAAAAGAAAAGAACTTAATTTTAATAATGATTATGGAATTCAAAAGAGTTGGGATGAACAAATTGAAGTACTCTCAGAAAATGAGGAAAATACAATTAGCTATTTAGAAAATTGTAATAAAGAAGATTTATATTGGATCAGTGAGGTATTTGAAGATTTAGCTGAAAGTTTGCAAAGTAAAAAACTTATTAATTGTTTAAGAAATTAGATGAAAAATACCCTGACTTAGAAATGACAAACGATATTGATATAGCAGAAAGTTATATAGAATAAGATACGCACCATTTCTCAGATTTGAAGTTAACATTTCTTGGTGGTGATAAGTAATGATTGAAATTGAAGTTTCTGATCCTATGTTTAGATTCCTTGGTGGGTTTTTCCATCAGGATATTGATACTCCAGAATCAGCACTGGACGGATACTTAGGAGAGATTCCAAAAGAAGAGCAAGAAACTGATATAGTAGCATTAAAAGATTTTATTAACAGTGATTATTCGGATGAAGAAAAGAATGATTTTATCGATGAAGCTGCTGACGGAGTGGACATTCTTAGTTACGGAGTATCTCCATTAGTATGGCTCGAACAAGTTATTCAAAAAATAGAAAAGAATATTGAAACCTTATAATCCATTAAACCTAGCATAGAAACAGGGCTGATTTTGAATTCACTTCTTAATCAGCCCAAAAAAATTTTCGTCCTCAATTCGTCCCATGTAGACACAAAGCTAACAAATATAACTAAATACAAAAATAAAAACCCTTGCTGCGCAAGGGTTTAAGCTATGATTCCGACTGGGCTCGAACCAGCGACCTCTACCCTGTCAAGGTAGCGATTATGTTCTGACACGAACGGATGTTTTATTTCCAAACCCTATTTTATAGGGTTTTCTTACATAAGTTTCTGATTAAAAATATTCCTTTTTGATTAAAAATGAAGAAGTTGGTCCCCAATTCGTCCCCATCTGTCCCCAAATAGCATTATAACTTACCGATTCTTTTTCTAATTAGGATTAAACTACAGCTCTTGATATTCCATTATTTTCTCCGTTGATAAAAGAACATTTGTTCGCATATAATTTATTCAAGGAGATGATCGGAATGAGTCAAGGAATTTACGACAAGAGATGGGAACAAAAATTCATATTGCCTGAGCAAAGGGCTGTCCTTTTAAACAGAAAGAGAGAAGTCCAAAAGGTTGAAAAACCCATTCTTGATGAATACCAACTGGAGGAGATGGCACGCACTATTTACGAAGCCATGGAGTTTAATTCCGCTCTGGTCATCCGTGTATACAGAGACGGTTTTATCGAAGAAGTTACAGGACATATTCATTACATAGATGAAGTAAAACAGAGGCTGCACGTGAAGGATTTAAAAGGTGATACATGGTTTATTGCATTTGAAACGCTCCTGTCTGTAGATGAGTAATAAAATCATGAACAACATTGCTTATTAATCAAATAAATGTTTTGAAAAGTAATGACGTTCTCTAAAAAATAGAGTACATTATATATAAACAAATGTAATAAGGAGGGGTTTAGATGACTGCCTCAGATATCGCCAAATTCTTTATATCACTAAGTAAACCTGGTACATCAAACAATATTACAAACTTAAAACTCCAAAAAATTTTATACTACGCTCAGGGAAAATTCTTAGCACTAAAAGGTAAACCCTTATTTGAAGAGGAAATTGAAGCATGGGTACACGGTCCAGTTGTTCCGGAGGTTTATCATGAATATAAAAAATTCGGATATAGTGATATTAAACAGCCTGAAAATGACGAGATTATTAATAATATAGATCCAGAGTTAAAAGCCTTCCTCGAAAAGATATGGAAGGAATATAAGAACAAAACAGGGAAAGAATTAGAAGAGGCTACCCATAACGAAGATCCTTGGAAAGATGCAAGAAACGGGTTACCTGATTTTATATCTTCTAATGCAAAAATACCCAAAGAAAAATTAAAGGATTTCTTTATTACGGCTAATTAAAAAAGCCGTAATTTTTTAGGAGAGATAAATTTAATGGATTTTTTAAATTTTTTAGTCGATTTTTTAGACTACTCATCTAGAATATTATATGATCAACTCCCTCCTATTTTTAGATTATTAATCCCGTTTACTTTAACAATTTATTTATTTAGTTATAAAGAAAGGAAAGAAGTTACTTATTCTTATTTGAAACAAAAAAAGGTTTCTAAGAATGCACTAATTTCAATTGTTCTTACTGTCATTGTTCTTGTTTTTCTTGGATTACATTACTATTCTGAAATCAGAGATACTTGGTTCAATAATCTTTTCGTAGTATTCTGTGCACTATGGGCTTTCTTTATTTTTTATACATATAAAGAGTTGTTTAACTCTGTTAATATCTTTGCTGTTAAAGATCGTCACTTAAAAGTCATTAAAAAAGTAAATGGAAAAATAAAAATGTACAGCTATATATATAGTTCTATAATCTATATAGCTGAAAAGTTATATAAGAGCATTGAGAATAATATTAAAATTAATTTTATTAAAAATACATGTAAGTATTTTCTTTCTATATTATTCATTATTTCAAAAGATGAAATCAGAAAAAAGTACTTAAAGGAACTTGAAAGTTTAGATTTAGCAATACAAATATTAACCCAAATATTATTATCAAAAACTAAGTATAACCTCTCGAAAGATGTTTCTAAAGCTTTAAAAGATGTAACTGATGAATTAGTTATCTTTACAAGTTATAGTAAAGATTCTATGTTTAATGAAAATTTAGTATCTTTAGACATAATTATGGACGTTGAATCCGTATATTCAACAATACTTAAAAATATTGAGATGTTAGTTGAAAGTTCTTTGAAAAATTCCAGAACAGAAGATTTACATCAATTACTAAAAGTTCCAAAAAACATAGAACTTCCACCTTTAATCGTAAATGAAACAGTATATCAATTATCTTTAAATAAACGCTTAATTACGAAAATTAATGAGGATCTTCTTAATTTGAGAAGAGTTTATATTAAATCTATTAAGTCACTTACTTCAATATTACATACAAATCAGTATATGGGTGATTTAACGTTAGTTCGAAATATTATAAATCTCCCTAATGAAGGTAATGAAAACACTACCGGTTTGCCTTCTTCGGAGGCTATTTTTACACTGCAAGTGTCAATTATTATTGAGTCTATTATGAAAAATAACATTAAGTTATTGACTGATATTGTTAATATAACCCTTGAGAATAATCATAATAAAAAAATCGAAAGTTCTGTATTAAATATATTTGTACTTTGTGCAATTAAAGCAATAGAACAGGGCCATTATAAATGTGCTGGGCACTTGGTAAAAATGATTGTTAAAAATGCCGATATTGAAGACATTAAAACTTCAACGTCAGAAATAATCAGACACTTTAATGGTGTTGAATTTCACAGTGAAGATGAATTTTTGAACCTCTTTCGAAAGGATATCGATTCTAAGCTTGCAGACGAGTTCATGTTATCATTGCCATTTAGTAAAATTTCATTTGATTATTGTTTTTCAAAATTTATTTTCTTATTGGAACAGCAATATAATTTTATAAAAAAAGTTGAGAATAATGATTTATTTGATTCTTTTAAATTTGCTACGCCAAAGGATTATATTAAAAATAAAGTAAATGGTCTTCATAAGGAGTATGGACTGATAATTTTACGAGAAGATATAATGACACAAGAACAAGAAGTTCAAATGGTATAGGTTATATTATTTAAAAATGTCCTCTTGAAATTCAAGAGGACATTTTTTTATTATCCTAAATTTGTTATCAATTAAACATTTCCTTTTAGAAAAGGGCTTCTTTTATTACTCCAATAACGTTTCGAGTTTCGCTTTCGTTTTCGGGCCATAAATGCCGTCAGCTCTTAAGCCATTCATTAACTAGAACCGTCTGACTGCGTCATCAGTTTCCAAACAAATAATCTGAATAGGTAAATTTACACAGATCAAATGATTCATTTCCCACTTTTGAATTACATCGCTGTCTTTTTCTTCATTCCCCTATGGTAAAATCTAGTTAGAGTTTTTCAAACGAAAGGATATGATCATGAAAGTATTTGAAGCCAAATCACTGCTTTCAGAAGCAGATAGACGCGCAAAGGAATACAAGGAATTAAGAAGTCAGATGGTCAATCTAAAAAAGGCTTTTAAAACTGTAGCAGATTTAGATGACAGTGAGTTTTCCGGCAAAGGCGCCGACAACATTAAAGCATTTTACCAAGATCACGCAGGTGTAGCTGACAATTGGATTGACTTACTTGATATGAAAATTGCTTTCTTGACAAGCATTTCAGGCACTTTAGAGGACGCCAGCTTATCTGATGCATATATAGAAGAATCCTTCTTAGAACATGAGCTGGCTAACGCCTATACAAAATCAAAATCCATTATGTCTGAACAAAAGAAAGCCATGAAGGATATCTTAAATGATATCGACGATATTCTTCCGCTTGATTTGTTCTCGACAGAGGTCTTCAAAGACGAACTTGCTGATGCAGAGAACAAACGTAAAAAAACAGTCGATAAACTAGGCAGCGTGGACGAAGCACTTGTTACTGAATATGCTCAATCAGAGCCAAACGAGCAATTCATCAAGAAGGACTTCCAAAAGCTTGAGGAATCAACAGGCAAAGGCAAGAATGCTACACCCATCCATTACAATGCCAAGGCGTACCGTGAAAGTGACATACATAAGAAAAAAGGTGATATCGAGAAAAAGACTGAAGCCTATCTGAAGATCAAGAAAGATGAAGCGAAAGAACGAGAAATCAAAGAGCTAAAGAAGAAACTAGCTGACGGAGTTACGGACCCGGATGAATACTTAGAAATTGCCAAGAAAGTCGGCTATGAGAATCTTACCCCTGAACAGCTCCAGTATGTGGTACAGCTTGAACAAGCAAAACAGCTGGAGGCCGTCGGTGAAAGTGTAATCAATGTCGGTAAGACAGCATTTGATATCATCGATGGTATTAATGATGGGATTAACGATACCATTGACGATACGATATATGGCATCAAAGACTTGATTGTAGGAGCCTGGGAATATTCACAGCTTCCTATGGAATTAAAACTTACAAAAACAATTACAACAGTCTTAAGCGTTCCCTCTTATCCAAAAATAATCTGGACAAACATCGCCGATTCATGGAATGATAAAATGATAAATGGTGATGCATACACAAGAGCACATTATATCAGTTATGCAATCGGCAATATTGTTGGACCAAAAGGTGCGGGTGCCGCGGTACAAACCACTACCAAGCTTTCTAAAGTAGGTAAAGTGGCTGAAGGTGGAACAGCCGCTGCTCATGTCAATAAAGGGCTTTTAAAAGGAAAAGACTTTATTAATCCCTTATTAAAAAATAAATATGAACCTGCACTTGTAGGGATAGCTCAAGATATAGAGAATACCTACAATGTGAAAAATACATCTATATTAAAAAAAGAGATTCAATCAAAACAAGATCAATTCGTCCAAGCTGCACCATATACACATAAAGATGCATTCGGTAACACCGTCACAACCAACTTAAAAAATGGACATTTAAAAAATGATGTTCACCCTGTAACCGGAGTACCTTATGATAAAGATGGCTTCCCAATTTTCGAACCAGTTACCGAAGTAAAGATCGATAAATCATTATATCTACAGAAAGATACTGCACAATTTAAAAAAGCCACTGAACTATTACAGCAAGAAATTAATAAAAATCCAGAGTTAAAAAAACATTTTACAGAAATGCAGTTAAAACAGATTTCAAAAGGCAAAAAACCAAAAGGTTTTACATGGCACCACCATCAAAATGAAGGTATAATGCAGCTAGTAGATGCAGATATTCATGGCAAGACAGGACATACTGGCGGAAGAAACATATGGGGCGGAGGTTCCAAATACAGATAAAAGGAGTTTATTAAAATGGTTGAATGGGATTTCGGAGAGCATCCTGTTAGTAACGAGGAAATTATTGAAGTAGAAAACATGTTACAAGTAAAGTTCCCAAAAGATTATGTAGAATATGTAAAAATCTATTCTGGTGCTACCCCCTCTCCCGAAACTTTTGATCTTGAAGATAGGGAAGGAATTGCATTCGGATACTTACATAGCTTCCATAAAGAAAGTGAGTCATATATAGTTAACGTTTCTAATCGTTATCGAGATGGTAGAATGCCCGACAAAGTAATACCGATTGCGGATGATGTGTTTGGCAATGAAATCTGCTACGATTTTCGAAAAGAACTCAGTAGTCCTTCTATTGTTTTTTGGGATCATGAAGTTGCATATAAAAATCCTGACGGAGCTTTGAGTCATATATGTGATTCATTTACCGAGTTGGTTAATAAACTATACGAGGAATAAGAGGAATAAACGGATAAATCCCTTCTCGTTATGAGAAGGGATTCATTCATCATACGGTCGGTACTTCTTCCGTCCGGCTTCTAATTCTATGAATGTCATCCTAGAATGAAGTTCCAGCTCCAGGCAACACTCTGTATTTACTAAAATCTAGTGAGTATGCAGTGCCCGACAAGCTTGCATAACCTCCATTATTCTTGTTCATGTGTACAGCTCCACTAACACTAAGTCCTATGCCATTCATACCACCTACAATTGCATCTCTTTTAAAGCCGGAATGATATCTTAATTTTACTTTACCTTCAAAGTGGTACGGCCAATATGTGTTGGGTCTAACAGTCCAGTAGATGGTTCTTCCTCTATCGCCTGCGGTAACAACTGCTTTTCCACCAGGACCCACAACTTGAGGTTTAATTCCAGCATTCTCTTCTGCTATAACACTATTCGGGTCTTCAGTAATGATATTAGAAATTACAGGGTCATTGCCTAAATCTCTTACTGTAATCTCATCATCTTGATAAACAATTTCGCCAAGGTTAGATAAATCTTCTAAATTCTGAGGTTTTTCACTGGCTAAAGTAGGAACGGCTAAAAACAAAGATAAAAACACAGTAAATGACATTAAAAATAATTTTTTCATATTTTTCAAACCCTCTCCCATTTTATTTCCACTTGGATAATGGTACCATAAAAACAAAATAAAGGGGTGATTTTTTGACAGGAAATAATGAAGATTTAGACATTTTCAAACAATATGTGAAGGGTCTTTGCAAAATTAACGACATTTCTCCCCGAAAACCTAGGTTTGAAACTATCGGAAATATTGTGGTTATTAGTATTAAGAACCATTTAAAAGACGGAGTGGATTTAGATTGTTTTAAAATTTTAAACCTGATATACCGAATAGTCGGGCAAGTAGGAATAAAATTTAACCAACAATTATTCCTCTATCCAGATTCAGATAGAGTGGATAGAGTAACTGTCTCTTTTAATAAAGAGGATTATGATGCATTAAATATAAAAATGAAGGATGGAAACATAGATAACTGAATTTAATCCCCCCTTCTGTTGTAAAAGGGGGGGTTATTTTTATTTTAATTTTCCTTCAAGTTTCGCTTTCGTTTTTGGTCCGTAAATGCCATCAGGATTTAAACCATTCATCAGCTGGAACCGTCTTACTGCATCAGCTGTTTTCGGCCCATAATAGCTATCAATCCCAAAATTTTTGGCTTTCTTATCCGGATAGAAATGCAACGCAGCCAGGGCTGTTTGAATTTGCTCAACTGCACTGCTATGAATCAACGGGCTTTTCACTTTAAAAATGCCAGAAGGCAGATTGAAAGATGATTTCTTTTTACTTGAGCTTGATTTTTTCACCGTTTTGGATGAAGTTGTTTTCTTGCTGGATGATTTGCCGCCAAGTGCTTTTAATTCAGCATCAATCGCCGCTTTAACTTCATTCCAGCGTCCCTCGTCTAAAATACGGTGCGGGCAATACTTTCCGCTCCAATCTTGGTGCTTCCGCACACGATCAATGCCCCATCCGCGTTCTTTCAGCAGTTGCGCCACAAACTTGATAGCCAACTTTTCAGCAGCCCTATATCGTGCGCCTCCTGACTTGCTGTAGCAGATTTCAACACCGATAGACTTACGGTTCCCGGTGCCGTTTGTACCGTCTCCTGTGTGCCATGCATTGCGATCTGTTGGGATGCCCTGCCTTACCTCTTTGTCATCAACGGCAAAGTGAAAGCTCGTTGAACTGGTGTTTCCAATCATGTAGCTGACTTCGTTCGCAGCTGATGCATCATTGTAAGTGTTGTGGATGGTGATATATTCAGCGTCCATATAATTAGGGCATTTCAAGCCGTATTTTGATGTTGAAACAAGGTTCTTTTTCACTGCGATTGTCATAAATGATCTCTCCTATTCTATTTTTCAAATAAAAAGAGCTACTGGATTATCCAGCAGCCTGTTCGTCTTTTTCTTTTGTTTGTTCGTTGTCGTTTTCGATTACATGCAGCCGCTCCGTAATGGTGGCCGGAATCTTAACGCCGATCTGTGCTAGGTTCTCTGTAATCGACAGTCCTTCATTTGCGATATAAAAAAGAACGGTTCCAAATGTGAGAACACCGTTCAGGTTAAGAATTGTATCTACTATATTTGCCACAATGACCACTAGAAAACTGAGCATTTTCCGGACATACCCGAACCAAGCGCTCCGGCTTCGTAGCTTTTTGAATTTCCATGCCTTGATTACACCTGTTATAACGTCGATAATGCTGAGAACTAGTAGTAAATCTAGGTATTTCACACCTCCAAACAGGTAAACCCTCGCTAAATCTAATGTTTCAAAATTAATAAACACAGTCGTTTCCTCCATTTCTTTGATCACCTCCTTAGAGGCAAAATAAAAAAGCCCTTATTGACTGGCTTCTGTCGTTTCCTCATATGTCTGACCTGTTACCTCGTGGTATTGGTCATGTGTAATGTATTTTGCTTGAACACCTTCTTTCATGTCCTCAACGGAACAATCGTTAAATGCATAGATGTTGTAGCCCATTTGTAGAACAACGCAAATACCCAGAAATTAAGATTCACTTGTCATTCCTCCCTTTAAACTCAGTACGTCTAATTTTAAAACTGCCATTTGTTCACCAAGAGATTGATTCAAGGCCTCTGCTTCTTTCCTTGCCAGCACTTCCGCTGTCAACTGTACACCTAAAGCATTCTGAGCCTGCTCAGCTTGTTTTCTTGCGAGCTTTTCGTCCGCCAGCTGCTGCCCGAGGGTTGCAAGCTGTTCTGCTATAGGATTGGTTTCAGGAATACCGCCTTGTTTCAGCTGCTCTTTGTATTCTTCATCAGCAGTTTCAACCCATGTTTGTTTTTCCTCATCGAATAAAGGCCGCCACATACCCTCTCCATTTATTTCTGGAGGAATATCAGTAGCATTCGCCGGGATAACATATCTTCCTGACTCTCTATCAGGGTATAACTCAACCGGCCTTCCTAAATAGATTTTATCCTCACCATATGGGTATATTAATTTCATGCTTCTCCCTCCTTTCTTTAGGTTAGAGGAACAACTAAATCAATATAATATCCATTTACCTTTGACTCAGTAGTTGCCATTATACCTGTTAGTTTCATATCACCAGATGCATATATAATAATCTTGCTATAACCGGTCGTGCCGCTGGTTGCAACCATTTTGACAATCCCTTTTTTCGGGGCGCTTGAAGACGGGATACTCGCAAAAACTACCTCTCTATCAGTAAGAACGTGACCATTAAGATGCAACGTGTTTCCAACTTTACGGTATTGTAAAGGTCTATCACCTGAAGTTGCCCCGTTTTTGTATGGAACATTTACCCACGGCGTCTCTATAAAATCTAAGTCTGTAACAACCTCTCGCCACCCAGTGAATTCTCCCTCTTTGTGCTTTGTTCCAATCCATGTACGGTTATCATAGGATCTTGTTGCTACAATTTTCTTTAACCCTTGAGGTGGGGCAAGGTCGGCCGGAACATCTGTAATATCATAATAGTACCAGGCAGCATCATCATCCCCTGGATGATTCACAACACCTGCCCCAAAATAAAAGCCAGTCGGATAATCAAAAAGGTTTTGTCCTTTAGTTATTTTTATTCGCTGACCGGTTTGGGTTGTCAGTGGATAGAGTTGTCCATTATTCCACTTGTTCTTATCTTCTTTCGTTACATGAATGTCTGTTTTATTTTCATGAGTATTGACCTTTGCTTGGGCTCCTGCGGAATATTCAATCTCCATCCAAGGTGTCCAGTTTTCTGATCCACTCACCTTATTTCTTATGAATTTCCGCCGATTATCAGGTATAGAGGTTGTTGCACTGGTATATGCTGTGAACTCCTGATATGGATAGGTGCCGTAGTTGTAAACCAATAAATAACCATTGCTATTCACAGGGGCATTCAGTGCAGTTGAAACTGAAGTCATATAATAAAACCCTGTTTCAATAACAGTATTGAAATCTACGCCTGACAAGTATTTCATCAAACCATTGTCTTGTGTTAATTTTGATAACTGAGCCGCATTCCACTTGGTCCTCTCTGCATCAGAAATATGTCGAATCTGGTTATAGTTATGTGCATCAAACTCCGTTTTGGTTGCCTGTTTGTCATTGGTAACATTACTGAGCCCGACTTGATCTTTTGTTACTCCGTGAGGGTTACTTTTATCATTAATGTGCTGATCAGTATATGTTTTTGCGTTTTTTTCGGCTGTATCAGCCTTGTTTTGCGCTCCTGTAGTCGTTTCCTTTGCATTCCAGTTTGAACGCTCTGTGGACGTAATATGCCGCGTAGAATCTGTATTGTGTGCGTTGAATTCTGCTTTAGTTGCTTGCTGCACGTTGTCTACGTTCCCTAAACCAACTTGCCCCTTTGTGACTTGGTTGGGGTTATCCCTACGCGCAGCAAATTCATCTGTATATGCTTTTGCTGTTTTTAAAGCAGTGGAAACATCATCCTGCGTTGCTCCGATCTCTTGCAATTCCTTTAGTGCATGATAGGCCGTATATTGATACCAATTGAACCAATCCGCAGGGGGATGATCCATCGGTTTGTATCCTTCATCAATGGAGGACTGCGGGGGCCTCTGCCCGGCGTTCCCCCATTCAGGCAATTCTTTTGTAAAAGGCATAAAAATCACTCCTTAAATCGGTAAAGGGTAATCATCTTCAGGCTGAAAGATTCCGCCGAGTGTTCCCCCGTCTGTCCCGTCTGTTGAAAATCCATATTGACTCGTTTCTATAGAGTTAGCAGATGACGAAAAGCGAAAAGTGCCGTTTAAATCTACATAAGCCACTCTCACGCCCGCAGCTACTGTTTTTTGAACGATATTTGAAAACTGTGTTGCGCTCATTCCGACTTTGCTCAAAGCTTCAATAGGTGCCTTTTTTACAATGATGGAGGCTGGTTCGTCTTCGTTGTTTTCCTTACTGCTGACAATGTGTATTTCACTTGGCTTACAGTTCAGTGTTTTTGCTAAAGCTTCGATGATCCGGTTTGTGGTACCGTCAGAAACATTTCTGGCAACCTTGCCACGAATAAGCACACGATAAATTTCATCGGTGGCACGGCCTCGATCCTGCGATACGTTGTCACCAAGTAGATCCAGAGCCTTTCCTTTTGCTGCGTCAATATCCCGCCAGTTCTCAGCTGTAGTCAGTGCACTTTTAAGTGCTGTCAGCTGTTCATCGACAATTAAAAAAAGCTTACCGATATTGCTCTTTTCGTCTTTCAAAAAGGCATCGGTCAGCTTTCCTATTAAGTCTTTAATCATATGAGATTCACCACTATTTCATCAAAATGTACCTGAGCAACCTCTTTAGGTTCAATCTCAATGTTTGACTGTGAAAGGCTTGTCGCATCTTTCCCTATCTTGATCGTTACATCGGAGACACCATCTACTTGATATACCGCGTTGAATAACTGCGACAATATAACATCATCGCCCATTTGTGAGCCGGTATAGTAAGAGCCGTTCGCATCAATTCCCCCGATTTTATAAACGAGGTTGTTTTTGATCTGGCTAACTCCATCAATAGGGAAAGAAGCATTTGTTTTTAAATCCAGCTGCAGATATATTTTGACTTCCCTTGCAAAATCAAATTTGACGGCATGATCAAGCCCGCTGGCGTCTGTTATCGTAACAACTTGCTCCCCGACCGTTTCAATTCCCGCAGCAACACTGTCAAACAGTGCTTGCGCAACATCATCTTTTGTACCGCCCAGTACATAAGCGTGAATGCTTTTTGGTGGGTTACCGTCCGCATCGGTCTGCATTGTATTGTTGGCAACAATGTTCGCTGATCTGACGCCCGAAACGTTCAGCAAGGCCGAAATAATACCTCCGTTTGTAGATGCTGAACTGCCCTCAACTGATTTCTTTATACGTGCTCGGAATTCCGAATCTGTTTCCTCGTCGGCACCACCTGCCGATGGTTCCGGATTTGTAACTGAATACACGCCCTCTGAAGGCTCTGCCTGCACGGTAATGGTATTTGCCGCAACATTGTTTATAACGCCCTTAGAAAGCGAGACAGCCGTCCCTGAGCCTGTCCCATTAGCCTCAATTACAACGTCTTCAATCAATTCAAAATAGATGCCTGATTCCGTAGTAAACTGAGTTTGTTCTTCAATTACGATACCGGGTTCTCCGGTAAAGGACAGAGTCACAACTGACTCTGCAGCTGGTTCACGGGTGATTCCCGAGTTGCTGCCAAGACGATCAAGCTGCACGCCCTCAGACTTACTGACAAAGCCGCTGTTATAAACTCTTTCTGCAATGTCCCACAAGCCGGCCAGAAACCAAGCAAAAATACGAATAATAATTCCTAACGGTGTTTTACTGGATGTGTTTACATCCTCCCCGAATTGTTCCCGCGCCCGGTCCTCCATACTATCTACAAGTTCGGAATAGGTTTGCCGTTGAAAGCCCGTTTCATCAAGCAAGATCAACACCCCCTATTTCAATTGTTTCTTCATCTTCTTTTGTCATTTTTACATGTACTGAGAGATTGCGTGATTCTTTATTAATCGAAAAGCTCACTGACTCAACACTGGCAATTCGCTCTTCTTGAGAAATCGCATTGATGATGTCATATTGCGCCTCTTCTTGATCAAACTGCTTTCTTAAAATGTTGCTGCGATCAAGGCCGACATGTTCATCAAGATCAAATTCTCCCATACTTGTTTTAAGAATCATTTCTACCGATTGAGCCAACTCAGCGTCACCATCAACCATCTGCAGTTCACCGTTTTCGAAGCAGAGATCCCCGTTTTTAAGCTTGAGAGTCTTCATCCTTCCCACACCCCTATGACAACCGGATCATTTATGCTGTGTGTACGTCGGGAATCAGGATCAAAGGTTTGATTGCCGTCCAGGTTATCAAGTGACCGTTCAGCAAACGAAACAAATACACAGGCCCCCACTTTTATATCAGCCTCAACATGTTTCAAGACAGGCGCATGCTCAATCAAAGGGTATTCATGAAGATATTCACCATCATTGGTTTGAAACAGCAATTTCAGATCAGCAGTATGTTTTTCAGCATTATAATTTACAACCTTCGCTGGTGCCGTTGTATGGATTGACTGTTTTATCCGTTTCTCAAATGCATCAAAAAATCTTGTCGCTTTACTCATTAAATCACCTTACATTCTGTAAAAAAGTCTTTACCGTCAAAAGAATGGGTACCCTCTTTCACTCGATATTTTCCTTTTGCTGTCTTACTGTTCACCTCTATGATTGAGGCTACTGCAATACGATGCTGCAGAAGACATTTCACCTTATACCCTTTGAGATCATCTTCCTCAAATTGTTCTGGCGTTTCTACAAGACCTGTCGCCTCTTCGAGCTTGAAACGTTCGTCATCCCCTTGGCTGAGTGGCCGAATAACAGGACGGCCGCGTCGATAGTACATTACAGCCCCAGCATCATGAATGACCTCTTCAAGATTGTTTTCAATCAGTCCGGTGACGCGATAGCCTTTTTTATAAACTTTATTTTTTGGCAGAATGATATTTTTAACTTTAATACCAAGCACACGCAGAAGCTTATCGACAATTTGCCTTGAGGTTGTGCCTGACTTGAACGTGATTTTCATGTATCTCTTACGGTATCTGACCTCTGTCCGGGTGCCGTAATTCCTGACTGTTTTATATGTCCGGCCGTTTTTGTCTTTTTTTACAGTCACTACTGGTTTTGCGAGCTTGTACCGCTTTTTCACATAATATTTTTCAGCAGGATCAGCATTTTCAGTGGTCACTTTCATATGTGTGTAATCATCGCCATCTTTTGAATAGATGGCCGTTACCTTATTCAAACCGTCCCAATTATTCAGCACCTTGGTAACTTTACCGATAGTTAAAATACCGTAATCATCTTTATAACCAGCTTGAACAGTGATAGTGCTGCCTTTTTTAATTTTGTTTATTGAATCTTTGCTCAGGTTGTATATTTCAACCTTTGTTTCATTCGGTTTGAAGTCATCATCAAACGGTACTTCAAAATGAATTTCTAAGTCTTTATAGTCGAAAGTTGTCTGTGAACTGCCGTTATCTATCGTGACCTTAACGACGCGCCCAAACAGCATTTTATTCGTTGCCATCGTCTTCTCCCTCCGCATCGTCCGAGACATCATCAATATAAAGAAACACGGTTTGCATAAAATTCTCGTATGTAACCCGTGTTTCTGTATTCGATTCATCCATAGGGATAAGGGAAGGCGCTGGCAGATTTTCATTTACGATGTCTTCCCACAAAGGAACGTTTAATATTAGCTTTTCGCCCAGCACGATTGGTTCCATATCTTGATCGTATAAATCAAGTGAAAAACTATCGTCTGTTTGATTGTAATTGATACGCAAAATGTACGTGTCATCTGCTAAATCAAATTCAAACTGCTGTGGTATGTCCTCTTTGTCAAAAGGAATGTAATCTCTTGAAGCCATGCCTTTCCCTCCTTCATCTGATCCTCATTTTGACCCCTATCGGAATTCTTCGGTCCGGCCACGGATTCAGCCGACGCAAAGCATTTACTGTGGTGCCGTATTTTCGAGCGCAGCCCCAATAAGTGTCACCCTTCTTGACCTTGTGGTATAGCTTGCTGGATTTTTTTGTTTTCTTCTTGCTGGCTTTCTTCTTTTTTCCGGCTGTTTTCACTTTCTTTTTGACCCACGGGCTTTTTGCAATACGGATTTCTTGCAACTCAATTGAAATAGCGAAACCATTTGTGTAATCGCCTGTGTCGCGATCTATCTTTGTGATGATCACATTTTTAGCGACCTTACGGCCGGTATAAGTCAAAAGAGTGCCGGCATAAGCCTGCTTTTTCAGATATTCATAATCACTATTTGCTGTTTTGCCTAATAAATAGCCAGAGACTGTTGTCGTCTCTGGCTTTCTTTGTACATGGTCCGTGATCGGGACCCCTTTTTCAACGGGATATGAAGTAACCTCCACATCCGCGCCGTCAGATTCCTTTTCGTTTACAAGATTAATCTTTCCGAGCTTCGCCAATTAATAAGCCCCCTCTGGTGGATAAAGCGACTTCAGCATGTCGAAAACTTCGTCAAATGTTTCAGTTACAACCTTTTTCACCTTGGTTTCTGTCCCTTCACTGCCGCCCTCAACTTTTACATTGATCGACGGGTTAAACGTGATATTGACAGATGAACTGCTCGAGCTTGTAGCAGCCTTTTCTGGTGTGTACCCAGTATCCGCGCCAAGCTCCCGACCGAGTGCAGCATACATTCCGAGTGATTGGTTTCTGTATCGTGGCTCAGTGGTGATGACATATTCTCTAAAGCCGTTTTCACCAAGCGCAGCGACTTGTGGGCTGTTAATGACTCCGCCTGTCGCATAACCTCTATACGGGCCACCATGTGCCATAGACACAAGGCCAGGATGTTTCAAGATGCCGCCGTATCTGCTGTTCAAATAATTGATAGCAGCAAGGATCTGGTCGACTGGATTTTTAATGTTTCCGTGACCCGGTTCCTTGTTGGCGTTAAACGTGCTTGGAATGAACTGCATAAGCCCTTGAGACGGGTGCCCGGCTTTCCAGTTTGAATCCCATCTGTTCACAACATTAGGATTTCCGCCTGACTCTTTCATGGCAATGGTTTCAAGTGCGCCAGCATATTCAGAGCCAAGGCCCTTGATTGATAGCGCTTGAGCCACCCACTTTTTGACGGCTTTTGAGCCGCCGCCAGAAAAGCTTTCAGCGTAACTGGACATTTTGCCTTTAACAAAACCAACGGCTTTATCTTTAACAAAATTAAAAGCTCCTTTTGCAAGATCGCCGAACGATCCGGACATAGAAGGAGCTTTGACACCCATATTTTCCAAGACCTTCGTTAACAGTTTGGATGGATGGCCAACATAATCAAATACATCGAGAGCTATGTCTTTGGCTTTTTTCACCACGTGTTTTGCCCCGTCTATTGCTGATGTGGCTTTGTCTTTGACCCAACCCAAAGCACCTGAGATACCTCCGCCAACATTTCCACTACCGTATGCAGGGAGAGCCGACAAAGCAGCCCTTGTCTGTTTTGCAGATAACACCTCAGTGCCTTTCGGAAGGTTCATCAGTGTATCATTTGCAGGGCTGAGTCCCACATGACCCGATGGAGTACGATACATTTCGGGACCAGCGTTTGCCCCTTTACCGTCCCCAAGTATCGCCGGGCCTCCTGGGTGCCCTCCGGTTCCGTGTGCATATTTAGGTACTTCCCATTTAGGGATATGCTTATCTTTCAAACCGATCTTATCAAGGACCCAGTTCACTCCGCCGATTACACCATTTACACCTTTTCCGAGTGCACCAGCAAGTTTGTTCGCTAAGCTAGTCACGCCAGACGTGGCCTTATGGGCCATATTCTTGATACCATCGCCGATTTTACCCGGTA
Organism: Bacillus sp. FSL R5-0560; assembly: GCF_037966305.1. Lineage (NCBI taxonomy): Bacteria > Bacillati > Bacillota > Bacilli > Caryophanales > Bacillaceae > Bacillus > Bacillus sp. FSL R5-0560. The sequence continues at coordinate 1,335,327 of NZ_CP150195.1, read as the reverse complement.
GAGCCTTGGCAGCATCGACAATATCCCAAAACTTATCAGTGACCTTCTTCCACAGACTGTGTGCCAAATCACCGACTTTTGTTCTGATATAAGTCCATCCTTTGATAATTCCATCTGCTGCGTTAGACACCAGCTTTTTCACCATACCAACAGCACTAGAGAAAATCTGCTTCACACCGTCCCACATCATGCGGAAATTCCCAGTGAATAAGCCTTTGAAAATCTTCACGATCCCCATAATAATGCCAATTGCACCCTGTATGATCGCAATGATACTTTTTAGGGCAACTTGAATTATTGAGAGTACAACCGGGAACACAGCAGTCACGATATTTAGGATGAAACGGATCGCCGGAATAACAACAGTTGTGATGATATTCGCCACAAGTCGCAAAAGAGAAACAACAATCGGAAGTACCGCTTGTATGATTTGCATGATCTGTGGGAATACCTGCTGCACGACTTGAATCAAGATAGGAAGTGCCGCTTGTGCCAACTGTAAAATGATTGTTGCCGCCACAGTAAGCAATTGTGCCACGATTGGAAGAACAGCCATGATGACCTGTTTAATAATCGGGAACACTTGCTGTACCGCTGATAAAATTAACGGCAGCACTTGAACCGCTATTTGTCCGATGGATGAACCTAATAGCTGAATCAATTGCAAAACAATCGGAAGAGCTTGTTGTACAATACTCAGGATCAACGGGAATGCAAGTTGAATCATCTGGACCAAAATCGGTAAGGCATTTTGCACAATTGAAACAAGGATTCCCGAGAAACTGCCTATCAATTGAATAATGATTGGCAGGACCGCATTAATTACGCTCAGAATAACCGGAAAAATTGTCTGGAAGCCTTGAACAAGTAACGGCAGTATGCTGCTTGCTATTTGCAAGACACTTGTCCATAAAGTACCTGACAGCTGCATCCAAGCTGAAAGCAATTGCTGAATCAGTGGCAGGATTTGTGGACCGATTGTCTGGAACGTTTGCGAGATAGCTGCAGCAAATAAAACAAGCGTGCCGCCTATTTGAACGAAAGCCTGCTGAAGTTGTCCAGCCAGCTGCTGAAACTGTGGTGTCAATTGAGTGACCAACTGCCCGAAAGACTGTTGAATCGTGTTGATGATTGGCTGCAATGCCTGAAAAACAGTCATAAGAACAGATTGTACCGATGTCCATGCTGTCTTTAAGGCCTGGCTTACATTTTGGTTTGTTTGTTGCATGCGATACAAGGCACCGGCAACACTCAAAATAGCACCGACAGCCACACCGATAGGCCCTGACACTCCGAGGAATGCAAGCCCTATCGCCGCGACAAACGGAGCAACTAGAGAAACCATTCCTTTAAAGCTGGATAGACCGACTTTCAACTGCTCCATGAAACCTGTTACGATTCCATTTAACCCGTCTGACAGCCCTTTCCCGAAGAAATCTGAGATTGTCTTTCCAGCATTATGAATGAAGCCTGACACGGTTTTCACAGCCGTTTTGTAAGCCGACTCAATACCAGCTACTAATTGAGGGTGTGATTCACCGAGACGATCCCACAGTTTTAAGGACTCGGATTGCATCTTATGAATAGCCGTGATAGCCACTTTTTGCGCGTCCTTAAAACCTTTCATGAAGGCAGGCTTTAGACCCTCAGCTTCTTTGATCATCGTATGGAAAGCACCGACAACCGCCGATTTCCCCATGTCAGCAAAGCGTTTCATCGCGTCTGTCGCTGGCTTGAATCTCTCTTGAAGCTTATCGAAATTCTTGTACAGCAAATAAATGCCGGTTACAAGGAGAACGATGGCCCCAGCTACGACATACACCGTGCCCGACATAGCTGCCAGCCCGGTTACAACTGGACCAATGAACATCCACAAACTGCTGAGAGCTCCAAGGAAACCATTCACTAACCCTACCCCTATCGCTAATGGCGATAAAAGTAGGGTTAAAACAGGGATGAGAAGCATAAATCCTTGGATCATTTTGGAGAGTACAGGGTGTGCCTCATTAAACTGAATGATCAGTTTTGCAACGGCTGTAATGCCCTTGTATATCGCCATCGCAAATGCCGCAAACACTTCGATTGCTGGCTGAATGGCTTTCAGTAGTGTACTGCACATCTCTTCCCATGCCTTTGAATAGCCGGGAACTGTTTGTGTTGCCGCTTTATGAAGCCCTTGAAACATGAAAAAGTTTGTAAAAGCCGCGCCCAGTGCCACCATTTGAAAACGCATATAACCCTGAGTAATCATCATTGTCATATCGTTAAGCTCTTTCATGTTGGCAGTAGGCCCGAGCATTTTCAGAGCCAAATGTGCAGCAGTCCCCTGCTTCGCCATGTTCTCAAGCGTATTTGATACGGCAAGACCCGCTTTATTGACTTGATATAACGGGTTTCCCATTCGGTCATAGTTGGCCGCGATCTTCTCTGATTGAGTAGACCGGGCCATTAGTGTTCCGACAGTCTGCAGCATGCTCATGCGCATCATTTTGTTGTTTTTCATCATGTTGTCTGTGACTTGTTTGTGAGCTCTTCCCAGCCTGTACACTTCATCCATAAACTGCTGATTGGTGCCAGACCAGCTGTCCATCTGGTTTCCTAACTGAAAGAAACCATACTGAGCCCGGATCATTTCATTCCGGAAACCTGACATATTGTATCGTTCATTGTTCCATGCCTGCCGCATCTCGTTCATCATTCGGATTGTGTCTTCTTCCAAACCATGAGTTGAACCGCGCAAAAAGTCCATTTCACGGCCATACTGCCGCACACCCCTATAATCTGGGGCCGGGACAGCTATCGCTGCCACGTTATTTTGAACACTTTGTGTGTTCTGCGTAACGTTTGTGCTTGGTGCAGGTGTACCAATGCGACTCATATCAACGTTATTCAAATTCTCTCTGAGCCTATCAATCTGATTATTTGTATTTGTGATTGATGTCTGATCAATATTTATACTCACTTCAGACGGTAGATTCTGAATAAGCCGGCTTGTCTCTTGTACCTGATTATTCAGATGACTCATACGGGAGGTAACTAAGTCGATTTGAGGCCCTAGCTGTTCTATCGTTTGACTGGCAGTTTGTAGCGATGAGTTATCCAGAATCATACTCATATGGATGTCTCTAAATTGCCGCTGTTGCCTTTGCACCTGAGCCATCCGTGTACGCATCTGTGAAAAACTGCCGCCAGCATCGCCGACATGATCAACGAGTCTATCTATTTGCTGATTTGCTCTTTCTAGAGGGGAGGTATCAACGTTTAATTCAACGTCAATATGCGTACTTCTTAATGCTTCTGACAACGTTCATACCCCCTCATTTCTTTTTATTCCTCTTGTTTTCTTGCTCAATATGGATATCGAGGGCTGCGTTTGCTTCAAGTAGAGTGTCGAGATCCATCGCCGCGACCTCCGAGAAGGAGAACTTCTCAGACATCACGAGCCGATACATAGGCCAGTTGTCACTCGCCTTCTTTTTGTAGAACTGTTTCGGCTTCGGTTTCGGCGCTAAGAAAGGTTTGAACCTCTTTCATCAGCTCAAGGAAACCAGGTTTTTTATCAAAATAGTCATAGCTTACTTTCGGTTCAACAACTACTTCTTTCATGTACAGTTCATACAGTTTGGCAGACGAAAACATCCCTGTATTGATATTGATAGCTTCATCGTTAAATTCAATTGAACGACGTGTTCCCGGGTGTTGAAGAGTGTACTCAGTTCCTTGGATAGTTACTTTCTTTTGTTTACCGAATTTTGACATAGGTTTTCCCTCCGCTTGTTTAGTTTGCATATATTGAAAAGCAGCCCTATTGGACTGCTTCTTTGCGTTTGATTTCTTCTTTTTTGCCATAGCTTAATTACTGTTCCAATACTGTATAGTCAAAGACTTGAATCTCGAACTCACGATCTCCAATCTCGTCACTGAATTCAGCGTCAGCAGGCTTTTTGACCATCGCTTCTGTTCCACCGATTTTTTCCTGTCCACCAGTAACCCAGATCGGGAAAGTTTGGGCTGTATTTGCCAGTTTGTTTAGGTACGGCACGAATGGCGACCCCATGGAAAGAGTCAGTGTGATTGTTCCAAGTGGATTGTTTTTCGTTGCAACACTGACATCACCCTTGGCACTGACTTTCGTCGAGAACTTTTCTTCATCTTTGGAACACGAAACCATTGTACCCTCGGAATAACCCGTTACGATTTTCCCGTCAATGTTCGTGTTGACTTCATTTGCATCATAAACGTATGCTGCCATTGTTTAGATCCTCCTTAAATTGAGATTTCACCAGTGATTTCAGCAGAATGAACCGCGCCAGCCAGCTCAAAAGTAAATGACAAGCCGTCGTATACACGATTTTTTCTGTTTTCATCTGTGATTTGATCACGGGTTTTAGTGCTGATTGAATATACTGGCTGCCCGTCTGCATCTTCAGCAACGATGCCATTTGCAAAGGCTGTTTGCAGAACGTTTGTGACCTGTACACTCAGCAATGAAAAACCAGCATTCGAGAACGGGATTTTGCCGTTGTTTGAGAATGCTGATTGAATAGAGGTTTCAATATTCAATTTCACCCAGTCTTTGCCGTGCAGCACGTCGATATATTCCCCGGATGCAGTAATGCCCTCGGATGTCTCGTTGTGGCCCGCTTTGGTTACATAAGCAATAGCCCCTTCTGTGTGCAGTTTCTTCAACTCGTCAGCTTTAATATCTTGAGGCGTGATACCTACGATATTTTTAAACTTCCAAGTTACCGAGCCCACCGTATGAGAAGCAACCGAACCAACAAGGCCAGCGTCCGGATGCTCGTCATTTAACGGGTGATAGAAAACGATTGTCCGGTCCTTGCCTTTGTAAGAAGCAACTTCTTCACGGTCAGTAACCTGTAAAACTACGAATTTATATGACTTTTCTTCCATCGCTTTTGCCGCTTCCATTCTTTCATCCGCTGTCGCATCAGCAAGGATCAAGAAATGCCAGTCATTATCGAAATACTCGTCAAACGCATTCCGAATGGAGAACGTTGCTTGTGTAGTCGCTCCTTCCTCTGGTGTTTCTGTGCTGCCTCCATAAGTACCGATGGCAACCTTTGACGGTGCATTGTCACCCTGAGCAAAGATAGCCGCAGCCTTTTTATATGCTGCTGTGGTTTCCGCATAGTCTGCCTTAATAGCTTCTAATGAGCCATATTCTTTATATGTGTTGTGGCCGTCTACCTTCGCAAGAATCAGAGGTGTTCCCAATCCTTTAAGGCTGGACGGTTTCACTAAGTCAATTTTGACTGTAACGTCACTAAGTGGCATATGAATTACCCTCCTGTATTTTCAATTCGTACAGAGTCAAAAACCTCTGCATTTGCTTCTCCATGAGTGACACGCGTTCTAAAGCGCGTATCAAAGCCGTGACGGCGTTCTGTGTCGATCGTGATAAATGTATCTCGATTACCGAAACCGTCGTTCCTGACCCACGCCAGCCCACTATCATGAAGTTTTTGACGCGCTTCAGCTGTTTTGAAGTACGCTGCTGTTTGTTGAGCAAGGGAAATGGCCTCAATATGGCTGTTTGAAACCCATGTAAAAGAGAAAACAAGCTCGATGTCTTCCGTTAACACTCCCTGTTCTTCAATGCCTCTATGTTGGGGCAAATACGGGGACGTCACGGTATATGTGCAAAAAGGATAGACAGGTTGTTTCCCTGTACCATTTGCAACGATAACGACATGGCCTGTTTTCTCTCTAATCAGTCCCAAGACTGTTTGTATTATGCAGTTGTAGTCCATCTGAATTGATCACCGCCTTTAAGATATAGCTGTTGAAATCGGCATACGTCCCATAAGGCGTCATTGCTTCAACATCAAAGGTGGCACCATTAAAAAGCACTTGAGCTTTCAGAGGTATTTCCTTCTGAATAAATAGCTGCCTGTCCATAGATGTAAGTCGGCCGCCAGATTGATAGATCAATTGAGACTGTAAAGGAACTATTGCCCCTCTTTCGTCTGACTTCGTCGGTTTCGGTGGCACCCATTCGCCGAGATCATCGTATGAGCCTTCTTCAGATGGAATAAGCAATGTAAAATCAACGCTGTACCGCTTGATCAGATCAGAAAAAATGAAATGATTACCCATCAGCTTTCAACCTCGTAATCCATTGAACCAATCATTTCCCCGGTATCGACCAATGGATTTGAAGAACCCTTCTCCTCAGTTGTGAATGGATGGTTTGCCGGGTTCCGCAAGTCTCGTGCATACACTTGAAGCCGCCCTTTCGCAAGCAGGCCCACTGTTTCCATGATGTCATTCATTGAATCGCCATTCTCTAACGCTCTATTGACCAGATCCTCTACCTTTTGAACGATCTCTTCCTCGTTCTCGTCCCACCCAGCACGGATGAAAGAACGCTCCGGAATGTTGATATATTGAGTTTCTTTCTTGAGGTACAGCCCTTTTGCAGCAAGATAGTTCCTCATTCGATCAGTTACAGCAATACGGCAGCCAAATTCGTGAACAGCCGCGATCATCTGCCGCTCACTGTCCAGGATTCCGACTTTCACCTTACCGACGGAACCGAGGTTTCTTATGACTTCTGGAATACGGTTGCTATCTCGTACCCGAATGTTTCTATGTGCCATTTGATCACCTCAGTGGTTTAAAACGAATTTTTTTGTAAGGCCGAAAAAAATCAAACGCAGGCTTATACCTTATGTCATCCGCCGTGTAAGTCTTGCTCATTCCGCCAATTGATTCAGACTGAACACCTTTCGGGCTGTCCCGATCAATTTCAATCATGAGAGCAATCCCTTTCTTCACAGGGCCTGGTAATGATTCAACCCCATCTGGCCCGATAAAAGAGTTATTGCACTCCTCCTTAACGAAAGAAATCGCGTCTGCAAGGTCTATTTGTAGCTTTGCATCCTGGGATGTGTCATCAGCTGGAATCCCTAACCTGACTTTTAATTCTGCCAAGTCCATTTCTCTCATTCCTTTCAAAGAACCGGTTCATATGTCGCAAAGCATCGGCAATTAATATCATTTGGTGGATCACCGCTTTGCCCCGGCGCTTCTGCTGTTACATGTACACCATTTTTATTGATGCCAAGATCAAACAACTGATTGACCATGCGTTCCTGCCCTTCTAAATGGACATGATCCGCATGTTTTGTCTCACGAACTCTTTCATCACCAACGTTGTGCCAGATTTTTTTCATGTTGATGCCCCGCGACTGAGCTTTTTTAGCAGCGTCGAGCATTGCCTTTTCCCTTGTGCGATGCATTTCAGTATTTGCAATGCGCTTTGATCGGTTGTAACTCAGGCCGACATCAGTCTGCAGCTCCTTCGCTATCTGAGCAAAGCGTTTCCGCTCAATAAAACCGCGTTCGATTGTCTTGTTAATCTGCTGTATTGTCTTTTTGCGATCAGTTTCAATGGCTTTGTCCATTTGTTTACTTTTAATAGCCCGCTGAACGTCTCCGGGAGCCCATTCAGCAGGCAAATTCAGCTGTTTCAGTGTTGCCTTTGGCCGCGCAAGTTTGATCCCTAACGTAGCCAGAACGCCAAGGATCAGCCAGCTGTAAGATGATTCGTAGGTTTCTTCGAGAAATTCTATAATCATAGCCTTGACCTTTGCTGAAAGATCACTAATTAACGAGGTGAGTTCCCGCTTTATACGGTTTAGATCACCGTGCCGATTAGCGTCAGCAAGTGTCGGTTCTTCGATTTGATCAAGCTTGACGAATAACGCAGTCAGCTTTGACAGCACATCTTTTGAAGCACGCTGAAAAAGCCGTTTGAGTTTCCGTAAGAATTCCTTGGTTTTACGGTTCAACGGCTTCAAAAGCTCTTTTTCAGTTTTTTCTTTATCCACCGCTTACCCTCCTACTCGTCAGCTTCTGCTTCTTTACCTACAGTTTTTTTACTGTTCTTTTCGGCTTTTTTAATGGGAGACTGCACTTTTTTAAATTTATCTTCCTTCAAAAGCTTATTGCCATGCTCTTCACCCACAAACCAAGTAGAATCAGTTTCAGTATTTTGAATCCACATAAAAAAATCCCTCCTTATTTCGGACGGGCTGCACTCAGAACGGCCAGCGCTTCCGGTCTAGTTACCTTTGCACCATACAGATGAAGTCCTTTAACTGCATCAGCAAAACGTTTTTCAGGACGGTAAGCCTCAACTTGAGCCGCTTGATCCGCATATGACCATGCAATATTATGACCGGCGATAATCTTATGATTTTCTGTTCCACCTTCCGGAGTGGATACTGGCGCGTTATTTGACTTTAGAATCAAGAATCCTGCAGCTTGTCCTACTACGCCGTTCATCAAACGATCTTCGGAAGACATGTTGCCAGCTTTAACAAAACGATCATCTTTCAGCATTAAACCTTCATACCATGGTGGAACAACCGCCCATCGCCCTTGTTCCGGGACATCCGCTTCATCCAGTTTTACTGACAAATCAACAAGATACTCATAAGCATCATTCTTTGTTGGTGTAACAACATTTGTATCACTACCGATCATATGAGCTGCGTTTACGTATTGAGAAGCAATAAACGAATCTGCTTTATTTTTAAGCGCGTATGCCGCCTCTTTCATAGCTTCATCCATTAATTTAGGGTTTTGCTGGATCTTGTCCACATCATCAATCTGGAAGTTGAAATATTTCATTTCGGTAATGACAAGTTTGCGTGATTGATCATCCAGTGTTTGTGGACTATCCATATCAGCATTTTTTGTGTAATCTCCTACACTTACTCGACCGATGTTGTTAATTGTTACTGAATCACCAAGGTTCTTGATTTCACCTTCATAATCTCTATTGATTACGCCCGGTTGTCCATAAACAAGGTTCTTTTGTAGGTTATAAAGTAGCCTTGCGCTCCAGAGTGTAGGAATAAAATTGTTTAATGCCATGTTTTTTCATCCTCCTATTTTCCTTTGTAAAACTCTTGAATTCGATCCCAGTTTTTATTGATTTCATCAGGTGTCATCTTTTCAATTGCCTCATGCGTTAATGGTGTTGGGGAGCCACCTGATGGTGGTGGTGTTGAACCACCTTGCTTGAACTGTTCATTTACAATGTTTTGCTGAAATGTTTTGAATGCTTCTGAAAGCACGCCAAGATTTTGTTCAGTTGCCGCTTCATCTTGTCCGATAAAAAAGTCCACCAAGTTGGTTGGCAATCCTTTTTCAGTAGCAATTGACAAAGCTTTATTCCTCAAAGTTTCGCGCACTTTCTCCTGCTCTAAGCTTTGAAATTTATCTTGCAGCTCACGTAATTGTTTTTGTTCTTCCGTTTCAGGCGGAAACCTTTTTGAGATCTCTTCTTCAAGTTTCTTCGGCAAGGTTTTTGATTCATAAGTCTTAATAGCATCTGTAACCCTGCTGTCTGAAAATGATTGCAGCCATTTTTTCCCCTGTTCGTTGTTCTCAACAAAATTACGTACAGCATCTAATGTTATTTCACTGCCGCCCAGCTGAGGTGTCGGTGACGGATTGTTTCCTGCATTACCGGAATCCTGATTACCTGCTGGATCAGCAGTAGAACCACCTTCTTCGCCTTCAGCGAAAAACTGCATATTTTTTAAGTGGAGTGGTAATCTTTCATTACTAAAAAACTTCAATGACTGTGCATTTAATTGTTTCATTCTGTATAGCCTCCTTGCCCTTATCAGTTGCCCTAGCCCCTAATAAGTACAAAAGTATTTCGGTTGCTCTTTAACGCCTACAACGCGAAAAAAAGGCATGAAAAAAGCCCCTCAAGAAGTGAGTTGCTGTACTTTATATATTTTATTTTTGTAATCCGTAATCTTCGTGTTGTTCCTGTTCTTCAATGTAGTTTCCCTCAAGATCATAGGCATCTCGTTCCGCTGCCATTCTTTCAAGCTCAAAACGCACATCATCAACGAAGGATAATAGAGCCAGTCGTGTTTCTTCACTAACTTGCCCTTTGAGTTGCGCAGACGCTTGAGCCTCTTCAAGAATATTTACAGGTAAATTCCTTTTGAATTGAAACCAAAGTTTCAAATACCCATTTTTGTCTGCAAGGATCTTCTTGTCCCATGCTGAGCAAAGAATTTTATACTGATACCGGAATGCTGCTGTCATTTTGCGTTCCATTGTAATTGCTTTATGCTCTAAGGCCATAAGTTTGTAACGCATAGCAACACCCGTTATAGTTCCACCAAATGAGCCATCTGAGAAATTGACCGTCTTTGCGAAACGAAGAATGTTTTCTTCCAACCGGTTCAAATGATTTTCAATCATAGTATCGTTGATTTCCTTGGTTAGAAATTTCACATCGCCATTTTCGTCAAATACTTCAAAAACACCGCTTTTTTTCAGATTCTCCATATCTTCCTCATCCAGTGAAGCCCCTTTTACAATCAGATAAGCAAGACGAAACTGCTCAATCTCATTAGAAGCATCAGAAAGAGTTCGATCATATGCATCAATTAGAGAAATAACCTTTTCTGTGTCGCCTTTCAGTTCTTTGTTATTAGGCACACCAAACAAAGGGCAGCCGTCAAACATGTGCGGTTTTCGTTCGATCAATTGATAAAGCTCTTTATCTGACGACTTGAAAGAATAAATGTACGTAGCATCATAGAAATCGGCCCGATATGATGTTACTTTCGTTTCACCGGACCACTCAAACACTTGATAATAACGCAACCCAAATGTCGGCTCTGTAATGTCGTCAGAAGCAAGAATAATAGCTTCCCAAGGATCAACATTGCGTAGCCGCTCATTACCTTCCTCATCAACATAAAGTAACCGGGCACCGTATCCACATATAGAAGCTGTTTTCCCTAGTTCAGAATCAGAGTCCTCAATGTTATTTCTAGTATTGAATGTACTGACCAATTCCTTGAGAGCTACATCTTCGGTTTCATAGGTGATTGGGTGACCAAACATATACCCTGTTTTTGTATCTATGATTTCGGAATCAAAAGAGTTGTTCAATTTATTATTGACCTTGTCATCGATCCGCTTTACTGCTTCATTACCAATACCATCATAGTCAATTAACTTTCTTGTAAGAATAGGAACACCAGAGGGATCAGCCTTGTATCGTGCATATAGCTTGATCATTTTGTCCCTAATGGGTCGATGCTCCTCAATCATCAGCTTAATGATATTTCCATTGATACCATTCTGCTGAATAAGATTTATGAATTCTTTCATGGTTTCATCTCCTACAATCGCACGCGCTTTTTGATTGGCTCCATGCTATACCGAAGCGCATCAATGAAATGGTTATACTCATCTATAGGCTTATTGATAAGCTTGCCGTCTTTGTTTTTGTCCCACACATAGTTACTAAATTCCATTGCAGCATTCGAACATTTCGGATGAATAAAGATGGTGAACTGCTGCAGGAACTGGATGCCTGCTTTAATGCTGTCAGGCCCCTTCTCAGCCGGCTTGATCTTCTTTAAGCCGTATTTACGGAGCTCTGCAATACTTTTTTGCTCAGCTGAATCAGCGATAATCAGTTCTTTTCTGTAACCCATATCAGTGATAGTTTCTGCTATCTCGTTATTTAAGAGCCCCGGCTTATACATTTCATCAAATATATAAAGCTCTCGGTTTTTAATATCCACTAATGAACACGCCAGAGCAGATGGATCAGTTGTAAACCCAAAGTCCAAACCGAAAGCCGATTTGATACCTTCACGCTTCGCTATCTCAAAACGATCAAAGGCAAATTCACGCCAGTTCGTAAAGATTGCACCTTCTGCAATCCCCCATTCGCCCAAACCTTCAATTTTGTAACGCCGGAGATTGTTCTTTTTCATCCAGTCAAATAGCTGCCTGTCATCATCACCTAGAAATTCATTGCATTTGTAATTCGTAGTGAGAGCCAAAATATTGTTGTCTTGAACATCAAAAAAACGCCGCTTCAACCAGTGTTTTTCATTCCACGGGTTAAATGACAGCGTTATTTGCTTAAAATATCCGGGTGGCAATTCACCCCGAATACTCATATCAACTTTGTTAAAATCGTCTTCGTTTAATATCTGATATGCTTCCTCAAACCAAGCCCAGCAGAGGTACCCTACATCAACTGTGATTGAAGTTACACTCATTGGATCGTCTAAACCACGAAACAAAATCTTCTGTCCTGTCGGCTTGTATCTGATCTCCAATGGGCTTTTAGTCCATTCCCATAGGTGTTCAACTTTAAGGCGTCTAATAGCCCATTTAAGCTGAGCATATGTTGAATCTTTATGATCTTTGAAAACCTTCCTCACAACAAGCGTATTTGCTTGAGGGAATTGCATCATGCGGTAAATAATGTTCAGTGCAGTTGTGGTGGATTTTTTAGAACCACGGCCGCCCTTTACCACACGATAACGACCTTCATAATTCCAGAAGGTTTTATAACCGCCGCCAACAATCTCTTTTAAACTGACGCGTACAGTATTAATCATCTAAATCATTCACTATCTCAACTTTTATATCAGCGCCACCATTTTTAACAACTGCTCTTGTTTTCTCGATATTCAAGCGCATTTGCTCCAATTTAAGGCGCCGCTCGTCTGTTTCGTGAGCCAGCTGGTCAAACTGTTTGATCAAACCCCTTAGCTCTCCCATTGCCCGAGATTGGGCATTCAAGAATGTAGCATGACGATCCCAAGCAAATTGTATTTCAAGTTCTTCTTCAGCAATGGACTTTTCAAAATACTCGTTGCCATCTTCGTCCTCTTGAGGTTGATAAACGTATTTCGCTTTTTTCAGCTCTTTTGCAAGGTCGTCTTTATTCTGTACAAACATAATGCGCTGCGCCCGGATAATAGCTGCATATTGAATCTGTATCTGATCCCATATCATATCAGCAGGCGACCGCTCCTGAATCTCTTCCATGATTTCAAGCGTCTCTTCTGGCAGGAATTTAGAGAAAAAGCCGTGAGTCACAGCGTTTTGATTCCTCTGTGGGGCGCCGCCGTTGTTCCCGACTGCATTTTTGTTGCCAGGTTGCCCGCCTTTTTTTGTGTGCACACTTTTTTCAATGGGTGCACCCTTTTTCCTTTCCCAACCATGCCGCTGCTTCCACGATTTGATTGTGTTCACTGACACCTCGTATTTCTCGGCAAGGTCCTTGTATTTCATGCCTTTGACGTAATCCTTATACGCCTGAATGTGCTTTTCGGCCATCTACATTCACCGCCGCCCCCTTCTGATTCGTGTTGTTTTGGAATAAAAAACGCCTTTCACTTAAGTGAGTTAGGCGTTGGTACTTAATAGTTATATTAGTGATTCAATTAAAAAGCGCCTTCCCTACTGGAAAAGCGCCTGCCGATATTGTGTCATAATTTTAATCAGTGAGTTTTTATAAAATCAGTTATTAATTGTTCTGTTGTTAATATTGTGGCAAACTCATCGTGCAATGTGGCTATAGATACATTATGGATAGTATTCGCATCATAATATCTATCATTCTGATCCTTCATACCAAACGCTGCTGTTGCATCAGAAATCAGATATGTATCAAATCCTAAATTGCCACTCATTCTTGTTGTTGTTGATACACAGTGAGGCGTAGTCAAACCAGTTATTACTACAGTTGTTATTTCGTTTAATTTTAAGAATTCTTCTAAATTAGTACCAATAAAACTACTATTTACTTTCTTGGTTATAATTACTTCTTCATCCATAGGTTTAACTATTTCCTTTATAGCAAACCCCTGATTCTTTGGATGAAATAAAGATTGAGGTTTATCAGAAGTGTGTTGTATGTATACTACTGTCCAACCTTTTTCTCTCCATAATTGTAGTATCTTTCTAATGTTTTCTTCCGCCTCTAGGTTATTTCGTTCCCCCCATTTTTTATCATCAAAGGCCTTTTGTACATCCACAATTATTAAAGCTTTTTTCTTTTCTCCCACAAGATAACCTCCTAAGTTGAATTTCTTATTTATTACTACATTTTAAATACTGATTTTACTTTTGTACAATGGGTTCAATGATAAATTTCAAATAACATCCTCCGTACCGGGAAAGCGTTCGAATATATTCCCTCTAAACCACCCCCGTGCTCAAGCCGTTAACCGCCAATTGTCTATCCTGAGACTTACCGGAAGCAGTTTACAAAAAATATAAAACGTCCTCTCATTTTGAAAGGACGTCAATTATTGTTTTCTTATAAGATATATTTTATAACTCAATAATCTGCACCTAAGGTTATCATTTTCACAATTTTTAAGATCATAAAAATTATAATTAGTTATTAATATAATTTCATTGTCAGCTTTGTATATGTTATATCCAAAGAATAAAAACAGTGGGTTTAAATAAACGAGACCATTTTTCACATAAAGAAAACCAATCAATAAAAATAATCCGGCGTTTACAATTAAGCTATTTGTTTCGTGTATCTCTATAGATAATAAAGGCAACAGGTATGTGACCACATAATTTAACAAATGATCTTCAGTTTTATTTATCCCCTTAAAAGAATGAACCTCGTTAAGACGTGCTTTAACGATAAAGAGTAAGGAAACAATTGATATTATTATTAAAAGAAAAATAACAATCCAAAATGAACCTGCGTTCAAATCCTTGAATTTAAAAATTTCTCTTATTTCTCTAATAGTAGGTATATCTTTATAATTACTCATAATCAACAATACATATAGTGGAAAAAAAGAAGATATATATAAACCTATTCTAGGTAATACTTTAATCACTTTTTCACCACCTTATCCGTTTATACTCCCTCATCAACGCCCTTGGCTCCAGTTATAACTGTCTCATAAAAGGAATCTCTTATTAGTCTTGTGATATCCATTAGCTGGCTTTTATCCTCATAGATCAATGCAGTATTTCCTTCTTCAAACTCAATTTCCAGTTCAAAAATATCTACAACTTTGATTACATTCTCGAAATTTTCAAAACACTGATTTATTCTTTGTTCCTCATTCAAGATTTTTGTTAATGCCCTCGTAACACGTTTATCAGCTAAACAATCTTCCTTAAACTGGTCAAAATTTGTTATTCTTTGAGCTCTTTCAACGATGTTAAGTGTCTCAGTTGCTTTTTCAGTATACTGGTCGTATATAGAAAATATTCTTTCTAAGGATATATGATTTAATATTAGGATATCATCATTAAAAATAATAATATCTAAATTTTCATCAATTCCTAGTAAGTTGGGTTCAAGCTTTTCAAAATCACCATCTGCTATTCTTCCAATAAGACCATGTTTAAGCCGGTTAAATTTTGTAACTCTCCTAAATGTCCACAAATCACCGTAGTTCTGTATATTAATTTTCAGGATATAAAAATTAAATTTCCCAATTTCTTTTGATGTAATATTCCCTCTTTTTACGATCTCTTCGTCTACGCTATCCATAATTTCTTTGTAGCTATTTACTTCCTGCACGGTTGTAGTTTCTATTGTTTCATCTATGACTCCTATTGGACTAAACTCTCTCTGCTCTGTATCCCTCACTCTGTTTAATGCATTTAAAACAATTTCCTTTAGATTCTTCTGCAGACCAACAGAAATACCCGGAGAGTAAGAAGTATAACGACCACTTTGCTTCTTTCTTGTAAAATAAAGTCGAATACTTATCTCGTCATCCGAGGTATTATTTAATATAGTAATCAATTCTTGAATATTCACATTCATTCCCCCCACCTTATTATCGGCTACATGGGTTTTGAATGGAACTATCTGCAAAATTTGTCGAACGAAAGCACTATTCATAAATAGGTGGCAATCGTAAGACAAAAAAGCACCCCTTTATCTGCGGGTGCTCATTTCTTCCTATGCTTTTGGAATTCCAATATATCCTCTTTTATAAATAACCTGTCCCTTGGCATTTCTTTAACCGGTTCAAGTTGACCGGTTTTAATTAGCTGATTGAGATATTGACGAGTAAAGCCCAATATTTCAATCGCTTCACTTGTATTAACGATCTCATCATTCAAAAACTTTTTAATTGCATCACGCTCTTTAAGGCTGTACACCAAGCATCATCCTCTTTTTTCACGATATTTTTGGTAAAGGAAAATTGATTTCTCCACAATTGAAACAGCAAACAAAATAATTATGCATATATCTAAAGTGGTCTTTAATGAACCGGCTGCGACATGCTGCCGAACAAATAACATGTATCCCAAAGCAAGAAGGACAAAAATATCAGTTGATGTTCTGAGTTTTTCCATTTGTTGAAAGTGGCTGCTTTCATCGTTATATAATTATTTGTGTCACTTATGTTATACTTGGAGCAAGGGAGAAGCTCTACCTTCTCCCTCGGCTCAAAATCATCTGCGCTTTCTTGGTCGTCTGCGTCTTTTGATTTTGGGCTTTTTTGTTTTAAGCTTTTCTCTTATGATAAGAACTTTTTCAAAGATAGTGAGTGCTGTAAGTATGATGCCCAGTATCACTGCTATTTCAGCCACTTTCGTTCCCCCCTTTCTATACTTTAATTATATATGATTACTTTACTCACGTCAAGTTAATTTAGAGAATTATTTTCCTGTTTTCTCATAAAAAACAACCTATTCATGCTAAACAGAATAGGCTGTGTTCTGCTCTATTTTTCATTTTCAAACGGGAACGCTCAATGTTTTTCTGTACTGTTCCTTTTTTAATGTCTAGCAGCTGGGCGATCTCTTCAAAAGACATGTTTTGCACTGTGTGCATGATGAAAATGTCCTTTTCTCTTTCAGTAAGGACAGAAAGGGCATCGGCAATTCTTTCTTTGTCCCAATCACTTACCTCTCCTTCTGGCTCCTGATTGATCGCATATTCTTCTGGCATTGCATCAATGATACGAGGATCAGCAAGAATCGTTCTTTGGTAGACGTCCCTTCTGTCAGCTCCCCGACGCGCTCCTGGTTGTCTTCCGTTCTGCAGCCATTCGAGAGTGAATTCAATATCGCTGATCATACTGCCAATGATTTTCTTATCGTTCTTTTGTTCTGCTGTCATTTCATTTTCTGGTGTTTCCGAGAATGCCCGGTACATCTTTCTCGCTTCTTTTAACGCTCTTTTGTATTCAATGATTAAGTCCTGCATGTTTATCCTCCTCTTATTTACGCTTAAAAGCGCCGCCTTTGCCACGTCTGAGTGTTTGCATGTTTGTGTTCATCATTGATTGCCAGAAACGATCTGAGCGCTCCTGTTGCTTCTGTGATGGCTTCTTTTTGGACTGTTTCATGTATCATCACTCCTTTCACCGTTAGTAATCGCGATAGACATCCAGATAGTTGCGAAATAAAAAACGGACACCGAACAAACAGCGCAATGCTGTAAGTTCAGTGTCCGCAGGCTTTCCGTCTTGGACCATTTATTTAGTTATCATCCCTAATTCCTTTCTAATTGAATTAAATTTTTCTGTTACATGTTTATAAAGTTTGTTATCTTCATCAACTTTTGATGGATTAGAATAACCCATTTTGGCCATATCATCTAATTTCGTTGAATCATCAAAAAGATCATTTACTAAATGTATTAATTCTTCTGTGCAATATTCAGGAAAGTTATCAACAAAACCTTTTATCTGAGTAATTTGTTCATGGTTTAAACCGTCGTATCCTTTTGGTGTATATAATTCTTTCGTAACTATTTTATATATAGGTGTATAAATTTTGCTCAATGCTTCTTCTTTGTATTTTACTGATGCATTTTCATTACGTATTTTCTTTTCTTTTAGATATGTTGCGAAATTTGCAAAGAGCGCTGATAAAATTGCAGTTAACGCTATAGTAAAAAATTGTGCCCAGCTCATAATAAACCCCTTTTTAGGTATTATTATACTAGACTCTTTATTATATTTTCTATATTTTAAAGAATTTGCTGGTATCAACTTTGCGTCTATATTTAGTTTTTAAAATCTCAACTAAATAAAACAAACCAGCAAAAATATTTAAAATAGGAATAAATACAATCACAGCATCTGAAATATTGGGTGATATGCTTTTGAAAGCAATTTGATGCCCTACCTTTGTCATTAACCAAGCAAATGGTATAGATGCCAAATATAGAACTATAACAAGCACTAAAATCATTTGTCTTCCCTCTTCTCTATATACCTATCAATATCCTTAAAGTAAGCCGCAGCTGTAAATGAAATGATTGCCCCGATCAAAGCAAGGTTCGCTTTCATGTCCGGCCTGTAATCGTGTTGGAAATATATCCAGAATCCGCATCCCATCAGCAGAAACAGTATCCTGAGAATCATAAGTTACTCCCCATCACTCCGCGCCCTCCTTATTCGGTAAATGTTTCACTTTTCCATCCGCAACGGCATTTCATAGCCCACCAAGACGGGTATCCTTTTTTATCACGTCTTAAAAATTTCCCTGTTTTCGCAGACTTTTCAAACCCCAATGTCATTTCGCCATATTCAATAAGCTGAACATTCCCGCATTCCGGGCATTCTGTGTATTCGTCCTCCTCTTCATCTTCATCATTTACACCCACTAAAACATGAGGAAATTCTTCATGAGGATAATTTTTTAATGAAAACTCCATACATTCCCGTTCTATCCCTGTGAACAACGTGGCGTTATTTCTTGTATCAAAAACACGAGCTGGCTTTCTATTTATCTTCATCCTTCGCGCCCTCCTGATTCAAAATCATCTCTTTCAGATCATTCAATTCAACGACAAAATCATTGAATGCATCGTGCAACGGATTTTCCTCATGCGATATTGCATCTGCTCTTCTCTCATATACACTTATCAGCCTTTCAACTTCTTCAAATGGTGTTTTCAGCTTTTGAAAATTCTCTTTCACTACCGCTTCAATTAATGAATAGCGAGGAATGTTGTTTAAAGGGGAATATTCCATATTGCCAGTGTCTCCCCATATTCCATGAAAATGAATGATTTCAGAAATAATCACATCTTTATTTCCTATTCCTAACAATGTACAGAATGCATTGTACTGCTCAGCTGTCAATTTAAGCATCACTCTGCGCCCTCCAATAACTCAGGATTTCGATATACATCGCCGATGACTTGGTTTGTTGCTGTTTCAGAAAACAATGGTCGGCACTCTTCATTTTTCTCATTGACTATGCACCATGAGCCGTCAATCATTTTCACTTCGCCGATAAATTTTCCCGAACCGTACGGACTCCCTAACTCCGTTTCATCTTGCCTAACAATATCTCTTGCATAAATGCGGGCTTCTTCTTCGTGTTCATCTTTCCAAATATCAAATTGATCTGTCCCTTTCATGAGCGCCGCTTCATCATCATCACTAGATACAACACAACCGCCGCCGGAACTGTGCCATAAAAGCCAACTTCCGTCATTTTTTATAGTTAGACTTAAATGATCCTCATCCCAATAGTGCATCTGCTCGCCGTCCCAAACTCTGTATGCTGTGTTCATTTGTTTTCGTTCTCCTTTTCCTTTTCATAGGACTCAATTCGTTCGTTAACCAGATCCAAAACACTCGGCTGACCCTCGTTCAGCTTTTTGATCATCGCTTTCCAATTGTTATAGTCGATTTCGCTCACGCTATTTCCTCCTCAACGCCCATGCTGCAGCCGCATTTCGGGCAGCGTGCATCTGGGCGGATTTTTATATCTAATTCGTTGTGACCACATTCAGGGCAGCTGTATTCGATCACACACCGCACATCCCTTCACACTCATTCAAAAAGTGATCAATGTCGAGCTGATCCTCATTGAAATTAACTTCCTCCAAAGGCTTTCCAGACTTATGCAGGAAGGCGTTATTTTTGAATCGTGGCAGCTTCCGAATAAGCCGATCTATTTCCACCGCGTCTTTCCATAGATGAACGCCTTCTTTAATGCGCTGCCTCGGCTTGTACCCGAGCAATGAACGGATTTTCCGATTAACAGGCAATATTTTGTATTCATTTGTACACTGCCGGCGGGCGATGCCTATTTCACCTTTTGAATCCCGAGTAAAGAATGGAATACTGGCGAACCGATCACCTGTCTCAGCACCTTGTACTATGTCATCACGGATGTTTCCGTTATCTGTGAAAATGATTTCTCGTCCGTATGTTGCTTTGATGTGTTCGTTTACTTTATTGACCCAGTCATAAACGTGTTGTGGCTCCCAGCCAGTATCAGAGAAAATGATATAGTCTGGAATAACACCATTTATTTCACCTTTCAAAGCCATAAGGAGAAGGGCCGTTGACTGTGTGCCCCCTCCATATGAAAGAACGTGTATATGCTTTTTGCCATCGTCATAATGCTGCTTGATCATTCTGTCATCCCCCTATCCCCGGCAGAACCGCAATTGCAAAGAATAAAACCGCCACAATACCGCCGAGAAGCCAGCCATTTGTCTTATCACGCTTTGCAATGATTGTTTCATCACCGATCATTTTCAGATCGTCTGACTTTGCCACGAGCACCGGTATGTAATCTGGATGCACTTTCAAATATTCCGCCGCCTGCTCAACTGTCATCGCTTCGTCTTTCGTGGATTTGACTGCCCGCTGAAGCTCAACTTGTAAAGGGATCATTTCGTAGCACCTTCCAATGCCAAATTGGCTGTAGTAACTGCAAATTGAAAGTTGCAAGCGTTGATATCATTGCTAGTCGAAGGCTTGAGAGCAGCGATTTTTTCTAATGCTTGTTTGAAACCGTCACTCTCTTTAGTGATCCGCTGAATCTCTTCCTGAGCCTGTTGCGTTTCCTTTTTCAGCCGCTGGACTTCGTCAAATAAATCCACGTTTATTTGTTCCTGTGATAATCCGCTCATTTCACATCCCCCTCCAATTCATTCTGGGCAACTGTTATCGCGAAATTTAGATTGGTAATGATCTTCTCCAATGCTTGTTTGTAGCGCTTCCTATCCCCGCTTAGATGCTGAATGTCCTTTTGAGCCTGCCGGAACTGATGAACCGTTACTTCCTGCTGGCGCTTGTTTTCCTCGATGATTTCCTGCTGTTTTTCTACTGATTGAATTAGAAATTCTTGATCCTCAAGAATAGTGGCCCAATTAACGTCTATTTGCTTTTTATAAAGTGAAGTTGCTATCGAAAATCTATTTTTTATTTCCTGAAATTTATCCATGCCGTTCCTCCCCCGCAGGGGAAAGCCCCTGCTATTTGATTTTGAAACCTATTTCGTGATCGACTCGAGCAAAGCTGCCCTTTGCCGTTTGAATGATTGTTTTGCCATGCTCCGGGGCTTCCAAGACATGTGCGGTGCCCTGGCTCCCGTCTAAAACGATGATCTGTATTTTGCCCGGCTCAATTGCCTGTTCGATTGTTGTATCTTTGCTTAAATTAATTTCTCTTGGGTTGTACATTCTTAGCGCCCCCTGTGCTATGATAGAAGTACCAGTTCATATCAAAGCTCCGGGGCTAACGCTTCGGTGCTTTTTTTATGTTTAATAGTGGTCCGGTTTCCATCCGGCCATCGTGAATGCTGGCGATGGTTTCAGATCCTCCCGGTAAACGATCGGGTGTTTTTTCACGTATTCCGCCAGCTGTTCCGGCGTCATCTTCCATTCTTCAACCGGTCCTGGCTTGTAAGGATTGATGCTTTGCTGTTCCATGGTATCTACCTCCTGAATTGATTTTGGGAATTTCCGTGCCGCCGAGCTTCTTGCAATCAGAACCCATTCGGCTGGCGCATACCTTAAACTGAGAGCAACGTGTCATACAGGCCATGAGCTTATCTTCTTCCTGCACCCACAACGGCCGATCGTCTGCGATTACCATGTTTAACAGTGGACTTTCCTGCCTTTCTTTTGAGTTTTTTCAGCTCGTCCAGCTCGATGAAGCCAAGTGACTTATCAAGAGCCAGCACCTTGAGTGGCGTATCATAAAGCCGCTCATACAGCTTGCGTTTTATAGCAAATTCCTTTGTTTCCACGCCCTTGATGTCAATGATCTCGATGCTGCCGTCCAAGTTATGAACCTCAAAGTCTGCAATATATTCAATCTTCCGAAAAGTTTTGCCGTTCTTTTTAAATGCTTCTTGCAGCAGGAACCGTGGCTGCAGCTTAAAACCTTTGATCTGCTTACTCACCTTGAGCCATTTCAGCTGCTCATAGTATTTGGCTTCGGCCCGGCTATCGAACGTGATGCCGTCCACCTGTGTTTTTCTGGCGCCGTACTTATTTGCTGGCATGCGATGCCTCCAAAAGCTCGGGATTTTGAGAAACGTCGCCGATGACTTCGATATTTCGATGTTTGTTGAAATACTCATGTGCGTTCCAATTTCCAAACATGTAGCAGCCATTAAGATAATTAACCTGTTGCTCAATTAGAATAATTTCATCGTCCCTCTGGTAATGATGCGAACCTTGGACAATATCTCCTTCATAAATCTCCTGGCCGTTCTTATCCTTCAATCCGGTGTATAAATCCCGGCTGATTAATTCATATTCATCTGAGAATACCGGAGACAACTTGGCGGCCGCCCTTTCTTCCAATTGCCCGATGCTGTACCATTTCATTTCAATGTTGCCGCTGCCTTTATGCCTGAATGTGTAACGAATCTTGATAATGTCCATTCTCCTTACCTCCCGTCATTCTCTTCCCATTGCTGAATCTGCTTTTCTTTTGCTGGCGCCGTCAGTATGATGGCCGGCAGCAGGATCATCGCTTTAAGCACTGCGCATCAGCTCCATTTGTCTGATCTTTTCCTCAAGCAC
The DNA here is from genome assembly GCF_037966305.1 of Bacillus sp. FSL R5-0560. Classification (NCBI taxonomy): domain Bacteria; kingdom Bacillati; phylum Bacillota; class Bacilli; order Caryophanales; family Bacillaceae; genus Bacillus; species Bacillus sp. FSL R5-0560. The sequence goes on along the minus strand of NZ_CP150195.1, from coordinate 1,312,718 downwards.
CCGGATAGTCGGTGTGAGATCCTTGCCGTCCTTTTGTTCAGCAGGCCCGAACAAATACATTCCTTTGGATCCTATAAAGTTCGTTTTTTCATCCATTTCTCAACCCTGCCAATCTATGATTTAATTGCATTCTGTCGCCCTTGATGATCACGCAATAGTCCGCGCACATTTCATAAATCCGGGTGCCGAGTGCCTCGTCAATATCCACCAGCTCTTCGATGTCCAATTCGCTTGAGATAAGAACCGGTTTATGATTCAGATATCGATAATTGATGACAGAGTATGTCTGCTCCACCTGCCAATCGGTTGCCCGCGGTTTCTTAATCCTGCCTTCTTTGCTGTTTGTGTACACAGGCTTGAACAGATCATCTATGAACAGCACATCAACCTCTTTCATGCGGTTGAGTTTCTCTTCCAGCTTGTCAAAATCGTCCTTCAGATCGTTGAATCCTTCCACGTATGGAAAATACTGAACAGCAATATTTTTCGCTTTAATCAGCTTGTTTGAAATAGCTGTCAGCAAATGCGTTTTCCCTGAGCCAGGCTGCCCCAGTAAAGCAATGCTGTTGTTTCGGGTGCCACGGATGCTGTCAAAATCCTTGTAGTATTCCACCGCAGTTTCGTAAGTGTCTTTCACGACAGCTGGCTTTCCTTCAGTTATAAAATTCTTGAACTTCAACTTCTCAAATTCAGCAGTTATGTCACTAGAATTCATCAGTTTTCGGATGCGCCGGCGCTCTATGCATTTGCACCGGACCCAAACCTCGTGTCCGTCCTTGTTTTCGATATAGCCAAGCTGATCCTTACATTTAGGGCATTCATAATCAGCCTTTTCTTCTGAGCCGTCCAACTCCGCCGAAAATTGGGCTGACTTTTCCTGAAGCTTCTTCAGTATTGCTGCCATTGCCGCGTCCGTACTTTGCGTTTTGTGTTTTTCCATGTTGCCACTCCTTACTTTTGTTCTTGTTTGACTGGAGAATGCGCTGTACGTAGGCAAGATTGCGAGCGTTCCGCGTTACTGCCTCTTTCATTGCATCCAACACCTTGTTTTCGCCGTAATCGTCTATCAAACTATTAAGCTTCTCAGCCATGAACGATGATAGAAGGCCGAACCCCTCGTCTTCAAAAAATGCAAATACGTTACTCTTCATTTTCTTCTCATCCTCCTGCTGCTCTTCTTGTGCTGGTACCGGTTCAGGAACAGGCTTTTCTGATGGTTCCTGCTTCGATACAGGCGTTTCAAAAGAGATCAGCCTGTATTGCCCTGCTTTCCTCCCCTGCGGCTTATATTCAATTCTTTTAAGATCAATCAGCATTTTTCGGTGTTTGATCAACGTATTTTCGGAAATCTCGATCTTTGCCTGCAAAGTGGTATTTGAAGTGGTGAACCACTCCCGCCACCCTGCCTTGTTGTTTATGTTCAAAAGATGAAACCATAATGCTTGAGTTGTAGCAGACAACGGATTCGTTTCTAACCAATTCATGAAGCCGTTCATTTCTTTCAGGTAGTTCATGGCTCACCTACTTCCTTTCACACAGTGCTGTCATTCCGCTGATGCGGACTAAACGTAAGCCAGGTTCATTTGTTCTGAGATAGCCTTCGACGTAAGCACGAAACAGCTGCGCACGATTCGGCGCCCCTTCCGCTAGCCACTTGTAACAGAAGGGGATGCTAACCTTAATCAAATGGGAGGTCATCGTCACTGATGTCTACAGGCTTGCCATCAAAAGGATCGGCATCCTGCGCGCTTGGTTTTTCCTCTGATACTTCTGCGTCAATGATTTCTGGCTCAGACATTTCGTCAGTGATGTCAATGCGCTCTCGTGCCTCATCGTCCTCAATGACAGCCTTCTGCATTTCCACTGACAAGATGCCCCATTTACTCAGAATCGCTTTCAAAACAGTTTTTAATGCCATTGCATCCCAATCGTTTTTCCAGCCGAAGTCCGACTTACTAAATTTCTTTTTATGCTTTTCAACTTGCGCCTTTGTCCAATACACTGTTTTCCGGAAACCGTTTAAAAGTTCGAAGTAAGCAGCGTAACCAATAACCGCATCTGATTCCCGTTTTTCAAAATCAATTTCTATTTCCTCGGTTAATGGGTTCCACTTTTGCAATTCTCCTTCATGGACCGGTATGCAATTGATGAATTTATACTGGCCTGTACGCAAAGCCAGCTGAATGTACCCCTTGTATCCAAGCTGGAATTGGGCACGGCCGCCATACGGAACAATCCAGGCATATCCTAAGTTCTTATCAACTGGCAGATCAAGCGTAGCAGCTACCATAGCCGATGAAATCACGCTCATAGGCTCTGCCTTCTGGAGCATCTTTTCACCGTTGTAAAGGCTCAGAATTGACGCTGTGAATTGGGAAGCCCTTTTCCCTAGAACTTCTTCGAAACGATTCATGACTGCCGGAGAAGAAAGCAGACCTTTCATCGTTGTTCCTTGCTGTTGTGCTGGAGCACTGTTTTGTTTCTTCTGGATATTGCTTTTCAGCGATTGATTTGTAGCCATATTTAGCTAACCTCCTTGATTCCAAAGCGTCTAAATTGAACTTCTTTAGTGACTTTCTCGTATACATCAGGAAACTGCTCTTTGAGTTTCTTTGAGTCAATCCGATTAGTTGAAACTGACTTCCAGCTAGTTTGATAGTTTCCGATGAAGCCGTATTCTGCTTCCTTCATTTCGTGTTTGATCTGGTTTTCTAATTCCTTAGCCTGCAATTGAAGTTCATTGATCTGATCTTTGAGCTGCAAATATTGCTGAATGCGTGTTTTATTAGCTGAAGTGAGATCAACGACTTTACCGCCCTCTGCCTCGGCATAACGTTGCTTGAGATATTCTTCTGCTGCACTCGAACCATCAAGCACAGGGGCCTGTCCGCTCAATACATTTTCATTCCAAAATTCAATCTCAGCTTGAAAGATCATCGCAATGAGCTCGTCATCACGCTCAATCTCTTTCCAAATGAATTTGTTGCCGCCGATTAGGACGGCGAAGTACGCTTTTTTATATTCAGGCCCCAGCACTCCTAGATAATGCTGGACCTGAACAATATAGCTGTCGGGAATCTCGTCATCTTCCCACTCTTTCAAGTTGTATGCCGACGTGGTTTTGCACTCCAAAATGGCTTTTTCACCAACAATCATTCGGTCAACATTCGCCAGTATAAAATCGTGCTTGGGATGCCTGAGCATCGCTTTTCTCCGTCTAACTTTTTTGCCGCTACGAATCTCAAACTCTTTTGCAACAACGTCTTCAAGAAGCGAGCCAAAGTATGCTGCTTCACTGCCTGATTCGCTTACAGGTACCTGACCTGTTTTGTCTAGCCACAATTCAAACGGTGTTTGCCATTTGTTTATGCCTAAAATAACGGAAGCATCAGAACCGCCTATGCCCTTCCGTCGCTCAAGAAGCCATTCGTCCCGACTCATGTCCGCTGTCGAGAAAACCTCTGCTTGCATCAGACCAGCCCCACCTTTCTCTTGTACTCTTCCGCGTCAAGCCGCTGCCATTCCCGGTAATGGTCCATTGAAGGGAATTGGAATTGTGGTTTGCCCTTACTGAACACAATCGAACCACCGACCTGTCTTAAACGTTGCTGATCCTCTGCACGCTCGCTGAATGCCACTTTAACTGCTTTAGCCATGTATAAAACCTCCATTGATTTTTATGAGGCGTTTTGGTATAATTAAGTAATCAATCAATTTCAAAACGCCTTACCGAGTCCACTTGCCAGAGTGGGCTTTTTTATTGCTCATTTTTAAATTTGAAACCAAGCTGTTCCCTCAGATAACGATCGAGGTTCTCTCTCAAGATCACCGCGCCGCAATCGATTACATAATCATCAACTGGTGTTACTTCATCCCCGAAAAAATCCTTTTGTGTTTCTGGCTCAGTCAGTCTGTCGTGCCAATTGTTTAGGATCATTGGGTTCTCGACTTCCATTTTCCTCAGCTCCTTCGTTTGCTTTAGCAAGTTTTGCAAGACTGTCGATTGCATTCTCTAAAGAGTAAAATTCCTTATGAAGAATACTCACGGCACCTTTGATCTCTTCCTCTGAATATTTCGCGTTTTGGGCATGTCGCAAGAAGCTTGCCGCGAGCTCAAATTTTCTGAGATTCATCCAAAACACCTACTTATCACTGCCAAATTGATGCCCCGCTGTTGCATTTTCATAGCTGTTTCATACAATCGACCTTTATTAGCCAGTCGGCTGATATCCTCAGTAAGAACTTTGATACTCCCAGCGAGACTGATTGCCTCTTCATAATCACCATCACGTAAAGCCTCTAACAACATGATTGAAAGCTCTTCGGCTGATTCGATTTTTCTTGCAGCTGACTCTACATCTGCCTTTAAAAATTGATTGGTTTTCATACTAATACCGCCTTTCTTTCTTCTTGTTTTGCCATTGCAACTCGATCCATTAATGCCTTACGTGTCCACCTGTCAGCCAGTTCTTGCATATTCAGTCCATGACTCCGCACTAACGAATAAATCAGTGTTTTATTTGCTGGGATCAGATCGAATATCTGTTTAATATCTCCCATCGGTAAATCATCTGACCTTCCGGGCCGATCATTTGCCAGCCAGCGCGCCAAATGCTTTGTAGCTTGTAATGCCTCTTCGAGCTGATGAATCATATTGATAACTGCGCTACTTGCGCTCTCATTTAACGCTGGGTCAATAGGCGCCGCTGCTGTTGGATGAAGCTTAAATAAGAAATGTACGAGATCGATATGTTCATAAGCCCCGCAAGCTTCAAACCACTTGATACACAATTCAGGTGTTAAAGGAAAAATACCGTTTTCGACATTCGAAACATACGATTGATCTCTTTTCCCGATAACCTTGCCAATTTGGTATTGCGACAATTTCGCCCTTTTGCGTTCCCGCCTGAGAATACTTGGTAAATTGTCCATATTGTATGGATTGTTCGACATAAGTTCGCCCCCTGATATATTTAGTTTTAGATGGTAAAATTTAAGTAATGAAGGAACTAGCTCGCTTGCTGTTTCAGCTTATTGATGATGAAGGCTTGTCCCTTCGGAGTGATGCGCATTGTCAGCCAGGACTTTGGCGTGCCGTTTACATCTCGCACCCCCTGTGCGATTTCAAAGTAACCACGCTCGATATATTCCTGGTATGGCTCATTTCTGTTGGCCATGATCATCTTCCATTCGCGCAGCTTCTGAAAGAGCCGTTTCTCACCGATAACAATGCCGTTTTTACATGCAAGCTTTTCCAGTTCACGAACAAGCATTGATCTTTCTGATGCCATACAACTCTGTGCAAAGTTGACTAATGGTTCTTGAATCTTCAATGTTTGTTCAAGTTGCTGCCGTTCTTCCTGCTCGCTGATCCATCGCTTTGCTCGGCTGACTGGATCTTCGATCATGTAGGACGGCTGAGTCATTTTTTGCAACTCTGCTTCCATGCGGTTAAATTCCGCAATGTATTTTTCTTTGAATATCGCTGCCTTTGCGCCTGTATAACCAAAAACTAAAAATGTGAGTCCATCACGTTTGATTAGATATTTTTTATAAGTGCGGTTTTTATTGTCCTGGTACTCAACCTCCGCAAAATTGTGGAGATTAAATTCTTTACTAGAATCAAGGTTTCTGATGTCACGCAAAACCGTGTCATGACGTTTTCCGAAGACTTCTGCGACAGTAAGACTATCTGTTACAACTTGGTTGCCTTCAATAAAAACGAGTTGATTCACTCTATAGTGCCTCCTTCATATTTGCTTGTTCCTGCGCTTCGATCCAAGCATCTATATTGTGCTTAGTGAAGAAAATACGTGTGCGCACTCGGAAGTGAGGAATTTCTTTTTCACGAACCATTGTGTAAATCGTGTCGTGGTGAACACCGAGGTATTCAGCAGCTTCCTGCACGGTCATTGTGTTGCGAGTCATTTCGTAACCTCCTATGCTGTATATGTTCTTTGCAACGAATCGTCGCATTCAATTTCAAAAAAAAGATCGGGAAATAGTTCTTTTTCACTTACGTTGAAGTACTTAGACATTTTGACCATTAATTTTACTGTTGGATTTCTTTCACCAGTTTCTAAAGCACTTAAATATTGTCTCGATATTTTCAGATCATCAGCGACTATCTGTTGTGAACCTATTGATTTTCTAATGTTTGAAAGGAGTTTTCTTTCGTTAACGTTTTCCAAACTTCTCACCTCACTTTTGCCACAATTAGTAACAACTCAACTAAAGTATAATGCTACACTTTGTGGCTGTCAATATCCTTTTGCAACTTTTTGTGGCAATTGTTTATTTTGCTACATAATGTGTCTTATAATTGTGATTGGATCAAAATGTCACAAGAAAGTTGGAGTTAATTATGTTAAGTGACCGTTTAGTCGAACTACGAAAAAGTAAAAAGCTTACACAGCAGGGCTTAGCAGATAAATTGAAGATTACACGTTCATCTTTGTCTCAGTATGAAATCGGAAATAGACAGCCTGATTATGAAACATTAAAAAAGATAGCCGACTTCTTTGAAGTAACAACCGATTATTTATTGGGTTACTCTAATACAAAGCCTGTGGTCAAAGAAGAAAAGACTCCTTACAATGTTACAGATGATCCTGACCTTCAAATTGCCTTTAAAGAAGCAGCGGACTTTTCTGAGGAAGCCCGTAGACAAACTATAGATTTTATCAACTACCTAAAAGAGAAGGAAAAAGCAAAAGGACGTAAAATTCCAAATTCATCTGATAAGTAAACAGAAGCAAAAAATAATTACATAACAAATGCTTTATCTTTATTTATTATTATTGTTTTGTTTAGTTTAATTAATGCTGAACATTTCGCCTCAAAATTTGAGGTGAACTATTCAGTTGAAACCATTTCAACCTCAAATTTTGAGGTATTCTTTGAGGTTATTTTTACTTTCAACCGCAATTTTTGAGGTTAACTATTAAGGGTTTGATAACCAAAAAACAGATAAAAAAAGTAAAATGACCCTTAATTTGGTCGATACAGAGAAAGAGAATGCACTTCATTATAAAAGGGGAAATTACAATTGAAAAAATGGTTGCTAGGTGTAGGAGTTTTAACATTAAGCCTTTCACTGACTGCTTGCGGCTCCACAACAACTTCTGAAAAAAACACAGAGTCATCACAACAGACAGTTGAAAAACAATCAAATGAGACGAGCAAATCTAATTCGAATTCAGCCAAAAGCACAGAAAATAAAAAGAATTTAGTTGACGTTACTCTAGAAAAGTCAATCGATGGAGACACAATTAAGGTTAAATTTAAAGGGAAATCTGAAACAGTTCGTTACCTGTTGGTTGATACGCCAGAAACAAAAAAACCTAATTCATGTGTTCAGCCTTATGGAGAGGATGCCTCTAAGAGGAACAAAGAGTTAGTTAGCAATGGCAAACTACAATTAGAGTTTGATAAAGGTGACCAAAGAGACAAATATGGAAGAATGCTTGCTTACGTTTATGTAGACGGTAAATCAGTACAAGAAACATTATTAAAAGAAGGTCTAGCAAGAGTAGCCTATGTGTACGAACCAAACACAAAATACATAGATCAATTTGAAAAAGACGAACAGCAAGCAAAAACAGAGAAATTATCCATTTGGAGTAAAAATGGATACGTGACTGATAAAGGATTTAATGGATGTGTTAAACAAAAAACAACCGCTGTAAAAAAAGATACTACTTCTAAACAATCTACATCACAGCCATCAACTTCAAAAGATTCAACTGCTAGTTCGGCAGAAACTGTTAACGATACAGCTGATGTTCCAGCTTCTTCTGCTACTTCGTCAGGTGGATCAGAGAGCTTTGCGAACTGCACTGAACTAAGAAAAAAATATCCTAATGGTGTTCCGAGTTCACATCCAGCATACCAATCGAAAATGGATCGTGATCATGATAACTATGCTTGTGAGCGATGAATAGAGGAGATTAGTGATGGCACAAAAATTTCAAAAACTAAACTATAAGTATGGAATCATAGACTATCCAATATTTCTTAAAGAGCTTGAATCTATCATTCAAGAATTCCCTAAATCAGAAAGAAAGTTTTACGAATATGCAATTAAAGCTTTAAAAAAAGAAGTTGGTAAAAAGGAAAAGATTCTACATATAACTTCTGCCGATCCGAAGTTGACTAAATTTGGTTTTATGGTTATCACTGAAAAGAAACTTTTATTTGTCATTATGAAAGGCGGTATTTTCGGTGGTGCCGATACTGAAGTTGTTGAATTTAAAAGTATCAAAGAAGTTGACTTTGACATTGCCCCAAATCCATTGGGAATGGCTACAATGCAATTGGGAATTCTCCATTTGAAAATCAAAGGTAAGCTTGGAATGAGTAGCAAGCGCACCATTAGAAATATTGATGAACATTCTCTTGATAGAATAGTATCTATTCTAAGAGACCAAATAAAATAAGCCCGGTTTGGGCTTTTCTTTCACACCAAAAACAGAACATACATTCCCATACGGCGGTGTTTATTATGGCAATCCAGTTATCACATCTAGAAGAAGAAGTAAAAAAGATTTATACAAAATTAAATATGCTTACTCCCGAGGATATAGATCTTGAACGCATTGCCGCTGCTTTTAAGATATGGATTCATTATGAGAAAGCTAATAGCAGCATGTTTTGTATCAATGGGCTTTATAGCATGGTTTTGGATATTAGTGCTTCACCACAAGAGCAATGGCAAGACTTCGTTCACGAACTCGCCCACGTACTGAAGCATGCCGGAAACCAATTTAATATGAACAGAATGTTTAGAGAGCTTCAAGAATATCAAGCCAATAGTTTCATGTATCACTTTTGTGTACCGACATTCATGCTCGAAAAGATTTCGTTGCCGTGCATGCAATCGGAGGCTATAAAGTTAATTGGGGATACCTTTAACGTCACATACCCTTTCGCAGCTAAACGGCTTGAAATGTACAAAAGAAAACAGTTTTCTATTCTCTGGCATCAAAAGCTCTATCAAGCAAATTAATTTAGACAAGGAGGTAGCCACATGGCTAGTATTGAAAGACGCAGTGAAAAATCTTTTAGATTAATAGTCGAAAATGGTTATGACGCAAACGGTAAAAGAGATAGAAAAAAGAAATCGATCCGTATCGAAGATCCAAAAATATTAAAGTCTAAACGGAAATTACAGGAGTATCTCGAAGATCAGCTGCACCGTTTCAGAATTGAAGTAGAGGCCGGCGAGTATATTGCTCCTGAAAAAGCTACCTTTGAATCATTTGCGGAGAAATGGGTTGAAAAGAAACTCTTTAATAAAAATGGAAAACCTTACTCTTATACAACATCTGTTAAGTATTCAAATCACTTAAACAATCACATCCTCCCAGCATTAGGTCATAAAAAAATAGACAAAATAAAAAGTCTTCATATTGTTGATTTTATTGATGATTTATCTAAAGATGGAGCTAGAAAAGATGGGAAGCCTGGCGGATTAGGAGATCAAACAATCAAAGATATATTTAAAATTCTGCAAGCATTGTTTAAAACCGCAACAGAGGAATGGAAATTGATAAAAGATGATCCTATGGAAGGATTGAGTTCACCTGAAGCTGAGAATAAGGAAATGAAATTTCTTGAATCGGAAGAAGCAGCTGAATGTATTAAAGTGTTGTATGAAATAGATATTAAATGGCGCTTATATTATCTTGCAGCCTTGATCGGGGGGCTTCGTAGAGGAGAAGCTCTTGCTTGTGAGTGGCACTTGGATGTAGATTGGGACAAAGGTGGAATATACGTAAATAGATCAATTTCTAAAACAATTAACGGAGAGCCTCACGTCAAAAGCCCAAAGTCAAAAAGTTCTCAACGATTCGTTAAAATGCCTGATTTTTATATGGAAGAGTTGGCAAAATATTATCGCATATGGAAAAAGGAAAAATTGTTACTTGGCGATGCCTGGGAAGGCGGAGAACATCAATATGTATTTCACAGTGGGAAAGGAAAACCTTACTACTATACAACCCCTACCGCAAAATGGACTAAAATAAAAAAGAAGTACGGCCTAAAAGATGTTCGTCTTCATGACTTGCGGCATACTATGGTGGCTCTCCTTATGGAAGCTGGCGAAAGTCTCAGTGCTATTCAAAGAAGAGCTGGACATGCCAGTGCTCGAACAACTAGTGATATTTATGGTCATGTTACCGAGAAACTCGAAAATAGCACAGTAAAACACTTTAACCAGTTCGATCCTAGAAACCTAGCACAAAGACAGAGTTGATTTTGAATTCCCCTTCAAAATCAACTCAAAAAAATAATTTCGTCCCCAATTCGTCCCCAACTCGATTAATGATGACAAAATCAATAAATAAGCAAAGTAAAAAACCCTTGCTACGCAAGGGTTTAAGCTATGATTCCGACTGGGCTCGAACCAGCGACCTCTACCCTGTCAAGGTAGCGCTCTCCCAGCTGAGCTACGGAATCATGATATGTATGTGTTGCTGGGTATGTTGTTGTCTTTCTGACAAGTTCTATTATATTACCTTCCCTTCTATTCGTCAACTGCTTTTTCAGAAAAACTTTTTTTGTCCGGACTTGCTGTTCTTTCCTCAGGCCTTTATAATATGTCTTAATTTTCTAATAATTGAGGTGATGAGTTTTGCATTCTTTGATTTCTTCTGATGATGTTTGGGTGCTGTGGGGGTTTATTGCGGTGTGGGCAGCGGTGAGCATCGGGCTGGAGCAGCGCTTTAAGTGGGCGTCCGCTGTGTCTGGCGCTATCATCGCGCTTTTAGGTGCTATGGTGTTTACAAATATCGGAGTGCTTCCTGTTGAATCGCCTGTATATGATACTGTGTGGTCTTATGTGGTGCCGCTTGCGATTCCTCTGTTGCTGTTTCAGATCAATGTGCGGCAGATATTTAAGGAAAGCAGGCGTTTGCTGTTTATTTTTCTTATAAGTACCTTAGGGACAGTGTTTGGCAGCATCGCCGCTTTTTTTCTATTAAAACAGCATATTCCCTATCTAGACAAGATCGGCGGAATGATCAGTGCCTCTTATATCGGCGGAGGGATTAATTTTGCGGCGATGGCTGCAAAATTTGAGACACCGGGCGAATATGTGTCGGCAACGGTTGTGGCAGATAACTTTATGATGGCGCTGTTGTTTTTTATTTTAATCAGCATTCCCGCACTCAAATGGTTTCGCCGGCATTATGCGATGCCGTTTGAAGATAAGGCAAAAGCAGAAGGAAACAGTGATAACAGCGCGGAAAGCTATTGGAAGCGGAGGGACATTTCATTAAAGGATATTGCCTTTAATGCCGGAGCTGCTTTTGCCCTTGTTGCGGTAAGTGTTAAGATTTCCGGCTATTTCAAAATTACGTTTTCCCATCCTCTTTTGACCGGGACGCTTGGCGATCAGTACCTTGTGTTGACGTCTCTATCTGTTCTCATCATCTTTTTGTTCCCTCGTTTTTTTGAAGGGCTCAATGGATCTCAGGAACTTGGCACCTACTTGATTTATTTGTTTTTTGTGGTAATTGGTATTCCTGCAGATCTCCGATTAATCATTACAAATGCGCCTCTTATTCTCTTATTTGTCTTTATCATTGCCATCAGCAATTTAGCGGTTTCCTTAGCTGTCGGTAAATTGTTCCGCGTGCGCCTTGAGGAAATTCTGCTTGCCGTAAACGCCACAGTCGGCGGCCCTACGACAGCTGCTGCGATGGCGATTGCCAAAGGGTGGCGAGAGCTTGTTGCGCCAATTATGCTGGTCGGCACACTCGGCTACTTGATCGGCAATTATGTTGGCACCTTTATGGGAAATTGGTTTTCTTCCTTTTTGTAAAGGATTTCTATACTTTCCTTAGAATATTATGTAAAAGAAATTGCTGACGAGAGAACGGAGAGATTACTGTATGTTAAAAGGACATACTATTTATATAAGACCTTTAGAAACAGAAGATGCTGAAGAGAATCTTCGGCTGCAAAGCGAAAACCGGGAATTTTTTGAACAGTTCTCCATGATTCGCGCAGACGATTACTATACGATTGAAGGACAGAGAAAAAGGATCGAACAATATCAGCAAAGGCTGGAGAATGACCAAGAGTATCACTTCGGCATCTTCACAGACACAGACCATACATTAATCGGGACGGTTTCCCTTTTTCAAATGATCCGCGGAGCGCTGCAATGCGCGTTTATTGGATACTTTTTAGACAAAGCACATAACGGAAAGGGCCTGATGACTGAGGCGGTCAGATTGGTTGTTGATTATGCGTTCCACGAGTTAAAACTTCATCGCATTGAAGCCGGTGTCATGCCTCGCAATCTGGGGTCCATGCGCGTATTAGAAAAAGCGGGATTTCATAAAGAGGGCATTGCCCGAAAAAACGTGAGAATCAACGGAAAATGGGAGGATCATCAAGTACTGGCGATTCTCAATCCTGATGATGAAAAATAAAAAGAAGCCGGGCTATCGCCGGCTTCTTTTTTAACGGACCGCCACTGGCGCGATTTCTTTCAGCGCTTGTTCAAAATCGCGCTCTAAATCATCTGCATGTTCAACTCCCACACTGAGACGGAGCAAGCCGTCAGTAATGCCTCGTTTTTCGCGTTCTTCCTTAGGCATTGCCGCATGAGACATCGTTGCCGGATAGGACAAAATCGATTCCACGGCGCCAAGGCTCACAGCAAAGACCGGCAGCGACACGTTCTCTACTAATTTCCGAACAGCTTCCTTGCTTTCTAGCTCAAAGGAAAGCACAGCACCCGCTCCCGACGACTGGCCTTTATGAGTTTCAGCGCCCGGATGATCAGACAGCCCCGGGTAATACACGCGTTTCACCGCCGGATGCTTCTGGAAAAATTCCGCAAGCCGCTGCGCTGTTTGGCTCGCTTTTTCTAAACGGACCTGTAATGTTTTTAAGCCGCGCAGCACGAGCCAGCAATCTTGCACACCAAGGACGGCGCCGAACGAGTTTTGCAGCTTATATAGCTGCTTCCCAAGCTCTTCATCCTTGACAGCAGCGAGGCCTGACAGCACATCGCTGTGTCCGCTCAGGAATTTTGTTGCACTATGAAGCACAATATCCACGCCGAGATCAAGCGGACGCTGCAATGCCGGTGTCATAAATGTATTATCCAGAAAGGTCAGACAGCCGTTTTCTTTTGCAAGCTGGACAACCGCTTTAATATCAGTAATCCCAAGTGTCGGATTTGACGGTGTCTCCATGTAAATGACCTTTGTGTTTGGCTGGATACTCCGCGCCACTTCGTTGATATCTGTCATATCAACAAACGTGTGCTCAATGCCAAAACGGGTCAAAACCTCTGTCACCATGCGGAAGGTTCCGCCGTATACATCTTCTGTCACAAGAACGTGATCGCCCTGTGAGAGAAGTAAAAATGCTGTTGAGATCGCAGCCATGCCTGAACTGAAAGCAAATCCTCTCGTTCCGCCTTCCAGTGCGGCAATTGTTTCTTCGAGTGCTGTTCTTGTTGGCGTGCCTGAGCGGCTGTAATCATATGCGCCAAACGCTTCAAATGAAGATTGGTGGAAGGTCGAGGCGTGCTGGATCGGTACACTGACCGCCCCGGTTGCGCCGTCTGCTTTAAATGGATTGTGCACGAGCTGGGTCTCCAGCGTCCAATTATGATTACTCATATGAAACAGCTCCCTCTTTGACCTGACATAACGCCTGTTTTAGGTCCTCTTTTAAATCTTCGGCATGCTCAATTCCGACCGAGAAGCGCAGCAAACGGTTGCAGACGCCGTTTGCGATGCGGATCTCTTCAGGAATGTCCATGTGTGTCTGTGTGGCAGGATATGTAATAAAGCTCTCCACCCCGCCGAGGCTTTCTGCAAAGCAAATCGTTTTCAGTGCTTTTAAAAATGGATTCACCCATTCTTCTTTTTGCAGACGGAAGGACAGCATGCCTCCTTTTCCCGGGTAAAGCACATCCTTGATTTCTTCTTGCTTCTCTAAAAAGGCCGCTAGCTCCTGAGCGTTCGCCTGATGCTGGCGCATTCTGAGACTGAGCGTCTTCATTCCTCTCATCAGAAGCCATGAATCGAACGGAGGCAGCACGGCGCCGATGGCGTTTTGATGCTGAAACATTTCTTCTCCAAGCTGTTCATCCTTGACAACGACAAGACCCGCAAGCAGATCGTTATGCCCGCCTAAATATTTGGTTGCGCTGTGAATGACAATGTCGGCTCCAAGCTCAAGCGGACGCTGCAATACCGGTGTATAAAATGTGTTGTCAACAATCACCAAAAGATCGTGCTCTTTTGAAATCCGAGCGATTTTTTCAATGTCCGCCTCCTGCATCAGCGGATTTGTCGGTGTTTCCACAAACACTGCTTTTGTATTTGGTGTAATTTTGGAGCGTAAACAGTCCTCATCATTGAAATCATCATAATAAAAGGTCAAGCCGTATTTTTTCCATTCATTTTCAAACAGACGGTACGTGCCGCCATACAAGTCTGATGAAACGATCAGTTCATCCCCGCTTTTAAACAGCGCCATAATCGTTTGAATTGCTGCCATTCCCGAACTGAAGGCAAGCCCTCTCGCTCCATTTTCTAAACTGGCTATCGCGTCCTCAACAAGCTGGCGTGTCGGGTTTTTTGTCCGAACATAATCAAATCCGGTTGATTCACCGACCCCTCTGTGGCGGTATGCTGTTGATAAATAAATAGGGGGACTCACTGTTCCTGTTACTTCATCGCTTCGGTTTCCGATTTGGGCTAATTTCGTTTCAACGTGCTGTGACATATAGCTGACACCTTCCCTTTTCATAATAAAAACCCCTTCTTCATAAGAAGAAGGGGTTTAACGCTTCTTCTTATCTTCCAAGCATAATAAACGCTTGCTGGATTTAGCACCTTGGCGCTTTGCATATGCAAAGCAAGCCGGTTGCTGAGGTTTCTAAGGGCCAGTCCCTCCACCTCTCACGATAAGAAATATCGGTTTCAATTTTCTGATTGTTTTATATTAGCGCAATTTGCAGTTTATTTCAATACTTTTTTCTTCGAGTTCCGAACGGTTTAAAGAGAGAAATTTCTAATAATTCATGGTACAATAATTTCAAATGCAAGAAAGTCTAGTGATGTCCTGGAGGAATGTATTATGGCACCGAAAAACGGCACAGTTCAAGAAAAGAAGCTCTTTTCAAAAGAGCTTAACGAGGAAATGACAGTACTCGTTTATCTGCCGTCAAACTACTCCCCTCTTTATAAATATCATCTTATTATCGCGCAGGACGGCCACGATTATTTCAGGCTGGGGAGAATCGGCAGACAAGTGGAGGAATTGCTGTCTAAAAGAGAAATAGACCGAAGCATTATTATCGGTGTTCCTTACAAGGATGTAAAAGAACGCAGAAAAACCTATCATCCGGAAGGTTCTAAGTTTTCGGCATATAAACGATTTATTGCCCACGAGCTAGTTCCTTTTGCGGACCATGAATTTCCGACGTACCAAGTCGGCTACGGGCGGACACTGATCGGTGATTCTCTCGGAGCGACCGTTTCTCTTATGACAGCGCTTGATTATCCAAATATGTTTGGGAACATCATCATGCAGTCTCCCTATGTTGATCAACATGTATTAGATGCCGTGAGACAGTCAGACGACATCAAACACCTCTCTCTTTACCACCAAATCGGAACAAAAGAAACAGATGTCCATACGACAGACGGCAATATTTTGGACTTCACAGAACCGAATCAGGAGCTGAAAATGCTCTTGGAGGAGAAGCTTTCCGATTATTATTTTGAGCCATTTGATGGAGACCACAAGTGGACATACTGGCAGCCGCTCATTACGCCGGCTCTGAAAAAAATGCTCTAACATACTTTATTTTCAGGAGGGACATACTATGAAATACGGAATCGTTTTATTTCCATCAAAAAAACTGCAAGATCTCGCGAACTCTTACAGAAAGCGCTATGATCCGAGCTATTCCCTGATCCCGCCTCATTTGACGCTGAGATCTTCATTTGAATTTACAGAAGAGGAAGCCGGTGAATTGGTATCACAATTGAGAGAAATCGCTAAAGAATCTCATCCGATTGTTCTCAAAATGACCAAATACAGTTCTTTTGCACCTGTCAATAATGTCATTTACATTAAAGCTGAGCCGACAGAAGAATTAAAAACACTGAATGAAAAACTTTACACCGGTGTATTAGCTGGTAATCAGGAATACAATTTTGTTCCGCATGTGACGGTCGGCCAAAACCTTTCCGACGATGAGCATTCTGATGTATTAGGGCAGTTAAAAATGCAGGAAGTATCTCATGAAGAAATCGTTGACCGTTTTCATCTCTTGTATCAATTGGAAAACGGTTCATGGACGGTGTATGAAACGTTCCTGTTAGGCGGAGGAGAATAAACGATTTGGAAGCTGTTATCGCAAAAAATGAAGAACAAATGAAAGATGCATTTTATGTAAGAAAAGAAGTCTTTGTCAAAGAACAAAACGTACCAGCTGAAGAAGAAATTGATGAGCTTGAAAACGAATCAGAGCATATTGTGGTGTATGACGGAGATCAGCCGGTCGGCGCCGGAAGATGGCGGCTAAAGAACGGATACGGCAAATTAGAGCGAATTTGTGTCTTAAAAAGCCACCGCTCAGCCGGTGTCGGCGGCATCATTATGAAAGCGCTGGAAAAAGCGGCAGCAGACGGCGGTGCTTCCGGTTTTATGTTAAATGCGCAAACACAAGCAGTGCCATTTTACATAAAACATGGCTATCGGGTGCTGTCTGAAGAGGAATTTCTCGATGCCGGCATTCCCCATTTGCAAATGATTAAGGATTAAACACCATCCGGGTCTTCAGAGATCCGGATTTTTTTGCATATAAAAAACCGCTCTCTCATGTGAACGGTTTTTTATACATATCGATTAATAGATGTGCCTATCCCTTTTTCTCGCAATCTTTTATAAAGAGAGCGCTTACGTTTTGCCTCATTTACTTTTCTTTCAGCGGCTGTCTGAATCTCCTGCTGTTTTTCAAGTTCCTTGTACATCCGCTGAAACGGGACGTATCTGACCTTCTCAGTTCCGGCATAATCCTGTTTATGGCCTATTGTGCGATTGGCATATTGAGCGTATTGCTGGTTCTGAATCTGACCTGCATATATCATTCGATACCCACCCTTCTGCTGTCTCTTTTCCCTTAAACTTACTTTTTGAAACACGTTTCTTTTGATATGATAGTCTTTGTCTGTAATGAACACCTTTTTTTGATTGGGAGGACCCCTTTTTGAAATGCGCCCGACTGAATGATCGAACCATACATTTACATACATATTCGAGAGAACATTATCAATTCCTTTTTGAAGAAGGAATAAAAGGCCATTTATTTTGTTCTCATTGCGGAAAACCCGTTTTGTTAAGGCTTAATATCACCGATCCGCCGGAGTTTATCCACCGCCAGCCAGGCCACTTTCCGGCATGTGAGGAGGCCTGCGAAACGAAACCCGCTAAAGAAGAAAA
This sequence comes from Bacillus sp. FSL R5-0560, assembly GCF_037966305.1. Lineage (NCBI taxonomy): Bacteria > Bacillati > Bacillota > Bacilli > Caryophanales > Bacillaceae > Bacillus > Bacillus sp. FSL R5-0560. The sequence goes on along the minus strand of NZ_CP150195.1, from coordinate 1,295,231 downwards.
GAAGGAAAACTATCAGGAATCCGGTGTTTTTCGATTACCCAAGGGGAAAGCGATTGCTGCTGACTCGTCTCCGGCTGTCATGGAATGGCAGCGGCCGAGAAGCATTAAACCCGGAACACCATTTGTTCAAAAAACAATAGAACCTGATACGAGCCTTTTTCCGACAGTCGGCTTAAACACAGATCAGTTGAAAGCTGTCACGGAAACGGAAGGCCCATTATTGGTGCTTGCCGGTGCAGGAAGCGGAAAAACACGTGTGCTGACTGCGCGCGCTGCCCACATGATCGAACACCTAGACATACCGCCGGAACATATGCTGCTTGTCACCTTTACAACAAAGGCCGTCGCGGAAATGAAAGATCGCATGGCGAAGCAGTACGGATTACAGCCGTCAAAAGTCAGAAGACTTGTCACCGGAACCTTCCACAGCTTGTTTTATAAAATCCTGTATCACTATGATTCTGCCAAGTGGAATGGCGAGCACCTGTTGAAAATGGAATGGCAAAAGGAACAATATATGAAAAAAGCACTCTATGAGGAAGGCGTAGATGAGAAAGAGTTCCCCGTCGATCAGGCCTTGCAGCAAATCGGTTTTTGGAAAAACTCTTATTTGCCGAATGAACGTATTCCTTTAAAGGATGACTGGGAAAAACAAGTCTACCGCCTGTACGAATATTATGAGCGCCAGAAAAAAGAACACCGCCAATTTGATTTTGATGATATGGCGTCTGCCTGCTATGAACTGTTCATAGAGCGGCCTGATCTTCTGGAGCAATATCAATCTAGGTTTACGTATATTTTAATTGATGAATTTCAGGACATTAATCCGGTCCAATATAAAATCATGCAAATGCTGGCGAGTCCGGAACAAAACCTGTGCTGTGTTGGGGACGACGATCAGTCGATCTATGCGTTCCGCGGCAGCAGCCCTTCTTTTATTCTGGAGTTTCAAAAGGATTATCCTGGTGCCAAAACAATCTACTTAACAGCGAACTACCGTTCAACACATCCGATCGTTTCCAGTGCTGATATTGTCGTGAAAAAGAACAAAAACAGGTATGCCAAGATGCTGGAAGCTGCTCGTGACGACGCGCAGGTCCCTGTGCTGTTTTATCCTTATGACGAAGAAGAAGAAGCGACAATGGTGGTTTCCGATATGAAAGAAAAAATTCAAAACGGCGCAAAACCTGAAGACTTTGCGGTTCTCTACCGGACAAACAGCGCCGGCCGCGCCATTTATGAAAGGCTTCATCAATCATCAATTCCGTATACCGCTGATCGCGGCGTCCAGTCCTTTTACAGCAGAAGAATCGTCCGCCAGATACTCGCATACTTGTACGCGAGTCAAAACGAGGATAATACTGAAGCGATTAAACACTTGCTGCCTGCCTTATTTCTAAAGCAGTCTGCTTTAAACACGCTGAAGGCGCTCTCGATTACCGAGGACTGCTCCATGATTAAGGCGCTGGCCAAACTGCCGGATCTGAAGCCGTTCCAGCTGGATAAAATCAAAAAAATCGTACCCTTTTTCGCAAGCATCCGCACCATGAAGCCTGTGGAAGCCATTACCTTTGCTGAAGGAAAAATGGGCTTCTCCGAATACTTAAAAAAACGGGGCAACGAAGGAAACAAGCTGGAAAAAGGCTCTGATGACTTGCGTGACGTCAAGGTTGTCGCAAAAAAATTCAAAACCATCCCTGACTTTCTCTCCCATGTGGATCACATGCGGGCTGCTGAGAAAAACAAAACAGATGAAAACGGTGTACAGCTGATGACCATTCACCGATCAAAGGGCCTTGAATTCAAAACCGTCTATGTATTAGGCACGGTAGACGGCTCCATCCCGCATGATTTCTCATTAGAAACAGCGAGAAAGGGAGACGAAGCTCCGCTTGAGGAAGAAAGACGTCTTCTGTATGTTGCAATGACACGGGCCAAACAGCATTTATATTTGTCTTGTCCCGCAAACAGGCGCGGCAAAACAGCCCACCGTTCAAGGTTTTTGTATCCTCTTCTGCAGCAAACGAGACAGCTCTTGCCCAAATAAACAGCCCGGCAGCGATACTGCCGGGTTTTTCACTGTAAAAAAGGCCCGTTGCCCAGGCCATCCGCTTATTTATTATCCAACATTTTAGAAATTGTTCCAAAATCAAGCTTTTCTTTTCCGCTTGTAATGGACTGGACAATCTTATCTTCCATTTCTTTCGGCACGCGTCTGTTTGCCAGCTGCGCCACGCGCTTAATGACGCTGCGGACTGTGTTTTCATCTTTAAAATTGGCGTTTTGAAGTGAGCCTGCAAGATTCATGACATCCTGCATGTTCACGCCTGTTTTCTTTTCAATGTTCTTAAAAAATTGATTATCCATAATACGCCTCCTTTTGGCGGAGTAATACAGTATTGTATGAACGCTTTACGTATAATGTGATGATTCGCAAGCAGAAATAAGTTACTGATTTAAAAAGCAGCAAAGGATACATAAAGTAGGAAGAAGCACGGAAATCATCCGTACTTCCTCCTTTATTCATTTCTTAGTAGTTAAAAAAAGATGCACCTACGATGATGAGAAGAATGAACAGTACGACCACAAGAACGAATGTTGAACCGTAACCGCCTGAATATCCTCCAGCATAACCGCCGCCGTAGCAGCCGCCTCCGTAACCAAATCCCATAACTAAGCACCTCCTTTACTCTCTATACACTATGCGAGACATCATGATCGGCTTGGATATCCGCATAGGGCGCTTGCGGATTTATAATGGATCATGCTGAGCCTGCCGTTTTTTCAGTAAGGCTTCCGTCTTTTCAGCCAATTCTTCAATTTCTTGTTCAAACGACAGGCCGGCTTCGTCAAATAAAGCCAACTCCTTTTCAATCTGTTTGATCATCTTGTCATGCTTGTTTTGCTTTTGATCGTGCGGTTCATACCTGCCCTCTATGAATTTTTCAAACTCATTCATGAGATCCCCCCTCTCATGACATATGCTGAGCGAACCATCATTGTTAAAAAAACAAAAAACCGGACATCTCCGGTCTCTTGTCAGGGTCAGGCTATTGAGGTTTTTTCTTTTTACTGCCGCACCCGCAGCCTTTCTTTTTGATCTTTTTTGTTTGATACGATGAATCTGTATATGGAGTTTTTTGGGAAGGTTTGTTAATTTGATTCACTTTGATCCCTTCCTTTCCTTATGTCATATATGCTACTTTATGCGGAGACTGACGGAAAGTTGCTGGTGGGAATGCCTCATTCCTGCAGCCATTTTGATACAAGGGTTTCAATTATACCGGCCAGCCCGGCGATCGCCAGCAGCAAAACCAGCCACTGGGCCACCTCTGGAATGAATGCCTGGCACAAAATCAAAAAGCCGGCGCACCACACGCCTGTGCACCAATAGCAGCTCAGCAATTCACCGATAAACGCCCTCACACCTGTTCCCTTTATGACAATGTACGTTTCGATGTTCCCGTCCGCATCCTTTTCCTCCTTCTCTTCATGAAAAAGGCTGCGAAGCGGCGCCATAATCGTATCAAACACGAAAAGACGCGCGAGCCGGAAGACCGCAAGCGAAAGAAGGAAAAGAGACAGCCAATTGATAACCACTTGTTCACTCCTTTCATCATCCCCTTCACATATATGCAGAAACCCTAGCTTTCATGAATTTGTATCTTGTCCTGTTGAAAATTGGTTATTTTTCTTATTCCGCTCTGCACCTCTTCTGCATTATATACAGTATGGATAAGAAAGGAGTGAAGGTTATGTCATTTGAAGAAGAAGTTGAATCCCTGCATCCTGAAATATTTGAGCAATTATCAAGCGAATTCGAACAGCAGATCGAAGTCATTGATTGCGAAAATATCACAATAGATACGTCACATATAACAGCTGCCCTTTCTATACAAGCCTTGGCTACAACATTGATTATCCTGACGATACAGCTCGTCATCGCCGACGAGGACTTGTCTGACACAGTAGCAAGCGAAATACTCATTCTCGATAACTCCCAAATCAAAAAAAGAACCATCATTAAAATTATCAACAGCCGAAATATCAAAATCACTTTATCTGCCGACGAAATAATAACCTTTGTACAAATTTTGCTTCAGGTGCTAAATAGTATTCTCCTTGAGCTTGACGTCCTTTAACCCTTTCTTTTCACAAACTTAAAAGTCGAGGTGAAAACAAATGTCAGATAACGATAAAATCAAAGAAGAGCTTGAAAAGCTTCCGGAAGTTGATCCTATGTCGAAAATGCTGGTTCAAAATATCTTTCTGAAACACGGCGTCACCAAAGACAAAATGAAAAAACTTTCAGATGAAGAAAAGGAAATGCTATTGAATATGGTAAAAGACTTGCAAGCTAAATCAGCGGAAATAGTTGAAAAACAAAAGAAGAAAAAAGAAGAAGCCACTGTGCAAGAGCAAAAGAACGAAAAACCGCTAAGCCGGAGAGAACAATTAATTGAACAGCTCAGACAAAGACGTCAAAACAATAACAATTCAAACCAATCATAAAAAATAGGGTTCTTCATCAGGATATATGCCTCAGTCAAAATTTGAGGCTCGCTCATCTAATAACAGTAAAAGAAAAGGAGGAATAGATATGGAAAGCAGACCATATTCTTGGGTTGCACTTGATCCTGACTGTGACCATCCGTTAGACGAAAAAGATAAAAAAGAAGAAAGAAAATGCAATTGCGATATTTGCTGTAATGGCAATGGGGCTTTTGGCGACGACAACGCCTTCATCGACCAAAATCTCGCACAGGCAAATCTCAACAAACAAGTTTCCGATGAAACAATTATTATTAGAGACTCTTGTGACATCAACATTTCATCTACAGACATTCAAGCCGTAACATCAGTTGTAACAGCGCTTAATGCAGCTGTTCTAACAGTAGCTCTCACATCCATTGCAGACGGAGTAATTGCAGAATTAGTCGCACAAGATTTATTGCAGCTGACAGCTAACAAACAAGTAAACCGCCAAAAACTTCTCATCGAATGCTCCCGCGGTGTAAATGTCACAACAGTAGATGCTGATGTAGCAACATTAATCTCCACAGCTACTAACACACTTGTGGCAGCCCTAGTCATCATACTCATCCTGTAAATCTAAAAGCAGAGCTAAAAACGCTCTGCTTTTTCTTATTTTCCCGCATATGATGAATATATAGACGTTCACCCACACCAAGTGAGGCACGAGTACATATGTTGTTAAGGACTAAAGTCAAATACCCTATAAAGAAGGAGCTGAAATCAATGAGCTGCGGAAAAACCCATGGCCGACATGAGAACTGTGTATGCGATGCAGTGGAAAAGATTTTAGCAGAGCAGGAGGCAGTTGAAGAACAGTGTCCGACTGGCTGCTATACCAACCTTTTAAACCCTACGATTGCTGGAAAAGACACAATTCCGTTTCTCGTTTTTGATAAAAAAGGCGGGTTGTTCTCCACATTCGGAAACGTGGGGGGATTTGTGGATGATATGCAATGCTTTGAATCCATTTTCTTCCGCGTCGAGAAATTATGCGATTGCTGCGCTACACTGTCTATTTTACGCCCGGTCGATGTTAAAGGCGAAACCTTAAGTGTTTGCCATCCTTGCGACCCGGATTTCTTCGGGCTTGAAAAAACAGATTTCTGCATAGAAGTGGATCTCGGATGCTTCTGTGCGATTCAATGCCTGTCACCAGAGTTAGTTGACAGAACATCCCCTAACAGAGATAAAAAGCATCATCACAATGGATAAACACTTGTAAAGAGGAATCCCCTTCCAAACTCTATTACAGGTGCAAATCATTCAGCTGCTTCGAAAGTGAGGCAGCTGACTCTCCATCATTTCGCCAGTCTCAAAATTACAAGGCAGGAGGGATAATATGAGCCAGAAAACATCAAGCTGCGTGCGTGAAGCGGTAGAACAAATTGAAGATCTGCAAAACGCGGTTGAAGAGGATTGCCCGACCGGCTGCCACTCCAAGCTTTTGTCTGTAAGCCATTCATTAGGAAATACAGTGCCTTTTGCAATATTTACATCAAAATCAAAGCCTTTAGTCGCCTTCGGTAATGTCGGCGAGCTGGATAACGGACCTTGCTTTAATACAGTATTTTTTAGAGTGGAAAAAGTTCATGGCAGCTGCGCAACGCTATCCTTATTAATCGCATTTGACGAACACAAACACATTTTGGACTTCACCGATAAAGACACGGTTTGTGAAGTGTTCCGACTTGAAAAAACGAACTACTGCATTGAAGTGGATTTAGACTGCTTCTGCGCGATCAATTGCTTAAATCCTCGTTTAATCAATCGCACACATCATCATTCATGATAAGACGGAAAAGCTTGCAAGATTTGCAGGCTTTTCTCTATGTAAAAAAGCTGCCGGAACGATCTGCCGGGCAGCTTTTTGCTTTCATTAAAAACCTAACGGGTGCAGAGATGTTATCTCATCGATCGCCAGCTCAGTCGGAGCACCATTTCCGGTCGTCCGAAGCAGGACGGAATCATTTCTTCTTCCGACAATCACGCCTCTGTACGTTTTTCCATTGGCTTCAATCAGACAAAGCGCTCTCGGCATGTTATGCGGCAGTTTTGTTAAAAAATCGATTTTTTCATGGATGGACATCTTGCTCATCGGTTTTTTCACTTTTCTGGCCGGCGGTGCCTTTTCTTCAGCTTTAGCTGCATTATGCACGGCCTCCGGTTCCTTTTCAGGCTTACGGGCTTCAGGTGCAGGCTCTTCCTTTTTTTCCGCTTCCCGAGACTGCTGTTTGGGGATTTCTTCAATTGCCTGCGGCTCTTCTAACGGTACCTGCTGCTTTTTCTGGTTCTCCGGCTCTCTTACCTCTTGTTTTTGCTGACGCACTGGTTCCTCTGCCTGTTTTTTCTCTGTTTGCTGAGCATCTTTTGCCTGAATGTCTTCCCGCTTTTTTTCCTCTGTTTCCACAGCATCTTTTACCTGAATGTCTTCCCGCTCTTTTTCATGGTAAACCGGCTGTTCCTCTGCTTTTGGCGGAGCCGGTTTAGCCTTTCTTTTAATGACGATCTCCTGCATGGACGAGCGTGTTTCCACATAGTCCGGCTGAACAATATACATGAGCGGTTTTTTATCCGCGTTTCTTTTCTTATTAGACATCTTCATCCCTCCGATTCTGTCATATTCTATCTATATGACAGAATGCTGAAAATCAGAAGAAATAAAAAAGCAATCCCTGTTTGGGACTGCTTGAAGGTGAAACTGCCTAGCGGGCAGTGATATGGAAACCTGAATCAACATGAAGATTTTCACCTGTAATGCCTCGGGACATATCGCTAAATAAAAATGCAGCTGTATCTCCCACCTCTTCAGGTGTGGTCGTGCGGCGAAGCGGTGCACGCTCTTCGATGTCTTTTAAGATTGAGTTGAAGTCACTGATGCCTTTAGCAGATAATGTTCTGATCGGACCAGCAGAAATGCTGTTAACGCGGATATTTTCTTTTCCTAAGTCAGCAGCTAAGTACTTCACACTTGCGTCAAGAGAAGCTTTCGCTACACCCATCACATTGTAGTTCGGCATAACGAGCTCTCCGCCAAGGTAAGTCAGCGTTACGATGCTTCCGCCTTCAGTCATCATCGGACGCGCCGCTTTTGCGACAGCGGTCAGTGAGTATGAGCTGATGTTGTGAGCTAGAAGGAAGCCCTCACGATTTGTGTTTAAATATTCGCCGACAAGCTCTTCTTTGTTGGCAAACGCGATACAATGCGCGATACCGTGGATCACACCGACCTGCTCTTTAATGCTTGCGAAACAAGTTTCGATTTCCGTGTCGTTTGTTACGTCGCAAGGAAGGATAATGGAATCGTTTCGCTCTAAAGTTCCAGCGAGTTCATGAACAGATTTCTCCAGGCGTTCACCTGCATATGTGAATATCAATCGTGCGCCCGCTTCATGTAAAGAGCGCGCTATTCCCCAAGCGATACTGCGTTTGTTGGCTACTCCCATAACAACAATGTTGCGGCCTTCAAGTGAAAAATTCATATGTATAAAGCCTCCTATATTGGTTAAAGACATAGTATTAGTACCTGATCTTAATACCTATCATATCATAACCTTGTCCAGATGAAAAGCGCATATCAAAGTCAAACATGAAAGAGACCACCATAAGCAAGTGGTCTCATCGGTTTATTTTTATGCTGTTTCGTTTAAAAGCGAAATGATTAGTCGGTCCGTGGCCCGATCCGATGCCGAGCGTATTTTCTACGGCTTCGCGGACAAAGTTGGCAGCAACCTCGAATGCCTGATGGATGCTGTCTCCTTTAGCGGTTTGGGCTGTTAAAGCCGCAGCAAAGGTGCAGCCAGTGCCATGCGTATGCTTCGTATCGATATAAGGATGGCTGATTTGCATAAACATGTTTCCATCAAAAAGAAGGTCAGTAATGTGATTGTCCTCAGGCTGGTGCCCGCCTTTGATAATCACATGCTGCGCACCCATCTTCACTAGCTGTTCCGCAGCTTTCTTCCGGTCATCAAGCGAACGGATCACCATACCCGTCAGCGCTTCTGCTTCCGGCACATTCGGCGTGATCGCATAGCTTCGTGGGATCAGCAGCTCCTTCAGCGTAGCGATTGATTCATCGCGCAGCAAGGACGCCCCGCCCTTCGCGATCATAACCGGATCAACGATCACCCGGGTTAATTCGTATTGATCAATTTTCCTTGCCACTTCTTCAATCATTTCTGCATTCCAAAGCATTCCTGTTTTTACGGCGTCCGGTCTCAAATCCTCCGCCACAGCATCAATTTGCTCTCTCAGTGCCTCTGCAGTCAGCGGATACACGCCGTGAACGCCAAGTGTATTCTGTGCAGTTACCGCCGTGATGGCAGACATTCCGAATACACCAAGCTCCTGAAAGGTTTTAATATCTGCCTGTATTCCCGCGCCGCCGCCTGAGTCAGAGCCGGCGATCGTCAAGGCTTTATATATACTCATTACACTACACTCCTTTTATTACCCGATCCATTTATGATAGATGGATTTTGCCCTGGCAATATCGTTTGTTCCATGGATCAATGCTCTGCCATCCCGAAACAGCACCATTTTCATGTCATCCGAGCGGCAGGAAATTAAATACGGATTCGCTGCTACTTCCAGCCCCGCCTGCCTCAGCTGCCCCGCCATCACGTCAAGATCTGCTTCTTTTGTGAAAGAGGATCTGATTTGCACCGTGTTTCTGCCGCACAATACTACTGCTTTCGTTTGGTTTTCGTATGATAAAAACGGAAAATCCTTTGTGCCGCAGCTTGGACACGAATCATCTTTAAGTCCCGCTGCTCTTACTTCTGACCGCTCATTTTTCCACAGGTCAAAGGAGCGCAGCACGGGCTCGCATTCCTCTCCCGTCAGCAGTTTCAGAGCGTCTGTCACCTGAAGGACAGCAACCTGCAGAACAGCCGGGCTGATAATGCCGGCTGTGTCGCATGTCGCACCGCCAATCGGAAGGGTATCGAGTAAACAATGAAGGCAGGGGGTTACCCCCGGCAATACAGTAAACGTAAGGCCGTAGCTACCCACACAAGCGCCGTAAAGAAACGGAATGCCTTCTTTCACTGCAGCATCGTTAACAATAAGCCGGGTTTCAAAATTATCGGCGGCATCTACAATGATTGATGCGCCGCGAATCAGCTCGGATACGTTTTCTGCTGTGACATCCATGACAAGTCCGGTCACATCCACATCACTGTTAATGGAACGAAGGCGCTGCTCAGCAGCCGCTGCTTTCGGCATTTCCTTTCTGACATCATTTTCTGTGTAAAGCTGCTGGCGCTGCAGATTGCTCCATTCGACGTAATCTCTATCGGCGATTTTCACCGATCCGACTCCCGCTCTCACCAGCATCTCTGCGCTGGCCGTTCCCAGTGCGCCGGCGCCGATGATCACAACGCGCGCCTCTCTCAGTTTCTTCTGGCCTTCGGGGCCGATTGGAGCAAACAGCTCCTGCCTGGAGTACCTGTCCGTCATACAGGAAGACCTTCTCCCGGACTGCTTGCCGTTCCATATGACTTGACTGGAATGCGGCCTGCTTCATAAGATAGACGCCCTGCTTCTACTGCGAGCTTCATGGCGCGCGCCATTTTCACCGGATCGTTCGCACCTGATACGGCCGTATTCAGCAGTACGCCGTCCGCTCCAAGCTCCATTGCATATGCCGCATCTTTTGGCGATCCGATTCCGGCATCCACGATGACCGGCACTTTGGCCTGTTCAATGATAAATGACAGATTCAGAGGATTTAAAATCCCCTGTCCCGATCCAATCGGAGAAGCCCCCGGCATAATAGCATGAACACCAAGCTCTTCAAGCTTTCTCGCCAGCACCACATCATCCGAGGTGTACGGCAGCACAATAAATCCCTCTTCAAGAAGCTGTTCAGACGCTTTTAACGTTTCCACAGGATCGGGCAGCAAGGAACGGCTGCACCCGATGACTTCGACTTTAATCATGTCACAAAGCCCGGATGCTTTCGCGAGCCGTGCAATTCGAACTGCTTCTTCCGCCGTACTGGCGCCAGCTGTATTTGGCAGAAGCGTATATTTGGATAAATCAAGCTGTTCCAGAAAATTAGGCTGAGACGCTTCAAAGATATTCATTCTCCGTACAGCAAATGTTAAAATATCAGACTCTGAAACAGCCACCGCTTCCTTTTGAATATCAAACGATGGATATTTTCCCGTGCCCAACAGCAGCCTTGATTGAAATTGTTTCCCGCCAATTGTTAACATTCTCATCCGCCTCCTACAAAATGGACAATTTCGATGACATCACGATCACACAGCTCTACCTCGTGATATTGTTCTTTGCCGATAATTTCTTTATTTCTTTCAACGACAACGATTTTATGTTCAAGCTGATAAGACGCAAGCAGATCCTGAATCGTACCTGAGTCTCTATCCCATTCAACTTGTTTACCGTTCAGCTGAAGCATCATATCTGAACCGCCTCCTTGCGATCAATTCGAAAGGCGTGCAGCCAGTCTGCCTTGACCTCTTTATTCATAATGAGATCACCAATTAAAGCACCCGTTGCAGGAGCAAGCAGAATCCCGTTTCTGAAATGGCCCGCCGCAAATAAAATCCGGCTGTCCTGAGGGTGCTTGCCAATGTATGGCTTTCCGTCCTTTGTCCCCGGACGCAGTCCCGCCCAAAAACGATCAACCTTCATATTCTGAATCGCCGGCAGCATCGTTTTCGCTTTTTCCATAACCGACTGAAGTCCGCCAAGATTCGGCTTCTCGCTCCAGTCACCAGGCTTCATCGTCGCGCCGACAACCAGTCTGCCGCTTTTTCTCGGTACGATATAGCAATGATCATGATAAAGTGTTTTTGTCAGCGGAATGTCATCATTCCAAACAGACAGGCACTCTCCTTTTACAGGAAAAAATGACTGATTCAGCCCGAGCTGCTTAAAAAACATCCCGCTCCAGACCCCGCTGGCAACCACGACATAATCCGCATGCATGTCACCGGACGCTGTTTTGACCAAAATGGATTCACCGCCACGTGTCACATCGAGAACAGGAGCATGCTCAAAAATATCCGCACCAAGCGCTTTAGCCGATTTAGCGTATGCCTTGCATACAAAATAAGGCTCAACATGAACATCATCCTGAATAAAGCTCGCCCCATAAATCTCACTGGCCGTATACGGCTCTTTTTCCAGCACTTCTTCTTTTGTATGCCAGCTGACAGAATCCAAATCGTCCATCCGTCTGAGGCGTGACACGTCTTCTTCGGAGAATGCAAGCTTAAACATACCGCCATCATGCCTTCTAATATCGATACCGGATAATGCAAATAGCTCCTCTCCAAGACCTCGGTACATACGCTGACTGTGCATGGCGAAATCAAAAAACGCATCCCGTTCCTCGCACTCGGCATGGGCGCCAAGCATCCCTGCCGCGGCGCTTGTTGTTCTGCCGCCGATTGTTCCGCTTTCAAGCAATGCGGTGTTTTTCTTTTCTTTTGCCAACTGATAAGCAATCGCGGAACCAATAATTCCGCCTCCAATGACAACTGCATCATAATGCCTTTTCATACTGAATCTCCTTTAGCTTGCGGGAATATCGTCTGGCAGCTTCCAAAGGATCATCGGAAGAAAAAATTCCGGACATGACAGCAATACCGTCTGAACCTGCTTGCTTCATTTCTCTTAATCTGGCAGGTGTCATCCCTCCAATTGAAATAACCGGAATCGAGATCCTCTGTTTGATTTCTGAAAGCAAAGACACGCCTCTGCCCTCAAGGCCTTGTTTGCAATCCGTTTCAAACACATGGCCGAACAAAACATAATCAGCATCATCCTTTTCTGCCTGAAGCGCTTCCTCCAGTGAATGCACTGATCGCCCAATGTGCAGGTGAGGAAATCTGGCTCTTACTTGTTTCGGCGAAAAGCTGCAGCTCGGCAGCTGAACACGATGAATATTTGAAAAAAGTGCAATATCAACCCGGCCATTCATCACCAGCTTTTGCTTATCAACACCGCCTTCAGAAATAAGCTCCAGCAGTTTCAAAATGTCAGCCGCCGATTTAGACCGTTCGCGAATATGGATGAAATCAACCTCATCCTGAATGGCTATAATAGATCTCACTAGATCTTCAACCGGCTTGCGGTCATCAGTTATGGCGTGCAGCTCCAAGTCCTTCCACCTCTTTTACGCCGCTGTCTGACCAGCCTTCTTTTCGATAAGCCATTCCCCAGAACTGATATTCATAATAGCTGGAAATAACAAAATTCTCTTTCATCTTGGCACGCACTTCCTTGGTGCTGTTTTCCGCCAGCTCATCCAAACGGTTAATTTGTTCTTCCACCTGCTGTCTGAACCAGTCACCGCCGTAGGTACCAATCCACTTCTGATAGATCGGATGCCCCGGATCACATGTCAGCAATTTCTCACCAACCTCATAATAAAGCCAATAGCACGGGAGAAGAGCTGCCAAGATTTCTGCAAAATTCCCGCTCAAGACCGAACGGTACATATGAGATGTATAAGAGTAAGCGGTAGGAGATGGCTTAAATGCCTTCTGTTCTTCCTCACTAATTTCCAAAAGCTCTGTAAACTCGCGATGAAGCGCCATTTCTGCTTCATATGTACCTTGAGCATGGCTGGCCATGCGTCCCGTTGTGTAAAGGTCCTTCGCATAAGCGGCGCCGAACGATTGCACCTTCGCAAAATGCGTTAAATAATAAGAATCTTGAAGCACGTAGTATTTAAAACGGTCAATCGGAAGAGTTCCGTCACCTATTCCCGTAACGAACGGATGGACAAAACTCCCCTCCCACCATTCTGCGGCTGCACTGCGGCATTCTTCTGAAAACTTCACACGTCATTCCCCCTGTCTGATAATAAAAAAACCACTTTCCCGCAAGGAAAAGTGGTTTGGAATTGGCATAGTTATATAACACAAATACCGCTCCACTTCCCTACGCAGGTCTGAACCTGTTCAAGTTATGAGGGTCTAAAAGTCACACTTTTATCTCAGCCCTTATAAAGGACACCCCTAGTGGTTTTACGAATACATATTGAATTGTTCTGCACCTCTATATTAACACGAATCCTTATTTGGTCAAGATATTATCCTTCCAATGTTTTCTTAAGATCCGTTACGTACCCGCGTGATCCGGTGACAATTAAGCGGTCTCCGATTTTCAGCCTTGTATCGCCGTGAGGAACAATGCTGTCCACACCTCTGAAAATCCTGACAAAAATCACATCGCCTGTTAAAGGGAATTCACGGAGAATCACGCCGTCGTATTTGCTGTTCTCCATATTAATTTGATACAGCGAAGATTCCTGGTTTGTGAGCAGTTTCATGACGCCAGGTGCTTCTATCAGCGCGCGAAGCAGTGTTTTGGTCGACAGCAAGATGGAAAAGATGCCGATGCCCTGCTCCTTCAATTTCGCTTCGTTCTTCGGTGATCCGGTGCTGGCGATGACTCTTTCTGTCCCCTTTTCTTTGGCGTATAATGCGATGTCCGTATTCATGTCTTCATCCCCTGTTGCCACTACAAGGATATCTGTATCAAATATACCGAGTGATTCAAGGGTTTGATGCTCATAATCAGGAAGCGTTTCAACGGAAAATACTGAGTCTGACAGCTTTTCCTCAGCGTTTTCTTGATAAACGTGCACGACACGCACTTCATACTCACTCTCAGGCAATTCAAGTGTAACAGGCAGTGTCATTTGATTAGCGCCGATAAATGTGATCTTCTTTTTCTCCTCCGGCTGCTCCTGTTTTTTGTACAGCTTTTTAAATCCGACCGGCGTAAAAATGCTTGCAATAACCGCCACCAGCGTAAGCGCTCCTGACATATTCGCACTGATGACATGAAGCTGCTGGCCGATTGTCGCAGCGGCAATCACAAGAGAAAGCGTTGATGTCAGCAGGAAACCAGACGCCAATATTGTGCGGTTATCATACCATTTCTTCAAGTACAGGATAGGAAGAATCTTGCTTACTAACAGTGCCATAAGCAGCAGCGGAATCATCACTAAAATTTTCGGGTCCTGAAAAAGTGTCCAAATATCCAATTTTACGCCAACCATCACAAAGAAAATCGGTATTAAGAACCCGTAGCCGAAGGAATCGAGCTGCTGAACCAATTCCTTGTTCGGCGAGAGCAGGGAAACAAGCACGCCCGCTAAGAAAGCGCCGAGTATATTTTCTGCCCCCAGTGATTCAGACAGAGCCACCAGTACGATAATTAAGGTGAAAATAGCACGGGTGCCAATCTGGATCGTCCCTTTAGACATAGACTGAACAAAAGAACGGTGTTTAAAGATCCGACCGAAGAAGTAGAGCACTACTCCCGCTGCAAACAAGATCATTAAGAGCCACATGTTTCCGCTGTCCTCTCCGTACAAAGAAGAAAATACAGCAAGAAGAATCATAGTGACCAAGTCAGCAATCACGGCAACAAGCAGGATGATCTGCCCGATGTTTGAATTCATGAGCCGTTCTTCCTTTAAGGTTGGAACGACAACACCTAACGAAATCGTAGAAATAATAAGCGTCATTAAGAAAGCATTTTGGATAAATCCGGCCACGACGAACCCATAAGACAGCAGCAATGATAAAATAAAAATACCGATAAAAATAATGGATGCTGTGGCAAATGTATTGGGTGCTTCCTTGCCGTTTTGCAGAAACTGCTTTTTCTTTCCCTTCTCAAAGGATGAAAAATCAATTTCAAGACCGCTTAAAAACATTAAAAAGATAAATCCGAGCATAGAGAGTGTCTGAAGCCAAGTATCACCCTCCACAACTAAATTAAGACCGCTTTTTCCTATAATCAATCCCATAATAATTTCAGCAACAACAACAGGGATGCTGAGTTTAAACCGATGCAAAAGGATGGGAGTCAAAAATGCAACGATAAGTACGACAACTAATGATGCGACAGATGTATGCGCCATAATCTGAACCTCCTTTTAAAAAAACATAACGCGATTTTAACAAGGGTGATGATGAAAAATAAAGTAATAAGGTCTCATTTTTTTTAGAAAATGATTCTTCTATAATTTGCACATAAAAGCCGGTGATGACTCACAGCAATTTGCTTCATAATAAATAAAATCATGAGTAAGGAGGATGCTGCATGGCCTACTACGATATCATCAGCGATATTCATGGCTGCTACGATGAAATGACAGCCCTAATAGAAAAACTTGGATACACAATAAAAAATGGATTGCCTGTACATGATGCAGGCAGGGTGCTTGTTTTTGCCGGGGATTTGACAGACCGTGGCCCTAAATCAATTGAAGTCATCCGCTTTGTAGCCGGAGCTTATGAACAAGGAGCCGTGCGCTATGTCCCGGGAAATCATTGCAACAAGCTGTACCGCTACTTAAAAGGAAATCCAGTTAAAGTGATGCACGGTCTTGAAACAACCGCGGCAGAGCTTAAAGCACTTTCTGAAGAAGAAAGAAGAAAAGTCAGCGAACAATTTATGAGGCTTTATGAAACTGCGCCGCTTTACGACATCTTACATAATGGAGAATTGGTTGTCGCCCATGCTGGCATAAAGGCTGACGATATCGGCAAAAACACGAGGAGAGTAAAGGACTTTGTGCTTTACGGCGATGTGACGGGTGAAACGTATCCGGACGGCAGACCCGTCAGGCGGGATTGGGCCGCTGCTTATAACGGGACAGCCTGGGTTGTATACGGACACACACCTGTTAAAGAGCCCCGCATAAAAAATCGCACCATTAACATTGATACAGGCTGTGTGTTTGGAAATGAACTGACGGCCTTCCGTTTTCCCGAACTGGAGACCGTCTCCGTTCCAAGCTCTATGCCTTATGACGAAACTAGATTTCGCCCCATATAAAAAAGGAGAGAATCGTTTTAATGATTCTCTCCTTTACATAATTCCTAACATATCGTGCGGCAGAGCCGCATGAAACGTCATTTTTTCCTGCGTCAGCGGGTGGATAAACGACAGCTGCTCACTGTGCAGCGCCTGCCTGTCAATCTTCTGTCTCGTTCCGCCGTACAACGTATCGCCGCACAGCGGGTGGCCGAGATAGCTCATATGAACGCGAATTTGATGGGTCCGCCCTGTCTCAAGCTGCAATGCCACCGTGGTTAAGTCATCCGTAAGACGTGTGACACGAAAGTGAGTAATAGCCTTCTGACCGCCAGGTGTCACTATCCGTTCAATGATACTGTCAGGATGTCTGCCAATCGGGGCGTCTACCTTTCCCTCTGTCTCTGCCATACGTCCATGCACAATCGCAACATATCTGCGTTTCACAAGGCCGTTTTTTTGCGCCGACGATAAAATGGAGTGGGCAAAGCGGTGCTTGGCAACAAGCATGACACCTGACGTATCCCGGTCTAGCCGGGTGACAAGATGAACCGTGGCCCGTACTCCGTTTTTTTGGTAGTGATGGATGATGCCATTCGCGATGCTTCCCGCCGGGTGCTCTCGCGATGGAATAGATGACACATACGGCTGTTTGTTTATCACAAGCACGTGTTCATCCTCATACATAATATCGAGCGGAACAGGCTCGGCCAAAAGCGTCTCGCTCACCTGTTCCTCAGGAAACTTTACAATAAGAAAGTCCCCCTCTTTCAATACGTATTTAACAGTCACATGTTCACCGTTAATGAGAAGATCTCCTCCGCCAAATTTGATGTCGGTCAGCAGACGCTTCGAAATTCCCAGATCGACCGTATATTCCTTTAAGGTCATTCCGTCTTCAGCGGTAGTGATCTTCTTTTCAATCATAAATTGCTTCACGATACGTCCTCTTTCTACTCACCTTTTCCGATAAATGAATCCTGAACTCTTTTCCAAAACGGAAACGGACGGAATCTTGCAAATCTTACATTTTCGGATGCCACCTGACAGCGGATGGACTTTACATCCTTATGAAGCAGGGTTAAATGGTCAATTGTCACTTGAAAGTCAACTTCGTTTCTCGGTTTAATCATGCAATCATGATGGGAAGGGAGAAGGAGCGGTGATCCGACCGTCCGGAATACGCGGTTATTGATAGATGCCATTTCCGCCAGCTGAATCGCTCTGATGGATGGGTGGATAATTGCTCCGCCCAGCGCTTTATTGTAGGCTGTGCTCCCAGAAGGCGTGGACAGGCAAAGGCCGTCGCCACGGAACGTTTCAAAAAGCTGCCCTTTGATTTCCACATCCGCCACAAGGCTTCCTTCTATACTTTTAATCGTACATTCATTTAACGCCAAATATCTTTCTTCCCGCTCATTTTCATGATAGGTTACTATTACTTCAAGGAGCGGATATTCCACAGTGTGATACGGTGTTTTCGCAATTGCGAGCACGAGTTTTTCAATTTCATGAGGAACCCAGTCCGCATAAAACCCCAGATGACCCGTGTGAACGCCGACAAAAGCTGTTTTATCTAATCTGTCGCTGTATCTGTGAAAAGCGTATAAAAGCGTCCCGTCGCCCCCGACTGAAATGACGATTTCCGGTTCATTTTCATCCAGTTCCATGTCAAAATCCAATAAATACGCCTGTATTTTGCTTTTCAGCGTATCAGAAACATTGTCTCCTTTTGACGATACGGCAAATTTCATGCTTTTTCTTCCCCTTTACCTATTGATGCTCGCTTCCTTTTTTCTTTCTAGAAAAGGCAGCTTGAGCTTCCTGTATTTCACCCTTGATCTCCGACATCTCTTCATCAAGCCGTGAAGCTGCTTCAGAAGCGCGCTGAAGCCTCAGTTTTACTTTTTCAGGAATGTTTCCGCTGTATTTATAATTTAATGAATGCTCAATGGTCGCCCAAAAATTCATCGCCAGCGTACGGATCTGTATTTCAACAAGAACATGTTTCTCTCCGGATATCGTCTGCAAAGGATACATCACGACAAGATGATATGACCGATACCCGCTCTCTTTATGTTCTGCAATATAATCTCTCTGATCCACAACGGTGAAATCTTTTCGGGCAAACAGCATTTCCTTTACAAATTGGATGTCATCGACAAATTGGCACATGATCCTAAGGCCTGCGATATCCTGCATGGTTTCAATTTCATGTAATGGTATGCTTTTCCGTCTGGCTTTTTCGAGTATACTCGCCACAGGCTTGACGCGTCCTGTCACAAACTCAATCGGTGAATGGTCATCCTCATATTCATAAAGCGTGCGGATCCCCTTGAGCTTCACTTTTAATTCTTCAACAGCCTGGCGGTACGGCACTAAAAAACGCTCCCATTGCTTGTCATCCATCATACATCCCCCAATTCAGCACCAGTTTCTATAGAAAAACGCGTTTCACTGTTTCTTCCATTTCTTCTCCGTAGTTCGCATTATCTTTAATATTTTCTAAAAGATACTCCAGCTCATCATGCAGGCCTGACAGCTCAATGCTTTCATTCCCTGCCTCTAAAACGATCGGTTTTCTTTGATCATGAGCCTGCTTTAGTTCAGGCCATATATGTTCCTTTATCATGACATATTCAAAAGAATCAGCTAATTCAAGTATGTATACAAAAGCAATGTTGTCAGAATCAACTAGCATTTGACCTGACGGCTTGCGTTCTGCTTCTTTTCCTTCTGTCTCACAGGTAAGGCGAAGCTCATCATCCGATAGTGTTGCATTTAAAATTTCGATTCTGTTTTGCATAATGCTCTCCTTTATAAACAAAGTACAGATTCATTTTATCATATCAAGCTTGATATTGATAAACCTAACATCTAAAGAGATAATAGTAAAAATGAGATTTACAGAGCTGAAAGGAAGACCATTATGAGCCAAGAAATTGAAATTGAATTTAAAAACCTGCTTACAAAACATGAATTTAAAAACATAGCTGCGGCACTGGATTTGGCAGAAAAAGAATTTACTAATCAAGAGAATCACTATTTTGATACAAACTGCTTCGCACTGAAACAGAAACAGGCGGCGCTTCGAATCCGCAAGAAAAATGACGAATATGTGCTGACATTAAAAGAACCGGCTGAAGTTGGACTTCTGGAAACCCACCAGAAGCTTTCCGGCGTATCCGACTTTACA
The DNA here is from genome assembly GCF_037966305.1 of Bacillus sp. FSL R5-0560. Lineage (NCBI taxonomy): Bacteria > Bacillati > Bacillota > Bacilli > Caryophanales > Bacillaceae > Bacillus > Bacillus sp. FSL R5-0560. Next base: position 1,275,685 of record NZ_CP150195.1, on the reverse strand, counting down.
CGTTTCACGATTCCGAAAGGCCCTGTCAAGGACCAGCTGAAGAAGCTTCACATCGATACAGACGCCATTCATTATTTTGGATCTTTAGCAACAAATCGCGCAGAAAAAGAAACAGAAAAAGGTTTAATAGTTTTAGATCACAGCCGATATTTAAATAAAGAGGATTATGAAATTGAATTTGAGGCGGCTGACTGGAATGAAGGCAAATTGGCCTTTGAAAAGCTGCTTCAGCAATTCAGTATTCCTCTGCGAGAAACCAAAAATAAAATTCAGCGTTTTTATGAAGAAAAACGAAAGTCTATATAAGGTGGAATGACATAGTGAACGTAACGAATTGGGCGGCTCTCCTTCAGCTTCAGGCATTACAGTCTATATCAAATGCACGCAGCACGGGCAGTCAGAGCGCTGAGAGCCCGCTGTCAAACTTCAGCTCCTTGCTCAGCCAATATACAAATGGACTGTCCCAGCAAACACCTGTGTCAACAGCATCTTCAAGCCCGATCAGCCAGCTGAACAGCTCTTACGGGACATCGCCGTCACTGCTTTCAGCTAACGGGCTTAACTCCTATTCAAACGACAATGTCGGCCAATTTACAAAAGCGAGTGAAAGCACTGAAACAGCTGCTGTTGGTGCCTCCTCAAACAAACAAGAGGATAAAAACATCAGCTCGGGTGACTTCTCAATCGACAGCGCTATAAAAAAAGCCTCTGACAAATACGGAGTCGATGAAAAACTAATCCGCGCTGTCATCAAACAGGAATCCGGCTTTAATGCAAAAGCCGTCAGCGGTGCAGGCGCAATGGGTTTAATGCAGCTGATGCCGTCAACAGCAACCTCACTTGGCGTTTCCAACCCGCTTAATCCGCAGCAAAACGTTGAGGGCGGAACGAAATATTTAAAACAAATGCTGGATAAATACGATGGCAATGTATCCATGGCGTTAGCAGCTTATAACGCCGGCCCGGGAAACGTTGATCGATACGGAGGCATTCCGCCTTTTAGAGAAACTCAAAACTATGTAAAAAAAATAACAGCAACCTATTACGCGTAACCGGAGCGGCACTTGCCTTCCGGTTTTTTTGCGGAGTGAAATCTTACACATTCATGATTTGTATGTGATATGATATGAAATACAAACCCGGCGCTCAGCCGAACCCTGTCTTCAAGCGCATAAAAAGCGCTTAAAAGGCAGTTTGTTTGTAGAAATGATGCCTTGTTGCTAAAATAATTCATAGATGAATTGAAATAAATACAGAAAATAACTTTTTGCAATAGGAATTATGATTCCTATTAGCCATATTTAAAGGAGTAGTCAACATGGGACAATCGTTTAACGCACCTTATGAAGCGATTGGAGAAGAACTTCTATCGCAACTTGTTGATACTTTTTATGAGCGTGTCGCGTCTCATCCTTTGCTTAAGCCCATATTTCCGAGCGATTTAACAGAAACGGCCAGAAAACAGAAGCAATTTTTGACACAGTATTTAGGCGGGCCTCCCCTTTATACCGAGGAACACGGCCATCCCATGCTCAGGGCAAGGCATCTCCCCTTTCCGATTACAAACGAGAGGGCCGATGCGTGGCTCAGCTGTATGAAAGACGCAATGGACCATGTAGGACTTGAGGGCGACATTCGTGAGTTTTTGTTTGGCCGGCTGGAGTTGACAGCAAGGCATATGGTGAATCAAACAGAAGCGGAGGATCGATCATATTGACAAATTATCAGCATGAGCAATACTTCGCCCATTGCCACGGCCATCCAAAAAAACCGCTGGAAATCTACATGTTTGTTGACCCTTTATGTCCCGAATGCTGGTCCTTAGAGCCTGTCATAAAAAAAATGAAAATCAGATACGGACGTTTTTTTACCTTACGCATCATAGCTTCCGCAAGCCTTACAGCGTTAAATAAGAAACGTAAAAAGCACCTTCTGGCAGAAGCCTGGGAAAAGATCGCAAGCCGCTCCGGTATGCCGTGTGACGGCAGTGTATGGTTTGAGCAAGATCAGCCGCTCTCTTCTCCATATATGGCTGCTCTCGCATTTAAGGCAGCAGAACTTCAAGGAAGAAGAGCCGGTATGCAATTTCTTCGGAATATGCAGGAGAGTCTGTTCGTTTCGAAGAAGAACATTACGGATGAAAACGTGCTTTTGGAAATAGCGTCAAAAACAAGCCTGGATCTAGAGGAATTTCAAAAAGACCTCCATTCCCAAAGCGCGGTCAAGGCGCTTCAATGCGACATGAAAATCGCGGCTGAGATGGATGTTACAGCCACTCCGACGCTGACGTTCTTTAATACGCAGCATGACGACGAAGGACTTAAAGTCCCCGGCAGCTATTCATACCATGTGTATGAAGAAATCTTATTTGAGATGCTTGGCGACGAGCCTAAGCCCTCGGAAACACCGCCTCTGGAATGTTTTATTGAATATTTCCGTTTCGTTGCCTCTAAGGAAATCGCTCTTGTATATGATTTGAGTCTTGAAGAGGTAGAAAAGGAAATGAAAAAATTGGCGTTTGCTAAAAAAGTTGCCAAAGTAGAGGCCAAGCACGGAATGTTTTGGCAGTCCCTCACCAGCAGTTCTGATGAATACCAATCATGTGAAAAATAGCCGCAGGCATGTATATGCTTGAGGCTATTTTTTTGCACAAAAATCAAACATATGTTCTGTACAAAGCACTAAAGAAACCGCGCCGGGATAAGCGCGGTTTCATATGTCTTAACGACAACAAAGGGGATGGGAGAAATTTTTCACGGTCAAACAAAGGGGTAATGTTTGTTTGTGATCAATTTCACATCCTTATCATATCAAAAGTTGTCGACTGTTGACAACCATTAAGTTTAATGTTCATATTTTTGTCACAAAACATAACTGACAGGTTTCATTCATATGCTTGTAAGGAACAAGGACGAGGAGGATCGCCATGCTGTTTAATGTGATCTCAATTGTATGCATTGTTGTTTTTTTCTGTTTAAATTTATTAGCTATGATGCATATGCTGCCTCTTTACATTACGTCCCCTCTGCTGTTTCTGTCTATTCTGTTTACCTTGTACCGTCTGAATCATCGGAAAACCTTTAAAGGATTTTAAAAAGCCTGTGCATCATTTATGCACAGGCCATTTTTTATTAAGACTGCTTTACTTTCAGCAGCAGTTCTTCCATTTCATCAAGCTTTTCCTCAAACATTTTGCACGCAGCTTCAATCGGTTCTGGTGACGTCATATCAACGCCAGCTTTTTTCAGGATGTCGATCGGATATTGTGAGCTGCCCGCTTTCAGGAAGTCAATATAACGGTCAACCGCAGGCTTGCCTTCCTTCAAAATTTGGCTGCTTAACGCCTGTGCAGCACTGTACCCTGTCGCATACTGATACACATAGTAGTTGTAATAGAAATGCGGAATCCGTGACCATTCGAGTCCGATTTCTTTATCAATCACCATGTCGTTTCCGAAATACTTTTTATTCAGATCATAATATACATTGGTCAGAAGCTCAGGTGTCAGCGGCTCCCCTTCTTGGGCTTTTATATGGATAAGATGTTCAAATTCTGCAAACATCGTTTGTCTGAAGACGGTTCCTCTAAAGCCCTCAAGCATGTGGTTGAGAATATATAAACGCTGTTTTTCATCCTCTAAATTGTTCAGCAAATATTCACCAAGCAGTGCTTCGTTTGTCGTAGAAGCAACTTCCGCGACAAAGATGCTGTAATTGCCGTAAGGATATGGCTGGTGTTTTCTCGTATAATAGCTGTGAACAGAGTGGCCGAACTCATGCACTAGCGTAAAGAGATTATTGACGTTATCATGCCAGTTCATTAAAATATACGGATTTGTGCCGTATGTTCCTGAAGAATAAGCGCCGTTGCGTTTCCCTTTATTCTCATAAACATCAACCCAGCGGTTTTCAAGCCCCTCTTTTAAGATAGAGCGATATTCCTCTCCTAAAGGTGCAAGCCCCTTCAGCATATAATCCTTAGCTTGCTCGTACGTAACCTTCATTCCCGCATCCTTCACAAGCGGTGTATACAGATCATAGATATGCACTTCATCCAGCTCAAGCACTTTCTTTCTCAGTGCAATATAACGATGCAGCAGCGGAAGATGCTTGTTAATCGTTTTGATGAGATTGTCGTATACCTCTTCAGGAATACTGTTGTTAGAAAGCGCAGCTTCACGTGCTGACTTGTATTTTTTCATTCTTGCGTAGAAGTTGTCTTTTTTCACAGTCCCGCTCAAGGTAGTCGCCATTGTATTTTTATATTGGCCGTATGTTTTATATACAGCGTCAAACGCATTTTTGCGGACTTCACGGTTTTCACTTTCTAAGAAATTAATAAAATTGCCGTGAGTGATCTGTTTTTCATTTCCCTCTTCATCTTTAATAGATGGGAATGTAATATCGGCATTATTTAACACGCTGAACGTATTTGACGACGATGACAGCACCTCAGAAGCTTCAGCCAGCAGCGCTTCTTCCTTCTCGCTCAGCACGTGCGGGCGTTCCTTTGTGATTTCTTCAATGGCATGTGAGTAAAGCTTCAGCTCTTCTTTTTCAAGAATAAACTGCTGCAGTTTGTCTTCCTCTATGGATAAAATTTCCGGAACAAGATAAGCTGTTGCGCTTGCGGCCTGTGTATACAGATTTCCAGCCTTATCATTAAGTCCCTGATAAAAGGAGTTCCCTGTATCTTGGTCTGAGCGCATATGCGCGTATGTGTAAAGTTTGCCCAAACGCTCCATCACCTTATCCTGGTAAGTAAGGGCTTCGTATAAATGATCGGCTGAATCAGCCAGCTTGCCTTTATACTTAGATAAATCCGGTATTAATTCTTTAACAGCTTGAAATTCTTTATTCCAGGCCTCATCACTAGGAAAAATATCCTCAAGTCTCCATGTGTCCTCTACCTTTACCTCACTTCGGTCAGGCAGTTGATTTGCTTTTTTTTCCTCAGCCATGGTGATCCCCCTCGTTTTCTTTAATTCAAGCCAATTGAAAAAACGGTTGTTTCTCAATAAACTTGTGTTGTGAATATCTTCCGGTTTTTCACTGCCATTTGTCAAATCATATGCAGTTATGAAGAGAACGAATGCCAAAAAAGCAGTAAAAACACGAAAAACCTTTCCTTTTGTGCTTCTCACAACCAGCCCACCACCTTTGTCTTAGGGTGAGCCAAATCAGGAAAACTCATTCGATAAAACAGCTTCTGTCTTTTTCAATGAGATCCTGTAATGATTGGCTGCGCTTTGCGGGCTGATTCAGCACATATACTTCTTTCTGAGTCTCTCTTAAAAATCCCTTCTTGCACAAAAATTCAATGTACTGTTTAACAGCCTCACTGAGACCCTGATCGCTGTATTCTCCTCTGAGTAGAATGTTCTTTTTATGAATGTGTAGTTTGCAGTGCTGCAAAATGGCTGAAAAGCGAATGGGCGCATGTTTATACCCAAGATCCGTAATAAACAGATAAAGATAACCCTGCCATACAAAAACGGGACTCTTGAAAACGGCTCCTTTCTGTACAGGAACAAACACCTCTGTCGGAAGAAAAGAGAGAGGCGTTTGCCGTTTTTCATAAAACAAAAGCCTAAGCCGATTTATATCTTTAGAGAGAAACCGATGAGTTTTGCGGCGAAAACGGAGAATGGCTCCTGTCCAATCTGTGTGCTTAAACGATGAATCCGATTCAGTGAAAAAGAGATCTTCTGCCGCTGCCTGACGGACTGGAATCGTTTGGACGGAGCAGTAAAAATGGGTTGTGTAAAACGGGATGATGTGGCTGAGCCTCAGGAAAGAATGTGTTTTGGGGCAGTAACATAACAGATCGCTGTTCTGACTGGTATTGATAAACTGCCAATGGAAAGCGGACAGCTGGTAAAAGGATGAAGATGTCCGTTTTAAGCGGTTGCCCCCAAGAATCCACCGCGGTATCATTCCTGCTTGTTTGAAACCGGCTGTTCTTTTTTGAAAGACATCAGGAGGGAGAGTCGCGCATTGGTATTCAACAGCAAGCGTATTCCCCTTAACTTTCGCCAAGATGTCGGGCCTTTGTTTAATCTCTCGGACATACGGCTCTAAGAGCGGTGAAGCCTTTTGCGTTTTCAGCCATACATATAGCTGCCGTTTTCCTTCTAAGTGATAGGCGCTCTCAGGTTCTATGTCTATCGTGCAGGACTTGTTCTGTTTATGGGCAAAATGCGGCGCTTTCTGAGACCCTAGCTTCACATCGAGCTCCTCTGCACACACCGGGCAAAAAAACCTGGTCTGCTTTAATTTTTCTCTGCTCTGCCTGCCTATGAGGTGAAAAACTTGACCGTCTTCTGTCACAGCACTAAACAATTGTCATCTCTCCTTTCCAGATTCATCACTCTTTCTGGAAATGACCGATGAACTCCTGTTTGCTGATGTTTTGCCTATATGTATGTTTTTGATTTTCCAGCTTCAATATGTTGTTTTGAAATAGAAAAAAACCGATTTCCGGCAAGAAATCGGTCTGCTATGATGCAAAGTGTTTTTTTATCGTTTCAAGAGCCTGCTCTGACACAACCAGCTTGCCGTATTCTTCAAGTCGGTGTATGCTGATTGAGGATTCAGACGCATACTCCAACAGGATGCTTAGCTGATTTTCAACCTCTTCATCAGTCAAATTGTAAAAATCCACATATAAATAATATCGGTTCTCAAACGAATATAAAGTCGTTTTACTTCCGTTAACGTTTAATTTAGATAGAGAAATTACATCTTCGAAGTCATCAAACCGCAAGACAAATTGTAGCTTTTGTTCCTTCTCTTCCTGATTGACTTCTTGCTCTTCTTTTTGGAAATCATCCAGCAAGGCGTCAAGATCCTCAGATGCTGGTTCTTGCTTTTTATCCTCAGGAATCGGCAGTTCGAGCTTTTGTCCGTCTTTGGAAAGCTGGGCTTTGGTGACGATAATTTCTAATCCTTTGTCCATTGCCTGAACTTGAATCCAAAGAGGGCCTTCAACAGCGAATTCCTCTTCCTCATGAACTTCATCCATAACTTCCCAGAACAGTTCTTCACTGCGCTCACGGTTATACCAAATTTCTTCTCTGTCAAAACCGCGATCTTCAATATCTCCATAAGACATATAAAATTTTACTGTATGCTCGTTAATTCTTTCAATTTCCATTTGCCAACCTTCCCTTCTATATAAGATGTTGAAGGGACATCTAAGCTCCCGATTAATAGTACTTTACTACACTTTACCCATTCCGTCCACATCTTAACCTTGAACCAAGGAAGTGTGAATTCCTTTGTATTTCTATTTTATGATAAATCAGTCACAAAAGAAATAAAAATGCATCTTCGCCCAAAAAAATGGCTTGTCTTCCAGCACCGCTATCATAAATTGCGTCCCGCTTCATATATTAGTGGTACAAGCGATGGAACGAAAGCGAGGTGCCGATGCATGGAGCATGACTATCTGATTTCACTGCTGCTTATCGTCGGAATTGATCTGATTCTCGGCGGCGATAATGCAGTCGTGATCGCCATGGCCAGCCGAAATTTGCCGGACAAGCAAAGACAGCAAGCCATTATTCTCGGAACATTTATCGCCGTTGCGATGAGAATCGGATTAACAAGTGCAGCGGTTTATCTTTTGAATATTCCTTTCCTGCAATGTACCGGGGGAATATTCCTTCTATATTTGGGATACCAGCTATTAATTGAAAAAAAAGACGCCCAGCACGTCAAAAGCAGCACCTCTCTATGGAAAGCCATACGAACGATTGTACTCGCAGACCTGTTTATGTCATTGGACAATGTTATTGCTGTCGCAGGAGCTTCGCACGGTGAGCTTTCTCTCGTTATGATTGGTCTGTGTGTATCGGTGCCGGTTATAATTTGGGGCAGCAAACTCATCCACATCGCGCTTGAGAAAATACCGTTATTGATTTATGTGGGAAGCGGATTATTGGCTTATACAGGCGGAGAAATGATTGTCCGGGATCAAAAGCTGTCTTTTTTTATGGCTCAGCACGGCACGGTTGAAGCGCTTCTCCCCATTTTAACTGTCGTCTTTGTGATCCTTGCCAGCATTTATTATCAGCAGGTTGAAAAATAAAAGAAGGCTGATGTCTCAGCCTTCTTTTTAACGTGCGATCTATTAGTTTGCCAAACGCTGTGCTTCTCTTAATTGGAAAGAGCGGACTTTTCTTGGCAAGAAACGTCTGATTTCGTCTTCGTTGTATCCGACCTGCAAACGTTTTTCATCGATGATGATCGGACGGCGAAGCAAACCTGGGTGCTCGTTGATCAAGAGGTACAAATCTTGCAGCGGCATTGATTCAACGTTCACATTCAATTTTTGGAATACTTTTGAACGGGTTGAGATGATCTCATCTGTTCCGTCCTCAGTCATTCTTAAGATTTGTTTTATTTCATCAATTGATAAAGGTTCAGAGAAAATGTTTCTTTCTACGTACGGAATCTCATGCTCCTCGAGCCACGCTCTCGCCTTTCTGCATGAAGTACAGCTTGGTGATGTGTATAATGTAACCATTCATCTTCACTCCTCTAATTAGTAGGATGAACATCTATTTTATTCTTAAATTGAAATTACTCTAAAAAAGGAATCTTTATAGGTATTATACTATAAAAAAGTAAGTGTGAACAGTGTCCTAAGAAAAAAATGTGTCAATCCAGCAAATTTTATTTTATTCATGTGTTTGCATTCTCAATTAGCTTAACTCATCGAAAATATTTTTTTGCTTTTCTTCATCAATGAGTGTCAGGACTTCATCCGTTTTTTCGTATGATTCCCCGTACCATTTCTCATCTTTATAAGTATGAATGTTTTCATATGTCTGTTTCATGGCTTCAAGAATCTCTTCTTCTGATTCTGTTTTCGGTGACCAGTACAGAATCTCCATCTTATTGACTTCATTCGTAGCCAATGACCGGCGCCGGTACCCAATTGACTGAGCATGCTTAAAATGCTCTCTTTGATAGAATCTCAGGCGTTTTTCTGTATCAGCATCATCTTCATCCACAGGCTCCACCTCAAGCAATATCGGCTTATTTTTCTTTTTCAGCTTGGCAATCAGTTTGCCGCCAAGCCCTTGCCCTCTTGCATCTTTTGACACATACAGATAATCAACGAAGATAAAAGATTCAAATTCCGCAAACATTAAAATATGATGCTTGCCTTCATCTTTATGATAAATATCGCTTCGCTCTTTCAAAAGAGCTTCCATATGCGCTTTTGATTTCAATTCTTCAATTGGAAAGTACTCGCTAAGCTTTTCGTACCAGTTCATTGATTTGCTCCTTATGAGTTCGTTGTCTTCATACTTTTAGATATACCCCATTTCTTCTTGTTTAAACAGCCTTACATCTATAAAGACGTACGAACTTTCCGCATGGTTTCATTTTTTTCAGCAAGTAAGGCAATTCGTCGTTCCAACGGAGATGTTTGATCATGCTCAATTCGCATGTCTCTCCCTTTTGTAATGACTCAGGCCGGGCTGCGCCAACGCAATCAAAAAAGTCATGCCATATAATACAGCCGCCGAAATAAAAGCTGTTTTTGCACCGGCAGCATCAGTCAGCAGCCCCATGATGGAATAGGTAACACCAGACCAAGGAGTCAACAGCGCGTTTTTGGCAGCCATTATCCCGATGCGCTTATGTGCCGGAATGACCTCCTGCAATACGGTTTCCTGACATATATCTCTGACTTGATAAAAAGGTCCCATCGCCGCGCAAGCCAGGGCGCATAAAAACGGCAAGGGAGAAACCGCAAAGAGGAATGTCAGCACTGCCATCACAAGTGAGCTGAATATAATCGCGTACCCCATATTTTGCTCAAAACATGCAGAAAAATGGATGGCGATGACACTGCCGATCATAGCACCAATAAAATAAGAAGCGTTAAAGATTCCCCACCATACTTCTGTTTCATGCAGAACCGCCACTGTAAAAGCCAATAGAATAGCGGATGACCAAACTGAGCCGGCAAGAGCTTCTATCATGTCCATTGCAGTGATGTCTCTTACAATCGGGGTTGTCATCAAATCCTTCCATACACTTCTTGCAGATGCTGTTTCAGCTGTTCTTTTCGTTCTTGCATCGTTCACATGAAGCAGGCTGATGACAGCTCCGGAAAAGACAAACAGGCAAATGGCACTGCCGACAACAAACTCAAAAGGTGCAGCAAATGTCAGAAGACCTCCAAGTCCCCAGCCAGCTGTTAAAAACAATTGATTAGCGAGTGAAATCACACCGTTTGCTTTCACGTAATGCTCTTTTGAAACAATAACAGGCAGCAGCGCGAACCTTGCCGGCTGAAAAAAGGCGCCAGAAAATGAAAAACAAAAAACAAACAGCAGCGTCATGATATAGAAGGCAATTCCATCTTGGCTGACACTGTATGCGATTAGCAATGCAAAGACCGCTCTCAGCAGACTTGCACCGGCAAGCACCTTTTTAAAACCAAGCTTATGGAGTACACCCGAAATGCAAAAGCTTGCCGCAACACTTGCAAACGACATGAAGGATAAAATAAGACCCGAAAAAAAGACAGAGTCGGTCATTTGATAGACCCTTACCATTAAAACGATTGTCACCAGGACTCCAGCTAAAGATTGCAGAGATTGCGACAGAAGCAGTGCAAAGACATTTTTCTGACGAAGAATTTGAATAGTGTCCGCCTCCGTTTTTCCTCTAATTGTAAAAGATGTGACTCTTACTTTCTATCATCCTATATAAAAAATCCTTCAAAACATTTGTTTTGAAGGATTTTCAACTTATGAATAGGCTTTAAATTCCTCTTCCGTGCACATAACAAAATGACCTGGTTTTACTTCACGGAATTCCATCTTTTCTCCATCCTTTAACCGATGCACGGATACATCGTATTTTTGGCGGACACGATTTCTCTCATAATCCGGATCAGGAAGCGGAATGGCAGAAAGCAATGATTTTGTATACGGGTGTAACGGGTTTTCGTAAAGTTCATCTGCCGGCGCAAGCTCAACCAGCTTACCGAAATACATGACTCCGATACGGTCGCTGATGTATTTGACCATCGATAAATCGTGGGCAATAAACAGGTATGTGAGCCCTTTTTCTTTTTGCAGTTCTTTCATTAAATTCACGACCTGCGCTTGAATGGATACATCCAAAGCGGAAATTGGCTCATCTGCAATAATGAATTCCGGATCTACAGCAAGAGCTCTCGCAATCCCGATTCTTTGCCGCTGACCGCCGGAAAATTCATGCGGATAACGGTTGGCATGCTCCTTGTTTAAACCGACTGTTTGCAGGAGTTCATGAACCCGCTGCATACGCTCTTTCTTCGTTTTCGTCAGCTTATGAATATCAAGGCCTTCTGCAATAATGTCTGCGACTGTCATTCTCGGATTCAGCGATGCATATGGGTCCTGGAAAATCATTTGCATTTTGCGGTTGAATTCGAGCAGCTTTTTACGGGATTTTTTACCGTGAACATTTTCACCGTTAAACAGCACCTCGCCATCGGTTGCTTCGTATAGCCGAATGATACTTCGGCCTGTTGTCGATTTACCGCAGCCGGATTCACCAACCAGACCTAATGTTTCGCCCCTATAGATATCAAACGACAGGTCATCTACGGCTTTAACCGTTCCTCTCGGCGTAACAAAGTGCTGTTTTAAATGTTTGATTTCTAATAGTTTCTCAGTCAATTTATTCACCCTCTCTCACTAAGACAGGTTTTTGATACGTATTCGCCAGCGTCCGTATTTTTGCTTTTACCGCTTCAGGCGGCTCTACCTTTGGCGCATCAGGATGAAGAAGCCACGATTTCACATAATGAGTATCGGAAACCTTAAACATTGGCGGCTCCTGTTCAAAATCAATTTTCATCGCATATGGACTCCGGAGCGCAAAAGCATCTCCTTTTGGAGGATTTGTCAAATCAGGCGGTGTGCCAGGGATTGCTGTCAGCTGTTCGTCTCCTGAGCTGTCAAGTGTCGGCATGGATGCCAGCAGCCCCCAAGTATACGGATGTCTCGGATCGTAGAAAATTTCGTCTACCGTACCGGTTTCTACAATCTGTCCCGCATACATCACGGCAACCCTGTCGGCTACGTTAGCAACAACACCGAGATCGTGTGTGATAAAGATGATGGACGTGTCAATTTTCTTTTGCAATTCTTTCATCAATTCAAGAATCTGCGCTTGGATGGTCACGTCAAGAGCAGTTGTCGGCTCATCGGCAATTAACAGCTTCGGATTCGCCGCAAGTGCCATCGCAATGACGACACGCTGTCTCATCCCGCCTGAAAACTCGTGCGGAAATTGGTTGACCCGTTTTTCCGGCATTGGGATACCTACTAAATCCAGCAGCTCAACAGCACGCTTTTTCGCAGCTTCCTTTGAAATGTTTTCGTGTTTAAAAAGCACTTCCGTAATTTGCTTGCCGACTTTCATTGTCGGGTTTAAAGAGGTCATCGGATCCTGGAATATCATTCCGATCTCTTTCCCCCGTACATTTTGCATCTCTTTTTCGGAAAGCGGCACTAAATCCTTGCCGTCAAATAAAATCTCACCGCGTTTAAAATAACCCGGAGGCATCGGAATCAGCTTCATGATTGCTTGAGATGTCACACTTTTTCCAGAGCCTGACTCCCCGACGATTGCCAATGTTTCTCCTTTATTCAGATGGAAATTCACTCCGCGGATCGCCTGGACCTCTCCGCCGTATGTTTTAAATGAAATCGCTAAATCTTTTACTTCTAATAGGCGTGTCACCCGTATCACTCCCTTATTTACGTAACTTAGGATCCAATGCGTCTCTTAATCCGTCGCCGACAACGTTAAAACCAAACATGGTAATGCAGATAAAACCGGCAGGGAAAAACAAACGCCACGGATAATAGGTCAATGCAGGCAATCCGTCAGAAGCCATCGTTCCCCAGCTTGCAAGAGGAGCCGGAACACCAAGTCCTAAATAGCTTAAAAAGGCTTCTGTAAAAATTGCGGTTGGAACAGTTAGTGTCATCGTGACTAAAATAGAGCCCATTGCGTTCGGGACGATATGTTTAAACAGCAGACGGGATGTTTTCGCCCCGAGTGTCTGCGACGCAAGCACGTATTCCTGATTCTTCAGCTGCAGCACTTGGCCGCGGACGATTCTGGCCATGTTAATCCAGCCCGTAATCGTCATGGCAATAATAATCGTTAACAGCCCTTTCGGAAGAACAACCATCAGCAGGATAACCATTAATAATGAAGGAACAGCCCAAAGGATATCTGCGATACGCATCATAATCTCATCTGTTCTGCCTCCGCGGAACCCTGAAATACTGCCCCAAATCACGCCAATCAGCAAGTCAAGAACAGCGGCTGCGACACCGATAAAGATTGAAATTCGGGCACCTACCCATGTACGGACGAAAATGTCCCTTCCAAGATCATCAGTCCCGAACCAGTGATCTTTTGAAGGCGGCTTATCCGCATTTAAGAGATTGGTAGTCGAATAATCATATTTTGAGAAAATAGGTGCAAAAATCGCCATTAGAATAATGAGAATAATAATAACAAGCCCGACCATCGCAAGCTTATTGCTGCGGAAACGTAGCATCGCATCTTTCCAGAGGGAAAGGCTCTTTTTACTTATTTTCTCAGCATCGCCGGCATTCGCTGCGGCTGGTTCAAACATGTTTTTTGGAATGTTCTGCATGGCCTAGGCTCCTTTCTTTGCTTTGGAAAGCTTGATTCTTGGATCAATAATGCCGTATAACACGTCTACGATTAATACACATAAAAGCAGGATGACACTGAAGAACACCGTTACACCCATAATGACTGTATAATCACGGTTTGTAATACTGTTAACAAAGTGTGCACCAAGCCCCGGGATACCAAAAATGGTTTCAATGATAAAGCTTCCGGTTAAAACTTGAGCGGCCATAGGGCCCATATATGTAACGACTGGCAACAGCGCGTTTCGGATGGCGTGCCGCACTGTAACTGCTGGACGCGACAGCCCTTTCGCTTTTGCTGTGCGAATATAATCACTGTTTAATACTTCGATCATGCTTGAACGGGAAAGTCTGGCAATAAACGCCATCGGCATGGAAGCAAGAGCGATGGAAGGCAGAAAGGTGTATGCCCAGGACTCCCACCCCGCGACCGGAAACAGCCCAAGCTTCATGGAGAACACATATTGCAGCACAGCCGCCATGATAAAGCTCGGAACTGAAATACCAAAGATCGTTAAAATCGCGACGGTATAATCCTGCCACTTATTATGGTAAAGGGCTGCAATGACCCCAAACAATACACCTAATGCTAAAGCGAGGAGAATAGCTTCTGCTCCAAGAGTGAATGAAACGGGGAAACCTGAACTGATCAGGTCATTGACACTCTGACCTTTATATTTAAATGACGGTCCGAAATCCCACATTGCAACTGATTTCAAATAACTTACATATTGTACAAACAGCGGCTTGTCCAAGCCATAATGCGCATTTAAGTTTGCTTCAATTTCAGGCGGAAGCTTTTTCTCACCTGAAAATGGCCCGCCCGGTGCTGCTTGCATTAAGAAGAATGTCACGGTTACAATCACAAATAATGTGATGATCATATAGACTAAACGTCTTCCGATATATTTTAGCAAGGGGGAACACCTCCATGGTTTTTACTTTTTTTATACTCCATCAGTAAGAAAGAAAGGTATATGGGGCTTTTTTCCCCATATACCTTGAGGTCTTTTATTTTCAGATAAAGCCTTATTTAAAATATGCGTTTCTGAAATAAACCTCACCAGTACCTGGCATGATAACACCTTTTAGGTTTTCATCCTGTACCCATGTATCAGTGTAGAAATAGATTGGAGCAACTGGCATTTCATCAATGAAAATATTCTCTGCTTTTTTCAGCAGCTCTGCACGTTTTGTTTTATCTGTTTCAGTTTGTGACTGGTTCAGAAGCTTTTTGAATTCTGGATTTTCCCAGCCGGTATCGTTATTTCCTCCGTCTTTGTCACGGAACAGCTCAAGGAAGTTAATCGGATCGTTGAAGTCGCCAAGCCAGCCCATACGGCCGACTTGATAATCTTGGCTGTGAAGCTTATCAATATATACATTCCATTCTGAGTTATCAAGCTCAATATTAACGCCTAAATTTTTCTTCCACATTTCTTGCACTGCTTGAGCGATTTTTGCATGTGCATCATCCGTGTTATAAGATAATTTGATTTTCGGCAGGTCAGATGCCTTGCTTAAGCCCATTTCTTTCAGGCCTTTTTCAAGGTATTCTTTTGCCGTTTTGACATCGTTGTCTTTGAAGTAGCCTTCTTTGTTATCTTCAAATCCTTTCATTGTCGGCGGAACCGCGGCCATAGCCGGGATTTGCTCACCTTGTGTAACGTTTTTAACAATCGATTGGCGGTCAATTGCATATGTTAAAGCTTTACGGATATTTATGTTGTCTAACGGCTTCGCTTCAGTGTTAAATTTGTACCAATACACACCTGCAATCGGCTCAACATGTAAAGAACCGTCTTTTTTCAAGCTAGGCAGAGATTCAGTCGGAAGCTGTCCGAGCGGCATACCGGCCCAATCAAGTTCACCAGCTTGGAATTTTTTCAGTTCAGTATTGTTGTTGTTGATCATAACCATATTGATTTTCTTCAGTTTGACTTTGTCTTTATCCCAGTATTGATCATTCTTTTCAAGATCGATAGATCCGCTGTGTTTCCATGCCGTCATCTTAAATGGTCCGTTTGACACGTAATCATCTCCGGCATCTGTGTTCCACTTTTTGTTTTTCTCTGCAATTTTTTTGTTAATCGGCATATAAGTATAAAATGCTGTTAATTCAGTGAAGTATGGAGTCGGGTTGTTTAGCTCAACCTTTAATGTTTTATCGTTTTCAGCTTTCACTGCCACATCATCAAGGCTTCCTTTACCGGTATTTGCCGCCTCAGCACCTTTTATGTAGTAGAGCTGGTAAGCGTATTGTGATTCGTTATTAGGATCAAGCGCCCATTTCCATGCATATTCAAAATCTTGCGCTGTGACAGGGTCGCCATTTGACCACTTTGCACCATCACGAATCGTAAACGTATAGGTTTTTCCATCTTTGCTTGTTTCAATTTTAGAGGCTGCACCTTCTTCGGGCTCACCATCTGCATTAATACGTGTCAATCCTTCAAAAGTCTGACGGATAACACCGCCTGATACCGAGTCATTTGCCAATCCCGGATGTAAGGAGAACGGCTCAGTTTTAATATTAATGTTAAGAGTTGTCTTCCCTTTGCTGTCTTTTTTCCCATCACCGTTTGAACCGCTGCCGCCAAAGCCGCATGCGCTCAGTACGAGAGTGAAAATGAGCATTAACGTGACAATCGACCAACGTTTTTTCATATCCACAAACCCCCTAATAATCATTTTTCAGCTCCTTACGGCTAAATCCTCAGAAATATCAGACAAATGAACCTGAATTTGCATAACTTTTATTCTGTTCCGTCTTTTCTGATTATTTTTGTAAAAAAGCTGTAACAATAGAGTGAACAAGTTCATTATAATGAAACAAATTCTTTATTGCAATATTATTTTATCAATTTAAAATTTTTAAACTTCGTTAGTTTTTCTGCCAATAACGCGATATCCTTCTACCGTTTAAAGCGTAAATTGATTAAAAACTATTGTAGGAGTTTCCAATCCATATTGCTTTATACATATAATATCTAGCTGTTTAACCGCTGAGAGCAGTTATCATTTGGGCGATTTACGGCTGTTCTATTATTTATATCATTACAATTTTCATGCAAAAAGAATGTTTTTTCAGGATGACAATTGGTTATAATTGATTTATAATGAAGCAATCAAAAGAAAAGCTTGCTATGAAAAAGAGTAGTACACATTTCACCCGTTTGAAGAGAGTCTGCGGTGCTGGGAGCAGATAACGGGCAATGTGGAATGGACTTTGGAGCAGCTGACCGAACCAAAAAGTAGGCTCAGCCGGAGCAGTCTCCGTTACAAACGCCAGAGTGATTCCATTTTAATGGAATAATCAGGGTGGTACCACGGTTCATTCGTCCCTTTTTTACAGGGGAAGAATGAGCCTTTTTTATTATGTTTTAAGAAATGAGGTTGATTTTCCAATGAAACAGACGATTTTTTCAGGCATCCAGCCGAGCGGTTCCGTTACACTCGGCAACTACATCGGTGCAATGAAGCAGTTTGTCGAACTGCAGCATGATTATAACAGCTATTTTTGCATCGTAGACCAGCATGCAATCACAGTTCCTCAGGATCGGCTTCAGCTGAGAAAAAATATCCGCAGTTTGGCGGCGCTTTATCTAGCTGTCGGTCTCGACCCTGAAAAGGCAACGCTGTTTATTCAATCAGAGGTTCCCGCACATGCACAGGCCGGTTGGATGATGCAGTGCGTCGCTTATATCGGCGAGCTTGAGCGAATGACTCAATTTAAGGACAAGTCAAATGGAAAAGAAGCAGTTGTCTCGGGCCTGTTAACATACCCGCCGCTGATGGCTGCAGATATTCTGCTGTACGGTACAGATCTTGTGCCTGTCGGCGAGGATCAAAAGCAGCACCTTGAGCTGACACGAAACCTTGCAGAGCGATTTAACAAAAAATATAACGACATCTTTACAATTCCGGAAGTGAAGATTCCAAAAGTAGGCGCTCGGATCATGTCTTTGACTGACCCGCTGAAGAAAATGAGTAAATCTGATCCGAACCAGAAATCTTTTATTACATTGCTGGATGAACCAAAGCTGCTTGAAAAGAAAATCAAAAGCGCTGTGACTGATTCTGAAGGCATTGTAAAATTTGACAAAGAAAACAAACCTGGCGTTTCCAATCTACTTACGATTTATTCAATTCTCGGCAATACGACGATTGAAGAGCTTGAAGCGAAATACGAAGGAAAAGGCTATGGCGAGTTCAAAGGTGATTTGGCAGAAGTGGTAGTCGGTGCATTGAAGCCAATTCAAGACCGTTATCATGAACTGATTGAATCCGAAGAATTAGACCGGATTCTTGATGAAGGCGCTGAGCGGGCGAACCGGACAGCGCACAAAATGCTCAAAAAAATGGAAAACGCCATGGGTCTTGGCCGAAAAAGACGCTAATCAAAAACCGCTCTTGCGATTTGCAAAGAGCGGCTTTTTTTAGTTTACCTTTGATTCATTTTCCATTTCCCAAAGCTTCTCGAAAAAAGGCTGTCCTTTGATCAGATTTTCGCAAAAAGCCAAATGCTTGTCCGACCAGCCTTCAATTGTTTCGTTATACAGCATGTCCCAAATCTCTTCAAAGCTCATCCGTTTGATTTGTTCATACATATGCGGGTTCCACTCTGTGTACCAGTAGCCGATCTCCGCACGGTTTTTCAGCCCTTTTAATTGATCCAGCGCCATAAACATAAGCTGCTTAATTTGCCGCTCTTTTCTCGTTAATCCTCTGACGTGCTCTGGTGCCAATGATAAGATATGATATTCTTTTGAGGACTCCAGCTTCTTCGGCTCAAATTCATACGTTTCCGGCTCTACATCTTTCACCATTTCATACACGAGCTGCTCCTGCCGCGGGATAAGGCGGCTTTTTCTGACAGGGATCGTGTAGCCGATTGTATCAACAGCCAAAATGCCGATTCCGTCTGTCACAACAAAACAATACTCCAGCTTTGTGCGTTCATGATTTTTGCGAATGTACGATTTTTGATGAACCTCTTCAAGCAAATCTTTCGGAAGCTCTGACAAATCATTTTCTATGTAATGAAACAGTACTGACGGCACCCTTAAGAGAGGCACCTGGTCCAAAAGCTCAACCGTATCTTCCTTGCGCCATTCATGAAAGTGGCATACATTGTAGCCATTTTCTTCCCCTTCAAACCAATTGACCCACACATCATGAAGAAATAACATCTCTAACCCCTCACTTTATAAAAACTGTTGTCCACAGTATAGGCAAGGTGCAGAGAAATTATTCCATAGAGATTGAGGAAATCTGGAATAACTGGGTTTCTTTTATGAACACAAGAAGCAGACTTCCTCGTATATTTTCTGACAAAGGAAATCTGCTTACTTCAGGAATTCGTTACATTTTCTAACGAAAAAGATTTTCATTTTATTTAATATTTTTAGGATCCAGAGCATCCCGCAAGCCGTCTCCGACAAAGTTGAAGCACAGCACAGTAATTAAAATAAATAGCCCGGGAAATAATGGGTACCACCATGCTTGAATCATCACTGTGAAATTTTGTGCGTCTTGAAGCATATTTCCCCAGCTTGCGATTGGCGGCTGAATCCCGAAGCCTAAGTAGCTCAGCGCGGACTCAGCGAGAATGACTGAGCCTACCTTTAATGTTGCTGACACAATAATCGGTCCTAACGCATTGGGGAGAATATGTGAAAAGATAATTTTGTGCGTCTTCGTTCCGATTGTTTTAGCAGCCAGAACGTATTCCCTTGAACGAAGCGATAGAAACTCTCCTCTTACCAATCGTGCCGTTGTTGTCCAGCCGGTGAGACAGAAAATTAAAATTAGTTTGTCCACGCCAGGCTTGAAAATGGTAACCAGCGTGATCAGCAAGAAAATATCCGGAATGGATAATACAATGTCGACTAAACGCATAATGACAGCGTCGACTAATCCTCTGAAATAACCTGCTAACGCCCCTAATACAGTTCCGATTAAAATAGAACCGACTACAGAAGCAAAACCGACCAATAAAGAGACGCGCGCTCCATACAAAATCCGGCTGAAAATATCGCGGCCGAATTTATCCGTTCCCATTAAATGTTCAAGGCCCGGCGCTTTATACTTGTCAAGCAGGCTTTGCTGCTCTTGGGGGTAAGGTGCAATCAAAGGAGCGAAAACAGCCGACATAATAATGATAAACAGAATGACGGCACCTAGAATGGCCAGCTTGTTTTTCGAAAATTTTTCCCAAAAGATCTTGGTCATCGTCTCTGGTTTTTTCGAAATGTTTTCTTTCAGTCTAATCTCCGGCGAGGGAGTTGTTTGCAGCTCTGACATCTCTGTTTCCCTCCTCTTAATATTCGATCCGCGGATCAACAATCGCGTAAAGGATGTCTGCAATGAGGTTTCCGATCACGACAAGCACTGCCGAAATCACGGTCATTGCCATAATAACCGGATAATCACGCTGGAATGCCGAATCGACAAACAGTTTTCCCAGCCCCGGCCAAGTGAAAATCTGCTCTACAACAACCGCTCCGCCGATAAATGAGGGAATCATTAAACCGAAGATCGTAATAACAGGCAATAGCGCATTCCGCAAGCCATGCTTAAATAGCACACGATTTTCTTTAAAGCCTTTTGATCTGGCTGTTCGGATATAGTCTTGGTTTAACACATCAAGCATATTTGACCTAGTATATCTCGTTAAGCCAGCCATATCTGCCGTAGCTAACACAAATGCGGGTAATAACAAATGATGAATCCGGTCTAATAAGCTAAAATCTGTGTTAAGAGTAGCGACTCCCCCAGTTGGGAACCAGCCGAGGTTCACAGCAAACACCATAATTAAAATCAGACCGAACCAAAAGTTCGGAATGGCTAAACCGATAAATGAAGTAAATGTAATGCCATAATCCAGTTTTGAATAAGGTTTTTTTGCAGAAATCACGCCAAATGGGATTGAAATGATCAGCGCCAAAATCGTCGACACCAGCATAAGGAGGAGTGTGTTAGGTAGCCTTGCTATAATCAGCTCTGAAACAGGCGTTCCTTTTCTGATAATGGACGTCCCGAAATCCCCTTGAACCATATTGCCGAGCCATTTTAAATATTGAACGTATTCCGGGTCATTCAGGCCGTATTTTTCAATAAACTGCGCTCTGTCTGCCTGGCTGATGGTAGGGTCCATCATAAGCGTCATCGGATCTCCGGGAGCCGCTTTCATAATGACAAAAGACAAAATTGTAATTCCTAATAAGATAGGAATTGA
Organism: Bacillus sp. FSL R5-0560; assembly: GCF_037966305.1. Lineage (NCBI taxonomy): Bacteria > Bacillati > Bacillota > Bacilli > Caryophanales > Bacillaceae > Bacillus > Bacillus sp. FSL R5-0560. The sequence continues at coordinate 1,254,730 of NZ_CP150195.1, read as the reverse complement.
AGCTAATGTTCTTCGAATGATATATGTAACCATATTCTTGTCCCCTTTGTGGTTCTTTTTCAATATAGAAGGGGAAGGAAATTCGCTCCCTCCCCTTCAAGGGAAAATTATTGGGCAAGCCACCATTTTTCAATCTGATATAGTTCACGTTTCGGATGATACACATAACCCTCTAAGTTAGCTGGCATCGCCATATGGTTGTTCGGATAATAAAGGAAGGTGTACGGCTGATCTTCAGCAAGCTTTTGGTAAATCTTCTCATAGGCTTTAGAGTATTCCTCACGGTCACTGATCGATTTTGCAGCTTTCAGAAGTTTATCGACCTCTGGATTTTTATACCACATGTTATTTAAGCCTTTTTCAGACTGGCTTGAATGGAAAATATCGTAATGATCCGGGAATGTGGACAGGCTCCAGCCTAATACCATTGCGTCATAGTCCCAATTAGGGGCGCTGGTTTGCTCAACAAGCGCACTCCATTCCACGATTTGCGGCGTTACTTTAATACCGACTTTCTTCAGCTGCTCTTGAACAACAACTGCAATATCTTCACGCACCTTATTTCCTTGGTTCGTTTTCAGGGTAAACTCGAATTTTTTGCCGTCTTTATCTAGGATGCCGTCACCGTCAGTATCTTCCCAGCCGGCTTCTTTCAGCATCTTCTTCGCTTTTTTCACATTGTATTTAAATTTAGGCACTTCTACGCCTTTCGGATAGTTCCAGGAAGCCGGACTTTCCGGGATATAAGCGACCTCTCCGTCGCCATCCAATACAGTTTCAACCATCGTTTCACGGTCTAACGCAGTGGTAAGCGCCTGGCGCACTTTTTTGTCTTTAAAGAGCTCGTTTTTCTCATTCCAGCCGATATATGAATAGCTCAGCGCCAAGTCTGTTACAACCTTGACATTATTAAACGATTCAGCTGTCTTATAATCAGTTGACGGAACGTTAAAGAAATCAATATCCCCCGCTTGAAGCTGGGCAACCGCAGCATTGGCATCAGGAATGATTTTATACGTCACACTGTCTAAATACGGACGCCCGTCATAGTAATCATCATTGGCAACGAGCTTCACGTATTGTCCATCTTTCCATTCTTTAAATTTGAAAGGCCCTGAGCCGATCGGATTTTTTCTGTTAAATTCATTATCTTCAAGCTGCGCAACAGGTACATCTTTTAAAATATGCTCAGGAAGAATGCCGTAGCTGTCCAACGTATTGTTATAGAAGTTAGGGTCTTTGTATTTCAGGGTAAATAAAACCTCGTAATCTCCCTTTTTCTCTACTGACTTCAGCATCTCAAAGTTAGAGCCGCGCTCACCTTTGTAATCCTTGTTCAGCGGGATGTTAAACGTAAATACTACATCGTCGGCAGTAAGTTCTTCTCCGTCATGGAACTTCACGCCTTTTTTGATTTTTACATCATATTTCAGTCCGCCATCCAGCTCTTTGACACTCTCAGCCAATGACATTTTGACATTTAATTTTTCATCTGTTTTTGTTAAAAAGCTATAAATCATTTGTTCAATATCCGTACTCGATTCATCAGTTGAATATAATGAGTTGAAAAGTGTCGGAGCACCGATTGAACCCACAACCAAATCCCCGCCTTGCTGCGGTTTTCCGTTTGATTTTTTCTCACTGCTGCTGCTCGATTTTGATCCCGAGCAGGCCGATAAAAAGATGGCCATCACCATCAATACACTTAGCATCATCAGTGCGGTTTTACGTCTTTTCATTCCATATTCCCCCTCTTGAAATGGTCGTTCTTCTTAGCTGCTGTTTATGTAGTATGCATACCCCCTCTCAAAGCTGTGTGGGCGACAAGTTAGCTATAAAGGTGACAAGCCACAAAATGGCTGGGAGCAGCTTCTTTGAATTCTGGTATTTGTTCCTTGCATATTGGTTTTGCAACGGGACATCTCGTATGGAAAACACAGCCTTTTGGCGGATTGGCCGGGCTGGGCAGTTCTCCTTTCAGGACGATGCGTTCGCGTTTGACAGATCCTTTTTTTCTTGTAACCGGGACAGATGATAAAAGCGCTTGGGTGTATGGGTGGAGCGGATTGTCATATAACTCGTGCTTATCGGTCAGTTCCATCATTTTGCCAAGGTACATTACCCCGACTCTGTCGCTGATATGGCGGACGACACTTAAATCGTGAGAGATAAATAGATACGTCAGATTAAATTCTTCCTGCAATTCTTCCATTAAGTTGATGACCTGGGCCTGAATCGATACATCAAGTGCAGAAACCGGTTCGTCTGCAATGATAAGCTCCGGATTCAGCGTGAGGGCTCTCGCAATGCCGATCCGCTGACGCTGTCCGCCGGAAAATTCATGAGGATAGCGGGAGGCAAACGACGGATGAAGACCTACTCTCGCAAGCAGCTCTTCGACTTTCTCATTTCGTTCTCGCATCGTGTACATATGGTGCGTGTTAAAAGGCTCCTTAATAATAGAACGCAGCGTTTTTCTTGGATTCAGCGAAGCGAATGGATCTTGAAAGACCATCTGGATATTTTTGCGGACGTTTTTTCGTAAATTCTCCTCTGACAGATTGGAAATATCCTGCCCCTTAAAGAAAATTTGGCCTTCAGTCGGTTTGTACAGCCTGATCATCGTCCGGCCGGCAGTCGATTTTCCGCAGCCCGATTCTCCAACGATTCCAAGTGTTTCTCCTTTTTTTAAGGAAAACGAAACACCGTCCACCGCTTTTACATCACCAACTTTTCTTTGAAAAAAGCCTGAGCGGATCGGGAAATATTTTTTCACGTCCCGAAGTTCTAAAATTGTTTCCTGATTAGCTGCTGTCATGATTGTTCGGCACCTTCTTCCTCATATAAAAAGCATCTCACTGACCTTCCGCTTTTATGTGTCAAAAGCGAAGGCTGATGGGTCCAGCATTTATCCATGGCTTTTGGGCACCTTGGAGCAAAACGGCACCCCGGCGGCAGATTATCTGGTGTCGGCACGCTGCCTTTAATCGCATTTAATTTATCAATCTCTCCATCTATGACGGGAATCGACATAAGCAGTCCTTCTGTATAAGGATGAAGGGGCTCTAAAAATAACTCATCGACTGAAGCATTTTCTACGACTTGTCCGCAGTACATGACAATCACTCTGTCGGCTGCTTCCGATACAACACCTAAGTCATGTGTAATCAGCAAAATTGACGTATCAAACTTCTGGCAGAGATCCTTCATTAGCTCCAGCACTTGGGCTTGTATCGTCACGTCTAACGCCGTTGTCGGTTCATCGGCAATCAGCAGTTTTGGATTACAGCTGAGCGCGATGGCGATCATTACCCTCTGTCTCATTCCGCCAGATAGACGGTGCGGATATTCCTTCATAATTTGCTCCGCTCTTGAAAACCCAACCATCTTCAAGAGTTCGACGGCTCTTTGATATGCTTCTTTTTTCTTCATGTTTTTATGGTAAATCAGCACTTCGGTAATTTGTTCTCCGATCGTTAACACCGGATTGAGGGAGGTCATTGGTTCTTGAAAGATCATGGATACTTCGTTTCCGCGGATTTTGCAATAGTCATTTTCAGTGAATGAGGTGAGGTCCTTGTCTTCGAGTTTAATCGTACCGTCCATGATTTTTCCGCCTGAGCTCTGGACAAGACCCATAATAGACAATGAAGTAATACTTTTGCCGGAGCCGGATTCGCCTACAAGCGCGACGGTTTCGCCTTTTTTGATGTAGAAATCGACTCCGTCCACCGCAGGGATCGGCTCCTTTTTTCTAAAAAAATAAGTCTTTAAATTATTCACTTCTAAAAGTGTGCTCATGCTAGCTCCCCTTTCCCCCTCTTGTCGTCAAACGTTTTCAAGAGAAAGTAATCCCTTTATTCAGAAATAATAAATAATATTGAATTATCGAAAAATTTTATAGTTGTATATTATTACAATCATTTTGCAAAATCAAGAATTTTTTAGGATAAATGTAATATTATTAACGAAATTCCATTATTTTATTCTATTAAAGCGTTGCCTTCAAAAAGGTTTCAGGAGAGATGGACAGCCCGTCTGCTGTATTGGCTTTGTTCTCTGATAAATATTTTTTTACAATATTGAATCCGACTGCATATCCAAGCATTTTCGGCTGGTATCCTTTGCCGTATAAAAGCTGATCGAACAATCGATGTTCCCGTTTAATGTTCAGATGGGGCGCAATCTTTTTTTCGTAAAAAACCTCAAGCTGCAGAGGGGTATACCAGTTGGTCCAGTCAGCCGTTTGGCTCTGGCCTAACCTCTCATAAACAGCATATTCTGCCAACCCCTCCATGATGATTGTATCAAGTAATGTGACGTCTTTTTCCTCTTTAGTCATATGATCTAACCGGCAAACATGATGATATTCATGTGTCATAAGGGCTGACACCGAGGATAATTCGATATCTGACGAGAGAAAGAGAAACATTTTATCTGGAAAGGCGAGCCCTGATTTTGATCCGAATTCTAAACGGATTCTTCTGTTTCGTTCATCAACCGGCAGTGCTACGATTGGCACGTCAGGTCCTTGCCACTTCTTTTTGAGATACTGCTCCTCTTTTTGTATATGCTGAAAAAGTCCTTTTTCTTTCAGAATGGAAGACGTGCTTATTCCCTCTTCTATGTTTTTAAACATTCCGTGATGCTGCAAATGTCTCAAGATGCCTTTCCAGTCTTCTTTCTCCGTTCCTGAAAAGTGCGGGACAATGTAATGCGCCAGATCATCTATTGAAGCGGCTTTTTCAAACCATTTGTATGTTTGTTCCACGCTCATGCTATCGCCTCCTCTTTTTTATCCTATGCGCACGAAAAAAACCGGCTACCCTTTTAGGGCAGCCGGTTTGGCGTCATGATTACTGATATTTTTTGAAGATGAGCGTTGCATTATGTCCGCCGAATCCCAGTGAGTTGCTGAGAACATAGCTGAGATCTTGTCTGCGTGCTTCACCAGGCACATAATCTAAATCGCATTCTTCGTCAGGCGTTTCAATATTGATTGTTGGCGGGATCATGCCTTCTTTAATGGCAAGGATAGAGAAAATGGCTTCAATACCGCCCGCCGCGCCTAGAAGGTGGCCCGTCATAGATTTTGTAGAGCTTACCGCAAGTTTGTAGGCATGCTCGCCAAAAACAGTCTTAATCGCCATTGTTTCGTATTTGTCATTGTAATATGTGCTTGTGCCGTGAGCATTGATATAGTCAATCTCTTCAGGCGCAATGCCCGCATCTTTAATGGCTTCTTGCATCGCTCTCGCTCCGCCTTCGCCGTCTTGGGCAGGCGCTGTGATATGATAAGCGTCTCCCGTCGAGCCGTAACCGACGATTTCTCCGTAAATTTTAGCGCCGCGTGCAAGTGCGTGCTCAAGTTCCTCAAGAACGATAATTCCCGCACCTTCACCCATGACGAATCCATCACGGTTTTTATCAAACGGACGGCTTGCTGTTTTCGGATCAGGATTTGTAGAAAGCGCTTTGTTGGCACTGAAGCCAGCGAATGACATTCTAGTCAGCGGCGCTTCTGTTCCGCCTGTGATCATAGCGTCTGCATCGCCGCGCTGAATGACTTTAAACGCGTCACCGATAGAGTTTGTCCCTGTTGCACATGCAGTTACCGTACAAGAGTTAACTCCCTTTGCTCCTAAAGCAATAGAAATTTGGCCTGTCGCCATATCAGGAATCATCATCGGCACAAAAAACGGGCTTACCCGTCTTGGGCCTTTTGTTAAGAAGATTTCAAATTGAGACTCAAGCGTTTCAAGTCCTCCGATTCCGGAACCAACCCAAACACCGACTCTCGGCGCGATTTCATCAGTAATTTTAAGACCTGCGTCTTCAACCGCCATTTTCGCAGCGACAACAGCATATTGAGTGAAACGGTCCATTTTTCTTGCTTCTTTTTTGTCCATGTAATCTTCAACATTAAAGTCTTTTAATTCAGCGGCTACTTTAGCCGGATATTCTTCAGCATCAACACGAGTGATCGGACCAATTCCGGACACACCGTTGATTGCGTTATTCCAACTTGTATCAACGTCGTTGCCAAGCGGAGACAATGCTCCGAGTCCTGTAACAACTACTCTTTTTTTACTCATCTTGTGTGCACCTCACCTTTTTTTATCGGCCCCAGCGGATTGCAATGGCGCCCCAAGTTAATCCTCCGCCGAATCCTACCATGACGATCACATCGCCATCTTTGATTTTACCGGCTTCCAATTCTTCTACAAGAGAAATAGGAATGGATGCGGCAGAAGTGTTTCCATATTTATGAACTGTTTTAGACATCTTTTCGACAGGAAGCTCTAAACGCTCACGTGCAGCTTCCATGATGCGGATGTTCGCCTGATGCGGAATCAAAAAGTCGACGTCCTCTTTTGAGAGCCCTGCTTTTTCAATGACATTTACGCATGATTCACCCATTTGGCGGACCGCAAATTTGAAAACTTCACGTCCATTCATGATTGTATGTCCTTTTTCATTCAGATACAAGTGCTGACCGCCTGTGCCGTCTGCTCCTAGTTCAAATGAAAGAATTCCTCTGTCATCACTGACTGGCCCGACTACCGCAGCGCCCGCTCCGTCGCCAAACAGAACGGCTGTGTTGCGGTCTTCCCAGTCTGTAATGCTTGAGAGCTTTTCTACACCGACAACAAGGACATGCTTATAGGTTCCGGATTCAATAAATTGTTTGCCGGTTACAACCCCGTACATAAAGCCTGCACAAGCCGCGCTGATATCCATGGCACATGCTTTCTTTGCGCCGAGCTGCTCTTGAATCATACAAGAAACTGTAGGAAATGACTGATCAGGTGTGACAGTCGCAACGAGAATCATATCGAGATCCTCAGCGGACACTTCAGCTTGTTCCAGCGCTTTTTTCGCTGCTGCAACAGCCATATGTGATGAATATACGTCATCTGCGGCAATTCTTCTTTCTTCTATTCCTGTTCTTGTACGAATCCACTCGTCAGAAGTTTCAACCATTTTTTCTAAATCATGATTTGTTAAAACCTTCTCAGGGATATAACGTCCAACTCCAAGTATTCCAGCTTTCATAAGGGAAGACTCCTTTATATAGTTAATTTAGAAGATCAATCAGGTTATGATCAATTATTAGTATCAGGTACTAATTCTATCCTATTTTTTTTCACATGGCAATATATTCGTCTAAACTATCAGTTCAACTTACTCATAGAGTATGGTATATGGAAAAGGAGGCGTATGCAGGTGGATGTGTTTTCAAAAATGATGTTCGGCGATAACGCCAAACAAAAAACAGAAAAAGAAGAAGTGCAGGAGGAGGAGGTTTCCCCGACCAACGAAGAAGAGACGATTGATTACATGTATATCATGAACCAAATCGGTTCGATTATGAACTCTCTCGATCAAATCAAACCCGCTCTGAAGGAGCTCGCACCTATGGTATCCGCTATTAAAAAGAAAATCATGTGAAAAGCCACTTTCGAGAAAGTGGCTTCTTCTTATTCGGTTTCAGATTTTGCGTCGGATTTACCTAGCTCGTAGGCTTCCGCCATTACCGTTGTAAATAAATTCATAAACGGCTGAATGGCCTCCATCGACAGTTCTATTCCCGATTTTTCTAGCTGCTCTTTCGCTTCAGGCAGATATTTCATTGCAATTTGCAAAAACTCAAGTGATTTTTCGTGCTGCATGTGACGTCACCCCGTTACTCGTTTTTTGGCAGTTCACCTGTTTTGTTATACATTTTGACCAGTTTGGCGATTTTTTTCTGAAAGTCTTTGTCCACAAGCGGACTGAAGGTTCCCATTTCGACAACTCGGCTTTTCAGATCGTAATAGTGATCGCCGCCTTTTAAAGTGCCTTTGTCGAATTGCTCAGCTATGATTTCATAGGCCTTGTCCACATTTTGCACCGTGCTGGTTAACACGGTGTTCTCGCCAAGATCGGATTGATCTGTGACATAGCCGATCGCATATAGGCCGTCTTTTTTGATTTGCTGAATGACAGGAACATTATACCCGTCTCCGGCAGGATACACAACATCCGCGCCTTCGTTCTTCATTTTTTGATAAAGGTTAACCGCAGTCGAATCATCATCCCAGTGATCCGTATATTTTGTATTCACTTCTATATTAGGATCTTCATACTTAGCCCCTTTTATAAAGCCGTCAACTTCTGGCTGCCATGTAAAAGAAGCGATAACACCGACCTGATTGGTTTTTGACATATGGGCAGCAGTCATTCCGCCGAAAAAGCCGATTGCTTCCCCGCTGAGATGGACGCTTGTGACATTGTCCGCTTTTGCTTTTGCATTTGAAATCACAAACTGCATATCCGGATAGTCTTCACTGACCAAGTTAAATACTTCTTCAAACTCACTTCCATGGCCAAAGAGGAGATTGACGCCGCGCTTATGAAAATCTTCAATCGCATTTATAATATCTTCATCTGTTTTTACGCCTTCTTTATAGTAGACGTCCACATTGTATTTAGACTGTATATTCAATAATCCTTTATACCCTTTTGTGCCCCATACGAGGTCATTAATCGTATCAGGAAAGAGCATGCCGATCTTCTCAATTTTTCCTTTAAACGGAGTTTGTCCACATCCGCTTAATAAAAGGAGGACAGAAAAGATCATGACAAGCCTTGTGATCAAGTCATGTTCAACTCCTTTTTGACAAGCTATAACATGTATTAAAATGATATGTTTATTGTATCTAGAAAACTCGAAACATGGAAGGTTTTTCTTAATATTTGTCGAAAATTGATGGAAATTGTCTTTTCCACTCGAGAATTTTTGTTTTCGCTTCATCTTTGGAGGTTTTTTTAGTGATTTGCAAATCAAAAATGGAACTTTCGCCAGGATCACGGCCGGGGTCTAGCAGGAATCTCAAAAGCTCTTCAGCTACATCTTCTGTATAAAAGCCCTCTTCCTCCTGTTCTTCTTTCCACGGCCCATACATTTTCGGAAGAATCACCGCTTTTTCTGAACCTGTCTTTTCACGTTTCTCCCACTCTTTTCGGTCTTGTTCATATACCAAAACATAAGCTGATTTATATTGATCCAAAGGCAAAAAGCCGCTGCCATATTGGATACAAATTGTATCATATAATTGATCCTCAATGTGCTCGAGCTTCCGAAAGTGCTCATTTCTCCCAAGCCACATGAGTCTTTCCTCTAAGTACATTTGTCTGCTTTCATCATCTGTTTCAGCCAAAACGACATCGACGTATATGCCTTCATCCATCATTCGCTCGCATAAAGAAAGGCCGAAAAATTCATCCGCCCCTACAATCAGCGTTGATTTCATTTCATCTGCCGCCCTTCCGGTTTTTCATTTTATCCAAAGCAAAACAGCCTCCGCAAAAGAGAAGGCTATTGTTATTGTATTCTTTATAGCTCTTTTTCATGACTGTGAAAGAATTTGCAGATTGATGCATAGATCCTGCTTGGGTGCTCAAATAAATGAAACGTTATGTCAACCGGACAGCCTTGTTTTCGCTGCTGCATTTCCTTAAATACCTCCGCATGCAGGCTGTACGGATACGGAGATCCGGTCATCCTCTGCCATATATGAACCGGTACGCTGCTCGGATAGGTTTCGATTGTTTTATAACGAAGTGAAGCCGCTTCTTTTTCGGGGATTTCGTAACTTTCCGATACTTCTTTCAAAAATTGCTTATAGAAAAATTTATTTTCTTTTTCTGATTCATAATGTGCCTGAAGATCGAGACAAGGATTCAACATCGCGGCTGATCGGATATGATCCGGGGAAAAACGAAGCAGTTCATCGGCCACGAGAGCGCCCATTCCTTCTGCTAAAATATGAATCTTCGGATTGAGTATTTCCTGCTTCAACACGAAATGTATCAGCTGCTTGGCATAGGTGACCGCTTTTTCCGCGCCCCAGTGCCTTCCGAACAGATTGCTGTTAAAAATGGTATAGCCTTCGTCCCTCAGCATATTTAAAAGCTGATTTCTGCCGTAATGCTGAAGCCAAAAGCTCGAATCATTACCGACAAAGTGGGTTCTGTCTCCGAGGACGAAGATACCGAAGCCGTTCGGACGATAGGGCAGGTGAATCACGTTATGCTCCGTTCCCAATTGAAAATACCTTTCCGTTATTCCCATCGCTTGCCCGCCTCCTTTCACACTTCATCTCACGCTATCTTATGTAAAAAGAAAAGAAACGAATAAGGTAAAGTCCTAGCCTTTCTATGTTTTGGCTATTATACCAATTGACGATATTTATTTTTTATATTTTACCATTAAAAATGTGACGAATCAGACTCTTTTGTCACCTCACTTTCTTCTAAAATTAGATTCCCCCTTGGCTTTATGTATGGTATGATAACTTCTAGAATAGAATGAGAAGGACGAGGTGGAAACGTGCGATTTATTATTGCTTTTATTTGGACGTTCCTTTTATCGCATATGGCATGCTATTTGATTGCCAGCATGAACAGTGTAGCGTATAACTTCACAACATCATCCGTAATTGCTGTCGTTTTATATGTGCTGATCATGGCGCTAGCAGCAATCATGCCTATGAACAACAATGCCAGCCAGCATTAATAAGCCAAAAACCCAAAACATATATTGTTTTGGGTTTTTTCGTGATCACGGTTTTCTTTTATACGTCCACAGGCGGTTGTGATTAGATGTTTCAGGAAACATATCTCCTGCAGACAGATGGACCTTTTGCGGATTTTTGACCATACTCCCCGTCTCGCCGATTTCTACATAGACGCCGTTGTTGGGCGCTTTCTGCCCGGGCCGGAATTGATGCTGCTGTCCCACTGTTTTTCCTCCTTTTCCTTTTTCGTGTAGTATGCGCCTAAGCGGGTGTGAATATGTTTCCATAAAAAAACTGCTGAGAGCCGGCTCAGCAGTTTTTTCGATTATTCTCCGTTGTATAGGATCGCCTTTAACAGCGCTTTTTGCACATGGAGGCGGTTTTCGGCCTGCTGGAATACAGCGGAATTCGGACCGTCAATAATCTCCGCCGTCACTTCTTCTTCACGGTGTGCAGGAAGACAGTGCAAAAATGTATAGTCAGGTTTAGCATGGCTGACAAGCGATGCATTCACCTGGTAAGGCGAAAAGACTGAGAGACGCTCTTGCTCTTCCGCTTCCTGTCCCATGCTAGTGAATACATCTGAATAAATGACGTCCGCATTTTTTACGGCTTCAATCGGATCAGCTGTAAGTGTAATGGAAGCACCTGATTGAAGGGCCGCTGCCTTGGCTGCTTCCACCGCTTCGTCTAACACTTCGTATCCCTCAGGTGAAGCAATCGAGATATCACAGCCCATTTTTGCGCAGCCGATCATCAGGGAGTGCGCCACATTATTTCCGTCACCGATATATGCGACTTTCACACCTTTGAGATCGCCTTTGATTTCCTTGATCGTCAATAGATCCGCAAGCGCCTGGCAAGGATGATATTTATCGGTAAGCCCGTTGATAACTGGAATATCAGCGTGTTCAGCAAGCTCCTCCACCTTTTCATGCTCGAAGGTCCGGATCATGATCGCATCTACATAGCCTGAGAGCACTTTTGCCGTATCAGCCACAGTTTCACCGCGGCCCAGCTGCAGATCTTTCTGGCTTAAAAAGAGGGCATTTCCGCCAAGCTGCGCCATTCCGGCTTCAAATGAAACACGAGTCCGCGTGGATGATTTTTCAAAAATCATCGCAAGGGTTTTGCCTTGAAAAATAGGCTGAATTTTGTTTTGTTTCAGTTCACTGGCTTCAGCAAGCAACGCGCTGATATCCTGTTCACTGAGATCTTTTAGCGTTAATAGGTCTTTTCCGAATAGACTGGTTTGCGTTTCTCCCATATTCACTGTGTGCATGATGCCACTTCCTTTTTATAAAGATCTCTGAGGGAAACAGGGTGCGGACTGCCTGATCCGCTTTGCAAAAACGCCCGTACGGTTTCCTCTTCAGTAAAGACGGTAATGCCGTGTGTCATGGCTTCCAGACGCTCTTTGCGTGCTTCTTCAGAGCCGTTTAAATTGATATGAAGAGCTTTTTCATCCTGTTCCATCCATGAGGCGAATGTACCTTCATGAACCGTAAAACCGGCGTTTTCCGCTAATGTCTTCAAATCTTCGGGTCCGTTTTGCAAATAAATGCTTCCTTTTTGATTCCAAACACGCGTGTAGATTTTTTTCAAGGCGCTGTCGGCGTCGTATGCAACACACATGCCTTCTCCCGTCGATTTCATTTCCGGTCCAAGCTTCACATCTACATCTTGAATGGCATGTGTTGAAAAGACCGGGAACTTTACAGCAACGCCGTGGTGATTTTGAACTGCCGGGTTTACATCTTTTAGAGATGCCCCCGCCAGAAGCCGTGTGGCGAGCGGAATCATCGGAACGCCCATGACTTTGCTGACAACCGGAACTGTCCGGCTCGCTCTCGGATTCACTTCAAGGACGAGAATGTTTTCGTTATCGATCACAAATTGGATGTTCATAATGCCTTTAAACGAAAGCTTTCGGGCAATTTTTTGTGCAGCATCTTTCATTCCTTGCTGCAATTTGTTTGTGACGGAAGGCCCCGGGAGAATGGCAAAGCTGTCCCCTGAGTGGACGCCCGCCCGCTCAATATGTTCGGTATATGTCGGGATAAAGACTTCTTCACCGTCGGAAATCAAATCAATTTCGACTTCTTTTCCTGACACGTACTGATCAATCAAAATGGGGTACGGCATGCTGTCTTCTCCGTCCAGCAGCTGAGAAAGCGCAGCTTCCGATTCAACGATAATCATACCCATCCCGCCAATGACATAAGAAGGACGGATTAATACCGGATAGCCGATGCCGTTAGCTTTCTCTGCAGCCTCTTCTTTTGTATAGGCAATTTCTCCTTTAGCATGCTGCAATCCGAGTTCATCAAGAAGCTGATAAAATTGATCGCGATCCTCTAACACGTCAAGCGTTTCAAACGATGTGCCGAGAAGCGTGATTCCGGCTTTTTCGAGCGCTTCAGCAGCATTGATCGCGGTTTGGCCGCCGAACTGCACGATCGCAAAGTCAATGCTTTCCTGCTCCGCCACGTTTAATATGTGCTCCGTTGTCAGCGGTTCAAAATACAGTCGATCCGCAATTTCATAATCTGTGCTCACGGTTTCCGGGTTGTTGTTAATCATAATCGTTTCGAACCCAAGCTTTTGCAGCGTTAACACCCCATGAACAGCACTATAATCAAATTCAACGCCCTGGCCGATGCGGATCGGTCCTGATCCGATAATCAGCGCGCGCTTTTTCTCTTTGCGGCTGATGTCTCCATCGGTTTCTCCGAAATACGTGGAGTAAAAATAGTTGGTTTTCGCATCAAACTCAGCTGCGCAAGTATCAACAATTTTGAAGGAAGGCGTAATCCCCTTCTCCTTGCGAAGAGCGCGCACCTCTTCCTCTGTCTTGCCGATAAGCGAGGCTATCGTTGCATCTGAAAACCCTTTTTCCTTTGCCTTTTTTAATAAATCAAAAGAGAGGTCGCTCCCCGCTTCCATGATCTGATTTTCCAGCTTGATGATATTGTTAAAGGTATGGAGGAAAAACGGGTCGATTTTTGTTTTTGCATGGATTTCTTCTATCGATATCCTTCGGCTTAACAGCTCCATCACAACGAAAAATCTTCGATCGTCAGGTGTGATCGCCAGTTCCCAGAGCGCTTCAATTGATAAGCCGCCGAGCTCGGGCAGATGCGTGCCGACGTTTTTCAGCTCAAGGGAGGCTGCCGCCTTTTGGATTGCCGCTTCTATATTACGTTCAATCGCCATCACTTCTCCGGTGGCTTTCATTTTCGTGCCGAGCTTGCGGTCCGCGTTTTTGAATTTATCAAACGGCCAGCGCGGAAACTTGACGATGACATAGTCCAATGCCGGTTCAAAGCTCGCATAAGTGGAGCCTGTAAGCGGGTTTTTTAATTCGTCAAGCGTGTATCCAACCGCCAATTTCGCAGCCATTTTCGCAATGGGATAACCTGTTGCTTTTGACGCGAGAGCAGATGAACGGCTCACACGCGGATTCACTTCTATAACGTAGTATTGCTTGCTGAACGGATCAAGCGCAAACTGAATGTTGCAGCCGCCTACGACATCAAGTGCAGAAATGATCGTCAGACTTGCCGTCCGGAGCATTTGATAGTCTTCATCAGTTAATGTTTGTGAAGGCGCCACTACGATTGAATCGCCTGTATGCACACCGACAGGATCGATGTTTTCCATATTACAGACGGTAATGCATGTGTTGTTGCTGTCACGCATCACTTCATATTCAATTTCTTTAAAGCCGGCAATGCTCTTTTCTACCAGGCATTGATTGATCGGGCTAGCCAAAAGGGCTTGCTTGATCATGGCGGTAAATGCTTCTTTCGTAGGCGCGATGCCCCCGCCTTTTCCGCCTAACGTGTAAGCAGGCCGGATAATGACCGGAAAGCCGATCGATTCCGCAAAGCGAATGGCGTCGGTTTCGTTATCGACAATTTCGCTCTCTGGAACTGGCTGATTCAGCTCGTTCATTAAAGAACGAAATTTCTCCCGGTCCTCTCCTTTTTGGATTGTATCCACGGATGTACCTAGAAGTTTGACGCCGTGCGCCTTTAGGATACCCGCCTCTTCAAGTTCAACCGCTAGATTCAGTGCAGTCTGCCCGCCTAAATTGGCCAAAAGTCCGTCGGGCTTTTCTTTCTTAATAATGTCTGTTAAGCTTTCCGCCGTCAGCGGTTCAAAATAAATGTCATCCGCGAAAGCTTCATCGGTCATAATTGTGGCCGGGTTGTTGTTGACGAGAATAACCCGATAGCCTTCTTCCTTGAGCGCGATGCACCCTTGAGTGCCTGAATAATCAAATTCTGCCGCCTGGCCGATGATAATCGGGCCTGAGCCGATTACTAATATGCTTGAAATACTGGTGTCTTTAGGCATGGGCGATTTCTCTCCTTGCTGGTATCACATTCTTTAAATAATCATCAAAAATCCATTCGCTTTCCGCCGGTCCGGGATGGGCTTCCGGGTGGAATTGCACACTCATGACTGGCAGCTTTTTATGGGAAAGCCCTTCAACTGACGTGTCATTGACATGGTGGAATCTGATCGTCAGCTCTTCTTGGTTGATGGATTTTTCATCAACCACATAGCTGTGATTTTGGCTGGTCATGAAAACCCGCTTCGTTTCACGGTCGATGACCGGATGGTTTGCGCCTCTGTGTCCAAACGGCAGCTTAAACGTATTTCCGCCAAAAGCGAGCGCAATCAGCTGATGGCCGAGACATATGCCGAGCGTCGGAAAACGGCTGACGATGTTTTTGATTTGTTCCATATACGGTGTAATGGCTTTCGGATCTCCGGGTC
This sequence comes from Bacillus sp. FSL R5-0560, assembly GCF_037966305.1. Classification (NCBI taxonomy): domain Bacteria; kingdom Bacillati; phylum Bacillota; class Bacilli; order Caryophanales; family Bacillaceae; genus Bacillus; species Bacillus sp. FSL R5-0560. Next base: position 1,239,380 of record NZ_CP150195.1, on the reverse strand, counting down.
CGTTGGATAACACGACACCGTCCGGCTTTATGCCGTAAACAGTTTCCATTTGCTGATACGGTATAACGGTGACCTTGCAGCCTCGTTTCACGAGTGATGATGCAATTGATTTTTTATAGCCAAAGTCAATGAGAGCGATATGTTTATTTCCTTCGCCGATTGTGCTGATGTCCTGTGCTGCCGCCTGTTCTGCGACGTTCTCAGGCTGCAGAGCAATCTCAGCCGCTTCTTTAGAGGCAGTGACAGACGCCCCCATCGTTCCGTTCGCACGGATTTTTTTGACGACAGCCCTCGTATCGATATGGGATAAAAGCGGGATGTTCCATTTTTTCAGATATTCCTTAAGGCTGTATACCGCTTCATGATGAGAAAAATGATCGCATGCCTCGTAAACAACAGCTGCTTTCACTTGCGGTTTTTTGCTTTCAAAGTCGTTTTCATTAATGCCGTAGTTGCCGATCAGCGGATACGTAAATACGATAATCTGTCCTTTGTATGACGGGTCTGTCAGCACTTCCTGATAGCCCGTCATTCCTGTGAAAAACACAGCTTCGCCCGTGCAGTTTTCATGTCCGTCCAGTTCGCCGCTGAACACTGTCCCATCTTCTAATACTAAATAACCTTCCATCTAAAAGCCCACCTCTTGATGAATAATTAATTATACAAATGAATTTTTATGCTTTTATATCGAAAAAAAATTACAAATTGACAGCGGAATGCTGTGCAATCGCTTGTTTCAGCTTGCTGATGGCTTCTGTTATTTCATCCTTTGTCACGGTGAGCGGCGGCAGCAGACGAATCACGTTCGGTCCGGCCGGCAGTACGAGCAAGCCTAATGTCTGCAATTCAGTAATGATGTCTGCAACCGGCCCATCACACTCAATTCCAAGCATTAATCCTTTGCCGCGGATTTGCCTCACAAAAGGACTCTTCAGTTCAGCCTCCAGCTGTTCTTTCAAAAACGCACCCTTATCAGCAGCCTCTTGCAGAAATTCAGGCTGGAATACAACCTGCAATGTTGCATTGACGGCGGCCATCGCCAGCATATTCCCTCCAAAAGTCGTTCCGTGAGACCCAGGAGTAAACGCTGTTCCCAGCTCTTTCTTTCCGATTACCGCACCGACTGGAAAGCCGTTCCCCAATCCTTTTGCAGCCGTGATGATATCAGGTGAGAGGCCGAAGTGTTCGTATGCGAAGCCTTTTCCTGTCCGTCCAATACCCGTCTGAATTTCATCTACGATCAGAAGCGCCTGCTTTTCCTTGCAAAACGACTGTACGGCTGTTAAAAATTCTGCACTGGCCGGATTGACTCCGCCTTCTCCCTGTACGGTCTCAAGCATGACCGCGGCTATGTCGTCTTCCCCCCCAAGAGCGTCAAAAGCGGCAGGATCATTGTACGGGAGGTAGTGAAAGCCTTCCAGCATCGGGCCGAAGCCTGTTTTGATTTTATCCTGTCCGGTAGCTGCCATCCCTGCATAGGTGCGGCCGTGGAATGATTGAAGAAATGTGATGATTTTCGTTTTTCCAGTTGCCTTTCGTGCCAGCTTAATCGCGCCTTCATTCGCTTCCGCTCCGCTGTTGCAGAAAAAAACGAGATCTCCGGCACTGTTTGCCGCTAACTGCTGTGCCGCTTGCTCCTGAAGACTGTTTTCAAACAGATTGGATACGTGCCATACGCTGTCGAGCTGTTTTTTAACCGCTTCTGTGACCGCTTCATGGCAGTGGCCTAGGTTGGAAACCGCAATCCCTTGAATGAAATCGAGGTATGTTTTGCCGTTTTGATCCTCAACGCAAGTTCCCTTCGCTTTCTTTATCTCGATGTTCCACCGACCGTAGGTTTGAAACAAGCTGCTCATGAAACAGCCTCCTTTGCTTTGACGATTTTTGTTCCTTCAAATGTTTGATTTGAGAAAAACGACCCTTTTCCGTTTACGATCATCACTTCTGAAACCTGATCCGATAAAGCTGACAAGGCTGAATTGACCTTCGGTATCATCCCGCCTGTGATCACTTCCTGTTTGATGAGAGTCTGAATTTCCTCAGGGGTCAGGATGTCGAGACGCTGTTTTTCCTTCATGATTCCCTCTACGTCTGTGACGAACATCAGCTTATCGGCTTTCAGCGCCCCGGCGACCGCCGAAGCCGCAAGATCAGCATTGACATTCAGTGTTTTGTAGTCGCTCGTCAAGGACAGGGGCGCGATAACCGGAATGATGCCTTCATCCATCAGCGCATTTACCATAGAGGCATTAACCTTTTTAATTTCTCCGACTTCGCCGTATGTGTCTGGATCGAGATAGTCTGCTTCGAGAAGGCCTCCATCCTTGCCGGACACTCCCGCAGCCCGCAGCCCGTGTTTGGCAAGCTCGGCAACGAAAAATTTATTGACTGAGCCGGACAGGACCATTTCAGCCACTTCCAATACTGGTTTGGTTGTTTTCCGCTGTCCGCCTGAGAACTCTGTTTTGATGTTTAACCGTTTCAGCATATGTGTAATTTCCGGTCCGCCGCCGTGCACGATTGCCAATTTCCATCCTGATTCCATCAATTCTTTCAGGTTTTGAAAAAATTCTTCCGACAGCTCACGGATGACACTTCCCCCGCATTTAAAAACGATTGTTTTCTTCATTGTGCTCCCCTTTATTACGTGCGATAGCTCGCATTAATTTTGATATAATCATAGGTCAGGTCACAGCCCCATGCTCTTCCGTTCCCGTCCCCTTCATGCATCTTGATGACAATGGCAATCTCGTCTCCTTCGAGGTATTCTTTCGCGAGAGATTCAGAGAATGGCTGAGGTTCGTTGTTTTTAAACAGGCATTGGCCCCCGAGATAAACCTCTACTTCTTCAGCCTTCACCTGGGCCGCGCTGTGCCCGATAGCCCCGATGATGCGCCCCCAGTTTGCGTCTGTTCCGTACACAGCTGTTTTTACGAGGTTCGAACCGACAATTTTCTTGGCAATTACGTTTGCATCAAGATTGTTTTTTGCCCCTTTTACTTGGGCTTCGATTAGTTTTGTCGCGCCTTCTCCGTCTCTGGCAATCTCCTTAGCCAAATCTTCGCAAGTCATAAGAAGCGCTTTTTTAAAGAGCGGCCAGTCCTTATGATCTTCCGTAAGGCACTCATTTTCCGCGCAGCCATTTGCCATGACCAATACCATGTCATTGGTGGAGGTTTCTCCGTCAACTGTAATTTGATTAAAAGAGACGTCAGTGATGTCGCGAAGCACTTTTTGCAGCGCTTTTTCTTCGATTGCCGCGTCTGTTGTCACAAACCCCAGCATGGTGGCCATGTTTGGGTGAATCATTCCGGAGCCTTTAGCCGCTCCGCCGATGGTGACTTTTTGACCGCCGATTGTCAGTTCATAGCACGTTTGCTTGATGACGGTATCTGTCGTTAAAATCGCTTCCTCGAAATCTCCCGATCCCGCAGGTGTTTGTTTCAGGAGCTCGATGCCTGCCTGAATTTTTTCCATGTCTAAATATTCGCCGATGACGCCCGTTGATGAAACAGCGACAAACTCCGGCTCAATACCCAGCTGTAAAGCGAGGCTCTCCCGCATTTTGTATGCGTCCTCTAAGCCTTGTTCCCCTGTACAAGCATTGGCAATGGCGCTGTTGACAATGACTGCTTTCAGAGCTGATCCATGCTTTAAGCTGTCCTGTGTGACTTTAATCGGAGCCGCCTGAAAGTGGCTTTGCGTATAAACTGCCGCGCTCACTGCCGGTGTCTCGCTGATGATGACACCAAGGTCTTTTTTCGAGTAGCGCAGTCCGCAATGCACACCCTTTGCCTGAAATCCTTTCGGCGAGGATATATCACCTTTTACTTTCACTATTTGATCTTCACTCAACTGAATCATGGTTCGATTCTCTCCTGTTCTATGGATAAATTGGTGTCATGGTCAGACCTGTCTCTTCGTTCCAGCCATTCATGATATTGAAATTTTGTACTGCCTGCCCGGCGGCACCCTTCATCAGATTATCAATTACAGATACGATCGTTACCCTGTTTGTTCTTTCGTCAAGGGTAACGGATACATCGCAGAAATTGCTGCCGAACACTTCCTTCGTTTGCGGATAATGCCCCATAGGCCTCACTTTCACAAAATATGAATCTTGGTAAAATTCCGAATATAAATCGTGCAGATCTTCTGCAGATAGATCAGATGTTAATTGCGTATACATCGTCGCCATGATTCCCCTTGTCATTGGAACCAAGTGAGCAGAGAATGTAATAGCCTTCAACTCTGGCTGCCATTCTTTTAACGTCTGTTCAATCTCGGGGGTGTGCTGATGTTCATTTACTTTATAAATTTTAAAATTGTCGTTAAGCTCAGAAAAATGAGTTCCCATGGACGCTTTCCTTCCCGCGCCGGAAACGCCTGTTTTCGCATCAACGATAACGAACGATTCATCAAGCAGCTTTTTTTGTGCCAAAGGCGCGAGGCCTAGCAGTACAGCCGTCGGAAAGCAACCTGGATTGGCGATGAGCTTCGCCTGCTGAATGTTTTTTTGATTCAGCTCTGAAAGGCCGTAAACCGCCTCTTGAATTGTTTCTTTTGGTGCCGCTGTCCGTTTATACCACTTTTCATATACAGCAGGCTCTTGTATCCTCAGATCACCTGACAGGTCAATAACCGGAATTCCCGCCTCTGCAAGCTGCGGAGTCAGTTCACTTGATACTCCCGGGGGCGCAGCAAGAAACATGACATCGATTTCCTGTTTGATTGTATACATATCAATGGGCTTCAGCTTCTGCTCAGCCAAGCCGGTTAGATGAGGGTAAACATTACTATAGACCTTTCCTTCTCCGCTGGATGAATAAAGTATACATTCTTCTGCATGAGGATGATGTGTAAGAATCCTGACAAGTTCGGCGCCCCCATAACCCGTAGCACCTACAATTCCTATTTTCAAAACGAATTCACCTTCTTGGTCTTTGTGAAATTATTTAACATTATAACATGAATAAAAATTAATTCAATCGTATATTTAATATTTTTATTCATTTATAAATTTTCTGTTCAACAAAAAAATCCACTCTTAAAAAGCAAACAGAAATCGCTTCAAATTGTTGTTCCAGCGCCTTTTGCAGCTGCATAAAAAAACAGGCTGACCGTGTCAGCCTGTTTTCATCATCATCAATCCGCTTAGAAAATATAGAATAGAGCTTGTATAAAAAATCATTTGCACCGTAAAAAAGTCGGCGAGAAAACCGCCGAGCATAATAGCAGCCGCTGAAAAAACAGCGGTCCAAAAATGATAATTTCCAATCTTTTTTCCACGTTCCCCAGTGTCTGTAAAGTCGGCGATTAATACTTTTTCTCCGTGCTTTTGCATCGCCCCAAAGAGACCTAACAGCACTTGCACGATGTACACTTGAAGAACGCCGTTAACATGCGGGACATACAAAAGCAGAACCGCCATGCCCCATGAGTTCGCAAGCAGATAATAGCGGCTGTCGATCCTTTCAGACAGCCGGCCGAGGAGCGGGTAAATGAGCGCTCCGCTCAGTCCGAATAATCCATAGGAAAACCCGAACTGCGTATAGCTTGAGCCGATATTTTTCACAAACAGAATGTAAAACGGAAAAATTAAACTGCTTGCGAAAAACACGCTGCTTTGTGAAAGTGTCAGCCATTTTAATTTGTTTTTCCCCATTATTTATACCTCTGATAAAAGTAATTCATAAACCGCTCATCCGGATCGTACGTGCGTTTTTTCTGAAAAAACGCTTCGGTTTTCGGGTACGCCTGTCTCATTTGCGCTTTTGTCTGATATGTCATATACGGCAGATAATAGCTTCCTCCGTGTTTGAGCGCAACGTCTGTCATGCGCCTGATGATCCGAGCAGTGTCAGCCTGGTCTTCTTTTAAGAAGCCCTCGTTGATTAAGAGCACGAGCGAAAACATATCTTCCTTCGCATAAGACAGGTCGGCCTTTTCGTTTTTTTGCACATATCGGATCGTGATATTAAGCAGATTCAGGTCTTCATGTGACAGCGTTTGTCTCAGGTCATCAATATAGGAAGCGTACTCCTTCACCGGCACAAAGTATTCCTGCAGCACGTCTGTATTTTCATTGTTTTCGTATTCGAGAAATTTTGATTCTGACCGCATGACGTTATTGCGTGAGATCTTTGTTCCATTTTGGCTTAGAAAATAGGATTGCTGGGTGTTCCAGAGCCAGTTTCTGCCCCACTCGTACCGTCTTGACAGGCCGAGCGCGAATTTCGTCACTTGTGTATGCTCATCTTCTTTGAGATCGCTGTAAGATGTCAGCTGATTCTGCCCCTCTGCTAATGCGTAATTTGTGACATACATGTCTTTCAGAAATCCTTTTTCTGCTGTTGAGATACGCGCCAGATGCATGCGGACACCGGGATTGCCTTTGACATGCTTTGCAAAATAGTCGGCGTATGTACTGTAGTTCATTTTTTCTGTTTGCATGACGTACAGCTCGTCATCCGTTAATTCAAGCTCAACATCGAGAATCACGCCAAAAAGACCGTACCCGCCGATGACTGCTGAAAACAAGTCATCTTTTGGAGTGACGGTGACAATTGAGCCGTCGGCTTTTAATAGGCGGAATGATTTGACTGTATCAATCAGCGATCCGTAGCGAATATCACGCCCGTGGGCATTGGCGCTGAGAGATCCTCCGATTGTAAAAATATTTTGTGACTGCATGACTTTTACCGCAAGCCCGTATGGATTCACGTATTTCTGTATGTCATTCCACGTCGCCCCGCTTTGGATCCTGATGGTTTTTTTCTCTTTATCGAAAGCGAGGATTTTGTTGTAGCCTGTCATGTCGAGAACGATGCCGTCCTCGTAATATGTATGGCCGCCCATCGAATGCTGGGTTCCGGCTATTGAGATTTTTATGTTTTTTCGATTGGCCTCTTTGACTGTGTCAATGAGGTTATTTTCTTCCTGCCCTTTCACTGTCTGCTTAATTTTCACCGGCATCAAACGGCTGACATCCGTCATCTCGCTGGAGTCGTTTTTTTGCTCCGAGTGAACAGAGTACGCAAACAGGGCAGCATACGCACCAGTGCACAGCGCGAATGCAAGCAATTTCTTTTTCATGGCGCTCTCCCTGTTTTTTATGGCCATTATACCATGTTTGCGTCCTCTTTTTTCCAGATTAACGTCTTGCCCGTTTTTCAGCGCGGCGGTCAGCCACGATAAAACAAGCGTGAATGGCGCCCGGCAGCCAAAAGATACATGTCAAAATGAGATTGAGCAGTGCCTGAAACGGCTTCCCCGTAAACAAAACAGCAAGCGGCGGGCATAGAACGGCAAGCAGGTACATCATTTCGCTTCACTCCTTTCAGTTTTAAAAAGGACAGCCTCAAAGTAAGGCTGTCCTCTTTTGTTTTATTGTATGCCAAGCGCGATTTTTGCATATCTTGACATTTTGTCTCGAGTCCAAGGCGGGTTCCACACAATGTGAACTTCCGTCTCTTTCACTTCTGGAATGTCCGCTAACGCTTTTTTCACTTCATCCACGATAATCGGCGCTAAAGGGCAGCCCATTGATGTCAGTGTCATCGTAACGTGCGTTAAGCCGTCTTCATCCATATCAACATCGTATACTAACCCGAGGTTCACGATATCAACGCCAAGCTCAGGATCGACAACCTGTTCCAGGGCGCCCATAATGTTTTCTTTTAATGCTTCTTCCACGTTCCCTCACTCCTTTTTTTATACAGTATAACGTAAATCCGGACAGTGTTAATACCTTTGTGCTTTATAAATGCGTTTCAAACCATTCAACAGTTTTTAACACAGCCGCCCGCGGCACTTTATGATCCGCTCGTTCATCCGCAATAAACTGGAGACGTTCCGGCTGCTCGCGATAATGAGATTTAATCGTGTCATAAAATTTCCGGGTCGGCGCGTAAGGCACGACTTGATCTTTAACACCATGCCAAAATAAAAGCGGACGCTGCTGCAGTTTCTCCGGCTGACGGCTGAGATCCCGCATTTTAAGGCGCTCCATGAGCTCCTGCACCCTTTCCTCCGGCACATCGATATCAATGCCCTGAGATTTGATGTGGTCGATCTGCTGCTGGAACAGTTCAACATAATTCGGGCTTCCCATCAGACTGACGCCGGCTTTTACCCAATCATAAACCGTTAAGGCGCCAAGCGTTGTAATGCCGCCCATAGATGTACCCGCAAGCCCAATACGGCCGCCGTCTATCAGGCCTTCTTTCTCAAAATGATTCATAAGTACATCAAGCTCTTCAATCTCGTTTAGCACGATGTCCCAAAAATAGCCGGCCAGCTTCTCAACAGCTATATGCTCTCCGCGTTCGCCATGGTGCAGCGCCTCCGGTAAAACAGCTCTGAAACCTTTTTCTGCAAGAAGATAAGCAAAATGAAGGTTGTGTTCCTTGGCGCTTGCAAAGCCATGTATAAAGAAAACAAGAGGAACGGCACGGTGCCTGTTCTCTTCTTTTACAATATGTAAAAACGGAATGCCGGAAACGGTTTGATTTTCAATTTGAATCACAATGTCCCCTCCTTAGGATAACCATAATCATAAGTGTAACATGTAGACAATAAAGATGGTAAAAAGCTACACTGTCATTAAGGCAGCTTACGCAAAATCTAAGGTTAAAGGAGCTTTTCATGGAAACAAAACCCTATGTAATCGCATTAGATTTAGATGGAACATTATTAAAGGACGATAAAACAATATCAGAAAACACCCTTCAAACGATACAGCGTTTAAAAAATGACGGACATTACGTCTGCATCTCCACCGGCCGGCCGTACCGTTCAAGTTCCATGTACTATGAGCAGATGAAGCTGACAACGCCAATTGTCAATTTTAACGGAGCGTTTGTCCATCATCCGCAGGACGACAGCTGGGGACGATATCATACCTCGCTGCCGCTTGAAGTTGTCAAACAATTAGTGGATATCAGCGAAAGCTATAACGTACATAATGTGCTTGCCGAAGTCATTGATGACGTGTACTTTCATTACCATGACGAGCACTTGATTGATGCCTTTAACATGAATACAACAAATGTGACGGTCGGAGACTTGCGGGAAAATCTCGGTGAAGATGTTACATCCGTACTCATTCACGCAAAAGAAGAAGATGTACCGGCCATACGCTCCTATTTATCGGATGTGCACGCCGAGGTGATCGATCATAGAAGATGGGCCGCGCCGTGGCATGTTATAGAAATTATTAAAAGCGGCATGAATAAAGCGGTCGGCCTGCAGAAAATCAGTGATTATTACGGTGTGCCGAGGGAGCGGATCATCGCTTTCGGAGATGAGGATAACGATTTGGAGATGCTTGAATTCGCAGGCTGCGGCGTTGCGATGGGAAATGGAATTGATGAGGTCAAGCAGATTGCCAACCGGACAACGGCTACAAATGAAGAGGACGGCGTGGCAAGATTTTTACAAGAGTATTTCTCACTTTAAAGACCGCCCATTTTAATTTTTCCCACTCATAAACGTTACTTCGCCCCACCATACTATTGAAGACGACTCATCTCGTCAAAGTATGGAAGGGGGCAGTCTCACAATGGGTAAACGAAGCAAATCCAGAAGGTTTATTCACCAGGGTAAAGACTCCATCGGGCAACACGCCGCAAGATTTCCATATCGGTCTACTTTAGAAGAAGCTCACCAGCATGCCGCGGCACGAGACTCGGCTGAAAGGCAGTATGAATATTAAATGAGAAACGAACTGTTTCAGCAGGCGAAATCATTTGTTCAACAGGCTGTCATGGTGACAAACGGCTTTGAGGAAGGCGATCAGGAGCAAGCGATTCTGAGGGCCAAAAATGCTGTGTCTTCTGCGTATGCCAATTCGACAGATGCGGAACGTCAACAGCTTCATCAATTTCAAGATCAACTGGATAAATTGCAATAAAAAAAGGCTATGGCGAATCGCCATAGCCTCTTATTTGACTTCAAATTGCTGAACAGCCTGAACCTGCTTGAGATTTTCCGCTTTGCCCTTAAATGTTACCTTCACCTCGTAAGTTCCCGGCTCAGGGACTTCCTTCCACTCATCAGTGAAATCATAGGTTTCTCCCGGTTCAAGCGTCAGGTTTTGAAAAGCCTGTGTAAACATTTTGTCTTTTGAATAACGGTATCTTTCTTTGTGATCTGAATCGTACACGACAAGTTCAAATTTTTGTCCCGTGCTGAATTGAAACTCCACACTGCGTTCGCTTTGGTTCTTCAGTGACATGTTAAACTTGATTTGTTCAGGCTCCTGAATTGCGTCAACAGATAAAACAACCTCTTGATTCTCCATTCCGCCTGATACCTCCTTATCGGGTTCTGTCCGCTCATGTTTCCCGCAGCCCATTAAAAGCACCACAGGCAAGAGCATCACAAGCAGCCGTTTCACGACTTCCACCTGCTTTCGTCAGTCTTTTCTAAAGAAACCAAAAATCCCGGTCGTTTGGACAATGTTTGTAAATGCTTTCGGGTCCACTTCTTTTACGATTTTTTCTAAATCGTACAATTCATACCTCGTGATGACGATAATCATCATTTCTTTCGGCTCGTTTGTAAAAGCGCCTTTGGCTGGGACAGTCGTTATGCCCCGCACCATTTTTCCATAAATGGCTTCTTTAATTTCGTCCGCTTTTTTCGTCACAATCATCGCTGTCAGTTTCATATGCCGGGTATGAATCGCGTCGATCACCCTCGTTGTCACATACAAAGTAACAAGGGTATATAAAGCTTTCTCCCAACCTTGCAATAATCCTGCCGTCAGAATGATAATCCCGTTCAGAATAAAGAAATACGTGCCGACGGGTTTATCCTTCCACTTGGCCAGTACCATAGCGACGATATCAAGACCGCCTGTCGAAGCGCCGTACTTTAATGTTAAACCGATGCCGACCGCGGAAATGACGCCGCCGAATACCGCGTTCAGCAGGATGTCATGAGACAGTCTCATTTCCGGCAGGATTCCCATAAACAACGTGGTCAGTGCGACACTCAAAATGCTGTACACCGTAAACGATCTTCCGACCTTCAGCCACCCTAAAATACCGACCGGAATATTTAAGAGGAACAAGAGCGTTCCCGTCGATATGTAGAAGGGGGCATATTGGTCAACGACGCTTGATAAAAGCTGGGCGACACCCGTAAATCCGCTGGCATATACATCTGCTGGAATCAGAAATAAGTTCAGCCCGGCCGCATTGAGTAAAGCCCCGATGATGACGATGAGTAATTTTTTTGTTTGATCTAGTACCATGGCATGTTCCTCCGCTCATTCTTCTTTATTATGTTTTCCCTTAAAACAAATATTTGAACACGATTTTGAGTAATTAATATGATATAGTTGGCTTAAATCACATGATAACGAGCGATAAATGGAAAGAAGGGAAGCAAAATGACAGTTCACCTCATTGCTGACAGCGCCGCTGATCTGCCTCGTTCTTATTTTGAGGAAAACGGCCTTGGCTTTATCCCGCTTAGAGTTTCTCTCGGCGACAAAGAATATGAAGATGCAGTCACGATCCATGCGGAACAAATATTTGAAGCGATGCAAAATGGGGAAGCGCCCAAGACGTCCCAAGCCTCACCGCAAACCATTAAAAATGTATTTTTGCAATATGCCGAAACAGGAGAGCCCGCTCTTTACATTGCTTTTTCCTCAGGGCTCTCCGGCACCTATCAGACAGCCGTCATGATCGCCAATGAAGTGAAGGAAGAATTCCCCGATTTTGATTTGCGGGTGATTGATTCCAAATGCGCTTCATTAGGCTACGGTCTGGCCGTCCGGCATGCACGCGAACTCTGTATCAACGGAAATACAATACAAGAAATCGAAACGTCTGTAAAGAACTTTTGCGCACAGCTTGAGCACATTTTTACAGTCGATGATTTAACGTACCTCGCCCGGGGCGGCCGAATTTCAAAAACGTCCGCTTTTGTCGGCGGTCTGCTCAATATTAAACCACTGCTTCATATGGAAGACGGCAAGCTTGTGCCGCTTGAAAAAATCCGCGGGCAGAAAAAGCTGTTCAAACGGATTATCGAATTAATGAAAGATCGAGGAGACAATTGGAGCGATCAAACCGTCGGAATCAGCTATGCCGCTAACGAAGGAACAGCCAATGAAATGAAACAATTGATCGAAGACGCCTTCAAGCCGAAAGACATCATCATGCACTCCATCGGCTCTGCTGTCGGATCCCATTCCGGACCCGGCACACTGGCGATATTTTTTCTGGGAAGGTCATAAAAAAACAGCCAGGCTGAAAAGCCCTGGCTGTTTTTTCATTTTTATTGGATTCCGACTGCGTCATATGCCTTTTCGACAGAAGCTGATTGCTTCGAGCCTTCACCGTATAAATCTTTGGCAGCTTCGATTGCCGCTTGCCTCATCATGCTGAAGTCTGAAGAAGGCGTGACGTAATATGTCAAAGCCCGATAATAAATTTGCTCACAAGCTTCACGCCCGATCCCCTCTACCCGCACATCATGGTGCACGCCGCCTTCCGCGAGAAGATATGCCGCTTTATTGTGGATCGACGAATTGATATGCACCCCGCCGTAATCCTCTGTGCCCGTATAACGGTTTGAATAATGATCCGGATTCCCCTGCTTGGAAGGGTCCTCTAACGAACGTAAAGCATCCCCGCGTACGTCCGGCGTATATACATCCTCGCCGATTTCCCAGTCATCCCGGTCTGTCATCACCGCCATAATATCAGAAATGGATTCGTTTAACGCGCCGGGTTCTCCCTGATATAAAAGGCCGGCGGAATACTGGGTGACCGCGTGTGTCATTTCATGCGCCACAATGTCGAGCGATCCGGAAAGCGGCTTAAACTTTGCGCCGTCACCATCCCCGTACACCATCTGCACACCGTTCCACGCCGCATTGTTCCACTGTTTTCCCACATGTACGGTAGACGTAATTCTTGCTCCGTTTTGATCGAAGGAATGGCGGCCAAACGTGCGGCTGTAATAGTCGTAAACCGTTTGCGCGTTTGCATGGGCATCTACAGCCGCCGGGTCTTTAAATACGGACGTGCCGCTGGCCACTTCTTTGCCTGTATACCCGATCAATTGAGACAAAAGGGTAAATAAGGTTTCGTTCAGGTTCTTTGCGTCAAAAGTATTTATCCCTTTTCCCCTTGTTTCATCAGCCAAATAATAACGCCCATTCTGTTCAGTTACTTCAAAGCTTTTTTCTTCGCCTGATACGCCAATTCCTGTACCTGCTGCTTCATGAATGGCATTGAAAGAATCAATGACCTTTCCGCTTTTGGCATGAATGAAATAATGCCAATATCCAGGTTCAGGTTCAGACGTCGAAAGTCTTACAAGGTAGGCAAGATCATATGCGCCTTCGTGCGGATAAATATATAATTCGGCTTTTGGTTCCCCGTCAACATACTCGATTTTTCCAATAGATGCCTCAAGCGCACGGCGCGCTGTATGTATAGCTTTTTTCTTGGATACAGACGGTGTGACAGATATGTCATTTAGTTGCGGGTGTACCTTCCCGAAGAAACTTTTCACTTGTTTGTTTTCCTTCATCGCGACCGCCTGTCCAAAGCCGTATACAGGAATTCCTTTATACACTTCCTCTAATTTAAAAAACGTTTGTTTTGTCTTTGGATCCTTTATGGTTTTCGAAATGCGAAAATGGCTGTTCGCATTTCCTTTGAGCTTAAAATGCGTTTGGTGCTTGTCCAGATATGAAAATAGCGCTTCTTTCTGCGTTAGGTTTTGAGCTGGCTGCCATGATGGCTGTGATTTTTCGATGATGTATGAAGGGGTTTGATACGTATGGTCGTATTTGATGCTTTGATCTGCTGAGGCATTTGATGCAAAAACACATTGAGCCGCCGTGCATAAGCCGGCCATGAATAGAGATGTCTTGAACAGTGTAGGCAAAACACCACATCCTTCCTGATTTGGAACTTATTTTTCGTTCATCCTAACAAAAAAACCGAAACTTGTATGTGGTGCTTCGTTCCTATTTTCAGGAAAAAGAAAGAAGGACAGAGATTCGCTCCGTCCTTCAGCTCCTATTCTACCAGTTTTTTATTCACGTAAATAATAACCCCTGCACCATATGCCAAAATAAGCGGCGGAATCAGCTGCTCCTGGCCTTGAAATGAGATAAAGCTGTTCAGCAGAATGAACAAACCGGAATTCAAGAAAAAATAGCCTGCTATTCTGGCCAGCCGATCCTTATCCCGGATACGTGCCTCATTAAACCCCGCCAGCATCCACGTCTGTTTTTTGATCCCGACCAAATAAGCTACCACAAAGAATAAAAGCGAAATGACAATTAATAGATAATTGATGCTAATTTCCATATTACAGCCTCCTACAACATTACTTGACGTTCAAAAAAAGAAAAAAAGCGGCACAGCTAACCACAATCAGCAGAAGGACGACGAATGCATTGATGAGCGGCTGCACAAGAAGCAGAACAGCCAAAAACAGCAGATACACCGCACCGACCCTGGAAATCGTGACAATCTCATGTTGAGAGCGCATTTTGTTTTTTCTTACACCCGCAAACATCATTACCTTCTTCCGCTTCCATACATAGCCTGCGAGCACCGCCAAATAAAGAGCCAATGGCACATATCTGTATGAGGGCGGCAGCAGCGGCAGGAGTATGATTACAGCAATAAGAAAGACCGAAAGTCCGCTTTTTCCTAACACAGAACCCCTCCGTTTCTGTTCCTCCCCTTCACCCATCATCGCTTCGGCAAGCTCTTTCGGATGAGAAAACTCAGTTTCAACAGCTTCCCGCAGATCCTCCACACTATGGCCGGCATTCATTCTGTCTTGTACAAAAGCGGTTAAATGGCCCTTCAATTCGGCTATCGTGTTTTCTCTCTCTACTTCAGGCATATTCGCCAGCTCAGCGTTTAGTTCCTCCGTATAGCGGTCAATGATGTGCTGTGCATTCATAGCAAATCCCCCGATAAGGACAATAAAGCTTGATGGGTTTCCAGGTATTTCTCCAGCCGTTCTTTTAACATCTCTTCTCCTTTTTGCGTCATTTTGTAGTACTTCCTTTTCGGGCCGTCCAAAGAATCTTGCCAAAAAAATTCGACCCAGTCCTTCTCCGTCATCCGTTTCAAAATCGGATAAATCGCACCCTCCGAAATAGCCAGTGCCGGAGTTGTTTTTAAGGACGATGTCAATTCATAACCATACATCGGCTTTGAGCGCAGCAGGGATAAAATGGCCAGCTCGAAAATTCCTTTGCGAAATTGAACAATCCAGCGGTCGTTAATTTGATTCGTTTTCATGGTTTAAATATATCGAAAAAACCACTATATATCAATGACATATAGCAGTGAAAAATGTCCTGTTTTTTCATTTAACAAAAATGGAATTTCTCCTACTTTCTAACCTTTTTATTACAAAAATGTTTTTATATGATGAAAAGTAAGAAAAGTGAATTTCGTCAGTTTAAAAAGGAGCAGTCGAATGCAGAAATCGATATCATTTTTTATCATTTTTTCGGTCCTCTGGGGGTCTTTATTTCTGTTTTCAATCATTGGCAGCTTAGGGACAACCCCGATTCCGCTGACAAAGGACTCCAAATTTCTCATGTCCAGCGTCATTCCTCAGGGCTGGGGCTTTTTCAGCAAAAATCCCCGTGATACCGCCATCGGCTTATATGAGGATGGAAATGCCACCGCCAAGGTCAGATGGCCCAATATGAGGGCTGATAACCTATTCGGCCTGTATCGTTATGGGCGATCGCAGGGTGTAGAAATGGGTGTTGTCTACAGCCAAGTCGGCAAGGAAGAGTGGACAGAATGTAAAGCAACGGACCTAAGTGCCTGCAAAAGCAAAGCCAAAACCGTTCAGCTGCAAACACCGGCACCCCGCCCGCTGCTTTGCGGCAGCTATTATTTAACGAAAGAGGATATCGTTCCGTGGAGTTATTCTAAATATACCGCTTCGTCTTATCAGATAAAAAGCATAGTCAAGGTTGTGATCTCATGCTCGAAAACATAAAACAGACCATCACCGGATGGGACGAGAGAAACCCGTGGACAAATGTATATGGACTCGCGCGAAGCATTATTGCTTTATCCAGCCTGCTGACGCTGCTCGTCAATCATCCGAGCCTCATTATGAAGCCCGCCAGCGGAATCAGCAGTTATCCTGCTTGTAAAATGAATTTCAGTCTCTTTTGCCTCGGCGAAAATAACTATATGATGTTAAACCTGGTCAGGTGGATCTGCATTGCCATTCTGGTGCTTGTTGTGATCGGGTGGCGCCCCAGAATCACCGGGATTCTTCATTGGTATGTCAGTTACAGCCTCCAGTCGTCGTTAATTGTCATCGACGGAGGCGAGCAGGCAGCCGCGGTTATGACATTTTTGCTCATTCCTATCACGCTGACCGATCCGAGAAAATGGCATTGGAGCGGAAGGCCTGATGATGCAGAGGGCCAAAGAACAATTGGAAAAATCACAGCATTTATTTCTTATTTTGTTATCAGGCTCCAAGTGGCAGTGCTTTATTTTCACTCTACTGTCGCTAAGCTGTCTCAGCAGGAATGGGTGGACGGTACAGCCGTCTATTATTTCGCCCAGGAAAAAACCATCGGCTTCAACGGCTTTTTTCAGGCATTAACGAAGCCGTTTGTGACTAGTCCGTTTGTGGTGATTCCGACTTGGGGGACGCTTCTCGTCCAGATTGTCATCTTTGCGGCACTGTTCGCGCCGAAGAAGCATTGGAGATTGATTTTAATCATCGCTGTTTTTATGCATGAGATATTCGCGGTTATGCTGGGTTTAATCAGCTTTTCAATCATCATGGCCGGCATTTTGATATTGTATCTCACTCCAATTGATTCCACGTTTCAATTTACATATATTCGCAGACTGAAGTGGAATAAAAAAGAAAAGAAGGGAGAGGTTTCAGTTTGAAGAAGGCGTTTCTCGTATTTTTGTCGGTTGTATTGGTGACGACAGTGTTTATGGTGAAGCAGCAGGAAAGTGTAGCACAGGCAAAGCAGCTTGAGTATTCGGGTGAAGAGATTTTTAAAGGGTTTGTGTTCGCTCAGGGTGAAGTGGGCAAACAGCTTCCAGAGGTATTTAATAAAGCCATGACTGACAAACTCAACACAAAACAGGCAAAGGCTTTTGCCAATCAGGTTGTTGCTGATATTAAAAAAGAGGATGCTGACTTTTTTGACAATCTGAAGAAAGCTGTTTACAGCAAAGATGCAATGAAGGTGGATGAACTGCTGAAAAAAGCGGGTCAAATCGTTGAAGAAAAAGTAGAAGCTGCAAAGGAAATTGCCGCTTCCAAGGATGATACGTCCAGAGTTCAAGCTGAGCTCGTCAACACGGTCGAAACCGCTAACTATTTCTATTATGTTTCTTATGTTGCCGCAGCCGGTGCGCTGATTCTTGTCATTCTTGCCATTGATATTACTCCGATCGCGATTTCAGACAATGTGGATCGCGAAATGGCAATCAGAACGCTGGTTGATGAATTAAATTAGAAATAAAAAACGGCTCGCTCCGCAGTTCTGCTGCAGGCGAGCCATTTTCATGCGCTATTTTTTCTCGTATGTCCAGCCGTCTTCCTGATACACTTTTCCGTTTTTCATTAAGTGGCCGAGCGCCCGTTTAAAGGCGGCCTTGCTCATGTTAAAACGTTCTTTGATATCATCAGGCTGGCTTTTGTCGCTGTACGGCATGGCGCCATTTCTCGTTCTTATATACGTAAGAATATACTCGGCATCAACAGACAGCGCATCCTGCTTTCTCGGAAGTAGCGACATATTCACTGAGCCGTCTTCCTTCACTTGAATCACTCGTCCTGTCACTCTTGAGCCGAGTCTTGGCTCTTCTTTTCTTTCTGATGAATGAATAAAACCGCGGATTCCGTCATCCGTAATGATGAACGATCCTGAAGCGATCAGCCTGTACACCGTTCCGGTCAGCTCTTTATTCATCAGGTCGTCTGAAGCGTCCGTAAACAGCTCGCTGATGATATCCTCCGGTGCGGGTTTGGCAAACATGCGCCCCCGATTCGTCACCTTCAGCATACAGTAGAGCTTATCCCCTTTTTGCGGCCAGACATCTTCATACGGCGGCAGATGCTCTGTTGCGACAAGCGCGTCTTTTGAGAGGCCGACATCGACGAATACGCCCATATCCTCTACCGTGTCCACTACCTCTACCCAACCGTATTCATCCGCGCTGATGACCGGAATTTTCATCGTTGCTGCGAGCCGTTCCTGCTGGTCAACGTATATAAAGACCTCTACCTCATCTCTGTCTTCTATATCCTCTGTCACTTCACTGTTATGTAAGAGAATCGTATCTTCTCCATCGGTTAAAAAGTAACCGAAGTCAGTTTCGTGATCTATACTCAAGGTTAACTGCTGCCCTGGTCTCATGCTATCGTCCTTCCTCTTCCCGCTGATTTCACTGCGGATCTTGTTAACATTTTTTCCAATCATCACAAATTGATTCTTTGTTCTGTTGGAAGTTTCTCTTTATTCTACTATAATCAACACATAAGTTAAATGTTATGGAGGTTTTCATATGGCAAAAGAAAGTTCTTTTGATATTGTATCCAAGGTGGAGCTCCCTGAGGTGCAAAACGCGATTCAAATCGCACTGAAGGAAATCAGCACACGCTATGACTTCAAAGGGAGCAAAAGCGACATTTCATTAGATAAAGAAGAGCTTGTTCTTGTTTCCGATGATGAATTTAAATTAAGCCAGCTCAAGGATGTGCTTGTCAGCAAATTGATTAAGCGCAACGTGCCGACAAAAAATATTGATTACGCCAAAATTGAGAATGCGTCCGGCGGCACCGTGCGCCAGCGCGCAAAGCTCGTTCAAGGGATTGACAAAGACAACGCAAAAAAAATCAATACGATCATCAAAAACTCCGGACTGAAAGTGAAATCTCAGGTACAGGATGATCAAGTGCGTGTCACCGGAAAAAACAAGGATGATCTTCAGCAGGTTATCGCAGCAGTTCGAGGTGCTGATCTGCCAATTGACGTTCAATTTATAAATTTCAGATAAATTTTTCTGATTCCTATTGATTATTGTCTTTATTTTCGGTAAATTTGGAGAAAGGGAAAATGCCAGGCATCTTTTGGCAGCTCCTGAACATTAAAATTTCATATCCGTTCTTATCAAGAGAAGCAGAGGGACTGGCCCGACGAAGCTTCAGCAACCGGTGTAATGGCGCATTTGCCATGACCAAGGTGCTAAATCCAGCAAGCTCGAACAGCTTGGAAGATAAGAAGAGACAATATCACTGACAAAGTCTTCTTCTTAAGAGGACTTTTTTTATTTCTCTTTTTTCCTTGCTGAATGTGAATAAAGGAGGCAGACAATGGGACTTTTAGAAGATTTGAAGAAACAGGTGTTAATCGGTGACGGCGCAATGGGCACGCTGCTTTACTCCTACGGAATAGATAGATGCTTTGAGGAACTTAATATTTCTAAACCCGAGGAAATTCAGCGTATACATAAAGCTTATGTCGAGGCGGGAGCAAACATCATTCAAACCAACACGTACGGAGCGAATTATATTAAATTATCGAGACACGGCCTTGAAGATGACATCAAAAAAATGAATCAGGAAGCAGTAAAAATCGCGCGGGCTTCCGCCGACGATGCGTATGTGCTCGGGACAATGGGAGGCATCCGCACGTTTAACAAAAACGCATACAGCCTTGACGAAATCAAACGAAGCTTCCGCGAACAGCTGTATTTACTGCTGCATGAAGAGCCGGACGGGTTGCTGTTAGAAACGTATTATGATTTGGAAGAAGCCCATGAAGTGCTGAAAATCGCCCGGAAAGAAACCGATCTTCCGATTATGCTGAATGTATCCATGCATGAGCAGGGTGTGCTTCAGGACGGAACGCCGCTTTCTGATGCGCTGCGCTCGATTGCGGATCTCGGTGCCGATATCGTCGGCATTAACTGCCGGCTCGGCCCTTACCACATGATTGAAGCGCTCAGTGAAGTGCCGATTTTTGATGACGTATTTTTATCTGTCTACCCGAACAGCAGCCTCCCCTCTCTCGAAGAAGGGCGGCTCGTATATGAAACTGACGATACGTATTTTCAAAACAGCGCAACTGAGTTCCGCAAGCAAGGCGCGCGGATTATCGGCGGCTGCTGCGGCACAACGCCAAACCACATACGAGCCATGGCAGAGGCTGTGGGCGGGCTCGCTCCCATTACGGAAAAGCATGTAAAGGTTCGGGCAAAGGAATTGGTGACTGTCCAGCACGAACGGACAGAGCCGGGGTTGGATGAAATCGCTGCGAAAAAGCGCTCCATTATTGTTGAGCTGGACCCGCCGAAGAAATTGAGCTTTGATAAGTTTCTGTCCGCCGCTGCTGAATTAAAAGAAGCGGGAATCGACGCCCTGACGCTCGCCGATAACTCACTGGCAACCCCGCGGATCAGCAATGTTGCCTGCGGCGCCCTTGTTAAGCAGCAGCTCGATATGCGGTCTCTTGTCCATCTTACGTGCCGGGACCGAAACATTATCGGCCTCCAGTCACATCTAATGGGACTGGACACATTAGGGCTGCATGATGTGCTGGCGATTACCGGCGATCCTTCTAAAATCGGTGATTTCCCGGGTGCAACGTCTGTCTATGACTTAACGTCCTTTGATTTAATCAGGCTGATTAAACAGTTCAATGAAGGGCTGTCTCTGTCCGGAAAACCGCTCGGAAAGAAAACCAATTTCTCAGTGGCAGCTGCTTTTAACCCAAACGTCCGTCATCTCGATAAAGCCGTAAAACGGCTGGAGAAAAAAATGGACTGCGGCGCTGATTATTTTATCTCACAGCCCGTCTATTCGGAGCAGCAGCTTGTCGATATTCATAATGAAACCAAGCATTTGAAGACTCCGATTTATATCGGCGTTATGCCGCTGACAAGCAGCCGGAACGCTGAGTTTATCCATAATGAAATTCCCGGCATCAAACTGTCCGATTCCATTCGCGAAAAAATGGCGCGTGCCGGCGAAGATAAAGAGAAACAAAAGGCGGAAGGCCTTGCAATTGCACGCTCCCTGCTGGATACTGCCTGCGAGCTGTTTAACGGCATCTATTTAATAACGCCTTTTCTCAGATCCGACTTAACCTCGGAACTTACTTCTTACATTAAGCAAAAAGATGAACAGCGTCAGAATATTTATTTGCATTAACATCCCTTTCTAAGACTGTCCGAACCAATTGGGCAGTCTTTTTCAAACCCGATTCGTGTTACGATATAGAAAATAAATTACATTAGAGGAGGAACATCATGCTTGAAGTGAAAACCATTCCCGCAGAGGATACTTATGAAATTCGGAACCGCATTTTGCGTCCCCATCAATCAATTGAACAATGCAAATATGATCAGGATCATGCAGAAGGCTCCTTCCATCTCGGCGCTTTTTTTGAAGAAACACTGATCAGCATCGCTTCCTTTTCTCCCGAGAATCAGCCGCTATTGACCGATTCTCCCGCATATCGGCTTAGAGGCATGGCAACGCTCGAAGAATACCGTGATCAAAAAGCCGGAAGCACACTGATCAAATACGCGGAGCAGAAACTGGCCGATATGGGCGTGCAGGCGGTCTGGTGCAACGCAAGATACCATGTGAAAGGCTATTACGAAAAGCTTGGCTGGAAAGAACTTGGCGAGCCGTTTGAGATTTCCGGCATTGGCACCCATATTGTGATGTACAAAAAAACAGAAACAAGCAGGTGATGACATGCATTCAGCGTTTGAGCTGATTCAGCTTACAGAAAAACATGTGCCCGGTCTATTGCGTCTCTCCCGGCAAGCCGGGTGGCCGGATTACGGCGAGCGAGAGCTGCTGTTGCTCGTAAAACACGGACGATTATTCGGGTATCAAAACAGCCAAGGAGACGTCATCTCCTGCATCGGTTTGTTTTCGTATGGCCGACTTTCTTCTATTGGACTTGTTATCGTCGACAGCGAGTACAAACGGCGGGGCCTGGGGCAGCGGATGGTGAACGCGTGTATCAGTCAAGTCGATGAAAACACCGCCACCATGCTTTGCGCCACGAAGGAGGGTTTGCCGCTTTATGAAAAATCCGGTTTTCAAACAGCGGGTTCAATCCGCAAATACAGCTGTCAAAGCTTCATCCCGATTACAAAGCAGCACGACATTGAACTGACATCTTTTACAGAAAAGGACTTTCCGGAATTAACAGCGGCTGATCAAGCAGCCTTTGGCGGAGACAGAGCAGCACTCCTGCATCAATTGATCTCTCAATCAGGGGAATGTATAATTGCGAGAAATTTGGAAGGCGAATTCATTGGCTATGGCTTATCTATACAAACACCGGCCAATCTGAAATTAGGCCCGATTATCGCTCCGTCACCGGGTCTCGCTGCCGGATTGATCAACAGGCTGGCCGCAGGAAAACAAGGACCGATGCGAATCGACGTGCCTGGTGACGCCGCACCGTTGCATGACAGCCTGGAAGCAATGGGATTTCACTTAGACGATGAACCTCCGCTTATGATGTACAAAAAAAAGACGCTGCCTGTACGAAACGGACAATTATTCGCTGTCATCTCACAAGCGCTCGGTTAACCCTTTTTTACCCGGACAGGAAGATTCTGTTCGGTTTTTTTAATGACTTCAGGGACACTCTAAGCAGAAGAAAAGGAGTGTGCTTTGAGATGGAAACATCAAAACAAAATAACGGAATGACGATTGTAGCTATCGGTTCAATCCCTTTAATATTAACCCTTGGAAACTCTATGCTTATTCCTATATTGCCAAAAATGAAATCTGAACTTCATTTATCCCAATTTCAAGTCAGTCTCGTGATCACGGTGTTTTCCCTGATTGCGGCGTTTGCGATTCCGATTGTCGGCTATCTCGCAGACCGGTTTTCACGAAAAATCATCATTATTCCCTGCTTATTTTTGTATGGAGCAGGCGGATTGCTGGCCGGGTTTGCGGCAGGTTTTTTTGACAATGCTTATCCGTGGGTCATGGCTGGCCGGGCTCTTCAGGGTATCGGAGCAGCCGGAACGGGACCGATTGCGATGGCCCTGTCAGCGGACCTATTTAAAGGCGCGCAGGAAAGCAAAGTGCTCGGCCTTGTTGAAGCGTCAAACGGGATGGGGAAAGTTCTATCGCCGATTATTGGCTCACTTATCGCTCTGATCGTTTGGTATGGCGCATTTTTTGCCTTTCCTGTGTTTTGTATCATTTCAATCGTGCTGACTTGGATTTTTATTAAAGAAAAGAAAAAAGAAGAAGAGCCGCCTCCTATCGGAAAATATGCAAAAGGGCTGTTAAGTGTATTTAAGCATGAAGGCAGATGGCTGTTTACCGCTTATTTAGCCGGGGCTACCTGTTTGTTTACCTTATTCGGCATTTTGTTTTACCTATCAGACGTACTGGAAAAAACATACGATACAGACGGCGTCAAAAAAGGACTGATTTTGGCGATTCCGCTTTTGGTTATGTGTGTGACATCTTATACGACGGGCAGCAAAATCGGACAAAAGCAATCGTTAATGAAAAAGCTGATCGTCATCGGTTTAGCGTTTATGACTGTGTCTTACGCGGCACTGTCATTCATTGAAAATCTCGTCCTGTTTATCAGCGTTCTCGTGCTGAGCAGTATCGGTTCGGGCCTTGTCCTTCCTTGTATTAACAGTTTTATCACAGGCGCTGTCGGCAAAGAAAGACGGGGTTTTGTGACGTCGCTGTACGGATCAGTGCGTTTTCTCGGGGTGGCGATCGGACCTCCTATTTTCGGGCGCTTGATGCAGTGGTCAAGACCTGGCATGTTTTTAAGCATTGCGGGCCTAACGCTGGTTGTCGGCATTCTTGTGCTGACGCTGATTCATGTCAAACAAAATAAAGAAGATACGAATGAAAAAGAAGAGCCTAAAATGAATGGCAATCGGCTGCAGCCGGCTGAGGAAAGGTAGCATCCGGTTTGAAAATCGAACGAATTGAGACCTTCCCGCTCTTTCACCGATTAGAGAAGCCTTACGGAGATGCAAACGGATTTAAACAATATCGGACATGCTATCTGATCAGAATTATCACAGAAAGCGGCATTGACGGCTGGGGAGAGTGCGTGGATTGGCTCCCGGCCCTGCATGTCGGTTTTACAAAACGAATTATTCCCTATCTCGTGGGTAAACAGGCAGGCAGCCGCCTGCCTTTAGTGCGCACAATCAAAAAATGGCATCAGCGGGCGGCATCGGCTGTGAGTATGGCACTGACGGAGATTGCTGCGAAAGCGGCAGGTTGTTCCGTATGCGACATGTGGGGCGGACGGTACAGAGAAGAACTCCCAGTATATGCCTCTTTCCAATCATATTCAGACCATCCTCAGTGGATCAGCAGCTCGCTTACGAATGTTGAAGCGCAATTGAAAAAGGGCTTCAATCAAATCAAAATCAAAATTGGCGGGACAACCTTTGAGGAAGATGTGCGGCATATCACTGCCCTGCAAAACACGGCCGGCAGTTCAGTTTCCATTATTTTGGACGCAAACCAAAGCTACGATACAGCCGCAGCTTTCAAATGGGAGCGCCATTTTTCGAAATGGGACAATATCAGCTGGCTGGAAGAGCCTCTGCCTTTTGACCAGCCGCAGGATTACACTTTGCTGCGAAGCCGTTTATCCGTCCCTGTCGCCGGCGGAGAAAATATGAAAGGCGCGGCGCAATTTGCGCCTCTCCTCTCACAGGGCTGCTTGGATATTATTCAGCCTGACGTCATGCATGTCAATGGAATCGATGAGTTTCGCGACTGCCTCCAGCTCGCGCGTTATTTCGGTGTGAGAGCGTCTGCTCATGCCTATGACGGCGCTCTTTCCCGGCTTTATGCTTTATTTGCTCAGGCCTGCCTGCCTCCGTGGTCAAAAATGGAAAACGACCAAATTGAACCGATTGAGTGGGATGTAATGGAGAATCCTTTTACAGAACTGATCAGCCTTCAGCCTTCAAAAGGAATCGTGCACATCCCGAAAGGAACAGGGATCGGCAGAGAAATCAATATGGAGATCATCAATCGGTATATGTGGGATGGTTCAGCGTTTTAAGCTGTCCCATCCCTTTATTTATAGACATAAATCATGGACAGCCTCATAAAATGGTAACAGCGGACAAGTCTTTTCATAAAGGAGCAAATGACTTAATGGCTGAACTGCTGATGAAAGCAAAACTCACGTTTATGATTGTCACAGGCGGTGTATTACAGGGACTCGGCATGTCCTTATTTTTATTTCCGCATGATATTCCGACAGGCGGGGCGGCAGGTATTGCGGTCTTATTGCACCATTTGTTTCACATTCCCCACGGCTTCTCGGTATGGGCTGTGAATGTGTCGATGCTTTTTACTGCTTTAAAATGGCTGGAGATGAGAACATTTACCGGCACTCTCGCCTCGATTACCGTCACCTCTGTTTCGGTATTGATTTTTGATGTCATTTTTCCGGACATTACATCAAACCTGTGGCTTGATTTGGCAAGCGGCGCCGTTTTATTAGGACTCGGCATCGGACTTTTATACAAATATAAAATTTCTAACGGAGGTTTTGGAGCTCTTGCTCTCATGATCTCAATTTACCGGGGCGGAAACCCGGGAACCATCTTGCTCATTATGAATTGCATCATTTTTATGATTACCGCATCAATTATTGCCTGGGGCATTGTGATTCAAGCTCTGATTTGCCAAGTGATCTCAACAAGAGTCATCGACTTCATCTATAACATCCGCCTGACCTCTCTTCCCATACTTACGCCTATGTACCGTCATAAAAAGTAATAGGCAAGAGGCTCTCCCGATACCGAGAGCCCCGCAGCCGCTGTTTTACAAATAAAAAGTATCGGATCTTAACCCCAAGCGCAAAGTCTCCAGAGCAATCGCATCGTGAAATGAGATATTCGCCAGATTGACATTCGGCCCGATCCTTTGAATAAACCCTTGCTGGAGCGTTTTGTTCGGTGCTTCAAATATCATTCGGCTGATATCAATATCTGACGAAATGATATCATCAACGATTTGAAACCGGACATCTCCGCTGCTGGAACAGATACCTCCTGTTCCGCTTTCCCTTGCTTCCGTAATCACCTTCTCTGCGCCTGCCTCCATATCTTCGAGAATATACTCAAGCCATTCCTCAGAGCACTGGCAGCTTGACACTTCTTCATCCTTGCTGCCCACCTCGCTGAGCACAAGAAATTCATCAGAAAAATCAGCAATGTAAGCCGCTTTTTCTTTATTCGTCATCGGGAGAGTGCCGTTTGAGATCTCAATATATTCGCACCCGAAGTAGGTGCAGTACCGATGAAATTCATTGACTTTATTCTGGCTTACATATTTCTCAAACAGTGTGCCGCCGAAGAAAAACTTCACGTCATGCTCTTTCAGGGAGCTGATTTTTTCTTCAAGGTCTTTTGTAAGTAATGAAGTGCCCCAGCCGAATTTCACAAAATCAATATAGTCGGACGCCGCGCCTATCACATCTTTGAAAAACTGCAGGGGGTAGCCGTTGTCGATTAAAATGGTCTGTCCGTTTTCTCTCGGTTTACTTGTTCTCACTGGCAATTCTAGTGAAAAATCGTTCATATCATGACCCTCTCTATCGTTGGAACTTCTCTTTCTTGTTTTACTTTCATCACGAAATCGCCCGTTATTTCTTTTGTACAGTAAGCAATGTCTTCCGGATCAAATAACGGCTGGCTGCTGTCAAAAAACTTCTCCGCAACGGATGAGGTTTTGATTCTTTCAATCACTTCGGCCGCCGCACCATTCGTCCCTTCTATGATGCTTTTGATATATTCCGCACACGCCATATCATCATCACCTGACGGATGGGAAGCCACAATGTTCAGCACACAATCTTTTGCAGTGAGCTTTTTCACATATTCCGCTGTTGTTCTGGCATTAGAAAATCCGGTCACTAAAAGATGCTTGGCCTTCAGCGCTCCTAACGCTGCTGTGACGCCGTTTGTCGTTTTCTGAATCAGCCGCTTATCCACCATATCCTGCTCAGCCATACGCTTTGGGGAATTATCCAATTCAAACCCCTTGATTCCGACCCCCTTTTCCTCTCCTGTTAATACATAATCCGGATAGGTTTCTTTCAGCTTGAAGGCTTCCTCAGTTGTCCGGACCAAGAGAATTTCTTTCGCCCCGCCGATAAAAGCAAAATGGGCTACGGTAAAGGCTCGAATGACGTCAATAACGATATTGATATCTGCCGGGGCAAGTGAATGATGATGCCCCTGATAAATGGTAATCGGCATAATACCTCTCCTTGGGCATAAAACCATTTTGCTAAAAAGCATATTCAGCTGGTCTCTTATTGGTTCCGCCGCGCCTCCGTCTCCTCATTTTAGGCGGCTACCGCACGAACCTTTATCTCAAAAGTGAATAGTCTGCCTATAACTCGATCAATAGATAAAAAACAGACAGATGCAAAACGGGGGGAAAATATTGAACGAACACATCACGTTTGACACATGGAACGAAACGCTGTCAAAAGAGATAATGGACCAATTGATCGATGAGCTCGATGTATTGAAATGGGCTTACAGGACATACGGGGATAAGATCGTGTATGCATGCAGCTTTGGCGCTGAAGGGATGGTGCTTCTCGACTTAATTTCAAAGATCAACAAACATGCGCACATCATCTTTTTAGATACAGGGCTCCATTTTCAGGAAACATATGAGCTGATCGAAGCCGTCAAACAAAGATACCCGGCATTTACGATCCAGCTGCTTGAACCTGAACTGAACTTAAAGGAACAAGCGGAGCAGTACGGCGATGAATTATGGAAACACAACCCAAATCTTTGCTGCCAATTACGGAAAATCGCACCTCTACAAAAACATTTATCGGGCATGACAGCTTGGATTTCAGGTCTGCGCCGGGAGCAGTCGCCGACGAGAAAGCATATTCAATTCATCAATCAGGATCAGAAATTTAAGCTTATTAAAATCTGTCCGCTCATTTACTGGACATGGGATGATGTTTGGACGTACATCCGGCTCCACAATTTGCCTTACAACAAACTGCACGATCAAAATTATCCGAGCATAGGCTGTGAAATGTGCACATTGCCTTCTTCAATCCCAAATGATGAGAGAGCGGGAAGATGGGCCGGACGCGAGAAAACTGAATGCGGTCTGCACCAGGATTGAAAGAACGCTTGTCCTGAAAATGGAGCGCCAGCAGATTTTATTCTTATTCTTGAATGAAGTCTGTATGTGTTACGGTTTCACATTTTCAATTGAAGAAGAAGCCCGTCCAGACTGTTAAAAACAACGTAAATCGCAAAGATGGAGGTTAAGCACGTGAATGCAATCGAGCCCCATGGAGGGGTGTTAATCAACCGCTTCGATCCCGCATGCACTTTTGATGGCTGCACTTGCGAAGCTGAGCTTGATCAGCTGGCACTGAGCGACCTCGAGCTTATCGGGATTGGCGGCTACAGCCCGTTAACAGGTTTTTTGGGAGAAAAAGATTATCATTCCGTTGTGAAAGAGATGAGGCTGGCGAACGGTTTGCCGTGGAGCCTGCCTATTACGCTGCCTGTCAGTGAAGAAACAGCAAAACAGCTGTCTGTCGGAAATCACGTGAAGCTTGTGAAACACGGCGTGACGTACGGCATGATGACAGTGACTGATATCTATCAGCCAGATAAAACACTGGAGGCGCTGTCTGTTTATAAAACAAACGATCCCGCTCACCCCGGAGTGAAAAAGTTGCTGGAGCGGCCGGACTTTTATATTGGAGGGCCTATCCTTGTCAGCCGCTTTCCCGACAAGTCCTTCGAACAGTTTTATGCAGCGCCGGCGGAAACGAGAACGGCCTTTGAAAAGCTCGGCTGGAAAACGATTGTCGGCTTTCAGACGCGAAATCCCGTTCACAGAGCCCATGAATATATTCAAAAAACAGCGTTGGAAACCGTCGACGGTCTGCTGCTTCATCCGCTAGTAGGAGAAACGAAATCAGATGATATTCCGAGTGATATCAGAATGGAAAGCTATCAAGTTTTGCTTGACCAGTATTATCCAAAGGACCGGGTGATGTTATCGGTGTTCCCTGCCGCCATGCGGTATGCCGGACCGCGTGAAGCAATTTTCCATGCGCTCGTCCGCAAAAATTACGGCTGCACCCATTTTATCGTCGGCCGCGATCATGCAGGCGTCGGCAGCTATTACGGAACGTACGACGCACAGACCATTTTCGGATCATTCACCGAGGAAGAGCTGGGTATCAAGCCGTTGTTTTTTGAGCATAGCTTTTACTGCCGGAAATGCGGAAATATGGGCACCTCCAAAACGTGCCCGCACAGCGCAAGAGATCACATCCATTTATCAGGCACCAAAGTGAGGGAGCTTCTCCGCCAAGGCAAAAAGCCGCCGAAAGAATTCAGCCGGCCCGAGGTCGCAAACGTACTGATAAAGGGGCTCCATCAGCAGCCTGTTGCCATTCAGAGAAACAGCGAGGGATCAGAATGACACACAATTCGAATATCGTTTGGCATCCCGCGGCGATCAAAAAATCTGACAGACAAAGTTTAAACGGACATAAAAGCTGCGCCCTTTGGTTTACCGGTCTGTCCGGCTCAGGTAAATCAGTCCTCGCCAATGCAGTAGATGAAAAGCTCTATCGCATGGGAATTCGGAGTTATGTGCTAGACGGCGATAATATCCGCCACGGATTGAATCAAGATCTCGGCTTTCGGACTGAGGACAGAATTGAAAACATCCGCCGGATTGGGGAAGTCGCGAAGCTGTTTGTCGATAGCGGCCAAATGATCTTAACAGCTTTTATTTCTCCGTTCAGAGAGGATCGGGATATGGTCAGAGCGCTGTTTCCCGACGGAGAATTTCTAGAAATTTATGTGAAATGCCCGCTCCAGATTTGTGAACAGCGGGATCCGAAAGGCCTTTATAAAAAAGCGCGCAACGGAGACATTAAACATTTCACGGGGATTGATTCTCCATATGAAGCACCTCTCTCTCCCGATTTAATCATTGAATCTGACCAAACGTCCATTACGGACGGAGCTGATTTGATCATCAAAGAATTGCAGCGCAAAGGCATTATTTAAAAAACCCGACATTGATCGGGTTTTTTTATTTAGCAAACTGCGCAATCAGGCTGTTGATTTTTTCTTTTTCCTCATAAAAGAGCCCGTGTCCATTGTTTTCAAATGGAACCAATTCCGACTGCTTTATGCCGCGTTTTAATTCTCTAGCAAAATCAAACGGAGCGATTTTGTCCTTTCTGCCGTGCAGGATGAGTGTCGGCACCTTGATGTCCGCCAGATCCTTTCTGAGATCCTCGTCTCTTAACGCAATGCCTGAGTGAATCGTTCCGTAAGAGGAAGCGTCCAGCAAAAGATTCTGGAACCATTGCTGGAACTCCGGAGAAACTTGTTTCTCGAAAAACTGCTTTCCCAGGTCAGCAAGCGTCTTCGGCCGATCGCTTTTGAATTGTTCAATCATGTCATCAATGTCCTGTTTCCTCATGCCGTACGGATAGCCCGGGCGCTTTGTAAATGCAGGCGCGGCCGCTGACAATAAAACCAGCTTATCGATATCGGCGCTCTCATGCCTTGCCATGTAGCGGATCGCAATTGCGCCGCCCATCGAAAAACCGGCAAGAACCGCGTTCTCAAGCTGCAGCGTATAAATGACTGCCTTGACATCATCGGCCATCGTGTCATAATCATAGCCTTCCCACGGACGGTCGGAATCCCCGTAGCCCCGAAAATCGATACCAATAAAACGAAAACCTCTTTTCGGCAGCTCATTCATTTGATATTCAAACATCTTATGATTCAGCGGCCAGCCATGCAAAAAAATAATCGGCCTTCCCTGCCCGATATCCTCCACAAACATTGTCACATGCTCCTCGGTTTTTACGTAATGCCCCACTCCACATTCCTCCTGTTCCCTTTTCTTTCCGGTCTTGTAAACGCCTTGACGTGCTGGAAGCTTTGCATTTATGCTTACAAAACAAGCGGGCTTGCAGCACCCAGAAAAGGCCCTTCACGTTTTACTATATGTATCAATTCGCGTAAACGATCTATGAAATTGATCCTGATGGCTTTAGGTCATTCAGGAATGTAAAGGATGTCAGATGATGAATAAAACAGCGATTCAAAAACCGTACGTACCAGAAAACCTGCAAGTTGCCGATTTTCATGAAACGGCTGCAACAGATGATGTAATCAGCATGCATTTATTTGAAGATTGTTCAATTTCCGGTGAAGACATAGACAGGCTTTGTATTGAAAAAACCGTATTTCGGAATGTCATGTTTATCGATGTTTCCTTTCGTTTTATTGAGCTGACAGATGTGATTTTCGAAAAATGTGATGTATCGAACGCTGATTTCAGCGGGGCTGTTCTTCACAGAACTTTATTTAAGCAATCGAAGATGGTCGGGATAAACCTGGCGGACTCAACGCTGCGGAATGTGTCGTTCGAGGAATGTCATGGACAATTCAGTTCATTTTATTATTCGAACATGAAACACGTTCTGTTTCATCATTGTGTCCTACTGCAAAGTGAATGCAGCAGCATGGCGCTCCAGCAGACACACTTTGATGCATGCGAACTGGAGGGCGCCAACTTTACCGGTACGTCACTTCAAAACGTGGACATCAGCTCCTGCAGGTTTGAACAGATCCATGTTTCACTAGACAAATTAAAAGGCTGCAAAATTGCTCCGGAGCACGCAATGGCCTTTGCGAGAGCGCTGGGGGCTGTCATCGTCTAGCTGCTTAAGCCTGTGTCATCAGGCGGCGGGCTGTCTCTGCAGCCGCCTTAATGCCGGCTTTCAGATCCTGAAGAGACGCATAGGAATACGACAGCCGGATGCTGCGCCGGTCTTCGCCGTCATAAACGGAACCGGGGTTCACCAGCACATGCTGTTTCAATAATTCAAGAAACAGCTGCCTAACAGGCAGTTGTTTGTGGAATGTGACCCATATATAAAAGCCGCCGGCTGGAATGCGCCACTCGGCAATATCCCCTGCATATTGCTGAAGAAACTGAAGTGCCGCGTCTCTCCTTTTCTTCAGTTCCACTCTTACCCAAGCGAGGTGTTCATCATAATAACCTTGTGACAGCCATTGCGCCGCTGCCCATTGAGAGAGGCCGCTTGATCCGTAATCCGTCTGCATTTTAATGTCAGCCAGCCGTTCAATAACTGGTTCCGGGCCGACCAGCCAGCCGATTCGAAGACCGGGGCTTACTGTTTTCGAAAACGTGCCGAGATACAGGACATTGCCTTCCTGATCCATCGACTTTAACGGCAGCGGCGGCTGTTCTTCCAACCACAAATCACCGTACGCATTATCCTCAATGACCGGCAGCTGCTCTTTTTTTGACAGATTGACAACCTCTTCCCTTCTCTTCTCTGACATGACGATGCCAGTCGGATTATGAAACGACGGGATCGTGTATAGCAGCTGGCCCCCGTATTGTTTCCGATAAGCTGAAATCAGTCCCGGCTGCATTCCTTCTTCATCCATAGGCACGCCGCGAAGCCGCATTCCTGCGGATTGAAACACATGCAAAGAGTGAAGATAGGATGGTTTTTCTGTCAAAATGACTGAGTCCCGCTTTAAAAGCCCAATCGAAATGAGCTGGAGCGCCTGCAGCGCGCCGGATACAATTAAAATGGCGGAAGGTGACACATTGATATGCTTTGTTTTTAAATGCTCAGCCACCGCCTCCCGCAGGTTTATATTTCCTTTCGGCTGTTCGTATCCTAAAGACAGGGCAGGCGGATTGATTTGCTGAAACATCCTGCGCATCGTTTCAGCCGGCAGCAGCTCTGGTGAAAGCTCTCCCGTTCCCAGCCGAATGATATCCGCTCGCGCCTCGTTTTTATTAATATCCTGAATGATAGAAGAATTGGGATGATGAATCCCTGAGCGGACATAGGTGCTCCAATCAAGCGGCGGAGCTGACGCAAGCACGCTCCATGTGCTGTTTACTACCTTCGTGCCGCCGCCTCTTCTCCCCTCTAACAGACCTTGAGACGCGAGTTCATCAATCGCCGCTGTCACTGTGCTCCGGTTAACCTGAAACATATCCGCCAGCGTTCTTTGCGACGGAATTTTCGTCCCTACAGCCCACTCGCCATGGAGAATTTTCTTTTTTATATATTGCTCGATTTGCCGATGAAGCGGAATGTCCGATTCACGGCTCGGCTGCCAATGTGACAACGTTACGCCCCCTTTTTTCATCATTATACATTTGGCTGGGTTCAAAACCAACCAAATGGCCGGAGACATGTAAAATCTTCTCTATTATCATGAGAAAAACAGATGTGAAGGGAGTTTTTTCAGCATGAATGCAATGATTCACGGAATCGTGCTGGCCTTCGGCTTAATTTTGCCGCTGGGGGCGCAGAATGTGTTTATTTTTCAGCAGGGAGCGTGGCAAAGGCATATTTGGCGGGCACTCCCCGCCATCATTAGCGCTTCTGTCTGCGATACTCTGTTAATTGTTTTAGCTGTCGCAGGCGTATCTGTCATCGTGCAACAGCTGCCTATGTTTGAAACCGTCATCATGACCGGCGGATTTTTGTTTCTTCTCTATATGGGCTGGGTGACTTGGAACAGCCGTCCGAAAGCAAACCAAAATGAGAAACATACGTTCACAGCTAAAAAACAAGCTGCGTTTGCGGCCGCCGTTTCTCTTTTAAACCCACACGCTATTCTGGACACGATCGGCATCATCGGCACGAGCTCGCTCCAATATTCAGGGCTTGAGAAATGGCTCTTTATGACCGCCTGCATCGCTGTGTCTTGGATTTGGTTTATCAGTCTTGCGCTAGCGGGCCGGCTGTTTCAGACGATGGATACAAGCGGCAGGCTTATGCTAATCGTAAACAAATGTTCTGCGGTGGTAATGTGGGCTGCCGCCGTCTATTTCTTGTTCTCGATCTTTCGTTAACTAAAGGAAAACACAGCCTAAACATCGAATTCTATTTAGAAAAGGGGGCGATGTTTGTGACTGATGCAAGACAGTTTTATGACTACCATTGCTGGGCGAACAAGCGAGTATTGAACCATATCGAAAACCTGCCGGAGGAAACGGCTTATCAAGAAGTAAAGAGCGTATTCCCTTCTGTCAGCGACGTGCTGCTTCATATGTGCAGGGCTGACTACATATGGCTGAAAACTCTTTCAGGAGCAACCTACAAAGAGGTGATAGACAGTGTCGGCAAATTCGAGGCTGCACATCGTAATATGGCAGCGATTAAAGAGCATGTAGCTGAACTGCAGGCACAGTATCATGATTTCTTCAGCCGCCAGACGGACTTTGAACAGCAAGTCTCATTTCAGCATCCGACACATGGAACACTAGAGACAACTTATGCAGACGTCATCCTGCATGTCGTCAACCATGGCACGTATCACAGAGGGAACGTGACCGCAATGCTGAGGCAGCTTGGCCATACAGGTGTACCAACCGATTATGTCTATTATCTATATGAAAAGACAGAAAGCAAGGGCTAAATTGTCCTTGCTTTTTTGATATGAATTTGCAGGAATACGGAAGCTATAGGTATCATGATAAGGTTGACAAACTAGTGTAAGCACTCTTCTCATCCAACTGTACAGGCCTGCCGCTTCGATACGAATGGGTTGCGGCGATGCCGACTTCTAAATTGATCGTCGCATCGATATCTGTCACAATCGGCGCTTTACCACTCCGGACACACTCAGCAAAATGCTGAAGCTCCAAGCAGTAGGCTTCATGAAAACGAGTTTGAAAGTCTGGGATAATCTCATAGCTGCTCCCTTTAGCGGTCAGGATGGTCACATGTTGATTTCTCAATGTCCCTATGAAAATACTGCCTTCTGTCCCGATAATTTCTGCACGGATGTCATGTCCGTATGGAGAAGTTCTGCTTGCCTCAACGTCCCCAGCTGCGCCGGAATCAAATTCTAAATACGTCAGCGCTTGATCAACATCGCCGTATTGTTCCATAAACGGGTTGTTTAAAATCCGGCCGTGTCCGGAAACAGAAGTAATCTCCGCTCCGAGCAAATAACGGGCAATATCGTAGTCATGGATGGAACAGTCGATAAAGATCCCTCCGCTATGTTTGATAAACTCAGCGGGAGGCGCTCCCTGGTCGCGTGTAAAGCCTTTATAATAAATGGGTTTGCCGATCTCACCCGCATCTATCCGCCGTTTCGCATCCGCATATGCAGGATCAAAACGCCTCATAAAACCGACTTGGCAGATGACACCTGTTTCTTTTATTTTTTCAGAAACCGCCTTTGATTCCTCAAGGCTTAATGTCAGCGGTTTTTCAACGAAAATCTGCTTGCCGTTTTCCGCCGCTTTGATGATCATTTCCCCATGTGTGCTTGTCGGCGTTACGATGACCACTGCATCAATCTCGGGATCTGCTAAAATCTCATGCGGATCCTCCGACCATTTTTCAAGCCCGAATTCTTTAGCGACCTGCTCGGCTTTCCCTTTCATCGGATCACCGACACTGACAAGCTCAGCTCCCGGAACACTGGTCATAAGGTTTCTTGCATGATAGTGTCCCAGTCTCCCTAACCCTAATACCGCGCATCTTACTCGATTCCCCATGTCCTCATCTCCTCATACTCCTTTTTTACCGCCTAATGAAAGCGCTTCACCAAAATGCTTTAAAAAAATAGCGGTTTACCCACTATTTGGCTGATATTTATTGCGCAAGCGCTTTCTCAAAAGGTGATTTCATTTTACAATGTCCTTTGTTCCCATGCAATATCTTTTTCGTCTTCTCTGTCAAAAAGAAAAGAACCCGCTGTATTATCGGATTCTTTTCTTGAACGGTGATGTAGAATGTCTGATCACTAGCTCAGGTGATAACACTATTTTTTGTTTTGTCTTTCGTTTTCCTTCGATTTCTTCCGCCAGCAGTTCAATGACGCGCTGCCCCATTTCTTTAATCGGCTGGGCTATTGTAGTCAGGGGCGGATCGACCATTTCAGCGAGTATGGTGTTATCAAAACCGATGATTGACAGGTCATCCGGGACTTTCATGCCTCTTATTCTCGCCGCCTGAATGGCGGCACAGGCCAATACATCGTTAAAAGCGAAAATAGCCGTAGGCGTATCCCTGTCCAGCAATTTTCCAGCCTCTTCTTTTCCGCTCTCCAAAGAGAAGCGTGTCGGAATGATCAGCGACTCATCGACCGGCACATTCGCTTCCTCCATCGCCTGCCGGAATCCTTTGATTCTGTCTTTTTCACCTGTCGTTGACCCATCACCCACAATGCAGGCGATCTTTGTGTGGCCCAGTGATAGAAGATGCTTGGCAGCCTCATACCCGCCGAGCACATCATCCATCACGACGATATCCATCGGAAGAAGAGGCTTATCCTGAGAAATCATGGCGAGCGGGATATGTTCGTTAATGATTTCCTCTAAAGCGGCCATGCTGTCATGATTCTCAATTCCTGTCGCAAAAATGATGCCGTCTACGTTTTTTTGCTTTAAGACAGAAAAATATTTCGTTTCTTTTTTCGGATCGTAATCGGTACTGCAAATGATTATCTGAAAACCAAGCTCATCCGCTCTTTCCTCTATGCTTTTCGCGAGCTCGCCGTAAAACGGATTTGAAATATCAGGCGTCACAAGGCCGATAATATTGGTTCGCTTTCCCGTTAAAGCAGCGGCGTGGACATTGGGCGTGTACTCCA
Source organism: Bacillus sp. FSL R5-0560 (assembly GCF_037966305.1). Lineage (NCBI taxonomy): Bacteria > Bacillati > Bacillota > Bacilli > Caryophanales > Bacillaceae > Bacillus > Bacillus sp. FSL R5-0560. Next base: position 1,202,631 of record NZ_CP150195.1, on the reverse strand, counting down.
TTTCCTTCATTACATTCATGACCCTTTGCCTTGTTTTGTCGCTGATACGGCCCGTATGGTTAATGACGCGCGAAACGGTCGTGATCGAGACACCCGCCTTCCTCGCCACATCGTAAATTGTCGTTTTCATCTTCATCCCTCGTCTGCTTATTGGACTTTCCGGCTGACAATCTTCCGGTATTCAATTGGTGAAATGCCTTCAATTTGCTTAAAGAGCTTTGAAAAGTATGTCGGGTCCTCCATTCCAATCGTTTCCGCGATGACGCCCATTTTATCATTTGTCGAGGATAAAAGGCGCTTGGCCTCGGTCATTCTCACCCGATTTGTGTATTGGCCCGGCGTAACACCAAGCACTTGCTGCATGCAGCGGGTCACATAATCCTGATTATAGTGCAGGGCGAGTGACAGATCCTTGATTGTCGTTTTCTCCTTATAATGCTCCTGTAAGTATCGGGCCGCCTCCCATGCCACCCGCTCTTTTGCAGATGGAATTTGGAACGCCTCTTTTTGCAGGTGCAGCATCAGCTCCTCAAACAAAATTTGTTTTCTGAGCGGCAAATCGGAGTTTTCTGCAGAATAATCAATAAGTCTTTCAAATTGCTGCGCCATAAATTGCGGGCGCTGCACCTTGCCTTTTCTCGGCAATGCAAGTCCGTAGCGGGCCGGTTCCTCGAAGCTCCCCTTTTCCTGCTGAAGCTCTGCCCAATTGCTGCCCCCTTTTGCGGTAAATTCGTATCTATGTTCATCAAAGTGAAGCCAATAATAGGAGGTCGCTTCATCACTGCCCTTTGTCCCATAGTGTTCAAGACCGGGAGAAAGCAAGATATATTCGCCCCCTTCAACGGAGAACGATTTTTCATTTTCAGTGATATATAACGTCCCCTGCTTGACGTATATCAGATCAAATACAGAGAAAACACGTTTGACATGGGTTTCTCCTTTTTTAAAAACACCTTCTCCGGCTGCAATAAACACCGGAAAAGGCGGGACTGTAAACAGGATGCGAGGCAATTTGATCATCCTCCTTTTTAAGTCGGATTTTTGCAAGAAGTATCGTTTCTCTCCCTTTTTATTATAAGGAAATGGAGGTACACTTTAAAACGTTGATTTTATTTACGAAAGGGGTTAGACACTATGAAACAAGCTGTCTTCAAATCAACTGCTTTGAAAAAACCCGCTGACAAATCGTTCTCATTATTTTCGCTTACTTGGCCGATCTTTATTGAGGTCTCATTATATATGTTTATGGGTAATGCTGATACACTGATGCTCAGCCAATACTCAGATAACAGTGTGGCGGCAGTCGGCGTCAGCAACCAGATTTTGAATTTAATTATCGTGATGTTCAGCTTTATCGCAACAGGTACAACTGTTGTCATCTCACAATTTTTAGGATCCCGGCAAAAGAAAGCGGCAATGGAAGTCGCTTATGTGTCAATCGGAGCCAACTTCTTCATCAGCCTTGCCATCAGCGCTCTCATCTTTTTTGCGGCAGTTCCTCTGCTTCAAATGATGGGATTATCAAATGAGCTGATGCCTGACGCTAAAGTCTTTTTACAAGTTGTCGGAGGTCTGTCCTTTATTCAGGCTTTAATCATGACATTCAGCGCGATCTTAAAAAGCTACGGCCACACAAAGGATACAATGTTTGTCACAATCGGCATGAACATTTTAAACATTGCCGGAAACTTTGTTGTCATTTTCGGCCTGTTCGGCTTCCCTGTTCTCGGCGTTGCCGGTGTTGCCATGTCCACATCTATCGCACGTGTCATCGGATTAATCGCGATGATTGTCATTGTAAACAAACGCATTCAGCTGAAGATGTCGTTGAAAAAAGTATTTCATATGCATAAAGACCATTTGCGCAAGCTGCTGAAAATCGGCATTCCTTCAGCAGGCGAACAGCTTTCTTATAACCTTTCGCAAATGATTGTCACTTATTTTATTGCCATCATGGGTGCGCAGGCTTTAACAACCAAAGTGTATACGCAAAATATTACGATGTTTATTCTGCTCTTCGGGACTGCGATCAGCCAAGGCACACAAATTTTAATCGGCCGCTATATCGGCGGCAAACAGTTTGACGCCGCATATGAGCGCTGCATGAAAAGCTTGTATTGGGCGCTTGGAATCGCTGCGGCCACATCTGTTTTGATGACCATCTTTTCAAAAGACCTTATCGGCATCTTTACACAAAGCCCTGATATTATTGCCACTGCTAGCCTTTTGATTGCGATGACCATCATCCTTGAACCGGGCCGCTCGTTTAATGTGATTATCATTAACTCCCTGCGCGCCGCGGGGGATGCGAAATTCCCAGTCTACATGGCCATGATTTCCATGTGGGGCATCGGCCTTCCGCTTGCTTATCTATTGGGCATTCATCTCGGCTTCGGGCTTGCCGGCGTATGGATTTCTTTTATCGCGGATGAATGGGTCCGGGGAATCCTCATGTACAGAAGATGGCGCTCACGGATCTGGATTCAAAAAGGTATGGCGTAACACCCGGGCAGAACAAGCCGGGTGTTTTTTTACAGTTTGGACAGAATCAGTTTTACTTCGCTGTCTGTTAAGGCGTGCTTTTGTTCAAAAACGTTGTACTGCTCCGCTCGGACTTTTTCCAGAATGGCTCGGTACAGCTGGGCTGCAGTTTTTACCGCTTTTTGAGAATACTGAGGGAAAAGCGGCAGGGCATCCAGGCACTCTTCAAGGTAAGCCTCCGCTTCAAAAGCGATGTACTCCCACGTCATCGTGAACGCTTTATTGACGGTGCCTTTTTGAAGGTCGGTCTCTGTATAGCCGAATTGCTGCATCACCTGGCGGGGAATGCAGTTTTTTTGGTGCTGATCCGTGCCGAGATCGTTTAAAATTTGAATCAGCTGTATGGCCAAGCCGAGAGAGACGGCTGCTTGTTTGAGCTGATCTTGATTTCGGCGTGTCAGCATCGGCAGCAGCATTAACCCCGCGTTTCCGCCCGTCTGATATGCGCCCATGAGCAGTTCATCAAGGGTTTCATGCGTCTTCGGTTCTTCTTTCTTTGCGGCAAGGAATTCCCGAAAAGGCTCGCTGTCTAATCTAAATGTCTGATACGCATGATCAAACGCCTTCCACAAATCGTGTTTCCCGTTACTTGTTCTTTGAAAAACATGTTCAGCCTCAGCTTCGAATACAGGTAACGCCTCCTCGTCCGCACTGGCTGTCGTATGACAAAATGCCAACACTGCCCAAACAGCTTGTCTTTGCTTCAGCGGGAGAAAAGAGAATGCCTTAAAACAGGCTGGCGCGTATTCGCTGACAATCTGTCCGCATTGCTGATAAGCTTCTTTTATTTCTTTCATTCCTATTCACTCCTATGTATTCACTTCTTCAAGTCTATTATGTTTTTTCGCAAATGTATATGAAGAAAGGCCGATTCCTTTTTGCAGAATCGGCCTCTCTTTTATGCTTCTTCAATATCAATTCGATATGCCTCAAACCATGTATGAATTTGGGCAAGATGGGCGATCAGCTGCGGTCCTTTCATCAGCTGTCCGTACCATGGGACCTGAAAGGAGGAGCCTTCCGTCTCTAAAAGCTGATCCAATTGTTTTCTGTCCAGCAGGGTATGGAGCACGGAGTCCTTTTGGCTCCTGATCGCTTTCAGCCACTCGCTGACTCCTTTTGTATATTCGGGATGGTGGGTTTTCGGGTACGGGCTTTTTTTACGATATAAGATGTCATCAGGCAAAATGCCTTCAAGTGCTTTTCGCAAAATGCCTTTTTCCCGGTTGTCATGCATTTTCATTTCCCATGGGATATTCCAGACGTATTCAACGAGCCGATGATCAGCAAACGGCACCCGCACCTCAAGGCTCGCCCCCATGCTCATGCGATCCTTTCGATCCAAAAGATTGGTCATAAACCATAGCATATTCAAATAGAACAGCTGCCTTCTCGCTTTATCCTCACCTGTTTCACCGTCTAATAATGGCGTTTCGGCCAAGGTTTCTTCGTATTTTGCATATACGTATTCTTTCAAATTCAATTTTTTCTGCCACGAATCGGAGAGCAGCTTCATCCGCTCTTCTGTCGATCTCATCCACGGAAAACCGGACTCAACGTCTGCTGTATGGAACCAGGGGTAACCGCCGAAAATCTCATCCGCGCATTCTCCTGACAGGCTGACGACAAAATCCTTTTTGATTTCACGGCAAAACCACAATAGAGACGAGTCGACATCAGCCATTCCCGGCAGGTCTTTGACCAGAACGGCTTCCTCCAAATGATCGACGAGATCTTTTTGGCTGATGACACATTTATGGTGCGTCGTGCCGAAGGCCTCTGTCATTTTTTCAATCCACGGCCCGTCGTCATTCGGCTGAAAGGCGCTCGCCTGAAAAAATTTATCGTTTTCTTCGTAATCAATCGAATAAGTATGAAGAGGGGCTTTTCCTTCCTTTTCAAAATGACCTGCGGCAATGGCGGTAATGGCACTCGAATCAAGTCCTCCGGATAGGAACGTACAAACCGGAACATCCGACACAAGCTGCCGCGTCACCGCATCCTGAAACAATGATCTCACATTGGCCACACTGTCTTCAAAGCTGTCCGTATGTTTCTCGCTTTTGACATTCCAATAACGCCATATGTTCAGACCGTCTTTAGAAAACGTCAGCGCGTGGGCCGGCCGGACTTCTTTTATGCCTTTAAACACGCCTGTACCCGGAGTTCTGGACGGTCCAAGCCCGAAAATTTCCGAGAGACCCGTTCTGTCCACCCGCGCTTTCACCTCGGGGTGTGCGAGGATGGCTTTGAGTTCGGATCCGAAGAGAAAAGAAGAGCCTTGCTCCGTATAAAAAAACGGCTTCACGCCAAGACGGTCCCTCGCCGCAAACAGCAAATCACGCTTTTCATCCCACACGGCGAAGGCGAAAATGCCGTTCAAGCGATCTACACAATCCTCCTGCCATTCAATGTAGCTGTGCAGCAACACCTCGGTATCAGACGTCCGCTCGAACTGATGACCCCGCGCCCGCAGCTCTTTGCGCAGATCTTCCGTGTTATACAGCTCACCATTGTAAATAATTGTGTACGTATCCCCTTTATAGGTGCATGCCATCGGCTGGCGTCCGCCTTCAATATCGACAACCGCAAGCCTTTTATGTCCGAATAAAACATGGTGCTCTCCCCAAACGTTAGAATCATCAGGCCCCCGTTTGGAAAGAGTGTCTGTCATTCTGTTCATCGTTTGTTTTTCTTGGACGAGCTGCTTTTTAAAGTCGACCCAACCCGTAATTCCACACATGTGATATCAGCTCCAATCCCGTTTCTATCGGTATCAAATTCGTTTCTTTCAGCACCTTAGTAAGTTTATGCATCTATAGACAGATAGTTGATTTGTCCACAAAAGAGTTGTATGGGACAGGCTTGTATTGGAAAGAAAAGAGAGGAACGAAGAAAAAAGGAGAGCACTTCATTTATGAAACGAAAACAATTTCTATATAAAGATGAACAGAAATGGGAATACGGCACCATACTGATCGAAGACGGCATATGCTTAATTGAAAACGAGGAAGGTGATGTGCTGCTGGCGGAAAGTCTTCAAAACAGACCGATCTGGATTCAGCGTGAAGGGAAGTGGGCACAGGCCGGCTTCCAGAACAAATTGGTTCTGACATGCTGCGGAGAGGACATCTCCCTTTCCGGCGGAGAATGCATACGCTATGAAAAATCGGTAAAACGTCCGCTCATGGCGCTTCTGGATTCGCTGGATGATGAAACCTTTCTCGCTTTTTTGCAGCATTTGCACAGCTTTGGTTTATCGGTATTCGATTGCGTGTTTTCTTATAATAAAGAGGTCTTTTCAGATATCTCAGAGGAGCAGGGCGTTTCCTTTTATCACTTCTCAAACGACACCGCCCAATGCGCGCTGCAGCACCATTACAGCAAAGGAGCGGCTGGCGACCGGTTCGAATGGACGGCTTCCGATGGAAAGCGCTCCATTATGTATTCAGCAGTCCAGCGGGGACGCAAATAAAAAAGCGGTGCTTCGGCACCGCTTTTTCTTTATTTTTCTACAACAACCTTTACAGCCTTGCTTTCTTTTTTATCCGTATCAGCTGCCGTGACGTACAGCACCGTCCCGGCTTTTTGTTTTTTGATTTTTACCGTAAAGGCCCCTTTGGCGTCAGCTTTACCAGAAGCGATCACTTTTTTCGATTTGTCTTTCACTTTGATCACCGCTTTGCTGTTCGCCGTGCCTTTTACTGCTGTGTCTTTCGTTTTGACAGCCTTTACTTTTGGTGTGCCGGATGGTTTTCCTTTCACGACAACCACTTGTAAGGATGTTTTTGCATCGCCTTTAGAGGCTTTCACATGCAGGACTTTATCTTGTTTCTGAGTCGGGATGCTGACTTTGAATGCACCGTCTTTTCCCGCTTTGGCACTCCCGAGTTTTTTCTTGCCGCTCATCACCTCGATCAGCGTGCCTTCCTTCGCTTTTCCTCTGACGGCTGTTTGCGTGCTTTCCAGCTTATTGACCTTTACCTGTAAATCAACAGCACTGACAGCCTGCATCACATTCAGCCGGCCGTATCCGGAATGCCAGTCAACTCCTGGGATGCGGGGAATTTCAATTGGATCGCCATTATCGTCATACATTTCCTCTTCTCCGCCGTCGGCGCTTTCAAAGGAAATATCATCCGCTGTCTTTTTCAGAATATCCTCCACTTCTGTTCTTTTAAGCTTCGGATTTTGTGCAAACAGCAGTCCTGCCGCAGCCGCCGCATAAGGTGTCGCCATGGACGTTCCGCTCATGTACGTCACATTTCCGTTCGGCACCAAGCTCGGGATATCAGAACCCGGCGCACTGATGTCGAGACCTTTCCCGTAGTTAGAGAAGTCTGCTGTCATATCCATACGGTTCGTCGCTCCGACTGACATGGCATATTTAGAGGAAGCTGGGTAAGATAAGGAATTGGCTCCATCGTTTCCGCTGGCTGCCGCAACCAGGACGTTTTTGTCAGCCGCGTATTTCAAAGCAAATTCAAGCACGCGGCTGTAGCCTCCGCCTAAGCTTAAGTTAATGACCTTTGCTCCTTTGTCAACTGCGTATTTGATGCCGAGGGCAATTTGTTCAGTATCTCCGTAGCCTGTGGAATCAAGCACTTTTACCGGTATAATTTTCGCTTTGGCGTTCAGGCCAGTCATGGAATAACCGTTATCACTTTGGGCGGCAATAATGCCGGCGACATGTGTTCCATGTCCCTGATCATCCATTGCATTGTTATTCCGTCCCACAAAATTGTGTCCGAGATCGGTTCTTACTTTCCCTTTTAAATCAGCAAGCGTACTGTCTACACCTGTGTCCACAACCGCAATCAATGTATCGTTCAGCTTGCGCTTGGACAACAATGTGCTGGCAGGCTCGTATTTGACATCCGCATTTTTGATGCCGCCGTTTTCACCATTGTTTCGAAGCGGCCACTGGTAAGAGTACTGAACGTCGTTAGACAGGCTTTTGTATTCCTGAACCGGTTCCGCAAACTCTACGTTAGACATCTTGGATAATGTCGCAGCAGCGCTTTTCACGCGTTTTGCGCTTGCCGTATATGTCCCGCTTTGCTTTTGATCCTTCGGCAGTTCAAAAGAGTACAGGTTGTCAAACAGTTTCTTTGCCTTTTTCACATTAGAAATGTCTTTTTTCGATTGCGCGCTGGCAGTAAAGCCCTTCATTTCGTTATGTACGGATGAGAGGCTTTTATTGTTCTTCACCTTGAAAATGACCTTTGTTGTCTGAACTTCGCTTTTTGCCGCAATCTTGTTTTCTGTTAAAATTGCTCCTGCTGTTTTGCCTTGCAGCTGCTTGATATTTAATCGTTCCGCCTGTTTCTTTATCTCCTCTTTAAGGAAAGACGGGACTGATTGTAAAGCTGTATCGTAAAGCCGATTAATCGCTTTTTGATCCTTTTCAGTCATCTTATATGAAGAAGAAGCTCCGTTTTCTGACACATCCTCAAACAGCGGCTTTAATGTCACAAGGTCCTGATAGATTTCATTTCTCGCTGTTTTATTGAGTGCTAGCTTTGCCACGATAAACGGCGCCGCTTTGTAGTAAAGGCTTGTCAGTTCTTTGCCTTCTGCTGTTTGGCTCAGCTGCTCATCACGAATCGCTCTCAGCTTGTCCAGGATGCTTTTTCCCGATTTTTTCTGATCGACACTCATTTCCACCGGACAAGCTTCTTCCTGCTCTAAATCTGACGGCTGTTTTTTGGTGCCTGTATATCCAATCGTATATTTGGCTTCCTCAGCTGCTTCGGCCGTTCCGCCGTCCTCTGGTTCTTCTTCTCCGAGGTATTCAACTTTCACATAGTAAGGACCGCTCCACGCGTATGGAAAAACAATTTCACTTTTACCATCCTCAGCTGTGTAGGAACGGTACATGTCAAACGTCTCATCCTTAAGCGCTTTTTCCTTGCTTGGGTAGACAGATACATTCAGAACAGCATCACTCTTAACAGTCAATGCCATATGAGAGTCTTTCTGAATATCTGCCTTTCCCGGATTCACTTGATACCATTTCGCCTGTTCCGGCTCCTTCATGGTTCCTGTTTGTTCCTTGCCTTTTTCCAGCACACCGGCTACATCAATGGTTCCGGCAGCTGCTGCTTTGATTCCCGGAGAAAAAAGGCTGAAGATCAGTGCGAAAATAAGCACTGTCGCCAAAAAAGAGCTGAATTTTCTTCGTTTCATGTTATCCCTCCTGTAAAATAATGAATCTTTTTGAAATGTATCATAATTTCATAGGCCGAGATACCGCTTACAGGGAATTTTAAGGTTATTTTAAATGATTTGGAATATCAGGGGGAAACCATACAAAAAAACCCGACTCTCTTAGAACCGGGTTCAAGCTTTTTCTATTAAAATAATCGGAATCCAATCGGCAGATGAAGACCGAGCAGCACTGTTAGCACAAGGACAATGATAAAGCCGATCCATAGGCCTCCAGTTGATTTTTCTTTTTTCTTGCGGATGAGGAGCATTTCCATCAGGCCGATGGTGATAATGCCAAGAATCATTTTCCCGGCGTATTCTCCATTCCAGTTGGCGAAACGGACAAACAGCTCAGCTCCTGTCAAAATAATTAGGATATAGAATAGCCGCAGAATCATATGAGTGATTTTTGCGCCCTTCGCACTTCCTGACGAATAGAGCGAGTAGCTGACGAAAAGCAGTATCAGCGCCACCACCCATGTCGTAATATGTAGATGTGTCATACAGGTTCCCCCTATCAGATAAATTACCCCACTTATAGTACCATGAACTTGTCCTTTGCCACAAAGATGATCCACAGAAAAAGCGGGCGGTTCCTGTGCCGCCCTCCTTATGATTAGCCGATTTGATTTGACAGCGTTCCGATGGGTTCAATCGTGATGTCGATTTGATCGCCTCGCCGCAGAAATTTCGGCGGTGTAAAGCCTTTTCCTACACCAGACGGCGTGCCGGTCGCAATGATGTCTCCCGCTTCAAGCGTCATCCCCATTGAAAGGGTTTCGATTAATTCCGCGACAGAGAAAATCATATCGCTTGCCGAGCCGGATTGGCGCAGCTCGCCGTTGACCCTCGTTTCAACCTTAAGGCGCTCCGGATCGGGAATTAACGATTTATGTACAAGCACAGGTCCCATCGGACATGTCGTATCCAAACTTTTTCCGATAAAAAACTGCTTATGCCTTTTTTGCAGATCCCGCGCCGTGATGTCATTCACAATCGTATATCCGAAAATATGGTCATATGCGTCTGCTTTTGATATGCGGGTGCCGCTTTTTCCGATGACGACAGCAAGCTCTCCTTCATAATCAAGCTGAGATGTGATTTCTTCATGGCTGTTCACCGTATCACCATGGCCTGTGATTGTTACAGGCGATTTGGTAAATACCATCGGATGCTCCGGAATGTCAGCCTCACTGCCCATTTCAATTGCGTGATCCCTATAGTTTTTGCCGATGCACATGATATTTTTTGACGGCTTAGGAATAGGTGCATGGAGCTTCACGTCAGATAATGAGTAAATAAATGATCCAAGCTCATCATTCGGTTTCTTCGCCCACTCTGCCAGCTGCCTTGCATGCGCAACAAATTTATCCCCTTCTGCGATACATTCAATCAGCGATCCCGGAATCGTCTCAAGTTCAAACAGTTTTTTTTCAGCCCTTTGCAAATCCATAATTTTATCATCTTCAATGATCAGGCCGACAAACATTCGGTTGTAAAGTTCCCCTGTCGCAAATTTCATGTTATTCCTCCATCATCTTTTAAATCAGAGTTCTACTTCAGTTATTCTCTGTCGAATACTGAAATTCCTTTTTATCAAATGCGTGTTTTCATTCCCGTTTCGGGACTGGCTCGCTGTACATATCATACAAATGGCGTCTGAAGAGGAGGAAAGAATATGGAAAGCATACATTTATTTTTTCGTCGGCAGCAGCTTAACAGAACGGGGACTGCCAAGGGACTGATGTTGACAGACAGAACCGTTTCTCCCATTCTTCTCACACAGCGTGATACCCTGCAAAAGGCGTCCTATGAAATAAACTGTGAACAGTCGCCGCTCAGCGAAAAAAAGTTTTATCTGAATGCAGAACAAGATGATCCTTCACTGATGCGGCGCAGGCTTGCTTATTGTTTTTTTCATCAACTTGGCGTCGCTTCCCAGGATGCTTCCTACATCTTCCTGATCATCAATGGTCAAAGAGAAGGCATTTATTTAAAAATTGATGCGCTCGATACGAATCTCCGGCTTCCGAAAGGAGCCATATATGAAGTGAAGGATACCGATCCGAGGGTTCCGCTGTCTGTTTTCAAACACGAAGCTTCCATTGAAAACAGACAACGGACCGCATACTTACGTGAATTTCTCACGCTGATCTGCACAGCGGAGGATGAAGAATTTGCCGAACGAATTAAAATGTATCTTGATGTAAAGCTGTTCTTTCTGTGGCTAATCGGCAGCGTTTGCACCCGCCAAGCCTTTTATTACGGCTTTTGTTTGAACGAGTCCGGCCGCTTTCACATCGCTCCCATGGAAACAAAAGCGCTTGCCGCATACGGATTTACTGAAGAGGACCCTCTATTGACAAACGGCCGTACACTTGCGTCAAGACTTCTCTCCATTCCAGCTTTCCGAGCACAATATCACACACTCATGAAAAATGTGCTGAGCCGGGAATTTACGATCGACCGTCTGTCTCCGTTTATCAGAGACTGGCATTTTGACATTTGTCAAAGAGCAGGCGATGATCCTCACATAAAAAAAAGCCCCTTACAGTTAGAAAAGGAACAAGCAAATATCCTGCGCGAAATCGAAGAGCGGCAGGACTTTTTACAAGTACATCTGGCAAGACTATAGTCCTTTCTCAACCAAAGCAAGTCAAAAAGACCGCAGCAAAAATTGTCGCTTTTTTAGTCAAATTGACGAAAGGCAACCTTTTCAGCCAAAATAGGTTATACTATCTATATCCTGTATGCACCACAATAAAAATCTAGAATTGGAGATTGTTTCATGAACAGAAAAATTGAAGAACTGAGAGTTATGCTAATTAAAACAGCACAAAAATACGGTATGAATTCAAAAGAAACAATTCAATGCAGCCAAGAGCTCGACAACCTGCTCAATATTCGAATTAAAGAAGAAATCACCTCTTGGGGGCAAAACGCCCGTGTGTGATCATATGATATGTATTCAAAGGCTTCCTGCATCACCCGCCGCATATTGCTGAGCAACATCCTGAGACATGCCTCTGGGCGAGAATTTGCCGCCTGAAAACAGATTTTGAACAATTCAGCAGATCCTTTCTGGATCAGCATGAAACATCACGGCCGATATCACTCCAGCAGCACGAATTACTCCGAAAGACATTTCCTGTACCTCTATTGCCCATACACCAACGCAAAACAATATACAATCACGCAGGCGGACAGCGGCAGCATCGCCGCATTTCCGCTTGGCCCTATACAATAACCAGCTTCTGAAATGTTTAAGCCTTCACCTGAAAAAAATAAACAGATTTTTTTATCAATCTCTCCGACATGTCCCCATTTAATTTTCTCTCACACAAATGTGCGTTTGTCATAAGCTATCGTGAATAGCCCAGCAGAAACAAATCTTGTCCTTATTTCACCTGCCTTTTTTCAATTTAACAACAAAGGATGTGCTCGTATGCCGGCAATTGTCGGAGCGTTTAAAATTAATGCGGTCGGTACGAGCGGAGTCGTTCACATCGGAGACTGCATTACCATTTCTCCTCAAGCTGAGGTCAGAACGTTTGCCGGGGCAGGCAGCTTTAATACCGGTGACAGCCTTAAGGTGATGAATTATAAAAACGCAACGAATGTGTACGACAATGATGTGGTTGATCAGCCGATCGCAGGCAATGCGTAAAGGAGTGATGCTTCATGAATTTTTATATCAATCAAACCATTCAAATTAACTATCTCCGGCTGGAATCCATCAGCAACTCCTCCATTCTGCAAATCGGAAGCGCCGGGTCTATTAAATCGCTTTCTAACCTGTACAATACAGGCAGCTATGTAGAAGCGGCTCCCGAGGTTTCCGCTCAGGGGCAGCCAGTCGAATTACAGGAGCCCGATACAGGTTCATTGGTTCCGCTCCAGCCTCCTGGCCGTTAATCATATGAAAGAGGTGAAAGACATGTATGATCAATCTGTTTCCTCTTACTTGCAAAACTTGAATTCCTTCGTTCAGCAGCAGGCGCTGCATATTCAGCAGCTCGAACGGCAGCTGAAAGAGATGCAAACTGAAATGAATACCATGAAACAGCGGCCGACCACAACTATTGAGCGTGTAGAATATAAATTTGATCAGCTGAAAATCGAACGGCTCGACGGCACGCTGAATATCGGTTTAAATCCGACAGACCCAAACAGCGTTCAAAACTTTGAAGTGAGCCAGACTACACCGGAAATCGGAATGATGCAGCAGGAAGAGAGCGCCCAGCTCATGCAGCAAATCCGGCAGAACGTCGACATGTACTTAACCGAGGAAATCCCGGCTGTTTTGGAGCAGCTAGAAAACCAATATGACAGCAGGCTTGACGATACAAATCGGCATCATGTCATTGAGGACATCAGAAAACAAATAGACAGCCGGATTCACTATTATATGTCCCATATTAAGAAAGAAGAAAACACACCGCCCAAACAATATGCGGAACATATCGCTGAGCATGTGAAGCGTGATGTGATCCGTGCTGTGGAACATTTTCTCGAACATATCCCCTCCGAGATGAAAGGAGATGAGCAAGCATGATCTTTACCGTCGTCAACCGCAGCCTCGAAGTCGGAGATATCCGAATGAATGGTGTATCCAGTTCCTCTGTTTTCCACATTGGAGACGCAGAATCCATCTATTTATCTTCCATTTTCGATACGCCGCCTGAATCTCTTATTATCGGTCCGTTTGCTCCGCTGCCGTCGAATCATGCTTAAGCGTCTATCCCACATCAGACAGATTAAATTTAACTCTCTCGGTATAGCAAGCGTATTTCAAGCAGGCGATACAAACGAAATCGATATGAAAATAAAAGTGCTCGCTGTTCAGCGCTCGCTTTCAACATTTTATGAAAATGAAGGCTCATTTAATAGAAAGGATTATCCTATTTTTGAGCAGCACGCTGTGAAGCTTCTTCCGGAAACGGGCGTGCAAACCGCTTTTTGCCATGAGGTGCCTGTCATTCATGTCCGCAACATCAAAATTCAAGGGGTCTCATCCTCTTCCGTTTTTCATGCAGGCTCAGCTTCGGTCGTACGCGGCGACGCGCGGATTAAACATATCCGCCAGATTATTCCCCCAAACTCACAATCGTCCGGCACGGGCATATAATAAACAGAGACTTCTATAAAGGGTGTCGTCTATGCCAGCAATTGTCGGGCCTATAGCTATCAATTCCATATCGGGCGGAGTCGTGAACTTTGGTGATTCTTTTTACCTTTCTCCGAAAAGCTCTTCAAAATCTGCGCTCGGTTCGGGAGCAGGAAACACGGGAGATTTCCTTCTTTTAAACAACGCAGTCAACGCGACAAATTATATAGACCCCGATGTCAGCGATCAGGATATGGTTGGAAACGGATAAAAAGCAGCCGCTCTGCAAGGAGAGGGCTGCTTTTTATTTTTTCTTTTTCCGTTCATTGGACTTCTTTGTTTTAATCAGCTTTTCAGGCGGCTGTTTTCTGATCCATTTGACAAACCGGGCAAGCTTTGGATCGCTTCTGAGCTCTTCTATACCGGACAGTCGAACTGCCAGTTCCTGATTTGTATACAAGGCATGGATCTGTTTATGGCAAGGGATGCAAAGCATCGCAGTCGGCAGGAACGTACCGCCTTCTTCCTTCGGTGTGAGATGGTGCTCTGTCAGCTGGACATCGCTCCGGCCGCATAGCTCACATATCCCGACAGTCTGTTTTGCCACATCCGCGTCCCCCTTACATCATCTCGAGTGTTACCCTTGTGCCGCGTCCGCTAGGTTCAGCCGGATGTACGATCAGCTTTTTCGGAAGCCGTGCCCGCAGTTCCTGCACATGGCTGATCACGCCGACAGACAGATTGTCTGACTGCAGTTTTTCCAAGGCAGTGACAACCGTATCTAGCAGATCTTGGTCAAGCGTTCCAAACCCTTCATCCAAGAAAAAGAACTGCAGCGGATATTCACCGCGGAGCTGGATCTGCGCAGAAAGTGCGAGAGCAAGAGCAAGCGAGGTAAGGAAGGTCTCCCCTCCCGACAAGCTTGATACCGGGCGCTTGACGCCTCCATTGGCATCATCCCGCATCACAAATCCGCCTTCTGAATCCACTTCAATGGCATAACGCTGTCTTGTCAGCACGCCGAGCCGTGCTGACGCATCCCTTGCAACACTTTCAAGCTGTTCCTCAGCTAAAAATTCGACGAACGTGTTGCCTTTAAACACTGCTTGAAGCTTGTCCAGCCTGTCGATATGGGTCTGCCATTTCTTCAGCTCAGCCTCAATTTCATTGAAACGTTTGTGCTGGTCGCGGATCACAGCCAGTGCTTTAGCCGCTGCCCCTTTTTCTTCCAAAGCAGTCCCAAATGCCTCCTCGGCTTCTTTTAATGACGTGACGGTTTCGTTCCATTCACTCTCGGATAAGGATCTGCCGGCGAGCTTATCAGATACACGTTTTAAGTTTGCGGCATTTTGCTTACATTTATCCAAAAACTGGTCAATACTGCCTTTGATCTTTTCAAGCTCATCGGCTGGGATGAGGCTGTATTCTACCTCGTCAGCCCGGACAAAGCGGGTGCTTTCCGCTTGTTCAAGCCAATCCGCTTCCGCTTTTTTCAACCTATCTTCCGCTTCCTTAAGCGTATGCTCGCTTGCTGAAGCACGGCTTTTTGCCTGATTGAGCATCATTTGAGCGCTTTGCAGCTCTTCATATAGAGATTGCTCTTTTTCTTTTAAATACTTCAGGTCCTGCTGAACTGAGCGGAGCTTCGTTTGGATGGAATCCTCTTTTATATAGTCCCCGAGTTCCTTCTTATAATCTGCTATGGCACTCTTCGCCCGTTCTGCGGCATAGTGAAGCTCCAGTTTTTCCCTTTCAAGCTGATGGCTCGATTCCCGCAGCTTTTCCTTCTGTGACTCATGCTCAGAAAGAAAAGCGATGCTTCGTTCAATTCGTTTCTCGCATTCTTCCGCAGCCCGGTCCTTTTCTTCAATGTCTTGCTGCCATTTTTCCGCTTCATCCAGAGAGTGGCCTTCAAATGATTCATGAAACATCTTCTGCTGGCTGTCCATCGAGGACTGAAGCTCTGCTATTATGCTGCCAATACGGTCAGCCTCTCGTTTTTCATAACTCATTCTTTCGTTTAGCTGCTCGGCTTTTTTTAATGATTCCTGATATGTGCCGATCATTTGGGTCATTCGTGTTTTGACTGACAGGATGTCCTGTTTGATTTGCTTCCATTCTATTTTCGCTGCATGAAATGCTTCCTGCACCGGCTGATTCTCGTAGGAAGCAGCTGCCTCAAGGGTCGGCGCTTGAATCGATTTCAAAAACGGACACTGCTCAAGAAAGCGGGCGGACTGCTCTTCAAGTGTGATTTTGGCAGAAAGAATCTCCTGACTGAGCGCCGCCGCTGCTGACAGCAAATCTTCTGTCTGTTTGATTTCTGCTTCAACATTGTGATCCGGCTCATATGTCCCATGTGCTGAGGCTGACGGATCATGTTCAGTTGAACCGCAGACCGGGCAAGGTTTTCCGTCCATAAGTTTTTCCGATAACTCCTTGGTAAGTGCCGCCATTCTTGCTTTCTCACGCTGAGTGTGAAGTGTGTGTTGTCTCTGTTTTGCCTGATCAGCAGTTCGCGTGAGTGATCGTTCCGTCTCACAGACCATATGATACACGGCTTGAACAGCCTCATATGCTTGTATGATTTTATTTTCTTCCGCTTCAGCCTTTTGTACGAGTGTATTCTTTTCCTCGTTCATCTTCTGTAATACAAGGTTCAATGCGTCAATTCGCTTTTTCTCTTTTGCCAGCTGCTCCTCAGTCTGTCTGATCCGCAAAGCCATTTCAGCGGCCTGCTGGCATCTTTTCCGCTCATCAGTGGTTACCTGCAAGGTTTTGAGCTGCTGCTTTAATTCAGCCTGTCTGTTTTGTCCCCTTATAAGACGGTCTGTCACGGTTTCTAATTCCTTCATGACAGATTGAAGATTTTCGGCCTTCTGCTGAAGTTCAGCCTGTTTGCGCTCTGCCTCCTGCTGGGCCTCTCTCCATTTGATTTCGATCTCCTGCAAGCGGAAGAGCTGTTCCTGCTCAGCTAAACGCTCTGGCTCTTTCTCGCTTTTATGCCGGCGCCACGCTTCATATTCTTCATTCTTTTGCTGAAAGAAAGTGGTGCGTTCTGTTAAATCCTTTTGGGCAAGCACTTCTTCGCTCGCAGCCTTCTCCTCATGCTGTACCGCTTCCAAGTACCGGTCCGCATACGGCTTTAGAGCGGCTGCTGTTTCCGCTTCCGCCAAGCGTTTTTGCATGCTGTCGACATGCGGCTTTTCCTCTTCAAGCCGCTTTTTCTCTGCTTCATAAACGTTTTTTTCCTTTTGGCCATTCCAAATCTCTTGATGCTCAGCAAACCGGTCTTTTACTAGATCACGATTCTTCCGCACTGATTCCAGTTTGGCTTCCGCTTGTCCAAGCGCTTGTTCCGCTTGTTCAACCGCTTCTGAACTCGCCTCGCCGAGACCCGATTGCTCTGCAAGCATTTCGTTCTTTCTCGCATTGGCTTCCTGCGCCTGCCGTCTCAGCTTTTTCACAAGGCGGTCTCCATACTGCTCCAAATTGAATAAACGCTGAAGCATATGCCTGCGTTCCGCTCCTTTTAAAGACAGAAATTCAGCAAACTTCCCTTGCGGCAGCACAACCGCTCTTGTAAAGTCATCGATGGTCAGCCCCAAGAGCTCCTCGACTCTTTTATTCACTTCATTGGCCTTATCAGCAAGCACGGTTTGTTCATCCTTGATCTCGATAAAACGGCAAAGCGCTGTTTTCACCTTCATTTCATCCGTTCTCTTAAACACACGCTCGACCTTGTAAGAGGTTTGATGATTCGTCTGAAGCGCAAAGGTAAAGGAAACAGTCAGCGAATCTTCCGCATGGTTTAAGATCCCGTGCGTATTGTTCGCCGCCCGCTCTACCTTTCCGTATAAAGCAAGGGTCATCGCATCAAGGATCGAGGATTTACCGCTTCCTGTCGGCCCAAAAATACCGAAAACACCTGCACCGGAAAGGCTGTCAAAATCTATCGTCTGCTCCTCCCTAAAGCTGTGGAGCCCTTTTATCGTTAAGGCGATCGGCTTCATCTTGCTTCCTCCTCATCTTCTGCGCCTGATGCAAGCTCTAAAAACAGCTTTACCATTTCAGCATCCGGCACTGCGCCGCCTGTCTGTTTTTCATAAAATTTCTTAAAACGGTCTTCGATGGACACATGCTTAACCTCGATCCGTTCGCGCTCAATGTTTTGTTCTTCAAAGACCGGCCTGATATGGACAAAACCCGGATGTGCTTTTCTGAGCCTGTGAATGTCTTCAAGTGACAGCTGGTCCGTTACACTGATTTCAAGATCAATCCAGGCATTCTGATCCCTGCCTTCATCGAGCCAGCTGTATACCTCGCTTAAACCATTTTCCGCTTTCCATTTTACAAGAGACTTGCCGCTTGATAATAAAACCTCATGCCAAGAGGCTTCTTCGCCCGGCTTTGCGTCTACAATGGTCACCGATTTGGCGTAGCCTGCCTCAGAAAAGCTATAGGCCAGCGGAGATCCAGAATACCGCGCGAGCGTCCTTGCCCGTTTGATTGTTTGCGGGCGATGCAAATGGCCGAGCGCCACGTAAGCGGCCTCCGCCGGCAGGCTTTCAGCGGCCACCGTATAAGCGCCGCCGACTTCAATCGGCCGCTCCGAGTCCGTTTGGTTGCCGCCCGCAACATAAATATGGCTGGCGGCAATCTTTATGGCGTCTTTTCGGAAGCGGCTTGTGATCTGCTCAAATGCCTGCCTGATTTTCACATCATAGTGATCACGGAGAAGTTTCTCCTCAAATGTATCGGAAAGAACTTCATTTAACCTTGCCTCAGACGGGTATGCCAGCGCTCCGACAGCCAAAAGCTCCCCTGCTGAGGGCACTTCTATATGAAGCGGTTCAGTTGTCGGATAGCCGATTAAATAAATGCCGTTCTCATGTGTCAGCGGTGAAGCAGCGGACAACCTGTCAGGATTATCATGGTTTCCGGCAATGACAACGATTGGGCGCTTTCCTCTGTCACTGAGAGCGGACAGGCTTTCATAAAATAACTGCTCGGCTAAAGCCGGCGGGTTCACGGTATCAAACGCGTCACCCGCCATCACAATGGCGTCGATCTGCTCTTCCTTTACGATTGTATTCAGTTCGTCCAATACATCCGCCTGTTCACTCAGCCTGCTTCTTCCTTCAAGGGTTTTTCCAAGATGCCAGTCAGCCGTATGTAAAATCCGCAAATGTGTTCACCTCTCTTTTGTATAGAAAACGAGATCCGCTCCGTCTGAATCCCCGGAGCCTATGGATCTCGTTATAAAGTCAGAATATGCCCTCCGTCAAAGAAATAAAGCGCACACCCTTTTACCTTCGTTTGAGCAATTTGTTCAACGGCCCTTGTGTACAGCTGAATTTGCGTTTCATATCTCTTTTTCAGGATCGGGGCTGCTCCTTCAAAGCCGTGCTGGAATTTCCCCTCAATCCGGTCTGTTTTATAGTCCAGCAAATATAAGCCGTCCTCTGTTTCGTAGAGACAATCGATGATCCCCTGCACCAATAGCGGCTCATCCGCCTCTTTCGCATCAGGATAAATCTCTTTTGCCGGAAGCGCCAAACTGAATGGAACTTCACGGTCCTTCCATTTAGCGCCGATCAGTTTTTCGCCAATTTCGGTATGGAAAAATTGAACGATTTCCTCAATATCGATAGCGGATTGCTGTTCTTCGGTGAGCAGCTCTTTTTCATAAAGATGCCGCACTGTCCGCTCCGCTTCTTCTGTCGTCGGCACATGTGTCAGCGGAATATGCTGCATGACCGTATGCATAGCTGTTCCTTTCTCTGCTGCTGTCAGGCCTTTTTTCATCATGAAAGCCGGGCGTCTGTACAGAATGCTTCCATCAGCCGGTGTAACGGGGGCCCGTCCGCTGTATTCGTCTTCGTACTCTCTTCTTCTCTTAATCTCAGAAACAGACTGCTTCGTGCGAATTTGTGTCACCTCGTGATGCGAATACTTCCAGGCCAGCCGCTCGCGAGCTTTTTCCTCAAATGCAAACGGGCCGGGAACCGGTTCACCACGGCGGATCGCTTCAAGACGTTCGCTTTTTTCTTCCAGTCTCTCTTCCAGCTCATCATCAAGCAGATCATATGAATGGATCATTTGAATAGCAAAGCGGGCCGGATGGCCTGATATATCAGAAGCCGCTGCCGCACCGCCCTCAGCCAAAGACTCCAAGTCTCTGTGTCTGACAAGAGCAGGTCCGATGAAATCCAAATACGTTTTCGCCTGATAGCGATCAAATTCCGGCAGGAGCCAGTCAGCTTGGGATGCCGATGCCTGCCATTTTGCCAGCTGTTTCTGGTGATCCTTGCATGAACCGACAAGAAACAGCTTCTCCTTTGCCCGCGTTAAAGCAACATAGAGCACACGCAATTCCTCAGACAGCAGCTCCCTGCGCATTTTTTTCTTCATCGCGATGAGCGGAAGCGTCGGATAGCTGATGCGCCATTCAGGATGGATAAATTTCGTGCCAAACCCAAGCTCCTTGTCCAGCAGATAGGATTTGTTGAGATCCATCATGTTGAAATTCCGGCCAAGTCCCGCTGTGAAGACGACTGGAAATTCGAGCCCTTTGCTGCTGTGAATGGTCATTAAGCGGACAACATCCTCCTGTTCGCTTAACGCTCTCGCCGTTCCCAGGTCATCGCCGCGTTCCTGCATGCGTTCGATAAACCTCAAGAAACGAAACAGGCCGCGAAATGCCGTCGATTCATATTGGCGTGCCCGGTCATAGAGGACGCGCAAGTTAGCCTGCCGCTGTTTTCCGCCCGGCATTCCGCCAACATAATCCATATACTTTGTGTCGCGGTACACTTCCCAGATCAGCTCGGACACCGAATGGTTTTTCGAAAATGCGCGCCATTTTTGCAAATGCCCGTAAAACGTTTGCAGCTTTGGATAAAGCTCATCGTTTCGGTCGCCGGCTGCCAGATAGTCTTTCATTGCTTCATAGTATGGCGCCTTTTTGTTTTCAAGCCGGATCAAAGACAGTTCGTTCTCGTCAGCACCGACAATCGGTGAACGCAGAACGGAAGCAAGCGGAATATCCTGATACGGGTTATCAATCACCTTCAGGACAGAAAGCACGACAGACACTTCCACCGCATCAAAGTAGCCTGATGTTAAATTGGCGTAAACCGGTATGCCCTGAGCTCTCAGCTCTTCCATGATTTGCGGCGCCCACGGCATGGATCGCAGCAAAATCACGATATCGCGGTATTGAATATTGCGGTGTGTCTTCGTTTTCCCGTCATATACTTTAAATGGCGATGAGATCAGCTTGCGTATTTCCTTGGCGATCGCTTTTGCTTCGAACTGTACCGTTTCCAGCTCTTCCGCTTCCTCTCCTGCGTCCGTCTCCTCGGACTTGTCAATCAGCAGCAGCTCGGTTTCCGTTTCATTGTTTTCCGGATACGCCGCGCCGAGTTTCAGTTCAGCCTGTTCATCATAATCGACCTCGCCGATTTTGCCGCCCATCAGCTGTTTGAACAAAAAGTTTGTGCTGTCTAAAATATCAGCCCTGCTTCGAAAGTTTTTGTTCAAGTCGATTTTCCGGCCCGACCCTTCTCCGCTCTCTGTAAACCGTTTGTACTTAGACAGAAAAAGGAGCGGCTCCGCAAGCCTGAATCGATAAATCGACTGCTTGACATCTCCTACCATAAACAGGTTTCCTGTCTCTTCCGGCCCGCTTGTGACGAGCTGAAGAATGGATTCCTGCACCAGGTTGGTATCCTGATATTCATCGACGAGCACCTCATGAAACTGCTCCTGATAAAATCTTGCCGCCTCACTTGGTTCACGTTCACCCTTTTCGTTCACAGCGGTCAAGATGGACAGGCAATAATGCTCCAAATCAGAAAAATCAATGAGCGATTTCTCCTGCTTTGCGGCTTCAAACCTTTTCCCGTAGCTGATGACAAGCTGTACGAGTGTTTCAATGACAGGCTTCATGTCAGCCAAACTCTTTAAATGCTGCTCCGGGCTTCTGGTGAAGTAATCGGTTTTGAGTTTTTCAAGGAGTTTTTTGGCGCCATTTCTCAAGTCTGTCGCTTCATCAAGCAAGACGGGGTCAAACTCGTCCCCTTTCACCGCTTTTGCACGCTTAAAGGAGACAGCGGGCACGCGCTTATAAAGTTCATTGAAGTCATCCTGATGCTCAATCAGGTCATCAATCTGCGCGAGATCATCGAGAAAATTTTCAGCGCGCGGCGCAGGTCCGCCCGGCGCTTTTGTCAGCTCAAGAGCACGCTGAAGCTTTTCCTTTGCTCCCTCCAGCACCATCGCAATATCTTCTTTGACATATGGATAAAACGGCAGTTCCCTGATCGCGCTCTTTTCTGTTACATCATACAAATGAACAAAGCTTTTCAGCCATGTTTCCGGATCCGGGTGGGAACGGGA
Organism: Bacillus sp. FSL R5-0560; assembly: GCF_037966305.1. Lineage (NCBI taxonomy): Bacteria > Bacillati > Bacillota > Bacilli > Caryophanales > Bacillaceae > Bacillus > Bacillus sp. FSL R5-0560. The sequence continues at coordinate 1,180,370 of NZ_CP150195.1, read as the reverse complement.
ATACTCATACACCTGTTTCACGAGATATTGCAGATCTAAGTCATGCCGGTCAGTTGTGTATCGGTCGACAAGCTCAAAAAACGCCTTATCGCCCTTTGCATATTCATCCTCAAACAGCTCATCAAGCACCTCGTCCCCGAGAAGTTCGCCTTCTGTCTGATCAGCAATCCGAAAGCCCGGATCAAGATCAATCAGGTAGTAATATTTTTTCAGCACCTGCAGGCAAAACGAATGAAGCGTTGAAATGCTGGCCCGGTTTAATAGAGACAGCTGGCGTCGGATATGCAGCGAACCTGGGCGTTTTACCAGCTCTTTTTCCAGTGCATCCGCAATCCGGTGTTTCATCTCTGCAGCTGAGGCGTTTGTAAAGGTGACAACAAGAAGCCGGTCTACATCGATCGGATGTTCTTCCGCCGTGATTTTCCGGATCATTCTTTCCACAAGAACAGCCGTTTTACCAGATCCTGCCGCCGCTGCCACAAGGATATCCTGGCCGGTTGAGACGATGGCATTCCACTGGTCATCTGTCCATGTGCTGTCTGCCGGTTTAGGAATGTTCATTGCCATCAGCCTCCTTCTTTATCCAATCAAGTACCGTCTTGTCCTTTTCGGCCTTTAACTGACGATACTCGTTTTCTTCTAATGATTCATCAAATTGGCATACTGATTTAAACGCACAGTATGTGCAAGGTGTCTTGTTCTTCATTTTATACGGCTCAATGGATACGCGCCCGTCAGTGATTTGCTCGCCTGCTTCTTGGAAGGTGCGGCGCACATGCTTCGTCAACAGCTCAAATTCTTTTTCACCGACTGCTGCTGAATCCGATCTGAGAGAGCCGTCTTTCTTCAAGCCCGCATTGATGATATTTGATCTTCCTTCTTGAAGGGTTGTATCCATGAGGCGAATTGCCTCCTGATCACCGAGGAGGAGGCCCTTCATCTTAAATTTCTTAAAAATTTCCCGTTCAATCTCATCAAGTCCAAGCGGAAGATTCGATTGTATCATCGGGTCATGAATATGGAAGTACAGCACCCCGGCCGGCGTGGCTTTCATTCCTAGCCAGTCTAACGAATGTGTAATCGATAAATCCAGATACGTCAGCATTTGCAGCGCAAGTCCGTAATACACTTCCGCCAAGTCAAGGCCTTTATCACTGGATTTATAATCGACAATCCGGAGGAGCAGGCCTTTAGAGCTTTCCGCTTTATCCACGCGGTCAATCCGCCCAACGAGCTCCATCGTACAGCCGTTTTTCAGCTTAAAGGTAAGCGGCGGGAGCGGGCCCTTTCCGCCAAAGCCCAACTCAAGGCCGATCGGCACGAATCCGCTCGCTTTCGCATGCTCGCTTAAAATGCCGGACACGCGTGTCACAATTTTTTGCAGTTTTTCCTTCACGTAATAATGCCGGTTTGAACTGAGCAGAATTTCTTTTTGCAGCTTCGGTGCCAGCCGCTCGACCGCGTCATAAGAAAACAGCTCGCACTGCTCCTTCGTTAGGTCGCGCCAATCTATTTTTTGCTCACGAAGCCGGTCTGAAATCAGTTTTAAACTGGAATGAAAGAGCTGCCCGATATCCGGTGCTTCAAGCTTGAAAAATTGACGTTCCTTCAGATGCAGCCCGTGGGACGCAAAATGGGAGAAAGGACAAGCGTTAAAAGTTTCCATCCTCGACACGCTCCCTTGAATACGTTCACCATAGAGCTGTCTCGATACAGAACGTTCAAGCTGCTTGACTTCATTGCGGAAAAACAGGCTTGAGAAAAGCTTTTTCGACTCCAGCCTGTCAGGTTCATTCATCAGCGCATTGTACGCGCTCCACCAGACGTCGCTGATCTCATATTCCCTCGTCCATAATCTGAGCTGGCTAGCGGTGTATGATTGCGCCACACTTTTATTGACAAGGTACATTAGCTGTTCCTCATCGCTGACCTGCTCCGGTTCATTTGTCAATAGACGCTCGCGATGCTGCGGAAACAGTTCTTCCAGCCGCTTGATGACAATCGACGGCAAAAGCGTTTTTCCTTCCGCATCAGCAATCGGATACGTCACATAAAGGCGGTCAGATGGGCTAGAAAGCGCCATATAGATCAGGAAATGCTCATCAAGCAGACGCTCCCGCCCGCCGGAGGAAAGCTCAATACCTATCGTCTTCAGCCACTCACGATCATCATCCGACAGCACGCCATTTTCATCAGGGCGAGCCGGCAGGACGCCGTCGTTTGCCCCAACCACAAAGGTACATGAGGTACCGTATATTCTGGACAAATCCATATTGCCGACAAACACCTGATCAAGCGCCGGAGGAATGAGAGAGAATGTCAGCGACTCTGCACCGGTTTCCATCATCTGCTGAAACAAATCAAGAGAAATTTCATCTTCGCCCATCATTTCCACAAACTCCTCAAGCAGCTGAATGACAGCGTCCCATGCCTGCTGATGCTGCTGTGCTTCAATGATTCTGCCGTCTTCCTCAGCCCGCTGTCTTTCCTGATCCAGCTTCAGCGGCACATCCGTCTCTTCTAAATAACGGTAAAGCGCCTCCGCCTTCTCTTGAACCGTTTTTGCTTTTTTCATTCGTTTCTGCAGCTGGAACAGCGGCGGAACAATCCAATCGCGCGTGTCATTCAGCATGTTTTCCATTTCAATTTCTTGATCGGTCTGCGCAAATTCATCATCTAGCGACACAAAACGTCTGTAGTGGAAACGGTCGCCCTTTGTCCAGCGATCGCCTTTGATGCCGTAAGCGATACAGTAATTCTCCAGCTGATCAACTTGCTCTCTTACCTTGGCCTTCGGCTCGTTAAGCGGGAATAACAGTTCGGTTTTCACGCAGCGGAACACTGCTTCATAACGCCAATTCCCCTTTAATACGTCAAGGCTTGACCGGATAAACTCCACTAACGGGTGGTTCAGCATAGATGTTTTCCCGTCAATAAAATAAGGAATCTCGTAATCTGCAAATACTTCCTTGACCATATCCTTGTAGTCTTCCGGCTGACGCGCTAAAATCGCCACATCCTTGTAACGGTAGCCCTTCTCTCTGACAAGACTATGGATTTCCCGGGCAATACCTTCCAGCTCTGCCCGTCTGTTTGCGGCCTGCATCACGGTAAAAGCCTCTTGTTTCTCAGCAAACGGAATAACCGGACGCGCTTCATACTGTGCTTCCAAATGGGCTAATTCCGGTACGTACTTGTGCCGCTTTAATCCATCAAGCTCTTTATAGGTGATGTCCAGATTCAGTTCCTTTGCCGTCTGGTGCAGGCGATAATACGTTTTTCCCGTCATTCTGAACAAATCAAGTTCCTGCGGCTCCCTCTCATGTGACGGCTTGTCCGCTGTGAGTGAAAACGTGATATGCTCTGCCTGAAGCATAAGCTGCTCTAACACCCTGAATTCCTGCGGTGTAAACTGATAAAAGCCGTCTACATAGACATGTGCCCCTTTCAAATCTTCCGCCTGCGGGATATGCTCTGCCAATAGTGTCAAATAATCCTCAGAATGAAGATACTGACCTTCTAGGCTTTTTTCCATCTGCTGGTACAGAATCGATAAATCATGAAGCTTTTCAGATAAAACACGTTCCCCTCGATACTCGGAAGCTGTTCCGCTATCCGCCATCCGGCGAATATCTTCCGGTTCCAGACAGTATCTCTTAAACTCAGTCAGCATCCGTTCTACCTGTGCGGTAAAACCGCTTTTGTCACTTGCTTTTTGATAGACTCTAAACTCCTGTTTATGCTCTTCAATGAGCTTCCGCAGGAGCATCTGTACGCCCGTGCTCGTAAGAAACGGCCTACTCATTCCTCCCGTATGCTGGAGGACGCGCCAGGCCAGTCGTGAAAAGCTGAAGACTTGAGCACGAATCATGCCGCCCGTATCAGGCGTTTTAGCAAGCTCGTATTCCATTAAAAACGTCATTTGATCCGGGACTAGAAAAATGATCGGTTTCCCGAATGGAGCCCGGCGCAGTTCATCTTGAATGCTGTCGATGATCAGCTTCGTTTTTCCACTCCCGGACCTGCCTACTAAAAACTCTGCTCCCAAATTAGAAGACCCCTCTCTTTTTATCTGTTTATATTTTATCGAACATTGACGAAAATGACCAATCTGATCTATTGGTAAAAACGGCCTTTCCACTTATAAGAAGCTGATTTTCTCCGCACATGTGTCCTGGCCTCACATATACTTTTACAGAAGCCCAATATCTTAAGATTGAAGCTGAACCCCCTTGTATTACAGCTATTTTCCTTATCCAGCGAAATCTCGGGAAGACCCCGTTTTCATTTAAAATCTCAGAAGGCCATCAACGGAGAATTGAGCGTGGTTCAATCCTACCGCAGGCTTGCTGAACTGGTCCACCCTGCTTAGGACAGAAAACAAATTGAAGAAATCAGGCGCGTTGAGATCCGACATCTACGTAATATACGGAGCCATTACGCAAACATATCATGCCGAAACAAACAGAGGAATGCGTGGACACTTTTACAAAAGGACTTGATGTCGCTTTTAAAGATGATCAGGAAACCATTGACTTTTCCTTACGCGCAGCTGAGGAACCTCAAATATAAAGGCAAAGGGTATCTTTACGCACGCCGCACGGGATGAACAAAATCACGATGTTTGGTTTCTATACTATCTGATGAACGTTAGATTTACCCAATCAGGGTACATATACATACCCCTTCCCCGAAAACACACTCCACTGTTTTTCTTACCATCAGCCGGGAAACATAAAATCATACACGAACATATGAGGAGGAATCAAGCATGCAGCAAACCATTGAAGCTTGTATCACATGTATGGAAGCTTGCAACCATTGTTTCACAAAATGTTTGGCAGAAAGTGCACACCACGATCTGAGCGGCTGCATCCGGCTTGACAGGGAATGTGCGGATATTTGCGCGCTGGCAGTGAAAGCCATGCAAACGGACAGCCCCTTTATGAAAGAAATTTGCGCACTTTGCGCCGATATTTGTGAAGCCTGCGGCACTGAATGCGAAAAGCATGATCATGATCATTGCCAAGCGTGTGCGAAGTCTTGCTTTGCCTGCGCTGAGCTCTGCCGCAACATGGCTGCGTAACAGAAGCATGAGAGGGGTCAAATGAGAGCCCTCTTCACTCCTTTGACAGCCATACAGAGTAAAAATCAATCCACCCCTCTTCATCCAGCATGAGATCCTCAACCGTCTCACTCGATGCTACCTCAAGCACATTTTGATACAGCGGTATCGCGCTGAAGCTCCCTATAAGCTGACGGTCAATTTGTTTTACTATATTCATTCTGGAAGACCGGTCGGGTAATGAGAAAAACCGTTCTATCATTTCTGAAAATGTCTGTTTCTGGTCACCTGAAAGATGCTGATGCAAAAAGCTGTTCTCCGAAAGCAGCAAATGTAAAAAACCAAACTCACCTTCTTCATAAAACGTTGCGCTGTCATGAATGATATCAGCCATTTGTACGATTTCCGGTCGGCGCAAATCGGCAGCAGTACAAAATTCCAGATTAAGCCTAATGCCGCTCCGTTCACAAATCTCTTGAATCCATGCTGCGTCCTCGCAATGATCCGTTTCAGAAAAAGTGAATAGTGACAACGTCTCTCCCGCATATCCGCTTTTTTTCATTAATTCCGCAGGTGAAGCATCTCCCCAATCAAAAGGCGCCCGGTGGAAAAAAGATGATACAGGAATGCTTCTGTGTCCTCCCGCCTCACGAACGAGCTGTTCAGATGAAATCAGCAGCCGAAGGGCTTTTCTCAAGCTTGGATGCTGAAGCGGCCCTTTCTTTCTGAGGTTTAGTGACAAGTATTGAACATGCCGTTCTTCAAAAACAGTTTGCCGCTCAGGAGGTTTCTGTTTTTCTCGAAGGGTAAAACCGTACATATCATCTGCTTGCTCAGAAAACACAAACTCAATACGATCTAAGAATGCCCGGCCCTTAAAGTAACGCTCGTTGGCTTGAAGAATGAGCATGTGTTCGTCATGCTGAACAAGGCAAAAAGGTCCTGTTCCATTCACCTCGCCGTTCATTTCTGCCGGCAGGATAGACAGCCGTTCATCACAAAGAATATATGGCAAAAGCTCATTTGGCTGATCGAGCTCAATGTCCACACAAAAAGGCCCTTTCTCTGAAATCCGTTCAACACCTTTCAGCAGCCATTTATATGGATTTTCATCATGATCCATAAAACGCTGAAACGTAAATACAACATCCCTTGACGTCAATGGCTTTCCATTATGAAAAGAAACGCCTTTCCGAAGAAAAAATCTCCACCGTTTTTTCCCCGCCTTATTCCATCCGTGGATTAAATGCGGCTGCGGCTCTCTCTTTTCCCGATCAAATCGGACCAGTGTATCATAAATCTGCTTGACAAAATGGCCCTCTGACCGCAGAAAAATCCTGCACGGATCAAAACTGCTTACCGCTGCTGGGGCTATAAACAAGCGCAGCACATCCTGTTCACCATCCTGTCCGGTTTCTGTTACAAAACCGAACACCTCAGAAAACCACATGTCATACACATTTTGAATCCCAGGAAACACCGGCTGATAATATTCAAGCAGTTCTTTTGCTTTTTTAAGCTTTCCGGCTGTTGTATATTCCTTGGCAGTTTGAAGCAGCAAATCTTCCGGCTGACGGAGAAAAGCGATTTTTGATTTATGGCCGCGCCCCGATCCGCTCTCGCGAATGATCCATTTTTTGCTCTCCATCTTATGTAAAATCAGCTTCACATTTCTCTCTGTACAATATAAACAAGCCGCAATCTCACTGAGCGGCATTTCCTTCATCTGTCCCGGTTCGCCGCTCTCAGCTTTTGCGAGCGCCACATAATGGTCAATCAGCTTCAATCCCTGCACCTCCTGACAACAAAGGGGAATTTTTTTCACTAATTTTCTTCTCTTTTTGGCCCGCCGCCCCTTTTATACACTACTACTATATCAAACATCGAAAGGCGGAAATCACATGTTTCTCCTCTTCCAATCAATGAAATCCCGCTACACAGCACCCGTTTGGCTCCGGTTTTTCGGCGAAATGCTGACAAGCCTGACAGGTGCCATGATGGGGCCGTTTATGGTGCTGTATCTGCATGAGCAATTAAACGGAAGCGTGATGCTTCCCATGCTTATCATCAGTCTTCAGCCCTTCGCTGATATTTGCCTGACACTCATAGCGGGACGTGTGACAGATCAGCTCGGACGGCGAACAGCGATCCTTACTGCCCTGCTTCTGCAAACAGCTGCAATGGCGGGTTTTGTTTTTGCTCATGATGCATATTTTTTCGCATTCCTTTATATCCTCAACGGCATCGGCAGATCCCTGTACATTCCTGCATCACGCGCACAGATCGCCGAAAGCACGCCGGAAAGCAGACGTTCGGAAGTTTTTGCCGTCATCAATGCCATCTACTCAGCAGGATTGACGGCAGGTCCGCTGCTTGGGCTGCTGCTGTACGCTCAAGATCCCGTTTGGATATTTGCATTAGATGCCGCGGCCCTGTTCGTTTATTTTCTTATCGCCGCCTTTAAATTACCAGAAACAAAGCCGCTAAAAGCCGATCATCCCGCAGCATTATCCGAGCGTTTCACAAGATATCGGCCTGTTTTGATCCTTTTGCTGCTTTCTCTCCCAATCAGCATGTTATACGCGCAAACAGAAACGACATACAGGCTGTTCAGCAAAAGTGTGTTTCCTGATTACCTGTCCATGCTGGCAATCTATTCAGCGGCAAAAGCGTTATTAAGCTTTGTTCTTCAAGTTCCTCTAGTAAAATGGACAGAAAAGTTTTCGATGAAAGCGATTCTTCTCATCACCTATATCAGCTACTCACTTGCGGCCGCCGGCTTTGCATTCTCAACATCATTGACGCTGCTTATGCTGACTGCTGCCGTGATGACGATTGGAGAAAGCATCGGACTCACTCATATTCAAACCTTTATTTCCCGGCTGGCGCCGCCGCATATGCTCGGCCGTTTCTATGCGATATACGGCTTGCATTGGGATATTTCACGGTCAATCGGACCGCTGGCCGGCGGACTGATCCTGACTTCGTTTGGCGGAGAAATCATGTTCTACAGTCTTTCCGCTTGTCTTCTCGCCGCCGGTTTCTTGCAGTCTCATATCATGGAGAGGATTGAATATAAGGTCATAAGAAAAGTGAATGGCTGACAGAAAAAAATTCATAATTTCATTATCAACAAAAATATACTATAGTAATGATACATTCACTACATGAACAATTGGAGCTGTAAGTTAATAGGAAGAAGGGTTTTATATTGAAGAAAGACAAAAATCTCCTCACAGATGTATGGTTTATCGCAATCAGTGCAGCCGGGGGGTTTATTCTTTCGTTAACCGGAATATCGATCGGATGGATGATCGGAACGCTGATTGTCGCCTGCTGTCTCGCTATGCTACGGCCGGCTTGGCTGATGATGGCGCCAGATCAAAAAGGAATTAACCGCCGGTGGCTCGCTCTCGGGCAGATGATCCTCGGCATTGAATTGGGCCAAAAGCTGAACCTATCCGTTCTGTCTGTCCTCAAAGATCATTGGTTTTCGGTCGGCATCATGCTGATTTTATCGATACTCCTTGCCATGCTGTCAGGCTATGTGCTTTGGCGTTTCAGCAAAACAGATATGATGACCAGCTTTGTCGGCACGGCTCCCGGCGGACTGTCCGCCATGCCGAGTATTGCCCAGGAGGTCGGTGCCAATACCGCTATTGTCAGTCTCGTTCAAATGATGCGGGTGCTGCTCGTGGTCCTGTCTATTCCGTTTTTGGTTATCCTGATTTACGCTAAACAAGATGGTCCCGCAAATGCCACAACCCAAACGGTATCCGCTGCCACGACAGAAATCGGGCTCGCTCCCGTACTGTGGACCGGCGTTCTCATTTTCGTTGCCTGGGGAGCTTGCAAAGCGGCAAAATATTTAAAATTTCCCGCTCCGTGGCTGCTCGGCAGTATGCTCGGTGTAGCGGCCGTGCACATAGGCGGCGCTTCAATAACAGGCCATGACATGCTTGCATGGTGGCCGTCACAGGCAAACCATCTTTCGCAGATATTTCTAGGGGCTACAATCGGTTCTAAGATGTACAAAAGCATGTTTGCCGGCGTTACACGTATCATGATCGTCGGTTTCATTTCATCAGTCGGCTTAATTGCCGCTATGCTTTTAAGCGCGGTGATTGTTTCCAAACTGACAGGAATTTCGCTGATCACCTCTGTTTTGGCATTTGCCCCCGGCGGCATCGCGGAAATGGCAACGACGTCTGTTACATTGCATGCCGATTCCACCTTTGTCGTTGCGGTTCAGGTCATACGCGTCATCCTTGTCATTGCCCTCTTGCCGCCGTTTTATCGTCTGCTTCACCATCTTCATGGTGAAAAAAAAGGCAAAGAGAGTTCGATAAGCGGCAGCAATGCCTAGTTGAAAAAAAGAAAGACTTAGGCATAAAAGGGGGGAGTCACTCTATTCTGCAGAGTATGGAGACTTCAAAATGGGGCAGGAAAGTGAAATTTCCTGATTGAAAAAGAGGTTATTATATGAATAACCTCTTTTTTCTATACACAGTTATAAAATGATAAGGAAGTGAAAATCTATAGTTAAGTTGATTCTCTTATAATAAGTTTTGTTGGCAGTTTAATAATTCTTCTGTTTAAAGAAGTGTTACCCGAAATATACTCGATCATTTTCAACACAGCCTGTTGCCCTAATTCTATTATGGGAATATCAATTGTTGTGATGGTCGGAGTCACTACTTGGCAAATCGATTGGTTGTCAAAACCAATTACAGCTAAGTCTTCTGGAACGTCAAAGCCATTTTTTATCGCCTGTTTAATAATCCCTGCGGCGACTTGATCATTTCCTGTAAATATTGCTGAGGGTCTGTCCTTTAGATCCTTTATCTTATGAAAAACACGAAAGCCATCCTCGATATTAAACAATTCACCAAATATCCATTCGTTTCTATGATGTAAATTGTAATCTCGTAAAGCTTTCAAGTAACCCTCTTTCCTCTGACATTGAGCTTCGCTGTATGGAGTATCAAAACAAAATCCAATTTTTTCATGTCCTCTTTCAATTAAATGTACTACCCCCATGTATGTCGCTTCAAATTCATCATACCCAATGATCGTGATGTCCGCTGAGTGATGATATTCATTACATAATAAGATAGGACCATACTTTAAGAAAGGAGATATCTTATCCCATTCATTTTCTAGAGTTCCAAGAATAATACCATCCACTTCTTTGTGTTTCAATAACTCTAATAGCTCCAGCTCTGTCTGTTTGTCATAAAAGGTTTGAAATACAATGACCTTGTAATTCTTAAACAGTGCTTCATGAGAAACCCCTTTTATTAATCGAGCGAAAAATGGATGGTCGATACTCGGAACCGATAAAGCTATCGTTTGTGTCTTATTTCTCCTAAAATTACGAGCCAAATAATTGGGAGTGTAGTCAAGTTCGTTAATAGCCTTTAAGATCGTATCTCTTTTTTCTTTCGACACATAAGGGTGATTATTCAACACTCTTGAGACTGTGGTTTTAGACACATTGCATAATCTTGCTATTTCATCAATTGTAGGCATATTTTCCCTTCCTCAAAAAAGTTATTGACATGTTATCGGTTTCAGAAATTAGGATAAATTTGTATCAAATTTTCCAGATTATAAATCATTGGAGGTACTGTTCATGCAAAAACAGGTTAGAGTTTCAGGTAAAAGTAAAGAAAACATGTTACTGCTAAAACACTTAAAAGGTGACGTACAAGGAAAAGAACTTGTTATTGAAGACAGTATTGTAAACGAGCGATTAAGACAAGTCTTAAAAGAAAATACAGATATTGAAAATGACCTTTTCAACTACCAAAAAAATCGCGAAATTAATAAAGTCCCTTTTATGCCTGTAGACAGATTAATAACCAATGATGAAGTGGATGATATCTTAAATACATTATCTAAAGTTTTGCCAACTGGAAAATTTACGAGTGGTTCCTATTTAGAGCAATTCGAGAAAGTTTTATCTACATATTTACATAAAAGGTATGTAATTGCAACCAGCAGTGGAACGGATGCTATTATGATAGGATTATTGGCTTTAGGGTTAAACCGAGGGGACGAAGTGATCATGCCAGCTAATAGCTTTTCAGCTACTGAAAATGCTGTGTTAGCCTTGGGAGGCGTTCCTATCTATGTAGATAGTAACCCACAAACATTCTGCATCGATCCTAACAAAATTGAGGAAGCAATAACTCCTTCTACAAAGTTTATTCTACCTGTGCATTTGTACGGAAAACATTCAGAAATGAAGCATATCCGTCAAATAGCAAATCGTTATCAATTGAAAGTAATTGAAGATGCTTGCCAAGGAATTGGACTGACAGACTTAGGAAAGTATGCAGACATCACTACATTAAGTTTTAATCCATATAAGAATTTTGGTGTATGCGGTAAGGCTGGGGCAATAGCAACTGATAATGAAGAACTCGCTAAAAAGTGCATTCAATTTAGTTATCATGGTTTTGAAGTAAATGTAAAAAATAAGAAAGTCATCAATTTTGGATTGAATTCAAAAATGGACAATTTACAGGCAGCAATTGGTTTAGAGAGAATGAAGTATCTTTCATTAAACAATTTCAAAAGACTGTTTTTGGCGGATAGATACATTACTCAATTAGCAGAATTACAGAATAAAGGCCTCATTGAATTACCAGAATTAAGTGAAGATCATGTGTGGCATCTGTTTCCTATTAAGGTAAGAACAGAAGACAGGACAGATATCATGACGAAATTAAATGAAGAGTTTGGTGTTCAAACAGATGTATATTATCCAATACTGTCTCATATGCAAAAAACTCCACTAGTACAGGACAAGTATACAAAACTCCAATTGGTTCATACGGAAAAGGCTCATAGTCAGGTACTGCATTTGCCATTATATCCGTCATTTACTTTAGAAGAACAAGACAGAGTAATGGAGGGACTGTTTCATGTTATTAAGCAAGAAGTCAGAGTATAAAACGTTATCCAAGGTTGAACATCCTAAGTATATTGTTTTTTGTGATTTTGATGAAACGTATTTTCCGCATACAATCGATGAACAAAAACAACAAGACATATATGAACTCGAAGACTATCTAGAACAAAAAAGTAAAGCTGGGGAACTACTAATCGGATGGGTTACTGGGAGTAGTATAGAATCTATTCTCGATAAAATGGGAAGAGGAAAATTTAGATATTTCCCACATTTTATAGCTAGTGATCTTGGAACTGAAATTACGTACTTTTCAGAGCATAACTTCGGACAGCAAGATAATGAGTGGAACAGTCGTATAAATGAAGAGTTTAGTAAAGAAAAGATTGAGATACTTGTAAAACAGTTACATGAAAATCATAACATTCTTTTGAATCCTCAAACTCAATTAGGAACGTCACGGTATAAGCATAATTTCTATTATCAGGAACAAGATGAAATAAACGACAAGAAAAACCTATTAGCTATTGAAAAAATCTGCAAGGAATACGGAGTTTCAGTAAATATAAATCGGTGTAATCCTTTAGCGGGTGATCCAGAAGACAGCTATGATGTCGATTTTATACCCATGGGAACAGGAAAGAATGAAATTGTAAAGTTTATGTTAGAGAAATACAACCTAAATACTGAAAAAGCTATCGCATTTGGAGATAGTGGAAATGATGTTCGGATGTTACAGGCAGTAGGAAATGGATATCTACTAAAAAATGCAACACAAGAAGCAAAAAACCTGCACCAATTGATAACTGATAGTGAGTACTCAAAAGGAATTACTCATACCTTAAAAAAATTAATTGGATAATGAGGAGGAAATAGATATGAAGAAGATTGGTATCATAGGTGCAGGCGGTATTGCAAAAGCGCACGCAACTGCTTTATCTACAATAAAAAATGTAGAGTTAGTAGGAGTGTATGACATAAATCAACAAAATGCGGAAAGCTTTGTGAAAACTTTCGGTGGGAAGACATATGAAAATGTAGATGAACTTATAGATGTCTCTGAAGGTTTAATTGTAGCATCACCAAACTTCTGCCATAAAGAACATGCTTTGCAAGCATTAGAAAAACATAAGCATGTATTGTGCGAAAAGCCTATGGCTATTTCTCTTGAGGAAGCAAGCATAATGAAAGATACTGCTCAAAGGTTAGGCGTAAGAGCTAGTATGGGATTTAATTATAGATATTTGTCTTACGTAAATATCTTAAAAAGCTTAATTATCAATAATGAACTAGGTAACATACTGTCTATAAAAGTACACTTCAAGAAAAATAGTGCGCTTAGACGTAAGAAATTTACTTGGAGAGATGACGCTAATAGTAAGAAGACTAGTGGATCATTGGGAGATCTGGGTATTCACCTTATCGACATGGTATGGTATTTGTTTGAGAGTGATTTCATCACAGAATCAGTAATGGCAAAGATGAACACAAATGTAAAAACAAAAGAGGATAAACAGGTACTTGTAGATGACTATGCAGAAATTTATGGACAATTGAAGAACAAGGTATTTGTAAATATTATCACATCAAAATGTTCTGTACCTGAAGACTGCGGTTTTAGCATTGAGGTAGTTGGACACAAAAAAGAGTTTAAATACCACACTGGTAACCCTCACGTTTACAAGCTCATAGATGGCTTGAACGTGGTAGACTGCCCAGTACCGCAAAGTCTATTAAACGATCCGCCAAACGAATTTTATGGTTGGGCTGATTCTTTTAGAAGCGAGTTGATCAACTGGATTGCTTCAACTCAGAAAGATTGGGTTGAGATCCCTTCTTTTAACGATGGTTTTAGATCACAGGAAGTATTAGAAATGTTCTTTGAGAAAGATAGCAACTCTCAAACAATGTCTGTTTTAGCAGTCAACTAGTATTTCGAAGAGATAAGTTACTGAAAAAGCAGGAATTTATTTTCCTGCTTTTTCATATAGGGGTGTAATGAATGGTAAGAGGGACATATTTATTTGGATATGCTTTCTTTTTCACAGTGGGTATTATCCATATATCAACAGGAAGTTTGACACCATTTCTTTTAGAGTCTTTTAACAAGACAACAGATGATATTTCGATCATCATTTTCTTTCAGTTTAGCGGATTCCTAAGCGGAGTATTAATCGCACCGTTAATGATTAAGAAATACAGTCACTTTAGGACACTTACTTTAGCTTTGACAATAATGCTTGTAGCGTTAAGTATCTTTTTTCTCACTAAGGATTGGTATTATATTGTTGTAATGGCTTTTCTCTTAGGATATGGAGCAGGTACATTAGAAACGACAGTTGGTTCCTTTGTTATTGCTAATTTCGAAAGTAATGCAGAAAAAATGAGTAAGCTGGAAGTCCTCTTTGGATTAGGCGCTTTATCTTTCCCATTATTCATTAATTCCTTCATCGATATCAATAACTGGTATTTACCGTATTACTGCATATTGACCTTTTTGTTCGTCCTATTAGCAGGGTGGCTCATTTTCTTATCCAAGAACCGAAAGGACGCCAAGCATGCTAACCAGCAAGTGGCCTTGCCAGATGTAGGAGCGTTTCAATACTTTATAGGAGATAGAAAGAAATCAAAGCAATTAGGCTTTTTTGTATTTTTTGCTTTCCTATATGCCGGGATTGAAACAAATTTCGCCAACTTTTTACCTTCCATCATGATAAACCAAGGCAATGAACAAATTAGTCTTATCAGTGTCTCCTTTTTCTGGGTAGGAATCATCATAGGAAGAATACTGATTGGTTTAGTAAGCAGAAGGCTCGATTTTTCTAAGTACCTCCTATTCAGTTGTAGTTGTTTAATTGTTTTGTTGATTGCCTTCCCTTATATAAGTCACCCCATACTTCAATTGGGTGGTACATTTTTGATTGGTTTAAGTATAGCGGGCATATTTCCCATTGCTTTAACACTAGCATCCATCATTATTCAGAAGTACGTGGACGAAGTTACAAGTTTATTTATTGCTTCGGCCAGTTTCGGAGGAGCAATCATCTCTTTCTTAATTGGATGGAGTTTAAATCAGGATACAATCTTATTAACCATGGGAATATTTACAACCATGGCGGTCATTCTAGTAGGTATTTCTGTAAAGATTAGGCGAACTAAAACAGATAACCCTATTTCACTTGAAAGCAAAGCTTCAAAAACACAGTGAAAAACGTGTAAATTAAATCATATCGTAAGGAAGAAGAGGACTTAATGTCCTCTTTTTTATCAGGAGAAAACAGTGTTTTTGCAAGGGAGATAGAAGTGATGATGATTCTGTACCTGTCAGAGATACGTTCAGGTCACGCAGCAAAGGTATTTACAGAATTGTTTTATGATCCATCCATAAATCAAGGTATACTAGCCTGTTGCTCCCCATCAAAAATAATTCTAAAATTCCTCGAAATATTCTGAAGAAGCAACAAAAGCCAAAGATCAAATTTTGAGATGAACCGAAGATACATGTAAACTAAAGGAGAAATCATAAAATTAATAGGGGCGTTATGATGAAAAAGATTTTTAAAGGGAGTTTGCTGCGCGACAACCCCGAGAAAGCAATGCACTTATATTATGGAATATGTTTAGGAATCTGGCTGATTTATAATTTGGTGACATCCAGCTCCCCTGGACTGCCGCTTATCATTTTAGCCGGAGGAAATCTGATTTACCTTACAATCTTGAAAAAGAAAGAAGAAACGTGAAAAACACGCACCTCAGTGCGTGTCTTTTATTTAAAAACTTTGTGAAGCCCCTCTTCCATTTCTTCTGAGGATGGATACCATTTTGTCACCAAATCCCGCAACAGCCTTTCCGCAAACAGAATCTCTTCCTCTGTATAACGGTCAAAAAAGGAAAGAAAACGCTGCTCGACCTTTTGATGATAGTATTGATGCAAGCTGTGCAGCTTCTTCCCTGCCGGCGTCAAACGGAAGTAGACCTCCTTCTTATTATCGCTGAGCTGTGTTCTGTGGAGGAAGCCGGCGCCAAGCAATTTTGTGCTGATGCGTGACACCGTCGCTTTCGTCGTATTCATTTTGGCGGCAATCGAAGTGACATTGATCGGCTCACCCTCCCCCACACAGGAAAGAACATGAATTTCTGTCATCGTCAATTGAGATTTTTGTCCGTGCTCCTGATCCAGCTTCTTCATTTCATCAGCCAAAAAGGCTTTTATGAGCCCCTCCCATTTCTCCTGCTGATGAATGAGTTCCGTATATAATTCAAAAAGTGATCGCTTAGTATGTTCTGTATCCATACGGCTCTTCCATCCTTTATTAATCAATTGTTTCTTATATCATAACGTTTTGTTACAGATGAAACAATCGATTTGTGTTACACACGGCTGGCAATTGGGAGCCAGCGTCTGATACCTGATTGAATCACTTCTGCCGCATCTGGCCCGGCGGCATCGACTGCCCAGGCGGCATGACCATCAGGCCGAACCAATACAGTATGCACGTCTCTCCACTCTTCACGCGGCTCTGCAAGAGAAGCACACACTGTGTGTAAGCCATTAAATGGGATATGGTCATTATCAGCTCCTTGTTTCAGTGACAGCAAAACATATGCCCCGTTATGCAGGCAGTTATAGAGGCGTTCCATACTGCCATCAGGAAGCCGCAGTTCCACATCCGGAAGTCTTTTGCCGTTCAACCGATGCGGCGGCATGTTTTGGTCAGCTTCATACCCGACATCGATTGCAGAAATTTGGCCCGCTACAAAGCGATTCACATCGGGAAAAGCAAGCATATCGGACACCATGCTTCGCAAATGGAGACCGGCCTTCGTGAAATCCATCAGCCGCGTCTGCGCCTCTGTGTTCCGAAGAAGATCTTCCGCCACCGGATGCCGCTCAGCGTGATAGCTGTCCAAAAGCCATGAAGGTGCAGAGCCGCCGACAGCCGCCGCAAGCTTCCATCCAAGGTTCATGGCATCCTGAAGACCGACATTCAGCCCTTGGCCGCCAGCAGGAAAATGAATATGTGCTGCATCGCCCGCAAGAAAGAGTCTGCCGCTCCGATACTGCTTCGCTTGACGGGAGGCATTCCCGAATCGGGACATCCACGTAGGCTCGTTTAAGCCAAAATCAGTTCCGCAAATCCGGATGAGATCTGTTTTCAGCTCCTCTTCTGTGACAGGAGCATCTTTCGGCGTCTGCGTGCGGTAAGGGCTGATCAACACAACGCGGTATCGGTCAGGAGAAAGCGGAACAATCATGACTCCCCCCTCTTTCGTACAAAGCGACAAGACTCCTGATGGCGGCGGAGAAAGCAGCTTCACATCACCAAGAGCTGCGGTGACGGTGCTGTCTGTTCCAGGAAACGCAATTCCCGCCTGTTTCCGAACAACGCTCCCTGCTCCGTCAGCGCCAACGGCAAACAGGCTGCTCAACGTCCGCACACTGCCTTCCCGATCCTTGAAAATGGTTTGCACCCCCTCTTCGTTTTGCGTTACCGTTAGCGCCTCTGCCCCTCGTAACACCTCTGCCCCCAGGCTTCGCGCACGTTCCTCAAGCAGCTGTTCAGTCTCGGTCTGAGGAAGCAATAGCGTATAAGGACAACTCGTATCTAGGCTGGAAAAATCAAGACGGGTATCGAGCATTGAAAAATGTCCAGAAGATATCTTTTTCCCACGAGACGCAAAACGCTCAAGCACCCCTCTCATTTCAAAAAGTTCAAGCGTGCGGGGATGCAGCGTCAACGCCTTCGAATACGGCATTGGCTGTTCAAGCCGCTCAAGCACGCATGTTTTTACCCCTGCCAATGCCAGCTCAGAAGCCAGCATCAATCCAACCGGTCCGCCTCCGATAATGACTGTTTCGTAATTCATCATAAGCTCCACTCCTTTTGTTTCACTTGCAACTTAATAAAAACCCTGATAAACAGTGACGAGAAAAAACATATTTTTTATTTTCGTTACATACGTAACAAAATTGATTATATCGGCTGACAAATGATCTTGCAACATATTTTTCCAATCAGCACAAAAAAGACGCCTAGCAAATGGCGCCTTTTTCTCAGTGTACAGCTTCCTAATCCGAAATGACTCCGACAATGTCTTTTTCCCTGATCGGACCAAAATGCCGGCTGTCAAAGCTATATATACGGTTATCTCCGATCACAAAATATTGCCTCTTCGATAACGTCTTTTTCCCTGTCGTCTCTTTCAGAGAAAAATCTCCCGTTACATGACTTCCGGCAGATACAGATTTCAATGGTTTCAAAAATGGTTCAGCCACCTGTTTTCCGTTCACATACAGCTGATCGTCCTTATATTTGATCGATTCACCGGGCAGCCCAATGACTCGCTTTATCAGCACTTTTTGATCAGGGCCTTTAAACAAAACAATATCAAAACGATGAATGGTTTTGAATCGATGTGAAAATTTATTGACCAACAGTTCGTTCCCTTCCTGAAAAGTCGGGTTCATGCTTATGCCTTCTACTTTGTAATCAATAAAGACGGCATTTTTGACTTGAATGGCGAGAACGACGGAAACAACACCGGCAAGAAACCAAAACCGTTTTTTCATGTTACTGTCTCCCTCCATCATGCTCACGCTGGCTGGCTCTCACATGCAGATGCCGTTCCACCCTTTTGCCGACATACCATAAGACAGCAATTACCACAACGGCAATAACTGTGCGAATCGGCTGCGTGATCAGCGCGTGAAGATCATATCCGATGAAGCTGATCATAAAAATCATGACGAGCTTTCCCGAGGCTGCCGCCAAAACAAACGGCCGCGTCCCGATCCTTGACAAACCGGCGACAACATTCACCGCGGCAGACGGTGTAAATGGAAAACAAAGCAGAAGAAACATCGGGCCAAAACCGTGTCTTTCCACCCATAACATAAGCTTTCTGACAGACGGATGCCTGCGGATGAACCCAAGAGCTCTTCTTTGTCCATAATGACGGACAATGAAAAACACGAGAATGGACCCCGCTGTTGATCCGGCCCATGACAGGATGAAGCCTTCCCACAATCCAAACGAATTGGTATTCGCCACCACAAAAACGATAAGCGGCAAAAACGGGAGAAATGCTTCAACTAAAGGCAGCAGCACAGCAATAAGCGGACCGAAAGCCCTATAGCTTTGAAATAATTCTGTTAAACGATCCTCTGTCAAATAGGATAAAAATTGCTCCAACGTTTATACTCCTCACCGGGTTTGTCTATCCTTATTCTACACATTCTCGGCGAAAAACTAAAAAGTTTTGGCGATTTTTTCTGTCTTGAAATATTTCACCAGCCGATATAGAATACGATTAGAACAAACGTTCCCTTAAGAAAGAAGGAGTTACCATGCCTCATTTGCAGCCAGAAGGATACGAATTGATAGAGCGGGCTCTTTTTTTGCCTATGGTCATTACCATTTTAAACCGTGATCTCAACGGAATTGGAAAAAGCACATTAAAATTAAAACACCCTTATATACAACTTATCAACGAATCATTAAAAATAGCACAAAAGGATCTGATTGAGGTCAGAAAAGAGCTGAGGAAAAATAAAATTGCCATCCACGAGGCTGAGCGTGATGAAGCCTTTACACTTTATTTATTTGTCATTGATGGCTACGAAGAAAAACACCGCTATTTTAACCCGCGAATCCGTGAGCAAGTAAGCAGTTTGTTAACATTCTATTTATTTGCGCCGGACGCGCCATGAGTCTTTCGAATCATTCTGATCTCTCCTCCTTGCGCCCGTCCACTCTCCGGGCGCCTCACCAATAAATTTCTGACAATTCACACTATACAAACAAAATAAATTTATTTATAATTCGTACCACAGCCTTTTACTCCCCAAAAAGTGACATGTGCCGCCAAATTAACGACATGATTTGCAGCCTGCACATGACACGCACCGCCCAACTTTTAATCAAAGGAGGACTCTATGAAACTGATTCACATTCTTGCTGCTCTGCCCTTCATCGGACTTTTGCTTGGCATCCCTTTTGCAAACAAAGTGACACCCTATCTGTTTGGCATGCCATTCATTCTCGCCTATGTCGTCATGTGGGCTTTGCTGACCTCTGTCCTGATGGCGATCGTGTATGTCCTTGACAAAGAAAATAAAAGGGAGGAAGCAGAATGAACGCAGCTCTCATCATCATTTTCGGCGTCTTGCTATTCAGCATGTTTCTCGGCGTACGCGCCCAAAAAGGGAAAGACATGAATCTTGAGCAGTGGACGGTCGGAGGCCGCGGCTTCGGAACCTTGTTCGTGTTCTTATTGATGGCAGGCGAAATTTATACCACATTTACGTTTCTCGGCGGAAGCGGCTGGGCCTACGGGAAAGGCGGACCGGCCTTTTACATCATCGCCTATGGCTGTCTGGCTTACATCCTTTCTTATTGGCTCCTGCCTGCGATATGGTCCTATGCGAAACAGCATAAGCTGATGTCGCAGTCCGATTTTTTCATCAAAAAGTACAACAGCCCGCTGCTTGGCGTGCTCGTCTCACTGGTCGGCATCGCCGCTCTTATTCCTTATCTTGTGCTGCAACTGAAAGGGCTTGGATTGATTGTATCGGAAACATCTTACGGAAAAATTTCTCCCACTGCTGCCATTTGGATCGGCGTCATTTCAATCACAGTTTACGTTATGGTATCCGGCATCCACGGGTCCGCCTGGATATCCGTTGTCAAAGACATCATGATTTTGGCTGTCGTTTTATTCTTAGGCGTATATTTGCCGATTCATTACTACGGCGGATTTCAAGACATGTTTCAGCAGATTGAAAACGCAAATCCCGGTTTTATTACCCTGCCCGAAACAGGGCAAAGTGCTGCATGGTTCAGTTCAACCGTGCTGCTGACGGCGCTGGGCTTTTACATGTGGCCCCATACGTTTTCCGCTTCCTATTCAGCAGAAAACCCAAAAGTCTTTCGGAAAAACGCCATTATTATGCCCTTATATCAGCTGGTCCTTCTATTCGTCCTTTTTGTCGGCTTTGCGGCTATCCTGCAAGTTCCCGGTCTGAAAGGCGCAGACGCGGATTTATCACTTTTGAGACTGTCTCTTCAAACCTTCGATCCTTGGTTTGTCGGAATCATCGGAGCAGCCGGACTGCTGACGGCGCTTGTGCCGGGGTCTATGATTTTAATGTCGGCCTCCACTTTGTTTGCCAAAAATGTTTATCAAGTGTTTGCTCCCCGCACGACGGAACAGCAAGTGTCATTATTGGCTAAATGTTTAGTGCCAGTGATTGCGCTGATTGCTGTGTACTTTACATTCAAAGGCGGGAACACAATCGTTACGCTTCTCCTGATGGGCTACAGCCTTGTCACACAGCTATTTCCGGCCCTGCTGTTCAGCCTGTTCAAGCATCATATCGTGACCAAACAAGGAGCATTTGCCGGCATTATAACCGGTGTCGGAGCCGTTTCTTATATTACGGTTACGGAAACAACAATTGGCACGTTATTTCCGGCGCTGCCACAAGCGGCGAAAGACTTAAACGTCGGCATTGTCGCTTTGCTGCTGAATGTTACGGTCATGATGGCGGTCAGTCTCATGACAAGAAAAACAAAAAACGCTACTGCTGATCAAGCCGCTTAAACAAGAAAAAAGCAATCTGGACAACAGATTGCTTTTTTTCTTTAGCGTTCGCAGGCGATAAAATCTTTATCACGGTCGCTCTTTTTATTGGCGTCATAAAGCGCCTTTGATACGTAAGGCTTGTACTTCGTTTTTCCGCCTTTATTTTTCACTTTGGACGTACGGGCTACCCCGCCTTTGTACACTTTGTTTAATTCCTTGCAGTTCTTATACGTCTTGACCTTCGTTTTGGCTTCCGCCACATGGTCAGCTCCGTATGAAAAACCGAAAACGAGACCGAGTGACAGCAAAAGCGCCGCGGCTTTTTTCATGACAATATACTCCCCCATACCCAATATTTAGTTGTTTTATAGCGATTTTATCATAATTCAATTCACCCTATTTTACAAGATAAATATGGAAGGAGCGGCATTTTTTTCGGCTTTCTTTGTCTTGCAGAGATGCAAACTGCCAAAACATGTTTTCCTCACTTTGCTCAAGGGTACACATACGAATGTACACCACACACAAAAAGGGGCGTTGATGATGTCTGATACAAAACGAAACAATCCTTTAACAGCATTTTTTCACGATGAATTTCCTGAACAATACCAAGAACCGCCCGGCTTGCAGCAAAAAATGAAGCCGGTGCCGGACTGCGGAGAAAAAAGCTACAAAGGAGCTGGCAAACTAAATGGCCGAAAAGCTCTTGTCACCGGCGGTGATTCCGGTATTGGCCGCGCTGCAGCCATCGCTTATGCCCGGGAAGGCGCCGATGTCGCAATCAACTATTTGCCCGCGGAACAGCCTGATGCAGAAGAAGTAAAAGAACTGATTGAAGCAGAAGGACGCAAGGCAGTCCTGATTCCAGGTGATCTGAGTGATGAATCGTTTTGTCAGGATTTAGTCAAACAAGCGCATAACGAACTCGGCGGGCTGGATGTGTTAGCGCTCGTTGCCGGTAAACAGCAAGCAGTGCAAAACATTGAAGACCTTCCTACCGAACAAATCTATAAAACGTTTGAAGTGAACGTCTTCTCCCTATATTGGGTGGTTAAAGCGTCGCTTCCGTATTTGCCGGAGGGCGCGTCTATTATTACCACAACTTCAGTTGAAGGCTACAATCCAAGTCCGATGCTGTTAGATTATGCGGCGACGAAAAACGCCATTATCGGCTTTACCGTTGCGCTCGGAAAACAGCTTGCACCCAAAGGCATCAGAGTGAACTCTGTTGCGCCAGGACCAATCTGGACTCCGCTGCAAATTTCCGGCGGACAGCCGACTGAAAACATTCCGAAATTCGGCAAAGGAACACCGCCGTCACCATTAAACCGCGCCGGCCAGCCGGTGGAGCTGGCAGATGTTTATGTATTCTTAGCTTCAGAGAATTCAAGCTATGTGACATCTCAAATATACGGCATCACCGGCGGAATTCCGACGGCCTAGCGTTTTAGAAGGAGCTGCCCTGTTTGGTCAGCTCCTTTCTATTTTCTAATACCGCTCCCCAAGCTCACGCAAAATAAAATCATAAATCATCTTCGTCCGCTCTTCCTTCGGATACAGCATAAATTCCTGCCGTTTCGGGACACGGTGTTCGATTCTGTCCTGAAATTTGGTTCTGAGCCAGGCTGTCCGGTATACCTGATTCTCGAACGAATTGCATGAGACCGGCAGCTCCAACGTTTTTCCGTTTGAAAACGTCACTTCCGTATCGTCGAATTCAGTCGGTTTGAATTCTTTTACATGCACATGGGAAATCCAGCCGCATTGGGGTCTAGTCGAAGAAAGTGTAGGGAATAAAAAGATTTGGTTCGAAGGGTCCACCATGATTGGTGGTTTGTGAGAAATTTTTGTCACTTCATAAGTTCCCGCTTTTCTTCCCGCGTAGCTTGATCCGAAAAATCGGCAGCTTCGGTCGACAATTTGCAGCGGCTTCATGCTGACGTAAAACATACAGTCTTTTTCAATGATTTTTGAACAGATTTTGCCGTCGATTTCTTCTGGCAGCACGGCAATTGTTGCGCTGTTTACTTCATACGATTCTAGTGGTGCGTCAGTTTTCTGACTCATGTTATGGCCTCCATCCTTTTTCTGCAAATTTTATACTAATAATCTATCATCTGTGTTTATAAAACGACAGGATTTTTTAACAAATGAACTAAAATCATCTTTTATTTATATTTTTTAGTTCTATTTTACTAGTAATAAACCGATTTTACTTTACTATATGATCTCATAACACAGCACTTCGCAGGATATGTCGATAGATTGCCAAGTATTAGTTGTCTAAAAATTATAAAAATTTATTGATTTTTTCGACCGTTATCCATATACTATAAAAAAGGCATTGGGGGGATTCTTTATGAAAGAGAAAAAGTCGTACACTGAGCTCATGAAGTCCCGCAACACGCAAAAAACAAAAGAATTTGATGTAACAATGATGGATATTTACATTCAAATGGTGCTCGATGAATCCTTGTTTAAGCGTCGGTTGACCATGCTGACTGACCAAATCAACAAAGCCTTGGACGAAAAAGATAAAGATGCGTTTCTTACGCTCTCTAAAGAATATGCAGCGCTCAAACAGAGCGAATAAGCCAATCCTTAAGGATTGGCTTTTTTAATTATCCATTTACAATCGTTCCCCCGTTGACATGAATGGTCTGCCCGGTGACGTAAGTAGAATCATCGCTGGCAAGATATAAATAGCTCGGCGCCACTTCCACCGGCTGGCCCGGCCGTTCCATCGGCACATCCGAACCAAACACTTCCACATCTTTTGCGGCAAAGCTGGCCGGAATGAGCGGTGTCCAGATTGGTCCCGGCGCAACCGCATTGACTCGAATGCCCTGCTGGACAAGCGATTGGGAAAGGGATCTTGTAAAAGTGACAATGGCTCCTTTTGTCGCTGAGTAATCGATCAGTGTTTTATTGCCTTTGTACGCGGTGATCGATGCTGTATTGATAATACTGCTTCCTTTTTTCAAATGAGGCAACACAGCCTTCGTTAAATAAAACATAGAGAAAATGTTTGTCTGGAAGGTTCTGATCAGCTGGTGGCTAGTGATTTTTTCAATGCTCGGCTGCACATGCTGCTCAGCGGCATTATTGACCAAAATATCAATGGATGAAAAAGCCTGGCTGGCCTGTCTTACCACCTCGTTACAAAAGGCTTCATCTCCGACATCTCCTGCAATCAGCAGGCACTTCACCCCTTCTTTCTCTACATACTCCTTTGTTTCTTCGGCGTCCTGATGTTCATTAAAATACACAATGACCACATTCGCCCCTTCTTTTGCGAATAACACCGATACAGCGCGTCCGATCCCGCTGTCTCCACCTGTAATAATGGCCGTTTTGCCCGCTAGTTTTTTTGCCTTCTTCGGCTTATCAAATACCGGACGGGGATCCATCAGATATTCGAATCCCGGCTGCTGGTCCTGATGCTGCGGCGGCAATGTTTTCTTTTTCTCATTCGCCAATGCAATCACTCCTTTTCAACCCTATTATGTTATGAATAAAGCCTGCTTCCTATGTATGAAAAGATAGAAAGTGGAAAAATTAAGAATAAATGATATTGGAGGTACAATGGCTTGGCTAATCAACATTTTTCAAAAGAAGCTCCTGAAACATATTGGAGAACATCGGCGGACTTGCCTTCTTTTCCGGCGCTGCAAGAGGATACGGAATGTGATGTCACTATTATTGGAGGAGGCATTACAGGAATCACGACGGCCTATGAGCTGTCCAAAAGAGGCTTCCGAGTCGTTCTGATTGAAGCAAATCAGGTTCTCAATGGCACAACGGCCCACACAACGGCAAAAGTGACAGCTCAGCACGATATGATCTATGATGAATTTATCCGCAACTTCGGGTTGAACCACGCAAGGCTTTATTATGAAGCGAACCAAAATGCAATTGATTACATAAAAGGGATTGTTGATGAACATCAGATCGATTGCGAATGGACCAAACAAGATGCTTACCTTTACACAACAAGTGAAGATGCTGTACAAAAAATCCGCACTGAGCATGAGGCATATACAAAACTAGGGATTGAGAGAGACCTCGTAAAAGATCTTCCCCTTCCCGTCGGCTCTAAGCTGGCGCTTGTAATGAAGAACCAAGCCCAATTTCACCCGCTTCACTTTTTAACGGCGCTTCTTGATCAGATCGTGCAAAAAGGCGGACGGATTTTTGAAGAGACTGTTGCGCTTGATATTAAAAAAGGGGAAATGCCTGAAGTTGTTACAAAAAGCCGGCACGCCATTAAAAGCCGATTTATCATATGCTGCTCCCATTTCCCTTTTTATGACGGGGGCGGATTATATGCAACAAGAATGTATTCTGACAGATCCTATGTCCTCGCCGTCAAGCCGAAGATCGACTATCCTGAGGGCATGTATGTAAGTATAGATCAGCCGTCAGTTGCGCTTCGCTACACCATTGCCAACGGAGAAAAGCTGATTCTATTCAGCGGAGTAAGCCATAAAACAGGCCAAGGAAAAGACATGTCGACCCATTACGAAACGCTGAGACAATTGGCAGAAAGCACAATTGGAATCGAAAGCATTCCCTATTACTGGTCCACACAGGATCTCGTGACTATCGACAAAATCCCATTCATCGGACCTATGTCTGAAAACGAAGACAATATTCTCGTTGCGACCGGCTTCAAAAAATGGGGCATGACATCATCAGCTGTCGCAGCTCAGCTTTTGTCAGACCTTGTGGAGAAAAAAGACAATCCATATGAGAGCATTTTTACACCGTCGCGTTTTCATCTGAATCCCGGCTTGCAAAAGGTGATTTCCTATAATGCAGATGTGGCCAAGCATTTCATTAAAGGAAAGCTTGAAAAACCCGACGTCGGGTTTGAAGAGATCGCGCCAGGTGAAGGAAAAGCCGTCACCATTAACGGGAGACGCGCGGGGGCATTCAGAGATGAAACAGGGTGCCTGCATCTTGTTGATACAACCTGCACCCATTTAGGCTGTGAAGTGGAATGGAACGATGGAGAGCACACATGGGATTGTCCGTGCCACGGATCACGCTTTAAACCAAACGGCGAGGTAGTTGAAGGGCCGGCCATCAAACCATTAAAACAAATTGACCTTGATTAAACCGTTCAGTGAACTGAACGGTTTTTTTATAAATAATTTCTATCTGGCGTCTTCATTCGTGCTCCCCTTGACCGATAAAAAAGAAAAAGGCTTAAAAAACCAAAAGATAAAATTATATTTTTCCCAAGGGGGATCACTGTATTGTTATTTAAAAAAGATAGAAAAAAAGAAACAGCTTATTTTTCAGATTCAAACGCACAGCAAAAAAATCGCATTCAGCTCACAAACAAGTTCTCAGATGTGAAAAAACAGCTCAAAATGGTCAGGCTGGGAGACCCAGAGCTGCACGTGCTGCAGGAGCTTCAGCCCTTAATCCAAGAAAACATTGTTTACATCGTGGACGCTTTCTATAAAAACCTCGACCATGAGAGCTCATTAATGGATATTATTAACGACCACAGCTCAGTTGACCGCTTAAAACAAACGTTAAAACGGCATATTCAGGAAATGTTTGCCGGTGTCATTGATGATGAATTCATTGAAAAACGAAATAAAATTGCTTCTATCCATTTACGAATCGGCCTTCTGCCAAAATGGTACATGGGGGCGTTTCAGGAATTGCTTCTATCAATGATTGATATTTATGAAAAATCAATTTCAGATCACCATGAACTGCTGAAAGCAATCAAAGCGACAACCAAAATCTTAAACTTGGAACAGCAGCTTGTTCTTGAAGCGTTTCAAGCTGAGTACAACAAAACTCGCGATGAACAAGAGGAAAAGAAAAATCTTTTGCATCAGAAAATCCAAGAAACCTCCGGGTCGATCGCAAATCTGTTTTCAGAAACGAGCAGATCCGTTCAAGAGCTTGTTGACAAATCTGAAGGCATTTCCGAAGCATCCAAAGCCGGCACAGTCACATCCAGCACCGTTGAAGAAAAGTCGATCGGCGGGAAAAAAGAGCTTGAAATCCAGCAAAAACAGATGAATCGGATCGATACGAGCCTCGTCCAAATCGAAAAAGAAATGGTGAAGCTGGATGAAATCGCACAGCAAATTGAAAAAATCTTCGGCATCGTCACAGGCATTGCCGAACAAACGAATCTTCTGTCACTAAACGCATCTATTGAATCAGCCCGTGCAGGCGAACACGGCAAAGGCTTTGCTGTTGTGGCCAATGAAGTGCGGAAGCTGTCTGAAGATACGAAAAAAACCGTTTCTACAGTGTCCGAGCTTGTGAACAACACCAATACACAAATCAACATCGTGTCGAAGCATATCAAAGACGTGAACGGGCTTGTCAGCGAAAGCAAAGAAAAAATGACACAAATTAACCGTTTATTCGATGAAATCGTTCACAGCATGAAAGTCAGCAAAGAACAATCCGGAAAAATTGACGTCGATCTGCAAGCCTTTCTCGGAGGGCTCCAGGAAGTCAGCCGCGCCGTTTCTCATGTGGCTGCTTCTGTTGATTCGCTCGTCATACTTACAGAAGAATAATCATCAAAAACCGGCCGAACGGAGGGCCGGTTTTTTTACGTTTCTTATGTAAACCTCCATTAATATTAAGTTGACATAGAAGCTGTCTGCATTTATTGTAGAACCATATTTTATTCGTTAGCTGGAGGGTTTCATATGAAATTAATAGACATGATGCACATTGCAATCTTTACTGCACTGATGGCAGTGCTTGGCTTTATCCCCCCTCTTTTCTTATCCTTTACACCCGTTCCCATTACGCTGCAGACGCTCGGTGTCATGCTGGCCGGCAGCATCCTCAGACCCAAAGCCGCTTTTTTAAGCCAGCTTGTCTTTTTGCTGCTCGTTGCCTTTGGAGCACCGTTATTGCCCGGCGGCCGTGGCGGGTTTGGCGTTTTTTTCGGGCCGAGCGCTGGTTTTCTGATGGCTTATCCGTTCGCCTCATGGCTGATCAGCCTAACCGTTCACAGACTGCATAAGGTAACGGTGTTCCGTCTCTTTTTCATTCATATTGTATTCGGCATCGCCTTTATTTACCTGCTTGGGATTCCTGTACAGGCTTTTATCATGCATATGGATCTGTTACAGGCGGGTTTTATAAGTCTTTCATTTGTGCCCGGCGATTTATTAAAAGCGGCAGCATCTGCGCTGCTTGCCATTAAAATCACCCAAGCCTTGTCTCTTTCTGATACGATGTATACAAAAGGAGGCTGACATTCTGTGACCATTACACATACATATAGATCCTTTGCCGATATAAATCCAAGCCGGATTGCAATCCAGACTGAATCTGAACATATTACATATCGGGATTGGAATCGGCTGGTCACCCAAACTGCCAATTGGCTGCGGACACAGCCAAACGTTCCAAAACGTGTAGCCATCCTGCTCCCAAACAGCCTTGCATTTTTACAGCTGTTTGCCGGAGCTGCCGCGGCCGGGTGTACGGCCGTTCCTATTGATACACGCTGGAGTGCGGCTGAATGCGGTGAGCGGCTGGCAGTAAGCGGTGCTGATTTTGTGGTGGCTTCATATCTTTTTAAAAACAAACTGACAGATAGTCTGACACCCGTTGTTTGGCTGGAAGACTGTATGGCGCATATCGCTGAGGCATCCGCTGATCCGGCAACAGCCGTTGACCCTGAGCTTCCCTTTTATATGGGCTTTACGTCAGGCTCAACAGGCAAGCCGAAAGCATTTACGCGCTCTCATCGCTCTTGGGTTGAAAGCTTTCAGTGTACAGAAACAGATTTTTCGGTCTCCTCAAATGACAAAGTTCTGATTCCGGGAACGTTAATGTCTTCTCACTTTTTATTCGGTGCTGTCAGCACTCTGTATCTCGGGGGAACCGTTTGTTTGCTTAAAAAATTCATTCCCGCTCAAACGAAGGAGTGGTTCACACAGAAATCCATCAGCGTACTCTATACCGTACCGACAATGACAGATGCCCTCGCCAATATTCACGCTTTTCCTGACAGCTCCGTTACAATCATTTCATCGGGAGCGGACTGGCCGGCAGCATCCAAGGAGAAGCTCGCAGCCAAATGGCCTCATTTGAAGCTGTACGATTTTTACGGCACATCTGAGCTTAGTTTTGTGGCATATCTATCACCGGAAGACAGCAAACGAAAACCTCATTCAGCGGGCCGCCCTTTTCATAATGTCCGCATAGAGATTCGCAGCGCCGCCGGGGACCTCTGTCAGCCGGGGGAAATCGGGAAAATATTCGTCAAAAGCCCGATGAAGTTCTCAGGCTATGTAAACAGCCGCACATCAGATCAATCGGAATGGATGACAGTAGATGACATGGGCTATGTTGATGAAGAGGGATTTCTGTACATTGCAGGACGAGAAAACGGAATGATCGTATATGGCGGATTAAATATATTCCCTGAAGAAGTTGAGCGTGTGCTTCTCTCCTGCCCAGAGGTTGAAAAAGCAGCTGTGACGGGCATTCCGGACGAGTATTGGGGAGAAATCGCCGCGGCCGTCATTTGCGGGAATACAGACGCCAAAAAACTGAAAGCCTGGTGCAGACACAAACTGGCATCCTACAAAATCCCGAAAAAATGGGTGTTTACAGACTGTATTCCGGAAACTAACAGCGGCAAAATTGCCCGTTCCAGCGTAAAAAAATGGCTGCGGGGTATGGTGGATTGAACGCGGTGATTGCAGATGCAAAACGAACGATTTTCGGAAAAGAAAACGGACTGCTGAAGCAGTTTCTGCCGGAGGATTTGGCTGCTCCTCTCATCAGCTGTCTCGGCCGAAAGTTAGAGGATCAAATCGATGAAGTGATTTTGGGAAACGCCACTGGCAGAGGCGGCAACCTCGCCCGGCTGTCAGCACTTCAAGCCGGACTTCCTTTATCTGTTCCCGGCATGACAATTGACAGACAATGCGGCTCAGGGCTTGAAGCAGTGCGTTCCGCATGCAATCTTATCAAAGCGGGATCCGGAAACATTTATATCGCAGGCGGCTCAGAAAGCAGCAGCCGATCTCCTTTTTCAGAAAGAGCCCGCTTTTCACCGGACACTGTTGGTGATCCCGATATGGGCATGGCGGCCGAATATACAGCAGCACGCTATGCCATCCCAAGAAGCATGCAGGACGAATACGCGCTTCACAGCTATCACCGCAGCTGGAGTGCTCATACTGAAGGGCTGTACCGTGAAGAGATTGTTCCTCTCGGGGAGTTGGAAACAGATGAAGCTTTCTTGAAAAGACGGCCGATGGAAGCAATCATTTCTCGTGCAAAGCCGGTGTTTGACACCAGCTCCGGAACGGTTACAGCCGCCAACAGCAGCGGCATATCAGATGGGGCGGCTGCACTCCTTGTCATGGAAGAGAAAAAAGCTGCATCCCTCGGCTATAAACCTGTGCTGCGCTTTATCGGAAGCGCCGTTAGCGGCATTCATCCCAACTATCCGTCCGCCGCTCCGGTTGAAGCGATCAGAAAGCTTCTAGCTGCTAACGCACTGACGACTGACGATATCGGTTTATACGAAATCAACGAAGCCTTTGCCGTTAAAATATGCGTCTGCTCACAAGAACTGGGTATTCCCTATTCAAAAATCAATGTGCGGGGCGGCGCATTAGCTCTCGGCCATCCTTACGGCGCTTCCGGGGCGGCACTGGTCACCAGATTGTTTTATGAAGCGCAAAGACGGACAGGCTGTCAATATGCTGTCGCTGCCATCGGAAGCGGCGGCGGAATCGGTTTGGCTTTATTATTTGAGGTATTGGCATAGGCTTTTTCATAGGATGCATGCCTCTGATTTAGTATAATAACGATAAGATTAAAGTCAGGAAGGGGATTTTATGACAGCCGTTTGCTTAGTAAGACACGGAGAAACCGATTGGAACCTGCAGCAAAAATGCCAAGGGAAAACAGACATCCCGCTGAACGAGACAGGCGAACGCCAAGCAAAGGAAACCGGAGAATACTTAAAAGATTTCTCTTGGGATATCATTGTCACCAGCCCGCTGAAAAGAGCCAGAAGAACCGCGGACATTATTAATGAATACCTCAATCTTCCTATTGTCGAGATGGATGACTTTAAGGAGCGTGATTACGGGGACGCGGAGGGGATGCCGCTTGAAGAACGGACAAAGCGCTATCCGGACAAGAACTATCCAAACATGGAAACGCTGGAAGAGCTCACGGACAGGCTGATGGGCGGATTGGTAAAAGTAAATCACGCATATCCAAATCAAAAGGTACTGATTGTCGCGCACGGCGCAGCGATTCACGCACTGCTTACAGAGATTTCCGGCGGTGATCCCGAGCTTCAGAATACGCGCCTTGTCAATGCCTGCCTCAGCAACATTGAATTTGCAGAAGAAAAATGGAAAATTAAAGATTATAACATCAATAGCCACTTATCCGGTTTTATTCAATAAAAAAAGACAGGCGTTTGCCTGTCTTTTTTATTTATTCTCCGCTGCCATATCATTTTGAAGTTCATCTAAAATGGCATTCGCTCCATCCACACTGCGGCGCAGAGACCATACCTGACGGTCAACATGGTACACATGTCCGTTTTTCACTGCCTTCAGCTTCTTCCACAGAACATTTTTTTCGATCGGGCGTTTGCCGTCCGCGTCAATATCGTCTGTTTTTCCTGTCATCAGGATGATTACATCCGGGTCTGTTTTCAGCAGCTGCTCAAGTGTCATTTTCATGTTCACAGAGTCGCCGCCATTACCGGTTTTTTTGTTATCGGACGTGCTGATCGCATATTGATAGCCGA
The DNA here is from genome assembly GCF_037966305.1 of Bacillus sp. FSL R5-0560. NCBI lineage: Bacteria > Bacillati > Bacillota > Bacilli > Caryophanales > Bacillaceae > Bacillus > Bacillus sp. FSL R5-0560. The sequence continues at coordinate 1,148,012 of NZ_CP150195.1, read as the reverse complement.
CTTGTGTTAAAAGTCTCGATGTGAAGAAATTTTCATCTCTGGCCATAATCGTGTCATTTGTATTTCCAATCAAAAGCACAGATTGGCTGTTCGCACTGATCTTTCTCTTTGTTTCATTCACTTTTTCTTCATGCGCTGTCAGCTTTTTCTCCATATCCTTCTCTTTGCCGACTGCTTTTGCAATGGTAAGCGAAACGTCAATTGTATCCTGATAATCAGCATTTAAATTATTAAGCGCGATCGTCGGCGCGATTTTTTTCAGCTGATCATATACTTTCTTATGACGAGTCGTGTCTGCAATAATTAAATCGGGTTTCAGCGAAGAAATTTTTTCCATACTTGGCTGTGACCTTGTACCGACAGATGTGTAGCCGTCAATTTTTTTCAGTACATCCTTGTTGATCAGCTGCTTCGCTTTATTGTCATCCGCCACTCCAATAGGCGTAATGCCGAGATCAAGCAAAGTGTCGATGAAGCCAAGCTCAAGCACAACGACCCGCTTCGGATGCTCAGACACGTTCGTCTTCCCTAAATCATGTGTTACCGCTACTTTATTTTCTTCACTGTTTTGATTGCCGGCTGAAGAAGAACAAGCCGCCGTCAAGACAGAAAGAAGTAAAACTGTAAGAATAATCAGTGTTTTTTTCATAATATTCCAGTCTCTCCTGTATCTCAATTGAGGTGTCCAAAAGATAGTATAACACGTAATGATAATCATTATCACTATTATTATTGAAAATCAGAATAGAAAGTTTCATTTGGAATGGGGTGACGATTGGGAGGAATGTTTGAAAACGGATATGCTGTCATGTGATACAGAAGCTTTGAATGAACCTGCATATTCTATACAAACAAAAAGCTTGCAGAAAAAGCATCGTTTTTTCTGCAAGCCGAAACTTCTCATTTTACAGTTTTACAAGGACCCTTCCTTGAATGTGATTTTGCAAAATATCGTTTAACGCATCAGGTGCTTCTGTTAAAGAGACTTCCTTGTCTACGATGGTCAGCAGCTGATCAGGCTTGAGATCAGAAGACATGCGCTCCCAAACAGCGGCTCTGACATCCATCGGACAGTACACTGAATCGATTCCCAGCAGACTGACTCCGCGAAGAATAAACGGATACACCGTTGCAGGAACCTCTCCCCCGCCCGTTAAACCGCTGACTGCGACAGATCCGCCGTATTGAATTTTGCTTAAAAGCGAGGCAAGCTGCTTCCCGCCGACAGGATCAACGGCTCCTTGCCATTGCTGCTTGGACAGCGCCTTACGTTTTCCGTCATAGACATCTTTCCTGCTGATCACTTCATCAGCACCGAGCTGCTTCAAATAGTCAGCCGCCTCCCGGTTTCCTGTGCTTGCGACCACATTGTAGCCGCGTTTGCTGAGCATCGATATTGCAATTCCGCCGACACCGCCGGTTGCTCCGGTGACAAGCACGCTCCCTTTTTCAGGAGAGAGTCCGTTCTGTTCAAGACGATGGACAGATAACGCCGCTGTAAACCCCGCCGTTCCGTACGCCATCGCTTCCTGCAGCGAAAGGTTCTTTGGCAAAGGCACCAGCCAGTCGCCAGGCACTGAAACATATTCGCTTAATCCGCCATGGCGTGAGACACCAAGCTCATAGCTTGTCGCAATGACTTCATCTCCTTCGGCAAAACGCGGATCATTTGAAGAGACAACCGTACCTGCGGCATCAATGCCTAAAATAAGCGGATATTCTCTAACAATATTCCCGCCTGCTTTTCCGGCCAAGCCGTCTTTGTAGTTGATGCCAGAATATGCTGTTTTAATCAGCACGCCGTCTTTCGGCAAATCCTCTGTTGATATGGTTTTGACATTGACTGAAACATCATCTGCATTTTTTTCTGCCAGCAATGCTTGAAATAACGTTGACATTCGGCACACTCCTTTTCATCTTTATCGTAACCGAACATCAGCCAAAAAACCAAATCATGAGGCCTCTATTTTCACTTCTCCGGCACATTAAGACTGTAATGCACAAATGCCGTTTCCTCTTCATAGCTGTTTTGCTCATATAAACTTCTTGCCGTCCGGTTGTGATGTTCCGTCTGCAGCTTTACACATTTCGCTCCGTTTTCCGAGGCATAATCCTTTGCAGCGGAAAGCAGCCGCCGGCCAACTCCCTTTTTTCGTACAGAAGGAGCGACAAATAAATCATTTAATGTGTAGATTCTTTTCATAGCCACGGAAGAAAGGGCTGGGTAAAGCTGTGTAAAACCTATGAATTCCCCATTTTCTTCCGCGATAAAAATAGCAGATTCTTTATTTTCCAGGCGTGCTTTCAAAAAAGCCTCTGCTCCTTCCAGATCAGGCGCCTGCTTATAAAATTCCCGGTACTGATTAAAAAGCGGCGCAACGGCTGCCGCATCTGCTGTTTCAGCTTGTCGAATGTTCATCCCTTTTCCTTCTCTCTATATGTTGTTAAGAATTTCATTTTATATTTTAATAGAATTTTCTGTAAACCACATTGTTCAGAATACTTTTTTCAGCATGCATGGAAAAAATATCACGATAATATCCATTGATCTCAAAGAAAAACATGCAGGTCATTGGAACTGATTTATTCGACAGGGTTCTTTCTGGTCGCGGGAGGATTTAACCTGAAAAAACATGAAATTTCAACATAATGATTATTTACTCATGTCTATTTTCGTTCTTTTCTGTATGTATACAGTTATTTCGAGCCACTATAAAAATAGCGAGAGATGATATACCTAAATAGAAATAAAACAATCTCAAAAAAATGGGTCTACTAAAATATTATCCAATCTATTACAATAAATTCACAGAATAGTCTATCAATAGGCTGCTCTGAAATTGTAAAAGGAGAGGGTAAAGAGTGAGAAGCAAAAAATTGTGGATCAGCTTGTTGTTTGCGTTCACGCTAATCTTCACGATGGCATTCAGCAACATGTCTGCACAGGCTGCCGGAAAAAACAGTGAAGAAAAGAAGTACATTGTCGGATTTAAACAGACAATGGGGACTATGAGCACCGCCAAGAAAAAAGATGTTATTTCTGAAAAAGGCGGGAAAGTTCAAAAGCAATTTAAGTATGTAAATGCAGCCGCGGCAACATTGGATGAAAAAGCTGTAAAAGAACTGAAAAAAGATCCGAGTGTTGCTTATGTGGAAGAAGATCATGTTGCACATGAATATGCGCAATCTGTTCCTTACGGCATTTCTCAAATTAAAGCGCCGGCTCTTCACTCTCAAGGCTACACAGGCTCTAATGTAAAAGTAGCTGTCATCGACAGCGGAATTGACTCTTCTCATCCTGACTTAAACGTTCGAGGCGGAGCAAGCTTCGTACCTTCTGAAACAAACCCATACCAAGACGGCAGTTCTCACGGCACACATGTAGCCGGTACTGTTGCCGCTCTTAATAACACAATTGGTGTTCTGGGCGTAGCGCCTAGCGCATCGTTATATGCAGTAAAAGTGCTTGATTCTACAGGAAGCGGCCAATACAGCTGGATTATTAACGGCATTGAATGGGCGATTTCTAACAACATGGATGTCATCAACATGAGCCTTGGCGGACCTACTGGGTCTACAGCGTTGAAAACAGTAGTCGATAAAGCGGTTGCAAGCGGTATCGTCGTTGTTGCCGCAGCCGGAAACGAAGGAAGTTCAGGCAGCACAAGCACAGTCGGCTACCCTGCAAAATATCCTTCTACTATTGCGGTTGGCGCAGTAAACAGCAGCAACCAAAGAGCTTCATTCTCAAGCGCAGGTTCTGAGCTTGATGTGATGGCTCCTGGCGTAACCATCCAAAGCACACTGCCTGGAGGCACTTACGGCGCTTACAACGGAACGTCAATGGCGACTCCTCACGTTGCCGGAGCAGCAGCGTTAATTCTTTCTAAGCACCCGACTTGGACAAACGCGCAAGTCCGTGATCGTTTAGAAAGCACTGCAACATACCTTGGAAGCTCTTTCTACTATGGAAAAGGGTTAATCAACGTACAAGCAGCTGCACAATAAGATAAAAAAGAAGCAGGCCACTCCATACCTGCTTCTTTTTTATTAATCGGCCCCCTGTTCTGAGGCCGGGTGTTCTGACGTATTTTCATCGGTTTCCGCATGTTGAATCCGCTCCATGATCGAAGGGTGGCTCCCTCTGAAAAGTTTCACGAGAAAAGGCGGATCAACCTGGCTCAGCCCCGTAACAGCCAAATCCTGAAACGTTCTGACTGCGGCTTCGCTGTCCCCTGTCAGCTCAATTCCATATTGGTCTGCCTTATTCTCCTGATAACGGGAAACGGCATTAGAAAAAGGCGTAACGGCAAAACTCAAAACAGACACGATAAGCAATAACAGCGGCAATGCCGCAAGATCATGCCGGCCCTCTACATGAAACAGATTTCGTGCAAAGCGTACCCCCCGCTTGTAAAGCTTATCAACCATATAAAATCCCGCTAGCGACACGATTAAATAGCCGGCCAATCCGATATACACGTGCTTCATGACATAATGGCCCATTTCGTGCCCCATAATAAAGAGAATTTCCGAATCGTCGAGTTTATTCAGTGTTGTATCCCACAGAACAATCCGCTTATTGGCCCCAATTCCTGTCACATAGGCATTAAGCGCGTTTGTTTTTTCTGACATATTCACTTCATACACATGATCAGCCGGGATATCGGCTTCATCTGCCAGTGCTAAGATTTTGCTTTCCAGCTCTTTGTTTTTCAATGGATAAAAATCGTTGTATAAAGGATCAATAATCACCGGCTGAATAAAAAACAGAAACAGCGAAAACGGCACTGTTAACAGCCAGGCGTAAAACCACCATTTTTTTTCATGCTTTTTGATCAGCCAATAAAACACGAGAACGCAGAGCGTAAAGATCGGAAAACTGATCCAAAAGTCTATGACCTGGTCCTTAGCCCAGCTAGAGGCTGTCTGCGTCGAAATATGGTAATCAAGCGATACCTGATAGCCTATCCAATCTAAAGGCAGCGTCACTAACGTTGTGATCAGCGAAAGCACAAACACAAAACCAATCATCTGCAAAAAACGAAAGGGCACGGCCGCTTCCATCCATTTCTTGATTTTCTTTGAAACACCGCTGACCAGCAATACAAAAAATAGAAACCAATCAAGAGGAATACTGATAAAAAATAAAAAGTTCTTCACGTCAGAATACTGTTCGGCGACAGCCAATTGAGACGGCTTCATGAAAGAAGCCGGGTCAGCCTGTGTTCCTTTCACGGCCTCCGGCACAGCGGAATCGCCGGACATAAAGAAATACCAATAGAAAAAAATTCCATACAACACATATGCAAGCCCTGCACCCGCAATCCACTTGCGCATAACGCCTCACTCCTCACATCTAGACCCATTACTTCTATTGTAATCATAAATCCAATTTCTTAGAACCAAGCTGTGAGTTCGGACTTTTCCGCATGGAATCACCCACTGCTGGAGAAACTAGCAAATGTTTGGAGTGATGCAGATGAAAAAATTAGTAGCAGCTATCGTGGTTATCGGTCTTGTGTTTATTGCATTTTTCTACCTTTACAGCCGGTCAGGCGATGTGTATCAATCGGTTGATGCGGAATTGATCACCCTGTCTTCAGACGGGCGGGAAAAGATTGAAATCGAAAAAAGACAGCACGTCAAAGATATGCTGGACATTATGAATCAGGGAAAACAGCTGAAAACTGAGAAAACATCAGCTCCTGATTATGAAGGCACGGTAAAATTTCATAAAGACAGATTTGACTCATTCAGATTATGGATTGACGACAGCCAGCAGGCCGTTTTTTTGAAAGACGGCACGTATTACAAATTAACGCGAAACGATACCAAAGCGCTGCAAAACATCATTAAAAAAGAAGCAAAGGATTAAAAATGAAAAAGCGAAGCCCGCTGCTTCGCTTTTCTCACATTAATGAGGCAACATATCTTTCAGCGCCCGTCTGAGCATTTTGCCTGTTGCATTTTTCGGAATGTCATCAAGAAAGATGATCGCGGCAGGCCGTTTGTATTTTGCCAGATGCTTTTCGCAATGCGCCATCATTTCTGCTTCTGTGACACCAGACCGTTTCGGTACGACATACCCCTTTACCGCTTCGCCGCTTTCAGCATCAGGCACGCCGATGACAACAGCCTCCTTTACGTCCGGGTGGCTGTACAGCACCTCTTCCACTTCACGCGGATACACATTGTACCCGCCTACAATAATCATGTCTTTTTTCCGGTCTACAATGTAAAAATAACCATCCTCATCCCGCCTTGCCAGGTCTCCCGTATAGAGCCACCCGTCCTTTAAGGCGTGCTTCGTTTCCATCGGCATATTATAATAGCCCTTCATCACATTGGGCCCTTTTACGATCAATTCGCCCACCTGGTGATCAGGGACCTCTCGGCCGAGCGGATCGACGACCTTGTTTTCGACATGCAAAATACTTGTCCCGATGGAGCCTGGTTTTCTCCCTCTGTCAAACGGGTTAAAGCATGTGACAGGCGATGCTTCCGAAAGCCCGTAGCCCTCCAAAATGGTGACGCCGAATTTCTCTTCAAATGCCGTAAGCAGCGCGACCGGCATGGCCGCACCACCCGAGATGCACAAGCGAATAGAAGAAAAATCATCTGCCTTGCCTTCTTCATACTGGAATAAATAATTATACATCGTAGGCACGCCGGCAAAAATGGTTGCCTGCTGCTGATTTACAAGTTTAAAGACAGATGCAGGGCTGAACTGCGGTTCAATCAGCACGCATGCGCCGCTCATCAGCGGAGCGTTCATGCAGACAGTTAAGCAAAAAACATGAAACATCGGAAGAGCGCAGACTACATTGTCTCTCTCATCCATTCCCAAATACCCGGCGACATCGTTTGCATTGCTGAACAAATTCTGGTGGGTCAGCATCGCGCCTTTCGGTTTTCCCGTTGTTCCTGATGTATATAAAATAACCGCTGTATCATCAGGTACAAGCTCTGGATGGCGTGCAGCACCGTGTGTCGGTTGCAACAATTTTGTAAACGTTGTCATTTTCATTCTGACCTCGGGATCTGAAGCTTCCTGCTCATTTTCTCCCGTCCGGCATAAAATGACGAGTTCGACCTTTGGCAAAGATTCATGCATGCTTTCATAAATCGGCAAAAGCTGATCTACTCCTACGATTGCTTTGACATCACCGTTTGTCAGCATATAGCCGATTTCTGTCGGCGTGTAAGTCGGATTGATCGGCACCACCACAATACCGGCCTTTAATGCGCCGAAAAATGCGATGACAAAATCAGGCGAATTGCCAAGCAGCAAAGCAAGATGGTCCCCTTTTTCCATGCCCGCTTCCTGAAGGCCATCCGCAAAACGCTGAATATTGTCATTCAGTTCCTTGTAAGTAATCACTTGATCCCTAAACCTGCATGCGATGCTGTCCGGCTTCTCAGATGCTGTCTCTTCTAATTTCGAAACCAGATTCATTCTCCCACCCCTTAAAGTGAATGAGTAGTCATTCATTATTGAAGATAAGCTTTCCTTTTCATTATAGAGAAACACAAAAAAACACTCAAGAGCAAAAAGCCCCGAGTGTCAGTAGTGTTATAGATTCTTCAAAGCTTCGGCAATCGGTGTATCTCCTTCAGTGAGATCAAAAGCCCGATTTTCCGTGTTGGTTTCATCTAAAGAGGCAATGACTGCTGCCGCAACGTCATCACGTGATATATCACCCCGCTCTAGATCTACGGCTGCGGAAACCGTTCCTGTTCCCGGTTCATTGCGAAGGCCTCCCGGACGTATAATCGTATAGGCTAAGCCGCTGGATTCCAAAATTTTATCAGCATAATGCTTGGCCACGTAATAAGGTTTAAGTGCCTCATTCCAATTTTCACGGCGGTGGGCCTGCAGGGCGCTGACCATAATAAAACGTTTGATTCCCGCGATTTCCGCAGCCTCTATAGCTTTTGCCGCTCCGTCAAGATCCACCAGCAGCGTTTTATCATAGCCTGTGCTGCCCCCGGAGCCCGCTGTAAAAATAATCGCGTCACAGCCTTTTGCCGCGGCTGCGATTTCTTCCGGGCTTCCTTCTAGATTTGCTAGCACAGCTTCCGCGCCGGCCGCTTCCAAAGATGCTTTCTGTTCTTCTTTTCTGACCATCGCTCTGACGGAATGATCAGCATTCTCTTTGAATAAAGAAACAAGTCTTTGTCCGATTTGTCCGTTCGCTCCGATTAAAAACACTTTCATGTGAATCCCTCCTGCCTCCATTATTTCAAAACACAAATTTCCTTTCAAACAATGTGTTTCACATTAATAAATTAGATCTAGAAAATCTTCTTTCGTAATGTTCCCAAAATAATGCTTCAGATTCACATCAGTCAGGGCATCAGCAATCACACTGCGCTCATATTGCTTTCCAATCAGCAGGTTTTCGATTTCCGATACATCGCCCACACCGAAGAAATCACCGAAAATTTTGCAGTCTTCAATTTTCCCTTTTTTTACTTCCAAACGCAAATCTATGGACCCGATCGGATAACGCTTCGAATGGTTCAGGTTAAATTTGGGTGAGCGGCCGTAGTTCCAGTCCCAATTTTGATAGCGTTCTTCCGAGATTTTGCGAATGACTTCCCAATCTTTTTCAGTCAGCTTATACTCCGGCACATCTTGAATGTGATTAGTGTTGAAAATATGTCTGAGCAAATGACTGCGGAATTCGTCGGTCGTCATTTTATCATCAAGAAACTCACTGATGTTTGCCACACGGCTTCTGATTGATTTGATGCCCTTTGATTCAATTTTATCCTTTTTGACTTTTAAAGCGGACACAACATGATCAATGGCTGAATCAAACATGAGGGTGCCGTGGCTGAAGATGCGGCCTCTTGTGGCAAATTGGGCGTTCCCTGATATTTTGCGTCCATTTACCACAATATCATTCCGGCCGCTTAATTCCGCTTCCACTCCAAGCTGATGTAACGCTTGAATCACCGGCTCAGTGAATTTTTTGAAGTTATGAAAGCTGTCACCGTCATCCTTCGTGATAAAGCTGAAATTCAAATTCCCTAAATCATGATACACAGCCCCGCCGCCTGATAAACGGCGGACGACGATAATTCCGTTTTCCTCTACATACTTTGTATTGATTTCTTCTATTGTATTTTGGTTTTTTCCGATGATGATAGACGGCTGATTCACGTAAAAAAGCAAATACGGCTGTTCAGGGTCTAAATATTTCAGGCAATATTCCTCGATGGCCAGATTGATCCGCGGATCATTGATATGTTGATTGTCAATAAATAACATGGTGCTCCTCCTTTATCCTTCCCACACAAAACCAGATTTCGCAATGTTCACTTCCCCGTTAAAAACGGTCTTGGCTTCTTTGCGAAGATTGTCATGCACGCCGAAATGAGGCAAATGGGTCAACAGCAGCTCGCCCGCTCCCGCTTCTTCTGCAATTCGCCCTGCTTCCAAGCTGTTCATATGGCCTGCGCTTGTCCCGTCTTGATCAGCATAAAAATTGCATTCTGAGATCAATAAATCAGCATTTGTCGCAAACGGAATAAATGAATCCTGATAGCTCGAATCAGCAGTATACACAACAGTATGGCTGCCGTCAGTAATCCGCATCGCATAACAAGTCACCGGGTGAACCGTTTTTAAAAAGGTAATCGTAAACGGACCGACAGTCAGCGGCTGATCAGGCTGATAGGCAATCCCTTGCGTATGCGTTTTATATGTAAGCTTTTGAAACTGTTCTATATCAGCATCATGTCCGTAAATCGGAAGCGTGTGCTCTCCTTTGCCGAGGAACGATCCGACTTGCTTGGCAAATTGCAGCGGCCCAATGTCGGCAATATGGTCATGGTGATAATGAGACAGAACCACAGCATTCAGCTTTTCCGCCGGGACATATCCAAACAGCTTAGATAACACGGCACTTCCGCAATCCACAAGCAATGAATAATCCCCCGATTGAAACAAGTAGCCCGACGTCGCTTCATTTGCGGCCGGAAAACCGCCGTAGCATCCGATAACTGTAACTTTCATAATGTCCTCCTTCTTTTTAAAAGAAAATTGATCCTCCTTCAATATACCCATTTTTCTAAAAAAAAGCATGTTTTAAACATTGTATCAAAACAGATATTGAATTTTACTTTCTGTTATATTACAATGAAGACATTACAAAGGGGAAAGAGGGATTGGTTATGCTAGGGAAAATTACTGAATTTTTTAGAAACCTGCCTTCGAAAAAGTGCACGGAATGCGGAAAAAAGATAGATGAGCAGCATGAGTGTTATGGAAATATTTGCAACGACTGTATAAAAGTAAGCGATATGTAAAGAGGCGAAAATCTCACGCATATAGTGTGAGATTTTCTTCATTCTTCTAACTTCTCTTTATATTGAAATAATAGTTAGGGTTGGGTCAAAGCTCACCTGTTTTTAGATAATTCTGGTGATTCACTTTATATTTTTGAATATTCTATATTTTCGAAATATAATTTACTATAGACGAACCTATTTCTTATCTATTATAATTTGATCTAATAGTGAGATTAAATATATGTCTATTCATGATATATGTTGATACTTTGTTTTTTGGGAGGTAATCTATGAAAAGAATTAGGTTTGGATTAGCCACGCAAATATTCGTTGGACTTATTCTAGGTGTTATTGTTGGCGTTATTTGGTACGGCAACCCAGCACTGCCTACTTATCTGCAGCCAATCGGGGATCTCTTTTTACGCTTAATCAAAATGATAGTGATTCCTATTGTTGTCTCCAGTTTAATCATCGGTGTAGCCGGAGCCGGAAATGGAAAGCAAGTTGGTAAATTAGGCTTCAGAACAATTCTGTACTTTGAGATTATTACGACCTTTGCCATCATTCTCGGACTAGCCCTTGCAAACATCTTCCACCCGGGTACAGGAGTTAATATACACGAAGCTCAAAAAACAGACATCAGTCAATATGTTGAAACAGAAAAAGAACAAAGCAATAAATCAGTGGCAGAAACATTCCTGCACATTGTGCCGACAAACTTCTTCCAATCCTTGGTCGAAGGGGATCTTCTTGCCATCATCTTCTTTACCGTACTATTTGCGCTGGGAATTTCCGCAATCGGTGAAAGAGGCAAGCCAGTATTAGCCTTTTTTGAAGGCGTTTCCCATTCGATGTTCCATGTGGTAAATCTTGTGATGAAAGTAGCGCCGTTCGGGGTTTTCGCTCTAATCGGAGTTACTGTCTCTAAATTCGGACTCGGTTCTCTTCTATCTCTCGGAAAGCTTGTCGGATTGGTATATGTCGCGCTTGCTTTCTTCTTAATCGTCGTTTTTGGGATTGTCGGAAAAATTGCCGGCATCAGCATCTTCAAATTCCTAGCTTATATGAAGGACGAAATTTTATTGGCGTTCAGTACGTCCAGCTCTGAAACCGTTCTTCCGCGCATCATGGAAAAAATGGAGAAAATCGGCTGTCCGAAAGGTATTGTATCTTTCGTTATCCCGATTGGATATACGTTTAACTTAGACGGCTCCGTTCTCTATCAGTCTATTGCCGCGCTGTTTCTGGCACAGGTATACGGCATTGATTTAACGATTTGGCACCAAATTACGCTTGTATTAGTTTTGATGGTGACATCTAAAGGAATGGCTGCCGTTCCGGGAACTTCTTTTGTCGTCTTGCTTGCAACACTGGGCACGATCGGTGTTCCGGCAGAAGGACTTGCCTTTATTGCCGGTGTTGACCGCATTATGGACATGGCACGTACAGTTGTAAACCTGACTGGTAACGCACTTGCTGCCGTTGTCATGTCTAAATGGGAAGGCATGTTTAATCCTGCAAAAGCAGAAGCTGTCATGACCCAATCTAAAGCAGATCAAAACGCAACCATTTCCGGTTAATCAAAAAAGCCTGCGGGGTTCTTATCGCCCCACAGGCTTTTTTTTAATCTTGAACTAGCTCAAACAGCTCTGTAATCAAAACCGTCTCCTCATTCAGCTCCATTTCGCCATTTTTGATCAGCTCCGCCCATGCTCTCCGATGGTCCTCCTGAAATTCATCAATTCGGTCTCCATTGCCCTCGCCTTTGACTAACCTCATATCAGGCGCTCCAAAGGTCGTTTCAAACACATCTGTCACTTTTATATTGCATCTCGGATGATCATGTTTATCATAAACGGTTACAAGCTGTCCCGCTGTTTGATATACTTCACTCAGTTCATCATTTGTATATAATGACTTTGGCGCGCAGGTGGCCGTTTTTTCTCCAGCAAGGATTTGCTGGATCAGCTGTTCTCCAAGACCTTCATCGCCTTCCCAGCCGAAAGTGCTTTTCAGCTCATGGATTTTCATTCGTTTCCTCCCTCTTATACCATCGGTGATTGCACATAATAATACAGAAGCTTCGCTGTATGGCGGAGGGAAGACTTATGCGTGCGCTCAAAAGCGTGCGAAGCGTCTATTCCCGGCCCGATCAGGCCGTGCACGATATCGTGACCTGATTTGATCGCTGCTGAGGCGTCCGACCCGTAATATGGATAAATATCAAGCTTATAGTCAATATGATGCTTTTCAGCTAAATCGACCAAATGCTTTCTCAGCTGATAATGATACGGACCGCTCGAATCCTTCACGCAAATCGAAACCGAATATTCGTCTGTCGCCTGCCCGTCACCGATAGCGCCCATATCCACCGCCAAGTATTCAACAGTTTCAGCAGGAATATTGGAGTTTCCGCCGTATCCGATTTCTTCATTATTAGAAATCAGAAAATGAGTCGTATACGGCAGTTCAATGTCTTCTGTTTGAATTTGATGAATTAAGCGAAGCAACAAGGCTACGCTTGCTTTATCATCTAAATGGCGTGATTTAATGAATCCGCTTGATGTGATCTCGACACGGGGATCAAACGAAACAAAATCCCCGACGCCAATGCCAAGCTCTTCCGTATCCTTACGGCAGTGCACAGGCTCATCCAGGCGGATTTCCATGTTCTCTTGATTGCGCTCCGCTTTTCCCGCGTCTTTGTACACGTGAACAGACGTTTGGTGCATTAAGATGGTCCCCGTATACGTTTTACCCGAGGCCGTTTCAATTTGGCAATACTCCCCTTCAATCGAGTTGTAGCGGAAACCGCCGATCAAATCAATTTTCAGCCGGCCGTCTGCCTTAATTTCTTTCACCATTGCGCCCAAGGTGTCAACGTGCGCCGTTAGCATTCTGTGACGGGATGTATCGCGGCCCGGAAGTGTGGCAATCAAACCACCCTTATGGTTCAGAACCGTTTCGACCTTCCATTCTTTTAAAAGGTGTTCAACGTATTTGATCACCTCATATGTATTCCCTGTCGGACTTGGGATAGACACAAGTTCTTTAATCAGCTCCATCGTTTTCCGAACGGACGTCATCGGACATTCCTCCTTTTATTATCTATTTAAAATATACTCTTTTCCTGATAGACCCGTCCAATCTTTTCCTATCAATCTTTCATATGCTGTAGTAAGCATGGGAAGAGGAGGGATATCTATGTGCTGTCGTCATTCACATGAACAGAAATGTCATTGTCACCATTGGTTCGATGATTTTTGGTTCTTTGACGAGTGGTTCGATAAAGATTTCCACGACCATTGCAAGAAAGAGAAAGAATGCCATGACCCTTGCGAGAAAAAGAAGAAAAAGAAAAGAAATTGCTCTTGCAAAAAACGCTGCCACTCTTGCTGTCATTGCTAAGGACTGAATCAGAAATATTCTGATACCCCATGCCTAAACGAATATTTCATTCATATTTTTCCAAGCGGGCTGTTACTGCTGCTTGGATTTTTTATTGAAACAGCCTTTTTGCCTTTACAATCCAAACCACTGATGCCGCGGCTATCACAGCCACGATGAGTTCAACAGCCGCCGCATGTTCTATCACTCCTTTTTGGTATAAAACCGCCGGTACATTAAACAGCCCGTGTAAGAGTATCGAATACAGCAAAAACAGCGGCCGGCGGCTTTTAACCGCATACAGCACAAGCAGTGACAGACCGATTTGGACAGAGATGGCGCTGATTCTTTCCATTCCGCCGAGCAGCCATTCATACGAAGGTGTATTCAGCAGCTGCGCCTGAATCGGCATAAGCGCCTGCTTCACATCATGATGAATCAAAAGCTGTTCAAAAGTGCCGCTATTGATCGCAAAAGCGTACACGATAAGCGTAATGCTGGACAAGCCGGTTATTAGGATCGCCTCCAGACCGCCGTGGCCCGCTCCGAAGGCCAGACCGTCCGCCCAAGAAAGACGGCGCTTCATAAAGAAACGCATCATGATATACCTTCCGCACTCCTCAAAAATCCCGGCCATCAAGCATCCGTAAAGGGCATACCACACTGGATGCTTCATCACTTCTTTTGTCGTTTCATTCATTTGCAGCACATAAACATGAACGCCGCCCTCCAATAGCTGAGCAAAGACAAAAAACGTAAGAGCGCCAATAAAAAACACCTTAAGCGAAGCATGATACTTTCGCCTAAACCACATCATCAGTCCGATCGGCAACAAAAACGCAATAACCCCGGAAATAATCATAGAGGCTATCGCTCCTTGACTGACCATTTTTTTCCTCCTTTTCTGGTTTTCTACTGACAGTTTCTCTTTTTTTATCAAAAATCCTCTTTTTAGTACCAGATACTAATATCTAGTGTTATAATCTGATAATAAAAGGAGTTGTTATGATGTCAAAAGCAAACATTACAGCAATCGGAACCTATGCGCCGACCCGGCGTTTAACCAATGCGGATCTGGAAAAAATCGTAGATACGTCTGATGAATGGATTGTTCAGCGCACAGGAATGAGAGAACGGCGGATTGCCGATGAGCAGCAGTTCACTTCAGACTTATGCATTGAAGCAGTGAAAGATCTCGAGAGCCGTTACGACGGAACACTTGAAGATGTGGATATGATTCTCGTCGCCACAACAACAGCAGATTATGCCTTTCCGAGTACAGCTTGCCGGGTGCAGGAATATTTCGGCTGGGAGAACACCGGCGCGTTAGATATCAATGCGACATGCGCAGGACTGACATACGGTCTCCATTTGGCAAACGGATTGATTACATCCGGGCTTCATCAAAAAATTCTCGTCATCGCCGGAGAAACATTGTCAAAAGTGACTGATTATACAGATCGAACGACATGCGTTCTGTTCGGCGATGCTGCGGGCGCACTATTGGTTGAACGAAATGAAGAGGCACCGGGATTCCTCGCCTCCGTTCAAGGAACATATGGAAAAGGTGCAGATATTTTGTATCGGGCAGGACTGCGGAGCGAACTCAATGGCATGCCGCTTGCGGATTCAGGGAAAATGGTCCAAAACGGACGCGAAGTGTACAAGTGGGCCGCAAGAACCGTTCCCCGTGAATTTGAACATCTTTTACACAAAGCAGGGCTCAGCCGTGATGATCTTGATTGGTTTGTTCCACACAGCGCCAACTTGCGCATGATCGAATCGATTTGTGAAAAAACACCGTTTCCGATTGAACAAACACTCACCAGTGTCGAATACTACGGAAATACATCCTCAGTCTCTATTGTTTTGGCCCTTGATCTGGCAGTGAAAGCCGGGAAGCTGAAAAAAGACCAAACCCTGATGCTTTTCGGCTTCGGCGGAGGATTAACGTATACCGGACTTCTGGTCAAATGGGATGTTAAATAAAAAAAGACCTTGTTTCCTGAGAAACAAGGTCTTTTTCATTAGGAAGCCGGCTGTTCTTCTGAAGTGTCTTCCTTCCGGCTTAAGATCGTAAAGTAGGTAATGCTCAGCGCGATCATGACAAGAGCAATGCCGATTAAGACACCGGCCATCTGCCACATGTAGCCGAAATCTCCGTTTGAAATCACTGCTCTGAACCCGTTTATGCTGTAGGTCATCGGCAGCGCGCCATGGATCACCTGATAGAAATGCGGAAGCAATTCTAACGGGAAGGTTCCTCCGCTGGCCCCGAGCTGCAGCACTAAGATAATGACTGCAATAAACCGTCCCGGATTGCCCATCGTCGTGGCCAAAAATTGTATCATTGCAAGGAAAGCGAGACTCGTAATGATCGTAAACACGTAAAATCTCCATGTGCTCTCCACCTCGAGACCGATTCCGAGAAGAAGAACTGTCGCCACAATAAGCGATTGAATGATTCCCACCAGCATCATGACATTAAATTTACTGAAGAACCACTCAAATCCGTTTCTCGGACGGCCTGATGCTTCTTTTAGCGGGAATACGACCGTCAGCATAATGCCGCCGACATACAAGCCCATTGACAGGATATAAGGCGTCAGTCCTGTTCCGTAGTTAGGGACGGAATGAATGGCGTCGTCATTGGTTTTAACCGGATCTGCAAACATACCGTATGTTTCATCATCAGCGCTGATATCCCCTGTTTGATCAGCCGCATCATTCAGCTTATTAGACAGCTGTCCTGTGCCGTCCAGAAGCTTGCCTAAACCTGTATCAAGCGATTCAGATCCCTCAGCGAGTTTCGATGATCCATTTTGAATTTGTTTAGAACCGTCTAACAGTTTCAGTAAGCCGCCTGACACTTGGCTGCCGCCTGTCACCAATTGTTCTGAGCCTGCTTTTGCTTTACCAAACTGTTTATTGTATTCTCCAATACCGGCTGTCAGTTTATTTTGGCTATCTGTGATCTGCTGTGAACCGTTGTATATCTTCTCGGTTCCTTCAGTTAATTTGTCAATTGCATCTTGCGTCGCTTTTGCACCGTTATAAAGCTTAGATGTAGCTTCCGGCATTGCTTTCAGCTGTGCCGCCTGCTCTTTTACATCTTCCAGAGAGGCTTTAATCGTTGAAATGTCAGGAAGCTGATCCACTGAAGGGAGCCGGCTTATGATTTGGTCAAAATCAGGCGCATCCACTTGTGGTAGCTTCTTCTCAACAGAATGAATCAGCTGGCTTTTTTGCTCCGCTGTTAAGAACTCGCTTGAATTGATCAGATTTTTAAATGCCTGATCACGGTTTTTTAAGCTGTTTTCAAACTCTGTCAGCTGCTTTTTAAATTCGTTCATCGCAGTTTCAGATTTTTCAAGGTTGCTGACAGCTGTTTCAAGCTGTGTCAAATCGACTGCGTTTATGACCTTCTCTGCTTTTTCTACTTTCTGAGAAGCCTCTGCGGCCTTTGTATTAAGCTGATCCAGCCCGTTTGTAATCTTTGGAAATCCCTGCTGCAATGTCTGCTGGCCGGCAAGAAGTTCATTCAGCTTGCCTGTCAGCTCACTTGACCCCGCGGCAATTTTTCCTGAATTTTCATAAATGGTATTGCTGCTGTCCTGGAATTTGCCGAGCGAGCTGTCAAGCGATTGAATGCCGCTTGTTACTTTAGCTGCTCCTTCTGCCAGCTGCGCCGTTTTGTCACTGATTGTCGCAGTGCTTTCTGTCAGCTTCTCCAGGTTTTCTTTCAGCTGGGCGCTTCCGTTTTTCGCATCCTTTGTGCCGTCATCAATTTTTTTCGCTCCGCTGCTCGCGTCGCTGAGACCTTTGGCAATATCTTTAAAGTTATCAAAAATCACTTTTGTATATTGCTCGGTCACTTCTTTAGAAACAGAAGCTTTCAGTTTATCAATCGCTTTTTCGCCGATCGTTGCCCCTACATAGTTTGAACCGGCATTCGTATGGTATTTCAAATCCAGTTTTTTCGGATTTTTGTCCATTACAGTGCTGGCGTTTTTAGAGAAGTCTTCTGGAATCTCGACTACTAAATAGTATTTTTGATTTAATAAGTCCTTTAATGATTGGTCGAGATCATTGGAAAAATGCCAGTCAAAGCTTTTATTATCCTTTAATTCTTTTACCAGATCATCACCGATTTGAAGCTTTTCTCCCTCATATGTCGTTCCTTTGTCCTGGTTGACGACAACGACAGGCAGCTGGTCAACTGTGCCGTACGGGTCCCAATAAGCCTTTAAGAAAACACCGCTGTAAATAAGCGGGACAAACAAAATGGCGATGATGGGAATCAATAATTTTTTACTCGTTACGATGTCTTTCCATTGACTTCGTATTGTGTTCATCCTGATGCCTCCATTCTAAAACTGACTCATCATGAAAAATGGTCATTTTCTTGTAAAGAGAAAGGATTATCTAGTTGGCTGACAATCCTTTGACAACATACAACTCAAGCAGTTCCGCAATCGTTTCTTTATCAAGCGGAGGATGCTGTTTTTCCCAATCAAAAATGAGCGCGATATAAAGCTTCAACATGACAAAAGCCGTCAGCTCAGGATCACATGGCTTGATATCTCCGTTTTCGACACCCTCTTCTATCTTATTTTTAATATAAGAAAGAATGGAACGCTCCATTTTCTGAATCACGTCCTGAACTGCCATTGTACCAATCTCAGCATTTTCTTGAAAAATTTTAATCGTCAGCTGATGTGTTTTCCTGAATTCCAGAATGGCAAACAGCGCCCTGTGGACATTTTCATGGAACGGGAGATCAGGCTCCATCGCTTCGTCGGCTTTTTGCTTCATTTCTCTCAATAACGTAGAGAAAATATCGTCAAACAGCTCTTCTTTATTTTTGAAAAACGTATAGATGGTTCCTTTTCCCACGTTCGCAAGCTTCGCCACCAAATCCATTGTCGTCGCTTTATAGCCAAACTGTGTGAAAGACTTTGTGGCAGCCTCCAAAATGAGCTTTTTTCGATCTATTGACATTTATATCACCTCAAAACTGACCATTTGAACATTTTAGTCAATAAGTACATATGCAAATGTATCATACCATGCTGAACAATTCAAACATTTTTTACACATTGCCATCACCTAGACACAAAAAACCTCCGTACCGGCACGGAGGTTTAGTCGAATAAATATTTCAGCGTATCTGACACAGCTGCTTTTCCTTGATCGATACAATCCGGAATTCCAACACCCTCGAAAGATGCACCAGTCATGTACACACCTGGATATGAGGAAGCCAGCGCTTCACGGAGCTCATTGATACGCCGTTTATGGCCGACATGGTATTGAGGCATGCTTTCATGCCAGCGTGTGACACATGTCATTTCCGGCTCGCCGTTGATTTTCATTACTTTCTTTAAGTCTTCCAGCACAATGTTGATAATGTCGTTATCTGAGAGGTCGACGATGGATTCGTCTCCGGCCTTTCCGACATATGCCCGAAGCAGTGTTTTGCCTTCCGGCGCTGCGTGCGGCCATTTTTTGTTCGTCCACGTACAAGCCGTGATCGCGAAATCACTGTTCCTTGAAATGACAAAGCCCGTGCCCTCATGCTCCATCTGGACGGTACCTTCCGGAAAGCCTAAGGCAACATTCGCCACAGATGTGGAATGCATGTTTTTCAGATTTGCAACAGCCGGCAAATCGGAAAGCATTCCCGCGGCAGCTTTATGCGGTGCTGTTACAATCACTGATTCGGCATCAAGGGATACGCCGTTATCAAGATCAAGCGAGTAGCCCGTTCCCTCTCGGCTAATGTTGGTAACCTTTGTGCCTTTGTATACCTTTGTCAGCTTTAGTTGATTTTCAATCTCTTCGACAAGCGTCTGCAGGCCTGTTGTCAGCGTCTGAAACTGCCCTTGTTTTTTGGCTGTCAGCTGCTGGCCGGAGCCTTGAGGTCTTGTTTTTTTCATCCCCAGGATCAGGCTTCTGTGCTTTTGTTCCGTCTGATAGAATTGCGGGAATGTTGACATCAGGCTGAGTTTGTCGATATCACCTGCATAGATGCCTGATAAAAGCGGCTCGATTAAATTCTCGACAACTTCATCCCCGACACGTCTGCGGAAAAATTCACCCAGTGACTGATCCTCTTTTGATTTACTTGCGGGCAGGATGAAATCCATTGCAGCTCTCGCCTTCCCTGACAGAGAAAACAGCCCCGTTGACACGAACGGCGCGATTTTGGTCGGTATTCCCATTACAGCTCCCTTCGGCATCGGGTGCAAAGTGCGGTTGACAAGCACGTAGGATTGTCCGGTCGCATTGTTCACAAGCAGATGGTCAAGACCTAAGTCTTTGACAAGCTGCGGAGCGCTTTTTTTTCGTTCCAGGAATGAGTCAGGCCCTCTTTCGATGATATAGCCTTCCTTCTTGACTGTCTGGATTTTTCCGCCTACTCTCGGGCTTGCCTCAATAAGCGTCAGCTCAAGCGGCAAATTTTTGTCTCTAATTTCTTTTTCCATGTAGAAGGCGGCGGCTAAACCGGTAATGCCGCCGCCGATGATGACTACATGCTTTTTGCCGTCACTCATGTTCATCGCCTTCTTTAACGTCCTAATTTTTTCAAAACGACTGTTGCTAAAGCATCAATAAATGCCGGTTTAGCGTTCGGCATTTCCGGCCGGTAATAGCTGGCGCCGATATCGTCAGTCACCACTTTGCACTCATAATCGTTGTCATAAAGCACTTCTAAATGGTCCGCGACAAATCCGACAGGCACATATACGAATGCTTGATAGCCTTTTTGTTCAAATAAATCACGTGTCAGATCTTGCACGTCAGGTCCAAGCCACGGATCAGGCGTGTTGCCTTCACTTTGCCAGCCGACAGCGTATTCAGATACGCCTGCTCCTTCAGCGATCAACTTCGCGGATTCATGAAGCTGATCCGGGTACGGGTCTCCGTACTCTTTA
The DNA here is from genome assembly GCF_037966305.1 of Bacillus sp. FSL R5-0560. Classification (NCBI taxonomy): domain Bacteria; kingdom Bacillati; phylum Bacillota; class Bacilli; order Caryophanales; family Bacillaceae; genus Bacillus; species Bacillus sp. FSL R5-0560. The sequence continues at coordinate 1,127,385 of NZ_CP150195.1, read as the reverse complement.
ATTTTTTCCGGGAGGCTGTGCGCGGAAACAATGAGCATCGCGTTTTCTCTTTCTTCCTTCGGCATTGACGCATACGTGTCCTTCACTTGGTCAACCCAATATTTCACAAACTTCGGCTCGTCGTACCAGCTTTCGACAGACGTAATTGTTAACCCGCCGAGTTTTTCAGCCTCTTCTTTCGCACGTTTGTTGTAGGACTGCACGCTGAATGTGGAGAAGTGCGGTGCCAATACAAGGCTGACCGCCTCTGTAATGCCGTCCTTATGCATCTCTGCCACAGCGTCTTCAATAAACGGCTCGATATGCTTCAGCCCGATATACGCTTTAAACGTAATCTCATCCTGAATCTCGTTTAAGTGCTGTTCAAGTTTATAAGCCTGTTCCTCTGTGATTTTGGCAAGCGGTGAAATGCCCCCGATTGCTTCATATCTGTCTTTCAGATCCTGAAGCATTTCAGGCTCAGGCTTTCTGCCTCTTCTAATATGTGTATAATAACGCTCTATATCTTCTTCTTTGTAAGGCGTGCCGTACGCCATAATGAGAAGCCCCATTTTCTTTTTACCCACTGTTTACACCCTCTTTAGATGATCTATCACAAAACAATTCTGACAGGCTTTTATCCTGATACCAAAAAATATGCTCAGGAGTATAGGCCTATTTTCTTTGATTGAGAATATTCATGTACAAATGCAGTCAGCTTTTTCAGCACTTCCGGACTGACATCAGGAAATACGCCGTGCCCGAGGTTAAAAATGAAGCTATCCGATTGTAAGCCTTGATCAAGAATTTCTTTCGTTCTCTTCTCGATCACTTCCCACGGAGCAAGCAAAATGGACGGGTCCAGGTTGCCTTGCACTGTTTTGGTGATGCCTTTTGATCTGGCTTCATCAATGCTAAGTCTCCAATCGAGCCCGACAACATCGAGAGGCAGGTCATGCCAATCCGTTGCTAAATGGCTGGCACCTACACCAAACATGATAAGCGGCACATTTTCGGACGCCAGCTCAGAAAAAATCCGGTTCATCACTGGTTTGATGTACGTTCTGTAATCCGCTTGATTCAGCGCGCCAACCCATGAATCAAAGATTTGAATGGCTTTTGCGCCCGCCTTTATTTGCGCTTTCGCATACACGATAATCATGTCGGCAAGCTTTGTCATCAGCAGGTTCCAGGCATCCGGCATGCTGTACATAAAGGCTTTTGTTTTATTGTAGTTTTTCGAAGGCCCGCCTTCGATCATATAGCTGGCAAGCGTAAAAGGCGCACCAGAGAAACCGATTAGCGGGACGTCAAGCTGTTCATTGACAAGCAGTTTGATCGTTTCGAGCACGTACGGCACGTCCTGTTCCGGCTCAAGCTTTCCGAGCTTTTCAATGTCCTGCAGAGAACGAATAGGCTGATCAATCACCGGCCCGATTCCATTTTTAATTTCAACATCCACACCGATCGACGGAAGCGGCGTCATAATATCTTTATAAAGGATTGCAGCATCGACTCCGTATTGCTCGACCGGAAGCCTTGTGACGTACGCACACAATTCGGGCTGATGTGTAATTTCGAACAATCCGTATTTTTCCTTCAGCTTACGGTACTCCGGCTGTGAGCGCCCGGCTTGTCTCATGTACCAAACAGGCGTGTGATCCGCTTTTTCTCCCCGCGCAGCTTTTAAAAACGTCTCGTTAAACGTTTCTCGTTTCCTCATTTGATTTCCACCTTTCATACTGCAACCATACGTTCGTGTTCCTTGACCATTACACTATACCTCGTTTTGGGCAAATGGTATAGAAATCCGGCCCAAAGTTCAAAAAATCGCCGAATTCCATTAAGAGGAAAACAACTTCGGCTGAACGTAATCGGTTCCTTCTCCTTCTTTTTTTGTCTGTGTATTATAAGGCACCACTTTATAGGAAGCACCCGAAAACAAATTGGCATATGGGATCTCATAGCTTCCCTTTCCTTCAACAGAATCAAGAAGCGTATCATTGCCGTCCTTATTTACATAAATTCTGTACACTGCCCGATCATCCTCTTGCGCATTCCATTTTAATTCAATCGTAAACAGCCCCGCTGCCCTAAATGTATAGTCTGCCGTCAGCGTTTTGACAGGCTCAAGCTCAATAGGGCTTTCAAGTTCTTTTACTTTTTTAGGCTTCGTAAACGCAGAACCCGTTTCGCCAGCCTGTGTCAAAATATCTTTAAACATTCTGGTCGGATATGCGCTTCCGCCTTTTAAATAATGGTTGTGATCTGTTTTGTCATAGCCCATCCAGACAGCACCCGTTATGTTCGGCGTATAGCCTGCAAACCAGGCATCCTTTGTGGCGCCGGAAACGCCAGTATATGAGGTAGAACCGGTTTTCCCGGCAAGATCGCCGTGAAAGGTGCCGGACGTTGCTGTTCCCTTCTTAACCACCTGCTGAAGCATTCTCGTCATGTTCCAAGACGTCTGTTTGCTGAATACTCGTTTTCCTTCTTCTTTATGATCGGCTATTGTTTCCCCGTCCTCATCTGTTATGTTTGAAATAAAGTACGGCTCGGTGTATGTTCCATTTGCGGCAAACGTATGAAAAGCGCCGGCAAGCTGGAGGGGCGACACGCCTTTTTCTAAACCGCCGAGAGCTAGAGCAAGCCCCTCATCCGGTATATCAATACCGTTTGACTTTAAATAAGATTTTCCCGTTTCCACACCGATCTCATTCAGCGTCCACACTGCCGGCGCATTTTTGCTGTAAGTGATGGCATCCGACATCGTGACTTCCCCTTCATAACGCCCGTCATAGTTTTTGGGTGTATAGTCTCCGTAGGATTGTAATTCATCCTTTAACAGAGAGTACGGCTTAAATCTCTTTTCCTGCATCGCCGGTCCGTATACAGCCAGCGGCTTAAACGTTGATCCCGGCTGGCGCACAGCTGTCACACGATTATATCCTTTAGCCGTGTAATCTCTTCCGCCGATCGCCGCTTCCACACCGCCCGTTTTATTGTTGATAAAAACTGCGCTTCCTTCCGCATCTTGATCTGTTCCGGGATAATATCTGCCTTCCTTCATGACTTGATAAGCCGTTTTTTGCAGTTTTGAATCAAGCGGCACCTTAATCGTGTACCCGCCTTGAAGCAGCTGCTCTCCGGAAATGGAATACTTATCCTCCGCTTCTTCGATCACAAGGTCAATATAGCTGTCAAACCAAGGTGTTTTTGACTGTTTCTTCACGTTCAGCCCGAGCGTCCTCCCCTGCGCACTGACAGCCTCTTTCGCACTGATATAGCCTTGGTCATTCATCATGCCGAGAATCGTATCCCGCCGCTCCTTACTTTTATCAGGATGCAAAACAGGAGAATACGTAGAAGGCGCCTTCGGAATAGCAGCCAAGACCGCGCCTTCGGATACGGTTAGATCTTTAACTTCCTTATTAAAATAATAGTGGGACGCAGCTTGAATGCCATAAACCCCGTGTCCGAAGTATAGCTGGTTCAGATACATTTCCAGCAGCTTGTCCTTGCTGTAGTCCCGTTCAAGGTTGATCGCTATGATCACTTCTTTCGTTTTTCTTAAAAACGTTTTGTCATGTGTCAGAAAAATATTTTTGGCAAGCTGCTGGGTGATCGTGCTCCCGCCTTCTACTTTTCCTCCTGCTAATATATCGCGGTACACCGCTCTTCCAACAGATTTCACATCGATACCGTGGTGTTCGTAAAACCTCTTATCTTCCACTGCGATAAACGCTTCTCTGACCTCTTTCGGAATTTCATTAATGGAGACCGGTTCACGATTTTCTGTATACAGACTTGCGACCTCATCCCCGTTTTGGTCAACAATTTTTGAAGATGCGTGAAGGACCAGTTTCTTTTCATCTATGACATAATGACCGAGAAAAATGATTGAAATATATCCTATTAATGCGAGAAAAGCAGTTAACACTAAAATAATGATGGGAATGAAAAGTTTCTTTTTCTTTATCTTAAACATGAACTCACCTCGCCTTTCTAAAGGTAGTATGGGAAAAATTGTTTTGATTTATGTTTGAAGCAGTCGCCAATAGAAACTTATACCATTGTTTTGATATACTAGCAAGCAGGAGGTGGCTGATATGAAGGTATATATTACATATGGGACAGCCGATTTTTTGAAAAACATCGTGCAAAAACATTCCTCGGAAAATATGCTTTTGATGCAGGGACAGGAAAATGCGATTTTAATTCACGAAACAAACGGAGAAACGGTTTTTCAGGCCCCCCATTCTTATGAAGTCATTGACCAAGTCGGGGACATGAAGCATCCTGGTTTCGCAGTATTGAACAATATAGCCGTCACACAGGAAGGGCGGCCGCTGTTTGAAAACAGATTTAAAAACAGAGCGGGAAAAGTCGAAAACGAGCCCGGTTTTGAAGCCATTCGTGTCCTGCGTCCCCTTGACAGCGATACGTACGTCATTCTCACCTTGTGGGAAACAGAAAGAGCCTTCCAAGACTGGCAGCAGTCAGGCTCATACAAAGAAGCCCACAAAAAACGCGGCACGTCTGCCGTAGTTGACACAACGTCCATCTTCTCCCGGCCTTCGTATGTCACCACATATGTTGCTGTCGAATAGCTGCCGGAATGTCCGGCAGTTTTTTTATGGCGAAAGGGAGGGAAGTGAGATGAAATATATTTGCCCAGTCTGCGGGTTTAAAAGGCTGACAGAACCAGCATATGATGACCGAGGGAATCACTCCTATGAAATCTGCTTGTGCTGCGGCTTCCAATTCGGATTCGACGATTATGAATTGACGAGTGAGGACGGCTCTTACTTAGAACCTTCGGAAAGCATAATCGCCTACCGAAAAAAATGGCTTGCTGCCGGTGCCGTTATTTTTTCACCCGAATGCTACCCGCAGCATCAGCAGCAGCGCTAAAAAGGGATTGAAGCATGAGTTGGTCGAGCAGCTAAAACATATCCATGTTGATCTGAAGTAATATCTGCTATCGGATACCTTCTGTCCCAGCACCTTCCGCCTGCCTATGAATAATCTGTAGGAAGCGGAAGGAGTGATCAATGATGGAAATCGGGATTATGTCTGTTCATTTTCTTTATGTGTTTTTTATTGGAGCAATCATTCTTTTTATGCTGCTGCGAAAAGATACAACCTTTATATCGTTGTTTGGGATTTTCATCATTTCGTTATGGGCCAGCCATTCGCTTTCAGCTTCGGTCAGCAGTTTATTCCACAGCTTCATCTACGCGGCATCTGAGCTGCTGCCTACGATTTTCATTATCTGTTTTATCGTATCTATGAGTGATGTGTTAACGAAAACAGGGATAAATGAAGCAATGATTTCTCCCTTTGTACGACTAGTTAAAGGACCTGTGATGGCATACTGGCTGATAGGCGGACTGATGTTTGCCATTTCTCTTTTCTTCTGGCCTTCGCCGGGTGTCGCTTTAATCGGCGCCGTTCTGCTTCCGGCAGCCGCCCGTGCCGGCCTGCCGCCTATCGCTGCCGCCATGGCAATGAATTTATTCGGGCACGGCTTTGCCCTTTCAGGAGACTTTGTCATTCAGGCAGCGCCAAAACTGACAGCTGATGCAGCAGGCATCCCTGTCGGTGATGTCGTCTCAGCAAGCATTCCGCTCGTTCTGATTATGGGCGTGACTACAACAACTGCCGCTTTCTTTTTGATTCAGCGTGAACGCAAAAAACAAATGCGGCCCGCTTCTTTTTCCCCGATGATGTCAGCTGAACATGACACTTCAATGTATTTGCCGAAACGTCTTCGGTCTTTGCTGGCTCTTTTGATTCCTCTTGTATTTGCAGCTGATATCGCCTGTATGGTCATATTCAACCTTCAAGGAAATGATGCAACCGCGTTAATTGGCGGATCATCCATTTGCATCCTGCTGATCGTCCATTTCCTTGTGTATAAACAGAAAGGGCTTGAAAAAATTACTGGATATTTTATCGAGGGGTTTCAATTCGGCTTTAAGGTTTTCGGTCCCGTTATCCCGATTGCCGCTTTCTTTTATCTTGGTGATTCCGGCTATGAGAGCATATTGGGTACTGAACTTCCTAAACATTCACACGGCATTGTCAATGATCTCGGCATCGCCCTATCCCACGCGATGCCTATGTCCAAAGAGCTTGCGGCCGCAGCTTTGACTGCCGCTGGAGCCGTAACCGGGCTTGACGGTTCAGGATTTTCAGGCATTTCCCTCGCCGGATCCATCGCCAAGCTTTTTTCATCTGCTCTCCATGCTGATCCAGCCGTCCTGACTGCACTCGGGCAAATATCAGCCATCTGGGTGGGCGGCGGTACGCTTATTCCATGGGCGCTCATTCCCGCTGCAGCCATTTGCAAGGTCGATCCATTCGAGCTTGCAAGAAAGAACTTCCTCCCCGTAGTCATCGGGCTTTCGGTGACAACCATTGCAGCGATGATCATGCTTTGAAACACAACCAGTTGAAATATTCAGACTTTTTCTATACAATCATGGAAAAGCTTAGAAAAGGGGGAAGCGGCTTTGTCCATCAACACGCTGCAAAAAGAGATAAACAAACAGCTCGACAGCTGTTTCGATGAAATGGTGGAAATCAGGCGCCATTTCCATATGTACCCTGAACTTTCCAATCAGGAAGAAAAAACGGCCGCTTTTATTGCTTCCTATTACGAATCGTTAGGAGTCCCGATCCGCACCAAAGTCGGCGGCAATGGGGTTCTGGCTTATATTGAAGGCAGCGAAACCGGTCCTGCTGTCGCATTGCGGGCCGATTTTGACGCCCTTCCCATCCAGGATGAAAAAGATGTTCCTTACGCTTCCAAAGTGCCCGGTGTCATGCACGCATGCGGCCACGACGGCCATACAGCGGCTCTGCTTGCCGTTGGAAAGGTGCTTTATCAGAACAGGCATGATCTCAAAGGAACGTTTATTATGATCCACCAGCACGCTGAAGAGTACGCGCCAGGAGGTGCAAAACCGATGATTGAGGACGGCTGTCTTGAAAACGCAGACGTCATATTCGGTACCCATCTTTGGGCGACTGAGCCGATTGGAACCATTCTCTGCCGCTCCGGCGCCGTAATGGCAGCAGCTGACAGATTTACAATCAGCATTCACGGAAAGGGCGGCCATGGCGCTCACCCCCATGATACAAAAGACGCCGTCCTGATCGGCTCGCAAATTGTTTCCTCGCTGCAGCATATAGTCAGCCGCAAAGTCAATCCGATTCACTCCGCCGTCATATCGACAGGCTCTTTTATGGCTGATAATCCCTTTAATGTGATTGCAGACCATGCAACACTCATTGGCACAGCCCGTTCGTTTAATGACAATGTCCGCGACATTCTGGAAAAAGAAATTGAAGCCGTTGTAAAAGGAGTGTGCAGCATGCACGGCGCTTCCTATGACTACAACTACGAACGCGGATACCCAGCGGTAGTCAATCACCCCGCGGAGACCGACCATCTGGTAAACGTCGCAAAAAACACAGACGGCGTTCATCAGGTTCTTAAAGGTGAACCGCAAATGGGCGGCGAAGATTTTTCTTATTACTTACAGCATGTCAAAGGAACCTTTTTCTTTACCGGAGCCGCTCCTGAACAGCCTGAGCGTATCTATTCCCACCACCATCCGAAATTTGATATCAATGAAAAAGCAATGCTGACTGCTGCCAAAGTGCTTGCAGGGGCTGCAATCACTTATCATTTATCATAAAAAAACAGCCGGAGTTTTACTCTCCGGCTGTTTACTTTAATATTCTCAGATGAAAAACGTGTCTTGCTGTATCTCCAAGCTGAGCAAGCAGTTTATAATTGGCAATTCCGCCGACTGCGGCCCCTACCCCAGGTAAAAGCTGAAAAAGCTTGACGACATCAATATAATCGCGATACTCCTGCTGAAATACTCTCCAGTCAATATCCTTTTTCTCCGTCTCCCAGTTTTCAATGACAGAAAAAAGCGATTTGCGGCAGTCATCACTTGAAAAAGCAAGCTGAAATACAAGCAGCAAAAACATCCTTTCTTCTGCATTCTTCACATCAAAGCCGTATATTGAGGACAAAGTGAATAAACATTTCATCTTAATGGAGAGCAGCAGCGGGAAATCAGCAATACCTAAAAAGATGCCGCCCGCCCCGGTGCCGACTCCTTCAGCAGCCGCCACTTTCTGATAAGAAGCGATCGTTTTTTTGGCAAGCTCGTTTTTTTCACTGAGTGAAAGTGTGCTTGTATCCTTCTTATAGGTAATGATATTAGATCCCGCCATCGTGGCTTCCACCATTTTTTTCACGCTTTCAGTTACTGCTGCATGAATTTTTTCAGGTATCCGTTCATTCACCTTTGTTTGCACACGCTTTGAGAAGCGTTCAAACATGGAATCCTTTCGCAAAAAATGCATTTTCCATTGAAGAGCTTCCTGCATCAGCAGATTCTCGCTCATTTGACCTACCCCTTTTTTCAGCTCACAGCTTTCCGTGTTTTTTTAATCTGGCGGTCATGTAGGACGGCAGAACAACAAAGATCAAGACGGCAGAGCCGATCAGCGCGTACAGAAAACCTGCAGCGCCCGCAGCATAGGCAGAGGCCGCTGCCATGAGCAGAGCCTGCACGCTAAGCGCAGCTTTTAATAGAGAGAAATAGCTTTTCAGCTTCGCTTCCTTTTTGACAGGATATAGCTCTTGAAGCGCCAGATGGTCAAAGTGGCCAAATAGCGGCAGAAACTGAATACCTGTGATAAAGATGGTAAACACAGTCAAAATCCCTGCGATCATCGGGCTTGCAGAGGCATACATAATGATCAGAGCAAAAATAACGGTTAATCTGACTTGAATGCCTAAGTAATCACTTGAACGCAAAAACGCGCGGGCAAACATGTAAGCAAACGTTTTACGCTGTTCAAACGGCACAAACCGCAGCAAAAAGTCGAGATACGCTCTCCGTTTCGCTTGTTTCTTTAAATGCGGCACATCCGTAAACAGGTTGGCAATCCGGTAAAAACGCTGCTTGCGTCTTAACTCGTATTCAATATGGCTCTCCCATTTGAATGTTTTTCCTTTTGCAGCGGAAGACACATAAAGATAAAGAGCCGCCATAATGATATAGATGACAAGCGCATACACATAAACCGATTGAAAAACAAAATACAGGACGACTGTATTAGCGGCAAAACGAATGACAAGATTCATCTGTTTCATGCTTCGGTCATTTTGAAACGTCATACGCCATTCTATGGCCTGATTCCACGCTTTCAGCAGCAGAAGCTGTACAAATACCGCCGCATACGACACGAGCGAGGCCCCCGGCGTGACAGCGAAATAAAGCGGCATTGCTACGAGGCTCAGTGCAATCAGCGGAAACAGCTGGGACACATAGCTGTAAACAAACGCCTGCATCAAATACGGCTCCATCTTAGCCTCAAGCGGCAATAAGAAGACAAGGTCAGCCTCCTTTAAAAGCGTCCGCACATAAGACCCTGTCAGAACGAGTGAAAACAGCACGGCCATCACCCAAAAGGACGGAAAGTGGGCGGGAATGTCCCGTACCCATTTGCTGTACCAGCTCGCGGCCCCTGCGATAAAAAAGATCAAAACGATAACGAGGTGATCGTTGAGCATATATTTCATGTACCTTCTTGTTTCTTTGATATGCTCCTGCAGCCGTGACTGCCAAATATCCAGCATGTTATTCATGGCCAGCGTCTTCCTTTGTGAGCTCTAGATACAAATCATCCAGCGCCGCGTCCTTCATTCCAAACTGCTCTCTGAGCTCTGACAGCGTGCCGCGCGCCCGCACTTCGCCGTTATGTAAGATGATAAACGAATCACAGTAGCGCTCCGCCGTTGCTAGGATGTGTGTTGACATCAGCACGCTCGCTCCGCTTTTCTTGGCTTCATTCATCCGCTCAAGCAGCGCATTGATGGCCAGCGGATCAAGTCCCAGGAATGGCTCATCAATGATGTAGAGCGCAGGTTCTGCCAAAAACGCACACATGATCATGACCTTCTGCTTCATCCCTTTAGAAAAATGAGCCGGGAACCACTTCAGCCTCTTTTCCATTCGGAATTCCTTTAACAGCGGAGGCAATCTTTTTTCCATCGTTTCTTTTGAAAGGCCGTAGGCCATCGCCGTCAATTCAAGGTGCTCCATCAGCGTCAGCTCTTCATATAAAACGGGAGTCTCAGGAATATAAGTGAATTGGGACCGATAGCCTTCCCGATCCTCGGCAAAGGTTTTTCCATTTAACTCAATAGACCCTTTGTGCGGGTCCATCAGCCCGATGATATGTCTGATTGTTGTACTTTTACCTGCACCATTTAAACCGATTAAACCGACAATTTGGTTCGGCTCAAGGCTGAATGACACGTTTTTCAAAACCGGATTTCTCGTATAACCGCCGGTTAAGTCTTTTACCGATAGCAGAGACATAGTTTCTCCCCTTATATTGTTTTTCTTCATAGTACCAAAACAAAGCCTGATTTGAAACAATTCCCTTTTAACAAATGATGAATTTGCTGTCATAAAGAGACAGGTTCCTGGACATTATAATTGTTGTAGAGGAAAAAGCATATCAACTGAAAAATGAGGTGTTTGTCAAAGACGTCTTAGGCACAGTTGGATAGAAAATAAACATGTCCTATGCTCAAACCTTTTCTCATTCACTGAATTGATAAATCTTCAATTTTGAAGCTGACTGTCAAATGAGGTGTTTATCGCAGGAATCGTTAGGCATTAAACAAGTCTTCATTTTATTGACAAATGAGGTGCTTACCAAAGGCATATCACATTTTCTTCATAAAGCTGATTCCTCTGCATTCAGGATGAACGCTCCGCCGTTCATCCTGTTTTCTATTTTCTGCATTTCTGTGGTACGATGAGTTTATACATAAAAACACAATTTCATAAGGAGGAACCCTCATGCATAGTGCAGAGAATTGTATCTTTTGTAAAATTATCGCCGGCGAAATTCCGTCAGCAAAGGTTTATGAAGATGAACATGTGCTGGCATTTCTCGATATCAGCCAAGTGACGAAAGGCCACACCCTCGTTATCCCGAAAACACATATTGAAAATGTTTACGAATTCACAGACGAATTAGCGAAACAGTATTTTCACGCCGTTCCGAAAATTGCCCGCGCCATCAGGGATGAATTTGAACCGATCGGCTTAAATACGTTAAACAACAACGGCGAAAAAGCAGGACAATCTGTTTTCCATTACCACATGCATATTATCCCGCGCTACGGAAAAGGCGACGGATTCGGAGCAGTGTGGAAAACACATGCAGATGATTACAAACCGGAAGATCTGCAAGACATTTCTTCATCCATTGCGAAACGCTTAGCCTCATCATAAAGATGAGGTTTTTTTATTGTGAATAATTCGCAATTTCTTTTGATAATTCTAAATTTTTATCAAAAAAACTGAATTTTTGTGATAGGATAATTGTATTATTTGTTACATTAACGTGGAAAACAGGGAGAGATCATGATGGAACGTACAACGAATTTTAACGCAGGTCCTGCAGCGCTGCCATTAGAAGTTCTGCAAACAGCACAGAAAGAGTTTATTGATTTTAATGAATCCGGCATGTCCGTTATGGAGCTTTCCCACCGCAGCAAAGAATATGAAGCGGTGCATCAAAAAGCGAAAAGCTTGCTGATTGAACTGATGGGCATCCCGGATGACTATGACATTCTGTTTCTTCAAGGCGGGGCGAGCCTTCAATTCTCAATGCTTCCGATGAACTTTTTAACACCTGAAAAAACCGCTCATTTTGTGATGACAGGCGCTTGGTCTGAAAAAGCGCTCGCTGAAGCGAAACTGTTCGGAAACACATCTGTGACGGCGACAAGCGAATCAGACAATTACAGCTACATTCCCGAGGTTGACCTTACAGATGTAAAAGACGGCGCCTATTTACATATTACGTCTAACAATACGATTTTCGGCACACAGTGGCAGGAATTCCCGAGTTCTCCTATTCCTCTCGTCGCTGACATGTCCAGCGATATTTTAAGCAGAAAAATCGATGTATCCAAATTTGACGTCATTTACGGCGGTGCTCAAAAAAACCTTGGTCCTTCAGGTGTTACCGTTGTCGTCATGAAAAAATCATGGCTGCAAAATGAAAATGCCAACGTTCCGAAAATCCTTAAATATTCAACACATGTCAAAGCGGATTCTCTTTACAACACTCCGCCCACATTTGCCATTTATATGCTGAGCCTCGTCCTTGAGTGGCTGAAGAAAAACGGCGGAGTTGAAGCTGCTGAACAGCGCAACGAACAAAAAGCACAGCTTCTTTACAGCTGCATTGACGAGAGCAATGGCTTCTATAAAGGCCATGCCAGAAAAGACAGCCGTTCACGCATGAACGTTACCTTTACGCTCCGTGATGACAGTTTAACGAAAAAGTTCGTCCAGGAGGCGAAAGAAGCAAAAATGGTAGGCCTTGGCGGACACCGTTCAGTAGGAGGCTGCCGTGCTTCCATTTATAATGCGGTATCACTGGAAGACTGTGAAACATTAACTGCTTTCATGAAGAAATTCCAGCAGGAAAATGAGTAAAAAGTCTGGCTGTGCAAACCGTTCGTTTGGTATACTGTTTGCATAATAAATTCTTTAAGCCTTCGCAATAAATGATGAGCATATTATTGGAGGGCAGAAAGCTTAGCAGAGGAGAGCATAGATATGAAAACAAAAGAGTTAGTCGTTATGGCTCTGTTTGCCGCAATCGGCGCAGCGCTCCATTCCATTATTCCGCCCTTTTTAGGCGGGATGAAACCTGATATGATGCTGATCATGATGTTTATGGGCATTCTACTGTTCCCGCGGGTGCAAAACGTTCTCGTTATCGGGATTGTGACCGGAATCATTTCAGCTCTTACAACCGCGTTTCCTGCCGGACAGATTCCAAATATCATTGACAAACCTGTATCAGCGTTTCTGTTTTTCTTCCTGTTCCTTCTGGTGAGAAAGAGCCAGAAAACAGCTGTAGTCGCAGTTCTGACAGTCATCGGCACCATCTTATCAGGAACTGTATTTTTAACGTCAGCTTTATGTATCGTCGGTTTGCCTGGCGGTTTCGCCGCATTATTCGCCGCAGTCGTTCTGCCGGCAGCTGTATTGAATACAATCGCCATGATCATGATGTATCCGATCGTGCAAACCATTTTAAGACGCTCAAGTTTTATGGAAGCTGCAAAATAAATGTGACACAAAACCTCTTCCGCTTCCGGGAGAGGTTTTTTCTTTAAAAGAGCCCGCAGCATGTCAGTATGTTTTAAGCGATGAGTTTTGTGATAAAGATAAGACATAGTGTAAAGGCGGTTCCGGTTGAACAAACAAGCGCTTTCTGCCGAATGACTTTCTTCGGCGGATAAGAAGCAGCCTGGCTGAGAAGTCTGATATAGTAGATGGCGCCTGTTGCAAAGGCAAGGGTGATGCAGGATAACACAATCATAAAGACAGACAACCTTCTCCCTCCTTTTCACTTAAAAAATATGCTAAAATAAAGCAAGCTATGTATAGAAGTTCATTCTTCGAACAAAATGGAAAAATCTGAATGTATCATATTTCAAGAAAAAAACGGGGTGATTTTAATGGCGGACGGACGTTCTCTATTAACAGGACTATTTGTGGGCGGCATCATCGGAGGTGCTGCAGTTCTTCTATCAGCACCTTCTTCAGGTAAACAGCTGCGTGAAAAAATAAAAACCAATTGCGATTCTTTTGAAGAAACGATCAAGCGCTTAAAATCAGATGGTGTAACCTTAAAGGACCAGCTAGTAAAAGCGGCAAAAGAAAGTGCAGATGTCATTAAAGACGTAAGCGGTGAACTGCAAACCTCAATTAAAAAATGGCAGGAAGAGATCAAACCTCATCAGCAGGATCTTCAAAAAGAAATCGCTGATATTGAGGAAAAAATCAAACAGCTGGAGAAAACCTTACAAAACTAATATCCTATTCAAAGGAAAAAAGTGCGGGTCAAAACATGACCTGCACTTTTTTTATTCGCAAAAGCCTTTCCTAGCAACGGCTCAAGAATTTATTAAAAAATTCTTACATTTTCATCTTTATTAATCTTTATTTTATTGGCATAATAGAGAAAAAGATAAAGAGAAGCAGGTGACGTAATGAATCAAGTGGAACCGCCTTATGATGTGAAAGAGGCTCTGGTCTTCACCCAGAAAATGGCTCAGCTTAGCAAGGCTCTTTGGAAATCGATTGAGAAGGATTGGCAGCAATGGCTCAAACCGTATGACCTGAATATTAATGAGCACCATATTTTATGGATCGCTTATCAGCTGAATGGAGCTTCCATTTCTGAAATAGCAAAGTTCGGGGTCATGCACGTATCAACGGCATTTAACTTTTCAAAAAAGCTCGAAGAACGCGGGTATTTAAGGTTTTCAAAACGGCTGAACGATAAACGAAACACATATGTTCAGCTGACTGAGGAAGGAACTGAGGTATTCTGGAGCTTGCTTGAAGAATTTGATCCGACGCGCAACGCGGTTTTTAAAGGGTCACAGCCTCTGTATCATTTATTCGGAAAGTTCCCTGAAGTGGCAGAAATGATGTGTATGATCCGCCATATATACGGCGATGATTTTATGGAAATCTTTGAAACATCACTCACAAATATCGACAACGACTTTGAAAGCGTAAACGGAAAACTGAAGAAAAAAGCAACGGACACTGCTGCGGATGAATCAGCCGAAGAACTTGAACCTGTAAACAGTTAATCAAAGTGTCTGATAATGTCTATAAAAACCTCCATCAGTTCTTTATAAAGCCCCTGCTCATACAGGGCAAAAATCGTTTCATGAACATCTAGTTTTTCATTCAGCTGTCCGGCAAAAAGCGCAAGGAGCTTATCAAAGGTTACAAATCCTTGCGCTTTTTGTGCTGCCAGCTCCTCTGACAACTCACCGCATATGCGCACAACCTCTTCCCCTTCTTCTCTGCTCAGCCCTTTATCAATCAGCAGCGCATAGAAAGGGTACCTGTCCATATCCACTGTTTTCACTAATAATTGTATGTAATATTCCAATCGCTCAATGCGATGATCCATCGAATCCATCCACACCACTTCTTTCTATCTTTAATCTTATTTTAGCTGATAATTCACTGAGAAGAAAGTTCTAACCCCATATTTCATAGATTGTTTGCCCCTTTCAAAAAAATACCTGCTGAAAGATATTTTTTCTTAAAAAAGCATTGATTTTTTTTCTTGAGAGGAGTAAATTATTTTGAGATTCTACTCAAGATGTACGGAAGGATGACTTTGATGAATTGCTGGAAAACCATAAATCTGATGAAAGATTATGGTGCCGTTCGCATAATATTGATTGCTGTGTGTTTCATGATTATGGTTTTTATATCTAACTTCTTAGCATTTGAGCTTTTGCGGCCTAAAACAAGCTTGAGTGATGAATATGTACCGCTGTTCGGCGTTTTGCTCGTCGTTATTTTATTTGTACATAAAGTCATCCATGTCCTGCCGATCATCTGCAAAAAAAGAAAAATAGAAAAAAAGATTTACGTATGGCGTATGCGAACGTGGAAACGGATACCGAAAACGACGATGCTGATTTCACTGTTAAGCCCTTTTATGCTGATAACACCTGTATTATTTTACGCCGCACTGGCGTTTCCGAATCACGCCCATTACTTCTGCATGATTTCAGGCATTCATGCAGGCTACTGTCTGCCGGACTTTTTGCTGGCTCTGAAGCTGATGCAAGCACCGAAAGCATGCTTTATCGATCAGGAAGCAGACGGCTTTGATATTTTGGTCGAAAAGTAGCTGACGCTTGACGCTGTGCCGATTTTTCAGTTTGCATTCTATCTTTTTTGATCAATATTTGGTAATGTAATATGGGAGCAGTTCAGAGAGAGGGGGAATCTCCCATCATTTTATTCTATTTTATCGTGGCTGCCTTGTTTATTGTTTACTTTATAAACAGGCTCACCAATACACTATGCCTTGTCAGAGAGATTCCTGAAGAGCGCCAGGATAAGGTATTTCGATTTATCAATGTATGTATATTAATTTTACTGATCTCTTCATTTGTGGAGATATCCTTTACTGTTTAAATATGAGGAAAGTAAAGAAAGCATAGCTGCCGGCCTCGTTAGAACCGACAGCTATGCTTTTTTACATTGATTAGTAAAGCCAAGAAGCGCCGATGATAATCAACAAGATAAATAAGACGACCAATAAAGCGAAACCGCCTGCAAATACTTCACCCATCTTAAAAAGCACCTCCTGTAAAAAGCTTTATTTTCCAATTACATCTTATGCAGTTAATTGATAAAACGATTAGGCGCTTGTGAAAGCAAAGGATCGCTTTTTCAACAAGCGATCCCTTTTGCTGCTTAGTAGATGTAAGCTGCACCTACAATGATAAGCAAAATGAACAGTACAACAAGCAAAGCGAAACCGTTTGAATATCCTCCGCTCATGTTACATACCTCCTTTTCTTGATCAATATATTTGTATGTCATCAGGAAAAGTTTGACTAGACGAATGCCCTTTATTTAAAATCTTTTTACAGAAAGCCACAATATGTTATGATACGCATAGGCAATTCAATTTGGAATGATTAGGAGTGTTTGAAAACAATGAAGAAAATCGCAATAGCAGCTATCACTGCTACAAGCATCCTCACTCTCAGTGCTTGCAGCAGCGGCGACAAAGAAGTCATCGCAAAAACAGACGCAGGCGATGTAACAAAAGGCGAACTTTACACAAACATGAAAAAGCAAGCTGGAGCGAGCGTCCTGACTCAGCTGGTGCAAGAAAAAGTTTTGGACAAGAAATACAAAGTATCAGATAAAGAAATTGACAACAAGATGAAAGAATACAAAACACAGCTCGGTGATCAATATACTGCGTTAGAAGATCAATATGGAAAAGATTACCTCAAAGAACAAGTTAAATATGAATTGCTTACACAAAAAGCAGCTAAAGATAACATCAAAGTTACAGATGACGAAATTAAAGAATACTGGGAAAACTTAAAAGGCCAAATTCGCGCAAGCCACATCCTTGTCGCTGACAAAAAGACAGCTGAGGAAGTAGAGAAAAAACTGAAAAAAGGCGAGAAATTTGATGCCCTTGCGAAGGAATACTCTACAGACACAGGCTCAGCTACAAACGGTGGCGAACTTGGCTGGATTTCAAAAGATAACGAACAACTGGATTCTACATTCAGAAAAGCTGCATTCAAACTGAAAACAAACGAAGTCAGCGAACCTGTGAAAACACAATTCGGCTACCATATCATCAAAAAGACTGAAGAACGCGGAAAATATGAAGATATGAAAAAAGAGCTGAAATCTGATGTTCTCGACCAAAAACTTAATGACAACACAGCTGTGCAGGCAGCCGTTCAAAAAGTAATGAAAAAAGCTGACATCGATGTGAAGGATAAAGATTTGAAGGATACATTTAACACTTCTTCAAATAGCAGCTCTTCAAGCAATTCTAAATAAAAAAAAGCTGTGCAGGCTCACTGAGCTGCGCAGCTTTTTTTATGCGATGGAATGATTTTGGTTTTCTTCCTCACGCTGCTGGGACGTGCGGCGTTCTTTTTCTTTTTCCATCCTCTCAATGTAGATCTGACCTTCTTTTTCAATAAAAGACTGGTCTAACTTATCTTCCTCTTTGGCTGCTGACACCAGCTTATATGCACTGAAAATGATGCCCACAATACAAAGATATACCCACCATGGAAAAAACAACACGGGCTTCTCCCCCTTTTGCATAGATTCTTTATTTTTAACCTTATGCAGGAATAAGACAGGTTATGAGCGGGAAAAGCATGTAAAAAAGGACTGAGCTGAACATGTCAGCATCAGTCCTTTTTCATTATTGATTATTTATGAAACGTCGGTTTATAAAAGGAACGGTTTTCAAGTGCAAATACACGTTCAGTGTACTCGCCCGGCTTCACGCGTTCCAGCGCTCTGTCCATCATATTCATTTTCGCATCCAGATTATCAATATAGTGCAAAATTTCCGCTTCTTTTACCATCGGCGGTTTTGGGCTGCCCCACTCTGCTTTGCCGTGATGGCTCAGGATTAAGTGCTGGAGGATCAAAACCTCTTCAGAATCGATTTGAAGCTCCTCAGCCGCTTTTGACAGCTCTGTGACCATGATCGAAATGTGGCCTAGCAGATTGCCTTCTACTGTATAGGAAGTGGCAACTGGCCCCGACAGCTCTTTTACTTTTCCGAGATCGTGAAGGATAACTCCTGCGTACAGAAGATCACGATCAAGAGACGGATATAAATCAGCAATTGCTTTTGCCAGATTCAGCATAGAGACGACGTGATACGCTAAACCTGAGACAAACTCGTGATGATTTTTCGTAGCCGCCGGGTAATCCATAAATTCTGCTTCGTGCTTTTTGACCAAATATCTTGTTATCCGCTGGATATTTGGATTTTTCATTTCAAATATATATTGAGTGATGGTATCCAGCATTTCATTTTTCGGAATCGGCGCAGTTTCCAAAAAATCATCAATATTGACGTTTTCGTTCTCGCTCACCGGTCTGATATTTCTCAGCTTCAGCTGGGTGCGTCCGCGGTAATGATGGACATCCCCCACCACCTTAACGATCGTCTGCGGCGCATAGGTTACTTCATCACTTTGCTTGGCATCCCACAGCTTGGCTTCAATATCACCTGACTGGTCTTGAAGCATCAGAGTTAAAAACGGTTTTCCATTGCTTGCAATCCCTTTTGTTAAGGATTTAATCAATAGATATTGGTCAACCTGTTCGCCAACCTCATGTAGCATAATCCCTTTAGCCATACTATTAAAGCTCCCTCCGTATCTTACATAATATCAGTATATCACATACCGATTATCAGCTATATAACCTCATTTATGACACTAAATGGGTGATTTGATCACTTTGAAACGCGGTTTTTACATGTTCATGGCATGTAAAATAGAAAATCTGCCGTTCCCCTCCTGATAAAACAGAAAGCATTTCCAGCACGCGGTTCAGTCGTTTCTGATCGAAATGGACAAAGCTATCGTCGAGCTGGAAGGGCAGCATAGCCCCATCCTGACGAGTAACGGCCAGAGCGAAGCGAATTGCTGTGTACAGCTGCTCACACGTGCCCTGAGACAGCTCTTCCGCCTGAAATACCGTTCCAGCACTGTTCATGACCAGGATGGAATCATCTGTTTCGGAAAAATAAATTGATTGATAGCTGCCGTCAGTCAGCGGGCGGAAGAATTTCTCGGCTGTCTCCAAAAGACGCGGCAGACCGACTTTTTTATGCCGCTCCATTTTGTTTTTGATCACATGTCTGACCATTTGAATCGAAGCCCATTTTTTTGCAGATTCTTTCACACGCTCTTTTTGCATTTCAGTTTGCAATTTGAGGTCAGAGACCAATCCCGAAGCCTCTAACTGTTCCTGTTTGACCAAAAGCAATGCGATTTGAGCGCGCAGCTGTTTCAGCTCCTCATCGAGCCGTTCTTTTTTTTCATGTTCCTGCAGTCTTTTTTGCTCCAATTCAGAAAGAGTGCCGGAGTCTGCCAGATTAAGTTCTGCTGAGCTGACACCTTGAAGCTGTGCATTTACGTTATACAGCTTTGTGTCAATATCCTTCCATTTCTTGCTGATGTCGGCTATGGCGAAAAACTCATTTCTGTCTTTTGCTCTCGCTTCAGTGAATAATTGTTCGATCTGTGCTTGGAAATAACGTATTTCTTGCTCCAGCTCCAGCACCTGCTCTTCGTGAAATTGAATATCTTTATTAATTTCTCTTTTTTGCTTCTCAATCTCTTTTTCGCGTTCCGCGTTTTTCCGCAGTTCGTGAAGGACATCAGCCACGGGGGTTTGAGAATCGATTTTGTCAGGATGCAGCATTCTGACGCGTTCCTCAAAAGTCCGCCGAAGCTTTTGTAGTCTCCCGGCTTCGATCGTCAACTCATGTTTTTTCTTCACTTCTTTTTGTACGTCCTTCATTACATTGTAAGCATCCAGTAAGAAGGAAGGGTCTTCCTTAAATCCGAGTTCATTCATGAATTGCTCAGCTTGGCTGAAGGAGGGAGCCATATCGGCCTCCCACTGTTCAAATTGCTCAATGATCCTTTCGTAAGCTGCCTCTTTTTGCTGAAGCTCTGCCCGCAACGATATAAGGTGCTGTTTATTGCGGTCATCCTCCCATAATGCTTCTCTAATCGCTTCGGCTTCTCGCGGAGAAATATCCGTCTCTGGCTCTTTCGTCTCCCTTACTTCTTCAGAAGACAGCGGCTTTCTGCCAGTTGTAAAGGCATACAGCACGAGTGCGGCACCGATGCATATAGCTGGAATCCATTGCTTCAGCAGCAGAAAGAGAACCATGAAGAGAATGCCTGCTGCCATCACGGTCTTCTTTTGTTTCGCCTGCTGCCTTTCGAAGAACTTCAGCTGTTCCCTCAGTTTCATCTGCTCTTGATGCTGTCCCTGTGCTTCATCATATGCTTTAAGAACGGCTTCTTTTTCTTTTCTTTGGCTGTTTTCAAGGATGACGGAAGATATGTCACGAACTGCCCTTTCAGCGTCTTCCAGCTCGCGCCTCGCCACTTCAAACACTTCATCAAGCTGTCTTTTTCTGTCTCTCGCCTGCACGTAATGCCGCACCGTCTGCTGGAGCTGCCATTCATAGTCATAGGACGTGTTCATATTCAGCAGTTCATTTTCATCTGTTTTATTTAGCTGCTCCAGCCCGGCCGCTGCCTGTGAAGAGGACTGGCGCAGCTGAGCCTGGATGGCGGCAAGCTGTTCCCCGTAGGATTGGTACATATGATACGCTGATGATAGCTCTGAGATAAGTGCTTCATTCTTCAATATGGCCTCATTTGGGTTAAGCTTTTGCAGCTGTTTGTCCAACTCTGCAAGCTTAACCCGAAGCGCCTCCAGCTGTGCGGATTTCGGATGAAGATGGGATTCATACTTTTCTAAACGATGTAATCCGTCAGCAGGGAATTGCCCCGCATGGTCCGGATATTGTTCAATCGCCTGTTCCAGCGCAGTTTTTTCGATTAGCACCGGTTTCAGTTCAATGGCTCTTTCGATGTTTCGAATATGTTCCGCGGTCTCTTTCAGCTCTGTTTCAGCGGCTGCAAGACGGGATTCGAGCGTTCTTTTCTCCTCAAGAAGCTGATGATAGCCCGCCTCCTCCGCTTCAGCCTGTTTCAGCTTTGCTGCCAGCTGCTTCAGCGTTTCTAATTCCTGATTCAAATGAGGATTTCGGCCGTTTGGTTTAAAGAGCCTTTCGCTTTCCTTCGTCAGCCTTGAATCAAGCTTTGATACGGCTTCAGCGCCAAACAGGCTGGAAAACAGCAGGAATTCCCCGATCTTGTCCCGATTAAAGGTGTGAATTTCCTGCAATCCGAATACATCAAACGAGTAAATGGCTTTGTACAGCGCCCTGTCCGTGCCCTGGAACAGCTGCTTTAGAAAATCTTCCTGCTTTACTTCCCCGGATTCTGTGTACACCCTTACCTTCTCAGCGGCTCCTTTTGTCCGTTCAATCTTCATCACGCCGTATGCAGGGTGCTCAGCCTCAAGAACACCGCCATACACGCCGCCTGATTTCGGTTCATATTTTTTCGATTTCGGAAATCCAAACAGCATGCTTTCTATAAATGACATCATCGTCGTTTTTCCTGCCTCATTTAATCCATAGATTAATTGGACAGGCGAGGCGGAAAAGTGAAAGGTCCGGTTTGAAAATTTTCCGTATTGGTAGATATGTAATGATATGATTCGCATAGCTTTCACCGCCTCATGTCTCAAGCACCTTAAGCTGTCTTTTCAATAGAACCTGTGCCTGCTCTTTTATTTCCTTGGTCTCCTCTTGACTAAACCGGTCTGCGTGTCTCCTATATACCGGATGCCGTTCAAGCCCTTCCAGCACGCCTGCCAGATCAGTCTGTTCAATGTCATCCAATAGACCGCCAAAAAAAGGATCAAGGCTGTTAAGCTCTGCTTCATTTTCCATCTCATCTTCCAATGAAAGCGGCCATATAAAATTCTCCTCGTCCGCCTCTTGCTCCTGAAAGGCTTCAAGCAGCTCGTCCAATGAACCTCTCGGCGCATCCAATAACCATTCTGGCGCGGTCCCTTGTAATACGAGCTTCACACATGCAGGAGTCCCCTTTTTCCGCAGTTTTGAAAACGTGTCCTCGACAATTTGAAAGAGCGCGGTCATATTCTCTGCCGCTGACACATCAATTTCTGCTTTCTCCCATAGGACGTCATGCGCTTTCTTAAATTCATAGGACATATCTCCGCGCTCCACACGGACAAGATAAAAGCCTTTATCTCCTGTCTCCTTCATATGGCGCGCTTGAGGATTTCCCGGATATATCGCGGCTGGGTGCCCGGCAACAAGAACCTGGCGTTTGTGAATATGGCCAAGCGCCCAATAATCCATTCCGCTTTTCACAAGATCATCCTGAGTAAACGGGCAATATGGATCATGTCCTTCAGACCCTGATAACGTGCCGTGGAGCATCCCGATATGAAAGGGCGCGTCAGTTGATTTCCGGTAGCGGGCGGCTAGATTTTCCGTCACGGCTCTGGTCTGATAGCTGAAACCGTAAATGCTTGCTGCGCGCCTGCCATCCTTATAAAACGATTTTTCTTCAGGGACTGGGGATGTAAACATGTGAACATTCTCCGGCCATTCAATCGGTGTCCATTCTCCGCCGAGATGATCATGGTTCCCAAAAATCACATAGACTGAAATCCCGTACTCTCTAAGTCTATCGAACTGTTTTTTTAAAAAGAGCTGCGCCTTTAAACTTCGATTGGCCTCATCAAACAAATCCCCCGCCAGCAAAACGAAATCAACGTTCTCTGTGATTGCAGCGTCTATGATATGTCTCACGCTTGAAAACGTGCTTTCTTTGATCCGGGCAAAAATGGGTTCCGGCAGATGCGATATCCCATAAAACGGGCTGTCGAGATGAAGATCTGCCGCATGAATAAAGGTTAGATCAGTCAACATTCTGCTCCTTTCCAGGATGAAGTACCCTTATTTTAGCACCGATTTCTTACGAATGCACGTTCTGTCAGAACGAATACAATTAAAAAACAGCCTGAGCATTCCCAGGCTGTTTTTTAATCAGTTTTTTGCCAAACGCAGCGCTTGTTTGATTGCTTTAAATGCGCTTGAGTTGCCGTAAATCAAGACGCCGCCTTTATAAATTCTGGCGCCAATGACGGCAAGTATGATAATGGTAAGCAGAGTTATCCCGATGCCGGCAGCCGCCTGCCAAAACGGAATTTCAAGCATGCCGACGCGCAAGAACATAATCATCGGCGTAAAGAACGGGATAAACGACGTGACCGTAATAAATCCTGCTTCAGGAGCGTTTAGTCCGAACATGGCAATCATAAAACCGGCAACCACCAAAAGCGTCATCGGTGTGATCGTTTGCTGCACGTCCTCTATTCTGCTGACGACGCTGCCAAGAAACGCGGCCAGTGTCGCATACAAAAAGTAACCGAGCAAAAAGAAAATAACCGCATATATCACGGTGGAAACGGGAACGTCGGTCAGATTAAGAAAACCGCCGACAGATGAAGCCGTTTCGCTCGTTTTGTTCAGCTTCAGCGACAGATATCCGGCAGAAATAATGACAGCAAGCTGTGTTATTCCGACGAGCCCGATGCCTAACAGCTTTGCAAACATTTGCTGGATCGGCGGCATGCTTGAGATGAGGATTTCCATGACACGCGAAGATTTTTCGGTCGCAACCTCCATCGCAATCATGCTGGCATACATAATAACGGAGAAATAGATGACAAACAGCATAATGTAAACAAGCCCCATCGCCTGCCCCAGCTCTTCCTCAGACTTTGCACCCTCTTTCAGCGCCTCCTGCCCGACAGTGACAGGCGCATAGAGGCTGCTGATGGTTTCCTGCGAAACGCCGAGTTCCTCTGTTCCAACAGCGGTTTTTGTTTGCGTTAACGCCTGCTGCAGTGTTTGAACCGTGCTTTCATCCGAAATCGTTAACGCTTTGTACGTCCCTGAGATCGTCCCTTTTTCATCTCTTTTGATAATGAGCATGCCGTCAAGCGTTTCATCTTTGACCTGCTTTGTAACTTTTTCCTCTGGTTGCTTAGACTGCTTCACATCAAGATCGCTGTCTGTATCGACTGCTTTCAGCTGCTTTGAGAAAATCGGATATAATTCGTTTGTTTCATCAATAACTGCAATTTTCTCTTTTGTATCTTCTCCTTGAAACATAGAAATGATCGATTCTAAGTTAGTGACAGCCAAAACAAGCAAAACCGTGACGACAGTAGAAATAATAAAAGATTTTGCCATAATCTTATTTTTATATGTATGAGAAAGCATGATCAAAAATTTATTCATAGACGGCCCCCACCTTTTCTATAAAAATGTCATGGAGTGACGGCTCTTCAAGCTCAAACTTTCGAATAAAACCTTTACCTTGGAGCATGGCGAAGATCTCTTGAGAGATGTCTTCATTGGCAATTTGGAGCTTTACGCCGCCGGCCGTTTCCTTCCATTGCGTAATGCCTTCGTGCCCCTGTAAAAAATGCAGATCGTCATCGGAATGAATGGTCACATTCTTTTTGCCGAATGAACGTTTAATTTCCTTCAGACTGCCTTGCACAACAGGCTTTCCTTTTTGCAAAATACAAAGGTGCTCACACAGCTCCTCGACATGCTCCATCCGATGGCTGGAAAATAAAATCGAGACACCGCTGTTTTTCAAAGAGATAACAGCCTCCTTCAACAGCTCGACATTGACAGGGTCCAGCCCGCTGAATGGTTCATCGAGAATCAGCAGCTCAGGCTTATGCAAAACCGACGAAATAAACTGGATTTTCTGCTGGTTTCCTTTTGAAAGCTCATCTACTTTTTTATTCTCGTATTCTGTTATATTGAAGCGTTCAAGCCATGTTCCGAGCTCTTTTACAGCCTCACCTTTCTCCATACCTTTTAATCTTGCCAGATAGACAAGCTGGTCCTTTACCTTCATTTTTGGATAAAGTCCGCGCTCTTCCGGCAAATACCCGATTTTGTTGCTCATACTGTAGTTGACGGGGCGGCCTTTCCAGCTGATCGTACCCTTCGTAATGCTTAATAAGCCGAGAATCATGCGAAAGGTCGTCGTTTTTCCCGCTCCGTTTGCGCCTAAGAGGCCAAACATTTGCTGTTCCGGGATTTCTAAATTCAATCCGTCAACCGCTTTATAATCTCCAAATGTCTTCGTTACGTGATCAATCGTCAGCACCGAATCTCCTCCTTCCTCGACCCATTATATACTATATATGGTTAAAACATAATAAAGGATTTTGGTTTGCTTTTTTAGAATATAAATGGAGAAGGAACGATAAATGATATAGTTGGAGGCGAAATATGATGGCGGAGTATTTTCTTACGGCTTTTGATCCTTCGGGAGAAACACTGATAAACGAGCGATTTGAGGCGGAAAACGAAGATGCGGCAAAAAAGCAGGGTGAAGCCCTGTTAAAGGAAAAAGAGCTTCATCATCATACCCATCGTTTAGTGAATGCAGCCGGAAAGCTGATTTTGTTTCAGAGATGATCAGCTTCCCGGCTGATCTGTTACGCTTGAAACTTTGGCTCCCGTTTCTCTAAAAACGCACGGATTCCTTCCTGGTGATCTTTTGTCATCCTCATTCTCTCCTGGGCACTTCGTTCAAGAGCCAGCACCTTCTTCAATTCATCAATATGGAGGCTCTGAAAAATGGCTTTCGTCTCAATCATTGCCAGTAGAGGCGAGGCTAAAAGTGTTTCAACATAAGGTCTTGCACCTTCCGCAGGCTCTCCGTTAAATGTACCATCCAAGAGACCCATGCCAGCCGCTTCTTCAGCGGATAGCTTTTTCCCGCTCCAAATCAGCTTTTTCGCTTTCGCTTCCCCAATCCTTTTTTTCAGCAAATAATGGCCCCCGCCATCAGGAACAAGTCCGATGCCGATAAAGTTCATTGCAAGTACAGCATTTTTCTCTGCAAGCACAATGTCAGCACAAAGTGCTAAACTCAGACCCAGTCCCGCGGCAGCACCATGGACAGCGGCAATTGTCACTTTTTTCATTTCGTATAACGTTAAAGTAATGGCTTCGATCGTATCCATCAGCTGCCTAAATTGATCAGGATCATGACCAGAAGTCATCATCCGTATATCACCGCCTGCCGAAAAACTTTTTCCGGTACCTCTCAGGAGGACGATGAGCGCCTCGCTTTCAGAAACCTTTTCACACGCCTCCTTCAGTTCGAACAGCATTTGCTCATTCAAGGCGTGATGAGCATCAGGGCGATTCAGCACAATTTCTGCCACAGGCCCCTTCAGTTCATATTGAATATAATCCATATGAAACACCTCCATGTATACGCTTTCTTTTTTTTCTTTCTCATATACATTCCCCGCCGTCCTTAAAGAAACCTTTTTTATTTTTCAAGGTCAATAGATACTGAAAAATGCATATCATTTGAATGGGAACATAAAGTTTTATATAGTGAAATGGAAGGGATATCGAATGAGAAAGGGGGAAGGTAACATGGATAAATTGCTGATCAGCTTTCTATTAAGCTTATTTATGGTGTACTTTCCCCCTTCTGACGTGGTCCTGCCCTCCCAGTTTGATGCAAGCACTGACAGCTATGTGCCAATGTCCTCATATCCAAAAGAATCACAATCAGCCAAAACGCCGTCACCGGGCAGTCTGCATCTGGCGGAGTTTTTGAAAGAGTACAATCCATTGGCGCAGTCTATCAGAACGTTATCTGCCAAACCGCTTGATGATCC
This sequence comes from Bacillus sp. FSL R5-0560, assembly GCF_037966305.1. NCBI lineage: Bacteria > Bacillati > Bacillota > Bacilli > Caryophanales > Bacillaceae > Bacillus > Bacillus sp. FSL R5-0560. The sequence continues at coordinate 1,100,578 of NZ_CP150195.1, read as the reverse complement.
TCACATCAACAGGCTGGAAAGGGTTTGTGCCATCCCGATCAAATACCAGTCTAATTACCTCCGAATATGAATGGATACCGTTTTGTTTGTACCCTGTCATTATGCCAATACTACATTCGGAGGGATTCTCATTGAATATAAAAGAAAACGACCTGCCGGGAATCGGCAAAAAATTTGAAATTGAAACAAGAAACCGCGAAAAAATGACGATTATTATTCATGATGACGGAAGAAGAGAAATCTATCGGTTTGATGACCGGGATCCGGATGAGCTTCTTTCCAATATTTCATTGGATGATTCTGAAGCAAGGCAAATTGCAGCCATTTTAGGCGGCATGGTCTATAAGCCGCAGGCGCTGGAATCCATCGAGATGGCGTTTAGCGACCTCATTATTGAATGGTTTAAGGTGGAAAAAGGCGCGAAGTCAATCGGGCGCACCCTCGGCGAACTTGATGTCCGTCAAAACTATGATGTCACTGTCATCGCCATCATTAAACACAACCAACAAAAGTTTTTAAATCCGGGTGCTGACTCGGTGATTGAAGAAGATGATACACTTGTCCTCTCAGGTGAAAGAAAGCATCTGAAGAAGCTGACTCATGATTTTCTTTCTAGAGAGGGCGTGTGATCTGCGGATGGATCATCTTGTGTTTGAAGTCGGAACCGCGCTTGTGCTTGTGGCGATTGCCAGTGTCATCGCAAATAAAATTAAGTTTTCAATTATCCCGTTTCTCATTATTTTAGGGATGCTGCTAGGCCCTCATGCCCCTAAAGTCGGGATTATTGACCTCACGTTTATAGAGAGCAGTGAAATCATTGAGTTCTTCGGGCGGATGGGCGTGCTTTTCCTCCTTTTCTATCTCGGACTTGAATTCTCTGTCGGAAAGCTGATCAAGTCTGGAAAATCCATCGCAATTGGCGGATCAATTTATATCTTGATTAACTTCAGCCTTGGACTGCTTTATGGCTTTATCACCGGGTTTTCTTTCCTGGAAGTCCTTGTGCTGGCAGGCGTCATCACCATTTCTTCAAGCGCGATCGTCGCAAAAGTGCTGGTCGATTTAAAAAGAACGGCCAACCCGGAAACCGAACTGATTCTCGGCATTATTATGTTTGAGGATATTTTCCTTGCCGTGTATTTGTCTGTTGTTTCCGGCCTTGTGCTTGGAGACGCGACATCAGTCGGGAGTGCGCTTTTGTCCATTCTGATCGCATTTGGCTATATGCTACTGTTTTTTATCGCAGCCAGAAAGCTCCCGCCGCTTTTGAATAAGCTGTTGGACATTCGCTCGAATGAAGTGTTTATTATCGTCATTTTTGCAGCGCTCTTTTTCATCGCCGGGTTTTCAGAGACAATTCATGTGGCAGAAGCCATCGGCGCGCTGCTGCTCGGTTTGGTCTTTTCAGAAACAGAGCATTCCGATCGGATTGAGCACCTTGTCGTTCCGTTTCGCGACTTTTTCGGCGCGATGTTCTTTTTCAGCTTCGGCCTCAGCATAGACCCTTTTTCACTTGGTGAAGCGGTTTGGCTGGCATTGGGAGCTGTGATCCTGACCATATTCGGAAACTTTATCGCCGGAATGGTGGCGGGACGCCGCGCAGGGCTTTCTCATAAAGCCTCATCTAATATCGGTCTTACGATCGTATCACGGGGAGAGTTTTCGATTATCGTCGCCAATCTCGGCATAGCCGGCGGCCTGTCAGCCACATTAAAGCCATTCGCCGCACTATATGTCCTTATTCTGGCGATTTTGGGGCCATTATTAACAAAAGAATCAAAATGGATTTACCGCCAGCTGAACAAGGTGTTTAAATGGAAGCAGGACGTTCAGCCTGTGAAAAAACAGCGGGGATAAAAAAAAGCAGCACTGTGATCAGTGCTGCTTTGTCGTTCTCTCAAAAATCTGCTCTAAATATTTGATCTTTTCGTCCGTGTAGTGCTCAAATCGGTCATTGTATGATTTCGGGTCTTTCGGATTGGCAAAGTGTGTGATTTTCCCTGTATCCGGATCAATAAATTTACTTGCCGCACCGCAGCCGATGCCGATAATCGTCTGCACTTCTTCCATAATCATAATGTTGTAGATGCTTTCCTGGCCCGGAATCGAATACCCGACGTTTTCCAGATTTCCAAGAATATTTTTCTGGCGGTATAAATAATACGGCACGTATCCATGCTCTTTCGTCCAAGCTACCGCATCATCCATCATTTGAGAAACCTCTTCTCTCCCCGCAACTTTGTATTTATGTTTATTTCTTGTCATTTCTGACGCCCGCTTAAAGGAAAGGGTGTGAACAGTCAGCGATTCCGGCATCAGTTTCCCGGTTTCTGAAAGGCTGTGTCTGAACTCCTTCACGCCTTCGCCAGGCAATCCGATAATTAAATCCATATTGATATTATTCATGCCGTGCCGGCGTGACAGATGATATTTTTCAATGGTCTCTTCCACCGTATGATGACGGCCGATCGCCTTGAGCGTTTCGTTTTCATAGGATTGCGGGTTAATGCTGATCCGGTCAATATCATATTTGTTCAACACGGCAAGTTTTTCTTCAGTAATCGTGTCGGGGCGGCCGGCTTCCACAGTAATTTCACGAATATTTTTCACATCCGGGAAGGAGCGAACCATTTCTTCATACAGAAGATCCATCTCTTCCGCTGTAATGCTGGTAGGCGTCCCGCCGCCAAAATAAATGGTTGTGACCTTGACGTCATGCTCCTTCAGCCATTCGCCGATTTTCTGCATTTCGTAATGCAGCCCCCACAAAAATGAGCCGACTCTGCCTGCTTGTCCTTGGATGGCGTACGCAGGGAAGGTGCAATACGCACATTTGGTCGGGCAGAAAGGAATACCGATATAAATACTGACTTCTTCCTTTACTTGATACAAATCAGGCACCGCCGCCAGCTGCCGGTCGACAATTTGCTGCATCAATTCGATTTTCTCATCATGAATTAAATAGTCTTTTTTCAATTCTGCATGCGCCTGTTCCTTCGGCATCCCGCTTTGCAGCTTTTTATGAAGCAGCTTCGTCGGGCGGATTCCCGTGAGGATTCCCCACTTTTGCGTCATGCCCGTATGCGCTTGAAGAAGATTTAAGTAAACATAAGAAATTGTGTTTTTTACTTGTTTGAAAGCTTCTTTTTCATTCATATCAGGAGAAAAAGATTTCGTATGGTGTTCCTTAATTCCGGTTCCTTTCACTTCTCCTGAAACCGTCACATGCTCATCCGTTTGCGTACACGCTAAAGAGATGACAAGATCCGCCGGCTCCTCTCCGCCGTAGACAAGATCGCATTCCTCATAAAACAAATTTGCGATATTCTGCAGTGGCCGATGAAGGCGGTCATCGTGTATGCCTTCTATTTTCATTTGCAACTTCATCACCTAATTTATCAGATTCAAAACTTTCTTAAGTGTACAGAAATAAGTAGCTAAAATCAATCCGGCAAAAAAGCCGCCGCACCTGTCTGGGCGCGAGCGGCTTTTTTATACGCGTTTCATGTGGAACTTATCGAGGAACCCTTTTCGCTGCTGCATACGGAAATATTCCTTCATCATATATGCGACGCCTTGCTCGTCATTTGATCTCGTGACCCAATCGGCCTTTCTCTTAATTTCCGGTGCAGCGTTCCCCATTGCTACTCCAAGGCCGGCAAGCTCAATCATCGGAAGATCGTCTTGCTGATGGCCGATAGCGACTACATCCTCCATCGCCAGTCCCAGTTCCGAAGCGACAAGTGCAAGGCCCGCTTCCTTCGAAACTCCCTTTGGAACAATGTTCATTTTCTCATCGTTTACGCGAATCACGTCAACCGCCGGGAAGGCTTTTGTGATCGTTTCTGTAATGTCTTGCTGAATATCGTGTTCTGTATACACTTCGATGACGGGCGCACTAACCGGTTCATCCATCAGAAGATCGCTTAACGATTCAACAAACTGAACCGGGTAAAAGATGGGATCTGACGGGTGGATCAGCGCTTTTCCAAGCAAATTTGAATTGACCTTTTTCTTGTTTCCAATCGAATATTTCTCGTGAAGAAGCCTGATGTTGCATTGATAGCTCTCAAGCACTTGAACGATATTAAAAGTATGGTCGTCAGAAATTCTTTTTTCAAAAAAGGGCGCGTCTATTTTCTCAGCGATATAGGCGCCGCTGTGGGTGATCAGCTTTGCATCAAGCTTCAGCGATTTTGCTATTTTCTGAGCCGAGCGAAAATGGCGGTTGGTGACAAGTGTGACGTAAATCCCTTTTTTCTTAACATATTCAATCGCATCTTTCGTCGCCTGATGAATTTTCCCATTCGATCGAAGCAGCGCTCCATCTATGTTTAAGGCAAGCAATTGTTTTGACACAGAGATGTCCCCCTCCTTGATGACTGTACTTGTGTATAGGATATGACCCTGTCTCTGTGTTTAGAACAACCTTTTCTGTACAGCAAAAAAAGCCTGACTCAGCAGGCTTTATTTATGCAAACATGATAGGATACGATCGAAGCAGCCATTCTCCCTAATATCGTTATTTCGATTTACGAAAAATCATGTATTAGGAACCCCTTATTTGACCAATGATGCGCTCCGAACACTTACTCTCTGTTGCTTATCCCCTCTATATAACGGCATGATATGCGACCGTATCCATTTGAAATAGGTAAGTGTAGGCGCTTTCAATGTTATTATCGCAGTTTTCTCTGCAGAAGACAAGGGTTTTTTTAACTAAAAAAAGTAACCAATATCTGTGTAACTAAGGTAGCGTAGAATGTTAATTATTGGATATCATCCCTTGAACAAGAACATACATTCGCATATAATAGAAACAATCAACTGAAAAGCGGTGGTCCGATGACTGTATTAAAAGAAATTTATAATCAAGAACTGATCTCTCAATTAATAGATACTGTAAAAAAAACCTATCCAGCGTTCAACAAAGACAGATTCGAGGAACTCTTAATGCAGGAAGAATGGCCTGCGCTCGCTTTAAAAGAACGCATGCGCCGCATTACCGTTGCTTTATACGAAACATTGCCGAAACATTACGGTGAAGCGCTTGCAGTATTATGGGATGCAGCTCCTCATTTTAAGGGACTCAGCGGAATCATTTTTCCTGACTATGTGGAACAGTACGGATTAGAGCATTGGGATGATTCAATGAAGGCGTTAGAATACTTTACGCATTATTCTACTTCAGAATTTGCTGTGAGGCCTTTTTTGCTTTTAGATCAGGAAAAAATGATTGCGCAATTGCTGATATGGTCTAAGCATGAAAATGAGCACGTGAGAAGACTTGCGAGTGAAGGAAGCAGGCCCCGCCTTCCATGGGGAAAATCGGTACCCGCTTTAAAATTGGACCCCTCACCCGTGCTGCCGATCCTTGAGCAGCTGATGCAGGACGAGTCTTTGTATGTGAGAAAAAGTGTGGCCAACAACCTTAATGATATATCAAAAACACATCCTCACTTGCTGAAAAAAGTCGCTGAACAATGGTATGGAACACATCCTCATACAGACTGGATCATCAAACACGCTTACCGGACCTTGTTAAAAAAGGGCGATAAACAGGCTTTATCACTTTTTGGCTATCATGATGCTGATTCGATTCAACTGCAGGATTTAACATGCGAGTCCAGCCGTATTTCTATTGGTGAAACCCTCAAGTTTACTTTTCATATTCATTCAAACAGGGACCAAAAAGCAAGAATTGAGTACGCCATTGATTACGTAAAAGCCAGAGGCCAGCGTCATCGAAAGGTATTTAAAATAACAGAAACGAATATAGGAAAAAACGAAACAAAATCATATACCAAAACGCAATCATTTAAGGATTTATCTACAAGAAAACATTACAAAGGAATTCACACATTATCAGTGATCATTAATGGAGAGGTCAAAAAGTCGCTGGATTTTCAAATTTGCTGAACGAATAAAAAAATCCCTTCTTATCCAGAAGGGATTTTGATTGATTAGCCTTCGACACTGCCGTAAAGCTCTTCTAAAGGCTTCATGATGATTTTGTTTAATTCGCCGATCAGCATACTCATACGCTGCTCCGCCTCCATCAGCTGAGAAATTTTTTCGTGCTGCTGCACAAGCGCAACAGTTTTTTGAGCCTGCTGCACTTCGTCTTCTGTAATTTCTTCTCCAGCCATTTGTTTTTGCTGAAGTCTCAGCTGCACATCACGGAAGTTTTCGAACATTCGTTTCGCAGACTCGTCTGCGTTTACTTCATCGTACAGGTTTTTTAAACGGGTAAACTCTTCGCTCCCGCGCAATGCATTTTCCAGATCATACGCTACATCATAAAAATTAACAGCCATTGTACATAGCTCCTTTCATCATTGCCAATTGACATACCCCTCCACTATAACAGACTATGGAGCTCCTTTCATTAATCGAAACCCGTTTCTTCTTAAAAAAGGATGACAAACAAAGCTTGAATCGCACCTATGATTCCGCCGAGAAGGCCGCCCAAATAGGTTATCATTTTAAATTCTTTTTTCGAAATCGACAGCACCATTTCTTCAAGACGCTGTACCGGGAACTGATCCACCTGCTCCTTTACAATTTCCTCAAGGCGCATTCGTTTTAATACACTTTCGAGATTGGTTGAAATCCCCTCAAGCAATTTGTCTAAAAGCGCCGGCAGGACACGATGGCTCAGATCATCTTCATAGCGGGCAGTAAGCGAGCCAATCGTATTTTCAAAAAACGGAGCAGTTGAAAATGCTTGCAGCACTCTTCGCTTCAGGCTAAAGATTAATACTTTTGCGTTCCATTTTTCGTCCGCTTCATTAAATGTATACTCCTTCAGCTTGCCCCATTCGTTTTTCAGAAGATCAGAAAGCAGCTTATTCGTTTCCTCATTCCGCAAAAACTTCAGAAGCTCCGGCAGCACGCGATCAGCAAGGCTTGAATTACCGAGAAACATTTGCACCATACTTCCAAGCATACCGCGTTCTTTTAAGAAGTCATCAATCATATTGCCGAGACGGATTTTTCCTTCTTCACTTTCAAAATAATGAATGCTTCGCGATAAAATATAGCCTGAAATCATCGGTATCTTCTCTTCAAGCTTTTCCTGCACTTCCAATGGCAGTGCTTCTTTTAACGTTTGATGCTCATATCGGCGGAATAGTTCATTCAATTTATCATCCGTCCAGCGGCTGATCCAGGCATCTGCCGCTTCACCCGGATGCTTTACTCCGATTTTTTCAAGCGCTGCTTTTACTGTCATTTCAGATAACGACAGGTTCTGAATCAGCTGTTCCCCGACTTGCAGCGCCTGCTTTTTGGCTGAATCTGAGACAAGCCGCTTTTTAATACCCTCAGGTGTTAATAAGTGGTTTACCACCATCAGCCCCATTTGTTTCGCAAGCTCATCACGTCTTCTTGGAATCAATCCCGGAGTAAAAGGGACTCGTTTTCCAAACAAATAATATGCCTTATACGGCCTAAATAGCATTTGAATTGCTAAATGATTGGTCACCGCGCCGATAACTGCGCCGATCACGATCATAAATATAAAGGTTCCTGCAATACCCATTCCTGCTCATCTGCCTCCATCTGTGCTTTTACTTTTTCATAAATAGAATGACCTATTTGTATTATAGAGGTTGGTGTGATCACTTAGCAAACAAGGAGACAAAACACAGTGCCATAAAATCAGCTTGTTTAACAGGAATAGGGCAAGATGCTGAATCGTAATCTGTAAAGTAGACTACCGACAGCTGTGTTCCTGATGTTTTTTGAAGCGTTACGCTGCTGACACCCGCCGGCAGCTTTTTAATAAAAGGGGGAGTCTCACCATGATAACACTCGGTTTTATGTCCTTAACCCGCCAGCATGAGCAGGATTTTTCCGCAGAATTGGCCGTAAGAGCGCCCGAATTCGGCATACGTTTGATCCGCTTTACACCGTTTGACATTTTGCCCGACACCCTGCGTGTCAAAGCGCTGGTTTATCATCCAGCGAGCAGCAATTGGAACGAAACAGAACTTGCGATTCCCGATTATATTTATGACCGCTGTTTTTATGGGAAGGATTCACAATCCCAAAAAGCAAAGCCGATCGTTGAATGGCTCAAAAAATATCCGAAAACCGAATTTATCGGGCGGGGTCTTCCTGATAAATGGACGGTGCTTCAAGATTTGCAGGAGCATTCTGTGATCAATCCTTACATTCCAGAAACCATGAAGGTGAGCCGATTTGAACAAATCCATTCGTATTTATTGAAAGGAAAAGCCTGTATTTTAAAGCCGGCGTTCGGTGCTGGCGGCAGAGGCGTGATACTTCTGGAGTTTGGCAAAAAAAACATAACCGCCACCTACCATATCGGAAAGGATAAACAGACAAAATCCTTTTCTAACCAAGCTTCTTTTAAAACCTGGTGCAAAAAAGTGCTGCAGCACCAATATTTGATACAGCCTTATTTAAATATCCAAGATAAGGAGCAATACCCTTGTGATATTCGGCTATTTATGCAAAAAAATGAGGACGGTGAATGGCATACCGTTGGAAAGGCAGTGAGACGCGGATACAAAAATGGGCTGCTGGCCAATTTATCAGGCGGATCGGATACGCTTACATTTGATACATGGTTTGAAAATATTCCGAAAAAACAGCAGGTAGTTCTACTGGATGACGTATTCTCGATTACCCAATCGGTTCCTTATTATCTGGATGAGCGATACGGGCCGTTATTTGAACTTGGTCTGGATATATGCCTTGCGAAGGACGGGAGAATCTGGATCCTGGATATCAATTCTAAACCAGGCAGAAAATCAATACTTCATGTTTCCCCTGAGAAAAAAGAACATCTATTTACTTGTCCTCTTAAGCGGTGCAAATATCTATTTTCGCTGCAAAACCAGAAAGGAGTCCTTCCGCGTGAATCGTAAACGGTTTTTGATCGGCATAGACAAAAACAGTGAAAATACTCTGTTTCTGCCCTCCGCAATGAAGCAAGACGGCCTTTTGTCTGCCTCATTTGGAACGAAGGTTGTCAGATGCCATGTTACTTTCAGACGAAATCTCGAACAGACAGTGCTCCTCTCTGAAAATCTGTTTCACGAACTGTTGATACCGCACCGCAGCCGGGCTGATATTCTCATTCATGATCATTCAGTGCACATTGGTCCGTTAATCGGCATCTTCACCGCGGGGTTTACCGCCTCACTTGAGCGCCCTTTTAAGGATCGATCTCTCTTTTTTTCTAAACTGCTCACTTTGCATGAACAAACAGGAAGCTATTGCTTCGTGTTTGGCGCGCACCAAATCAATTGGCAGGAAGGGACGATTGAAGCGCTTCTGTATAGGGAAAACGGCTGGGAGAAACACATTGTCCCGCTGCCGAACGTCGTGTATGACCGTTTGCCAAACAGAAAAATCGAGAATTCAATTGTCTTGCAGAATACAAAAAACCGGCTGATCAATGAATATCAAATTCCATGGTTCAACAAAACATTTTTCAACAAATGGGATGTTCATCAATTGCTGGAAAAAGACCCAAGAACGGCTCCTTTTTTACCAAAATCAATCCTTCATCCTACTGTTGAGCAGATTGAAGAGCTGAGTGATTCATTCGGCAAGGTTTATATAAAACCGGCGGACGGAGCACTCGGCACCGGGATTTATCAGCTCGCCAAAACGGAATCCGGTTTGACTGTGAAACATACGAATGATGCTAAATCTTTTTCTTCAATCGACTATCCCGATGCTTCCGCATTTTTGGATGAATTTCAAAAACAGCATGATCCCGCTGTCTTTCTCGTTCAGCAAGGGGTACATTTAATTGAATTTGAGGGAAACCCAGCCGATTTCCGCGTTCATACAAATAAAAACGGGAAAGGGAAATGGACTGTGACTGCCATCGCAGTAAAAATTTCAGGAGAAAACAGCATTACAACACACCTATCCAATGGCGGGGAAGTGAAAACACTGGCCGAAGTATACGATGATCCGACGGAACGAATACGTGTCATTAAAAAGCTTTCTGCGGCGGCGCTGACCGCCAGCCAAGTGCTTCATGACCATATCGATGGGTTCGTTGGCGAGATTGGTTTTGATTTTGGCATTGATCAAAACGGTAAGGTATGGATGTTTGAAGCGAATTCACGTCCGGGCCGCAGTATTTTTTCTCATCCGAATCTGCAGTCTGTCGATTCTTTGACAAAACGAAGAAGCTTTGAATATGCGTCATATCTTTCGAAGATGGCGATTACCTCCCATGAATCGCTGTGGCCATCCTAATTTGCCCGCTTTATGTAAAAGCGGGCTTGAAGTTTATTCATCGCTGGGACAAGTCACATTATAAAGTCCCTTCAATGATGTTTTGCAACAATGATACAATGAATATAATTCGTTCGTATCCATGTCAATTGATATCAACTCAAGGAGCGTGGCCCCTGATGATTTCTCATTTCAGCTGGAAACCTTTGTTTCAAAAAGAAAAACTGCCCGGATGGACCATTTCGTTTTACTATAAAGGCACGCATTATGAAGGCATCTATCATAAAAACGGCGAGATTGAATGGGGAGGTTTGTATCCCGCCCGTGCTGATGAGCCTGCACTCAAAAACGAGGTACATGAATTGATGCTTTTTCATATTTACGATTAGCTTAGCCTGAACGGCTAAGCTTTTTTATGTTTCTCAAGATTTACCACTAAAATGCCCGCATGAGTTTCAGTCAAATCTAACATAATACGTAGTAACAAGCCGGCAAAGCATTGGGTTACGCCGAGACGGCAGTGACACCCGAGTCGGGTCCACAGACTGGTGCAACTCCAGTTAACCCAACCATATCAAATAAAAAAGGAGATTTTACACATGGCTAACCAAAACTCTTCAAATCAATTGCTAGTACCTGGCGCAGCTCAGGCTATCGACCAAATGAAACTTGAGATCGCTTCTGAATTCGGCGTTAACCTTGGAGCGGATACGACTTCCCGCGCTAACGGTTCTGTCGGAGGAGAAATCACAAAACGTTTAGTATCTTTCGCTCAGCAGAACATGGGCGGCCGCGTACAATAACAATTCAATAAATGGCTGACAGAAGGCGCGGTTTCCGCGCCTTCTTTATATTTGTCACCCTTTTTTCCTGCTCCACATATCCTAGAAAAAAAGGGAGGGAATCAGGGTGCCATTCATCGCGATTGTGAATTGGGAGCTGGTGCAGTTCGTAAGTATATCCATGATTAACGAATATGTTTCCCATCGTTCTGCATTCTTGTACAGGTATTCTTTCCCACGCTGTTCAAACTGAGTACATCCTTTTATAATGGGGGCGAGGAGGTTTTTTCATGAAAATTGCTTTATTTGGGGCAAGCGGCCGGGTAGGACAAGCCTTTTTAAAATTGGCAGGCAACGATGAACAACTTGATATTTACGCCTTGCTCAGGTCACCAAGTAATAAACTTGGCCTGCCGAAAGAACGGATCGTTATCGGGAATGCTCGCTGCCGGGAACATGTGAAAGAAATCATGAAAGATGCTCAGATCGTCATCAGCTGTCTCGGTACAGATGGCGATGATACGCTGTCAGCTGCCATGACACATATTCTTGCCATTATGCAGGAACAGCATATCCAACGGGTCATAACGATCGGCACCGCGGGCATTCTTAATTCACGGATTGAACCAGGAAAATACCGATTTGAAACAAATGAATCAAAACGAAAACTGACCCGCGCTGCCAAGGAGCATGCAAAGGTATATGAAATGCTCAAAGCTTCTTCCTTAGACTGGACCATTATCTGCCCCACATATCTTCCCGACGGAGAAGCAGCGGGTGAATACCGTGTAGAACGCAACGTCTTGCCGGTAGAAGGCAAAATGATCACTGTCGGCGACACTGCGGCTTTTCTGTATCACGAGCTTCTTACAGGAAACTATATCGGCTGCCGGGTAGGACTGGCTTATTAATGCGTACAAAAACCCAAAACATTGGATGTCTTGGGTTTTTGAAAGCTATGCAATGGAATGCTTCTGCCCTTTTTGCAGCTTATACATTTGATAATATTGCCCTTTTAATGCCATTAGTTCCTCATGATTCCCTTTCTCAACAATTTCGCCTTTTTCAAGCACTAAAATTTGATCCGCGTTTCTGATGGTTGAAAGCCGATGGGCAATGACAAATGTCGTGCGCCCTTGTTTCACTACATCCAGCGCCTTCTGGATCAGAGCCTCTGTCTCAGTATCAATATGCGCTGTTGCTTCATCCAAAATCAAAATGGCGGGATCGTACGCCAGAGCTCTTGCAAAGGAAATAAGCTGCCGCTCTCCCGATGATAGCGTGCTGCCTTTTTCAATGACAGGTTCGCTAATGCCTTTCGGAAGCTTTTCAAGTAGCGACTCAGCCCCGACTTGCCGCAGTGCTTCTATGATGTCTTCTTCTGAAATTCTTTCATCCTCCAGACTGACGTTAGAACCGATTGTTCCTGAAAATAAATAAGGGTCCTGAAGCACAATTCCCATATGGGATCTAAGTTCCTGCCTTGACATGCTGTAAATGCTTCTCCCATCGATGAGCACATCCCCTTTTTGCGCATCATAAAAGCGGAAGAGGATATTCAAAATCGAGCTCTTGCCTGATCCGGTATGGCCGACAAGCGCTACAGTTTCGTCTTGTTGTGCTGTAAAGGAAATGTGTTTCAAAACATTTTCTCCTTCTTGATAAGCAAATGATACGTCTCGAAATTCAACCCGCCCCAGCGCGCGCTCCTTCGCCGGTTCACCCGCTTCTTCCGTTTCCTTTTCTTCAAGCAGTTCAAAAACACGCCCGGCGGACACCCGCGCCAGTTCCAGTTTAGAAAACTGATTGACGATACCTGTAATCGGCTGGAATAAGCGGTTTAAGTAATCCACAAACGCGTATAGCACACCGATGGAAACAATTCCTGCCGCGTTTAGGCTTGCGCCGCCAAAATGCCAGATCAGACAAACAAACGCAAGGTTGCGGATCACATTCACAAGGTTGTGTGACATTAAAGAGTTTAAATTCAGCATCCTGTTCTGATAGTAATAATGAGATTCATTTAATTCCTCAAACTCTCTCATTGTTTCTTTTTGATGGCGAAAAGCTTGAATGATTGGCATCCCTTGAATGGACTCATTCATTTTTGCATTAATGTCACTATTGATCGAACGGATTTGATGATTATAGTAGGAAGCGTATTTCCGGTAGATAATCGACCACAGCCAGATGATCGGCACAATCGCCAAGCATAAAAACGCGAGCTTTACATCCAGCAGGAACAACGCCGTAAATATCCCGATCATATATATGCCGCTTGTCACAAACGTCGATAGCACTGTCACATATAAATCTCTGATTGCCTCGGTATCATTTGTAATTCTTGCGACTACTTTGCCCGCGGGAAGATTATCAAAATAACGGATCGGCAGTTTCTGAATGCGGGAAAACACATCCTGTCTCATCTTTTGAATAATGCGGTTGGCACTCATCTGCAATAAATAATGCTGCCCATATTGGAAAAATACCGAGAAGACAAGCAAACCGGCATACAGAAAAATGAGAAACGTCATCCCCTTCATTTCCGGCTTATAGAACTGAAAAATCTCCTGCTTTGTCAGCTGTTCAGCAGGATACGTCCGGCTTTCGTTCCCATTAGTGATCGTCAGCTTTCCGTCAGAAACCGTTCTGTTCCCGTCATAGCTGACAGCCTGATCAACGAAATAAAACGCCATTCCCACTTGATAAATATGGACTTCTTTCTCTTTAGCAGCCGATTCCTGCATCCGGTCCTCCCTGACGTAGGAAGTGCCGTTAAATCCAACTGCATTTTTATCTTTTTCTGAGACCTCATACCATGTTTTTTCAATGCCGAGAATGTGGTCGTCAATCATTTTTTTGCCGATAAACGGTCCGGTCAGCTCTGCCCCGACTGCAATCGCAAGCAACAGGACGGCAGTGATGAGCAATTTTTTATATAGGAGTGCGTATCTCCATAAGGTTTTTCCTGTCTTCATGCCCCTGCTCCCCCTTCTTCCGCATTGAACAGCTGCTGCCTTTCGTATTGTTCCCGATACCATCCGTTATTGGCCATCAGCTCTTGATGTGTGCCTCTCTCAGAAATCACGCCGCCGTCCATCACAAGGATGAGATCGGCATGCTCCACAGCGGATAAACGGTGCGTCAGAATAAATGTCGTTTTCTCTTGGCGGTTTTTCCTGATATTGCTGATAATGGCCGCCTCCGTTTTCGCATCTACAGCGGAAAGAGAATCATCCAGGATTAAAATCTCCGGATTCGCCATCAGCGCCCTCGCGATTGAAATTCTTTGTTTTTGCCCTCCAGAGAGTGCGACACCTTTTTCACCCACCATTGTCTCCAGACCGGCCGGAAGCATTTGCAAGTCTTTTTCAAAATGAGCTTCTGAAACAGCCTTCTTTACCTCAGCATCACTTGCGTCAAGCTTTCCGTACAAGATGTTTTCTTTTACAGACCGTGAAAACAGTAAATGATCCTGTGGCACATATCCAATCCACCCGCGGAGCCGATCAAGAGGAATCTGCTCAATCGGCACACCTGAACATGTAATGCTCCCTTCACCGGCTGGATACTGGCGCAAAAGCTGCTTAATGATCGTCGTTTTCCCGCTCCCAGTTTTACCGGCAATCCCGACAGTCTGCCCTTTTCGCACGGTAAAAGAAATATCCTGAATATTTACATTTGTTGAGCTTGGATATGTAAAGCTGACATGGCTGAAAACGATGTCTCCAGGCTCTTTTAGATCAGACGGCCGCTTGGGATCTGTCACGTCCGGTTCATAAGAAAGGGTTTCATTTACCCGATCTAAGGACGCGTTGCCGCGCTGCATCACATTAATTAATTCACCGATCGCAAACATCGGCCAAATCATCATGCCCAAATAGACATTAAAGGAAACAAGCTCACCCAGCGTCAGCTCATTGCGGAAAACAAGAAACGCTCCATACCCCAGCCCAATCAGATAGCTGGCGCCGACAAGCAGCTTAACAGTCGGCTCAAACAGAGAATCGATAAAGGCTACCTTCATATTCTTCCGGTACACATCGGCCGTCATTTCATTAAAACGGCGTTCATCATTCGTTTCCTGCACATAAGCGCGAATCACTCTCACACCCGAGACCGATTCGAGCACCCTGTCATTCAGCGCTCCGAATGAATGTTGTGCCTCTGTAAACCTTTCATGAATTTTACTTCCGTATATGCTGATCGCAACAGCCATAATGGGAAGCGGTAGTATGGCTGCAAGCGTCAGCTTCCAGCTGATCAAAAATCCCATCGTCAAAAAGATCGTCATCATAAACATCGTGGAGTCGACTAATGTCAAAATGCCAAACCCCGTCGTTAAACTGACAGCCTGGAGATCATTTGTCCCCCGCGCCATTAAATCTCCTGT
Source organism: Bacillus sp. FSL R5-0560 (assembly GCF_037966305.1). NCBI lineage: Bacteria > Bacillati > Bacillota > Bacilli > Caryophanales > Bacillaceae > Bacillus > Bacillus sp. FSL R5-0560. The sequence goes on along the minus strand of NZ_CP150195.1, from coordinate 1,085,176 downwards.
TCTGTATTTTTCATAAAACGGAGGCGCCATTTTCAGCAAATGACCCATCAGCTTAGAGCGGAGAATTTTCTCCATCACATTCGCTCCGCCGAACAGCTGGTGCATCCAAAAATAAGACATGATATACACCACCGCCGTCAAACCTAAAAATACGCTGACATAAAACAGCAGCCCGCCTGAGGTAAACTCCCCCGATTTCATATCGTCGATGGCGTTTCCCAACAGTTTAGGCGGGAACATCTCAAGTACATTTACACATAATAAAAGCACAATCGCAATCGTATAGCGTAGCCAGTAGGCTTTAAAAAACCAGCCCAGCTTTTTCAATACTGAAAACATCCATCCCCATCTCCTTTATCTCGTCAGCCGCCTTCTATTTTTTCCTTGCAGCTCTTTTCGTTCAGTTTGTCATAACCAATCCTTGCCTCTGTATTTGTCTTCACATCCGATACACCTGTCTTTCTTAAGATTTTGTATATAAAAAAGGCATGAAGCGTCAGCTCCATGCCTTTTGTTATCGATTATGATGTACAGAGCGCTTTTCGGCGCGCGGATTAACCCAAATCAAAAAAAACAGAATAAGGGTTTGCCGCGCCAATATGAAACTGTTCTGTAAGACATATCATTCCTTGGCATAGCAAACCCTCCATTCATTCTGATTTTTCACTCTTTTTTCATAATATAAACAAAACCTTTTTTTGTCAATCATTACTACCGAGAAAAAGATTAAATAGATTTTATTTCGGGTATTGTATTGTACGACGTTTTTGAAAGGGTGAGAATGATGTTTCATGCTGACCGTATTATTGTTGCGTTTGACGGAAGTGAAAACAGTAAGAAAGCGCTTCAGACAGCCATTGATCTTGCGAAAACGGTAAATGCAGCCATTACAGTCGCCCATTCACATGATATGAAAGACAACCAGACCATCATCGACCCGCCGAGGCCCGCAGCAGGGGCAAGCTATATTGGCGGAGGCATGACAAGTGTTCCTGATCCGCTGATATCAGATGTTGCGCCACCGGAGCCAATGATTTATGAAGACCGTATGGAAGAAGTCATCGCCGAAGCCAGAATGATGCTGAATGATCAGCTGACAGAGGGAGATATCGATATATTAGAAGGTGACCCGGCTGAATCAATTATCGAGCATGCCAACCGGGTTTCAGCCGATCTGATTGTAACCGGAAGCAGAGACCAAAACAGACTGAGGAAACTTTTGTTTGGGAGTGTAAGTGAAAAGCTTTCGGCGAAATCAGACATACCGGTTCTGATCGTAAAGTGAGCACGCCATGTGCTCGCTTTTTTAAATTCATAATTGTGAAAAAACACGGATTTTCGTTTTTTTCTGATATAATGCTTTCGTGCCCAAAAGCACAAAAGCATTAAAGAAAATGGTGGGGTGTTGTTTTGGATTCTCAAAAAAAGCTGACGTTTCCGTTAGCCGTCGGTTTATTTATATTCATGTTAGGAGTCATTATCTCCTGCTTATTTTTTCTTCATACAGAACCGCATATCCCGCTGTTCCTATGCGTTGTCCTGCTTTCAGCAGCCGGTTTATGGTACGGTTTTTCCTGGAACAGCCTTGAAAAAGGAATTGTAAACGGGATTAAAAATGGTGTACAGCCGATTATCGTTCTGGCGCTGATCGGTATCTTAATCGGCGCTTGGATGTACAGCGGCGCCATACCGTCCGTTACTGTTTATGCATTGTCCTTTATTGAACCGAGCCACCTTCTTTTGACTGCTTTGTTTTCCTGCATGATCATCAGCACACTTGTCGGCTCAAGCCTGACAACAGTAAGTACAATTGGCGTGGCACTGATCGGCGTGGCAAGCGCGGCAGGTGTTCCGCTCGAATGGACGGCAGGGGCAGTCATTTGCGGAGCCTGCTTTGGTGATAAAATGTCACCGATGTCGGATACAACAAATTTTGCTGCGGGTATAGGCGAAATATCGATCTTTGAACACATTCGCCACATGATGGGCACAACCATTCCCGCCTTGCTGATCACTGTTGTCCTTTTTTACTTTCTTGGTTTATCAGTCTCAGCGGACGCTGCTTCAACAGATGATATTGCACACGTTATTGCCGGAATAAAAGATGCAGCAAATGTCACACCGTGGGCGCTTCTTTCTCCGCTCTTAGTTGTTTTGCTGGCGATTAAGCGCGTGTCCGTTATTCCCGTTCTGACTGCGGGTATTATTTCCTCGGGAATTTTGACAGCCATTTTCGTTCCCGACAGCAGCATTCAGGCTTTTATGTCAGCCCTGCAAAATGGCACCATGTTCGAAACTGACAATGAGGCAGCCGCTAAAATCATCAACAGAGGCGGACTGCAATCCATGATGGGCTCAGTTTCTCTTATTATGATCGCTTTTGCACTCGGCGGTTTAATGGAGAAAATCGGCCTGATCTCCGCACTATTGGAGGGTGTGATGAAAGGAATCCGTTCAAAGGGCAGTCTCATTGCAGCAACTGTCTGCTCAAGTATCGGTGTCAATCTTGCAACAGGCGAACAGTACTTATCTATATTAATACCAGGACAATCTTTTAAGTCTTTATATGACAAACAAAACATTCAGCGGAAGTTTTTATCAAGATCATTAGAGGACGGCGGAACCTTAATTAATCCATTGATCCCTTGGGGCGTCAGCGGGGCTTTTATGGCAACCGCGCTTGGTGTTCCCGTCATTGATTATATCCCATTTGCATTCTTCCTCTATATATCCCCGATGATCTCGATTCTAGTTGGATATGTAAAAAAATAAAAAGAGCGCCGCTTGCAAAGCGGGCTCTTTTTTATCATTAAAATGATACGCGGGCTGCCTGCTGAATGCATTCTTGAAAAGCCGCCTGCAGCTGTTTTGTCACCGGTCCGGGCACTCCGCTTCCAACTGATTTTCCATCAAGCGTCACAACCGGAATAATTTCTGCCGTCGTGGAAGAAATAAAGATTTCGTCCGCCTGTCTCAGCTCTTCCTCAGTAACGGGCTTCTCATCAAGCTCTATGCCGTTCTTTACAATGAGATCCAAAATATTCTTTCGTGTAATCCCATTGAGAATCATTCGGTTAGCCGGATGCGTCCGCACCGTACCGTTTAAAACGGCATAAACATTAGAAGATGTACCTTCTGTAACAATTCCGTCTCTTATTAAAATGCCTTCAAATGCTCCCGCTTCATAAGCTTTCTGTTTTGCCATCACATTATACAGTAAATTCAGACTTTTAATATCGCATCTCAGCCAGCGAAGATCCTCATCCGTGATGGCAGAAACGCCATATGCCTGCTCCTGTTCCGGCTTTTTAACAGAAAATGTATAGGCAGTCGTCTGCGGCTCAAGCCCCGCTTCATATTGGTGTTTTCGCGGAGCAACCCCTCTGGTGGTTTGAATGTAAACCGCTCCGTCGCTGACCGCATTTTCCTGCACAAGCTTTTGCAGGTCCCACTCTAAATCTTCTAAACTGAACGGCAGTGAAATTCCGATCTCAGCCGCGCTTCTGAATAAACGCTCCGCATGCTCGCGTAAGCCGAATAATATTCCTTTATACACCCTGATAACCTCGTAGATTCCGTCTCCAAACTGATAACCGCGATCTTCCACATCAATGGATGCCTCGTTCCGCTCCACCAGCTGGCCATTAACTAAAATCTTCATATAAGCCCTCCCTTTTTCGTATTTATCATGATGTCTAATCAAGCTGTCATTGTCACTCATTCTACCATATCAAACCAGCTGAAAAACAGAAAGATCAAGAGCTCGATAGCTGGGAAGGAGATTATTTTTTCCTTAAAATCTGACATTTCGACATTTTTTCTATGTTCTTTCCAGTTTTATTCCTGTATACTTGACTCGTAATACATAGGTTGTAAACAATGGCACCTTCAGAGCTGCCAATACAGCGGTATGTAGAGATTTTATGCCACTGGAGAGATTGATATGCGACAAACGAGAGGAGACGCTTCTCCTTCTGCAGTTTCGCTTGCTTTTAAATTTGCAAGTTTAGCAGTTTTATGTGTGCTGCTTTTGTTTATGGTGATTTTAGGTTATTCCAACAGCTCCTCGAAAGCAAAAGAAATCACTGTCACAACAAACAGCCAGCTTCGTGATGAGAAGGAAAGCCTGAAGCTGAAAGACGACTCCCCAGGCCTGCTCATAAAACATTTGCAGACCGAACAGAATATGGGAGACAAAACGGTTTACTTAACATTCGATGATGGCCCATCAGCCTATACAAACCGCTTGCTGGACGTATTGAAAAGCGCCGATGTAAAGGCGACATTTTTTATGCTGTCACCGCGAATGAACGAATTCAAACACGCGGTTAAAAGGGCCGAAAATGAAGGGCATGCACTCGGCTTACACGGAGTCACGCATAATAACAAATTGTTTTATCAAACGCCGACATCGCCGCTAAAAGAAATGCAGCAGGCGCGTGACACACTGGAAAGCATTACAGGCTATCGCACCGATCTCGTCAGAACGCCCTACGGGAGCAAGCCGTCTCTTACAGATTCACAAATTCGCAATCTAGAAAAAGACGGTTTTGTATACTGGGATTGGACGATTGACAGCATGGACTGGAAATACCGCAACTCAACATACGTAGCAGAAGTACTGCAGCAGCTTGACAATATGGAACACAGCCATTCAAATCGGCCGTATGTGATTCTCATGCACGATCTTCCTGCTACAGTAAACGCACTGCCGGTGCTCATCCATAAACTGAAAGAAAAGGGCTATTCCTTCGGTGTGTTAAAAGACACAATGGTTCCTGTTCACGAATAAAAAAGTGAGGCGCTTATCTGCGGCCTCACTTTTTTATGCCCAAGCTCCGGGCAAACTCTCCGATTTTTTGATGGATGACGAAATCAAACAAACTGTCGCAGTACGTCGGCTCCAGGTTAATAATAGCTTTATTAATGCCTGGAATCCGGCTTGCATCCTCAGGCACAAATCTGGCGGGAGCAACTTCAAGAGACGTGCCGATTACCAATAATAGGTCGGCTTTATCCAGCTTTTCATAAAGCGTGTCAAAATGCAAAACGGCATCGCCAAACAGAACGACATCGGTTTTTAATACCGTTCCGCACACCTCACCGTCATGTCCGACCGCAGTACACTCCGGCACATCATGCTTCAGCAAATGAGGGAGATCATATCGGGCGCCGCATGAGAGACAGCTCGCTGTTTGGATAGAGCCATGCAATTCGTATACATGTCTGCTGCCGGCTTTTCTATGAAGGCCGTCAATGTTTTGTGTGAATATATCCACCTGCTTCCCTTGTTTCTCCAGTTCAGCCAAAAGCAAATGCCCTTCATTCGGTTCATAGCTCCCGCTCATCTTCATTTGAAACAATTCTTTGAACTTAGGCCAAAACAGACGCGGTTGGCTTAAAAAATAATCGAGGCTCATCGCCTCCATCCTTGAGGCATCCTCAGTCCAGATGCCACCGGCTGAGCGGAAATCGGGTATGCCTGATTCTGTGCTCATTCCCGCTCCGGTCAGCACGACAATTCGCTGTGCTTCATTCAGCATGTTTTTGAATGCTTCCAATTCAACACCGCCTTACAGTCATGTTTTCTCTTATTTTACCATGAAAAAGACTTCGCCTCTTTGCAGACGAAGTCTTTCTTTTTTATGCCCGTTCCTTTTCCTCTTTATTTAGATTCACTTGGAACGGATCGTTTTGGTGCTTTTGCTTTACAACAACCATTTGGCCGGGATATGCAAACTCGACACCCTCTGCGCCAAGGATTTCGATGATTTTATAGTTGATGTCCTCTCTAATATCGAGGTTTTCAGCCCAAACCGTTGTTTTTGTATAGAAGTTGAAAAATAAATTGTAATAGCTGTCGGCAAACGTATCAAAATTGACCATGATCGTTTCATTATGAACGCCCTCATGCTCTAAGAGCATTGTTCTGAGAGAACGAATAGAGCGTTCAAGGTTCTCAATTGGCGTAGCGTAGGATACATGAATGGAAAACGTAATCTGGCGCTTGGTCATTCTCGTCCAGTTCGTGATGGCTTCCATCGACAGCGTGGAATTTGGCACCGTTACTAGCGCACCCTGCGCTGTTCTGAATCTTGTGCTTCTGAAGGTAATATCCTCTACAGATCCTGTCACTGTCGCCGTTTCCACCCAATCACCGATTGTAAACGGTTTTTCAGTGATAATGATGATCCCGCCAAAGAAGTTGCTGATCGTGTCTTTCGCAGCTAGCGCAAAAGCCAATCCGCCAAGCCCAAGACCAGCCACAAACCCATTGACGTCATAATTAAATTCCTGGGCGATCACGCTCACACTGAGCGCTATAATGACAAAACGGAGCAGTTTAGACAAAAACGGCGCCAGAATGTCATCCATATCCAGTTCGAAGCGCTGATTCACTTTATGAAAAATAAAAGATGATGTAGCAGTCAAATTACAAAGCCCCCAGCACAACAGCGCTACAATCAGCGAGCGATGTATTTTGCTGATCAGCGGCATCTGCTCATCTAAAAACGGTGAATAACGGATCGCCAAAAACAGCCCTAAGGCAACAAAAAACCATCTGGCAGGCTTATCGAATGCCACAACCACCTGTTTAAAAATTTCAGTTTTCGGTTTGTTTGTCATATTAAAAAGCAAATTAAAGAGATATCTTGTAAACAATTTTCTTAGTATAAGAAACAACAGCAACATTGCCAAACTGATGCCGGTTTGAATGATTTTATCAAGCGTGAAATATTGCTGCAGATAATCTAGCATGGCAGTCTCCCCTCTATCCCAATCGAATGTTTATTATACTAAAACATTCGGCAAAATGCTCCTCTAAATGTCTTTATAACATACAAAACCCCGGCGGAGCGCCGGGGCAATTTCTCATTTTAACCATTCAGCCAGATTCAATAGGGACAGTCACTTACTTTTTTTCGTTTGTGTCTGATCAAGGAGAGTTGCTTTTTGCATTTCAGCATCTGTTTCGGCCTTAATTCTTTCCTCCACTCTGATTCTCCCTTTTCCCATGATCTCGCCTCCTTTTTTGCTATTATAAAGTAACAGAATATTTTGTGAATATGTCGAAAGCACTATTTTTCTGTAGAAGTATGCTTGGATACGATGGGTGTTCCTATTTCAGTTATACGTTGCGGTCAGCCTGGACTATTCAACTATGACAGAAAAAAATCACAAGTTGGTATCGCGGCGCATATATGGATTTGATACAATAACAGAAATGCCCATATGAGGAGCTGACAAGCTTGTACACCATTGCCCACCGCGGAGCATCCGGCTACGCTCCCGAAAATACAATTGCTGCATTTGATCTCGCGGCAGAAATGAATGCAGATATGATTGAGCTGGATGTCCAGCTTACAAAAGACAGGCAGATTGTCGTTATACACGATGACAGAGTGGACCGGACAACAAACGGCTCAGGCTTTGTTAAGGATTTTACACTGAAGGAGCTGCAGGCACTTGATGCAGGAAGCTGGTACGGCCCCGCTTTTCAAGGAGAAAAAATCCCAACTCTGGAGGCGGTGCTCAAGCGCTACCACAAAAAAATCGGCCTTTTAATTGAACTAAAGGGTCACCCTTCGCAAATCGGGATTGAAGAAGAAGTGGGACAGATGTTAGGACAATTTTCTTTTTCTATTAACAATATTGTTCAATCCTTTGGTTTCCGTTCCATCCAAAGGTTCCGCGAGCTTTATCCATCGATTCCGACAGCCGTTATTACAAGACCGAATTTTGGCATGCTGTCCAGAAATCAGCTGAAAGCCTGCAAAGCTTTCGCAAATTATATCAATATCAAATACACACGTCTCAATCGTCTCATGATCGCTTCCGCCCATAAAAATGGATTAAAAGTGTTTGCATGGACCGTAAAGCATCAGAAAACAGCAGCCAAACTGCAGGCCATGGGCGTCGACGGGATTGTCACAGACTACCCGGACTACGTATTAAAGGATGGAAAACATGAATAGATATAGTGCAGTTTTTATTGGAGGCGCCCTTGGCGCTTGTCTCCGATACGGATGTAACATCAGCATAAACAATAATATATTTCCGGCTGCAACTTGGCTGGAGAACGCGGCAGGCAGCCTTCTTTTAGGCATTCTGACCGGTTTTTTTATGATTAGGGCGAAACGGCCTTTGCTATCGGCTTTTTTAGGCACCGGTTTTTGCGGAGGCTTTACAACCATGTCAACGTTTTCTAAAGAAACGGTCATGCTGTTGCAATCGCATTCGTCATTAGCTGTTTTGTATATGGCGGTCTCATTCATATCCGGAATCGGGCTTGCGCTCTTTGGCGTTTTGGCAGGACGGCGAATAGCCCAATTTCAAATAGGAAAGGGGCGGAAGCAATGATGACACTGGCTGGTATTTTCGCAGCGGGAGGACTCGGTGCTGTGCTGCGTTTTTGGCTTGGCAATATCATAACATCTAAAACGCAAAGCCTTCGTTTTCCAGTCGGCGTTTTGACCGTTAATATACTGGGTGCCCTCGGTCTTGGGCTTTTTACAGGGCTTCATGTGACAAATTCATCTGCAGCACTCATCATCGGCACCGGCTTTTTTGGCGCCTTTACCACGTTTTCCACTTTCAGCGTTGAAAGTGTTCAGCTCTTGCTGGCCAAGCGTGTAAAGGAAAGCATCCTATACATCGGTGTAACGCTTTGCGGGTCCCTTTTGGCGTTTTGGTGCGGCTGGACGCTGCTGACATAAAAAAACCTTGAGCTTATTTCTCGCTCAAGGTTGCACCGTTCAGCATGACTGGCTCGGGCATCGGCAGCGTATGGTGGGCCGTAATCCCGGTTGTCTGGCTGATTTCTTCTTTTATATCTATTTGCTTAATCAAACGGCCATCCATCTTCAGCACCTTTATTGTATATGATCCGATGCGAATGGATTCGCCAGCCTCAATATCAATGTTTTCTTTCAATATCAGCCCGCCGATGGTGTCCACGTCTTCTTGAATTGTCGCGCCGAGAAGGCTGTTCACCTGATCCATGCGAACCTTTCCATCCATAACATAATGGCGGTCGCCAAGCTTTTGAATCAATGGCTGTTCGTCTTCATCAAATTCATCTCTGATCTCGCCGACAATTTCTTCAAGAATGTCCTCTGTCGTGACAAGCCCCGAGGTTCCGCCATATTCATCCGACAAAATCGCCATATGAATGCGTTCACGCTGCATTTTAATCAGCAGATCATGAACCGGAATTGTTTCAATGACTTCGATCACTGGCCGCACATACGGATGGATCGTCATTTTCATTCTTTCCTCTTCTGTCATAAACAGCAAGTCAGAAAACAAATGCTTCGTATTGACCAAGCCGATGACACTGTCTTTGTCCCCATCTGTGACAGGCCAGCGGGTGTATTTTTCTTTCAGCATAACCTCCAGCATCTCAGCCATTGTCATATCCGTTGATACAGCGGCCATTTCCTTCCGCGGTATCATAATTTCTTTGGCAATGCGGTTATCAAATTCAAAAATCTTATTCACATATTTATATTCAGACGGATTAATCTCTCCGTTTTTTAAACTCTCAGACAACAGCATTCTGAGTTCTTCTTCAGAATGAGAACCCTCATGTTCTGACGCCGGCTTCAAACCAAACATGCCGCATAAAAGCCGCGCCGAGCCATTCAGGATCCAAATAAACGGAAACAGAAGCAAATAGAATAGTCGCAACGGACCCGCTATCAGCAAGGTTAGCTGTTCAGCCTTTTGAATCGCGACCGTTTTCGGGGCCAGTTCACCTACAACAACATGCAGAAATGTAATCAAGCCGTACGCGACCGCAAAAGAGACTGCATGAGAAACCGATTCCGGCAGGCCGAGCTGTTCAAACAATGGATGCAGCAGCCGTTCAAATGCCGGCTCCCCCAGCACGCCGAGTCCAATTGATGTCACTGTAATGCCCAGCTGGGATGCAGATAAATATTCATCCAAATCTGTAATGACACGCTTTGCGAGTATCGCCCGTTTGTTTCCTTCTGTTATAAGCTGATCAATTTTGGATCTCCTTACTCTAACAATCGCAAACTCACTTGCGACGAAAAATGCAGTTAAAGCAATGAGCACACCAATTAAAATCAGACTGTCAATATCGTCCATTTAACCTTATCCCCTCATTAAAGGATAAGGAGTCACCTCCTGATATAATCATTTTTCCTTAACATTGAGGTACGCGGTGTATTGTTGCCTAAGCAGAGGGCCCCATCATACCACCTCCAAGTCAAAGTTTGATTATAAATTGTATATTTTATTGTAACACAACTCATTACAAAAATGATTTTAAATTTTTAGACTTCTATCATAGGACAGCCTATTGATTCATCTGGCCAGCAGGTTCTTGATATCCGTGCATAGCCTTTCAAGACGATGCTAAGATTATTGGGCAAGGTGCTGTTCACTGAAATATCGGACATATATCTGTTTTTCAAGCTGAAGCTTGTACGGCTCATTCGCTCGTATCTGCTTCGGCGGCGTGCATAGGATAAAGTTCGTTTGAGGCCAGTTTGACTGTTAGATCATGACGTGTGCTTTTAAATGCTTACTAGATGTGTCTGGTCACACAGCACAGGCAAGGGCCAGGAATGGGCTCGACCAGTTTGCGTTATAAACGGTTTCTATCTTCAGGCCGGCTCTGCTGTTATGGTTGAATTTGGCGGTTTATTCGAGGGAGAGATAAAATCAGGAATTGAAAAACGGGCCAAAGCCTGGGGCATACGTCAAATAAAAAAGATAACAGCCTCGGGATCGCTGTTATCTTTTTGTGCGAGCTGGCTTATAAAAAATCTTTATATAAGGCGATAAAGATGTCGCGTGATTGTTTGATTTGCTCCAGCGGCACACTGAAGGATAAACGGAAGTGCCCTTTCATCCCAAAACCGCTGCTCGGCACAATTAACAATTTATACTTTTGCGCTGCATGCACACAAAATGCGACTTCATCTTCAATTGGCGACTTCGGAAAAATGAAGAAACCACCTTTTGGCATTTCAAATTCAAAACCGGCTTCCTTTAAAATGTCAACCATGACATCTCTGCGTTCTTTATAAGCGCTTGCGTCTATTCTTAAATCATCCATTCTCGCCACAGCCCGCTGCATCATGACAGGTGCATTTACAAACCCAAGCGTTCGATTGCAGTACACAAAAGCATTTATCAAAAGGTCGGCATCCGGCATGCTGCTGTCTAAGCCGATATAACCGAGCCGCTCCCCTGCTATGCCGAGGTCCTTACTGAATGAACTCGCCAAAATGACACGATGATACGATTGAAACGGATTTGCCAGCACTTCATCATAAATCAGCTGACTGTACGGCTCATCAAACAGTACATAGATGGTTTGGCCGTTTGTCTCTTCAATCTCTTTTAACAGAGCGCCTAGATCATCTATATTTTTCTGGCTGAGTACGGTTCCCGTCGGGTTATGAGGTGTATTCAGAATAAGTCCTTTCGTCTGCGGGGTAATCGCCTGCCTTACCGCTTCAATGTCAATCTCGAACCGGGCTGTCAGCGGGCAGCTGACAGCCTTCCCCCCATAGTTCTCAATATACAATTTATATTCTGCAAAATAAGGAGCGAGAATGATGACCTCTTCTCCCGGATTTAATATACTTTTTAGCGCCACATTCAATGCTCCGCCCGCACCTACTGTCATGACAACACGCTCAGCTGAAAACTCGGCAGCAAAGCGGCCGGCCAGAAATTGCGCGACTTTTTCTCTAGCTTCAGGGAGGCCCTGATTTTGTATGTATCCGTGATTTCCTTTTTCAGCTTCTTCTATTAATGCTCTCGTAAAGGCTTCAGGCGGTTCAACGACCGGGTTGCCGATTGAAAAATCAAACACCTGGTCATTTCCGAACTCTTTCTTCAGTTTCGCTCCTTCATCGAACAGCTTTCGAATCCACGATCCTTTATTAAGGTTCTCTTCAATTTCCCGCGATAAACCAGCCAATCTCATCTGTCCCTTCTGCACATATAAATTGAACATTCTATCTATCTATCTATGTTACTTCAACCAGAATTCGGATGCCACTTTTTCCATATCCGGCTTCCCGAAAAAACAATAAACTTGTGTAAGGCACCCTTCATATATTAAACTATTCTCATAACTATAACGTGATGGTTGGGAGGGATTTAGATGGGGCTGAGACTTATCGTATCAGTGAACTAGCGGCACTTGCCGGAGTAACGAAACGAACAGTTGATTATTATACGAATCTTGGTCTGCTGACGCCGGCCAGATCCTGTTCAAATTATCGTTACTACGATGAAAACGCACTTAAACGACTCATATTTATTGTAGATTGCAAGCAGCAGCGATTGGCCCTGTCCGATATTAAAGATCGACTGGAGAACCAGTTTCCCTCTTCAGCCATAGATCATGATGAAATTGGAAATCTGGCATCTGAAATTGATTATATGAATCAAAACATCTCCGGGATCTTGCATCGGTTTGAACGGCTGAAGCCTGAGGATCGTGACGAGCTGAAAAGCAAACTTACGCCCGAAAAGCTCGCCGTGTTCCAATCATTTATGCTGCTGTTAAGTTAAAACCATTTTACTAACAGGAGGTGTTACCTTCATTCTCATTGTAGAGTGAAGGTTCTAATTGGACATAGTGAATTTGATTTTAGTCGCTGTTTTAATTGCCCTGACGGCATTTTTCGTAGCATCTGAGTTTGCCATTATCAGAATCAGAGGCTCACGGATTGATCAGCTGATCGCGGAAGGAAATAAAGCAGCAATTGCCGCAAAAAGAGTGACCACGCATCTTGATGAGTATCTATCTGCGTGTCAGCTTGGAATTACATTGACTTCCATTGGATTAGGGGTTTTAGGGGAATCAACGATTGAAAGGCTTGTTCATCCGCTTTTCGTACAATTGGACGTACCAAGTTCCCTTTCACATATCATATCGTTTATTTTGGCGTATGCCATTATCACGTTCCTGCACGTTGTTGTCGGAGAACTTGCACCTAAGACAGTTGCCATCCAAAAGGCGGAAGCAGTGTCTATGCTGTTTGCGAAACCGCTGATTTGGTTTTACCGCATCATGTTCCCGTTCATCTGGCTTTTGAACAATTCCGCACGGTTATTGACAAAAGCTTTTGGCCTGGAGACCGTATCAGAAAACGAATTGGCTCACTCTGAAGAAGAGCTAAGAATCATTCTGTCGGAAAGCTATAAAAGCGGTGAAATTAACCAGTCAGAGTTTAAATATGTGAATAAAATCTTTGAATTTGACGACAGGCTCGCGAAAGAAATTATGATCCCGCGGACCGAGATTGTCAGCCTTCCGCACGATATTAAGATTTCTGAAATGATGGAAATCATTCAAATTGAAAAATATACCCGCTACCCAGTAGAAGAGGGCGATAAAGATAATATTATCGGGGTTATTAATATTAAAGAAGTGCTGACGGCCTGCATCAGCGGCGAGGTTTCTGTTGATTCCACCATCTCACAATTCGTGAATCCGATCATTCATGTGATTGAATCTGCGCCGATCCATGATTTGCTTGTCAAAATGCAAAAAGAAAGAGTCCACATGGCAATCCTGTCAGATGAATACGGCGGAACTGCCGGACTGGTGACGGTAGAGGACATTATTGAAGAGATCGTTGGCGAAATCCGCGATGAGTTTGATATTGATGAGATCAGCGAAATCCGCAAGATCGGCGAAGGCCATTACATGCTGGACGGTAAAGTCTTAATCGACCAAGTGAACGACCTGCTCGGCATTCATTTAGAGAATGAAGAAGTCGATACGATCGGCGGCTGGTTCCTTACTCAGAAATACGATGTTGAAAAGAACGATTCTATTATCGAAGAAGGCTGTGAATTTATTATTAATGAAATTGACGGCCACCACGTCGCTTATATTGAAGTGAAAAAGCTCGCAGCAGAAGAACTGATAGAAGTTGGAGAGTCACAAGAAGCATAATTTTGAAAAAGACACCTTTTATTGAGGTGTCTTTTTTATTCTGGTTCGTTTTTGACATTGTCATACCCCTCTTCTGAAAACTGCTGCTAATAAATCGGTCATCCGCGGGAACTCTAAAAAAGTGCAACTGCGAGAAAAACGAATATTTCCGCATCATTATAGAAAGGAGCGAAAACATGAAAGTTGTCGTAACTGGAGCAGCAGGTAAAATCGGACGCTGGGCTGTAAGAACGTTATTAGAGGCCGGCCATGATGTGACAGCATCAGACAGAGTATTAAAAGAAGAGTCCGCATCGAAAACATTTATTCAAGCAGATTTACGGGATTACGGCCAGGTATGTCAGCTAATCATGGGCTGCGACGCTGCAGTTCATCTTGGGAATATTCCTACAGATGTCAGGAATACCTCCCAGGCGATATTTGAAAATAATATGCTTGTTAATTTTAATATCCTGGAAGCCTGTAAAGATTTTAAAATCCGTAAGCTTGTGTGGGCTTCAAGTGAAACGGTGCTGGGATATCCATTTGTACCGGACGAGCTCAGTTACCTTCCCGTAGACGAGGAGCATCCAACGATCGTAAAGTCATCTTATGCGATGGCAAAACGGCTGACCGAAATCCTCTCAGATATGTATTCAAAGCTGATCAATACACAAATTGTCACTCTCCGCTTTGCGAATATATATGAGCCTGATGAGTACGAAAAAATCCCAGGCATGCACTGGAACGAGCAGCAAAAGGATATTCAAAAGAAAAATGCATGGGCGTATTGTGATGTCAGGGATGCTGCACATGCTTGCCTTCTAGCACTCGAAAAAAACAATCTCGGAAATGACGTCTTCCATATTACTGCCCCCGATACCATCATGAAAGAGCCTAGTGAAGACTTAGTAAAACGATTTTTCCCCGATGTATCTTTAAAGAGAGATATAAAAGGATATGAAACGCTGATGGCAATCGATAAAGCCAAAAAGGTCCTTGGCTATGAACCGCGTTATACATGGCGCTCTGTATTAAATAATGACGGCTCTCTTAAAGCACTGCCAGAGGATCAGCTCTCATTATCAAAAATATAAAAACCACAAAAAAAGCAGCAGGTGATCATCGAACTCCTGCTGCTTTTTTTATATCATAATCATCTAAATTGATATCCAAATCCATTCTAAGGGCCAGCTTCGCCAACTGCTCCCCCATATAGGGGCCCATTGTTAAACCAGACGATCCAAGACCGTTTGCGACTATCACCCCATCCCAGCCGGGAAGAGATCCGATCACCGGCACATCACCTGGTGTAAAGGGGCGTAAACCGACTCTTGCCTCTTGAACGGTGCTGTTTGCTAAGCCGGGAGCCATTTCTAATCCCTTGTTTAGAAGTTCCTGCAGCCCGCCAGCCGTTATCCTTACATCACGTTCGCCTATCTCATCTTCACGTGTCGCGCCGATAGCTATTCTATTGTCATGATAAGCTAAAAGATATTCTTTGGAAGGCGGCATCACTGCAGGCCAGCTGTCCATATGATTTACATTCGGCACCTGCACATACAGAATTTGCGCTTTTTGCGCACTTACTTTGAAGTGAATGCCTAAAGGCGCTAACAATTGATCTGCCCAAACACCGGCACAAACAATAACCTCATCAGAAGAATAGATTTCATTACCGACAGTGACGCCTGTGACACGATTCGAATGATGTCGGAGCGCAGCATCACCTTTTAAAATGACTGCGCCGTTTCTTTGAGCAGATCTCAATAATGTATCTCGCAGCACTTCTCCATCCACGCGGGCAGCTCCGCTTATATGAACAGAATGGTACCGTTCAGCAAGCAGAGGAAACAAATCTGCGGTTTGTTTTTCATGAAGAAAGGATATCTCACCGATTTCCAAGGCAGCTTGTTTACGCTCCCGCACACGTTTTTCGATCGTTTCGATCTTTTCTTTCTCGTGATGAATACTAAGAGCACCGACTTGAGCATAACCAATGTCCGTCTCGCCTTCTTTTCTAAGTTCTTCTATGAACCGAGGATAAAAGCGCGCTCCGTCCTTTGCCAGCCGGTACCAAGCCTGATCACGACGAGGAGACAGCCATGGACAGATAATGCCTTTCGCTGCATGGGTGGCCTGGCCCTTATCTTTCCGATCTATAACCAGAACCTCTGCACCCATTTTGGCTAGCTGATATGCTGTTGATGCTCCCAAAATTCCAGCTCCGACTATTATCATTTTTTTCATGAACCATAACCTTTCCCAATGATCAATTCCTCATTTAGTATAGCTAATGGCCCAGGAAATTATAAACAATCGGGATATTGGCGAGTGCATAAATTACAGTTGTTCCAGCTTCTTTTCAAGCTCTTTAATGCTGTGATTCAAAGCCTCTGTCATAGCCGCCAGCCTTTCCTTAGACGGAAGGTGGGCAAAATCAGCCTGCTGCAAAGGTTTACCGATAATCAGCTTCATTTTTCCTTTTTTGAACAACGCCTTTCCGCTTGAAGGTCCTTTATAAGCAGCCGGAACAAGGGGCGCTTTCCCCATTTGCGCAATTGTCACTGCGCCTCTCTTCAAAGGCACATCCTCAGAAGTTCTTGTTCCGCTTGGGAAGATTCCGACAATCTCTCCTTCTTTCAGCAGCTTAATCGGCGTTTTAATGCTGCTTGGGCCAGGATTTTCCCGGTCTACCGGAAAGGCATGAATTTTCTTCAAAAACGAACCGATCCATTTATTTTGAAAAAGCTCTTTTTTCGCCATGTAGTGTATTTGATAAGGAAGAATCCCGACTCCGAGTGTGATCACATCAACCCAGCCAGAGTGTGTACACGCGATGACAAAACCTGAATCGGCCGGAAGGTTTTCTTTGTTGTATACCTTCACTCCTCCGCGAAGAGAAAGAATAACTTTTAAAGCATTTGCACAAAACTTATACATATCGCACTTCCTTTGTCGTAATCAATGATTCTTTCTGTTACTTATTATAACAACATTTTTTATTACCTGGTACTAATTTTTAAGATTTCTCTTTTCTTAACGTCAAAAAGCTGAGGAATCATCCTCAGCTTTTTGTTATATACCCCTCTCTTGTCGGAGGCGCCATAAATTCCGGTCCAACCGGGTTTGATATCGTATTTTTCAAAATGGTATTAATGTCTTTTTTATCTTCATTGCTCAGCGTCCAGCCGGTAATTTCTGATACCGCCTCTATTTGATGAGGTTGTCTTGCCCCCCAAAGGGCAATTCCTGCTCCCGGCTGGTCTAAAATCCATCTCACGGCCAGATGAATCACAGATTTTCCATAACGTGTCTTCGCCAAGTCTTCTAATTGATTGACTGCAGAAAGATATTCTTTAAATCTCGGCTTCTGAAATTTCGGATCGTGATTTCGAAGATCGTCTCCCTCAAACGAATGATCTTCTGTCATTTTTCCCGTTAACAGCCCTCTGCATAAACTGCCGTATAATAGTGTTGTCAACTGTTTGTCTTTCGCATACGGGAGCACATTCTCTTCAATGTCCCTTTCAAAAAGATTGTAAGGAGGCTGGATTGTATGAAGCGGAGCAACAGCCCGAAATGTATCCATTTGTTCAACCGAGAAATTACTGACGCCGATCGCGCGTATTTTCCCGGCATCATATAATTCCTTCATCACTTCTGCCGTTTCCTCTATCGGCACAAGCGGATCTGGCCAATGCACCTGATATAGATCGATATAATCTGTCTGCAGCCGTTGCAGGGAATCCTCGACTTCCTGTATAATTCTCGCTCTGTTAGCATGGCGGAACAGCTGATTGTTTTTCCAATCCAGCGCCGTTTTAGTGGCAAGAACAACCTGATCTCTTGCCCCATGCTGCTTGATCGCCTTCCCGACAATTTCTTCGGACTGCCCGAAGCCATATGCCGGCGCGGTGTCAATCAGTGTGATCCCCTTATCAAGAGCGGCGCGGATGGTTTCGATCGATGTTTTTTCATCAGTGCCTCCCCACATGGTTCCGCCGATCGCCCATGTGCCGAGTCCAATTCGGGAGGCTTTTATTCCTGTGCCTGAGATACTGGTATATTCCATTGTGCCACTCCTTCACTTTTTCACTATGTTTTCCCTGATGGAAAAAATGTTAAACATTTCTCACCTCTATCTTTCAGGGCGAATTTTTTGTACTATAGAGTAATGGTGTTTGATTACGTATTAAAAAGCCGTTTGCATGTAATGTGCAACTTTAAACCTTTCTTATGCGTGTATAACATAGAGGGGAGAAAAGGCAGTGACGATCGATGAAATTTACCAAATGTACATGAATGATGTTTATAGGTTCCTGCTCTCCATGACAAAAGACAAGCATCTTGCCGAAGACTTGCTGCAGGAAACCTTTATGCGGGCATACATACACATTCACTCCTATGATCACAGCAAAGTAAAGCCCTGGCTTTTTCAAGTGGCGCGGAACGCCTTCATTGATTACGTCAGAAAGCATAAGAAAGAAGTCACCATTTCAGATGATTTGATTGGAAGCCTCTTTCAAACTGCTGTTCAGAGCCCTGCCCACCAGGTAGAGATAAAGGAAGTGCTGACTGGTTATATGTCCGAGCTCCCCGATAACTATCGGGAGGCGTTAACACTATATTATTTAAAAGAATTAAATTACAAAGAAGCATCCCATATTATGAATATTTCAGAGGCGAATTTTAAAAGTGTTTTGTTTCGTGCCAGACAGCGGCTGAAAGCACTTTATAATAGAGGTGTTAATGATGAATGAAGAATTTAAAAAGCGTTTTGATCAATATAAAAACGGTGAAATGAGCGATCAGGAAATGACCGCGTTTGAAGAGGAACTTGAGAAGCTCGAAGTGTATCAGGAACTGATTGATAGTGAGCTGCCAGACGATCATGATTGGGATGTCGACATCAGTCCTGAAAAACAAAAAGCCATTCTGGCCTACGGCAAACGGAAGTCTTATTTGCGTATTTCCGCTCTTGCCGTCATATCGACATTAATGATTTTGCCGCTATGTACGCTGGGAAGCTACCTCTACTACGGAATGGGAGGAAAACACAGCACCGGCAATGAATTTATGGAAACTGCCGCAGTCACTGTAGCCCTGACTATGCCAAATGTTCTTGTCGATACTTCTGGACTGAAGAGCCAGGTGAAGCTGTTTGGCATGAATACAGAATTCCCGCTGCAAAAACAGATTGGCACGAAAACAACTGCCGTGGGGAATGAACGGGTGGAAATGTTTTATGACAGAGTGAAAGCGCCGGTCGTCAACTACTATGACTTAGAAATCCATAAAGGCGGCCATTACTTTACACACCCATCAAGCGGATCTGAACAAACAACCGCAAAAGCGGAAAAAACATTAAAAGCTTTGCCTGAAGGGACTGTTTCCGAGGTCTACCTTTCTTATGACCGGGCATATCCGACAAAAGAAGTGTATAAAAAATTCAGAGGTTATGATGTAAGCTTTTTGTGGAACGCGATTGAAACAGAGAACAATACAAAGGATACCGCTTACGCAGAGCCGCTTGGCTACCCAGGGAAAGACTCAAAGTTCCTGGCTGCGCTTAATACAAAAGGGAAGTCAAACGGCGACCAATTTATCGATGCTTTAACTTACATATCGAAGCACGAAAAATGGGCGCAGGTCATTTCAAAACGAAAAGACTTAAAAGTAGATTCCCGCTTGGATTATGTAGAGAAAAATGGTGTTAATGTATACGGCTCTGTCGTTACAGGACCGACCAAGGAAATCCAGCGCATGCTGAAAAACAAATCAGTAAAATCAGCAAATGTCGGCGAGGTGGAATTATGGAATTGGTAAGAATTTTTAAAGAACATAATGTATTTGGCTGGATATCTGTCGGGACAGCGATTCTGTCTTTGCTCTTGCTTAATTTGGCGATTATCAGCAATGTGACCTCTTATTCTTATCAAATGCTGCCGTTTGCCATGGCCGCCGTTCCGTTTGGCATTATTGAGCTATTCATTAAAAGAGGACGCACGGGTCCCGGCCTGCTCGGCGTTGTCCTTAATCTCTTTGTGATTATCTGTGTGTATACTATTGTGTCTGTGGATACCAACTTACAGTTTGGCTTTTAGAAAAAAGACGCCTGAAACGGCGTCTTTTTTTATGACAGCTGTTTTCTGAATAAATAGCTTTCAATCGTAAATCCCATTTTATCCGTATAAAATCTGTGGGCGTCTTTGCGCTGAAGACCTGATGAAAGACTGACAGAACTGTAGCCTGCATCTCTTGCCCAGTTTGCCGCATCATCCAAAAGAAGTTTGCCGTACCCTTTAGACCTGTGAGGCCCGCTTGTGACAAGATCTGCTATCCATACGTACTTTCCTTGATGAAGCGAAACCCTTGGCAGTGCGCCGCACAGTGCCCTGATCGCTTTATCCTCATATAAGGCAAACAGCATATACGACTCTTTTTGGACACAGCGCTCCAGCCTATGTAAATACGTCTCTTCATCCAGCTCTGTTCTTAATTCGTGCATCACCGGATATGCATCCATCCACTCTTCTCTAGTCGTTAATTGTTTGATATGAAGCATCTTATCAATCCCCTCTCCATTCGTTACAATGATGATATCCGATTTATGGCATTCGCCAAATAGCCAAAACCAGAAAAAATGACCACGCCAGATGCAAGGAGAGATAAAATGGATATCACGCCGTTTCTGGACAAAACAAGCAAAACACCTCTGTATGAACAGCTTTACACCTATTTCAAACAAGAAATGTCACATGCCAGAATCACCAAAGGAATGAGGCTTCCGTCAAAACGCAGGCTCTCCGGCTTGCTCGGTGTCAGCACGGCAACGGTAGAACGCGCCTACGAGCAATTAACCGCTGAAGGATATGTCAAAAGCAAGCCTAAAATCGGCTGGTTTGCAGCAGACATTGAACCTGAGTTTCCGGATGCTCCAATACCATATCAACCGCCTCCGCAACCGGTCACTCATAAAGAAGTAGAATCTGTTATTAACTTTCATCAAGGAAATGTCGATCTGCTCCACTTTCCCTTTAACGCGTGGCGAAAAAGCATGGTGAAAAGTCTGGATCGGTATTCTGAACAACTTCACATCTCAGGCGATCCTCAAGGAGAACCTGCACTCAGAGAAATGATAGCCCGATTTGTCAGACTATCACGCGGTGTCAATTGTGATCCCAGCCAAATTATCATTGGAGCAGGCACTACCGTCCTTCTGCAAATTCTTTGCCTTACGCTTCAGCCGGGAACAAAAATCGGTTTTGAAGAACCGGGATTTCACCGTTCAAGACGAATGTTTGAGGCCAATCACATGAACGTGATTCCCATTTGCACAGATGAAGAAGGAGTCCTGCCGGCTAGCCTTACACACGAGAGCCCGCATCTCGTCTATACGACTCCCTCACATCAATTCCCGCTCGGGACCATAATGACGATCGCCCGAAGACAGGAGCTGTTGTCTTGGGCAAAAGAGGCAAATTCATTTATTATTGAGGATGATTATGATGGAGAATTTCGCTACAGCGGGCAGCCCATTCCATCGCTGCAAGGCCTTGACCCGAATGGCAGGGTCATTTATCTCGGCACTTTTTCAAAATCATTGCTCCCTTCCTTGCGGATCAGCTATATGATTCTTCCTGCTGCACTTATTGAACCCGTAAGAAAAAATGCGCTTTTGATGAAACAGACGGTCTCTTCCCATAATCAATTGGCACTGGCAGATTTCATTGAAAACGGCGGATGGCAAAAGCATTTGAACAGGATGAGATCCTTATATCGAAAAAAACACGCTGTTCTGCTCGAAGCGATACGAACTGAGCTGGGAGACAGCGTGGAGGTTCTCGGAAAAAACTCGGGGCTCCATATCCTCCTTCGGCTTATGTTTTCAGCCAGTGAGGATGAAGCGATAAAAGCCGCTGCCAAAAACAGAGTGAATGTCTATCCGGTTTCTCCATCGTACAAGAGCCAGCCGCCGTTTGTTTCTGTCTTAATCGGTTATGGAGGGCTTTCTGAAGAGGACATCCGGCTCGGTATCAAAAAGCTGAAAACTGCATGGGAACCGCTGATGAAATCATAATAAACAAAAAAACAGGCCCCCAGCGGAGCCTGTTTTTCTAAAAGGATATAATCCCAATTAAATTTAAGAACACAATAATAATAGCCAGCGGCACAACGAAACGGAGCAAATAAAACCATATATAAAAGTATGCTTTTCCGGGATGTGATCCTTGTCTCATCTCTGCCCATAGGTCCTGTTTCGATATTTTCAGCGGAATGAAAATAGAAATTAACAGGGCGCCTAACGGCAGCAAAACATTGCTGACGGTAAAATCGACAACGTCAAAAAACGTCTTATCAAATATGCGCACATCGCTCAGCACGCCATAGGATAAGCAAGATGGGATACCGACTAAGAAGATCAAAAACCCGCTGGTCCATGACAGCTTTTTCCTCTTCGTTTCGTCCCCTTTGCCGATAATGGCTACAATCATTTCCACCATCGAAAAGGCAGAGGTCAGTGCTGCAAATAAAAATGCGACAAGAAAGCCGATGAAAAACAGGATACCGAACGGAAGCTGTTCAAAAACGGCCGGAAGCACTGTAAACAGCAAAGTCGGACCTTCATTCGGCTCCAATCCGAAGGAGAAAACGGCAGGAAAAATAGCCAAACCTGCCAAAAGTGTCACAATGATATTCATAACGACAATGGACGCTGCAGAACGCGGGATATTTTGCGTTTTCGGCAGATAGGAGCTGTAGGTCACCATGACCGAAACCCCCAGTGTTAACGTAAAGAAAGCCTGTCCCAGCGCAAACAAAACAGACTCCGGGGTCAAATCGCCGAAATGGGGCACAAGCAAAAATTTCACACCTTCCATCGCATGATCCAGCGTGAGCGACCGAAGAACAAGCAGGACAAACAATATAAACAAAATCGGCATCATCACCGCGCTTACGCGTTCAATCCCTTTTTGAACCCCTCTGGCGACAACCAGCACAGTCAGTACCATAAAGATAAGCTGAGCCGCGAGCGTCTGCACAGGGTTTTGAATAACAGAGCCAAAAAGTGCACCGTACTGCTCCTGGGTGAGACCGGACAGTGAACCCGATGCTGTTTTCACTATATATAGTAAAATCCATCCTCCGATCACACTGTAAAACGATAAAACTAAGAAACAAGCCGCTACACCGACCCATCCTGTGAGAAACCAAGCTGTTCGCGGCGCTTCTTTTTTATATGCATCAATGGCATTCGTTTGGTTCCGTCTTCCAAAGATAAATTCTCCCACTAAAAGCGGATAGCCCAAGAGAATGGTAAATAGCACAAAAATAAGGAAAAAGGCGCCTCCTCCATTCGTCCCCGCTACATAAGGGAACTTCCAAATCGCGCCTAAGCCGATGGCTGATCCAGCGGCAGCCATGACGAAACCGATTTTTGAAGCCCATTGGACTGGTTTTTGCTCAGACAATGATGTCACTTCCTTTCCAGCCTATATTATCTCTTATTTTCATGCTGATTTCTATAAATTCATTTGATGAGAATAGAAAAGAGAGCGGCCAGTGTAAGCCGCTCTCTTCTTTGAGAGTTATTGATTTAATTTTGAATGCTTTCTTGAATATAAGAAATAGATCGCCATGCCAATTAACAGCCATACAAGGAAGCGGACAATCGTCACCCAGCCGAGATTTAAAATTAAGAACAGGCAGAATAGAATTGCTAAGCCCGGGATAACCGGAACCCCCGGACATTTAAAGGCTCTCGGAAGATCAGGCTGTTTCTTTCTCAATACAATAACCGCGACAGAAATCAGCACAAACGCTGAAAGCGTTCCGATGTTTACCAGCTTGGCAAGCTCATCAAGCGGAACAAGTGAACCGAGGAGCGCCGACATTATGCCGAAAAACCAAGTCGCAACATAAGGAGTTTTATGCTTCGGATGAACCTTAGAAAGCGATCCCGGAACCAGGCCGTCACGAGACATAGCAAACATGACACGTGTCTGTCCATAAAGCATTACAAGCATAACCGTTGTCATTCCCAAAACCGCACCGATATCGATAATGCCTGCCACCCAGTTTTGCCCCGCGCTTTGAAGAACGAGAGAAACCGGATGATCGATGCCTTCAAACTGGGCAAATGGAACAACGCCTGTCATGATGGCTGATACAGTAACATATAAAATGGTACAAACCAATAATGAGAAAATAATTCCTTTCGGCAGATCCTTCCCAGGGTTTTTCGTCTCTTCCGCGGCAGAGGATACAGCGTCAAATCCGATAAAAGCAAAGAAAACGAGTGCTGCTGCACTGAATACGCCGCCAAAGCCCATTGGCATAAACGGCTGCCAGTTATCCGGCTTCACGTAAACAGCTGCCACTGCAATAAATAAGAGAACGACCAGCACTTTTAAAATTACCATAATATTGTTGACTCTTTTAGATTCTCTGATGCCTAAATAAAGCAAATACGTAATAGCAAGAACAATGACAAACGCAGGCAGATTAAAAATGGTAAAGGTTCCTTTTACAGCCCCCGGAGCAGCCGTTAAGGCCACCGGAAGATGAATGCCAAGCCCGGACAAAAATGATTGAAAATACCCAGACCACCCGACTGAAACGGCACTTACCGCCAGCATATACTCTAAAATTAAATCCCACCCGATAATGAAGGCCAAAAGTTCTCCCATTGTAGCATAAGTAAATGTATACACCGAACCTGAGACAGGCACACTTGAAGCAAATTCAGCGTAAGACAATGCAGCGAATAAACAAGCCAGCGCTGCGACAACAAATGAAACGGTCAGTCCGGGTCCGGCAGTAACTGCCCCTGTCCCCGTCAGTACAAATATCCCGGTACCTATAATGGCCCCAATCCCAAGCAGTGTTAAGTCAAATGCCCCTAATTCTCTTTTTAAAGATTTTTCACCTTTTGTTGCAGCGATTAAATCCTGAATACTTTTCTTCCTAAATACGCTTCCTTTCATTCCCCTTCAACTCCTAGCTGATGATCTCTTTATACTTTATTTGAATTTTCTGAATTCATGAGCAACAATGACCGTTTTTCTTTTTTCTACTATATTTGTACTGGTGATGAATCATTCCTTTCTCCTACTCAATATTATATATAAAAATCTAAAAATGAAAACTAAATTTT
This sequence comes from Bacillus sp. FSL R5-0560, assembly GCF_037966305.1. NCBI lineage: Bacteria > Bacillati > Bacillota > Bacilli > Caryophanales > Bacillaceae > Bacillus > Bacillus sp. FSL R5-0560. The sequence goes on along the minus strand of NZ_CP150195.1, from coordinate 1,060,079 downwards.
TAAAAAATTCGACAAATTTCTGCACTGGCCTATTTTCATGCACAAAAAAACCAGCAATTCTGCTGGTTTTTTGTACATTATGTTGAAATAAAACGGCCGCCATTCACATGAATCGTCTGTCCCGTCATATAGGAAGATTCATCAGATGCGAGTAAAACGTATACACCTGCATGCTCAACCGGCTGTCCCGGTCTGCCCATCGGCGTATCAAGTCCATGCTGTTTCACTTTTTCTTCCGGGAATGTCGCCGGGATTAGCGGTGTCCAAATCGGGCCGGGCGCCACCGCATTTACTCTGATGCCTTTATCCACAAGAGATTTGCTCATTGATCGTGTAAAGGAGACAATTGCACCCTTTGTACTGGAATAATCAATTAATGCGGTATCTCCTTCATAAGCGGTAATCGATGTCGTATTAATGATTGCGCTCCCTTCTTTCAAGTGAGGCAACGCTTTCTTTGTCATATGAAACATGGCAAAAATGTTCGTGCGGAAGGTTTTTTCAAGCTGTTCTGTTGAAATATCAAGAATACTGTCCTGCGGGTGCTGTTCAGCAGCGTTGTTAACCAAAATATCCAGCTTTCCAAAATGGTCTACGGTTTGCTGTACAGCCTGTTCACAATGCTTCTCATCTCCGATATCCCCAGGAATCAGCAGGCAGCGGACGTTTTCCTGTTCAACTTGTTTTCGCGTTTCCTCCGCGTCAGAATGTTCGTCCAGATAAAGAATGGAGACGTCTGCCCCTTCTTTTGCATACGCAATTGCTGCCGCTCTCCCGATTCCGCTGTCGCCTCCTGTAATGATCGCGACTTTTCCTTTCAGTTTTCCGCTTCCTTTATAATCACGGTCTTCTGTTAAAGGAAAAGGATTCATTTCAGACTCAATCCCCGGCTGTCGGTCCTGCCGCTGCGGTTCTTGTCCTTCTATTTGTCTGTCCATTGGGTTCATATTGATCACTCCTAGACATGATGATATTGAATGTTTACCACATCACAGAAGCGAATAAACTGCAAAATATGTTATGAAAGTACTTCTTCAGGAATAGCCCCTGTATATTTAGCTGACGGACGGAAAATCACGTTGTTTTCTGCTTGCTCCAGCACATGTGCGCACCAGCCTACCATTCGGCTTGCTGAAAACGTCGGTGTAAACAAGTCATCATCAAAATCAATCGCCTTCATGACAGCAGCTGCATAAAATTCAACGTTTGTGTACAGCTTGCGGCCCGGTTTGTAGATGTCCAGCAAACGGATCGCTTCTGCCTCCACATGCAGCGCCAGATCCAAATCACGGTCATCGCCTGCAACCTCTTCAGCTTTCTGTCTCAAAGCTTCTGCCCGCGGATCTTTCGTCTTATACACGCGGTGCCCAAATCCCATCAGGCGTTCTCCTTTTTCAAGCTTTGCTGTCAAATACGCTGCAGCATTCGCTTTTTCTCCAATGTCTTCAAGCATTTTTGTTACAGCAGAAGGAGCCCCTCCATGAAGCGGGCCTTTCATCGTGCCAAGCGCCGCGGTAATGGCCGATACCAAATCACTCTCTGTAGACAAAGTAACCCGTGCCGAAAAAGTTGATGCGTTCATGCCATGCTCCATGGCCAGAATCATATATGTTTCAAGCGCTTTCTTTTTTGCTTCTGAAGGCTGTTCACCTGTGAGCATATAATAATAGTTTTCAACATGTCCGTACTGGGAAGATGGTTCAATGGCTTGCTCGCCGCGCACCCAGCGTTTTCTGTAAGCGATAATAGACGGCGTGATGGCAATCAGCCGAATCGCTTCTTCTATTTTTGGATAAAACGTGTACGTATTTTCCCCTAATGCTGAAACAACCGTTCTCAGCACCGACATGTCGTCCATGTTATTAGGCAGCGACTGAATCAAACTTTCTATGCGGTCAGGCAAGTTTCGCTCCGCGATCAGCTTTTCTTCAAATGTCCGTAATTCATCTGATGCCGGCAGTTTTCCAAATAAAATCAAGTAAGCGGCTTCTTCAAAGCTGTGTTGCAGCGCGATGTCTTTTGCATGATGCCCTCTGTAGATAAGGCGCCCTTTTTCGCCGTCAATATGGCTGATTGATGTGTCCACACATGTAATTCCCTTTAATCCGTAATGTACCATTTGTATTCCCCCTATCCTTTTCTGTTATTATAGTAAATATAATATTTAAAAAATATTGAATATTTTAAAGGGAATTAATTAAAAATATTAATCAGAGGGAGAATGGAAATGGATTTCAAATGGCTTCACACCTTTGTGACCGCTGCGAAATATGAAAACTTCAGAAAAACAGCGGAAACGCTTTTTTTATCTCAGCCCACTGTAACTGTACATATCAAGCAATTAGAAAAAGAAATCAGCTGCAAGCTGTTCGAGCGAAAAGGCAGACAGATTCAGTTAACCGATGAAGGCAGGGCTTATTTGCCGTTTGCACTAAGGCTGCTTGATGACTATGAAAACAGCATGGCAGAGCTCCACAGAGTAAGACAAGGCTACTCTCAAACCTTACAGCTCGCGGTTTCGCCGCTTATTGCCGATACTGTGCTTCCATCTGTTATGAAACGATACACATCAATGAATACTGAAACAGAAATTGCAGTGAAGATTTTTGAATCGGCAGAAATCTCGTCTCTGATTAAATCTGGCGAGGCGGATATCGGACTGAGCTGTTTAAAAGTCCAGTCTTCTTCTTTAACATGCCACTGTTTATATAAGGACCCAGTCGTCCTCGTTGCGCCTCCTGATCGGCGCTTCACAGCAGACGAAGAAATTGATGCCAAAGAGGTGCTTGAGCAGTACCTGCTTTTGACCCACAATCATCCTGACTACTGGGACGACTTACTCCGTCAAGTCAGAGTGACCCTTCCTTTTGTGAGGACAATGAAAGTCACACAAACCCATATAACGAAACGGTTTATAAAAGAAGGACTTGGCGTTTCATTCCTCCCCTTATCTACAGTAAAGCGCGAATTAGAGGAGAAACAGATGATCAGAATCCCTTACCATTCTGTGCAGCTGCCCTATGCCGGTGCTTATGCGATCGCCCTTTATGAAAATAAGAAGGAAAAAAAGTTTTTGGACTTTTTATCACATTTTCATTTTTAGATGTAACCAAAACAAAGATGCTCCGTCTAATGAAAAAAACCCGTTCTATGAACGGGTTACTTTGTAAAATTAGAATCTTTTCGCACCAAGGTAGCGAGGCTTCCAGTAGCTGTTGTTCAGGCTGCTGATTTGTACGCCGTCAGATCCTGCATGAACGAAACTGTTGTTTCCAACGTAAATCCCCATGTGAGAAGGGCCGGATTTATATGTTGTAAAGAATACGAAATCACCGACAGACGGGCTGGCAATGCTCTTCATGGAGCTCCAATATCCCGCAGTGCTCGTTCTTGCCACACTTGTTTGTTTGTTTAATACGTACCAAATGAATCCGCTGCAGTCAAAACCGGAAGTTGTTGTTCCGCCCCATTTGTACGGCGTTCCAGTTAGCGCTTTTGCATCAGAGACCAGTTTGCTTACGTTAAGTGATGTAGATGATACTTTGCTGCTTGAGCTAGATGAAGGCTTAGATGAAGTTACAGTTTTTGAACCTGTTCCTTTCACCTTCAATACTTGTCCGACATAGATTAAATCTGATTTTAAGCCATTGAGACTCTTTAATTTGCTAACCGTTGTACCGTATTTTTTCGCGATTTTAGATAGACTGTCGCCGCGCACTACTTTGTATGTAGAAGTTGCAGACGTAGACACGTTTGATGAGTTTGAACTGCTTGAACTGCTTGAGCCCTTCACTTTCAGAACTTGTCCGATACGGAGAAGATCTGATTTTAAGCCATTCAGTTTTTTCAGTTCATTGATCGTCATGCCGTATTTTTTAGAAATTTTCCAAAGGCTGTCGCCGCTCACTACTTTGTATGTAGAAGAAGATGAACTGCTTTTTGAACTTGATGCTGTCGATTTACCGTTAATGGATAAAGTCTGTCCTGCGTAAATGATATCGGAATGAAGCTTGTTTTCTGATTTAATTTTACTTATTGTCGTGCCGTATTTTCTTGAAAGATCCCATAACGTGTCGCCTTTTTTTACCTTGACGCTTTGTGCAGATGCCGCTCCTGCAAATAAAGTCGATCCTAAAACAACCGCTGTTGTAGCTGTAATGATTTGCTTTTTCATGTTTTCCTCCCTAAATATGTATATCTATGTTTATCTCTTTTTTTAATTAATCATCTTGTTTTCTATTATAAGGTTGTATTCCCAATAGAAATAGTCTTGACTTCACGTGACAAATTTCTTAATTATTCGTTTTCAAAAAAAGTTTTTAAGGGTATTAAATATTTCATTTTCGTTTCAAAGGTGACAAAAAACGAGTGCTTTTGTCATGTTATTTGGGCGCTTTATCAACATTTAGGAAATAATTGAAGGGAATTTAGGTATTTAGAACATAGCGGAAGAATGAGAGACTGATAGCATTCGATAAAAACTGCGATTATTCGCAGTTTTTTTATTTAAACAACCATATCACGCATCAAACATGTGGTAAAGATTTTTCTGGAAAAATGAATGCTTTGATAAAAGAAAGGCAAGATAACGGAACAGCCATTTTATATTCATCACAATCCTTTACTGAATATTTACAGGATCAACTGCCGCACTTTACAAACATTCCCTATCGTAATAAGCAGAACAAATTAAAGGAGGCCTGCAAGAAAATGAGCCTGTTTCAAAAAATGAAATCAAAATTGCTGCCAGTCGCAGCTGTTTCCGTGCTTACAGCCGGTATATTCGCCGGTGCAGAGCTGCAGCAGACCGAAAAAGCAAGCGCCAAAAAACAAAACAAAGATGAGATCAGAAATGTCATTGTGATGATTGGTGACGGCATGGGAGCATCATACATAAACGCCTACCGTTCCTTGAAAAATAACGGTGAAACACCGAACAACCCGACGTTAACTGAATTTGACCGGAACCTGACAGGTATGATGATGACGCATCCGGATGACCCTGACTATAATATTACAGATTCAGCAGCTGCCGGAACAGCATTAGCGACAGGCGTTAAGACATATAACAATGCAATTGGCGTCGATAAAAACGGAAAAAAAGTAAAATCAATACTTGAAGAAGCCAAACAGCAAGGCAAGTCAACAGGGCTTGTCGCAACTTCTGAAATTAACCACGCCACACCCGCAGCATACGGCGCCCACAATGAATCCCGGAAAAACATGAACCAAATCGCCAACAGCTATATGGATGATAAAATAAAAGGCAAACAAAAAATTGACGTTTTGCTTGGCGGCGGAAAATCCTACTTTACCCGCAAGGACAGAAATTTAACGAAAGAATTTAAGCAAGCGGGCTACAGCTATGTGACAACAAAACAAGCGCTGAAGAAAAATAAAGATCAGCAAGTGCTCGGGCTTTTTGCAGACGGAGGGCTTGATAAAGCGCTCGACCGCGACAGCAAAACCCCATCCCTGAAAGATATGACTGTTTCAGCAATTGACCGGCTGAATCAAAATAAAAAAGGATTTTTCTTGATGGTCGAAGGCAGCCAAATTGACTGGGCCGCTCATGACAATGATACTGTCGGAGCCATGAGCGAGGTAAGAGATTTTGAACAGGCGTATAAAGCTGCCATTGAATTCGCGAAAAAAGATAAACATACACTGGTGATAGCAGCTGCTGATCATACGACAGGCGGATTTACCATTGGGGCAAACGGTGAAAAAAATTGGCATGCGGAGCCTATATTGGCCGCGAAAAAAACACCTGAATTTATGGCCAAAAAAATCAGCGAAGGCAAACCTGTCAAAGATGTGCTGGCCCGCTATACAGATCTGGATTTTACACGTGAAGAAATCAAAAGCGTTGAAGCCGCTTCACAAGCTGACAAAAGCAAAGGCGCATACAAAGCCATCATCAAGATTTTCAACACCCGTTCTAACAGCGGCTGGACCAGTACCGATCATACCGGTGAAGAAGTGCCGGTATACGCGTACGGCCCCGGAAAAGAGAAATTCAGCGGACTGATCAACAATACCGATCAGGCAAAAATCATATTTAGGATTTTGAAAACAGGAAAATAAAAAGGATGCAGATCGCTGCATCCTTTTTTCTTATAAATACCTGCGGTGAACCCCTTTTCCGTCATACGAAAACATCACTTGCTTATCCTCCAGCACGGATTCGATATGCACGCTTCTTCCCCACAGCTGGTATAAATAAGGAAGCACTTTCTCCAAGTATTTCAAATCCAGTTCTATGCCCTCATACCAATGCTTAATTAAGAGCTCGTTATTTTTCAAATAATCCCCATCGTCTACAGTCAAATACGGAAACCCACCGTTTACCCGCATGCTCACAAGCTGGTCGCGCACAGCCTCCCACTCTTTATCGACGATTTTGTAGTCTCTGCCCTGCTTTTGGAACAAGTAAAGGTCCTCGCGCATCACTAAATCTTTTGTTAAATAATTGCGGATGAATGAGATATCTGATTCAATCTCTCTGACTTCAAACATTTTTTCCCGGCCCGCGTTCGGCTTGACGCCCATTTTCTTCATTTCCTCAGTCGGATTGTTATACCGTTCCTCAATATCTTCAAAAATCTTCAGTCCCAAATAATAAGGGTTGATTCCCGTTTTTGACGGCTGGACAACCCCGGCATTCAGCTTGGCGAACTCTATCGCTTCATCAGAGGTTAAATCAAGCTCCCGGATAATTCTTTGATGCCAGTATGAAGCCCATCCTTCATTCATTATCTTCGTTTCCAGCTGAGGCCAGAAATAAAGCATTTCTTCTCTCATCATCGTCAAAATATCACGCTGCCACGGCTCAAGTTCCCTTGAATGCTCCTCAATAAAAAGCAGAATATCTTTTTCGGGCCGAGGCGGGAAAGGTTTTTTTGATTTTTTCAATTGTTTTCTCGGTTTCTTCTCATCTAAATTCCATAGATCATCGTACGGCGTAGCCATTTCCTCACACTCTTCTTCCTCATCATCCACACTCCACTGGAGCTTCGGACGCACCAAAGACGGATCGATATGCTCCTGGATTGAAAGAATCGCGTCTAAAAAGGCCTCTACTTCCTGGATTCCATGAATGCGTTCATAATGCTTAATCCGCTCCGCCGTGGCTGCCATGCTTTCCACCATGTCACGCTTCGTGTTTTGGAAGCGGCAGTTGTTTTTGAAAAAGTCACAGTGGGCGAGAACGTGGGCGACAATCAATTTATTTTGAATCAGTGAATTGCTGTCCAGCAAAAAGGCGTAGCATGGGTCTGAGTTAATGACAAGCTCATAAATTTTGCTTAATCCAAGGTCATAATGCAGTTTCATTTTGTGAAACTGTTTCCCGAAGCTCCAGTGGCTGAATCTCGTCGGCATCCCGTACGCGCCGAATGTATAAATAATTTCAGCCGGGCAGATTTCATACCTCATCGGATAGAAATCAAGGCCGAATCCTTTTGCTACTTCGGTAATTTCCTCAATCGCCCGCTGTAATCCCTTTTTCTCCTCCGCGTTCAACCGAATCCCCCCTACTTGGACTTATCTATAATGTATGAGCCCGCCTGACAAAAGATGATAAGTCACATTTCTGCCTGACAAAAACGTGCCCGGCACACTAACCTGTTTGCCGAATGTGTCATTGAACGCAACATTCAAAAGATGAAGTTGATTACGAAAAACCGGTCAAAACAAAATCCTCCGAATGACATGCACTAAGAAAATCGTATGCTCAGCTTCTATTAAAAGGAAAATTCCTTTTTTTTCATTTTATAATAGATTGTGATAAGATATAGAAAATGTCTTATTCCGAGGTCTTAATATGAAGTTAACAAATTATACAGATTATTCATTACGAGTTTTGATTTTTCTGGCTGCAGAACGTCCCGGAGAACTTTCAAATATAAAACAGATCGCCGAAACGTATTCTATTTCAAAAAATCATCTCATGAAAGTCATATATAGGCTCGGTCAGCTCGGATACGTGGAAACGATACGCGGACGAGGCGGCGGCATACGTTTAGGCATGGATCCTGAAGACATTAATATCGGAGAGGTCGTCAGAAAAACAGAAGACGATTTTAATATTGTTGAATGTTTTGATGCGAATAGAAATCTCTGTATTATTTCTCCGGTGTGCGGCTTAAAACACGTGCTTAATGAAGCGCTTATGGCCTATCTTGCCGTTCTAAACAGATACACGCTGCGAGACCTTGTCAAAAACAAAGAGGAGATTATGCAGCTTTTGAAAATGAAGGAATAATTGATGATTCCTTCTTTTTTTATGCCTTTTTTCATGCGTTCTGTTAAGAAAATGTGACTGATTTTTTTAAAAAGCAAAACGATGAGATGAATCTGCCGATATAAAAAAGAAACAGCATATTCAAAATCATTGGGGGAAAAAGGAGAGCTAAGATGAAAAAAAAATTAGCAGCAGGGCTGACAGCAACCGCGATTGTCAGCTCAACATTAGCGATTACACCCGCTGAAGCAGCAACGATTAAAGTCAAAAGCGGAGATTCCTTATGGAAGCTGGCGCAAACCTATAACACAAGTGTAGCAGCCATTTCATCCGCCAACCATCTTTCGACGACCGTCCTGTCAATTGGCCAGACGCTTACCATTCCAGGCAGCAAATCCGACACTTCATCATCTTCTTCAGGGTCAAAAAAGAAGAGCGGGAATGCTGTTTATACAGTGAAAAGCGGCGATTCACTATGGCTGATTGCCAATGAGTATAAGATGTCGGTACAAGAACTGAAAAAGTTAAACGGATTGAACAGTGACATGATTCGTGCAGGCCAGAAATTAAAAGTATCCGGAAAAGTTTCTTCACATTCAAGTTCCGGCACTTCAAGCAGCTCCAAATCGAGCTCAAGCTCTTCAGCTAAGACTGGCACTTACAAAGTGCAGCTTGGTGATTCGCTTTGGAAAATCGCAAACAAAGTCAATATGTCCATCGCTGAATTGAAGGTACTGAACAATTTGAAATCAGATACCATTTATGTGAATCAAGTGTTAAAAACAAAATCAGCGGGTTCTCATTCGTCATCCAAAGACAATTCATCCAAATCGAATCAATCAGCGTCAGCAACAACGAAGTACACCGTGAAAAGCGGAGACTCACTTTGGAAAATCGCAAACAAATATAACCTGACTGTACAGCAAATCCGAAACAGCAACAATCTGAAATCAGACGTTCTGTACGTTGGACAAGTGCTAAAGCTGACCGGCAAATCATCTTCCGGCACATCAACATCACCGTCTTCGTCAAATTCAAGCTCCGGCACCACGACGACTACATATACGGTGAAGAGCGGTGATTCCTTATGGGTGATCGCTCAAAAGTTCAATGTGACAGCCCAGCAGATTCGGGAGAAAAACAACTTGAAAACCGATGTCTTACAAATCGGCCAGAAGCTCACGATTACAGGCAAAGCTTCATCCTCTTCTTCAAGTTCCGGATCTTCAGGCAGCACCATCTCAACCAGTGCGAAGATTAACAAAATGATCGCGGCCGCTAAGGAGCAGCTTGGCGTTCCATATCGCTGGGGAGGAACGACACCGGCCGGATTTGACTGCAGCGGATTCATTTACTATGCGCTAAACAAAGTCACATCTGTGTCCAGATTAACGGCGGCCGGCTACTGGAATACCATGAAACCTGTCAGCCAGCCTGCAGTCGGAGACTTTGTCTTCTTTTCGACATACAAAGCCGGTCCTTCTCATGTCGGGATTTATCTCGGAAACGGGGAATTCATTAATGCCAACGACTCCGGGGTTGTCATTTCAAATATGAACAACTCATACTGGAAACAGCGCTACCTCGGTGCAAAGCGTTATTTCTAAAAATGAAACTGTATGGCCTTTGTCGGCTGTACAGTTTTTTTATTAAAGACGAAACACATTGATGCTGATCATATGTTTTGTCACAGGGTGAAAATATACTTCAGCTCGCACGGAAAATGTTTCGTCATTCTGTCTGACGGTCACCCGAAAAACATCCTTTGTTTGCTGGTCATTCACCTCGGTCCGCCCCATATAGGCGTAATCGGAAAAAGAAGCCCCTTTATATTCATCTTGAATTTTACTCCAAGCGAGCTGTTCCCACTTTTGAACAGACTCGTTCATGTTTTCTGAATGCCCTTTTGCAGCCATTGATACGAGGATTAGTCCGCAAAAAAGAAGCGCAATCGTATACGGCAGAGATTTCATGTGTTCAGTCTCCTGTACCCAGATTATTTTCCTCTTAGGTTTTCCAAAACGGCTTTCTTCATTCAGACATTTTCATTTTATGTCTCCCTCATATTGCTACCCCAGTTCTGACGCAGACACCAAGTTTTGCACCGTCAATAACAGCTGATACGGCATAAACTAATCCTGAACTTCTCACACAGGAAAGGAGAAGCGGTTGACATGGATTATGCTGATTATGACAAAGCACTGTATTACACCCATCGTTCCCAATGGGATAACTTATTAATTTTAATGGTGCGGACAGAGGATGATTTGTTATCAAAACGAATTGAGCACTTTTTGCATGCATACCATTTTGAACAGGATTATGCTGTATTAGAAAAGGTGCTGTATTCTCTTCTCCGCTATATTGACCATGCCACTGAGCTGACATATGAGGATCAATTAACGCTTCTCACATAAAACAAACCCCGGGGTTAGACGCCGGGGTTTCCTGTATTTGCGAACATGTGCAATTCTTCCATCAGCTCTTTTATGCTGACCGCCATGTGTTCTGTTACTGTTGCATTTTCCACATCAATCGTTACCGGATCAAGCACAAGCTGCCTCGGAATGACATTGGCATATAAGCCCCGCATCACGGTTCTCATATTGTTCAGCGCATTGATTCCGCCTTTTCCGCCGCCTGCTGCTGCCAAAAGTGCTACTGGCTTATATTTGAATTGTTCGTTGCTTAAAAAATCCAGTGCATTTTTTAAAGTGCCGCTCATGCCGCTGTGATATTCAGGAGATAGTAATACAATCGCATCCGCTTCGCTGACACGCTGCTTTAGCTCCTGTACCCGCATAAGTTCAGCCTGGTCGGCTTCACCGTTAAATAACGGCAATATAAATTCGCTTAAATCAATCAAATCCGTGTGATACAGAGATGATATAAAGGCTGCCGCAACTCTTGTCCTGCCATGTTTTCTCGGCGAGCCGCTCATGACTAATATGTTCATTTGGTGATCTCTCCATTCAGGTTGTATTTCACTGCAAATAGCGCCGCTTGTGTGCGGTCCGCCAGCTCAAGCTTTGCTAAAAGATTAGACACATGAGTTTTTACTGTTTTTTCTGAAATAAACAACGATGCCGCGATTTCTTTATTGCTTTTTCCGCAAGCAATTTCATTTAGCACATCTCTTTCGCGCCGGGTTAATTGATAATATTTTTCTTTTTCCGGTTCATTCTGTTTTTTCATATGTGTCAGCACATGGGGCATAATAGCTGAAGATAGCATGTATTCACCTGAATAGACCTGTCTCAATGTTTTCACCAATTCCTCCGGCTCTGTATCCTTCAGCTGATACGCCTTCGCTCCTGCCTGAAGCGCAGGGATGACATGCTCCTGATCGGAGTAGCTCGTCAGTACGATGATATGCACGCCGGGAAATTGCTGTACTGCTTTTTTTGTTGCCACTATTCCATCCATTTCCGGCATCGACAGATCTATCAGCACGAGATCCGGCTTTGTTTCTTCAATGACACGGAGGGCCTCAATTCCGGTTGCCGCTTCTCCGACAACGTCAATGTCGTCCTTGGTGGCAAAGAAAAAACGAAGCCCCTTCCGGACAACATGGTGATCATCCGCAATGACAATTCTCATCTCACTGTCCTTCCTTTCTGATTGGTGAGCGGAAGCCTGACGGACAGCTTCGTGCCCGCTCCAAGTTCTGATTCAATGAAAAATTCCGCGCCGGCTTTTTCTGCCCGTTCTTTCATTCCTTTGATGCCAAGTGAAGGCAGTCCGGCGTGCGCTTCATAACAAAACCCTATCCCATGATCGATAATATCCAGTTCTGTATAGGACGAAGAAAAAGCCATTCTGACATATGCCGTATCAGTCCCGGCATGCTTTTTGCAATTATTGAGGGCTTCCTGCGCGACACGCCACAGCATATGCTCCTCTTCATCACGAAGGACCGGACATCCGTTTTGTGTAAAGACGACATTCAATCCGATCAGTGTGCCGTAGCTTTTAATGGCTTCAGCCAGCCCTTTTTCTAATCCTCCGGGGCGAAGCTGCCAGATTAAGGACTTCATTTCAGCCAGAGCGTCCTGTGATAAAGTTTGAATAAAATCAATCATTTGCTGCAGGGTCTCGTCCTGTGTTAATGTCTTTGCCGCTTTGGCAGTTAAACTGACGGAAAACAGCATCTGGTTGACTGAATCATGCAGCTCCTGAGCGAGACGGTTCCGCTCCATTAAAAGAGCGTTTTTTTGTTCGTATTCAGCAAGCCTCATCCGCTGTATTGCCGTTCCGATCTGAAAAGCAACGGCCTCCAGCAAATGAAGCTCCTCCTCATCAAAAAGTGTTTTTCCGGCCGCCGCCACATTTAATAAACCAAACCGTCTGTCTCCATCTTCTAAGGGAACGGTCGCATGATGGGTAATCCCTTCTGTGTCAAAACAATGCAGCTCTTCAGCTGATTCTATGCGTTTACAGTTCATAATATTGGCTGCTTTTCTAAGTCCGCCGTTATTGAATTTCGTCAGGCAATAGCACTCCCCTTCACACATCAGCACTTTTTCCCTGCGGCTTAAAGCAGGCGGCAGGTATGCGTCTGCGGCTAAGGTATAGGAACCGTCCTCTTCAATGAGAAAGATCCATCCAGACTGAAGATTCGTTAAGCTCAGCAATTCTTTTAAAACTTCATTCAGCGTTGCTTTGACATCGTGTCCTTGATTTAAAGTCTCCGCAATGGTTTTCAGCGTTCTTAATTTTTCCATCCTCGGTTTGGTCACGTCTCTCACTCCGGCTATGGTTATTATCTAAGATTATACCAGTTTTTTGAATATTGTTACTTCGCATGACGGATGATTTTCTTTCAGACTTTTGGATGAGAATAGAAAAAAGCTGGATCACTGCATGATCCAGCTTTTTTTGAATTATGTTGCTGTTGCTTCGACAATTTCGTCAACTGTCTTCATAACATCGTCAGAAAGAGCGGCAAGGCGCTGTTCACTATCTTCTAATGAAGTTCCTTTTACGGCGAAATAAAATTTGACCTTCGGCTCAGTACCAGAAGGACGGAGGCAGAACCAAGATCCGTCTTCCAGGAAGTATTTCAGCACGTTTGATTTTGGCAGGTCGATGGCTTCTTCTTTATTTTCCGTCAGAACCATCCGTTTGCTTACAGCGTAATCCTCAGCTGTTACAACCTGTTTACCGGCCATTGTTTTCGGCGGATTTTGTCTGAAGGAAGCAAGAATCGCTTCAATCTGCTCCGCTCCCTGTTTTCCTTTCAATGTCAGTGATTTCAGTCCTTCACGATAAAAGCCATATTCTTTGAAGATATTCATTAACGCTACATATAATGAAGTTCCTTGTTTCTTATAGAACGCGCAAACCTCAACTGCCAAAAGCGCGGCCTGAATGGCATCCTTGTCGCGGGCGAAATCACCGATTAAATAACCATAGCTTTCTTCATACCCGAATTGGAAGGTGTACTGGCCTGAGGCTTCGTATTCTTTAATCTTTTCACCGATAAACTTAAAGCCTGTCAGTGTATCAATCGTATCGAGTCCGAATGAAGATGCGACATCGCGTCCGATTTCACTTGTTACGATTGTTTTGAGAACGACGCCATTCTCAGGCAGGATTCCTTGTTTTTTCTTTTCAGAAAGCAAATAATGAAGCAGCAGCGCGCCGGTTTGGTTTCCTGTCAGCACTGTATATTTGCCTTCATCATTTTTCACCGCAATGCCAAGGCGGTCCGCATCTGGATCTGTTGCGATAAGAATATCTGCATTTTGTTCTTCGCCAAGCTTAATAGCGTATTCAAATGCAGCATGCTCTTCCGGGTTCGGAGATGTTACAGTTGAAAAGTCCGGATCTGGCCGTTCCTGTTCCTTCACAACCGTGACATTTTGATAACCAAGAGCTTCGAGTCCGCGTCTGACCGGTTTGTTTGCGGTTCCATGCAGCGGAGTGAAAACCACTTTCACATCCACTTCTCCGGATAACTCAGGATGAACGGAAATAGATGTCAGTTTTTCAGTATAGACCTTATCAATTTCTTCACCGATGATCTTGATTAAGCCTTTTTCTTTTAGCGCTTCTTCATCGTCAACTGTAATTGTCAGCTCATTTTCGATGGCGTTTACCTGCTCAATGACGATGTCTGCTTCCCGCGGAGGAAGCTGGCCGCCGTCATCACCGTACACTTTGTACCCATTGTATTCAGGCGGGTTATGGCTCGCCGTCACAACAATTCCGCCATAAGCGTTCAATTGTCTGACAGCGAATGACAACTCTGGCGTTGGGCGAAGCTCATCAAACACGTACGTTTGGATGCCTTGTGTAGCAAGTGTTTTTGCCGCTTCCATCGCAAACTCCGGTGATTTATGGCGGGAATCATACGCAATGACAACGCCCCGCTTTTTCGCTTCCTCACCCTGCTGCAAGATGTATGCCGCGAAGCCCGCTGATGCCTTGCGCACCGTGTAAATATTCATCCGATTCGTGCCGGCGCCAATTTCTCCGCGCATCCCCCCAGTTCCGAATTCAAGGTTTTTATAGAAGCAGTCCTCAAGAGCCTGATCATTTCCCTCTAATTCAGTGAGGAGCTTTTTTAATTCAGGATCTAAATTTTCTGTCTGTTTCCAACGTTCATAGCTCTTTCTCCAAGTCATAATTCGTCCTCCTATGTATTAGCCATATGCCATTATTTTAATATGAAGAGAGCGCCCCTGTCACTTGATATCTTGAGATCTGGCGCTTTCTGGCTCATAAAAGAAAAAACGGGCTGCAGACAGCCCGTTTTTTTTATTGCTCGATCGGCACAACCGCATCGTGTAATAGCTTGTTGAGGTTTTCTGTATGTTTATTTTGCGTCTGCTCATCCCACTGGAATCGCTCGCTCATAAAATCAATAACGGCGTCTTTATATGTTTTTACCCAATTAATATCAAAAAATAAACGTCCTGTTCTGCGGACAAAGAAGTCAGCAGGCGTTGCAGTCAATTCTTCTTCAATGCTGTATTCCGCCTCGGCAAGGATATGAACCGGGATATTTCGCTTCACCGCCTCGTCTTTCAGCGCCTCGACTCGATTAAAGACACGCTCTACGTTGGAGCCGTATCTGATAGCCAGCTGTTTCGCATCTTTTTCTGATAAGCCGGCTTCAATGCCTTCTTTCGTTTTCGCTGTCACAAAGGATGCAAGGTTTTTAGATCCTCCGACATGCCCGCCTGAAATCGGCATGTTTTTTGTTTTGCATGGGCCGAAGTCCTTTTCGCCTTCCTCTTTTAACCGATCACGAACAAGATCGACAATGTGCTCCGCCATTTTTCTGTACCCGGTCAGCTTACCGCCGGCAATAGTGATCAAGCCTGAATCTGACGTCCAAATTTCATCTTTGCGTGAAATCTCGGAAGGATCCTTTCCTTCTTCATGAATGAGCGGACGCAGGCCAGCCCAGCTTGATTCGATATCATCCGCTTTAATATTCAGTTCCGGGAACATGTAATTAATTGAATTGATGACGTAATCACGATCCTCAGTTGTCATGCGCGGATGCTCCAGCGCCTCTTTGTAAACGGTATCGGTTGTGCCGACGTATGTTTTGCCTTCACGAGGAATAGCAAACACCATGCGGCCGTCCGGTGTATCGAAATATACCGCCTGTTTCAGAGGGAAGACAGATTGGTCAAATACAAGGTGAATACCTTTTGTATGCTGAAGGTGCTTTCCGTTTTTAGAATGGTCTTTTTCTCTAAGCTGGTCTACCCAAGGGCCTGTCGCATTGACGATTTTTTTCGCATATACTTTATATTCTTTTTTGGTCAAAACGTCTTCAATTAATACACCGACTGCTTTGCCTTTTTCATAAAGGAGTTCTTTCACTTTGGAATAATTCACAGGCTCTGCCCCGAATTTGACCGCTTCCTTCATGACTTCGATTGTCAGTCTCGCATCGTCAGTGCGGTATTCAACATAGTAGCCGCCGCCTTTTAAGCCATCTTTTTTCACCAAAGGCTCTTTTTGCAGCGTTTCTTTTGCTGAAAGCATACTTCTGCGTTCTGATTTTTTTACGCCGGCTAAGAAGTCATAAACCCTTAAACCGATAGAGGTTGTGAAAGAACCGAATGTGCCGCCTTTATGAAACGGAAGCAGCATCCATTCCGGTGTGGTGACGTGCGGGCCGTTTTCATAGACAATTGCCCGCTCTTTCCCTACCTCAGCGACCATTTTCACTTCAAATTGTTTTAAATAGCGCAAGCCGCCATGAACCAATTTTGTTGATCTGCTTGATGTTCCAGCCGCGAAATCCTGCATTTCGCTGAGTGCGACCTTCATTCCCCTTGATGCCGCGTCAAGAGCCGTACCTGCTCCTGTAATTCCTCCTCCGATAATAAATAGATCATATGTTTTTTTCGTCATGTCTGTCAGCATGCGATCCCGCTCAAGACTTGAAAATTGATTTTTCATTATTACGTTTCCTCCTTGTTGTCACGGTAAATAGAAAAAGAGACCACAACAGCCAAAGTGCATGTTCACACTTTGGTGCTGTGGTCTCTCCTCATCTCAGGACCGTTCTTATTAACTTGTCACCATTATAACATACTCTTATCTTATTTAAAAGCCATAGCTGCTTTAACGGCTTTTTGCCAGCCTGTATACAGCTCATTTCGTTTTTCTTCTTCCAATTTAGGTTCATAACGCTTATCCAGTTTCCACTGGTTGATAATTTCAGAACGATCCTTCCAGAATCCCACAGCGATACCTGCCAAATATGCCGCGCCAAGCGCAGTTGTTTCATTGATTTCCGGTCGTTCCACAGGCACATCCAAAATATCCCCTTGAAACTGCATCAAAAAGTTATTTTTAACAACGCCGCCATCCACACGAAGCGTTTTCAATGAAATCTTAGAATCCGCTTCCATTGCATCAAGCACATCTTTCGTCTGATAAGCCAATGACTCCAGCGTGGCACGGATAAAATGTTCTTTTGTTGTGCCTCTTGTCAGGCCGAAAACAGACCCGCGCACATCGCTGTCCCAGTAAGGCGTTCCCAAGCCGACAAAGGCCGGAACGACATATACGCCGTCAGTTGAATCAACCTTTTCCGCGTATGATTCGCTAAGCGAAGAGTCTTGGAACATTCTCATTCCGTCTCTAAGCCATTGGATGGCTGAGCCTGCGACAAAAATACTTCCTTCTAAAGCATATTCAACTTTACCGTCAATGCCCCAGGCGATCGTTGTCAGCAGCCCGTGTTCCGACTTAATTGCTTTTTCCCCTGTATTCATCAGCATAAAACATCCTGTGCCGTATGTGTTTTTCCCCATGCCTGCTTCAAAGCACGCCTGGCCGAACAGCGCGGACTGCTGATCGCCTGCCGCTCCCGCAATCGGAATATTTTTTCCGAAGAAGTGATAGTCAACTGTCTCCGCATACACATGAGAGGACGGTTTGACTTCAGGAAGCATTGATTTCGGCACGCCTAAAATCTCAAGCAGCTCATCGTCCCATTTCAAATCGTAAATATTAAACATCAGCGTTCTTGAGGCATTGGAATAATCCGTCACGTGCGCTTTTCCGCCTGACATTTTCCAAATGAGCCATGTATCAATCGTTCCAAACAAGAGCTCGCCTTTTTCCGCTTTTTCTCTGGCGCCTTCCACATTGTCTAAAATCCATTTCACCTTCGTGCCAGAAAAATATGGATCTATCAAAAGGCCTGTTTTATCTCTGAAGGTATCATTATATCCTTTTTCACGAAGCTCCTCGCAGATTCCAGCCGTTTGTCGTGACTGCCAAACGATCGCATTATACACAGGCTTTCCTGTATCTTTATCCCAAACAACCGCTGTTTCCCTTTGGTTGGTAATGCCGATTCCGGCAATTTGAGAGGCGCTGATTCCCGATTCCGAAATGACTGATGCGATAACAGCAAGGACAGAGCCCCAAATTTCATTTGCATTATGCTCGACCCATCCTGGATGCGGGAAATATTGTGTAAATTCCTTTTGAGCAGAGTGAACGATCTTGCCTTCTTTATCAAACAGAATCGCTCTTGAACTTGTTGTCCCTTGATCTAAGGATAAAATGTAAGTTTCCATAAGATGTCTCCCCTTTGCCTAAATATATTTTGAATTTGATAGTGTTTTAGCTGCATGTTTTTTCGTATAGCCATAGAGTCCTAACAATACCACAACTAATACAACGCTTACAATCCAGAAACTGCTCGTGATCTGCCCCCGAAACGCGGCGTTGTAAAATACACCGCCGAATGATCCGCCCAAAATCGGGCCGGCAACAGGAACCCATGCGTACTTCCAGTTAGATGATCCTTTCCCCGGAATCGGCAGAAGTGCGTGGGCAATCCGCGGGCCTAAGTCGCGGGCGGGATTAATTGCATATCCAGTGGTTCCTCCAAGAGAAATACCGATAGCAACAATGAGAAAACCGACGATTAAAGGGTTAAGTCCCTCTGTAAACTCATTTGCCCCAATCGCCAAAATTCCAAGCACAAGGACAAATGTCCCAATAACCTCACTTAAAACGTTTGCAAACGTATGCGGAATGCTGGGTCCGGTTGAGAAAACACCCAGCTTGGCAGCGGGATCATCGGTAGACTTCCAATGCGGCAGGTAATGAAGGTAAACAACCACCGCACCGATCATTGCTCCGATCATCTGCGCCGCAATGTATACCGGAACCTCTTTCCACGGAAAATCACCAATAAAAGCAAATGCTATTGTTAACGCGGGATTGAGATGGGCGCCGCTGATGCCGCCGACCGCATAAGCGGCCATTGCCACACCCAATCCCCATCCAAATACAATAACAATCCATCCAGATTGATATGAAAGCGATTTCTTTAAATTAACTCCTGCACAAACACCTGCGCCAAAAATAACAAGCAGCATCGTACCGATTAGTTCTCCCCAAAATGCTGTCATAGATAATTCCTCCTAAGGTTGCGATTAAGAAGTATGATAGGGAATAAAAAAACCACAACAAACCGCTTTACGGGTGTATAACCTTTACCGTAAAGAGCTGCTGTGGTCTCCGGATTCTCCATCACATTGTATTAACCTAGTGCAATTGTATCAGTGGATGAAAGCGGTGTCAATCACTTTTTGTCAAAAAGCTTTCATATTTTTTCCATAATTTGGTGTTAGATGTTGTGACAGCAACGGCACCAGCTTTCAGGGCCTGTTCTACATCCTGTTCTGTGCGGATGAAACCTCCCGCAAAGATAGGGATACCTGTTTTCTCTTTAATTTCCTGAATAAGTGACGGCACGATGCCCGGCAGTACTTCAATGAAGTCAGGCTTATGCTTGCCGACAAACTCCATGCTTTTTTCCATTGCGCTTGTATCAAGCAGAAACAAACGCTGGATCGCATAAATTTTTTTCTGCTTCGCTTTTGCAATCACGTTTGATCTAGTTGAGATAATCCCCGCCGGCTTAATATCCTGGCAGATAAATTCCGCTCCGTATTCATCATGTTTGATCCCTTGAATTAAATCAACATGGACCATCATCTTCTTCCCGTGCTTTTGCGCCTCTCTGATCACACCCTTTAATTGTCCGAGATGAATATCAAGTATCACGCCGTATGAAAACGAACTGTTTAAAAACTCATCAAATTGCTTCATATTACGAATAGCCGGTAAAATAGGCTGGTTGTGAAAACTCATAGTGTGCTCCTTTAACAAATCACTTTTGTATCAAATCGTGAGTATGCTTTCCTTCACTGTTTTTACGATAAATGCAAGGTCCTCTTCTGTCAGACAAAATGGCGGGGCGAGCTGAATGACATTGTTGAATCGGGCGACTGTATCGCCGTTTTTGCCGATGATCAGCCCTTTCTCTTTGCATGCCGCTACCACTTGGTTCACTTGGTCAGCGCCAGCCGGCTCTTTCGTCAGTTTATTTTTGACAAGCTCGATTCCGACCAGCAGCCCTTTCCCCCTTACATCCCCTACTGCAGGGTGTTCTTTCAATGACTGAAGCTCACCTAAAAGCTCTGCTCCGAGATCGCGGGATCGCTGAATCAGCTGTTCGTCCTCCATAATTTGCAGGTTTTTCAAAGCCAATGCGCAGGCTGCCGGGCTGCCGCCGAATGTGTTGACGTGGCGGAAACGGTCATAGGGAGCTTCTCCTTGGTAGGCTTCAAAAATTTCCCGTTTAACCGCGGTCGCTGACAATGGCAGATACGCGCTTGTAATTCCTTTCGCCATTGTAATGATATCGGGCTTCACGCCGTAGTGCATATATCCGAACGGCTTGCCAGTCCGCCCAAATCCGCAGATGACTTCGTCACAAATCAGCAGGGCGCCGTGACGGCGGCAGATTTCCTCCACTTTCTTCATATATCCGTCCGGCGGCATTAAAATGCCTCCGCCTGTAATAATTGGCTCCATAATGACACCGGCAATCGTTTCGCTTAATTCCCATGTCATGATACGGTCAATTTCATTTGCGCTCTCTAGCGTATCGGCGTCTTCAGGATTTCGGTAGACATCAGGCGGGGCGGCGTGCAGGAATCCTTGGCTTAACGGTTCATATTTATATTTCCGCTGTGCCTGACCGGTGGCAGAGAGCGCTCCCAACGTATTGCCATGATAGGCTCTATATCTAGAGATGAATTTATAACGGCTGTGGTCGCCGTTTTCCAGATGGTACTGGCGAGCGATCTTAAAAGCGGTTTCATTCGCTTCCGATCCGCTGTTGGAAAAGAAAATCACATAATCGCCGCCAAGCCACTCATTCAGCTTTTCCGCCAATTGAATCGCAGGTGCGTGACTTTGCGTTAACGGGTAATACGGCAATTCCTTTAATTGTTCATAGGCAGCCTCCGCAAGCTCTTTTCTGCCGTAACCAATATTAACGCACCATAAACCGGACATCGCATCAAGATAGCGGCGTCCGTCTATATCAGTCACCCATGCTCCTTCCGCTTTTTGGGCAATCAGACTGTCCGCTTGATGCGCTCCCTTCATAGCATGCCACACGAATTGCTCATCCTTTTGCTTTAATCCCTGATTTTGCTGAATGTTTTCCATCCCCATCATCTCCATTTCATTAGCGTTCAATAAATTGAAACAGACCTTCTCTTATGTGATGTCTAGGTGATGATTTCCCTGACTTCAATATAAAGCCAGACGACAAAGGAGTCAATAAACCTCCGGGTAATTAAAACATCCTCTTTCATCAAGAAGAAAGAGGATGCAGCATCCAAAGCAGGACCGGCAAAGTGACTATGCTCAGCATTGTGCTGATAAAAGTGGCACTGGAAACGACCTCAGGCCTTGTATTAAACTGAACGGCCATTAAGGTCGTATTGGCAGCGGTCGGCATGGCTGCTACGAGAATCATAATTTGCTTCGTCATGTCATCCACAGGCAAAATCGATGTAAAACCCAGCGCAATGAACGGAGATACCATCAGCTTCAGCAGCAGAGAATAAGAAATTTTTCTGTATTCAATATTCTTGAAAGATATCAGCGCAAGCTGCATGCCAAGAATAATCATGATCGTCGGTACCGTGGCATTTCCGACCAGTTCAATGCCTGTCATTAACTCTTTGGGAATTGAAATATGCATAAGCTGAAGTATCGTCCCTATAAGTGCTCCGTACACCACAGGCATACGGATAACCCGAGTCATCACCGTTTTACATCCGCCTTCCTCCGAACCGCCCTTTGCAGCGTAATACATGCCGATGGTGCTCATAATTAACTGCTGCAAGACCATTA
Organism: Bacillus sp. FSL R5-0560; assembly: GCF_037966305.1. Classification (NCBI taxonomy): domain Bacteria; kingdom Bacillati; phylum Bacillota; class Bacilli; order Caryophanales; family Bacillaceae; genus Bacillus; species Bacillus sp. FSL R5-0560. Next base: position 1,038,124 of record NZ_CP150195.1, on the reverse strand, counting down.
ACACAACAGCCGTATCCAGCCCCGCCGTCCCAAACACAAGCAGTACGACAGGCGTGCCGTAATTGCCGTTATTCATAAAGGCAGATGAGAGAATCATGGCACAGCGATCTTGATTCGAATACTTATGAAAAAAGGATAAAAAGGAGACCAACAGCACTAGAACCAAGCATAGACCCAGCACAAAAATAGACAGATACACATAGTCCATCGTCAGCTCGTTTGAATAAAACGTATCAAAAGCCAAAAAAGGAGACATTAAATATAAGGACATTTTGGACAGTGTCTGTATATCAAAACCGAGTGTTTTCTGTCCGATATAACCAATTGCGAAGATTCCGAAAACAGGAACTAAAACAAGCAAAAACTCCATAAGGCACCTTTTTTTCCGATGTAACATATTTATTTCTATTGTAGAGAAAGCGCGGCAGCGTTTCAATTCCGCTTTTTTAAAAAAAGCCCGCCAATTCAGGCGGGCCTTCGCATTATTTCTTATAGTGTATGTGGTATATATCACGGCGTCTGTCTTTGAGCTGGCGCACCGTTCCGTTTTGGCGCTGTCTTCTGAGAATTTCTAAGTCAACATCGCCAATGACGACCATTTCAATATTCGGGTTGGTTTCCCCAACGATGCCGTCTCTTGCAAATTCAAAATCAGAAGGAGCAAAGATGCCTGACTGAGCATATTGGATATCCATATTTTCCGTTTGCGGCAGGTTTCCAACCGTTCCGGAAATGACGGTATAAATTTGATTTTCGACCGCTCTTGCCTGTGAACAGTATCTGACACGCAAGTAGCCTTGACGGTCTTCCGTACAAAAAGGCGTAAAAATAATTTTGGCGCCTTTATCGGCCGCAATGCGGGCAAGCTCAGGAAATTCAATGTCATAGCAAATTTGGATCGCAATTTTTCCGCAGTCCGTATCAAACACACGCACCTGGTCGCCCGCACTGATTCCCCACCATTTGCGTTCATTCGGCGTAATATGCAGTTTATATTGCTTCTCAATCGTCCCATCGCGTCTGAACAGGTAGGCGATATTATAAATTTTCCCTTCCTCTTCTACGAAATGAGATCCGCCGATGATGTTGACATTATACTTAACAGCCAAGTCTGTAAACAGACTGATGTAATCCTCAGTATACTCAGTAATTCTCTGTACCGCCAAGCTTGGTGAACGTTCCTCAAGGAAGGACATCAGCTGGGTTGTGAAAATTTCCGGGAACACTGCAAAATCGGATCTCGCGTCAGACGCAACATCGACATAGTACTCTACTTGATTCGCAAATTCCTCGAAGGAATAGATTTTTTTCATTTCGTATTGGATGACACAAATTCTCACAGGGAAGGCCGATTTATAATAACGCTTTGTCTGCTGCGGCAGATAATCGACATTATTCCATTCCATCAGCGTCGCATATTTGAATGAAGCTGTATCATCCGGGAGATAATCCGGGTTAATCCGCATCAGGGTAAAACCGTTCATCAGCTGAAAGGAAAGAACCGGATCGTAAATTTGATGGCGTGTTACCTGTTCAACATACTCTCTCGCCGTCATTTCATCAGCATATTTATGATAGTTCGGTATCCGTCCGCCTATGATGATGCTTTTCAGATTTAAGCGTCTTGCCAAATCCTTTCTTGCCTCATACAAACGATGGCCGATTTTCATCCGTCTGTAATCAGGATGCACCATGACCTCGATCCCGTACATGTTTAAGCCATCCGGATTGTGATTGGTGATGTATCCGTCATCTGTAATGTCCTGCCACGTATGGCGGTCATCATATTCATCAAAGTTAATTAAGAGGCTTGAGCACGAACCGATGATTTCACCTTCGAATTCTGCACAAAACTGCCCTTCGGGAAAATGCTCCAGATGGCTGATTAAATGCTCGCGCTTCCACGGCTCCATGCCTGGAAAGCAGTCCTTTTGAAGGTCGATAATGTTGTCGATATCTTTCTCTTCGATATTACGGATGACCATTTTCTTTTCAAAACGGGTCAAATCTAATTTCTCAGACAATCTACTCGCTCCTTTCTATTTTTGTGCGTTTAGATGATCAAGCAATAGGGTGAGTTCCATCTCCGCCATTGATTCGAGCCTGTGATCATATTCTTCAAACATCAGGGTGCCTGTTACTTGATTCGGAACGATGACACACTTCATGCCCGCTCGCTTGGCAGCAATCGAACCATTGACGGAATCCTCGAATGCGAGACATTCCGACGGCGATACTCCAAGATTCTTTGCCGCTAACAAATACAGCTCGGGATTGGGCTTGACCTCTTCTACATCATCAGCTGTCTGAATCACTTCGAATTCGTCAAACAGGCCCAGTTGCTTCAAATGGCCGGATACCCATTTATAATCTGAGCTGGAAGCCAGACCTACTTTTAAGCCTAAATCCTTTGCCGCATTCAGATACGCTTCAACACCTGGTCTCGCTTTTTCTGTTTCCATGCGTTTTGCAAACCGGTCTCTTCTCAGTTTTGTCAGCTCTTCATGGTTCAGCTTTTTGCCTATCTGCTCTTCTAAGTATTCAAATGGCCGAAATCCCGCCGCTGTTCCGATAACCTTTCCCCATACGGATAGTGGCAGTACTGAGCCATGTTCCTCAAAAATTTCCTGAAGGACTTCATATTCATGCGTTTCTGTATCAAGAATAAGCCCGTCAAAATCAAAAATTAACGCTTTTATCACTGCGTACAACTCCTTTGGCCCGAATTGAGACATATGTATACACTATACCCCGAAACGTCTCTGCTTTCAAAAAGTAAGGGTCTATGTGAAGAAAGAGCCTGCACACTGCAAGCTCTTTCTAATTAATGCAAGTTTTGATGAGAAATGTTTGTCAGCGCTTCTCCAGCAGACTCGTTCGACATCTGATTGACAGCCAGGTCTCCAAGCGCAACGATCCCGACTAGATTGTTTTGATCTACAATAGGAAGGCGGCGGATTTGGTGCTGGGCCATCAGCTGCGACGCGTCTTCCAGACTCATATTAGGGTTTCCTGATACGAGGTCTGTTGACATCACTTCTGAAACGGGTGTCTGGCCATCTCGGCCCTGAGCTGTGGTTCTCAATGCAATGTCACGGTCAGTCAGCATTCCTTTTAAAACACCTTGCTCTACAACGGGAATCGCCCCGACGTTATGCTGTTTCATCAGAGAAGCCGCTTCCTGAATCGTTTGATTCGGAGAAACGGTTGCTACCTGCGTTGTCATTGAATGTTTAACTGAACTCATTGGTCAGCACCCCTTTCAATCATTAGTATGTTCAGACACCGGATGATTAAAAAGGGAGTTGCAGGAAAGGTTTTGTGGTATGATTTCTCTGATGCAAAAAGAGCTTTTCTTGAAACGGAAAAGCTCTTGCTGCGAGATTATATCAGTCTTCTGTGACCGGATAAAGCTTTATTTGTTTTCATTTGAAAATCAGATAAAGCAAACGGAAAATATATTCCGCAATCATTCAGCAACTTGCTGTTTTTATTAAAAATGGCTTGATCACTTAAGTCATCGTGCGGTGAAGGCTTTGTCAGGATAATATGTATCATTTGCAGACAAGCCATAATTTGAAAAGCTTCTTTTAATGTTCCTTGGTAATATTGGTTATTTAAAGACAGAACGCCTTTCTTTTTAAAGCGCTGAATGTCCAGTTCGGAGAAATAAAGAGGAAATACATGATGGAAAAGCTCCATTGACAGTTCCTTGATAAAGCTTTCCTGTTCTTCAGTTGCTGCGTTCATAATTCTCACGTCTATCACCTTTCTTGCCATCGAATATCCAAAGTCTTTCTCAAGAATATCACAGAAAAAAACGCGAATGTTAAGGTAAGTGTTTCCTATGAGAATCAACGGCCTTTCACGCGAAAAAGGAGCCATTTGATCATGAAAGAAAAAGGCAAAGGGCTAGAGCTGATAATCAGTGAAAAACAGGACGGACAATGGCTATTTTCCGTGCTGAAAACAGAGCTCAAAGCTTCGAAACCCGTTATCCAAGAATGGATGACTCATCACAATATAAAAATCAATCATGAGGCTGTCAAAAACAACATACTCGTAAAAAAGAATGACCGCCTGTTTATTGATCTTCAGGAAAACGAAGAATCCTCTGTCATACCTGAGTATGGAGAGCTTGATATTTTATTTGAAGACCGCCACATGTTAATCGTCAATAAACCAGCCGGTATTTCCACTCATCCCAATGAAGAAGGTCAGACCGGTACGCTCGCCAATTTGATTGCATACCACTTTCAGGTAAATGGCGAAACAATCAAAGTGCGCCATGTCCACCGTCTTGATCAGGATACATCGGGTGCTGTCGTATTCGCCAAGCACCGTTTGGCGCATGCCATCTTAGATCAGCAGTTAGAGAAAAAGACGCTGAAGCGTACATATCTCGCAATTGTTGAAGGAAAGCTGAAGCCCAAAAAAGGCAAAATTGATTCGCCGATTGGAAGAGACAGATCACACCCGACAAGACGGCGGGTTTCACCAGGCGGACAAGCCGCCGTCACCCATTACCGTACCCTTACTGTCAATGCGGGAGAAAAGCTCTCGCTTGCTGAATTAGAGCTGGAAACGGGCAGAACGCATCAAATTCGTGTGCATATGGCAAGCATCGGCCATCCGCTAACGGGCGATACACTTTACGGAGGCGGGGGCCAATTTCTTAACAGGCAGGCGCTTCATGCCAAAAAGGTACAGGCTGTTCATCCGATTACCGGAGAACTGGTCGTTGCCGAGGCACCGCTTCCTGCTGATATTGAAAGTCTTTGCCATACTTATTTATCATGAAAAAAAGCCGCTGAGATTGACCTGCGGCTTTTTTTACGAAATACGTTTTCCGTAAATAATATAACGTTTTGGGGCATTTCCGACGTATGAAAAAGGATAGCAGGTGGTCAGTATGAGCTCTTCCTTTTCGTGCTGCAGCGTAATAATGGACGTATCATCCTTGTCTACAATTTTTGTTTTTTCAATTTCATATGTAAAATCACCATATGACAGGATGATGTTGAGCCGGTCACCTTTTTCAAGCTCTCCCGTCCGGCGAAACACAGTATCACGATGTCCTGACAGCACAATTTGTCCGTTTTCATCTGGATAAAAGCTGTCCTTGTAGTGCCCCACACCTTTTTCTAAGTCATCAGCATCGGTTCCTTCCACGATTGGAAGCTCCGCATTGATTTTAGGGATTTCCAGTATGCCGCTCGCTTGACCTGTTTTCGGCTTAAACGATGATTTTTTTTCGGCTTGATTAGCGTTTTTCTTCGTGCCTGCAATGGCCGGCGGCTGTTCAGCCGCCTTTTTTGCTTCTTTTAATGTTTGCTCAGTTTTCATGCTGGTATCAATCAATTTAAAGCCCCCGTATCCAGTGATCGCAAGACCGATCACAATGATTACAAGAGGAATATATTTTTTCACGTTGTAGCGGCACTCCTTTTCCTTCTAATATATAAATACGTTCCGGACAGTGAGACCGCTGCACCGATCACAATAAAGTTGTAGTATCCTGCTGACGTATCCGGGAGCTTAGGATCAGAGCCGCTTTCCTTACCTTCTTTATGCAAAGGCAGTGTGTTTAAACGGCCGGCGGCAGTAGCAGGCTGATTGGTCTTTGTTGTAAATTCTTCAAAGGTCGAAATGACTGCAGGCGGGAGCTGATGGACCGGAGCAATGCCCGGGGTCTCTTTTAGATCAGGCTGTTCTTCCCCAGGTGTCGGATTTACCTTGCCTGGATCGTCTGTTCCCGGACTGTCTGCCGGGTCTTTAGTGACTGGGTCTTCGGCATGACTGTCTTCAGCCAGTTTAATTCTGCCTTCTTTCGTATATGAAATCGGCTTTTCAAAGCTTTTTACATACTCTACAGTCGCTTCTAAATCCTCAGGCCCTGTAACCGGATGTTTCCCAAGCAATCCGATTGGCTGGTATTTGGCTCCTGTCGCCGTCGCCATAAAATGATTAACGGTCAATGTGTATGTGGCATCCGGCTGGATTTCGGTTCCATCTGCCATTTTTATCTCAACTGCTTTGCCTGTATCTTTATCCCACGTATACGTAAACCCGCTTATGCTGTAGTCAGGGCCGAAAACCGGTGAGATTTGCGCATTGATGATCTCCCGTAAATCTTTTCCTTTAATCTCAAGTTTCGTCAACACATTTCCGAACGGCTGAATGTTATAAAGATCCCCCCATGTAATCGGGCCTTTCTTCAGTCCTTCCCGTATCCCGCCGCCATTCATTAGCGCAAAATCAGTTTTCATCGCCGCTCTCATGCCATCGGCAATCAAATTCCCAAGAGGCGTGTCGCCATCATTAGAATAACCGCCTTCCATATCAACAGCCGCTTCACCGACTACTTCGCTGATAATCGGTTCAGCAATGGCCTGATACTTACTTAAAATAGCTGAGGCGCTGGCATCAGGTTTTTTCTTGCTTTGATCGACGTATTCGATTTCAGCCGACTTTTTGACGATGTCTCTTGTCTGTTTATTGATTTCCAGATCAACGACACCTATCGCTTTTCCGTATTCAAACGCCTGAACGATCAGCTTGCCGTTCACTTCACCATTGACGACCTTATGATTATGCGCTGCAAAAATGATGTCTATCTCAGAATCAGATTTGTTTGCAAGGTCAGCGGACTCACCTGTTATTGTGCTGCCGTTTTGTTCGGCAGACATATGTGCGAGCACCGCAATTGCCCTGATGCCTTTTTTCTTCAGCTCTTCGGCAGCAGCATTTACTGCTTTTACTTCATCGGTAAACTCAATATCCTTTATTCCGTCAGGCATTACCATTCCGGCCGCCGACTGTGTAACAACTCCAATAAAAGCAACGGGTATGCCCTCTACATTTATAATGTCATAAGCCGGCAAAAAGGGTTCTCCGGTAGACTTCATTTTACAATTGGCGCACACGAGGGGAAAATTTTGCCCGTCATAGCCGCTAGTGCCTTTCGGATCATCTCCCCCTTTTAACATTCTCATGAGTTCATCCGTCCCTTCATCGAACTCATGATTGCCCACAGTTCCAACATCAAATCCGATATCCTCCATCAGTTCGACAGTTGGTTCGTCTTGAAGAAGGGATGATACAGGCGAACTGCCTCCGATCATATCACCGGCGTGCACAGTGAGCGTATTTTTCTTTTCTGTCTTTTTCTCTTTCAAATAAGCAGCTGCATAGTCCATGCGTCCGAATGTGCCATCTGGAGTGCCGTCTCCATCAAGGTCAAGCTGATATTGCTGATCGATTTTCCCATGCAAATCGTTCATGCTTAAAATCCTAAGCGGTATATTTTTTTGGGGAGAGGTTTGCTTTTTCTTGTAACCGGCACTCTCTGCTTCAGCTTCTGAAGCAAAGAAGATCCTGTTTTCCACAGCCACCTGCTTCCAGTCTGCTGGCGCAACATAGGTCTTGTTTGATGAGTCTCCCAAATACCTTGTCAGCCCTTTTCCCTGCTCTCTGGCTCTAAATTCAAACGGCATTTCCATAAGAGGATCCGCTTCATTCCAAATGCCTTTTTGCTCTTTTTTTGCATTAGCGACTGCAGCCTGAAATTCCTGATAATCCTCTTCATTTTCAACAGGCCAAATAAAATATGTTGGAGCATAGCCATTTTTCACGAGTTCTAAATTCACATTTGACCCTATTTCAGTCACAACCTGCCCAAGAAGTCTGCCATAGCTGTCCTTGGCTTCACTGCCGACTTTTACAGTAATGTGATCTCCTGGAGACAAAACAGTTTTTAAATAGTCAGATGCTTTCTTTCCAAATCTTAATTGATTTTCATCTGCTTCATTTTTTGGTGTGTGGTACGTTTCTGGCGTGTCTACATTTACAAAACGAATTTTTGTCGCACCAAGTATCGGTTTTTTGACATGAATGGTGTCACCGTCTACAACGCGATCAACCACAGTTTCATATTCGCCTTCTGAAGCCGGCGGGGCAGGCTGCTCTTGAAGCGGCTTGATGTCTGCTGATTTTCGCGGAAGAAGCTGAAGGGATTGATATCTGCTCAACACGCCTGTGATTTCATACCATTTATTCTCAGTCAGTCCATCAATGATACCTGTCTCATTCATAACACGTAATGTCATTGCGTGGTGATCGTTATCAATCATTGTTACATTGTAACCGCCGCCCGCTTGAGAATTTGGAATGGAAGAAATATAAGCTTTGACCGTCACAAGACGCCCTTCATATTGATCACCCAAGCTGCCATTGACCAGTTCATTGATCGTTGAAGGTTCAGGGACAGGGAGAGGCTGATTGGATTGGATAATACGGATGCCGGATGTATCCGGAACAATTTCAGTAAGCCCTTGGTAAGTCGTTATTTTCCCTGTTACCGTAATATCCATTCCTTCTTTTAACTCAGGGAACTTCTCTGGCGCTGCCGAATAAATGTTGATGCCGCCTGTGTCATCCTGCATAAAGGTCGACAGCTTTCCGCCTCCGATTGCGTTTTGATCGGCAGTAACAACACCTTTAATCGTGACATGCTGATTCATTCTGCCGCGCGCTTCCTGTATTGTAATAGGCTGTTCTGTCGACGGAGATTCAGCATCATCCTTTAAGACCATCGACTGAACCTTCTTAAGACCTGTCGTATTAAAATAATGTTCAAGCTCTCCTTGAACAGCTATCTTTTTCCCAAGAAGCAGCGGGTTCGTTTGCAGTCCGAATTGGCTTCTGAACGCGGAGGGTATTTGCACGGGAAGAATGTGATTGGGTGATGTCTCGTTTTTGCTGTCTGCTATAGCAACGTTATAATCATTTGAAAAAGGACTCGTCAGATTATAATGCTGAGATGAAACGGCTTGGCCGATTGTATATCCTTCGACAAGAGCTTGTCCCTCTTTTTGCTGTATCGCTTTTTCAACCGATATTGCTTCTGCCGGCTCAGCAGCCCTTACAGCTTCATAAGCGGACATGACATTCAAGAAAATGAAAAGCATGATCAAAACAACATGCAAAAAACGCCTCATCAGTTTTCCTCCCTTACATCTTGCATGATTCGTTTATTTGTTAATCACTTCGACAATCAGCATATAATTCCTGTCAGTCACTGCATAAAACACAGCGGACAGGCACAAAATACAGCTGATCTGAAAAAAAAGGAGGAATTCGGTTTGGATCAGCAATTTCAGCAGCAATCACAGAACAAAGGGATACCAGGTAAACCGCATCAGAATCACGGAGGACATGAAATGTTTGATATGCACGAGGTGCTTTCCGGAACGCTTACTGTGCTTGATCAGTTTATGATGCTGAGACAATTCTGTAAGGATCAGGAATTATTAAACATCCTTGACCGCCAATATCAATTCATTACATCTCAATATAACTTAACAGCAGAGTGCTTCAAAACAGGAAGCGAGCCTTCACAAAAAACGGCAACTTATATGATGAAGGAAGACAACCAGACTGTTTACGGCATGCAGCCGGCACAGCCTAAGAAACCTGTTCAATCTATGAATGATATTGATGACAGCATCATCAGCCGCCAAATGCTTTGTGCTGTTAAGGCACAGGCATCTATGCTGACGATGGCTTCTCTAGAAATGACAAATCCGGCCGTTAGACGTGTACTGTCTGCGCAAATTCAGCAGTATGTCGAAATGGCTTTTGAGATTTTCCTTTACCAAAACAAACATGGTTACTACCAAGTTCCGCAGCTTGACGCGCAGGATATGGAACAACTGAGAAATTCCTTTGCCCCTGCACAAGGACAAATGCCTCCGACTCAAGCAACTCAAGGCGGTATGGGTCAGCAAGGACTTCATTAATTAAAAAAGGCATTGGATAGGTTCTATCCAATGCCGCATTTTCTTCAAACGATCTGGTGAAATCTTCTTCAAATTGATCAAGACTATCCTGTGTCGCTGCTTTAAACCCTTTTTTAAAATCCCCTTTTTTCGCTGTTTCCTTTATAATCTCCAAAATAATGTCTTTCCCGTATGTTTCCGTCAGCTCATTGACCATATAAAAACTTTGCAAATAAACATCGGTTTCATATTCCGATCGAGCTTCCTGCCAGTCCTGATCTGTCTGCAAACGGTCAAACGGCACGACAGAAAACGTGATCGGATCTATGAGCAATTCATAGTTCGCGATCCACTCGCTTAATCCTTCATGGAACCATAAAGGGAACTCATCAGGATCTGCTTCGAGCTCCCGTAATTTCTGATGAAACGCATGGTGTGTGTACTCATGAATCAATAATCTCTGATACAGATAAACCGCTACCTCATCACCTTCTAAAAGCTGCTTTTTCTCTTCAGGCAATAATCCGATCAGCTGCTCCCGCTCAGAATAAAAGCCGACAACATCCATTAAACCGGAATAAGCCTCCATCTGTTTTTCATTAGGAAAAAAAATAATATCAATAGGCTTCGGATTCGAATATTCAAGCATGACCTGATTAATACTCACCGCATATTCAAGCGTTTCTTTCGTTAATGGCAGTAAGGATTTTTCCTTAGAAGTGTAATAAACATCGGCCTGTGTAAATGACTCTTTCTTCATGTGCTTCGTCACTTGTTCTTTCGTTATCCCAGATGCCTGCTGCCCTGGCAAAGACAGAATATACATCGTGCTTGATACGATGGCCGAGCTTACGGCCAGCATCACAAGGACTCCGCACAGGAATAGAGCGGATGCCGCACGCTTTCCTATGCCACCCTGCAAACGTCTCCCTCCCTGAGCCGGTCCGTCTTGTACCTTTTTATTTTTACTCTATGCAGCCTTAGTTCACAGCGTGTCATTTCTGCAAAGAAAAAAGCCGCACAAGTTATGCGGCTTTTTATCTTTTATTCAGCTTGCGGAAATACACGTTGCACTGTTTGACTAAATTCATCAAAGAATCCTGCAATCGGATCACCATTTTGGATTCGTTTGCCATACCCCTGCATCCGGTCAACAAAGTCTGGATTTGCAGAAACATACACGTTGTCCATGTTCTTATCAGTATCTTTTACTTTATCGGAGATCTTCTTTTTCAGATCTTTTCCAACTTCTTCTTTTCCATTTGTTAATACAACCGCAACATACGCTTGATTTCCGGCAACAATTACATTTGCGTGTTTCACTTCTTTCATTTCGGTAATTTTATCGGCAGCATCATCAGCAACTTCCAACTGACGGTTATCATTACCGTTATTGTTATCACCATTATTCGTCATATTATTGTCGACGTTGTCACGGGTATCATTTGCATTGTTGATATTTCTTGTACCGTTGTCATTTCCCGGATTGCGGTAGTTAACATTTTCAGGCTCTGCATTATCACGTCTGCCCTCACCCTGATTGGCCATACCACAGCCAGTCATAAGCAAAGGGATAAGAAGCATGGACGCAAGGACTTGTTTTTTTCCAAGCATGTGAATTCCTCCTTTATCACTTTACTTATAGGTTTTTCTAATTGGCTCTAAATATGCATGAAAAAATATCGGAAATGCTTTCCCGGGAAATAAAACGGTTAATTTGTCTAATGAGCGGGGAAAATATCAATACACTTATAAAGGAGGGATCACGTTGTTCAAACAGCGAAAAGGAATCAGTCCGACAGCCTTAGTTATCGGTTCAACTATGCTTGTTGCTGCTTTATCACCACAGATCCGGCAAAAAATCAGCGGGTTTATTACAGGCCAAATGAACAACCGGAATGCTCAAAATAAGTCGGTTGATCTTCCTAATGTTGGAGATATGATGAAACAGGCGTTTGGCGGAAATAATCAAGATCAATCTCAAAATCGTCAGCAAACTGGCCGTCAGCATCAGCATGCAGGCCAGCAGCAAAGCCAGCCTCAACAGCATCAGTCTCAGTCTAAGCAAAATCGTCAAACGGACACAACAACCAGAAATAGACAGCAGCAATATGCAGAGCCAATCCATTTCGATCAAAGCGCAATGAATGTAATGGATGACAATACTGTAATGGAAATGCTGGAAGACTTAGAACCCGGCCGTTAAAAAAACGTGTAATCCTCTGACGGATTACATAATGGTTCAAATAGTTAATTACCTTGGCTTTTAAGGTGTTTTTTGCTTTTAATTTTCTTGTATTTTATATTTTTTCGTCAGTTTTGGAGTACAATTGGTGAGCATAAAAAAATCCTTCTTGCGTTCAATGATGAACGTTTGAAGGATTTTTTTTATTTATGCTGCTACTCTATCCGAAGCGATCTTTATCGATTCGGTGTTAGTTCCCACATCAAAAGTTGAAAAGGACAGAACGCTAGTTAACACTGCTACTGCCAATATAACTCGACTGAGTTTCATTAATAATCTCCCCTTTTTTAATTTTGTTTCTTGCTTCAACGCTCAACATATAATATTCACTCGAGCGTTGAAAGTCCTGTTTCCGATGAAAATACTGCGCCACTTCAATAGCATAGTTCTCTAAGTCTGCATACATTTTCATTGAATCAAAATATGCAAAAGCCTCACTAATTAATTCATATTCACCATTTGAAAAATAAAGTCCTTCTAATATTTTGAATTTGGCAATATATTCAGCATCATTTGATTTTCTTACAAACTCATGCCCTTTTTGAAAAAAGAAACCAGCTGATTCTTTGTCATCTTGCTTGATTTTTACATGTGTTAAAATAAAAAGAGTTTTCGCCACAAAGCTATGATCATTAACCTCAAGCAAATCCAAAGCCTTTTTAAGATGACTTGATGCATTTTCATAATCTTTTAACTCATCAAAGCAAATACCTATGTTTATGTGCGCCATCCCAATTAAATAATCTATTTTAATCTCTTCAGCAATTCTTAATGCTTCCATAAATGTGTCCAAAGCCTTTTCGTATTCCAGAGAGTCAATAAAGTTTCCGCCTAATATAAATTGACATCTTAATCTCTGTATAAAGTAATCATCATACCTTTTATATATTTCAAGAGCTCTATAGGCATAATTAAGCGAAAAGTATGTTTGCTTCATATAGTAATAAACATAAGATACTTTAAAAAAGAATTCTGCTTTTTCAATCTCATCATCTACTTCGCTTAATTTTGCTTCTGCTTTTCTATAAGAAGTTATTGCCGCAGTTAACTCTTTTCTTCTGAATTCATACATCCCCATAAAGAAATGAAAGTAATATTCCAACATTCCAGTAACATTGCCCTGCTCTTCTAACCTCTTCATAGCTTGATATGAGGTTTTTAATTCTTCTGTTTTTTCCGAATTCATATAATTAACTAATAATTCATGTCGGAATTCAAGCAATTGATAATACAGTAAAGCATCTTTACTTTCTTCCATAGTTTTCAGATCTTCTTCAACTTCTTTTTTTATTAGTTTAGCTTGATCAAGTTGATCATTTTTTATATGGGTATACCATTCGTTCAACTTTTTTGTAACTACATCATATGGAATTTTATCTTTATCTAAAACACCTCGCAAGAAAATTCCCCCATCCTTAAAATTGTGCGAATATTTACATTAATTGTATTATGTCAGAACACCCTTTATTTTACAAAGACGAATTGTAAAAAGGTACAATATATCTACACCTTTGCGTTTTTTTTGCGGGCATAGCAATTCTTTCGAGACTTGACTTTATTGTTGTAAAAAAAAAGAGAGCACTGATTGGCCCTCTTTAATTCTTTTATCTTATTAAAATATGTTTTGATAATTAGCTTCAAAGCCTTCTTCTAAGTGTTTACAGACTTCATCTTTAATTATCTTATAATCAGACTTAAAATCATTTCTTTTATAGCATTGCGGATTACCATTAATCCCCTTTAAAAGTTTTTCAAATTGTTCTTTGTTAAAGTTCTTATAGTATGGCGTAACACAATAATTAAACGTATAATCAGCATTCTTAAAGAACTGACTATGTATGTGTTGACTGATCATAAGATCATAAAATTCTTCTAAGCAATCATGTTTAATCGCTAATTTTTTTAGAAACACTATCTCGTCTTGTTTAAACAATATATATTGAGCGTATGGTGTTACAGAGTTTATATATTCATATTCATATGACTCGGAATCAAGTTTTTCAAAATGCTCTTTTACAGATGGTAAGAGAAAATGTGCTAAATATTTGTACTTATTATTTTCCTTCACTCTATTTCGAATTATCTGTTGAGAATGTGTTTTCAATTCTTTGAAGATATTTGGAAATAAAGCTAATAAATTAATTAACTTCGATACTATTATTGTTTCGTCAGTAAAATCACTAAATAATTCAGTTTCCTTTTTAACTAGGTCCTCTAACAGATCTTGATTTTGTTCTAATAAGATTATAAGAACATCGTAGTTCACCTTTCTATTTTTGTCCTCATTTTCCCCCTTCTTTTTGAAGACAAATTTCCAAAGGTTTTTAAAAACATACTCTGTTAGCTCATCATTAAAGTAATTAATATATTTTGAATTAAGATAGGTCTTTAACTTTTCATCTGATGAAAATTCATTCTTAACCCTTGCAATCTCCATGAGAAATGGAACAAAAACTTGCTTTGAAAATATCGGTTTCTTTTTAAGCAAACCGTCCAACATATTTCTAATATGCGATTTAACTAATTCCTCTGTAGGTGCGTATAAAATCTCGATAGAACTGACAACTGGATGGGCAGATAAATTTCTGTCATTTTTCAATGCCAATATATGTGAATACACATCATTTTCTAGGATCTTTACTTCTCGAAATGCTTTTTCTATTAAATCATTTTCCCATTGTGGCGAAACTGGATTTTCATCCTTATCAGTATTTAAATCATTAAGTACTTTTTCTGCTTTTTGGTCGTTATGGATATCTCTAAGATCAGAGAGTTTATAAATCAAATCACAAATGACTACAGAATATAACATCACTATTGCAGATCTAAAATTTTTATTTTCATAAGAACTTATAACTTCCTCGAAATAACTTTTAGTCTTGTGATGGTCTATTTTCTCCATCTCTTCTCTAATATTATACGACATCTTAACACCCTTCTTAATAGGATTTTCTTGTATTCACGTTTTTTATATTATACATCACTACTTCAAATAGAATACAGCAATCCTTTTATAAACAGAAAAAAAAGAGGAGCAAACACATGGTCTACTCCTCTAACTTTGTCTCTTCACCTTTTGCTTCTTCATAGTCTGGTGTTTTCTTTGACAAACCCAATCTATCATTCTCTCCGTTTCCAGGCATGCTATCCATTTCTTCATATTTATCACCTAGTTTTTCAAAGTAATCATATGGTGAAAGTTCACGGGAATGATCTTCTGGAAGATAAAAAGCAACTTGAATATACTTTCCCCCATCATACACACGTATTAAAGCATTTTCTCTTGTATATATACTGGTATCAGCGCCCGATTCTTTTGCGCTTTTTTTGTCTAGATCAATAACTTCATTAATCGCATCATCATACTTATTACCACCACATGCAGTTAAAACGAACATCATCATCAAACTAAGGAAAATAAAAAGGTTTTTCAAAATAAACATTCCCTCCTTTTTCAATATTTAGTATAAACAAACAATTTAACCTTTTCCACTTTTTATCCATTTCCCTTAACCTGCACATTATCGACTAACCAACCATCTTTATCTTTTTTCATAGTCGTTTGAACAATCAACACTTGATTCGTAGTAACTGAATTTGCAGTCGTTGAGATTTCTACAATGTTCAAAAACAATTCATGGGATTGATCTAAGGGTTTTGAATAACTCTCTAAGGAAAGTAATTCACTTTGCACACTGACTGTGTGCTTTTGATCAGAACGAGAAGGGAATGCATAGTCAAATCCTTTTCCAGTTGTATGCTTCTTAACTGTCTCATATCGCTTATCTATGTCCGAGTAATTAAAAAACGCTTCAAAAAATGCCTTGTTTTCCGAAGTGCTGCTTGTTGATTCTATATGGTTCAATTCCTTAATTTTTTCTGTCAAAACTTCATTCTTATCCTTTAACTTTTCAATCTTATACGTTTGCTGTCCATTCGTGAAAAATCCCGTCAGCAATATTAATAACAAACAAGACGAAGCCCATGCAATATGTGTTTTCATGTTTCCACTCCTAATTATTTAATTCGTCCAAAAGATACAAGGTGATCTCTCCAATAACCTGATTTCAGATTAGAATATTCGATTCCACTGTCATTTGAATTAAACATTCTGCCATTGCCAACATAGATGCCGACGTGAGTAATGGCTTTTCCTTCATATGTGCCGCCAAAGAACACCAAGTCACCCGCAGTCGCTTCTTTTTCACTTATTTTCTTTGTTGCCCCATGTTGTTCCTGTGCTGTTCTTGGAAGAGTAATTCCGGCTTTGGCAAAAGACCACTGAACAAGGCCCGAACAATCAAATCCAGTTTTCGGGTTTGAACCACCCCAGGCATACGGTTGCCCTTCATACTTCAAAGCTTCTTTCATGACCGTTTCATAGAAATCCATAGAGCCATTCACAGGCGCTACATTTTTATCAGAACCTTTCACATACCTCATAACGTGATCAACATAGCTTGGATCACCATAACTTTTCCATCCCATTTTGAAAGCTTGCAATCGGCTGAAATCAAGTGCCAATTTCTTTGTGTATTTCCCGCCATTCTTTTTGACATAGTCTATAAATCCAGAACCAAAGTTGTATGCCTGTAAGGTTAAACGAACATCACCGCCAGCCTGTTTAAAAACCTTCTTAAAATGTTTAATGCCGACTTCAATCGAACGTTCTGGGTCAGTTATGGAGTTGGGAGGTAAGCCGATACTTTCGGAACTTTGCATTATATCTAAAGAACGCCCACCACTTTCTTGCATGGTGAGCGCCATAATAATATTCACTTGATCAAAAACACCTTCCTGACGGGCGTACTTCTCAAATACAGCCCTAAATCGTTCGACTTCCGGCGCAATGCCAACTGTTTCATATTCGCCATCCCCACCGCCTATAAAATCGTCACCCACTTGATTTTCTCTTGAAATTGTCATAACCACTACGATACATAAAACAAAAAAGAAGATAAAAGGAGCCGAGAACACCAAAGGAAGAACTACCTTTTTACTTATCATCTTTTTCTTTCATCCCTTCTCAGTCGATCTTCAACTTTTGACGAGGTGCGCCTTCCAATATCATTTAAAGACACTTGCTCAAATATATTAACGCTTTGTTCAGTCCGTTTAATGGTTTGTGATGAAGGCTGTTTTTCTCTTGATAGAGCCTTACTTTCACCAGCAGGAGCAACAGTCTGTTTTTCCTCAACACGAATACCATCTGAATGAACTTTTGCGGGTTCAGATGGTCTGATTTTACGTTCGTTATTGGCAATAGGCTGATTTTCTGCTTTTGTTGATTGAGGACTTTCAAAGCCGAGCTGCGGTTCAGGTTGATTCGTCATCACTTTTTGGTCTGATCGTTTGATGTCTGCTGTTTTCTCTTGTGCTACAGGCTCACTCTTTGAAACAGAATCATCTTTCTGGACTTCAAAATCTTGTTGCTGATCTGTTTCAGGATTCTGATTTTGTTCTTCATAAACATACGCTTTCTGATCAGTGCGTTCTGTATCTTTTTCATTCTCTTGTAAGACTGGTGCTCTATTAGAAGTAGTTTCTTCTTCAAGTTGTAATGATGCATCGTCAGTTTGTTGCTGATTATCTGGCTGTTTAAGAAGCTGTTCAACATATTCTTTTTGATCTGTTCTAGCTGATTCATCCTTTTTATCCTGCAAGATAGGTGCTCGTTTGGGTAGATCCTCATTTCCTGCATTCAAAGCATCTTTCAGCATAGGAGAGTTTATTCCGTCTTTTCTCAATCTGTCTAAATGGGATTGCTGTTTATTTTCTTTTGCATTTGCAAAGGCTTCTTTTTGTTTTTGTTGTTCTTTGGATAGAGTTTGAGGATTTCGCTTTAAGTTTCGGTTGTTATGGCTAGCTATTCCGTTAGCAGTCTCTTTTTGCGGAGTTCTTGAAATAGCATGAGTATTATCATATCCCATAGTAGCCCCACTCGGAGAATTTCCGCCGCCACTTGGAGTACCAGTTGCACCAGTTACGCCATCAGTATTTGAACCATTTTTTCTCCCCCTAAAATTCTTAGCAAAGTCAGTAAATACGCCCCCTCCGTTACCCAATGTGCTTCCTATTTTCTTCGCATTTTCCCAAGCTGGTTGAACAACATTTTGTCTCATGTTTTCCATCATATTATTATCAACTGAAACAACTTTTCCAGCAGTCACAAACTTGATAATGGCATCCCTCTTGTGAAAACCAATCCACAAGATTGAGGCAAGGACAGCGACATTTAAAAGATACATTCCGAAACCATTTGGAGGAATTAACTTGTCAACGATAAAGCAAGTTACGTACACAAACAGAACGATAATACCTAACATTGCTTTCAGTAGATAAACACTCCCTAACCGTCCAAGCGTAACGAATCCCGAATAAGCTAATTGGGGAACATACGCCAATATGAAAGCAAATGGCACAAAGAATACAATCACTAAAGCGATAATTTGAAGCAAGAAATTAAAGAACGCTAATGCTAAAAAAGGTATCCCAATGACAATAGAAGCGATCACAGCGATAAAAGATTCTCCAAGTTGATTAAAGACATTCCCAGAGGTCATAGACTCATTATCGTATTTTTCAATTTCAGTGTCCTTTATATATTTCTGTTTTGCTTTTTCTCCGTCTTTTGACAGCTTGTATGAAAGCAATTTATCGACCCTTGATAACTTATCTTTCGAATCACCTTTCTCATTAATTTTTGCTTCACTTGTTTCTCCAAAGTTCACGATTAGAAATGGCTTCATCAAAGCAATGTCAAAGTAAAGATTACGCATAACCGCAACTGTGCCTTCCATTTCCTTTCCTTTTTTAATCGCAGAACTGTCCGCAAAATTTCCTTCATCTTGAACAATGCCAACCAAACCATTTCCCGCAGTTAAAAGCTTTCCTTGTGCTTCTACAGACAAAGCATTCAACGCTTTCATGTAATAACCAGCGTTTGACATCCAAAGTCCGCCGATCACCATGACACAAATAAATAGAATACTCCGTCGCATTGCTTCTTTTGCGCTACCTCTAACACAGAACAGATAGACGACATAGCCACACGTGAAGATGAATAAGGCTTCACCGAAATTCTTTTTCAGAGTTTTATAAACTGATTTAGAAACGTTTGTAATGGAGTTTGCGAACTCGTCAATCGGTTGCAAGTTATACAAAATATCCATTCCCGCATCAACCACACGGACAATGTTTCCCGCAAAAGAAAAAGTGACGTTTGTCAGTCCAACAAACGCCCCCTTTATTAAATCGTCAGATGCTTCATTATTCGCTTGATAGCGTGAGATAGGAAACCTTTTCACCTTCAATTCCACGCCGCCAGCTTTTTCGACTTTTGGCTGAGTGGTGGTATCTCCGTCAGCCGAAAATACTGTTATAGCTGATGCCACAGTTAGAAACAGCAACACGATTGCCGATACAATTAGAATCCTTTTTTTCTTCATCACAGCCACCTCCTAATCTAACCGAGTTAATAAATAAAATTGGTATCTGGCTTTCTCTAAGTCTCTTTGCGTTAGCAGCACGTTTTCGGGATATCGTTCATACAGAGAGAAACAGATTGCTTTTTGATATTTCATATGCCTGAAAGTCTTTCGGTTTTGTTCAATCTTGATACCTAATAATTTTTGCAGGAACTGCGCTGTTGATTTATGCCCGATGAAGCTTTTGTATCGACCGTCATAATGATTCAGCCATTGTTTTACTTCGTCCAGTGTAATTTTTTCAGCTTTATAAAATCCTGGACTCGTGACCACAAGAGAGTTTAAGAAAGCTATTTCCATGTACTTCAACCCCTTTTATAAATATTTTTCTTCCGCATATGCGACAGCTTTTTTCTCAACTGTTTTCAGAGCACCTTGCCATTCTTCGAATAGGCATTCAATTGAAATTTTGGAGGTGCGCCCATAGTAATCTTTAAATAAGCATTGACCTTGGAACATGGATTCCATCATTTTTTTGTTTTCTTTTGTGACCTCCATATTCATCCACTTCAACACTTCTTCACGTTCGTTTGGTTCGTCAAAGGCGAAGGCAACGCCAAAGTTTCCGGAATCTTCTTCTTTCAAAGCGTCTTTTGTGGATTGGGAAATGAAGTATTCCGCATTGTTGTATGAGCGACCAATCCGGCGCATTTGTCTTTCTACTTTTTTTCCTTGTTGTGACGTGGTAAATATCCAAGCTTCATCTATAAATTCAACTGTCTGTTCATCTTGATTCATGCCAAATAGTTCGCAGAACTTACCGAGTGCAAACATAACCGCACTAGACTTTAGTTGTGATATCGTGTAGTTTTCAAGTCGCTCAGCATGATCCGGCAAATCCATATTTTCAACTTCTAAAATGGTGATTCGTTTTTCAAGTGACAATGCAGGATTTGAACCATCATGAATACAAAGTTTCAAAATGGAATCTGAAACGACCTCATTTAAATAGTCGCCAGCTTTTTGTACAGCTTCTTCCGGATGTTTCTGCATCCTCCGAATAATATCAAGTGAGCCAACCTGTTCGCCTTTCTGTTTTGCCTCAATTACTTCTGACGTAGCCCGAAGGAAGGCTGTGTTCACATCGTCTTTCCCTTTAAAGTCATATACTTGTTCAAAAATAACTTGAACCAGCTCTTTTGCTTTCATAGGAGGGAGGAAGGAGATAGGGTCAAGCGCCCCCCAATTGTGCGTGTTTTCATGATCTAGTGTGATATAGTTGTATTTTTCTAAATGTGCAATATATAAGGGAAAGTTCTCTCGAATATACTCATCATTCAAGACTCTTTGAATCCACTTTCTCATTTCCTTTTTAGGGTCAATATAAAGAGATTTAATGTTTAACATGCTGATATAGTTAAAGATCAATTTCGCCAGATATGACTTGCCGTTTCCTGTGTCTCCTGTGATTAGGCAGTGAGGAGAACGTGTCTTTGAACCTTTTAACTGCTGATTCGCTAAGAAAGGGTGGAATAAGACAAAATCACGGCTGGACATAATGGCACTTTCTAAGTCGGTGTGCTCTTGGAAACGATCAACCCAACCGAGAAAGAATCCAATTTTCGAACCAATATCAGAGTTAACAGCGAAAAGGCCTTCTGCCACGCCGTCTTGCGTTGTTTTTTGAATCCAGTTCTTGTCGGTTATATCTAATTTTTCGCCGGGAAGCATCTTATAAAAAAGATTCAGTTGGTCAGCTACCGGAAGGCGACATGTAATGCCAGCGCCTTTTAAGTGTCTTTTGACAATTGTTGCTTTACCCACACATTCTTTTTTTGTTTTCCCATGAACGACAATCACAGATAGCCAGTTCATCAAATGCACTTCTTCTTTCTTAATCTCATCTTGTAAATGTCTTACCATCGTTGCACTTGTGACAGTGGAAACATCACTTCGATCACCTGTGCTTTGTTGTTCTTTTTGTTCTTCTTTTAGTTGCTGTTTTTTGAGGTTGAGGGCAGGTTTAGTAATTGATTTTGATTCCGTTTGTATTTTCATTTGGACTTCGACAGGGAAGGGAAGTGACTGCGTTTCATAAAACAAATCACTTTCAGACATATTGTGAAGAAATTCGTCAATCACCACAAAAGCCGTATAACCTTCATCTTGGTCACTATGCAAATGTAAAACTGATGGGTCAGTAGGATCTATGATAGTATTTGTTATCGAACGAACATCCTTTATTTCGCTTTCCTCATTCGTCTGGTGATTCAATCCACGCACAAAGTGATAACGGTTAATATATGTCATTTCTGATTCTGAAAGCCGTTCTCCGCGAACAGAAGCCATAATGTTGGCTAGTGTTTCTTCGACTTCCTCATATTTTTCAAAAAAAGAGGTGGAAACATTTTGTTCCCACCCGAGCATTTTCACAACAGTATCAGTCGCCGTATTGAATAGAGATAAAATATTATCTTTTAGTTCGACACTAATATTTACAAGACTGCTTTTCAGCTTTACACCTAAAATGAAATCATACTTTGTCAGCCTTCCTAATCGCTGTTCTAACAGCCTTACCGTTTCTTCATTGTAGTAACGAGCCACATCCATTGCATCTGCCGCAATATCTGTTTCTAAATCCTTAAATCGTTTTTTTAATTCATACTCACTTGGATACATCATCAAGTGAAAATCCTCATAAGATGTAATTTCTTCGAAAAGATGCTGCCACTTCTTCTTATACGATTCAACTTTTTCTCTATTTTGCATAGGAATCGAATTGCTCTTTATTCGGTAGTACGCCCAAACGTCGCCCGTTCTTGTCAACAGCAAATTCTTGTGTATTGCCTTCATAGGCGTTTTTAGTCTCATTCGAATAATCCACCACCTTCACAAGTTTTCGAAACTCAATTTGTTTTTCATTACTTAAATCAACCTTTCGGTCATTGCAAAACTTCTTTTGTGGAAGCTTGATGAAGAAGTAATACATTGCAAAATCAAAGAAGTATAAATAGATGTTTTTGCCTTCCGGCTTTATTTTTGTAACCAGCATTGTTAAAAAAATCGGTATTCCAAAAATTACGATGACGAAACTGTTATCAAAAGCGTGAGGAAAAATCATCCTCACGCCGTACCAAAAGCCAAAGCAGATACCAACAAAAATGAAGTAGTTAATAGCCGGTATTAATTCAACTGCAAAAGGTAATGAATAGTTGTCGGTTAATTGCTGAATCTTTTTCGGCTCTCTCATTGCCTTCCGATAGTTGAACACCAGACGACTCATTCAAATGCCCCCTTACAATTTTTCCATTAGTGCATTGATCCAACCGGAGAATTCTGACCAGTGTTTAATAATCCAAGTCACCGCACTACCAATACAGCAGACAAAAATAATGCCGCCCATTTTTAATTTCGTAAGATGCTTTGCGGCTATGAACATGACCACGATCGTAATGAATTGGACAACAACATCTGATGCCCATCCTTTTATCCCTCCAAGTGTTGGAAGGTCTGCGCCAAGAATAAAGAAATTCATGAAATCCATATTTAAACCTCCTATTGATGTTTGATTTTATTTACATAAAACTGACCGCTGTTTTCCGTAATCTCTAAACTGAATTTTTCATTTACCGGAATATCATTTTCTTTTTCCTTAAATCGAACAGCACAAAAAACCTCGAAACCTTTTTTCGTCTCGAAGATTTTCATTGACTGAACTTCCCCAAATAACAAGTTTCCTTCCAACGCTTCGGGCTTTTTCATCATATAAACCATTTCTTCTTTCTTTTCAGAAGCGTATTTTTCAAAGAAAGTATGAAGGAATGATTCGATAGATTCTTTTTTCTCGCCTGCATATTCGTCTCTAGTTTCTTCTTTACTCTCAGAAGCAATATTGCCTTTCAGATCATAGATCTGTGTAAAGTAAGGAACAGCAGACACCGCAAAGGAATCACCTTTATTTGTGACTGGAATATTCAGCAACATTTGTTTTTCGGATTTTTCGTTTGTTTTAACCTTTTCTTTCACCTTCTTTTTCTTCTTTCCGTCTTTAACTTCTTTTTCAACTTCCTTTTCTACAGGGTATAGATTTTCATATGTGACCTTATATTGAAAAAGGCTGTTTTTATCACCTTCTTTCACGTTATATAAGCTGTAATCTTTCAACTCTCGATCACCTTTTAAACCATCCACATTGAAGCGTTCTTCATCTTCAAAATGGTTATCCTCCTGTTTCACCATGTAGCTTTCAAGGCTCTGCATGCGTTTTTCAATAGATTCTTGATCGTTCTTCACATTCACATATTCATTGATGAACCCTGATAGAAAGTTTTCAGCAGCAGTCACCGAAATTTTTTGTTTATCGTCATTTGTTGGCTTATTGGCTTCTTCTTTCATGTCATTAATTTGGGATCGTGTGTTAATTGATAGAAGCACAGCGAGCAAGCAGATAAACAGCAAGCCCCCAACACAAGACCACAATGTAACGGCTATCAGCTTCGACCTGTCACGAGGAACTTTCTGTTTATCTTTTTCCGGTCTTTCAATTCGTTTCAGCTTTTGAAAGGCAGATCGAAAAAATGAATCATCTTTTTTATCCGAGCCAATTTCTTTATGGAGCAATTTGTTTCACTCTCCTTTCATAGATTTCTAAGCACTTTCCTCCTGGTTAACTTTCATGTTTCTTGTCATTTTCAAAATGGCTCTCGCCATTTTTTCATAGTTCGGTTCATTTAACTCCGTCACGATCACTTCCACTGGCTTACCTTTAATTTCAACAACCTCAACACTCTGTTTCATGAAAGACCTCGCTTTCTTTAAACCTATTTTGTTTTTTCGAGGAATAATAAAAAGGATGCTACACGATGTAACACCCTTTTTATGCTTTGATTCTCCACATAAACTTTTAAGCTAGTCATTCGACCGTCCGGCAAATACCTTGTCTTGTAAAATGTGTAACGATATTCAGCAAAACCTTTTATTCGTTCGCCTTCGACAACCAACATACAATCTCTGCTTAAACTTCTCACAAAAACTAAAGAGGGGATACCCACATTAAAACCCAAGCTTTTGAATCGTTTGTCTACAGCAGACACCGCACATTTTCACCCCTTATTGGTAGTAGCTAATTCCTTCAAACTCCACAATTCTTTCATCTGTCTCAGCATCTTCATCCTCCAGTATGTTGAATGTGGCTTGAAGTTTGGCATTCACGTTATCTATAACCGCAAGAGTTTGAACTATGACTCTTTGAGCAACATCACTGTAAAAGACATCTTCCATCATTCTTTCGATCAATTCCTCAGCAATATCCAAACAGCCAAGAGACTCCAAATCACTTTCCAGTCGGGCCTTATTCAACAGATTAATGTTAAACATCTTATCCCTCCGATTTAAGTTCTTGGGTTTCACCCAAACCCACCAACGGATGCCCGTTGGATTGCTGTTAATCTAGCCCCCTATTCCCCCGAATCATCGGGGGACTCCCTCGCCGGTAGGCAGGAACAAACGGTTGTTTGTTCAATGCCAAGAGGGTTTGGGTAGCGCTGAATATGTCAACTCCTTATCCTCACTTCGTTCCGGTACCGTTGACACATACGTTTACTCGCATCACCTGTGTTTATAAAGATTTAGCAGATTGTTTTTAAACGACCATGTCTGTAACATCAGCAAGAAACACATCTAACATTTTTTTATGTTTGTCTGCCAGTTCAGCTTCTGCAATCATATCTGATAGATCGGTTTTCCCTAAATGTTCATCGGCTTCAAGCACCATTTTCATAGTGGGAGCACAAGAGTTACGAAGCCAGTTTCTTGATTTCTGATAGAAGTCTTTTTGTGGTTTGACGTACAAAGGAAGTCTTCCAATATCACCTATAAATTCAGACCAAAAAAGGCTCGTTTTCCAATGCTCTCTAGTGATGTTTTCATCAGCATCAACGAACCTTACATAGTTATTAATGATCTGCATAGCGATTAAGGTTAAATCCTTTGTTTTCAATAAAGCATCTATGGCAACTTGTGCACGTTCATTTTTAAGCCGCAGTTCATAACGATTCCAATCGCCTAGTTCTTCTAACGAAATGTTATACTTTTCTGCTTGTTCATAGTTTTTTTCATAAAAGCAAAGGTACGCTTCTGACTTTTTAGAACCGAAATATATTGTCGTCCCGCCTGTAATGCCATCAGATAGATCAAAGGAGCCATTGAAATCAGATTTTCTAAAGCGTGAAATACATTCGCCCTTTTGGGCTTTCTTTAATAATTCCGGTATAGAAAAGTACGTCTTTTTATCATCAATCGCCAAATCAAAGCGAGTAAATGAACCGCCTTGCGCCATGCAATCTTGAAAGAAGTCGTACCATGTTTTCTTCCGGCATTCCAAGAAGGATTCAAATTGACGGCAACCTTGACCGGACATTTCTATCAAAACACCTCTGTTGTCATCTGGCGCAGAATAAAAGACTTTGATATAGTCCAGTTCATACGTGCCAACATAGCCATAGAAACCAGATTGTTTTTCAGTCATAAAGTCTTTGCTAAGGTGAAGAACTTCTTCAATAATTCGGTCAACATCATGAGTTTTAAAAGAGACTCGAATATAGTCAACCATTGATACCAAAGGACTTTCAACGGTTTCATTTTTTTCTTTTACGATTACTACCCCCCTGTTAGCGTGGGGGGGTTGTTTTAGCTCATCCATTCGCTTCGCTCACTCCTTCGCCGCTGGCCGTCTGGTCGCTTACGCTGCCGCTGGCGACTGCCGTCGCCTGCGCTCCCTCGACTCCAGCCAGCGATTCTTTAATAGACGACATAAAATCATATCCTTTCGGTACGATAGGGCTGTAAAACTCCAACACCGAACCAGTGCCAACATTGGCATATCCTCGCCCTGTCTCTTTTTTATTCACATATGCTTTATCAACATCACCAAACATCATCCCGTAGCCCGTATCTGACATTAAACCTAACGACACACGGAAGCTAAACTGATCACGAATACCATCAGCCAAGTATTTTGCATCTGGACGTTGTGCCCCTAAAACGAGAAAGTAACCTGGCTGTCTCCCCAACATGACCAACTGCTTCATGTAAGAAAGGGCTTCATTTCTTTCTTTCATATCTAACAAATCCATAAATGCCACATATTCATCAAAGAAGATAAAAACAGGTTTTAAGCCTAAATAGGCATAGTTTTCACCTGTCTTATAATTAGGCATTTGCTTCATTTCATCCATGCGCTCCATCATGCCATCTACAGACCTTCTCAGACACATAAGAATACCGTTCTTTTGGGAATACACCTTTTTCGGAAGCACTTCTTCCAAGTCTGCTAAATCAGCATTTTTAGGGTCCAATATCCTTATATCTGCCCCCAGTCCAACACATGCTTTAATAATCGTTAGCATGAAGTATGTTTTTCCTCCACCTGTACCACCCGCAATAAGCATGTGCGGCAATTTATCAAATTGCCATGAAATATGCTTCATTAACGGAAGGACTCCATTCTCAGCTACTGCATCATCAATGGAAATACGATTCTTTTTCACATCATAAAGAAGCTTAAAACATACAAAACCTTCTTCTATTTGCTTATCCACCAGGTCACAAAATAAGCCGTTTTCCAAATCCTTTCCTAAGTCTAGGAAGCGATTCTGAAAACGGCTCATATCCATAGCAATACGGATATAAATGTGGTTGTTTTTGACCCTATAATACATTCTAGGAAAGTATGTGATTTTTTCCTTTGAGTCAGTTTCATTTGAAAAGAGTTTTCTTACTTTCACATTTTCTTTTTCGTAAAACTTGTTAGAGAAAATCATTTTAGCAATCTTTTGCCTGTGAAGGATTTTCTTATAGCTGTCAAACAAAAGAAAGTAAGATGCAACTATGCTTCCAACAGCAATTAACACAGAACATAAAACACTTTTAATGATTAAAGGTACATTCCACTCAAAATGTTTTATAACACGGTTAAGATCAAAATGAACCAGTTGTTCTCTCCAAAAGATCAACATAGACAATAAAAAAACAGGCACAAAGATAATTGCGCCTGCTAATTTTACGTTATTTCTCATGTACGGGCGGATTCGTTTGCCCCTGTATTTCCAAAATCTTTTGTTTAAGAAATCACTCATATATATCACCTGCCCGCCGATATGAGAGCATCACGTTATTTCTTTTCATTTCCACTAGTTACCGCGGCAGGTTTTGAGGATACAGCAGACCCTGCGCCTTTTAATACCAGGTCTTCTGCTTCAACAGTCCAGTTAACATTAGCAAAATTCCCATTTGCTCTAGCAGAAGCCATGATTTTCGGATTTTTCAATTCAACATCCTTAAAGAAATCAAATTCCTTTAAGTCAACATAAGCAGGAATTGTCACTTCAATCTGCCCGCCTTGTACACTAGACCCTAAATTATATATCCTTGATTCCAATGTATCTGTTCTTTTACCATCCACATAGGCATAGCGCTCACGGTTTAAACCTAAAAATTTCAGTTCACCAAAAGTCATATTGATATCCGGTACAATAAAGTTTAAGTTCATTTTTCATATCCCCATTTCATTTTTTATTATTTATTTTCAAAAGATCATTAAATTTCGATTTTATATTTTGGATTCGCTCCGGTTCTGTATCCATCTTGGCGCTTATCAGTTGCTAACGGCGTTATGCCCTCATGGCAACCTAGTAGGCTAATTATAGCCATCAAGCTGACTACAGCTATTCCGCACGCTTATTCTAGCCTGCTACAGCATTTAAGGTGATTGCTGTTCATCACTCAAATACTCACGCATGACTTTTCAGCAAGAATGCCGTATAATAAAAGTGTCTAGTTTTTATTTGCCGGCGTTCTTGATGATCATTCGTCAAGGCGCTTTTTTTGTCTGTATATAGTTTTCAAAGAACAAACACCCCTAGCGACATAAGTTATACAATTCATCGTTATATAAAGTAAACACTTGGTTATCCTTCTTACTCAATGGACGAGTTGACCAGATACACCACCAATCCCAACCTTTTAACTGCTTGGATACTTGTTCATTAGCCCTTAAATGATTATCTTCATCGACAACAAAAGTTTCACAAATCACATAATCTTTAAAATGTTTTAAATCTTTATCAGCCTTTAAAGCTTCAACATCAGTGATGATTGTTGCATTTACCCTTATTTTCATTGCATCCCCCCTTTCAAAGAGTTTCTAACGGATAACTATAGTGGTATATAACGTCACACTATGGATGATTGCCGCAACTTTGCAATGTCTTTTCTTCCAATGCAGTAATGCTTACATATCCTTCGATAAGAAACTCCTTTCCGCAGTAATTCTTTAACGCTATCATTTGTTAATGGAAGGTTTAAATAATGATTTATGATGACTGAATTTAGAGCAATTTTCATTCGTGCTACCCAATCACCTTCCATTTGTCTGGCTAAAGGAACAGCTTCCTGCATAAAAGAATGTGTTTGTTGTAAATTCATATGACTCACCCTGTTTTACTCTGGTTACCATCGTAGAAGTAACATTTTTCAAAATAACGTCTGTTAACTCTTCCTTTAACAACCTTATAGCCTTGATTTTGTAACTGGGCATTTAATTGCCTAATGACTTCATATGCTTTACCCTTTTTAACCTTCAGCAATTTAACAATATCTTCTGCTGTAAGAAAGTCATCCACTTTGCTCCCCTCCATTTTGAAACGCTTTGTTGATAATTTAATTATATTGAAACTTTTTGTATAAGTCAATGATTTTTTGAAACAAAATGATTAAAATAAAAAAATAAACACATTATAAAAAACATAATGAATAAAACAATTTCAAATATCTTTAAAAGCGATTGGATGATATAAAAATGACATTAGGACAAAGATTAAAAGAATCTAGATTGAAAGCTGGTTATAAATCACAAACAGAAGCTGCAAAACAATTAGGAATTACAAGCCAAGTATTATCTAACTATGAAGGAGGGAGACGGGATCCAGATACACAAACCTTAAAAGCATTGGCGGAGTTATACAATGTATCCGCAGACTACCTATTGGGAACTGAAAAAAAGAAACCTTCGAAATTGGATGAATCAATAAACGAAGCCATTGAAGAATTAAAAAAAGAAGAAACATTATTGCTAATGAGGAATGCTGATATTGACGAAGAAACAGCTCAATTGATCAAACAAGCATTAATCAATGGAATAAAATATGTAGATGCAATGAAGAAAAAGAAAGAGTGATTATTATTTATACAAATAAATCAATTAAACATAAAGCACAGGAGATTATCAAAAAATTCACATATAATGATCCCTATGAGATTTGTTCCGCACTCAATATCCCTATTCTTGAAAGTAATTTAGGACAAAAATTAAACGGTTTTCTTCAGTATTACGAAGAAGAAGATCAATACATTATTCAAGTAGCAAAGAACAAAACACACAAAAAATTCATTATCGCTCATGAACTTGGACACTATTTCTTACACAAACAATTGAATACATTTAAAATGCTTAATTGTTCAATTACTTTAGAAGAAAAACTCGAAAGGCAAGCTGACATTTTCGCAGCAGAACTTATTATCACCGACAGAATGATTTATGATGAGTTACCTTATATAAAACATTTATCAAATATCCAGTTAGCATCATACTTTAACATTCCAATTTCCATCATGAATCTGAAATTGGAACAAATGAAATTTTTCCACTTACACAATTCTGCTAATACACCAAATATGATATTTAAAATTATTTGAAGTAAGGAGGTAATTCTGAATATGCCTATAAGAAAATTGTCAAATGGTAAATACCGAGTTGATATAAGTTTGGGGATTGACCCAATCACAGGTAAAAGAAGAAGAAAAACAAAAATCGCAAATTCTTCTAAAGAAGCCGAAGAAATTTATTATTCAACACGTCGAAAATATCATAATGGTGATCTACCAAGTGCTATAAAAAGATCTTATTCTTTTACAGAACTAACAGAAAAATTCTTAGCAATAAAAAAAAGAGAAGTAAAACCATCAACGTTCAGAACAATTGAAAATATAGTTAATAGCAGGATACTCCCTTATTTCAAGAATTCCACAATTAAGTCGATTACACATAACGATATATACAAATATAGAGAAAATCTTCAAAATGATAATCTAAAATACACATATATAAATAAGGTTATGGCTTATGTAAAAGGCATCTTTGATTTAGCCATCCAAGAAAACCTTTTATCAGAACACCCCTCCAAAAAGTTAAAAAAACTAAAGAATAAACATGGTATTGAAGAAAATATTAAATTCTGGACTCCAGAACAATTTCAAAAGTTTGTCACGATATTTGATGACAACAATTACAAAGATTTCTTCAAGAAAACATATTATACTTTCGCTTATTTTACAGGCGTTAGAATGGGCGAACAGCTAGCATTAGAATGGAAAGATTTTAATATATTTACTAATGAAATAAAAATAAATAAAACATTAACACTAATAAAGCAAGGAAATGATTTCCTTGTCACGTCTCCTAAAACCTCAAAATCAAATAGAGTCATTACAGTTAATAAAAAATTGTCATCCGTACTCAAGCAGTGGAAAGAACGACAAAAAGAAGCATTAGAGGATTACGGTATAGAGCAAACTGACGAAACAAGAATTTTCAAATTCAATCATAGAACACCAAACCGAAACTACTTAAATGAATTTATAAAGCAAGCATGTGAAAAGTACAACCTTGATATCCCTCCAATTAACATCCATGCACTTAGGCACTCACATGTCTCTTTACTAATTAATAGTGGGGAAGACATTTTTATAATCTCAGAACGATTAGGACACATGAAAACCAACACAACTTACGAGATATACGGCCACCTTTTCCCCAATCGACAAAAAGAACTTGCAGATAGATTAGATAACCTATTTTAATTAAACTTCTTCCGACCTTTGTTTCCAGTAACTTTTAGTAAGTGGAGTAAAAAGGAGTAAAAGCAAATCATAAAAAAGAAAAAAGAACCCATGAAACCCTAATATTACAGGATTCATGGGTCTTTTATTGAGATTAACCAGTAATCCTCTGACGGATTACACGTTTTACTATGTCTAGGCTTCTTCCGCTTCGATCACATTGGATCGATCTTGGAATACACCAGAATCTATTTCCTTCGTGACTTTGCTGGTAATCAGGCCTGATGTCATACTTCCGCTGACATTCAGCGCAGTACGTCCCATGTCAATCAACGGTTCGATAGAAATTAATAAACCGGCGAGCGCCACAGGCATATTTAACGCTGATAAAACGAGCAGCGCTGCAAATGTAGCTCCGCCGCCAACTCCGGCGACACCAAACGAGCTGATGGCAACAACCGCGATAACTGAGATGATAAACGCCGGATCAAACGGATTTTGGCCGATTGTCGGAGCAATCATCATTGCCAGCATAGCCGGATAAATGCCGGCACAGCCATTTTGGCCGATAGATAGTCCGAACGAGCCGGCGAAGTTCGCAATTCCTTCCGGCACACCCAAGCTCCTTTGTGTTTTAATGTTCAGCGGCAAAGCGCCTGCGCTTGATCGTGACGTAAATGCAAACACGAGTACAGGCAGCGCTTTTTTCAAATAAACAACCGGATTTAATCCGCTGATCGTCAACAGAAGCAAGTGGATGATAAACATTACAATTAACGCGGCATATGAAGCAATGACAAACATACCAAGTTTCAAAATGCTGTCAATATCACTTGTCGCAATCGTTTTTGTCATAATGGCCAGCACACCGTAAGGCGTCAGTCTCAAGATGAGAGTAACAACCCGCATGACAATGGCGTAAACAGCATCAATCAATTTTTTGAACGTTTCTGCCTGTTCAGGCTGTTTCCGTCTCACACCTAGAAATGCAATGCCTAGAAAAGCGGCAAAAATAACGACTCCAATCGTTGATGTCGGTCTAGCCCCTGTAAAATCCAAAAACGGATTTCCAGGAAGCAGTTCAATCATTTGCTGAGGCAGTGTTTTCGCTGTCATCTCCTCTGATTTCTGTTCAAGCTCCTGTCCCCGAGAAAGCTCTGTACTTCCTTGGTCAACCTGGATCGCCTGAAGATCAAAGGAAAGGGCGGACACAATACCAACCGCCGCGGCTACAGCTGTAGTCGCAACCAAAATCCCGATAATCAAACCGCTGATTTTCCCGAGATTTTTTGTCAGCTTCATCTTTGTAAAAGCGCCTAGAATGGAAATAAAAACAAGCGGCATGACAATCATCTGAAGCAATTTGACATATCCGCCCCCGGCAATATTAAACCAGTCGGCTGTTTGAACCACAATGTTTGAAGTCGGACCGTATATCAGCTGAAGCGCAAACCCAAAAACGATTCCCAGCCCCAGCGCAGTAAACACACGTTTTGAAAAAGAAACATGTTTCTTCTGCATGGCAAAGAGCCCAATAATGAGTAAAAGTAAAATAAATACATGCAAAATGACTAGCAAAGTCTCCAATTGAGGCAAACTCTCCCTTCAAAATTTTTCTTATATACTATATTACACAAATTCCGATAGTTCAAGTAAGAATTATTCCAGCATCAATATTTGGATAAAAAAAACCAATGAATACCGTTTTTGTTCTTTTCATTCCCCCCTTTCTTTAGTAACTTATAAAAGGGTGATAATATTGCTGAAAGAACTGTTCGTAAACTTGACTATTTTAATCACATTTAATTATCTGTTCACCCACCTGTTTAAAGAAAGGTTAATACATAAAAAAGACCGCCTTTCCTTTCAGCTAGTAAAAGGAGCTGCTTGCGGTCTCCTCGGGGTTATTCTTATGAATTTTGGTTTGACGTATCACCATTCAATCATTGATTTTAGAAATATCCCTATTATGATCGCCGCTCTTTATGGAGGCTGGGTGTCTACGGTGACAGCCCTGATGATAATCGCAACAGGCCGCATGCTGATCAGCTTGAATGAATCAGCGCTGTATTCCATGATTACAATTTGTATCGCTGCTGTGCTGTCACTTATTGCATCAAGGAGAGAAGAAGTTCAGCTGAAACACGTCCTATTACTTTTAATCATTTCAAATGGGTTCATCTCCTTTTTCTTCTATGTATTTGTTGATATCCATTCACTTAAGCTGCACTTTTACTTTTGGCTGATTTCAATTATCGGCGGCATGCTCAGCCTATATATTATCGAGCATGAAACCAATGCACATCTTTTATTTAAACAATATAAGTTCCAGGCGCACTATGACTTTTTGACAGGTATTTATAACCGCAGAAAGTTTGAAGAAATCACACAAGACCTGTATCAACAGGCTGCACACACTCCATCTTTACAATTTTCGCTTATTTATATGGATATCGATCACTTTAAAACCATTAACGATCAATACGGCCATCATGAGGGAGATCAGGTTCTGAAAGAGCTGGGATCCCGACTAAAACAAAATATCCGCAACACTGATCCTGCCGCACGGATCGGCGGCGAGGAATTTGCCCTCCTCTTGCCAAATTGCACGCCCGAGAAAGCAGTCCAAATCGCCGAACGGATCAGGCACTCGATCAGTAATACACCGATTGTATTAACAAACGGAGAAAAGCTTGCCGTTACGGCCTCACTGGGAGTAGCCCATTACCCCCGAAACACAGATAAGCCGGAAACCTTGCCTGTTCTTGCTGATCAAATGCTGTATAAAGCGAAAGAAAACGGCCGAAACAAAGTATGGTTTACCATAAAAAAAGAATGAATTCATTATTTGAATTCATTCTTCCAATCTGAAAGACGATGTAAAGGCAAAAAAGCGGGAACAAGCATCCCTTGATACTCTTGTTCAATAAATGCCGCTGTATCATCTGATTGATAGAGTTCAAGGATGGTTTGCAATGTTTCGCGATCTCTGTCCTCAGCCCTGACAACAATT
Organism: Bacillus sp. FSL R5-0560; assembly: GCF_037966305.1. Classification (NCBI taxonomy): domain Bacteria; kingdom Bacillati; phylum Bacillota; class Bacilli; order Caryophanales; family Bacillaceae; genus Bacillus; species Bacillus sp. FSL R5-0560. The sequence continues at coordinate 1,003,765 of NZ_CP150195.1, read as the reverse complement.
ACATTCATATCTTCCTTCACGGTTTGCCTGCCGCCCTTTAATGTATGCTTCTGCGGGTTCAACCCCGCTTTTTTTGCGGCAGCTGTTTTCATCACAAACACATCAGCTCCGCTCATTGCATCCTGTTGGCGTACGGTTTTCAATTTCAAGTGTTTCGGATTATCTTTTATCACATCAATTGAACCGGTTCCATTAAAACCGTTCTTCAAAGTAAGCAGTCCCGCTTCCTGCAGGAGTGTAAGGGCCCGCCCAAAATCGAGCGCTTCATCCGGGACAGCAACAACAGCACCGCGCGGAATATCTTTGATTTGCCGATATCGTTTTGAATAAATGCCCATAGGCGCTATGTATGTCGTGCCAAGCGGTGCCAGTTTATGTTTGTATTTCTTTGAGAACGACTGAAAATATGAAATGGATTGAATAGCATTGGCATCAATCTCTTTGTTTGCCAGCGCTATATCTGATTCTGCATAATCAGAGAATAGAATCAGCTGAATATCAAGCCCTTCCGCTTCAGCCTTTTTTACGATATAGTTCCATATCGCTTCGTCCGACTCAGCAATTCCTATTTTTATCGTTTCATGTTCTGCTGACCGTGAGCATGCAGTAAATGAAACGAAAAGAACAAGAACAAAACTGCATACAAGCCACTTTTTCATTGTGACACCATACTCCTATCTATCTTATTAGAGCATGCAAGCAATATCAGACATAAAAATCAGACGCTCTTAGTTGATAAACGTTGTCATTTGTAACATTGGTTAACTTTACCTTACTCATATCAGATAGGGTTGTCAATTACTATTACCCCTACCTTTCCGTAAAGAGATACAAAAGAAAAAAGTCCTGCAAACATATGATCACGTATCGAAAAAACAGATACATTTCGGCAAATAAATATCAAAATGAAAAATAATATGTTATTTTCCGAAAAAAGTTTCGTTTAACAGTTGTTTTTTCTCGAAATTACTGGTAGAGTAAAGGTAATTATTTTTGTTCGAACTATCTTTAAGAAGAAAGTTTTGTAAGAGTTTTCGTCTTGGAAGTTTGTTTTAGAGCAAGAATAGTGAATTTAAGCGTTATGATCGCTTTAGGAGGAAATTTCATGTTAGAAGGTAAAGTAAAATGGTTCAACTCTGAAAAAGGTTTCGGATTCATCGAAGTAGAAGGTCAAGACGATGTATTCGTTCATTTCTCTGCTATTCAAGGCGAAGGCTTCAAAACTTTAGAAGAAGGCCAATCAGTTTCTTTCGAAATCGTTGAAGGAAACCGTGGACCACAAGCTGCTAACGTTACTAAAGAAGCGTAAGCATAAATTGATAATAAGAACTGCAGGTGCAAGCCTGCAGTTCTTATTTTAAAGAAAAAGCTGTTTTGCTTATGCAAAACAGCTTTTTTTCATTAGTTCGCAATATCCCGTTTCATAAAGATTCCGAAAGCAAGCAACAGGAAGACAACAAAATAAATCGCCAGCATCACAATGGAGAATGTCATTGTCATCCCTTCCACTAACGGTGTTCCTTCTACATACTGCATCAGATTAACATTCGCAAATAAAATATACTTTGCCCAGTCAAACTTCACCGCCATAAACGCAGTGGCTGTCGTGCCCGTTACCAATAAAAAGATGGAGAACCCTACAGCAAGAGAGCTGTTTCTAAATACTGCGGACAGCATAAATGCCATCGTAGCCAGCATTAAAGCCGCAACAGATTCTGAGAGATACGTTTTGGCCAAATATCCCAACATATTTTGCTCCAATACATGACCATCCTTATAGATTAAATGAACATTCGCGGCAGTGTCCCCGCCTGTTCCGAAAAAGACCAGTCCCAGCAAAGTTGAACCTATAAATAAAATAAACAGCAATAAGAGACCAAATAAAAGAACGGTAATATATTTAGAAAGCAGAATTTGAAAACGGCTGAGCGGCCGGATCATTAACAGCTTAACCGTACCCCAGTTAAATTCGTTTGCGACGATGCCAGCTGCAATTATAATCGTGAACAGCCCAGTAAGGATTGTAAAACCGGCAGAATCCGTTACATAAGACCAAACGGTATATCCAGTGTCACTCGGGATATTATGTTCAATGCGATAGTTATTGATTGTGATCGTTTCTTCATATTGTCCTTTCAGGGAAGGATCTTCTTTCATTGCCTTCTTCAAATCACTATTTTGTGCTTGAAGCGTCTCTTTCCACTTCGGATTTGCTTCATCGGTTGAAAAGTGGTTTGTTAAAAATGCCCACCCGATCATTGTCAAAGCAAGAATTCCGATCATCACCCATGTTCCGACACGGCTGAAAATTTTGATCCACTCATTATAAATCAAATTAAGCATGTTGAACCTCCTCTTTTGCTTCGCCTGTGATTTCTAAGAAACGGTCCTCTAATGATTTTGTAATCACTTTGACTTCATAAATGCGGATTTGCTGCATGACCAGCAATTCAATCACTGCAGGGACGTCTTCTTTAGCCAGTTTGATTTCCAAACCGTTTGTCTTGATTACCGAATCATATTCTCTTAGAATCGCAGCAGTTTCCTTCGGCTGCTCCACTTGGAAGAAATATGTATCCTTTTCATCAGTTATTTCATCTCTTACATTCTGAATATCGATAAGCTTTCCTTTTTGGATAATCGCAATTCGGTCACACATCAGTTCCATTTCTGACAGCAGATGACTTGATACGATGACAGCCATTCCTCTTTCTCGCGTCAGCTTCTTTAAATGGTCTCTGATTTCTCTGATTCCCGCCGGATCAAGGCCGTTTGTCGGTTCATCCAAGATCAGCACTTTCGGATCGTGCAGAAGGCATTGTGCCAAGCCAAGACGTTGTCTCATCCCCAGTGAGTAGGTTTTCACTTTATCATGGATTCTATCTTTGAGGCCGACTAGTTCCACCACTTCATCAATTTTTTCCTTCGTGACACCCTTTACCATCCTTGCGTATTGCTGGAGATTTTTATATCCGCTTAAAAATTTATACAGCTCTGGATTCTCTACAATAGCCCCGATATGTTTGATTGCCTTGGCATAATCTTTCGTGATTGATTGGCCGCAAATAAGCACATCACCTTGTGACAGCTTCATTAAACCGACCATCATTCTGATTGTCGTCGTTTTCCCCGCTCCATTCGGTCCCAGAAATCCAAATACTTCGCCTTCGCGAATCGTAAAACTCAGTTGATCAATGATCGTCCGGCCTCTGATGTTTTTTGTCACATTTTTTAATTCCAATACAGTTTTCATCAAATTCCTCCTCTTTCTAGTAAACTTCCATATTCGTTTTAAACCATTGCAGCACGGACATACCTTCCTGCTCGCGAATCTCTTCCACATTACGCTGTGCCACTTTTTCTCCGTCGGCGAGTACGATGACCTCGTCAAGCAGGGTTTCAATTTCATCAATTTCGTGTGTGGCTATGACAACGATTTGCTGCTCAAAATCAATATAAGAAACGAGGCTGTTGACAATTGAATCCCTGACCATCGGATCAAGACCGGAAAAAGGCTCATCCAATAGAATGACGGAAGCTCTTCTTGATAGTGCCAGCACGATTTTAAGACGGCCTCGACTCCCCTTGGAAAGCTGCTTTATCTTTTTTTCAGGCTTCAGCTGCATTTCTTTAAGCAGCTGATAGGCTTTTTCCATTTGAAAGTCAGGGAACTGTGATTCGTAAAAATCGAGCATATCTTTCACCGTAAATCCGGGATAAAACATGTCTAGCTCTGTTAGATAAGCCGTGTACTTGATCATGTCTCTTGTTACAGGCTGTTCACCTGCTTTCACTGAACCTGAAGTAGGGAACATCAGTCCGGCGATTAATTTTAAGGTCGTCGATTTCCCGCTGCCATTCGAGCCCAAAAGCCCGTAAATTTTTCCCGGGAATAAAGTAAAGGATATTTTATTCACCCCCGTATGGCCGCCGTATCTCTTAGACACATTGTCAAATACAATATTCATTCCTGTCCTCCTTTCGTGTATTTTTTAATCCCTGCCAGCATTTCTTCTTTTGTTAATCCCAGCTCTGCCATTTGATGAATAAAACTTTCAAACACTTCACGGGTAAGCCTCTCTTTCAGTTCATCCACGATTTCAGCTTTTTCAGCGATAAATGTCCCTTGCCCTCTTCTTGTCTCCACAATTCCCAGCCTTTCCATTTCACTGTAGGTTCTTTGAATCGTATTCGGATTTACTTTTGTTTGAATTGCCATTTCTCTGACAGACGGCAGCTTGTCTCCGGGAACAAGCTCCTTTCTGACCAGCCTATAAAAAATTTGATCAGCAATCTGCATATAAATCGGTTTAGAGGATTGAAAGTCTTGTTTCATTTTCTCTACACCTCAACTTTTCGCTGCAGGAGCCTGGAAGCCAGAAAAAGAAACACAGCTGCCAACACCAGCATGACAATAATGGACGGATATGGAAGATGGAAGATGTTTAATTCCACACGCCACCCTAAGGATCCCTTGTATGTAAAACCGACATCTCCATACGTTGTGAAATAATACAGTTTATCCAGCGGTGTCAGCCAAGGTATGATCAAATGGTCCTCTACATAAAACCACCCTACCCCCAGTAACATACAAATGAACCAGCGAAACCGTCTGATGAAGGAAGAACTTGATTTTAAAGAATGAAACACATTCCACAGCAGGATTACCGCACAGGAAAGATAAGCAGTAAATACCAGCCCATAAAGATTAAAGACCAGTATCGTGCCTGCAAGCGGGACTTGATCAGCAATGAGCGCTTTTGAGTCAAGGTACTGATAAAGAGAGATTCCGTAAACTGAAATCAAAAACTGAAAAATGAATTGATAGACAAGACCGGCAGTCAGCTTCGAGAGTAAAAGCGTGGCTGCGCCGTTCGGATTATATAACCATAGCTGGTTTTTCCCCTCTACACGAAGACAATTGTAGACCAGCAAAGGAGCTAAAAATACTTGAAAAATGGCAAGCACAACCCAGCATCCAAAAACAGCTAAAGGTTCTTCAGCCAGCCGTTCGAATAAAAAGCTCCCGGCAGATAATAGTATGACTGCACAGAGACATGCAAAAAACCGCATTTTTGACAGTCTCAGATCCTTTTTTACTAAACCCCAAAACGGCTTCATTGTTTTTCCCCCTAAAAACACTTATAAAGTGTATGAATCAAATAGTACACTATGACTTTCCAAAATACAACATATTCCATGGATTTATTTAATAAATAACCAAGTTTTATACATTTAAACAGCATAAAAAAAGCAAACCCGCCATGAGTAAACGGATTTGCCTTTGATATTATTTCTTTTTGTTTTTCATGGAGAGCAGCGCATCTCGATAACTGCTGTCCTGCATTTTGTCACTTTTTTCAGTGACCTCTTTTTCTTTCTGATCTTCCTCAGAATGCTTAAACTTTTGAAGCGCCTGCCGGTAGAAATCATCCCCAATTGAGTCACTTTTCTCTTTTCCAGAGTCAGTTTTTACAACGGCTGGGACATGCTCAGCAGCCCGTGCTTCAGCAGGGTATTTTGCTTCGTTTTTTTCCTCTTCTGGAGGGGCGATTTTTTCAGCTGTTTCTCGCTTCTCGAGTCCAGCAGAGGCGTTGCGGACATTATACGTGATAAGGCCCGCAATCACAATGACAGCAGCAATAATTGCTATTATAATGGCCATTTTAACCTCTCCTTACTGTCCGGCTGTTAAGTTTCCTGTGACTTGGCTGACACGTCTTCCTAATGCGCGGCCCAGCTGAATACCTTCCTCAGACATTAACTCATCACTGTCTACTGGACAAGTGACGCCCGCTCCGTAGTAAGAACCGTACAGTGCGTTTTCAGGCACATTGCCAGGCAGACCGACAACAATCATCCCTTGGTGGAACATTGGCGTGATTAAGTTGTGCATTGTCATTTCCAAACCGCCGTGTGTTGTTGCCGTTGTGCAGAATACTGCGCCGACTTTGTTGATCAGCTCGCCTTCAGCCCACAAGTAGCCGAGTCTGTCGATCCAAGTTTTCAGACCTGCACTGATTGTACCGAAATGCCCTGGGCATCCCCAAATAATCGCGTCCATGTCTTTAAGCTTGCGGATATCCGCCTGATCTACGTGGTCGATGAATACTTCAGCCGTGTCGTTTTCCCGAGCGCCTTCAGCAATCGCTTCTGCCAATACCTTTGTATGTTCACCTTCACTGTCATACACTACATAAATTTTCATTTAGGAAACCTCCCTGTACAGTTTAAGATTCCTTCACTTCTTTTGGAGCCGGAAGCAATGAAAGCTCCTCTTTTTTCTTTTTCTCCGCACGCAATTTATCTTTTCTGACATCACGCAGGAAAAGACTGAGAATCACACCTGCCACACAGAATAATGTCGCCCACATAAAGGCGTCATTAATCCCCATGACGTTTGAATCGAGTGACGCGTGTTTGTAAATATGTGAGTAAACATACGTTTTCGCTGTCTCATAGGGTACATTCATATTCACCATTATATTCGAAACTGCATTTTGGAACGCATGGAGGAAGTTCGGGTCCGCCGTGCTTGTTTTATCTGCAATTTGTGAATAATGGAATGTCGTACGGTTTGTATAAATCGTCGTAATTAAGCTTGTTCCAATCGATCCGCTGATTTGGCGGAGCGTGTTGCTCATCGCTGTTCCGTGACTGTTCAGACGGGCAGGAAGCTGGTTCATCCCAGCCGTCATGACAGGCATCATTAAGAGTGACATACCGAATGCGCGAATTGAGTATACAAGCATAATGTGTGTATACGGTGTATCAATGGTCAATTGCGTATATTGGAATGTTGTCACCACTGTCACGACCAGTCCGATAATCGCAAGCGGTCTCGGGCCGAATTTATCAAACAAAATACCTGAGATCGGTGACATGATCAGCATCACGATCGCACCCGGAAGCAGAAGCAGACCGGATTGAAGCGCCGTAAATCCGACCAGGTTTTGCAGATAGATCGGTAACAGGAACATACCAGTGTAAAGTGCCACTGTAATAATGATATTAATAACACTTGAGAGTGAGAAAATGTCGTATTTAAACACTCTGAAATCAAGCATCGGATCATCATGACGCAATTGCTGAACAACAAAAGCAATAATTGCAATGACGCCAATTATAACTGTAGACAGTACAACCGGGTCGGTCCAGCCGTCAGAACCCGCTTCACTGACTCCGTATAATAAGGATGCGAATCCGACAATCGAGAGGATCGCTCCAAGAGTGTCGAGTTTGATTTTTTGCGGCTCCACCAAATTCTTAAAGATGAAGAAAGCCACGATGATAACAATTGCGCCGACTGGCACAAGTCCGTAAAACATGATGCGCCATGTGTAATGCTCAATAATCCACCCGGAAAGAGTCGGGCCGACCGCTGGAGCAAACATCATCGCAAGTCCGAAAATCCCCATTCCTTTCCCCCTGCTTTCAGGCGGGAAGATTAACAGAATGGTTGTCATAACAAGCGGCTGCAAGATACCTCCGCCCACGGCTTGGATCAAACGGCCGATCAGCATTGTAGAGAAGTTAGGTGCGATACCGCAGACTAACGTACCGAGCGTAAAACAGAACATGGCGACGAGAAAGAGACTCCGTTGGCCAAAACGTGTAATCAGGAAGGCAGATAACGGAATTAATACGCCGTTAACAAGCATGTAACCTGTTGTGAGCCACTGAATCGTCGTTGCACTTACGCCAAATTCAGTCATTAAGTGCGGCATTGCGACGTTAAGCAATGTTTGGTTTAGTATTGCCAAGAATAAACCCGACATTAGCACAATCAGCAATGTCATAGGGCTTTTTGTATTTTTTTCTTTGCCTGTAGCCATCTAAGACAACCTCCTTTCATGGTTTGATGACTGATCTGTTTTACTCAGAGATTTTAACAGATGCATTCATACCTGGAAGCACCTTATCAGATGGGTTTTTGATTGAAATTTTAACTGGAACTTTTTGAGTTACTTTTGTGTAGTTTCCGCTTGAATTTGTAGATGGAAGCATATCAAAAGTTGAGTTAGTCGCATAGCCAATTTCTTCTACAGTACCATCAAATGTTGTATCAGGATCTCCGTCGACTACTACGTCTACACTATTTCCTACTTCAACATCTGCAATATCTGTTTCTTTAATATTTGCTGTGATATAAAGGTTGTCCATGTCAATCGTTTGCGCAATTGTTGTGCCAGCTTGTACGGTTTGTCCGTTTTTCACTTCGTTTTTCACAATTGTTCCATCCATGATGGATTTTACATCAACAGTTTGTTCACCTTTGATTTTTGCAACTATGTCGCCTTTTTTCACTGTTTTTCCTTCTTCAAGATCCCAGTCGGATACTTTACCTGCTGCCGGAGCTGAAATAGCTGCCATATCGCCGGCTACTTTTGCTTCATCTGTTTTTACGTAGTTTGTGCTTTGATAATAGTAGTAAGCACCTCCGCCTATAATTGCAAGAACAACAATCAAACCGATAATGTTGGTCAGAATTAAACGTCCTCTGTTCATTTTGTTTTTCTCCTTTCGTTTCTTCCTCTATCATTTTGTGGAAAGCTGGTGAAAATATGTGGGATGTTTTTAATTACCGCTTTTTTCTGCACAGCCTTCAGCAAGCTTTGATAAACTTCCGGCAAGCTTACGCAAATATTGAAGCTGAGACGTGTCAAGCTTCTGATACAGGCTCGCGCCCATTTTTGCGTATTGCACAGCGGCTTCTTGTAAAAGTTCTTCCCCCTCTTCGGTTAACTGAATCATTACGATACGGCGGTCATCCGGACTGTCATACCGATTCATCAATTGCCGGTTATATAGGATATCGGTCATCCGGGTCACAGAAGCAGGCTTAAGATCAAGAGACATGGCCAGCTTGCTGAGCGGCGTGCTTCCGCTTTGATGAATTTTAAACATCAGTAAATATTGAAGGACTGTAATATCAAAAGGCTCAAGCACAATCTCCAATATCTTCTTCTGTTTTTTATAGATAGCCCGAGACGTATCGAAGAGCTGTTCAAAAGTGAGCAAAGCACGTTCTGATTCAGTCAACTCCTTTTCACCTCATTCCTCAATAATAGTTCACAAGATAAAATATTAATAAATGAAAGAAGATTTGTCAAAGGAAAAATCTCTTTTTCCCTCTTATTTTTTTCGCAATCGCTTTCTTACTTTTTTTAAATAAAAAAAAGCCCTGAAATGGGCTATTCACTAGGATAATTGATGGCTGATGCCAGCTTCTTCATTTCTAAAAAAGTTCTTCAGCGCCTGAAAAACATCTGACTTTTGTTTTAAAATATAGTATTTGAATTTCTCGTCTTTTACATTTTTATAAGCCGACATTAACGTCGAATGTCTGTTGTATTGATTGACCTCGCCATAGCAGAACAAATTCGCTTTCTTCATAATATCATTCACCAATTTCACGCAACGCGCATTATCAGATGTCAGATTGTCGCCGTCAGAGAAGTGAAAAGGGTAAATATTATAACGGGCGGGGCTGTATTTTTCATCAATCAGTTCAAGTGACTTTCGATATACGGAAGAACAGATTGTTCCGCCGCTTTCTCCTTTTGAAAAGAAATCTTCCTCAGACACAACTTTTGCTTCTGTATGATGAGCAATAAATTCAATTTCAACTGTTTCATATTTCGTCCGTAAGAAGCGGGTCATCCAGAAAAAGAAGCTTCTCGCCATATACTTTTCCCACACGCCCATACTGCCGCTCGTATCCATCATTGCTAACACGACAGCTTTTGACTCAGGCTTCGTGACATCGTTCCATGTTTTATATTTTAAGTCCTCCGGATAAATCGGATAGAAAGACGGCTTCCCTGTCATCGCGTTGCGTTTAAAAGCCGACATCATTGTTCTTTTCTTATCAATATTACCGGTTAACCCTGTTTTTCGGATATCGTTAAACTCGATATCCGTGTGAATGATATTATCTCTTTCTTTTTGCTGGAGATTCGGAAGCTCTAATTCTTTGAAGAGCGCTTCTTCTAAATCCATTAGTGAAACTTCTGCTTCATAATAGTCCTCGCCCGCCTGATCTCCGGCTCCCTGTCCTTTACCCGGCCCCTGTTTTTTGTCTGATCCGTCCCGGGCTACAACATCTCCAACCTGGCTGTCGCCGTCCCCTTGCCCTACGTGTTTATTTTTATCGTAGTTATAGCGGATTTTATACTCATCCAGTGAGCGGATAGGAATTTTCACTACATCTTTGCCGTTAGACATAATAATGCTTTCCTCAGTTACGAGATCCGGCAGATTGTTTTTGATGGCTTCCTGTACTTTTTTCTGGTGGCGCTGCTGGTCATCGAAGCCTTTGCGATGGAGGGACCAGTTTTCCTCAGAAATCAAAAAATGGCCGCTGTCATTTTGGGACATGAATTCCCCTCCTTAACCATTTGTGGTCGTGATACATACCTATTCCGGCTTGTGCCAGATTATGAAACAAGTCTTTCGAAAAGATTTATATTCATCATATGCGCATAAGTACAGTTAATTGACAAACTATTTAGAAAATGGTACAAAACAACCCGCCCTGTCCGGACGGGTCACTTGCTTATCGGTTCAGCAGGCTGCCGACGTATTTCAGCAGCTCATTGGCACTCGTCGAGTTGTAGCCGTGCTCATCAATTAAACGGGCTACGACTTCATTTACTTTCTTCAGCTGCTGCTCATCAGGGGTTTTCGTTGAGGTCGTAATTTTAACAACATCCTTCAAGTCAGCAAACAATTTTTTCTGAATGGCTTCACGCAGTCTTTCGTGGGAATTGTAGTCAAACCGCTTTCCTTTTCTCGCATACGCGGAGATGCGGATTAAAATTTCTTCGCGGAACGCTTTTTTAGCATTTTCGGAAATGCCGATCTGTTCTTCGATTGATCTCATCAGCTTTTCGTCCGGATTCATTTCTTCTCCTGTCAAAGGGTCACGCAGCTTATTTTTATTGCAATAAGCCTCTACGTTGTCGAGGTAATTATCCATCAGCGTTTTGGCTGATTCTTCATATGAATACACAAACGCTTTTTGGACTTCCTTCTTCGCAATATCATCATATTCCTTACGGGCTGCAGAAATAAGATTCAAGTACCGTTCCCGATCCTCGTTTGAAATAGACGGATGCTGATCAAGTCCTTCTTTTAAAGAACGGAGAACATCAAGGGAATTGATCGACTCCATATTTTTTCTGATAATGGTAGAAGAAATGCGGTTAATCACGTAGCGCGGGTCAATTCCGCTCATGCCCTCATCATTATATTCTTTCTTCATGTCCTCAACGTCCACTGAATTAAAGCCTTCCACACTTTCTCCGTCATATAGTCTCATTTTCTTCACCAGATCAATATCAGACCGCTTCGGCTCTTTTAATCGCGTAAGGATTGAAAACATCGCGGCGACCTTAAGTGTGTGCGGAGCAATATGAACATCCGATACATCACTTTCTGCGATCATTTTTTCATAAATTCTTTCTTCCTCAGACACTTTTAAGTTATAAGGAACAGGCATCACAATGATTCTGGAGTGCAGGGCTTCGTTTTTCTTATTAGAAATAAATGAGCGATACTCCGTTTCATTCGTGTGAGCCACGATCAGCTCATCAGCAGAAATTAACGCAAATCGCCCGGCTTTAAAATTCCCTTCCTGTGTCAGTGAGAGCAAATGCCAGAGGAACTTCTCATCACATTTCAGCATCTCCTGAAACTCCATCATGCCTCGGTTCGCCTTGTTCAGCTCTCCGTCAAACCGGTAGGCGCGCGGATCAGATTCAGAACCGTATTCAGCAATGGTTGAGAAATCAATACTTCCCGTCAAATCGGCAATATCCTGAGATTTCGGATCAGACGGACTGAAGGTGCCGATTCCCGTACGCTTATCCTCAGAAAAGAAGATTCGCTCCACCCTCACATCTTCAATTCGCCCTCCGTACTCTTCCTCCAGCCTCATCACATTTAATGGTGAAAGGCTTCCTTCTATTCTAATGCCGTATTCTCTGTAAAAATCCTCCCGCAAATGATGGGGGATTAAATGAAGGGGGTCCTCGTGCATCGGGCAGCCTTTAATCGCATATACAGCACCATTATCCGTCAGCGTGTACGCTTCAAGACCTTTTTTGAGCATTGTGACCAGCGTTGATTTACCGCCGCTCACAGGGCCCATTAAAAGCAGAATCCGCTTTCTGACATCAAGCCTTTTCGCGGCCGGATGAAAATATTCCTCCACAAGGCGCTCGAGGGATTCTTCAAGCCCGAACAGCTCGCGGTCAAAAAAGCTGTACTTCTTCCGTCCGTCAATCTCCTCTATCCCGCTGTCTTTTATCATATTAAAAACACGAGAATGAGCAGATTGCGCGACCATTGGATTTTCTTTAATAATCTCCAAATAATCAGCGAATGTTCCTTCCCATTTCAGACGCTGCTCTTCCTCTCTGTACTTTTCAATTTTCTTTAATATATCCATAAGGACCTCCTCTATCATGTTTGATGCGCTGTGCAAAAAAAGGTACTTTGATACAATCTATGCCGTCAGCTCGTGATACATGCTTTGGTTTCTTAAAAATAAAGATACCCTATGCAGCGTTGACAAGGCAGACTGCGTGCGTTCATAATAAAGAAAATACAGAATCATCCAGACTCGGACAGCAGGAAAAATTGAAGAGGGGGAGAGACGGTGAAAACAATCATCATGATGGGTGTCATTGTCACTTTTTTAGTATCAATTTTTACCGCAGGATACGATAGTAAGCCGGGAAAAGAATAAAAAGAAAAGGGGTGCTCCCTCTTGAGAGCACCCTTTCTCTGTGTAACAGAACAATGTTTTACAACTTAACTCTTTTCATAACTTTTGAATGCTGATCGCATTCGCATTTGTTTTCAAACTCAATTGTGCCGATTTTACAGCCTGGCCCGATAACAACTTCTTTCCCTCTGACCACCGCCGCCTCGGTATGTTCCAAATAGATTTTATCTCCCTCTATCAGCTCCGCAGTTAGTCTCGCTTTTTTTCGCGTAAAAAAGCGCGCACGTTTTTTTACTTTAATTGACGTTCCGCCTATTTCACGGACCCGGCTGGCATCATGACTCAATCCGATATCAATCTCGCCTGCATTCAGCAAACCTGTTACGTCCACACAGCCAGTGATATGAAACGATTCGATTTCACAATCGCCTTTAACGCTGAGCTTTCCTTTTGCTTCGCACGAATCCCCTGCCATATTGCCGCCGATCTCTGTCAGACCTTTCAGCTTCAATCGGCCAACATGAAGAGCGCCTCTGACTTGCATTGTCCCGTATATGCTGATTTTGCCCGCACTCAAATCGCCTTCAAACTCGCTTTCTCCGAGTACTTTCAGCCGTTCAGTCTCCGCGTTCCCGAGAAAACGGCCTGTGCCGTATATGCGGCAGCCTGCAGCGGACAGTCCTTCTCCAATCACACCTTCACCTTTGATGCTGACATGGTGATAGGCGCCTCCCGAAGCGTGCCCGGCACCATATAATTTTAAATGTCCTAATTTTGCTGTTTCCATATGATCCTCCTTACATTCTTGTGTATGTGCCTACCGAAGCGTTCGGATCACAAGTGTAATCGCCGCTGTATTCCACAGTCTCAATCTGGCAGTTCGGACCGATTTTCACTGTGTTTCCCCGCACAATCTTGGCGTTCGTATGTGTCAGCTCAATCACGTCTCCCTCAATCAGTTCAGCTGTTAACACAGGCTGCGGCATCAGCTTCAGCAATGTCAGCATCCCTTTTCTGCCCGTCACTTGAAGATGGCGGCAGCCGATCTCCCGCACATAACTCTCTCCAGAAGAAAGCTTGATATTCACCTGATCAGCATTTAGGAGACCGCTGACTTTGCATTTCCCTTCAGTCTGAAATGTTTCCGTTTCGCAATCGGCTTCCATGACCGCCTTTCCGGTGATCACAATGTCATCAGCCTTGACTGCTCCGCCAAATGTTGATGATCCCGCGACCTTCAATTGTTTAGCGGCGGTCTCACCTTGGATAAAACCTGTTCCATTCATGCGGATGGATTCTGCATTAACATCCCCATGAATTTTGCCTGAGCCGCTGATGGTTACTGTTTTTGCCTTGACGCTCCCGTCCGCTTTACCGGTGCCGTTGAATGAAAAAGAGTCACACTCCACATCTCCGGCCACAGTTCCGCTGCCATTAATCTCAACTGATTGAAATTTTCCGCCCTTCGAACTCCCCGTACCGTTTATCACCAGATTATCCATTATTTCCATTGATGGCCCTCCTGCATATATTTTGTCTTTAGTTCCTCTGAAGCATTGGCTAAATCCACTCTTTCCACAATCTTAACGGACGACTCAAAAAGGATGCTGTCTGCGGCAGCCGCTATAAAACAAGTCGTTACACCCAGCTTGCGCAAAATGATCAGTTCCGTCTGTTTCTTGATCTCCGCTGTTTCATGCTTCTTCAATACGTCAGCAGCCAATTTCGCTTCTTCCAGGCTGACATTTCCGGACTGTAAAAGCCCTTCAAGCACATACAGCGACAGCAGATTACGAGAAGAAAAAACCGTTTCTGCTCCGCCTTCTGAATAGACATGGAGAGCCGGCTTTGATATCAAGCCTTTCGTCAGCAATTCATCAGCCGTCATGCTCACATCCTTCATTTTCGGTGACAGCATCTCCCGCATCTCATCCAAAGACAAATTTTCTTTCATCTTTTGAATGATTGAAATGCGCTTTAAAATATCCTCTCTAGGAAAAAACGTCTCTTGCCCTGTAAATGTGGATTTACGTATAAACCACTCCTCAGGGATTAAATTTTTCCGTTTCCATCGATACAGCTGACCGTATGAGATGGATGTTTCTTCAAGCAATTCTTTTTTAGAGATTAATTGATCTTCCATAAGTCCAGCTCCTTTGATGGATACATTGTAACATAACACTGTTACGTTGTTAAGCCTAAAATAACAAAACACAGTTCTATAAAAAAACCCGCCCATACACATGGGCGGGTTTTTCACTATTTTAAATCTCGGTAATTTTGCTGACGCAGCGCCTCATACACTAGAATCGCTGCGGTATTGGACAGATTTAGCGATCTGACATGCTCTGTCATCGGAAGACGCAGGCATCGGTCCATATTATTTTGAATTAATTCCTTTGGCAAACCGCTTGTTTCTCTTCCGAACACAAAGAAATAATCCTCGTTAATATCCGTGTAGTCAAAAGATGTATGCGGCCTTTGACCGAATTTCGTGATGAAGAAAAACTGCCCGTTTTTATATGCCTCAAATAATCCTTCTAACGAGTCATGATACACTACGTTTACAAACTCCCAATAATCAAGTCCGGCGCGCTTCAGCATTTTATCATCAGTTGAAAAGCCGAGCGGACGAATCAGATGGAGCGTTGTATCTGTTGCTGCGCAAGTACGTGCGATATTCCCTGTATTAGCAGGAATTTCTGGTTGATATAAAACGACATGTAATGCCACTGTGTTCACCTCTAATTTTTCTTATCCGCTCATCATTATATCATTAATTACTCTTTTGTCGTATCATCAACGATATGAAAAAAGGCATATCGGATAGACGGTGTGTATGCTGTTGAATCTTCGTAAGACCAATACCTCATCCGGCTGTCATAGGACTGGGCGTTGACAAGCGGCATATTGCCTTTATCCTTCGCCACCACAATCGTTGTGTGATTAAACCGGCCGTCCCCTTCAAAATCATAGCAAATCACATCACCCGGCACCAGCTCTTCCGCTGATTTTACACGCACCGCCCGAAGGCCAGCCTTTGAATTCGTCAAATACATTTTCATCGAGTGAGCCACCGTCCAGCTATAGCTCCAAGAACTTTGTTTCATCCACCAGCCAGACCCTCTGTTCGGGTGGCCTCGCATTGGCGCTCCCCCTGCATGAAGACACTGAGAAATAAAATTCGTGCAATTATCGCTGAAATTTTTATAAGCCGGATTACGCTTGTTCCAATATTTTTCGGCATATTGTACCGCTCCGAGCCGGTCATATTGAAAAGCTCGGCCAAACGCTTCCCTTTCTTCCTGGGAATAGTCAATAATGCTTTGGCCTTCACTAAATCCCGCCGGTTTTTTTTTCACTTCCTGATCCTTAATCAGAATTTGATCATAAAGAAAAGCGACTCTTTCTTCTATATGCTCTTCCATATACAGAGTGTCATCCTGCTCCTTGTATAAATATTCGAAGTGTATGATATACCTGATGCAGGTGGTTCCGTCATCCTCAACCTGCACATTGTCAATGACAGCTTTCGCTTTCGCTTTTATCATCTCAATCTTACGTTTTTCCAGAAGCTTCTTCTTACGTTCCATGACTTCCAGGTCTCCGACTTGAGGCTCCTGTCTCAGATCATGCCCGTTCACCAGATAGCTAAGACGCTCCTCCGCTAGTTGTTCTAATATGTGCTTCAAGTTCACCCCACCCGACATACTTTTTTATAGAGAAAAAACACTTGGCTGCATCTCAAGTGTTTTTTCCTTCTGCTCTATACGTATGTCAGGACAAGACTTATTTAGTCATGCCGGCTTTTAGCAATTCAATTCCTTTTTCAATTTCCTGCTTTGCCTCTTCATCATTTTCTTTTTCCAGTGCTTTTTCAAGCTCCTCCGCGTATGTGTTGTCTCCGATTTTCCCGATCGCCCAGGCAGCCGTCCCCCTGATGACCGGGCGCGGATCTTTATGCATAAGCTCCGTCAGTTCAGACAGTGCGGAGGTGTCTTTAAAGTGGGCAAGCGCCAGAATCGCATTCCGTTGAATCGGTTTTTTTCCGCGCCACGAGCCTGAAACATGTCCGAATTTCTCTTTAAATTCACGGTTGCTGATGGTTAAAAGCGGCTTCAATAATGGTTTTGCAATCTCGGGATCCGGTTCCATTTCAGGATGAAGATGAAAATCCTTCCCTTTATTGATTGGACATACCGTTTGGCACGTATCGCATCCATACAGGCGGTTTCCAATTTTCGTGCGGAATTCATCCGGCAAAAATCCTTTTGTCTGGGTCAGAAAAGATATACAGCGCTGAGCGTTAAGCTGCCCAGGGTTCACAAGCGCTCCCGTCGGGCAAGCATCTAAACATTTGGTGCATGATCCGCACATATCCTCAATCGGGACATCCGGCTCGAAAGGTATATTTGTAATCATTTCCGCCAAATACACATAAGACCCGTACTCCGGCGTTGTAATCATACAGTTTTTGGCGCTGAACCCAATTCCGGCCCGTTCCGCCACTGCCCGATCAGACAATTCACCCGTATCGACCATTGATTTTGTCCTGATATCCTCATGCTTGCTTCTCAGAAAATCCTCCAGAAGATCGAGCTTTTCCCGCAGGACGTCATGATAATCCTTTCCCCAGGAGGCTCTGCAAAAAATGCCTCTGCGCTCAGTTCGCGTGCTTCTTGGCGCATCCTTCATTCTCGAAGGATAAGCAAGTGCAATGGCCACGATTGATTTCGCTTTCGGCAAAAGCAGCGTTGGCGTCACTCTTTTTTCAATATCAGGCTCTTCAAAACCGGAAAGATATCCGAGTGACTCCTGAAGAATCAAACGGTCTTTTAAACTGTCAAATGTATCAGCGGTCGTAAAACCGATCTTGTCCACGCCAATGCTTTTTGCGTATTCAATTAATTCTTCTTTCAGCTGATAAACGTTCATGTTTTGCACAGCCTCCTTTCTTTGTGATAAAACAATAAGCCGTTGTATAATAGGTTGATATCCCGTAATTGGAGTGAATACATGTGAATATCAAACTTGATCCTGTTATTACTGAACGTGCGGCAGGAATAAATGCAGCCGCTGTGATATATGAAAATATTGAAGTCGGCTCCTCTCCGCAAATGCTGAAAGGCAGACTTCGTTTATTTCAAGAGTCTCTGTTTTTTGACTATGCGGACGGCGGAATATCGGACCAGCCTTTCGTCAAAGAATGGCAGACAATCTTTAAGCAGCTGGACCCTTCATTCGAGGGAGAAAAAACGCCGATGGAGCAAATGCTGATCCCGATATCCAAAGAACAATTCATGGAAAGCGAGGATTCAGCCCATGATACCATACATTTTTTCGCGTTAAAATATTCTCTTCCCATTATGATCTATGATGCCGGCAAGCTTCAGGAGCCAGTCCGGATTTCAATAGGAGAAAAAAATAACATACTGATTTATTCTGATGAAAACGGTGTATTTGGCGACTTCAAAACCAACGTCAATCAAAAACCCGTGACAGCAGATACAAAAAGCATGCTGCAAATCATCTTTTTCCCGCCATCGATTGAAAAAGAAAACGCCGTTAACCTTTTAACATCATTAACGAAAATGTTTGAACAAATTCACGGCGGCGGCCATACAGTACATTGGCTTACGTAAAAGAACACGAGATTCGTGTTCTTTTTTACATAAAAAAACGCAATACTTCGTTTATCTGAGAAACGAAACACTGCGTTAATAACGTATGTATGGAGCGGGTGATGAGAATCGAACTCACGACATCAGCTTGGAAGGCTGAGGTTTTACCACTAAACTACACCCGCATTTGTGATTGTCGGTGTCAGCACCGCTTTGACTTTTATTATGTTACACGTTTATTAAAATTTCGTCAAGGGAATATAAAAAATTTGTCGAAAAAAATTTTTATTTTTGCAATGTTGTTAAGTTACATTTACATAATGTTAAATAAACTATACAATGGAAGAAAGTGAGAATATGAAGGTGGCATACGTCATGATGAAAAATAAAGTGAAAGAGCTCAGAGCGCGCTTCAGCTATTCTCAGGAAAAACTCGGAGAAACGGTCGGCGTTACGAGACAAACGGTAGCAGCAATTGAAAAAGGAGACTATGTTCCCTCACTGTTATTAGCATTAAAAATCTGCAAAGCTTTCTCCATGCAAATGGAGGATGTCTTTTGGCTAGAGGAGGAAGACTAATATGGGCATGAAAACAAAAGCAGCATTTCACCTCGTTTTGTTCGGCCTTGCATGCTGGACACTGGTTGCATACTTTGAAGCTTCGGAAGGCATTGGAGCCTTTTTCAGCACAAAGAACGGCCAGATGATGTTTGAAATAAACATCACCCCGTTTATTCTTTTTATTGCGGCAGCTGCGGTTTATATGTATTTACAAAAGAAAAGCCGGCCTGCGTCAAAAAATCTCCTGCTGCCAGATGAATTTGAGGAACAGGATGAAAGAGAGCAGATGATGACGGCAAAAGCCTGCCGTGCGTCATATATCGCCGTCTACTTTTCACTGCCTGCCGCCGCTGTCCTGCTCATTTTTTATCCGCTGTTTCAGTCACACATTCCCTTTTTCCCTATTATTGTCGTATTTATCATCATGATCATCCAGCACCTATCCTACGTCATTTCCTTCAAGAAAAATGAAAAAAACTCCGGCGCGATGTAATCGTCCGGAGTTTTTTCTTACCAGCTTGCTTTTTTCACACCGGGAATATGGCCTTTATGCGCCAGCTCCCTAAAAGCAATTCTGGACATTTTAAATTTTCTCATATATCCTCTCGGGCGGCCCGTTACCATACAGCGGTTATGGAGTCTTCCAGGTGCTGAATCTCTCGGCAGCTGACTGAGAGCTTCGTAATCTCCTTTTGCCTTTAACTCCTGTCTAATAGCTGCATATTGTTCAACAAGCTTCTGGCGTTTCAATTCTTTTGCCACTTTTGATTTCTTAGCCAAGAAAAAACCTCCTTTAAATCGTAATGTTTACGATTTAAAATGTATCATGTTGTATTCTAAAATGCAAGCACATCGCTCGGTAAAACAGACGGTCTAAGCCGTCCATTCTATTTATGCAATTCAACATAATAAAGCAGAGCATCTTTATGTTTGATCAGTTCATTTTTGTTTTCAGAGGTTTTCATTGTACCGTTAGAATCTTTTATACTGCTGCCGATCAATACAGGTTTTCCGAAAGAAATCGGCTCCGCTGATGATATATTCTGAGTCATTTCCTGTGCAGTGCTGACGTCACGCTGAAACGATGAAGCAGCCGTGCTGCTCCCTTGTTCATCAACAATGCCAAAGTGAATGGTGCTCATTTTTTTCTTCTCTTCCTCATTCTCAAAATAAACAAATTGTAATGTATCGGGATTTTCTTCCGTGTAATCAGCAGTTATCGGACCTATCGTTTCAACAAGTTTTCCGTTTTGGTAATGTTCAATGTACATGTCAGCCTCAGAAATGCTTTCGTTGATATTAGTCACTTCCGCAGCGAAGGAATGTGGAGACGCAATCTTCATTCTGTTTTTTTCAATATCTGAAACATCTGCCTCTTTGATTTCCATGTGCTTCGTATTTCCGCATGCAGACAGCATAACCATCAGAGAAAAGGCACTAATAAGTATTCTCATAAAAACAGCCTCCTTTTTTGTTATCATACCATGCTCGGAGGCTGTGTTTTCACTTAAACTGAAGCTTGATTCTCTTTGACAAAATAAGTGTTTCCGACGGCTTCTCCTCTTTTTTTCTGAAGCTTCCTTGTCCGCTCATTTTCGAACGGCAAAAGCGGGAAGACGAGCTCTGCAAAATAGTACGCTTCCTCTAAATGAGGATAGCCGGAAAAAATAAATGATTCAATGCCGAGGGCCTGGTACTCCGCTATGCGGTCGGCAATGGTCTGCGGATCTCCGACAAGAGCAGTGCCTGCCCCTCCTCTGACCAGGCCGATACCCGCCCACAGATTCGGGCTGATTTCAAGCTTTGTCCGATCGCCTCGATGAAGCTCCGCCATCCGCCTTTGACCCGAAGAATCAGCACGGCGCAAAGCGTCCTGTGCTTTGGCAATCGTGTCATCATCCAAATGGCTGATTAAACGCTCAGCCGCTTCCCACGCCTCATGTTCTGTTTCACGTGCGATCACATGCAGCCTGATGCCGAACCGCACAGTTCTTCCCTCTTTTTCCGCTTGCTTTTTGACTCTCTCAATCTTTTCTTTTACCTGCTCAGGAGGCTCACCCCACGTTAAATACACATCTGTATGCTTTGCCGCGACTTCAATTCCAGCCTGTGAGGATCCGCCGAAATAGATAGGCGGGTGCGGTGTTTGCCGCGGCGGGAATAGCAAATTGCTGTTTTCCACTTTTATATGTTTTCCTTCAAAGGTAACCGTTTCTCCGCGCAAAAGCCCCCGCCAAACAGTTAAAAATTCGTCCGTTGCTTCATAGCGCTCATCATGACTGATAAACAGTCCGTCCCCGGCTAGCTCGTACGGATCACCTCCTGCCACAACATTAATCAAGAGCCGTCCATCTGAAATGTGATCTAAGGTAGAGGTCATTCTGGCTGCAAGAGAAGGCTGCATTAACCCGGGCCGTACCGCGACTAAAAACTTTAAGTCTTTTGTTTCTCCCGCTAACGCCGAGGCGGTGAGCCAAGGGTCCTCGCACGATCTTCCCGTCGGCAGTAGGACTCCTGTATACCCTAGCCTGTCAGCGGCCTGCGCCACTTGTTTAAAGTATTCATGATCCGCCGTCCGTCCATCGCTTTCCGACCCTAAATACCTTGCGTCTCCATGCGTCGGAATAAACCAAAGAATGTCCATATCACTCTCTCCTTTTCGTCTATTTTCCCTCATAACTGTTTCTCCACTTTAATAGCTTTCGTTCTAGCAGCCTGACAAAAGAATCCGTCAGCTTTCCAACCACCGCAAAAATGATAATCCCGGCAAACACTTTATTCGTTTGTGAGAATTGTCTGGCATCCATGATCATGTAACCGACCCCAGAACTCGAACCCATCAGCTCCGCTACAACAAGCCCAAGCCATGCAATACCTAGCGATAAACGAATGCCGAGCAATATATTGGGCAGGGATGCCGGCACAATCACTTTTGTCATCTGCTGGTGCCATTTAAATTCAAGCACCCGGGCAACTTCGAACAGCTTAGCGTCAACTCCGCGAATGCCGTTAAATGTATTGATATACACAGGGAAGAAAGCGCCGAGCGCAATCAACAAAATTTTAGATATTTCATCAAAACCGAACCATAAAATAAACAGCGGCGTGACAGCCAAATGCGGAACGGTTCTGAGCATTTGCAATGATGGGTCAAGATACAATTCCGTCCGTTTAGAGAATCCGGCCAAAATACCGATCAAAAGTCCAAGACCCGCACCAAGTACAAAACCAAGCGCTGCGCGGTATATACTGATTTGCAGATGGCCAAAGAGCTCGCCTGTCAAAATGAGTTCTTTAAACGTCAGCAAGATCGCAACAGGAGTAGGGAGCACTGTCGCCGACACGATGCCAAGACTGCCGATCACCTGCCAGATGGCTATGAGCACAGCAGGCAGCAGAAGCCCCTTTGCCCACCCGTATTTGATTCTATGGGGCTTTCTTTGTATCGCTTCAGCATTTGCTTTCGGCAGTGAACCTGCAGCCTCTGCTTTCATGATGGATCACCTCCAGAGACGTTTTCCTTTAACGCTTTTTTGATAAATGAATTATCAACAACTTCTCTCACATCAATTTTCTTATCTATCGCTTTTGTTTTAAATTGAAAATCCGCTGTCTCCTGCTGCGCTTTTATAATGTCTTCACGAATAACCTCATTCAGAGGCTCCGTATTTTTCAGCACATTTTCTACGATCTTTTTATCGAGATCTTTTATTTTTGCATACAGGTCAGCCGCTTCATCCGGATGTTCCTTTTGCCATACAACCGCCTGGTTAAAAACCTTCAGAAAACGGACCACTTCGTCTGGATGTTCCTTAGAGAATGTTGTTCTCACTAATGTAAACCCTGGTGAATATAAATCGGTGCTTTCACCATTCACAAGAAGTTTTGCTCCGTGTTTGATTGTTTCTAAGGATAGGTACGGCTCCCAGATGGACCAAGCCTCAACCGAACCGTTTTCAAACGCAGAAGCCGCTTCATCAGGCTGCAGCTGAATAATGGTCACGTCATCAGCTGACAAACCTGATTGATCAAGCGCTTTATACAAAAAGTCAAAGCCGCTGCTGCCTTTCGCTACAGCAATTTTCTTTCCTTTTAAATCTTTGACCTCCTTAATCCCGCTGTCTGGATTCACAAGTATACCGTTCGCCTTTAATCCATCCTGAGACAAGCCGATTTCTTTAAAATCAATGCCTGCCGCTTGCCCAGCGATCACTGGTGAATTGCCGACTTGAGAAAAGTCAAGTTTATCTGCTGCAAGCCCTTCAAATTGTGGCGGCCCGCTTTGAAACTCCACCCATTTCACCTTGATGCCTTCTTTTTCAAAAGCCTCTTCAAACCAGCCTTTTTCCTTGGCGATTAAAAGCGGGCTTAAGCTTTGCTGTATTCCGATCCGAATTTCTTTCAATGGTTTTTTGTCACCGCTGGCTCCATTTCCGCATCCTGCCAGCAGAAAAAAAATAGATGCCAATACAATGATTCCTTGTTTCATCTCTGCTCCAACCCCTTCTATATCCCTGATCCTTCTGCATACTCAACGTCTTCTGTTTTTTCGAATTCCGACAGCACCTTCTGTCTGATCGCTTGGAAATCAGGCGTCGTCCTGTTTCGGGGATAAGCCAGATGAATTGGCATCAGCTTATGAATTTTTCCCGGTTTGGCTTTTAGGATCGCAATCTCATTCCCTAAGTAAACAGATTCATCTATATCATGAGTGACGAGTATCATCGTTGTTTTTTTCCTCCGCCATATATCCAGCAGCACGTCTTGAAGGTGTTTTCGAGTAAACGCGTCTAACGCACCGAACGGTTCATCCAAAAGCAGCACCTCCGGCTCCCGCAGAAGAGCTCGTGCGATGGCCACTCTTTGAGACATACCGCCCGACAGCTCACGCGGATATGCTTTCTCTGATCCTTTTAATCTGACAATCTCGATCAGCTCATCTACCTTTTGTTTGACTTTTGGATCTTTCAAATTCAAATCGGCGGCAATATTCTGCTCAACCGTCAGCCAAGGAAAGAGACGGTGTTCCTGAAAAATAAATCCTTGCTGAATACTTGGTGCAGTCACATGCCGTCCGTTAATTTCGATACGCCCGCTAAAATCAGAATCAAGTCCTGCAATTATCTTTAAAAGTGTGCTTTTTCCGCATCCGCTCGGTCCGATGAGCGTTAAAAACTCACCCGGTGCAATTGATAATTGAATATTCTCCAAGACCGCAGTTTTGCGGCCTTCTTGAGCAAATGCTTTTTCCTTGATACTGATGGTCACAGCCACTTTTATCCCTCTCCTTCTGCCAACCCCGCCTTCTAAAAAAACAAAAAGGCCCCCATCTCTGTTTTTTGTAGAGATGAGAGCCTTCGGCGGTCCGATCAGCTGCCCAATTGTTTTTTGTTTGAATATCATGTTAATTCAAATTATTCCGATATGTCAACTCTTTTTTATTCTACATTTTTTGTATTAATGTTTATCACTTACTTTTCATATTCGCAAATAGCGCTTTTTTCTTTGAAGCCTATATCATCTCTATTTAGCTGTTCTGCCAAGGGTTTTCTGCTTTATTTAATAGTTTTTATCGCATTATATAAATGATTATTTTATAATGATTATAAAATAATATTGACTTTTTACTTAGAGATGATATTATGTTCTTATAAATTCCAAGAGGTGATGACATGAGTTCAAATAAACTGACAACTAGCTGGGGCGCTCCAGTTGGAGATAATCAAAATTCAATGACTGCCGGTTCTCGCGGACCAACTTTAATCCAAGATGTACACTTACTCGAAAAATTGGCCCATTTCAACAGAGAGCGTGTTCCTGAGCGTGTCGTTCACGCTAAAGGTGCAGGTGCACACGGTTATTTTGAAGTGACAAACGATGTAACAAAATATACAAAAGCTGCTTTCTTATCAGAAGTCGGCAAACGCACACCTTTGTTCATCCGTTTCTCAACAGTTGCCGGTGAACTTGGCTCTGCTGACACCGTTCGCGACCCGCGCGGATTTGCTGTTAAGTTTTATACGGAAGAAGGAAACTATGACATCGTCGGTAACAATACGCCGGTATTCTTCATCCGCGATGCGATTAAGTTCCCTGATTTTATCCATACACAAAAAAGAGATCCAAAAACACACTTGAAAAATCCTACAGCTGTATGGGATTTCTGGTCACTTTCACCGGAATCTTTACACCAAGTGACGATCCTGATGTCTGACCGCGGAATTCCTGCTACACTTCGCCACATGCACGGTTTTGGAAGCCATACATTCAAATGGACAAATGCCGAAGACGAAGGCGTATGGATCAAGTACCACTTTAAAACAGAACAAGGCGTGAAGAACCTTGATGTGAAGACAGCTGCAAAAATTGCCGGTGAAAACCCGGATTATCATACAGAAGATCTGTTCAACGCAATCGAAAACGGCGATTTCCCTGCATGGAAATTATATGTGCAAATCATGCCTTTAGAAGACGCAAATACGTATCGCTTCGATCCGTTTGATGTCACAAAAGTATGGTCCCAAAAAGACTATCCGCTCATTGAAGTCGGCCGCATGGTTCTTGACAGAAATCCGGAAAACTACTTTGCTGAAGTAGAACAAGCAACATTCTCACCTGGAACACTGGTCCCCGGTATTGATGTATCACCGGATAAAATGCTTCAAGGGCGTCTGTTTGCGTATCATGATGCGCATCGCTACCGTGTCGGAGCAAACCACCAAGCCCTGCCGATCAATCGCGCACGCAACGAAGTAAGAAACTATCAGCGTGACGGACAAATGCGCTTTGACAATAACGGCGGCGGATCCGTCTACTACGAGCCAAACAGCTTCGGCGGACCGACTGAGTCACCTGAGGATAAACAAGCGGCTTATCCAGTACAAGGAATGGCTGACAGCGTAAGCTACGATCACAATGATCACTACACACAAGCCGGCGATCTCTACCGTTTAATGAGCGAAGAGGAACGCACCCGCCTTGTAGAAAATATCGTAAATGCAATGAAACCGGTAGAAAAAGAAGAAATTAAACTCCGCCAAATCGAGCACTTTTATAAAGCTGATCCTGAATACGGAAAACGTGTGGCAGAAGGCTTAGGTTTGCCGATTAAAAAAGAAGTTTAATCGCATAGAAAAAACCCGCTGTTTATTCAGCGGGTTTTTTACATAGATTCACGGACTGCCGTATGCTTCTCGTCAATCTTCATATAAATTTTCTCCATTAACTCTTCATTATTCATTATCTCCCGCTTGTTCTGTTCAATAAGAAGCGCCAGCGGCAGCATCTGATTGCCATATGTTTTTCGTTTTCTGAAGTGTCTTCTCCCTTTCTCTTTTTTGGTTCCCATCATTTCTCCCTCCTTTAAAAATAAAAAGGCCCTTATCTCAAGAGATAAGAGCCTTCGGTGGTCCGATCAGCAAATGTTGGAAATGTATATTAGCTATATTAAAACGTATTCAATTTGGCCTGTCAATCGCTTTTGTATACTGTTACTTATAAAGTTTGCTGCCTTGTTTTACAAATTCCTCAGCTTTTTCTTTCATACCCTCTTGAATGGCATCCCACTCATTGAGCTCTTTGTCTTTGGCATAATCACGGATATCCTGAGAAATTCTCATGCTGCAAAATTTCGGCCCGCACATCGAACAGAAATGAGCCGTTTTTGCCCCTTCGGCAGGCAGTGTCTCATCATGATATTCAAGCGCTCTTTCCGGATCAAGCGACAGGTTAAATTGGTCGCGCCAGCGGAATTCAAAGCGGGCTTTTGATAAAGCGTCATCTCGTATTTGCGCTCCCGGATGCCCTTTTGCAAGATCAGCCGCATGCGCCGCAATTTTGTATGTAATAACCCCTTCACGCACATCTTCACGGTTTGGCAGCCCTAGATGCTCCTTCGGCGTCACATAACAAAGCATGGCCGTTCCATACCAGCCGATCATCGCCGCTCCGATCGCTGATGTAATGTGGTCATAGCCCGGTGCAATATCCGTCGTCAGCGGTCCTAGCGTGTAAAAAGGCGCTTCTTTACAGATTTCCATTTGTTTATCGACGTTCTCCTTGATTTTATGCATCGGTACATGACCAGGCCCCTCAATCATCACCTGAACATCATGCTTCCAGGCAATTTGCGTGAGTTCTCCGAGCGTCTCTAATTCAGCAAACTGCGCTTCGTCATTGGCATCGGCAATTGATCCTGGGCGAAGCCCGTCTCCAAGAGAAAAGGCAATATCATACGTTTTCATAATTTCACAGATTTCTTCAAAATGAGTATACAGAAAGCTTTCCTGATGATGAGCCAGACACCACTGTGCCATAATCGCTCCTCCGCGTGACACAATTCCCGTTGTCCGTTTAGCGGTTAGCGGTACATATCGCAGCAAAACACCCGCATGAATCGTGAAATAATCCACACCCTGTTCAGCCTGCTCAATCAGCGTGTCACGGTAAATTTCCCACGTTAAATCCTCCGCTACACCGTTTACTTTTTCAAGCGCCTGATAGATCGGCACGGTGCCAACCGGAACCGGGCAATTTCTGATAATCCATTCACGCGTCGTATGAATGTCTTTCCCCGTGGAAAGATCCATCATCGTATCTGCTCCCCAGCGAATCGCCCACGTCATTTTTTCCACTTCTTCTTCAATCGAAGACGTAACCGCTGAATTTCCGATATTCGCGTTAATTTTCACATGAAAATTCCGGCCGATAATCATTGGTTCACTTTCTGGATGATTAATATTTGCTGGAATGATCGCCCTGCCGCTGGCTACCTCATCTCTCACAAATTCCGGAGACACATGCTCACGAATTGCGATAAACTCCATCTCAGGTGTAATGATTCCTTTTTTGGCATAATGCATTTGAGTGACATTTTGGCCCGCTTTCGCCCGCAGCGGTTTCCGCTTTAACCCGGGATAGCTTACATTAGGGTTAGCCTTTTTATAGCCGTTGTCTTCTGGCTTCACAGCACGTCCATCGTATTCTTCAACATCACCGCGCCCAGTGATCCACTTGTGACGGAGCGGTTTTAAACCTTCTTGAATATTAATCTTCACATCGGGGTCCGTATACGGTCCGCTTGTATCATAGACACGAACCGGTGCGTTTTCCTCTTCGCCGAATGATCCTGTCGTCGGACTAAGTTCAATTTCTCTCATCGGCACTTGAATATCCGGCGATGCACCCTCTACATATACTTTTTTACTCCCCGAAAAACTCGACATAATGGAAATGTTGGCTTGCTGCACTGAATGATTTTGCATTACTTATCCTTCCCCTCTCTTTGTTTGAAAGGACAAAATCAAG
This sequence comes from Bacillus sp. FSL R5-0560, assembly GCF_037966305.1. NCBI lineage: Bacteria > Bacillati > Bacillota > Bacilli > Caryophanales > Bacillaceae > Bacillus > Bacillus sp. FSL R5-0560. Next base: position 975,544 of record NZ_CP150195.1, on the reverse strand, counting down.
CCCATAACCAGCACAAAAACCGGATTCAGTTGAATGAACCCGGTTACAGTCAGAAAGAAACATATTATTGCAGTATACGGCAACAATAAAAACAATTCCTCTACTTCCCCACGCTGGTACGAACCAGATCAGGTCCAAAGGGTTAAGAAGCATATCTTCTCTCTCAGCCCGCTAGCGGGCACCCCTAGTAACTATTAATTTCCCACTCATCTTATCATAAAAACAAACTGAAAAAAAGAGGAATGTATAAAATATTCAGCATATTCAAGACAAATATGTAATCGGCAATGCTGTTTCAGAGACACCATTTTCATGAAGCAACACCTCATACGCATTTGCATGAAATCTTGAACTTACAGCCTGAAAAAACTGATCATCAATAAAGTGAAGAGCTGCTCCATCATCCGCCGCATAACCGTTGCTCAACGCTTTCTCTAATATCAGGCGATGATATGAAGGTCTCCGATCCTTCTCCCCATCATAATGAGGACAAAAACTGCCTTGCAAAAAACCTAAGCTTTTCAAGCCGGTCAGCGGTCCGGCAGAATCCGTCACTCCTTCTTCAAACCAGCAGATCGCACCGGCACTTAGTCCCGCCAAAATAGTGCCATTCTCCCAGGCTTCTCTTAATATATGATCCAGTCCCCACTCCTTCCACAGCACCAGCAAATTTCTTGAATTTCCTCCGCCGACATAAATCACATCTTTCTCCAAGATAAAGGAGGCTAAATCTGTTGTCGACGGCTTAAACAAAGACAAATGAGACGGGTCACAATCAAGCTGTTGAAAAGCATGATAAAACCGCTGGACATAATTCTCTGCATCCCCGCTTGCCGTTGGCAGAAAACAAATGCGAGGTGAGGGCTGCTTTGACTGATTAATGATAAATTGATCAAGAATCAGATGATCTGGTTCCATTGAAAAACCCCCGCCGCCCATCGCAATAATTTGTTTCATCATCCGACTCCCCCAAGAAAATATTTTATCCATTATAGCACTTTCGCATAAAAGCATGAGACAAGGCAAAAATACCTTTGAACCAGGAGGTGACCGAAAAAATGGAACAAGACCGTTTGGCAAACCACGAAACAGTTGATTTACACGAGATCCTCAACTTCAAAACCGTATGTTTACTTAAATCAAAAATGATGCAGGGACTGGTGTTCGATCAGGAACTGAGAGCCCTTATGGAGAAGGATGTACAGCAGTCTGTACGGGACGTAACTGAACTTCAGAGCCTCTATCAAAAGGCCCCGACAATAACAGGAGGTGACGATCATTGAACGATTTCTTAGACCCGAAAAACGCAAAAGGCATGCCTGACCTTGCTGATTCGGCACTCGCCCTTGATTTCTTAATTTCCGTAAAAACCGGCATCAAAAATTATGCTGTCGCCATCACGGAAACCGCAAGCCCAGAACTCAGAACAGCATTGCGCAATCAATTGGACGCCGCCATTTACCTGCACGGCGAACTATCACAGCTCATGATGGAAAAAGGCTGGCTTTTCCCTTCTGACTTGGACAAACAATTTCAAATCGATATGAAATCAGCACAAACAGCCATTGATATCGCCGGGCTAAAACTTTTCCCTGATAACACGAATCGTCTCGGAACATTCGCAACACCCGATCACTAAATAATAAGGAGACATCATGAATGAAAGCTGTTACGTATCAAGGCATTAAAGACGTCCGCGTCAAAGAGGTAAAAGCGCCAGAAATCAAAAAACCTGATGATATCATCGTCAAACTGACAACCACAGCAATCTGCGGCTCTGACTTACACCTAATTCATGGCATGGTTCCCAATTTCCCTGAAGATTATATCATCGGCCATGAACCAATGGGCATTGTGGAAGAAACAGGCCCCGACGTTCACAAGGTCAAAAAAGGCGATCGTGTCATCATACCATTTAACGTCAGCTGCGGCGAATGTTTCTTTTGCAAAAACCAGCTTGAAAGCCAATGTGACAATTCAAACGCAAACGGCGAAATCGGCGCTTATTTTGGCTATTCAGAATCAGCAGGCGGCTATCCCGGAGGCCAGGCTGAATACATGCGTGTCCCCTATGCTAACTTCACTCCCTTTAAACTGCCTGATGACTGTGAAATAGAAGATGAGAAATTAGTATTGCTTTCAGACGCTATGTCGACTGCCTATTGGAGCGTTGACAACGCAGGAGTAAAAGAGGGAGATACCGTCATTATTCTCGGCTGCGGTCCAGTCGGGCTGCTCGCGCAAAAATTCGCATGGATGAAAGGCGCCAAAAGAGTCATTGCAGTTGATTATGTAGACTACCGCCTTCAGCACGCCAAAAAAACAAACAATGTAGAGACCGTTAATTTCGAACACTTAGAAAACGCCGGATTATATTTGAAAGAAATCACACAGGGCGGTGCAGATGTCGTCATCGACTGCGTGGGAATGGACGGCAAAATGTCCCCGCTTGAATTTCTCGCCACCGGTGTTAAAATGCACGGCGGAGCCATGGGTGCATTAGTAACGGCGGCACAGGCTGTCAGAAAATGCGGCACAATCCAAGTGACAGGTGTGTATGGAATGAGATACAATGCATTTCCATTCGGAGACATCTTCCAAAGGAATGTAAATATCAGAACCGGGCAAGCCCCTGTCATTCATTATATGCCGTACCTGTATGATTTGATTGCTACAGGTAAAGTAGATCCGGGCGACATCATCACACATGTTCTGCCGTTAGATCAAGCAAAGCACGGATATGAAGTGTTTGATACGAAAACAGACGGAGCTATCAAAGTGCTTCTGAAACCATAAAAAAAGACGGTCTCTCATTTTGAGAAACCGCCTTTTTATTTTATTGCTCCACTCTTCTTAATGCTTCGTTTACTGTTTCTTTTATAAACGCATCTTCCCCGGTCAAACTGTCTAATCTGAGTTCGCCGCTTCTCAGTCTTTCTGAAAGATTGTTAATGTCCTCCTCGACTGTGATTTGCAGTTCACCAGCTAAAAACATTCTATGTAATTCATCAGCGACCATCGTTTCTTTATTCATTCATGTCTCCTCCTTTACTCAAGCATCAATTTTAGTCTGTCCCTCAGATAAACGATTATAGGAAAAAAGGTTCATTTATTTTGAAATAAATGAACCTTTTTTCCTTCTTCCCACGTATAACTGTTGAGAAAAAGAAAAAGGGGAAGATCAACATGTCATTTTTCAAGAAACTTGCAGCAAGTGCCGGCATCGGCGCAGCAAAAGTCGATACCATTTTGGAGAAAGATGCGTATTGTCCAGGAGAAGAAGTCCGCGGAACTGTACATGTAAAAGGCGGGAAAATCGCCCAGGATATCCGTTACATTGACTTACAGCTCAATACAAAATATGTCATTGTAAAAGACGATGAAGAGCACCGGAAATACGCAACAATTCATTCTGTTCGAGTAACTGGTTCATTCACCATTCAGCCTGGAGAAGAACATCAATTTCCGTTCTCCTTCATCCTGCCTCTTGATACACCGATTACTGTAGGAAAGGTAGAAGTCGCAGTAGTGACAGACCTTGACATTCAAGGCGGTATTGATAAATCAGATCACGATCGTATCTTCGTAGAAGCACATCCCTGGGTTGAAAATGTGTTAGAAGCAATTGAAAACCTTGGCTTCCGTCTTAACGAAGCAGACTGTGAACAGGCATCTTATTTCCAGCGCCGCCTACCTTTCGTTCAAGAATTTGAGTTTGTTCCAACATCAGGCTATTACCGTCAGATGCTTGATGAATTAGAGCTTATTTTTCTTTTAGAGGAAGACGGTTTAGAAATTATTTTCGAAGTCGATCGCCGGGCAAGAGGCCTGCGAGGATGGCTGGAAGAGATGTATAATGACGGAGAGCAGCTCGTACGTGTCCGTTTCAGACAATCAGAGCTTGATGATATCGAACAACTTGAAGAGGTATTAGAAGAGATCATCGACCAATATGCTGAGTAAATAACAAAAAGGAGCCTATAATAAACATAGGCTCCTCTTTTTAATAAAAAACAAAACCCTGTTTCTTACTTATGTAAGAAACAGGGTTCTATTGGATACCGGTGGTCGGGGTCGAACCGACACTCCAGAAGGAACACGATTTTGAGTCGTGCGCGTCTGCCAATTCCGCCACACCGGCAAGTTTTACGTCGTATCTAACCGACGAATATAAATATATCATGGATATGATAAAGTGTCAATGAATTTTAAAAAAGTTTTTTTGGAAATATAATAATAAGTAGCTAAAGCAATTTTCTATGAAATGCAGTCCAGTGCTTACATCGACATATTCATACAATAAAAAAATGATCTACTTATGTAGATCATTGATATAATTAGCTTCATTATATTTTTAAGCACAAACACCAATTTAACTTATCAAGTAAGTAAAATTGGTGCCGAGGGCCGGACTTGAACCGGCACGGTAGTCACCTACCGCAGGATTTTAAGTCCTGTGTGTCTGCCAATTCCACCACCCCGGCAAAAGAAAGGCGACACCCGGATTCGAACCGGGGATAAAGGTTTTGCAGACCTCTGCCTTACCACTTGGCTATGCCGCCGTAATTGGAGCGGAAGACGGGATTCGAACCCGCGACCCCCACCTTGGCAAGGTGGTGTTCTACCACTGAACTACTTCCGCATCTTAAGGGACTTAATACATTATATGCAATTGATATAAAAGTGAGACTGGGCTAGCTGGATTCGAACCAACGCATGACGGAGTCAAAGTCCGTTGCCTTACCGCTTGGCTATAGCCCAATGATAATATGGGGCGATTGATGGGAATCGAACCCACGAGTGCCAGAGCCACAATCTGGTGCGTTAACCACTTCGCCACAACCGCCATAATCTCAAGATGTCATAAATTTGGCAGGGGCAGTAGGAATCGAACCCACACCGGAGGTTTTGGAGACCTCTGTTCTACCGTTAAACTATGCCCCTATAAATGGTGGAGGGGGGCAGATTCGAACTGCCGAACCCTGAGGGAGCGGATTTACAGTCCGCCGCGTTTAGCCACTTCGCTACCCCTCCACATTAAGTTTTGAAAAAACAGTGCCGGCAAGAGGACTTGAACCCCCAACCTACTGATTACAAGTCAGTTGCTCTACCAATTGAGCTACACCGGCATAGGTGGTGGCTCGGGACGGAATCGAACCGCCGACACACGGATTTTCAGTCCGTTGCTCTACCAACTGAGCTACCGAGCCTTATTATTTAAATGGCGGTCCGGACGGGACTCGAACCCGCGACCTCCTGCGTGACAGGCAGGCATTCTAACCAACTGAACTACCGGACCATTTTGATTTTAATTGGTTGCACCCTTTGGGCGCTCCTTATTTAAAAGGATATATTTTTTGGTTGCGGGGGCAGGATTTGAACCTGCGACCTTCGGGTTATGAGCCCGACGAGCTACCGAACTGCTCCACCCCGCGATGATAATGGTGGAGGATGACGGGCTCGAACCGCCGACCCTCTGCTTGTAAGGCAGATGCTCTCCCAGCTGAGCTAATCCTCCATCATATAATGACCCGTACGGGATTCGAACCCGTGTTACCGCCGTGAAAGGGCGGTGTCTTAACCGCTTGACCAACGGGCCCAGACTTTCAATTGTGATTATGTATAAATATCAGTGGCGGAGAGCAAGGGATTCGAACCCTTGAGACGGAGTTGACCGCCTACACGATTTCCAATCGTGCTCCTTCGACCACTCGGACAGCTCTCCAATAATGGCTCCGCAGGTAGGATTCGAACCTACGACCGATCGGTTAACAGCCGATAGCTCTACCACTGAGCTACTGCGGAATGAAGTCTGCCTGGCGATGTCCTACTCTCACAGGGGGAAACCCCCGACTACCATCGGCGCTGAAGAGCTTAACTTCCGTGTTCGGCATGGGAACGGGTGTGACCTCTTCGCCATCATCACCAGACAATTTCAGTGACATTTAACATTATACTATGTATATCTTGAAAAGTCAAGAGTTTTTTTGAGAGTGTTCTCTCAAAACTAGATAACAGGTGTGACATCATTAGAAATTAGGTTAAGTCCTCGATCGATTAGTATCTGTCAGCTCCATGTGTCGCCACACTTCCACCTCAGACCTATCAACCTGATCATCTTTCAGGGATCTTACTTCCTTGCGGAATGGGAAATCTCATCTTGAGGGGGGCTTCATGCTTAGATGCTTTCAGCACTTATCCCGTCCGCACATAGCTACCCAGCGATGCCCTTGGCAGAACAACTGGTACACCAGCGGTGCGTCCATCCCGGTCCTCTCGTACTAAGGACAGCTCCTCTCAAATTTCCTGCGCCCGCGACGGATAGGGACCGAACTGTCTCACGACGTTCTGAACCCAGCTCGCGTACCGCTTTAATGGGCGAACAGCCCAACCCTTGGGACCGACTACAGCCCCAGGATGCGATGAGCCGACATCGAGGTGCCAAACCTCCCCGTCGATGTGGACTCTTGGGGGAGATAAGCCTGTTATCCCCGGGGTAGCTTTTATCCGTTGAGCGATGGCCCTTCCATGCGGAACCACCGGATCACTAAGCCCGACTTTCGTCCCTGCTCGACTTGTAGGTCTCGCAGTCAAGCTCCCTTGTGCCTTTACACTCTGCGAATGATTTCCAACCATTCTGAGGGAACCTTTGGGCGCCTCCGTTACCTTTTAGGAGGCGACCGCCCCAGTCAAACTGCCCACCTGACACTGTCTCCCCGCCCGATAAGGGCGGCGGGTTAGAAGGTCAATACAGCCAGGGTAGTATCCCACCGATGCCTCCACCGAAGCTGGCGCTCCGGTTTCCAAGGCTCCTACCTATCCTGTACAAGCTGTACCAACATTCAATATCAGGCTGCAGTAAAGCTCCACGGGGTCTTTCCGTCCTGTCGCGGGTAACCTGCATCTTCACAGGTACTATAATTTCACCGAGTCTCTCGTTGAGACAGTGCCCAGATCGTTGCGCCTTTCGTGCGGGTCGGAACTTACCCGACAAGGAATTTCGCTACCTTAGGACCGTTATAGTTACGGCCGCCGTTTACTGGGGCTTCAATTCGCACCTTCGCTTACGCTAAGCGCTCCTCTTAACCTTCCAGCACCGGGCAGGCGTCAGCCCCTATACTTCGCCTTACGGCTTCGCAGAGACCTGTGTTTTTGCTAAACAGTCGCCTGGGCCTATTCACTGCGGCTCTCTCGGGCTTGCACCCTAACAGAGCACCCCTTCTCCCGAAGTTACGGGGTCATTTTGCCGAGTTCCTTAACGAGAGTTCTCTCGATCACCTTAGGATTCTCTCCTCGCCTACCTGTGTCGGTTTGCGGTACGGGCACCTCTCACCTCGCTAGAGGCTTTTCTTGGCAGTGTGGAATCAGGAACTTCGCTACTAAATTTCGCTCGCCATCACAGCTCAGCCTTATGGGAAACGGATTTGCCTATTTCCCAGCCTAACTGCTTGGACGCGGATATCCAATACCGCGCTTACCCTATCCTCCTGCGTCCCCCCATTGCTCAAATGGTGAGGAGGTGGTACAGGAATATCAACCTGTTGTCCATCGCCTACGCCTTTCGGCCTCGGCTTAGGTCCCGACTAACCCTGAGCGGACGAGCCTTCCTCAGGAAACCTTAGGCATTCGGTGGAGGGGATTCTCACCCCTCTTTCGCTACTCATACCGGCATTCTCACTTCTAAGCGCTCCACCAGTCCTTCCGGTCTGGCTTCACAGCCCTTAGAACGCTCTCCTACCACTGTTCGAAGAACAGTCCGCAGCTTCGGTGATACGTTTAGCCCCGGTACATTTTCGGCGCAGAGTCACTCGACCAGTGAGCTATTACGCACTCTTTAAATGGTGGCTGCTTCTAAGCCAACATCCTGGTTGTCTAAGCAACTCCACATCCTTTTCCACTTAACGTATACTTTGGGACCTTAGCTGGCGGTCTGGGCTGTTTCCCTTTCGACTACGGATCTTATCACTCGCAGTCTGACTCCCAAGGATAAGTCATTGGCATTCGGAGTTTGACTGAATTCGGTAACCCGGTAGGGGCCCCTAGTCCAATCAGTGCTCTACCTCCAAGACTCTTACCTTGAGGCTAGCCCTAAAGCTATTTCGGAGAGAACCAGCTATCTCCAGGTTCGATTGGCATTTCACCCCTACCCACACCTCATCCCCGCACTTTTCAACGTGCGTGGGTTCGGGCCTCCATTCAGTGTTACCTGAACTTCACCCTGGACATGGGTAGATCACCTGGTTTCGGGTCTACGACCACGTACTCATGCGCCCTATTCAGACTCGCTTTCGCTGCGGCTCCGCATCTTCTGCTTAACCTTGCACGGGATCGTAACTCGCCGGTTCATTCTACAAAAGGCACGCCATCACCCGTTAACGGGCTCTGACTACTTGTAGGCACACGGTTTCAGGATCTCTTTCACTCCCCTTCCGGGGTGCTTTTCACCTTTCCCTCACGGTACTGGTTCACTATCGGTCACTAGGGAGTATTTAGCCTTGGGAGATGGTCCTCCCGGATTCCGACGGAATTTCACGTGTTCCGCCGTACTCAGGATCCACTCTGGAGAGAACGAAGTTTTGACTACAGGGCTGTTACCTTCTATGGCGGGCCTTTCCAGACCTCTTCATCTACCTCGTTCCTTTGTAACTCCGTATAGAGTGTCCTACAACCCCAAGAGGCAAGCCTCTTGGTTTGGGCTAATCCCGTTTCGCTCGCCGCTACTCAGGGAATCGCATTTGCTTTCTCTTCCTCCGGGTACTTAGATGTTTCAGTTCCCCGGGTCTGCCTTCTCATATCCTATGAATTCAGATATGGATACCACTCCATTACGAGTGGTGGGTTTCCCCATTCGGAAATCTCCGGATCAAAGCTTGCTTACAGCTCCCCGAAGCATATCGGTGTTCGTCCCGTCCTTCATCGGCTCCTAGTGCCAAGGCATCCACCGTGCGCCCTTTCTAACTTAACCGTTAAAAAGAATCACTATGTGATATCTTGTGTTACTAATTGAATGTGATGTCTACTGTTATCTAGTTTTCAAAGAACACGTTTCGAAGGAATGATCCTTCAAAACTAAACAAGACAGGGAACGTTCTGTTTATAAGACCCAAGGTCTTATATTCCGTAAATATCCTTAGAAAGGAGGTGATCCAGCCGCACCTTCCGATACGGCTACCTTGTTACGACTTCACCCCAATCATCTGTCCCACCTTCGGCGGCTGGCTCCATAAAGGTTACCTCACCGACTTCGGGTGTTACAAACTCTCGTGGTGTGACGGGCGGTGTGTACAAGGCCCGGGAACGTATTCACCGCGGCATGCTGATCCGCGATTACTAGCGATTCCAGCTTCACGCAGTCGAGTTGCAGACTGCGATCCGAACTGAGAACAGATTTGTGGGATTGGCTTAACCTCGCGGTTTCGCTGCCCTTTGTTCTGTCCATTGTAGCACGTGTGTAGCCCAGGTCATAAGGGGCATGATGATTTGACGTCATCCCCACCTTCCTCCGGTTTGTCACCGGCAGTCACCTTAGAGTGCCCAACTGAATGCTGGCAACTAAGATCAAGGGTTGCGCTCGTTGCGGGACTTAACCCAACATCTCACGACACGAGCTGACGACAACCATGCACCACCTGTCACTCTGCCCCCGAAGGGGACGTCCTATCTCTAGGATTGTCAGAGGATGTCAAGACCTGGTAAGGTTCTTCGCGTTGCTTCGAATTAAACCACATGCTCCACCGCTTGTGCGGGCCCCCGTCAATTCCTTTGAGTTTCAGTCTTGCGACCGTACTCCCCAGGCGGAGTGCTTAATGCGTTAGCTGCAGCACTAAGGGGCGGAAACCCCCTAACACTTAGCACTCATCGTTTACGGCGTGGACTACCAGGGTATCTAATCCTGTTCGCTCCCCACGCTTTCGCTCCTCAGCGTCAGTTACAGACCAGAGAGTCGCCTTCGCCACTGGTGTTCCTCCACATCTCTACGCATTTCACCGCTACACGTGGAATTCCACTCTCCTCTTCTGCACTCAAGTTCCCCAGTTTCCAATGACCCTCCCCGGTTGAGCCGGGGGCTTTCACATCAGACTTAAGGAACCGCCTGCGAGCCCTTTACGCCCAATAATTCCGGACAACGCTTGCCACCTACGTATTACCGCGGCTGCTGGCACGTAGTTAGCCGTGGCTTTCTGGTTAGGTACCGTCAAGGTACCGCCCTATTCGAACGGTACTTGTTCTTCCCTAACAACAGAGCTTTACGATCCGAAAACCTTCATCACTCACGCGGCGTTGCTCCGTCAGACTTTCGTCCATTGCGGAAGATTCCCTACTGCTGCCTCCCGTAGGAGTCTGGGCCGTGTCTCAGTCCCAGTGTGGCCGATCACCCTCTCAGGTCGGCTACGCATCGTTGCCTTGGTGAGCCGTTACCTCACCAACTAGCTAATGCGCCGCGGGTCCATCTGTAAGTGGTAGCCGAAGCCACCTTTTATGTTTGAACCATGCGGTTCAAACAAGCATCCGGTATTAGCCCCGGTTTCCCGGAGTTATCCCAGTCTTACAGGCAGGTTACCCACGTGTTACTCACCCGTCCGCCGCTAACATCAGGGAGCAAGCTCCCATCTGTCCGCTCGACTTGCATGTATTAGGCACGCCGCCAGCGTTCGTCCTGAGCCAGGATCAAACTCTCCGATAAAGTAGTTTGACTGACTACGCACATCGCTGTGCGATTTATTTAAAACTTGATTAACAGGTACGTTTTGTCTTGTTTAGTTTTCAAAGATCATCAGCACTTCTTGGAGAAGCGACTTTATTAGTATAACATTTCGACTTTGTTCTGTCAAATGTTTTTTATTTTATTTCTCCGCCGCTGTGAGCTTGTTTTTTCAGAAGCGCATCAGCGACGTTTAATAATATACCATGCTCAAGAATCAGAGTCAACATCTTTTTTAAAAGAATATCCTCGATGAAAGACAGCCTGTCCTTTGGTTTCCATTCGGCACACGCTGATAAGACCTTTTTCCGTCAGGTAATCAAGCATGACGCCAAGGTCTTGAGTGAAATGGATTAAGTCAGGATGCTGAAGAAGCTCGCTAAATTGCCATATGTCCTTTTCTTTCATGACTTCGAAAATATGTGCTGAACCAATCTCAGCTTTAGAATGAATCAAGAAATCATTTGCTAAGAATAATAATTCAAGCCTTTTTTCCAAGCTTTCGTGACTTTCAATCAGCTCGGAATATAATTTGTACACTTGAGGCTCGATTTGACGCACTTGACTCCACACAGTGGTTTCAGGGTGGAATCCTCTGTCTATTACTTCAATACGTGCGAGATGATGCAGGGCATGAACTACCGCATTGTAGGCATCTAAAAATTGATTGGCTTCAAAGAAAGCTTTTCCTTCAACGTATCTTCTAATTAACTTGCCGTATTCAAGGCCGATCTTCAGTTTGCGTTCTGCAAACGGAAAAGTATTAAGCCTGTCGATAAGCTCAGCAATATACTCATTGCGGTCAAACATGACTCTTCCGTTTACAATCCAATCTATCATTCTTCTATTTGTGCCGAGCAAAATCCATTCTTGAACCTGAGCATCAGTTATCACATGTAAAGAGGCTGTTTTGTGATCAAATTCATAATGCTTTATAAAAACAGGTTTATCAGACTGCTTTACAATGACAAGCAAAGCGGCATCAAAGTTATCTGTCAGGGAAGATGTTTTGTTTCTTCTCTCAATCATAATAACAGCCAATGTATTAGGATGGCTTGCTCTTTCTTGATAAATTGGACGGAGAAGATTTTCCATCACTATTCCTCCAATGCAATTGTTCAATTTTTTCATTCTCTATTTGATTCAATTCTATGGTTAAATCGAAATTCCTTTTTTCTAAACACATTGAACTATTATAAACAATTTCAAAGCAAGTCTCCATATTTAAATTCCATTTCAAACGAAAACATGAAGAAAATCCCATCGGGTTTGTGCTATATTTAATTCAGAGGGGGATGGACATGGCGAAATACTCCAGCAAAATTAATAAGATCAGAACGTTTGCGTTAAGTTTGGTTTTCGTTGGGTTTATCATTATGTACATCGGGATTTTTTTTAAGGAGTCCGTTTTGCTTTCGAGTTTGTTTATGATACTCGGGCTTTTATCTATCGGGCTCAGCACGGTTGTTTATTTTTGGATCGGCATGCTCTCGACCAAAGCGGTTCGTGTCATTTGCCCTGGCTGTGAAAAAGAGACCAAGGTTTTAGGCAGAGTAGATATGTGTATGCATTGCAGAGAGCCGCTGACGTTAGATCAAAGCTTAGAAGGAAAAGAATTTGATGAGTCTTATAATAAGAAGAAAATGTCGAAATAAATAAGCTGACCGTTTTGCGGTCAGCTTATTTTAATGGTTTTCTTTTTTTGAACACTCTTGGCAGACGCCGTAAATTTCTAAACGGTGGTGGCTTACTTTAAAGCCGGTCACATGTGCAGCGAGCTGCTCCACTTCGTCAAGGCCGGGATAGTGGAAGTCCACAATTTTACCGCAGCTTTCACAAATGGCGTGATAGTGATCGGATGTAACAAAATCAAATCTGCTAGAAGCATCGCCATATGTGAGCTCTTTTACCAGGCCGGATTCCCGGAACACACGCAAGTTGTTATATACCGTCGCTACGCTCATGTTAGGAAATTTCCCTTCCAGAGCTTTATATATATCGTCCGCTGTTGGATGAGCCATAGAGTTAACGAGATATTCCAGAATCGCATGACGTTGAGGAGTAATGCGAACTCCGGTTTCCTTCAACGTTTCTAAGGCTTCTTTTAGTTCATGTGCAGCCATCCGTCATGCACCTCTCTTCTAAAAAAGATTCTTACATTATAATGTTTATAATTAGTGTACCTCTTTTTACGATAATTTGTCAATTGATAATAGGGTAAAAGTTGCAGCATTTATTATAAAGCTGACTGACAATTTTACTTTTCCGACATATCTTTCAGCGTCTGGAGCGCTTCGGCTACATGGTCTTTCACTTTTACCTTTCTCCATTCTTTAACGAGCCGGCCATCTTTGTCAATTAAAAAAGTGGAGCGTTCAATTCCCATATATTCTTTTCCGAAGTTTTTCTTCAGTTTCCACACATCAAATGCCTCCGCCAGCTTGTGTTCGTCATCGACAAGCAGCAAAAACGGCAGATTGTGCTTCTCTTTAAATTTCCCGTGTTTTTCCTCGCTGTCCGGGCTAACGCCGATAATCACAGCATCCAGCTCAGCGAAGTTTTCATGGCTGTCACGAAAATCGCAGGCTTCAGTTGTGCATCCCGGTGTCATGTCTTTTGGATAAAAGTAAAGGACGATATATTGCCCTTCATAATCCGATAATTTTACTATCTCCCCATGATCACCTTTCAACTCAATATCAGGCGCTTTTTGTCCGATTTCAATAGTCATTTCATTACCTCCGGATGTTTTTGTATTAAGCGTATCCAATTCTTGTCCAGATTACAACCATGGGCCTTGATCTTGAGCCTGAATCCGTTGTTCTTGTCTCGAAGCATGCTACAATAGAGGGGACGCATGGAGATATAGGAGGTTATTATTTTTGTATACAAAATCAGTTGAACTTCACCGTGAAGCATTAGAGCATATTGTCGGCGGTGTAAACAGCCCTTCAAGATCATATAAAGCAGTTGGCGGGGGTTCTCCTGTTGCAATGGAGAAAGCAAATGGCGCTTATTTTTGGGACGTCGACGGAAACAAATACATTGATTATTTGGCGGCTTACGGCCCGATCATCACCGGACATGCCCACCCGCATATTACAGAGGCGATTAAAAAAGCCGCAGAAAACGGTGTATTATATGGAACACCGACAAAACATGAGGTTACTTTTGCAAAGATGCTGAAGGAAGCCATTCCTGCTATGGATAAAGTAAGATTCGTCAATTCAGGGACAGAAGCTGTGATGACGACCATCCGAGTGGCTCGTGCTTACACAGGCCGCACCAAAATCATTAAATTTGCAGGCTGTTATCACGGCCATTCAGATCTTGTGCTCGTAGCCGCCGGCTCCGGTCCGTCTACTCTGGGCACACCTGACTCAGCCGGTGTACCGAAAAGCATTGCAAACGAGGTCATTACAGTTCCATTTAATGATATTGAGAGCTACAAAGCGGCCTTAGATAAATGGGGCAGTGAAATCGCAGCGGTTCTCGTTGAACCGATTGTCGGCAACTTCGGTATCGTTGAGCCAAAAGAAGGTTTCTTAGAGCAAGTAAACGAACTGACACACAATGCGGGCGCCCTCGTTATTTATGATGAAGTCATTACTGCTTTCCGCTTTATGTATGGCGGTGCTCAGGATCTTTTACAGGTTAAACCGGATTTAACGGCACTCGGAAAAATTATTGGCGGCGGACTTCCAATTGGAGCCTATGGCGGGAAACAAGAAATTATGGAGCAAGTCGCACCGCTCGGCCCTGCATATCAGGCAGGAACAATGGCCGGAAACCCCGCTTCTATTTTATCTGGCATTGCTTGCCTGGAAGTGCTGAAAGAAGAAGGCGTGTATGAAAAGCTTGACCGTCTTGGCGCTATGCTTGAGGAAGGCATTTTGGCACACGCAGAAACCCATGGTATCACAATAACAGTCAATCGCTTAAAGGGTGCACTGACGGTTTACTTCTCTGATGAGAAAGTAGAAAATTACGATCAGGCAGAACGCAGTGACGGTGAAACATTCGCTACGTTTTTCAAGCTGATGCTGGAGCGCGGCATTAATCTCGCACCTTCTAAATATGAAGCGTGGTTTATTACAACAGCACATACAGAGCAGGACATTAAAGATACGCTTGCTGCTGTTGAGGATGCTTTTAAACATCTTAAAAAGTAATATTGCACATCAGGCGGACAGGAGCTTAAAGCTCCTGTTTTTGTGTACTTTTAAAAAGCGTGTAAGATTTTGGTCTTTTTCTTGAGAAATAGCTTGAATAATTGTATTGATCCCTGTATATTACTTAATTGTTTAGCAAATAAACTCACAGGGAATTTTAATGATTAGCCATTTGCTAGGTCAAACAATTTATTATAGAAAGGAATGCACGCACAAACCAATGAAACTTGGTGCCCGCATTTTCAAAACAGGGATCGCGATTACGCTGGCTCTTTATTTAGCTTCGTGGATCGGACTTCCCGCACCGATTTTTGCTGGGATTGCAGCGATATTTGCGATCCAGCCATCAATTTACCGCTCTTTTCTTATTATTATTGATCAGGTTCAGGCAAATATTATCGGAGCTGTTATTGCCACAGTATTCGGTCTTATTTTCGGACCCAGTCCGATTATGATCGGATTGACAGCAGTGATTGTTATTACCATAATGCTGAAGCTTAAAATTGAACATACGATTTCCATTGCTCTTGTTACAGTTATTGCGATTTTAGAATCTGCCGGTGACGACTTTTTAATGTTTGCGTTGATCAGAACAAGCACAGTCATTTTAGGGGTGCTTTCTTCCTTTATCGTCAACCTGGTGTTCCTGCCGCCTAAGTACGAGACAAAGCTGATTCATAATACAGTCGAAAACACTGAAGAAATTATGAAATGGATCAGGCTGATTATGCGCCAGTCAACAGAGCATTCGATTTTAAAAGAGGATATTGAAAAATTGAAAGAAAAAATGCTCAAGCTTGATCAGACATATCTTCTATATAAAGAAGAAAGAAGCTACTTTAAGAAAACGACTTACGTGAAATCAAGAAAACTTGTCCTGTTCAGACAGGCGATAATAACCGCAAACCGGGCGCTCGACACGCTGAAGAAGCTGCATCGCCTGGAAAACGAGATTTATCATATGCCTGAAGAGTTTCAGGAAACACTGACTGAAGAACTTGATTACCTGCTTTATTGGCACGAGCGGATTTTGATGAGGTTTGTCGGCAAAATTAAACCGCATGATGATACAGATGAAGAAGGCATCCAATACAAACAGCTGCTGACAAAGTCATTTCTTAAAAACCAGCGCAACTCAGATGATGAGCTTCTTGATTATAATATGCTTAATATTATGGCAAGCGCTGTGGAATACCGCGAGCAGCTTGAACATTTAGAAACACTTATTACAAGCTTTCAAACGTACCATCCGAAAGACTGCGAAATGGAAATAGAAGAGTAGCCCGGTTCATATGCCGGGTTTTTTTATACAAAAAAATCTTATATCCTTGATAAAAGGATATAAGATTGAAGTTTAATTCAAGTTTTGGATTGTGAATAAGTGCTTGTATTGACTGTCATAATCCATCAGTTCATCATGAGTTCCGGTTTCAATGATTGTTCCGTTTTCCATGACGACAATTTTATCCGCATGCGTAATCGTTGATAAGCGGTGAGCCACGACAAAAGTTGTTCTGTCCTTCGCCAGTTTATCCATCGCTTCTTGAATGTAGTGTTCACTTTCAAGATCCAAAGCTGAAGTGGCTTCATCCAAGATTAGCAGCGGCGGATTTTTCAGAAATACACGCGCAATGGAAATCCGCTGTTTTTGTCCCCCGGAGAGCTTAACGCCTCTTTCTCCTACACGGGTCTCATACCCTTCCGGAAAACTCATAATAAAATCATGTGCATTAGCTGCTTTTGCGGCTTCCATAATGTCTTCAAGCGTGGCGTTAGGTTTTCCGATCGCGATATTTTCTCTAATCGTTTCACTGAATAAAAAGGTATCCTGAAGCACCATGCCAACCTGATTGCGCAGGCTTCTTGCTTCATAATCCCGAATATCTGTCCCGTCAATCAATAGACTGCCGCTTGATACATCATAAAACCTTGGAATCAGGCTGACGAGCGTGGATTTCCCTCCGCCGCTCATTCCAACGAGAGCTACAGTTTCTCCTCTGATTACTTTTAATGACACGTCATGAAGGATGTTTTCTTTTTCCTTTTCATATTGAAACGATACATTTTGAAATTCGACTTCTCCGCGGATATGGTCAGCTTTGATGGCATTTGGTTTGTCAGTCAGCTCATACGGCTCGTCAATAAATTCAAACACCCTGTCCATTGAAGCGATTGACTGCGTCAAGGTTGTAGATGAATTAATCAGCCTTCTGACAGGGTTATACATTCTATCGATATATCCGACAAATGCAACCATCGTTCCGACAGTCAGCGGTCCGTTGATGACAAAATAGCCGGCAAATGCAATCACGATGAGCGGTGCCAGATCTGTAATGGTGTTGACAACTGCAAAGGTCTTGGCATTCCAATTCGTATGACTGATTGCTTTATCTAAGAAATGGCTGTTTTTTTCGTTAAAGTTGGCCTGCTCATGGTCTTCTATCGCAAAGCTTCTGATCACCGGCATGCCTTGAATCCGTTCATGCAAATGCCCCTGCACCTGAGCAAGTGCCTGTGACCGCTCTCTTGTCAGCTTTCTTAAACGGCCGTAAAAATACTTCACTGATATTCCGTATAATGGAAATAAAACCACAGAAATAAGCGTTAATTTCACGTCCAGTGTCAGCATGATAGAGATCACGATCAAAATCGTCAGCATATCGAGCCATATATTCATCAGACCTGTGATCACAAAGTCCTTTGTCTGTTCCACATCGTTGATCACTCGGGAAATGACTTCCCCTGTTCTAGTATTCGCATAAAAACGAAGACTCAGCTTCTGTATATGATCAAACAGCTTGGCTCTTATATCATAGAGTACCTTACTGGCTGTCCACTGGGCAAAATATTGGCGATAATATTCAACTGGCGGGCGCAAAATTAAAAATAAGGCGAACATGATCGCCATAATGGTGAACAATGACGTTGTTTTGTCACTGGCCGTGCCGCCTCCTTGAATAATATCGTCAACTACGTACTTCAAAAGCAATGGGAGAGCAAGCGGAATGGAGAATTTTACGATCCCGATTAATACTGTAATGAAAATTTGCTTCTTATAAGGTTTGACGAATTGCATATAGCGTTTCATAACCCCCACGTTGATTCCCCCTCTCTTTATCATGATGTGTGTGAGCCCATGTGAAAAACCTGTTGTACCCCGCAACAGGTTTTTACGTAACCATTATTTTGTATAGCGCAAATACCGTTCATACCACATATCGACAAACTCGGGCGCAAACGGTCCCTGCCGCTGATGAATCCAGTGAAGCAGCGTATTTAAGTAGTCTCTTAAAATACTGTCAATTTCTTTTGGATAATTCATGGCTTTCCGATGATCATCATACTCATCTTCGTCGAGAATATTATAGGTCATGTCAGGAAATACCTTGACATCCAAGTCGTAATCAATATATTTAATTGCTTCGCCATCATAGGCAAACGGAGAACTGATGTTGCAGTAATAGTGAACCCCGTCTTCCCTCAGCATCCCGATGACATTAAACCATTGTCTTGCGTGAAAATAACAGATTGCGGGCTCTCTGGTTATCCATGTCCGGCCGTCTGATTCGGTTACCATCGTCCGGTCATTGGCTCCGATGACACACATTTCTGTACTTTTTAAGATTGTCGTTTCATTCCAAATTCTGTGGATCAGCCCGTTATGCTTATAGCTGTGAATTTGAATGGTTTCTCCTTCCTTGGGATAACCCATATTTCTCCCCTACTTTCTATAAAGCCCTACAGTTAGTATGTCCAAACTTGCTTACCGACAACGTCTTTTACCTATTATAACGTTACAAATTGAAAAATGAAAATAAAAGAGCCATTCCGGCTTGGGAATGGCACATTCCTGCTCTACACAAAGGAAGACGGCTTTTCTGAGCTGCGATATGAACGAATCACCTGCTCTGTCTGCTTTTGAAACATATCCTGTATATCTGCAAGATGTTTTCGTTTTACCGCAATTTCATCCTGAATACCGCGCAGCCTTGCATCCCTTTCCAAGTGCCGGAGTTCTGCTTCGATTTGTTTACAGCGGTCGAGCTCTGATTGGAGATCGAGAAGCTTGTCCATCGTTTTCATCTGTTCTATTACCAGCTTTTCAAATTCCGTCATCGGTTCCTCCTTCAGCCCTGGTCAAAGTCTAAACGTTTCCACCATTAATCATTTCGATCCTGATCTGGCAAACCCTTTGACTCATTCTGTTGAGCTTTCACAAGTTTTGTCGTTTTTCAAACAGAAAAAAGCACTTCCACCCGAAGATGAAGTGCTTTTTTCTGTTTCAGTGATTAGCTGTTTTGTTGTTTGTTTTGTTCAGCAGATTGGTTTTGCTGTCTTACCTGCTGAGTGTTTGTTTCGCTTGCGAATTCAGTGCCGAATTGACCTTGTTGGCCAGCAGCTGATTGTTGGTTTTGTTTTCTGACTTGCTGAACGTTTGTTTCGCTAGCAAATTCAGTACCGAATTGACCTTGACCAGCAGCTGATTGTTGGTTTTGTTTTCTAACTTGTTGAGCGTTAGTTTTGCTGAAATTATTTGAGTTAGCCATTGTTATCACCTCCACGGTCATTAGAATGTGCAGGTAATCGATTGGCTATTCCTTTTTTCAAAAAAATTTTTTAAACGAGCAGTGAGCGCCCGCCGTCAACGATAATGGTCTGTCCGCGGATCATATCAGCTTTTGAAGACACTAAAAATTCAACTGTATCGACCATGTCTTTAATCTCTACCATACGTCCCGCCGGGGTATTTTGACGCGCATCCTCCAAAAGATCTTCTCTGTTCGGGAAGTGTTTGAGCGCATCTGTGTCAATCGCTCCGCCTGATACTGCATTTACGATAATCTGTTTTGGTGAAAGCTCTACTGCGAGATAACGGGTTAAAGCCTCTAATGCAGCTTTTGACACACCAACTGTCGTATAGTTTTCAAGGTACCGGATTGAACCTAATGAGCTGATGCTGACAATATGACCGCCGCCGTTCTTCTCCATCAGCTTTGCCGCTTCCTGAGCGCAGAAAAGCAAGGCTTTTGCATTGATGTTCATCGTCCAGTCCCAATGTGTCTCCTCTAATTCCATAACCGGTCTCAGTACACCTGATGCAGCGTTATTAACAAAAACATCCAGCCTTCCAAAGGTTTCATCAATCTGCTGAAACATCTCTTTAATTTTTGCGGGCTGTCCCACGTTTGCTTTTACAATAAGCACTTTAACACCAAGTTTTTCGATTTCTTCCGCAGTTTCCAGAGCGGCTTTTTTGCTGCGTGCATAGTTAATGACAATATTATAGCCATTTTCCGCAAGTCTGATCGCCGCTGCTTTTCCGACGCCGCGGCTGCTTCCTGTTACGAGTGCGCATTTATTTTGTTCCATTTTTTCCTCAGCTCCTTGTAGCGTATAGTTCTCTTCATTCCACAAACAATAATGGCAAGAACTTTAAAGGGGGTCTTCCGTTATGTATGTCGGACGAGATATGAGCGAATTGACCATGATTTCCAAAAAAGACTGGAAAAACAGTGAACTCGCCTATTTTCATCATGCCTTTCAGCAAATTATGCCTTATTTGAACGAAGAAGGCCAATCAAAATACCGTGAATTAACCCAAGAGATTGAAGCGCGCGGCGGAATGAAGCGCAATGAAGCAGACTACAGCCACGGCACGCGCGTCAGTTATGATTAAGGACTCTTACCGAGCAGCCGAATTATATACTCCGGCTGCTTCCACTGCCATCTTCCAAATTTTTTGATGTGACACTGGAAACGCGAATTCTTCGAGCTCTTCCTTCGTTACTTTTTTCAGTTCTGCAGCATCCGACACTTGTTTTACTTTACCGAAAAACACAGAAATATTCCATACCAGGTGGGTGAAAACATGCTCCACTACACCTTGGAGGTCACTGATTTCAGCTTGTATGCCAAAATCACTTTCTAAAAATGCAGTGAGCTGCTCGCGCTCTGTTTTCATTCCTTTTTGTGTTTCAAGATTCGGGAATTCCCACAGATTGGCTAGCAGTCCCTTAGACGGGCGTTTATGAATATAGACTTGTCCGTCATCATCTGTCAGTACAATTGCAGCCATTGTTTTGATCCCGGGTTTTTTCTTTTTGCTTTTCACCGGGAGTTCTCGTTCAGTCCCTTCTGCAAACGCTGAGCAATGCTGCTGGACAGGACAAAGCAGGCAAGAAGGTGATTTTGGCGTGCAGATGATGGCTCCCAGTTCCATTAAACCTTGATTGAATTCCGAGGGTTTTTCTTTTGAAATAAACACACGGACCGCTTCTTCAAAAACGGTTCTTGTTTTTGGCTTAGCAATATCATCCCAGATGGACAGAATTCTCGACATAACACGCATCACATTTCCGTCAACCGCAGGAATCGGTTTATTGTAAGCAATGCTTAGCACTGCTCCTTTTGTGTAAGGGCCTACGCCTTTTAAGCCGCCAAACTCTTTTTCTTCTGATGGAACAACTCCTCCGTACTGCTGCTTCACTTCTTTTACAGCGCTTTGCAGGTTTCTGACACGCGAGTAATAACCGAGACCTTCCCATGCTTTGAGCACTTTTTCTTCATCGGCATCAGCGAGCGCTTCTACTGTCGGGAATTGCTCCACAAACCGTAAAAAGTAAGGAATGACCGTCTCTACTCTCGTTTGCTGAAGCATCACTTCAGACACCCACACTTTATACGGATCTTGGTCCTCTCTCCACGGCAGAATGCGCTGTTCTCTTTCAAACCATGTAATTAAATCATTTTGAAATTGCTGTATATCTTTTTGTCTTACCTTATCTTCAAGTACGTTCATATGTGTTTCTCCCCAGTCTCTCGCGCCCCGCTTTTCTTTAGACTGTTTTTTGTTGTACACTAAGGGCACAGTACGATAATATGTTACATTAAATAGAAGTAAAGAAAAAGCGGAAACATATGAGAACGATTGAACAGGTTAAAAGATTGGGTATATAAAATTAGGGAATGTCTTACAAAGTGAATGTGCAGGATAAACCTGCAAGGAGGTCACCTATGGATACGGGCACACATGTTGTCATGGGCATCGCACTCGGCGGAATTGCGACACTGGATCCGGTTGTCGGAACAGATCCGGCAATGGCTCACGCAGTCATGATCGCTACGCTTGCGGGCTCACAGGCTCCTGATATCGATACTGTGTTAAAACTTAAAAATAATGCTGTTTATATAAGAAATCACAGAGGTTTTACCCATTCTATTCCCGCCGTTTTGTTTTGGTCTGTCATCATTCCGGCGATTTTGCATTTATTTTATCCTCAGGCTGATTTTCTGCATCTGTGGCTGTGGACTTTGCTGGCAGTCGTGCTGCATGTATTTGTGGACATTTTCAATGCATACGGAACACAAGCCATCCGGCCGTTTTCGAAAAAATGGGTGGCACTCGGGCTGATTAACACATTTGATCCGTTTATTTTCATCAGCCACCTGGCTGCCATCGCGGTCTGGTATGTCGGCGGCAGCCCCGGTATCACATTTCTCACCTTATACGTCATACTGGCAGGCTATTATATCTTGCGCCTGATGATGCAGCTGCGAATCAAACGGCAGCTCCGTGAGATAATTGATGAAGAGATCGAAAGCATTATCATTTCACCGACGATGAAATTCCGGCAATGGCGAATTGCCGTTACGACCGCGCATGCTTTTTATGTAGGAAGGAGCATGGACGGGCATGTGGTGATACTTGATACGTTTAATCGGGTTCCGGTTCCTGAAACCGATGTTATGCAAGCTGCGAAGCAGGATGACAACATTGCAGCGTTTCTTTCGTTCTCTCCGGTTTACAGGTGGGAAGTGGATACGTATAAAGACCATTATGAGGTCCGGTTTATTGACCTGCGTTATCGGAGTAAAGGGCACTATCCGTTTGTGGCAATCGTTCATATCAGCCATGATCTTGAAATACGCTCATCTTATACTGGCTGGATATTCAGCGAAGAAAAGCTTCAGAAAAAATTAAAGCTCGGCTCTATTTAGAGCCGGGCTTTTTTGCGTCTTGTATAAAAAACAGCTAGGAGCAGACTGATGAAAGAAATCACAGCCGATATCTTAAAATATGGCGGATAGTAGGTCAGTTCAATTTGATTGTCTCCCTTTTGCGCCTTAAAACCAATAAAAGTGTAATCGGCTTTTTCAATTTTCTGCTGCTTTCCGTTAATTTTCAGCTCCCAGCCTTTCTCATACGGAATCGGGAGCATGATGTACTGAGGTTTGGAATTGTGATATGTGAATGTCAGCTTGTTTTTATTCCATTCCAGGCTGTCTGTTTTCTCCGTTTTGTTTTGCGACGCAGCGTTTTTTAATGTTTGATAATTTTCTTCATAAAGCGCGATATGTGAAAGCTCGTACGTTCCTTTCGGAAGCCTGATTGAGATATGATCTGCTTTAGGCACTCTGATGGTCAAATCGTTTACTCCCGTTTTATAGATCGATTGATTTGATTTTCTTGTTGTGACATAATCATTTACCTTTAGCGTAAATCCTTTGTCTCTTGCTTTGCTTTTCAAATAAAAACTGACATAGTAATCGCCCGGACCGACTGATGGCTTTTTCGGGGTGATGATCAATTCTCCTCCGTTTTCTCCAGTTACAGTCAGGAGTCCGTTTTGATATTGAGCTTGTTTTGCAGTGATGTCCGATTTGGAAATCAGATTCGTCAGATCAGGGGGCTGCTCTGTTTTTTCAGTTGGATCTGCTAATACAATTCCTTTGAGCATCGCTTGCTCTTTTGCAAGTGCCGGCAACTTTTTCAGGTCACTTTCTGCGTAAACCCTTTCGGCTGATTTGACGAAAGGAAGCATATATTGATTTTCATAAACGGTGTAGTGCTCTGATTCCATATGTTTTGTAAAGCCGTATGGAACATTCGCTTCGTTTATTTTTTCCGTCATATAGTATCTGCCGTAAAGCAGGCTGTACAAGTTCGCTCTGTCCCCCAATGATGCGTAGCGGCTGACGCTTTCTCTTCCCATATCGATGCGAAGATCATTCCAATAAAAGGAGAGCAGATGGCTGTTTAAAATGCTCGAGTAGGCGCTGAATCCATTAAACCCGTAAATAATCGGAGTGTTATTGCGCACGCCATTCATCCAGTCGATTCTCACGAGCGGGTCATTGTCTTCCTTTTGCACACGTCTGATGAGCTTAGATTGTTCGTCTCCTTTGTATTCCTCGCTTGTAATATAGGATTTTGAGACACTGTCCAGCCCGCCTCCTTCTGAGAGCGCATATTTCTGATAGGTGTTAGCGACAAGCAGCGAAGACAAAATCACCACACCGTATACAGCAAGCTTTGCCCGTTTTTTCACAAAAACTGCGGCAAACAAAGCAGCAATTGTCAGGAACAAAAGCAGTAAGATGCTTTCATTCGCTGGCTTCCATATATCAAGCTCATATCTTTGGACATGATACCAGTAAAGAAGCAGAACAACCGCTGCTGCTGGAAGCAATTCTTTCCGCCTCAGCTCCTGCAGCTGTGATAAACCTGCCGCTGCCGCCCCGGCGATTGTAAAGGCCAAAATATATTCAAACCGGTTTTGCGGTGCGGAAAAGCCGTTAAAGGCGCTTGCCGCATACGGACTGAAATGAAAGAGAATAAACAGAAGGCTCATTCCGGCAAAAAGGCGAAACACGCGGTGTTTATAAAAAGAAATGACAAACAAAAACAGTAAAAAGATGGCTGGCACCACGATAATCCTGCTTGAAAATAAAATATTATCATCGAAATTCAGCCACTCTATTTTTTCATTATACGGTGGGCGCAGGTTATTTAAATATCCGTAAACCACCGGCACAAATACCGCCGCACTGATACCAAAAGAAATGAGTCCCGAGACAATAAACATTCTGCATTGAACCCATTTTTTCACTTCATGTTCTTCCAGCTTGATAAACCATCTGAACAAGATATAAATTCCAATGAAAATCAGATTTATGTATGCAAAGTAAAAATTGTTGATTAAGCTCAAGGAGCAAGCAATGATAAACCATGCCGGACGCCGCTCTCGGATGATTTTTTCTGCTCCGAGCACGAGAAGCGGGAGCCAAATCATTGTATCGGTGAAAAATTCCCAATACGCTTCGTGGCGAAAGTAAATAATCGATACTCCGTATAGGACAGCACCCGTAAATGCCGCTGCTCTGCGTTTGAGCAAATAGCTGAAAACAGAAGCTGCTGTAAAAATAATCAGACTCAGCTTAATAATGCTGATAAAAACGGCTGACTGCGCCCAAAAAAGCGCATCCGCCTCGCCGATGAGATGAACGGATTGCAGCAGCCATACTGCGGCGGAAGTCGCAAGAAAAAGAAAAGAAGCAGAAAAATAATAGCCAAGCTGACTGAATGTGCCTCCGCCGAGTCCGAATGAATAATGATAGAAAAAGTTTCCTTGCGTGTATTGTTCATATAATAATTTCTTAAATACGATCATTTGCGCCAGTCCGTCACCGGGACCGGTCATATATCTGCCATCCGCCCATTCTTTCACAAAAAAAGCGTGTGCTAGAACCGCTATGAACAGACTGGCCGCATAAATGAAGACATGTTTTCTTTTTTTCATAAGGATTCTCCAGTCTTGCCGTTAACTTGTAAGCATGCAAAAAAGCACTGCCAATGGCAATTCATTCATTTCAGTGCAGTTTAGTCAGGCGCCGCATGTTTTTCAATTCGTTCGTTTCAGGCAGATCTTTGCTTGGGATATTTGCTTCTTTGATCAAATAATGCGGCCGTTTTTTTGTTTCGTAATAGATTCTGCCGATGTATTCTCCTATGATGCCAAGGCTTAACAGCTGAACCCCGCCAAGAAATAAGACCGCAGATATAATTGTGAAATATCCGGGTACAGAAATACCGTTTGTAAGAATTTTGACGAACGTGGTGATAATATATATAAGAGAGAGCAGCAATACAAAAATGCCGGTGTAAAAGCATATTCTCAGCGGTTTATGGTTAAAGGAGACAACGCCGTCCATTCCGTAATTAAAAAGGCTGCTGAATGACCATTTGGATGTGCCGTTTTTTCTTTCGACATTTTCGTAAAAAACAATTTTCTGTTCGAAACCGATCCAGCAAAACAGGCCTTTTGAAAAGCGGTTGCCTTCGCTCAATTTCAAAAGTGCATCTACAGCTTGGCGGCTTAACAGTCGAAAGTCTCCGACACCGTCACGCAAATCAACTTCCACAGCTTTATTAATGAACTTGTAGTAAAGGGACGAAAGAAGCGAACGCACGGGGTTATCCCCTTTCCTGTTCCTCTGGGCAATGACTTGATCATAGCCTTCCTCGTAGCCTTTGATAAAGTCCTTCAGCAAATAGGTCGGATGCTGCAAATCGGCGTCCATCACGACAACTGCCTCGCCTTGAACATGTTCAAATCCGGCCAAGATCGCGGCTTCTTTTCCAAAGTTTCGCGAAAATGATATGTATTTCACTCGGCTGCATTTGGATGCCAGGTCTTTGATCTGCTGAAGCGTGTCATCAATACTTCCGTCGTTAATGAAGAATATTTCATAATCATAATGAATGTTTTTGAATTCCTTTTTTAAAGATTCATGAATGAGTTTGACATTATAACCTTCATTGTAAGACGGGATAATAATCGAGATTAATCCTTGCTTCATTAAGGCACCTTCTTTTTATTATTCTTTTTAAGTATTGCCTTAGGGGAATTTGTACACAAATCTTCAGTAAGGCTATTCCTTTTTTTAAAGTCGTTTAAACCTGTTTTTTGTTACATTTTTGGTATGACATTTGAGTATATGTAATGTTATTTTGTCAGGTTTAAAATAGAGTATGAAAAAAAAGCATAGAAAAAGTCTGCCATTTCGACAGACGGTACAAAGAAAATCTGACTTATTGTTTTTCAAGATATTCTAAAATAAGCTGATTCACGATGGCCGGCTTTTCGTGGCTGATCCAATGGGACGCTTCATCCACAAATATTAAATGTCCGTTTGGACAGCGGCTTGCTGTTTCTTTTGCAAGCTTTCTGCTTAAAAAGCGGTCTTCCATTCCCCAAATCATCCGGTAAGGGGCTGTATGGTATTCGCGGGGATTTTCCGCAAGGCTGCCTTTTCTGAGGGCCCTGTACCAGTTCAGCATTGACGTCAGGGCGCCAGGCTGCTTCCACGCTTCTTTGTACTTTTTGATATCCTCGGAAGAAAAAAGCTCCGGCCGATCAGATAGCCCGATGGCTTTATCTAATTTCTCATAATTATTTTCTTTTAACGCAGCCTCCGGTTTGTCCGGCAGCTGGAAGAAGGCAATGTACGAGCTTTTCAGCCATTGCGGAGGGTAGACTGGCGTTACGGTTTTCATGATGTGCGGATGCGGTATGTTAATGGCGATCAGCTTTTCAACATATTCCGGACGTGTTGATGCCAAGTGCCAGGCTACTGCTCCTCCCCAGTCATGCCCGATCACGATTGCTTTTTGATCAGTAAATTGCGAAATAAGCCCAATGATATCATCTCTTAATGTATCAATTCGATAGGCCTCAATTCCTTCGGGTTTATCACTGAGATTGTAACCGCGCTGATCAGGAGCAATCACCCGATACCCCGCATCGGCAAGCGGTTTGATTTGATTTTTCCAGCCATACCAAAATTCAGGGAACCCATGGAGCAGGACAATAAGCGGGCCGTCCTCCGGCCCTGCGGAAGCAACGTGGAGCGTGATCCCATTTGTTTTGATAAACTGACTGTTAACTCCTTCCACTCAACTCTCCTCCTTGACTTTTCGTCATATGTTTCAGCCTTTTCTCCGTCAGCATAAAAGTGATGATACAAGCAGCAATAAGCATGATCAGCTGAAGAATGATAAAGCTTGATCTCAGCAGCACCCCGGCCCCCAAGACAATCAAACCTGACAGGATCATGAGCGTCGCACTGTAACGGTTGGCTTCATTCCATAATCTTTGATCTGACATTGAGCGTCTCGTTCTGAATCCATATACACTGTTAATGGATTTTGGAGGGAACAATTTGATGAGAAGACCTGCAATGATCATGAGCCCTCCGCCGACTAAACAAGCCATATGATCATCTCCTTTCTCATTGTTACGTTCAGAAAGAAGAAATGTTTCAATATCAAGGCAAAAAGACAAGCAAGAGCCTGTCTATTTAGCGTATTTGTAAATCCTTTGTCTGAATATAGCCTTTTACCCCGCCATAATCAACGAATGCCCAGCTGAAATCAAATCCTCCGTTTTCACTGAATCCCCAGCCGAGCAAAGTGACTTCTGTCCCGGAGGAAAGCTGTTTGGCTTTTCCATTTTCCGGTGTTGGTGAATAGAAGGCAGTCTGTTTTGCTGTTTTTGCTTGACTTGCGGTTTTCATTAAGAAATGTGTTGAAATATATGCTTTTTTCCCTTTGAATTCGATTTGAGCCCAATTAGCATTTGCAAATCCCTTTACAGTGACTTTCTGTTCAGATGATACCGTGCCGAGGATCGCGCTTTTTTGATTTGGTTCAGTTCGCACATTCAGTTTTCCTGCTTTAATAACATAAGAATCTGATGATGGCATGGTGACATTCATGGTCTGAGGGGTTGCGGCTTTTGCTGCGGGAGCGGTGCTACATGCTGTGAAACTCAGTCCTGCGGCGGCTGTTAAAGCGAGCAATACTTGTTTCTTTTTCATTTATAGCTCCTCCTCGTATGTTGACAAGATATAAGAGGTATTCCCTTATTGCCTGGTGAATGAAACACTATTTGTTTATTTTTTCTAACAATTAAGGAAATGTTAAGGTTTGTAAGGTGTACATTACATACTAATACTTGTATGATACATTATGTAAGGTATACGTTACATAAAGAGAGGATCAAATTAGATGAAGCACGGGGTTCGTAATTGTGTAAAAGAATACAGAAAAGATAAAGGATGGACACAGGATCAGCTGGCAGAAAAAATTCAAGTGACAAGACAGACAGTCATTGCAATTGAAAAACAAAGATATGAACCCTCGATAGGCACTGCAATTAAATTATCATTAGTATTAGAGTGCTCATTAGATCAATTATTCTGGATAGAAAGAGATAAATAAGATGAACATGACGTATTGTACCGGATTATTATTGCAAACTTTACTTCCCGTTTTATTGTATATCCTTTATTGGCATTCACCTTCAACCTTAACACTTCTGTTAGCAGTCATCGGAACAGCCCGAGTTCTTTATTCTGCCGCGCACATTCATAGAAATAAACTCTGGGGAAACGTACACTTTCAGAATGACCAACGCACCCGCTCAAATGCTCATTTCGCGGGCTATATATCACATTGGGTGATGATTGTTCTATTGCTAATAGGTGCTGTTCTTATTCATCAATCTATGCTTCCTTTATCCTATCTGCAGCTGATTGCATATACTGCTTTTCTTGGTTTTATGATTAGAATGGTGATGAGTGATGTACTCAATACAAATGTGTAAAAAACAGCCTGCCGTACTTTATGCCGGCAGGCTGTGTTAATGTAAAAGACCTCTGCTTTGGTTTAAGTAATCATTTACGTCTTCACGGCCGCTTTGAAAAAGGTGGAGCTGGCCGCCGTAGTTCTCAATCCACTGTGTGACGATTTTTTCGGTCATTTTTTCGCCTTGGTAGGCGTGTCCGGCTTTTGCATAGGTTGCTTCAAAGTCGCTCCATAACAATTCCACCCATGTTTTCGCCTGAATGTAGCTGATCATATCGTTTTTTTCCAGAAGCAGATTTGTCAGTTTCTCAATATACGTATTCATTTGGTGGTCTCCTTTCCTTCAGGAAAAAAATTACGCTTTAAAACTTCATGTTCTCCATATACTAACCTTACGTCTTCATCCGGCAAGACGCAACTTTTTGATCTCGAACCTAGGGGGATATGACATGGTCCGCAATAAAGAAAAAGGATTTCCTTACGAAAACGAAAACAAGTTTCAAGGTGAACCGAGAGCGAAGGACGACTATGCTTCAAAGCGTCCTGACGGGTCAATCAATCAGCATCCTCAGGAGAAAATGAGAGCCTCCGGCAAACGATAAAAGAAGAACAGCTGCACATGTGCAGCTGTTTTTTTACCCTTTATTGACTTGATATTCATAGACGCTTTTCTTTTCAGACAGATGCGCAAAGGTTGACAGCACCAGTCCGCACGCGGTCATCAGCGCCCCTCCCGCAAACAGCCAGGAATAGGAGCCGGTCCCGCTTAAAATGATACCGCCGATCCACGCGCCGAGCGCATTGGCCAGATTAAATGCAGACACGCTCACAGCTGCGGCGATCGTTGTGCCATTCTCAGATGAAGAAAGAACCTTTGTTTGCAAAAGAGGCGGCGTGCCGAATGCGCAAGCGCCAAATAAGAAAGTCCCGACAATGGCTGCGGCCGGATAAACGGCGATGTACGGAAATACCGCAAGTACGCCGATCAAACCGATCATGACGCCAATCATGGTCCGCGTCAGCAGAGGAAGCGGCACTTTTCCCGCAAAGAAATTCCCTGCAACCCCGCCCAAACCATAAGCGAAGAGGGCGCCTGTAATGCCG
Source organism: Bacillus sp. FSL R5-0560 (assembly GCF_037966305.1). Taxonomy (NCBI): domain Bacteria; kingdom Bacillati; phylum Bacillota; class Bacilli; order Caryophanales; family Bacillaceae; genus Bacillus; species Bacillus sp. FSL R5-0560. The sequence continues at coordinate 945,138 of NZ_CP150195.1, read as the reverse complement.
ACTGTGCTGAAACCCGCTGAATTTCTTAAAATCGGTTCGATAAACGTGTAAGCGATAAATACGCCTGAATAGCCTAAAATGGTAATCGCAAAGGAATACAGCACCTGTTTGTGTTTAAATACCCCCCACTCATTCATGAGCATCGGGATGACTTTTGGTTTTCTGTTCGGCACGGTGGCCATCAGGCCTAAAAATCCGATCACTCCAAGCACCGTAATAATGGAAAACACGACTCTCCAGTTTAGGACATCACCCAAGTAGGAACCGAATGGAACACCCAGCATTAAAGCCACTGTTAAACCGCCGTTCATAGACGCAGCGGCTGCGGCACGTTTTTCTGGCGGCACCATTTCACTAGCAAATACCATCGCAATTGCAAAGAATGCGCCATGAATGGAAGCAGATAAAATTCTTGAGACGGCCAATACCGCAAAATTCGGTGCCAGCGCACTTAACAGGTTGGAAAGGATGAAAATCCCCATCAATCCAAGAAGCACCGGCTTTCTCGGGAGCTTGACAGAAACAATCGTGACAAGCGGGCCTGTCACACAGACGCTTGCCGCATAAGCGGTAACAAGGAGTCCAGCAGAGGAAACATGTATATGAAAGTCATTGGCAATCGACGTCAAAATACCCATCACCGCATATTCTGTGTATCCAATTGAAAACGTGCAGATCATAAGAACAAAAATAATGAATTTTACAGATGGATTTTTCATACTCAACGTCATCGCCTCCTTTAATTTTTAAAAAACAACGAGTTCCATCTTAAAAGAAATCCAGGATGAATTCAATCATTTTTACTCTGAAAATCGCCTTGAATGTGCTCAAATAAAAAAGAGGCTGATATTCAGCCTCTCGGTCATCCCTGCTTCTTTTGCTGCAATACTGAGATTGGAAGCGCTTCTTCTTGATCGGGAGCCGATGTTCTGTATCCCCAAGCGAAAACGCCATTTAAGTAGTTAATGTAAAACTCGTCCTCAGAGCCGTCCACAATATACGTTTCTCCCGGTGAGAAGTCCTCCGGGTTCAGCAAGTAAGCTTTTGCCATTGCAATTTTCCGTTCGAGCACTGCCAGTTCATTGATGATTCCAAGCTGTTCCGCTTTTCTTGCTTTTTCTGAAAGTCCTGCGATTTCTGTATTGAGTTCGTGCGTTGTCATTTGACTGTATCGTTTCTCCATTTTTCAGCTACTCCTCTTCCCGCAGAAATTGCTCGATTAAATCGAGTGAGAATCCTTTTCTAAATAAAAATTGTTTGACCTTCATGGCACTTTCATAGGAGCCGTCATAACGGTATTTTCTAAACGCTTTTTCCGCATGAAGACGCAGCGCTTCTTTTTCAGTGTCTTCATCATTTTCGTATTCAATCTGCTCCAGCGCCGCAGAGATGACATCAAATGAAAAGCCTTTGCGCTGCAGCTGCATCTGGGCTCGCTGTTTGATTTCTTTTGAAGAGAGTTTCTTGTCTTTCTTCAGAAGCTTTTCGATATGCGTAACTGCTTTTTCCGTCTGTTCCTCAAACGAGAAAGAACCTAGCGTATCTTTAATCGTATCGTCATCGATTCCTTTCGCCTTCAGCTCTCTGAACAAAACGTCAGGCCCTTTTCCGTTTGTTTTTTTGTGAGTGCTTACATAGGCCGCCGCAAACTCTTGGTCATTTAAATAGCTGTAATCGTTCAGCCTATGAATCACTTCCGCAATGACGGGCGCCGAGGTTTCTTTTTTCTTTAAGTAGTCTTCTACCTCTTTCGTTGACCTCATTCGATAGGATAAAAACTCAATCGCACGGTTGAAGCCTTTTTTCACTTCATCGCCGTATTGAATCTCAATGATCTCGAGGTCATCAAGCTCTTTTCCCTTTTTAAGCTCAAATTTCACGAGCACATCGGCGTCAACGCTGAAAGCATATTTTTCATCCAGAAAAATATTAAAACGTTCAGTATTCTTCTTTTGCGCTGATATCTTTGTAATAAATGGCATCTTAATCTCCCTTCTCCGGTCTCAAACGCGTTTTCTATGATCAAAATGAGGTAAAGTATAGTTATCAGAACGATGAGGAGAGATGTGTATGAATATTGCAATGACGGGCGGAACGGGTTTTCTCGGTACGCATCTGACTGGCGTCCTCACCCGCCAGGGACATCATGTTTATATCTTATCAAGAAACGCGGGAAAAACTGAACAAAAAAATATCACTTATGTCCAATGGCTGACTGAAGATGCTGCGCCTGAACAAGAACTTCCTCATATTGATGTCTGGGTAAACCTTGCGGGAAAATCGATTTTTGGCCGCTGGAATGAAAAAACGAAACAGCAAATTCTCTCCAGCCGTATCGATGCAACCCGGGAAGTACGGCGGCTTATTCATAGACAGGCGGAAAAACCGAAGGCGCTTATTCAAGCCAGTGCAGTGGGCATTTACGGCACTGACCTTGAAAAGACCTTTACAGAAGACTCTCCCACGTCAGACGAGGATTTTCTCAGCCATACTGCACATCTGTGGGAACGGGAAGGGCAAACTATTGAGGCGATGGGCATCCGAACGGTTTACGCGAGATTTGGCGTGATGCTTGGAGAAAAAGGCGCTCTCCCGCTAATGATTCTGCCATACAAACTGCTGGCCGGCGGAACGATCGGGACGGGCAATCAGTGGCTGTCCTGGATTCACGTGGATGACGCCGCCCAGCTGATTCTATATGCAATTGAAAACGACAGTATCTCAGGTCCTGTTAATGTGACCTCCCCTAATCCGGTTGAAATGAAGCAGTTCGGAAAAACGATTGCACGGGTGGTACATCGTCCCCACTGGCTCCCCGTTCCAGAATTCTTTTTATCAAAAGCATTGGGTGAGATGAGCCTGCTTATTGTGAAAGGACAGCGCGCTCTGCCTAAAAAAGCAATTACGTCCGGATTCCGTTTTACATATTCAGATCTGGAATTCGCCCTTTCGCAGCTGCTGACGGACCGAAAGGCTGTATAAAAACGGAAGGAAGCGTCAACCTTAAGAATAACATGGTTGAAGGAGGTCCTTTTATGGAAAAGAAAAGGGAGAAGCACCAGCAAGGAGCCAACCTGAAGAAAATGCAGGAAGTTCTTTATTCAAGTGAATTTAAAAAGGCGGAAAAAGCTGCTAAGCGGAAGTAGGGATACATAGCGCCGGAAAGCAGATACTATGTTTGTTTGATATCACTTTTTAGGGGGAATTTGATATGGGCAGAAATCATATCCACAAAAACCGTGATAAAAACAAACAAAAACTTCCTCAGGTTCCAGATGCGTTAAAACGAGAAACTGACGGCGTTTACGAGGAATATTCAAGCGAGCTCGCTGATGCGGATGACCGCGAAGCGCAGGAGCGCGCGAAAGCGGCCGATAAGAGAGCGAAAAGCAAGAAACGTTAATGAAAAACCCCTTGTCTCTGCTTGAGACAGGGGGTTTTTTACAGCTCGGTGAACCGTTCCTTTATCGGTGTGCGTTTTTTCACTTCCGGCATTTCATCAGGATAGCCTGTTTGTATGATCGCGGCGAAGCGCTCGTTATCCTGTAAACCGAAGGCTTGATGCACGTCTTTATCATAGAGGATCTTTCCGCTTTTCCAAACCATGCCGATTCCTTTTTCCCAGGCAAGAAGCTGGAGATTTTGAATCAATGAGCTGGTTGCCGCAAAATCATCATCTCTTGCTCTTTCGTTCTCATCTTCCTGAAATACAACAAGCAGAAATCCAGGCACACGGCTGAGTGTCTTTTTGAAATTTTGGAGTTTTTCTTCCGTCATGTCCGGCTTTGATTTTTTAGAAAATGAAGCAAAGGTTTTAATCAAGCTTGCTTTTCCTGTTTCACTGGAAACGTAAATAAATCTCCAAGGCTCCGTAACTCTGTGATTCGGCGCATATTTTGCCGTTTCTAGCATGTCAAGGATGACAGCCGGAGGGACGGGATCTTGTTTAAATTTACGGATTGATCTTCTGCTACGTATGATATCCCGCAGTGCTGAATCTTGATTTATCTGTTCGGCTTGAGGCATACCGCTTCACCCTTTCTATCCAATTGAAAATGATTATCAATCATAATCATAACGGAAAGTGCAGCTTTTTGTAAACCGTCAGCCATATTAGATTTCAAGAATCCGAGTTTCTGAGTAAACAGCAGTCCCTGTCATGTTCACTTTGATGTGATCGTTATCTCCGTTTATTTCAATTTCCACTCTTCCGTCTTTCCCTATCTCCTGTCCTTGCTCAATGATAAATGTGCGCTGCCCGGACCTGACGTATTGCTGCATGTAAGCTCCCATCACGCCGGATGCTGTGCCAGTCACGGGATCTTCTATTGTTCCTGAATACGGCGACGAAAAGTGGCGTCCGTGCAAGTCGCTGTCAGAGTGAATCGTTTCAAAGGTAAACGGGTGCACTGAGGCTTTTGGCAGATCTACTAGAACTTTCGGAAATTGTTTGTTATTTGGCACCATTTTTTTAGAGGCTTCTAATGATTTGAGCGGAACAATTGCAGTCCATATGCCTGTACTGCCAAAAACAATTGGAAGGTCCTCATGAAAGTCCTCCGCCGTAATTCCCAATGCGTCCGCGAGCTTTCCCCGGTCGCCCGTAAATGGTCTGAATTTCGGAGCGGCCTGTTCAAGTGTGATATGAATGCGCCCCTCTTTTTCAGAAATGTTTGCTGGCAGGATACCGGCTTTTGTCTGGATGGTGTACGTTTTACCGCTCTCCAGCCTTCTGTTTTCACATAACGCGTATAGGGAAGCGACCGTCGCATGTCCGCATAAATCTATTTCGTGTCCCGGAGTGAAGTAACGGAGTTCAAGATCAGCCGCCTCGCTGTTCCGAATAAAGGAGGTTTCTGAATATCCTGCGAGCTCAGCTATTCTCTGCATTTCTTCTTCTGTGTAAGCATCCCCGTGCAATACCACTCCCGCGGGGTTGCCTTTGCCGGGATTTTCCGTAAAGGCTTCATATTTTAATACCTCTGCTTTCATTCGCCTGCCATCCTTTCTGCATCAATGTCTCTGTCAGTATAACAAAATATTAGTTGCAATTTTCAGTCATTATTAAAAAACCCATTTTCTTTCAGAGAAAATGGGTTTTACGATCAGGAATTTCTTGTTTTATAGAGCAAATAAATAAAATAGGGAGCGCCGATCGCCGCTGTAAAAACGCCTGCCGGAACTTCGACCGGGGCAAATAAGGTTCTGCCGATGATGTCTGCTCCTAATACGAGCAGAGCCCCAATCAGTGCAGATGCCGGGAGCAGCGCACCGTAAGACGAGCCGACGAGGCGCCTTGCGATGTGCGGCGCCATCAGACCGACAAAACCAACCGTTCCGGCAACCGAAACCGCACAGCCCGTAAGAGCCGTACTCAGCAGCAGCAGGAAGAACCGGTTTCTTTGCACGGAGCTTCCCGCACCTGCCGCAATATCTTCACCGAGCATCTGTATATTCATATTTTTTAGACAGATAAAACAAATGAATAAGAGAATGGCTGACAGCAACACGGCTATTTTTACATGCTGCCAGTTCGATCCGTAGACTGAACCTGTTATGTATACATTGGCTTGAGACGCCCTGTAGATCGGGCCTTTGATCATGAGCAATGTGGTCATCGCTTGTGCAGACATTGAAAATCCGATTCCGATCAGCACCAGCCGAAACGTGGAGGCGCCATTTTTGTATGCGAGTAAATAAACGATAAGTCCAACAACTGATGCCCCGATAAATGCGGCTGCCGGAAGCCATGACAGACTGATCGTCAGTGAATCGCTTCGGTCTGAGAAGAACATCATGACAAGCACCACAGCCACAGCCGCTCCGCCCGTGATTCCGATAATATCCGGGGATGCGAGAGGGTTTCTGACCAGCCCCTGCAAAATTGCGCCTGCCGCAGCCAAGCAAACGCCGGCGCATACAGCTGTCAAAATTCTTGGCATGCGGAACGACATCACCATCATTTCATCCAGCTTTGAACCTGCACCGAAAAATGTTTTGGCCACATCCCAAGGAGGAATGAACCGCTGCCCGAGCCCGGCGCTTATGATGAACACAGCCGCTGTTAAACCGAGTAAAACAAAAAAGACAATCCATGCTTTCTTTTCAGCCGCTGTAAAGCCAAAACGTAGCTTCATAGATTCGCCCCCCTTCTTGCGATGTAAACAAACACAGGCATGCCAATCATCGCCGTCATGACCCCAACCGGAACCTCCTGAGGCATAATGATATATCGTGCCCCGATGTCCGCGGCAACAAGTAAAATTGCACCTAAAACAGCGGAAAACGGCAGAACCCAGCGATAGTCATTGCCGATGATAAAGCGGGCAAAGTGCGGGATGATGATGCCGATAAAGGAAATCGGCCCGGCAATGGCGACAGCAGAACCGGCAAGCAGGACAATGCATAGTGCCATAACGAATTTCAGCAGCCCCGTTTTTTGACCGAGTCCTTTGGCAACATCTTCTCCCATGACAAGAAGATTAATTTTTTGGCCGAGGAAACAGCTGATCAGAAGCGCTGCCGCGGCATACGGAAGCATTGTCAGCAGCAAATCAAGACTCCTGCCCTGCACAGAGCCCGTCAGCCAAAATAACACCTGAGCCAGCTCGAGTTCATTGACGGAGAGCATGCCTTGTGTCAGCGAAGAAAACATTGCCGCCATGGCTGCTCCAGCCAGCGTCAATTTGATCGGCGTGAGCCCTTCTCTTCCAAGCGAACCTGCGGCATAGACAATCGCGGCGGTAAAGGAAGCACCGAGGAACGAGCTCCATACAAGCGCTTGGGGTGATTGAATATGCAGAAAAAATGATCCGGCAACAATAAAAAAGCCGGCCCCTGCGTTGATTCCGAAAATCCCTGGTGATGCTAGCGGATTTTTTGTCAGCGCCTGCATCAGAGCGCCGGCAGCCGCAAGGGAAGCGCCGACAACTGTGGCAACCAGTGCTCGCGGGAGCCTGACGTCTTTAATGATGACTTGCTCATTTGATCCGTTAAAAGATGTAAATGCTTGATAGACCTGTCCCCATGACGTACCGGTATAGCCGTAAATGACACTTGCGCAGACAGCCACCAGCAAAACGAAAAGCAGACATAATAACAAAATCCATTTCGAATAAGCCTCTTTGAAGATCATCATCCAATTCTCCTAGTGATTTACTATGTACCATTCTTCACCATGACTGCAGTAAATTAATTGTTTTTGAGAATCATCCTCAATTAATGATTGACACTCTCACCACTGCTTATTATGATCTAAATGATAATGAATTTCAATATTGGGAGGAAAAAGATGAAAAAGCATATCAGCATGCTATTTGTATTCCTTATGGCCGTTATGGTGCTTTCTGCCTGTAATAGTTCAGAAAGTTCCGGTAACAGCCAGGGGGCAAACAGCAAAACAAGAACGGTTAAACATGCAATGGGGACATCAGACAATATTCCAGCCAATCCAAAACGGATTGTCGTCTTAACAAATGAAGGGACAGAGGCGCTTTTAGCGCTTGGCATTAAACCAGTCGGGGCCGTGAAGTCTTGGAAGGGTGATCCGTGGTATGACTACCTGAAAGACGACATGAAAGGTGTGAAAAACGTCGGGCTCGAAACCGAACCGAATGTGGAAGCCATCGCGGAATTAAAGCCTGATTTGATTATTGGAAATAAAGTGCGCCAAGAAAAGATTTATGATCAGCTAAATGCGATTGCGCCGACGGTTTTTGCTGAATCTTTAGCCGGGAACTGGAAGGATAACCTGACTCTTTATGCCGACGCGGTGAATAAGGCCGACAAAGGCAAAGAAGTCATTGCCGATTTTGATAAGCGCGTTGCCGATATGAAAGATAAGCTTGGCGATCAGACAAACAAAACCGTGTCTGTTGTACGGTTTCTGTCCGGCGAGTCGAGAATCTATTATAAAGATTCATTCTCCGGCATTATTTTAGACCAGCTAGGTTTTAAACGTCCTGAAAAGCAAGTGGAGCTATTCAAGAAGCAAAAGGACCAGTTTACGTTCTCAACAGACAGCAAAGAATCCATTCCTGATATGGATGGCGATGTGCTTTTTTATTTCACTTATAAAGCCGATAATGCAAAAGATAATGAAAAATGGGCCAACCAGTGGACGAGCAGTTCACTATGGAAAAACCTTAAGGCTGTGAAGTCAGGGAACGCCCATGAGGTCGATGACGTCGTGTGGACAACCGCAGGCGGAATCAAAGCCGCAAACTATCTGCTTGACGATATTGAAACGTATTTCTTAACGTCTAAATAAAAAAAGAACTCCGTCTGTTTAGACGGAGTCTTTTTTGCTTTTGCCGATCAGACGCGTGACGAGGAACATGGTGACAGAAAGAGATCTGTTTTTCCGATACGCCAAGTATTTTCCGCGCCATTCGGGTTTGTATTTTTCTTTAAATGCCCTGAGCCCGCTGAAGCTGTACATATACCGAACATTATTAAAAATGACAGCCGCGAAGCGTTCTGACCAGAAGGATGTAAAGGCTGTGCCGACATTGGCCAAAGGCGCCATACCCATGTTAAATGACGTGCATCCCTCCTCCTTCGCCCATAAAAACATGCGGATGAACAATGCATCCATAATACCGTTCGGGGCGTCACTGCGATAGCGCATCAGATCGACCGAGATTTCGCCTTCCTGATACATCGGCATGATATTTGCGAAAGCCACAATGTCCCCTTCAGCATTTTTCATATAAGCGATCGGTGCTCTCTGTAAATATGACGGATCAAAGAACCCGAGTGAAAAGCCCTTCTCCTTTTTCGAGCCGAGCCATTCATCTGAGATTTGTTTGAGCTCTTCTAAAAATGCCTCTGAAAATGGAGGATGGTCAACATGGAAGGTATATTCCTCCCGTTCAAACCGGTTATTGATCGCCCGCAGACCGGCTTTTTTCTTCCCTGATATGGTAAACGTGTTTAAGTCCACATAGGCTTCCTCGCCAAGTTTAAAAAAGTTATACCCAAAATCATGGTACAGCGCCATGTCCTCTCGTTCGATTTGATAGAACAGAACACTGAAGCCCTTTTGATGTGCTTCGTTCAGAAATTCTTCGAGCACAAGGGGGAACGATTCCTTTTGGCCGGACGGATCGCCAAGCACGACCAGACGTCTTGCGATTTTTCCAAACAGAAGCAATGCATTGCCGTCGCTTGAGAAATAAAACCGCTTATCCCCCAGAAAGCCGAGATGGCTGAGCGCGTTGCCGCCTTTATCATTCAAAAACTCAGCAAGACGTTCTGGATCAGCTTTTTCCCCAATTGGTTTGGTTTTCTTATGATACACCACTGTAAAGATAAAGAAGAACAGCGGAACGGCGATGACTGCCATAATGGTCGCATGTGTAATATGAGAAGTGCTGTGGACGAAATATTCGTGGCGCAGCACCTTCTTCATCCGATCCCAGATGAAGCTTGCGATAAGGTTATAGTTAAACAGCGCCACAGTAAACAGAGCCGCAGCGAAAATCATTTGCCCGAGCGTATAGGAAGCCTGTTCTCTGACAAATTGTTTTTTCAACAGCACAAGTAAAACAATGATAATCGGCAATATGAATATAGCACTGATATTAAGCCCTTTTAAAAAGCTGAAAACAAACCCGCCGACAAGCGCTGTAACCGCCATTGTATAGGACCGTTTTGTCCGTTTATAAAGCTCGATCGGCAATATCAGCAAAATGAGCGCTGAGCTTAAGGACAGCCCATTGAACAGCAAAAGGACCGGATGCGGAATGTGCGGAATGACTGTCAGCCGATCAATCGGCAGTGACACCGACGCAAGGACAATGAGACCGCCTACGAACACAATGAGTGAAAGCGATCCCTGCAAAATCCTCACTAACATGGCCCGCTGTACGACAAGCAGAACGTTTGTCGTTTCGATTGCCGGTGCAATTCGCGGGTTCGTTTCAAGCCGTTTCATCGTACTTTCGGTCAGGTCGCCGGCAGCAAAGAACAGCCCCAAAACGAACGGGATAAATGAATAGACGAGCCGGTACAGCACAATCGACGTCACAATGGCTTCCTGATGGTAGCCTAGCTGCTCCATTCCGAGCAAAAACAAAAGGTCAAACGAGCCGAAGCCGCCTGGAACAAGACTGATCATGCCTCCGATTGCCGCAATCACAAATACCCCGAACACATACCTGATGTCAGCATGAATTCCCATGGCGAGCAGAGACAGATAGATTACGATTCCAGCCATAAGCCATTCTGCTACGGAAGCGCCCATATAAGCGAAAATCGGATTTTTCACTATGTCTTCGCCCTCTTCATCCTCTGCTTTGCGGCCTTTTCGTATAGCCGCCGCCAAAGAGATCGGCACAATCAGCGCGAAGCCGATAACAACCGCCCACAGCCATGGTTTTTCATTGATGACTTCATCCACGGGCAGCAATCTTGCGATAACGAAAATGCTGAAAACTGAAAGGCCGAGCAGCATCGAGGATGTAAGCCAGGCAATTCCTTTCACCAGCGCTTTATGGTCTTTTGTATGCTCCTTATAAAACATCATTCTTAACCCGACTCCGGCTAACCCTCCGAAGCCAAGGACATTATTAAATGAATTAGCAATCCAGGATACCCTGAACACCTTTCCGTTTGTGATCGAAAGGCGCAGCGAATATTTAAGAACGTAATCATAGAGTGACATGGCCGCAACAGCAAGCAGGCCGATGAGCACAAGAATGAATAAGTCGGTCCGCTCCAGCCCGTTGATCACCATAAGCGTTCGTTTGAATGACAGGTTTGTCAATTCTTTTTTCGACTGATAAAACACAAATAGTAAAACAGCAACAGGAAAAACGATTTTTAAAATTGATAAAGCATTCTTTTTAATCAGCAATGGTCTCTCCAATCATATACAGTTCGATATTTCTTTCCCCAATAATCTCCAACTCATTATACACTACCGCTATTTTTCGGACAAAGTCCCATCTGCGGTTTGACTTTCTTTCAGCAGTTAAAATCGAGTAATATGGTAAGAGGAGCGAATGATGAGGAAGTGATCAAATGGAATATAACTTACATGATACAACAGTATTAAACGAAAATATTCTTTCATCTGAGGAACGTGAAATTTGGGTGCTTTATATGAAAGTCTTAACATCTGCCGGGCTCGGTGATGTGTCTGAGTGGATGAAGCTGGATATGAGCATGCCGCAAATGAAAGTGCTGATGCTTTTAAACAATCACGGAACGCTGAAGGTCAGTGATATTGCAGAGAAAATGGGAGCTTCCCTGTCAAATACAACCGGGCTGCTAGACCGCCTTGAGAAATCCGGCTTTGTTAAACGATCACATTCTGAAGAGGACCGCCGTTCAGTGGTTGTCCATTTAACGGAGGATGCGAAAAATATTTTTCGCGGGCTTTATCAAAAGGGCCATATGAAATTGAAGCGTTCCTTGGAAATACTGTCTCCTGATGAAAAGCAAGCTGTTTCCAAAGGGCTTTCTATTCTTTCCAGAGCGCTGGAGCAGGCAAAAAAAGAATAATGTCAGGCGAAGTCTGTCCTCCCGCAAACTGCGGAGGCAGACTTTTTTTATTTGACATTTAGTTCATTTTAAATGAATAATATATTTCAAGTGAAGTAAAAGGAGTTGATGAGTATGCCAAAGGCATTGGCAGATCAAAAAAGCCAAAAGTGGGCGATCAGCCTGTTTACCATCGGGGTATTTATGGCTGCGTTGGATAATGGGATCATTTCCGCTGCGCTGACCACGATAAACGAATCGTTTGCTGTTTCCCCGTCTTGGGGTTCGTGGGGCATTACGCTTTATACGCTCGGACTCAGCGTCAGTGTGCCGATCGTCGGAAAGCTTTCCGATCGCTACGGCAGAAAAAAGCTGTTTCTTATTGAAGTCGGCCTTTTCGGGCTTGGTTCTTTGCTTGTCGCCTTGAGCCAAAGCTTTCCGCTTTTTCTTATCTCACGGCTGATTCAGGCGCTTGGAGGCGGCGGAATTTTCATCATCGGAAGTTCTCACGTCCTTGCTACGCTTCCAAAGGAAAAGCAAGGGAAGGCCCTTGGCTTGCTAGGGGCGATGAACGGGATGGCTGCTGTGCTAGGACCCAATGTCGGAAGCTTTCTGCTTGATTGGACCGGATCGTGGCATTGGCTGTTTTTGATTAACCTGCCGATTGCGGTGCTGCTGGTTGTTTTCGGTGCATTTTTTATTGTGGAAACCAAAGCGCCGGAGGCCAAACGTCTCGACACGGCCGGAATTTTTCTTCTGTCCTTGTCAATTTTGGCTGTAATGTACGGCATGACAAACCTTGACGGAACAAATCTATTAAAAAGCCTGGGAGATCCTGAGGTTTATGGATTTATTCTAATTGGTATTTTCTGTTTTGCGGCGCTCGTATGGTTTGAGAAGCGGATGGAAATGCGCGGGGGCGATCCCATTCTGGCGTATTCTTTACTTCGGAATCACCTGTTTCAGCGAACGCTTATCATCGGTTTATTATCCGGGGGCCTGTTGGCGGCGGTTATTTTTATTCCGTCCTTTGTTGAGCAATATTTAGGCGTCCCTCCCGCAAAAGCGGGCTATTGGATGACACCTCTCGCCTTAGCTTCCGGAATCGGCGCTTGGCTTGGCGGAGCGCTCACCGACAAAAACGGACCGGTGAAAACTGTTGTGCTTTCAGGAATCATTTCATGTGCGGGATTTGCTTTATTTCCGCTTTGGGTGACGGAGAAATGGGAGTTTGTGATCGCAAGTGTGGTAGCTGGGATTGGTTTTGGCTTTCTGTTAGGCGCGCCGCTGAACGTCCTTGTATCAGAGGCAGCGAAAACGAATAAGGGCACGGCGCTTGGCACGCTATCATTGGTAAGGCAAATCGGCCTGACATTGGCGCCTACTCTTTATGCAGGTTTTATCACAGCAGGGTTTGACCAAATCGGTGATGAAATCAGCAGCCGCTTATCGGACAGCGGACAGTCAGGGAAGGATATGCAGATGATTCCCGAGATCGACAGTTCAGATGTTTCTTCTTTACAAGAACAGATCGAACGCATACCTGTGCCTGAAGTCAAAACTGCGATAAGCGATGCCATTCATGCAAGTGTTGCCAGCGGCTATGATCATTTATATGCGGCGGCGGCCGTGATTTCACTGCTGGTGGTTGCAGCAATCAGTCTTCCGGCTTTCCGCCGGCAAAAGCGTTAAGACCACCCCATCCGTTTGGAAAGCTCCGTAATATGAGCGATATGGTGATGGGAGTGCCAGACATACAGCCCGAGCGCGTTCTCTAGGGTAATGACCTCTTTTGTATCGGGATGGTAAAATCCGCGCTGAAATTGCTGATCTGTCAGAGTGCGAAGAAGAGCTGTCCATCTTCCGTGAAGCTCCTGCAAAAGCGCGAGTGAACCGCTCGGCTCCGCTGTTTTGGAGTCTTCAAGCTCCGACCATGCTTTTTCATCATACGGACGGATAGCCGGTGTCTCTTCTGTCAAGGTTAATTTAAAACGGATATAGCCATTCATATGACTGTCAGCCAGATGATGTACAACTTGCCGGACGGTCCATCCGCCGTCTCGGTACGGTGTATCAAGCTGGCTGTCTGTCATCCCCTCAACGGCTTGCTTCAGCTTAGCCGGCACTTCCTCCAGCACTTGAATCCATTCTTCTTTCTGCTCGTTTGATATGAATTTCCTAAGTTTGTACTCTCCTATCGGATAGCTTAGATTGGCTGTTGACATGGTTTGGTCTCCTTTCAATAAACAGGCATCTAATAATCCTGAATCATTGGCATATATTAAATTCACTTTTATTTTAAAGGAAATGGTTTAATAGTTGTTCTATCATGTATATATTTGCGTAAAAAAAAGGCAGGAACGTTTCTCCTGCCGCGATGTTTCAGCCTGCGTGGTCTCGCACTTCCATTTTTACTTTTCGCTTCTTCGGCTGATAGATTTTCCCTACAAACAAATATCCATATTTAAACTTGTTCAGTGTCCAGGATGTCAGGATCGGGCCCGCTGTGCAGACGGCAAACATTAAGAAAACGGCCGGCACAGCGGGAATGTCCGGCATATTCAACAGCAACACATAGCCAATGATCATAAAATAGGCGTGCAGCAGATAAATCGAAAAGGAGTAGTTACTGATAAACATAATGATTTTCGGCACGTGCTTTATGTTAGAAAACAGGTGAAAGCACAGGAAAATCATACTTGTTGAATAAAGCATGATGTCAGGCCGCTTTGAGCTGATCATGCCGACCTCTCCGAAATAAGAAACAGCCACAACCAACGCGGCGGATCCGATCGCAGCACTGTATATCACCCAGCGGTATTGATTCAGCAGCGCTAAAAACTGCTTGTACTCTTTTCCGCAGTAATAAGCGAGACAAAAGTAGAAAAGCCAGCCTGCAAACGGAACCCAGAAAAACGGAAAGGAACCGCCTTGTTCAGAAGCGGGAGCCGGACTGACTGCTGAGAAATAGCCCAAATAAGCGGCTGTCACCACAAACGAGACAGACAGCACCCATTTGGGCGATGCTTTTTTCAAATACTCATGAAAGAGCATGTGCAGGATGTAAAATTGGAAGATGACAAGAATGAAATATCCGATAAAGTTTCCTAAAAATACGTTTTCCAGATATTTCTGAACAAACGCCAGAAATGTCAGCTTTCCCCCCATTGCACTGGTCATCAGCAAGGCATCTATGGCTGCGATAAACAAAAACGGAATAAAAATCACTTTTCCTCTCTTCTTCAAAAACCCCTCCGGCACCCCATCAGGATAAGAACGCGCCAGCAAAAACTCAGAGATGAAAATGAAAGCAGGCGTGCTGAACATCAGGAGTGTGCGCAAAGAATCAACCGTGTGAGAAATATCGGCAAGTGCTTCCGCCTGAAGCATCAGAACCATTGAAATGATATGGAGCAGAACGACACTTAAGCACGAAATGCAGCGGATCACAAAAATTTCTTTAATTTGCATAACAGCGCTCCTTTATTTCAAATTTTTAGAAATCGATGGTTGTACCATAACACACCTGCTTCAATTGAAAAAAGTGCCTGATTTCTTATCTTTCAGCAATGCATGAAAGATAAGACCCATAAAAACCTATAACTTTTTGGTATACCGCCCTCAGCCATTTGTCCCGTACAGCCGGGCTGCTATGCTTGACGCGCTGGAACAGTGTCCTATTCACCTTTTGATAATAATCCAATTCGATTTCAGCATTCCCGAGTGAAATCGCCAAAAAAGCTGGCGTTACGGAAGGGACAATTTGTCCTGAAGGCGGTGGGGCTCCCGCAATAGCGAAAAGCTTCAGTAAAGAAGTGGTTGAGCTGGAATATGGAAGCTGAATAACCGCTTACTCTAGGTTCTGAATTCCTCAATCTGTCAGAAAACAAAAAACCTGCTGTCATGAACAGCAGGTTTAATCTAGCGCATACCCCGAGGCATCAGTTCGTATTTAGTCCCCCGCCATTTAATCCTTCTTTGATATAGGCGTTGACTTGGCTATTAGAAAGCAAGCCAATATGGCCGATGCCATAAAGCTGGATGTTTCTGGCTCCTTGTAATCGAGACAAGCTATTGATGACAATTTCATCATTTAGACTGTAGATTGATGTATAGAGAATCTTTTGATTAGGATCTGTACCAGGCAGCGCAACAGATGACACTAAACCATTAGCTCCTCCAAGCGTGACAACATTTTGAATCTTATTGCCCCCGCCTAAGTATTTTATATAGTATAGAGTATTGGCTCCTCCCATGCTATGAGCCACAATATCTACTTTTTTTGCTCCTGTTTCTTTTAAAACACGATCAATATATGCAGCAAGCTGTGGTCCGTTATTTAGGTTATTCCCTGTCTTATCATAAAAATCAATCGCATATAGTTTATTGCTTTGCCAGCCTTGAGAGATTAAGTAATTTTTAATAGCAAAAAAATTGTATGACGCGCCGCTAATCCCATGAACAAGAACAACAGGGTTATGTGCTGTTTCCGCTTTTGCACTTGAAGGCGGAGCGGCTAGAATAGACAAAATCAATGATAGACAAATAGATGATGCAATAAGTAATCGTTTCATTTTCCGTTTCTCCTCAATTATGTATTTACCAGAATGATTATACAATTAAATTTAAACTTGGTAAATATAAACTTATCAGAATCTTCAATTTCTCTATTATTTTGAAATAAGCATAAACCTGTCGATGGGTAGTTGTCTGCAGTACACTTGATCCATACACTCGATAGCAACTTGAAAGGACAATAAGCGTAGGAGACATGCGGTTGTGTTCCCAGCCTCCCTTTCCTATAATATAGGGAACAGATGAAAGCTAGACATGAGATGGCAATGACTATTTGATATAGGACAAGTTTCAAGAAGGAATTCAATTTTGTTTTCCTGGTATAAGAGAAAAGAATGATACGATTTGCGGCAGGGCATTTAAAAAACTTCTGTTTTGCAAAAACAGCCATAGACACGGAGGACAGCATGAGAGTATTAAAATACGCCATATTAGGGCTTTTACGAAAAGGCGAATTGAGCGGGTATGATATTACAAGTTATTTCAAAGCGGAGCTCGGCCAGTTTTGGAGCGCCAAGCACAGCCAGATTTATCCTGAGCTCAAAAAGCTGACAGATGAAGGCTTTATCACATTCCGGACAACGATTCAGGGCACAAAACTTGAGAAAAAAATGTATACCTTGACTGACAGCGGAAAACAGGAACTGCACGCGTGGCTGACCCGCCACCATCCTATTCCGGAAACAGTGAAGGATGAATTTATGCTGAAGGCTTATTTCATTTCTTCTCTGTCACGCCAAGAGGCAGCCGACTTGTTTACAGACCAGCTGCTGAAACGCAAGGAGAAGCTCGCTGACCTGCAAAGGAGCTATGAAAAGCTAATGGCATCAGCAGAGCCGATGTCGTTTTCTTCACCGGATTTCGGCCACTACCTTGTGCTGACGAAAGCGCTGGAGCGGGAGAAAACCTACGTTTCTTGGCTGGAGCATATTTCAGCCATGATACAAGAGGATACCCAGGAGCGGCCTTAAATGATCGAAAGTGACTGGCCGTCCGTCAAACAACATCTGGAACAAAGACTGAACCTGACAGAAAACAAGATATAATGATAAAAAGCATCTGCCCGGAGGCGGATGCTTTTACGTTCGGAGCGCTTTCAGCCCCGCTGTGAAGGTGACAGCTGCAAAAGCAAACAAGATGCCGCAAATGCCGAGTATATCCGTGATGTTTGCCCCGTTAGCGATAATTTCTGTCAGTCCGCTCATCGCCCACTTTTGCGGGAGAAAGTCAGCAATGGACTGCATCAGCTTCGGCTCAATTTCTATCGGCCAATACATTCCGCTTACCATACACGTCGCAATAACGAACAAGTTGCCGAAAGCAAGCTGCTGTTCTGGTGTTCTGACATGGGCAGCAATCATCAGCCCGATACCCACGACTGCAAACAGAAAAAAGGATACTAACACGATCAGCGCAGCCGGATTGCCCCAGCTGATTCCGAACAGCCAATGGGATGTGAGAAGCAGCATTCCAAATTGAATCCAGCCAATCACAAAGAACGACAGCACATACCCCGCTCCAATTTCCGCGCGGCTGACAGACGCGGTGAGCAGTCTCTGCCAGACACCGCTTTTTCGCGCTTCTAATATCGTGCCCGCTGCCCCCATCATTGTCAGCATCACAAACAGAATGGAAAAGCCTGCAGCTCGTGAAGCTGTGTCACTTACGCCCTTACCTTCTTTTTTATCACTGAGAGATTCCCGTTTTACAGCTGTGGCGCTATCCCCATGATCTTTGGCGATTACCGTTTTATAAGCCGACTTCCAGCTCTCCCCCGCCGCCTCGGCCGCTGTTTTTGCCGCGGTTACCTGAATGTTGAGCTTTGCCAGCTTGCTTTCGGCATACTGTTTAGCAACGGGCGCTCCTGTTAGTTCTGGACCGTGGCTGAAGACTAGCTCCGGCTTCTCGCCTTTTTCAAGCTTCTCTTGGAAAGTGCGGGAAAGGGTGATGACTCCGGCAATTTTCTTTTGTTTCAGTTTTTCTGAAGCTTTGCTTTTAGACATCGTTTGAAAGGTATACATATCATCAAGTTGCTTGAGTTCCCGGGTATAATGCTGTGAAAGAAGCGTATCATCCTGATCGACGATCGCAAGCCGCACCTTATCATCTTTTCCGCCGAGCAGACCGCCGAATACAAAGGTCAGCAGCAGCGGGGCAGCGAACATCATCAAATAGTTCTGCGGCTTCTTAAAAATGAGAGAAAGCTCAACGCCGCAAATGGCTATGATTTTTTTCACCGTGTTTTACCTCCTTATCTTGTGTGAAGCCTTCTGATGCCAACAGCCAGTGAACAAAGGCCGATTGCCGCAAAAAGAAGGACCGGCGTTTGAAGTTCAGCCCAGCCTCCCCCCTCCATTAAGGAAAGAAAGCCTTCGAGCGCCCATCGATTTGGCACCGCCTTTGAAACAGACTGCAGGAAATCCGGAAATTGATAAAGCGGAAGCATCGAACCGCCGAGAACGGCAAGCACCTGTATCCCAAAACCGCCTAAAACATCCGCTGACTTCATATCGCTGAGGCATGAAGCAAGAAGCATTGAAATGCCGGATACAGCTGCTGCGTAAGACAGCCCCAGCACACTCACGAACAAGAGATTGTCTCCCCAGTCCACATCAAACACATTGATGGTTACAATAAGAAAAATGAAAAATTGTATAATGGCAAACAAATAGGTTCCGAGCCACTTCCCGAAGAGAATGGCGTATTTTTGTGCAGGCGTCATCAGCAGTCTGGCAAGGGTTTCCGTTTCCTTTTCCAGCAAAAATGATTTCGCGCCGACCGTCATATGAAACAGCATAAACATGCAAAGCATTGCCGCCGAATAGTATTGAAAACTGGTAACTTCTTTTGTGCCGACTGATTTCTCTGTAACAGCAAGCCTGGCACCCGCTTCTTTTTCAAGCGTCTTTGCAAGGTTTTCTGCAATGAGTGAAGGATTGAGCTTTCCTTGTTTTGCGGCTTCCGTCTTGGTGACATATTCCATTGAGGCGGATGACGCTTCTCGGACCGCCTTGTATTGATCTATAAAAGACACTGCAGCCGTTTCTATGATAGAGCCTTTTAATTCCTGTTCAGTGCCAGCATAGACAGCGGCCGGTTTCTTGCCGGATCCCCAATGTGCCGGGACGGCAATTCCGACATCAATTTTCTTTTCCGCCAGCAGCTTTTTCATCTCCTTTTCACTGCCGGCTTCTGTGACCTTGATCATCTTCATTTTTTCAAGTACATCTGTTTTAAGCATCCTCGACGCGCCTGACTGATCAGACTGGACATAGCCGACTTTGATTTCATCAATCTCGCTGCCTCCGCCAAGGATTGATCCAAGAGCGGCCCCTAAGATGGCTGTTAAGATCAGCGGCATCAGGATAAGCATCATAAACCCTTTTTTGTCCGTGATTCTGATTTTGACATCTTTCCATGCGATCCATATTGCTTTTTTCATCGCTGTTCCTCCTAATCCCGCAATGTGCGGCCTGTCAGATTCAGAAACAGCCGTTCCAGATTTGGCTCCTGAACCTGGAGAGACAGGAGATTCGTTTGATGGGCAGCGGCTTCCGTGAGCAGGCTGGTGACTACTTTCTCATGGTGCGCCGCAGCAACCTCAATTTTGAGCTCAGATTCACTCACTGTCACATCATTCACATGGGCAAGAGAGCGGACAGCAGAAAGGAACCCTTCATCTGTCCTGCTGACAGTCATTTGGATGATCGTGTCTCCTCCAAGGCGGCTGCACAAGTCGGTTTTTGTGCCGATCGCAATCATTTCTCCCTGATCAATAATGCCGATCCGGTCGCATAAATACTCGACCTCTTCCATGTAGTGACTCGTATAGATCACAGTCATGCCTGTTTCGTTGAGCTGTTTGACTGTTTCTAAAATATGATTTCTCGATTGGGGGTCGATGCCGACGGTCGGTTCATCCATGATTAGCAGCTCAGGCTTATGCATAAGGGCGGCGCCGATATTGATTCTCCGTTTCATTCCGCCTGAGAAGGTTTCGATTTTCTCTTTAGCACGCTCAGTCAGTCCGACATACTCAAAGACTTCTGCTGATCTTTTTTTGGCCTCTCCATGCGTGAGTCCATACATTTTCCCCCAGAATACGAGATTTTCTTGTGCCGTCAGTGTCGGGTACAGGGCGATTTCCTGCGGGACAATGCCAATTTTTTGTTTGGCTTTGTTCGTGTCTTTGCCGATAACATACCCGCCGACTGTAATCTCCCCTCCGTCAAGCGGCACAAGTCCGGAAATCATAGAAATGGTTGTGGACTTCCCCGCTCCGTTCGGTCCGAGCAGTCCGAACGACTCACCCTTTTTCAAGGAAAAAGAGATTCCTTTGACAATTGTTTTTTTTCCGTATGCCTTTTTGATATTTTCTGCTTGAAGCACGCCGTTTCACTCCTTTTTTTATCCCATTGCCATTGTAGAAGAGATGAGAGTGTAAAACATGTGGCGCCGGATAGAACATCAGGCATAAAAAAAAGGCCTGCGGCAGGCCTTTTCAAGGTAATGCATATGCCAAACGTCATCTATCAAAAGACAGATACGCCATGTCTGACGGAATAAATGGCAGCTTGGGTTCTGTCTCTGACCGACAGTTTGCTGATAATGTTTGACACGTGATTTTTCACTGTGCCTTCTGTAATATACAGTTTTTCAGCAATTTCTTTATTGTTCAGCCCGTACCCGAGCTGAGCCAGCACTTCCATTTCGCGCTCGGTTAAGTCGTGCAGCTCCTTCGGCTTTTCTTTCACTTCCGTTCCCTTCAGCTGTTTTTCACGTTTCCATTCATTCAGCATTTGGGCTGTGAGTTCCGGCGGGAGCACCATTCCGCCTGATTGAACAGTCATAACCGCTTTCACAATTGTATCGGCTGACATGTCCTTTAACAGGTACCCGCTTGCCCCTTCTTCAAGCGCTTCGGCAATCAGCTCTGAATCTTTAAAGGTTGTCAGCATCAGTACCTTTACGCCCGTTAGCGAGCTGGTGATCAATTTTGTTCCCTCCACCCCGTTGGAACCCGGCATGCGGATGTCCATTAATACGATATCCGGTTCAAGCTCTTTCGCCTTTTCAAAGGCTTCCTGTCCGTTTCGCGCTGTGGCGATGACATCGAGTTCTTCCCGGAGCTGAAGCAGGGATGCCAGCCCTTCCCTGACGATATCCTGATCGTCGGTAATGATGATCTTAATCATGATAAACTCTCCTTTTGCTGCGCGGGCCCAAAGCTCCATTTTTTATTGGCCAAAGAAAATTCGGCGATTACAGTAAATCCTTGATCCGTTTCACTTTCAAAGCGGATCGATCCGCCGTGCTCCGCTGCCCGCTTTTTCATATTCAAAAGGCCAAAGCCGAGTGACGCCTCGGGATTTCCTTTTCCGTCATCCTTCATAACAAGGCTGATGCTGTCCGTTGTGCAGGCAAGCTGGATTGAACAGGCTGTGGCGCCGCCGTGGCGTTTGGCATTGGTCAGCGCCTCCTGCACTGTTCTGATCACAGTCGGGTGCAGAGACAGCGGGACCAGCGCAGGGTCGCCGCTGACCGTCAGTTCGGATGTGACGCCCGCATTTTTGTAAAAGTCTTCTGTCAGCTGTTTCAGCGATTCAATGAATGAGGGATCGCTCTCCGATTGCAGGGTGCGTACTGATAAGCGGATATCATCAAGCGCTTCACGGGCAAGCGTTTCACATACCCCGACTGTCTCTTCCGCTTTTCGGCTGTCTCTTTTTTGCCATTCACGCAGAAGCTGCAGCTGGACAAGAAGCGCCGTCATTTTGTGCCCCACTGTATCATGGATGTCCCGTGCCATTCTGTTCCGCTCGTGAATGGCGGTGAGTTCTTCGACCTGCTTCGCATATAAATGCAGCTCCTGGTGTGCTGCTGACAGCGCCCGATGCGAATCCGTCAGTTCCTGAAACTGCTGTTTTGCCGTTTCTTGTGCTTCAAGAAGTTTGCCGATTAATTTACCGACGACTCCGCAGAACACCACAAATGTCATGCTGGTGATATGATCCATGACGTATTCATTGCCGACTAATAGATATGTACGAATGAGGACAATTGAAAACAAAATGGAGCAAAGACATAACACAGACCATGCCATTTTTCTATTGAACCCGCGCAGAAAAAATGCGACAGCTACCGGACATAGCATAATAATGAACAAACCAGTGCCGGGAAACATGAATCCAAACGAAAAGCCGACCGTAATATCAATCAGACAAAACCAGACGTCATACTTCTCTGTTTTCAGCAGAAAATGATTGGCTGCATACACGGCAGCTCCTAACGCTATAAATAGATATTCAAACCAGCTATCATTCTTTACGAGGGACAGATACATCGAACAGCTCACCATTAAGGTGAAAATTCTTGTAAATAAAAGAGCCTTCACGCTCATCACTCCTATAAGCAATTCCCTTCTTATCATACCTGCCTCTTGTTATTTTTTACAGGTGTTTCTGGAAGATAAATCCCGGAATTAAAAAACCGCATATGAACTCTATGTCAAATGCGGCGCT
This sequence comes from Bacillus sp. FSL R5-0560, assembly GCF_037966305.1. Classification (NCBI taxonomy): domain Bacteria; kingdom Bacillati; phylum Bacillota; class Bacilli; order Caryophanales; family Bacillaceae; genus Bacillus; species Bacillus sp. FSL R5-0560. Next base: position 922,555 of record NZ_CP150195.1, on the reverse strand, counting down.
TTCACTTATTTATTCAAATTCATCGCTCCCGAATAATAGGTGTGAAATAAGGCACCATTTTGCTCTATTTAAAACGATTGAGCCCGTTACAAGATGGTTCAGTTCCATGTCTAACGCCCCCTTACAGGTTAGTTCTCTTACCATAACAAGGCGGACAAAAATAAAAAATCCCCCTGCCGTTATTTACGGCAAAGGGATGACAGTCAAATCACAAATTTGATAAGCGCTCCGGAGACAGGGTCTTTCACATGAAAATGATCTTCCGTTTCTTCAATCGAATATCCAGCGTTTTTGACTCGGTCCGCTACACGTTTGAGTTCCTCTTGATGAGGCAGGACAACAGTGTAATAGTCTAGTCCGCTGGCATTTGCCGGTTTAGGCGGCGCGTTTCTTCCCGCCCAAATGTTTAAGCCGATATGGTGGTGGTAGCCACCGGCTGAAACGAAGAGAGCAGACATGCCCGCATAGTCTCCGACAATGTCAAAGCCCAGCACATCTGTGTAAAACGCTTTTGCTTCTGTCAGATCGCTGACATGCAGATGAATGTGCCCGATGACCGTACCGTTTGGAAGTGTTGTTTTCCGCACTTCTCCGGCCTCTTCCAAAAGGCTCTCGATGTCGACAGCGGTTGTCGTCATGACATAGTTTCCTTCACGATCCCGCTGCCAAGTGCTCCGGGGGCGGTCAGCGTACATTTCAATTCCGTTTCCGTCAGGATCAGAGAGATAGAGCGCCTCGCTGACAGCGTGGTCTCCCTGACCGATGGCAATCTCTTTTTCAATCAAGCGGGCAAGTGCGATACCAAGTTCCTTTCTGTTGGGCAGCAGAATCGCAAAGTGATACAGGCCCGTTACCGTGCGTTCAGGCAAGACGACAGCGCTTGGATTTTCTTCAAGAATAAGGAGGGTGCGTATTCCGTCAGCCGTTAATTCAGCTCGGCGGTCCGTCTTTTTCAAGACTTGAAAGCCGATCACATTGCAATAGAACTGAAGGGAACGCTCCAGACTGCGGATTGTGAGTTTGACATAGCCAATGGTTGTACCCTCATGAATGCTGGTCATGCTGTATGCCTCTTTTCTTATGCTGATACATTTTCGTTCTTTTTTGCTTTAAACACAAATGAGTCCAGCGCCAAGAAACGGCTTCCCGAAAGCGCCAGGTGAATGGATGTCAGAAGCAGAAGGTAATCAAATTCTGAGTTCCCCATGAATGGCGCTTTCAGCTTCACTGTAATAATGGCTCCGATCAGCGTAAGAGCAAACAGAACACCTACAATACGTGTAGCCAATCCGAAAAAGACGAGCACTCCGCCAACGAGTTCAATCGCTGCGATGACATACGCCATAAAGCTTGGAAGCCCTATGCTGCCGAAAAATTGGATCGTGCCCTCCATTGCCTGAAACTTTGATAAACCGTGAACAAAAAAGATAATACCTGTGATGACTCTTAAAAGTAATGTGCCAATTTCAAATGATTTATTCATTTTTATCCTCCTTGATAAATGTTATCACTTACTTAATGTAAGCTAGTATATATACATAACTTGTTTACGTCAAGTAATTTTGTTACATTTTACGAAATTGAAATGAAAGTACTATAAATCTGTAACAAAAAAGACCTTTGTGCAGGACAAAGGTCTTTTTCATTATTGCTTAAATTGGCTTTCGTATAAGTCACTGTAAAATCCTTTTTGGCGTATCAGCTCATCATGGCTGCCTTTTTCAATCATTTCGCCGTCTTTTAACACAACAATCTGATCCGCTCGTTGAATGGTATTCAGCCTGTGGGCAATGATGACGCTCGTTCTCCCCTCCATTAAGCGGGCAAGCGCTTCTTGGATTTTCACTTCTGTTACGGTATCAATGTTGCTTGTCGCTTCATCCAAAATGAGCAGAACCGGATCGGCCAGCACGGCTCTTGCTATGGAGATCAATTGCTTCTGCCCTTGACTGATGCCCGAGCCGTTTTGTGTCAGCACTGTATCATATCCTTTTGGCATCCGCGCAATAAAGCTGTGCGCATTCGCTGTTTTTGCTGCGGTCTCGACTTCCTGATCGGAGGCATCGAGCCTGCCGTAGCGGATATTTTCTCTGATCGTGCCTTGGAATAAGAACGAATCCTGAAGCACAAACCCCATGTTTTTTCTCAGGCTGGCTCTTGTCAGCTTTTTAATATCAATCCCGTCGATTAAAATGCTCCCCTCATTGGGCTCGTAAAAACGGGCAAGGAGATTGGTTATAGTGGTTTTCCCCGCTCCCGTCGGGCCGACAAAGGCGATTGACTGCCCGGCCGGTACTGTGAATTGGAGGTGTTTCAGCGTCTGATTGTTTTCCTCGTAGCCGAAGGAAACATTTCGGAATTCAATGCTGCCTGTTTGTATCGGCTGATGCAGAGCATTCTTTTCATCCTCCCGCTCCTCTTTTTCATCCAGCACGTCAAACACCCGTTCAGCGCCGGCAATAGCGGACAGCATCGTATTAAACTGATTGGCCAGATCATTTAAAGGGCGTGTGAACTGTCTTGAGTACTCGGCAAAGACAACGATGGTACCGATGGATATCCAGCCTTTCAGCGCAAACAGTCCGCCGATTGCGGCAATGATTGTAAAGCTTAAATTGTTTAAAGAGTTCATCACTTTCGGGATAAAGCCGGAAATTGTCTGTGCCCAGAAGCCTGAAGTCTTGAGTGCGGCGTTTTTTTCCAGAAATTCAGCTGTGATCTGGTCTTCCCGTGAATACGCTTTGATGACCTTTGCGCCTGAAATGCTTTCTTCAATATATCCGTTCAGCTCGCCAAGGTTTTTTTGCTGTTCTTTAAAGAGTTTCCCCGTACGGTTAGTAATCCATTTCAAACTTACCGCCATTACTGGAATGATCGTCAGCGTAATCACCGTCAGCAGCGGGCTCATATACAGCATGACGGCAATCGTTCCGACGAAGGTAATGACGCTCGACAGAATTTGAATCACTGACGTATTTAAAGTGGAGCTGACATTTTCGATGTCATTGGTCACCCGGCTCATCAGCTCTCCATGCCGCTGTTTATCAAAAAACGGGATCGGCAGCTCATGCAGATGGGTGAACAGCTCGCTTCGCATTCTAAAGACTGTGCCTTGCGAAATCGTGATCATCCAATAGTTTTGAAACCAGAGTGACAAAGATTGAATGAGATATATGCCAAGCAGAATGAGCAGAACGGGAATAAGCCCGCTGACCGTCTGGCCGACGATGAAATGATCGATGGCCTTTCCGATCACAAAGGGGCCGAGGAGGCCGAATATCGCGCTGATTACGACCATCAGCATTACGAGTATGAGTAGCCCTTTGCGTTCTGCCAGGTATGACCAGATTCGCCTCAGGGTGCCTTTTGTATCCTTTGCTTTCGCTCTTTTTTTGGCGCGTTCCTTTTTATCGATTGGGATTTTGGGATATTGGAAAGGCTTGCGGATGTCTTTCAGCATGACTCGCTCCCCTCCCTTCCGAATTGCGACTCGTAAATGCGCTTGTATAAATGTGATTCAGAAAGCAGCTCGCTGTGTGTGCCTTTTTCTATCAGCTCGCCATCCTCCATCAGCAAGATTTCATCAGCTTTCATGGCCGTTGTTATTTTTTGTGTAATGATTAAGGTTGTGCACTCATATGTGCTGATGGCCTCAAGCAGATTCGCTTCCGTTTGCAGGTCAAGCGCGCTTGTGCTGTCATCTAAAAGAAGGATGGATGGTTTTCTGATCAGCGCCCGTGCAATAGAAATCCGCTGCTTTTGGCCGCCGGACAAATTGACGCCTCTTTGTCCCAGAACGGTATCATATCCCTTTGGAAGCTTCATGATCGTTTCATGGATTTGCGCATGTTTTGCCGCTTCCATTATTTCATCAAGTGAAGCATGTTCTTTGCCCCAAGCAATATTTTCTTTGATTGTGCCTGAAAACAAGAGCACTTCCTGGGGCACAAATCCGATTTGCTTGCGAAGACCCTCGGCCGGAAAGTCATCAATTGGCTTTTCATCTATGTAAATGCTGCCCGAATCCGGCTGATAAAGCCGCGGGATGAGCTGAAAAAGCGTTGATTTTCCTGATCCTGTCGCCCCGAGTATCGCGATCGTTTCTTTCGGCTTTGCGGAAAATGCGACATGCCGCAGCGCTTCTCTGTCCATATCCGGATATCGGAAGGACACATCCTGAAAGTCAATTCGGCCTGACAAGCGATCTGAGAGTAATCCTCCCTCCTGCTCGTCACCTTCTGTTTCAAGCACTTCGCCGATTCTGTCGCCTGAGGCTTTTGCCCGGGTAAAAATCATAATCAAAAACGGGAACATAGAAAGCGCACCCGTAATTCGTGTCGCATAGTTAATAACCGCGACGACATCGCCGACCTGAGTGCCTCCGCTTGTAATGCTGTGAGCTCCCGCCCATAAAATAAACAGAATGCAGAGGTTCATCAGCAGCATCAGCACAGGCATTGTAAATTCTACAAGCTGAAATGCCGAGACCGTTTTTTGCATCAGCATCGTGTTTGCTTTGATAAATCTCTTGACCTCATGGCTTCCGCGCAGCAGCGCTTTAATCAGCTTGATCGCAGTTAAATTTTCCTGCATGATCGTATTCACTTGATCCAGCCGTTTCTGAACAGACCTAAACAGCGCTCCGCCTTTTTTCAGTACCCAAAGCAAAAACAAAATCAGGATCGGAATCGTCACAAGAAGAAAAAAGCCGAGCTTCACGTTAACAGCGAGTGACAGCACAATGCCGCCCACAATCATTAACGGCGCACGCAGCATAAACCTCAGGCTCATAAAAATCAGGTTTTGCACCTGTGTTACATCGTTTGTGAGCCTTGTCATGTAGGAGGAGGACGAAAACAGTCCAAATGTTGAATAAGAGAAGGACTGGATTTTTTGAAAAAGCCCTTTTCTTGTATCGTAGGAAAAGCTTTGGCTGACATGGGCAGCGTAAAAGGAATTCAGCATACCCGCCGCAAATGATAAAAAGGTCAGTCCGATCATGACCGCACCCCATATCCAAACGTGCCGCATGTCTTGCTTCAAAATCCCATCGTCGATGATTTTTGCAATCAATAGAGGCTGTACCAGTTCAACCGCGAGTTCCGTCAGCATGAGAATCAGCGCAATTCCCACCAGAAGTGAGTATGGTTTTAAATATGATAAAGCCTTTGACATGTAAAAGCCTCCAAATCCCTTTATAATCGGTTGTCTCTATCTTTACTTTACTATGATGGTCTTTTTGACGGCAAACGAAAACCCTCCCATAAAGGAGGGTCTGCTTTATTGATCTAATAGTTTTTCCACACGCTCCCGCATCTGCGGCACACTCAATCCGATAATCACCTGAAACGCTTTCCCGTTTCTGACGACGCCGTGTGCGCCAAGCGCGCGGAAGACGCTGTCGGGTTCGACCTTTTTTTCATCCTTGACGCTGACTCTGAGGCGGGTGGCGCAGTTTGTGACCTCGGTGATGTTGTCTTTTCCGCCTAACGCTTCGATGTACAATGCAGCGGTTTCATCTGCCGTTTCCGCAGCGGAGGCTGTTTCGTCCTTTTTGTTTTTTCTTTCTCTGTATTCCTGTTTTGAATACAGCTTTGTTTCCTGCTGATCGTCAATTTCCCGTCCCGGTGTGGCAATATTGAATTTAAGGATCAGAAATCGGAAGACGAAAAAATAAATAGCAGTAAATGAGAGTCCAATCAGAACTTGATACACATACGTCATACCGTGGCTGCCAAAGAGCGGAATCCAGTTCAGGGTAACCGCCTCGATTAACCCGCCCCCCATGTTTCCGACAACACCGGCCATATACATGACCGTCGACATTGTCGCGGCGAGTACGGCGTGAACCGCAAATAGGAAAGGAGAGATGAATAAGAAAGTAAACTCAATCGGCTCTGTAATGCCGGCGACGATCGCCGTGAGTGTGACAGGAATTAGCAGGCCGGCGACGAGTTTTTTCTTTTCCTTTTTGGCTGTGACATAAAACGCGAGCGCAATCCCCGGAATGCCGAAGATTTTCGAATTGCCGTGAAGCGCGAATCCGCCTTGCGGGAACAGCTCCTTCAGCGGTTTGGCGCTTTGTGAATATTCACCGAGGTGCTGCGCCCAATACGTGACGATACCGCCTTCCGCCACAGCCGGGCCGTAGATGAACGGCGTGTAAATAAAATGATGAAGGCCGGTCGGAATTAAAATCCGTTCCAGGAACGTGTAAACCCATACACCTGCTGCCCCCGAGGCAACAAGGAAGCTTTGAAGCGAGCCGATTCCCGTTTGGACCATCGGCCAGATAAAAGACACGGCCAGAGCGACCGGAATCATAATGAAGAAGGAAATCATGACGATATACGTGGAGCCTTGAAAGATGCCGAGAAAATCAGGCAGTTTTTTATCAAAATAGCGGTTATGCAAAAATACAACAATGGAAGAAATAAAGATTGCCCCAATAATGTTGGTATCAAGCGTTTTAATGCCGGCAATCATCGTTAGTCCGCTCGTTCCGCCGACCTCTTGGTTCATGTCGACGCCGAATGCTCCTCCCCATACCGTCAGGATCGAGCTGACAAAGTAGTTGAACGTCAAGTAAACCGTAAGCGCTTCCAAACAAGCGCGCGCCTGAGCTTTTTTCGCCAAAGCGACTGGGATGCCGATGGCAAATAAGAGCGGCATTTGATTAAATACGGTCCAGCCGCCCTGCTCAATGATATACCAGCACTGGTACCAAAACCCGTCAGGATCGGCGAGCGGGCCCATCAGGGTTTCGTTTTTGAAAAGTGTGCTGACACCGACAATAATGCCGGCGAACGCGAATAATAGAACAGGCACAAACATCGCGCTTCCAAAGCGCTGGACTTTTTGCATCATATCAAAACCCCCTGCTACTCAATGTCGTTTTTTTCAGCTTCTTTGTAATCAACATATGCGCGGAATAATGCTTCGCCAACGAGAAAAAACGGCGCAAAAGCGACAATTTCTTTTTTATCGCTCAATGTCACGGCCTTGCTTGTCGCATAAAGATTATGCGGTGTCAGTTGGGCGAGGACATTGTTTTTCAGATTCGTAATGGAAATAAAGGGAACACCCTTTGCGGAAAGCATTCTTGCCTGCGGGATCAGCTCAGGTGTTTCTCCGGACAGCGAAATGATGATAAACAAGTCATTCACCTTAAAATCATCCTGCATCTGGTCAAATTCATTTCTGCCCTCAATTAAAATCAGATACTTATTGAGAGGGATAAACATTCTTTGCAGATCATGGGCGCATATCTTTTGCGCCGTTCCGGACCCGTACACGAACATGCGGTCCGCTTCATCAATCAGCTGGCACATGTCCGTCATGTCCTTTGTCCTTAAAAATTTCAGGTTTGCTTCAATGTCATCCAGCAGCTTTTGAAAACTCATACTCTCGCCTTCTTCCGACTGATCTTCCCACTTCAAAAAAACGCGAAATTCACTGTAGCCGCTGAAACCAAGCTTTTGGGCAAGACGCAAAATCGAGGAACGCGATACACTGCACGCTTTCGCAAGGGCATCGATTCCAAGACGATAGCACGTGTTCTTGTGATTCAATATATATTTCAAAATATGAAAATCATTGTCATTTAATTTACTGTAATGCTGATTAATCAGTTCTTCGAGCTGCATATCAGATCCCCCCATTTTCTTTCTATTATATACAATATAGATTTCGAAAATGGGGGATTTTTCAGTTAGGAGATGCGGCTAGGACTTTGATCAAGCTCAGGCCAGAAATCTTTATTGGCTTCCATTAAATCTTCGAGAATGAGCCTTGCCACACGGGCGTTCGGCACTGTTTTTGAGAGAATGAGCGCCTGCCATAGTTTTTGGAAGGATTTTTCCGTCCACGCCTCAACTGTCAATTTCTCAACTGATACCTGCTGCTCCATCAGTCCTTTTTGGAACTGCGGAATGTTTCCGACTGTGATCGGTTCAGGCCCGTTTGAGCCGACGATACACGGCACCTCTACCATCGCTGTCGGGTCAAAGTTTGCGATTGCGCCGTTATTTTCAACGATTAAAAGCATTCTTTCACCTGTATTGTAGGCAATGGCACGGGCCAGATCGACGATATATGACGCGTGATCGTCTATTTTGATGTCGCTGTTTTTAGAGGACTGCTCGCGTGCAATCATATCGCATTGGCTGAAAATAAAGGCTTCGCGTCCTTCCATAACTTCGTTTGCCCGCGTATGGTTCGGATTTGATTTTTTCACCATGTCATCCGGGAACAGATAATATTGTAAATACGTATTCGGCAATGTGTCTGGATCGGCGGCCTGCACGTCACGCGCTTTTGCGAACGTGTCATTCCAGCTCGCCTCCACCGCTTCGGACTCTGCGTTCGGAATATACCCGTACTGAGACACATGTTCCTTCAGCTTCGGCATTAAATCATTGCCCTCTTGATCCTGAATGGATGTCCACCAGCCGAAATGATTTAACCCGTAATACCGGACCTTCATTTCTTTTCTTGAGGACAGGCCGAGAATTTGCGCCATACGGTCTTCGATACCGACCGGCATATCACAGATGTTGAGGATTTTTGAGTTCGGTCTGAGGCGTCTCGTTGCTTCCGCCACAATCGCCGCCGGGTTGGAGTAATTCAGCATCCACGCATCTGGCGAGTATGTTTCCATGTAATCTAATATTTCAAGCACGCCGCCAATCGAACGCATACCGTATGCGATACCGCCCGGTCCGCACGTCTCCTGGCCCACAACTCCGTACTTCAGCGGAATTTGCTCATCAAGCGCGCGCATCGCGTATTTCCCTACCCTGATGTGTGCCATGACAAAATCAACGTCTGTAAAAGCTTCTTCCGGATCAGTCGTCGCTGTAAATTCAATTTCCGGTGCTTTTTCTCTGATAAAAACGTCACAGGCCCCCGCAATCCGCTCCTGTCTTTCCTTATCATTGTCATACAGCTTCAGCTTTCTGATCGGAAACTCCTCCAAATGATCCAAGAGCATCAGAACAATCCCGGGAGTAAATGTGCTCCCTCCGCCCGCTATTACGATTGAGAATGATTTTTTCTTCATATGACGACCTCCTTGATAACGTTTACATTTTATTTATATCATGTGACAGCTTGTCTCGTAATGCTTTTGGCGCACTTAGGTCATTTGATCAGTTTTAGTTTTTTTTCCCATAGAGCGGGAAATTTCTCACTTGCTATCATGTAATTAAATTTGATTTTTTTACCTTTTTTGCACTCTCAAAGTCTCATCATCTGTGAAATTTGAGTGAATATACGCCCTTCCAGTTCTTATGAAAAGGTTCTTTTGTACGATTCGGATACATGCCGAATTATTTATAATCATTTATATAAAACATCCATTTGTGCGTTAATTTAGGAAAGGCAGGGGACAAAAGTTGGACTCACATAAAGTCATCGAGCTTGCAAATCAGTACAGTGCAGCCGCAGAAGAGGTCAGAAGCTCAAAAATGCTCCTTGACTCCCGGTTATCTGCATTGGGCGATGCGTGGCAGGGAAAAGCAAGAGACACATTTGACCAGGATTTTGAGGAAACAAGAGCTGCCTACGACCAGTTCGAACAGGAGCTGCTTGAAACAAGCCAGGAACTTAAGGCAGCTGCCGTAAAAATAGAAGAACGAAAAGCTGAGATTGCCAGAATGGAAGAATTAGAAAGAAAAGCAAGAGAGGAAAGACATAAACTCGAGAGGTGAATAGCGTGTCAGGAAACATTGCAATTGATCCGGATAAGCTTGAACAGCTGGCAAATGATGTGGTCACAGAATTAACTGATATGGAAAACAAATATAAGGATTTGCATGGGGAGCTGGGACAGCTGATTTTACAATGCGATCCCCGCTACAGCAGCTGTTTTTCGGGGGTCGGGGATGCTTGGAGCTCAGGAAAAGCGCTCGTCAGCAAGCTGAGTGACAATGAGATATTCATCAGAAAAACGAGCGACAAATTTGTTGAGCAAGACAATATTTTACGAAAGCTTTATAACGCTTATGACAAATATGGAACGATGACAAGCTTAACCGCCCTTATGCTGACCCAGGGAAAATACTACGGATTAGGGCTTACAAAGTTTGTGAAACAGCCAAGCGGCTTACATACTGCACGCCATTCAAACATTCTATTGGACATTTCCAGAGCAGTAGACAGCTCCCGTTATCAAAAAGCAGCCAGAGTGCTTTTGAACCCAAAATATCTGTTTAAAAAGACAAACCGACCATTTTCTGATCTGGTACATAAAAAGTTTACAAAGTACTTTCCACAGGACACAGTGGATTTTTCAAACAGCGTAAGGAGCTATACAAGAGGATTTGTTAATGAAGCCGGCGTACGCTCAACGCTGAAGGACGTCGGAAAAACAGGCTTGAAATTCGCAAAAGGAAATGCCATTACAGCGACACTGATAACCGGAGCGACAGAAACGTTTGGAGCAGGCTTAAAGATCGCAGAAAACTACTCGAAATATGAAGACAAACCCGAAGTGCTCAAAAGGGAAAATGCAAAAGCTGTTGGCAATGCAGTGAATAACACGATTTTTATCGCTGGCGGGGCAACGGCAGGCGCAGTCGTCGGCGGTGCCGTCGGAAGTGTGTTAGGCCCTGTTGGCACAGTCATCGGCGGTACGATTGGTTCCGCTGTAGGCGGTTTTGTTGGAGAGAAAATTGCCAAATTCACATCAGGTTTCGCTGAAAAAGCAGCCATAAAGCTAAAAGAACCGATTCATGCTGTCGTTGATACAGCCAAGCAAGGCTTGGAAGCTGCCGGCAAGGTCGTAGAATCAGTGAATGACGGCATAGATGCGGCCAATAAAACAATTCATAAAGGAATGGAGAAAGCAAAGAAAACGGCGGACTCGCTTATACACGGCGCAACCCATTTCCTTAAAGGCAAACTTTCATTCGGATAGGAGAATAAATCATGAATCAGTTTACGATCAGCTTAGAAGAGCTCATATTTTGTTTTTACAGCGAAGGCTTTTTTGAACAGGGCATGTCACTGAAGCAAGCCTATTTCCCTGAAATTGAAGATGAGCAGCTCGGTTTCTTATTTGAAGCAGCCTGCCGTTCGCTTTTGGCGAAGGATGCTGTTGAATACCGGAATCATCAATACAGGTTAAAAGACGAGTACTGCCCGTTTATCCACGTATTAAATGACGCGGACTATACAGTAAAGCTTTCCAAGTTTGACGAACAAGGCAGTGAACGGAATGTTTCCTGCCACGTTTCTAAATTTGGCACCTACTCTCATGAGCTTCTTTTTGATGAGCAAGTACATAGCATAAAAAAAATGGAATCAAATGACGGATTGCTTACAAAAGCAGCTGAGTTTTTAAATATAATAGATACCGAGGATAAAAGCGAATCTATCCTGGCTTTGACATCAAATGAATTTGAATTACTTCTGGAAGGTGCTTCCGAGACTCCCTCCTATCTGAAGGAATTCCTTGGAAAGCACGACTATCAGGAGGACATTACCCGGTTTATAAATGATTTGGCATTGCGTAAAGGAAAGCTGGATACACTGATGCGCCTGTCTTACGATAAAGATAACGCGCCGGAAGTGGATGACATGGCTTTTATCCTGCCCGGCACCCGCCATACTTGGCTTATTACGGGTATCACGCAAAATGAATTTTCTGTCATAACAGCAAGTGTAGATATAATAAAAGATATGCTTTTTGTTAAAGAGCGATAAAGGAGAAAAACAATTGAAGAACAATGAAGTCATTAAAGTGAAAAGCAGAATGTTTTTCAGAATCTGGCTGTTTCTCGCAACTGGAGGCGCCGTGATTGCAGGTGTGTGGCTGGTGTCAGAAGCCATTACGTTCGAATCCAAATACGCTCTGCTTTATTTAGGTGGCGGATTGATGGCAATTGTCTATGGCTTGATCACATTTTCTATGGTTTTACCAGCGTTCACAAGCCGAGGAAATGTTATTTTTCGTATCAAACAAGGGCCTGATGGGAAGATTTTCACAAAAAAACGCAGCGTGCCATTTGCTGAAATCAAGCGCATTTATATGGGGCGCCATCAATACAGTTTGAAAGGGATTTTCTTTGAGGATATTATCATTGAGAAGAATGACGGCAAGATCGTTCGCATTCCGACTTGGAACATCATAGCTAATCCATTATTTTTCGAAGCGGTTGAACGCTATATGCTGCCCCATATGACGGAAGAGGCGAAAAACAATTGGATCAGCCAATTTACGGAGATTCAGCGCAGTGTGTATTTGAAGGAATTTGAAGAGAATCCGAAGCTTTAACGCGTCTCGCTCCTTTATAATGAAATACAACTGCAGTTTGAGGGGTGCGCGTGATGCTGATGACCATTCTTTTATTTCTAGCGGCGGGGCTTGCTGAAATTGGCGGGGGCTATTTGATTTGGCTGTGGCTGAGAGAAGCGAAGCCCGTCGGCTATGGGGTAGCCGGGGCGCTGATCTTGATTGTGTACGGCATTCTCCCGACGTTTCAATCCTTCCCTTCCTTCGGCCGTGTATACGCCGCTTATGGAGGGGTGTTCATCGTACTAGCTGTCTTTTGGGGGTGGCTTGTCGATCGAAAAACTCCAGATCTGTATGACTGGATCGGCGCACTGATTTGTCTGATTGGCGTTTGTGTGATTCTATTTGCGCCGCGAGCATAACAAAATGGCCTGCTTATGAAAGCGGGCCATTTTTGTTTAATCCTCTTTTAAGTTGTTCAGCAGCACTTCATGCTCCTGCTGCGGTTCATCCAGCGGATAAATTCTTGCTGTTCCGGTTTCTTCATTCACATGCTGAATGTAAATCGGCACTCCGTTGTATGTTACTTTTTTCATATCCGGTGATTCCACGATTTCTTTTGCTCTCTGTATATTCATCTCAACACCCTCCTTCACACATAACGTTTCCACTTCTTGAAAGAAGTATGCTTTATGATCCAGCGGTCATATTAAATTTTTTCAATCGTTTGTAGAAGGTGCTGCGCGGAATGCCGCTGATTTTTGCTGCTTGGGAGACGTTTCCTTTTGCTGTTTCAAGCGCATTGATGAGGATATCTTTTTGAATTTGCTCTCGGAGATTCAGCGCCTTTGTTTCAGCCCGCTTTTCTTTTACGGGGCCGATCGGCAAGCCTGACGCTTCGAGCAATAAGGAAAGCGGCTCGTCACTCAGCCTTCCGTCCGGAAATCTGATGGAAAGGCGTTCAAAAACATTAAACAGCTCGCGAATATTCCCCGGCCACTTCCATTGCTTCAGCACGTCCAAAAAGCCTGGCGGAAGCTCTCCCGGCCATCCATTTTTCTGTGTGTAGTACGCAAAGAGATCCTCAATATCTTCAAGACGGTTCCGCAGAGGAGGAAGCTGAATCGGGTAGACATGAAGGCGGTAAAACAGGTCCTCTCTGATTTTTCCGCTTTCTGCGAGTTCACGCAAATCACAATGTGTGGCAGCAATCACTCTGATATCAACTGGAATTTCCTTTGTCCCGCCAATTGGTGTAATCTTGCGTTCCTGAAGCACCCGTAAAAGCGCTACCTGCATCGAGTGGGAAATTTCTCCGATTTCATCTAGAAATAAGGTGCCATGATTCGCTTTTTGGAAGGCGCCTTTGTAGCCATTTCGTTTCGCTCCCGTAAAAGCGCCTTCTGCATAGCCGAACAGCTCGCTTTCGATTAAATCCGACGGGATCGCTCCGCAATTCACGGCTACAAACGGCCCGTTCTTACGGTCGCTGTTTTCATGAAGCGCGCGGGCCGCGACTTCCTTCCCCGTGCCGGTTTCGCCCGACAGACAAACTGTCGCATCTGCCGCGGCCGCTCGTTCGAGGCTTATGAGCATGGCTTGCGATTGCCTGCTTTGTCCGAGGACTCCATGAAATCGAAAGGCCGCTTTTTTCTTTTGTTCCGATAAATAAAAACAAGTGCCGCTGTCCCCCATGGTGACCGCTTTTTCGATCGTAAAACCCTTTTCCTTCAACTCATAAAGATGCCGGCCTTGCCAATCCGGTATTGACGTTTGTATCGGTAGGCTTGCGCCGATGATGTGCTGTTTGGCATTGCAAAGCACGATCGGCACACGGGACGATGCCCTATCGGCAAAGCGGCTGAGCAGTTCAAGCTCTTTCTCCCTGCTTTTGGCTGCCAATTCCCTTTCCGCGGCATAGGCAATCGCCGTGGCAATGCCTAGCATATTTAGGGGTGTGTGCGCTGCCGGGCAAGAGATATCAATCACCCCCGCAAGAGTGCCGTCCTCATAATGAATCGGTGCTGCTGAGCAATTCCAGTGATGGGAGGCGACAGAATAATGCTCTGAACCTTGAATGACAACTGGCTCGCTAATGTGAAGCGCCGTTCCGATTGCATTTGTGCCAACCGCTGTTTCCGTCCAGCACGCGCCTTCGATAAAGTTAATGCGTTTGGCTTCATGGAGCGCGCGGCGATGCCCGTCAAGCGCCAGCACCACGCCGTCCGCATCAATTAATAGCGCCACCATTTCCATTTCTTTTATTGCAGGCAGCAATTTTTCCAGGTAAGGCATTGCGGTCGACAGAAAGAATGAATGTTTGTTTGACTGCTGATCCAGCTCCGTTTGCTGCAAAACCTTCGGGCCTTTTTCCAAATAGGGGTTAACCTCAGCCTTTCTGCAGCGATGCCAGGACTCGGCTATCCTTTTTCTTATTCGGGCTTCATCCAGCACGCCGTCCTTCACAAAACGTTTCCAGGTTTGCAAATCGTTCGGGATCGAATTCATTCCTTGATCGTTCCTCCCTTACACGCCGTTTTCATCTATTGTAGGGGAAAAGTAAAACGCTTTCAACAATAAAAAAGCTGGCGCATTCGCCAGCTTTTCTTGTTATGCATGCACCGCAAGCCCAATTGTGCTTAACAATGCTTCGTGCAGCGTTTCCGAGAGTGTCGGATGAGCCGCGATAAAATGCTCTGCCATATCCGCCGTCATTTCACCGTTCATGATGGCAGCCGCCTGGCCGATGAGCTCGGTCACATCCGGTCCGATCATTGAGACTCCGACGATTTCACTGAACTCTGGCTCAACCACAATTTTGACCTTTCCTTCTGCTTGGTGTTTGATGAGCGCCTTCCCGTTTGCGGAAAAAGGAAATTCACCAATCTGCACATCTCCGTAAACGTGTCTCGCCTGTTTTTCTGTCAATCCGATACAAGCAATTTCCGGGGATGTATAAATACATCGGGGCACATTTTTTTCGTTCATTTTGACGTTCCGTCCTGAAGCGTGTGAAGCTGCGATGATCCCTTCATGGAAAGCGGCATGAGCCAGTTGAATGCCACCGATCGCGTCCCCGCATGCGTAGATATGAGGCACATTGGTCTGCATCTGCTCATTTACAGAAATACCTTTATGGGAAAAATCAATTCCCGCCTGCTCAAGCTGTAATCCATCCAGACGAGGTTTTCTTCCAATCGCCACCAGCACATAATCGGCCTTCGTCTTAAACTCACGCTGTCCGCTTTTCCATATCGCCGTTTTGGCTGCTGGATCAACACGCTCTAACCGGGAGGAGGTATGAACTTCAACTCCGTCTTCCTCAAGCTTTTCCTGAAAGTGACGGGCGATATCCTCATCCTCTGCCGGAATCAGCTGGCCGGCTGTTTCAATGATCGTCACCTTCGTTCCAAGTCTGGCGAACAATCCGGCATACTCGCAGCCGATCACACCGCCGCCGACAATCACAAGCGAAGCGGGAATGTCTGAAAGGGCGAGTGCGTCTTTGCTATCAATCACCCATTCGCCGTCAAACGGGGCAAAGGGCAGCTCGATCGGCTCTGATCCGGTTGCGATCAATATTTGTTCCGCCTCTCTGATTTCTTTTCCGTTCTCCCCTTTGATCAAGAGCTTCTTGTCAGAAAGAAAGGAAGCCTCTCCCTTTACGACCTGTATTTGATTTTTCTTCATTAAGTACTGTACGCCTTGGACAAGCTGGCTGACAACCTGCTGTTTCCTGCTCTGCATCTTGTTCCAATCAACCGAGATTGCACCAGGCGGAAGTTCAATTCCGAAGCGCCCGGCATGTTTGATTTTATCAAGTACGTTTGCGCTTTCTAACAAAGACTTCGTCGGAATGCAGCCTTCATTCAGACAGGTTCCTCCAAGCGAGCCTTTGTCAATGAGCAGCACGTTTCTGCCCTGCTGTGCCGCTGAGACTGCAGCGGCATAGCCTGCCGGTCCCCCTCCGATAATGGCTAGTGTCATGTCGTTTTCACCTGCTTTTCCTATAAAATTAATGCTGCCGGTTCTTCCAAATATGTTTTAATCGCCTTCAGAAAGGCAGCGGCCGGAGCGCCGTCACAGACTCTGTGATCAAATGTCAGGCTGAGCGGCAGGACCGTGCTTCTGACAATTTCCTCCCCTAGATACACCGGCGTGTCATAGCTTGCTCCGATGCCGAGTATGCCTGTTTCCGGCGGATTTAATATCGGCGTGAAATGCTCCACTCCAAAAGCGCCAAGGTTTGTAATAGAGAAGGTTGAGCCTTGCAGTTCTTCGCTTCCCGCCCGTCCCTCGCGTGCTTTTTTGGCATTTTCCGAGATGGATTGAGCCAGTTCAATCAGCGATTTCTTTTCAGCATGGCGGATCACAGGCACAACCAACCCTTTTTCAAGAGCAACAGCCATTCCAAGATGAACATGAGGATGTGTGATAATGCGCTCATTTTTGTAGAAGCTGTTCAGCATAGGATGTGATTGGAGAGCGAGCACCGCAGCTCTTGAGACAAAATGAGTCATCGTTAATTTCGTGCCGTGCCGTTCCTCTGCTGTCGGCGCAAGCTGTTTTTGAAGCGCTGCCAGCTTAGTGATATCAGCCTTCATTGTAATCGTCAGCTGGGCGCTGTTTGCCAAGCTTTCCTGCATTCTGGACGCGATCACTTTTCTCATGCCTGTAACCGGCGTTTCCTGCGCCTTTTGGTCGGATACTGGCTCAGCCTGTTCTCTTTTCTGTTCAGAAAGCGCCTTTGTGACATCATCCTTCACGATTCGTCCACCCGGTCCCGTGCCCTTCAGATTTTTCAGGTCTAACCCTGCTTTTTCCGCTATTTTTCTGGCGACTGGAGAGATTTTCAGTCTATCTTTTTTAGTGTTTGCGGGTTTGTTTTCATGTTTAAGAGGCTGGGGATCTGCTTGCCTGCTTGCTTCGGCGGCTGGCTCTTCCGTTTCTTCCTGCACCGATTCATCGGCATCCCCGATGTAGCAGATGGCCGTACCGGGCGGAACCTCTTCCCCTTCTTTCACCTTGATATCAATGAGCGTGCCCTTTTCTGGCGCTTCAATTTCCATTTCAATTTTCTCCGACTGAATGCTGGCGATGCTTTCTCCTTTTTCAACCGGATCTCCCACTTTTTTGTTCCAAATTGATACTTCTCCTTGTTTCATGGCCATTCCCAACTTTGGCATCACTACTTTGACCGCCATATGTGTCCCCCCTTTAATTCACTGCCGGCTCGCCAAGCAATTCAAGCGTGACGCTGACGATTTTATCTGGTGTCGGCAAATATTGATCTTCAAGCACTGGCGAAAACGGCACAGGTGTGTGCGGCGCTGTAATCCGCTTAATCGGCGCATCTAGCAGATCAAAGCCTTTGTCAGCCACAATCGCGGCAATATCTGTCGCTATGCTGCATCGCGGGTTGGCTTCGTCCACGATGATCAGCCGGTTTGTTTTTTCTAACGATGTGAAAATCGCGTCCTCATCCAGAGGAGACAGACTGCGGGGATCGAGTACCTCGGCTTCGATGCCTTTTTCTGATAATTGTGCTGCCGCTTCGAGTGCGGTATTGACCTGCTTGCCGATCGCAAACAGCGTGATGTCGCTGCCCTCGCGTTTGATGTCCGCTTTTCCAAGCGGGATTGTATAATACTCTTCCGGCACTTCGCCTTTCATGTTGTAGGACGTTTTGTCTTCAAAAAAGAACACCGGATCGTTGTCTTCGATTGCCGCAAGCAGCAGGCCTTTGGCGTCATACGGATTCGATGGAACAACCGTCTTCAGCCCCGGAATGCTTGTGAAAAGGCCGTACAGCGCCTGGGAGTGCTGTGCCGCAGCCCGGAAACCCGCTCCGTATGTGGTGCGGACGGTAATTGGCACTTGCGCTTTTCCGCCGAACATATAGCGGAATTTTGCCCCTTGGTTGATGACCTGGTCAAAGCACGTACCGATGAAGTCGTTAAACATCAGCTCCGCAATCGGTCTCAGCCCTGTGGATGCCGCAGCCATAGCGGCGCCCATATAGCCCGCTTCAGAAATAGGCGTATCCAGCACCCTGCTCCGTCCAAATTCCTGAACGAGCCCTTTGGTGACGCCTAATACGCCGCCCCATGCTTCATCGTCCTGCAAATGATCGACTGCCGCTCCTCCGGCTACATCCTCACCGATCAACAGCACATTTTCGTCCCTTCTCATCGCAAGTTTCATCGCCTCATTGATCGCGTCTGACATGCTTATGACTCTTGCCATCTTACATTCCTCCTTTTTCATATGAGACATATACATCTGTCAGCAGCTCTGATTCTTTCGGATATGGGCTGTCTTGGCTGAAGGAGACTGCTTTTTCAATCGATTCATTCACGCTTTGTTCAATGTCTGCCAGTTTTTTTTCATCCGTCTCTTTTAACAGATAGTTTTTAAAGCCTTGAATGGCGTCCTTTTCTTCAAGGTGCTCAGCTCTTTCATCCTTTGTTTTATAGGTTTGGGCATCTCCTTCGAAATGGCCGTAGTTTCGGTAGGTCATGCATTCAATTAAAGACGGGCCTCCGCCGTTTCTTGCTCGTGCAATTGCTTCCTCCGCTGCCTGGTAAACTGCTAAAATATCTTTTCCGTCCACGGTTACTCCCGGCATGTTATAGGCAGCTGCCCGATCAGCGATTGAATCACAGGCTGACGCGTACTCAAATGGCGTGGCTTCGCCGTAGCCATTGTTTTCAGCAATAAACACAACTGGAAGGTTCCATACAGCCGCTAAGTTGAGGCCTTCATGAAAGGTTCCTTGGTTATTTGCTCCGTCTCCGAAAAAGCAAACGCTTACATTTTTAGTCTGTTTATATTTAGCCGTGAGCGCTGACCCGCATGCGAGCGTAAACCCGCCCCCGACGATTCCATTTGCCCCCAACATGCCTTTATCGAGATCAGCAATGTGCATCGATCCGCCTTTGCCTTTACAAAGCCCGGTCGCTTTCCCGAAAATTTCAGCCATCATGCCGTTCAGATCACAGCCCTTGGCGATACAATGGCCATGCCCTCTGTGTGTGCTTGTAATGCTGTCGCCATCATCTAAGTGAGCGCACACGCCTACAGCTACCGCTTCTTCACCAGCATACAAATGGACGAATCCGGGAAGCACTCCCTCTGCGAACAGTTCATGCACTTTGTCCTCAAAGCCCCTGATTTCCAGCATCTTTTGGTACATCCACAGCGCTTTTTCCTCAGTTAATGACAAGCCTTCTCGTTTTAACAGTTCCATTGTGTGTGCCTCCTTCTATTTAGGGTTCACAATAATAAATGCAAGAAGTGTGCCAATCTTTGGAGCCCGTAAAATCAGTCTTCTCGTCTTCACCCTGGAGACAGTTTGAGACGGGTGTCTCGTTTTGTCTCATACTGATTCATTTGTATCATTTTACAGATGCAAAAAAGACCGGATATCACCCGGCCTTTGACAATGTTCGACGTATTTATTTCCTTGGAAATTTTTTAACTTCCCAGTTCCTCTGCATCGTTTGACTGAATCACTGCTTTTGAAAGAAAATCAATTGAATATTGCGGAACCGCTTTTTTCAGATCTGCTTCGATTGCCTTCGATGCTACTTCATTTACATGCTTTGCTACTGATTCGGTATATGCTTCTTCAATTCCATCGCACGTTACTTTAGGATGGAGAAATCCCTTCGTACACATTGGGTAGCGATGAGATTGGATGTTTGCTTGCTTGGAATACATATTCAGAGGTTTTAGCGTTATATACCCCATTTGTGATCTTGATTTCTTTTTTTGGATAGGTTTCCTTCACATAAGAGGTAAGCTTCTGCTCTGCAGCACTTTTCGAAAATGGATCACCGAACCATACATGGTAGATATATAGCCCGTATCCGAATACCGCAATAACAAGCAAGCCAAACACAAGTTTTTTCATGTTCACACTCTTTTCTTGATATGTACGTGCTACAGTTCATGCTTGTCTTCAACCGCCCGGTTCAGTGCTTGAAGCATGTAGCCAATGCCTTTGTATGATAACAGGGGCCAATTGATATATTGATGCTCGCCGATGACGGCGTTTAGGACGCTTCGATATTTTTTCCCGCCAAGCATGACAAGCTCTTCGATGTCGGAAAAGCCTTTTTCGCAAAATTGGTGGCGCAGCTCCTCCGCTGTCATGATTTCCGGATGACCGGTGCCAAAAGTCACATCGTAATTTCCTGATACGATATCATTAGGGCGAAGAAAGCCGTGCTTCGCCGACAAAATCACCCACTCATCGAAAAATGATTTCGCATACCGCTCGCACGCCTGATGAAACGGGCTGAGATAAGCGACCTCTGCTCTTACCGGCCCGGCATCAGGCTGGACATCCCAGATTTTTTTCTTGCCGCAGGGGATGATGCATAGTCGTTTCATATTGATTTTCGAACTCCTTTTGTCTTCTGGACTATCACAATGATTAAAATCCCGATCATAATCGCACAACCAACAGCGAACGTAATCAACGGATACAAAAGAGGAATTATGATATTGGGGATCACTTCATACATATCAGAATGATACCCCATTGAATTTCCTCCAACGTATGAAAAATTGAGCAGTTTCACACTCAATGGATCCTCGCTTCGATCAGAATAGCTTAGAAGCTTCTCCTGTACAGTTCCATCCTGGTTGATCTTGATTATTTTCCATTTGCTTTTTTCAAGACTTATTAGATCGTCAGTTATTCTCTGAACAATGTAAACCAGATTTTGATCAGTCTTTCGATCCTTTACCGTTAATATTTCAAGCCATGAAAAGTATCTCCCTCCTCTTTTTCGATTAGAAAGCCATACTTCAGAAGGTGAGGAGAGGTATCGGCCATCTAATTGATACTGTATGTTAACAATCTCTCCGGCAGGAACGTCTTCATCTTTATCCCAGCTTGTCAGGGGCGCATGTTTTCCTGTTTTGCCTTCAATAATCCTAATATGATGATTAAAAATGTTGATATGTTGAGTATCTATTGCAGATTCATAACCATGCTTGTCTTGATATGCATAATGAATGTCATAACGATTTGTTACGTTGTGATCTATTATATTTTCTCTCAATAGTACAAAGATAGGATAGGCTGACATCACGATCAGCAGCAGGCCTATACCTGTACAAAAATGCATTCTCTTCATTTGATTCTCCTCTTTTTTTCATACCTATCAATGTACCATAAATCCAACAAATCGTCTCCTTTATTTGGAAAGCGTTTCGAATGACATAAAAAAAGA
Source organism: Bacillus sp. FSL R5-0560 (assembly GCF_037966305.1). Lineage (NCBI taxonomy): Bacteria > Bacillati > Bacillota > Bacilli > Caryophanales > Bacillaceae > Bacillus > Bacillus sp. FSL R5-0560. The sequence continues at coordinate 901,075 of NZ_CP150195.1, read as the reverse complement.
GGGGATTCCCCCTCTACTTCAACAGCTTCAATGCCGCTTGCTTCAGCAGCTGAACGCTTCGCGGAAGAATATCTTCCTGAATATCGAACTTTTCATGATGATGCGGGGCAGCGATGTCGGTGCCAATGATCATATATGTCCCTTTTCCTCCCCGCTCCTGAACTCTTTTGATCATATAGCTTGCGTCTTCACTTCCTCTTGAGCCGGTCTGGATGCCTTGCAGTGAGGAAAATCCGCCAACCTCTCCAGCAGCTTCTAGCACGGTCGAAACCATTTCCTCGTCACATTTGATCGGAATCGCTCCGCCGATGATTTCGACCTCATGTTCAAGCTCATGCATGGCTGCGCTGTGGGCGATGATCTTTCTCACCCGCTCTTCCAGATCGCGGTTGACCTCTTCTGAATCTGACCGCGTTTCAATGATCATTTTCGCGTGCTGCGGGATGATATTGGCCGCTGTTCCGCCTTCAAGCACGCCGACATTGATCCGGGTATCGCCCGAGCTGAAACGCGGAATGGCATGTATATTTAAAAGCGCCGTCGCCGCCCCTAGCAAAGCATTTCTGCCATGCTCCGGAGCCGCTCCTGCATGTGAGGAGACGCCCCGGAAATGAGCAGCCATTTTCGTAGTGGCCAGAAATCCTTCTGCACCGCCGTATACTTCCCCAAGCGGCACATTAGTCCCCAGATGATGGCAGAGGAGATAATCAACATCGTCCAGCATGCCTTTCTCAGTAACGGCATACGCTCCGCGGACACCCTCCTCAGCGGGCTGGAAAATCAGCTTCAGAGTACCTGCAAAGTTTCGATGTGCCAGCGCTTCAGCAACGCCTAGCCCGATCGCGGTATGTCCGTCATGGGCGCATGCGTGCATATTTCCTTCAAATGCAGAACGGAAGCCCTTGGCGTGAGGACCATGGTCAGCATCTGCGCTTTCTGTAATTGGCAGTGCATCCATATCAAAACGAAGTGCAACGACGGGCCCCGGCGCATTTCCTTCAAGCGTTCCAATAACTGCGGTATATCCGCCTTTCATTGCCGCAATGGTACCAGGATCGGCTCCATTTTCTATTGCACGGTCAAACGCGCGCTCCAGCTCTTTTTCTGATGGGACGCCTCTGCGGGTTTCACCATCCATTGCGTCCTTGCCATATGTCACGTGATATCCGAGAGCTTGAAGGGTTTCCACAACCTTTCCGGCCGTGCGAAATTCTGTGAAGCCCAGTTCGGGATGCCGGTGTAAATCTCGTCTTATTTGTATAATATCCATATGTCTCCCACCCTTTGTCGTTTTTACTTTGCATAAACGCCCGGTCCGATCGGCCAGCCGAATATGTACCAAATGAACATCATGAGAAGCCACGCCAAGAAGAATAGAACCGTATACGGAATCATGGTTGAAATCACAGTTCCAAAGCCCGCATCGGATTTGTAGCGTTTATAATAAGCCATCAGCATTGGCAAATACGGATTCATCGGCGTAATGGTGTTGGTGGCGGAATCCGCAATCCGATAGGCAATTTGAATAAACGCGGGATGAAAATCCAGCAGCATCAGCATCGGGATAAACACAGGGGCCAGCAGCGCCCATAAAGCAGAGCCGCTCGTAATAAACAGACTGACGATACAAGTCAGCAACGAAAATCCGATTAAAACAGGAAAACCTGTTAAATGGATGGATTCCAGAAAGTCCGCTCCTTTTACTGCCATAAAAATTCCCATATTGCTCCACGTGAAAAAGGCGATAAACTGCGAAATAACAAATACGAGTACAATAAAGCCTGACATGCCTTTAATGGAATCTCCCATCAGCCTCGGGACGTCTGTCTGATTCTTAATGCGTCCGGCCACGATGCCATAAACAACCGATACAGTAATAAAGAACAGCAGAATGATGGGGATGATGCCTTTCAGAAAAGGCGAGGAAAGAATCGATCCGTTTTCAGGATCACGCAGAAGCGCTCCCTCTGGAACAACTAATAAAGCAACGACTCCAGCATATAAAAGAGCCGCTCCCCCCGCCGCCTTCAGTGCTTTGATCTCTTTTCCCGTTAACGCCGCCATTTCAGGCTTGTATTCTCCGCGGTAGCTGCCAAGCCGGGGTTCAACGATTTTGTCAGTAATCCATGCACCGATAAAGGCTAAAACAAATACGGAGGCCGCCATGAAAAACCAGTTGTCGACTGCCGATACCTGAGCATGTTTATCGACCGTTTGTGCGACCTGTGTGGTAATGCCGGATAGAAGCGCGTCTGTTCCTGCGATCATCAGATTGGCCGTAAATCCTGACCCTACTCCTGCTGCAGCGGCCGCAAAGCCGGCAAGAGGATGACGCCCGGCTGCCATAAAAATCAAGGCGCCCACCGGCGGGATAATAACCCATGCCGCATCAGACGCCAGATTTCCCAAAATCCCGACAAATACGACGGAATAGCTGATGATCGCTTTCGGAACATGCAACATCATCTTTTGCAGCACAGCCTCGATCAAACCGACGCGTTCCGCTAGGCCGATGCCGAGCACCATCGTAAGCACAAGTCCGAGAGGCGGAAATTGAACGAAGTTGTTCACAGCTTCCGTCAGCATCCAGTGAATGCCTTCGATGCTGAGCAAACTCTTAACGGCTACCTCTTTCCCATCACCCGGATGTGTCACTGCGTTTCCTGCCAGCAAAACAGACATGGCAATGATGATCATCGATAAATAGATAAATAACATAAAAGGATCAGGCAATTTGTTTCCGACCGTTTCGACCAACTTTAATAGTCCTTTATGCTCGATTTTTTGTAAAGAATCAGCGGTCGTGACTTCCGGCAGATGTTTAGCCATAGCGCCCTCCTATAATTGGTTTTAGTTGATCTTCATTGAAATCGATTCACGGGAATGCAGGATATAATAGACTGAATTTACAAATAATTTAACACCTGCTGATAACGCTTTTTCATCGAACGTGAATTTAGGATGGTGATGCGGATAGATCATCTCTCCGGCTCCCGCTCCCAGAGCGATATAACAGCTCGGCACTCGTTCAGAAAACGACGAGAAATCCTCTCCGCCCATCATTGGCACTAACGGAAATATCTGATCCTCCCCCCACAGATCCACCGCTGCTTTTCTGACCAGTTCGGTTACGTTCGGATCGTTCACAACAGACTTGTATCCTTGGCGATAATCCAATTCATACGAGGCGCCATGGGCTTCAGTTACGCCTTTTATGATGGTTTCCATAAACGCTTCCGTATTTGCCCTGACTTCCTTTCGAAATGTCCTTACCGTCCCACCAAGCGTCACAGTGTCGGGGATCACATTGTAGGCGGCGCCGGCATGACACATGGTAACAGAGAGCACCAGTCTTTCGGCAGGATCTGTATGTCTTGAGGCAATGCTTTGCAAATGAGTAATGACCTGTGAGGCGATCACAAGCGGGTCAATGCACTGTTCAGGCTGAGAGGCATGCCCGCCTTTTCCTTTAATCGTGATATCAAAGCGGTCAGAGTTAGCGGTGACAGGACCTGATGCCAGTCCGATTTTTCCTAAAGGCATAGCAGAAAACAGATGAATGGCTATGCATACGTCAAGATGGTCCGCAATACCAGCCTTCACCATTTCCTGCGCCCCGCCGGGATGAACCTCCTCGGCATGCTGAAAAATAAAGTAGACTTCGCCGCTGAGCTCATCCTTTTTCTGAGACAAAATCTCAGCCGCCCCAAGCAGCATGGCAGTATGCCCGTCATGCCCGCACGCATGCATTACACCTGGATGGCGGGAGCAAAAATGACTGTCATGCTCCTCTTGAATCGGCAGCGCATCCATATCAGCGCGCAGCCCAATTCGTTTGCCCGGCCGCGCACCGCTCAGCCGGGCAACGACACTTGTCCTTGTCGGGCGGCTGATCTCAAGATATTCAAAAGAAGAGAGCGTATCATATACAAATTGAGCTGTTTTTTCTTCTTGAAAGGACAGCTCTGGGTATTGATGAAGATGTCTCCTCCATTCAATCACGTTCTTATACATACTGGCGTATTCATCCATCATGCTTCCAGCCCCCCTGTTTTAGAAACTCTTGCATTTACTTTATTGATTATATGGAGCTAGTTCAATTGGAATGTCAGACAATCTGACTTATTGAATCAAAAAAAGAAGAGGAAATCTGACAGATTCCTCTTCGTCTGATGTTATTTTGGACAGTGAAAATAAATAACTAACCTATCAAGCAATAATTGGCTGGTATAGTGCGGTTCCATACCGCTTTCCCATCTGCCAATGTATTGCTTATCATAAACTCTATCTACTGTTGCTCCACCCCATCAAGATACTTTCTCTCAAAGTCATCGAGCAATGCCCGCACTTCATCCGTTGACTTTGTGTTCATGCATTGATTTCTTAATTCACTCGCCCCTCGGAATCCGCGGAGATAAATCTTGAAAAAGCGAGGAAGAGGCTTGTACGGACGCGCTTCTAATGCTGAATATTTATCATGAAGATCCAGGTGCAGCCTTAAGAGATCAAGCAATTCCTTGCTGCTATGCTCTTTCGGCTCCTTTTCAAAGGCAAATGGATTTGTAAAAATACCACGCCCAATCATAATTCCATCGACACCGTATTCTTGAGCGAGTTTCAAGCCAGTTTGACGGTCAGGGATATCCCCATTGATCGTCAATAGCGTATCTGGCGCCACCTCGTCACGAAGTTTCTTAATCTCCGGGATGAGTTCCCAATGCGCATCCACTTTACTCATTTCCGCTCTTGTACGAAGATGAATAGAGAGATTAGCAATGTCCTGCTTCAATACGTGTGTCAGCCAATCGCGCCATTCATCCACATTCGTGTAACCAAGCCTTGTCTTCACACTTACAGGCAATCCCCCTGCTTTTGCAGCTTGTATTAATTCTGCCGCAACTTCAGGACGGCAAATAAGGCCGCTTCCCTTCCCATTGCCTGCCACATTAGGCACAGGACAGCCCATATTGATATCTAGACCTTTAAATCCTAGCTCCGCCATACCAATACTCATTTGGCGAAAATTCTCAGGCTTGTCTCCCCATATATGAGCCACCATTGGCTGTTCATCCTCCGTGAAGGTCAAACGGCCGCGGACACTATCCTTCCCATCCGGGTGACAATAGCTCTCCGAGTTTGTAAACTCTGTAAAAAATACATCCGGCCTGCCTGCTTCACTTACTACATGACGGAAAACAACATCCGTCACATCTTCCATTGGGGCCAGTACAAAAAAAGGCCGTGGTAATTCACGCCAGAAATTATCTATCGTCATTCCATTCAAATCCTTTCATTATGGGATACCAACGCAAACCTTTATCCCAAAATTAAAAAGCTGACCATACTTCTTTTACACTTATAGCATGCATAAGCACTTCTTATCAAACGAAAGTAAATTTTGAACATTTAAATCTTTACTAATAACATATAACAAGCGACAAAACAAACCGACTAGAAAAGCAGTTTGAGTCATAGGGTCAGGTACATAATCCAAGTTTCAGTGTATGTTCCTGCAAATTTTCTTTCAATAGCTTGGACTGCGCATGAAAAAGACCCGGAAATCGGAATTGTTTATTTTACCGAAATCCAGATCTGATTAGAAATTGTTTATTTTAGTTAGATGATTTTAATACAAGCTTCGCCACCGCTTCCACATGAGCCGTCTGCGGAAACATATCCACAGGCTGAATATATTCCACGCGATAGTCTTTCGACAGCGCCTGTAAATCCTTCGCAAGTGTGGATGGATTGCAGGAAACGTAGACAAAGCGTTTCGGTTTAACTTTTTTGATCGTATCCAGGAACGTGCTGTCACAGCCGGTTCTTGGCGGGTCAACGATGACGACGTCCGGGCGGAAGCCTTCTTTCGTCCATTTCGGGAGCCAGTGCTCGGCTGTTCCTGTTACGTACGTGGCGTTTGTCATGCCGTGTTTTTTGGCATTTTTCTTAGCATCGTCAATCGATTCTTCGATGACGTCCATGCCGCGGACTTCCTTCGCTCCGTCGGCCACCCACATGCCGATGGTGCCGACGCCGCAATACGCGTCAACGACTTTTTCTTTCCCGGTCAGCTGCGCCGCTTTTTTCACTTCATCATACAGCTTGACGGTTTGCTCCGGATTGAGCTGGAAGAAGGCGCGGGCGCTCAATTCAAAAGATACGTCGCCGAGCACCTCTTGAATCACGGTATGTCCGGCGAGGGGTTTTGATTTCTCACCGAAAATAACAGAGGTTTTCGCTCCGTTTACATTTTGAATAATGGATTTCACCTCAGGCAGGCGCTTTTGGATCGCTTTGACGATTTCTTCCTTATGCGGAAGCGTATCTTTTGCTGTGACAAGCACGACCTGCACTTCGCCTGTTTCAAAGCCGACTCTCGTCACTATCGTGCGGACGTCGCCTTTTCGTTTTCTTTCATTATAAACAGACACATTGAAGTCCTCTAAAATGCGACGGACGATGCCTGTTGTTTTGTTGGTTGCCGGATGCTGGACGATGCAGTCTTTGATTGGCACGATATCATGAGAATCAAGACCGTATAAGCCGGCAATGATGCTGCCGCTTTGTGAGCGTCCGATCTGGAATTGGCTTTTGTTACGGTAGTTCCATGGGTTGTCCATGCCGACCGTTTCTCTAATATCCATGTTTTCGACTTTGAACTTCGTATGGCGCTCCAGAGACTGGATGACGATGTCGCGCTTTTCCCGAAGCTGCTGGCTGTATGCAAGATGCTGAAGCTGACAGCCGCCGCACTGCTCGTAGACAGGGCAAGGCGGTGCCACCCGATGCTCCGAAGCCTTGCGAATCTTCTTGATCCGTCCCTCCGAAAACTTCGGCTGCACTTTCGTCGCTTGGACGACAACCTCTTCACCTGGAAGCGCGCCGGGCACGAATACGACTTTTTTCTTGAAATAGCCGACGCCTTCCCCGTTAATCCCGAGACGTTTAATCGTCAGCGGAAAGGTCTGTCCGACTTTCAGTTCGACGGGCGCCTTTTTGTTTTGTTGGTTCACGTTGTTCTCTCCGTTTCTATATGAAGCTTTCTGCGGATGGCAGAAAGTGAAATGGTTTTTTCACATCTTTCTAGTATAACATGCTTGCCTAGATTCCTTCATATTTTTCAAAAACATTTCCATTTTTGCTCAATAATTTTGCAAAACAGCCGATACAGTTTATGACTATTACATAAAAGAGGGATAAAATGAAGAAATTTCTAACCGCTGCCTGTGCATTAGGATTATTATTCAGTGCGGCAGGATGCGGAAACAGCAGCAGCGCGAGCTCTGCAAAAACAGAAAAAACAGCAGAAGACGAAAGCAAAAATCTGGATTTTCTAAAAAAAGACTTTAACAGTATTACCAAAGAAGAGTGGGGAAAAATCCATATTTCGAAAAAAGATTTAAACGGCGCATTTGAAAAAATGACAGAAGCCAATTCCAATGGAGAAAAAGTGATTAAAAATGTGGAAGTGAAAAACAATACGGTTGTTGTCACCTTTAACAACTCAGACGGAAAATCGATGGAAAACGGTCTCTTGGCAATTGTCTTCGATCAGTTTCTTCGCGCATTGTATAAGCATTCGTCATATTATGACGGCAGCGAACCAGCCATTCGATTTGTCGATCTTGACAATCAGCTGATTCAGGAAAGCAATAAGCCGCTGGATACCGACAATGAAACAGATGATTCAAGCCAAGACAGCGGGCATAAAATTCTTTCCAAACCCGGTGAAACATCCACCGAGGACAATGGAGAAATTGTTACATTAGACAAAATTGCTGATGTCCAGAAACAGACAGCAATAAAGCCCTTAACGATTACTGTCGATGAAGTCAAATTGCTGTCGCGTACAAATATCAGCCCCCTCCAGCTGAAGCTCTTTAAAAGAATGACAGATCAAAAAGTGTCTGAACCTCTTCGTTACATTCAAATCACTTATAAAGCCGAGAATACAGGAGACACACAAGTTGATTGGCAGGGTATCGAATCTGTAGAAACAGATGACGGGCAAAAGCTGACAGTTTCTGATAATAATATCTTTAAAGACAATGATCATGTTTTCGGACCTCACAAAGAAAACGAAGGTGTGATAGGAGCTGTATACAGCGGAAAAGCGGAAGATCTTCACCAATTAAAAATTACGTTTTCACCTGTTAAAAATGGCGCTTCAGGCCAAAGCATGACAGTGAAGCTTGATTAATCTCAGCGGCTGTCGAAAAGGCAGCCGTTTTTTCATTCTATACTCCTCCACAAATATAACGACGCATAGCTCAAATAAGGCTCCCACTCCTTGCTCATCGCGAGCATAACATCCTTTGCCGGTTTGTCGTCCAAATTGAAATGGCGTTTGATCGCGTTTTGCAGTCCGATATCGGCCAGCGGGAATAAATTGGGCCGCCCGAGCCCAAACATCAGCACGTTTTGTACTGTCCATGGGCCGATGCCTCTGATTTTGATCAGTTTCTTCATGATGTCTTCATCTGTCAGTTGGGGCAGCTCTGACAAATCGAGTGTGCCTTCTGCAATCATCCTTGACGTATCAATGGCGTATTCCGCTTTTCTCATGCTGAACTGGAGCTCGCGGAGATCTTGATAATCCAGCGCCGCAATCGTTTCCGGCTTCGGATAGCACCACACGCCGTCCTTCTGCTCGCCGAACGTATGGACAAACCGTTCTGTCAAGGTGTACGCAAAAGATAGATTCAGCTGCTGGTGCACAATGCATTTCATGATACAGTTGTACACGCTGTAGTCCAATACAAGCGGCGTGCCTGCATGCTCTTCAAATATCGCGGAAAGATTCGTTTTAGAGAAATGCTCAAGGACATGCTGCAAATCATGTTCCCATTGAAAAATCCGTTTGATTTCCTTCATCATGTCTTCCTGCTCTGTTTCCCCGCTGACGAGAAACTCGGGCTCGTCCGCATCGCCTAAAGCCTGCACCTTCACAATACATACGTCACCGGTCTTATTTCTGATCGGCACTCTTATGTCCCGCGCTTTCAGATCAACTGCATTCAAAGGGTCTAACGCCAGCCTGTCGAGCACACGGTCAAAATGGTACGGCGGTGTGACCGATACTTTTTCTTCCCACATATGATCAGCCCTTTTTCCGTTTTTGTTCAGTATACCACGCCGCTGGAAACCGGCAGAAAACACTGTATACTTTTCTGAAAAAGGCCGCATGATATAATGGCAGGTGGAGGGTTGTTTATGATCAACATTACCGCTATCACAACACAGCATCAGCTTTTAAAAAATATACCGATCGAACGGGTTGAACAGCCGGATATTGCGTGGTACTGGGTTGATTTTTACGGCCCGGAGGAAACAGAAACCGCGTTATTGAGAGATTTTTTTCATTTTCATCCGCTTGCGATTGAAGATTGTTTTCAGCATATGCAGCGCCCGAAGCTTGACCATTACGACGGCTATCGCTTTTACGTGCTTCATGCGCTGAATCAGGAAACGCTTGAGACCGAAGAAGTCGATATCTTTCAGGGCGAAAAATTTGTCGTCACCTTTCATTTACACGAAACACCCGGTATCGCCAAAGTCCGGGAGCGTTTATATGCTTCACCGGATCTGTTAAAAAAAGGGCCGGGGCATATTTCTTATATGATTATGGATCAGCTTGTTGATGAATATTTTCCTCTGGTGTACAAAATAGAAGACCGGCTGAATGAGATTGAAGACAGCCGCAGCCACAAAACATACGGGACGCTGATGAGCGAGGTGTTTGAGCTCAGAACAGACCTATTGCATCTCAGGCGGACCATTATTCCGATGCGTGATTTGCTGTATCGGATTTTAAGTCTTGACCATCTCAAAGACCAGCGTGAAACAAAGGCATACTTTAGCGATATTTACGATCATTTATTAAAGCTTTCAGAAATTGTGGAATCTAACCGTGACATGACGTCCGATTTGCGTGACAGCTACGTGACACTGAATTCCAACCGGATGAATGCGATTATGATGACATTGACCATCGTGTCTACGATATTTATCCCGCTCACGTTTATCGCCGGCGTTTACGGCATGAACTTCGACAACATGCCGGAGCTTCACTGGGAATACGGATATTACGCCGTGCTTGGCCTGATGGCCGCCCTTGTGATCGGCATGCTGATATGGTTTGTACATAAAGGATGGTTCAACATCTTTAAATGAGGACAGCGTGAAGCTGTTCTTTTTATTTTGGCAAGCCGATTTCCAGCATATCCTGTTCGTTTTGTATATAATGAAAAAAATGTTCAGGGAGGGATCAGATTGAAAATCGCTGTGATCGGACTTGGCAATATGGGACAGCCCATTGCCCGAAACGTGCTACAAGCAGGCTATCGTTTGACGGTATACAATCGGACGAAAGAAAAGACGGAGGAATTTGCATCCCAAGGCGCCCAAGTGGCAGAAACGCCTCGCCAGGCGGCCGAGACCGCTGATATCGTCGTGACAATGCTTTCTGATGACAATTCTGTCAGCGCTGTGACATTCGGCAAAGATGGATTGATTGAAGGATTATCAGAGAATGGGATTCACATTTCGATGAGCACGATCAGTGTTGAGTTCTCAGAAAAGCTCGCGGCCGCCCATGCGGAAAAAGGACAATCCTTCCTCGCCGCTCCTGTGCTGGGAAGACCAGATGCCGCAGCAAACGCCGCGCTTCGGATAATTGCGGCAGGACCCGCGGAAGCAAAAAAAACAGCAAAACCTCTGCTCGAAAGCTTGAGTCAGCAAGTGTTTGACGTCGGCGAAGAAAGCAAAACAGCAAACGCAGCGAAAATTAGCATCAATTTCCTGCTCGTATCCATGCTGGAGGCGTTATCTGAATCATTCCTGATGATGGAGAAATACGGTTTAGAGCAAAAGCAATTTTTAGACATCGCCAACGCGCTTTTCAGCTCCCCTGTATATCAAAATTACGGAACGATCATGGCCGAGCTGGCGAAAAGCCATTTTGAAAATGGTATTGAAAAAGGGCTTGGAGACCTAGATTGGGCCGCTTTAATAACATGCATAGAAAAATAGAAAGAAGCCTCTCCATTGCGGAGAGGCTTTCTTGTTTACAAAGACGGCAGCTTCATTTCTTTCTCAAACATCAAGTCATCAATGCTTTTAAAGGTATAGCCTTGTTTTTTCAGATCGGTAATCGCATCGTCCAGCGCCTCGGCATTGTCCTTGGAGACAGTGTGAAGCAGGTAAATCGCTCCCGGATGCGCCTGTTTGATCATGTGATCGTAGGCGTATTTTTTCCCTTTTTGATGATTGATTTTCCAGTCGACAAAAGCGACGGACCAGAAAACGGTTTGATAGCCCATGCGTTTCGTTTCTTTCAGCACGTATTCACTGAACACGCCGCGCGGCGGCCGTAAGTACAGATTGTCCTGCTTTCCCGTGATCTTATAAACCTCTTCGTTGACTGAATCGAGCTCGTCCTGAATTTGGTCAGCGGTTTTTGTCGTCAGATCTGGATGGTGAAAGGAGTGGTTACCGATGATATGCCCTTCATCCGACATCCGTTTGATCAGCTCGGGCTGATCTTTCACGAAATGCCCGGTGACAAAAAACGTTCCTGTCACGTGATGTTTTTTTAAGACATCAAGCACCTTTGGCGTATATCCATTTTCATAGCCGTTATCAAATGTTAAATAAATTGTTTTTTCTTTAGTATTGCCTAAATAAAACGCGTCGTATTTTTTGATCAGGCTGTTCAGCTGTTTTCCCGCATCTGGCGGCTGATGGTTAACGCTTCGCTTAAAGCCCCAATTAATTGGCTCATTCGGTACCGCATCTGCCTGTTTTGCTCCTGCTGCAAGCAGGACGGCGGCGCAGCATATTGCACACATCCACTTCATGGCCAGCGCTCCTTCTGCATTTTTTCTTATTTTACAGAAAGGCGCTCCATTTTATACTGACGCTTTATGCCAATATAAAAAACCGCGGCAAGCGCGATTTTATTCCCAGTCTTTTTTAAATCGTTCATATTTGGCTTCCAGGTCATCCAGCATGCCGATGAGCCTATCTATATCTTCTACGTCTGTTGCTTCAGGGTCTAATGAATCAATGACGTTCATAAACATGTCTAGTCTGTTCTTTAAATAATCAAGCTGCTGATCTTTATTGTTTACTGCGTTCCCCATTCTGCGCCTCCATTCATTTTTTATCATGGTAGCTCATTTTTTGCTGTTTTTCAATCGCCCCGCTACTTGCGATCTTGGCAAATCAGGTCTAAAATTAACTGTTGGCAGCGTTAGTATGCCCCATTTATAAAGGAGTTAGATAGTCATGACACAAAACACGAAGCTGCGTCCGATTACACCTGAGTTCGATCCTTGGGAAGCCTATATGGATGTCGACCAGTATGGAGATATGCAGCTGACGAACGTTGAATTTACAACGACGACACTGTGCAATATGAGATGCGAGCATTGCGCTGTCGGCTATACATTGCAGCCCAAAGACCCGAATGCTCTCCCAATAGATCTTCTGTTAAAACGGCTGGAGGAAATTCCCCTCCTCAGATCCATCAGTATTACAGGCGGAGAGCCGATGCTTTCACTAAAATCCGTAAAGGAATATGTCGTGCCGTTATTGAAATACGCCCACGAACGCGGGGTGCGGACCCAAATCAATTCAAACCTGACTCTCGATATCGAGCGATACGAATGGATTATTCCGTATCTTGATGTGTTACATATTTCTCATAACTGGGGAACGGTTGAAGAGTTTGCGGAAATCGGTTTCGCTATGATGGACAGAAAACCGACCTTCGAGCAGCGCGCGCGCTATTTTGATAAAATGATTGAAAACAGCCGCAAGCTAGTGGATGCCGGAGTGATGGTATCAGCGGAAACGATGCTGAACAAACGCACACTTCCGCATATTGAGCATATTCACCGCCAAATCACAGAAGATATGAAATGTCAGCGCCATGAAGTCCATCCGATGTATCCGAGTGATTTTGCGAGCGCCCTTGAATCTCTCAGCCTGAAGGACATGAGACAGGCCATTCACCGCTTGCTGGATATTCGTGATGAAAATACATGGATGCTGTTCGGAACACTGCCGTTTTACGCATGCAGTCCCAATGAAGAGGATCAAGAGCTGCTGCGTCGGCTTCGCACGGCGAAAAACGTGACAGTGAGAAATGACCCTGACGGCCGGTCGCGCCTGAATGTCAATATTTTTGACGGGAATATTATCGTGACAGACTTCGGGGATACACCGCCGCTCGGCAATATACAAACGGACAGCCTGCCTTCCGCCTACCAAAAGTGGAGAGAAACAAAGCTGGCCAAAGAGCTGAACTGCCACTGCCCGAATGTCCGGTGCCTCGGACCAAACGTACTCGTCAAAAACAGCTACTACCAGGATACAGATTTTTCAAAACGTCAAGCCAGGAGTTAGATGCGGATGGAAGAAACACTTACGGAGATTTTTCAGAATAAAATCGTTGATATTCTCCTCGTCGCCGTTATTTTGTGGATCGGTGTTTTTATCATTAACCGATTGGTGCAGTTATTTTTTAAACGGACGGACTTTATTGAAGAGAGAAAAGAGAAGACCATCGAAAGCCTTGTCCGTTCTATCACCCAATATACGGCGACAATTGGTTTTATCTTTTATGTTATTTCTTTATTTGTGCATGATTTCGGCAAAATTTTAGCCGGGGCGGGTGTAGCCGGTATCGTCATCGGTTTTGGCGCCCAATCGCTGATTAAGGATGTGCTGGCGGGTGTGTTTTTAATTTATGAACGCCAGCTGCACAAAGGCGATTATGTGACGGTAAACAATTTATTTAACGGCACCGTCGAAGAAATTGGCCTGCGCTCGCTGCAAATCCGCGAGTGGAGCGGAAAACTGCTCACCATCAGCAATGGTGAGGTCAGACAGATAGAAAATTACAATATCGATTTTATGCGTATTACCGAATCCTTTCTCATCAGCTTTAAAGAAGATCCAGACCGTGTATACAGTGTGCTGGAGGAAGCTTGCGACATGCTGAATGAAGAGCTTCGCGATTCACTGAAGCGGGATGAATTCGGAAACCCGACAGAGCCTTTTCAAATACACGGCATTACCGCTTTGAATAAAATTAACCGCGGGGTTGAATTTACCGTGAAGGGTATGGTGCGGGATGAAGATTATTTCAGCACCAGCCTTGCCGCCAGACGGGTTCTCGTTCGCCAGCTGTACCAAAACAATGTTCAAATGCTTGAGGAAGCGGTAAGGATCGAAAGACCCCAATAAAAAAACTGATTCCATAATGGAATCAGTTTTTTATTTATCTTGGCTGTGAGGAAAGCTGGAAGCTAAACGTGACATGGTCTTGAACCGGAATCCACGCGCCGATTCCCTGTGACGTGACATTTTTCACAACAAGTTTTCGTTTATTGCCTTTGAGCACTAAATAGACTTCTCCGTAAGTCACTTTCCCTTTTTCATTCACAGCCGGAGCATATGCGTTTAAATAACCAAGCTTTTTCGGAGCGACTTTATAAATTTGATCTCGTTTTGTTCCCGCTCCGATGACCGTTTCAAATGCAAGCGGAAGATTTGTTTTTTCCATCGCCTTCAGCATCATCATGCTTTTGACATCTTCCGTGTTTGGAACTTTTGCTGTCAGGCCGCCCGTTACTTTATATTGCTGCTCTTGAGCGTAATGCATTTCAGCCGTTTGTTTTCCGCCGCGGTTATCCGAACGGTTTGTATTGATTTTTTTATATTCCCAGTTGGCGACCGTTTCATTCGATTCATATCCGAGCGCCCATTTCCCGAGAAATATTGTGGCCCGGTAGCCGACCGCAAGCGGTGTGCCAGAGACCGTAGACTCGTTCAGCATTTTGATGAGGTGCGGATTTTGGATCTGTACCTCTGATGAATTCAGCAGTTCCTTAGCCAGCTTGCTCGGCTGAAGCATCGGCTGATCCTGTGAAGCATTCGGATATGTGTTTTCCTTCGAGATGCTTGCTACAGAATTAGGCACCTTAAACTGCTTTTTCGCGTGGATGGGCTGAACGCCGAAAAAACTAAAGAATAACAACACAATAAGTGTGGAATGAAATAGCTTTTTCATCATATCACTCTTTCTATGGCATTTTCCCTTAGTCTTTTCTTCCCGCTTTGTTGTTATCCATCATTTTTTTAGGTTAAAGAAGGAAAAAGCCGATCGCCATAATGACATAAGCCGCTAGCAGCGTAGCACCTTCAAACCAGTTGGAATCACCATCATTCGAAATGGCAATCATCAAGAGAACGGAAGATACCATCGCGACAAGCTCCGGCAGTGTAAAGACAAGCGGCATGCTTACCGGGAAAAAGATGGAACAGATCACGAGCACTGGCGCGACAAACATGGCAATCTGCAAAGTGGAGCCGACAGCGATCTCCACCGCAATGTCCATTTTGTTTTTATAAGCCATGATAATCGCTGAAGCGTGTTCCGCCGCATTACCGACAATCGCAACGATGATGACCCCGATAAACAGCTCACTCCAGCCAAACTGTTCAGCAACCGAGTGGAATGTGTGCACCAGGTTTTCGGATATGTACGCCACGACAATTGTTGCCGCAAACAAGACGAGCGTGGCAACCTTCCCTGACCATTCCGGCTGCTCCTCTTCCTCTGGCTTGACAGCATTTTTTGGCTGATATACACCGCGGTGCGTAACAAGTTTAAAGTACAGAGCCGCCACATATAACAGAATCAAAATGATGCTGATGCCGATACTCAAATTAAGCTTGCTTGTATCCCCCATACCAACCGAAAACACCTCGGGAATTACGAAAGCCACAATAATGGCGAAAATCAAAAGCCCGGAATTATGGCGCGCGTCATGGATATTAAACTCCTGCCGCTTGTATTTTAAACCGCCGACAAAAAACGATAAGCCCGCAACCAGCAGGAGATTTCCTAGCACTGAACCGGTTAAAGAAGCAAGCACGATTCCGGTGAGACCTTCCTTTAATGCAAATAGCGAGATAATCAGCTCAACCGCATTCCCGAAGGTGGCGTTCAACAGACCGCCGATCCGCGGCCCTGCAATAATGGACAGCGATTCTGTCGCTCTCCCCATATAGCTTGCCAAAGCAATAATCGTTACACAATAGACTGCAAAGAGAATGGCAGAAGGCCAATGCATCAAACTGCCGATAACAGACAGCGGGACACCCGCCGCCACTAATATAAAAAAGATACGATTCATAGTGAATTGACTCCTTTTGTATGACTTGTTTTATTTTTATTCTTCACAAAAATCATCATGATTACACGAGGTCAAATGTTTACGGGCGATTTAGGCTTTTTTCAGGTTGCCGGCTTTTGGAAATCGGTGTACGATCAACATAGATCTCACAAAGGAGAACAGACACGATGTCACGAAAGCATTTTTTTATTCTGGTTTTGCTTGTTTCCATATCCGGTTTTTCACAAGGCATGCTGCTGCCCGTCATCTCGATTATTTTTGAAACAAATGGTGAATCCGCGGCGATTAACGGCCTGCATGCGACCGGACTGTACATCGGAGTGCTATTGGCTTCTCCGTTTATGGAGGCTCCACTTAGAAAACTGGGCTTCAAACCGCTGATTGTCATGGGCGGAAGCATCGTCATTTTAAGCTTGTTCGGGTTCATTTGGCTTCAGTCGGTTTGGGTGTGGTTTCTGCTTCGTCTTTTCATCGGGATCGGCGACCATATGCTTCATTTTTCGACGCAAACGTGGGTGACCTCCATGTCGTCAAAGCAAAACCGCGGGAGAAATCTTTCCATTTACGGACTCTCCTTTGGCCTTGGTTTTGCTGCGGGCCCGTTTATGGTTCCGCTTGTAAAGCTGAGTCCGGCACTGCCTTTTATCGTGTCAGGCTGCATCAGTTTGCTTGCGTGGCTGTTTGTTTTCTTGCTACAAAATGCATACCCGGAAACCAGCCCTCATGAAACCCAATCAGACAATAGTTTCAGACGCTTTTACCAGGCTATGCTGTTTGCATGGGTTGCGTTTATGCCTACGTTCGGGTACGGATTTCTGGAGACAGCATTAAACGGCAGCTTTCCTGTATATGCGCTGCGTCTGGGTTTATCTGTGGACGCCGTCGCTTTGATTCTTCCTGCATTTGCGATCGGGAGCATTATTTTTCAATTCCCGCTCGGCATTCTCAGCGATAAATACGGAAGACGGAATGTGCTGCTTGTGATTTTGCTGGCGGGAGCCATTTGCTTTCTCATCGCAGGCGTGTTCCCGTTTCCTTATGTGATCGGCTGCTGCTTCTTTATTGCGGGCATGGCAGTTGGGTCAACCTTTACACTCGGCATCAGCTTTATGACAGACCTTCTTCCGTCCCACCTGCTTCCGGCGGGGAATTTGCTTTGCGGCATTTCATTCAGTCTCGGCAGCATTTTCGGGCCGATTGCGGGCGGCTGGTATATGCAAACCTTCGAAAGCGCTAACTTGTTTTATTTGATTACCCTCATTCTGGCCGCTGTCTGGCTCGCTATTGCTTTAGGCAAACCGAAAAGCTGGCCCGCGGCTGAGACCTATTCTTCCTCTTCATAAGAAAAAGCCTCCTGACATCATGTCAGGAGGCTTTTGTTCTAATGATAGCCGTTTTGTCCGTTGGCACTTCCGCTAGTTTTTTGGCTCGATTTGCTCTTTGAGTTCTGTTTGTTATGGCTTCCGCCTTTTTTCGTATGCTTTGTCATCACGTTTAGCCCCCCGGATCATTTTTGAACTGAAGTTCCTTTATAGGGTGCGCTAATTGTAGGGATTTTCATCAGGAAGCTTTTTACGTTTATGTAAAAGCGCATTGATTTCTCCCCCTAAAATAATTAAAATGCCGCTTAAGTAAAACCAGATCATCAGGACGATGATCCCCCCAATGCTTCCATATGTGGCACTATAGTTCGCAAATGTACTGACATAAAACGAAAACAAGGTGCTGACGACAATCCAGCCGATGGCCGCAAACAGTGCACCCGGCATCACAAAGCGAAGCGACAGCTTTTTGTTAGGGGCGATGATGTACAAAGCAGAAAAAACAATCAGCAGCACAAGCGGGCTGACTCCCCAGCGAATCGCAGTCCAGATGGATAAAAACAGGTCCGACGCGCCGACAAAATCCGCAGCAAGCAGTCCAATCTGCCGGCCGAATACCGGCAGAAGGAGGGCAACTAAAATGGTAAACACCATGGCAATCGTCAGAAAAATTGAGGTCAGACGAACAATGATAAAAGAGCGGTTTTCCTCCACTTCATACGCGTGGTTTAACGATCTGACGATGGAATTCATTCCATTAGACGCAGACCATAACGCCGCGATGATCCCGAATGACAGCAATCCGCCGTTTCGGTCATTTAATGTTTGGTGGGTAATGGATTCAATGAGGGACATCGCACTCCCGGGAGCGTATTGTTTTACAACCCCCAGCACGTCATCTGTAGAAATCGGAAGATACGCGGTGAGCGTCAGCATAAAAATCAAAAACGGAAACAGCGATAATAGAAAAAAATACGCCAGCTCCGCAGATTTGCTTTGCCCCTCATGAAGGGTGTATCTGCCGAACAGCTCTTTCAGAAAGTTCATGTCGTCTCACCTCGAATGTTTGATCATTTATCTTTTGAAAAGTGGTCCTTCGTTTCCTGTACCAGCTCCATCACTTTCGGCGTTGTTTTTTTCAGCTCTTTAACTTGCTGATTAACGAAGCCGACTTCATCTGACAGCGTCTGGGCCAGCTGTTTTGCTTGATCAATTTTTGTAATGACATTGTTTTTCAATAGTTCAGGATTGTTTTTGTACAGAGACATTTTATGCTTGCACGTCATCCATCTCATGCCGCAGGCCTGTCTCGTCGGCTTATGGAATAAGGATAGCGCAGCGCCTGCCGCGGCTCCGAGAATGACCCCTTTCAGCAACCAGCGTTCATTGTTCATGATGAACTCTCCTTTCCCTTACAATAGTTTTTCTTCTTGAATGGATGCAAGCAGATGCTCACAGCCTGATCTGATCAATTGATAGACCTCGTCAAAGTTCCCAGTGTAGTAAGGGTCGGGAACATCCGCAAGATCTGAATCATCAACGTAGTCAAGCAGCCTCTTGATCTGTGCGGCTTTTTTAAACCCCGCCATGCTTCTCAGGCTTCCGATATTTTCTGCATCCATCGCAATGATGTAATCAAAATCGGTTAAATCCTGTTCGCGCACCTGGCGCGCCAGCATGCCTTCAAAACTGATTCCTTCTCTGCGCAATATCTCCTGCGTTCCTTCATGCGGAGGATTGCCGATGTGCCAGCCGCCGATGCCGGCTGAGTCTGTTCTGATTTTCCCCTCTAAACCTTTTGTTGCTGCCAAGTCCCGAAATATCGCTTCCGCCATTGGAGACCGGCAAATGTTTCCCAAGCAAACAAATAATACGCTGATCATGTTGTGCAACCTCCCTATTCTTTGCCCATATTTCTCTAAAAAGAAACCTTTACCGCTATCTTAGTAGGATGTTCAATCACATTTCAACTGATGTCACCACTTTTTTGAAATAAATGGACGAAATGAGAATAGGGTTTTTTTCTGATGGAATTCTGTTAGAATAAAACATACCAAATGACGCGAAAGAAAGGATGTAATCATTTGTCCAGCCAAAATACTGAAACATTAACTCAAATGATTGAAGAGATTTCACAAAAACTGAACATGCTGAATGTTGGGGTTATCAAAGCGGAAGACTTCAGCGACGAAAAAATAGAGGATCTCACCTACCTTCATAAAATGGTGATGAAAAAAGAAGCATTCAGCCCGAGCGAAATGCAGGCGATCGCTCAAGAACTTGCATCACTTCGAAAATAATGGGGCTTGCCGGCATTCGGCAAGTCTTTTTTTATTATGGATAAAGATGATTCTTTTTGCTTTCGTTCGTTGGGAGCCGGAAAGACGCGGCAGCAGGCATGCCCGCAAACATCTACCCGATGACATCAGCATGATGACAGCAAGGCGCCGGTCTTGGCGAACACAGCAAATGGTCGAATAAGATTTTGAAGGAGTACTAGAATGAAAACGAAATACGTCAAAACAGCAACCGGAATGTACATCAACTACTTCTTGCTCGGAATGGTCAATATTATTCTCGCATCCAACATGTCCTCCTTAACAAAGCAGTGGAATACCGACCCGACAGGCATCAGTTATGTGATTGCGGCTATCGGATTCGGCAAGCTGCTGACATACGGAATATCTGGCGTTTTATCAGATAAAGTAGGCAGAAAACCGCTCATTGTGGCTTCCGCAGGAATGATGGCTGTCTTTTTAGTCGGTATTCCCTTATCACCGAGTTATGAACTTGCGTTTGTGTTTGCTTTATTAGCCGGAGTCGCAAATTCAGCCATGGACGCAGGAACATATCCGGCTTTAACGGAGCTCTTTCCAACTGCCCCCAGCTCGGCGAATGTCTTGGTAAAAGCTTTTATGTCTCTCGGGGCCGCTCTTTTGCCGCTCCTGATTACAGTTTTGGCAGACCATAGCCTATTCTACGGATTTGCATTTTATTTGCCGGCAGCCGTCTATGCGCTGAATATCCTCTATTTATCAGCAGTTTCGCTGCCAAAAAAACAGAAACAACCAATCAGCTCCGGGCAACAGGGATCTCCAGCTTTCTTATCAGAACCCGACATGAAGAAAGAAGGCGCTGCCCTGATTATTATTGGCTTTACTTCAACAGCTTTATTTACAGTCTCTCAAATTTGGCTCCCAAGCTATGCCCAAAAGGCTGCAGGGTTAGCTGAATCAGCATCCGTACAATTGCTGAGCTACTATAGTATAGGATCTTTGATATCGGTTTTATTATTAGCTCTTTTGCTGAACAGATGGGTAAAACCGGTGATGATTACGCTGCTGTACCCCGTTATTACATTATGTACGCTTGCGGTTATGCTTACAATTCACGATCCAGTTGTGCTGGATATCACAGCCTTTTTCTTAGGATTTTCAACCGCTGGTGTGTTTCAAATTACCGTTACATTAATGACAGAGCTTTTCTGGAAACGCAAAGGCACCGTCACCGGAATTGTTGCGACAGCTTCAAGTCTTGCGTCGATTCTGCTGCCGATTGCTACAGGACTCATTGCAAAAGCGGGAGGCATAGCCCATATCTTTATGTTCGACTTCGGCATTGCTGTCATCGGGACAGTCTCCGCTGCCTTTTTGTATTACAGATACAATAAACTAACCGCAGGCTCCAAGCGATCATGAAAAAACGGACGTCCCCGCAGGGCGTCCGTTTTTGTTATTTTTCAAGCAGTGCCAAAGACTCGCGGTTAAATGCAGGAAGGTCCTCCGGCGTTCGGCTGGTGACCAATTGATCTTGGCAAACCACTACCTCCTGGTCAACGACATTAGCCCCCGCGTATTCCATATCTACACGAATAGACGTATAGCCTGTCGCTTTTCTGCCTTCCAGCGCTTTAGCAGTAATCAGCAGCTGCGGGCCGTGGCAGATCGCAAATACCGGCTTTTTGTCCGTCATAAACGCTTTTGCAAACTGGACGAACCGTTCATCGGCACGAAGCTGGTCGGGTGAAAACCCTCCCGGAATTAACAGCGCGTCAAAGTCGGAAGGGTTTACGTCATCAATGGACGCATCGACTGTGACTTGCGCATTCCCCTGCTTGCCTTTTACGGTTTTTCCTTTTTCATTTTCGATAACGGTCAGCTCATGCCCCGCTTCTTTAAATGCTTTGGCTGGTTCAGTATACTCGCTGTCTTCGAAATAATCTGTCAGCACAACGGCGATTTTTTTACCCATGATTGATAACCTCCCCCTTAATATGTCTACATAAAACACTCTACCCCAGCCACAATATAATAAACATTTTGCAGATCTGACACACGATAAGCACAATGACCCAATTCACATCACTCAAAGATGATACATAATACTTATTTTTCTCCCTTTTACAATAATCATAAAGAAACATCTACAAATGCTTACAAAATATTCTTACAATAGAACCTGTAACATAAATTTCGTTGAAAGGTGGAGAACTGGTGAGAATACAGAAAAGACGAAAAGACGTCAGTAACATTCTCCGTATTCTGCTGCCCCTCATTATGATACTTAGCCTAATCCTCCCAACACCGCCCGTTTACGCAGAAGAAAACACGGCTCCTCAAGTGAATCTCAGTATTTTGGCTACAACTGATATTCATGCCAACATGATGGATTACGATTACTACAGCGACAAAGAAACGACAGAATTCGGGCTTGCCAGAACGGCTCAGCTGATCCAAAAGCACCGTGAGCAAAGCCCAAACACCCTGCTCGTCGATAACGGCGACTTGATTCAAGGGAATCCGCTGGGCGAATACGCGGTGAAATATGAAAAAGACGACATTATCTCCGGCGCGAAAACCCACCCGATCATCAGCGTCATGAATGCGCTGAAATACGACGCCGGCACATTGGGGAATCATGAATTTAATTACGGGCTCGACTTTCTCGACGGCACGATCAAAGGAGCCGATTTCCCGATTGTAAATGCCAATGTCAAAACACCTGGCGGCAAACACCGTTATACGCCGTATGTTATTAACGAAAAAACAGTCACAGATGAAAACGGAAACGAACAGAAGATCAAAATAGGCTACATAGGCTTTGTCCCGCCGCAGATCATGACCTGGGACAAAAAGAATCTCGAAGGACAGGTTCAGGTACAGGATATTGTCGAATCTGCCAATGAAACGATACCGAAAATGAAGGCAGAAGGCGCGGATGTCATTATTGCCCTTGCCCATACCGGTATTGAAAAGCAGGCGCAATCGTCAGGTGCAGAAAACGTCGTTTTTGACCTGGCCACGAAAACCAAGGGCATTGATGCGATTGTCTCGGGCCATCAGCACGGACTCTTCCCTTCCGCAGATTATGCGGGTGCCGCTCAGTTCGATGTTGAAAAAGGAACAATAAACGGCATTCCGGTCGTCATGCCAAGCAGCTGGGGCAAATATTTAGGCGTTATTGACCTCAAGCTTGAAAAAACAGACGGCTCGTGGAAGGTCGCAGATTCCAAGGGCAGCATCGAATCAATTGCCGGCAGTGTCGCTTCCAGAAACGAAGCCGTCACAAACACCATTCAGCAAACACATCAAAACACGCTGGAATATGTCAGAAAGCCTGTCGGCAAAACAGAAGCTGACATAAACAGCTTCTTTGCACAGGTCAAGGACGACCCTTCTATTCAAATTGTGACAGATGCGCAAAAATGGTACGCGGAAAACGAAATGAAGGATACCGAGTATAAGGATCTCCCGATTTTGTCAGCCGGCGCGCCGTTTAAAGCCGGCGGCAGAAACGGAGCCAATTACTATACCAACATTCCGGCCGGGGATCTTGCGATTAAAAACGTCGGTGACTTGTATCTGTACGATAATACCCTCCAGATCGTAAAATTGACCGGCAGCGAAGTGAAGGACTGGCTCGACATGTCAGCGGGCCAATTTAATCAAATCGATCCGTCAAAAGGCGGCGACCAAGCCTTGCTGAATGAGAATTTCCGCTCCTACAACTTTGACGTGATTGACGGCGTCACCTATCAAGTCGATGTCACGAAACCGGCCAAATACAACGAAAACGGAAAAGTGATCAACGGAAATTCAAGCCGGATCATCAATCTTTCCTATGAAGGCAAACCAATCAGCCCGAGCCAGGAATTTCTCGTAGTGACAAATAATTACCGCGCAGCCGGCGGAGGTGGTTTCCCTCATCTGACGAGTGATAAGATTGTCCACGGCTCCGCAGTTGAAAACAGACAGGTGCTGATGGATTACATTATTGAACAGGAAACATTAAATCCAAAAGCCGATAACAACTGGTCGATTGCACCGGTTTCCGGCACGAATTTGACGTTTGAATCTTCACTTTTAGCCAAGCCTTTTGCGGACAAAGCCGATGATGTCGCTTATGTAAAACATTCTTCAAATGAAGGCTATGGCGTGTACAAGCTTCAATTTGACGACGATTCAGATACCGATCCTCCTAAAGGCGGATTATGGGATCTTACCGTCATGCATACGAATGATACGCACGCGCACCTTGATGACGCAGCCAGACGAATGACGAAAATCAACGAAGTAAGAAACGAAACAGACCACAACATCCTGCTTGACGCGGGAGATGTGTTTTCCGGCGACCTGTATTTCACGAAATGGAACGGTTTAGCCGACCTGAAGCTGATGAACATGATGGGTTATGACGCCATGACCTTCGGAAACCACGAATTTGATAAAGGTCCGTCCGTGCTTTCTGATTTTCTCAGCGGGAACAGCACAACTGTCGATCCGGCAAACCGGTATCACTTTGAAGCGCCCGATTTTCCGATCGTCAGCGCGAACGTGGACGTATCAAATGAACCTAAGCTGAAATCATATGTCAAAAAGCCACAGACCTTTACTGCGGGAGAAAAGAAAGAGCCGGGCATCCATCCGTACATTCTGTTAGACGTTGACGGTGAAAAAGTCGCCGTTTTCGGACTGACAACAGAAGACACAGCCACAACATCCAGCCCGGGCAAAAGCATTGTATTTAACGACGCATTTCAAACTGCGCAGAACACCGTGAAAACGATTCAGGAAGATGAAAAAGTAAACAAAATTATCGCTCTCACCCACATTGGGCATAACCGCGATCTTGAGCTAGCCAAAAAAGTGAAAGGCATTGACTTGATCATCGGAGGACACACCCACACCCTCGTGGACAAAATGGAGGTCGTGGAAAACGACGAACCGACTATCGTGGCGCAGGCAAAAGAATATGGCCAATTCTTAGGGCGTGTCGATGTCGTGTTTGATGAAAACGGCGTTGTACAAACAGACAAATCAAATCTGAGCGTGCTGCCAATTGATGAACATACAGAGGAAAACGCGGAAGCAAAAGAAGAACTCAAATATTTCAAAAAAGAATTAGAGGACGTTAAAAATGAAAAAGTCGGCTACACGGATGTGGTGCTTGACGGCCAGCGTGAGCATGTGCGAACGAAGGAAACCAATCTCGGAAACTTCATCGCGGACGGCATGCTGGCAAAAGCGAAAGCATCAGCAGGAGCCGACATTGCGATTACAAATGGCGGCGGCATCAGAGCAGGCATTGACAAAGGCGATATCACTCTCGGCGAAGTACTGAACGTCATGCCGTTCGGCAACACACTTTACGTCGCTGATTTAACCGGAAAACAAATTAAAGAAGCTCTTGAACAAGGCTTAAGCAATGTGGAAAACGGAGGCGGCGCTTTCCCTCAGGTGGCTGGAATCGAATATACCTTTACATTAAACAACGAACCTGGACACCGTGTTGTAGACGTGAAATTCGAATCGCCTAACGGAGAAAAAGTTGATTTGAATTCAGATGATACCTACCGCGTCGCAACAAATCATTTTGTCGGCGGCGGTGGAGACGGATACTCTGTCTTTACGGAGGCATCCCATGGTGAAGACCTTGGTTACGTAGATTATGAGATTTTCACCGAACAGCTGAAAAAACTAGGAAACAAGGTCTCTCCTAAAATCGAAGGACGCATTAAAGAAGTATTCCTGCCGACTAAGCAGAAGGATGGCAGCTGGACACTCGATGAAGACAAATTTGCGATTTATGCTAAAAATGCCAACACGCCATTTGTCTATTATGAAATGTCTGAAGGATCTCAAGAGAAGCCTATCAATCTAAAAATGAAAAAAGATCAGGTCAAGCTATTGAAGGATAGAGATTTAGATCCTTCCCTGACGGTGTTCAACTATTGGTACAGCATGAAGCTTCCAATGGTGAACATCAAAACCGCGGATACTGAGATCGGAATCGAATCTAAAGGAGAATTAAACGTCTCCTTATCAAATGTATATGACTTTACAGT
This sequence comes from Bacillus sp. FSL R5-0560, assembly GCF_037966305.1. Lineage (NCBI taxonomy): Bacteria > Bacillati > Bacillota > Bacilli > Caryophanales > Bacillaceae > Bacillus > Bacillus sp. FSL R5-0560. The sequence continues at coordinate 875,201 of NZ_CP150195.1, read as the reverse complement.
GAAGCAAAAAGGAAAAGAAGTGAAATCATTTAAAGAACCCGTTCAGCTTTCGCTTCGGATGTTTGATATTGAAGAAGCTCACAACCCTGCCATTTACCATGTTGACTGGAAAAAGAAAGCTTTCACAAAGACAGAAAACGGATCAGTTGACAATGATATGGTAACAGGATACACAAACCACTTCAGCGAATACACGATCTTAAATTCCGGTGAGAACAACAAACCGCCGGCATTCCCGTCCGATCAGCCGACAGGCGGTGATGACGGCAGCAATGGCGGAGGCTCCGATAAACCAGGCGGAAAACAGCCGACTGACGGCAAAGGCGGCGGAGGCGGGGATCAAACACCTCCCGGCACTGAACCAACAAATGGATCGGGCGGTTCGGGAACCGATGGCCCAGCCGGCGGCTTGCTTCCTGACACAGCCACATCCATGTATTCCATCCTGCTGGCCGGATTTCTGATCAGCGCACTCGGAACAGCATTATATTTGCATCAGCGAAGAAAACAGAACAGAGCGAATCAGGCATAAAAAAAAGCTGCTCGTTATCGAGCAGCTTTCTTTTTTATACCCACTTCACAACATCCTCAACAGCAGATCTTGTTTTCGGACGAGGGTCTCGCACACGGTAGCCGAACGCCACCATAACAGAAATATCAAAGCTTCCGTTTTCCAGAAGGCCTTCTTCTTCAAGAATACGATGAATTTCATCATATTGGAAGCCTTCCACGGGGCAGGAATCAACGCCGATTTGCGCAGCGGCTGTCATCATGTTGCCAAGCGCAATATAGGTTTGTTTGGATGCCCAGTCAAACAATGTTCTGTCACTTTCAAGCAAATGCAGATCGTTTTTCTGGAATTCTTCGGTTTTGCTCAGGTAGCCTTCGTACACGTCCTGAGGCATTTGTTTCACTTCTTTTAAATGGCGTTTGATATAGTCAGCGTCATATCTGATATCCTTCGCCGTACGTGCCAGAATCAGTACAAAGTGGCTTGCAGTCGGCAGCTGCTTTTGCGCGCCCCATGTGAATTCACGAAGCTTCTCGCGGAATTCCGGATTCTGCACGACAACGAATTTCCAAGGCTCTAGGCCGAGTGAACTCGGAGACAGTCTTCCTGTTTCTAAAATAAATTCAAAATCGCTGTCTGATACTTTTTTATTCGGGTCAAATTCTTTCGTCGCATGTCTGAAATGGTACGCATCCAGAATTTGTTTTTTTAATTCTGCCATGTTAAACACCTCTCCTTTTGGTTACTCTCACTTCTATTGTAGCCATTCTCATAAAAAGTAAAAGTACGCACATTTTTGTATGATAGTATCAATTTTGATACCAAGAGAAAAAGCGCTCTGCCGCAGGCAGGCGCTCTTTATTTTCCCCGTCGCGCAAAATCGACAAACCTGAATTTGTCCAGACGGTGTCTGCTTTCCGTATATTGAAAGAGACTTGTATCCTCTAAAAAGACATAGTTTCTCACAACCACCATATGGTCATAGCCGCGTAAATCAAGCAATTCCCTGTCTTCATCCGTACAAGGCTCGGCCACAATTTCTTTCTGTGCGTAACTGATCGAAAGACCAAGCTCTCCTTCAATATATTCATAAATGGAGTTTTCGCAAATTTCTTTCGTCAGGTGAGGCACATGCTTTCTGAAAAAGTAGTCCTTGTCCAAAATGACATGCTCCCCGTCAATCTTTCTTGACCTGATGACTTCCCATATGTCATCATTCGGCTGTGCCCGAAGCTGTTTTTGGATCAGATCTGACGGGGGCACCAGCCCGAATTTGTGAACGGCTGTTTTCGTTTCTTTCCCCAAAGTTTGCGCCAGTTCCTTGAAGCTGACAAGCCCTGAGACCGGAAACTGCATTTTTTCACGGTTGAGAATCACAGAGCCTTTCCCTCTGATTTTCTGGATATATCCATTTTGAGCCAGCATGTGAAGCGCCTTTCGGACCGTTTCTCTTGATGTGCCGTACTGTGCAGTCAATTCATGTTCAGACGGAAGAATCTCCTCCGCCTTCCATTGGCCGTCTTCAATTTGCTGTGCGATGTTTTTATAGATTGTGATAAATTTATTCACCTTCATTTATGACCACCCAGCTTAGTTTAGCACGGTTTTGTTAAATGATAAACAATGGACTCATACGGGCGGAGCGTCATATTCTTCAGTTCCTCTCTCTCTTCATCGTTTGTCAGAAGCACCTCTGCCTCCCACTCGTCGGGCTTAAGCGTGTCCGGCAGTGTAAAGGCTGCCTCCGTCCCGTAAAAATTATTGATGACGAGCAGTTTCTCATTTTCACCATGTCTCATATAAGCAAACACGTTTGGATTGTCCTTTGCGATCAGTTCATACGTTCCGTCTGTGACAATGTCGTACGCTTTGCGAATCTGAATCAGCTTCTGGTAGTGATAAAAGACTGAATGTTTGTCCTTCAGCGCCGACTCTGCATTGATCTCCCGGTAATTGCCGGCGACCGGTATCCACGGCGTGCCTGATGTGAATCCGGCATTCGGCGTATCGTCCCACTGAACGGGTGTTCTGGAATTGTCACGGGATTTTTCCTGTAAAATGGCTAAAATCTCTTTCTCCGCCATGCCTTTTTTCTTGAAGGCGTGATACATGTTCAGCGACTCAACATCCCGATAGGAGCTGATGCCGGTAAATCTCGGATTCGTCATGCCGAGCTCTTCACCCTGATAAATATAAGGTGTGCCCTGCATCATATGAATGGCCGTCGCAAGCATTTTTGCCGATTTCACCCGATATGGACCGTCGTTTCCATATCTCGATACAATGCGCGGCTGATCGTGATTGCACCAAAACAAAGCGTTCCAGCCCCCTCCCGCCTGCATCTCCGTCTGCCACACGGATAAGATCTCCTTCAGCTTCAGAAAATCGAACGGAGCCAAGGCCCATTTTTCTCCGTTTGGATAATCGACCTTGAGATGATGGAAGTTAAACGTCATATCAAGCTCTTCGTTGCCCGGATTTGTATAACGGATGCAATGGTCAATCGATGTAGAAGACATCTCACCGACTGTCATGCTGTCATATTTTGCGAATACCTCCCTGTTCATTTCATGCAAAAACTCGTGTACACGGGGGCCGTCTGTATAAAAGGAACGGCCGTCACTGCCGTCTTTGGTATTCGGAAAGCGCTGGTCTTTTGAAATCAGATTGATAACATCAAGCCTGAAGCCATCAATTCCTTTTTCAAACCAAAAATGCATCATCTCGTAAACATGCTTTCTGACCTCTTCATTTTCCCAATTCAAATCAGCCTGTGTGACATCAAACAGGTGCAAATAATATTGGCCTGAGGCTTCGTCAAGCTTCCATGCCGAGCCGCCGAATTTCGATTCCCAGTTTGTCGGGGCTGTGCCGTCTTCGTTCGGGTTTTTCCATATATAAAAATCACGGTATGGACTGTCTTTTGAAGAAATCGCCTCTCTAAACCATTTGTGCTCAGTTGACGTATGATTGACCACAAGATCCATGACGACTTTTAAGCCTCTTTTGTGCGCTTCAGCTAATAAGCGTTCAAAATCTTCCATTGTGCCGTACTCTTGATAAATCGTGTAGTAATCCCGAATATCATACCCGTTATCATGCTGCGGAGAGTCGTAAATCGGCGTTAGCCAAAGAACATCAACCTGAAGCGTTTGTAAGTAATCAAGCTTTTCAATAATTCCATTCAAATCGCCAATGCCGTTTCCCGTCGTATCTTTAAAGCTTTTCGGATAAATTTGATAAACCACGGCTTTTTTCCACCATGGTGTTTGTTCTGTTTTCATCTGTCTCCACCACCGTCTTTTTTAATGAAAAAGGGAAAAAGGGACCGTCAATCACACGTCCCGCTCCCCTTTGTTATTTACGTTTCAGTCGTGCATAAGCGTATGTTCCGGCAAACGGAACAATTAAGACAATCGCCATTCCGATTGCGAATGCGCCCCAGTACTGGCTCATAATCGAGAAAATGCCGGGCACGCCGCCGACACCGACGGAACTTGCCAAAACGCCTTGAGATGAGATATACATCCCGGCCAGCCCTGAGCTGATCATCGCAATGATAAAAGGAAATCTGTAGCGAAGGTTCACCCCGAATATGGCAGGCTCTGTAATGCCCAGATAAGCGGAAATGCCTGATGTTAAGGAAAGACCTTTTTGTTTCTCATCCTTTACGATAAACATCATCGCCAGTGCCGCTGATCCTTGGGCGATATTTGAAAGCGCCAGCATCGGCCATAAAAATGTGCCTCCGAGCTTAGAGCCGATCAGCTGCAGATCAACTGCCAAAAACGTATGATGCATTCCGGTAATCACCAGCGCTGAGTATAAGCCGCCGTACAGCAGCCCGCCCAGCGCGGCAAATGAGCCGAACACCGAGATAAGCCCCGAAGTTAACACATTCCCGATCGCAAATGTGACCGGACCGATAATGATAAAGGACGCAAAACCCGTCACGAGCAGGGTAATCGGCGCGACGACTAAAAGCTGTATTCCCTCGGGCGTCCGTTTCGTCAAAAACAATTCAATCTTGGCGAGCAAATACGAAGCGAGCAAAATCGGGAGCACCTGCCCCTGGTAGCCGACCTTCTGCACCTCAAGGCCGAAAAGATTCCATACGGGGATCTCTCCGCTTTGTTCCGCGGCGCCATAGCCCCACGCATTCAGTAAATCAGGATGCACGAGCATAACGCCGAGTACAATGCCAAGGAGCGGATTTCCGCCAAACCGCTTCACCGCCGACCAGCCGATCAGCGCTGGCAGGAACGTAAAGGCCGTGCCTGCGATTAAATTGATCATATTGGCGAGATCCGCCCACTGCGGATACACCTGCACAATCGACTTCGTATTGAAGAAAATCCCCTGCGCCGTTAAGATATTGTTGATCCCCATTAAGAGACCTGCCGTGACAATCGCCGGCAAAATCGGAATAAAGATATCTGCAAGCGTTTTCACAGCACGCTGCAAAGGATTCATATTTTTTTCTGAGGCCTTCTTCACATCGTCCTTTGTTGACTCGCCAATCCCCGTTTCCTCGACCAGTTCCGCATATACTTTGTTGACTGTTCCCTGGCCGATTACAACCTGAAACTGTCCGTTTGTCGAAAACGATCCCTTTACAACATCGATTTGATCCAGCGCCTCTTGGTCAACCTTGCTTTCATCTATTAACGCGAAGCGTAAACGTGTTACACAATGAGTTGCCGCTGCAATATTTTCAGCACCGCCGACTGCTTCAACAATTTGCCGTGCTGATCTGTTCAGTTCCCCCATGCCAACCCCTCCGTTTGATAACTTGTATATACAACTTATGTTTATATTGTAGTCCTGTATATACATGTAGTCAACAACTTTTTGTAGCGCTTTCATACTATTCGTAAAGTCATAGAATGGCTTAACAGAAAGGTTGCTCTAAAAAGCTAGCAACTGTTTTGAGAGGTGAGCCCTATAAATAAACACGAGAATACCCTGCAAGTTCCTCCGTGAGCTCGAGGCCAACAAGGAAGGGCCGCTTTCTCCTATCTCAAGGAAAACACTATTAACAGAAGGCTGGGGTTTGACTTCGGAAATGGTCTGTGCGGATTTGTTGTATATATCGAAGGAATCGTAAATCTATTCAGGATCACGCCCTCCTTCCTTTTTGCGGTATCTGAAGGATGAAATAGAGAAAGACGAGGAATCTCTGCCGATACGAGCTTGAAACTATTATTTTGTCGACGTCAAAATGCCTGATTGTAAAAATGAAAGGCGGCTAAAGGAGGTTCAAGAGAGGCTTTACAGAAAGCCTCAGAGTCACTAACGCTCATTAATGGGGTGATGCGGTTGTGCTGCCTTTGTTCATCTATTTGATCATCAAGAGTTAGACGATGTTGAATTCCAAAAACACTACGAATTTTTAGCTTCTTTTGTTTGGTAAACAGGGCCCTGTTTCGTTTTTCTTCTATCTTTCAGGTAATACTGTTCTGATGTGAAAAATTCGGTATACAGCGCTTTCACCTTCTTGCTCAATAATAACAGCGCAATCACATTCGGAACGAGAATGAAAGCTAACGCTAAGTCCAGAAAGCCCCAGATGGCTTTTGCTCCGCCTGCGGCACCTATGATAATAGCCGCTAAATAGACGAATTTAATGACATGTCCCGACAGCCGTCCGAATAGAAATTCAGCTTGTTTTACGCCGTAAAATATGACAACCATAATGGTCGAGACAACAAAAAAGACGAGAGAAATCGAAACGAAGTACCCTCCGCCAGCTCCGAAATAATGCTGAAATGCAGCCGTAGTCAATGCTGCTGGATCATTTGAGGCGTCCTTCCCTGTCCAGACACCGGATGCAAGGACGACAAATGCCGTGGTGGTGCAGATAATCAAGGTGTCAATGACAATTCCGATCACAGACCAGAAGCCTTGTCTTACGGGGTGGTCAGTCATTGCCGCCGCATGTGCAATCGGGGCTGTTCCCATCCCGGCTTCATTAGAATACAGGCCGCGGGCAAACCCCCAGCGGATGGTTTCAGCCAAGGCAGCGCCTGCGAATCCTCCTGCTGCCGAAGAAGAAGTAAACGCATTCGAAAAAATAAGAGAGAAAAACACCGGCACAGATGAAAGATTCATTAGAACAATCAGGAGACCGGCTCCCGCGTATGCCCCTGCCATGAGAGGCACGACAAACTCAGTTACTTTTCCGATCCGCTTCACCCCGCCAATTACAACTAAACCAATCAAAAACGCGATGCCGATTCCGGCGTATATTTTATTGAAAGAAAACGTTTCGGCAAGAGAGACTGAAACTGAATTCCCCTGAACCATTATGCTTGGAATCAGCTCTACGATCAGTGCAACAGAAAAAAACACGCCGAGCCATTTCATGCGCAGTCCTTTTGTTATGTAATACATCGGTCCCCCGACAAATTCACCCTGCTCATTTTTTTCCCTGTAATGAACAGCAAGCACACTTTCTGAAAACTTAATCGCCATAGCAAATAAGGCAACCAGCCACATCCAAAAAACAGCCCCGGGACCGCCAAACATGATAGCCGCAGGCACCCCGACAATGTTCGCCGCCCCAATCGTCGAACTGAGGGCTGACGTCAATGCCTGAAGCGGCGTAACTGTCCCTTCTCCCTTCGGCTTTTTTCCTACGCTGCCGATCGTCTGCTTCAAAATGTATAGAGGATAGCGAAATTGAAAAAACTTCAGCAAAATGGTGAAGTACAATCCCGTCCCCGTCAGTAAGATGATTAGCGGCGGTCCCCACAGCCAATCAGATAGACGCTCTACCCATTCTAATAGTCGTTCCATCCCATCACCCTTTACCCGTTTATGGATCATTTCCCCACAGATGGAAAAACATAAACCTTTTAGAACAGACAGAACTGAGTCAAATTGAGGAAGAAAGGAAATTGGATGGCTAAAAAACAGCCGTCTGACAAGGAAAATTAAGTGGAAGAAGGTCTGTTTCGCCCAAGGCGATCATATACTTGATTCTTATAAAACGATGACGCTGGTTTGGAAAAAATGCCTTTTTTATCGGCAAGCTTATCGAGCATCAGCTGCTTCTCTGATTTTTTTCTTACTAATTGCTCACGTTCCTTTTCGTCATAGCACTTGGAGATTAAATGGTTGAGGGTCATAAGCTCTTTTTTAAGTGCCCCCTCATCATCAGCCATCCCTGCATTTTTTAACATACGATATCCCATCCGCAGAGATTCCGGCAAGTGGGCCGCATCATCCTTTGGCAGCGGTTTTCCCATTCCCGGCAGGTTGTCAAATTCTCCGTCTTTGATGGCGCGTTTAATCTTATCTTCAGACACAATATGAGAAAAATCCATCGTCCCACCTCTATTCATATAATGAACATATTTTATCATACAGCTGTCACAAACCATATTATTCCTTTATTGACAGAAAGAAACCTGTTTTTACATCTGGCGATTTCCTAGGAAATCGTTGATTCGACGGCGTTTTTCGCCACATTTTCCATCGGACGATTTTCACTTTTCTAATCAGCTGATTCGTGTTATATTGGATACGTTCGTTTTTTCTATCGTTTCGCTCGAACTGTGATCGGAAAAAAGGAGTGTAACAATGAAAACATTTATAAAAGAAAGAGGACTGGCCTTCTTCTTAATTGCGGTCGTCCTGTTATGGGTAAAGACGTATGTCGGTTATGTCCTGAACTTTAACTTAGGAATAGACAACACGATCCAGAAAATATTGCTTTTTGTGAATCCGCTCAGCTCAAGCTTATTCTTTCTTGGATTTGGACTTTTGTTCAAGAAAAAATTACAGCAGACAGCCATCATAGTGATTCATTTTTTAATGTCTTTTTTACTGTACGCAAACATTGTGTATTATCGATTCTTCAATGATTTTATTACGATTCCGGTCATTATGCAGGCAAAAACAAACGGCGGCCAACTCGGTGACAGCGCATTTTCGCTGATGAGACCGACTGACGCCTTTTACTTTATTGATACGATCATTCTGATTATCTTAGCGATTAAAGTGAACAAGCCTGCCGAGACGTCGTCTAACAAAAAATCATTCCGAATCGTTCTTGCGTCTTCGATTCTCGTTTTCTTAATCAACCTGGCAGTTGCGGAATCAGACCGTCCTGAATTGCTGACTAGATCATTTGACCGAAACTACCTTGTCAAATATTTAGGAACATACAATTTCACGATTTATGACGCTGTGCAGAATGTCAAATCCAACAGCCAGCGCGCACTCGCCGATTCAAGCGACGTAACGGAAGTTGAGAACTACATGAAAGCCAATTACGATGTGCCGAACAATGTGTATTTCGGCAAAGCGGAAGGAAAAAACGTCATTTACGTTTCACTTGAATCTTTGCAGTCCTTTATCATCGACTATAAGATTGACGGCAAAGAAGTTACACCGTTCTTAAATAAACTGGCACACGATAACGAAACGTTCTACTTTGATAACTTTTTCCACCAAACAGGACAAGGTAAAACATCGGATGCGGAATTTATGATGGAAAACTCTCTGTATCCGCTGGCTCAAGGTTCCGTTTTCGTTAACAAAGCGCAAAACACGCTTCAATCCGTTCCGGCGATTTTGAAGTCTAAAGATTACACATCTGCTACGTTCCACGGGAATACGCAGACGTTCTGGAACCGAAACGAAATGTACAAAGCGGAAGGCATCGATAAGTTCTTCGACTCTGCCTACTATGACATGAACGAAGAAAACACGAAAAACTACGGCATGAAAGACAAACCGTTCTTCAAAGAATCAATGCCGCTGTTAGAAAGCTTGCCGCAGCCGTTCTATACGAAGTTCATTACCCTGTCGAACCACTTCCCATTCGGAATGGATGAGGGGGATACGGACTTCCCGGCTGGAGACTTTGGTGACTCTGTCGTCAACAACTACTTCCAGTCAGCCCATTACCTTGATCAGTCCATTGAACAATTTTTCAATGACCTGAAAAAAGACGGGTTATATGATAAATCGGTTATCGTGATGTACGGAGACCACTACGGCATCTCTGAAAACCACAATAACGCGATGGCCAAAGTGCTTGGCAAAGACGAAATTACCGATTATGACAACGCCCAGCTTCAGCGGGTGCCGCTCTTTATCCACGCAGCCGGCGTGAAGGGCGAAAAAGTTCATAAATATGCCGGAGACGTCGATGTGGCTCCAACCCTTCTGCATTTGCTCGGAGTGGATACAAAAGACTATCTGATGTCCGGTTCTGATATTTTATCTAAAGAACACCGTGAAGTGATTCCGTTCCGTAACGGAGACTTTATATCACCGAAGTACACGAAAATATCCGGCAAGTACTATGACACAAAAACCGGTAAACAGCTTGATGAATCTGAGATCGACAAGTCAGAAGACTCACTCGTCAAGAAGGAACTCGAAATGTCCGATAAAATCATAAACGGAGACCTGCTGCGTTTCTACAACCCGAAAGGTTTTAAAAAGGTGAACCCTTCCGATTATGATTACACAAAACACGGCGAAGATTCAGAGACGTCAACAGAAGACGAAGATAAATAAGAAAAAAGCAGAGAGGCCAGCCTCTCTGCTTTTTCTATTTCACCGCAGCACGTAATTCCTCTGCCGCAAACTCGACATTCGGGCCAATAATGACTTGTACTGATTGCCCGCCCGATTTGACGACTCCTTTTGCGCCTGCTTTCTTTAATAACGCTTCATCCACTAAAGAAGTATCTTTCACTGTCAGTCTCAGCCTTGTCGCACAGTGATCAATCGTCTGCAGGTTTTCTTTTCCGCCAAGCCCCTTCAGCATGATGTTTTCATTGACAGACTGTGCTGTGTTCTCATCCAGCACCTCATCCAAGTCATCATCTTCCCGTCCCGGCGTTTTCAAATTCAACGTCTTAATTAAGACGTAAAACACGACAAAGTATACAGCCGCATAGCATATACCTACCAGAAGCAGAAGCAGCGGCTTTTCTGCAATTCCGTAGCTCAAAAGATAATCGATGGCACCGGCTGAAAAAGAAAATCCAGAGCGTATGCCGAGCAAATTAACGATGAATAACGACAGTCCGGTTAAAACTGCATGCACAGCGTATAACAGCGGAGATAAAAACATAAATGCAAACTCAATCGGCTCCGTAATTCCTGTAATAAAGGCAGTCAAAGCAAAACCAATCATCATTCCGGCCGTTGCTTTTCGCTTTGACGGCTTGGCAGTCACAATCATTGCCAGACATGCGGCCGGAAGACCGAACATCATAATCGGGAAGAAGCCCGTCATGTATGTGCCCGCTGTCGGGTCTTTAGCGAAAAAGCGCGCCAAATCGCCTGTCACTCCGTTATATTCGCCGAATTGGAACCAGAAAATATTATTCAGCACGTGGTGAAGACCAAGCGGAATTAACAGCCTGTTGAATAAACCGAATATGCCCGCGCCGATTCCGCCAAGCCCAAGCATCCACTCCCCAAACGCGTTAATTCCCGATTGAATTGGCGGCCATACCGCACCGAATATCCCTGCTAAAATGATTGTGAAAATAGCGGTGACAATCGGCACAAGCCGTCTACCGCTGAAGAACCCGAGATATTCCGGCAGTTTTGTATCCTTGAAGCGGTTATAGGTGTAACCCGCTATTAAACCGGCAATAATTCCCCCAAATACCGCCATGTTGTTTGCTTCATTAATTGATTTTGTTGCCGCGTCAAGCATCAGATACGAAATCGCCCCTGATAAACCCGCGGCCCCATTGCTGTCCTTTGAAATGCCGATGGCAATCCCAATCGCAAAAATAAGCGGCAGGTGATCAAAAACAGCGGTTCCCGCTTGATAAACAAACGGGATATCGAATAAATCCTCCCTGCCAAGTGCAAGGATAATCCCGACTGCAGGCAAAACCGCAATCGGGAGCATAAATGACTTTCCAAGCTTTTGTAAAAATGAAAGCATACCCATCCCCCTCTTACCCTTTTTTAAAAATATACCATACAAGATATCTAGTGATCTATACCAATTTTCCCGGCCTATTTCTTTTTTCTCAGGTTCGTGTGTTTCCTATTCTAGAGCCAATTGTGGTAAGCTTAAAATAGATTATTTAAAAAAGAAAGCGGGAATGACAGATGATTGTAACAAACGATCAAGAATTAGAAGGCCTGAAAAAAATCGGCAGAATCGTAGCGCTGGCGCGTGAAGAAATGAAGCGGAAAGCAGAGCCCGGCATGAGTACAAAAGACCTTGACCTTATCGGAAAAGCGGTGCTTGACGAGCATGGCGCTGTTTCGGCTCCGGAAAAAGAATACGACTTTCCCGGTGTTACATGCATCAGTGTAAATGATGAGGTGGCGCACGGTATTCCAAGCACATCCACTATTTTAAAAGCCGGAGATCTTGTGAACATTGATATCTCTGCTGAATTCGGCGGGTTCTACTCCGATACAGGCATCTCATTTGTGCTCGGTGAAGGAGAAGAACGCCTTCATAAGCTATGCCAATGCGCGGAAGATGCTTTCCAAAAAGGCCTGCAGCAGGCAAAAGCCGGCAAGCGCCAAAATCAGATCGGGAGAGCCGTTTATCATGAAGCACGTTCTCAAGGATTTACCGTCATTAAAACCTTGACCGGCCACGGAATCGGCAGAAGCCTTCACGAAGCGCCGAACCATATCATGAACTATTATGATCCATTTGATAACGCACTCTTCAAAAACGGCACAGTGATTGCACTTGAACCATTCATTTCAACAAAAGCGGAAACCATCGTCGAAGCTGGAGACGGCTGGACCTTTAAGACGCCGGATAAAAGCATGGTTGCCCAAGTTGAGCACACCATCGTCATCACCAAAGACGAGCCGATTATCCTGACAAAGCTGTAAAAACACATTTCGTATGTTTAACCTCCTCCTTTTACAGGTAAATCATCACTATTCACAGGAGGAGGCACTGTAATGAACAGAGATCAAGAAAAAATCCAAATTGAAAACGAAATGAATGCAATGCACGGAACAATAAAAGAAGAAATTTTAAAAGACTTTGAAGAATTTAAAGACTACCTGAAAAAACAAGTTAACCGGGGCAAGAAATTAGGATTAGATGACGGCAAGCTTGTCAAAAGCGCTGCGATCCTGGGAGACTACCTCGCGAAACATGAAGAGCCGCAAAACGGCGAAGAAATGCTGCTTCAGGAACTTTGGAGCGTTGCGGATGATGATGAGAAAAAACATTTGGCACAGCTATTAGTCAAATTGGTTGAGAAACAATAAAACACCTAAGCCGGGCGTATGCCCGGCTTCTTTATATTGTCACAGCCCGGCCCATCCAGATATGCTACACTAGGATTAATGTGTCTTGAAAGGAGCCTTTGTCCGCATGTGGTTTATTATTTTTGGAATCGTCTTTTTCATTGAAGGCATCATCATGACCGTTTTCGCCATGAAGAAAAAAAACGGGATGCTTACATATATCGGTATTGTGTTCAGCATCATGACACTTGGCATTGTCGTGCTGAAACTCACCGGGCATTAAATCATATTCAGCGTTTACTCCGCATATACATACAGGAAGAACGTTCGCATCACTAGTGCGAAAGACTCAGTTTCCCCCGCATCTCTTTTCAGCATCTTTTGATAGATGTTACAATGCCAATCGTTTGGTCAATCAGATAGGGAAAGGAGTTTTCTGACATGCATTACGGCAGTAAAGGCTGGTATGTAGCAGAATTAAAAAAACAGGGCATCACGAAATATGAAGGAAGAAAGCTTCAAAGCTATAAAACCTATTTTCTTGCCAACCTGCTTGAAACAAAGAAAAAACAATCCTGACATGGTGAAGCCGCGCACGTTTAGAAGCGCGGCTTTTTTATTGAATTGAAAGCAGCCTGTCCCGTTTTTTGATAAAGGAAGATCTCCAGCTTTCAGACAATGCTTCTTCACTTAACATCCGTTCAATGGCAGTGAGATTTTTTGTGTCATGGTATTTGATATGGTTTGCGAATTGGACGGATATGCCTTTTTCGCCTCTGGACAGCAGTTCGAGCTTTGCATCCGGAGCGACCCTGCCCTCTTCCAGCACGCGAAAATAAAATCCTGTATATCCGGTTTGCTGAACTTTCAGCACCATATCCTTCACACCAAACTTTTTGGCCAGTTTTATACACGGCTGACGCGGCTGGCTGACCTGAACAACGGCATCATCAAGCTGAAAGACATCCCCTATGCAAACGTCCTCCTCAGTCAGACCCTGTACCGTGAGATTTTCACCAAACGCGGCGTCAGGGAGCGATCTAGAGAGAAACTCAGTCCAAAACGGATAGTGCTCCGCGGGATAGACACAGACAGCCTTATCAGGGCCGCCATGATTGACGAGGTCCGCCTGTCCGTCTCCATCAAAATTCTCCCGATACAGCATAACCGCGGAAGCAGCCGGCCGCTTCATGATGCCGGTCTCTATTTTCTTTCCATCGTATTCAAGCGTCTGCGGCTTTCCCAGGTTAAGAGAAAGAATGGAATAATGCGCTGATGTCATACGAACACATCCCCTTTACAGTATATAAAATGATTGATTATCATAAAAAGAAAAGGTGGTTTTTACATGCTTCAATATCGAATCGTTGCAGACGGCCGGGTTCAAGGTGTCGGTTTCCGCTACTTTGTTCAAGCGGAAGCTGATAAGCATAAACTCACCGGCTGGGTCAAAAACCGTGATGACGGGCGTGTCGAGATTTTGGCCGAAGGGCCGGAAAACGCCTTGCAATCATTTCTTGAGGCCGTGAAGAAAGGCAGCCCCTTTTCAAAAGTTACCGGCATCTCTGTCACTGAATCCAGCAGCCTTGAAGGCCATCATCGGTTTTCAATAGTCTATTCGTAAGGCTTATCCTGATAAAAGTAATTCGGCTTGACGATTGAATTGTCATAGGACCTGTGAAAAATATGTGTGGAAGCTGGTGAAATCGGCGGAATCAGCCATGTCCAGTCACCCGTCAGCTTTCTGCCCGCTTCTTCCTCCTGCTCTTCAAACCGTTTAAACTGGCTTGCAGCCGTGTGATGATCAACGATGCTGACGCCGTGCTTTTTATATGAATGCAAAACAGCTTTATTCAATTCAACAAGCGCCTGATCCTTCCATAAATCCGCATTGTAATCAGTGGCAATACCGATAACGGATGCCACTTTTTTGAGCTTATCATACCGCTTTTCATCAGCCAGGTTTCTCGCACCGATCTCCGTTCCCATATACCAGCCGTTAAACGGTGCGGCATTATAATGAACGCCACCGATCTCAAGCCTCATATCCGCAATAATCGGCACGCCGTACCATTGCAGCTTCAGGTCAGAAAACGCTTCGAATTCCGGGTGGGTCAGCGGAACTTCTATCACCAGTGACCGGGGCAGCTCATACCAGACCGGCTGTTGGTCACCCTTCATGCGGAAAATAAGCGGCAGCAAATCAAAATCAGTCCGCTCTCCGCGCCAGCCAAGCTGCTCACAGGCTGCGGTAAGAGAACGGGAAGCAGGATCGCCGATTCTTTCTCCGTCGGAATCGTATCCCGCATACCGGATCAGCTGATGGTTCCAGATCTCTATCTGCTTTTCGCCCTTCTCTTCCGGAGGGAAAATCGTAATCGTCGGCCTGATTTTCCCGTTATTTGTTGCGGTTTCAATGTGATGCAATAAAGCGTCCCGTACTTCTTCTTTTGTCCGGACGTCACGTCTGTCAATGACATTCAGCGAATTCCAGAATAGTCTCCCGATGCAGCGGTTGCTGTTTCTCCAAGCCATTTTCGCCCCGTGCGCCAGCTCTTCCTTTGTATGTACATAGCTTCCAGTCCGGTCAATCTCACTTTTAATGTCATCGAGACGGTCTTGCACTTCATCCTCCTTTCCGAGTTCCTGATAGCAATTGGCAATAAACGCTTTCGCTTCATTCCATAGTATTTCTTTATCTTCCAACAAACTCTCCTCCAAATCGCATTCATGCTTCTCATTGTATCGTTTTTGAGCGGGAAGACAAATGATTTTTCTGCATCTTCTTGGAAAAACAAATAAAAAAACACCCGCGTTTGCGAGTGTCAAAGGGATGATAAATGATTGGCCAATTCCATTAAATCACTGCGAAAGTTTCTGCCTGTCATTGGGATGCCGTGCCCGGTCAGCAGAGCTTCCGGTTCTAGTTCGGCAAGTCTTTGAATGGACTCGGCGGCCGTCTCGGTGTCAGGTGTGAAATAAGCCGGCGGGCCGTGAAGCTCCTGTTTTTGAATGAAGACGTCCGCCATTTTTTCCTGTTCAACTGTAATCACCGCATCACCTGCGACAAGCACATGGCCGTCCTCGCGGAATAGTGAAATATGGCCGGGTGTATGGCCAGGTGTGGCGATCCAGATCCACTCGTCCAGAAACGGAACAGTGCCGTCTTCAGGCAATGCTTGAACATGAGAGGAAATATCGATTGAGTGGCGCGGAAACAGCGGCGACAGCTTGGCGACCAGCCCGCTTTTGCTGTCTGGCCGCGCCGACGGATAATCCTCTTTTCCGGTTACAAAAGGCATCTCCCGCGAATGAATATAAACAGGAACATCCCAATGCTCAAGGATCTCTTCAATGGCCCCGATATGATCAAAGTGCCCGTGTGTCAGAATAATGGCTTTCAAGTGATAGTCATCGCCGAATCTCTGTTTTGCTTCGTGTAGAATCATGCCGGCTGATTGAGGCATGCCGGCATCTATTAAAATAAATGAATGAGGTTCAGAAGGATATTGAATAAAATAGACATTCGCAATTTGCACGGTCAGACCATGTACACCCTTTGCGGCTTCGAACCCAGTCCCGCTTCTGACTGAAGTGAGCGGCATATAAGGATCACTCATGTAGACACCTCCGGTACGTTGTATGCCGTTAGTGTATGTCATTCCGCCCGAATTATCATGCAGAAATCGAAATGGCACCGATCAATAAAGCGGTAACCGTCATGACAATCACGGCGAGAACCGCCCATTTCAAAGCGAATTTTTGATGATCGTCAATGGAGACTCCGACAAGCCCGACAAGCAAATGTGTTGATGGCACAAGCGGGCTCAGCAT
Source organism: Bacillus sp. FSL R5-0560 (assembly GCF_037966305.1). Lineage (NCBI taxonomy): Bacteria > Bacillati > Bacillota > Bacilli > Caryophanales > Bacillaceae > Bacillus > Bacillus sp. FSL R5-0560. The sequence goes on along the minus strand of NZ_CP150195.1, from coordinate 858,643 downwards.
ATGAATCGGCTGGCCGATAATCGAAGCCCTGGCAATTTCCACTTTATCCACGCCGTATGCGACAGCCGTTTCTGATAAAATCGGCAGCACTCCGTAAAAATACGCGTCATTTGGCATGAGATATGTGAAAATGCCGCTAGTTAAGGCTACAATCGCCGGGATAAACCCGCCCATTTGTTCGGGAATCATCGACACAAGCGAAATCGCCATTTCGTCAACCATTTTGGTGCCTGTTAAAATTCCCGTAAAAACGCCTGCTGCAAAGATCATGGAGCCAATGGCCAGCACGTTGCTTGAATGTGCTGAAATACGCTGTCTCTGATGATCGAGGTTCGGATAATTCACAATAAGTGCAATACAGAATGCGATGACAAACAGCACCGTTAAACTGACTTTGCCTGATACTAAAAACCCTATCAATGAAAGCGTTAACAACAAATTGAACCACCAAAGCTTCGGCCGCTTCCACTCATCTTCAACCGCAGCGGCTGGTTCGTTGACATCGGCCGGCTGTTTCAGCTCAATCACACCGAGCCGTTTGCGCTCCGCTTTACCCAGAACATACGAAACTGCGACCATACAAAGCATTCCGCTTGCGATCACAGGGATCATCGGCCCGGTCAGCTCAGCCGGATCAACCCCGAGCGCGCTCGCCGCCCGCGGCGTCGCGCCTCCCCATGGAATCGTATTCATAATCCCCATGCCGACTCCGGCGATTCCCGCCAATATAATCGGCCGGATGCCGAGCAGCAGATAGAGCGGGAGCATCGCGCTTGTTGTAATCATATAGGTTGTTGAACCGTCCCCATCCAAAGCAACGAGCATCGTAAGAACCGCTGTACCGACAACAATTTTTAACGGATCGCCTTTGACCATATTTAATATTTTTGCAACCATCGGATCAAAAAGCCCCGTGTCAATCATAATTCCAAAATATAAAATCGCAAACATAATCATAACAGCCGTCGGCGCCACCTGCTGAATCCCCGAGATCATCATATCGCCAACTTCAGTGAACCCGAAACCGGCTATCAGCGCAAACACAATCGGCGTCAAAACCAATGCGGTCAGGACAGAAAGCCGTTTTGTCATGATCAGTACCATAAACACAAGCATCATAAGAAATCCTAAGATTGCTAACACATTCATTCCCCCTTTAAATGAATCCGCTTACATTTTATCCCCTATTCCCCTTTTGCCTTTTTGTCATCGTATGAGAAAAACGTTCTCAAGTAAATAATTTGGTTTTTATGTATTTTTAATTTTTTAAAACCGTTTTGTTCTTTTTGGTCATTTCTCCAACACAAAAAGCATTCCGCATACGGCAGAATGCTTTTTGCTTAATTGCCTGTCATGATGGTTTGATAAAACGCTGATTGTTCTTCAAGAAACCGTGTCGTTTCCTTGCTGTTTAAATAAAAGCTTTCCCAGTCCTGCTCATTTATCTTCTTTTTCCATTCGGGCGAGGATGTCACCTTTTTTAATGCTTGGTCCCAGTAAGAGATCTCTTCCTCAGACATGTTTTTCGGTCCCAGCACCCCTCTCCAGTGAGAGAAGACAAACGGAATGCCCTGTTCTTTCCACGTCGGCACTTTTGGAAAACCGGGCAGCCTTTTCTCTGACGTGACGGCGGCTAATGTAATCTCGCCGTTTCGCTCGTACGGCTTGGCTTCTGAAACGGTCATGGAAGCTGCTTCAATCTCATGCCTGATAAGCGCCTGAATCAATTCTTCACTGCTGTCAAACTGTAAAAACTCAATGTCAAAGGGATCAATCCCGTACATATCAGCGGCTCTGACGAATGAGAGCTGATCGTCATTGCCAAGCCCCGGAGAAAAACCGATTTTGACTTTGCCTGGATGCATCTTGATTTCCTTCAGCACATCCTTCCCGCTTTTCATAGACGATCCTTTCGGAAGAGCGACAGTCTGCCATTCCTTAGCGAGAATCGCCAGAGGCGTAAAATCATCTGTTTTTAATTTACTTTGTCCGAGCAGGTAATTGCTCAGGATTAAACTGGACATCATACTGATGGTCTGCTTACCGCTTTGGTTGACATATTTCCAGCCTTTGTCGCCTCCGCTCCCGGGTTTATACACAAGATGAATACTGCCTTTCATCAGCTGTTTTTGCCTGAGCACGGATTGGATGGCCTGCGCCGTTACATCCCAGCCCCCGGAAGGCTCGGCAGGCACAACGATCTCAACCGGCCCGTCCGGCAGTCGGGGAGCGGCCGCCTGCCGGATATCACCTTGTGTGAAGACTAATAGACAAATGAATATGATCACAAGTTTTTTCATGACTATTCAGCCGCCAAATAATATTTTCTCTCCGGTCTGCCGATAATCCCATACTCCAGCTCTGCCCGCGCTTCTTCCTTAGACACAAGATACTCGGCATAACGGCGGGCTGTTGTTCGTGACGCGCCCATTGTTTCTCCGAGTTCTTCCGCTGTCATTCCTCCGGCCGCAGTACGCAGCGCCTCTTTGATTTTTTTCAGTGTGATCGGATTGATGCCTGTCGGCAAATTCTCCGCAGTGACAGCTTCCTTAGGGGCGCCCCCGAAAATATGATCAATCATGGATTGGCTGACCTCCGGCTGAGACAGCAGCACCTGCCTTTTTTCTTTATACTGGAGCAGCACCTGCTTGAACTTATCAGCCGTTACGGGCTTAATCAAATAGTTTGCGATTCCCGCCCGCAGCGCTTCCTGTAAGTGGCGGGTTTCCGTTGCGGCTGTAATGATCATAATATCAACGTCCGGAAACCGTCTCCGTATCTCTGGAATCAATGCTGTTCCGAGCTCGTCCGGCATATAAATATCCAATAACAGCAAATCCGTTTTGTGTGTCTTCAAAAGCAACATTGTCTCTTTGGCATTGCCCGCTTTGCCGATAATGCTGAATCCATCTAGCTGCTGAATCAATCTCTCATGGATTTGCGCAACCCGAAAATCATCCTCCGCAATCACGATGTGAATCAAATGGATTCCCCCTTTGTCTGTTTCTCCTTCGGTATAAAAACAGTAAATACCGCTCCCCCGCTTTTTTGATTTGTCAGTTCGATCCAGCCTCCCAGCTCACGCACTGACTCTTTTACGTTGGCGAGCCCGTAGCCTCTCTTCATCCCCTTTGAAGAGTAGCCTCTTTCAAACACCGCTTCCATCTTATCGGGCGGCACTCCCGCCCCTGTATCGGATACTTCGATAACAACATCCCGTCCGATATCTGTAATAAAACATGAGACCTCCTGTACGCTTTGATCTGCTACAGCTTCGAAAGCGTTATCAATTAAGTTGCCGATAATCGTAATGAGATGAGACAAGCCGACATGAGGAGGAAGAGGTCCTAGTGTGCTGTTGTCATCGATCGACAGCTTCACCTTTTTTTCCGATGCTTTGCTCATCTTTCCTAACAAAATCGCCTGCACCTGCTGCGAATGAATATTTTGGAATAAAATATCATGCTGTTCATTTTGGATGGCGTATTCCTCTTTAATCAGTTCAATCGCTTCCTCATATTCGCCAAGCTCAAGCAGCCCTAAAATCGCGTAGAGCTTATTGGAAAATTCATGAGTCTGGGCGCGCAGGTCCTCTGAGTATTTCCGCACCTCTGTCAGCGTGTCAATCAGCTTTTTCAGTTCTGTTTTTTCTCTGAAGCTGATAACGATTCCGTACCTCTGTCCGCCTTGTGTCATGACTTTTGTATTGATAATAAAGACTTGGTCGTTGACACATACCTCCTGATTCGATTGCATTTCTTCCTGCTCAAGCACAGACATCAGTTCTGCTCCCGGCATCACGTCATCAACAGGCACGTTCATCACAGGCTCGGGAAGCTTAAGCATCTCAGCCGCCGATACGTTCATCATCGTTACAATGCCATCACGATTGGTGGCGATAATCCCTTCCTTAATCGCCCGCAGCATCGCATCCCGCTCCCGATAAAGAGATGCAATTTCGTGGGGTTCAAGGCCAAGCGTATCCTTTCTGATGCTTTTGGCAAGCGCGGCGGCACCGACAAATCCAAGCAGCAGCACGAGTACAGCCATGAAGCTTAAGTCTCGCAGATGTCTCTTAATGCCTTGCTCTGTCTTCGTCTGCAGAAAATCAACGGACACGCTGCCGATCACTTGGCTGCGCCCCTTTTGTTCCTCGATAATCGGTGCGCTGCCACGAATCACCCTTTGTCCATCCGCTTTTGTCTCTGAGACGTGAGAGCCTCCAAACAGGATTTCTCTGCTTCTCGTCAGATGCTTATTTTCGCTATTGTCCGAGGCGGTTCGGACCATTCCTTTTTCATCAAGCACATAAATGGCATAAGCGCCGGTCTGTTCTTTCATTTGTTCAATGACCTCCTGCGCCTCGGCAGCTTGCCCGTCTTTCGTCACGATGAGTCCCTTTGCCGGCGGCATATAGGAAATCGTTCTCGCCGTCTGCACCGCCAGCTGCTCTGCCTGTTTTCGCCCTTCTTTTGTTTGCTGAACGGCAAACGTGACCGTCAGCACGCCAATCACAAAGATCAGCAGCGCCGCAATCAACCCCATTATTTTCGTTTGCAGAGAAAAATGGAAACGCTTTTTCACCACAGCACCAGCCGTCCTTTCTACCTAGATCATACCATTTTTCTCCCGTAAATTTTCTTATTTTTCAAAATCCATTTCATTGATGATCAGAGGTTATGATTCAGATCATGATTTTTCCTCTCCAGATTTCCAGCAGCCTGTTTTGCTGAACACTCCTTTTTTCAGGAAGGAATCATTCCATCTGAACATTTCGATATATATATATATAGTATCTGAATGATTTGGTGAAGGGCGGTGGTTATGGTGAAAACGAGTATTATTGTGCTGACTTATAATCAATTGGCGCTGACAAAACAATGCTTGGAGAGCATATGGACGCATACCGATGATGACTGTATAGAAGTGATTGTTGTAGATAACGGCTCTCATGACGGGACACAGGACTACCTCAAACAGATTCCTTCAATCAAAACGATTTTTAATGAAACAAACAAGGGGTTCGCGAAAGCCTGCAATCAAGGCCTTGAGGCCGCTTCTGGAGACAATGTTCTTTTTTTAAACAATGATACTGTTGTGACGAATCATTGGCTGGAGCCGATGATCAAGCTGCTTTATCATAATGATAAAATCGGCATGGTCGGGCCTGTAAGCAATTATGTCAGCGGGCCTCAGCAAATTTCAGTTGATTACACCAGTTTAGAAGGAATTGAAGATTTTTCTCAGCGCCATTGCATGCGGCACCGGGGCAAATCAAGAAGCGTTTTAAGGCTGGTCGGATTTTGCCTTCTTGTCAAAAAAGAGGTGCTGGACAAAATCGGCGGCTTTGACGAGCGTTTTGGAGGCGGTTCATTTGAGGACGATGATTTGTGCCTTCGCGCTCTGCAGGCCGGTTATCAGCTGAAAATCGCCCTTGATTCGTTCGTGCATCATCACGGGCATGCCACGTTTTCCGGCAATCCGGATATAAGTATCAGCCGACTATATCAGGTCAACCGCCAAGCCTTCGTAGATAAATGGAAGCAGGATGTGACGGCTTTTATTGATCCCCAGCCAGAGCTGACAGCCCTTGTGCCTTCAAAAGCCCGCTCCATCCTGCATATCGGCTGCGGCGCAGGAGCTGCGGGTGTAGAGCTGTTGAACCGGCAAACCTGTACATTGCACGGCATTGAAGAAGATACATTGCTACGTACAATAGCAAGCGCTTATTATGAACAAGTCACTTCTGCCGATACCGAAACATGCCGCCTTCCTTATCCTGAAGCTTTTTTTGATGTCATTTTGATAGGAGACCTTTTGAACTGCGCGATGTATCCCCAGCGAACGATTGAGGCTCTTGCCCTTTATCTAAAGCCTTCAGGCTCATTAATTTGCAGCATCCCGAATACAGCTTATGCAGACACGCTTTTCTCATTATTATGCGGAACACCCGCACACACACATTTCATCACGCCTCAAAACGTAAACACACTATTTCCCGAACACCTTTATGACATAAAATCAACCACCTCTCATTCAGCCATTCCTGAATCGAACATACAGCTATTTTTACAAGAAGCTGAATATCTTGCCGGGCAATTTGGTTTGTCTTTGGATCACTTGTCAGAACATGCTCAGATTGATTACATGTTTGTCCATGCAATGAAGAAAAAACAGCCTGAAGCGGAGGTGGCGATTTGATTTCTATCAGTCTATGTATGATCGTGAAAAATGAGGAAGCCGTCATCGGCCGCTGCTTAGATTCTGTGCGGAGGATTGCTGATGAAATTAACATCGTGGATACCGGCTCAGTTGATCAGACGAAAGACATCGCTGCCCGTTATACAGACCGCATCTTTGATTTTGAATGGATAGACGATTTTGCGGCCGCTCGAAATTTTTCGTTTCAGCAGGCAACAGCTGACTATATTTTATGGCTTGATGCCGATGATGTGTTTACCGAGAAGGATCAAGAACTGTTCTTGGAACTAAAAAAAACGCTTGATCCGCATATTGACGCGGTATCAATGAACTATCACCTGGCGTTTGACGAAGAAGGCAACGTCACATCCAGCTTACGAAGATACCGGCTCGTAAAACGGGAAAGGGGCTTTAAGTGGATCGGCGCGGTCCATGAATATTTAGAGGTGTACGGAAATCTCCAACACAGTGACGCAGCGGTTTCACATATGCCGCTTAGCCATGACGCTGACCGAAATCTGCAAATTTATGAAAACATGGCCTCGTCAGGGAAGGATTTTTCGCCAAGAGATTTATTTTACTATGCAAACGAGCTGTGTGATCACGGAAAAATAGAAAAAGCGATAGAATACTATTTGCGTTTTTTGAAAACCAAGCAGGGGTGGGTCGAGGATAATATCAGAGCATGCAATAAATTAGCAGATTGCTATCATTCTTTGGGATTGAAGGAAAAAGAATTAAGCTGGGTGCTCCACACTCTCGTCTACGGGCTTCCCAGAGCGGAAACGTGCTGCAGATTGGGGTTCTCTTTTTTAGAAAAAAACGATGTTGAAAGCGCGGTCTATTGGTATGAAAAAGCAATTGAAAATAGAGGCTCAGAAAGCTTGGCTTTTCAAAACCGCGCCTGCGCCACCTGGCTGCCTCACTTACAATTAGCTGTCTGCTACGATAAGCTTGGCCAGCATCAGCTTGCCTATCAGCATAATGAATCGGCTTTACAATACCGTCCTCATGATTCAAGAATGCTTGCCAACAAAACATACTTTGAAGAGGTCCTGCAGCAGCAGGCTGACTCCGGAGGTGAACATCATGGAAATCAATAAAAGGTCACTTGCTGATTCTATGAAAGAATATGAGCGAAAAGATAAAGAATATTACAAAGGCATTAACCGGCAGCTGTTTGACCTGGTAGAACCCCATGCGAAAACCATTCTTGAAGTCGGTTGTGCTGAAGGCCTGTTTGGTGCAGTTGTTAAGAAAAAAACGAAATGCTCCTATTATGGGATTGAATCATATCCGCCTGCTGCCGAAAAAGCCGCTCATCACATTGACGAAGTGATAACAGGAGACATCGAAACATTGAAGCTTCCTTTTGAAAAAAACACATTTGATCACGTCATCTTCGGGGATGTATTGGAGCACTTAATAGACCCTTGGGCAGTGTTAGCTAACATGAAGCCTTACGTAAACGAAACAGGGAGCATTTTGGCAAGCATTCCGAATATCGGGCATATCTCAATTTTTGAAAGTCTGCTGTCCGGCAAATGGACGTATACACAGGCTGGGCTGCTCGATAAAACACACTTCCGTTTCTTCACCTTGCAGGAAATGAAGAAAATGTTTCATGAAACGGGTTACAAGGTCAGCCAAATTGAGCCTATTTCCTTTACGACTCACTATTATGAAAAAATGATCAGCAGACTGGCACATGTCAGAGCAAACATGGGAATTCACCATGCAAACTTTGAGGAGGAAGCCAGGGCCTATCAATATGTCATAAAGGCGCAAAAAAGATGAAACAGCATGTAAATGAAAATTCCATTTGCTTCATTACATGTGTCAATGATGACACCCTTTATGACCTCTGCCTGAGACATATCCAGTCTCTTTCAGTGCCTCCTCATATGGAGGTTGAGTTAATCGATATCCGAAAGGCTGACAGTATGGCCTCCGGCTACCAGGCGGCAATGCATCAGTCAGACGCAAAATATAAAGTGTATGTACATCAGGATACATTTATCATCAATCGTTCATTTATTTACGATATCCTTCATGTCTTTCAGCAAAACGATGCGCTTGGCATGATAGGCGTCATAGGAGCTGAAGAAGTGCCGCAAAGCGGGATTTGGTGGGAGGCTTCTAAAAAAGCGGGAAAAGTCATTGAATACCGCAGAACGTATAGCTATTTGTCGTTTGATGAGATAGACGAGACCGTAAAAACAGTTGAAGCATTAGACGGTTTATTGCTGGTCACTCAGTACGATCTCCCGTGGCGGAAAGAGATCTTTGACGGCTGGCATTTGTATGATACTTCGCAATGCTTTGAGTTCAGGAAAAAGGGGTATTTGGTCGGCATCCCCCATCAGAAAGAGCCATGGGTCATACATGCATGCGGCAATGAGTTTGATTCTGACCAGTATTCTGATTACCTTGAAAAATTTTTGAGGGAGTACTTTCAAACATGATAAGTCTTCCATTGAGCACAACAAGAAACCTACTTTTTTATAAAGTAGGTTTCTTGTTTCATATGCTTGAATTTTAAAAAAGAAGTGACTCTCATTCTCTATTATTAAGGGAACCTAATAGCATTTATATCTAGGTTTAGTGCGGAGCTGCCACTCACATTACTTACTGTGGTAAAAATTATCCTAACCTCATAAGAAGTCGTGCCTGTGACTGTTGTAGCATCTACATACGTTGTAGCCATTGGAAATCTTGACGTAATGGCAACATTAACATTTCTTTGGACGGCGCGTGTGTCTATCAATACTCCGTTTCTATAAATTCTGGTTTGGAAAGTAAAGTTCGAGTTAGCTGTCGTTGTCACATCAACAGAAATGGCAAGATCTAATTTTATTAATTGGCCAGCGACTGTTGGCAGACTTAAAGTTCCAATTGACGTTTCAGTACCGTTAACAGCAACTGTAACTGGGCCTGCTACCTCATTGTAAAACAGCTGCGGATTTGCCCCGGTTGGTCCGGTTGGTCCAGTGACTCCCGTTGGACCTGTTGCTCCTGTTGCTCCTGTTGCTCCTGTTGCTCCTGTTGCTCCTGTTGCTCCTGTTGCTCCTGTTGCTCCTGTTGCTCCTGTTGCTCCTGTTGCTCCTGTTGCTCCTGTTGCTCCTGTTGCTCCTGTTGCTCCTGTTGCTCCTGTTGCTCCTGTTGCTCCTGTTGCTCCTGTTGCTCCTGTTGCTCCTGTTGCTCCTGTTGCTCCTGTTGCTCCTGTTGCTCCTGTTGCTCCTGTTGCTCCTGTTGCTCCTGTTGCTCCTGTTGCTCCTGTTGCTCCTGTTGCTCCCTGTTGCTCCTGTTGCTCCTGTTGCTCCTGTTGCTCCTGTTGCTCCTGTTGCTCCTGTTGCTCCTGTTGCTCCTGTTGCTCCTGTTGCTCCTGTTGCTCCTGTTGCTCCTGTTGCTCCTGTTGCTCCTGTTGCTCCTGTTGCTCCTGTTGCTCCTGTTGCTCCTGTTGCTCCTGTTGCTCCTGTTGCTCCTGTTGCTCCTGTTGCTCCTGTTGCTCCTGTTGCTCCTGTTGCTCCTGTTGCTCCTGTTGCTCCTGTTGCTCCTGTTGCTCCTGTTGCTCCTGTTGCTCCTGTTGCTCCTGTTGCTCCTGTTGCTCCTGTTGCTCCTGTTGCTCCTGTTGCTCCTGTTGCTCCTGTTGCTCCTGTTGCTCCTGTTGCTCCTGTTGCTCCTGTTGCTCCTGTTGCTCCTGTTGCTCCTGTTGCTCCTGTTGCTCCTGTTGCTCCTGTTGCTCCTGTTGCTCCTGTTGCTCCTGTTGCTCCTGTTGCTCCTGTTGCTCCTGTTGCTCCTGTTGCTCCTGTTGCTCCTGTTGCTCCTGTTGCTCCTGTTGCTCCTGTTGCTCCTGTTGCTCCTGTTGCTCCTGTTGCTCCTGTTGCTCCTGTTGATCCGGTTGGTCCAGTTACTCCGGTTGGTCCGGTTGCACCGGTTGATCCTGTTGATCCCGTTGGTCCAGTTGCTCCTGTTGATCCGGTTGGTCCAGTTGATCCGGTTGGTCCAGTTACTCCGGTTGATCCGGTTGATCCGGTTGATCCTGTTGATCCGGTTGATCCGGTTGATCCGGTTGATCCTGTTGATCCTGTTGATCCTGTTGATCCCATTGGTCCAGTTACTCCGGTTGGTCCGGTTGCACCGGTTGATCCAGTCGCACCGGTTGATCCGGTTGATCCCGTGACTCCAGTTGGTCCGGTTGATCCGGTTGATCCGGTTGATCCGGTTTCTCCGGTTGGACCTGTTGATCCGGTTTCTCCGGTTGGACCTGTTGATCCGGTTTCTCCGGTTGGACCTGTTGATCCGGTTTCTCCGGTTGGACCTGTTGATCCCGTGACTCCAGTTGCTCCGGTTGCACCGGTTGATCCCGTGACTCCCGTTGGACCTGTTGATCCCGTCGCTCCCGTTGATCCCGTTGCTCCTGTTGATCCCGTTGCTCCTGTTGATCCCGTTGCTCCTGTTGATCCCGTTGCTCCTGTTGATCCCGTTGCTCCTGTTGATCCCGTTGCTCCTGTTGATCCCGTTGCTCCTGTTGATCCCGTTGCTCCTGTTGATCCCGTTGCTCCTGTTGATCCCGTTGCTCCTGTTGATCCCGTTGCTCCTGTTGATCCCGTTGCTCCTGTTGATCCCGTTGCTCCTGTTGATCCCGTTGCTCCTGTTGATCCCGTTGCTCCTGTTGATCCCGTTGCTCCTGTTGATCCCGTTGCTCCTGTTGATCCCGTTGCTCCTGTTGATCCCGTTGCTCCTGTTGATCCCGTTGCTCCTGTTGATCCCGTTGCTCCTGTTGATCCCGTTGCTCCTGTTGATCCCGTTGCTCCTGTTGATCCCGTTGCTCCTGTTGATCCCGTTGCTCCTGTTGATCCCGTTGCTCCTGTTGATCCCGTTGCTCCTGTTGATCCCGTTGCTCCTGTTGATCCCGTTGCTCCTGTTGATCCCGTTGCTCCTGTTGATCCCGTTGCTCCTGTTGATCCCGTTGCTCCTGTTGATCCCGTTGCTCCTGTTGATCCCGTTGCTCCTGTTGATCCCGTTGCTCCTGTTGATCCCGTTGCTCCTGTTGATCCCGTTGCTCCTGTTGATCCCGTTGCTCCTGTTGATCCCGTTGCTCCTGTTGATCCCGTTGCTCCTGTTGATCCCGTTGCTCCTGTTGATCCGTTGATCCCGTTGCTTGTTGATCCGGTTGATCCCGTTGATCCGGTTGATCCCGTCGCTCCCGTTGCACCTGTTGGTCCTGTTGATCCCGTGACTCCCGTTGCTCCCGTTGCTCCGGTTGGTCCAGTTACTCCGGTTGGTCCGGTTGGACCTGTTGCTCCTGTGACTCCCGTTGGACCTGTTGATCCCGTTGATCCTGTTGGACCTGTTGATCCCGTCGCTCCTGTTAATCCAGTGACCCGTTGCTCCGGTTGATCCGGTTGATCCGGTTGATCCTGTTTCTCCCGTTGGTCCAGTTACTCCTGTTGGACCTGTTGGACCTGTTGGTCCGGTTGGACCTGTTGGACCTGTTGGTCCGGTTGGACCTGTTGGTCCGGTTGGACCTGTTGGTCCGGTTGGACCTGTTGGTCCGGTTGGACCTGTTGGTCCGGTTGGACCTGTTGGTCCGGTTGGACCTGTTGGTCCGGTTGCTCCTGTTGCACCGGTCGGTCCTGTTGATCCCGTTGATCCCGTTGATCCTGTTGATCCTGTTGATCCGGTCGGTCCTGTTGATCCGGTCGGTCCTGTTGATCCGGTCGGTCCTGTTGATCCTGTGACTCCCGTTGGACCGGTTGGTCCGGTTTCTCCTGTTTCTCCCGTTGGTCCAGTTACTCCGGTTGGTCCGATTGATCCGGTCGCACCGGTTGATCCCGTCGCTCCCGTTGCTCCGGTTGGTCCGGTTGATCCCGTTGCTCCGGTTGGTCCGGTTGATCCCGTTGCTCCGGTTGGTCCGGTTGATCCCGTTGCTCCGGTTGGTCCGGTTGATCCTGTTGATCCCGTGACTCCCGTTGGACCTGTTGCTCCGGTTTCTCCCGTTGCTCCGGTTTCTCCCGTTGCTCCGGTTTCTCCCGTTGCTCCGGTTGCACCTGTTGGTCCGGTTTCTCCTGTTGCACCGGTTGATCCGGTCGCACCGGTTGATCCGGTCGCTCCCGTTGATCCGGTTGATCCCGTGACTCCCGTTGATCCTGTTGGTCCTGTTGCACCTGTTGGTCCTGTTGCACCTGTTGGTCCTGTTGCACCTGTTGGTCCTGTTGCACCTGTTGGTCCTGTTGCACCTGTTGGTCCTGTTGCACCTGTTGGTCCTGTTGCACCTGTTGGTCCTGTTGCACCTGTTGGTCCTGTTGCACCTGTTGGTCCTGTTGCACCTGTTGGTCCTGTTGCACCTGTTGGTCCTGTTGCACCTGTTGGTCCTGTTGCACCTGTTGGTCCTGTTGCACCTGTTGGTCCTGTTGCACCTGTTGGTCCTGTTGCACCTGTTGGTCCTGTTGCACCTGTTGGTCCTGTTGCACCTGTTGGTCCTGTTGCACCTGTTGGTCCTGTTGCACCTGTTGGTCCTGTTGCACCTGTTGGTCCTGTTGCACCTGTTGGTCCTGTTGCACCTGTTGGTCCTGTTGCACCTGTTGGTCCTGTTGCACCTGTTGGTCCTGTTGCACCTGTTGGTCCTGTTGCACCTGTTGGTCCTGTTGCACCTGTTGGTCCTGTTGCACCTGTTGGTCCTGTTGCACCTGTTGGTCCTGTTGCACCTGTTGGTCCTGTTGCACCTGTTGGTCCTGTTGCACCTGTTGGTCCTGTTGCACCTGTTGGTCCTGTTGCACCTGTTGGTCCTGTTGCACCTGTTGGTCCTGTTGCACCTGTTGGTCCTGTTGCACCTGTTGGTCCTGTTGCACCTGTTGGACCTGTTGATCCAGTGACTCCCGTTGGACCTGTTGGTCCGGTTTCTCCCGTTGATCCGGTTTCTCCTGTTGCACCTGTTGATCCCATCGCTCCTGTTGGTCCGGTTGATCCCGTCGCTCCTGTTGGTCCGGTTGATCCTGTTGCACCTGTTGATCCTGTTGGTCCGGTTACTCCCGTTGATCCGGTTACTCCGGTTGCACCGGTCGGTCCTGTTGATCCCGTTGATCCTGTTGATCCGGTTGCACCCGTCGCTCCCGTTGCTCCGGTTTCTCCCGTTGATCCGGTTACTCCGGTTGCACCGGTCGGTCCTGTTGATCCCGTTGATCCGGTTGCACCCGTCGCTCCCGTTGATCCGGTTGCACCCGTCGCTCCCGTTGATCCGGTTGCACCCGTCGCTCCCGTTGATCCGGTTGCACCCGTCGCTCCCGTTGATCCGGTTGCACCCGTCGCTCCCGTTGATCCGGTTGCACCCGTCGCCCGTTGATCCGGTTGCACCCGTCGCTCCTGTTGATCCCGTGACTCCCGTTGATCCGGTTGCACCTGTTGGACCGGTTGATCCTGTTGCACCTGTTGGCCCGGTTGGTCCAATCCCCCCAGCAGACTCTATTAAAGAAACATCATCAATTAGAACAGACCCAAAAGTAGTTTTACTTATTACCACTACTGCGTTTACTGCTTCAGCGGGGGTTTCAATTGTTCTATATATTTCATTCCATGTATTAAATGAGACATTTGGCAATTTTCCAGTAGCAATGATAAATTTCTGTCCGCCTTCAATTTGTTCTCCTTCACTGTTAACGAATAAAATTTGTATAGTGACTTGAGGACTTGGATTGTTCCCCGTTTTCCCAAGCGAAACAGTGAATATAAGAGATTGTCCAGAAACGACAGGCACGATCTGCCCTAAAAAAGCATAAGGCTGGCTGCTGATAAACTGTGCGGAATAGCTTCCAGAATGGGCAAAAGTATTAATAACGGACGTATTTGCAAAAGCCCACCCCGTCAGATTGCCGGTTTCAAAACCTCCATTTACAATCACATTATTCACCCTACATCATTCCCCGCCCTCTTTTCTTAGTTCCAGCTATTATATGCAGGAAAACTATCATCGGTCTGTAAGGTCACTAGCAAAAATAAAAAAAGGTGATTGTCCCTGCATCACCTTTTTTCACTGTATTTGCGGAAAACCTGTTGCATGAAAAACACGAATTGCCGCATCTAAGCTAGATATGCTGAAAGTACGCCGGACATTTCTCACTAGGTTAAGCAATCCTGCCATTCATCATCTGTTACTCACGCCCTGAAGTAATGCGATCAAACATAAAAAAAGGCAGACCGCGTCTGCCTTTTTTCTTTCTACCATATCCCTAATAATTTCCACCATAACCCGCCGATCACAAGCCATGTGACAATATGAACGATCGACAGGATAAATCCGATAGACCACCATTTGCCTTGCGAAATGTAGCCTGCTCCGAAGAAGACCGGAGCCGCTCCAGAACCGTAGTGAGTTGTTGACCCGAACAGATTGCTGAAGAATGCGAGGCTCAGCGCTGCTAAAAGCGGCGGTGCGCCCGCTGCCACGACCACAGCCAAAAATGCTGAATACATCGCACTGATGTGAGCCGTCGCACTTGCAAAGAAATAGTGAGAGTAATAATACACAACAATTAAAATTAAAAATGCCACAATCCAAGAGAATCCAGATACAGATGATTTCATGGCGTTGCTGAACCAAGAAACCATGCCTAATTCATTCAGGAAGTTGGCCAGCATAACGAGCGCCGCAAACCAAGTGAGCGTATCCCAAGCGCCCTGTTCTTTCTTGATATCATCCCAAGTCAGAACCTGTGATAATAAAAGAACTGACAACCCAATCAATGCGGTTGTGGTTGCGTCGATGTTGAAGCTGCCGCCAAAAATCCAAAGAACAAGCACTAAAAGAAACACAATAACCATGGAAAGCTCTGATTTTTTAAATGGTCCCATTTCTTTCAGTTTTTCGGTTGCGATTTTCGCTGCGTCCGGTGTTTCTTTAATTTCCGGCGGATACAGCTTGTAAATCACAAGCGGCGTGATGATTAAACTTACAAGTCCCGGAACAATCGCGGCAATTGCCCAGCTTGTCCATGTTAAGTCCACCCCTGCGACATCATGGGCCAGCTTGGCAATCAGCGGGTTTGCCGCCATCGCCGTCAGGAACATAGCAGATGTAATCAAGTTTCCCTGAAAACCGGTTTTTAATAAGAAAGCACCGATTTTTCTTTCTGTTCCATCTGCCGGGCTTGATCCGAATGTTTCGGATAATGATCTGATAATAGGAAATATAATGCCTCCTGCACGCGCCGTATTACTTGGAATAGCAGGTGATAATATTAAATCACTGAACAGCAGTGAATAAGAAAGTCCAAGGGTTTTCTTCCCGAATTTCTGAACGAATACATACGAAATTCTCGCACCTAGCCCGGTCTTGATAAATCCCCGGGAAATAAAGAATGCGATGACGATAAGCCAGATGGTCTTATTCCCGAATCCGCTTAATGTATCCTCAATTGATAATGTTCCAGTTAGTGCAGTAACCGCCAATGCAAAAATTGCAATTGCACCCATTGGCAAGGGCTTGGAGATAAAGCCGATAATTGTCGCGACGAAAATCGCAAACAAATGCCATGCTTTAGGTTCAAGTCCGGACGGAGCGGGAATAAACCAGATGATTAGTCCCACAGCGACAGTAATAAGCAATGGAACAAGCTTTACTGCTGACTGTTTTCCTGCGTCTTTTTCTGAAGCCATAAATAGGTCTCCTCCTATATACTTGTTTTCCGATCCCCTTTCCCATTCTACTCCTTAACTAAGTTAATAAACATTTTAATTAATTTAAAAAACACAAAGGTGAGCACCTTTGTGTTTTTTCTACTTAATTTAGTTTACCCGCGCCCGCTTGAGATGTAACATTTGATTTCACATTGGCGGAAGCATCAATTGTTCCATGCAGAGATGGCGTCCATCCGACAGAGGAGCTCAGCCCGTTTGCAGCCGATGCGTTGATCTGCGTACCGTTCAGCAGTGTGCCGGAATCATATAAGGCCGTTCCTCCGCTGAATACGCTGATCGTTTTAGCAGCGGTCAATCCCGGAACGTCAATGGCATTGTTTTGTGCGTAAATTTTAGATGATTTTCCGATTCCCCAGGCATAGCTGAAAGCATAACTGGAAGAGCTTGTACTGCCTTCATAATAGTTGTTGTAAACGTGTACCTGTCCAAAACGGACTCTCGGTGCGCGCTGAACGATATTTTTGTAGCGGTTGTGATGCAGTGTGATTTTTAATTTGCCGTCATCAGAAGTTTTGCTGTCGCTTGATCCAAAAATGGAGCTTTTATCATGATCGTGATAGAAGTTATAAGACATTGTAATGTAGTTAGCGCCGTTAGAGGCATCAGTTTGGCCGTCATGGTGCTGATATTCTCTTCCAAAATATTTTGGAGAGGTGCTGTCTGGACGGGAACCGTCATTAAATGTACAGTGATCGATCCATACATGTGTACCACCGTTTATTGTGATGTTGTCATATTGTGAATTCCAGTTTCCTGAACTTCCGTCAGTCGGATCCCATTGCGGAAAATAGTCATATGCGTCTTGGAATTCGATATTGCGGATAATGACGTTATCGCTCTTGATCTGGAAGTTTCCGCCCAGAATTTTAGCATTTGACCCTGAACCGACGATCGTCGTATTTGCAGGGATATCCACCATCACGCGTGCTTTTTGGTTTTTCTGTGAGCGTGCTCTGGCCTCTTCCTGTGTTCCTGATGGTTCTTTTTTGCCCCATGTGCCTGGGTCATAGGCCTTCAAATATTTGTTCAGATCGTACGCTGGATCTTTATAATCATTCAGACCAAGCGGCTTTAGATTGTCATCAACATTCATGTCAATCGTTCCCTTGATATAAATGATTTTTGGCGTTGTGTTTGTGTCCTTGCCCAAAGCCGAAACGAGCTGATTCCTGTTGCTGACTGTATACACGTGGGATGACGAGGCTTTTGATCCGCCTGTTGTGCCAGTCGAGTAGGCTCCCCAGCCATCATTCGATCCTAACGTCTGATGGCCCAAATCCGCTGCGTTCGCCCCAACCGGAGTCAAGCCTAATAACAAAGCCGTAGCTAACATCACTTTTTTCATTCAGTATGAACCCCCATTTTCTATTTTATGAGAATTTGTTCCATTTTCTCACAAAAATATAATAGCAAATTCATGGACATCCATAACCGAAAATGTACCGCCTATTATTGCGGTATCCTGCAAAAAAACACCGCAAAGACCGCAAAAATAAAAAACCCCAAAAGGACGATAATCGCCTTTTGGGGTTACAATCCTGCATTACGCCCAAGATTTTACTTTTTCGTTGTCTGTCACAAAGAGAAGGACTTTCCCTTCATCGAGCCGTTTTTCAAACTGAGCCGCTTCGTCTTCTGAAAAACCGATTTCATGAATTTTATTGCGAAGCTCGTCCCCTTTTTTGTTAAACATGTTCCCTACCGCGTGTTTGAAACCTGTTTCTTTGGCTCCGATCGTGTTGGCATTGGTGTTGTCTGCCAGTCGTTCCGTTCTGTCATCGTCGTGAGTTAAGACGTATACATCCTCTTTTGCGACACCCATTTGCTGTAGTTTTTCTACATCCTTCATGAGCTGTTCGTCGTTTGTATATTCTCTTACAACTGGTTTCATTTCTAATTCCTCCTTCATCATTTCTATGTTATGTTTATACCCGATCCTGTTTCTATGAAACAGCATCCAGAGCATTAGGCATAAAAACAGGAAGAATGGTAGTAGATATTTATTTTCTGATCATGGTAAAGTGATAGGAACATAGTATTTTCAGAATAGTCTTAAATCAAAACCGCTGCACGGAGTGTCCGATTTTGAATCGCCATCTTTATCCGTACAAGCAGGAGGTATGTCCAATGCAATACTTTTCACCAAAACAGCAATACAATGCGTGGGTTGTGAGTGATTTAGTAAAACAGGTCTTCCATCAGCGTGTCGGCTATTCAGCAGGCATTCATCAGCTTGCCATCTTCGCCGAGAAAACATTTCACATCGATATTGACTTTGTTTTCTCTATTGTTATGAATATCGGAGACATTGAATTTGCGATCTCTGAAGAAATAGAAAAAAAATTGTCCGGCTATCTCAGCGTTCTCCTTCCCCATGTCAGCAGAGATATGCTTGAAGCCTCTAAAGCCAACGCCAGTTCGTTTTTATCCCACAGACACGGCGATGCTGTGTACGATTTATTTGTGCCAGATGACGCTTACATCAAAAAAACATAAAGCAGAGGTCTTCTGTTTCTTTATTTAAAAAATATTGACATAGAAAGCCATACTATTATAGTGTTTATTTGTGATAATGATTCTCATTATTAAATTCAGAAAAAAAGGAAGAAAACAAATGCGCACCTATCCTAATAAGTTTATTGCCATCATCAGTGTTTTATTAATCGCTTGTTTCCTTATATCCGGCTGTTCATCAAGTCAGGATAACAGCGGCAGCAAAGCCGGAAGCAAATCTAAGGATTCAAGAGTCATTCAGCACGAAGACGGGAAAACAACAGTGACCGGCACACCTAAAAGAGTCGTTGTGCTTGAGCTTTCATTCCTGGATGCTGTCTACAATCTCGGCATCACGCCGGTCGGCATCGCCGATGACAACAAAAAAGACATGATTCAAAAGCTGGTTGGCAGCTCGATTGATTATACATCAGTAGGCACGCGAAGCGAACCGAATCTTGAGGTCATCAGCTCCTTGAAGCCTGATTTAATCATCGCTGACGCTGAACGCCATAAAAACATTTACAAACAGCTGAAACAAATCGCGCCGACCGTTGAATTAAAAAGCCGGGAAGCGACTTATGATGAAACAATGGACAGCTTCAAAACCATTTCTAAAGCATTAAATAAAGAAAAAGAAGGAAAAGAAAAACTCACCGACCATACAAAGGTCATTAACGATCTGAAAGCGGAGCTTCCGAAAGATGAAGACCGCAGCATCGTTCTCGGAGTGGCAAGAGCCGATTCCTTCCAGCTTCATACGTCATCTTCTTATGACGGAGAAATCTTCAGCATGCTCGGCTTTACGCACGCCTTGAAGTCAGATAACGCGTATCAAGAGGTCAGCCTCGAGCAGTTAAGCAAAATCGATCCTGATATTTTGTTTATTTCAGCCAACGAGGGTAAAACAATCGTAGATGAGTGGAAAAAGAATCCGCTCTGGAAAAACCTAAAAGCGGTGAAAAACGGACAAATCTACGATGCAGACCGCGACATTTGGACAAGATTCAGAGGAATCAAATCCAGTGAAACAAGCGCCAAAGACGTGCTCAAAAAAGTGTATAATAAGTAGGACAAAAGAGAAGCGAGGAGAATCCTTGCTTCTTCGTTTTTGCAAACAGACGCAGTAAGGAAGTGAGACTGTTGTATTACTCAGCCAAACGGCGCTCATCATCAAGATTAATGGTTTTTATCATTGCACTGATCATCCTTATTTTCGGGCTTGGGCTAAATCTCTCAGTAGGCGCCTCAGACATCGGCATCATTGATGCTTTGACATATCTTTTTGTATGGGACGGATCAAAAGAACAGCTTATCATCTCTACTCTTCGCCTCCCCCGCACATTAATCGGTGTTTTCGTCGGCGCCAGCCTGGCTGTAGCTGGGGCGCTGATGCAGGCCATGACAAGAAACCCTCTGGCTTCACCTCAAATTTTCGGTGTGAATGCGGGTGCATCGCTGTTTGTCGTTGCTTCTCTCGTCATTCTGCCGGCATCGTCCTACTCATCGGTTGTGTTTGCTTTTGCAGGTGCGGCGGCAGGCGGCGCAATTGTGTATATGATTGCCTCTTCCGGTGGAATGACACCTGTCAAACTGGCGCTGTCTGGAATGGCGGTGCATTTGTTCCTGTCCTCCATGACACAGGCGATTATTATTTTAAATGAGTCGGGAGAGGATGTGCTGTATTGGATGACGGGTGCGATTGACGGCAGCAACTGGCAGGACGTCATGACCATTGCCCCGTTTTCTGTCATCGGTATCGGACTTGCCCTTGTGTTTTCAGGTCCCGTTTCTGTTCTCGGACTCGGTGATGAAACGGCAAAAGGACTCGGGCAAAACATGAACGGCATGCGGATTCTGATCAGCTTTATCATTTTAATTCTTTCCGGCGCTTCTGTGGCGGTTGCCGGCCCAATCGGCTTTGTCGGGCTGCTCGTTCCGCATATCGTCCGTAAGCTGATCGGAGAAAATTACAAGTATGTGCTGCCGTTTTCGGCACTGTTCGGCGCCATCTTATTGGTGTACGCAGATGTCCTGGCCAGATGGATTGCATTCCCTTATGAATCCCCGGTCGGCATTGTCACCGCCATTATCGGCACACCATTTTTCTTATATTTAGCAAGGAAAGGGCGAAATCTGAAATGAAGAAATCAACCAGAAAACAAAAACGCCCCTTGCTGGCCATCCTCATATTGGCTGTCATCTTGCTAGTGCTGTCCGTGATCAGCATCGGCTTCGGGGCATTGTATATTTCACCTGATGCGGTGGTTACGAATCTGTTAGGGATGGATCATTCCTTCGAGTTTATTATTCAGCAGTACCGGCTCCCCCGCATTATACTGGCGATTTTGGCAGGCGCCGGACTGGCCGCTGCCGGAGCCATTTTGCAGGGTGTCATCCGAAATCCCCTTGCGTCTCCGGACGTTGTCGGAATTTCAAAAGGGTCCGGACTGGCCGCCATGGCCGTTATTCTCATTTTCCCTGAGTCTCCGGTCTACGTGCTGCCGTTCTCCGCATTTGCCGGAGCAGCCATTATTGCGGTAATATTATTAATGATAGCCCGCAAAAAAAGCATTCAGCCTTCTTCCTTGGCTTTATCAGGTATTGCCTTAGGCGCGGTCTGCCACGCCGGCATGCAATATATGATGGTCAAATTTCCGGGGGACGTCAATGCAGCGCTCATTTGGCTGACAGGCAGCCTCTGGGGGAGAAACTGGGAAGAAGTCAAGCTCCTTGCGCCATGGCTTCTTGTCCTTTTGCCGATTGTCTGCATCCTCATTCCGAAGCTGGATCTGATGTCACTCGGAGATGAGCTAGCGCAGGGTCTCGGCGAAAACGCAAACAGGCTGAGATTCATTCTGATTTTCACCGCAGTTGCGCTGGCGGGGAGCTGTGTAGCCGTCGTTGGATCAATCGGTTTTATCGGGTTGCTCGCTCCGCATATCGCCAGAAGGCTTGCCGGAGAAAAAGCTAAATATTTACTGCCTGCATCGGCATTAATCGGTGCTATTATATTACTAATCGCAGATACATTAGGACGCGGCATCATGCCTCCGGTTGAGATACCAGCCGGCATATTGACAGCTGTGATCGGCGCGCCTTATTTTTTATATTTATTGAAATTCGAAGCGAGGAAACAGTAGGGAGAGGATACCATGGGAAAACTGGCTGCAGACCAGCTCACTCTTTCATATGACAGCACAGTGATTATTGACGGAGTCGATTTAAAGATTGAAGAAGGAAAAATCACTGTGCTCATCGGCGCCAACGGCTGCGGAAAATCAACAATCCTCAAATCGCTTGCCAGGCTGATGGCTCCAAAAAGCGGCACGGTTCTATTAGAAGGAAAAGATATTCATCGCCAGCCGTCCAAAGAAGTGGCTAAAAAGCTGGCGATTCTTCCTCAGTCTCCTCAGGCGCCAGAAGGATTGACGGTACAGGAACTATGCTATTTCGGCAGACATCCTCATAAAAAACTGTTATCCAAGCATACGCAAGAGGATCACGATATGGTAGAGTGGGCGCTTGACGCAACCGGAATGAATGAGCTGAAGGATCGGACACTTGATGCCCTTTCAGGCGGTCAAAGACAAAGAGCCTGGATTTCCATGGCGCTTGCACAAGGCACTGATTTGCTCTTGCTCGATGAACCGACCACTTACTTGGACATTTCTCACCAAATTGAGGTGCTGGAGCTGCTGAAAAAGCTGAACCGGGATCATGGACGCACAATTGTCATGGTGCTTCACGACTTAAACCAAGCCGCTCAATATGCTGACTATCTGATCAGCGTACTGGACGGAAAAATCTACAATGCCGGAACACCGGAAGACGTCTTTACCCAGCCGTTTTTCCGGGAAGTCTTCGGCTTGGAATGCTGCATCATGAGAAGCCCGATCGACCAGAAGCCGATGTGCCTGCCGATGGGACTTTGCCCGAAACTACGGACGTGATGAAAAAGGAGAGGATACCCTCTCCTTTTTTTATGCGGCTTACTTTTTGTATTTCATCACTTGTCCGTGTTACATTGGTGTCAATCAAATGATAGGAGGATGAATATGACAACAGCTCAACAGCAGATTCAATTAGCCAGACGTCCGCAAGGGGTGCCTGTTCACGAAGACTTCCGCTTTGAAACGATATCCGTTCCTGAGCCGAGGCAAGGTGAGGTGCTTGTCAAAACACTCTATGTGTCAGTCGATCCTTACATGCGCGGGCGAATGCAAGACACGAAGTCATATGTAGAGCCATTTGCCTTAGACGAAGCGCTGTCAGGCGGTGTCATTGCTGAAGTCGTGTCAGACGGAGATAAGCTCAAACAAGGTGAAATCGTCATCGGAAACCTGAACTGGCAGGAATATTCCGCTGTCAGCGAGTCCGCCGTGCGAAAAATTGATACAAGTCTGGCTCCTGCTTCAGCGTATCTCGGCATTTTAGGAATGACCGGTTTGACGGCTTATTTTGGCCTATTGGACATCGGCCGCCCGAAGGAAGGCGAAACCGTGGTTGTCTCCGGAGCTGCAGGGGCTGTCGGTTCCGCTGTCGGACAGATCGCCAAAATCAAAGGCGCACACGTCGTCGGTATCGCAGGCTCTGATGATAAAATTGACTACTTAAAGAATGAACTGCATTTTGACGAAGCGATTAATTACAAAACCGCAGATGATATTCAAAAAGCGCTCGCTGACGCTTGTCCGAACGGTGTCGATGTGTATTTTGACAATGTCGGCGGGCCGATTTCAGATGCGGTCATGAACCTCCTTAATGAGTTTGCCCGCATTCCGGTGTGCGGCGCCATTTCTTCCTACAACGCGGAAAACGAAGCGGATGACATGGGCCCTCGCGTCCAATCCAAGCTAATCAAAACGAAGGCGCTGATGCAAGGGTTTATCGTAAGCGACTACTCCGACCGTTTTCCTGAAGGCGCAAAACAGCTGGCGGAATGGCTGAGAGATGGAAAGCTTCATTATGAGGAAACCATCACTGAAGGCTTCGAAAACATTCCGGATGCGTTTCTTGGCTTATTTAAAGGAGAAAATAAAGGAAAACAGCTGATCAAAGTCAGCGATCCGAGCTGAAGATGAAAATGGGAGGGCTTTTTGCCCTCCTTTTGGGTTTATATGAGGTCAGCTACGAAGAATCAGCGTAAGAAAACCATCTTCATCTGGTTCCGTATCCTCCAAAGTGAAACCTGCTGCTTGAAAGCAAGCTAAACTGATTTGATTGTCTTCTTCAATGCATGCCACCCATTCCCGTACGCTAGTAAAATCAGGTTCGGTCAGCAGTTTTTGCAATATCCGTTTTCCGTACCCTTGAAGCCGGTACATAGGATTAACGATCAATCCAATATACGTCCGCTCCTCCCCGAACTCAATAACGGCCATCCCTGCTGGCAGCTGTCCATCATATGCCATGATGACAGTATCCTGTTCATCTTTATTTACCCGTGCATACCACTCATCTAATGGCAGCATGCCATCCATTCTCCGCCTGGTATCTTCATGTTCAAACCAGTGTTCAAGGATTTTCAGCTCTGGCTCCTTCACTACTTGAAATCTGTCTATTGAAACCATCTTCCCACCCCCGCGCGAAACCTTTTCTATTATTTTACAACAAAAAAGAAGGGCTTTTGCCCTCCTTTTTATTTCGTCTTCAATTTTCCGCCGGCATACACAGCTTCACTCAGCTCCACGCCAAGCTTCTTCGCCATTTTCTTCAGCTTTGATTCCTCCAGTTTTGTAACGAGACTCAGCACGTTGCCCTCTTTTCCGGCACGGCCTGTTCTCCCTGATCTGTGAACATAGCTGTCTTCATCAGGAATATCGGCGTGGATCACATACGGCAGATTTTCAATATCCAAACCGCGCGCGGCAATGTCAGTTGCCAAAAGCAGCGGGAACTCGCCCTGCTCAAACGCTCTAATGATTTTCGCACGCTCCATTTTTTTCGCCTCACTGTGAAGGATGCCAAGGTCAACATGATGGTACGCCAGCTTTTCCGCGTACACACTCAGGTTGCCGATATCTCTCACAAACACAAGCGCCTGCATGCCTTGAAGCCTTGAAAGCTTTTGCAGCAGCTTCACTTTGTCGCGCTGGTCACAGATGATGTATTGATGCTTCACTTTTCCCGCTTCCGCCTTGCTGCGTTCTACCTTCAGAACCTCAGGCTCTTTCGTCATGTCGCGGAGCACATCTTCTGTTTCTTTCTTCAGTGTGGCAGAAAAACAAAGAAGCTGGCGGTCTCTTAATGTCGTTTTAATGATTTGCTTGATCGTTTCACGATGCTCCGGCAGGACAAGCTGATCGGTTTCATCAAGTACGATCGTTTTTACTTCATGCATCTTGAGCTTTTTCGCTTGAATCAGCTCAAACACCCTGCCCGGCGTCCCGACGATCAAATGCGGATGATTTTTCTTCAGCTTTTCGACCTGCTTCTTCACATTCGCCCCGCCGATTAAGGAAACTGCACGTAATTCTGATCCCGTTTTCCAGTCCTGG
The DNA here is from genome assembly GCF_037966305.1 of Bacillus sp. FSL R5-0560. Lineage (NCBI taxonomy): Bacteria > Bacillati > Bacillota > Bacilli > Caryophanales > Bacillaceae > Bacillus > Bacillus sp. FSL R5-0560. The sequence goes on along the minus strand of NZ_CP150195.1, from coordinate 833,753 downwards.
ATCACCTGAAAAATCTGCATCACCAGCTCACGTGAAGGTGCTAAAATCACAGCCTGCGGATGCTTCTGATCAGGTTTGATGCGCTCCAATACCGGCAGTGCGTAGGCAAGCGTCTTCCCCGTTCCTGTCGGCGATTCAGCGATGACATCCTTACCTTCCATGATGAGTTCGGCTGCCTGCTCCTGTACAGGAGTCGGCTCTTGGAAGCCTGAAGCGTTCCAATTTTCTTTGATAAATGATTGTGCATTATGTAAAAATGGCCAAGTTTGCGTCATTTTGTTCTCCTCGATTCTTAAAATCTATTCCATAGTATCTCAAAACAGCGCGCGGAACGCAATTTTTCTTTTTCTTTCCTATGCCTTTCAACAATCGACTTCCTCCTTTATAATCAAAAGGGTGAATATTACACGCCGATTGTGCGTGTTTGATAACGATAGAGGTGTAAACATGAGTATTTTATCTGTAAAGGACTTAAGCCACGGCTTCGGTGACCGGGCCATTTTTAATAATGTATCTTTCCGTCTTTTAAAAGGCGAGCACGTCGGTCTGATCGGCGCAAACGGTGAAGGAAAATCGACCTTCATGAATATTATTACCGGAAAGCTTGAACCTGATGAAGGAAAAGTCGAATGGTCAAAAAATGTCCGTGTCGGCTACCTGGATCAGCATACCGTGCTGGAAAAAGGAAAATCCATCCGTGATGTGCTGAAAGACGCATTCCATTACTTATTTGCGATGGAAGAAGAAATGAACGAGATTTACAACAAAATGGGTGAAGCTGATCCTGACGAGCTTGAAAAGCTTCTTGAAGACGTCGGTGTGATTCAAGACGCGCTGACAAACAATGATTTTTATGTGATTGATTCCAAGGTAGAAGAAATCGCCCGCGGACTTGGCTTGAGTGATATTGGACTTGACCGTGACGTTACTGATCTGAGCGGGGGTCAGCGTACAAAAGTGCTTCTCGCCAAGCTGCTTCTGGAAAAACCGGAAATCCTGCTTCTCGATGAGCCAACCAACTACCTTGATGAGCAGCATATCGAATGGCTGAAACGCTACCTGCAGGAGTACGAGAATGCGTTCATCTTGATTTCCCATGACATTCCGTTCTTAAACAGTGTCATCAACCTGATTTATCATGTAGAAAATCAGGAGCTGACACGCTACGTTGGTGACTATCATCAGTTTATGGAAGTCTACGAGGTGAAGAAACAGCAGCTTGAAGCGGCCTACAAAAAGCAGCAGCAGGAAGTCGCAGAGCTGAAGGATTTTGTTGCCCGCAACAAAGCCCGCGTCAGCACGAGAAACATGGCGATGTCCCGCCAAAAGAAACTCGATAAGATGGATATGATCGAGCTTGCGGCAGAAAAGCCAAAACCGGAATTCCACTTCAAGCCGGCGAGAACGTCAGGCAAGCTGATTTTCGAAACGAAGGATCTCGTGATCGGTTACGATTCCCCGCTCTCCCGTCCGCTGAACCTCCGCATGGAGCGCGGCCAAAAAATTGCCCTCTACGGCGCAAACGGGATTGGGAAAACGACATTGCTGAAAAGCCTGCTTGGTGAGATCCAGCCGCTCGAAGGCTCTGTTGAACGAGGCGAGCACCTCTTTACCGGCTATTTCGAGCAAGAGGTCAAGGAAACAAACAACAATACGTGTATTGAAGAAGTTTGGAGCGAATTCCCTTCGTACACCCAGTATGAAATTCGCGCCGCTCTGGCAAAATGCGGACTGACAACAAAGCATATCGAAAGCCGCGTCTCTGTCTTAAGCGGAGGCGAAAAAGCGAAGGTCAGACTGTGCAAGCTGATCAATTCGGAAACCAACCTGCTGGTGCTCGATGAGCCGACAAACCACTTGGATGTTGACGCCAAGGAAGAACTCAAGCGCGCCCTCAAAGAATACAAAGGCTCCATTCTTCTTATTTCTCACGAGCCTGATTTCTATATGGACATCGCGACAGAAACATGGAACTGCGAGTCTTGGACGACGAAAGTGCTTTAAACCGAAGAAAACCCGCCTGCTGAAGGGCGGGTTTTTTACTGCCATTTTTTCTGAACGATTCTCAATAGCTCTCTGTCTTTTAAAATGAGCTGCAATGGCGAGGTGAATTCATCAAGTGTCAGCTCTCTTTTGGCAGACAGCTCAAAGTCTTCCTCATCAGCCCATGCGGTGAACCACTCGACAGAAAAGCTGTTTTTCATGACGCCGTGTATGTAATGAGCACCTGTAAACACTTCTGATCATATTCGTCAGGCTTTGCCTTATCCATGGCAAACGTCCCCTCTTCAGCATGAACCATCACCTGATATGGCAATCGCAAATGAACGGATACATCCTCAGTTTCTTCAAGATAAATGCCCGCCGCGTCGATGCCTGACCGAAGCGGATGCCCTTTCCGTGAACGCCGTTCTTGCTGACCGAAAAAACCGGTTTCTAAAGGCATTTTAGCCGTTAAATAGTAAAATTGTGTCATAAAGGCTGTCCTTTCCTGCACCAATTCGATTATGATGCCATTATAACGAATAATACTTACTGATAGTGAAGGGGTATATCATGATCATCGGCAAAAAAGAATTCAATGTAAATGAACTTCAATACACCATTCGATCAGCTCGTGCAGAGGATGCACAGAAGCTGTCTGCATTAAGGCTGAAAATTGATGGAGAAACGGAATACATGGATCGGGAGAAGGGTAAGGATTTCATAGATGCACCCGGTTTTGAACAACGGATAAAGGAAGATACTGAGAAGAAGAGAAATTTATTTTTAGTTGCTGAAGTGCAGGATAGGCTCGCGGGGTTTTCCAGATGTGAGGGTACTGATTTAAAGCGGTCCTCTCATAAAGTGGAGTTCGGTGCATGCGTGTTAAAAGAATTTTGGGGTTATGGCATCGGGAAGCATCTTTTACAGCAGTCTCTCTCTTGGGCGGACACCAACGGAATGAAAAAAATCTCATTGAATGTCCTGGAAACAAACGAAAGGGCCATTTCACTATATAAGACATACGGATTTGAAGCAGAAGGAATCTTAAAAAAGGAGAAATTGCTTTCTGACGGAAACTACTACAATACGGTTGTAATGGGAAGGTTCCATGATTAAAAAAGACACTGCATATGCGCAGTGTCTTTCGTTATTAATGCCCTGCTTTAATTCCAGCAAGATGTTTACGTCCCATGAGAAGGACAAGCATGCCGACAAAAACGACGATCCCGCCAACTGTATACGGCGTGCTTGCAGTGAAGTGTTCTGACAGCATTCCCGCAATCCACGGAGCGAGCGCGCCGCCGATGAAGCGGACTGAGCTGTAGGCTGAAGACGCGATTGATCGTTCAACAGGCGCAGCCCCCATCACAGCGGTTGTCATGATCGTGTTGACCATACCAAGGACAGCACCAGCGACAACGATACATGTAATAATCAAAGTCTGATGGTCTGTCCAGATCCCCATGATGATCAGAATGACCGCAAAAGCGATAAAGAGAACAACCAAGGAACGCACTGTGCCCAGCGCTTTGTGCACGAGCGGCGCGGTAAAGACTGATGTAATGGCCAGCAGAAGGCCCCAGCCGAAGAAGACATATCCAAGACCGTGCTCATCTAAATCCAGAACGAACGGAGAATAAGCGAGCAAAATAAAAAATCCAAAGTTGTATAAGAAAGCCGATACCGCCATTGTCAGCAGGCCTTTATATTTGAGTGCCTTCATGGCGTCAAATACCCCAACGCGTTTCGCCGGTTTCGGCAATTTCGGCAGCATGAAAGAAATCGCGATTAACGCAATAAACATCAGGACCGATACCCCGAAGAACGGCGCGCGCCATGAGATGCTTCCAAGCTCTCCGCCTGCAAGCGGTCCGACTGAAATCCCGAGTCCGAGTGCTGCCTCATACAAAATAATTGCTTGGGCGCTGCCGCCGACAGACACGCCGACAATGACCGCAAGCGCTGTTGAAATAAATAAAGCATTACCTAGTCCCCAGCCGCCGCGATAGCCGACAAGCTGAGCAATTGAGCTTGAACTTCCGCCAAGCGCTGCAAAGACAATAATAAAAATAAGTCCGAGAATTAACGTCCATTTTGCGCCGATCCTGCTGGAAATGGCTCCTGAGAAAAACATCATAAATCCGGTAACGAGCAAATAACTTGTAAATAAGAGTGATACTTCACTAGGTGAAGCATGTAATTGTGCGGCAATCGCCGGAAGAATAGGATCGACCAGCCCGATTCCCATAAAGGAAATCACACAGGCAAACGCGACAGCCCATACAGCTTTCGGCTGACTGAGCAAGCCCGTTTTCTGATTTACTTGTTTTGTCTTATCCATTTGACCTAACCTCCATCTTTATTCCATTAAAAGAAACGCTACAAAAATAGCGTTTGGCAAACTTTTCATTCGATTGATTGAATGGCACGCTCCGCTTTATCTTTCATGCCGTGCAGACGTTCCTTAAAGCTTTGGAATGTGCGGATTTTTTCATCAATCAAATTCAGCTGGTGATTCAGCGTTTCCTGAATTTCCTCCAGCTTCTCTTTCCGTTCCTTTGGATCCAGTGACAACAAATACCCCTCTTTGTTTAACTCTAGCTGGCGGCTGGTTTCCATGAAATGCTGAAGCTCCTGAAGGGAAAAGCCAAGCACTTCCTTTGTGCTGATCACTTTCTCAAGCTCCTCCATATCATCCTCTGAATAAAGTCTTACGCCGCCGTCCGTCCGTTTCGGTGCTGGAATTAAGCCGATTTCTTCATAAAACCGAATGGTTCGCTTTGTCAGCCCGCTTCTTTTGGCAACTTGATCAATCTTCATCCATTCCAAGGTAAATCCCCCTTCGCCGTTTCTGTAATCATTATACACCTTTTACACCTTAACGTAAACGTTAAGTTTTGAAATGTAATAAAAAAGACGAGTACGTAAAGCACCCGTCCTTCATTAGCCTATTTTTAAGCTAAGCTCCCTGTCACTGACAAAGACTGCTTTTGCATGCTTTCAGAAAGCAATCGATACGCAATCACTTTCTTCTTATACTGTTTCACGACGTCGATATGGTCGTCGTAGCTGTACACAAACAGCTTTACATCTTTTTTGCCTTTTTTCGTATCTATCACAAGCGGTGTACCGCCGTTTTCAGGGTATAAATAACGCTCCTCGTCGCCTGGGTAAATATAATATTTCTCCAGGAAGACAGCTTCGTTAAATTGATCAATCATGTTCCTTTTCTCTTCACCCTCGAGACGCTTTCCATTTACAGAGAGAACAGCATCTTCGTTGTTCACCTTGGCGTGCACCTCGAATTTGCTAAGCAGCCATTCTATGACGCCTGTTGGAAGGCAGGTTAAAACGATTTTCACCAGACTCATGAGGATTAACATCACGATAGCCCATGTCATACTTCATCATCTCCGTTAGTTTTCCATGTGCCGCTGACACACAATTCCATCCTATCATAAGCTGGCTGTTTCGTTTTTGTACATTATGTGAAAAAAAGTGCGGCCTGCAGTAGGCCGCACTTTTTTAGCTTTCCAGCTCTTCTATCATGAGGGACAATTCTGTCCAGCGATCCATCGCTGCCTCAAGCTCTTCCGCTGTTTTTGCCTGCTCGGCCATCAGCTCTTGAATTTTCCCGAAATCACTGCCCGCCGCGGCGATATCCGCTTCGAGCTGTTCATGCTTTTCTTCAAGCTCGGCAATTTTATCTTCAATGCCGTCCCATTCAAGCTGATCTTTGTAAGAAAGCTTTTTCCGTTTTTTCTTCGGTTCCGCTTCAGCTGTTTTGACTTCAGCTGCGGGTTTCTCAGCCGTTTTTTTTGCTTTGGCCTGCTCCATATAGTCGCTGTAGGAGCCTTGGAACCGTGAAATCACGCCATTCCCTTCAAAGACAATCAAACGGTCTACGACGCGGTCAAGGAAGTAGCGGTCATGGGATACGGTGATGACAACGCCAGGGAACTGTTCAATATAATCCTCAAGCACGCTTAACGTTTCTGTATCCAAGTCGTTCGTCGGCTCATCGAGAAACAGCACATTCGGCTCCTGCATTAGAACCTGAAGCAAGTATAAGCGCCGCTTTTCTCCGCCGGACAGCTTGCGGATATAGGTTTGCTGCATGGAGCGCGGGAAGAGGAAGCGCTCAAGCATTTGTTCAGCGGTGACGATATCGCCGTCCTCTGTTTTCACGACTTCCGCTGTTTCTTTAATGTATTCAATCACCTTCAGCTCACCGTTCATTTCACTGTGATCCTGAGTATAGTAGCCGATTCTTACTGTCTGGCCGATCGTAATATGCCCGCCGTCAGGAGTGATTCGTCCGGCAAGGCTGTTTAACAGTGTTGTTTTTCCAATGCCGTTCGGCCCGATGATCCCGATTCGTTCACCTGGTATAACCAGTTCATTAAATCGATCGACAAGCACGTTTCCTCCATAAGCGATCATCACGTTCTCCGCTTCAATTACTTGCTTTCCAAGACGGTGGGAGCCGATCGCAAAGTCGAGCGAGCCGGCTGACTGAGGGCCTTTCTGCTCCTTAAGCGACTCCACCCTGCCGATTCTCGCCTTTTGTTTTGTAGAGCGTGCTTTCGCTCCGCGTCTGAGCCAGGCCAGTTCACGGCGCAGCAGATTTTGCCGCTTTGTTTCTTTTTGCTCGGCCTGCGCTTCCCGTTCCGCGCGCTTTTCCAAAAAGACTTCATAGTTGCCTTTGTAGGTATAAAGACTGCCCCGTTCAAGCTCATAAATGCGGTTTGTCACGCGGTTTAAGAAGTACCTGTCGTGCGTCACCAGCATGACGGCGCCTGGATATTGCGCCAAATACCCTTCAAGCCATTCAATCGTTTCATTATCCAAATGGTTCGTCGGCTCGTCTAAAATCAGAAGATCAGCGGGTTGAATTAAGTTTTTCGCAATCGCCACCCGTTTTTTCTGTCCGCCTGAGAGCTCGTTCACAGGCTTTGTCACGTCAGTTACTCCCAGTTTCGATAATACCGTTTTCGCCAAGGTATTCGCATCCCACGCGTTGTTTGCATCCATTTTCGCCTGCGCCGCCAGCAGGTGTTTCTGGCGTTTTTCATCTTCCGGGTCTTCTCCCAGCTCATAGAGCGCCTTTTCGTATTCACGGAGCGTTCTCATGACAGCCGATTCACCGGAATAAATATGCTCAAGAATAGTTTGTCCAGCAGGCAGCTGCGGGTCCTGATGAAGAAATTCAACATGCACGCTGCCGGATTTGGCGATGTCGCCTTCTTCAACAGATTCCAAGCCGGCGATCACTTTCAGCAGCGTTGATTTTCCGGTGCCGTTCGGCCCGATTAATCCGATTCTCTCATTCTCTTCAATATGAAAGGAGATATGGTCAAATAACGTCTTATCTCCGTATGTTTTGTAAAGGTTCTCCGCTTTTAATATGCTCATGGTTCCTATCAATCCTCACGTAAGTTCATGTGTACATTTTAAATCAGCCGCTGGAATAAAACTAGTAAAAGAGCAGACAAATTTCATGGAAATACCGGACAGAAAAAAAGACCGGGGACTCTGTCCCCAGTCTCTTACTCTTCTTCAAGCGCTTTTTCTGCCATTTTAGCGAGATGCTGCGCACTGCCTGAGATCTCCTGCATCGTGGCGGAAATCTGTTCAACAGCCGCGGCTTGTCCGTCAGTATGCTGATTAATCGATTCAATCGATTCTTCTAGCCCTTTTAACAGGCTGTGGATTTTTTTTGTGATCTGATCGATCTGGCCGACATTTTCTTTCGAATGCGTCGCAAGCTTTCTGATTTCATCTGCTACGACAGAAAAGCCTTTTCCGGACTCTCCCGCTCGTGCCGCTTCAATCGCAGCATTTAAACCGAGCAGATTGCTCTGATCAGAAATGCCTTTCACGGTTACTGAAATATCGGCGATTTCTCCCGCGCTTTCGCTTACCTTTTTCGCTTGTGAGGAAATGCCCGACATTTGCGATGAGAATCCATTAATGGAGTCAGAAATATCGGAAATGGCCGCAGCCGTTTGTTCAACGACAGCCGATAAGCTTTCCGCTACATCATGAAGCTTAGAGGACTCCTCAAGGCTCGTGCCGAGGCCCACTCCTCCAATCACTCTCCCGTTCTGGTCATGAAGCGGGATGGCGCGTGCGATCAATGGGAAACCGAACAATTCCTTCGGCACCATGCTCGTTTTTTTCTGATTGCTGCGGATCGCGTCTGTGATGATATCTCCTTCTTGCAGCGGATCTCCGGTTTTTACGTTAAGGGAGAAGGTTTTTGCCGGAATATTGACCAGCAATTTCTCTGTATCATAAATGCCGATTGTAATATCATCCTGAACCAGGCTGTTTAAATAAGGGGCTACTTTTACAAATGCGTCTAGAAGATCTGCTGTTTCATTTTCCGTTCTTATGCTCAATTCCAATCACTCCTTTTATTAGTAAGGGAAGCTGCGTTTTTCGTGCTGAACTGAAATCCATTTCAGTGTCGTAAATTCTTCAAGACTCCATTCGCCATTTAATCGGCCGAGGCCAGATTGCTTTTCACCGCCGAATGCCACATTCGGTTCATCATTAATCGTCGTGTCATTCACGTGAATCATGCCTGTTTCAATGCGTTTCGCAAAAGCCACACCGCGTTCAAGGTTGGAGGTATGTACGGCTCCGCTTAAGCCAAACGGGGTATCGTTTGCAATATCCACCGCTTCGTCTTCTGAATCAAATGTCATGAAGGAGACGACTGGCCCGAACAGCTCTTCCTTGGCAATGCTCATAAACGGTTTCACGTCTTTTAAGATGGTCGGCTCCACGATCGTTCCGTTAAATCCGCCAAGCTTCACTGGAACAGCCCCTTCTTCAATCGCTTTCTCAACAGATTTCATTAACCCGTCAGTCTGCCTGCTGTTGATTAAAGGCCCGATAATCGTATCAGGGTCCATCGGGTCACCAACTTTCAGCGATTCCACTTTTGCCTGATACAGCTCAAGGAATTGATCATAAATTGATGAGTGAACCAGTACGCGATTGGCTGACATACAAATCTGTCCTTGATGGGTAAATCTGCTGAACACTGCCGCATTGACTGCATATTCGATATCCGCATCTTCAAGCACGATAAAGGCGCTGTTTCCGCCAAGCTCAAGAAGCGGCTTTTTAAAGTGCTTCATCGCAAGCTGGCCGATGTAACTGCCCACTTTCGTAGAGCCTGTAAATGAGATGATCCGCGGCACCGGGTGTTCGACAAAGCTGTCACCGATTTCTGCGATGTCAGTGACAACAACATTCAGCAGTCCTTCCGGAACGCCCGCATTTTCAAAAATCTTCGCAATCAGCGTACCGCCGCAAATCGGTGTTTCTTCGTGCGGCTTCAAAACGACGCCATTGCCTGCTCCCAGTGCCGGGGCTACTGATTTCATAGATAAAAAGAATGGGAAGTTAAAAGGACTGATGACACCGACAACGCCTGCCGGCACGCGATATAATCTGTTTTCCTTGCCGTCTATTGTAGAAGGAAGGATTTTCCCTTCCATGCGGACAGGGAACGTCGCCGCTTCTTTGATGATGTTTTTCACGAGTCCGATTTCAAAAGCTGCTTTCAGCCTTGTTCCGCCCAGCTCTTCCATAATCAAATAAATGATGGCTTCTTCATTCTCTTCAATATACGTAACGGCTTTTTCTAAGATTGCTCTTTTCTCGAATGGGTTGACCGCATCCCATTTTTTCTTTGCCAAAGCCGCCGCCCGGTACGCTTCATCTACATCATCAGCTGTCGCTTTTTGAAAGGATGTGATTGTTTTTTGAGTATAAGGATTTTTGTTTTCCAATACATTTGGGCTGCTGCCCTCCTGCCATTTTCCGCCAATAAATTGTTTGTTTAATTCTTCATATTGAAACATGGTCAGCATCTCCTTTTTACCAGCAAATCAAAATATGGCCAATCTATCATTTCTATCGGTTCACCATCAGCAAAATTCAATATCCCCTTTGTAAAAATTACTATATTATGATACGACAACGCTTTTTAGCTTCTATCGTTTAAAGTAGAAAAATATATGATTGACTGTGTCAAATTTCGACAATATAATACAACAAGAAATGTATATAATGATTAGAATATTTTGAAATCTCCAGGAGGAACTTTTCATGAGTTCATTATTTAGGAAAAAACCGCTTGAAACATTAAATGCGCAGAGCCAATCCAACAGCCTCGCTCGCACTTTAAGCGCATTTGATTTAACACTTCTCGGTATCGGGTGTGTCATCGGCACTGGGATCTTCGTTATTACAGGAACAGTGGCCGCGACCGGTGCCGGTCCCGCCCTGATCTTATCGTTTATTTTAGCGGGCCTTGCCTGTGCGCTTGCCGCCTTCTGTTATGCTGAGTTTTCGTCTTCGATACCAATCTCGGGAAGCGTGTACTCATACTCCTATATCACACTTGGAGAGCTGCTCGCCTTTTTAATCGGTTGGGATCTCATGCTTGAATATGTCATTGCGCTGTCGGCGGTTGCCACGGGCTGGTCGTCATACTTTCAATCGCTGCTCGCCGGCTTCAACTATCATATTCCTGCTGCGCTGGCAGGAGCTCCGGGAAGTACGCCGGGTGCCGTGTTTAACCTTCCGGCTGCGGTCATTATTCTCATCATCACTGCAATTGTCAGCAGAGGCGTCAAAGAAAGCACACGCTTCAACAACGTGATTGTGTTGATGAAAATTGGAATCATTTTATTGTTCATTATTGTCGGCTTCGGTTATGTCAAACCTGATAACTGGACGCCTTTTATGCCGTTTGGAATGAAAGGCGTCATTGTCAGCGCGGCAACGGTTTTCTTCGCGTATCTCGGATTTGACGCGGTATCCAACGCTTCAGAAGAAGTGAAGCATCCGCAAAAAAACATGCCGATCGGCATCATTTCAGCTCTGGCCGTCTGTACCATTTTGTACATCACGGTATCGCTTGTTTTGACAGGGATGATGCCTTATGCCAAATTAAATGTCGGTGATCCGGTTTCCTTTGCGCTTAAATTCGTCGGCCAGGATGCGGTTGCGGGAATTATTTCTGTCGGCGCTATCATCGGAATCACAACAGTGATGCTCGCATTGCTGTATGCCCAGGTCCGTTTAACCTTTGCCATGAGCAGAGACGGTCTATTGCCGGGTTTGTTCGCAAAGATTCATCCGTCATTCAAAACGCCGTTCCGAAACACATGGCTGACAGGAATCGTCGCGGCGGGAATCGCAGGGTTCATTAATCTCGGCACACTTGCGCACCTTGTAAACATGGGGACGCTTGCGGCATTTACAGTCATTTCGATCGCTGTTATTGTGTTAAGAAAGAAACATCCGGAAATCAAAGCCTCCTTCAGGGTGCCGTTCGTTCCGGTTGTGCCAATCATCAGTGCTGGAATATGCCTTTGGTTTATGTACAGCCTTCCAGGCATCACATGGCTTTCATTTGTTATCTGGATCGCCGTCGGAACGCTCGTTTATTTCCTTTATGCAAAAAAACACAGCTTATTAAACAAATAATGATAAGCCGTCGGTGCGGACATTTTAAACGTCCAATCCGCCGGCTTTTTTCGTTTTGGCGTGTGCTATACTTTGAGTACACATACAGAAAGGAAGACAAGTCTTGAAACCATACCGCACTTTATTATTTGATGTAGATAATACCATTTTGGATTTTACAGCAGCAGAAAAATCAGCGCTGCGCCTGCTGTTTGAAGATCAGAACATTCCGCTTACCGATGAAATGGAGTCCCGTTATCGAACAATTAATCAAGGCCTCTGGAGAGCCTTTGAAGGAGGAAACATGACTCGCGATGAAGTGATGACCACCCGCTTTTCCGCTTTGTTCAAGGAATATGGCTATGAAGCAGACGGAGTGCTGCTAGACCAGAAATATCGCAGCTTTCTTGAAGAAGGGCACCAGCTTATGGACGGGGCATTTGATCTCATCACAAAACTGGAACAGCATTTTGATTTGTATATCGTGACAAACGGCGTTTCCAGTACTCAGTATAAGCGTCTCAGAGATTCAGGATTATTTCCGTTCTTCAAGGATATTTTCGTTTCTGAAGACACAGGTTTTCAAAAGCCGATGAAAGAGTACTTCGACTATGTGTTTGAACGGATTCCCCATTTTTCAGCGGAGCACACCTTAATCATCGGCGATTCGCTGACAGCGGACATCAAAGGCGGACAGCTCGCCGGAATTGATACGTGCTGGCTTAACCCTGGCATGAATGTCAATGATACAGAGGTTGTGCCAACGTATCACATCCGTAAGCTTGAAGAGCTATATCATATTCTCAAAATCGAAAACACAATCATCAACTGTTAAGCGGCAGGTGCTGCTTCCTTCCAGAAGGAGTCTTTTTTCCTGTTGATAAATCCTTCACCTTATGAATAATATGGTGGTATGCACTGGTTATATATGTTAGGAGGAGAATCATTTGGCTATTGCCGCCCCGCTTAAAGAAAAACCTGTTCAAAAACCCGGCACCACCGTGTATCCGATCTTGATGATCATCGGAATCTGCCACATGCTCAACGATTCGCTGCAGGCTGTGATTCCGGCCATGTTTCCGATTTTGGAACGCTCCATGAGCTTGACATTCACACAGCTCGGCATCATCGCTTTCACGTTAAACATGGTGTCATCCGTCATGCAGCCTGTTGTCGGCTGGTATACCGATAAACGGCCGCGGCCGTACGCCCTGCCGATCGGGCTGACTGCCAGCATGCTCGGCATATTGGGCCTTGCATTTGCCCCGTCATTTGTGACGATCTTGTGCTGTGTGTTTTTTATCGGATTAGGCTCCGCTATTTTTCATCCGGAAGGCTCCCGTGTGGCATATATGGCCGCCGGCACAAAACGCGGGCTTGCCCAGTCCATTTATCAGGTCGGAGGAAACTCAGGCCAAGCGATGGCACCCCTGATTACCGCGCTGATCCTTGTTCCGCTCGGACAATTCGGTGCTGTCTGGTTTACACTTGTAGCCGCGCTCGCCGTTATGTTTCTGCTTTATATTGCAAAATGGTACGCCGCTCGGCTCGGCAGTCTTGCACAGAAGCAGGGCACCCAAAAGAGAGCCGCTGTACAAAACTCGTCTGTCACCAAGTCCGTTATATCTGCTCTTATTATTATTATCTTTTTGATTTTCGCGCGTTCTTGGTATACGAGTGCGATCGGCAACTTTTACACGTTTTATGCGATGAATACATATCACGTAAGCATTCAGCAGGCTCAGAGCTATATTTTCGTCTTTTTGCTGTTTGGCGCTGTCGGAACCTTTCTCGGCGGCCCGCTCGCAGACCGTTTCGGAAAACGATTCGTCATTCTCTGCTCGCTGCTGTGCTCTGCGCCTCTGGCGATTCTGCTTCCATTTGCCGGCCCGGTTCTGGCCTATGGCGTTCTCGCTTTGATCGGCTTGGTTCTCATGTCGAGCTTTTCCGTAACGGTTGTATATGCACAGGAACTTGTCCCCGGAAAAATCGGCACGATGTCCGGTTTAACCGTCGGCCTTGCCTTCGGTATGGGAGCAATCGGCGCTGTGGCGCTTGGTGCTCTAATTGACGCCGCGGGACTGACCCCGACCATGATTGCCATCGCGTTTCTCCCGATTCTTGGCATCCTCGCGTTTCTTTTGCCGAGTGACCAGAAACTGAGAGAATGGCATAGCTGAAAAAACCCCTGCCGGGCGGCAGGGTTTTTTTAATCAAGCTGTATAAAATGAGTGTCCGGCACCGCGTGCTTCGGGATAAAGCCGTCGGCAAAGTCCGGAAATGCCGTCTGTATTTCGTCAATCCACCTTTTCAGATTTAACACATACGGCATATAAATCATTTCAATGGCCGCTTCGTCTTCAATGCGGTAATACCAGCAAAGATTAAATTCGTTCTCCGTGACCAACGTAAACCCGGAGAAATGATAGAAAATCAGCGGCGTTTCATCTAGATAAACACGGCCGTTCTTTTGAGTCACCTTATAATTTTCTATATTCCAAAGCGCCGTATTGACTCCGGTTGATTTGACAACATGCACACCCTGATACTGCGCCGGCCACTTCTCCACATACCTTTGATCTCCGTACGTCTTTCTTTCCGTATTCATTTCCACCGTGCAATATTCAATGCAATCCTGTCTCCATTGCCATACCGCTTTATAAGCTTCTTCTGTATTCCGGGCGCCGACAAAGCCTGTGTTAAAACGTCCGGTCCGCTCATAATAAGACATGAACCGCGGCGAGTTGCGGTGATCGGTCAAATACAGAGAAGCCGCCGGGTTTTCGCCAAAAATGCGCGCTGGATCAGAAAAGAAAAACAGATCGGTATCCATGTGGGCATAATATTCGGCGTCATCCCACTGGCTCATGACATGGAACAAAAATGCGGGCTTCAGTGTCCAGCAATACTCATGGAACGTTCTGTTGCTTTTCGCTTCCAATAGCTCCGGATCTTCCATTTCATGAAGCTGCACAAAGGTGACATGCTCCCATGGCACGTGCTGAAGCAATTCATATGCCTTCTGATCAACACACAGCACATATAAATGAAAATCATCACAATGCTCATGGAGGGAATGAATCATAGGCATCAGTTTAAAGATGTGCGTCCTTGACACTATTGTTGAAAAATGAAATTGACTCACCATACCACATCCATTTATCTAAGATCCACGTGCAGTAAATCATTGACAAGCGCATACAGTGCATTAGAAAAATCGTTCACGCCAAGCTTCTTCTTCGCTTTTGGCAGAAGCTTTTTAACGGCTTGCAAATCAAAGTTTTTCGCTGTCACCCTCGGTGTTTTTTTCTGCCAATCCGGGTCCAGATTGCGATCCTTCACGACATGGAGCAGCTCAAGAAACAGATGCAGCAGCATGTCGTATTTCTTCGAGTCCAGCAGTTTGTGTATATCAGACATGATCCTGTTGGTCATGTCTGGAGGGAATGGGCCGTTAAAGGCAAGATGAACATCTAATGACTGAATGTTGTTATATTTGTCGCACATATAGGCAATGTTTGTTCTGATATCGTCTACTGACTGACAATTGCTTGGGTGCTCCTGATGAACGCTGACAATATCGCGATGCAGTCTGAACGTCAGTCCGGCCTGATGGAGCCTGATCCCAAGATCATAATCCTCGAACCCGTACCGTACAATGCCTTCGTCAAACAAACCGAGATCAGCCACATGCTTTCGTTTTACTGATGAATTGTTTGTGATAAAAAAACGCCACGGCATATGGTAGCCCTTTAAGTCATCGCCGTATTCATCCAGTATCCGCTTCAGCACGTCAATAAAATCGGTATCAAGGTCAAAGCTTTGATTTAAGAAGCTTTCGTTTTTGATATCCGCCTCTGACAGAAGCTTTTGTTTGTCTTTTTTCGGCATTTCATCATATAACTTTGCAAGCTGCTTCTTATGTTCATCTTCAAAGCGCTCATAATAATAGCTGTAGATCCTTTTCCAAAACAAACCGCACACGACAAGATTCTCTTCGTTTTCATGCGCTTTGATATGCTTTGCCACAAGATCCTTGGCAGCAAGCATATCGCTGTCATGGAATATCAGAATATCTCCTCTGGCATTGCGGACCGCCTGATTTCTTCCGTAGGCAATGCCCCTGTTTTCTTTAATCCGTACAAAAATCAGCGGAAAGTCCGCTTGAAACGATTTGAGCATCGAGAGCGTCCCGTCCTCAGAGCCATTATCCGCTACGATGACCTCAAACTCTTCAGCGCACTCCTGCTGGTTTAAGGACAGAAGACTGTTATAAAGGCGCTCCTTTGAATTATATGCAGGAATAATAACGCTTGCTTTCACTTCATTTTCACTTCCTGTATTTAATCATTTATTTGTTATCATCTTTTGAAGCAAAACCGTTAAATTCAGGGTCTAGCGCTTTGATATGCTGAATGATATGCGGCAGGGTCTGCTGGTACAGCTCATGCACAAACGGCAGGTCTGTGCGTGTTGTTTCGTGAATCTGTTTGATTTCATTGATGCTGACGATTCGATATCCGCTGAAATGATAGAAGATCAGCGGATTTCCATCTTCCAATACAATCCGGTCATCCTTCCAGGAAAACGTGTGCTGTCCGTAATTCCAATGGCCGATGTTCACACCTGGTGTCGTAATGTCACACACATTCGGAAACAGCTCAGACATATAATCCAAATAGCCCTGATCCCCGAATTTCCCTTCACCCGGCGCATTTTTACATTCCTCAAGACAGCGCTCCTTCCACCACTCCAAACAATCCGTCCCTGCTTTATCATGTTTAAAGCTGATAAAGCCAGAGTTATATCTGCCTAACAGACGCTGCAGCATATCAATTTGCTCTCTTTCAAACGAAGGAATAATGATATCGCCCCGGGAAAGCAGCACCGAGCAGTCCGGCTGATTCGTAAATATCGGTGACGGATCGGTGTAGAAAAATAAATCTCCGTCAATATACGTCACCCGTTCCAGCTCGGGATTGCTGTTCAGCACAGCTTGCAGAAAGATCGGCTTCATCGTCCAGCAGTACTCGCTTTGATCCCTTGTATCCTTCAGCTTCAGGAGCGTTTCATTTTCAAGCGCTGCCACCGGCACAAGAGTCAGCTGCTTCATATTCAATTTCTGCAATACGCGGTGCGTGTCATCATCCATACAAAGCGTAAAAATGGGGCTGTCTTGATCGACTTGCGCTAAAGACTTAAATAAGGCGACTGCCTGATATAATCTTCCTTTTGATAAAACGGTGCAATAGGCGCTCGTCATGGTATGTTCACCTCATTTCGCGTTACTTTTTGAAGAATTCTGTATACCACCCAATGGTTTTTTCAAGTCCTTCATCAATGGTGTAAGCAGGTGTCCAATTCAGCAGCTTTCTCGCTTTTTCCGCGGATAAATATTGGTGCTTGATTTCATTGCTTCCCTGGTTCAGCACCTTTGGCTTCAGATTGCTGTTCATTTTCTTTAATATTTTTTCGACTAATTCAAGCACAGTCAGCTGAATCTCATTGCTGAAGTTAAAGGCTTCCCCGGCGAGATTGAGTTCCTCCATTTTCTCCGCCAGAAGCAGGTAAGCCTGAACGGCATCTTCAATATAGAAATAGTCGCGGACAAAGGTGCCGTCGCTGCGGATTTCGGGAGCTTCCCCGTTCAGCACAAGCTGAATCGTCTGCGGAATGATACGGTTGAGGTTCAAATCCCCGCCGCCGTACAGATTTCCGCAGCGCGTAATACAGACCGGAAGGCCATAGGTGTGAAAATACGTATGGCTGATCAGATCCGCGCAGCTTTTCGATACGTCGTACGGATGCTTGCCTTGCAGCGGCATATCTTCATCGTACGGAAGGTTTTCTTGATCACCGTATGCCTTATCGCTTGACGCGACAATGACACGCTTGATTAACGGATGCTTCCGGCAGGCCTCAAGGATATTCCACGTGCCGAGAATATTCGCCTCAAAGGTGGAAACCGGGTTGCGGTTTGCAACGCCGACAATCGCTTGTGCAGCGAGGTGAAACACCGTATCGATTTCATACTCTCCAAGCGCGCGTTCAATCACGGGCAAATCTTCAAGAGCGCCCTGCACGATGTTCATTTTCTTCACATGTTCTCCCTGATAAAGATTGGACTGAGGCACATGATCTCTGACAAGCCCCGTCACGTTTGCGCCCTGTTCGATCAGCTCTTTCACCAAATAGCTTCCTAAAAGACCTGTACAACCCGTGACAAATACGTTTTTATTTTTCCAGAAACTCAAATCAGTTCACCATACCTTCCATACATGTTGTCCTTGATCCCACATCTTGTTGACTTCCAAAAGATTTTTATACGTATCGATTGCCGTCCAAAATCCGTAATGGCGATACACGGCAAGTTCACCGTCTTTCGCAAGGTTTTTCAGCGGTTCATCTTCGAACATGGCGTTCCCGTCCTTCGGCAAATAATCGAAAACCTTTGGATCGAGAACGAAAAATCCGCCATTGATGATGCCGTCACTCGATGTCTTTTCAGAAAAAGTTTTCGCTATACCATCCTCAACCGTCAAGGTGCCGAACTGCGAAACTTTATCAATGCCGGTAACAGTCGCAGCAGCACCCTTTGTCTGATGATAGCTGATGAGATGAAAAAGATTGATATTGGCCAGCCCGTCCCCATAGGTGAGCATAAACGTTTCATTGCCGATATAGTCCTTCGCCTGCAAGATTCTTCCGGCTGTCAGCGTATCTTCCCCTGTCTCCAAAAACGTAATTTTCCACGTTTCAGGCTGTCCCAGCATCTGCACCTCTCCTGTAGAGCTGTCGAGCGTGAGGCTGTTGTGCTTCCATTCGTAATTCAGAAAATATTCTTTGATTTTTTCTCCTTTGTAGCCTAAAAGCAGAATAAACTCGTTCACTCCGTAGTACTGATAGATTTTCATAATATGCCATAGAATCGGTTTTCCGCCTATCATGGCGAGCGGTTTAGGAAGTTCATTCGTGACCTCACTCATTCTCGTTCCTTTTCCGCCGCAGAGAATGACCGCTTTCATCTCTACCCCTCATCTCTATGAATATTGAGTTCGAAACCTTGGTACCTCCTTACAATCTATCAAGGCATTTCCCCGATAATTTGTCCGATTCCAATACCGGTTTCAAAATCTACTGTAATGATATGAGAGAGAGGCGGCC
This sequence comes from Bacillus sp. FSL R5-0560, assembly GCF_037966305.1. NCBI lineage: Bacteria > Bacillati > Bacillota > Bacilli > Caryophanales > Bacillaceae > Bacillus > Bacillus sp. FSL R5-0560. The sequence continues at coordinate 815,111 of NZ_CP150195.1, read as the reverse complement.
TTGGTGACCAAATGGAATCTATTTTTTCAACTTGGTTATGTAACCACACAAAAAAAGAGCCCTGAGCGCGGCAATACGCCCGCTCAAGGCTCTTCTTTGTCTTATTCGATATCTTTTTCCTTGCCGTAATGATAATCAGACGGATCAACGGCTTTAAAGTCACTGAGTTTGTGGAATCTCAGCAGGTCTTTGTAAAGGACACTGTCAGAAAGCTTCAGCTGCTGTGTCACTCTTGTTTTCAGGTTCTTCGTATCTTCATTCGCTTTTACTTCTTTACCTGTCTTCGTATCATAGATGATATTGTCGACAGATGTGTACTTCGGCGTTACGAAGTCGCCGTTTCTAAACGCCACTGTTTCGTCGTGGTCTTTAGAGAATAAATCGGTACCGAAGTTGATATATTTCTCAGAATCAATACCTTGCAAGTGAAGAAGTGTCGGCATAACGTCAATTTCACCGCCATACGTATGGTTCACTCCGCCTTTTTTGCCAGGGATGCGGATCATCAGAGGCACGCGCTGGTTTTGCGCGTTTTGATAATCTGTGATCTCTTTTCCGAGAATTTCTTTCATCGCGCGGTTATGGTTTTCAGAGATACCATTGTGGTCACCGTAAATCATGATGACTGAGTTGTCATACAGACCTGCTTCCTTCAGTTCCTTGAAGAATTGCTCAAGGGACTCGTCAAGGTAACGGGCAGTCTGGAAATAGCTGTCGACTGTATTATCGCCAGTCGTCGCTTTCTTAATCGTCGCGTCTTTTTCATCCAAGTTAAACGGATAATGGTTTGTCAAGGTAATCAAATGTGCGTAAAACGGCTTTTTAAGAGATTCAAGTTTTGGAATTGATTCTGTAAAGAACGGCTTATCCTTGAGCCCCATATTAATGATGTTTTCTTCTGACATGTCATACGTGCTTGCGTCGAAAAATTTGTCATAGCCGATATGTTTGTAAATCTGGTCGCGGTTCCAGAACGATTTGTAGTCACCATGCAGGACGGCGCTAGTATAGCCTTCCTTCTGATCCAATATCGCAGGAAGCGACTGGTATGTGTTTTCGCCTTTTGTTACAAATGCGGAGCCTTCTGGAAGACCGAAGATCGAGTTATCCATTGTCAGCTCGGCATCAGATGTTTTCCCCTGACCTGTCTGATGGAAGAAGTTATCGAAGTACGTGACGTCTTCGCCGCCGTGGGCCAGTTTATTTAAGAATGGCGTAACTTCTTCACCGTTCAGCTTGTAATCAATCAGGAACGACTGGAAGCTTTCCAGATGAATCTTAATGATGTTTTTGCCTTTGGCAGACCCAAAGTACTCAGCGTTCGGCTTCGCGTAATGAGACGTCGTGTAATTCTCGACACTTGTCAGATCATCGCTGCTTGCATACGCTCTTTGCGTTTCTGTTTGAGCCGTCTGCACACCGTCATAAATGGTGTAATTGTAAAGACCTAAGTATTTTACGATATAATTGCGGTCAAACGTTCTTGTCAGCAGCTGCGGGCGGTCTTTTTCCGCAAAATGCAGGTTGATGAAAAATAGTGCGACCCCGGAAAGAATCACCAAAGACGCAAAACGTTTTTTCATTTTGAATCCTTTGAATTCAGGTCTCCAGATCAATACCGCAATCAAGATGATAATATCTAAGAAATAGAAAATATCATGACCGGCCATGATGCTGAAAATACCGTCGCCCATGTTTCCGACGTTGCCGGACTGTTTAATGTTCGGGAACGTTAAGAAATCATCAAAGAAACGATAGAATAAAATATTTGCATATAAAATGAACGTCATCACAAAATCAATAATCAGCATAATAATAGCCGATTTTCGCCCTTTCGCAAGCAATGCCAGTCCTAAAAAGAAGACGGCGCTTGAGAACGGGTTAAACACCAAAAGGATTTCTTGGGTTGTGCCTTTTACCCCAAGGTTAAACTCTGTTTTGTAGGATAAATACGTTTTTGCCCAAAACAGTATAACAGCCAACACAAAAAAGCTAAGTTTGTAAGAAAAAAGTTTCTTCATGGCAACCTCTACTTTCTTAAACACGTTAAGTCTTTATTTACTTTTACTTTCTCTTTTATCCTGTCTTCCAATTCCTTCTTTCCAAACAAAATCAAGGCATCACACAACAAATAAATATACCGCGCTATACCGGGATATTTACGTTTTGCACATACCATTTCTATTACACCTATTTCAAACCAAACACTGGACGAAAGAAGCCCTCAATTCGTTTCACTTTTTTCTCGGAAATAAAAAAGGTTTCTTTTGTCCTGCCCGCTTTTGGAAAAAAAGAAATAGATACCGAGTATAAGAATAACATAAACTAGCAAAAACGAAAAATAGGTCTTAAGGACAGCCCGCCCTTCAGGCGGACTGTGGTTATTGTATGCACAGACGTTTAGCGAGATCACATTTTTTTAAAAAGGACATAACAAAAGGACTGGATCTCTCCAGTCCTTTGTAAAAACAATCAAATTCCCGACCAGACATCCTTTGCATACATGCCTGTTTCCTGCAGATGTCTGAGCCAGTTTTGCGCTTCTTCTTCACTGGTGCCATGAACAGATTGATACGCGTTTTGCAGCGCGGCCTCCACATCAGGCGCCATCCTGCTGCCGTCACCGCATACATAAAGACGGCCGCCGCGGTCGAGGATCGAAATTAAGGTTTCCGCATGCTCCGCCATGAGGTGCTGAACGTACGTTTTCGGTATGCCTTCTTTACGGGAAAAAGCCGTGTGCACAGTAACAATTCCGTCTTGTTCAAACTGCTTAAGCTCATCTCGGTAAATAAAATCGCGATCGTTTCTGCAGCCAAAATAAAGATGGGCTTCGCCGAGCGTTTTTCCCTCGCGTTTTAAAGCTAACCGGGCTTGCAGGAATCCGCGGAATGGCGCAACTCCTGTTCCCGGCCCCACCATGATGATTGGTGTTTCAGGGTCTTCCGGAAGCTGAAATCGGGATTCCGGCGTGCGGACAAACATCACGACATCATCTCCCGCCTTCCGCTCCGCTAAGTCATTCGATGCCACTCCGCGATATTCGCCGCTGCCGCTCCAAGCCGGCCCGCGCACAACGCCTACAGTTATCGCGGCTTGTTCCGGATTCACCCGCGGGGAGCTTGAAATCGAATAATACCGCGGTTTTAACGGGCGTAAAAGCTCTAAAAACCGTTCAAACGGCATTTCACATGATTCATATTGCTCGAGCAGATCCAGCATGGAAATCCGTTTTTTCAAAATTTGTTCCTGATAAACGCCCTCTTCCGTCATATCTTCCAATTCACGTTTATGAGGCGGACAGACGGTAAATGCGGCCAGCTCGCGTATTTGCGCCCTGGTTGCCGCTTCCTGCACCTCAACGCTGTAGCTGAGCAGATCATGCAGGCTGACAGGCTGATCCAAAGGCAGATGCCCGGAGCTGCGCCCGCTTGCCGTCAGTGTAACTTGGTCCGTTCCTTTTAAGCCGAATCTGTGAAGAATCCGGCTGACATTTGTCCTGCTGTTCCTTGGCAGAACGCCAAGGTGATCGCCCTCCCGATATTCGACGCCAGAAGGCAGTGCAATTTCAATATGGCGGGTGCTGCGGCCACTGTCTGCGGACTGGAGTTCTCGATTTTCCGCAATGGATGCGTGAACCGCTTCATACGACCGGGCTAATGGGGATTCTCCCAGCCCCCTGACAAACTGAAGGCTCAGCGTGCTTCGCTCCTTATCAGCGTTTTCATTAAGTTCGAGTCCGAAGGCTTTGATGGCGTCCGACCACATGCTTTTTTTCCACTGGTCAAGCTGTCCTTCAAAATCCCCGCTGACATCGCCCTCTCCGCGTGCAGAAAAACGGGTCGCCCCTTTTTCCGCTAGCTGCTCGTCAATGGTTCGCGGAACGTACTGATACGTGCTTGCCCAGTTATGATCACCACAGCCAAACACCGCATAATGGACACCCTCCAGCTCACCTGGCTGTATTTCGTCAAGCCACTGCACAAACTGACCCGCATTGCTTGGCGGTTTTCCATTATAGGAAGAGGTGACGATCACAACGGCTCCCTCTTTCGGCAGCTTTCCAATCTGATCGTTCAAGGGCGCCACCTCAGTCCTTACGCCGTGAAGACTCGCTGTATCGGCAAGCTCCCGGGCGACGCCTTCCGCGGTGCCGGTATCAGAGCCATACAGTACGAGTAACGGCCGATTGTTGAGACCGATAACCGAAGCACTCTTCGTTTCCTGTTTGCTCTTTTGTTCATCGTCGTGCGCCGCTTTTTCCTCCGACGGGACGCCGGCATGAATCGCTTCCTGATTTCGCGTTTGAACTCGGATGTGAAAATCACCGGGCTTAAGTGTCAGCGTTTGTTTGATATCAAGCTCATAATTCTCGTGATCAATCAAAGTGAAATATTTTAATACCATGCCCAGCACAAGTGTAGCTTCATGCAGGGCAAACTGCATGCCAATACAGGCTCTCTGTCCATTCCCAAACGGCTTGTAGGCATGATGAGGCACTTGGTCCTGATGTTCGAACCGTTCTGGACGAAATTCTTCAGCGTCCTCTCCCCATGCGTCTTGATCGCGGTGAAGCTGCGGAATCAAGACAGAAATTCTGTCCTTGGTTGTGATCGGATATTTTCCGCCAATGACCGTATCTTCCTTCGGATAAAGACTGAAAGCCGGAGCCGTCGGCCATAAGCGCAGTGATTCATTTAAAATCATCCGTATGTATTTCAGCTCGAGCACTTGTTTATAGGTCGGCGCTGCACCCGTCAGCACCCGGTCGACCTCTTCATACGCCTTTTTCAGTTTGTCAGGATGCTTCAATAAAAAGTAGATCGCAAACGACAGCAGGCCGCTCGTTGTTTCATGCCCGGCAATTAAAAATGTAATGATCTGAAAACGGATATTTTCATCATCAAGCTTCTCCCCGGTCTCCGGATCTTCCACCTTCAGCATCCGGGCGAGCAAATCTTTTTCATCCTGATCTCCATCCGCCTTGCGCTCCGCAATAATGCTGTCGACTAACGAAAACATCGTTTGAATATCGTGGTGGAATTGGCGCTTTGTTCTGACCATGAGTTTATCTTGAACATCGAGCCGCTGCATCTGGTGCATCGCTTCATCCAGCGCGCGCACCATGCTGTTGATAAACGGATGAGGCGTTTCTCTGTAGTAGCTGTTAAAACGATAGTTAAACCCGCATAACCCAATCGTGTCCAATGTCAGCCGGGTCATATCAGCGGGAACATCGACTGCTTCATTCGGATTGAGCCGAGCCCACTTTTGAATCAGCTGAACAGCGATATCAACCATTTTTTCATGATAATCCTTCATGGCCCGCTGGCTGAACGTCGGCATGAGAATGTTGTGCGCTTTTCTCCAGTTGGGCTCGTGCGTCCAGCTTGTAAACAATCCGTCACCCGAAAACGCGCGAACCTTTTCCAAAGCGCCTTCAATGCTTTTATCGAAACGCTCTTCATCACAAACTTCTTTCACGAATTCATGGCCGGACACCACAATTGTCGTACCCGCCGGTGTGTGAATTTGAAAAATAGGGCCTTGCTCTTCCGCCAATTTGATCAGTGACAGAGTCGGTTTATCTTTATCAATTAAAGGAAGATTGCCGAGCGGTCCAAACGTCTTCGGCTGAGGAATCGGGCTTGTTTCCTTCATCGAACCATTCCTTTCCGTATGTAATGCTTTCTATCTGACTACATTTCCCTTTCATGGTGACGATTATTCCATTTCTCTGATTGACGCCTGATCGTTGTTTTTTCTATACTTGAGAAGCTGTACAATACGCAAATAAGGTGAGTTCACATATGGATTTTGAAATTCGATTTTTATCCTTTTATGTCATACAGGTGGAAGGCAAGGATGAGCAGGCAAACAAGCAATTCAAGCACTTCCAGACCCTTGATACAGAGGAGTTTGAAGAAAGCGAGCTGAAGGACTTTCTTGACGGAGAGCTGAAAAAAATCGTCAAACGGAAAGCCGACCGCCATCCGCCATCCGAGCAGGTGCCGACGAAAATCGGCCACTTTATCGTCGAGCCCGGCCACGAGCTGGATTCCAACCCGAACTACAACTTGTTCAACCGCGCCCGCCTGGCGGAAACAAAAGAGGACTTTAACGAGCTGAGCGAACAGTTCGTCCGCACGTACCTCGACACGAGTGCGGTCCGCGGCGGTGTATTCTTAGTCGCTTCGGCTGTGCCGAGAAAATACTTCGACGAGTCATTTGTCTTCATTATGAAATGTGATTTTGAGCCGAAGGTCGCCCGCATCTCAGACGCGTCTTCCCTCATTAAAAAAGTCGAAATGGCCATTACGACAAAAAACATGAAGAGCATCCAATACCCGTTCATGCCGGAGGAAGGAATGATCGAGGAAGGCGAGCTGAAAATCCACCAGGCCTCGCACGCCCGCTATTTCGAGGATTTCCTGAAATTCGTTGAGTACGGTGAATCAATGCCGGAAATCATGAAAACCCAGGTCATGAACATGGTGCAGGAACACGTCTATGAGACATTTGAGGACAACAGTGAAGAGCTCAAGCAGTTTGAACAAGACATCGAAATCTGGGAAGCGAGCGAAAAACGGGAAATCCAAGAACGCCTCGACACACATCAAGTGATCGAAGCCTCCGCCCAGATCATTGAGCACACGCCGGAAGCCGAGCTGAAAATGAAAGTCGGAGAAACCGAGATTAAAGGATTGCTAGCTGATTTTGGCGAATCGATTCATCTCGCAAAAGTGAACGGGCGCTATGTCGCGCTGATTGAAGCGGAGACGATTTCGTTTGAGAAGGGCAGTTCACCGGTGGAGTTTTATAAGCCTGAGGGGCTGCATGAGGTGATTGAGCGGATACGGAATAAAACAGAGCAAGAATAAAAAGTCCAGAATTCAATTCTGGACTTTTCCTTTTTAATATCCTTCCCTCAACACCGCATAGCACTCCCCAATCAGCTCTTCCGCTCCCGGCTCTCCTTTCAGCCCGCGGCGGACGATTTCTGAAGATAAGTCCTGCACTTTGAGCGCTCTTGGTGCTCTTCTTTCGTCGTATGTCTGAAACGCGGTTTCGAGGTCGTCATGCTTTTTGAGCTCTTCGGAAAGCACAATCGCATCTTCAATGGCCATGGCCGCTCCTTGCGCCAAGGTCGGCGCTCCGGCGTGGGCGGCGTCTCCCCCGATGACGACGCGGCCTTTGTACCATGGCTCCTGCACGGCGACCTGCTCCAGTTTATTAAAAATGATGGGGTGTTCTTTTGACATATGCTTTGTGACAAAATCAAGCCCCGGGAAGCCTGAGAGGATCTCTTTGAGTCTATCAAACCGGGTCTCTTCCTCATCCCAGTAATCGCTCGTGCAAGGCTGGAGGACGAAGACATAGCCGGCGTGTTCCGCCAATGGCACGACGCCAATTTGTGTCTCTCCGCTTCTGTACATCAATGTCGCGTCCTCAAATGTGTAATCGGGAAGCTCGATATAAAAGCGCCACGCCCCCATGCCGAGAAACTCTTTTTCTATTTCTTTTTGCAGCATGGTATCCCGCACAATGGAATGAATGCCGTCAAAGCCCGCCAGAATGTCAGCCTGCATCTTTTCTCCATCATCACATACGGCAGTAACCGCTTCAGGCGTTTCTTCATAAGCCACAATCTTTTTCCCCCACAAAATCCTTGCGCCCGAAGCTTCGGCATGCTTGATGAGAATGTCATTTAACGTTTTTCGCAGGATATTATTGCGGCCCGGAAGCTTATCATCTAAGAAAGACTCACTGACTTTGAATAACAGATTCCCCTGCTTATCGAATGTTTTAAACCACGCTGTTTGAAATCCATGCTCGCAGCACTCTTCAAATACGCCCAGCTCCTTTAACACCGCCAGTGCGTTTTGCGGCTGGAGAATCCCCGCGCCGGTCTTGCGGTTTTCTGCAGCCGCTTCACATAAGGTGACGGAAAAACCTGCTTTCCTGAGAGAAATGGCTGCCGACAGCCCGCCAATTCCGCCTCCCGCTATCAGTATATGTTTCATGTTGATAACCACCTTTTCAGTTCGCTGTATGTAGTTAGGCACCTAACTACATTACCTTACTATGTCCGGTAAACAGCTGTCAATCACCTCCAACACAGGTTGCGTTCTGATTTTCCCTCCATTATAATCGTGTCACGACAAACGTACGGGAGCTTATTGTGATGGAATTAAAACATTTACCGCAATACAAGCATATAACAGAACACGCCGAGACGTATTCCAATGTGGACGCCGGCTCTCTTGAATTGTTTTTATCTTTGTTTGATATCTCGAAAAAAATGAATCATGTGATGGAGCATTATTTCGCCAGACGCGGATTGTCTGAAGGAAAATTTAAAATCCTGATGCTTTTGTTCGACGCAAAGGACCACACGTTAAGCCCGACGGAGCTCGCCAAGCAATCAAACGTCACGAAGGCGACGATTACCGGCCTGCTTGACGGACTGACGAGGGATGGATTTGTCCGGCGCAGGCATCACAACGAGGATAAACGAAAAATCAGCATTGAGCTGACAAAGGAAGGCAAAGAACGGCTGGAGCAATTTCTGCCGGGCCATTTCAGCAGGATTTCCGCAGTAATGGAAAACTACAGCAATGAGGAAAAAGACATGTTCGTAAATATGCTGAGTGATATGTTTGAAAAGCTAAGCGTGTTTAAAGACTAAAAAACCCGTCTGATCTGGACAGGCTACAGCACTTTTTCTTAAGGAACGGTGACAAATATGCCGTTGATCACAAACACAATGCCGATCAGAACGGATGTAAAAATGCCGGACACCTTTGTCACGCCACTGTACATAAAAAAACGCCAACCGTTACAAAAAGCGCCTATCTCAATGACAGGCGCTTTCTGATTAATCATCACTGCTTAAAATGCCAAAGAAGCGAAGCAGGTTGATGAACAAGTTGATAAAGTCAAGGTACAGCGATAATGCCATAACCGGAATTAAGTCCTCCGTAATATCGCGGTGTTTGATTTGGTTCAAATCATACAAGATATAAAGGGAAAAGACGATGGTTCCAATAACGGAATACGCCATCATCGCCGCGGAATTCAGCGGGCTGAAGATGCTGAAAATGCCAACCGCAATTAGTGCGATGAGCGCTACGAGCAGAAACGACGACAGGAACGATAAATCCTTCTTCATTTTTGCGCCGATTGTACCGAGCACGGCAAAAATTAAAAATGTAGATCCGAACGCTTCAAGCACCACATAGGCGCCGGCAATTGAAGCGTAGTGGCTGACAATCGGAAATAGGGTAATGCCGGAAACGAAGGCGAATGTATAAACAAACGCATACCCGACCGCTTTTCTTCTGCGCATCCAGAAGGCGATAATGATCATCGCCACTTCAAGGATCGAAAGCGGCAGCATCAAAGCGACAGGAATAAACTGGCCGATGTACAGCCCGACGGTTGCGATCAGCAGTGTAAAGATAAACACTGTCAAAATGCGCTGCATGATCGAATGCTTACTCTCATGAACTGTAGCTTGCATGTCAAAAATCCTCCTAAGAAATGATCTTAAAGGTCTATTATATAAAAAATGGATGAAATATGTATATGTTTTAAGGAGAATTTAATGTCGAACAAAAACCTTTAAAACACCTCTTTTACTTCGATTCTTTGCTTTTCAGTGAGAAACGGTGCTTTTCCACCTTCTCAATCTGGGTGACCTGGGAATCATGTACGGTGATTTGAACGGTGCCGAAATCCAGTGTTTCCAACGAGCTGATGATTTTTTCAATCACTTTCGGATCAACGGTTGTTTTTGAAAGCAATGACCTTCCCCCCTGTTCAGTTTTAATTCATAGTATTCTTATAAGAATTATAATATTATGTTTTTTCCAATAAATCAATGGTGATTTCCATTCAAATCAAAAAGGCATATGATCACCCAATCAAGGGAGGGTCATATGCCTCATCAGATTTCATCTTAGTTTTCTTCCAATACCTCAACAATACAGCGGACGCCCATGTTTTCAAGCGCCTGCTTCAACGAGCCGTATGTTTCATATTCACTGAAATCAAGCCCTAACTGAATCGATGTTTGGGCGACATCCGGTCGAATACCTGAAAAAACGGCTTTGACGCCAAGTAAGAAAAGTGTTTTCGACAGGTTGTACAATTGCTGCGCAACCATTGTATCCACAATCGGGACGCCGGAAAGATCGACTACAAGGCTTGTAATTTTTCTCTCAATGCATCGGACCGGCACTGTCTCTAAAATCACCTGCGCACGTTTTGTGTCGACAGAGCCAATCAGCGGCAATATGCCGATTCCATCCGCAATGGAAATCACCGGACAGCCTAATTCACTGATTAATTCCTGCTGAGAAGTGAGCCTCATCAGCATAAATTTTTGATACTGCTCGGAAAACTCAATAATCAGCTTATCGAAAGACTGATTCACAATACGATTCCAGCGGTCAGCATCCTCATTTGTGACGATATCCCGATGCTCTTTTATAAACGTAACAACAGCATCCCAGAATGCGATTCTTGAATTTGATATGGCTTCAACGACCTCATGCACCGGAACATCTTGCTCTACTCTTTTTTTCGCAACATTCAGCGCCCATTTTGCCATATTGTCTTGAAATTCAGTTTGTTCCTCCAGGAATGCACTTGCGATTGTTATATTAGTAAACGTATGTTGCTCCGTCAAAAGCTTTTTCGTATCTTCACTTAAATGCTCGGCGGAATATAATTCGCCCTGCAGCTGTCTCCGTAAACTGAACCATTTCTCAGTAATGTCAGCCGTATGGTCTATGATATATTGATATAGTTTTTGATCGATATTCACGGTCTGTCTCCTTTTTCGTAATAGAAGCTCTTATATTATAAAATTATAAATCGAAATTGTGAATGGGACTAGGGAAAAATAGATTGATTCTGCACACTGAGCGCATGCCAATTCTATCCATAGGCAGATTCACCAATATAAGCCCACTTTCATATCCTGTCAAATGTACAGTTTACTTGAGAAAGGACGTTATGATATGTATTATGATCCATATATGTATGATGGGCCGATCTATGATCCATGGTCCCCAGTAGAATATGATTACCGCTACCCAGTTGGATATCCAGGGCCTGGTATTGGCGGCGGCGCCGTACCTGGATTTGGCGGAGGTGCTGTTCCTGGTATCGGCGGAGGCGCCGTGCCGGGAATTGGCGGAGGTGCCGTGCCTGGTATCGGCGGCGGCGCCGTGCCGGGAATTGGCGGAGGCGCTGGGCCTGGTATTGGCGGAGGTGCCGTGCCTGGTATCGGCGGCGGCGCCGTGCCTGGTGTTGGCGGAGGCGCCGTGCCGGGTGTTGGCGGAGGAGCGCCGCAAGGGCCTCCGCCTCATAAAAAGCCGGCAAAACCGAAAAAGCCTCAGGGCTTGCATGGGGCAGCTTATTTAGTTGAACCCGTTCTCATTCAGCCTTGTCTCTTCCGATTTACCTATGTTTGGTTAACCAACGGCAGCTCATTTTGGTTCTTCCCAATCATTCTTGGAAGAGAATCCGTCGGCGGCTTTTATTGGGATGCCTCACACCATCGCTGGTTTTATTACGCCTTGGACACAAAACATATAGATGTCGTAAGCTGTTCATATTAATGGTCAATCAGCCGGTTCTTCCGGCTGATTTTTCTGTGTTCCTTTAGCTTTAACAGGTTAAGATATACATATCTATTGAATTGGAGGTCTCCCTATGATCAAACAAATCGACATTGTGGCGGACCATCCGATGGGACCAAACGCAAGCTGGCTGGAGGTCTCTTTGAGTATGAAGACATCTTTGGTACATATGATAGAATGAAGGCAAACGATGTAGAATTTCTCAGTGAGCCGAACCAAATGGAGTGGGGCACCTTTGTTCAATTTCAGGACGAGGACGGCAATGAGTTTTGATTGAAAGCATAAGTGCGGCGGCGGAGAAAATGCTCCGCCGTGCTCTTTTTTTGACATTGAGAATGAATTTCATTTACAATAACGGATATATGAGTGTGATTGGGGAGAGATAAATGTTTGTTCAGTTGAGAAAAATGACGGTAAAAGAGGGCCATGCTGATCAGGTGATTGACCGTTTCAGCGCTGAAGGAATCATTGAAAAACAGGAAGGCTTAATTGATGTGACCGTGCTTGAGAAAAACGTCCGCCGCGGCGATGAGGAAGTCGTTGTCATGATCCGCTGGGAATCCGAGGATCACTGGAAGCAGTGGGAAAAAAGCGATGCGCATATCGCCGGGCATAAAGCGAACAAAGGCAAGCCAAAGCCTGACTATATGATTAGCACTGAAGTGAGCATGTATCACGTGAGAGCTGTCAAACAAGGGACTCATCAATAACGGAAAAAGAGCTTGGGCTGTGCCGCAAGCTCTTTTTTTCATGAAAATCTGCTTTCTTCAAATGTGACGGCGTACAGCGGTTTATTAGCATGCCATTCAGCAAATAACACATCCTCAGTCTTTTCAATTCCCTGCTTTTTCAGCGTTTGCCGCAGCCATTGTTCGTCTACCCCCGCTTCTTGCAGGTTGTCATACACAATCTCTCCATCAAGAATTAACGTGGTGGGTAAAGACACATCTTGCGGCGGAAGATTCATATCTTTTCTCGTCGGATTGCCAAAATCAGATTTCTGAAGAACGCTGACCATCCCGTTTGTTTCTAATATGGCATATTCCACTTCCTGTATGGAAAAGCAGCCTGCCTGCCTTAAAAGGCTCTGCAGCTGATTAATGTCGAGCTTGTTTTTCTTTAGCATCTCATATTTCAGCTTCCCTCTATGAATGACAATACTCGGTTCACCTTCCAGGAACTTTCTGGAGCCCTTTATTTTTTGGGTAATGAATTCAATCAGATAAATCAGCAATCCCCATAGCAGTGAAGCAAAAATGATCTCTTTGATCTTAATTTCATGATCATACACTGCATTTCCGACCAGTTCCCCTAAAATCAAAGCAGAAATAAAGTCAAACGGAGTGATTTGAGAGAATTGGGTTTTTCCGAGAAACTTCAAAATGACAAATAAAATACCCAAACCGCAAACTAATTCTGCCGCTACACTGAGATAATCTCCCATGTTGATAGCACCTACTTCTTAAGAGCTACTATCATTATGGTCAACTGCATTATTTCTAAACGGTCACTGTTCGCTATTATAAAAACGCCTGGTGCTTTGACAGCATGTCGTCAAAAAGCTGCTCCGCATCCTGGCGGTCGAGTGTGACAAGCGGGTCATTGAGAAACGCTTGAAAAGCGAGACCGCGGTCCTTTGTTAATCCCGCTTCCGCCACTGCCTCCTGATTGGATACGTGTCGTGCCGCCAGCAGTTCCACACCCTTCGGCAGCGCTCCGGAAACAATCGGCTGGACACGGTTGCGGGTAATAAATGCGTTTGTTTCCACGATCGCATCTAATGGCAGATGAGCGACCTGGCCTTGATTCGGCAGATTCACATTTGTTACAAGTTCGCCCAGCCCGAGGAGTGCCGCCATGATGTTCACGCCCTCTTCACCTGATGCTTTCCTCTCAACACCCCGTTTTTGCTGTGCCATGTAATCCGTTTCTTTTTGTTTCCGGTCTCTGTCCTGTTTTCTGAAGGATATGGGTGTGAGGTGAAACTTCCATGTCTCAGGCTGTTTGAGATAACAACCGGGGAAAAACTCAGCCAGATGCCTGTCACCCGCAGCGGGGATGGCACCGTATGTTTCAAATAAATCAAATGCAATACGGTGTGCAGAGCGAAATACGCTGTCCTTCCAGCTTTCCCCCTCGAGCTCATAGCCGGATTCGGCATAATGCGCACAGAAATCATGGAAAACAGGCAGCAGATCAATATGCCGGTAAGAAGCTGCTGTCACCCATGTAAAATGGTTAATGCCCAGCACATGAACATGAATGTCTTCACGCCGCTTCACCTCTAGTCCAAGCCTATTTGTAACCATCTCCGCCAGCAGTTTTTGCGTGCCGAATACTTCGTGGCAGCAGCCGAACGCTTTTATACCGGGAAACACTTTATACAGCGTTCTCGTGCACACAGACATTGGGTTTGTATAATTGATGACCCATGATTCGGGGGCGTAGTCTCTTATTGCCCGGGCAATTTCTGCAAACATCGGAACGGCCCGCAAACCTCTCATGATTCCCCCAGGTCCGACAGTATCACCAACCGATTGATAAATGCCGTATCGCTCAGGCAGATGAACGTCCGTTTCCATGTCATCCAAGGTACCCGGCAAAATCGAAATAATGATGATATCTGCACCGGATAATACCTTTTTCAAAGTAGAAACCGCCTCATACCTCCATCTGCCGTCCCCGCTGTGATTGCCGATGATTTCATTTTTCTTTGCCGCTTCAAAATTCAGATCATAGAGCGCCACCGTGCCTGACATTCGTTTATCAAGGGACAAATCGCTCATCAAGCTTCGAGCCCAGCCTTGGGAGCCTCCGCCGATATACGCGATTTTGATCTGATCTAACGTACTGATATGAAACACTCCCTTTCTCAGCCTTTCACAGAACCGATCAGCATGCCTTTGGCAAAATGTTTTTGTAAAAATGGATAAACCGCCAGTATCGGTATGGTCGCGATGACGATGACAGCAAGCTTAATTCCCTGCTCCGGCGGAATGGTATTTTGCATCGTATCGCCATTGGTCGCCGTTAAGTCCGATAAAATCGTGACCTGGCGAAGCACCATTTGCAGCGGCCATTTTGCACTGTCATTGATATATAAGAGAGCATGGAAGAAATCATTCCAAATCCCGACCGCATAAAACAGCGCAAAAGTGGCAATGACCGGCTTTGACAGCGGCAAGGCGATCCGCCAAAAGACGCCGATTTCCGAACAGCCGTCAATTTTTGCTGATTCCTCAAGCTCCCGCGGCAGCTGCTGAAAGAAGTTTTTGATAATTATGAGGTTAAACGGATTGATCGCCATCGGCAGAATCAGCGCCCAATAGGAATCCAGCAACCCAAGTGATTTGACGACAAGGTACGTCGGAATCATCCCCCCGGAAAACAGCATCGAGAAAATCACCAGGTTTAACAGCAGATTCCGTCCTTTCACATGCCGTTTCGCCAGCGGATACGCCATCGTAAAAGTGAAAAACAATTGCACGGCTGTCCCGACAACAGTGATGAAGATGGATACGCCCATGCTTCTGATAAACGTCGGTGTCGAAAACACGTACCGATAAGCGTCAAGGGTAAAGGTTTCCGGGAAAATAAAGAAACTGCGCTGAGCCAGCTCAGCTTCTGTCGCAAAGGAACCTGCGATAATATACAAAAACGGCAAAATGGTAATCGCGCCGACGCCGCCGAGAAACAGAATGTTGCAGACATCAAATACCCGTCCGGCTTTTGTGTTGTGCATCGTGTGTATGTCAGCCATACTCTCCCTCCTCTAAAACAATCCTTCCTGATCGAACTTTTTCGCGATGTAATTGGCACCGAAAATTAAGATAATCCCGACAACCGATTTAAACAAACCGACAGCCGTGCTGTAGCTGTATGCGCCTTGGGTAATCCCCATCATGTAAACATACGTGTCGAAGATGTCGGCCACGCTGCGGTTGAGCGAGTTTGTCATCAAATACACCTGTTCAAAACCGATATTTAAAAAGCTTCCGATCCGTAAAATTAAAAGTACAATGATGGTGCTCCTGATTGCCGGAAGCGTAATATGCCACATCCGCCTGAACCGGCCGGCCCCATCCATGATCGCCGCCTCATATTGCTCCTGATCCACCGTTGCCAAAGCGGCGAGAAATAAAATCGTTCCCCAGCCTGTCTCCTTCCAGATGCTTTGCATGACAATCATCGGCCGGAACCAGTCAGCGTCTGATAAGAAAGAGATCTGATTCCCCGTCAGGCTCATGACCATTTTGTTGATGACGCCTGTATCGACTGTAAAGAAAACAAAGGTGATGCTGACCACGATTGTCCATGAGACAAAATGGGGCACGTAAATAAGGGTCTGAACGCACCTTTTATACACAGCCTTCCTCAGCTCATTCAACAGCAAAGCCAAAATGAGCGGCGCAGGAAAGGCAAAGAGCAGATCAAGGCTTGCCAGCATGAGCGTGTTGCGCAGCAGCCGGAAAAAATCCGGATTCATAAAAAAGTCTTTAAAATAATCAAGACCGACCCATTCGCTTTTCCAGAAGCCTAGATATGGCGAATAATCCTTAAATGCAATGAGAACGCCCCACATCGGCAGGTATTTGAAAACCAAAAAATAAAGCAGACCGGGAATAAGAAGAAGATAAAGCCATTTGTCTCTTTTGAGCGCAGCCATCCAGCTGATGCCTTTCTCAGCAGTGAGAACAGGTGCGTTTCCCTTCTTCGGCACCGTTTCCATATCTGTTCTCCTTTCGTGATACCGGCGCGCCCGCCGAACGGCAGGCGCATCGGTTTATTTTGACGTTTGATACAATTTGTTTAAGTCCTTCATCAGTTCATTGCCGCCGCTGTTTTCCCAAAGCTTCACCGCATCCTTGAAGCCTTTTTCATCGATTTCTCCGATAATAAATTGCGTTCTCGCATCAAGAATGATGTTGTCAAGCTGGGCTCCTTTTTGGGTATAGACATCGGAGACAAGCGACTCCGCCGGGTTAAAGACGGCTATTTTTTCTCCTTTCGTGATGATTTCTTTGCGATGCTGGAAGAGCTTTGTTTTCTGATCTTCGATGTAGTACTCGCTTTTCGGGATGGACATGCTGAACTGGGCCAAGCCTTCATGCTCATATAGGAGGGATTTGTTGTTTTTTTCAAGAGAGGTGAATACGCCGTCCTTCAGCTCATAATTTCGGTCCTCCACTCCGTTGTTGGTCAGAATCTGTGCTTCCTTATCGTTCAGCTTATCAAGGAAGGACAGTACCTCTTTCAGCTCTTTTTCCGTTTTCACGCTTGATTTTGGTATCGCAATCATGCCTGAATATCCTGATGTCGGGAAGGTGCGCTTGCCTTTTGGTCCTTCTACTGTGCCGACGATATCAATGACATCCTTGTTTGACTCATCCGCTTCTTCCATGGCACTTTGAATTTGCGACGCTCTGGAGCCTGTATCAACGATGACACCCGCTTTTCCTTTTACAACCGGGTCATTCCACTTCGCCGAATCCATAACAGCAAAATCCTTGTTGATCAACCCTTCATCATACAGCTTCTTAAAGAAGGTGAGCGCCTCCATATATTCCTTCGTTGTAAAATCAGGCACGAGCTTCCCGTTTTCAACGCCGTAGCGATTCGGGGCGCCGAACCAAATTTGCAGAACATCCCACGGGCTTCCATTGCCAAGCCCCATCCATTTCGGCACGACCATGCCGTACGTATCGTCCTTGCCGTTTCCGTCAGGATCTTTTTCCTTAAAGGCTTTCAGCACTTCATAAAAATCATCTAGCGTTTCCGGCATATCGAGCCCGACGTTTTTGAGCCAGTCGGTTCTGATGATCATACAGGCTCTAATCAAGTCTCTCGATCTGTAGACCCCGTACACCTCGCCATTTATTGAGCTGTTCTTGAGTATCTTTTCATCAGCCTGGCTTAAATTCTTGTAGTCTTTTAAATAAGGAGACAGCTCCCAAAAAGCGCCCGCTTTGACAGACTTGATAAAGCCGGCTGACTTATCTTTAATCACAATCGCATGAGGCATCTCTCCAGAGGCCATGACGATGTTAAATTTATCGTTGTAGGATGAATCAGGCACCCATGTGACCTCAATATTTTTGCCTGTGTATTTCTCTAACGCTTTTAATGATGGGCTTTTATCACTCGGGCTTTCCGGTGACAGCAGCGGCGCCATGATGTTGATCGTGTTTTTTGAATCGCTCGCTGAATTGGATGTTTCTGAATTGCTGCACCCGGCTATCATCATGGCAGCGAGCGGTAGAGCGAGCCATTTTTTTCGTATTCTTTTTTTCATGATGCGTCAGTCCCCCTTTTTCTCCTTTTCATTTCACCTTTGCCACCCCTAATATAAAGCGCTTACATAAATTCCTGCAATCTTCATTTTTTGCATCATTTTTCCTATAGAATGAAGGCTGTTATCCTTTTTTGCAGGATGTATCTTTTTTTGCAGGGAGGTATTCACCTATTAATTCAAGTGCCGCAATGACATTTAAACACCATTGAGATATAGTGTTTGTCGTTACCCACGGAAGCTCTTCAAGCTGAGTCCATGTCTCGATTGGCACGGGTTTGATCGGAAGCGGCGTATGGCTCAGTTTATGGTCGAGCAAAAGATTCCACGCTTTTTCGGCGAGATGATGGTCTTGTTTTTTTCTCGCAGCATAGGCTGTCATACCAGCCGCAAACATTGGCCAGTGAAAGTGCCCGTCATGGAGCACACCTCCGCTTTTTTTGCGTTTTTCTTCATCACTGAATGTGTAAAACTCGCCAAATTCACTCAGCATTTCCTCCCATTCGCGGTCATCGAGAAGCTCAGCCAGCTCCATCCACACTTGCGGCGCGCCAAACGCAATGATCATATGATAGCCGCCCGCGATGCCGTCTCCCATGTGATGAAGCATAGACGTCGCCGGATCATATTCAAACGTTGGACCTGATAATAAGCGAAGCGGCAGGCGTTTCAGACAGCTGATGCCCGTTTGGATTTTCCTCAGATATTCAGGATTCTCAGTCCGCTCCCATTCCGCCAGCCAGTTCGAGCAAAACGCCGCCCAATCCGGCCCCGTTCTGACGTGAGTCGGGTGCTCTCCCTTCTCGTAGAATGCACGCATCGGATCGGTGTTTACTAGGGCGGCATCGGCGTCCTTCACTTCTGTCAAAAGATCTCCCGTGCGCTCATCCCCTGTCAGATAATAGTAGAATTTATAAAGACCGGCCATGCTGATTCTCGCTTCCTTGCAGCCGCATCCCCAGTGCACCACGTTATGCCTGGAGCCAAGCCCCGCATATTCTCCGAGATGAAAACAGTCGGTTTCACTTGTATGGCGGGTCATTGCTTCAGCCATTCGGAACAGATCTTCTCTGCCGGAGCGGAAAAACGCCTGCCACAGCCATAAGGTCGGAACGAGTTCATTATTTTGCCACGCGTATCCGCCGAGATCATACCGCCACATATGCCGGATCGGGTCATACGTATGCATGACGTCCCCATAGTTCCAGAACCCGTACCATCTGCGCTGCTCCACTTCTTTTTGATAAAACAAGAAGGCGGCGTCCAGCTGTTCTTCCAGCTCTTTTTTGACCGGATCGGCCGTATCGATCACACTCCAAACGCCAAGCGCTTTTGACTCGTAATAAACGTCCGGCTCACAAATGAGCAATGGCGGTGCCTGCCATTTGTCCGCTAACGCATTCAGCACGTCATCTGTCGGCATCTGAGAGAAGCATGACAAGCTGATGTCGTTTGTGTTGGCAATGCCTGTCGGATCAGAGCGCATCTCATCAAACCCTTCGTACGCGCTGACAACATGGGTGTTCCCTGTATAATGCCTCAAATCCATTGCTTCCGCGTCTGGCGGCCAGAGCCAGACGGTCATGTTCGGTTGATCATCGGCAAGACCTGTTATCTCAAGTGACGACGGATATTTTTCAAAAAAATACCGCAGGCCGATTGCTACCCCTCCATTTTCGCCGCCCGCATAGCAAAGCCCCTTCGCCCGCTTGCCATGCAGCACGTCAACCCACGAATATTCCTTGCCGGTCCGTTTTGCCAGACGGTAATGATCGCTGGAGTCCTGAACGAGTTTCATATCATTCCAAACTGCGTTCTGCACGCCGTGTGCAAACCATTCCTTGTGCTCTTCACTTGGAGAAATCGGTTCGCCGTTGATGTGCCACTGATAAAGAGGATACCGTTCATTCCATTTGCGGGTGCCAAACAGCTGGGCGGGTTCTTTATAAACGCCTTTGTCCCCCGCAAAACGGAAATGGCGGTTATACGGCTCTCCCTGTAACAAGAGGTCAAACTGCATGCCAAGCCCTTTGATGAACTCTCGTTTGAAATTCCTGTCGATCAGCTGAGTGTGCATGATATTCATCTCTGAAAGCCCGGCATAAAATGTGAATCTGATGATAAAGGGCAGCCACTCTTCTTTTGTCTTTCGGAGTACATGAACCCCCTCCATCTTGATGACTGCTTTTATAGGACCTCTCTGTTCAATGACCACACGTTTGATAAGACTGACCGATGTTTCATGAAAAAAAACCTTTTCTGCCGCCATCTCCTTTCTCGTTTCCTTTATTACGATCAGCCGCCCGCATGCGGCGATCGGCTTTCCGTTCATCACCAGCGATTGAATGATGTCGGAGCCCGTTTTATTCACAGTGCAGACAAGCGCTCCGGTATCCACTTGGATTGCATCCTTTGACTCGTGGATCATGAGCTTTTTCGCTGGCGGCTGGGTCTCTTCTTTTTGCAGGGTAAAGCTTGTATCGGTTTGTTGACTGAACACAGCCGCGTGCTTCGTCCATTTGATGCTCCCGTCCGGCCAATAGGCCGACGGCTCGCTTTGCACATAGCCGCTTTCACCCTTTGCATTGATAAGCGCCAAACAGTCTCCCTTTTTCAATTCTCCTTTTTTCCAAGGCACCCCCCACGTTACACCGCTTTTCAGCTGAGGCTGTTCTGATAGCCATTTAATCTTTTTCATCGGTTCTCTCCTTCCATATAAAAAAGCTGATTCAATGCAAAGAATCAGCTGCGATTATCAAACTGAATCACACGGTATTCGTGTGGTCCGACTGACAGTCTCCCGGCTCCGACTGAACGATTAGCCAAAAGGTCGGTCCCCTCTTTTGGAAGCGTCACACTTCCGCCTTTTCCATTCATATTAACGATGACCCATACGAGGCCGTTTTCTCCTTTTCTCGGGGCAACAATCGTGCCGGGGGTGACATCGGATCTGACAGAAACTGCTGCTTCTCCCGCATAATGCCTGACGAGTGCTTCCAGCATCGCATCTCCTTTTTTGCCTGATGGAAGCGAGCCGAGCAAGACGATTTTCCCTTTGCCGTGCTCTCGTTCTGACAGAAAGGCATGGCCGGCACCAGGCCCGGATTCAACTGTGCCGAGAGTATTTCCGCTCCCTGCATCAAACACCGCGCTCCACAGTCCGAGCGGCGCCGTCATGCCAAACGCTTTTCCTGTATGTGCATCCTCGTTCATCGGGAACGTAAACAGCGTTTTGATTCCGGCTGTTTTCTCCAGTTCTCCAAGGCCATAATCGGTATGAACCGTATGCTCGCCCGTACGCCCTCCCGTCAGCGGCCCGGCAATCCATATGCCGCCCTCTTCAGCAAATGCGGAAGCTTTTTTGATAAAAGCAGAGGACAGATAAGGCACAAATGGCGTAAACAGCACACGATAGCCCTCCAGCGGAAAGCCTTCCGGAACGAGATCACGATGAATGCCCGTGTTGAGGATGCGCTCGTAAAAGTGTGTGATAAGCGTTCGGTGCTGGAGTCCCCGGTGAGGTTCTGTTTTCAGAAACACTTTCGCCCTGTCGGAATAGGTCATCGCAACATCAGCCTGCACGGGCACAGTAGAAAGAATGATCGGTTCGATTTTCTTTCTTGCCCGCTCAACCGCCAAAACGTTTTGATAACCGATCGTCGGCTCTCCCCATGCACTAAGGACGGAACCGTGTGAAATCTCGCTGCCGGAACGCTGCTGGCGCCACAGCCAGTAGCAAAATCCCTCGCTCCCCAAGGCATAAGAAGACACGGCTTCAGCTTGTAAATACCCATCGGCGTGCGGCATGGCACAGCTTTCGAGCGATGCTGCATACGACGGACTTGTTTCCAAAATCCAAAACGGGCGGTCTTTTTTGAAATGCCTCCAAATATCACAATTTAATAAAAATGCAGATACATTATCCTGGGAAGCGTACGTATCATAGGAAGCAAAATCGAGATTCTGAAACATCCGCTCATTGTCTGTGCTGAACATGACCGAGCCGTTATGAGTGATCGGCGCATCCGAATAACTGCGAATGATTTTCGCCTGTTCATCCGCAAATTGAGCGATCATCTCCATCGAAAACAGCTGATACATCGTGCGCAATGAAGCGTGATGCAAAAACGGGGCCGGACCCGGCTGCGGCACCTGCTCAAAGGTTTGATAGGTTTCGCTCCACACATCGGTCCCCCACGCTTCATTTAACCGTTCAATCACACCGTAACGGTTTCTGAGCCATTCATGCCATAAGCTTAGGCACGTCTCACACATGCATTCAGCCACATGACATTTAAATTCATTATCGAGCTGCCAGCCGATCAGCCCCGGCAGGTGTCCCAGCTCTTTGGCGATGCTTGTGGTGATGATGGCGGCTCTTTTTCGGAAATATGGGTTATTTGTACACGCATGCTGACGGGAGCCGTGCCCCATCACCTCTCTTTTTTCGTTAATGTGCATTCGCTCCGGCCGCCCGTGCGAGAGCCAAATAGGCGGTGTCGGCGTCGGTGTGCACATAATCGTTTCGATGCCGTTGTCATACATCCTTTTGATCATTTCCTTAAAAAAGCTCACGTCAATGTTTCCTTCTTCCGGCTCGATCACAGACCAGGCGAATTCACCAATTCGCACAACATTGATGCCGACCTCCCGCATTCTGTCAATGTCCTGCTGAATCGTGTCTTCATCCCATAATTCCGGATAATAGCATGCGCCGTGATATAGTTTTTTCCCCAAGTCCTTCACCCTTCTTTGACGATAGATTCTGTTAATGGCAGGCCGAGCTCCTTTATGCCTTTCGCTACGAGTTTTGCCATTTCATTTGCGCCTTTTTTTGTAAAGTGCGTGTAATCGTCAATCCCCTCAGAAACCATAAAATAGGTGTTTACTTTTTCTTCGCCTTTCTCAGTAAAGAAAGCGAGGCTTTTTTCCATTAGATCAATAAGCTGGACATTCTCCTCAGCAGCCGTCTGCTTCATGGCAATGCAATAATCAGGAAAGTCGTTCAAAAACACGACGTTTTCATAATGAAAGCGGGCTACTGGTGTAATGAGAAGCGGATGGGCGCCTTTTTCCCGCGCGCCTGCGATATATTGCTTTAAATATTGTTTATAGGTGGTATAGGGCTCAGTGTAGCGCTCAGGTTTGTTTTTCGACGCGTCATTATGGCCCATCTGCACAAACAGCCAATCATCCGGCTCGATCACATCAAGGATCGCCTGAAGCCTGCCTTCCTCCACAAAGGTTTTTGAGCTTCTGCCGCCGATCGCTTTATTGATCACCTGAATATGCTCCGGCAGATGCGAACCGAGAAACTGCCCCCAGCCCCCTTGATTTGTCCTTTCTCCATACGTTTGTACAGTCGAATCACCAGCAAGATAAATATGATTAGCCATGTCTCATTCCCCCTCGTTTTTTTCACTTAATATAAACTCAATGGCAGAAAGCTCTTCGTTTGAAAAGTCCGCTGATTGCAAGGCTTGAACGTTTTCCTCTATTTGTTGCGCCCGGCTTGCTCCAATTAAAACAGAGGTCATCCGGGCATCCTTTAAAAGCCATGAGAGCGCCATTTGCGGGAGCGATTGTCCCCGTTCTTTCGCAATCTTATTCAGCCTTTGCGCCTTACTGACCGCCCTTTCGGTTATGTGCTCCGTCTGCAGGAAAGGACTGTTCGCATCCCTTGCTCTTGATGTTTCCGGGATGCCTGAAACGTACTTTGTCGTGAGAAGCCCTTGAGCAAGCGGCGCAAACGCGATGCAGCCGGCTCCCTTTTTGTCCAGCACATCAAGCAGCCCTTTTTCCGGATCGCGGTGAAACATTGAATATTGCGTCTGATGAATGGCGAGCCGAACGCCGAGTTGATGTAAAAGTTCGGACGCGCGCTCAGTCTCTTCAGGACTGTAGTTTGACAGTCCCACGTACAAAGCTTTTCCTTGGCTCACAAAGTCCGCCAGCGCCTCCATCGTTTCCTCAAGCGGCGTTTCAGGATCAGGACGGTGCGAATAGAAGAGATCCACATAATCAAGACCCAGCCGCTTTAAGCTTTGATTCAAGCTGGCAGTCAAATGTTTTTTCG
Source organism: Bacillus sp. FSL R5-0560 (assembly GCF_037966305.1). Taxonomy (NCBI): domain Bacteria; kingdom Bacillati; phylum Bacillota; class Bacilli; order Caryophanales; family Bacillaceae; genus Bacillus; species Bacillus sp. FSL R5-0560. The sequence goes on along the minus strand of NZ_CP150195.1, from coordinate 791,095 downwards.
ATCCGCCATTGCCGTACGGCCCTTTCCACATGTCATAGCCGGCTTTAGTGCTGATGATGAGTTCATCACGGTAAGGCGCAAAATCCGTTTTCAGCATGCGCCCGAACATCTCTTCAGCGGAGCCGGGCGGCGGGCCGTAATTGTTGGCCAGATCAAAATGGACAATGCCTGCATCAAATGCAGCTCTCAGCATGGACCGCGCGTTTTCCGAAGAATAGGCATCGCCAAACTGATGCCAGAGGCCGAGAGAGATAGCGGGAAGTCTTAATCCGCTTCGCCCGGCTTTGTGATAGGTCATTTTGTCATAGCGTTCAGCCTTTGCTTCGTAACCCATACATTCCTCCTAAAGCGGGATCTCCGCTTTGTTTCCCGCTATGTACAGAGCGGGCTTCGGCGGTTTTTTCATCCCTGTTCCGAGATAAAAGCTTGTATGCGGCGGCTGGTTGTACGCGGTATTCTGCCAAGCGATCCCGAGCCTGTAAACCGGATCGTGCATCAGCGTGTAAATACGGTGATGGGTAAAATGTGTCGTTGTATAGATACGGAGCGCACTGCTGTCTTCGGTTCTCCAAATGACCTCTTCCCGCCAGTCTCCGAACAGGTTGGCCTGAAGAACCGGGTTTCCTTTTGTCCCGTTGTTGGACAGCACATCTTCCGGCTGAAAAATCGTTTTTAAACAGCGGTTTTCAGCATCCCACTTTTCAATCTTTGGTTTGCCGATCGTTCCATTCCAATCATGATCCAAAAGCTCCCTGACCAAGTCTCCGTCCCACCAGATGGCGAAATTGGCTGAAGCAGGCGCTTTGGCGCTGATTTTTTCTCCTTTGCTCGTATAGAGCCCATATGACATTCCATCATTGCCCGGCGGATCGATTCCCCAGACAAGCGATCCCTTATACCGAGGGTCAATATGAGCAGCCATTCCTCTGCCGACATCTGTTCCGGCATGGACGCCCCATAACACCTCACCTGTTCCGGCATCACGCAGCGACAACCCATACGGCTTGCTTGCGTCTTCATGAACCTGAAACACTTCAAGCCCTTTGCGTGACGGATCAAGATCGCCGACGTGCATGGCGTCTCCGTGTCCGAGTTCCGTCGTGTACAGACCGGTTCCGTCATGATCGACCGCCATGGCGCCGTAAATAATTTCATCTTTTCCATCTCCATCAACATCAGCCACGCTCAAGCTGTGGTTTCCCTGTCCCGCGTATGCTTCATGCCCCGGCTGATTTGAATCAAACGTCCAGCGTTTTTTCAGCCTGCCGTTCCGGAAATCATAAGCAACGAGTACTGTTCTCGTATAATAGCCCCGTGCCATCACCAGGCTCGGCCGCTCTCCATCCAAATAAGCGATTCCGGCGAGAAAACGGTCCATGCGGTTGCCGTAGCCGTCTCCCCAATCCTCCAGTTTTCCCCGAGGCGGTTCATAATCGACAGTCGTGAGCGCTTCACCGGTTTCCCCTTTAAACACTGTCAAATATTCCGGACCTGACAGAATTCGGCCCTGCTCATTCCTGAAATCGGCATGCTCGTCACCGATGATGTTTCCTTTGCCGTCTATTGTGCCGTCGGCTGTTTTCATAGCGATTTCTGCTTTTCCGTCACCGTCTAAGTCATAGACCATAAACTGCGTATAATGGGCACCCGCTCTGATGTTTCTGCCGAGGTTGATGCGCCACAGAAAAGTGCCGTCCAGTTTATAGGCGTCAATGAGAACGTCTCCGGTATATCCATGGTGAGCGTTATCTTTTGAGTTGGACGGGTCCCATTTCAGGATGATTTCATATTCTCCGTCCCCATCCACATCTCCGACGCTCGCATCATTGGCGCTGTACGTGTACGGCTTTCCGTCCGGCGTGATACCGCCTTCCGGTTTGTTAAGCGGCACCTCTAGGACATTTTCCCGCCAGACGGGAGCTTCTTTAGACAGCTTTTCTTCCCGTCCTTTATTGATGGCTGCCACCTGGTAAACAGAGTCCGCCATTCCGTTTTGATCGAGAAAATTGGTGCTGTCCGCGATCGGCTTGCGGGTGATCCGCTTTCCATCCCGATAAAGGTGAAAAGCCATCGTCTCATGATCCGTTCCGAGAAAACGCCAGCTCACAAATACGCCTTGCTCCGTCTTGACCGCAATTAAGCCTCTGGTCAAATACTCCATCTGCCTCTTTTTTGGTTTCATTTTAAATGGGAACGGGCCAAGCGTGCGGCCCGTTCCTTCCCCCCTTCTGTTAAGGCGTATACATATTCGGTTTAGACTGTGCCGCCATGCCGTCTCCTAAAAAGAAGCTTGTATGCGGCGGCTGGTTATACGCGACATTTTGCCAGGCGATGCCGAGCCGGTACACAGGGTCATGCATCAGCGTGTACAGCCTGTGCTCGGTCGGGATGGTGGTGGTATAGATGCGGAGCGCACTGCTGTCCTCGGTTCTCCACACAGCCTCCTCCCGCCAGTCACCGAGCAGATCAGCCTGAAGAGCCGGTGTTGCTTTTGTAGAGTTATTGGAGGCAGCACCTGATGCAGTCAGCAGGTTTTTAGAAACGCCGTTTTGATAATCCCATTTATCGATCCTGTTGCTGTCCAGCTGTTCCCGCAGCAGGTCACCGTCCCACCAGATGCCGAAATTGGTTGACGACGGCACACTGCTGCCGATTTTGGCGCCTTTCGATGTGTAAAGAGAACCGTTCGCCCAAACCTCCTGTCCCGAATAGCGCGGATCAATATCAGCGGCCATCCCCCGGCCTACATCCTTGCCGGCGTGAACACCCCAAATGATTTTTCCTGTCGCGGCATCCCGGAAGGATAAGCCATATTGCGCGTTTTTGTCCTCATGAACCTGAAATACTTCAAGCCCCGGCCGGCTCGGATCAAGATCCCCGGTATGGAGGGCATCACCGTGGCCTAAGCCTGTCGAGTACATGCCTTTGCCGTCATGGTCAACAGCCATTGAGCCGAAGATGATTTCATCCTTTCCGTCTCCGTCAACATCCGCAATGCTTAGATTGTGATTGCCCTGTCCGGCGAACGCTTGATTGCCCGACTGAGAGGAATCCAGCGTCCAGAGCTTTGACAGTTTTCCGTCTCTGAAGTTATACGCAACAAGCATGGTTTTGGCATAATAGCCTCTAGTCATAATCAGACTCGGCCGCTGCCCGTCGAGATACGCAATGCCCGCAAGAAAACGATCGACCCGGTTGCCGTAGCTGTCTCCCCAATCCGATACGTTCCCTCGTGCCGGTTCAAAGTTTGAAGTGACAAGCTCTTTCCCCGTTTCACCTTGAAAGACAGTCAGGTACTCAGGACCAGAAAGCACACGCCCCTGCTCATTTCTGTAATCGGCATTCGCATTTCCGATCACTTTTCCCGTGCCGTCTTTTGTTCCGTCAGCGGTCTTCATCGCCACTTCCGCTTTTCCGTCACCATCCAGGTCATACACCATAAACTGAGTGTAGTGTGCGCCTGCTCTGATGTTTTTGCCGAGACCGATTCGCCATAATCTTGTTCCGTCCAGCTTATACGCATCAATAAACACTTCACCCGTATAGCCGTCCTGTGAATTATCCTTTGAATTGGACGGGTCCCATTTGAGGATCAGCTCATACTGCCCATCGCCATCCACATCACCCGTACTGGCATCATTGGCACTGTAGGTATAGGCTTCGCCCTTTGGCGTCGTGCCGCCAGGCGGTTTATCAAGTGGAACGGAGTGATACGGCTGTGCCCATACAGAGGCTTTTTCAGAAGCTGCCTGCTCGGTACCGTTTACAACAGCCCGAATGGAATACGTTGAGCCCGCAGATCCGTTTTTATCGATATAATTCGTGGATTTGACAGGCGAAGCATTCAGCTTTTGTCCGTCTCTGTACACATTAAACGCCACGGATGCGTTTTCTGTCCCAAGAAACCGCCAGCTGACAAAAATGCCGCCTTCCGTCTTGACTGCCACAAGGCCCCGGTTCAGCGCTTCCATCTGCCGCGCCGCTCCTTCTGCTTTGACAGGAAACACAGAACCCCCCATCATCAACAACACCAACAGTGTGAGAGTGGTAAACATGCTTTTTCTTCGTCTAATCATCAGACAGCTCCTTATCATTGATCTGTAAGCGCTTACTTAAATTGGATTTTATGCGCTTAAGAAGCTGTCTTCAATGTCACTTTTTTGCATAAACGTTTTTGGTTGGCTGCACTTTTTTGCCGGTTTGTCATTTTTTTGTTTACCCGGCCTGATGACGGTGCCGGGCCTCTGTTTTTTGAAACCCTCTGTAAGCAAAAAACATCGACACGAGCCCAAATAAACTAGGGCCGTAAAATGGGATCAGACCCGGAAGCGTATACAGCAAGTAAAGCACAAATCCGCAGCCGATCAACATGCAGCCGGTGGTCAGCGGCCGCATGGCGCCAAACAGCAGCGCTTGCGGAATATATTGGCGAAGCGGAAGCTCGTAATGCACATAAAGAGGGAACACATACATGAGCGCGACGGTGTACAAAAGCCCCGCCAAGAGTGTGCAGCTCGTCACAGTAAAGGACAGCCAATCCGCACTTGCCGAAAAATAATAATAATTGGCGGACAACATAAGCAAAAGAGCAATAAACGCAAGTCCAATCACATTGACCTTCAGAAACTCTTTTTTGTAGGTATCCAGAAATAACGCAAATACCGGGACATCTTTATGCCCCATCAGCCATTTCCGTATGACGGCACACATCGCGGCTGTGCTCGGCGCCCATCCGAAAAGAACGCCGCCCAAAAGTGTAAACAACAGCCACAGCCCGTTCAGCCACGCGATTTTCACAACCGCTTCACAGCCTGCATAAAGCGCATCCGTCACAGTCGTCTTCATCCTCTCACCGCTTGGTGCACAGACAAATCACGATAAGCGGCTTTCATCGGCGCCATTTGCCTCAGCCCGATTTTTCCTTTCGTTAACACAGGCCCGAATGTGCTTCCGTCATCCTGCCACTCCAGAATGGGCAGATCATTGATCGAAAAATGCACATACCCTTTATCCTTAATGAGCTTCATATGATACGGGGAAACAGCGTCGTCCGGAGAAGGCAGCGGATCAGCTCCCAGTGCAGCGAGGTGGAAACCGCGGCTTTTTCTTAGATTGCAGGTGCGAAACGCTCTTTCCTCCGGGTATTTTCTGCGGAAATACGACAGATGGAGCGCATTGATGTCTCCGGAATGGTATTCGGGGTACTTTCCTGTTCTTTTCTTGAGTCGCGAGTCAAATAAGTCCTCGCCTCCGATGCCGGCAGCCGCGAAAAACAGCATACACAGCCCCGGCTGTTCAATCGGGTAAAAATCCCACTTCACAATGATGCCATCGGGAAATGTTTCCGGGCACCAATAAACAAAGTGCGCTTCGTCCTCTACATGTGACAGGTGCATACGGTGCTCTTCGAATGAAACGTGCCCGCCTCCCTCCATCCGCCAGTCTTTCATATCGCTTGCTGAACGGAGCGGATTGCGGTACAGGCACGCGCCTTCTTTATACATGTTCTTTCCCCTCCCGGCTTACGAGATGATCCTTCAGCGGAAAGCCGATTTCTTCGATACTCTCGGCAACGAGCTTCGCAACCTCCATGGCCCCTTCTTCTGAAAAATGCGTATTATCCTCAATGCCGTCTGGATAATTCGGATGTTCACCCGGCTGAAACCACATAAACAAACGCTTTGACTCCTCCGGGCCGTATGCTTCATAAAGCGCCTTCGTTTTCGTTAGCAAATCAATGACTGGCACATCAAGCTCCTTCGCTAACGCTTTCATCGCATCCGGATACTCACCGAGCGTGTGCTCAATCCTTCCGTTTTGATCAAAGCGGCGGCGCTGCACCGATGTAACGAACACAGGCTGCGCGCCTTTTTCACGCGCTGTGTCCGCAAACAAAGTGAGAAATTGCTGATACGTCGAGTACGGTTTCGTTCCCCGCGGTTTCTGGTCATTGTGGCCGAATTGGATAAACAAATAATCGCCTTGGGATATACGCTCAGCAATCGTCTGAAGCCTTCCTTCCTCAACAAATGAATTGGTGCTTGCTCCCCCTTTGGCGTGATTGCACACCTTCACCTGTTCAGTGAACAATTGACCGAAAACCTGCCCCCAGCCTGCCATCGGCGCTTCATGCGGCGGGCAGTCGCTTACGGTGGAATCCCCTGCTAAGAATACCTGAATCGTTTTTTCCATCACATGTCCTCTCCTTTCACGGCGTTTCCTGATACATTTGCCTGAAGACTCCCGGCGGCATGCCGACCTGCTTTTTAAAAATCCGGTTGAAATAATTGTGGCGATAGCCGACTTCTTCTGACACATCATGAATTTTTTTATTTGTATTGACCAGCAGTTCTTTTGCTTTTTCGATTCTGATGCGGGTCACATAATCAATAAAATTAACGCCCGTCACTTGCTTAAAGGCCTTGCTCAAGGTATAAGAATTCATGCCCAGCGCATCCGCGCAGCTTTCAAGAGAAAGATCCGCCATATACTGCTCATGAATCATCGCAATCACACGTTCCGCCACCTGTTTTTGCTGTCTGTTTTTCCTGCCTTCAAGCTTGGCGAGGTACGGGGTGACAACCGCATCCATCAGCCAGGCAGCCGCTTGGACAGGCTCATGCAGCTCAGATATTTCGCGAAGCATATCCCTGTTGCCGAACAGCTCGCTCGGGTGAAGGCCGGAATGCAGAATATCCTCCTGGATGCGGGAAAACAGCTGTATCAGCGCAGAATGCACTTGTCTGTCGCTGACCGCCTTTTCAGCCATTTCAGCCATACATAAGCGAATCAGCTCCTCTGCTTCCGCTTTTCTTTCCAGCCGAATGGCCTGAACGATTTGTTTTTCAAGTTCAAAAGGATAGTAGGGTGCGGATGGCTCAGCCTGAAAAACATCATCCTGCAAATCGATGATCTGATGGCGATTGGCAAAACATCTGCGGGACTTGCCGCTTTTCACATCCTTAAACAAAGATGGGATATCCTTAATACGGGCCGATTGCCTGCTCATTGTCCCGGTCAGGCTTAGTCCCGTGACAGCACCAAATATGTGGGCCAGCTCTGAAAGATGCGCCTTCAGATCCGAGCCGCTCGTTTTCATCACAAGCACGGTGACGGAAAGGCGGCCAATATCAAGAATTAAAGGTTGAAAACGCCGGTTTGCCGCGAGCTCCTCATGTAAATTGGTCAGTGTAAACACAGCAAGCTGTTCATCGTCGGCATAGAACATGCTTTTATCACAGCGAAGCCCTGTCACCTGAAGATCAAGCACGTGAAATATGTTTTCCCCGATGTCCCATCCCGCATCCTCCATCCGCGATCTGAGGCTGTCCTCTGTGTCATAGTAAAAGTCACCCTGAAGCAGGTGCTGCAAAAAACTCTTTTTCATATGGGGCGTCTGCCGGAGCAGCTGCTCATGAAGCCTCCGGCTCTCAAGGGAAAGATCATTCCATCTCTTTTCAATCCACTTAAATTCGTCCTGACCTGACGCCTGCCATGCTTGTTTCTCTCCTCCCGTAAACAGTCCGAGCAGATGCTGAATCGGGCGATAGATACTCCTCGAAGCGTACCACGTCATGCACACAGCCAAGCCGATACAAACGACAAGCATCACAATAATCACCTTTGATAAAAACACCATCGGCGCTGTGATAGCTGAAAGAGGCGCCGCAGAAACAAAGGTCCACTTCTGGTGCATTCGCTTCATTTCTCCATAGGAGACGGAATACACCGTGCCATTCCAATTCATCTGAAAATGGCCTTTCTGGCGAGGCTGTTTTTTCACCTCATTCATTAAAGCATTTTCAAAATCCTTATCTCTTCCATGGAAAAGCACCTCCCGCTTTTGATCAAGAAGTAGCGCGCTGCCTTCAGGGTAAGGAGACAAACTTTGCAGAAGCGCCTCCATTTCTTTCGGATCTACCGTCAGCATGATCGCGCCAAACGGTTTCTCAGCCGCACCCGGAATGAGCTGAATCAGCGCGGCGTCTTTTCCCGATCGGCTCCAATAAATACTCCGATCGGAGTCGAGAAGCGAGCGGTATTTGCGAAGCATATCCTGTTCTGTCAGTGCGCTGTATTCGGGGCTCAGCACAAGAGGCCGGGGGCTGTTCAGAAAGATAGAAGCCTGCTGAATCAGCGGCTGTTGATCCCGCAAAAGAAACAGCTTCTTCGTTATTTGATAGGAGAATGTAAAGTCTTTCTCCAAATCCTTCTCGGCCAATCCGTTCATCAGCGAGGAATCGTATGCCATTTGGGCAAGCGTCAGCTCAAGCCCTTCCAGCTTCTCATCCATCCGGCTGACTTCACGCGCCACCTGTGTTTCATGCGACTTTTGCAGTTCTTTCTCCACCTTATCGATAGACAAAAAGTAGATGGCCCCGCCTGTCAGCAGTCCGGGAATACAGGCAATCAGCAAAATGAAAACAAAGTTTCTTTTGAAATACGTTCCCTTCCATCGTGAAACCCGTTCTTTCTGTTGAGGCTGTTTTTTCATCCCTTTCCCCCCGCCGCCGTCTTTACTGATACACGCGTTTTTTCGTTCTCAGCACATCAGCGAGAAATGTGAGTGCAAGTCCCTGTCCCCAGCCTTGTATTCGTTTGTAAGGCACTTGTTTGTATCCTTCCGCATTTTTCATGACGGCTGTGCCCGCGGATACTTTGCTGACACGTCCGTCCTCTTCCACCGCATCCAAAATAGCGGTAAGTGATTTCTGCGCGTATTTTGTATAGAGCTTCCCGCTCGACAGCAAAGCAGAGGCAATACCCGCCGATGCCGAAACCTCCAAATACGAATCCGGATCATCCAAAATGGTATGCCACAGCCCTGAATCGTCCTGCAGCCGGACAAGCGCGCTTAACTGGTCTCTAAGCGATCCGTCAATGATCATAAAAGAAGGATGCGTCACCTCGATGAGCGGGAGCGCTTTTGCCATCGTAAGCGCAGCCCAGCCATTCGCCCGTCCCCAATAAATCCCCGACAGGTGGTTTTGCGCTTTATTGTCCCAGGCATGGTAATACAGATTGGTCACGGGGTCCTGCAGCACGTCCTCATGTCCATGAAACTGGCGCAGGCCGTCCTCAAAATAATCCTCCCGCTCCATCACACGGCCGATTCTCAGCATAAACAGCCCCGCCATCATCAGCGTATCCGCCCATGCCTGCTCAGGAAACACATAATCCGACGAGTTCACCGTATGCTGAAGAATACCTTCCCCAAAGCGGGGCGCGTGATGAAGCACATATTCCGCCATCTCGCCAGCCGTTTCCAAATAGACGTTATCTCCCGTCACCTGATGCAGAAACAAAAGCGTATGCCCGATCGATACACCGTTGATCGATAGCGGCGGCAGCCCATCCTCAAGCTGTTCATCCACCCACGTTTTTAACAGTTTGATATACTCCTCGTTTTCCGTCGCTTCATACGCCTCTGCCACGCCGTAAAACGCGACGCCGCCCGGCCAATCCCACGCAAAATCCATTTGAAATGTCCGTTTCACAATTCTGTCCATAACGGATGTGACCTTTTCTTCATCAAAGATAAGCTGTGCCATCTGTAACACTCCTTTTTATTTTAATCCGGTCGTACTGATGCCCTGAACGATATATTTTTGAAACAGAAAGAATACGAGAATCACAGGCAGCAAAGAGACGGCCGACATGGCAAACATCGCTCCCCAGTTTGAAGCTGATTCCGTGTCCAGGAAAAGCTTCAGCGCAAGAGAAACAGGATAAAGCTCCGGCTTGTTCAAATAGAGCAGCGGCTGAATCAGCTCCTCCCACTTCCAATAGAAAGAAAAAATCGCAGACGTTGCAAGCGCCGGTGCAATGAGCGGCAGAATGATCCGCCAAAAACAGGCAAAGCGCCCGCACCCGTCGATCCTCGCTGCTTCATCCAGCTCCTCAGGGATCGTCCGGATAAACTGGATCATCAGAAAGATAAAAAACGCATGCCCGAAAAATTGCGGAACGACAATCGGTTTAAAAGAATTCAGCCAGTCTAATTTCGCAAACATAATGTACTGCGGAATCATCAGCACTTCATGCGGCAGCATTAACGTCCCCATCATGCAGGCGAACCAAAATGCTTTTCCTTTAAACGGAATGCGCGCAAAGCCGTAGGCAATGACAGCCGATGACAGGACGGCGCCGATTGTAGACAGCCCGACAATGATCGCCGAGTTTTTAATAAAGGTCAAAAACGGCTGACCCGCAATGCCCTTCCACCCTTCAGCATAGTTGCTGAGAATAAAAGGATCTGGAATGAGAGAATGAGAGGTTGTGAAAATACTGGAGCTTTCTTTAAAAGAACTGACAAACAGCCAAATGACGGGATACAGCAATAACACCGCCAGTGACGCCGTAAGAACATGGAACAGAATGCGTTTTGGCCTGATGCGCCCGGCTTTTTTCCCTTCAAACACCGGGGCTTGCCTGACAGGCTGGTTGACCGGCTCCATCCGTTATTCCTCCTTTGATTCGTAGTGAACCCAATATGATGATGTTTTAAATAAAATCAGCGTAATCAGCCCGACAATGATCAGCATGATCCACGCCATCGCCGAGGCGTAGCCCATTTGAAAATAGTTAAACGCCCGCTGGAACAAATAGAGTGAATACAATAACGTCCCGTCAAGCGGCCCGCCCTCGCCTTTTGAGATGATATAGGCTGGGGTAAAGGTCATAAAAGCAGAAATCGTCTGCATGACCAGGTTAAAGAAAATAATCGGCGTCAGCATCGGCAGCGTGATCTTAAAGAAACGCTGCACGCGGGTTGCGCCGTCCACGCTGGCCGCCTCCAAGTATGATGCCGGAATGTTTTTCAGCCCGGCCAGAAAAATCAGCATGGATGACCCGAACTGCCAGACGGACAAGAGAATCAGCGTCCATAACGCGCTTGTCGGGTCCTGGTACCAGAGAATTTTTTGATCGATCCCGACAAAAAACAGCAGCGCATTGATGACCCCGTCATTGCCGAAAATATTGCGCCACATAATGGCAACAGCCACACTTCCGCCGATGATCGAAGGCAGATAAAACAGCGTCCTGTAGATGGCTGTTCCCTTTGCCGCGTTGTTTAAAATGACGGCAATAAAAAGCGCGAAGCCGAGGCGGAGCGGCACCCCGGCAAGTACGTACGTGAAAGTGACCTTCAGCGACTGCCAATACTTTTCGTCACCCGTAAACATTTCCTTATAGTTATCGAGCCCGATCCACTTCGGCGCCGTAAACAGGTCGTAGCTTGTAAAGGACAGAAACAGAGACGCGCCCATTGGAATCACCGTAAAACAGAAGAAGCCGATAATAAACGGAGAAATAAAAGCATATCCCGCCAGATTGTCTTTTCTCTTACTCCGGCTTATTTTCATTCTGTCAGCCCCATTTCCCGTCAATTATTTCTCTCTAAAATGTCGTTGGCCTGCTTCCGGAACGTTTTGGCGGCTTTTTCCGGCGATACCTTCTGATACAGAATCTGATCAGACGTATCCTTCAGCAGCTTAATAACCTCAGCGCTTCCCACCGGCTCCGGCGGATCGGCTTTGCTGATGTTTTTCGACGCGGCTTCCACATATTCCACAATGTTGGCCTCTTCCTCATTCAGCTCCGGTTTTATCGCATCTGCCACCTTGTCGGATACCGGAACGCCCCGCTCGCCTTTAATCAGCTGGTTCGCTTCTTTATTATTCACGAAGAAATCAATGAACTTCGCGGCCTCTTTTTTATGCTCAGAGCTTTTCGGAATGGAAAACAGCATACTAGGCTTCAGCGTCAGTGCCTTTTCCTTCATTTGTTCAGGCGGCAGATAGAGAGACAGCGGTGAGTCTGTCAGCCGGGCAAAGCCCAAATATTGATTGGAGTAGTTCCATGTAATGGCTGATTTGCCTTTGACAATAAAGTCATCTTCCATCCCTTTAATTTGGGCGCTTTCGTCCGGCGTTGGCGATGTTTTTGCTTTGACCAGCCTCAGCTGCCGCTCAAAATAGTCGACAAACAGCTTGTCATCCTGATACGCAAGGCCCGTGCCGTCCTCTTTATAAAAACGCTCACCCTTCGTGCGCAAATAATACGGGAAGAAAATATCAGGCGGATGCATTCCGTTAGATCCGTATACGCCGGCTTTTTCCTGCAGCTCATACGCCAGCTTCTCATAATCCTTCCACGTCCAGTTTTCCTGATGAATTGAAACACCGGCTTTCTTCAGCAGATCATCATTGGCAATCACAGAAAGCACGTTGACCCCAAGTGTAAATCCGTAAAGCTTTCCGTCAATCTTTCCGCCGGACAGCATATTCTCATCGATTGAACTGACGTCAATTGTTCCGTCCTTCATATATGGCGTTAAATCCTCAAGCTGATTTTTCTTTCCGTATTGCGCCAAATATGCCGTATCCATTTGAATGACATCAGGCAGCTGGCCCGCGGCAGACATTGGCGCAAGCTTCTTCCAATAGTCATCCCAGTTCGCAAATTCCGCTTCAATATGGACATGCGGATTCTTTTTCTCATATAATTCAATGACCTTTGTTGTATAGTCATGCCGCGGCTGTCCGCCCCACCATGCGATTCTGAGCGTCATGTCCTCTTTTTTCCCTGACGCCTCTTCACCCGCAGAACATCCGCTGAAGAAAAAGACGCATACAAGTGACAGCAGCACGTAATAAACCTTGTTCAAATCAATCCCCCCTTTAATGTAAGTGCTTACATTTTATTTTAAAGGGTTGTGACGAGGCGAAACACTCAAAAAACAGTGGCGAAAGTTAAAAAAACAGAGATGGCTATCCTGCGGAAGCGCCTCCCTGTTTTCTTCTGAATTCTGACGGTGTCAGACCGGTATATTTTTTAAAGACAAGACTGAAATACTTCGGATTATCACCGAACCCGATTTCTTCCGCGATTTCTGATACACTCACATCCCGCCTCAGCTTCATCTGCTTCATCGCATGCTCAAGACGCACCCGTGTAACATATTGAGAAAACTTTTCCCCTGTCTCCTGCTTAAAGATTTTCCCCAGATAATCAGGGTTCATAAACAGCATATCTTTTGCTGCCCATTTCAGAGAGAGATTCGGATTGCCGAGCTCGTCGGCGACAAGCCTGGTGATTTTATTAATCAAATCACTCCGCTTTTGGTCACCGGCCGTTTCAGTTGCTTCCCGGAACAGCTGTCCTGCGTCCCGCAGCTCCCCCGTCCGGCTGATGATTACCCGGCAGCCTGCCAAGCCGTCTTCCGCCTTGTTCTCCAGATCGGGCGTGCCCTCCTCCACGGCAAACACCGCACGTCCTCCGCTGCAGCAAAAAGCTGTCAGCGCGGAACCAAATGCCTCTCTGGCCGCAGAATCTACAGGCTGAGTATTCTCCGCGATGATAAGGCGAATCTTCTTTCCTGCAAGCGAAGGCGGCGGAGACAGATGGGTGACACCGGCGATCAAACCTTCCAGGTATTGATCAGCTGCAAAGGAGCGGATATGATTCAGCTCATGTTTCAGGTGGGCGGCTTTCTTCTTCCGCACATCATGCTGCTTCAGCTCGGCGATGATCTCCTCTAATGAACGGATAATTTGCTGTTCATTGCAGGGCTTCAGCAAATAATGCCTTACCCCGTATTTCATCGCTTCCTTCGCGTACTCAAACTCCCCAAAACCAGACAGGACGATAAATTGCACGGACGGGCAGACGGCTGACACCTTTTTGATCAGCTCAAGTCCGTCCATACCGGGCATTTTTACATCAGTGACGACGATATGCGGCTGCTTGTTTACGATCTTCTCATACGCTTCAATTCCGTTTTGCGCTTTTCCGACTAAAGAAGCGCCGAGCGTCTCCCACTCAATGATCCCTGCCATTCCGTCAAGAATAATTCTCTCATCATCAGCAAGCAGTATTTTGTACATCACACCACCTCATTTCGGCACGGTATTGTCAGTAAAATCGCCGTTCCCTTCCCTTTCTCACTTTGAATGCGTAAGCCATACGGCTCCCCGAACATCAGTCGGATGCGTTCATGAATATTCCAGAGCCCGATCCCTCTTCCGCCCGTATTTTCAAGAATACGTTCGTTCATGCCAGGCCCGTTATCTTCGACAGTAATACAGACGCAGTCCTCCGTTTTTTTCGCTTGAATGCGGATGGCGCATGGCCGAGTAAAAGGCTCAAGCGCGTACTGAATCGCATTCTCCGCCAGCGGCTGGAGTGTCAGCTTCGGAATTCGGCAATGCTTTACCTCTTCGGCGATGTCCAGTGTGAAGTTCAAGCGCTCTTCAAACCGAAACCGCTGAATCGTCATATAGTGAAGCACAATATCCGCCTCCTCCTGAAGGGTCACTGTATCTTCTTTGATATGAATGCTGTTTCGCAGGAGAAAACCGAGCGACTCTACCATTTGAGAAATTTGCTTCTGCTGATTCGCTTTCGCCAGCCAATTGATGGACTCAAGCGTGTTATACAAAAAATGCGGGTTAATCTGGGCTTGCAGCGCCTTCAATTCTGTTTCTTTAATAATAAGCTGCTTTTCCACATTTTCTTCCATCAGCTCATTGATCCGCTTCATCATTACGGTAAAATGGCGGTTCAGCGTTCCCGCCTCATCCTGTGTGTGTTCCGGCAGTGACAGCGACACGCCCGCCTCAATCCCGCCGTGCTGCACCGATTTCATTGCGGATACAAGCTGCTCGATCGGCTCTGTGATGCTGTTGGCAATCTTCCGCCCGAAAAGCAAAACTACACTGAAAAACAAAAGAAAGCACGTACCGATCACCGTTTTCATAAAGGAAATTTTCGCGAACATCTGATCAAAGGGGATGACATTGTAGTAGCTCCAGTTTTGATAGGATGATTGAAGGAAAGAAATAAAATAACGTTTGCCATTCTTTTTTACCAAGTCATAACCAGGATGCCGCAGCGTCTGCTTTGTCATCTCAGGCGTAAGCACCGATGCACGGGCCGAATATACCAGATTGCCGTCCTTGTCTGCGATCATCATATCTCCGACCGAATCGCCCCAATCCTTCGGCAAATCACGAATCATCTGTTTCACATTCACTTGAATCAGCACCATGCCCAAGCCATTTAAACTCAGCTGATGAAACGATCTGATTTGCCGCGCTGAAATCAGGACAGGATCTGAACTGCCTAGGGTCATCCAAAGATTTCTGCCTTTTTGCGCTTTCGCCCGTTCAAATACCTCTTCCTGCTGCTGTTTCATAAGGTCCGATGAACTGCTTCCGGCGGAATACTCTGAGCCGCGGGCATCAATCAAATGAATCGAATCAATGTACTTTTCATCGCCGGCATATTGCGCAAGCTGATCCCACAGCTCCTGCTTCATTTGATACTGGTCATACGTATCATCACGGTTTTGCATGCTGAGAATGCGCTGAATGTGTTCATCGGTAATAATTTCATACGATACATCTTCAATTTTCTTCAGCTCGTCTTCAATCCGTTCAGAAGACATCCGCAGCACCTCCGAGGATTTGCGGTAAATCTGTTCATCATAGACATGAAAAGCGTACTGCACCCCGCTGTATACAAACAAAAAGGACACGGCCATAATCAATGACAGAAACACAAACAGCTTATCCTTAATCTTCATCCGCCTGTACCGGCCCGCGACTCTTCCTTTCATGCCGCCTTTTCTTTCTCCTGACGCTGATCTATTGACATAAATGCTTTAAAGGACAGCTTCGTTAACAACAAGCTCAGCGCACTACCGCTGAAAAACAGCAAAAACGTCACATGAAACAGCACAAGAAACAACATTCCGACCGCACCCGCTGCCATTATCAGCGTCACCAATGGCCGGCTGAAGGCAATCAAAAAGCTGATGCTCAGCACCTGTCTGAGCTTTACGTCAAAATGCGAAAAGACCGGAAACACATATAACAGCACAAACGCGAAAATCAATCCGATGCTCATAAACACATTCACCAGCACAGGCTGATTCATCTGAGCGGCAATCCGTATATCCGCAAACAAAAACAAGCCGGCCGTCACCAGAATGAGCCCCAACAGCTGAGCTGCCCCCCACTCCTTCTTAAACGTCCGGATAAAGACAGAAAACACTGGGACATCCGTGTTCCCCTTCGCCCACTCTCTCGCCACCGAAAACATCGCGGCCGTAGCAGGCATCAACCCAAACACAACGAGCCCGGCAAGAGAAAACAAGATCCACAGCACATTGACATAAGCCAGTCTCATTACCCATGTACAAAAACGATTCAGCCCATTTGTCAGGCTATGTATCATCAACATCACCTTCCTACTTCAGAAAACGCTTTCATTGTAAAGTAATATGTATTTCTCCACTCGAAAGAAAATTCCTGCCACCCCGTAAAAAATTCGACATCATTTGAGACGGCAAATGCCTTACCTTCTCCTAATTTGTCTTTTCAACAGCCGGAACACCGTCTCGATCAAGTACCCGGCAAACGCTCCGACTATCACATGAATCCCAAGCATGCCCAGCGCCATGCCATCCCAGCCGCCGACAAAAAAGATGCTGCACCAAATTGTAATCACACCGAGAACAATCAGCACGGCCAGTATGCATTCCGGCCATTTTCTTTGCGGCATCCTCAAACGCAGAAAAATAGATACACAAGCAGAAATACAAGCCGTCGCAATGGCCATCACATAAAAAAGGATCATTCGCCCTGTCCTCCCTTTTCAAAAAGGCAAAAAAGCCTCCTAAAAAGGACGCTTATTCTGACTTGTTCAGTTCTTTCTCAAACAAATGAAACCCCGAGGCATCTGATCCCTTGAATTCATATCCCATTCGCCTGTAAAAGGAATGCAAGGCGTCGTTATCAGCAACACAATCAAGACGGATCCGCTTCTTCCCCGGATACTCAACACCCGTCTCCGTCCATGTGAGAATCTCGGCCCCAAGCCCATTTCCCGCAAACCGGCGGCTGACCGCCAGACGGTGCAAATAAATGGACTCTTCGTGCCCCTCTTCTCCCCAAAGCGTTCTGTCCCATTCGCTCGGCTCAGGCAGAAGCATCACTACACCCGCCAGCTCTTGATCTTTTTGAAACACAAACACATGTCCGCTTTCAATCGAGCCAACAATATCATGTGAGTCATGTCCCTCCAGCAGCCCGCTCCACTGGTCAGAGCCCCGGTCCCGCAGCCATTCAGCCGTACGGACGAGCAGTCCCGTTATTTGCTCTGCATCCTCACGGTCTGCCAGGCCGGCGTAAAAATCATTTGCAACTGTTTCTTTCGTAATCTTAAAAGATGACATAAAGGCCCCCCGATCAAAACTAACTTACATGCATACCTCCATTATAATGCAAGCAAACGACAAAAAAACAGAATATTTTGTCTGTATGTAAAAGGACGCATGAAAGGGAGCCCCCGCTGCTGTTAAAAGAGTTTCTTCTTATCCCGTTCTTCTTTTAAAATCTCAACCGCTTCCCTAAAGCGCATAGAATGTATAATTTCACGTTCACGCAAAAACCGCAGGGAATCGTTCAAATCAGGATCATCCGAAATATCAATCAGCCACTGATACGTCGCCCGCGCTTTTTCTTCTGCTGCGATATCTTCATACAAATCCGCAATCGGATCGCCCTTCGCCTGAATATAGCTTGCCGTAAAAGGCACCCCCGCCGCATTATGATAAAAAAGCGCGCCGTCATGATTCGCGTAATGATCACCAAGCCCGGCTTCTCGCAGCTGCTCCGGCGTCGCATCTTTCGTCAGCTTATACACCATCGTCGCAATCATTTCCAGATGGGCAAACTCCTCCGTGCCGATATCTGTTAAAAGGCCGATGACCTTATCAGGAATGGTATACCGCTGGTTCAAATACCGGAGAGCCGCGGCCAGCTCGCCGTCCGCTCCGCCATACTGCTCAATCAAATATTTCGCCAGCGTCGGATTGCACGTGCTGACCTTGACAGGATATTGCAGCTTCTTTTCATACACCCACATTCAGGCATTCCTCCTTATACTTGCCACGGCCAAGGCCCTTGATTCCAATCCCACTCCTCGCCCGCGGGGCTATTGCCGTACTGCAAAAGCGGTCCGTAAGATGATTCGAATTGCCTTTTTAAGTGCCTTGCATAGCCGGAATATTGATTGAATTGCTTCAGCGCGTCTTCATCATCAGGATGTGTATCTAAATACAGGCTCAGCTCAACAAGCACAAAATCAGCTGCTTGAATCTGCTCAAGCTGGCGGTAATATTCCGCATCAACCTTTTTTGTCATGTGCGTCTCCCCCTCGATAAGGATTTTCATAAAAATCATAGAGATCCTTCCAAAGGGTGCCTTTCCTTAAAGCCTCCATCGGCGAAAACTGCTCCATATGCTCAGGCTGAAAGGTCATATAGAGATTAGGGGGCGTTCTGTAATATTTCTTCCCTATGGGCGGACAGGGATCAAAACGGCTGTGAAAGGGCGTGTATGATTTAACAGGTGTAAATGGCTGCATCTCCTTCATTCTGGCTCCTCCTTTCTCAATAACAATGACCTTAATAGGTATGAGACAGGAGGCGTCATTATGACTGAAATTCTTAATAAGGAAGCTTGATTTGTTTTTCTATCCCCGCTATCCGGAGCGGTCCCAAGAGCGTTAAACGTGTTAATTGATTCGCCATAAATAAAGGACTGTACTTCATGCCGCTCTCCAGCCAGGAACAAATCACCCCGATATGAGCGGAAGTGATATAGCTGACCAGTATCTCTTTCGGGATCTGAAGCTGTTTCTCAGATTCTTCAATAGATGAAAGCAATTCCTCGTAAATTCGTTTCTGAACGAATTCCGCCATCAAACTTCTGAATTGAGGAAGCCCTCTGTCACTCAGCATCACTTGAAAGTACTCGGCGTGTTCATGAATGTACTCAAAGAGCTTCACAAATGAAACAGGCGGATGATCCTCATTAATAATGACCGGTTCCACCGGCGTCTCAGGCTTAACCTGCTGGATCAAATCATCGAGAACCTCCGTCATGCTTTGAAACAGAAAATCCTGTTTATCCCGATAGTGCAAATAAAAAGTGCCGCGGGTCAGATCCGCTTTTTCAGTAATTTCCTGAATCGTAATCGAATTGGCTTCTTTTTCTTTCAACAGTGCGATCAATGCGTCTCTTAAAAATTTGTTCGTTCTTTTGACTCTCGGATCTACTTTATTTTTTTTAGACATTTTTTACCTCCTTGTCTAACTTTTATTTTCTTCTGGACAAATCATCTGCTGATGTCTTCTTCTAAACGTTTGCACGTTCTCTGTTTATTGACCTTTTCCCAAAATCTACTGTACCATGAACTTACATCTTGTACATGATGTAAAGTAATAAACACATTGTTCATTACCTATTGAAACGAAGCTTCTTGACGTAAAATGAGTGCACTCCATCTGATCTACACCAGACATGAAAAAGAGAGGAGCCTTTTGACATGAATGGAAAAATCGCATTAGAAGAGCACTGGGAATCTCCTGATTTTCCGGCAACAGGAAGTCACAATTTTACTGACGATGAATATTTCAGCGCTGTCCAACAACGATTGCAGGAATTCGATAAACGGATTGAAGACATGGATCGAAACGGCATCCAAACGTCAATTCTCTCATTGACACAGCCTGGTATTGAGGGCATCACCGATCCTGACAGAGCTGTAAAACTCGCAAAGCAAATGAACGATCACGCTGCGGAATTCTTCGTTTCCAAACATCCAGACCGTTTTAAAGCATTTGCGGCGGTTCCGCTTCAAGATCCTGAAGAAGCAGCGAAGGAGCTGGAGCGGGCTGTAAACGAACTCGGTTTTGTCGGTGCCCTGGTCAACGGCTACAGTAATATCGGAGACGAAAATACCGCTCAATATTTAGACGAGCCACAGGTACGCCCTTTCTGGGAGAAAGCTGCACAGCTTCAGGTTCCCGTCTATCTGCATCCGCGTATTCCGCTGCCAAATCAGCAGCGTATCTATGAAGGCTACGAAGGCCTCCTCGGCTCAGCATGGGGCTTTGGCGTTGAAACAGCAACACACGCCATCCGCCTGATTCTCAGCGGCCTGTTTGACGAATATCCGGATTTGACCGTAATTCTCGGACACTTAGGCGAGGGTCTGCCGTTTACGCTGCCGCGCGTCGAGCACAGACTGCGCCATCAGCGTCCTGAGACCCATGGAAACCATAAAAAAGCGCCGACTGAATACCTCCGCAAAAACTTTTATCTCACAACAAGCGGCGTATTCAGAACACAGGCATTAATTGATACATTGTTAGAGGTCGGCTCAGACCGCATCTTATTCTCGGTGGACTATCCGTATGAATCGATGGAAGAAATCTCTTCCTGGTTTGACCAGTGTCCAATCAGTGAAACGGACCGAATGAAAATCGGCACCGAAAACGCGGCAAGCCTTTTTAAACTCAATAGCTAAAAAGAAGACCTTCGGCAGAGCCGAAGGTCTTTCTAGATCGATCAGTCCAAAATGAGATCAGCGTTTCCAGTATGCAGCATGAGCAGCCGCAAACTCAGTCAGCGAACGGGGTTCTTTTCCTGTCACACGCTTCACTGTATCCGTTACCCGATGTTCCGCACCATGGCTGATCGCTTCATCTAATTCCGCCATAAAGCGCGCGTAATCCGCAGGCAAACCTGCTGTTTCCATCCTGTTTTTCAGCTCGGAAGAAGAAATGCTGACATGCGTCACCGGACGTCCCGCCATGGCTCCGATGATCTCCGCCGCCTCAGCGTAATTCAGCACCTCAGGTCCCGTAAGAATATGATGAGTATTATGAGGCACAATGTCAATCAAAGCACGCACTGCTGTTTCCGCAATATCATCGGCATCAATAAAACCAAGTTTTCCCTCACCCGCCGCCGTGATGATGTGCCCCTCAGTTTGAATGGACATGCGATGCTGGACATTGATGAAGTTTTGCATGAAGTATGACGGCCGCAGCACCGCCCATTCCGGAAACCCTTGTACTGCACGATGCAATGCGCCAAACACAGGACCATCCTCAGGAACAGCGGACGCACTGAGCATCACCACACGTTCAGCACCGAGCCGCTTCGCTTCCTTTAAAAATGGAAGCACATAAGGAGACGGGTCAAACACACCAACCGGCGCAACGAGGTAAATCCGTTTCACCCGCTCCAAAGCAGGCGTAAAGCTGGACTCATCCTTCCAATCAAAATATACATACTCCGCCTTGCTCATTTTGCCCTTATTTCTGCTCGCGATGCGAACGCTGTAACCCTGCTCAATTAACCGTTGCGCAATCCGGCTTCCTGTCGTGCCGGTTCCTCCCGTAATCAGAATCTGATCGTGACTCATCATTTTTCATCCTCCTCTGTTTGTATAAATGTTTCAATGGTTTCTCCAAATGTCTTATTGACGACAAGCGGATTCCAATAATCCTTATAATATAAAATGCTGCCGTCCTTCGTTTCAATCACACTGATATAGGTTTGCCGGTAAGGTAGCCCAGTCGCAATCGCATAGCCTTCACATTGAAACTCCGCAATGATCGTGTTTGTATCAGCCGAACGATACACTGTCGGAGCAGTAAACGCAGAAATATGAATGTTATCAGGAAAATCCTTAATATAATCGTAAATAGCCGCCTTCCCCTCAATTCTTTCCGGAAATCCCTCTGGCGCATAGGGAAACTCCAATACGGCATGTTCATCCCACAGCTCTGTCCAGCTCTCCATATCCTTTTCAAGCATATATTGCATAAATTTATTCAGTGTGTCACATGCTTTTTCGTATTCTGTCATCATCATGGATCATCACCTCGTATTTTATTTTAGACCATTCAGTCCAGAAAATGCGTCAAAGGGCTAAGCACCCTTTATCAAAAAAAGTCAATCAAGGACAGATAAACTCACTTCAACATAATCCTGAAGCTGGTCAAAATCAGCAGAAACCTTAGCGATAAACGTCAGAGACAGCCGACTCTGGTTTAAATATCGGGCAAGCGCCGATATATCAAGATGTTCCTTCAATTCTCCTTCAGCCTGTGCCCTTCTCAGTGCCTGATAAAAGGCCGTCTCAAGCTGTTTCGTCTGCCCTTCAAAGTACTGGGCAAGGTCCGAATCATGCGGGATTTGTTCAATAGCGCTGTTGATGATAAAACACGCCTTTGAACGTTCAGGATCTTTCAGGACATTCACACCCTCCTGAAAAATATCACGAATGGCTTCCTTGACAGATCCCGGTGCCTCAAGCCTTTCCACAACAGCCGCGTTTTTTCCTTCAAGATACGTTTTCACAGCGGACAAAAACAGATCCCGCTTCGTTCCATACGTATCGTACAAACTCTGGCGCGCAATGCCTAAATGAGAAAGCAGCTCTTGCAGCGACGTGCCTTCGTAGCCATACTCTCCAAAAACCTCTATCGCTCTGTGCAAAACAAGCGCGGTATCAAATTCTTTATTTCTACCCAAACGAATATCACCTCCTACAAGAAGATATTACCTTTTCCAGACTGAACAGTCAAGAAAAAGAAAAACAAAAAAACACCCTTGATCAGCAAGAGTGTCCGTTCTTCACACTTTTTATTTATGGCCGTCTTTTCCCCAGTGTCCCATTTGGTGGTGATGGTGTCCGTAGTTATTACCATCATGATGGCCATAATTTCCATCCTGATGGTGTCCGTAATGTCCATCAGGGTAATGGTGGTGATGTCCATCATTATCATAATGCATTCCGTAGCTCGGATAGCCTCCGCTTGGGTAGCCGCCGAATCCTCCAGACATGCCATAACCCGGGCTGCCTGCGCCTCCATAACCTGGATGGCCCATCCCTGTATACATGCCATGGCCCGGATAGCCCGCGCCTCCGTACATTCCGAATCCCGGACCGCCTGCACCATAGCCTGGGTAAGCGCCAAAACCGGGTCCGCAGCAGAAGTGTCTTGTATCAGTCATATCCAATCTCTCCTTCACATAGGTTACAGTCCAGCGTATGAGAAGGTCTTACAGCGCGTATAGACACCCGCCTATAAACTGCTAAAACAATTTCCCGGACAATAAAAAAAGCAGACCATGACAGTCTGCTCATTTTTTATTCACCAAGATCTACGTTATGATACACCTGCTGAACGTCTTCCAAGTCCTCTAACGCGTCAATCAGCTTTTCGAACTGTTCCTTCGCATCCTCAGGAAGTGTCACTTCGCTCTGCGCAAGCATAGTCAGCTCCGCTACCGTAAATTCCTCAACACCTGCGTTTTTAAACGCCTCCTGCACCGCATGGAATTGATCCGGCTCCGCATAGACGATCACGCTGTCATCCTCTTCTAAAATATCGCGGACATCGACATCCGCTTCCATGAGAATTTCAAGCGCTTCATCAGCCGTTTTGCCTTCCACACCGATAACAGCCGTCGCGTCAAACATATAAGCGACAGATCCGCTCACACCCATGTTCCCGCCGTTTTTTCCGAACGCTGCACGCACTTCCGGCGCCGTACGGTTCACATTATTCGTCAGCGCATCAACGATAATCATTGATCCGTTCGGCCCGAAGCCCTCATAACGAAGCTCATCATAATTTTCTTCCGCTCCGCCCTTCGCCTTCTCGATCGCACGTTCAATGATATTTTTCGGCACGCTGTAAGTCTTCGCGCGCTCAAGCACAACCTTCAGCGCCTGGTTGGATTCCGGATCAGGCTCGCCCTGCTTCGCCGCCACGTAAATCTCACGGCCAAACTTTGCGTAAACCCGACTCGTATTTGCGTCCTTAGACGCCTTCTTTTCTTTAATATTGTTCCACTTACGGCCCATGATGCTCCACTCTCTTTCATATATATCAATCTAAATACTGTTATTCACTTTAACCATTATACCTCAAATGGTTTGGTTGTTTCGAGTGTCTTGCGTTAGAAATAGAAGGAAGGCGGTAGTTTAAAAGTACGAGACGACACAAACTTCCAATAAAGCAAGAAAAAAAGCCCTAACTAAGGGCTTTCTTATCCTGATCAGTCATGACATGATGAGGGGAATGATCGATATACGTCGTGTTTCGATCCGTTGATTCCTTAAAACCGCCGGACTGTGTCAAGAAAGGAACTGCAATGCTTCCGCAAATAAGGGGAACAGCAAGACACATCATCACTTTTTTCTTAATAAGCATATAAACACTCTCCCTTTTGAATATCTTCTTGCGCTTTCAGCACTTTCCGATAAAACGCAGCAGCGTGCTCAAAATGACAGCGGCTTTCAAAAACAGCGGCAGCGCTGCGGGCACATGCTTCAATGTAAGCGTGCAAGTTCTTTTTTTCGAAATAGCTTAAAAGATCATGAATTTTGCGTTCGTCAACAATCTCTTTGTACACTGCCTGTAAGAACAGATACAATTCTTTATAAAATTTGTGGGCTCCCGCATTTGGATGGGTTGTGATATGTTCTAATCCTTCTTCTATTAGCTGAAACGCCTGCTGTTTTTGTCCAGCTTTGCATAATGTCCAGCTTAACCCAAACAAGACTTTCGGCAGCAAATCAGGGACCGTTTCTCTGCTTACTTTCGCTGCTTTTTGGAAGTACTCAATGGCCAAATCATATCTTCCTGACCTGTCATAACTGTTGGCGATGTTCAATAAAGATTTGCCAATGAACCGGTCGTTTTGAATATCCATTGCCAGCTCCAGCGCCTTTCTTAAATGCGGGAGCGCTTTATCATAGCATCTGAAGTCATCATAATTTCCCGCTATGACAAACAAGCTTTGTATTCTTCTCATGCTATATAACGGATGGTCTTGATAAATGTCTAAGGCTTGAAGGATATGATGCATCGACACATGGGTTTGCTTCATATGGTAATACGCTTCTGCCACTTTAAAATGAAATTCCGCTTTCTCAATTTCATCTGACAAAAACGGCAGTTCCTTCTCCGCCTCGCGATAAAAACCGATCGCTTCCACATATTCTTTTTGATCAAATTCATACATGCCGCGAAAAAACAAAGAGTAGTATTTCAAAAGGCCTGTGAGTTTTTTCTGAGGAGTTTCAATCGTTTCCAGAAGCTCTGTCACTGTAGGGCGATTCCCATATGTTTGTCCCGGCTCCAAATAATCCAGCATCAGCTGGTGCCGAAAACACATGAGAGAATAATAGATCAGCAAATCCTGATCCTCTTCCATCTGCTGAATGTCCTGCTCCACCTCCGCTTTCAGCACCTCAGCATCCGGAACACTGAACTGGCGAATCATCTTGTACCATTCATTAATCTTAACACCAACACGCGAAGACGGTATGGCTTGACTCAACGGCTTCCCTCCTTCTCTGTGAGATATGTCATATTCTATCAATCCCAAATTTTGAAAACAATATGAAAGGAAGAAATTGTTTTTTCATCCTGTCAATTTGTTTTCTCGGCAAAAAAGGACCCCATGGAAGGGTCCCGTGTCACTTATTTCCTATACGTTTTCACCGATCGTAACAGAGCTCTTTCGTCTGTTTTGCAAGCTATTCCGTTTGGACGACTCGGGATAAAGAACCTACGCCCTCATCATATCTTTTCTGAACTGTAGCATTTCTATCCTTCATCCATTGGCGCTGTTCACTTTTTAGGCCCACCATGACTGAAGCAGAAAGCTGCTTTTGCAAACCGCCGAATATCTCATTCATCGATCCGTCCCACATTTGATAGTTATAGCCGTAATCCTCAATCATTTGATAATCATAGTGTTTTTCTATCTGCTGACAGTTTGGCAAGATAATCTGATTTTGTGCTTTCCGATGCCTGCTAAGGGCTCTGTGTACCAGTTGTATCAGATGATTCGGTTTTCGCATTCTGCTCTTGCTCTGTCGGCTTCGTATAACTCACTTTATTCACGGTTTCTTCCTGATCCCTATCAGAAGCTCAGCTGTCAGAACACGCTGATATATATTCGTAAAATAGATAAAAACAGCGCACCCTATTTATATGTAATTGTCTCTGCTCATCCTTCTGTTCCCCAATGATCGCTAAATTAATTTATAGGTTTTTATATCTTTATTTATCTAAAATCAGATAACTAGACTATTAGAACAATATGTTTCTTTTAATAAACTTTAAAATAGAATTCAAACGCCAAAATGGTAAACTAGGTGATCGTATTAATGTAATTAAAAAAGCTCTCCTTCTTAAAAAGGAGAGCTTTTTCTTCATCTAGTCCATTTACTAGAATATACTGTTTGCATATAGTCTGAATGATCCCAATTATTATAAAGTTTTAGTTTCACTCTAGTCGATGCAGATTTTTTTGCAATGTTTGTGAATGTAACATTTAATTTTCTACCATATGATGCATTTCCAGAAGCTGTATCGATTGTTTTCCAAGAACCGTTTGTATAACGCTGCAGATATAATTTGCAATAAGCAGCACTTTCCCATGTTCCTGTTCTTCCCATTTCAACTGTAGTATAAACATTCTTATAGTTTTCTGATGTGTGAATATAAGATTTTGATTCTACAGTTGCATGAAAAGTAAAACTCGTAGTTTTACTAACAGCCTTGGCTGAATGACCCGATCCAATGAATACTAGTCCAAATGCCATCACACCCGCAAGAACTAGTGTCATCAAGTGATTTACTCTTTTCATTATCAAATACCTCCATCAAACCAATCAAAATTGTAAAATACAGGACTGTTATACATTATAAACCATGAAACCAAGAATTAAAATATATTTTATAAAATATTTTCTAGTAATCAAAACTAAGCTGAAGTTTATAATAAATTCTATTATTCAGCTGAAGTGGCATTTGGTTAATTTACTCACCTCGAAACATAAG
Organism: Bacillus sp. FSL R5-0560; assembly: GCF_037966305.1. Taxonomy (NCBI): domain Bacteria; kingdom Bacillati; phylum Bacillota; class Bacilli; order Caryophanales; family Bacillaceae; genus Bacillus; species Bacillus sp. FSL R5-0560. The sequence goes on along the minus strand of NZ_CP150195.1, from coordinate 764,364 downwards.
AACTTGACTCTAAGTTATAGCCTTGGAGTCTAATCAACCACGATAAAATCCTGAACCTTCACTTGTTCCTCAGGCAAATCAAACTGATAAAGCATCTTCTTAGAATGGATATCAAACACACCCACGTACCCGCCAATGCCCTTTTTATGCTCTTCCTGGGCAACAACATACAGTTGATTCCCCTTAAACTTCCCCTCCATATAAGGGAATTTCAAGTCGTATGTATGAAAAGAAAAATCCTTCCCATATTCCAGCAAGTGAGCTTCCCCCTCTTTGTCTTCGTACGTCACATAAAAACTGCCGCTTTCTTTGTCATAGTACACGGTATCAGCATATTCAAGATCATCAGGATAAGAAATATACTTCGTCTTCCATGTCCCTTTTTCAATCACAGTCAGTTCATGCTGCGAGCTCGCGACAATAAATTCCTCCGAGTCTGCGAATGTATCAGCGTATGAGGCTAAGCTCAGGGTCTCTATGATTTCCTCTGTGTTTCTGTCAATCACGTAAATTGCCATGCCTTGAATGACATAAATATAATTCTCGTCACTCGACCCCATCGTGACAAGTGAAGGCAAGGTGAGGCTATATTCCTTTTTCGTTTTTTTGTCATTTATATGGATGTCATTCCCCGTCGTATCAACGTTATAGGCCTTAACAGAGACATCCTTTCCCTCATACCAAAACGCAAATGGATCTGACAGCGGATGCTTTTTTATGGCATCCTTCTCCAGCGTGTAATAAAAGGACTCATGTTCCGCTAATAAAACAATGTCTGTTGATGCGTAAGACTTCGTTTGGATGTACGGCACATCCGCCACCTTGAACGTGCGCCTATTAAATCTTTCGCCTGTTGAGGTTGAGAGCAGCGTGCTTTCTTTTATGAGAGGGTTGGAATAGATAAAATAGATGCGGTCTTCTTCGGGATGAATGGCGGAAGTTGTGACCGGATATGTGTTCTTATTTTGAGAGTAAATATATGCAGCCAACATTAAAACACTTGCGAATAAGCCCAATAGTATAAAACGCTTTTTCATATAAGCAACTCCCAGTATATGGTTCAAAACTCTATATCATTTTCAACATGCTCTGCACATTTCCCTTGTAACCCAATAAAAAAAGAACTTCTCAATGGAAGTTCTCACTTATTTTTCTCGTAGGATTGTTTGATCAATCCCATGATATATTCAATGTCTTCGTCATCTTTTATAAAAATCTCATAGTCGCCATTTCCCCAGTGGCCGGTCTCAGAGACATCTCGCATTCTCTCTTCGGGATCATCCAATTCTCCCTTTTTCATATTCACCCACACCTTAAGTCCGCTTTTTAAAAGAGAAATATCCACGAAGTTCCGCTTATTTGACGTAAACGCAATATAAATCTTCGTCGGTTTGATTGAAATATGATCGTCCAAATTTAAAATGAATTCCTTTAGCTGCTGATAAAGCTCTATGATGTCAAACGGCTTATCTGCAAGGTGATCCTCTTCAGAAAACACTTTAATTTCTTTACTGACCTCTTGAATGGTCTCACTTTGCCGTGAAATGGTCTTAATCGACTCGGATACGCCCTCAGCTTTCATTTGATTCATATGAATCAGACCATTTTCATATCTTTTCATCTCCCACAATTCAATTGGAAGATCTTTAAAATGGATGGATTGCTTTTGATACACTGTAAAAACAGGTGAAATAAAAATGACCTTAGACTGCGACCAGTCCACATCATCCCGCTTTAACGGACGTTCATGATTCTCATTGTACTCTAGAATAAAATCAGCTTTATGATTGAGCATTGCTGCTAAATAGGCGTAGCCCTGATCAACAACACTGAAGTTCTTCGTATTTTTATACTCGATAATCACGAAAGCACTTGTCTCATCATCAAACGCTAACGTATCAATGCGGAAATTATTAATCCTGAATTCGGATTTTACAAACCTGAGACCTAACATCTGCTGAAGATTTGTTTCACATAAATCCTGAATCTCTTTTTCTTTTTTAAAAGGTTTCTCGCGAATATCTTCTATCTGATTTTGGTTGTTTACTTTATAGAGATACATGCTGGGCTCCTTTTATTTTACTAGTTCCTTTAAAGTTTCTAAGGATAGACTCGAAACCGGATTTTGCGTTTTTGTTTTCAGTGTACTGCCAATTAAATAAGAATAATCACGGCACTCTGCCAATTGTAACCGGACTCTATTATTCGTTTTAGTGATCTTGGCGGGTTCATCAGATTCCCAAGCGTCAACGATTTTGTAAACATTTAAAATCACACCGCTCCGAACAACAATTGCCCGTTTACATTCCTTTGCCCTAGATAATTTCATATCCCAGTTCCCGCAGGCGCGGTTTGTTAGCGTGTCGCCTTTTTGAATATCCTTGATCTTTATGATTAAGAAATCTTTATCCAAATGAGCTCTTCCCCTTTTTATTGATCTATCGTTATCATATCAAATCTGTGCATATTTACACATGTCAAATGACTCATTTTTCCATCGAAACAAGTTTCCACAGCCATTCTCATCCCGCGCCGTGGTAAAATTTTGATATTGAGCGAACAAAAGAAGGGAAATGGTCATGAAAGTACTTGAAGCGAAAACACTGCTTTCTGAAGCGACAGACCGTACAAAAGAGTATAAAGAACTAAGAACGCAAATGGTCAATTTGAGAAAAGCCTTAAAAAGCGTCGCTGATCTCAGTGACAGCGAATTCTCAGGAAAAGGCGCCAGCAACATCAAAGCCTTCTATCACGACCACGTTGGCGTCACCGACCAATGGATCGACTACATCGACATGAAAATCGCATTTTTCAACAGCATCGCCGGAGCCGTCGAGGATAAAGCCCTCTCTGACGCATACATCGAAGAATCCTTTCTGGAACACGAGCTGGCAAACGCCCACCAAAAATCGAAATCCATCATGTCCGAACAGAAAAAAGCGATGAAAGACATCTTGAACGATATCAACAACATCCTCCCGCTCGACCTGTTTTCAACAGAAACCTTCAAGGACGAGCTGGCCGATGCCAACGACAAACGCAAAAAAACACTGGAAAAATTGGACGCCTTGGACGAAGACCTGAAGACAGAATACGCCCTGTCAGAACCAAACGAACAATTCATCAAATCCGACTTCCAAAAGCTCCAAGAAGCAACGGGCAAAGGCAAAAACGCCACACCCATCCACTACAACGCCAAGGCGTACCGTGAGAGTGACATACATAAGAAAAAAGGCGACATTGAAAAGCGGACTGAGGCTTACTTGAAAATTAAGAAAGAGGAAGCGAAGGAACGCGAGATTGAAAAACTGAAAGAAAGACTGAAAAACTACGATTATGCAGATGCCGATGAATTCTACTCAATGGCAAAAACGATCGGTTATGAAAATCTGACAGCAGAACAGCAAAGATATTTCACTCAAATTGAAAACACCCGTGAACTTGAAGCAGGCTTCAAAGGGGTTGCCGTCGGCCTTTACGATTCAGGAAAAGACGCGGTCACAGGTCTGTGGGATATGGTCACAGATCCGGGCGGAACCGTTGAAGCCATTACAGGAGCGGTGGCTCACCCGATCAAAACGTATGAAGCCATTTCAGCGGCAATCGAAGAATCATACCAAAAAGACATGGTGAATGGTGACACCTACTCAAGAGCAAGATGGGTGTCATATGCGGTCGGCACTGTTGTCACATCAGTTGTCGGCACAAAAGGCGTTGGCGCCGTCTCCAAAACAGGCAAAGCCGCCAAAGTGACGGCCAAAGTCAAAACAGCAGCAAGCAAATCAGCCACAGCACAAAAAGCCATAACGGTCTCAAAACAAACCATTGATCACATCAAACAAAAAGCAAACACAGGCATCGAAGTATCAAAAAAACATATCAAAACCAAGTTAAATCAAATCGGAGATCTCACACTTGCAGACATTCTCCCCTATCATCCCCGTCACGATTTAGTGCCGGCAGGCGTTCCTTACAACGCAGTCAATGGGGTCACACTTAAAGAGGGACTTCAGAAATTCGCCAAGGTCATCCTGCCGAAACCGTACGGAACTTCTTCAAGCGGAAGACGAACACCAGCGCCAGTTGTACCGCCGGTAACTGTCAAATATGGCGAGCATTATGCAAAATGGAGCAGAAAGAAAGTACTGAAGCCGAATGTTGTCTATAAAACAAAAGAAGGCTACACGTACACCACTGACAACTATGGTAGAATTACAAGTGTCAAAGCAGACTTGCAGCTAGGAGAAGCAAAACGAAACCAATATGCACAGTCGAATGCTGGAAAGCCCCAAGACCGAAAGCCTGACGATGACGGAGGCCATTTAATAGCCACCCAATTCAAAGGCTCAGGCCAGTTTGACAATATCGTGCCGATGAATTCTCAGATTAATAGGAGCGGCGGGAAATGGTACAAAATGGAGCAAGTGTGGTCGAAGGCATTAAATGGAAAACCTCCTAAACAAGTAAAAGTTAATATAGAGCCCGTTTATCAGGGAGATTCACTAAGACCTGTATTATTTAATGTTGAATATAAGATAGGTAATCGTAGAGCTAGACAAGTTACTATAGAAAATAAACCAGGGGGTTAATCTAATGGAAACAAAAAAGATGGAAGTGCTATATCAAAAGATAGCAGAACAAATTAATGACATGATCCCTTCCAAATGGAGTAAAGTTGTTCTTTATGCAGAAATACTAGACGGTTCCAGAGAAGTGTATTTTTTCTTTCAAACACCAGAAAACGATGAATATATATACTCTCACGACATTCCAGAACAATTTCAAGTTAGTAAAAAAATTTATACAGAACTATTAATAGATCTTCAAGAGTTATTTAAACAGTTACACAATGAGTTCAAAGAAAATAATCCTGAAGCATGGACAAATTTGACACTGAATCTTGAAAGCGATGGAACGTTCTCAATTGATTATGATTATGAAGATGTTATTGAATCTACATTGGACGAATACCAAAGACAAATGATTTGGGAGTACAATAACTTAGGTATTTTCCCTGAAGACGAAGAGGATAAAGAATTTGTTAAGGATTATCTAAATATTAAATAATGCCATCAACAATTTAAAGTTAGAGGTTAATCTAATGGAAACTCAAAAAATGGGTGAACTATATCAAAAGATTGCTGAACACCTAAATGAAATGATTCCATCTCAATGGGAAAAGATCGTTTTATATGCTGAGATACTTGATGACTCAGCGGATATATACTTTTATTTTCCAACACCAAATAACAGTGATTATTTATTTTCTCATTTTATACCTGAACACTTTGATGTGAGCGAAGAGATTTACGATCAACTGCTAATTGAACTTCAAGAGCTATTTGAAGAACTAAAAGAGGAATTTAAACTAGGCAACCAAGATATTTGGACTAATCTCACTTTAAAATTAGAAAACACCGGAAAGTTTTCAATTGATTATAATTATGATGATGTTTTATCGTCTGAACTTGATGACCTTCAAAGACGAGATGTTTGGAAATATCAAAATTTAGGGATATTGCCTAAAGATGAGGACGACAAAGAATTTGTAATAAACTACTTCGGTCTATAAATCAAAAATGGCTCAGCCCTTCTCTGCTGAGCTATTTTGATAATTAAGATTTCTCGACGATTGAAGGTGAAAAGATTGGAAACAAAAAAATGCAAGATTTGTATCAGCTTATTAGTCAGAAATTAAATAACATCATACCTTGTGAATGGACAAAAATTTATCTTTATGCAGAAGTATTAAATGACTCTACCATGGTTCTCTTTCACTTCAAGACACCAGAAAATAATCAAATTATTTATTCACAAGATATACCTAACCATTACAACGTAAGCAAGGATATCTTCAAGACGTTGTTAAGAGAGCTAAGAGAACTTTTTGAAGAGCTAAGAACTGAACACAGAAATAATAACGATGATGTTTGGACGAACCTTACACTAACATTGGATCGTAGCGGAGAATTCCAATTAGATTATAATTATGATGATATTTTAGCATCAGAATTAGATGGATATGAAAGAATCGCAATATGGGAATATAAAAACCTTGGTATTTTGCCTCAAGATGAGGATGATAAAGAATTTGTAATTAGCTACCTCGGTCTATAATTAAAAAATAGCTCAGCCCTACTCTGCTGAGCTATTTTTTATAAACCAATCAAATAAAGAAATTTTAGAGGTTTTCCATATAAATAAATTGATTATAAATACAATTAATAAACTCTATAATGAGGCTAACCTTTCTCAAGACAATTATCTATCATTATGCAAACAACCTATAACATTACCAGAAGAAATAAAGTCATTTGTAAAATCAATGTAGTTACAATCTATTGGAGGGTCAACAATGGATAAACTGACAAAAGAAGAGTTGATCTTTCTTGTAAAGGAATTAATGAACCCAACATTAGATGATGAGAAAGTCAGTGAATATCTCGATTTATTAGAGAAAAAATGTTCCTCATCCGGCACCAAGTGATTTAATTTTCTGGAGAAATGAAGATTACACAGCGGAGCAAGTTGTAAGAATTGCTCTAAATTATAAAGATGAGTACTCTAATCAAACCGTTACACAGATATAGCAACCAACTCTCTAATGGCATAGAGATAATAAAGTTGCCACTGTGCTTGAGGTTAAAAGGGAAACTAAAAAAGTGGGTAGATTATTTTAATGTAGTAAAGTAAAGATGCTATTTTGTATTCGTTCATCTCTACTTAATAAAAGGAGCATCACCTTGACAATAAGAAAAGAATTAATAAAACAAATCCATTTAACAATCACAGCAATAAAAACAAACAATCAAAAGAATCCAACTCCAATGGTCAAAAACATATTAAAAAGATACGAAGAAGCAAAAGTCTTTATCCAACATTCATCGTGACAGATGCTGAAATGCTTAAAGCTGAGATCGAACGGGACATTGACATCATGGAAGAAGACCAAGACCTCTTGATTTACTATCAGCTCATTGCATTTCGTCATCAGCTTATGATCGACTATGTGATTCCATCTGAAGGAAACCAAATGGAGTTGTCAGAATATTTAAAGAGAATTGAAGGAACCAATAGGAAGATGGAGAAACTCGTTGAATACTACTATTACTTTTTTCAAGGAATGTATGAATTCAAACAAGGCAATTTCTTAAGTGCTATTACATTCTATCAAAAAGCGGAAAACACCATCCCCTATATTTCAGATGAAATTGAGCGAGCGGAATTTTATTTTAAAATGGCTGAAGTGTTTTATCATATGAAACAAACCCATGTCTCCATGCACTATTCTTCTCAGGCGTATAACATCTATAAAACACACGACCTTTACTCAGTCCGCCGCATACAATGCCATTTTGTGATCGCAGGAAACTACGATGATCTAGAAAGTCATGAAAAGGCGCTCCCTCACCTCGAACAGGCACTAAAAGGCGCACGGCTTCTTGAAAGCAAAAACAAGCGGATTTACGGCCAAGCTTTATTCAATATCGGAAATTGTTATCTTAAAATGGGCGAATTGACGAAAGCAGCAAGATACATGGAGAAATCGATTCTCCAATTCAAAAAATCAAATTTCAACAACTTGACACAAGCTTACCACGATTTAGCCTTAATTTATTTTCTTCAACATAAACAAGACCAGGCAATGGATTGTTTCAGAAAAGGCGTACGATTCGCATGTAAATTCGACGATGGCCTATTTAAAATTATGTTTGAAGGATTACAGGCGCTGTTTGTCAAAAAAGGAGAAGCGTCCATTTTATTAAATGTTTTCAACAAATTAGAGACATCCCAAGGATATCCTTATATGGAAGAGTTGGCATTATTAGCCGCAAAGTTTTATACTGAAATTGGGCAGATGGATGATTCTGTTATCTGTTTCAAAAAGATGGTTCATGCCCGCAAACAAATTCAGAGAGGGGATTGTTTGTATGAAATTTAAACTGACGTTGTGCGCTGTAATTGCTTTGATCGGTGTAAGCTTTATCAGTTCTTCCTTAGGAAATGAAGTAAATGTGGCATCCAGAAACATGACAAGCAAAGCTGCAAACGATTCAACGAACTCCCTAGCAGACAAAGCCACCTTTGAGAGAGACATTATGATTGCAAAAAATGGAACGCTTGGTTAAAGACAAGACGCAGCTTTGGGCTGCGTCTGTTTTCTTGAAAATTAGGAGTAAAAGTATGTTTTTTTAGAACTTTATCAGAATCTAAGTCATAGAAAATCCACTCTTTATATTACCAACAGTCAATAATGTACACTAATATATTGAGAGTAATAAATGACACTGTTATAATTTAGAAAGCATAGAGAAAGATACTAAAGTACGTTACTCTAGAAGTATTTAGGTATACCGTAGAGCGTTTTAAGATCAGAAAAAGTAATTTCTATCCCAACACGGTTAAGTTGCTCTTTACGCTGTTCAAACAATTTTTTCAACAGTTCTTCTTTCTCCTCATCTTTGCCTAAATGAATAAGACGATGACAAAGTGGACAAAGACTAATTATATTTGCCAATTGATCTAAGTCATATCGAAACTCTTCTTGTTTTGCAATAGGAACAAGATGATGCGACTCAACATACGGTTTATTTGTAGATTTTGAAATAAATGTTTTATGTGAACGATCTATTTCACATGTATAATTTGAAAGCATCATAGCTTTTGATGCTAAACCCGCATTTCTTGACCATTGTTTTTGCCCACCTTTGTTAAAGATTGGATCTGGGCGTTCTCGCTTTATATTAACTTCATATCCCCCAACTATACCCTCTGATACAATGAATTGCTGAGTCGCCAACTGATATTTCTCTTCATTATCCCCATCTTCTAAAAATAAACCGTCTTCCTTCAACAAAATGAAATCGTTAAACTGTTCTATAGATCTGTTTCCAATGAACCCTTCTAATTCTATGTATGTAATCAATAAAGCTTGTAAATCACTTATGATGGCTTCTTCATCCTGCAAATTACTAATATCATAATATCGACCACATATATGTCCTAATTCATATCCTTTCGCAAGATCACCTTCGCCTTTTAAACTAATATTCAAAAGGTTCATTTTCCGAGGTATAGTATTTAGTTTTTCTCTGATAATAGAAGCTGTCTTTTGAATTTTTGCCTTACCTAACTTGGTTCCATACTTTTCTTTGAAGTAAGTCCATCCTTGATTCAAGCTAACGTATAAACCACTACCGTCAGCATTAAACAAGTAAACAATATAGTAGCCTCTTGTTGCCGAGGTTGTAAGATTCTTTATAAAAATAGATATCCATGGAACCTCAGCCCATTTCCCGATCCCAATTGACCCTGCTACATGATATTTGGATAGATCTAATTTAGCCTCTGCAATAAGATTTCTCTTTATTTCATGACGAACAAGGTAACCAAGAGGATGATTCTTAAAGGTTTCACTCCTGGCATGTTGATAATTTTTTAAAACCTTTTTCAATTTTTCTTTGATGGGGAAATCTGAAAGACTTGTAACGTTATCTACTATTTTAATACACCCCTGTTCTTAAATATATTATTTAATATTATACAGGAAATTAAAAAGCCTCTCCTGATTCGAGAGGCTCTTGCTTTTTATAACTTCATTAATCCTCAAATTCAAGCACAGCCACACACTCCACATGATTCGTATGCGGAAACATATCCACAGGCTGCACTTCGAGCGTCTGATACCCGCCATCCACAAGCACCCGCAAGTCTCTCGCAAGCGTACCCGGATTACAGGACACGTACACCACCCGCTTCGGCTTCATCTCCACAATTGTCCGCAGGAGGGCTTCGTCGCAGCCTTTTCTTGGCGGATCTACGACTAGCGTGTCTGCCGTGATGCCTTCTTCATACCATTTTGGAATCACGGTCTCGGCTTCTCCAACCGCGAACTCTGCGTTTGTGATGCCGTTTAATTCTGCATTTCGTTTGGCATCCTCAATCGCTTCCGGCACAATTTCAACACCGTACACTTTTTTCGCCTGTTTTGCCAGGAAGAGAGAAATCGTTCCGATGCCGCAGTAGGCGTCGATGACGGTTTCTTCACCTTTCAGCTCCGCGTACTCAAGCGCTTTGTCGTATAGCACTTTTGTCTGCTCTGGGTTGACCTGATAGAACGATCTGGCGGAGATGGCGAATTTGACGTCTCCGATGAGGTCGTAGATGTATTCTTCGCCCCAGATGACATTTGTTTCGTTCCCAAAGATGACGTTTGTTTTGTTTGGGTTGATGTTTTGCACGATGGATTTGACGTGCGGGAATTGCGCTGTGATGTCTTCAATGATCTTCGCTTTGTGCGGGAAGTCGTTTGTTCTTGTGATGAAGACGATCATCATTTCACCTGTAACGACGCCGTATCTGACCATGATGTGGCGGAGCCAGCCTTTGTGGCGTTCTTCGTTGTAGGCTTTGACACCGTATGTGGCACAAATGTCTTTGACGGCTTGGACGGCTTCGTCGTTTTTAGATTGCTGGATCAGGCAGGCGCTCATGTCGATGATGTCATGGCTTCTTTGCTGATAGAATCCGGCGACGAGTCCGCCTTCCCGTTCTCCTACCGGCACCTGTGCTTTGTTCCGGTAGTTCCAAGGGTCTTGCATGCCGAGTGTCGGGTGCACGGTGACGTTGGACAGGTCCAGCTTGCCGATCCGTTCTAAGACGTCTTTGACTTGTTTTTGTTTAAACAAGAGCTGGCCCTTCGTAGGTCATGTGCTGAAGCTGGCAGCCGCCGCATTGCTTGTAAATTGGGCATGGAGCATCGGTTCTATGCGGGCTTTCTTCCTTCAACTCGATCAGGCGGCCGAAGGCAAAGCCTTTTTTGACACGTGTCACTTTGATTTGGGCTTTTTCCTCCGGCAGGGCGTTCGGCACGAAGATCGGGAAGCCCTGCACCTTTGCGACGCCCGCTCCTTCGTGAGTCAAATCCTCAAATGTCACGTCGTAGTATTCGTTTTTTTCTACTGGGGGTTTCATTTTCATGTATGTTCACCTCTTGTTTTAAGCGAAAGAAAAACTTGGCCTATTAAAGCCAAGTTTTTAGTCATCCAGCTGTTCCGCTTTCTCTTTCGGCATGACGACGTGAATATGTCGGTACAGATTCACGAATTCGCCTGGCAGCATGCCGCCGTACTCGCCGTCCAGGTTCAGCTGCATCTTTTCTGATACATTGACTTTCACGCGGTTCGCTTTTGTATAAATAATGTGCTGGTCGTTGATGTGTTCGCCGCGGAGCGCCATCGATGCGACTCTGATAAATTCAGCAAGGTTTGCTTTCTTTAATATCATCAAATCAAACATGCCGTCATTCAGGCTGGAATCCGGCGCGAGTTTTTCGAACCCGCCGACGGAATTTGTCAGCGTGACCAAAAATAGCATGATTTCACCTTGAAACAGCTTGCCGTCATATTCAATCTCGACTTCTGTCGGACGAAGTGAAGGCAGCATTTCCATTCCCTTTAAATAATAAGCAAGCTGGCCGAGCATCGTTTTGAGTTTGCTTGGGACGTCGTACGTCAGCTCCGTCAGGCGGCCTCCGCCGGCGATATTGATAAAATACTGGCCGTTGACCTGTCCGATGTCGATCGGGCGGGCAACGCCGTTAATCACCGTATCCGCCGCTTTTAGTATATCCTCTCGCGGAATGCCGAGCGCTCTGGCGAAGTCATTTGTTGTGCCGACTGGAATGACGCCGAGTGTCGGACGATTGTCTAATGGGGCAAGCCCGTTGACGACCTCGTTGATCGTTCCGTCTCCGCCTGCCGCAATGATCAGGTCAAACTCACGCAATGCCGCTTCCTTGGCAGCGTGCGTTGCGTCTCCCGCGCATGTTGTGGCATGGGTGGAGGTTTCATAGCCGGCTTGTTCAAATTTTTGCAGGACCTGGGCAAGATGCTTTTTAAAGACCTCCCGTCCCGAAGTCGGATTGTATATTATGCGTGCACGTTTCATTATCTCATCATCCTACTTAAGAGTATCCGATCCATTTTTACACTAACAACCTTTAATTATACTATGAGTTAAAAAAATCGCAACAAAATGTACATAATCTTACAGAAGGAAACACAGAAAAGCCCCAGCATAGCTGAGGCTTTTTGTCATTTTTACTCTTCTTCTGTTCCCGGTTTTTTCTTGCGGAACTTCGCCAATACTTCGTATACGATTGGCACGATTAAGAGCGTCAGAAGCGTCGAACTGATTAAACCGCCGATAACCGTTACGCCGAGTCCTTTTGAAATGACCTGGCTTCCGCCTTCGAAACCGAGTGCTAATGGAATCAAGGCGCCGATTGTCGCGATGGCTGTCATCAGGATCGGACGGAGTCGTGTGGAGCCGGCTTCTAAGAGCGCTTCTCTTGTAGACAGTCCTTCCGCTTCCTTATGAATTACGCGGTCAATTAAGACAATGGCGTTTGTAACAACGATACCGATCAGCATCAGCATACCGATCATCGCGTTCAGACTGATTGTCTCACCTGATACGTAAAGTCCGACAAGGGCACCGATGATTGTAAACGGCAGTGAGAACAGAATCGCAAATGGCGCTAATGCTCCGCCGAATGTAATCACAAGCACGAGGTAGACGATCGCAATCGCCGCAAGCATCGCTAATCCAAGCTTCGTAAAGGAATCCGCGATATCTGCGGAAACACCGCCTGTATCGATCGTTACATTGTCAGGCATGTCAAGCTTATCAATTTTCTTCTGGACATCAACGGATACAGCTGTAACGTTGTCTGATGTAACCTCACCTGTGACATCAGCATACACTTTTCCGTCACGTTTAGACACCGTATCAGATGTTGTGCCTTCTTTTACTTTTGCCACATCACCGATTTTGACTTCTTTGCCGGTCGCTGATGTGATCTTTTTGTTCTCTAAATCTTTGACACTCTTATACTCGTCTTTTTCGGTTTTAATGTTCACGTCAAGCTCTTTGCCGTCTTTTTTCACGGTTGTGAGCGGGTCCTGTGCTGTCTCTGACATTAAGGCCTTAGAAATTTGAGAAGCTGTTAAACCGAGTTTGCTCAACTTTTCTTGGTCAGCCACAAATGTGTACTCATCATATGTGCTGGAAAGGCCTGAGTTTACGTTCTTCAGATCCTTTTCATCCTTCATGACCTTCTCAATGTCTTTGACAGTGTCTTTAATTTCATTTTCTGAATCGCCATACACATAGTATGTCAATTCATTGTTATTGCCTGAAGAGCTGAAGTCCTGTGACTTCCATTCTCCGCGGTCAGACTGCTTTTTGATTTCTTTCAGCACGTTGTCTTTTTCTTTATCAAAGTTCGGCGTGTCGCTGTCATATTTGATATAGAACAATGCGCTGTTTGAATCTCCTCCGGCAAGCGGGCTGCCAGAGCCTAATGAATACTGAACCGTATCGACATGCTTGCGGTCAAGCAGGATTTTTTCTGCTTTTTCAGCTTCATCTTCCGCTTCTTTTTTCGTTTCACCCGGTTCAGGGCTGTATGTGATCTGCATCGTTTTTTCTTCCTCTGACGGAAGGTAGCTGGCACCGATTAACGGTACAAGGAACAAGCTTCCGAGCAGCATCAGAACGGCGATGATAGACGTGATCCATTTGTGGCTCAGCGCCCAGTTCAATACTTTTTTATAGATGTTTGCGAGTCTGCCAGGTTTGTGTTCTTTCGCTTTTACAGGCGCTCCCGTTAATGATTTTTTGAACAGGCTGTGTGCGAGCATTGGCACGAGCGTGATCGAAATCAACAGGGATGCGGCAAGCGCAAATACAATTGTTAAGGCGAAAGGAATAAACAATTCACCAATTTGTCCGCCTACCAGTGCGAGCGGCAGGAATACCGCGATCGTCACAATAGTTGATGACATGATCGGTTTAAACATTTCCTTCGTTGCTTCACGGACCAGAGCTTTTCCGCGCAGCGGTTCATCTTTCAGCCTCATGCGGCGGTAAATGTTTTCGATCACAACAATGGAGTCATCAACAACCCGTCCGATGGCAACGGTCATTGCACCGAGCGTCATGATATTCAGTGTGATATCAAGCTGTTGCAGCACGAAAAGTGCGATCAGCAATGATAATGGAATAGAAATAATTGAAATTAATGTTGATTTGATATCTCTTAAGAATAAGAGAATAATCACAATCGCAAAAATAGCACCGAAGATGGCTTTGCTTAACATTGTTTCAACTGACTGTGTGATCGGCTCTGCCATGTCGAGTGTTGCGCTGTAGTTGAAGCCTTTATGGTCTTCTTTGAACTGCTTCAGTTCATCTTTGACATTGTCGGCAACCTCTACCGTGTTGGCATCGTTTGCTTTGATGATGTTGATGCCGATGCTGTCTTTTCCATTTGTGCGGGAAATTGATTCAGCTTTTTTGACATCTTTAATCGTTGCAATGTCAGATAGCTTGACCGTCGGCACGTCTGTGCTTACGCTTTGCTGCGCCTGTGCTGCTGCCTGCGGGCTTTGAGCCGCTTGTGCACTTTGTGCTGCTGCTGCGGCGTTGCTGCCTGCACTAGAAGCAGATGCCGTTGGAATTCTCATATTCTTCAAATCTTTAATGGTTTCAATATCGCCGCTGACGACGACAGATTTTTCTTTATTTCCGAATGTGTACAATCCAAGCGGCGTTGTCACATCTGACCCCTGAATCACTTGCTTAACTGTATCTTCATCAAGGCCGTATTCTTTCAGTTTGTCTTCTTTGAAAGAGAATTCAACCTCTTCCACCTGCTGGCCTGATACTTGGACTGAAGCAACGCCTTCTATTCCTTCAAGCTTAGAAACGAGGCTGTCCTCCACTTGTTTTGTCAGCTTTTGCAGATTATCTGAATCACTGGACACGCTCAGCGTCAGAATTGGGAAGGAGTTCAAACTGTAGCGTGAAATGTCCGGGTCTTTCGCGTCATCAGGCAGGCTGACGTTTTCTAATGCTTCAGCCGCTTCTGTTTTCGCTTTGTCCATATCTTTCTCATAATCATATTCAATCATAACCGACGATGCATTTTCATAGGACGTCGACGTAACAACGCTCACGCCGTCCAAATTCTGCACCGCTTGTTCAACCGGTTTCGTTACTTCATCAGCGACTTGGCTAGGCGTCGCTCCCGGATATGTCGTGCTGATTGTCAGGTAGGGCATGTTTACATCAGGAATGGATTCTTGCTTCATATTCATACCCGCGTACAAGCCGGCTGCCGTTACAATAATCGTCATCAGCCATACGGCGAATTTGTTTTTCAGAACGAAATTAATAACGTGATTCATCATATCCTCCATTGTGTTTTTATTGACTGACTGGTCATTCTATATAATACTAAACGGTATAACGCAACATCGTCAACTCATATACCAGAAAATTTTTCTAAATTTTTCAAGGATTAAGGGGAAGCACATCATGAATGAGAAAAAAGAGAGAATCATAAAAACAAGCATTCGTTTATTTGCGAAAAAAGGATACGCTTCGACGACCATCCAGGAAATCGCCAGCGAATGCGGCATCTCAAAAGGCGCTTTTTATCTGCATTTCAAATCAAAAGAAGCGCTGCTATTGTCTGCCTGTGAATATTACATTGGCATGTCTATGAAAAAAATGCAACAAATAGAAGAGAATCTCGCCGGACAGCCGCCTAAGGATGTGCTGAAAAAACAAATCAGCGCTCAGTTTGAGGATTTTCGCGATCATAAGGATTTTATTGTTCTGTTGCTTACTGAAAATATCATCCCGGAAAACCAGGAAGTGAAGCAATACTTTTACAAAGTCACAGCCGAGACAGATAAACTGTATCGGAACGCTTTGCTTGCGACTTATGGCAAGGAAACTGAGAATTACCTCTCAGACCTCTCCATCATGGCAAGAGGCATTGTGCACTCCTATATGAATGTGATGGTGTTTAATGAAGAAATCAAAATTGATGCAGACAAAATATCTGAATTTATCATGGAAAGACTGGATGATCTTGTACAGGGGCTAAGCCGTTCCAGCCTGAGTCCGCTCATGCCAAAAGATATTTACAGCCTAATGCCCGCGAATAAAGGTCAGATCCTTCAGGACATTCAAAAAGTGAAAGAAAACAGCGCATTGCCTGAGGACATCATCGTTTCGCTCGATGTGATCGAGGAGGAGCTGTCGCAGGAAAAGCCACGCAAGCCGATTATCAAAGGCCTGCTGTCAAATTTGACCGGAAGTGATTTCGAAGAAGTTGAAAAGCTTCGCGCTTTGATCTCTATCTTTATTTCTATTTGATCATAAAAAAGCAGCTCCCTCTGCAATGAGGAGAGCTGCTTTTTCATTAGCGTTTTTTAATTTCTTCAAGCAGGATTTTGTTAACCATCGGCGGGTTGGCTTGTCCTTTGGACGCTTTCATAATTTGTCCGACAAGGAAGCCGATCGCGCGGTCTTTCCCGTTTTTAAAGTCTTCAATTGACTGAGGATTATTGTCAAGCGCCTCTGTGACAAGCTTCAGAAGCACACCTTCGTCAGAAATCTGCACAAGGCCTTTTTCTTTCACAATTTTCTCAGCGTCGCCGCCTTTTTCAATTAATTCCTTGAACACTTTCTTCGCGATTTTAGAAGAAATCGTTCCTTTTTCAATCAATTGAATCATGCCGGCAAGGCCTTCCGGTGTCAGCGCCACATCAGAAAGCTCTTTTTGCTCAGCGTTCAGATAAGCTGACACCTCACCCATGAGCCAGTTTGATGCTTGTTTTGCTTCAGCACCTTTTTGAACTGTTTCTTCGAAGAAGTCTGCCATTTCTTTTGTCAGTGTCAGAACCATCGCATCATATGCAGGCAAGCCAAGCTCATCGATATAACGCTTGCGGCGTTCATCCGGAAGCTCAGGAATGCTTGCTTTTACGCGCTGCTTCCATTCATCGTCAATGTAAAGCTCGACAAGGTCAGGCTCAGGGAAATAACGATAATCGTCAGAACCTTCTTTGACACGCATAAGAATGGTTTTCTTCGTTGCTTCATCGTAACGGCGAGTTTCCTGCTGGATCACACCGCCGGACAGAAGAACCTGCTCCTGGCGTTTTTCTTCATGCTCAAGGCCTTTTTGAACAAACGCAAAGGAGTTCAAGTTTTTCAATTCCGTTTTTGTGCCGAATTCCTCTTGGCCGATCGGACGAAGAGAGATATTGGCGTCACAGCGAAGTGAACCTTCTTCCATTTTACAGTCAGACACGCCTGTATATTGAATGATGGACTTCAGCTTTTCAAGATACGCATAAGCTTCTTCCGGCGTGCGGATATCCGGCTCTGATACGATCTCGACAAGCGGCGTTCCCTGGCGGTTGAAGTCAACAAGAGAATAGCCGTCGCCTGTATGCGTCAGTTTTCCGGCATCTTCTTCAAGGTGAAGACGTGTGATGCCGATACGCTTCGTTTTTCCGCCGACTTCAATTTCGATCCAGCCGTTTTCGCCGATCGGCTTATCAAATTGAGAAATCTGATACGCTTTCGGGTTGTCCGGATAGAAATAGTTTTTGCGGTCAAACTTCGTATCCGTCGCGATTTCACAGTTCAGCGCCATTGCCGCTTTCATTGCGAATTCCACGGCTTCTTTGTTTAGTACAGGCAGGACACCCGGATATCCGAGGTCGATGACGCTTGTCTGTGTATTCGCCTCCGCGCCGAATGGCGTCGGAGAGCTTGAGAAAATTTTTGAATTTGTTTTTAATTCAACGTGGACTTCAAGTCCGATTACCGTTTCAAAGTTCAATTCATTTCACCCCTTACAATTCAGGTTTTGCTTTATGATGGTCTGTCGCTTGTTCAAATGCATGAGCGACGCGGTATACAGTGCTTTCGTCAAAGTGTTTTCCGATGATTTGCAGGCCGAGCGGAAGTCCGTCTGCAAATCCGCATGGCACGCTGATACCCGGAACGCCGGCAAGGTTGACCGGAATTGTTAGGATATCGTTAGCGTACATTGTGAGCGGGTCTTTCGTGTTTTCACCGATTTTAAATGCAGGTGTCGGTGTAGTTGGTCCAACAATGACATCATATTTCTCAAATACGTCTTCGAAGTCTTTCTTAATTAAAGTACGCACTTTTTGCGCCTTTTTATAGTACGCGTCATAGTAGCCTGAGCTTAAAGCGAATGTTCCAAGCATGATGCGGCGTTTCACTTCATTTCCGAAGCCTTCAGCGCGCGTTTGCTTGTATAGGTCGATCAGGTTTTCCGCGTTGTCTGTGCGGTATCCGTAGCGGATGCCGTCAAAGCGTGCAAGGTTCGCAGACGCTTCAGAAGATGACAGCAGGTAATACGTCGCAAGCGCGTATTTACTGTGCGGAAGAGATACTTCTTCCCATGTAGCGCCAAGGCCTTCTAGAACTTTGAGCGCTGCAAGAACAGATTCTCTCGCTTCTTTGCCGACGCCTTCGCCAAGATATTCTTTTGGAACAGCGATTTTCAATCCTTTGATATCGCCAGTTAATGAAGAAAGAAAATCTGGAACGTCTACATTTGCGCTTGTAGAGTCCATTTTATCAACACCTGAAATGGCCTGCAGCAAGAATGCGTTATCCTCAACCGTACGTGTAATCGGCCCGATTTGGTCTAAAGAAGACGCAAATGCGACCAATCCGTAACGGGATACGCGTCCGTATGTAGGCTTTAACCCGACAACGCCGCAGAAAGAGGCCGGCTGGCGGATGGAACCGCCTGTGTCAGATCCAAGAGAGAACGGAACTTCTCCCGCAGCAACCGCAGCCGCAGATCCGCCGCTTGAACCGCCGGGAACCGTATCTAAGTTCCAAGGGTTTTTCGTCAGCTTGTAAGCTGAGTTTTCTGTTGATGATCCCATGGCGAACTCGTCCATGTTCAATTTTCCGATTGTGACCGCTTCAGCATCTTGAAGGCGCTGAACGACAGTTGCGTCGTAGATCGGGTCAAAGTTTTCGAGAATTTTGCTGGAGCAAGTTGTGCGCAGCCCTTTTGTTACGATATTATCTTTTACGCCGATCGGCATCCCAAAGAGGAGACCATGCTCAGAACGGCTGTCAACCGCCTCATCGAGCTCCTTTGCGTATGCGCGCGCTTTTTCTTCATCTAATGCCAAAAAGGCTTGTACCTTATCATCAACCGCTTGAATGCGTTTATAAGATTCATCGACCAGGTCAGAAATCTTAATCTCTTTTTTATGTATGAACTGTTTTAATTCTGTGATTTTGTGATCAAATAATGACATTCTTGTGTCCCTCCTTTAGTCCAGAATTGATGGCACACGAATATAGCCGTCTTTGTGGTCAGGCGCATTTTTCATGACATCCTCAACCGGAAGACCTTTACCCGCTTCATCTTCTCTCATGACATTTTTCATTTTCAGCACGTGAGTTGTAGGCTCCACATTGTCTGTGTTGACCTCGTTCAGCTCCTCGGCAAATGAAATGATGCTGTCAAGCTGTTCAGTGAACATTTTTGCTTCTTCTTCCGTAATCGCAAGTCTCGCAAGATGCGCAACGTGCTTTACTTCTTCTATTGAAATTCGTGACATATGATCCACCTCCACATATTTCTCCGTTAAGTCATATAATACTGATCATATCAAAAACAAGCCCTTTAAAGCAACAAAACGCCTTGGGGCGGGCCTGTGTTTTCGAGACAATACCCTATATATTTTATACTAAAAAGAGCCGGAGGAGAAACGAAATATTTTTCTGAAAATTTTTACTTTAATTATTTTTGAAAGCGTTTTAATCTCTATTCCCTTCTTGGTTTGCCCCGATATTTCCCGCTGGGCGGCCATGTTTCACCGCTTGAATGGGTGGGAATACTTTGTTAGGTTAAGTTACCAAGTGCACCTGCAAAAGAATGTCTTTTGTGTCGCACTTGCGCCAGGCTGCTTAACTGGCACCATCAATTTGAGAGGTGATGCAAAATTATTAGAAATGAAGAGAGGGTAAAACGTGAGTATTGAAATTATTATTTCTTTAGCAATTTACTTTATTGCCATGCTGTTAATCGGCTGGTATGCATTTAAGAAAACCACTGATATTAACGATTACATGCTTGGAGGAAGAGGTCTCGGGCCGTTTGTTACTGCTTTGTCTGCCGGAGCGGCGGATATGAGCGGATGGATGCTGATGGGTGTTCCCGGCGCAATGTTCGCGACAGGGCTGTCAACCTTATGGCTTGCTTTAGGTCTTACCATCGGGGCGTACTCAAACTACTTGCTGCTGGCTCCAAGGCTGCGTGCTTATACGGAAGCGGCGGATGACGCGATTACGATTCCTGATTTCTTTGATAAACGGTTCCAGCATTCTTCATCACTGCTGAAAATCGTATCAGCTTTGGTCATTATGATCTTTTTCACATTGTATACCTCTTCCGGTATGGTATCTGGCGGGCGGCTGTTTGAATCTGCTTTTGGCGCGGATTACAAATTAGGCTTGCTTCTGACTACCGGTGTTGTCGTATTGTACACACTGTTTGGCGGTTTCCTTGCTGTCAGTCTGACTGACTTCGTGCAGGGTGCGATCATGTTTGCAGCACTAGTGCTTGTGCCGATCGTTGCTTTTACCCATGTGGGCGGCGTTGCTCCGACTTTCCATGAAATCAGCGCTGTTAACCCAAATCTGTTGGATATCTTTAAAGGCGCGAGCGTCATTAGCATTATTTCCTATTTAGCCTGGGGCTTGGGTTACTACGGCCAGCCTCATATTATCGTCCGATTTATGGCGATTAAAAACATTAAAGATTTAAAGCCTGCACGCCGAATCGGCATGAGCTGGATGGTTATTTCAGTGCTCGGTTCCGTGCTGACCGGTTTAATCGGTGTTGCTTATGCCCATAAATTCGGTGTTGCTGTAAAGGATCCGGAGATGATATTCATTATCTTCTCTAAAATCTTGTTCCACCCTTTAATCACTGGTTTCTTGTTGTCAGCTATTTTGGCTGCCATCATGAGTTCCATCTCCTCACAGCTCTTGGTAACAGCAAGTGCTGTAACAGAGGATTTATACCGGACGTTTTTCAGACGAAAAGCTTCCGATAAAGAATTAGTAATGGTCGGGCGTCTGTCCGTCTTAGTGATTGCCATTATTGCGGTATTCTTATCATTGAATCCGAGCAGCTCCATTCTTGATTTAGTCGGATACGCGTGGGCCGGCTTCGGTTCAGCTTTCGGGCCTGCGATTCTGCTCAGCCTGTATTGGAAGCGGATGAACGAATGGGGCGCTCTTGCTGCGATGATTGTCGGGGCTGCGACCGTGTTGATTTGGATTACAACCGGCCTGGCAAAATCAACCGGCGTATACGAAATCATCCCTGGGTTTATCCTCAGTATGATTGCCGGCATCACCGTCAGCATGATCACAAAGCGGCCTGCAAAAGCCTCTTACCGATTATTCGGTGTTATGGAAAAACTGTTAAAGCGCAAAAAATAATCAAAAAGCCATCAAGCGCTGCTTGGTGGCTTTTGTGCCCTTGTTTTGCGATAAATACTGTGAGAAAATCATATTTATTTAAAAACACTATAGATAAGGGGGAAGTTGCTGTTGAGCTGGTACATTGATCCTGATATTTTATTAAAATTGGGCATTGCCACTTTAATTGGCATGGTCATCGGGCTGGAGCGCGAGCTGAAGAATAAGCCGCTCGGGTTAAAAACCTGTATTGTTATCGCCGTCAGCTCATGCATGCTGACGATCGTCAGTATTAACGCGGCATATCATTTCCCTAAATACTACCGCATCATGATGGATCCGCTGCGTTTGCCGGCGCAAATCATCTCCGGTGTCGGGTTTATCGGAGCGGGTGTTATTTTGCGGAAGAGCAACGATGTCATTTCCGGCTTAACCACATCGGCTATGATTTGGGGTGCGGCCGGGCTCGGACTTGCAACCGGAGCGGGATTTTATAAAGAAGCCTTTGCCAGCCTTCTGTTCATCCTGATCAGCGTTGAATTTCTGCCGTGGGCGGTCAGAAAAATCGGTCCAGACCGTCTGCAGGAAAAAGACATCCGCATCAGAATGTCACTTTCCGATAAAAACAAAATGACAGAGATTTTAAAAGAAATGAAAAGAAAAAACATTAAGACACACTCCGTCCGAATCGATGACCTTCATGAAAAAGAATTTCCGATCATGGAAGTCAAGGTCCGTGTCCATAAAAACAGATACACGACCGATGTCTACTATGATATAAAAGACATTGAAGGTGTCGTCGGCGTGAAGTGCGATACATTATAAAAGCCAATGGGGCATTATGTCCCATTGGCTTTTTGTGTGGAAAAAAACGTTGAAGTCTCTATTATATTCAAATAAAATACATATTAGTAAAATAATATAATAAAAGGAGATGTTTCTTATTTCAACCCGGTTCACAGTAACTGTCACCCTCATTTTAACTGCTTTCTTATGTATTTTTGCTGTAACAGAATTCACCTCCCCTTCTACTTCTCAATCATCTAAGAGCAGCCAGAGCAAGAGTCCCAAAAATATTATCTTTATCGTCGGAGACGGAATGGGTATGCCTATGATTAACAGCTATAGAACATTAAAAAGCGAAAAGCTGAACACTCCCGTACAGACAGCATGGGATTCTTATTTAACTGGAATGCAGATGACACACCCAAATGATCCTAGAGACAACATCACTGATTCTGCTGCTGCTGCAACCGCGATGGCCACCGGAACGAAAACATATAATGACGCCATTGCTGTAGACAACAAACATCAGCAGCTCAAGAGCGTAACAGAAGCTGCCAAAGAGAAAAAGATGTCCGTCGGCTTCGTCGTGACTTCGGACTTAACTGACGCCACTCCCGCTGCTTTTGGCGTACATAACGTCTCACGGAAAAATTACGATGAAATCGCCGATCAATTCTATGATGATCGCGTTAACGGCTCCCATAAAGCTGATATTTTACTGGGCGGCGGAGCAAAATATTTCATCCGTAAGGATCGAAACCTTGCTGAGGAATTCCAAAAAGACGGCTATCATTATGTGACAACAAAGCAAGACCTGAAAAATAATCAGCACGGTAAGCTGCTTGGGCTGTTTGGAGAGGTTGAATTGGATAAAGCGATTGACAGAGAGAACAGTACACCTTCTCTAAAAGACATGACAGAAGCCGCACTCAGACAGTTACAAAAGAACAAAAACGGTTTTTTTATGCTTCTGGAAGGAAGCAATATTGACAATGCAGCCCATGAAAATGATGTGGTAGGCGCTTTGAGCGAAATGGAGGACTTCGAGAAGGCCGTTCAATCGGCGCTTGATTTCGCAAAAAGAGATAAAGAAACATTGGTTATCATCACCGCTGATCACTCTACAGGCGGGTTCTCCTACGGCGCTGAAGGCATGACGCGCGAGACCGGCTATAAATGGGACCCTGCTCCGATCATCGGCGCAAAAAAAACGCCGGGCTATATGGCGGAAAAGATCGCTGAAGGGCAAGATGCCGAAAAGGTACTGAGCACTTATATTGATTTGGAACTGACGGAAAGTGAGATAAATCATGTGAAAAACGCAGCCTCACAATCGGATACAGCAGCTGTTCAAAAAAGTATTCAACTGATTTTTGATAAACGGTCTTTTTCAGGCTGGACGACATTAGCCCATACCGGTGAAGACGTACCAGTTTATGCTTATGGGCCGGGAAAGGAAAAATGGAAGGGACTCATCGACAATACGCAGCAGGCAAAAAACATTTTTGCTATTTTAGAACAAAAATAAAAAACTCCGGCGCACAGCCGGAGTTTTTTTTAGGAGCGCCGGTCCCGAACAGGATCGGCGCATATTTCTTAAGTCAAAGCCGAAAAGTCAAATTCGGTTATCGGCGTTTGATTTTCGATATCGTTTCTGAATCCCTTTAGCATTTCTTTTTCTTCTTCTCCTATTGAATCAAGGTCAAACATTTGATGCAGCAATCCATAAATCAGCATATGGCGCAGGCGGAGAAAATCCGGGATTTTCTTGAGCCATACGGCATCAATTTCATTTTCCTCCCTGTAGCCTTTCATAAAATTCGTCATAAATTCTTCTGTAAAAGCAGTTTTATTTTCATATGGAATAACCGGATACCACAGCACATTGTAGAGAAGGATGCTTATATCATTGACAAACCAGTTATAGCCGATATCGTCAAAATCAAACGTAGTGATTTTCCCATGATCCCAATTAAAATTTCCATGGTGCAGATCAGCGTGAACCAAGCCGTAACTATCCCGACCCTTTGGCAACTGACGCAGCTCTTCCATTAAAGCATCTGCCTGCTGAAAAACCTTCGTCTGATCTTCAGGAACATACTTTCTGAGCTTCAGCTGTTCCTCTTCATCCCACTCCTGTCTTTTAAAAGCAGGATTGCTCAGCTTGTAGCTTTTTGTCAGACTGTGCATTTTCCCTGTATATCTGCCAAGCTCGAAAAATAGTTTTTCATTCCAGTCAGATTCGTCTACTTTATGCCCAGGCGCTTTCTCATATACTCTGAGTAAAAACGCTCCGCCATTTCCATCTGGCACTTCCTCAACATCTTTTCCATTTAGCGACGGGATCGGTTTGGCTACTGAGAGTCCTCCTTCAGCAAGGTGATGGAGCCACTCCATTTCTCCCATAATGTAATTAGGCGACCTGCGAATTGTGTGTGTAATCTTTAAAATATAAGATTCATTGTCTTTGGCAAACTCATACACATAGTTTTCCGCATCGGCTAAGAATTGCACCTGCTCTCTTGTAAATCCATATATAACGGCAGCTTCTGCCAGAACCTTTTCTTCATTGAATATTGCTTTAATATCTTTATGCATGCTGATTCTCCCTCTTCATATATTTAGATAATTCTCTTATCGTGTGTTTTTTCGCAAAATTCAAATCATTAACATACCAGCCCTTCTTTTCCATCTCTACTTCCATTTTGACAGCGAGAAGCGAATTTCCTCCTAAATCAAAGAAATCGTTGTCAATTCCTACATGATCCAAGTGGAGAATATCTTTCCAAATATCCGCAAGTATTTTTTGCTGTTCTGTTTCCGGCCCGCTTTCTTCTGCTCCAGCTCCTATATGTTCCTTCACTAATAGAGCTCGCAAATGCTCCGGCCGGTTTGTATCTAAGGCCACTAAATATGGAGAATGTAGGGATTGTTCAGCATGCAGCACTTCCCAATGAGCATTTGTGTTTTCAATGAAAGCTTGCGGCAATACATCACTTGCAGCTGTTTTCTCCGTTCCATCTGGCGCAGGCTGCCGAGAGGATGCCCATTCGATATGCCCGCTTCGATCCTCTACATCATACACAGAGATGTAATAAACCCGATCCGCTTCTTCTTTAAAACGATGCGCAGCCAAGAATTCAGAAAAGGCCCGGTTTCTGCCTGAATCCTTAAACTCCAAGGATAGCGTCGCAAGCTGTTTTTCCCGTGCATATGAAGCCAGCCCTGACAGCACTTTATGTTCTATGCCTTTGCCTAATGCGCGGCAGCTGAGCAAAAATGTATCGATCTTTAATGAGTCTTCCATTAGGACTCCCATGATCGCACCAACAATGCCTTCATCACTAAATCTGTCCGCCGCTTCAACAATCCAGCCGATGTGTCCGTCCGTATCAAGCCGCTGGGCAAGCTTCTCCTCTCGGTAAACCGACGGATTCAAATTGAACTGATTGATTCTCGCACTCATTTGAGCAACACGCGGCAAATGCTCTTCTGTCATTTCAGTCAAAGCGACACGCAGCCCTAAGCCGGAGAGAAATTCTTCAAGTGAACGGGCCGTTTTGAGATCTATTTTTCTTTCTTGCGCGGCCAAGTACCGTTCCGTGCGTTTATGATCAGCTTCTGTCACTCTGAACCTGTCAAATGCCCAGAT
Source organism: Bacillus sp. FSL R5-0560 (assembly GCF_037966305.1). Lineage (NCBI taxonomy): Bacteria > Bacillati > Bacillota > Bacilli > Caryophanales > Bacillaceae > Bacillus > Bacillus sp. FSL R5-0560. The sequence continues at coordinate 738,569 of NZ_CP150195.1, read as the reverse complement.
GTGTTTTAAAAACATTGGGATGGATTCCGTATCAGACGGCAGAAGCAAGGTTAGAACCTCAGGCAGGCGTTCGTTCATCTCAAGGCATTGAGCAGGATCATCATCTAAGAATATAAACCGATCCGCAGAGATGTTCAGCTCATCCGCCATTTCTTTAATATTTCTCGCTTTTTCATTCCAATTAACGCGAGATAGGACAAAGTCTTCCTTTTGCAAAATCATATCCGGATGACGTTCAAATACATCCCAGACGTCTTCTTCGTTGTTTCTGCTTGTCAGCACAAGAAGCAGACCCTCTTCTTGTTTTTTCTTTAAGAATCGCTGCAGCGCTTGATGAGCAGGAGTAACGGTGATCCCATCCGCCCCAGCTTCAGACACTGTACCGCTCCACAACGTGCCGTCACAATCGATGGCAGCCGCTTTAAATGGAGGTTTCAGCCATGCCGTAAGTTCGCGCGCCACCCTTGTACCCATCGCCGCATAAAACTCTTCAGTGAACGGTATTCGTGCCGCCCGTTCACTTTGCGGGTCAAAAATATCATCAAGCTGGTACGTTTGTTGGAGAGTGCGGAGATCAATCAGATGGATATCCTTTTCGTCAGCTAGCTGCGATACCCAATTTTGCTGTGCCTGCATGATGATGTCCCAGAGCCGCCCTTCTCCCATGTTTTCCAGTGGCAGCAATCCGATGAAATAAGGCACTTCCTTTTTCTTTTGCTTGATGATGGCAAGCAGTTCGTCTGAATTATATTGGAGGTGAGAAATTCTTTCTTCCAAAGAGAGCCCAGCATCTCCCGCCATGTCTTCAAGACGGATCAGGAGCAGATTAGCACCGTTTTTTTGGCGTGACAGCAGGCTTTCTTCATTAAGTAATTCTTGAAACACCTGCCCGTAAGGAGACAGCTTTACGTCAAAATGAATATCAAACTGTTCACCCCACCATTTTAGATAAGGCACAATCGGATCAGCTATGAAATTGGAACAAACAGCTAATGGACACTCAATTGTTCGGTTTGCTTCTCTCTCCCTTTTTCGCTTTGCCTCTTCCTGTTCTTTTTGGCTGAGCACCGGAATGTCCTTTATGATTTTTTCGGGATCTTCTGCAGCTCTTTCGGCTAGAGAGATAAAATGAGAAACAAACGCCTGCATAGATTCATGAGTGAAAAGAGAACGGTTGTATTGAAGCACACATTTAAGCTCTCCCGTCACTTCTTTCACAACATCCATTTTCATATCAAGCTTTGAAATGCCCTTTGCAAATTCATATGTTTCAAATGTCAGTCCATCAGCCTCTATTTTTATATTCGGGTCATACTCATTGTGATAAATCAGCATGGTGTCAAAGAAAGGATTATGATTCGGCTTAATCACCGGCTGGAGTGCTTCCGCCATTTGATCATATGGATAATCCTGATGGTCATATGCTTCAAGCAATGTTTTCTTCGTGTATTGAAGGTTATCAGCAAACGATTCTTCTGAATTTAAATGAACTTTAATCGGAAGGAAGTTCGTAAACATACCGATTGTATGCTCAATATCCGCATGACGCCGGCCTGCCACCAATGAGCCGATCATCAGCTCCTGCTGGTCTGTATAGCGGGACAGGAGCATGGCATAAAGCTGGAACAGCATGACGTTGTTCGTCAGCTGCTGCGCCTCTCCGATTTTCTCAAGCTTTTCTAAAACGTGCGGAGGAATTGTAAACTTGATTGCCCTGCCTAAAAAGCTTTGTTCTTTACGCTCGTAATCAAGCGGCATATCCAGCACAGGCACTTCGCCCTCAAGCTGTTTCAGCCAATACTCTTTTTGGCGTTTAAACATTTCGCTTTTGAAAAATGACTGCTGCCACTCCGCGTAATCCTTGTACTGGACCATGCTACCGGGAAGCTGTTCTCCTCTGTATAATTGGGTAAATTCTTTGATAAAAATATTCATCGAGGCGCCGTCTGCCACAATATTATGCATATCAACCAGCAGCGCGTGCTTTTCTTCCTCAATTTTAACGAATTTTACCCGAATTAATGGGGAGACCTTGAGATCAAACGGCCGGATAAATGAACGGATTTCGTCATCAAGCTCGTCCATGTTCGCCTGTGTTTGTTCAATCGAAAAATCAAATTGCTGATGGATTCTTTGAACAGGCTCTCCATCCTTTATTTCAAACGTCGTACGAAGTGTTTCATGTCTTTCTATCAGTCGTTTAAACGTATCCTCGAAATGGGCGGCATCAATTTTCCCAAGGCATAAAAGAGCCATCGGCATGTTATACGTGGTAACCTGCCCGATTCTTTGATGAATTAAATACGTTCTCCGCTGTGCCGCTGACAGCCTGTAGACATCTTTTTTCTCCGCAGGCTGAATAGCTGTATATTGATTTCGGTCAGAGCGCTCGATAAGCGCGGCAAGCGTACGGATTGTCGGATGCTGAAACACGTCGCTTAACGTAAGGTCCGCCCCAAATTCCTTGTGTATGCGGGAAATGAGACCGGTGGCATTTAATGAATGCCCGCCTGTTTCAAAAAAGTGAGCATCCAAAGTGACACGTTGGACTCCAAGTATGTCCTTCCACATGACGGCCAAAGCCGCTTCTGTCTCAGTAAATGGAACATCAGATCCAGTATCATCAGTCTGTCCGTCATTTGTTTGCTCTGGCACCAAAAGCTGAAAGTCTTCCGCTGAGCGTGCTCCCGGTTGTTCTTTTACCCGATCAATCCAGTAGCGCTCTCTTTCAAAAGGATACGTCGGAAGCGGAATAAGGCGGCATTGTTCCTGATCATAAAAAGCTTTCCAATCGATTGGAACCCCGTGCAGCCACACATCTCCCAGCCTGCTCAGCAAATAACGGTAATCGGTGGCTGACTCCTTCGGATGCCTCAACAGCTGGATTGCGATTTGCGACTGATCCTCCGCCTGATACAGCTTGCTGACAAACGAACGTAAAGCATTTCCTGGACCGACCTCTATAAAAATCGGATTCAATTCTTCTTTTAAACGTTTTGCGCAGTCCATAAATCTGACGGTCCCCCGCAAATGATGAGCCCAATATGTCGGGTCTCCGGCTTCTTCGTCTGTGATCCAGTCCCCTGTTACATTTGAGACAAACGGAATCTTTTGATTTTTAAATTGATAGGCTGAGAGTTTATGTTTCATGTCCTCTAAAACCGATTCCATCATATGTGAATGGAAAGCATGAGATGTATGGAGCTTTCTGCAGCTGTGCCCCTCGGCGCTCAACTTCCTTTCCAATGCCTCAATCGCGTCTGATTCCCCTGATACAACACATGAATCCGGTGCATTCACAGCCGCGATTGAAACCGTTCCGTCTGTATACCGTTTGATCTCAGCTTCGCTTATAGAAACGCTGAGCATGGAACCGGACGGCAGTTTTTGCAGTGCAGCTCCTCGAAAACTCACGATTTCAAGAGCATCTTCCAAAGAGAGCACACCTGAAATTGCTGCAGCTGTATACTCCCCAATACTGTGTCCTGCCATTGCTTTTGGCTTAATTCCCCAGTGGATCAGCATTTTTGCAAGTGAATATTCGATACAGAATAGAAGAGGCTGCGTATATTCAGTTTGATTAATCAATCCTGCATCATGCTGATTATCATTTGAGAAAAGCACCGTGCGCGGATCTGTATCCATGTGATTTTTTAATATGTCAAAACAGTCATCGAGCTCTGCCCTGAAAACCGGTACGGTATCGTAGAGCCCTTTAGCCATATCAACATACTGCGCTCCCTGTCCTGGGAAAAGAAAGACGACAGGCCGGCTTGCAGTTTGGGAGCTTCCGGTTTTAACAGACTCATGGCGGTTTTCATGAATAGCTTGAAGAAGCTCAGACACATCCGAGGCCACAATAGCTCTTTTATAAGGGAACGAATGTCTCCCCGTTTTAAGCGTGTATGCTGCATCAGCCAGATTGACCTGCTGATTTTTCATAAAATAGTCTGATAGCCGATCTGTCATGTTATCTAACGCTGCCGGCGTTTTGGCTGACAGTACGAAGAGTTCCGCATCATGTCTTTGACCTGTCCCGTGCTCTGCCGGCGCTTCTTCCAATATAACATGGGCGTTTGTTCCCCCTATACCGAATGAGCTAACACCCGCCCTGCGCGGAAATTCATTTTCTTCCCAAGGAGTGAGTCCCGTATTGACGACAAATGGTGATTGTGCAAAATCGATTTTGGCGTTTGGTTTTTTAAAATTCAGAGTCGGCGGGATCACCTTATGCTTTAAGCTGAGTACAGCCTTCATAAATCCAGCCACTCCTGACGCATCATTTAAATGACCGATGTTGGACTTGACAGACCCTATTCTGCAGTAACCGCGGCGGTCTGTTTGATAGGCTTGCTTTAAAGCCTCAATCTCTATGGGATCACCGAGTGTCGTGCCCGTGCCGTGAGCCTCAACATACGTAATGGTTTCAGGATCAACCTCGGCTATGTGCAAGGCTGTTTTGATGGCTGTTACCTGACCTTTTGTGCTTGGCGCCGTATATCCCACCTTACGGCTGCCGTCATTATTGACCGCCGTTCCTTTTATCACAGCGTAAATATGGTCTCCGTCTGCTTCCGCATCCTCAAGCGTTTTTAAAATTACAGCTCCGGCCCCATCTCCAAAAACTGTACCTGCCGCCTCATTGTCAAAGACGCGGCAATGTCCGTCTGGAGAATGAATCATGCCTTCTTGATAGAGATATCCAGATTTTTGCGGAAGGCGAATGGAGACACCACCTGCGACCGCCATATGGCAGTCACCATTTAATAAAGCCTGAACGGCAAGGTGAATAGAGACCATCGAGGTCGAGCAAGCGGTTTGCACCATCATGCTCGGCCCTTTTAGATTGAGCTTATAGGAAATAAGTGTCGCCATGTAATCCCTCATATTCAAAACAGCTGTTTCAAGCGTCTTCGAGTCTTCTCCCGATTTAGCACCCTGAAGAGCCCTCAGAACCCATTCTGCATTGAGGCCGGCTCCGGTATAAAGACCGATCTGTCCTTTATAAGTGAAAGGATCATAACCGGCATCTTCCAACGCAGTCCACACGCATTCATGAAAGATGCGAAACTGCGGATCCATCATGGCCGCTTCCTTCGGCGTATAGTCAAAGAAGCCGGCGTCAAACAAGTCTACGTCCTCCACAATTCCTTTTGCTTTTACAAATCGCGAATCATTCAGCAGCTCTTCATCGACGCCCTCTTCTTTCAGTTCCTCATCAGTGAAAAAAGAAATTGTCTCTTTCGCATTTATCAAATTGCTCCAAAACTCCTGCATGTTTTTCGCTCCCGGAAATCGTCCTGCCATTCCGATAACAGCAATTTCAGCTCCGTGATTCGAATTGTTAGAATTACTCATCTATTCGCCGCCTCTCAATCTTTTATCTCGCTGATTGCGCATCCGCGTTTTTCTCCGTCCGCTGGACACAGCCGCCAATTCCTCTTTCTCCTCATCACTTTCTTCTTGATTAGGACTAATAAATTGCGCTAAAGCAGCCACAGATGGGTATGTGAATAAAGTCACCACCGCCTCATTTGTTCCCAGTTCTTTATTTAGACGGTTTGTCACTTGTACAATATCTAAAGAGCTGGCCCCAAGATCAAAAAAGTTATCATGTATGCCGACCTGCTCCAAACCCATAAAATCCTGCCAGATGCCGCAAATGATCTGTTCTGTTTTGTTGCGCGGGGCGACATATGGATTATTCAATTCAGGTCTGGTGTTTACGGCGGCTGCCTTTTTCTTCTCACCCGCTCTGCTTTCTGTATTCATGGATACCCATTGCCTGATTCTGTGATCCAAATCACCTGTTGAGACCAATAAATGGCGATTACGGACATCAGACAGCACATATTGAAAAAGCTCGCCCCCTTCTTCGGGCAAAATCGCAAGATCAGCAATTGATTCTCCAATTGTAGATTCAAGCTGTCCCCAAAAGTTCCAGGCATCCCAATTGACGCATATCCAAGGAGTCTCGCTGCGCTGATTCATCTTCACGGAAAAGGCATCCATATAAATATTCGCTGCGGAGTAAGCGGAAAAACCGAGACCGCCGAGTAAAGCACTGATCGATGAAAACAAGAAGCAGAAATCTATTTTTTCGTTTTTCAATAACGATTCAAGCACTTCCAGGCCTCTTACTTTAGACTTGAATTGATCTTCTCCGCCTTCAATTGCTGCAGGTATATCCTTAATGGCCCGGAATGATGAACTGCCCGGGAGACCAGCGGCGTGAAAGACGCCGTTCAGCTGCCCGAATTCAGCATGGATTTCTCTCATAACAGACTGCATATCTAACAGGCTTCCTGCATCCGCCTGAAAGGCTGTCACCTTTGCGCCCAGCCGTTCCAATTCTTTTATTTTTCCGATTTTCACCGCTATCGGATCATCTTCCTGATGTTCTTTGCACCAGCTTTCCCACTGGCTTCGCGGCGGAAGTTCGCTTCTTCCTGTCAGAACCAGGCGGACATTCCCTTCTTGCGCAAGCATCTTAGATAAAACAAAACCGATTCCGCCAAGTCCTCCAGTGATAAGATATACGCCACTCGGGCGGATCATCTCTGGCAAGCCGGATGTTTTATTTAACTGAATAGGCTGATACGTCTGCACCCATCTGCGGCGGCTTCGATATGCGATAATCTGATCTAGATCCGGGGCTTCGGCTTCCTCCATGATCTGGTCAATCAGCTCCTCTTCTTTCCATGTCAAAATGTCCGGTAAAGGAGGGATATCGATGTTCCAGCACTTCATATGGTTGTATTCTTGCGGTATAACTTTCACCGGCCCTAAAATCGGGGACTTTTCTGCATCGATTTGTTCTTCTCCCGTCACCTCATGAATGCCGCTTGTCAGCACAAACATGTCACATTGATTCATTTGTTTTTGATTGGCTGCTGCCTGTGCAGTAAAAATCAAACTGTAATAGCCGCTTTCACTGTAAACACTGAATGATTGCTGAGCTTCTCCTTGTTCAGAAACGCTCCATAGATGCATTATGCGGTTTGGAAGAAGTCCGTCTGAAGCAAGTGACGAAAACAAACGCTCATAATGCGTGCTGTCGGCCGGATTAATGACATATAATCTGCTGTTCACTTTTTCAAATTGCCGGCCCCTTGTAACAACTGCCGCTTCATGCCCATGACGGCGTATCGTTTGCACCAGCCGGTCTCCAAAGGCTGTTCCTTCATGAAAGACAAGCGTTTTCCCGCTTTCAGCTGGCTGCTCTTGCTTTCGACTGTTTACGGACTTAATCTTTCTTTCCCATGATGGAAGGTAGAACCATTGATCCATCGTCTTCTTTCGATTTGGCTCATCAGCTGCGGCGAAAGCAGCCGTATTATCAGCCGCATCTATCCAATAGCGTTTTTTCTCAAAAGGATAAGGCGGCAGTGATATGAGACGCTTAGACTTATCACCGCAATACTGGTTCCAGTCAATCTCATATCCGCATACCCAAATCTGGCCTAATTTCTTCAAGAAATAAGCATGGTCATCAGCCGTTTCTTGAGCATGCCGGACTGTATGAACGATGTCATGCCGGCTTGTTCGCTTCTTATGCCTTTTGGCAAATGTACTGAGTGTGCTGCCGGGACCGACTTCGATCAACAGCACGTTTTCATCACTTAGAATTTGCTCTAATCCTTCTTGGAAACGCACTGTGCCTCTCAAGTGCTGAGACCAATAAGTCGGATCTGCTGCTTGTTCCGGCAGTATCCATGTTCCTGTTACGTTGGAGACAAAAGGAATACTTGGGGGATGAATATCCATTTGCTTTACAAGTTCTTCAAATTCCGCAAGAATCGGCTCCATCATATAGGAATGAAAAGCATGAGAAGTATGCAGCTGCCGCCCGGCAATGCCCTTCTCTTCAAGGAGAACCGCTAACGCCTCAATCTCCTCACTTTTTCCGGATACTACGCATAAATCATGAGCATTGACAGCCGCAAGCGATAGACCGTTGGCAAGTAGCGGCTGCAGCTCATCCTCGGATAGCTGGACACTCATCATCGCCCCGGACTCCAATTTCTGCATCAATCGTCCCCGCTCCATGACCAGCATTAAGGCTGTGTCTAACGAAAAAACGCCTGACAGGCACGCTGCGGTATACTCGCCAATACTGTGCCCGATCATATAATCCGGTGAAATGCCTGCGCTTTGCAGCAGCTTTGCGAGCGCGTATTCAAAGATAAACAGCAACGGCTGCACAACAGCAGTATCCGTCAGTCGCACCCCGTCTTTTGAATCTGGAAAGACGGTCGCCTTCAAATCCATCTGATGTGTTTTTTCAGCCAAGGCAAAGCAGCGGTTTGCTTCTTTCTGAAACACTGGTTCTGCTTCATATAAATCTTTCATCATATCAATATACTGAGAGCCTTGGCCTGAAAACATAAAGGCAGCCGGGCGCCCGCTGTTTCTTTGAAAGCCTGTGAGTTCTGCGCCGCTATCCCATTCCGCTGATTTTGACAGCACGACAGATTTCCTGTATGGAAATTGTTTTCTGCCGGTTTGTAAGGTATATGCCACATCCTCTAACGGAACGTCCGGATGCGTCTGGAGAAATTCCTTCAAACGATTGGTCATCCGGTCTAAAGCTGTGTCAGTTTTAGCTGACAAAACAAGCAGATGTCTTTGTCTTTCAGAAGCTTCTTTGCCTGACAGCGGCTCTTCTTCCAGTACGACATGTGCGTTTGTCCCGCCGATTCCGAAGGAGCTGACACCAGCCCGCCTAGGATAACTGGATTCCTTCCAGTATTTTGCCTCAGTATTGACATAAAACGGCGTCCGGTCAAATTGAATATGCGGATTAGGCGATTTATAGTTCAAACTTGGCAGAATTGTTTTATGTTTTAGCGATAAGACGGCCTTAAAGAGGCCGGCAATACCTGCAGCACTGTTTAAATGCCCGACATTGCTTTTAACTGACCCGATTGGAACTGTCATCGTTTTATCACTTTTAAAGACCTGGCTCAGCGCTTCTATTTCGATTGGGTCGCCCATTTTTGTACCGGTTCCGTGAGCTTCGATATACCCCACTGTTTCCGGATCGACACCGGCATTCTCGTACGCATTCTTTAATACTTCTGCCTGACCTTCTACACTCGGAGCGGTAAAACCGACTTTTCGGCTTCCATCATTATTCATCCCTACCCCTTTTATGACCGCGTGAATGGTATGCCCCTCTTTAACAGCGTCCTCATACCTTTTTAAAACAATGATTCCGGCACCATCACCAAAAACTGTACCGCCTGCATCATGATCAAAAGGTCGGCAATGCCCGTCCGGTGACTGAATCATACCGTCCTGATACACATACCCTGATCGCAAAGGCGTGCTGACGGTTACGCCTCCCGCAAGCGCCGCGTCACATGCCCCGCTTTGCAGCGCCTGACATGCCGCTCCGATATTCACTAAAGAAGTGGAGCAGGCTGTCTGCATCGTGATGCTTGGTCCGTGCAGGTTTAATTTATAAGCAAGCTGGGTACTGAAGAATTCTCTGTCATTTAACAGCATGGAACTGAACTGCTCGGCCCCATCCAGCTTCCCTGCAAAACGGGTAATCCATTCAAGATTCGGACTCGTCCCGGCATACACGCCAATTTTACCTGTTGTTCGTTCCGGATCGCAGCCCGCATCCTCTAACGCTTCCCATGCGCATTCATGCAAAAGCCTGAATTGCGGGTCCATCAGTTCTGCTTCTCTTGAGGAATATTGGAAAAAGTCAGCATCAAACATATCGGAATCCTCGATGATACCCTTCGCTTTTACATAACCGGGATGCTGCAAGAGCTGATCATCAATGCCTGACGCTTTTAATTCTTCATCCGTAAAGAAACTGACAGATTCTTTGGCGTTTACGAGATTATTCCAAAACTCATCCAAATTGCCGGCTCCCGGAAAACGTCCTGCCATGCCGATGATCGCAATATCAGATCCCCGGCCGTTCGGAAGGCTTTGCGGCACCTTTTGATGCTGCGTCTTTTGCGGCTGCCCGGTCATCGTTTGAACCTGTTGATGAAGATGCTTCGCCAAGCTGCGAACTGTGGCAAATTGATAAAGCATAACCGGATCCACTTTCCATTTCAGGTAATCCGTGAATTTTGCCGCCAATTGAGAGATATCAAGTGACGTAGCCCCTAGCTCAAAAAACGGCATCTCATCGTCCAGTTCATGGTATCCAAAATGCTTTATGACAATTTCACTGATTGCCTTTTCAACAGCTGATAACGTCAAGACCGATAATTCGGGATGCAGATCCGCCTGTTGCTGAGGCGCACCTTCCTCCCTATCCTGTGCTAAGCTGTCAGGCAGCGGGAAATGCTGCTTTGTAAAAGGGTAAGTCGGCAGTGCTAATCTTTTATTATACTGAGGTTCATGCAGGGCGCTGAAATCAATCTCGGCGCCAAGACTCCACAACGCTCCGTATATATGTAACTTTAAAACGTCTGTGTATCCTCGCGTGCCAAGTTCACCCGTCAAGCCAACTGATCGGCGCTCTGTAAATACTGATGCACCCTGAGTCAAACGTAGATCTATGCAAACAGCAGGTTCCTCCCGCAAGCAAGACGAGATGTGTTCAAAGAATCGAATCGGCTTGCAAATTTGGCCGGCCCAATAGCTGGCATCTGCTGCTTCGTCATTTGTAAGAACTTTTCCAGTGACGGATGAAACGACTGGAATGTCTGGTGATCTTATTTCCATCGTACCAAGGAAGCGCATGAATTCTTCCGCTGCGTCAGCCAGCAGATCCGATTGATATGCGGTATTTCCATCAAATAACTCAGCAGCTATTCCTTCTTGTTCAAGCCGTGCCTTCAGCTGATACACATCCTCTGGCAAACCGGAGACAGCACAATACCGCTCATCAATCAGTGCAAGAGATAATGATTTTTCTAAGTATTGAATGATATCCGATTCTGATAGACTGACACCGAGCATTTTTCCTGCTGGGGACACGCTGATTAACTCTCCACGTTTATATGCAGCAATGGCACCTTCTTCAAAGGAAAACATCCCTGCCGCACAGGCCGCCGTAAACTCTCCGAATCCCCGCCCGATAAAGCGGTCTGGCGTAATGCCGATGTGCTGTAAAAAACGGGCTGCGGCGAATTCCATGATGAACGACAACGCATGGACCAATCCCAGCTCTTTCTCTTCTCGGTATGTTTTTGGGGCAGAAATGCACGCTTTTAAGAAGCTGAGGACATCCTGCTGAAAAACGTTTTGCACCTTTTCAAGACAAACATCAACTTCTTTTTTGAACAGGTTCTCTGTGCAGTACAGGTGCGCATATCGGCCAAAGCCCTCTTGAATGTCTCCCGCAAATACAAACATGGTACTGCTTGGAACAGCTGTCGATTCGCTGATTCGTTTCTCACGCCGATGATCAGAAAGCTGATCAAGCAAATCCTTTTGATGTGAAGCAACAAATGAGATTCTGTACTGAAATTGTTTTCTGCCAAGCTGTAATGTACGAGCTATGGCTGGCAACGGCGCTTCGGGATTCCGGCGAAGAAAATCAGCCATTTGATCCATAGAGCGGTCAAGCTCTTGCCTTGTTCTCGCAGAAAGAACAACAAGCTCAGGACTGCCGGCTGGCATTTCATCAGTAAGAAATGGAGGCTCTTCAAGGACAACGTGCGCATTAGCCCCGCCGATTCCAAAGGCGCTCACTCCGGCTCTTCTCGGTCCTTGCAGAGATTCCCACTCGGTCAGTTCTGTATTGACGAAAAACGGCGTGTTCTCAAACTTGATGCGCGGGTTCGATTTTTGATAGTGAAAAGCGGGCGGTAACTTTTTATAATGAAGCATCATAACGGTTTTGATAAATCCTGCTATCCCAGATGCGGCGTCCAGATGCCCGATGTTCGCTTTAACAGAACCAATGCGGCAATATGCTTTTTTATCTGTATTGAAAGCACGGATAAGCGCCTCTATTTCGATCGGATCTCCGACTGGCGTTCCTGTCCCGTGGGCCTCAACATAACCAATGGTTTCCGGGTCCGTTTCCGCCATTTCCATAGCTGTGGCAATGACATTTGCCTGGCCTTCCACACTTGGAGCCGTATACCCGGCTTTATTATTTCCATCATTATTAATTGCAGAGCCCTTGATAACCCCATAAATCACATCGCCGTCAGCTTGGGCATCTTTCAATCGCTTTAATGCAACCACTCCGGCTCCTTCACCAAAAATGGTTCCGTTCGCCTTTTCATCAAATGGTCGGCAATGACCGTCTGATGAATAGATCATTCCTTCCTGATAAAGGTACCCAGATATATGCGGCAGGCTCAGGGTCACACCTCCAGCTAATGCAAGGTCACATTCTCCTCCAATCAAGCCCTGGCATGCCATATGAATCGCGACAAGAGAAGTCGAGCAAGCGGTTTGAACGGATACACTCGGACCTTTCAAATTAAGTTTATAAGCGATTCGTGACGCGAACGACGAATCATTTAAGTGCATGATTTGAAAAGCGTCTTCATTCTTATGAAGAGAAGACATATGTCGGCCCATCCAGGACAAATTGCTGGAAGCACCAGCATACAGCCCGATCAGCCCGTTAAATCGTTCAGCATCACAGCCCGCATGCTCCAGCGCTTCCCAGGTACATTCATGCATGAGTCTGATTTGAGGATCCATCAAAGCAGCTTCTCTGGGTGAGTAGCCGAAAAACTCTGCATCAAAGTCAGAAACTTGATCAATGATCGGCTTTGCTTTTACATACTCCTCTTGATGAAGCAGCGACTCATCCACTCCGGCTTCTTTTAATTCTTCATCGGTAAATTGAGTGACCGATTCTATTCCTTTTAAAATGTTGCTCCAATACTCATCAATATTTGCCGCGCCTGGAAACTTGCCTGCCATACCGACTACCGCTATTTCCAGTCCTGTTTCTGTCCATTGTTTATCGTCAGCCATGGAAATCAGCCTCCCATCTATTTTCGTCTCATTCGCTGTTTTCGCCGGTTTTTCCCTTCATTTATGACTTTTTGGCGATCTGGCTCTATTCCTTTTTTGTGCAATTCATCACCGCTTTGCTGAGATTTGACGGCTTGGGTTAGCGCTGCAACCGTCGGGTGGCTGTACATCATCACAACCGGGATATCCACGCCAAGTTCAGCTTTGATCCTGCCGCTTACTTGAAGAAGATCAAGTGAAGAAGCCCCTAATTCAAAGAAATTTATATTTACATCAGTCTCGGAATGAAAATAATCTTTGAAGATATCCATCAGTCTTTCTTCAAGAGTGTCCAAGCGCTCTTTCGTCAGTACAGGCTCTGCGTTTTGTCCACCCTTTTTCACATAGCTGTCTTCTATTCGTTTGTGTACGTCCTGCAGTGAAATCAGCACTTGCGGATAGTTCAGCTGCAAAGCTTTCCTAAACGCATTTGCGCCTAGAGCCGGCAGGATTCCTTTGTTTTGCTCATCTGTGTTCACTATTTTCGAAAGGATGGCTGCCGTTTCCGATTCATGCGACATCCCTACTTGTTCCCAGCGGTCCCAGTTGACCGCTATCATGTTTTCGCCTTCTTTTCTGCATGCATGTGCAAAACTGTCCAAAAATGCATTTGCTGCTGCATAGCCGACCTGGCCTCCTGCTCCTAAAAACGAAACCAAAGAGGAACAAAGCAGAAAGAAGTCCGGATGTTTGTCTCTAAATGCTTTTCTTAACAGAGCAGTTCCTGCGATTTTGGCTTTTGCCATATGCCACTCATCGTCTGGTGTCCTTGCTTGAATCACTTTACCATCGGGAACGCCCGCTGCATGAATAACACCATGAATGTCTTGCCCGAACCGGTATTCTGCCTTTTGCAAAGCGTTTTGAAGCTCTGCCTCGTCTGAAACGTCCGCCTGCAATACCAGCACCTCAGATCCCAGCTTCTCAAGCTCAGCCACTGCTTTGAGTTTTCTGGATTCAGCCGTGCCGTTTTCGGCTTCTTCCATATCTTGCAGGCTTGTTCGGCTTAGCAGCACCAGTTTTGCTTGAACCTTTTCGGCTAAATATGATGCAAGCGATAATCCGATCCCGCCGAGGCCTCCTGTAATGAAATAAACACCTTTGTACCTGAGAGTGTCCGTCATATCCATCTCATCTTGTTTGACCGCCTGCTTCGCCCGCCGAATCCACCTGCTGTTTCCTCGATAAGCCACCACTGGCTGATCATCTTCTTTAGTCAGTTCATAAGAAATGATTTCAGCCCAGCCTGATTGACCGTGCCGCGGATTCGGACAAAGATCGACGGTTTTGCAGCTGATTTGCTTATACTCTTGAGGAATGGTCAGACAGACTCCTGTGAGTGCGGCCTGGTGGGGCTGAAGCTCTTCCATTCCCGTCACATCATGCGCCTGATTTGTCACAGCGGTGATGTTCATTCTTTTATTACTCTCTGCCAGCAACCGGACAAGATCAAGAAGAGGAAGATAACCGGCTAATGTGTGTTCCGCGATGTCCGCATCACAGTGATCAGAATCCTGCATCCACATGCAGAGGATTTCATCAGGGACAAATCCCCTTATTTTCAGCTCATCCAGAAGTTTTTGCAGATGAGAGGTTTCACGATGATTTACTGTAAACGTGTTTCTGTCTATTTCTGCAAAGCGATCACCCGGCAGGACAGACACTGCTTCCGCTTGCTGTTTTAAGAGATATTGGCTGACATTACTGTTTTGTTCAAAAATGAGTATCTGCTTTCCTTTGTGGGTTCTTGACTTGATAGCCGGTTCTGTTCTTTCCCAGATTGGGATGGAAAACCATTTATCAAAAGGAAGCTGCTGTTCATCCGATGTAGCACTTAGTTTTAATTCTTTTTTGATCTTTTCCTCCATACTGCCTTGAGACGGTTGCGGATCGGGAAATATTTGATGCTCAAAAGGATACGTCGGAAGCGGTACTCTTTCGTATGAGTCATCTTGGCGAAAATGCTCCCAGCTGAAGCTTGTACCATGCGCCCAAATCTTACCGATGCTATTTAACAGATATGTCCGGTCAGACGATGCTTCCTTCGGATGCCTGATGATGTTTACAGCGGCATGCCGATCAGTGAAGCTCTTATGCTTTCTTACAAATTGCGTTAATGTATTCCCCGGTCCGATTTCGACAAATACAACGTTGTCCATTTGCAGCAGTGTATTCAGCCCTGAATCAAAGTCAACCTTTTTCATAATATGAGAGGCCCAATAATGCGGATCTGCCGCCTGCTCCCCTTTTATCCAATCACCTGTCACATTCGAAATAAAGGGGATGCCGTTTGCTTGTAATTCCATATCTTGAAGACAATCAACAAAACGGGATGCCGCCGGGTCCATCATGCTTGAATGGAACGCATGAGACGTTTTTAAATGCTGAATCGCCACTCCTTTTTTCTGCAGGCTGGCGGCAAGGGCATTAATCGGCTCTCTTCGCCCCGATACAACCGATAAACCCGAGCTGTTTGAAGCCGACAGCTCAACTCCCGCCGTCAATTCCATCTCTGTCTCTCTGCAAGGCAGGGCGACACTTAGCATTTCTCCCTCGGGCATATCCTGCATCAGCCGGCCTCTCACCGCCACCATATGGAGGGCGTCTTCTAATGAACAAACGCCGGACAGGCAGGCTGCCGCTATTTCCCCTATACTGTGGCCGATCATGTACTGCGGCTTAAGCCCCTTTTTGATTAAGAGGGACGCCAGCGCATATTCAAAAGAAAACAGAATCGGCTGCGTATACGATGTTTGATGGATAAGCCTTTCAGCTTCTGCGCTTTCTGCTTCATCAGCTGGAAACATCACGCTGCTTATATTGATTCCTTCCTCTGATTGGAGAATGGTAAAACAGCGTTGCAACTCCTCATGAAATATATGCTCCGTATCAAACAGCTGTTTCCCCATATTGACATATTGGGAGCCTTGTCCGGAAAACATAAAAACGACAGCCGGCTTCTCCAGCGCCAGAGAAGGCTTTGACATTCCGCTTGTTATCCCTAAAGGACCTGCCGTAAAAGCCTGGCGGTACTGAAAAAGCTGGCGGCCCTCCTGCAGTGTGTACGAAATGTCCTGAAGGGGCACCTCTTTGTTCTCTTTTATAAATTGCTTCACCTGATCGACAGCCTTCACCGCGGCTTTTTGAGATCGGGCAGATACAAGCATGAGTGACTCTTCCTGATCTTTATAACATCGTTCCTTTAGCGGCGGCTCCTCCATAACGACATGAACATTCGTGCCGCCGATACCGAAGGAACTGACCCCCGCCCGGAGTACCTGGGCAGATGTTGTCCATTTTTTTGCTGATGCGCTGACATAAAAAGGGCTGTTTTCAAAATCAATTTTCGGATTTGGCTTTTGATAATGAAGGCTTGGCGGCAGGGTTCTCGCTTTGAGACTAAGCGCCGTTTTAATCAACCCCGCAATTCCAGCGGCTGAATCCAAGTGACCGATATTTGTTTTAACTGACCCTATTGCGCAGTACTGTTTTTTATCGGTTTGAAACGCTTGTTTGAGCGCCTCTATTTCAACAGGGTCCCCAAGAGAGGTGCCCGTGCCGTGTGCTTCGATATAAGAAATGCTTTCAGGCTCTACTCGGCTGATATTCAGCGCTTTTTTAATGACATCCGCCTGCCCTTCGATACTCGGGGCGGTAAAGCCAACTTTCCGGCTACCGTCATTATTATAGGCTGATCCTTTAATGACAGCGTAAATATGATCTTGATCCTTCAGCGCCTGCTTTAAGGTTTTCAACACGACGACACCGCAGCCTTCACCGCCGACCGTCCCTTTTGCTTCTGCGTCAAAGGTACGGCAGTGGCCGTCCGGCGACATAATCATCCCTTCTTGATACATATAGCCTTTTTTGTGGGGACAAGTCACCGTCACTCCGCCGGCGAGCGCCATTTTACAGTCGCCAGTAAGCAAAGCCCTGGATGCGAGATGCACAGCGGTGAGAGAGGAAGAACAGGCTGTATCCACTGCGATGCTCGGTCCTTTTAAATTTAATTTGTAGGAAACTTGCGTATTCATAAAATCCTTATCCGTCAACTGGACTGCTGCAAACTGCTCAGAAGAACTGCTGCTTCTCAACAGCATTGAGCTTGCCTGCCAGTACAAATTTGCAGAAGCCGCGCCGAATAAGCCGATAGGCTGCGAATAGTTTTCCGGATTGTAGCCCGCGTTTTCAAGCGATTCCCATGTGACTTCATGAAACATTCGCACTTGCGGGTCCATCACCTCAGCCTCCCGCTGCGAGTAGCCGAAAAACGCCGCATCGAAATGGTCATGCCTGTCCACTTTTCCTTTGGCTCTGACGTAATCCTTATGATCCAGTTGTTCTTCAGGAACACCAGCTTCCATCAGTTCTTCTTTTGAGAAAAACGTAATCGACTCCGTGCCTGTTTTGAGGTTCTCCCAAAACTCCTCAATATTTCTGGCACCTGGGAAACGGCACGCCATTCCAATAATAGCTATTTCTAAGCCTGTTGTTTTACTCATCAGAGTTCCCGCCTAACAGTTGTACGACATTTTCTAAATCTTCCGCTGCCTCTTCCGCCCCCTCAGCATCTGCTGCAGAATTCTCAGGCTCCACTTGCCGGCTGAGCTGGGCTGCTATTGCCGATACGGAAGTGTATTGGAACAGTTGAATAACTGATAACTCCTGCCCGAACTGCTCTTTCATTTTGTTCGATAGTTCAACGATATGAAATGAGTTTCCGCCGATATCAAAAAAGTTATCCTCCATGCTGATATCAGATTCAGGGATATTCAAAATCTCGGCAAAAATTGAAACTAATTTTTTCTCGGTTTCATTGTGCGGTTTTATGACTTTCTCGAGCGATTCAGGCTCTTCCGTTGGATCAGGGAGCGCCTGAAGATCGAGCTTTCCCGACAGGTTCATCGGAAATGATTCCACCCGAATGAACCGTCTCGGGATCATATAACCGGGCAGCTTTGATGCTAAAAACCCTCTCATTTTTCGAGTTTTCAGCTTTTGATCGGAAATCAGATACGCCACAAGAAACTGATCATTTGATTCCTTCCGAACTGGAATGACCACAGCATCATGAATGATTTGTCCGGACTCGCGGTAATCTAGCAGTGTCTGCCTAATCTCATCAAGTTCCACTCTGAATCCTCTGATTTTCACTTGATCATCGTATCTGCCGAAAAATTCGATCAATCCGTCAGACCGCCATCTCGCTAAGTCACCGGTACGATAAAGCTTGCTGGCAGGAATATATTGCGGTACTGTAAACTTTTTAGCCGTCAGCTCAGGCTGGTTGATATATCCTCTAGCCACCCCGTCGCCTGCAATGCATAATTCTCCGTACACGCCGATCGGCACAGGCTGGCCGCAGTGATCTAAAATAAAAATCTGCTCATTCGGCATCGGCCTGCCGATCGGCACAGCTGCTTCCTTCCAAGACTCGGGAATGATAAAAGCGGCTGACTGTACCGCGCATTCCGTCGGTCCGTAATTATTTGTCATCACTGGCTTGTCAGCTCGAAACGTTTGTAAAAATTGCTGAACCAATTGGGGCGGTAGGACTTCGCCACCTGCCAATATTAACTTCAGCTCTTCAACGTGATGCGGCTCATTCTCATCAGCCGCTTTGATCATAAGGCGTAAATGGGATGGCGTTGCGTCTGAAATATGAATGTGATTCTCTTCATAAAATGACCACAGCCCTTTTCCATCCATCCTCGCATGATCCGGTGCAATATATAAGGTGTGCCCGAGAAGCAGCGCGGGAAACAGCGTTTGCACCGAAGCATCAAAAATATGTGACGCAAGCATTCCTATGCGGAGGTGCACTTGTGAAAGCGGCTGAAAATGAATGCCGTCCAGGCCAGACACCAAATTGACGACTTGACGGTGCTCAACCATCACGCCTTTCGGTTTGCCAGTTGTCCCGGATGTATACAGCACGTAAGCGAGGTCTTCAGGAGACGGCTGACGCTCCTGCTCCGCTGCCTGATCGAATTTCAGCATCTCCTCTATAAACAATCTGTTTTGCCGGTCAGCAGAATTGGCAGTGTCTTCATTCGTGATCACTAAAAGCGAACCGCTGTTTTTCAGCATATATTCCATCCGCTCAGACGGAAGATTCACATCTAGAGGCAGATAGGGACAGCCAGCTTTCAAAATGCCCAATATGCCAATCACCATTTCAGCCGAGCGATCGACCATCAGCCCCACAGGCTCCTCATGGCGAACACCTTCTTTTATCAAAAAAGCCGCGATTCGGTCTGACAATTCATCTGCCTCACGGTATGTGAAGCTGACATCTTCATAAACAATCGCAGGCTGATCCGGCTTGCGATCGGCCTGTTCTTTGAAAAGGTCGACAATGGATTTATTTTTCGGATATGGCTGATCTGTTTGATTAAAAGCGGTGGTGATTTGCTCTCTCTCTTCTTGAGAAAGAAATTGCAGCTCAGAGATGAGTGTCTCTGGTGCTGACATTGCCTGCTCTGTCAGCGTGCAAAAATGTCCCGCTATCCGTTCAGCAGTTTCAAATGTGTAATGCTTCAAATTCCAGCTCACCTTACCAGTCAATATCCCTTCATCACGCTGGATGGAAATCAATAAATCGGTGTCCATCTCTTTCAATGACGCAGGCTGCTGAAGGCCAGCCACTGCAAGGGAAATCCCGAAGCGGGGCTCCCCCTTTTTATGCAAAGGATGAAGCTCATCCAACAGGATTTTCACAGGATAATTTTGATGGGCATGCGCTTGTTGAAAAGCCTGTTTCACCCGCTCAAGGCAGTCTCTGAAACTCATAGAAGGATCTGTTTTCACCAGCAGCGGAAGAAGATCATTGATTATCGGCTGCGTTTCCCGCTGCTTCAGTACAGGAGCCGCCGTTATGATATCCGTCCTTCCGGTGTACCGATGCAGCAGTGTGACCACTGTAGTCATAAAAATGATAAACAGACGCAAATCCGATGCTCCGGCTGCCTTTAAGATGGCCTTTTCCAGCTGAGGCGGAAATGTGAAAGTTAATGAAGCTTCTTCACCTTTTTGGTCAAGGTGCTGTGAATGATAAGGAAAACGGCAGTCCGTCGGGATATGAGATAATGCAGCCGTCCAATATTGCCGCTCCTTCACTTTTTCAAGAGCTGCAGTTTTCAATTGAAAGACATCGGTTTGATTCATTCTATATTCACCTATTTCTGCTAGATTTTCAGATCGTCTAGTTCCAGCAACGATACTTCTTCTAAATCATTGATGCCTGAAGCCAGTTCTATATCTCTGAGAGCGGTTTGCTTACACGCGCTTCCGGCTGACAGCACCTCTTTAATCCCTTTCGCAATGCTTTCGATGGTTTCTCTTGTAAACAGTTCGGTGCTGTATTCAATGACAGAAGATAAACCGTTTTTGTCTTCTGATGCGATCCACAGCAAGTCAAAGCGAGAGACCGCTGTTTCATACTCATAATCGGTCAATGTGATCCCATCTACCTCTAAAGCAGGCTGACTTAAATTCTGGAGGGCAAAAACGGTATCAAAAATGTGATTCCGGTTTAGCTTCCTATCTAACTTCAAGTCTTGAACCATATGTTCATACTGATAATCCTGATGGTCAAAATCATCAATGACCAGCTGCTTTACATGTTGCAGGAATTGAGTGAACGTCATTTCTTTTTCGGGATAAAACCGAAGTGGGAGCATATTTACAAATATACCGATGATCCGCTGCAGTTCCTCCTGCCTTCTCCCTGCAACAGGAACTCCTACCACAATGTCAGACTGTCCGGTGAGCTTGTGCAGCAGGACTTGATAGATTGCTAAAAGTCCCATAAACAACGTGGCGTCTTCATCAGCCATTATCGCTTTAAACGCCTCAAGCTCTTCTCCGCTGATATGAAATCGGTAATGAGCGCCTGCAAAGCTTTTAACATCAGGTCTTTGATAATCAGCCGGCAGCTGAAGCTCACGAAAACCGTCAAGCCGCTTCAGCCAATATGTTTTCACTTCATTCAAATCATCAGACTGAAGCATCTGATTCTGCCATTCTGAGAAATCTTTATACTGCAGCTCCAGCGGCGCAAGCTCCTTACCGTCATACAGATCCATAAACTCGCTGACTAAGATATCCTGAGATAAACCGTCAGAAATAATATGGTGCATATCAAGCATCAGAATATACTCATTATCGTTATTCTTAATAACCCCCGCTCTCATAAGCGGAGCCTGATCAAGCTGGAACGGCTTTAAGAAGCCGCTGATGACTTCTTGTTCTTTTTGCTTCCGCACTTCCTCATCTGCCGTATGTGATAAGTCAAAAAAGTCTGCATGGAATTCCGCATGCTCAGCTATGCACTGCATTGGAACGCCGTCTACCGCTTCAAAGGATGTTCTTAAACTCTCGTGCCGCAAGATCAATTGCCTGAATACATGCTCAAGCTTTTTCATCTCAAGCTTTCCTGCAATCCGGCCCGCTGTGAACTCATTGTAGCCAGTACTTGTTTTATCAAACTGCTGAACTAGATAAAGCCGCTTTTGCGCTGAAGACAGGGAATAATAACCCCGTTTTGCAGCTTTTTCTATCTTTTTGTACATTTTCTTTTCGGCTCGGCTGATAAAATCGGCCATTTGCCTAATCGTCGGAATCTTAAAGAAATCCGGCAGTGCAATTTCGACATGAAACGCTTGATGAATAACAGAAATGAAAGTAATCGCTTTTAACGAATCCCCGCCCATTTCAAAGAAATCATCGTCTATGCCGATTTGATCAATCTTGAAAAACGACTGCCAATGAACAAGAAGTTTTTTCTCGATATCAGTCACCGGCTCAGCATATTCAGCGGTAAGTTCTGGCCGGCCGTACAGCGAAACGTCCTCTTGCTCTTCACCGTTAGGCTGCTGCAGACGATTTACATATTTTTGTATCCTTTCCTGCAGATCCGTGGCAGACACCACAATCTGATCCGTGTGCTCAAACGTGAAAATTCTTTCGAAGACCTCTCGACCTTCTTGTGCGCGGATCAGCGTATTCTCTAAATCCCCTCCAATAGGTATATCCGGCTTTTTGCCGTCTTCAAATTCCCAGCCGTCCAAATTTAGAGCTGTCCACTGAACCGGATGCCGTGAATTATGATCATATACAAAGGCATCGACAAACTGGTTTACTGCAGTATAGGCGGTAAATCCAAGTCCTCCCAATATCGGCGATAAAGATGAAATCAAAAAACAGAAATCAAGCGGACGATGTGCCAGAGCTTTTTCCAAAACTGCAACACCCGTCATTTTTGCTTGAAAATGAGCATTTGAGAAACTTTTATCCGTTTGTTCCATCATCCTGAATGACCGTTCGCCCGTTACACCAGCCGCATAGATGACACCATGGATCGAACCATACTTACGCTCGGCCATTTGAACCAATTCAGTCATATCGGCTTCACAGCTTGCATCCACAGCAGCCACGGTCACTTCTGCACCGGCTTCTTCTATCTCATATACCGACTTTATTTTTTTAACCGTTGGATCATCCTCAGCATACGTGCTAATCAAGGACTCCCA
Organism: Bacillus sp. FSL R5-0560; assembly: GCF_037966305.1. Taxonomy (NCBI): domain Bacteria; kingdom Bacillati; phylum Bacillota; class Bacilli; order Caryophanales; family Bacillaceae; genus Bacillus; species Bacillus sp. FSL R5-0560. The sequence continues at coordinate 716,079 of NZ_CP150195.1, read as the reverse complement.
TTCACTCCGTGGCGGAAGGCCTGAACGGCTCGTCAAAATGAGTTTTCCTTGGGTTTTCTCAGCAATCGTTTTTGCTGCATTTAAACCGATAAAACCCAGCCCGCCAATCAGCAGGTATACGCCGCCGGGACGAAGGTGTCCCCCTGATGATTCAGAAGGCACGGCTGTTCGAATAAAATTCCGGGTGTATCTCTTGTTATTTCTGTAAACCGTTAAGAGATTCCCAGACTCTGTCATCAGCTCTGATTTGATGAGCTCGAGCAGCTTGTCTTCTTTCCAGGATCCCTCTTTCTGACTGTCTATATCAATCACTCTATAGCGAAGGAACGGTGTTTCCTGAGATATGACCATACTAGGCCCTAGATGTATGGCTTTCTCTGGATACAGCGTATCTTCTCCGCCAAGCTGATACGTAAGAGATGATAGTGCAAAGATTGAAATTTCCTGCTCTGTTCCTTTCTTTTTCAACGCCTGGCCCAAGTAAAGCAGGGAATAATAGGAATAAGTTTGCATTTGCTCAATCCACTCGGAAGTGTCTGCGGATTCATCCTTCTCCGCAAGCCCCCAGAGATGCAAAATCCGGCTGTATCGGATGTTATCCTTCTCAAACACTTCAAAGAGACGGCTGTAATCTTCCGCTGAATCAGGGCGAAGCGTGTAAACGCCTTTTTCAACCTGCTGGTATTGATGCCCTTTTTGAATGATGACACAAGAGTCATAGGATGATTGGAGATCGCGAATAAGCTTATGGCAAAAATCACTGTCCTCCATAAAAACTAGCAAAGTTTCTTCCACCGCTTCGATCTCGGGAGAAATTGCCAGGATTTCTTTCTCCCATTGTGGCAGATAGAACCACTCCTGAAGCGGAAGCTTGCCCCCTGAATGCTGTTTGCCTTTCTGGGCGGCGATATGACTCCGTTTATACCAATACGATTCCTTTTCAAAAGGATAGTGAGGCATAGAGATCTTCCGAGGATTTCGGCCCTCGTGAAGACTGTGCCACTCAATGTTCGCGCCATACATCCACATCGTTCCGATTCTGCTGAGTAAAAACTGAACATCCGACATACTCTGCTTGCTGTTCTTCAGCACATTGCAAGCATGCTGACGGAGCTCATCCTTAATCGATCTTTTTACCAGCACACTTAAATCCTGCCCCGGGCCGATTTCGATAAAGATGGCATTTTCCTGCTTCGATAACACGGCAATTCCTTCGGCAAAGCGCACGGTCTCAGTCATGTGCCTCTTCCAATATTCATAATCCGCTGCTTCCTCATCCGCAATCCAATCCCCGGTTAAGTTCGAAAAGAAAGGTATACCAGGCTTTTCGTAAGCAATGTGCTTAGCCGTTTGCCCAAATCGTTCAGCAGCGGATTTCATAACCTGCGAATGAGCAGCTATTGATCCTTTTACTCTCATGCAAAGCACTTTTTTGGCTTTCAATTGTTCTTCAAATACAGCAATGTCTTGCTCAAGCCCCGACACAATGCAGGAAGCGTCATTCACAACAGCCAATGAAATATGATCAGGCAGAATGGCCTTCAGTTCTTCCTCCGGCAGTGGCACACTCAGCATTGTGCCTGCAGGCGCCTCTTGCATCACATGTCCCCGTAAGCTGATCAGCTTGATGGCATCACTTAGTGTAAATACTCCGGATACTGCGGCAGCAGTTAGTTCACCGAAGCTGTAGCCAATCATTGCCCATGGACGGAGTCCCCACTTCATAAGCAGAAGTGACAGCGCATATTCCAGCGCAAAAATAGCCGGCTGGGCATACTTCGTCTCTTGAAGTTTTTTCACGGCAGAGTCTTCATGCTCCTGATCGGGATAAAGAAAATCTTCAAGCCTTTCTCCGGTCGTTTCATAAAATTCATGAAAACAGCGATCCATCGTTTCTTTGAAAAACGGCTCCTCCCTGTACAGATCCCGGCCCATGTTGACATATTGACTGCCCTGCCCTGTAAACATAAAGATTAATTTTTTATCCTGCTTTTCCTGAATCCGTGACATTCGGCTGAGTCCCCTGTCCTTCTTCTCAGAAAGCAAACGGATGACATCATGTCTGTCCTTTGCCACAAACATTTGCCGATAATCAAAGTGCTGTCTTCCGGCCTGCAGCGTATAAGCGGCGTCAGCGGCATTAAGCTCCGGATTCCTTTCCATCTGCTCGAGCAGATGGTCTTTTGTTTTTTCAAGAGCATTCATCGTTTTGGCCGAAAGAGGAAACAGCTGATATGCACGCGGATGTTCTTCACGTTCACTGACAGGCGCTTCTTCCAAAATCACATGGGCGTTGGTGCCTCCCATACCAAACGAACTCACTCCGGCGCGTCTTGGGGTATTTGCCTTCTCCCACATTTGGAGCTTGTCATTCACCAGGAAAGGACTGTTTTTAAAATTAATATTCGGATTAGCCTCTTTAAAATGAAGGCTCGGAACAAGTTGATGATGCTTTAGAGACAGAACTGTTTTGATGAGACCCGCTGCACCGGCTGCCGCATCAAGATGGCCTATATTTGTTTTTACCGATCCAATCCGGCAAAAGGCTGTCTTATTCGTTTGAAATGCTTTAGTCAAAGCTTCAATTTCAATTGGGTCTCCGAGAGCTGTTCCCGTCCCGTGGGTTTCTATATAACTGATCGTTTCCGGCTCAATGCCAGCGTCAGCAATCGCATCTCTTATCACCTGTGTCTGGCCTTCCACACTCGGTGCATTGAATCCTACCTTTTGATCACCGTCATTGTTGACCGCAGATCCTTTTACCACCGCATAAATGCGGTCCCCCTCGGCTAAAGCGCGGCTCAATGATTTCACTGCGACAAATCCGACGCCATCGCCGCCTACGGTGCCTTTGGCGTCTTTATCAAAGGCGCGACAATGGCCATCCGGCGATTTCACCATATTCTCTTGGTAGATATATCCGGAAGTAACCGGATGAAGAATAGACACACCTCCTGCCAGCGCAACATCTGATTCACCATTCAGCACAGACTTGCAGGCCAAATGCAGCGCAACCAAGGAAGTTGAGCATGCTGTCTGAAGCGTGATAGCAGGACCTTTTAAATTGAGCTTATGAGCAACCCTTGTGCTGATCGTATAGGTATCATTTAAAGAACCAATTTCAAATAGCTCTGACATCTGGCCATCCAGTGAATCTGCGAAATGCTGAAGCCATTGAAAATTTGAAGTTGTCCCTGTAAACAAACCAATTTTCCCTTCATAATCAGCGGAAACACAGCCTGCATCCTCCAGCGTCTTCCACGCGTATTCATGAAGAAGGCGGATTTGCGGGTCCATAACCTCCGCCTGTCCCGGTGAATAGCCGAAGAAAGATGCATCAAATAAATCGGGGCCTTCAATGATTCCTTTCGCTCTTACATAATCAGTTCTGGTAAATGTTTGTTCATCAATGCCTGCCGCAAGCAGTTCTTCATCACTGAAAAAGGAGATGGATTCCTTGCCGTTTTGCAGGTTGCGCCAAAACTCATCTATGTTTTCGGCTCCGGGAAAACGGCCGGCCATGCCGATGATGGCGATGCTTTCATCTGATGGAGCACTTTTCTTTGATATTATTGGTGTTTTGTTTTCTCGCTGCTTTTCATCAGGAGCTGACAAAAAATCTGCAAGAGACTGAACTGTAGGACGCCGGAACATCTCAACCATCGGAATACTTCTTCCCGTTTTCTTAGAAAGCTGCTGATTGACCTGAATCAGATGCAGAGAAGTGCCGCCAATTTCAAAAAACTTGTCCTGTATATTGATACTGTCTTTACCAAGCACATGCCGCCAAATCTCCAGTACCATCTTTTCTATTTCAGAAGCAGATGATGGCGCAATCGCCTTCCGTTCTGTCTCTTTTGTAAGTTCAGGCAATGCTTTTTTATCCAGTTTTCCGTTTGCTGTAAGCGGCATCTCACTCAGCACAATAAAGTGAGATGGAATCATATATTCAGGTAAATGCTGGCGTAAGAAAGCGCGCAGCTGTTTTTCATCAATCGTCTCGTCAGTAAAAAGATAGGCAGCCAGGCACGGTGTCTGGGACGCGTCCTTTTTTACAACGGCCGATGCCGCTTTTACCCGTCCGTACCGGCAAAGCCAGTGCTCAATTTCACCGCTCTCAATCCGATACCCCCTAAGCTTGATCTGGTCATCGTTTCTGCCTAAGAACTGAATCGTTCCATCCGGTAAAAAACGGGCGGCATCTCCTGTTTTATATAAGGTTTCACCCGGTTTAAAGGGATGTACCACAAAGCGCTCAGCAGTCAGTTCCTCCCGCCCCAAGTAGCCTGCTGCTACTCCTTTTCCACCGATATATAATTCGCCTTCCGCCCCTTGCGGCAGCAGATTCAAGTTTGAATCAAGAATGTATATATCGGTGTGTGCGGCAGGACGTCCAATCGGCACATATAGATCTTTATCCCGAACAGAGGTGTAACGGTGAATCATACAGCCCACCACCGTTTCCGTTGGACCGTATTCATTAAAGATCTCAATTTGTCCATTGAAGTTTTCTTCAATTTTTGCAGCCAAGGACGTTTCTAATTGCTCTCCCCCCAGTATCAGGCATTTCATCGCACTGTTTTGAAACGGCAGCTCGGAAATGAAATGCAGATGGGAAGGGGTCAATTTCATGACGTGGGCGCGATTATCCTTCAAAATCTGTTCCACAAGAAGCTGCTTGTTTTTATCCTGATACACAATAATTGCGTTTCCGGTCGCAAGCGGGGTAAAGATAGAGGTCACCGTTAAATCAAACGACAAAGATGTATAAAGGGCGAAATCTCTTTTTTCCCCTCTTACATATTGTTCGGCGGCCCAGGAAATATAATTTTCAAGACCTAGATGCTTAACAAGCACCCCTTTTGGCCTGCCTGTTGTTCCAGAGGTATATATACAATACGCAATGTCCTTCGAGCTGTAATGCTTCACCAGATTGCTGTCGTTCCCCTGATAAAGCTTTTGGTCGGTAATATCTACTTTTAGACCATCGTACGAGTAAACCAGGCCCTCAATATCTTGTGTTAACAGCAGTTTTACTCCGCTGTCCTGAAGAAGATATTCAATTCTTTCTGCAGGATAATCGGGATCAATCGGAACATAAGCGCCGCCTGCTTTTAAAACAGATAGACAAGCGATCACCATTTCAATTGAATGTTCTGTTATAATACCGACTCTTTGTGCAGGTTTGACACCCTGCTTTTCTAAAAAGCGGGCGAGCTGATTCACTTTTTTATTCAATTGATCGTAAGTCAGGCCTTCTGAGCGAAACGTCACAGCCAGAGCGTCGGGCGTCTTTTCCGCCTGCTGCTCAAACAAATCTATAACAGTTGGTTGGTCGTTTTCGGTCATGCCTTTATAGTTACAAAATTCTTCTAGCTGATAATGTATTTCATCTTTTGAAAGCATATTGAGGCGATGGATGGATCTTTCCGCCGGATGCTCAATGACTTCCCATAACAGATTGATAAAATGCTGCCCCAGCCTATTCATTTGAGCAGCCGACATGACATCGGGATGATATATAAATGAGAAATGAATATGTTCATCAAAAGCCTGTACACTCAATGTCAAATCAAATTCAGTCTGTTCGAACATATCATATTGTTCGATTGTCAGAGGATGGTCGCGTGACTTAAGCATTTGATCAAGCGGATAGTTTTCAATTACAACAATCGAGTCGAACAATGATTGTTCAGCAGTCAGCCCCGCATATGTTTTTAAATCAGACAGTGGCGTATGCTCATATTCACTTCTCCTAGCAGTCTGTTCATGTGCCAGCTGAATCACATCTAAAGGTGTGGATTGAGGCATAAAGCGAAGACGCAGCGGGAGCGTGTTGATAAACAGTCCTGTCATCTGTTGAATCCCCGGCACATCAGCATTTCTTCCTGAAACAGTTGTCCCAAAGACCACTTCTTCTTGATCAGAATACTTCATCAGAAGCAATCCCCATACAGTGTATATAATTGAAGCAAGCGTAACTTGCTGTTCAGAAGCAAATGCCCGCAGAGCCTTTCCTTCTGAAGCCGGGAGCTTGATCTCGTGTTTGGAAAACATGGCGTTTCGGTTGCCCGGCCTTTCTGTATTCGGCAACAGTTGCACGGGCTCCCAGCCTTTCAATAATTCTTTCCAAAATGCTGCCTGACTGTCTTTCGTTTTATGCTGCTGTGCCTGCTGCCATTTCACAAAAGCTTGATAGGATGGTTTTTGCGAAATAACAGGTGACTGTCCCTTTGATAACGCTTGATATGCTTCCAGCCACTCTTTGAGGACAATTCCCATGCTCCAGCCATCCATCAAGATATGATGAAAGCTGATCATCATCCAACTGGAATCCTCTCCTGTTTGATACAACGTGACGCGGAATGGCACTTCTTGAAGCTGAAACGGCTCTTTTCGGTCATGCGCCGCAAGCTCCTCCTTCAGCTTCTCTTGGGAAATACCTTGCTTGAATAGGAGGTTCTGGTACCGAATATCTATTTTATGATGCTTTAATACAATTTGAATCGGCTTCGATGTTTCCTTCCATCTGAACACCGTCCGAAGCATTTCATTTTGCTGAACCGTTTGCTGCCATGCCTTTTCAAAAAGAGTATGCTCCGGTTCGCTTTCCATTTTTATGAGCATTTGTTCAAAATAGGCGTTTCCTTCCGGCTCCATTAAATGGTGAAAAAGCATCCCTTCCTGAATGGCTGTCAGCCCGAGTATGTTGGCTATATTTTTTTTATCTATTTTTTTCATTTGCTCACTCACAGAATCCTCTCCATCCCGCCTATATATGTTTAACAAAATATCGTCTCAATCCATAATTCGCGATCACCTGCTGTTGAATTTGAGATGTTCCTTCAATGATCTCCAATACTTTGGCTTCTCTGTACAGCCGGGCGGCTGAATGGTCTTTGCTGAAGCCTCTTCCCCCGTGGATCTGCACGTTCGAGTTGGTAACGTCAACAGCGATCTTTGAAGTGAAATATTTTGCGATAGACGTTTCCGTCACGGCTTCTGGATCTTGTTTCATCCTCATTTCGCCGGCTTTCATACATAAAGCGCGTGCTGCATGCAACTGCGTTACAGCATCACCGATCATGCCTTTAATCATTTGATGTTTGTAGAGCTTCTCTCCGAATTGGCTTCTCTTTCGCGAGTACGTGACTAACGAATCAACGGCTTCCTGTGCAATCGCCAAGCCGGCCCATGCAACACTGTATCTCCCGTGATCCAAAGCCAAGTTAACGATATAATTAAAACCGCCTCCGGCTGGTCCTAATATTTGTTCATCAGAAACCTCGACGCCGTCAAACTCTATTTCTGCAAGATAAGAAGCTCTATTGGCCATCATGCCTTCCATTTTTTTTACCGTTACTCCGCTCTGACGGCTGTCTACAATAAAGGCGGTCACTTCTTCTCCATCACGGGCGATAACGAGAAAAAAGTCAGCAATGGCACCAAAGGAAATCCATTTTTTTCTGCCGTGGATGATATAGCGGCTGCCGCTTTTTGTATACGATGTTTCAATGTGGTTCGCGTCTGAACCAATGTTCGGTTCAGACAATGCAAACGCTCCGATCTTCTCTCCTTTTCCGATTGGTACAAGCCATTCTTCTTTTTGGCGTTCTGTGCCGTACCGCAGTAGAGATTCACCGACTAACGAATTCACAGTCAGCAGGGTTCGAATATTACAGCACGCTTTACCTGCTTGTTCAGTAAACAAACCGTATTCAATTGGGTTCAATCCCAAACCGTGATAGGTTTCCGGAATACCCGCGGCAAAATAAGATTTGCTCCCTAAATCTTTTATCAATTCTTCCGGGATGCACTCCTTCTCATCAAATTCTCCCGCAAACGGTCTGATTTTTTCGTTACAGTAAACCTGGAATTCTTGAATGATGTCGGCTTTTTTCTCAGCTGTTTTCATTTGCAACGGCTCCCGACTGTTTCTTTTCAATCAGACTGACGATCCGATTTACAGTGCTGAAGTTCGCAATATCTAAATCTTCGTTATCAAGCTGAAACCTAAAATTTTGCTCCAGAAATGTCACAAGCTTCATCGCAAATAAAGAATTCACAAACCCCATTTCAAAGATGTGGTCATCATTTGATAACTCGATTTCATCATCAAAAACTACCAGATTTTGTTCAATATATTCTCTTATTTGTTCATGAAGATTCATTAATTTGCTCTCCCCGCTATTTAGATTAATTGCTGCTTTCCGCAACAGGCGATTGGCTGAATTCAGTTTTGACCTCAACATATGCAGGATACGGCTGAATCTGGCTCAGGTCATTTTCAAATAAGATGAAGCCGTCTGGACCCTTTGTATGCTCTTTGAAGTTGGCAAACTTATATGTGATATACATCACTCTGTTCCGATCTGTTTGTTTAAAATCTGCAAACAGTTTTTTGCTTTGCTCTTTCGCTTCATTTAAGATGGCTGTGAGCAAAATCGTACCGACGCCGCGAGACATGACCCGGCATGACATTAAAAGAAGTTTAATGTGCCATTCATCCTCTTTATTTTCGATTAAAGAGAGTCCGATTTTGCCATACGAGCCGTACTTATCCTCAAGCTCGCAGACTAAAAGCATATGAGAATCCGACTTTCGAAAATAATCCAATTCCTCATAATCGTATGTTTTTCCGCTTGCATTCAGCTGATTCGTACGCACCGTAAGCTCTTCAGCCCGCTGCAGGTCGCTTTCTTGCGCATAGCTGATTGTAAACTTCATATTCAGACTGGCAAGAAATTGCTCGGATGGTCCTTCAAACTGCTCTTCTGCCTCTCTTCTGTGATCATCCTCCACATACATCTGTCGGCGCCTTTTTGCATCCTCTGTTATAAATGCCGGCTTCAGGAGAGGATCGTTGATGAGATCCTTATAGTGGGCAGCATCCCAGCACGAAATGTCCGGATGGGCATTTTGCACTTCCTCTCTTTCAAACACTTGGTCGTCAATAAAAAGCAGCGTATCCTTATGGATATTGAGATTTTGGCTAATCTTTTCCAAAGAAGACGACTTTGCATTCCAGCCGATTTCCGGATATAAAAAGAAATGGTCTATTCCGAATTCCTTTAATTTCTCCATAACAGACGCTTCGTCATTTCTGCTTGCAATAGACAGCAGTATGCCGCGTTCATCAAGCTCGGTCAAAATTTCTTTTATACCGTCCTTCAGCTTTACATCATCGGATTCAAGCAGAATCCCATCCCATAAGGTATGATCTAAATCCCAGACAACACACTTAACTCCCTTTTTCAATGGGCGTTCCTCCTTTAACTGTATTGGAAAAATCCCTGGCCTGACTTTCTTCCCAGCTTTCCTGCATCCACCATTTTCACAAGCAGCGGACATGGCCTGAATTTTGAATCTTTGTAGCTTTCATACAGAACCAGCAGGGAGTTAAGGATCGTATCAAGACCAATTAAATCCGCAGTCGCAAGCGGCCCCATTTTATGCCCGAATCCGCCGCGGAAAATTTTATCAACATTTGCCGGTGTCGCTACCTGATCTTGAACTGTCCAAATGCTTTCATTAATGGTCAGCATTAACACGCGATTTGATACAAACCCTGGAAAATCGTTCACGACAACAGGTTTTTTGTCAAAAGATTTCAAAAACTGTACGGTTGCATCGACAGTCTCATCAGAAGTGGCATCACCCCGAATCACTTCTACGAGTTCTTTCAAAGGAACAGGGTTCATAAAATGCGCTCCAATCACCTTTTCCGGGCGATGCATCAGTGAACCTACCTTCGTAATTGAGATGCAGCTTGTATTTACAAGGTAGATGGTTTCTGTATGGCAGATATCACGTAATTGCGTATATACCTGCCGTTTGATATTCCAATCTTCCGTTACATTTTCGATGATGATATCAGCAGGTTTCAAATTGCTCGGCTCAGTCGTAAACTGAATGTTCTCAAGCACATCATCCAGTGACATGCTGAATTTATCTTTTCGCATAAGCTGAACAAGCCGGAACGTCTTTCTTATATTTTCTTCAGCGGCTTTCAGTTTCTCGTCGCTGACATCCAGTAAAATCACATGATACCCATTCGCAGACAAATCAAGAGCCATATCGGCCCCCATGACGCCCCCTCCGATAACACCGGCGTTTCTGAAATCCATTTCACACCACTCCTGTCTGATTCAAAATATGATTGATTTTTGCTGTCACTTCTTCTGTCCTTTGATTAATAAAAAAGTGGTCGCCCTCAAATTCGTAAAAACTGCATGTCTGATCGGTGTACTGATTCCAGTCCGATAAATCAAACAGCACAGACGGCAGATCACGTTTTCCGTAAAAAATCGAGATATCGCAGGAGAGAGGTTGAACGCTTGTATTCCTGTAGGTCTCTAGGAGCTGAAAATCAGCTCTTAAAATAGGAAGGAAAAAATCAAGCACCTGCTCATTTTTGTTGAACTCTTCGGGCACACCTCCCATCTCAATGATCGCTTGTTTTAAAGCGGAATTTGAAAGCTGATGAAGCACTTTCTTTTCCGGGATATGAGGAGGAAACCGCCCGGAAAAAAACATATGGATCGGCTGTTTATTTTCAGCGGTTAATTTCTTTTGCAGCTCATATGCAAGCAACGATCCCATGCTGTGTCCAAAAATGGCATAATCGGAATCGCCCAAATGGGATGTTGCTTGCTCAAAAAGGTCTTCTGCCACAGATTCTGCATGATTCAGCAAGGGCTCAGACATTCTTGTTCCATGTCCGGGAAGCTCCAAGGCCACCAGTTCAACTGACGCATCAAGAAACCTTTTCCATCCGCTAAAGATGGTGCTCGAACTCCCGGCATATGGCAGACAGAATAATTTGATCATTTGACCCTCTCCTCTTTACCAATATCCTTCAAACATTCAATATGTGCTGCTTCAAGCTCCAGCACTTTTTTCAGTGAATCTTTAATCCGGTCTTCATAACCGGAAGATGATTCTCCCGAAAAATAAAGCTTTGCCGCAAGATGCCGCGCCGTTTCCCATTCCTTAATAATGTCGGCTGTCACAGCTGTAAGCTGGTCAAACGCCGGAAGAAGGGAGAGGCGGTATTGCTCAATTTTTTTTATATTTAAAATCTCATTAAATGAGTGAAGGAGCTTTTCGCTGTCTCTTATGCTATGAAATTGATCGATAAACCGGCTGAAACTCGTCAAACCGGATAACATTCGTTCTAGATACTTGGTGACATTTTGAACAAAATAAGCACTAGCATCCTTGAAGATGCTATGCCCTGAGCAGTCCTTATCTGGATCATAAGTAAAAGAGGCATATGAATGAAAAGCGGCAGGCGGCTGAAAATAGTCATGATAAGCTTGATAGGCTTTGACCAGATGATGATTTGAGATGTTTCTGGTCTCATATGACAAGTTATCCGGATAACGGTTTTCAATGGCAAGAACGGTCTGTTCAGCGTCATGAAAGCCGTAAATCAACATGCAGTTGCGGTTATGTTTAGACATATATTCCTGCCTGTAAGGCTGGGCGTATGTGTCCAGCCATATGATGACGGGTTTGTTTTCAAGAATGTCCTGTTTTATATCAGTTATGAGATTGCCGCTCATTGATTGCTTATCCGCGTAAATCCCCTGCAAATTCATGACATGCTCGGGATCATGGACTTCTGTCCGTTCAATTATCGGATAACCTTCTTCATCCATTTGATAAGAATAAATATCATTTAAAAGATAAGGATACATCTCTTGCTGAAACGAGCGAACGACGGAAAAATAACAGTTAAAAAAACAGCTGCGATAAAATAGTTCGTTAAACGGCTGAATACCAGGGATATATGCTTCACATTTCATGCGTTTCACTCCTTCTTGCGGCACGTTGATTGAATAAGCATGCGGTTAAACCGTATATACAGGAGGCAAATAGTAGCATATAGTAAACCGCTGCCAAATATAGAAGAGAAACAGGGCCCCAGATGAATATCATGCTCCATGGCAAACCATTAAAGGCAAAAACAGAAATAAGCTTCGGCACCAGCATGCCTACTGCCAGTAATAGCCCCCAAAGCAATGCCTTTATCCTTGTCCGCTGTTGAACGGGAAGGCTTTTCGCTTTTGCTCTTCTCAGCCAAATATAGATACGGCATAGAAGAACGATAAATAATATACTGAATAAACCCAGCATGCTGGCAGCTGCTTTATCAATAAATTGAAAGGGATCAGTTACAGCATTGTCCTCTATTTGGTTTTGGCCGGAAATCGTTTGTAAAACAGAACGAGCAATTTTCTCAGGGTACGCACTGTTCATATTGGCCAGAACACCTACAGCCGCATTATCATCGGAGCTGACGATAATAAACGAAGAAAAATTAGGATTGGAGCCGGCATGAAACACTTCCTTGACTCTGCCCTTTTTTTCAAAAACTGACCATCCCGCACCGTAATATACGCCCGGCTCGACTGCTTTTACACTTTTATCCGGCAGGTGACTCTGTTCAATCAGCCGGTCTATATCAGCGTCACTGTGTTTCAGTTGAAATTGAAGCCATTTGGATAAATCCTCTCCGTTTGTGAAAATATATCCGGCAGGCGTGTTCCCCCTATACTCAGGCGCCTTATAGGCTCTGGCCTTTACAAATCCAATTTTAAAACCTGCTGATACATCACCTGCATGACCAGCGGTCCTCCCGGCATACGTGTTTGACATATCTAATTGCTTAAAAACATGCTCAGCCATATATCGCTCATATGGCTGTCCTGATGCCTGTTCGATGATATATCCCAGCACATCATAATTAATTGTGGCATATTCAAATGCAGTTCCCGGCTTATGACTAAGTTTAACTCCCTGTAACCCTTTTGCTGTTTGCTCCAAGGCGTCTTTTCTTGAATCAGCTTTAATATCCGCTATCGACAAAAATGGGATTCCGCTTGTATGATGCAGCAGCTGACTGATCGTGATATTTTCTCTCTTTCCTTTGTAAACTGCATAAAATCCGCTGACATACCGGCTGACAGGATCATTCAGACTGATTGTCCCCAAGCGGGCAAGCCTAAGCACGCCGAGAGCAGTAAACGCCTTAGAGGTTGAGCCCATCTCAAACAATGTCGAGCTGGTCACAGGGCGGTTATGCCCCTCATCGGCATAACCGAATCCCTTTTTGTACACCACCTCATTACCTTTTACAGCAACCACTGAAATCCCAGGTATTCGGCTTTCCTTCATCTGCTTTTCTATCAGGACGTCAATACGCTTATCAACTGGTGTCTGAGCGCTTGCCTGTCCCCCATTCAACGTTTGAACTGACAGAATACAAAGACATAAAACCAGCCATACAATTCTCATCATTTGAACAAGGAATCCAATTCTTCCATAGATAATGAGGCAGTCTCAAAATCTGATGGCGTATATTCGACAGACTCTTGCTTACAACAATGTTCAGCTAGCTCCGTCAGCTGTACAGAAAATTCATCTAGAAGCTGTTCCATATCTTCTGTTTGATAAAGGCCGCTGCAGCTTAAATCCACCGTAAGCTGTCCGTCATAAATTCCCGCTGTTAAATCTAGACTGACTGTCAGATCATTTTCAGGTGATGACTCGGCTCCTGAATTTAAATAAGTCATGCTGTATTCAGGTTTATCCGCTAAAAAACGGTCAACTTCCCCTAAATAATTAAAGCGCAGCTCGGGTTTTATATGGTCCGGCATTCGCTTACTCAAGTAGGTGAGGGCGCCGTAGCCGATACCTTTATTAGGGATGCTCCGTATGTTTTCTTTCACCGAACGGATTTGGGCCGGCAGATCGGCCTCAGTCTGAAACACGGCAGGATACATGGCTGTAAACCACCCGAACGTTCTCGAAAAGTCTAAGTGTTCCTTCAGCGGCTCTCTTCCGTGGCCTTCTAATTCTAAAGAAATAACGTCTTTGCCAGTACATTGACGGCAAGCACGGATTAACGCAGTGAGCAGCAAATCATTCGTTTGGGTTTGATACGCCTCATTTGCTTCACTCAGCAGTTTTTGAGTCAATTGACGGCTCAAAACCCGTTTCAGTTTTTTGCTGTCTTTTACTTTCGAACCCTCAGCACGGAGCCCGTAGAGCGGCTCAATCTTCCTCACTTTTTCTGCCCAGTAGCTGTATTCTTCTTCCGCCTCACGGGAATCGGCATACTCATTTATCGAAGCTGAGAATTCCTGGTAAGAATGTGTCTTTAAAGGCAGTCCCTTTCCTTCCTGCTTGTTCGTTGAATGTAAAAGAGAAAGAAAATCATCAATCAGGATTTGCCATGATACTCCGTCCGCAATCAGGTGGTGCGCTGTAAATAACAGATGCGTTTTTTCTTTCGCTTTGATTACACCTGTTTTAAAAAGCACATCGTTGTATACGTCCGTCTTTTCTCTCATTTTCTGTCCGATCACTGCTATTTGCTTGGTTTGCTCCCCCTCAGGAAGACTCGATACATCCCCATATTCGATATGAGGCTCAATATCTTCATTGTGATAAACCAAGGTCATTGATTCTTTTTCAACAGTCATTCTTAAAGCATCGTGATGGCTGATCAAAACAGACAGAATCGCCTTTACATTTTCCAGGCTGATCTCTTTTTTAGCAGTGAGCATGACCGATTGATGCCAGAAATGCTCGCACTTTAAATTTAAGGACCAAAACCATTTTGTTATCGGTGTGTCCATGACCCTGCCTTCAGCTTTTTGCTGCGGAATGGAGGGAGCTTGTTTACTCGTCACGACACTGACAAGCTCTCTGAATACGGGATATGTCAAAATATCCTGGGTCCTTATAAAAAGCCCTTTTTCTTTCATTTTTGAAACAAATTGAATGGCTTTAATGGAATCTCCGCCAAGTTGATAAAAATGATCTTCCGGGCGAATATCAGTCTGGCCGAGAATCTCTTTCGCGGTTTCCAGAAGAACCGCCTCTGCGGCTTTCTGCTTTTCGTCTAAACTGCAGAACGTTTGCTCTTGAGACAGTAAAGGGTCAGGGAGCGCTTCTCTGTCTGTTTTTCCATTTTGCGTAAGCGGAATCCGATCCATATGAATAAAGTAGGCCGGGACCATAAAAACGGGCAGTTTGTCAGAAAGCTTTTTCCGGAGCTCCAGCGCTGTCGTTTTGGTTGAGCTGACAACATATGCCACCAGTTGTTTTCTGCCCTGTGAATCAGCAAAATCAATGACAACGGCCTCATCTATGTCTTCTAGCGAAAGCAGGGCTAACTCAATTTCTCCCAGTTCAATACGGTAGCCTTTTAATTTGATTTGATGATCTTTCCGCCCTGCATATTCAAGCAATCCGCTGCTGGATCTTTTCGCCAGATCGCCTGTCTTGTACATTTTTCTGCCCTTTATAAAAGGGTTATCCAGAAAACGTTCTTTTTGGAGATTTGGGCGCTTCCAATAGCCCCTGGCGACATTATCGCCTGATATGTACAGTTCGCCTTGGGATCCAGGCAGAACCGGCTGCAGCTGTTCATCTAATAAATAAAGTTCAGTGTTCTGCAGCGGAATCCCGATTGGGACCGAAGCTTGCTTATCCTGTTTTGGATTATATTTGTGGATCATACAACCCACTGTCGCTTCTGTCGGTCCGTATTCATTAAAAATCTCAATGCAGTGATCTGATAATTCTGTTACCTGACGTGCTAATGAAACAGGCAGCTGCTCCCCGCCGACGATCATTCTTTTTATAGAGGAGTCTGACAAATTTTCATCTTTCAATAACGCTAAATGCGCTGGCGTCAGCTTGATAACAGCCGTTTTCTTTTCCTTTATGATTCGATGAAGTATAAACTCCGATATATCTTCTTGTCTGTAAATGATGATTTTATTTCCTGTCACTAATGGGGTATAAATGGATGTAACGGTTAAATCAAAAGCTATGGATGAGTAGAGCGCAAAGCTATCACTTTGGGAAGAAGTATAATTCTGAGAGGCTGATATGATGTAGTTTACAAGGCTTTGATGTTCAATCATCACGCCTTTAGGCTGCCCTGTTGATCCTGAAGTATAAATCATATATGCGATGTCGGAAGGATCGTTCTTGATGTCTAACTGTCCCGTGTCTAAATCATGAAACATGGCGCAGTCAAAGCTGATTTTTTTCACGTGGCTTGGCAAACGGCAGTCTATCTCAAAAAGCGGATCTGTGATAAAAAACGCCGCTTCACTGTTTTCTAAAATATATTGAATGCGTTCGGCTGGATACTCGGGATCAATCGGCACATAGGCGCCGCCTGCTTTTAAAATCCCCAGCAACACAGCGATCAAATCCGGTGAATGTTTCATGCTCACGGCAGCAAAATGATCGCGGCTTATTCCTTTATGTATAAGGTAACGGGCAATCTGGTTGGAGCGTTTATCCAATTCTTGATAGGAAACCTGTTTGCTTCCATCCTCAATCGCTGTATGGAACGGATGCTGTGCGGCTTTCCCTTGAAATAATTGATCGATTGTCTGATCTTTCGGATAATCGGCCCGTGTCTGATTCCACTTCACGATTTCGTCTCTTTTTTCTTGTTCAGTTAATAGAGACAAATTTCTTAATTTCATTTCTGGATTCTCGATAACTAATAAAATCAAGCGCTGTAAACGGTCATTCAATAGCTGAATGTCCGATTCGCTGTAATCGGATACCTTGTAGTCGAACTGCAATTCGATCGCTCCGCCTTCATCCCATTCTTTAACGGCGATCTGCAGGGAATAAGGCTGCGACCCGTTATATAATTCATCATATTCGACATGACATCCGCTTATATCAGAAGCTAGGTCAGTGTTATATGAATTAATATAAATTTGGAAAAGCTGGTCGTATCCCTGTTTTGAGAGCTGCAGTTCCTTCACCAGTTCGTCATAGGGATATCGTTGATGGAGAAAATATTTCATATAATCGGAATTGACTTCTTGCAAAAAGTCTGAAAAACATATTTCATGCTCTGTTTTCTTTCTGAACGGCATCGTACTGACAGTCATCCCTGCAGTGCTTTTTTCCTTCTTACCTGATCTGTTTAATACTGGCGTCCCTATAATGAAATCATTCTCTCCGGTTATTTTGCTTAAATACCAAAACAAGGATGCAGTAAACAAAGCGTTTAACGAAGAGCCTTGCTGTTGAATAAATTCATAAACTGCGCTCGAATGCTCCTGCTCCATCTTAAACCGTTTGCGTTTTCCGGCAATGTGTGCAGAACTTTTTGAGAGGAAGCTGTCCGGCAAATGAGAAAATTCATCTTTCCAAAACGCGGCATCTTTATGATATCGGGATGAAGAAAGGTATTTTTTCTCTTTTTCTATGAGTATCGAATAATTGTCAGCGCCTCCTGTAAGCAATTCACCGGCTGTGAGCTGCATGTACAGATTTTTAATCTTATCAATGATAATTTTCATAGACCAGCCATCAGCAACAATATGATGGCATTTGATTAAATATCCGCATGTCGCTTCATCTGTTTGAAATACATAAAATTGAGCAAGCGCGCTATCATATAAAGAGAATGGTATTTTAAATTCCCTTTCCGCCCAATCTAGCATTCTTTCAAAAGGATGATCGGTTTGAGTAAAATCGGCAGACGGCACATGGACATGGGCTTTTTTTTCTATGTATTGAAGAACTGATTCTTCCTGCTTCACGAGCCTTATTCTAAGGGATTCTGTCTGACTGATACAAAGCTGAATGGCTTTTTGTAATGTCTCAAGATGAAGTTTTCCATTGATTTGTACAAGTCCGCCAATATGATTAATAGCTGTATCAGGATATAAATTTTCAATATTTAAAATTCTTTTTTGGTGATGAGAAAGAGGAAATAAGTTAAAGTGACCGTCCAAAAATTCCACCTCTTTACAAAAAGTATTTAATAACACCAATTTAAACACACAAAAATATTTTTGTAAATATTTATAATATATTGTCTATATTTGTTCATTTTTTAGTTTTAATGATAGAAGCGCTGAAACAGTAAAAATGATAAAATTCAAGAAAAAGACATATTGCACACCAAGCCAATCAGTTAGACTGCTCATAATCAAGATAGAAGCTCCGTATACAAATGTGCTTATTGTATGCTGAGCAGACAGGATTTTTGGCAGCAATGTTTCGTTTATGTTCTCCTGCACATAAGTTCTGATCGCAATCCCCCTGAGCTGAAATGAGGGTCCCAGAATAAAGACAAGAAGCAAGGATGCCAACGCATACTTGTTTAGCGCAAGACATAATGTAGAAGCGCCGATAGCAATTGAAGTCCATAAAATCATTGAGAACAGCTTTCCGTTGATGCTTTTCGAAAATTTCCATACGATTAAACCGCCTGTAATGGTACCCGCGAAATAGCTGGCATTAATAAACCCCCACCATGTTTCGTTTTTATGAAGCACTTCATCGACATATACAAGAATGATAGCCCCCGTCCAAATGCTTCTGCCGAACATGGATAAAAGCTCAAGAACAGTCAGCATTCTGATAACAGGCATCTGATAAATCGCTTTCCAGCCAGCTGCGATTTTATCAATAAAAGATTCGTTTTCTTCCTGTTCGCCATCTCCTTTACCCGCATCCTTGACAAAAAATAAAGACACTGTTGAAGTGCCATAAAGCACAAAAGTCAGCATTAATAGCAATTGGGGCCCGAGCCATTTGATCAAAAGGCCGCCGAGCAGCCAACCGAGCAAGAGCACGATCTGATCAGAGGTCAGCACAAGACTGTTTGCTTTTAATAGCATGGGTTTTGGAACAAAACGGGGAATCATAGAATTTCTGACCGGGATGGTTCCTCCATCTAACAGCGACATGAAAAATACAATCAAGAAAAAGATTACAATAGATTTAAAATCTATAATAAATATGAGGAGCAGCAAAGATAAAAGTATGGTTTGCGTCAGCTGTAAAAAGATCAAAATCTGCTTGAGCCTGTATTTATTGATAAAAACAGGTATAAAAACTGCGCTTAATGATTGGCCGACAAATTGCATCATGGCCACAAGCGATGCCAAAAAAGCCGAGTCTGTGACTTGATAGGTAAACAGGGTCAGAACAAGCACATATAGAGAATCTCCTAAATTGGCAATCGACTGCCCCGCCCATATGAAATAAAAGGATTTATTTTTCATATTTTCAACCCTTTTCTATTTTTTGAACATCATAACATAAATGCATACCCTATCCAACGATCCTCAAATTCAATATAAACGCAAAATAACCCCAGCGCCGCTGCGGCGCAAGGGGTTAACTTATTTTAGTCATAAATGTGAACAGTCGGCTCTTTATCGCCAGCATCACGGAGAATGACCGCTTCCTGGCCGTCTGAGGATGTAATATCCACTTCGAGATCTAGTGAGCTCTTTGAGTAATAGTCCATGACCTCACCCGTTAAGAACTGGGTAAACGCGACGACTTCACTCTTTCCGTAGAATTGCATCGGAATTTCGATTTTCATTTTCTTCATTTCATCGTTTTCATACAGGGCCGTTCCGACAACACCTGTGTAGTTCGGGAAGTAGTTGTCAATTGAGTTTTTGAATCGTTTAAAGACTTCAGAATCATCCGGATATTTCTCTGCAGTGCTCGTATCGGCCGGATAGAAGACGTATTTTTCATTTACATCGTCCCAGTTTGAAATATCAGAGGAGCCTGCTTTGACTTCTGTTTTGGCGATAAAATTGCCGGGAACGATGGATGTTTTAGACGCCTGTTTGTAAAGCGCAATCGTAATCGGCACATTCTTCAGGTTGTCTTTTTTGCGAAGGCGGTTAATGACCTCCTGCGCGATTTTTTCTCCCTGTTTACGGAGTGTGCTGTTATCAATTTCCACTTCTTTTTGAGGGTCGCCTGTTTTCTCGCGGTAGTAATACACTGAATTTAACGCCAAGCCGATCATAACGCCGCCAAGCTGGATGGAATTCTTGTCTTTTCTGACTAAGTAATCATGTTCCAGCATAGAAGCTAAATAAACCGGACTGCTTTCGTTTTTCTCTTCTGTTGAGCCAGAGCTAGGGAGCGCTGGGTTCAGACCTTCGTTTTTAAAGTTTTTATCTTCTTTTTGAGCTTTTTTCAGATCAGATCCTGTTTTTTTCCGAGCCAGCCAGCTTAATACTGTATCTTCATCTAAATATTGTCCTTCTTGGAACAGATAATCGTCTGTCGAGAAAGAGTCTTGGGCAAGGCGCATCAGTCCCGTTTCAAACTCATCAATATCAAGTCTTGTATTCAGCTGTTCCGTTGTCAGGCCTCGTGCTTTCCCCGCTTTAAACGGAAGCACCATTTTGTAATAGGAGTCAGAGATATTGTATTTCGGGATAATCGCTTTTTCTGACGATTTCGCCGTTTTTTGCGTAATCTCTTCCTCCTTCTTCCCCCCAAAACCTGACGAACAGGCAGACAGCATCAACACTGCCGCCGTTGCCGCCATTACCAACGTCTTTTTCAATAGAAAACACTCCTCTTATTTCTTTAGCTCTCCCATTAGCTGTTGTTCATTCCACACTTCAATGTTCAGCTCTTGCGCTTTTGTCAGCTTGCTTCCCGCCGCTTCTCCAGCGATAACCAAGTCTGTGTTTTTACTGACGCTTCCAGTCATCTTTCCGCCGAGCGCTTCAATTTGCGCTTTCGCTTCGTTTCTTGACAGCTCTTCCAGCTTGCCTGTCAGAACGATGGTTTTGCCTGCAAAATAGGAATCGCTGTCCTCTGCTTTTACTTTTTTCGGACCTTTATAAAGTGTGTTTACGCCCAGCTCCTCAAGTTCGGCCAAAAGCTCGAGCATTTCTTCTTTATGGAAATAGGTGATGACTGCGTCAGCCATTTTTTCACCGATTTCATCTATTGCGAGAAGTTCCTCTATGGTAGCTTTTTTCAGATTGTCCAAGCTTTCAAAGTGCATGGCGAGCGTCTTTGCAGCCTTCGAGCCGATAAAGCGGATGCCGAGGCCGAATAACAGGCGCTCTAATGAGTTTTCCTTTGATTTTTGTATAGAGCTGATTAGGTTTTCAGTTGATTTTTCGCCCATGCGTTCGAGCTGAATCACCTGTACCTTCGTCAGCTTATACAGATCTGCCACATTACGGACGAGATTCTCCTGAAACAGCTGTGTGATCACTCGTTCGCCAAGCCCGTCAATGTTCATGGCATTGCGGGAGACAAAATGAATCAGCCCTTCTCTGATTTGTGCAGGGCATTCAGGATTGATGCAGCGAAGCGCCACTTCTCCTTCAATGCGGACGAGTTCACTGCCGCATTCAGGGCATTCTGTCGGCATGCTGAATTCCTTTTCTTCCCTCGTGCGCTGTTCAACGAGAACGTTCACGACTTCAGGTATAATATCGCCCGCTTTTTTGACGACTACCTTATCCAAAATCCGGATATCCTTCTCTTTAATTAAATCTTCGTTATGAAGGGATGCTCTTGAGACCGTTGTCCCGGCTACTTTTACCGGCTCAAGAATCGCGGTCGGCGTAATCACACCCGTTCTTCCGACATTTAATTCGATATCGAGAAGCTTTGTCACGACTTCTTCTGCTGGAAACTTGTACGCGATGGCCCAGCGCGGACTTTTCGCCGTAAAACCAAGCTCCTCCTGCTGATCAAGGGAATCCACTTTGATGACGATGCCGTCAATTTCATACGGGAGATCGGCTCGTTTCGCCTGAATGTCATCAATCATCGCAATGACTTCTTCTATGCTGCCGCATTTTTTCCGTTCCTGGTTCGTTTTAAAGCCGATGTCGTCGAGAAAATCAAGTCCTTGGCTTTGTGTCTCCACACCCATTTCGTCAAGCTCCGCTATACTGTAGACGAAGATATCGAGATTTCGTTTCGCCGCAATTTTAGGGTCGAGCTGTCTGAGTGATCCCGCAGCGGCATTGCGCGGATTTGCGAACGGTTCTTCCTCGTTTTTGATCCGTTCTTCATTGAGCGCTTCAAACGAACGCTTCGGCATATACGCCTCTCCTCGCACTTCAATCGAAAGGCTGCGTTTCATTTTGAGCGGAATAGTGCGGATCGTCTTCAGATTTTCCGTAATATCCTCTCCCGTCGTCCCGTCGCCTCTTGTCGCGCCTCTGACAAAATAGCCGTCTTCATAACGGAGAGAAACAGCAAGACCGTCTATTTTTAGCTCCACATTATACGCCACATCATCACCCACGGCCTGTCGCACACGGCGGTCAAAGTCGCGGAGATCGTCAGCATTAAACGCGTTGCCCAGACTGAGCATCGGCGTGCCGTGAGTGACTTTTTGAAACGCATCAAGCACAGCGCCGCCGACACGCTGTGTAGGAGAATCAGGCGTTCTGAGGTCTGGATGCTCCTCCTCAATCGCAATCAGCTCCTGCATCAATCTGTCGTATTCAGCATCAGGGACGCTCGGTTCATCTAAGGTGTAATATTCATAGCTATACTTGTTGATGGTGCGGCGCAGTTCTTCTGCCCGCTGCTTCGCTGTTTCTTTGTCCATCTGCTTCTTCCTTTCCTCTTCAATTACTGCTTTTCTATTGGCGCGAATGCCGCTAACAGGCGTTTCACACCGATCGGGCTCGGGAAGGCAATATCGAGTTCGGTCCCTTCTCCTTCGCCTTTCACGCTGACAACGGTTCCTGTGCCCCATTTTTTATGCCCGGCTTTATCTCCGACAGCCCAGCTGAGGGTATCGCCGCCTGTTTTGCTTGCGTAGGACACCGGACGGGAAACAGGGCCGCGTCTCGGCTGCATTTTTCTCGCAGACGGCGCTCTCGTTTCTTTTTTCTCATTTAGGTTTTCCAATAAATCATCTGGAATTTCACCGATAAAGCGTGATTCCGGGTTCATGTTTGTTCTGCCAAACAACGTGCGCATTTTTGCGTTGGTCAGATAAAGCTCCTGCTCCGCTCTTGTAATGCCCACGTAAGCGAGACGGCGTTCTTCTTCCATCTCTGCTTCTTCCATCAGTGAACGGCTGTGCGGGAAGACGCCTTCCTCAAGCCCCATAAGGAAAACAACCGGGAATTCCAGTCCTTTTGCGGCGTGCAGCGTCATCAGCGTGATCGCATCCGTGCCGCCGGATTCCTCTTCTTTCTGGTCGAGCTGATCGATATCAGCGATCAGTGCCAAATCTGTCAGGAACGCAACGAGTGTCTTGTCTTCGCTTTTCTGTTCAAAGTTTTTCGTTACGGACAGGAACTCGTCGATGTTTTCTAAACGGCTTTGGGCTTCAATTGATTTTTCTGCCTTCAGCATTTCTCTGTATTCGGTTTTATCGAGAATTTCTTCGGTCAGCTCGGTAATTGATAAATAGTCCTGCATGTTTGTCAGGTTCTCAATCATCTGTCTGAAGCTGTCGAGCGCGTTGGCTGCCTTGGCGCTGACGCCGATGAAATCAACCTGCTGAATCGCTTGGAATAGTGACAAGCCGTTCATCGCGGCATATGAAGCGATTTTTTCAAGTGATGTGGCGCCGACTCCGCGCTTCGGCACATTGACAATACGCGTAAAGCTGATGTCATCATCCGGATTGGATACGAGACGCAGGTACGCGAGAATGTCTTTGATTTCTTTTCTGTCATAGAATTTTGTGCCGCCGACAATGTTATAGTTCAAGCCCGCTTTGAGAAGCGTTTCCTCAATCACACGGGACTGGGCGTTTGTCCGATACAAGATGGCGATATCCGACAGCTTCCGTTTGCCGGAGTGATGAAGCTCATAAATTTTCCCGGCAACAAATTGTCCTTCACCGAATTCATTGTCTCCGCGGTAATAGGAAATTTTAATTCCTTCATCGTTTTCCGTCCATAGATTTTTCGGCTTGCGGTTTGTGTTGTTTTGGATCACTTCGTTGGCCGCGCGCAAAATCCGTTTTGTTGAACGGTAGTTTTGTTCAAGCAAAATTACGCTGGCATTCGGATAATCCTTTTCAAAGGAAAGAATGTTGGCGATGTCCGCCCCGCGCCATCTGTAAATGGACTGGTCGGAGTCGCCGACAACGCAAAGGTTCTGGAAACGCTCCGCCAGCTGCTTCACGAGCATGTATTGCGCTCTGTTCGTATCCTGATACTCATCGACGTGGATGTATTGGAATTTGCGCTGATAAAATTCAAGCACTTCCGGAATACGGTCAAACAGTTTAATGGTCGTCATAATTAAGTCGTCGAAATCAAGAGACTGGTTTTTCAGCAGTTTCTTTTGATAATCAGTGTATACATCGCTGACGACCTGATCATAGTAGCCACCGGCAACCTTAGAGAATTCCTCCGGTTCGGTCAATTCGTTTTTCGCACTGCTGATCGTGCCGAGGATACTTCTCGGATCAAATTTTTTCGGATCAAGGTTGCGTTCTTTCAATATCCCTTTGATGACTGAAAGCTGGTCAGCCGTATCAAGGATTGAAAAATTACGGTTGATCCCGATGCGGTCGATATCTCGGCGCAAAATTCGCACACACATGCTGTGGAATGTGGAAATCCAGATATCGTCCGCGCCAGGCCCGAGAATGCTCTCCACACGTTCTTTCATTTCTCTGGCCGCTTTATTTGTAAATGTGATCGCCAAGATGTTCCACGGCGCCACATGCTTTTCCGCCATTAAGTAAGCGATTCTGTGCGTCAGGACACGCGTCTTTCCGCTTCCCGCTCCCGCCATCAGCAAGAGAGGCCCGTCCGTTGTTTTGACAGCTTCCTGCTGAACGGGGTTTAAACCGCTTAATAGTTGATTGCTAATGTAATTCAAAATTCGTCACCCGCCTATACAAACATATGTTCTATCATAAAACAAATCCGTACATTTCGCTACTCGCCTTTGACAGCTGCTACTGTCTTTAGCGCTTCATCAAAATCCTCATACACAGCGTTGCCCACCACAATGACATCCGCGTGCTCGGCATACTGTTTCGCCGTCTCCGCATCTTTGATGCCGCCTCCGTAAAACAGGGTGGACGATTGCAATACAGCCTTCGTTTTCTTCACGGCTTCTATGTCCCCAAGAGCGCCGCTGTATTCCAGATAGAAAATCGGAAGCTGCAGCAGCTCAGACACGCGCGCATAGGCGATGATATCGTCATGATTCAGATTGGTGTCCGCCTCCGTTAAAGCCGCGGCTTTGCAATCAGGATTTACGATACAATAGCCTTCCGCCACAATTTCTTCCATCGACATCAGTTCTCCATATTCCTTCATGGCCTTCTGATGCATTCCGACAATCCAATCCGGATTTTTGCTGTTTAATACACTTGGAATAAAATATAAGTCAAAGCCGGGGACAATCGCTTCAATCGCTGACACCTCAAGTACACACGGCACCAAAAACCGTCTCACCTGAGATAGCATCCGCAGGACATTATCCTCCGTTACACCATCGCTTCCTCCGATAATGACCGCATCAGTCCCTGACTCACAAAGAATCTCCAGCTGTTCATCAGGCAAATCTTTATTTGGATCGAGTTTAAAGACATGCTTCCACTCCGTTACATCGTACACGTCATCCGTTCCTCCATTCGTTTCTTACCATTTAAACATTATAACAAATTCACATAGCGCGGAAAAACGGAAAAAGCCGTCATTCTCGTTATTCACTGAAAAAGGTGTTTTGATTCTATTTCCGCAGAAAAAAAGCGGCTGTTTCGCTCTCTTTTTATAGTAAAAACACAGTAATATTTTCTATTGTTTGGAAACGCTCCAACAGTGGAAATGGTTACATAAAAAGGGAGGCTAACAGATGGAATACATGATCATTGCACTTATTGCATTTATCATCGGGATTATCGTTATCCCCATCGCATTGTTTGTCTGGATCTACATAAAGGACGAAAAACAGCAGGAGCATTCGATCCTCCGCAATTATCCTGTCATTGGAAGGTTTCGCTATATTTTTGAGAAAATCGGTCCGGAGCTGCGGCAGTATTTATTTAGCAATGACAATGAGGAACAGCCTTTTTCACGAAAAGAATATGAGCAAACTGTCATTTCCGGAAAATATAAAAGCAGAATGATGGGTTTCGGATCGGTAAGAGATTTTGATCAACCGGGCTATTATATCCGAAACGCCCTTTTCCCAAAACAAAAAGAAGAATTGCGTGTGAGCCAGTCTCCGAAAATCGAAACCCACATCTATAAAATCGATTCGGACAATCTGTTCAGACGCAGCGAACATGCCGAACGTATTAAGGCTGATCCGTATTATCTCCATCCAGATGATGTTCAAGTCATCGGCGGGAGTACATGCGAAAAGCCTTTCTATGTGAAGGGATTAATCGGGCAATCCGCCATGAGCTACGGTTCACTTGGGGAGCGCGCCATTACAGCGCTGTCAAAAGGGCTGCACCAGGCGGGCGGCACTTGGATGAATACCGGTGAAGGCGGATTGTCTGAGTATCACTTAAAGGGAGGTGCTGATATCATCTGCCAAATCGGTCCCGGTCTTTTTGGCGTGCGCAATAGAAAAGGGGAATTTTCGTGGGAGGAATTCAAAAAGAAAAGTCGGCTTGACCAAATTAAAGCGTTTGAGCTGAAGCTCGCACAAGGAGCGAAAACCCGCGGCGGACATGTGGATGGCGCTAAAGTGTCAGAGGAAGTGGCGGAAATCCGGAATGTCGAACCCGGAAAATCAATCGACAGCCCAAACCGCTTTCATGAATTTTCAAGCACACCTGAAATGCTGGATTTTATTGAAAAGCTGCGAGACGTCGGTCAAAAGCCGGTCGGCATTAAAATTGTTGCAGGCCAGCCTGATGACTTGCATGAGCTTTTTTCTTATATGCAGAAAAGCGGAAAACATCCTGATTTTATAACAATAGACGGGAGTGAAGGCGGTACCGGTGCTTCCTTTTATGAGCTTGCCGACACAGTCGGCCTCCCGATTATGACCGCGCTCCCTATCGTTGATACGCTGCTCAGACAATACGGCTTGCGTGACCGGATGAAACTTTTTGCTTCCGGAAAGCTGCTGACCCCTGACAAAATCGCGGTCGCTTTAGCTCTGGGCGCTGACTTTGTCAACATTGCACGCGGCATGATGTTTTCAGTCGGATGCATCCGCGCCCTCGTATGCCACACCAACACATGCCCGGCAGGCGTTGCGACAACAGATCCGAAGCTGCAAAAAGCGCTGAGCGTTGAAGAAAAGCAGCACCGTGTCTGCAACTACGTCATTTCGCTGCGTGAGGGGCTGTTTAATCTGGCAGCAGCAGCCGGGATCGATTCGCCGATTCATTTTTCCCAGAAGCATGTTGTCTATCGTAAAGAGGATGGCAGCACAATTGACATCAACAAACTGATTGAGAAAATTGTTTCATAAAAAAAACCGCCCCTAGCCAAACGGCAGGGCGGTTTTTTATTTGGAAGAAGACTCTGTTTCAGTCTCCTTCACACGGTCAAGCGCCATCTCATAGGCGTCATTTCCATAATTTAAGCAGCGCTTCACACGGGAAATTGTCGCAGTAGATGCGCCTGTTTCTGTTTCAATTTTATGATACGTGTTTCCTTCGCGGAGCATGCGCGCCACTTCAAGGCGCTGAGCCAGCGATTGAATTTCATTAATTGTGCAAAGATCATCGAAGAACCGGTAACATTCCTCCAGGTCTTTCAGCGATAAGATAGAGTTAAATAGCTGGTCCAGCTCTTTGCCGCGTAATTTATCGATTTGCATCGTTACACACCTTCTCCTTTACTAATGGAAGCCGCATCGAGATCAGGCACGATATTTATCCATGTCTTTCCTGGTACAAACGGCAGCCATTTGCCTTCTTTCACCGGCACAATTCTCCCGTTTACATATTTCCAGTCTGCTTCAATGACGTTTCCGTGCTGAAACAGCAGACCTTTACCACCTGATTCTATGTCGATGTCACGCCTTCCATCTTGGTCAATAGTATGATGGCTGGCTTCAACAATGAAAATATTTTGCATTGCAACCGGCTTTCCGGTCTCCCGGTCTGTCGTCATGACACCATCAGAGCTTCTCGTATAAGCTTCAGCTTTTTTATCATAGTTGTATTCGACAAGATTTGTAACGTTTTTTGTTCCATAATCTACCCGAACATTATAAGATTCATTTACAGGTTTTGCATCTGATGTTTGAAACAGCATTGGATCTGTTTCCTGCTTCAGCTCATATCCCTTTTGTTCCGCCGCCTTTTTTATGTACTCATAAGACGTGTAGGAATTGTGGGGCGGTTCACTGAAATCAGCTCTCCAAAATAAGCTTCCGTCAAAATCCAATCCGTTAATATAATCGGCAGCTCCGGATTCCAGCTGCTCCTTGGCGCCGGGACTCCAACCGTGATGGACAAATATGCTGTCAAAACCGTTGCTGAGAGTGACGAAATATTCCCGCGCACTCCGCACAGGTCCGACAGTTTCAGGCATCTGGCTTTGAAAAATGGCCAGAAACCTTGTAATTTGGCCTTCGGCAAGCGCTTCTATGACAATGTCGGCTTTAGACAGTCCTGATTGCGGCCGCGCCTTCGGGTGATTGTTCACCACGACAGCAACAGGCCTGCGTTCAGCTGCCTTCTGCTCAGTCTCCAATCCCGTCAAAGGGGCTTTCAGCTTCTTTGTGTGATCAGGGACAGCGTCCTTCTGCTGACAAGATACTAGCATGAAAAACGCGAAACACAGCACGCAAACTGTCATCCATTTTTTCATATGTCGGCTCCCCGCTCTTTTATATTTTAACGCATTATCGATGGAAAGAGTACAGTTTTTTTCATCACGTCGAAGATTCCTCTTGGCGTAATGCGTATATACGGGAGGTGCGTGCTTTGTAAAAAGAGCAGCGTATAAACCGGATCACAATACTCATAGCCTCTTTCAGTCAATAGATCTCTCAGCTTCTGTTCCTTTTCCAGCACGATGTCATACGATTCCGAAGAAGCGCATCCGCACAGTGAAAGCGGAATTTCGTGAAGGATTTTTCCGTTTTCCGCAAGCACAATTCCCCCACCGATTTCTTTCATGCGGGAGAAAGCAAGCAGCATATCCGCTTTGTTTTTTCCGATCGCAACAATATCACCCGTCGTCGTAAAGGAGCTCACAAATCCCTGCACACTTGAGGCAAATCCTTTTATCATCGTATTCACGCGCCATTTCCCATGTCTGTCAAGCATCGTTAAATAACTTTCATCATGGTCAAATGAAAGCTGTTCGACCGAGTTGTCGATCTCAATCATATACGGCTCCATAATCACCGCATTCCGCATTTTTACGCCCATCGGCATGGAAAACTGCAAATCATCCATCGTCATATCATATGAAAGCTCAAGCGGGACAAGACCGCCTTTGTTCCAGTTCGTATGTGGAAACGCATTCACATCACGGCCGTCTTCACGCAGAATCTTGCCTTTTGACAGAACGGTTACCGGATTCGGCTGCAACGGGTCCTCAAGGATATTCAGTGATGCAAGTCTTCCCGGCCCGACAATGCCTAAATAATCATCCATTTGGTAATACTTCGCGATATTAAATGATGCCATATTGTACGCATCGATTGCCGGAACCCCTTCTTCCAGGGCAATCCGGATGAGCTCGTTTGTCATGCCGCCTTTATAAAAATTAGGCGTAGCGCCGTCTGTTGTGTAAAAAAAGTGGTCATAGTAGCGGAAGCCCTTTTCATGAAGCTCCTGCAATATGTTTCTTAAATCAGGGCGAATGGACGAATTGCGAAGTGATACATAATAGCCCAGCTCCAGCCTTCTCATCACTTCCTCACCTGTCATGGCTTCATGATCACAATCCGCTCCGAACAGCTTCATTTTTGTAAGCGTTTTATCTGAAGCGCCGGGAAAATGCCCTTCTATGCGTTTCCGCTGTTTTTTTGTGGCCTGCATACAATGAAGCATTAAATCATCGCCATCTACAAGACGCGGCCATCCGGTCATTTCTCCGCCTTGTATGACATCCGGATGTTCAATCCACTGCTTTCTGACGTCAAATGGAAGAACGTGATCCTCGTTCAGAACCTCGGTCTGCAGGTCATATCGTGACCACCAAAAATACTGAACCGGAAGCTTTTTGAGTTCATTCAAAATAGTAAGCGCTTTCTTTTTTCCGCTTTGCAAAAGCAAAAATAAGTTATCATTTACGAATGTCGTTGTACCGTACTGAGACACATATTCCGCCAGCGTTTGGGGATTATATATTTGAAAAGGATGTGCGTGCGGTTCGATATAGCCAGGCACAATGTATTTTCCTTCACAATTAATCGTATGAATTTCTTCGGTTCTATCCGGAAGTTCATGACCAACATAAACAATACGGTCCTGATAAATCCAAATGTTTTTTTTCAGCCATTGTTTTACATATGGATTTAAGACGAGAGCATTCCGTAAAAGGAGCGTTGGAAGCAGCTTAGAGTCTACAACATCAACCTGTGCCCTGATGTCTTTATTTTTCCAGTTAAAGGTGCGTTCGGACATTCACATACTCTCCTTTACATGTATTAGACTCATGGTATCACATCCTTCTCCATCACGCACGATAAAAACGTTACAAATTTTTGAAGGTTCGATTAAAAAACTTTTTAAAGTAAAAGGAGCGGATTTCATGAAACCTAACATCAGTCTCATCAATGCCGTCTTCCGTATCGCCTGCGGACTGACAATTATGTCAGCTGCGAGTGCCAAGTATACGAAAAAACCTTGGTGCAAAATGCATCTGTTCTGCATCTTTATAGGCGCCATGAAGGCAGGTTCAGGCATACTGCGTTTCTGTCCCGTAACCTATATGTTTCAAAACACCATTGATGAAAACCATGGACAGGATCATCAAGAATCGTAAGAAAAAAGCTTGATCATAAAATGTGATCAAGCTTTTTTTCAGAATATCCCTTTGTCTTCATATAGAAAAAACCAACAGCCACAAACGCAGCCGGATACAAGAGCGCCCAGCCGCTAAATAAGTAGATTACTGTACAAAGAAGAAGCGCCCCCAAAGCCATCCACCAGCCTGAATCCTTCCAGTTCAGCAGTTTCAGCGCTGCCGCCATAGTGCATATGTAAGATGCAATAAATGCCGAGCTTGGTCCTTTCAGCAGCGTTGTCAGATCAATTTGAAATATGCCGTTCGCCATAAGAACGAAACCAAACACGATAGCCAGCGCTGTTAATACACGGACAGGTGTATGTTTTGTATGACTGAGTTTCCCGAAGTACCCCGGAATATGACCTTCTCTCGCCAACGCATAGACCATTCTTGAAAACCCTGCGATGTTGGCATGAATGGTGGCGAATGTAATAAAAAGAGCTAAACAAGTCGTTACATATACCCCAATATCCCCCGCTCCTTTTGATATGAGCATCGTCAGAGATGCGATTTCTCCCTTTTCTCCATATGCATGGGTGCCCACAGTGACAAACGACAGCATAATATACAGCACCGCCACACAAGCTGCCGCTAAGAATAAACTGATTGGTACATCCTTTTCGGGATGTGTAAACTCTTCAGCTAATGGAGTAATCATTTCCCAGCCTACAAAAGAAAAAAAGATGATGACAGAAACAGAACCCGCGGCAAACCAGCCATGCGGCAGAAAAGGCTTAAATTCAGCTGCTTTTACGTGAGGCAGTGAAACAGCAACAGAAATGACGAGCAGCAACAAAATGACACAGATGACGAGTATGCTGATGTTTGCTGATAATTGAATGCCCCTGATATGAAGCAAAATAGAGATCGCCAGCATACTTGCTGCAATGAAAGCAATCTGCCAATCCGAAGCCTTTGTGACGTAGCTGACATAATGTGCGCCAGTCAAAGCGATCACTGGCACACCGATCGGAACCGATCCCAGCATAATCCAGCCCAAAATGGCTCCGGCTTTTGGCCGAAAAGCAAGCTGTACATAAGCCGTGATTCCTCCTGCGCTTGGCGCCATTCTGACAAGGCGCGCCAGTGTGCCGACGAGCAGAAAAGATAAGAAAGACATAAATCCCCAAACCAATAAAGAAGCGGGACCAGCGGTGTCAGCCGTGACAGACGGAAGAATTAAAATCCCGCAGCCCAATACGGCCCCGATCGTTAATGCCGCTCCTTGAACCCAAGTAATCGAACGCTGCAATTCCGGCAAAATGATGCCTCCTCCCATGTTGATGGCTTAATTATAGAAAAAAGATGACGACACTTATATGCTACAATTAAGCTAAATCACCAACATCACCTAATCATAAAAGGTATTTTTATCAATTCACCTAAATATGTAAAGGAGCCATACGAATGGATGATACAGACCTTCAAATTCTTTCGCATTTACAGCAAAATGCGAGATTAACGATGGTTGAATTAGGAAAGCTTGTCGGACTCAGTTCTCCAAGTGCGGCGGAACGTGTCAGAAAGCTCGAGGACAAAGGGGTCATTACCGGGTACAGCGCTGATATCTGTTATGAAAAGCTAAACAAACATGTCACTGCTTTTATCCTGATGGAGCCGAAAAGCTGCAAACACTACGCCGTTTTTGCCGAAGCCCACCCCGATGTGGCAGAGAACCACCGGATTACAGGTATGTACAGCTATGTGACAAAAGTGGTGACGGAATCTGTGCATACCCTAGAAGATTTTATAGACGCTTCAATGGCCCATGGAAAACCGACCACGCTTGTTGTGCTTTCTTCTTCCGCTTTCCGGCACGCTTTGGTATAACAAAAAACCCGCAGCACAATCTGCGGGTTTTTCATCTCTTTATTTTTGAGCAGCCTTCAGAGCGCGCGCCCCGATATCTTTTCTGAAAAACAGTCCAGGTTTGATGATCTCATCAACGGCCCTGTACACTCGGTTTCGTGCCGCTTCAAACGTTTCGTCAAAGGCGGTCACATTGGCGACGCGTCCGCCGTTTGTGACGAACTCTTCACCTTCTGCTTTCGTTCCGGCATGGAAGACAACAACTTGATCAGCATGTGCTGTCAGGCTGCCAATCGGCGTGCCTTTTGCATAGCTTTCAGGATAGCCTTCTGAAGCAAGCACGACACTGACTGCCGCCGTATCCTTCCATCTCAAGTCAACGTCCTTATCATCTAAAAGATCAAGAAGCACCTGTACCAGATCAGATTCCATGCGCGGAAGCACGACCTGTGTTTCCGGGTCGCCGAAACGTGCATTAAATTCAATGACCTTCGATCCATTCGCAGTGAGCATCAGTCCCGCGTACAAAACGCCTGTGAAAGAACGCCCTTCTTGAACCATTGCTTTTGCGGCTGGCTTGACGATCGTTTCTACAGCATGACATACGGTATCTTCCGAAATTTGCGGAACAGGAGAGTAAGCGCCCATACCTCCTGTATTCGGCCCTTTGTCTCCATCAAACGCGCGTTTATGATCCTGGGCAATGACCATCGGATATACCTTTTCTCCTTTGACAAATGCCATGAGGGAAAACTCTTCGCCAGAAAGAAATTCTTCAATTACGACAGATGCGCTCGCATCACCGAATTTTTCATCTTCAAGAAAATCGTGCAGACACGCGATGGCTTCTTCTTCCGTCATCGCAACGGTTACGCCTTTTCCAGCCGCAAGTCCGTCCGCTTTAATGACAATCGGAGCGCCTTTTTCCTGCACATAAGCCTTGGCTTTTTCAAAGGATGTAAACGTGTCGTATTCTGCGGTCGGTATGTCGTATTTCTTCATTAAATCCTTTGCAAACTGTTTGCTTCCTTCGATGATCGCAGCGGCTTTTGACGGACCGAACACACGAAGACCGGCTTTTTCGAACTCGTCAACAAGGCCCTCAATTAAAGGAACCTCAGGTCCGACAATGGTCAGCCCAACCTGATTCTCTTTAGCAAATGAGACAAGCCCGGCGTGGTCGCTTTCCTCAATGTTTACAAGCTGTGCAGAAGATGCCATGCCGTCATTTCCCGGAGCGGCAAATACTTTATCAACGAGGCTGCTTTGCGCCACCTTCCATGCCAGCGTATGTTCTCTTCCGCCTTTACCGATAATTAATACATTCACGCGTTTTCATCCCCTTAATGTTTGAAGTGTCTGATGCCGGTGAATACCATGGCAATGCCGTATTCATCCGCTTTTTTGATGGAATCCTCGTCACGCACAGATCCACCCGGCTGAATGATAGCCGTAACGCCTGCCTTTGCAGCTTCTTCAACCGTATCCGGCATTGGGAAAAATGCATCAGATCCGAGCGCACTGCCTTTTGCTTTTTCTCCTGCTTGCTCGATTGCGATTTTCGCTGATCCGACACGGTTCATTTGTCCGGCTCCCACGCCGACTGTCATGTTGTCCTTCGCGAGAACGATCGCATTGGATTTCACATGTTTCACGACTTTCCAAGCAAGCTTCAAATCTTCCCACTCTTGCTCGTTCGGCTCTCTTTTTGTCGGAATGCTGATCTCAGCATCATTAAAGCCGTGCATATCTAAATCTTGAATCAGCAATCCGCCTTGTACAGATGTCAGCTGTTTTTCTTTTTGGACGGCAGCTGTCACATCAAGTGTCAGCAGGCGGAGATTTTTCTTCGCTGTCAGGATATCAAGCGCTTCTTGGCTGAATGAAGGCGCAATGATGATTTCTAAGAAAATGTTATGAAGCGCTTCAGCTGTTGGCTTGTCCACTTCACGGTTCAACGCGATAATGCCGCCGAAAATCGATGTTTTATCTGCTTCGAACGCTCTGTCAAACGCTTCTGCGATCGTTTCGCCAGTTCCCACGCCGCATGGATTCATATGCTTCACAGCAACCGCAGCAGGCTCCGTGAATTCACGAACAATTTGAACAGCTGCGTCCGCATCTTTAATGTTGTTGTAAGAAAGCTCTTTGCCGTGCAGCTGTTCTGCTTGTGCAATAGAACCTTTGACAGGAAGCGCGCTTTGATAGAATGTTGCTTCCTGATGCGGGTTTTCTCCGTAGCGAAGCGATTGTTTTTTCTCAAATGTAACGGTGAATTGTTCTGGTTCTTTTTCACCGACAACATGTGTCAGATAGTCAGCGATCAGCGCGTCATATGCTGCAGTGTGACGGAATACTTTTGCCGCCAGCTCGCGTTTTTTCTGAAGCGAAACATCGCCTTCTTCTTTGATTTGATTCAGAACAGGGCTGTAATCCGCTGGATCAACGATAACCGTCACATCCTGATGGTTTTTCGATGCCGCACGCAGCATGCCAGGTCCGCCGATATCAATGTTTTCAATAGCCTCTTCGTACGTCACATTCTCTTTAGAAATCGTTTCTTTAAATGGATAGAGGTTGACGACAACCAGGTCAATTGGCGCAATGCCGTGTTCATTGATCTGCGCCATATGCTCTTCGTTGCCGCGAACTGCAAGAAGACCGCCGTGAATATTCGGATGAAGCGTTTTTAAGCGACCGTCCATAATTTCCGGAAAACCTGTCACTTCAGAAATTCCGATGACTTCAACACCGTTTTCTTGAAGAAGCTTTTTTGTGCCGCCGGTTGAAATAACCTCAACGCCAAGCTCTGTCAGTTCTTTTACGAAAGGAACAAGATTTGTTTTATCTGAAACACTGATTAGTGCGCGTTTAATGGTCATGCCTTTTCACCTCTGTTATTTAATCCTAATAGCTGTTTAATCACACTTGGATACCATTTATGCTCAAGCTTGTGAATCCGCTGTTCAATTGTTTCCAATGTATCATGTTGATTAATGTCAATTGCCTTTTGAGCGATGATCGGCCCTGTATCCATTCCTTCATCGACGTAATGAACGGTAATCCCGGCCACCTTCACACCCGCCCGGTATGCCTGTCCGACTGCGTCTATTCCAGGAAAAGCGGGAAGAAGGGACGGATGGATGTTGATGATTTTTCCTCCGTATGCCTGGAGCAGCGTATCACCGATCAGTCTCATATAGCCGGCGAGAACGATCAATTCTACTTCATGAAGATGAAGCTGTTCAATAATGGCCCGTTCAAATGCGGCCTTGTTTTCATAAGACTTCGGCTCAAATGCAAAGGATGGAATCTGGAATCTTTCCGCCCGCTCGATGACTTTCGCCTGCGGTTTGTCGCAAACGAGGAGTGATACGAACGCATCCCAGTTCTCCTCTTTCAAGCGTGTGACGATGGCTTCGAAGTTTGAGCCATTTCCGGATGCAAATACCGCAAACTTTTTCATGAAAGTGCAGCACCGCCGAATGTAACGCCTTCACCTTGTTTCACTCGCCCGATTAAATAGGCTTTTTCGCCGTGGCTTTCAAGCGTTCCGATGACTTTTGTGAGATGTTCTTCTTTTACTGCCAGAACAAATCCGATGCCCATATTAAAGACGTTAAACATGTCTTCTTCTTTCAGCTTGCCATGCTCCTGCAAGAAAGAGAAGATCGGCGGGATCGGCCAAGAGCCATGATCGATTTCCGCACTTAAGCCTTCAGGAAGCATACGCGGAAGATTTTCAATAAATCCGCCGCCTGTTACGTGCGCCATACCATCAATGAGTCCGCTTTTCACAGCCGCAAGCACAGGCTTCACGTAAATTCTTGTCGGCTCAAGCAATTCTTCGCCGAGCGGGCGTTCAAACGGCTCATACGTTTCGTCGAGATCAAGCTCTGCATCGTCCAGAAGCACCTTTCTCACAAGGGAAAATCCGTTGCTGTGAAGACCGCTGGAGCTTAGTCCGATTAAAAGGTGGCCTTCCTTAATGTTTTCGCCTGTCACGATTTCATCCTTTTCCGCCACACCAACTGAGAAACCTGCGATATCGTATTCATCAACTGTATATAAGCCAGGCATTTCAGCGGTTTCTCCGCCGACCAAGGCTGAACCTGACTGCTCACAGCCATCCGCAACGCCTTGTACGATCTGCTCAATTTTCATGGGATCTGCTTTGCCGACCGCTAAATAGTCGAGGAAAAAGAGCGGCTCCGCACCTTGCGCAAGAACGTCATTGACACACATTGCGACAGCGTCTACACCAATCGTGTCATGTTTATCCATGGAAAAAGCCAGCTTTAATTTTGTGCCGACACCATCTGTACCCGAAATTAAAACGGGTTTCTGATAAGAAAGCTCCGACAGATCAAACATGCCGCCAAAGCCGCCAAGGCTGCCCATAACACCAAGCCTTTTCGTACGCTCCACATGTTTTTTCATCCGTTTTACAGCTTCATATCCGGCTTCGATGTCAACTCCTGCGTTTTTATATGCTTCAGACATCCTATTCACTCCTTTAAGGCGCTTTTCAAAATTTCTCTCCGATCAAGGGCAGAAAGAGAAGGCAGCCGAACTGCGCTGCCTTTATGTCATTTTCAAGTTTTATTTGGTTAACACCGCTTCTTTTACATGAGGAAGCACAGTGTCCTGATAAATTTCAGTCGGATATTTCCCTGTAAAGCAAGCAAGACATTGCCCGCAATTAGCGTCTTCGTATTTTCTGCCGATTCCTTTCAGCAGCCCTTCGACACTCAAAAATGAGAGAGTGTCAGCTCCGATTTCCTGACGGATTTCTTCAACCGAGTGAGAAGACGCGATCAGTTCTTCATGTGTAGACGTATCAATACCGTAGAAGCACGGATGAGCGATCGGCGGCGAACTGATTTTCACATGCACTTCTGTCGCACCCGCTTCTCTGAGCATCGTTACGATCCGGCGGCTTGTTGTTCCGCGCACGATAGAGTCATCCACCATGACGACGCGTTTTCCTTCTACAACACCGCGCACTGCAGAAAGCTTCATTCTGACACCCTGCTCACGCAGAGCCTGTGACGGCTGAATAAACGTTCTGCCCACATAACGGTTTTTGATTAACCCAAGCTCGTACGGGATGCCTGTTGCTTCTGCGTAGCCGATAGCCGCTGAAATACTGGAATCCGGAACGCCTGTCACCACATCAGCTTCAACCGCTGATTCCTGAGCAAGCATTTTTCCAAGGTTTTTACGCGCGCTGTGCACGTTAATGCCCTCAATATTGCTGTCAGGCCGTGAGAAATAAATGTATTCCATGCTGCAAATAGAACGGTTGATATTCATGGAGAAGCGCTCTGATTTCATGCCATCATCATTGATAATCAGCATTTCGCCCGGCTCCACCTCGCGGAGATACGTCGCGCCGACGACATCAAATGCACATGTTTCTGAAGCGACAACATAAGCGTCTCCCATCATGCCGATTGACAGCGGTCTAAGTCCGTTCGGGTCAAGCGCGACAATCATTTCTGTTTCAGTCATGATCAGGAACGCGTAGGCGCCTTTCAGCATGGAAAGCGAGTTTTTAATTTGATCCTTCAGCGTGAAGTGGCCGCTTCTTTTGATCAGGTGAGCCAAAACCTCAGTGTCTGAAGACGTCTGGAAGATGCTTCCTTGATTTTCAAGCTGCTGCTTCAGCTGAGTGGCATTCACCAAGTTCCCGTTATGGGCAAGCGCCAGGCTGCCGTTGTTTTGGGAGCGGAAGAGGAGCGGCTGAACATTTTCATATCCGCCGCCGCCGGCTGTTGCATACCGAACGTGCCCAATTGCGCCTTTCCCCTTCACTTTGCTGAGCTCACCGTTTTGAAATACTTCAGTGATCAGCCCTTGGCCTTTATGCGCCGTCAGCTGTTCACCGTCAGTTGCCACAATGCCCGCGCCCTCCTGTCCTCTGTGCTGGAGGCTGTGGAGGCCGTAATACGTAATTTGCGGGGCTTCTTCATGTCCCCAAATCCCAAAAACGCCGCATTCTTCATTTAAGCCTTTGATTTCAGCAAGCATGGGATAGCTCCTTTCCACGCGCGTTCAAGCTCTTTCGTCTGCGCGTGAATCAATTGTTGTCCGTCTTGATTTTGAATGCTCAGAAGTCCGTCAGCTGTTACCTCACCGATATGAACCGCATCTTGTACAGCTGCTTCAAACGCTGCTTGATGTTCTTTTTTCACAGAAACAACGAAGCGGGATTGAGATTCAGAGAATAATAATGCTGCTTCCCCTTCAACAGCCACGCTAGCGCCAAGGTTTTCCGTCGTCATGACACTTTCCGCAATTGCTACGCCTATGCCGCCTTCAGATACATCGTGCGCTGATTGAACAAAGCCTTGTTTAATCGCATCAAGCAGTGCCTTTTGGCGTGCCTGCTCTACATCAAGATCAATTTGCGGCGCTTTGCCGTAAATGCGGCCTTCTGTCATTTTTTGCAGCTCGCTTCCGGCAAACTCAGGTTTTGTTTCGCCGATGACGTACACAAGGTCGCCCGCTTGTTTGAAATGCTGCGTTGTAATGTGATCTGTATCTTCAATTAAACCGACCATGCCGATTACAGGTGTCGGGTAGATCGCCGTGCCGTTTGATTCGTTATAAAGCGATACGTTTCCGCCGATTACAGGTGTGCTGAGAACGTTACACGCCTCACTGATGCCGTCAGCCGCTTTTTCAATCTGCCAGAAAATTTCCGGTTTTTCCGGGTTTCCGAAGTTCAGGTTATCTGTAACCGCAAGCGGTTCTGCACCGGAGCAAACGATGTTGCGCGCCGCTTCAGCGACAGCGATTTTTCCGCCGACCTCTGGATCAAGGTAGAGATAACGGGCGTTACAGTCAGTTGTCATCGCCAGCGCCTTTTTCGTTTCGCGGATTCTGAGAACACCCGCGTCAGATCCAGGAGCCACAACTGTATTCGTCCGCACCATGTAGTCATACTGGTCGTAA
This sequence comes from Bacillus sp. FSL R5-0560, assembly GCF_037966305.1. Lineage (NCBI taxonomy): Bacteria > Bacillati > Bacillota > Bacilli > Caryophanales > Bacillaceae > Bacillus > Bacillus sp. FSL R5-0560. The sequence goes on along the minus strand of NZ_CP150195.1, from coordinate 676,594 downwards.
ACCCACTCTTTGCTTGCGATCGTCGGCTGCTGCAGGAGCGCCTTCAGTGTTTCATTCGCATCGTCAATTTGAGGAGCCGGGATATCTGTCTCTAAAAATTCACGGTAGTAAGCCGGCTCTTGAGAAGGCTTGTGGTAAACCGGCGCTTCTTCTGCCAAGGCATCAACAGGGAGCTCGCATACAACCTCACCTTTATGTGTCAGGCGCAGCATTTTATCATCTGTTACACGTCCGACAGAAACTGCTTCAAGATCATACTTGTCAAAAATATCGATGATTTCCTGTTCACGTCCGCGCTCAATAACAAGCAGCATCCGTTCCTGTGATTCAGAAAGCATCATTTCATAAGCGGTCATGCCTGTTTCACGCTGAGGGATCAAGTCAAGGTTCATTTCTATGCCAGAACCCGCTTTACTTGCCATTTCCGCGCTTGAGCTGGTTAGGCCGGCAGCTCCCATGTCCTGAATGCCGACTAAGGCGTCACATTGAATGACTTCCAGGCACGCTTCAAGCAAAAGCTTTTCCATAAACGGATCGCCGACTTGAACCGCGGAGCGCTTTTCTTCAGAAGCATCAGACATTTCTTCAGACGCAAACGTAGCGCCGTGAATTCCGTCTCGCCCTGTTTTTGCGCCGACATACATGACCGTGTTGCCGACACCCTTTGCCTGGCCTTTTTTGATGTCTTCATGATTGATTAATCCGACGCACATTGCGTTGACAAGCGGATTACCTTCATAGCTGCTGTCAAATTGCACTTCGCCGCCGACTGTCGGGATTCCGATGCAGTTCCCATATCCGGCGATACCTGCTACTACTTCTTCAAACAAGTACTTCACGCGCGGTGAAGTCAGTTCACCAAATCGAAGAGAGTTTAATACAGCGATCGGACGCGCACCCATTGAAAAGACATCACGGATTATGCCGCCTACGCCAGTCGCAGCGCCTTGGTACGGTTCGATGGCTGATGGATGGTTATGCGATTCAATTTTGAACACAACCGCTTGGTTATCACCGATATCAACGATTCCGGCGCCTTCCCCCGGACCTTGCAGCACGCGGTCGCCGCTCGTCGGGAATTTACGCAAAATCGGCTTTGAGTTCTTGTAGCTGCAATGCTCTGACCACATGACAGAAAAAATTCCGATTTCTGTGTAGTTCGGCAATCTTCCAAGAATGGATTCAATCAATGCAAACTCATCATCACTGACACCCATTTGCTGATATATTTTCTCTTCTTTAATTTGTTCTTTACTTGGTTCAAGCAGTAGTGACATGAGTTTCCCTCCAATTTTTCACGATAGACTGAAACAATTTAAGACCGTCGGCGCTTCCAAGCAGTTCATCGACCGCGCGCTCTGGATGAGGCATCATGCCTAACACATTTCCTTTTTCATTTACAACACCGGCAATATCGCTGACACTTCCGTTAATATCGGAACCGTATGTGAAAGCAATTTGATTGTTTTCTTTTAATGAAGCAAGCGTTTCGTCATCACAGTAGAAATTCCCTTCACCGTGGGCAACCGGAATTGTAATCGATTGGCCTTTTTCATAGGAAGAGGTGAATAAAGTTTCGTCGTTCTGCACGATTAATTCAACCGGACGGCAAATGAACTTCAAATCTTTGTTGCGTCTCATTGCACCTGGCAAAAGGCCAAGCTCCTGTAAAATCTGAAATCCGTTGCAGACGCCGAGGACAGGTTTTCCTTCAGCCGCTGCCTGTTTTACAGCAGGCATAATATTCGCAAATCGGGCGATGGCGCCGCATCTCAAGTAATCTCCGTAAGAAAAACCTCCCGGGATTAACACGCCGTCGAAGCCGTCAAGGCTTGTTTCCTCGTGCCAGACGTATTCCACATCATGGCCGAGTTCATCCTTTACAGCGTGATACATATCGATATCACAGTTAGAGCCGGGTAATACTATCACCGCAAATTTCACTGTGCGACTACCTCCTCAACCTCATATCTGTAATCTTCAATCACTGTATTCGCAAGAAGTTTTTCGCACATTTCTTTCACTAGCACGTCAAGATCACGGTTCGACTTTTCAATTGTTAGCTCCATGTATTTCCCGATGCGCACGTCGGCGACTTCCTTGTAAGACATACTGTGCAAGGCATGCTGGACAGCGCTCCCTTGTGGATCCAGTACACTTTCTTTTAAGCTGACATAAACTTTTACTTTATACATGATGAATGCCTCCCAGTCTTTTGAAAATCTCTTCGTATGCGTCGGTTAAGCTTCCCAGATTGCGTCTGAATAAATCTTTGTCCAGCTTTTCGTTCGTGTCTTTATCCCACAGACGGCATGTATCAGGTGAAATTTCATCCGCCAAAAGCACTTGCCCGTCTGCATCTAAACCGAATTCAAGCTTGAAATCTATTAATCTGACATGACAATCGTCAAAAATGCTTTGAAGCTCTTCATTTACTGTTTTTGTAATGGACTTAATGGCTTCTACCTGCTCAGGAGTCGCCGCTTTCAAAAGCCAAATATGATCTTCTGTGATGAGCGGATCACCCAGCGCGTCATCCTTGTAGTAAAACTCGATAATCGGCTGTTCAAGCTCCGTGCCTTCTGGAATGCCGAGACGTTTGGACATGCTTCCTGCCACAACATTTCTGACGACGACTTCAAGCGGCACAATCGTTACCTTTTTAATGAGCTGCTCTGTTTCCGACATCCGCTCGATAAAGTGGTTATTAACTCCTTTTTTATGGAGGTGTTTGAAAATCAGGCTTGAAATCTCATTGTTTAAGCGCCCTTTGCCGCTAATTTCCGCCTTTTTTTCTCCGTTAAAGGCAGTGGCAGAATCTTTATACACCACATACAGCGTGTTTTCGTCATCGGTTTTGTAGATCTTTTTTGCTTTTCCTTCATATAAAAGTTCATTCTTCACAATATTCACGGAAGGCCTCCTAACCCGAATGTTGGGAATTTTCAAACTGCAGCGGCTTAGAAGAAGCCGCTAAAAGCTTCTTCTAAGCTAAACCTAAACGTTCAAAGATCAGATCCACATTTTTCAGATGGTAATGATAATCAAAGCAGTCAGCAATTTTTTCCGGAGAAAGACGGGACGTGATTTTCTCTTCCGCTTCCACAAGCTCACGGAACGGTACTTGCTTCTCCCATGCCTCCATTGCTTTCGGCTGCACTGTGTCATAAGCTTCTTCACGAGTCAGGCCTGTGTCAATCAATGCCAGCAGCACGCGCTGAGAGTAGATCAGCCCCAATGTGCGGTCCATGTTGCGCTTCATGTTTTCCGGGAAGACCGTTAAGTTCTTCACGATATTGGAGAAACGGTTCAGCATGTAATTCAGCGCGGTTGTCGCATCCGGAAGAATAATCCGTTCCGCTGAAGAATGAGAAATATCGCGCTCATGCCATAACGGAACATTTTCGTAAGCTGTCATCATGTAGCCGCGAATGACACGCGCTATACCTGTCATGTTTTCAGAACCGATCGGATTCCGTTTATGCGGCATTGCGGATGACCCTTTTTGCCCTTTCGCAAAAAATTCCTCGACCTCACGTGTTTCACTCTTTTGCAGTCCGCGAATTTCAACTGCGAATTTCTCAATGCTTGTCGCGATCAAAGCAAGTGTCGCCATATAATCAGCATGGCGGTCACGCTGAAGCGTTTGTGTTGAAATCGGTGCTGCTTTCAGGCCGAGTTTCTCACAAACATATTGCTCAACAAACGGATCAATGTTCGCATATGTGCCGACAGCACCGGAGATCTTCCCAACCTCAATGCCCTCCTTCGCTTGTTTAAAGCGTTCAAGGTTGCGTTTCATTTCTTCGTGCCAAAGCGCAAGTTTTAAACCAAATGTTGTAGGCTCTGCGTGTACGCCGTGTGTACGGCCCATCATGACTGTGTATTTATGTTCTTTCGCTTTTTCTTTTATGATGTCAACAAATCTCTCAAGATCCTTGAGCAGAATGTCATTTGCCTGTTTTAATAAGTAAGAAAGAGCAGTATCTACGACGTCAGTTGACGTTAAGCCGTAATGCACCCATTTTCTTTCTTCGCCCAGTGATTCGGATACAGCGCGCGTAAAAGCAACTACGTCATGGCGCGTGTCCTGTTCGATTTCTAATATGCGGTTGATGTCAAATGATGCGTTTTCGCGCATCAGCTTTACGTCTTCTTTTGGGATCACGCCAAGCTCCGCCCACGCTTCACAGGCAAGAATTTCAACCTCTAACCATGCTTGAAATCTGTTTTCATCCGTCCAAATCGCGGACATTTCAGGTCTTGAATAACGTTCGATCATTCTGCTTGTCCTCCGTCTCTATTTCTCCATTTATTTGTGATCTCCTGAATCCATTCGTCTTCAGGCTGCTTCATAAAAGTAATATGCCCCATTTTGCGGCCTTTTTTAATTTCATGTTTTCCGTATACATAAAGCTTTGCTTCTTTTAAAAGCTCCGGCTCTTCCTCTGGGATCTTTACTTCATCGCCGAGAAGATTCACCATCATGCCAGGCTTCAGCAGCTCCGTTTTTCCAAGCGGAAGGCCGCAAACCGCTCTGATATGCTGTTCAAACTGGCTTGTTTCGCAAAGATCCAGCGTGTAATGTCCTGAATTGTGCGGTCTAGGCGCCAGTTCATTAACCAAAAGCTCATCGCCCTCTGTCAGGAACATTTCAACAGCAAGCGGTCCGACAAGATTCAGCTCATCTGCGAGCTTAACGGCCAGCTCAGCAGCCTTTGCCTGAATCCTTTCTTCAACCCGTGCAGGCACGATGCTTTGGAACAGAATATTATTGTGGTGAATGTTCTCCGCTGCCGGGAACGTCGAAATTTCTCCGTTTACCGATCTGACAACGATGACCGACAGTTCCATTTTAAAAGAAACCCAGCTTTCGAGAATGCAAGTCCCTTGCTCTAAAAGAGCTGAAGCCTCTTCTATTTGTGACGCTTCCTTGATGACAAATTGGCCTTTGCCGTCATATCCGCCGCGGCATGTTTTCAGCACTGCGGGAAGCCCCAGCGACTGAACCGCCTCTTTCAGCTCATCCTTTGTTTTGACGATGCTGTAAGGGGCAACTTCACAGCCCGCGGATTGAATCGCTTTTTTCTCTGTTTCACGGTTTTGGGTAATGAGCAGCAGCTCACTTCCTTGCGGGAGATACGCATGATCTTTCAGCCAATGCAGCGCATCATAATCGATGTTTTCAAACTCATACGTGATAATATCGCTGATCTCAGCCAATTTCCGAATCGCTTCGCGGTCATTGTAAGACGCGGTGATTTCAATATCCGCGACCTGCCCGCACGGCGAGTCTTTCACCGGATCAACGACCGCGACTTTATACCCCATTTGCTTTGCGGAGACAGCCATCATTTTCCCAAGCTGTCCGCCGCCGATCATGCCGATGACGGCTCCTGGATAGATGATTTGATTAGACAAGCTGATCACTGCTTTCTAACACTGTTTGTTTTGTATTTTCTCTTCTTTCATCTAACGTTCTGGCTAGATCCTCGTCAAAAGCTGACAAAATTTGCGCCGCTAACAGACCTGCGTTCACAGCGCCCGCTTTTCCGATGGCTGTTGTGGCAACCGGTACGCCTCCAGGCATTTGCACGATGGAAAGAAGTGAATCGAGTCCGTTCAGCGCCTTAGACTGAACCGGAACGCCGATAACCGGCAGCGTCGTTTTAGCAGCTGTCATCCCCGGCAAGTGCGCCGCACCACCGGCACCAGCGATAATGACCTTGATGCCTCTTTCTCTGGCTGTTTCAGCGTACTCAAACATGAAATCAGGCGTCCGGTGAGCGGAAATCACCTTCTTTTCGTACGGCACTTCAAGTTCTTCAAGTATGTCGCATGCGTTTTTCATTGTCTCCCAATCGGAAGTGCTTCCCATGATGATTCCTACTAGCGGCTGCATTCTGTTCCCACCTTCTAATGCTTTAGTTTTCAGAAAATAAAAAATACCCGGCTTTGTATTGCATTATGAGGAAGCAATACAAACCGGGCATGGTGCATGTATCGGCAGTCGTTCGCTTCTGCGATATATCCATGTCAGTTTTATCGATCACTTTCCTGCATAGTCCGGCAATTTACGGTTGCCGGGTAGAAACTTATGGGCCATATTCCCAAGATTATATGAGGTCGTGTTTTGATTTCATGTTTATCTTAACAACGGACATGAATAATGTCAACGACATTATCGAACGATATAAAAATTCATTCTGCTAATGTTCGTGTTTTAGATCAATTTCCCTTCAAATACGATTTTTTTTCCGCACGGAACGATCTGAATTGACCCATCTTCCATCTTTTCCTTGAAGATCGGCTCTTCCATTCGACGTACAGGCATATACCCTTCTTCTTTCATTTGCTGAAGCACTGCTTCGATCGTTTGCTGTTCTGTCACTTCAAACTTTTTCTTCTTCGGTTTTGCCATTATTCTTTAATTCTCCTCTTCTTCACCGCTTTGACCCAGAAGCCGCCGTGGATCGTTTTTGGTTCATACGCAATAATAAAAGCTTTTGAATCAAGCGTTTTAATCGTCTCGTACAGCTGCAGCTCATATCTTCTCGGCGTCAAAATCTGCAGAGCCGTGCGGTCGCCTTCAAGTCCGCCTGCCACCCAGTTCGTCACGCCATAGCCTTTTTCACGAAGCTGCTTCGGAAGATCGAGGTCAAGCTCTTTTGTAATCACATTGACCATAATATAGCCAAGCGCTAGTTTTTCTTCGATTTTCATGCCGACAATCACGCCCAGACCATAGCCGAGTGCGTACGCAATCACGTTTTGAATCTGGTCTAAGTTATCGAGCACGAGGCTCAGCCCGGTCACATAAACCAAAATTTCAATCGTGCTGATTCCGGCCGCTAAATACCGCTGGCCTTTCAGTGTTAAAATCATTCTTATCGTAAAAAATGATACATAAACAACATTGATAATCAGAATAATGAGAACCATTGCTAATCCGTTTGATAATAAGGTTTGCATCATTTTATAAAACCCCCTTACTCATTCAACTTACGTAAAGCATTCATATTCTACTAGAGAAATGTACCCTTTACAATCAGCTATGGCCGTTATCGCAGACAAAATTTTTCGACACACTCTCTTCCTCACTCAGCAATAGTTTACCCTCTTTCTATCCTTTTCAAAATCCAAACAAAAAAGCCTGCTTTTCAGCAGACTCACATTTCTTTATTTATTGTCACATCTCTTTTTTCATTTTCCGAAGGGACTCATATTCTTTCTCAAGTTCACTCAGCGTATAATCAGCGAGCTGTTCCCCTCTTCCGCGATAAAATTCTGAGAGCATTAATTTGGTTTTTAAAAATTCCTTCTTTTGATAAATCGCCTGACGAAGTAAATGGGCCATGTCCATCATCCTCCACAGCATTTTCCTCATCATACACGGATTAATCCTACAATTCAACTGTGTTTTTTAGATATATTTGTAAAATCTGTGACATCAAAAAACCGGCCTTTTCAGCCGGTTTTTTTACATTAAAGCGGGATAAGCGACGCCGTAAAATATTCAGAAATAAACGGCCATGTCACTGCCGCAAACAGCAGCGCAACGGCTAAAACAGCAAACACACAATAGATGTAGTCAATCGGTGCCTCACTTGCCGTCTGATACAGACGCTGTACATACAGCGCCATCATAAAGAAAAGCGAAAACAGGATTAAGACTGTGAAAAGGACAGTCAGCATCGGTACATTCACAATCGCAAATATCATCCAAATGATTGAAACGGCGATCACCGGTACAAGCAATGAGCCAAAACCAGCAGCAGCTTCCTTGAATGATACCTTTTGCTTCATCATATACCGAGACACGGCCCATATTGAGAAGACCATAACAGCAAAAAAGACGAGCATATACACAAGAACGACAAAAAATCCGTCATAAAACGCGTGATGGCGTTCTCCAAAACCGAGCGGCCTGTTCCAGCTCGCCTTTAACTGAAACCAGTTCCCGATTGAAAAAACGATACTGAATATGAGCATTGAAATAAGACCATATTTATAATGAGAGAAACCATCTGCCACGACCGTTTTCGCCGGAGATTTCAATATTGAAAAAGCAAAGCCGCAATATCTGTTAATGGCTGCCCAAACAGAGGCTAGCTTTTCTTTCGCAGACGATTCTACGCGTTCCTTATGTTGTTTCTGCTTTTGTTTCTGCTTCTGCTTGCTTTGGCGGCTGGCCTTTCTCGACATCCGCGATAGCGGCTCTTCATCTATTCCTTCATTCTGGTTAACTTCTTCTTCCAACGTTTCTTTTCTTTCTTCCGTCATGTTAGCAACTCCTATCAAAAATATACGGCGGAATACCATTCAGCAAGAAAATAAAACACTTATATAAGGTACCGAAGCCTTCCTGAACAGTCAAGTCATTTCCATTTCAGTAAACAAGGGCGGCACATCTACATGACGGTATATGATATGAAATGGTTTTGCCTTTCGCAACAAAATAAAAAACCAGCCTCAAAAACTGCAGCTGGTTTTCAATCATTATTTCAAGAAAATAAAGTAAAGAATAAATACAACAAACAGTCCGTACATGATCGGATGAACCTCTTTGGCTTTACCTTTGCACACCATTGTAATCGGGTAGAAAATAAATCCGATCGCAATTCCAGTCGCAATGCTGTACGTTAGCGGCATCATGATCATTGTAAGGAAAGCGGGAACCGCCACTTCAAACTTATCCCAAGCGATTTTGCCAAGCGGCGCTACCATTAATGCACCCACTATGATCAGTGCCGGAGCTGTTACATTTGACGTAACGACTGATAGAAGCGGTGAGAAAAACATAGCGAGCAAAAAGAGAATCCCAGTTACAATTGCCGCAAAACCGGAACGGGCCCCCGCAGCAACACCCGAGCTTGATTCCACATAAGACGTTGTTGTAGACGTCCCAAGCACGGAGCCGATAACGATTGAAGTTGAGTCAGCTAAAAGTGCACGGCCTGCACGCGGCAATTTGTTTTCCTTCATTAAACCAGCCTGTGTTGCCACAGCAACCAGTGTACCAGCCGTATCAAAAAATCCGACAAACAAGAATGTTAAAATGACGATCAGCATTTGCACAGAGAAAATATCCGGCAAGTGAATCCAAGCTTGTCCAAACGTCGATTCAAGGCTTGGCACACTTCCGACGATTTGAGACGGAACCGGAACCAAACCGAAAATCATACCGGCAATCGCCGTTAACAGCATCCCGATAAACACGCCTGCGTTCACGCGAAGCACCATTAAAATAACTGTTACAATGACACCGAAAATCGTTAACAGCACAGGACCGCTGTGAATGTTTCCGATTGTGACAAGGGTTGAAGGATTCGATGCAATGATCCCTGAGCCCTGTAAGCCGACAAATGTAATAAATAGGCCAATCCCCGCTCCGACTGCCAATTTCAGCTCAGGCGGAATAGCGTTTATGATTTTTTCACGAAAACCTGTTAAAGAAAGAGCAACAAAGATCAGTCCTGAAATGAAAACACCAGACAAAGCGGCCTGCCAGGAAATCCCCATACCGAGAACAACAGAAAACGCAAAAAACGCGTTCAGCCCCATACCGGGCGCAATGGCAATCGGATATCTCGCAATTAAGCCCATTAAAATACAGCCTGCTGCTGACGCCAAAGCTGTCGCCGTAAAGACCGCACCTTGATCTATTCTCAATGCTTCCGGAAAATCTTTTACACTTTCCAAAGCTAGCGTAATCGGATTGACGAACAGGATATACGCCATGGATAAAAAGGTCGTTAATCCGCCGATGATTTCGTTGCGATAGCTGGTGCCCAGCTCATCAAACTGAAAAAACTTTTTCAAGCTATTTGACTCCCTTCACTCTTTGCTATTTATCCTGCCCTGAAATCGCCAAATAAAAAACGCCCCAATATATTTTGGGACGCTTGACTACAGACGGATTCCAGTTTGAATAAATAAACGTGTTTTATTTATATCAAACGAAAGAAATGTTTACGTAGTCAAGCCATTTACGGTAGCTTGGTAGAAACTTGCGAGCCATATCCCCGCGATTATACGAATTCATCTTATTTGATTTCTGTGTCTATTGTACCAAGTTCGATTTGAAAAAACAATATAAAAAAACGAACAATAGTCGGTTAAAAATTGATTTTGTTCGTAATAAACAAAAAAAACCATCTTCTCGGCATAATTGCCAAAGAAAATGGTTTTCGCTAATTTTACTTATTCCCACTCAATCGTCGCAGGCGGCTTACTTGTAATATCGTACACCACGCGGTTAATGTGCTTCACTTCATTTACGATACGTGTAGAAATCACTTCAAGCACATCCCATGGGATACGCGCCCAGTCAGAAGTCATGCCGTCAATTGAAGTAACGGCGCGAATTCCGATTGTGTAATCATATGTTCTTGCGTCACCCATAACACCAACGCTGCGGATGTCAGGAAGAACAGTGAAGTATTGCCAGATATCACGCTCTAACCCGTGATTTGCTACTTCTTCACGCAAAATCGCATCTGATTCACGAACGATTTCCAGTTTTTCTTCTGTTACTTCGCCAAGAACGCGGATGCCGAGGCCCGGTCCTGGGAAAGGCTGGCGCCATACGATTTCATCCGGAATGCCGAGCTCTGTGCCAAGCGCGCGCACTTCGTCTTTGAAGAGCGTGTTTAACGGCTCGATCAGTTCAAACTGCATGTCTTCAGGAAGCCCGCCGACATTATGGTGAGATTTGATCGTTTGCGCCGTTGCAGTACCGCTCTCGATGATATCAGTGTAAAGCGTTCCTTGTGCAAGGTAGTCGATGCCTTTGAGCTTGTCCGCTTCATCGTCGAACACATAAATGAATTCATTACCGATGATTTTGCGTTTTTGCTCAGGATCAGAAACGCCTTTCAGTTTATTTAAGAATCTGTCTTTTGCATCTACTTTAATCACGTTCATGTTAAAGCCTTCGCTGAATGTTTTCATAACACCTTCAGCCTCGCCTTTACGGAGCAGGCCATGGTCTACAAAGATACAAGTCAGCTGGTCGCCGATCGCTTTATGAATCAAAACAGCAACAACAGAAGAATCAACGCCGCCGCTAAGCGCACAAAGAACCTGTTTGTCTCCGACCGTTTCACGGATTTTTTGCATTTCGATTTCGATAAAGTTCTCCATTGACCATTTGCCTTCACAATCGCAAACGCCGAATACAAAGTTTTTCAGAAGGTCATTGCCGTATTCAGAATGGCGCACTTCCGGGTGGAACTGAACGCCGTACCATTTTTTATCCGCTTTGCTCATTGCTGAGTTCGGACAGTGATGGCTTGTCGCATCAACAGTGAAACCTTCAGGCACTTCTACAACCAAGTCACCGTGGCTCATCCAAACCACTTGTTCATTCGGAAGATCTTTGAACAAATCAGGTGTTCCTTCGATGTGGATGTTCGCTTTACCGTATTCACGCTGGCTGGCCGCTTCTACTTTACCACCAAGGTAATGAGTCATCAGCTGCATGCCATAGCAAATTCCCAATACAGGAACATCTAATTCGAAGATTTTCTCGTCACAGCGGAAAGAGCCTTCATCATATACACTGTTCGGACCGCCGGATAAAATAATTCCTTTTGGATTCATTTCTTTAATTTCTTCAGCCGTCAATGTATGGGGATGCAGCTCACTGTATACACCAAATTCACGGATGCGGCGTGTAATCAGCTGATTGTACTGACTGCCGAAATCAAGGACAAGAATCATTTCATTCACTAACTTTGTCATGGTTGTCACCTAATCTCCTCTAAGTTTTTTGACACAGAAAAAAACGAGGACAGATATGAAACACGCTCCGCCCTCTTTTGGCAAGGCCGTTTGCCGGAGTCAGGCAACTCGCTCCCAGACTCCGATAATATTCACTAATTCTAACAACACGTCGATAAGCGGTCAAGACCATCTTCTTTTAATTAAATTTTCCCATAACTCTCTGGAATCATTCCAAAGCTTTGCCGCATCATCATTTCTGTACAGCGCCCGCTCATAGTTTGCTGTCAGCTTTAACATGTCTTCAGAATGATATGTTTCGTCAATTCGTTTTGCATATTCCCGCAGCGTTTCGCTGTCACGTTTGGGCAGGCCTCTTCTTTTCATCTGTTTCAGAAGCGCGCCGTATGCCTCAAAAAACACATGCTGATCACTGCGGCGCTTCCATTTTCTCACTGTGAAAACAGGTAGCCATAACGAACGGAATACATACAGCAACACAGCTGCCAAAAGTACCGCAGCAATGGCGACATACCAGCCTGTACTAACACTTGCATGCGCAGACGGCGTTTTTTTAGAAACGGCAGGCTCACGTTTTTCCTTTTGTTTTTCCTCTTTCTCCGGCTGTTTTCTCTCTTCTTTCTGGTCCTCTTTTGCTTTCTCAGGCGGATTGCTGCTCTCGCTGCCGGAATCCTTTTTATCAGAGGAAGCAAACTCAGCCGGATTTGTGAATCCTTTTGTCGGCTCAAAAGTGACCCAGCCCTGCTCTGGAAAATACACTTCTACCCAAGAATGGGCGTTGTTATTTGTCACTTCATAGATGCTGCCTTTTTTGTTCCCCGCTTCTTTATATTCACCTGACGTATATCCCTTTACCCAGCGTGCCGGAATGCCAGCTGAACGCAGGAGCACCACCATCGAGGACGAAAAGTTATCACAATAGCCTATCTTTGTTTCAAACAGAAATTGATCCACATAATCTTCGTCATCTTTAGGGACGGTCACGTTTTCTGTTTCATAGGTGAACTCATTGGATCCTAAATAGTCCTCAATAGCTTTCACCTTATCAAACATATTATCCTGGCCCTCAGTCAGCTTTATCGCAAGGTTTTTCACCCGCTCAGGAAGTGTATCAGGCAGTTGCATATAGCGGTCGCTGAATGTGTACTCTTCACTGTTTTGTCTTACTTTCACTTTTTGCAGCTCATCCTGTTTATAGACCGGGGAATTGTACGTCACTGTATAACTGCCCATGTTCCGAATATCACCGCTCTGCTCACTGATCGGAGTTATTTGTTCAGTGTTCCCGTTCATTTCAAGTGAGACGGCCTGCTTAGGCTTAATATTTTGGGCACCAATCGGATACATTACATGGTTATATCCATAATGCTCATCGACCTTTACGCGTACAGTGTTTCGCTCTGTGGAAACCTTATGATCAAACCACAGATTTTCCACATTGCCGCCGCTAAGCTGATACGACATGCCTGTATCTGTTTCAATCCAGCCTTTTCCCGTATATGTATCCTTCGTTTCCACCCGGAAATATGTGCGCTCTTTTCCCTGCCACGTGAAAACAGGGGTATCGTCCTGCTGAAACGGACCGCCAAGCGATTCATCGTGATTCCCGTATCCGATTTTACTTTCTCCTGCCGGCACCCGGTCTTGATTGGTGACTTTTTTGAGAAAAGGAACGGGATCCGGCCACTTCGGATCTGATTTCGGGGCGGCAAGCCCAAATCCCACCGCGGCCAAAATCAGCACAGACAGAGGGAGAAACCATTTCAGAACAGACGCTTTCGGTAGTATTATTCGTTCCATCAGCTTAATGCGTTCCAAATACAGAAGGCCCATCATAAAGAAACCAATCAGCACGATACGGATAACGGCGTAGGAAGCGTCATAAGGCGTAAATGTATCAAGAATCGTAATATATGCCACTGTCATCATAAAGAAAAATAAGATTCTCCTCTGGTAAATCACCCAGTAATGGAGGAGATAGACCAGCAGCCACAGCAGCACAAAAAACAGCAGGGTCCGAAAAGAAGGAATCATATCATTCCATTGTCCTGTCTGAATAAATGTGATATTCAAATAGACGTCCTGTAAAAAAGAGCTGACCCAGCTCAAGTCAAAAATAGACCCTTCATAAAACAATATGTGTATCGAAATGAACGTAAATAAGACACAAAAAGGAACGGTGACAAACCACCTCATCCTGAAAAAAGTCAGCAGAAACGTCAAGCCGATAAAGACAATAAAAAAGCCCGTATGCTTCGTGTCAGTAAAATGATCCAGCGGCCTGAGCCACTCCCACAGCAATAAAAAAGCCAGAAAATAAAATAACAGCAAGCTCAAACGGTTTCCCTTCTGATCATCAAGCGGCATGTACACCGTCACCTCTCTTTCTAAACAACACGCGAAGCTCGCCCGCCTCTCATGATTTGAACTCTGATTTGGTGTTTCAGCAAGCGTTCGATCATCATATACTCACCCTGAGAAAGATCGGTGTCTTTCTCTTTTGCGAGTATAATGGTAACCGGGCTGATCCCTGCTTCTGGCATTCTCATCAAATCCTCAGTGATCTGCCCCGTGACAATCACTTTATCAGCCTGGCGAACAGACGGCTTCCCAAGCTCCTCACGTGCATAGCGGCTTACTCGGTCAGCAGCATTACAATCGCAAACGGCTAAATGATGCAGCATGTGTTTAAAATGCTGCTCACCCTCCTGAATCGGAAAAATGGACCTTTCCTTACCGATTGAAGCCAGACCTGCTCCTGCGTTATTTTTTAAAACAGAATGAAGAATTGAAGCTGTCACGGAAACAACCTCTTCGAATCCGTCAGAGCTAAAACGGTCCATCAGAAGAAACAGGTTTTTGCTTTTCGACGGTTCAAATTCCTTCGTCATCAGCTGGCTCCTTCTTGCCGAAGTCTTCCAGTCTAACGCCGCAAAACGGTCTCCCGGCTGATAGTTCCTTACACTCGCTGCGACTGAAGACTGGTGCTGATGAACAGGCGATGCCCCGCTTACGCCATCTTCCTGATAACGCTCATTCAGCTGATACTGAAGAGACTGAAAGGACGGATAAACAAACACCGCATCATCAGCTCCATAAAACGCCGTTTTTTCAATCAGGCCGAGAACATCCCCGGCCCGCACCCTAATTGCATGAAAATGATGTTCTCCACGCGGTACTGGCGCTATTCGATATGACATCGTGATGCTCCGTTTGAACCACGGAAACACCAGCTGTTTGGCCAAAGCTTCATCTCCGTTTAATGGCTCTAACCCTGACGGCAGACAATCTTCAATCACCATATACATCAGGGGAAACGGCAGTTTTCTTTTAAGCGTAATCGAAGCTTCAAGCCTGTCTCCCGCATGCAATTGCGTTTTGACGATATGCCGCGACACCTGAAAAGAGCGGAGAGGGTACATCGCCAGCAGCCCGGCGTATACAACAAAAGGGAGAAATGCATAAAACAAAAACCAGCTGACAAAGCCGCCCTGAAACATTGCATAAGAGAAAACAGCACCCGTCAATAACGTTAATGCGAGCAGTTTCCACCCGTACATCAACCATTGAAATGTCTTTTTCATCGGCGGACCGACGACCTTTGAACCGGAACTTTCACGTTTGACATGATCTCCCGTACGATTGTTTCTGCCTGAACCCCTTCGAATTTTGCTTCCGGCTGCAGAAGCATCCGGTGCGGCAGCGTATAAGGAGCTAGATATTGAATATCATCCGGAATGACATAATCGCGGCCATGAAGCAGCGCAAAGGCCTGGGCCGCTTTCATAAGTCCGATGGATCCGCGCGGACTGACGCCTAAGTGAACTGAAGCATGCTGTCTCGTCTTCTGCACGATTTCGACAATATATTCCTTCATGCTGTCATCAGCACGGACATCCTGCACTTCTCTTTGCAGGCGAATGAATTCTTCTTTTGAAATCACAGGCTCAAGTGTCTCAATCGGATGGCTTTTTTCCTGAAGAGATAAGACATCGAATTCCTCTTCAAAGGACGGATAGCCCATGCGAAGTTTAAATAAAAAACGGTCAAGCTGGGCTTCCGGCAAAGGATATGTCCCTTCATATTCCACTGGATTTTGCGTTGCCATGACAAAAAATGGAGCGGCAAGCGGCATTGTATTGCCATCTACCGTGACGCTTCCCTCTTCCATCGCTTCAAGCAAGGCAGACTGTGTCTTAGGAGATGTTCGGTTGATTTCGTCAGCCAGCACGATATTCCCCATAATCGGGCCCGGCCGGTATTCGAACTCCATTGATTTCGCATTATAGATAGAAACACCCGTTACATCGGAGGGCAGCAAATCCGGTGTGAATTGAATTCGTTTAAAATCTGCGCCGATTGATTTCGCCAGAGCGCGAACCATCATCGTTTTCCCTACGCCCGGCACATCTTCAAGCAGCACATGTCCTTTGGCAAGAATAGCTGCTAAGCTGAGTTTTGCGATGTCTCGTTTTCCAACCATTACTTTATCGATATGTTCAACTGCTTTCCCCAGCAAAGGATGCAGGTCTTCTTGGTATGACATTCTCTTCCTCCTAGTCATCTACAAAATTCATCATATAGTAACCTAACTTTACCACAAAAAACGACCTGTATAAAAAAACGATTCTAGCAAATTGTTACCAATACATACAGGCCATTCAAACAAAAAAAGCTTCCCATGACAGGAAGCTCTTTACCAGTTATTTGTTTTCCAAAGGCTCCATATGAACATGCGAATAATCAATCGCATGCTCCTCCTTCATTCTCCGCTCAATTTCATTCGCGATATCATGGCTCTCTGTAATATTTAACTCTGAGGACACTTCAACCACCACATCTACGTGAACAGAACTGCCTAAATATCTCGCCTTGATGTCTTTTAAACGGCTGACACCGGAGATTTTTTCAATCGTCTGTTTATAATCGGACATGTCCTTTACGTCAAAGCCATCCGTCAATGAATGCGATGATTCTTTGAAAATATCCCATGCCGTTTTGCAAATGAGAAGGCCAATGACAAACGCTGTCACTGTATCAATCCATGCCAGATGGAATTGCGCAGCCAAAATACCGATAAACGTGCCGACACTGACGAACGCGTCCGATTTATTATCAGCAGCTGCCGCAAGCAGCGCTTGGCTGTTCACCTTTTTAGCAAGCCTTTTGTTGTACTGATAGACAATCAGCATCATGACTGCCCCGCCTGCAGCCGTCCAAGCCGCAATGATGTCCGGTGTCTCTTCTTTCACAGAAAAAATAGATTCACCGGCGCTGAAAAGCACTTGCAGGCCGACAACCATCATAATAAACGATGCGATAAGAGATGCAATTGTTTCCGCCCGAAAGTGGCCGTAAGGATGATCTTCATCAGGAGGCTTTTGAGAGATGCGGAGACCGATCAGCACAGCAACAGAAGCAATAATGTCGGTTGTATTATTTAACCCGTCTGCCGTAAGAGCTTCCGAGTGGAATACATAACCGATGATCAGCTTAATCGCGGACAGCACAAGATACGCGGCAATACTGACCAGCGCCCCGGATTCTCCCTTTTTCAATTCATCATATCTCTCCATAAAAAAACCTCCTTTCCGCTCACGTTTTCCTATCATTATGATACAAAGCTGAACAGCAGTGGGTCTATAGAAACATGATTCACTCACCACAGAAAAATAGTGACGGTAGAACTCTTTTTACTTAACGCAACAAATTTTCATTTATAAAAAGTGTTTCAAACCCAATCATGCCAATACTTCTAGCCAATCAACACTTTTTCAAAAATATAACAAATTAAAAAAACGAATAATTGACGGAAAATTTTTTCTTTTATTTCGAACATACGCACTCCAAAAACAGCAAACAAAACCCAACAAATTTGAAATAAACTGTTATATTTTCTGACATAAATTTTCGACAAAATGTATATTTATGTTACAGTTTCAATTATCATAATATTCAGTAACAACTCTATTCTTCAAGGAGGTAACATATGAACCAGTCTCAATCAGGATTAAAAAAAGAATTAAAGACCCGACATATGACGATGATTTCTATCGCCGGCGTCATCGGAGCCGGACTATTTGTTGGCAGCGGTTCAGTAATTCACTCGACCGGGCCCGGTGCCATTGTCTCCTATGCATTAGCCGGATTACTGGTCATCTTTATCATGCGAATGCTTGGTGAAATGTCGGCCGTAAACCCGACAAGCGGATCATTTTCCCAATACGCTCATGACGCTATCGGACCGTGGGCCGGATTTGCAATCGGCTGGCTCTATTGGTTTTTCTGGGTTATTGTCATCGCTATTGAAGCAATCGCGGGAGCCGGCATTATCCAATACTGGTTCCACGATATTCCTCTGTGGATGACGAGCCTAATTTTGACGATTTTACTCACTCTGACAAACATCTACTCTGTTAAATCGTTTGGTGAGTTTGAATATTGGTTCTCCCTCATTAAAGTTGTTACAATCATCGCATTCTTAATCGTTGGTTTTGCATTTATTTTTGGCTTCGCCCCAGGCAGTGATCCAGTCGGTTTCGCAAATATTACGGGCCAAGGCGGATTTTTCCCTGAAGGCATAGGCTCTGTATTGCTCGGAATTGTTGTCGTAATCTTCTCCTTTATGGGAACGGAGATTGTTGCGATTGCTGCCGGTGAAACATCAAACCCGGTTCAATCCGTAACAAAAGCGACCCGATCCGTTGTGTGGCGCATCATTGTCTTTTACGTTGGTTCAATCGCCGTTGTCGTTGCGCTTCTGCCTTGGAACTCAGCTAATATTTTAGAAAGCCCTTTCGTCGCTGTTCTTGAGCATATTGGAGTGCCGGCAGCCGCGCAGATTATGAACTTTATCGTCCTCACAGCTGTACTTTCTTGCCTGAATTCAGGTTTGTACACCACATCCAGAATGCTGTATTCACTTGCAGAAAGAAACGAAGCGCCGCGCCGCTTTATGAAACTGAGCAAAAAAGGAGTTCCCGTACAAGCAATTGTTGCCGGAACATTTTTCTCTTATATTGCGGTCGTAATGAACTACTTCTCACCTGACACCGTCTTTTTATTCTTAGTTAACTCATCAGGCGCAATTGCCCTGCTCGTCTATCTTGTCATCGCTGTTTCCCAGCTGAGAATGCGAAAAAGTCTCGAAAAAACAAACCCGGAAGCATTGAAGATCAAGATGTGGTTCTTCCCGTTCTTAACCTACGTGACCATTATTGCCATCTGCGGTATTTTAGTATCCATGGCATTTATTGAATCGATGAGAGATGAACTGCTGCTGACAGGCTTTATCACAGGCATCGTGTTGCTTTCTTATCTAGTGTTCAGAAAACGCAAGGTGTCTGAAAAAGCATCAGCCAAACAGGTTACTCAGCAACAGCCCGATATCCTGCCTTAACGGCAGGATTTTTTTTGTCACCTTCACGTCCATAGTGTCATTAACTATAGTACCAATTAGGAAAATTTAAATAAGGACAGATGAAAATGACACTTGAAAAATTTGCGGATGCTCTCCCAATCCCAGATACACTAAAGCCGGTACAGCAGTCAAAAGATAGCACATACTACGAAGTAACCATGGAGGAATGCTACCATCAGCTTCACCGCGATCTCCCTCCAACCCGCCTGTGGGGCTATAATGGTTTATTTCCCGGCCCTACCATTGAAGCCAACAGAAATGAAAACGTTTATGTGAAATGGATGAATAACCTTCCTTCAGAGCATTTCCTACCGATTGATCACACCATTCATCACAGTGACAGCCAGCATGCCGAACCCGAGGTAAAAACCGTCGTTCATTTACACGGTGGCGTCACTCCTGATGATAGTGACGGTTATCCTGAGGCGTGGTTTTCTAAAGACTTTGAACAAACAGGACCTTATTTTAAACGTGAGGTTTACCATTATCCAAATCAGCAGCGCGGAGCTATTTTGTGGTATCACGATCATGCCATGGCACTGACGAGGCTGAATGTGTATGCCGGGCTCATCGGCGCTTATATCATTCATGATCCAAAGGAAAAACGCCTAAAGCTTCCATCAGGTGAATACGATGTG
Source organism: Bacillus sp. FSL R5-0560 (assembly GCF_037966305.1). Taxonomy (NCBI): domain Bacteria; kingdom Bacillati; phylum Bacillota; class Bacilli; order Caryophanales; family Bacillaceae; genus Bacillus; species Bacillus sp. FSL R5-0560. The sequence continues at coordinate 656,791 of NZ_CP150195.1, read as the reverse complement.
CCGCTTTTAATCACGGACCGTACGATTAATGAAGATGGCTCTTTATTTTATCCGAGCGGACCGGAAAACCTTTCACCATCACTGCCTAATCCGTCAATCGTTCCAGCCTTTTGCGGAGATACAATTCTCGTCAACGGGAAGGCATGGCCATACATGGAGGTCGAACCGAGAAAATACCGCTTCCGCGTCATCAATGCCTCTAATACGAGAACATATAACCTGTCACTTGATAATGGCGGAGAATTTATCCAGATCGGTTCTGACGGCGGACTTTTGCCACGCTCCGTCAAGCTAAACTCTTTCAGTATCGCGCCGGCTGAGCGCTTTGATATTCTCATTGACTTCGCCGCGTTTGAAGGACAATCGATCATTTTAGCAAACAGCGAGGGCTGCGGAGGCGATGTTAATCCGGAAACAGACGCAAACATCATGCAATTCAGGGTCACAAAACCGTTAGCCCAAAAAGACGAAAGCAGAAAGCCAAAATACCTGGCATCTTACCCTTCAGTGCAGCACGAAAGAATACAAAACCTCCGAACATTGAAGCTGGCAGGAACTCAAGATCAATACGGCAGACCCGTCCTTCTTCTCAACAACAAACGCTGGCACGATCCTGTCACTGAAGCACCGAAAGCCGGTTCTACCGAAGTATGGTCGATCATCAATCCGACACGCGGAACACATCCCATCCATCTTCATTTGGTCTCCTTCCGTGTATTGGACCGGCGCCCATTTGATACTGCCCGTTTTGAAGAGCGCGGAGAACTGTTCTACACCGGACCCGCCGTTCCGCCGCCACCAAGTGAAAAAGGCTGGAAAGACACGGTTCAGTCCCACGCCGGTGAAGTCCTGAGAATTGCCGTAACATTCGGGCCATACACTGGGCGGTACGTATGGCATTGCCACATTCTTGAGCATGAAGACTATGACATGATGAGACCGATGGATGTGATTGACCCCCATAAATAAGACCCAAAAAACTTGCCTGCTGCCGGCAGGTTTTTTTATCTATGAAACTTTTTCTTCCATAAATCGTATAACTTAGAAACAGCGAAAAAAGGAGCTGCTTACTATGCTGTCAAACGATCTCAAAAATAAAACAACTCAATACATTTCAATTTATGACGAATTAAAATCAAAATTAAGATGGAAAGTTGCTCATAATCAGATATTAATGCTCATCTCCTCTGCATATATTGTGAATAAAAGAGATTTTGATTTTCAGCGCTTTTATAATTTGAGCAGCTATATAAAATCAAACATCGGCAGCTTTTCAACTCTCAGTTCTCACCACCGATTTACTGTCGCATCAATTCTGGATATTCATTTTCAGCATGAGGCGAAGCAAGCGTTTCTTACGTTTATCGATGTATACAACCAAATGGTGAGGCTTGGTTATAAACGGGATATTTTCACGTACATTTCCGCTCTGATCTTGCTCACCGGCAAGACCGAAACGATAAACCAAAGAGAACAGATGAACATGGGGCTCTCTGTTTATCAGCAGATGAAGAAAAATCACTATTTTCTCACTTCAACTCAAAATGTTCCGCTTGCCGTATTGCTTGCCCAAAACGGAAAAGGGTTGCAGGCGCTGAACAAGGCAGAATCATGTTACCAGCTGCTGTCCGCTAACGGCTTTAAAAAAGGCCAATACTTACAACACGTCAGCCATATTCTTGCTCTGCAAAGTGAAAAAGACCCTGAAATCCTTGTATCCCAATGCAAACATATCTTTCAATCCATTACTGAATCTCATAAAAAGCCAAAAGATTTTCATTATCCCGATCTCTCCCTCCTCACATTCTTGGAAGAGCCGGATATCAAAACCGTTTTGGGCATTGCGCATGAACTGAACCAAGAAAAAGCATTTAAATGGGAAAAGGATATGAATTTCAAAATTGCTGTCAGTTTATATCTCAGCGAGTATATGGAGAAAAATCTGCTGATGGAATCAGGGCTGTACACAGCTATTGAAACAGCCATCCAAGCACAGCAAGCAGCCGCGACAGCTGTGATCATCAGTTCATCAGCCATTCATTCGCATGACGGAAACTAAAGGAGGAGAAAACATGCCATACATCACATTAGAAGATCAGACCCGACTATACTACGAAACTCACGGCAGCGGGACACCAATCCTATTTATACACGGCGTGCTTATGAGCGGACAATTTTTCCACAAACAACTTTCAGCGCTATCTGCCAATTATCAATGTATTCGTCTCGATCTTAGAGGGCACGGCGAATCCGACAAAGTTCTTCATGGACACACCATTTCCCAATACGCCCGTGATATTAAGGAATTTATGTGTGCGATGGAGCTTGAGCCTGCCGTCCTTGTCGGCTGGTCAATGGGCGCTTTCGTGGTATGGGATTATATCAATCAATTTGGGAATGATAACATTCGAGCCGCTGTTATCGTCGATCAATCGGCTTCCGACTACCAATGGGACGGCTGGGGACACGGCCCGTTTGACTTTGACGGCTTGAAAACAGCGATGCACGCTATTCAAACTGACCCGCTTCCATTCTACAAAAGCTTCATCAATAATATGTTCGCAGAGCCGCCTGCATCAACAGAAACAGAATGGATGCTTGCCGAAATGTTGAAACAGCCGGCAGCCATTTCAAGCACGATTTTATTTAATCAAACGGCAGCAGATTATCGCGAATCCATTCAAAACGTTCATGTGCCGACATTGTTATGCTTCGGAGAAGACCGCAAATTTTTCTCAATAGAAGCCGGAGAACACCTGTGTGAACATATTCCAAACTCAAAGCTCGTTACATTTTCTAAGAGCAGCCATTGTCCGTTTTTAGAAGAACCGGATGCTTTCAACAGAACGCTCCTGTCCTTTTTAGATGAGCGGATTGGAAAGTCATAAAGAAAAAGGAATTAGGAGATTAGGGCAAAGTATGAGACAATAAGAATGTGCAGTAAAATACATGAGGGAAGAAGTGACTTTATGTCTTACTATAATAAACGAAATCAAGAACCGCTGCCAAAGGAAGATGTGAGTACCTGGGAATGCACAAAAGAAGACTGCAACGGCTGGACCAGAAAAAACTTCGCCAGCAGTGACACGCCATTGTGCCCTTTGTGCGGAAGTAAAATGGTCGAAGGCATTCGTTCATTAGTGAATCTCCAAAACAACAGCCAAACGAAAACAAGTTAGCTCTTCCCTTTTTTTAAAAAGCAGTCTCTATCAGCGAACAATCCTCGATTAGAGAAGCAAATCTTATATCCAATAGCAAGGCCTCCCGGTTTGACGAGAGGCCAAGATAATGAAGCCCAAAACTGTAAACGTTTCGGGCTTTTTCACTTTTGATTATGGTATAATATGGATATGAGAGGTGATGATGTGATCAAAAATCAACAGCAGGCTGACCTGGAGAAACGAACTTCTGACAAAAAGTTGAACTTGGCTATAAACTTATGTGCGGAACTTATGAATTGGTCAATACCAATTATTCGTTTCTTTAAATGGCTCGGATCATTTGCCCTGCACCTCGTCCATTAAAAAAATCACTCAGCATTTGCTGAGTGATTTTTTCAGTTGATGACAGAAAAACTATTGATGATGCCATTCGGATTTTCCCATACTTTTTTGAACGTCTTCGTGTCAAGGTCATAAGAATAAATTGTTCGAACCTTGGCTTCACGCCCTGTTTCGTCCTTCAGCTTTTTAGCCCCTTTGGCTTCGGCAAGGAAATAAATTTTCTTTCCGTCCTTGGAGAACTGCGGCTGCGCGTCAATTAACAGCTTATACGTTTTCTGATTTGAAATGATTTTTTCATAGGTTTTCGTGTCTGCATTCAGCATTTGAATAGAAGCCGTTTGCTCCGTGCCTTTTTGTGTATATGACGTAAACAAAATCCGTTTATCGTCATCAGAAACAGCAATATCACTGATAAACTGCTTCAGGCTCTTAAGCTCATGAAGGCCGCTTTCATGACCGGCCGAAAAATGAATCTTTGTCGGCTCAGGATCGATTCCCTTCTCATTGGCTTCATCCGTTTTTTTGTAGTCTTCTTCTACAGAATAATGAAGCAAAGCAAATGAATCTGTTTTTTGGTTATAAAAGAAGCTGCTGACGCTGTCATCCTGGTCATTAGCGGCTGGATACAGGTTTTTGTACTTCTTCGTTTTCAAATCAAAGGATGCGATACGGAAATTGCTTTCGTCCGCTTTTCCTAAACGGAAATAAATTTTTGAGCGATCCTTTGATAAAAACAAGCTGTCCGCGCTTTCCGGACCTTTATAAAGCATAGTTTTCTTATCAGACTTAAGATCAAGCTTAAAAAGCCTCATCTCATTTTGATCGTTATTGCTTGTATAATAGAGCGCCTGCTGCTCTTGATCCAAGGCAAACGCCGGATAGCTGGTCAGCTTCTCCTCATGGATCACCTTATCATTTTCATAATACTTCGTCAGAAGATCGGTATCGGTAATCGAAACCAGAAGCTTCTCATTGTTCTCGGTGCTCACGGAAACATCGGCCGCACTCTCACTGCTTTTATCTTTAAAAGAATAAAACATAAAACCCGCAGCTGCCGCCAAAACAACGACGATTGCCAATAAAACAATTCCTTTTTTCATCTCTTATCTCCACCAATAGAAAAAGCAAGAATGCGACTTCTTGCTTTACAGATTTAAACTATGTATTAATAGCTGTAATGCCCCGATACTTTTCCTTTGCTTAATGGGTATCCCAGCGCTTTAAACGCTTTAGGGCTTACATCCAGCACTGCATTAGGCATTCTGCCAACATCATTTTTATAAACCGTAATGACCTTTTTAGGTTTCGCTTTTGCATAAGCTCTGATTTTTGTCCCATTTCTAGGTACGTCAAATCCGATCTTTGTCGCACAGTCCCAATGTCCAAGTTTTTTACCTGAAGAGCCTTTTTTCCCAACTCCGTTATACCAAGTAATATTTCCGTTCACATGTTTCGCACTGGCATCTGCCGAAAAACTGAAAGCTCCCAAAGTACTTCCTACTAAGATAAAAGCGGCTAAAATGACTTTCTTCAACATTTCGTCCCCCTGTTTATTAACATCTAGGAAAAATTATACACGATCAACCGGGGATTTTTTATTTCAATATCCTTACAGTAATGTTACAAAGTCAAAAAAATGTCCTCTGCTAAAATAAACCATGGAAGATTATCCTATTATAATTGCAGTGTTAGCGTTATAATTGTTGATAGAGTAGTTGACGCATTCAATATGAACGAACCATTACCGTATTGTTCAAGCCAAATTCATAGTTATGTAAACGATTCTTACTCTCTCATCATAAAGAAAAAAGAGTGTGCGAGACTCTTTTTTCTTCAAAGTTTCTTTTTTCAAAAAAACGTAGTCTATATTATATATAAGTTTTATCTTTTTTTGGTTTTTAAAAATGGCGATTTTGTGAACAGTTCATATTGATCGGTGCGGAATTACTCATATCAAAAGATATAGGAGTGGTAATCCATGAAGGCAGCTAGATGGCATAACCAAAAGGATATCCGTATTGAAAATATTGAAGAGCCAAAAGTGGAACCGGGAAAAGTCAAGATCAAAGTCAAATGGTGCGGCATCTGCGGCAGTGATTTACACGAGTATTTAGGAGGCCCGATTTTTATCCCGGTGGACAAACCCCATCCTTTAACAAAAGAAACAGCACCTGTCACAATGGGGCATGAATTCTCCGGTGAAGTTGTTGAAGTCGGGGAAGGTGTTGAAAACTATAAAGTCGGAGACCGAGTCGTTGTGGAACCGATTTTTGCAACACATGGACATCAGGGTGCGTACAACCTTGATGAACAAATGGGGTTCCTCGGCTTAGCCGGGGGCGGCGGCGGATTCTCCGAATATGTCTCTGTAGATGAAGAGCTGTTATTCAAACTTCCTGAGGAATTATCATATGAACAAGGCGCACTCGTTGAACCTTCTGCGGTCGCTTTATACGCTGTCCGCTCAAGCAAAATCAAAGCTGGTGACAAAGCGGCTGTATTCGGCTGCGGCCCGATCGGACTACTTGTCATTGAAGCGCTGAAAGCTGCCGGCGCTACTGAAATTTACGCTGTTGAGCTCTCACCTGAGCGCCAGCAAAAAGCTGAGGAGCTTGGCGCCATTATCGTGGATCCGTCCAAAACAGACGATGTAGTGGCCCATATCACAGACCTTACAGGTGGCGGCGTTGACGTAGCCTTTGAAGTAACCGGGGTTCCAGTCGTTTTACGCCAAGCTATCCAATCTACAACAATTGCCGGTGAGACAGTGATCGTCAGCATCTGGGAAAAAGGCGCTGAAATTCATCCGAATGATATCGTAATCAAAGAACGCACAGTGAAAGGAATCATCGGGTACCGTGACGTATTTCCAGCTGTATTGTCATTAATGAAAGAAGGCTATTTCTCGGCCGATAAACTCGTTACGAAAAAAATCGTGTTAGACGATTTAATCGAAGAAGGCTTCGGATCTCTGATCAAAGAGAAAAACCAAGTGAAAATCCTTGTCAGACCAAACTAAACATACTAAAAAAGAATCCGCATTCAAGTGCGGATTCTTTTATTCCTCTTAGCCAATCACTTCAGCGCCGGCCTCTTCTTTAGCCTCACTGCGATCGTGAGCACGGAAGCTTTCCTCAAGCTGCTCAAGCGAAAGACCTTTTGTTTCCGGTAAAAACTTGTTCACAAACAGAATCGAGCAAATTCCCAGCGCAACGAAGATGAAAAACGTTGTTGATAACCCAATGCCTGCCATCAAAATAGGGAATGTCAGACTGACTGCGAAATTGACCATCCACAAGCAGAATACCGTAACACCCATTCCCAGACCGCGAAGGCGCAACGGGAAAATTTCTGAAAGCATCAGCCACGTCACTGGTGAAATCGCGCCCTGCTGAAATGCCAGGAACGAAACCGTTAACGACAGAACCACATATGGAAGTGCAGGCGATCCTTCCAGCACAAGTGAAAATATTCCGATCAGCAGCAATGCCGATGTCGTTCCGATCAGCCCTGTAATCAGCATCGGCCGACGACCAACTTTTCCGAGCAGCCAAATTCCAACGAACGTAGCCAGAACGGAGATCACACCATTGGCAATATTTCCGATCAGCGCTGCTTCCGTTTGGAACCCGGAATCTCTTAAAATTTCAGTGCCGTAATACATGATGGAGTTTACACCCGTAATTTGCTGTACAATCGCAATTCCGATTCCTATGAATACAATCCGGCGCACCCACGGCACTGCTAGATCTTTAAACGTAGCTTTCTCAAGCTTATCCTCTTTTTTGAAAGCGGATTCAATTTCAGCCAGCTCAGATGCAGCGCGATTTTCGTCTCTGATTTTCTTCAAAACCCCTAAAGCATCTTCATTCCTTCCTTTTGAAACAAGCCAGCGAGGACTCTCAGGCATTCTGATCATTCCAAAGAACAGGAATACGGCCGGAAGAGACGCTATCACGAGCATAAATCTCCATACATTGGAACTGTCCCCCATTGTTGTCCCGAGGATGGCATTAAAAACAAAGGCCAACAGCTGCCCGGATACAATCATTAATTCATTCTGGGTCACCATCCGTCCCCTGCTTTCCATAGGTGACATTTCCGCTAAATAAGCAGGCACCGTCACTGATGCGCCCCCGACGGCTATCCCAAGTACAAAACGGGAAATGATCATGATTGTTACGTTTGGAGCCAGTGTACATCCAATCGTTGAGATAAAAAATATAATGGCAAGGAAAAGAATGTTTTTGCGGCGTCCGTTAAAATCAGACATCCTTCCGCCAAGCACAGCTCCAAGTGCAGCTCCAAAAAGAAGAGAACTGGTGACGAGCCCCTCTGTGATAGCATTGAGATTAAGCTGATCAGGCTCACCCATATATGGTAAAGCCCCATTTAATACTCCGGTATCATAACCGAAGAGAAGCCCGCCGAAAGTCGAAACTAAAATAATTGTGCGTAAAAATGACATTTGACTGCCTTTTGTATTCATACCGTTTCCCCCAGTCTTTTTCAAAATCGATCACTGCGTATTTTAAAAACGTATTCTAGGGCTGCAACCTTTCTCAAATGCCGAGAAAAAAGTTCAAAATGTCTCTTATCACTGGCTATATAACCTTCCCTTCTTTTCAGCATGCGTTGAAGCCAATTATTTTGGAAGCGATTTCATTATGCTAAACAACAGTGGGTATATTTTTGGTGTCTGACTTAACGAGTTGTCATCTTATAGTCACTTCGTAGTGTTGTTATAGTAATATTGTAGTTATATATTTGTTACTTCTGCTAATATCATAATTATAAAAACGCTTTCAGTCAATATCATTTTCTGAATTTTTTTTCACTTCAAGTCGGTAAAATGACCACTTCGTAGGGGAATTGAACTTTTTTCTTGCCGAAAATGTGGAATCATTATGTATGTTATGCGACATTTCTGTCATCCTCATTATGAGTAAGTGTTGGTTAACTTCTCCTATATAAATCTTCTCTGCATGATTCACTGCTCACACATTCAAATGATTGTTTCATATTCAAGGCAAAAGGAAATAGAAAAGAAACATAAAGATGGCTAAATGGCTGGCTCTAATTGAATAGGAGGAGGCAATAAAATTGAATGAGATTTATATCATTGCAGGAATTTTATTGTTGGCAGCGGGGATGATTGATTTTATATGGACAACATTATGGCTCGAGAGCGGAGCCGGTCCGATCACAAGATGTTTATCTGCATGGCTGTGGAAAGGCTTCCGTAAGATCAGCGGAGATCACGCAAAGGTTCTCAGTACGGCAGGGCCCCTGCTGTTATGCATGACATTATTGGTGTGGATCGGTTTATTTTGGAGCGGCTGGACGTTTATCTTCTCAAGTGACCCTCATTCTCTTGTTGTTACTCAAAGTAAAGAACCAGCCTCCTGGTCAGATCGAGCTTATTTTTCTGGATATGTGATGTTTACATTAGGAAATGGCGACCTTACACCGAACGGAGCCCTTTGGAAGCTTGTGACAGTCGGTGCTACAGCTGAAGGTCTGCTTACAATTACTTTTTCTGTCACGTATTTAATTTCTGTCTTGAGCGCAGTTAATCAAAAGCGCTCATTCGCCCAGAGTGTACTGAGTCTTGGGCATAACGGAACAGAGATTGTCCAAACTGCGTGGAACGGGAGACATTTTCACGACATGGATCTGCTTCTCGCTACATTTTCTTCAGAGCTGGGAAAGCTGACCGCTCAGCATAACGCCTTCCCCATTCTTCATTTTTACCATAGCACACAGCGTGAGGAATCTTCCGTGATTGCAGTCACTGTACTGGATGAAGCGTTAACCATTTTGACATATGGCATTCCAAAGCAGTATCTTCCGAATCAGCTGCACATAAAAGAAGCGCGCTCAAGTGTTAAAAACTACTTAGACACCGTTCATACAGCATATATCCATCCGGCTGAACAAGAACCGCCGGAGCCCAACCTTATGAAGCTAAGGGAATGCGGCATACCAACCCTATCAGAACAAACCTTTCGAACAGCGATTAAATCTATAAAAGAACGGCGGCAATTGCTTTTGGGCATTGTTCAAGCGGGTGCGCGTAAGTGGCCTGTCCAAAAGTAAAGTAAAAAAGAGGATGCCTCCCAAAAGTCCAAAAGACTTTTAAGAAACATCCTCGATTTTTATCACAAAGATATAGAAGCTTCAATCTCTTCCATACGCGGCAGCGCATCTATCGCTCCAATTTTGGTGCAGACAAGCGCTCCCACCTTATTGGCAAAAGATACGATATCACGCAGCTTCTCAAACTCAGTTTCTACCGATTGAATCTTATCTGTACCAGCTAATTTGAATAAGGCTGCACCGACAAAAGCGTCTCCAGCTCCTGTAGAATCAATCGAAGTGACAGGAATACTCGGAATGATTTCATGTTTCTTGCCATTAGACAGCATTGTTCCGTTTTTCCCAAGAGTCACAGCAACCATCTTGGCTCCGATGCCATGGAGGATATTGACACCCTCTTCATGATCCTTCGCACCGGTGATGATCTCCAGCTCCTCGTCACTCACCTTAACAAAATCACTTAAAGCAATGGCTCTTTTTGCAGCACTAACAAACTCAGAGACTCTTCCCTTCCATAAATCCCCTCGATAATTAGGATCAAATGAAAGAAATTGCCCGTTATCCTTCGCAATGGACATAAGCCGTAAATAGACTGTACAAAACGGATCAGATAATAATGCCGTCGCTGAGCCAAAATGAAGGATTTTTGCTTGATTCATTTTATCCTGATCGACATCTTCGATCGTAAACAGAGCATCCGCGCCCCTATTGAAAACAAAATCACGCTCTCCGTTATTCTTTAATGAAACAAAAGCAAGCGTTGTAGGTGCTTGCTCATCCATCACCAGCATAGAGGTATCAACATGAACACCTTCTAACGTTTGCTTCAGAAAATACCCAAAGGGATCCTTCCCTACTTTTCCTGCGAAAGCAGCGTTCCCTCCCAGCTTGGCAATAGCGGCTGACACATTTGCCGGGGCGCCCCCGGCACTTTTTAAGAAATGGCGCCCTTCCATTAAATCAACATCCACATCGGTACAAAAGAAATCGATCAATAACTCCCCAATACAAACAACAGACTGACTTCGCATGTTATCACACTCTTTTTACATATTCTAGATTACAGTCTCAGTATATTACTTTCAGTCATAAATACAACCTTTTACATCGAATATTAGAAATATTAAATATATTCACTTACCTGGAGTTCTTCTCAGCTCGGTGATGATCTGTTTATATCTTTTTTCAGTTAAAGGATAAAAGGCTATGATGATGATAGAGAGTAAAATAAATAGTCCCGGTATTAAAGCATTCATATGTTTAATCGCATTCAGTGACGTTACGGTTTGATCAGTATTCGCCACATATCCTGCGATTCCTAAATAGATCGCAGAAAACGAACCGGCCAGTGCAACACCTAACTTATTGATAAAACTCATACTGGAAATCACCACTCCGTCGGCACGAACCCCTGTCTTCCATTCCGCATAATCAACACAATCGGCAACCATTCCCCAAGCAAGCGTATTTAAAGGGGTTGTAAAGAACCCTGAAGCAAATAGCCAGATGAAAATGAGCGTCACCGAAGAATACGCCGTAAAATGCAGACCTGCATACGAAATCAGTGACAAAGCGGCCGATATGATCATCACATTTTTCCTGCCCCACTTCTCAGAAAAGTATGGAATAAACAAGTTACTGATGAGGGCTGCTCCAAAAAATAAAACGGTTCCAAAGAACACCAATTCCTTATGATTCACGTTATACGTAAAGTAGTACACCATTGTACTGATTTTAATATTAAACCCGATTGCAAATGCTAAAAATGATGACGTTAGAATCAGCAAAGGTTTGTTTTGAAACAAAACAGATAACGTCTTTTTCATTCCCTGTTTCTTTGTTTTCTTAGGCGCAACCCGCTCACGCACAGTAAAGAAACTAAAGAGGTTCAAAGCGATGCTAACAATGGCATAGACGAGAGCTGTCATTTGAAACCCAAATGCCTGGTTCTCTCCTCCCAAAGCTGCTGCAAGCGGTGTTGCGCAGGAGATGGATAGAAGGATTCCGACATAAACCAAGATCATACGAGTCGTTGTTAATACCGTTCTTTCTTTTACAGAATTCGTCATCCTTCCCGTTAAGCTGTTCACCGGAATCGTTTGCATACTAAAGGACATGCCGAGCAGAATATAGGTAATATACGCATAGACGATGTTTCCCGTTGCTCCAAAGTGAGGCGTGGTGAAACACAGGACAGTAAATAATGCGAAAGGAAATGCAACCCACAGCAGATAAGGCCTTGCCTTTCCCCACCTTGTGTTTGTTTTATCTAAGATAACCCCCATAATCGGGTCAAAAATAGCATCCAGCACCCGCACAACAAGAAATAATGTGGCGATGACCGCAGGCTGTATGCCGCCGATGTCCGTATAATAAAACAGCAGGTATGCGTTTACAAATTGAAACACAATATTATACGACATATCACCAAAGCCGTATCCGATTCGTTCAAGCCAGGACAAACCGGCACTGGATTTTGTTTGATGTTTCGCCTTCATTACCGTTGCTTTTTCTGTTTCGATCATCTTTCCCACCCCAAGAATCCGTTTTCATTATTGATTACAAATCCAGTAAATAAGAGGGAGAATACAAGATTCTCCCTGTTCACTCAGCTATTCGGATAAACCATCACTTTTAAACATTCATTCTTAAATTGCAGTGCCCGCTCCATCGCCTCTTGCGTCTGTTCCAGCGAATATTGGTCCGTTACAAGATGCTTCGTGTCGACAATGCCTGAAGCGAGAAATTCGATTCCCTTCGGATACGTGTTGGCATAACGGAAGATCCCGTAAATATCAATCTCATTGTCCGCAATAAACGGCACATTAAGCGGGATCTCGTTCTGAGAAGGCAAACCAACAATCGCCAGTTTCCCGCCCCGGCGCACAGAAGCCAGTGCGGATTGCAATGCTGCTGGATTCCCCGCTGTTTCCCAAGCAACATCAACGCCTCTATCATTCGTGATCGTTTTAATCTCTTCAAGCGCGTCCTGTTCACGGATATTAATAATATGAGTCGCTCCCATTTTTTTCGCAGCTTCTAACCGCAGCGGCTCTAAGTCGGTCACGATAATTGTGCTTGCCCCAAATGCTTTAGCTGCCGCAACAGCCATTAACCCAACAGGACCCATCCCCATAATCGCAATCGTTGATCCGGGCTGAAGCTTCGTTCTCGCCGCTGCATGGATACCGACAGAAAACGGTTCAATCAAGGCAGCATCCTCATAGGAAAGTGAATCTGGAATAGAGAAAACAAAGTCCTGTCTGATTTTGATATATTGTACAAACGCGCCGTCTACCGGTGGTGTGGCCAAAAACTGTACATCCGGACAAAGGTTATAGCGCCCTTCCTTGCACGCCTCACAGCGTCCGCACGTGACACCCGGCTCAACAGCGACGCGGTCACCTACTTTGAATTGTTCAACAGACGAGCCGACAGCCGCGATTTCTCCCGCGCACTCATGTCCGAGGATAAATGGCTTTTCCACTACATAATTGCCTATTCTGCCGTTTGTATAGTAATGCAGATCCGATCCGCAAATTCCGACAGCCATCACCTTAATCAACACTTCATCCTGGCTGATGTCCGGCACAGGCAATGTTTCTATTCTGATTTCTCTAGTGTTATGCATAATAGCTGCTTTCATGGTTTTAGGTACTGTGTGAGTCATTACGGCAAATTCCTTTCTTTATGAACACTATTAACGGCATTTAAGCCGCTTCATCAAGAAATGTAAGTGCATACATTTTTGCATTTTCTGTTACTGCCCTCATTTTATCTGCTTTTCAACATGTTCAACAGCTTTTCATGCTGTATAAAAGGACAGCCGCACTGTACTTTTTGATTTTTCATATACAAAACAAGCAGGATTGATAAAATAGTACTAATAGGAGGTGCAGGTTTTATGGCTGAACTGGAAGATCGAAAACAATTTGCAGAATTGCTGGCACCTGGCGTAAAGTCATTAAAACTTCATCCAGATTATAAAGTCAGAAGAAATAAGAACGAAAAAACAGGACAGTCTTATTTAGACAACATTTCACACCAGCTGGGAGTTTCCCCAAACACGATTAAAAGCTGGATCGGACAGATGGGTGTGAACTATGTTCCCGGAAGAATTGAAGACGGAAAACTGTTCGGAATGATCTGGATCATTCTTGAAAAAACCGATATGAATATACAGTGGTTTTCCGACCTGCTTGAGACCACCACTATACCGGTAATCAAACCTGCACTGCCTGTATGGGCGGCCTCATGTCTTAAAAAAGCGAAAATAGTACGGCAGGACAATTCATTCGGAGCACCGCTTGATCAAGATATTGAAAAAACAGTCAAGCGTTTATTTCCTGATGTTCTCGCCCATAAAACGAATGCGCTTACAGAACAGATCCCTTTGACACACAACTTACCGTCACGCTGGTCGGGTCACTTTATAGGACGAAGATTTGACATCGAGGCGATACGGCAATGGATGCTTTCCCCATCACCCGTCTGTTTGATTACCGGATGGGCAGGCATGGGGAAAACGACTACTGCTCTTGAGGCAGCCTATTCCTGTATCGGCGGCGATTCCTCAGATTGGCCGGCATTCAACAGTATCATCTGGCTCAGTGCTGATTGGAAGGGATTAAGCTTTAGTGATTTTCTAAATACGATTGCCTATCAGCTCGGTCGAACGGAACAAATCAATAAATCCATAAACGAAAAACGATTTGTCGTCCGTAATGCTCTTGCCAATTATACTAGAGAAAAACCGGTCCTGCTGATCGTGGACAGCATAGACACTGCCGAAAGAGACATTCACGAATTTATCACCAGCCTGCCTCAAGGTGTGAAAGTCCTCCTCACAGCACGTGAAAACTTGAAGCAAACCTATCGGGAAGGCTTCGGTGAAATGGTAACCATCCAGCTGAGCGGACTTGAACAAACAGATGCCCTGGAATATTTTCATCAAGAAGTGAACCGCTGCCTGCAAATGTGCAACGATCCAACTAAACGAGAAAAGCTAGCGCAGCTGCTGGAACTATCCCCAGAACTGAAGAGTGGGTTCATTTCAGCAACAGCCGGAAACCCGAAAGCCATGGCACTCAGCATCGCCTATATGTCAGACGATGATATTCCCGCTCATCAGCTGATTCATGAGCTCGGAAAAGCAGGCTACTCACTATTAGATCTGTTTGATTTTCTATTTGGGCGCACATGGCACAGATGCAATGAAGATACATGGAAGCTATGGCAGGTGCTATGCTTTTTCAGCAAGCCGCCAGATGAAAAAAGCCTGGCGGCAGCGGCCGGATTAGACGCTCGCCGTTTTCATTACGCAGTTGAACAAATGCGGTCTTTTGCTCTGATTCAGCCCGAACGAAGCAAAGGAAGTACACAGTACTTAGCGCACCAAACCGTTGTCGCTTACGGAGAACAGCACTTATCCGAACATCACGAATATGAAACAGAAGCCCGCAGCCGCTGGGCGCACTATTATATTCATTATGCAGAAACCCACTTAAAACGGGAACAGCCAAACTCTATCTATTGGAGCTATCTCTTGGGACGTGATTTGAACCAAATCAAAAAAGAATGGCCAAACATCTTAAAGGTGATCAAATGGTCAAGCGAAACCGATCAAAAAGAAATTCTAATCGAACTCATCACCCGCATCAGCCATTTTCTAAGCAGAATCAACCTGCCCCTGCGAATCGAATACGGACGTAAAGCCGCTGATGCCGCCCATCAATTAGGCCAAAACACACGAGAAGCCTTCTTCAGAATCGACACAGCGGGCTGGGCACTGATGGAAGTCAACGATTTAGACGGGGCTCTTCAGCAAATTGAAGCCGGCCTAAAAACGCTGGAACAATCAGACACTGAAGAGCAAGACGTTCACGATCTAAAGGTATGGGGACTCGCACTGCAATCGAGGCTGTTACTAAAAGCCGGAAGTCATGAAAAAGCGGAAGCGATTTTAACCGAAATCAAAGATAAACCGATTTCCCCTGCGATTCAGCACAGAGTTCTATTGGTTCGCGGAGATCTGAGCTTTGTGAAAGGTCATAATGAAGAAGCCATTCAATTATACGAAGCGGCAAATCAAATCAGCTCCATGTATGGGGGCGAAAAAACGGTAGAAGCCTATTTCAATTTGGGTGTGGCTTACGTGAAGTGTGGTCAGTTTGAGAAAGCGGAAGAAGCTTTTGAGCAGATGCTTTATGATAAACATAACGCGAATCAGGTTGAGTTGATTTATTATTATTATGGAATGGCTCAGCTGTTGTACCGTAAAGGAGAGAAAACGAAAGCGATGAATTCTAATCAGAATGCGATTCGTTTGATTGATTCTTGGGAGCCTGCGATTGGGATTCGGGGTGAGGTGGAACAACTGGCAATGGTGATTAAAGAAAACGACTAGTACGTAGTTCTGTCAGGAATCTCACTCAGTTTCTTTATTATAAATAGAAAAGGCCAACTGAAGTCGCAGTTGGCCTTTCGTTTCTTATTAATGTCTACAAATGTACTGAACCAGATTTTCCCGTATGTATTCTTTCTCGTATAAAGGAAAGCGTATCATTTGCCAGCTTTTTGCGGCAAAGAACAATGCCGGAATGACCACAATTATAGACATATCTTTTCGGTTTCCCCCAACTTTCCCATAAAGAATCTGCATCTTTTAAGTCAATATACTGATCATGTTTAGCAGAGATCAGCAGAATGTTATCTTTATTAACTTTTGGCAAGGCTTGGCTAGGATCTGTGATATTCCAAGATTTCACTAATTCCTCATAGGTCACACCATTTTGTTCTAATTCTCCTCTTATGAATTTACCTGGGATCGTGTTCCATATTGAATAAGAAAGGCGATTGGCATAAAAGATTGATACCACTACATCAATTTGGGATTCTAGGGTAGCAATTAGATTCGTAACCCATCCCCCTAAGCTTACTCCCATTATGATAACAGGCCCTTTTTTATTTGCTTTTATCCAGTGAATTAACGCTCGTAAATCTACAACGGCCTGTCTTGACGACTCAATTGTACGATCAATATTTGCACTAATCATCAACTCGCCATTATACAATGAATTTTCCGGTTCTCTTTCAAAATGGTATGGAAGAGAATAATAATACATGTTCCAGCCTAAATCGTTCATTATACGATTATGAAATATTTTTTTGATCCTATTGTACGAATCCATGCGCCAGCCATGTACAAAGATAACATTGGGTTGATCTATATCATTTTCATTAAAAAAAACCTCCCCTTTTAAAGTATCATTAACAGGATTCCCAGATTGAATTAAAGATTCATAGCTAAAGGTTCCAATTTTATAATTTTTTCCTGATTCATTCAAATCAATTGAAACATCAGCTATATTTGCACTGTAAAATTCCTCTCTATCATCTATATCGGCTGTAAAAGCAGCAGAAAAATGTTTATCTTTGCTTCTTTTTCTGTGTAAATCATATAATGCCAAGCGATCTATCATTTCTGAGAAATGCACGATTAAGTCCTCCTTGATAATCAAAAAAACGAATATTAGAGTTAATAATTGGATTGTCCTGTCTCCATAGAGTCGGAACGGATTTTATCAAGATGTTGGTGAAAGAATCTATCTCCATCGACAGTTTCTCTTTATACTTAACAAAAAAGACGAGTTCCTTATTGCAAGGAAAACATCGTCTTTTAGTAGCAATAAAAGCAGCAAAAATAGACATTTTAATAGGATTTCTCTTTGACAGTGCTTTCCCGGGGAAACCGTTTAAGAGTATTGGCGGTACTATTTATCTAGATAACTGGGTCTTTTTTTGTCGTATGAGAGTATACCAATATTGTCTCCTGTCTTCAATAGAGAGAAAGGTACCAAAGGTTGGTTTCTGGCTACATCCCAAGAAATGCCTCGTGTTATTTTTCGAGAAGATGGAATTCAACTCACTTCTGGTTTTCAGCAGTCGAAGACGAGGTCCGTCCTGCGAGTCCTTAAAAAGCACAAAGTAAAAAATAAAGTCAAGATGCAAATAAAGCACGGATTGTATGATGAGAATTTTGTATTTTGATCGATTGAATAGTCCATATCGGAGTTATCTATCGTTTATCAAAACTATTGAAAATCGATATAAAACAGTGCTGAAAAAATCAAACCACAAAAAACAGAAAAAAAAGAAGCCTCTCACAAGTTCGGTGAACTCATGAGAAGCCTCAAAAATTTATAAATGGCATCAAAAGGGCATCAAAAATGACGTCCGTTACCGACAACCCCTTGTAAATCAAGGGTTTTTTGTCGGTTTTACATCATTCCACCCATACCGCCCATGCCGCCCATGTCAGGCATTCCTGCGCCGCCGGCGTTTTCTTCTGGTTTGTCAGCGACAACAGCTTCAGTTGTTAAGAGCATTGCTGCTACAGAAGCTGCGTTTTGCAGTGCAGAGCGTGTTACTTTCGTTGGGTCAACGATCCCTTTTTCGATCATGTTTACCCATTCGCCAGTTGCAGCGTTGAAGCCTACGCCGATTTCTTCGTTTTTGAGGCGCTCAACGATGACAGATCCTTCAAGACCTGCATTGTGCGCGATTTGACGAATTGGCTCTTCAAGCGCGCGAAGCACGATGTTGATACCTGTTTGCGCATCACCTTCAGCTTCAACGGCAGCCACTTTGTTATATACGTTGACAAGCGCTGTACCACCGCCGGATACGATGCCTTCTTCAACAGCTGCGCGAGTTGAGTTCAGGGCGTCTTCGATGCGAAGTTTACGCTCTTTCAGCTCAGTTTCAGTCGCAGCGCCGACTTTGATGACAGCTACGCCGCCAGCAAGTTTAGCAAGACGCTCTTGTAATTTTTCTCTGTCGAACTCAGAAGTTGTTTCTTCCACTTGTGCGCGGATTTGAGTGACGCGTGCAGAAATTTTATCTGTTTCGCCAGCGCCTTCAACGATTGTTGTGTTTTCTTTTGTAACCACAACTTTAGAAGCGCGTCCCAATTGTCCGATTTCAGTAGATTTCAGGTCAAGGCCAAGATCTTCTGTGATGACTTCTCCGCCAGTAAGGACAGCGATGTCTTCAAGCATTGCTTTACGGCGGTCACCGAATCCAGGAGCTTTAACAGCCACTGCGTTGAAAGTACCGCGAAGTTTGTTCACAACAAGTGTTGCAAGAGCTTCACCTTCAACATCCTCAGCGATTAGAAGCAATGGTTTGCCTTGCTGAACAACCTGCTCAAGCACAGGAAGGATTTCTTGAATGTTTGTGATTTTTTTATCTGTGATTAAGATGTAAGGATTGTCAAGAACCGCTTCCATCTTATCAGAATCAGTTACCATGTAAGGAGACGCATATCCGCGGTCGAATTGCATACCTTCAACAACTTCAAGCTCAGTTGTGAAGCCTTTAGACTCTTCGATTGTGATAACGCCGTCGTTGCCTACGCGCTCCATTGCTTCAGCGATAAGGCTTCCGACTTCCTCATCAGCAGCAGAGATCGCAGCAACCTGAGCGATAGATTCTTTGCCTTCGATTGGCTTAGAAATTTCTTTCAGGTTCTCGATCGCAACGTTTACAGCTTGTTCCATACCTTTACGCACGCCTACAGGGTTAGCGCCTGCTGTTACGTTTTTAAGGCCTTCGCGGATCATTGCTTGCGCAAGAACTGTCGCAGTTGTTGTACCGTCACCGGCAACGTCGTTTGTTTTGCTGGCTACTTCAGCTACAAGCTTAGCACCCATGTTTTCAAACGCGTCTTCAAGTTCGATTTCTTTAGCGATTGTTACACCGTCATTTGTAATTAACGGAGAACCGAATTTTTTCTCTAGAACCACGTTGCGTCCTTTTGGTCCTAAAGTTACTTTTACAGCATCAGCAAGTGCATCAACACCGCGAAGCATTGCGCGGCGAGCTTCTTCACTAAACTTAATATCTTTTGCCATGTGTACGAAACCTCCTCGAATTTTTAAGTATTTGTTTATTTAAGAATTAGCCGATAACAGCTAAAATGTCGCTTTCACGTAAGATTAAGTATTCAGTACCTTCGTATTTCACTTCAGTACCTGCGTATTTTGAGAAGATAATGCGGTCGCCCTCTTTTACTTCTAAAGCAACGCGCTCTCCGCTTTCTAACACGCGACCTGAACCAGCTGCCACGATTTTGCCTTCTTGCGGCTTTTCTTTTGCAGAATCCGGTAACACAATTCCGCTGGCAGTTTTTTCTTCAGATTCTACGAGTTCAATGACAACGCGATCACCTAATGGCTTTAACAATGTAATAACCTCCTCAATAGTATGAATATGTAATTTTAGCACTCAGCACTAAAGAGTGCTAACACAACTCTTATAATAAAGAATCTGACTTCCAATTTCAAGTGATAAGATAAAAAATTTTTCACGCTTACATCATTCTTTTCAGCTCTGATATCCCTTGGTTTTTTCACCCCCGTTCAATTATGTTACAATAGCTGTAGACAAAAGAAACCCACTTAACAAAGGAGTACATACCATTTGAGAAAACAGTATTGGTTTATTATTTTGACATATATCATCATGCAGTTTTCAGCAGTAATCGGGATTCCCTTGTTATTTAAATTCGGTTATGCGGGAGTACAGCCCACAAAAGAAAATCTGCTGCACGCGCAGGGATTATGGTCCGTCATCAGTTTTATGGCCTGTCTGATTGTTGTATTGCTCATTCTCAGAACTGTGCCTAAGACTACGTTGCGAAACGAAAAGAAAGACTCTGTCGGACTATCGATCCTTTGGGCGATAGCCGGTTTTTTCATAGCCCTTTTCTCTCAAGGAATAGCCGGTTCTATTGAATATTATGTATTTGGCATCGGAAGAGAATCAGAAAATACAAAAGCCATCCTGGATGTGATTCAGGCAGTCCCGCTTATGATTATCGTTTCTTCTATCATCGGGCCCATATTAGAAGAAATCATCTTCAGAAAAATCATTTTCGGCGCGCTGTACGAAAAAACGAATTTCTTTATTGCCGGACTGATCAGCTCCATTATTTTCGGAATTGTTCATGCCGATTTAACGCACCTTCTGCTGTATACGGCAATGGGCTTTACCTTTGCATTTCTATATGCGAGAACCAAACGGATTTGGGTGCCGATTTTCGCCCATGTAATGATGAATACATTCGTCGTCATTATGCAGCTTGAGCCTGTTCAGAAATACCTTGAACAGCAAAGCACACAAATGCAATTGATTATTGGAGGATTACTTTCATGAGAAACCCGATAGTGTGGGGAATGATCTACTTTGCCGTAGGGTGCATCTTTACTTATCTCGCCGCAAGCTCACCAGGCAGCATGTGGTCATTTTACTCCATCCTGCTGATGGTGTTCGCTGCATACAACATCAGCATTTCTTTTAAGATGTTCGCCTTTTCATTTAAAACAAAGAAAAACCAGAAATAAAGAAAATCCATTTCTCTTCTATGAGAAATGGATTTTTTATGATGGCTAAGAAGAAACGTCCTGATCGGCAGCACTGCTTTTCTGCGCTTTCCGATAGGCAGCCTTCGATATTAAAATACTGATTTCATACAAAATCAAGAGCGGAACAGTCACCATCATATGAGACAAAAGCTCAGGTGGTGTAATCAGAGCAGCAATCACAAGCAGCGTAAAGTACGCATACTTTCTGATTTTCGTTAAAAACATCGGTGTCACAATTCCAAGCCTTGTCAAAAACATAAGGATGACCGGCATTTGAAACAATAGTCCAAACGGAATCGTCAGCTGCAGAAGAAAATGAAAATATTCATTAATTCCAATTACCTGAGTGACATTCAAATCCTGAGAGATCCGTTTCATAAAATCGACAACAAAAGGAAATAAAATATAATAGGAAAAAGATAAACCCGCTAAAAAAAGCAAAATAGAGATCGGAATGTAGCTGAGCGTTACTTTGCGTTCCCTTTCATAGAGACCCGGGCTCACAAAAGCCCAAAGCTGGTAAAGAATAACCGGCGAAGTCAGGACAATCCCGATGATAAACGCAAACTGCATAAACACATAAAGCGGGTCTGTCAGATTAAACGCATTGAGCGTGAGCTCCTTCGCTTCATCCGTTTCTTGCAGATACACTATAATCGGCTTCGCTAAAAAAAATCCCGCGATAAAGAAAACGACAAACGCCAGCGCCACAACCAGCAATCGTTTTCGAAGCTCCGCAATATGCTCCAGCAGCGACATTTGATTCACTTTCATTTGTGTCATCCTAACTTACTGATTCTCTTTCTTTTTTTCCTCATCATCACTCGCTAATCCTTTAGTAGCGTTTTTGAATTCACGAAGTGTGTCTCCAGCCGCTTTTCCCAACTCAGGCAGCTTTTTGGGACCAAAGATAATCAGAGCAACGATTGCGATAACAGCAAGGCTTCCAGGACCGATCGGCATATTTGGGCTCCTCCTTTCCGGTTACTCGATTTCCTCTAAAACAGAATAATGCTTCAAGAAATAAACCAGTGACTGAAGCTCTACAGCTAAATCTATATGATGAATTCGAATGTGTTCCGGCACATTCAAACGGGCCGGCGTAAAATTAAGAATACCCTTAATCCCTAACGCAACCAATCTGTCGGTAATCGATTGGGCCGCAACTGCGGGCACTGTCAGAATGGCAACTGATTCGCCTTTTACATGTTTTTCAAGATCATCGAGGTTAAAGACGGGCACACCGCCTACCTCAGTTCCTATTTTACTCTCATTTATATCAAAAGCCATAGAAATTTTCGTGTTATTATTTTTTGTGAAATTATAGTGAAGAAATGCTGTTCCTAAGTTCCCGACACCAATCAAGATAACGTCTGTCATTTCATCCTGATCAAGTGTTTTTCGGAAAAATGACAGCAAATAATCAACATTATATCCGTATCCTTTTTTGCCAAGAGCTCCAAAATAGGAAAAATCCCTGCGAATCGTGGCAGAATCAACCTTTACGGCATCACTGAGTTCAGCAGATGATACACGCTGTTTTCCTGACGCATGCAGATTCTTTAAAAAGCGATAATAAAGCGGCAGCCGTTTTGCCGTCGCCTGCGGAATTTTTGATTGATCCTTATTCATTTTTGGTCCTCCAAATTATACTCGGATAGTTCTCTTTTAAAGTCACCGTTTTTCCCGCCTGTCTTTTCCAGCAAGCAGGTAGGGCCGATGACCATCCCCTTATCAAGCGCCTTGCACATATCGTAAACAGTAAGGGCACACACCGATGCAGAAGTTAGCGCTTCCATTTCCACACCTGTACTCCCTTTCGTTTTGACCTGTGCTTTTATATGAAGTATAACTTCTGTTTCTTTTATTTTCCAGTCAAACGAAATATCGACCCCGCTCAAGGATAGCGGATGGCACATCGGAATGATATTTGATGTTTGCTTTGCAGCCATAATGCCCGCCACCTGAGCGACAGCAAGTACATCTCCTTTGCCGATATCATGGCTTTTTATTTTCTCGTACACTTCACTCTTCATGTGTACGCTTGATACAGCCGCCGCAGTACGGACAGTCGAAGATTTTTCGCTGATATCCACCATCTGGGCTCTGCCCTGTTCATTAAAATGAGAAAATCCATTCATAGTAAAAACTCTCCTTAAACAGATCATACACTATTTTCTTCTCTATGTCTTATCCGGCCAATGTATTGTTTGCTGAGTTCTGGTTCATAAGCTACACTTAACTTATTATAGCAGAGGTGAAATAATATGATGATCTTACAAATTAATCAGCTTTCCAAATCATTTGGTGCTGATACTATTTTAAACAATATAAAGCTGGAAGTCAGAAACCGTGATCGCGTCGCAATTGTAGGAAGAAACGGCGCAGGGAAATCTACACTCCTTAAAATTATCGCAGGTCACCTTTCATATGAAAAGGGTGAAGTTATCAAGCCAAAAGATATCACAATGGGCTACTTAGCCCAGCATACCGGCTTGGATTCTAAGCTTACCATAAAAGAAGAGCTGCTGACTGTTTTTGATCACTTAAAAGCAATGGAAAAAGAAATGCGCACCATAGAAGAAAAAATGGCGGCAGCTGACCCAGGTGAACTGGAAAGCATCATGAAAACCTATGACCGCCTTCAGCAGGAATTTAAAGATAAAGGCGGCTACCAATATGAAGCAGATGTCAGATCTGTGCTGCACGGTCTCGGCTTCAGCCATTTTGACGATTCAACGCAGGTGCAAAGCCTGAGCGGTGGTCAGAAAACAAGACTGGCCTTGGGTAAGCTTTTGTTAACACAGCCTGACCTTCTCATTCTAGATGAGCCGACCAACCACCTGGACATTAATACGCTGACCTGGCTTGAACATTATTTGCAAGGCTATTCAGGCGCCATTCTGATTGTTTCTCACGACCGCTACTTTTTGGATAAAGTGGTGAATCAGGTGTACGAGGTATCTAGATCAGAGAGCAAAAAGTATCACGGCAACTACAGCGCTTATCTCGATCAGAAAGCTGCCCAATATGAAAAGGATCTTAAGCTGTATGAAAAACAGCAGGATGAAATCGCTAAGCTGCAGGACTTTGTAGACCGAAATCTGGCGAGAGCCTCAACGACAAAAAGAGCACAAAGCCGGCGGAAACAGCTTGAACGGATGGACGTCATGTCAAAACCGCTCGGCGACGAAAAATCAGCAAATTTTCTTTTTGATATTACAAAACAGAGCGGGAACGAGGTCCTGCGGGTTCAGGATCTGACCATCAGCTATGAAAACCAGCCACCGCTTCTGACAGATGTTTCGTTTAGGCTGACAAGAGGAGAAAGCGCCGCTCTTGTAGGTCCCAACGGAATCGGAAAATCAACCTTGCTGAAAACATTAATAAACACACTGAAGCCAGATCAGGGAACAATAGCGTACGGCTCAAATGTCAGTATCGGTTACTATGACCAGGAACAAGCTGAGCTGACCTCCTCTAAACGCGTCATTGATGAGCTGTGGGACGAGTATCCGGAGCTTCAAGAGAAAGAAATCAGAACGTGCCTCGGAAATTTCTTATTCTCCGGGGATGATGTGCTTAAACCCGTCCATTCCCTAAGCGGGGGCGAAAAAGCAAGAGTGGCCCTGGCCAAGCTGATGCTGCAAAAAGCTAACTTTCTCATTCTTGATGAGCCGACAAACCATCTTGATTTAGACAGCAAAGAAGTTCTCGAGAACGCCTTGATCGATTATCCGGGTACATTGTTATTTGTCTCACATGACAGATATTTTATTAACAGAATCGCAACAAGGGTATACGAGCTTTCTCCAAACCATATTGAGGAATACCTCGGAGATTACGATTATTATACAGAGAAAAAAACACAGCAGGTAGAATTGGAGAAAATGAAACAGCAAGAGGAAACTGAAAAAGCAACGGCTGCACAGAAATCCGACTCTAAACGTTCATACGAGGAAGAAAAAGAATGGAAAAAGAAAGAACGCCAACGACTCAGACGCATAGAAGAAATTGAAACGACAGTTCAGACCATAGAAGAAAACATCAGTCACAATGATGAATTACTTTGTGATCCGGAAGTATATCAGAACCACGAAAAGGTACAAGCTATCCACGCTGACAACGAGAAACTCAATCAAGAATTGGAAAACCTATTATCAGAATGGGAAGAACTATCCACAGAAGAAGATTAAAAAAGTCAAGCACCTCTTTTTTAGAGGTGCTTTTTATCCACAGTAAATACCCTTATAAGCAAACGAAGAAAGCGACTTATACACAATATCCACAAAATATTCTGAATTTATCCACTTTATTAACAGCCTCTCAACCCCTTTATCCATCTATATCTCCATAATGACTAACAGATATGTGGATAAATTGAGAATTATCTGTTAATAACAATAAAAAAGCCTCACGTCATTATGTCGTGAGACCTTGATAAGAAGTCAGTTCAAGACCAGGCTGGCCATTCATATCATATGATCCGCGAATCCCTTTTTCAAAAGCAATAGTACCGGCCGCAGCAATCATTGCAGCATTATCTGTACATAAGGATAGCGGAGGAATGATGAGCGCTGTCCCCTCATGCTGGGAGAATTCCTTCTGTAACGCCGCTCTGAGCCCTCTGTTTGCAGCAACTCCGCCGGCTAAAAGAACCTGTTTGACACCATATTCTTTTGCAGCGCGTGCCGTTTTTGTCACTAAGACATCAATGACGCTATTCTGAAAACTGGCAGAAAGATCTTCCGGCGCAATGACCTGTCCTTTTTGAGCCGCGTTATGAAGCGTATTGATCACAGCGGATTTCAGCCCGCTGAAGCTGAAATGATAAGAACCTTCTTCAAGCCATGCGCGAGGCAGAGGAATAGTGTCATTACCTGATTCCGCAAGCTTGTCAATCTGCGGTCCGCCTGGATACGGGAGCCCCATCGTTCTTGCCACTTTGTCATAAGCTTCCCCTGCTGCGTCATCGAGTGTTTCCCCGATCACTTCAAATGAACCGTGTTCTTTCATATAAACCAATTCCGTATGGCCGCCGGAAACGACCAATGCAAGCGCTGGAAAAACGATCTCTTCTACCAGACGGTTTGCGTATATATGGCCCGCTATATGATGGACTCCAACTAACGGAATATGATGCGCAAAGCTCAATGCTTTAGCGGCGTTTACCCCGATTAGCAGTGCTCCCACCAATCCCGGGCCTTCAGTAACTGCAATCGCATCTATATCACGATATGTCATGTCTGCTTTACGGAAAGCCTCTTCGATCACTAAAGTGATTTGCTCCACATGATGTCTTGATGCAATTTCCGGCACAACCCCACCGAATCGTTTATGGCTTTCAATTTGAGAGGCCACAACGTTCGAGACGATTTCTGTTCCGTTTTTTACAATCGCTGCTGCCGTTTCATCGCAGCTCGTTTCGATTCCTAATATATAAAGATCTTTTTGCTCATTCATTTATCGTCACCCACATAATTAACGCATCTTCCCCGTTATCAGTATAATAGTTCTTCCTTATTCCACCGGGCTGCATCCCGAACTTTTTATATAAGCTTTGAGCAGGGTGATTGGAAACCCTCACTTCAAGCGAAAGCCGCCTCGCCTCTTTTTCTTTACAAAGCTCGAGAGCTGAACGAAAAAGTGCTTCTCCTAAAGACTGGCCCCTATACTCTGGTTTAATCGCTATATTTGTGATTTGGGCGTCATCCATCACAATCCAAATTCCGCAATAACCCGCGATACAATCGTCCTTTTCAATCACGAGATAGTGGGCATATGGATTTTCAAGCAATTCATGATAAAACGAATCCTTCGTCCAGGGAGACGTAAAGGAGGATGTTTCAATATCGTATACGTGATCAACATCATTAAGCTGCATTTTTCTAACTGCTGCTTTTGTTTTCATCCTATCACCCTACTTTTGACTTTCAATCCATTTCGCTTCTGCTTCTGCAAGCCGTAAATAATCCGGCACAAGCCCGTGAATATCAACAGCTTCCCTATCCGCACCTGCGTAAGCCAATTCTGAAGGGCGGGGATTATGCTGAGCCGCAGGCCCTATGACTCCTTTTGTTCCTAATACATCCAGTATCGTCTCCTTGTGTATGGATGTATCATGACCTAAAAACAAAACAGGGCGATCCTTCTCTTTTAGCATCTCCAGCCACTCTGTCAGCATCACGTTTTGATCCGGAACAGCCTGCTCTAAAAGCCCGTTTTTATATTCATAAAGACCTGTATACACCTGTCCGCGTCTCGCATCAAATATAGGGCTGATCAGACCATCAAAGTGACGTCCATTTGCCGCCAGCGCTTCAAGACTTGATACAGCAGAAATCGGAATGTTTAAAGACCATGCAAGTGTTTTGGCAATTGTTACACCGATTCTCACCCCTGTGTACGAGCCTGGACCTTTTGCAACAACAATTTTAGAAAGATCCTGCGGGGTTAGATCACAATCATTCAGCAAAGAATGAACAGCAGGCATCGCCCTTACAGAATGATTCTTTTTTAAATAAGTGATGTATTCTGCTATGACAGTGTTGTCCCGAAGCAGCGCTATGCCTAAAGTATAATTCGATGTATCAATCGCTAATATTGTCATGTCTACTTATCTCCTCACAAAGCATTTCATACCGATTCCCCACCGCTGTAAAGACGATCTCTCTTTCATCATCACCAGCTCTTTTAATGACAATTTGCAGTCGCTCCTGCGGAAGCTGCTCTTCAATTAAATGTGCCCACTCCACTAAGCAGACACCTTGTCCGTGAAAATATTCATCAAGTCCCAAGTCTTCACTCTCGTCTTCCATTCTGTATACATCCATATGATAAAGAGGAAGTGAACCATCGTTATATTCTTTTATGATTGTAAACGTCGGACTGTTTACAACACGTGTAATTCCGAGTCCTTCAGCAAAACCTTTTGTAAAGGTTGTTTTTCCAGCTCCTAAATCGCCCTCTAATGTCAGGACGTCCCCAGGCTTTGAAAACGATGCAGTCAGCTTCGCAATCGCTTTTGTTTCTTCAGGATTTTCAGTTCTCCATTTTAATTGCTTCACACGAGTCACCCGTCTTATTTAAAATGATTATATCCTTTTTTCTCTAAAGTCATTGTTTCTTCTTCTGTCTTTAATATGACATTGGATTCTGTCTTTTCCCGGACACATCCAATCTTTTTAATTGGCAGTTGAAGTCTGCAGCACTCCTGCTCTAACACATCCCAGTCTTCCTTTGAGATCGTCCCAGTCAGTTCAAAATCCTCTCCGCCAAACAAAGCCCATTCCTTCCATTTGGAATTCAGCTTAGGCAAGTCTGGATGAACTGGAAGTAGGCTCTCGTCAATTTCTATTGAAACGGAGCTGGATTCTGCAATTTCATGCAGTTCACTTGCCAATCCGTCACTAATATCATTAAGAGCCACACGCTGAGCGTTCGAGCATAGTCTGCCAACACTCACTCTTGGCTGAGGCCGCTTATGCCTATTGATAAAGTAATTTGTTTCAAATGATGTTTCCGGATGGGAAGACTCTTTTAGCAGCAATGAAAGTCCAGCGGCAGAAGAACCGATTTCACCAGTGACAAAGACAATATCATTCGGCTTTGCCAAACTGCGCAAACAGGCACGTCCCTTTTCAACTTCCCCAATCACAGTCACTGTGACGACTAGTTTATCGGAAGTAGAAACTGTATCACCGCCAATCAGATCCATACAATATAGTTTCGCCAGTTCATTCATTCCTTCATACATTGCTTTGATTTCTGATTCCGTCCATTTTAAAGGCACTGCAAGAGACACTAAATAAAACTTAGGGATACCTCCCATAGCGGCAATATCACTTATATTTATGGCTAACGCCTTATAACCAATGTCCTCCGGCGAAGAATAGCTCAATTTAAAATGCACGTCCTCTACCATTGTATCGACACATACAATTTCCTGCACACCGTTTTTCGCTGTGTAAAGAGCGGCATCGTCTCCAATTCCTACATCAACGGAAGAATGGTGAATGGTCCGAGGAGTAATACTATTAATTAAATCAAACTCATCCATTAACCAAACCTCCTTTTGGTCTGACCATGTTTTATATGTACTGTATCTAGTGTATCGGATTATGCTGAAATATCCAAGATGTTGCTGATATAAAGAAAGCTTGGCTATCATACCAAGCAAAAGACGCAATAAAAGAAAACACAAAAAAAAACGAAAACATGATCGTTTCGTTTACAATAAATGGCGGTCCGGACGGGACTCGAACCCGCGACCTCCTGCGTGACAGGCAGGCATTCTAACCAACTGAACTACCGGACCATTTTAATTTGGTTGCACCCTTTGGGCACTCCTTATTTAAAAGGATAGATTTTTTTGGTTGCGGGGGCAGGATTTGAACCTGCGACCTTCGGGTTATGAGCCCGACGAGCTACCGAACTGCTCCACCCCGCGATGATATAATTAAGATAAAACAGCTTGGCGGCGTCCTACTCTCACAGGGGGAAACCCCCGACTACCATCGGCGCTGAAGAGCTTAACTTCCGTGTTCGGCATGGGAACGGGTGTGACCTCTTCGCTATCGCCACCAAACAATTGAGAGTGTTCTCTCAAAACTAGATAACAGATGTGACATCATTAGAAATTAGGTTAAGTCCTCGATCGATTAGTATCTGTCAGCTCCATGTGTCGCCACACTTCCACCTCAGACCTATCAACCTGATCATCTTTCAGGGATCTTACTTCCTTGCGGAATGGGAAATCTCATCTTGAGGGGGGCTTCATGCTTAGATGCTTTCAGCACTTATCCCGTCCGCACATAGCTACCCAGCGATGCCCTTGGCAGAACAACTGGTACACCAGCGGTGCGTCCATCCCGGTCCTCTCGTACTAAGGACAGCTCCTCTCAAATTTCCTGCGCCCGCGACGGATAGGGACCGAACTGTCTCACGACGTTCTGAACCCAGCTCGCGTACCGCTTTAATGGGCGAACAGCCCAACCCTTGGGACCGACTACAGCCCCAGGATGCGATGAGCCGACATCGAGGTGCCAAACCTCCCCGTCGATGTGGACTCTTGGGGGAGATAAGCCTGTTATCCCCGGGGTAGCTTTTATCCGTTGAGCGATGGCCCTTCCATGCGGAACCACCGGATCACTAAGCCCGACTTTCGTCCCTGCTCGACTTGTAGGTCTCGCAGTCAAGCTCCCTTGTGCCTTTACACTCTGCGAATGATTTCCAACCATTCTGAGGGAACCTTTGGGCGCCTCCGTTACCTTTTAGGAGGCGACCGCCCCAGTCAAACTGCCCACCTGACACTGTCTCCCCGCCCGATAAGGGCGGCGGGTTAGAAGGTCAATACAGCCAGGGTAGTATCCCACCGATGCCTCCACCGAAGCTGGCGCTCCGGTTTCCAAGGCTCCTACCTATCCTGTACAAGCTGTACCAACATTCAATATCAGGCTGCAGTAAAGCTCCACGGGGTCTTTCCGTCCTGTCGCGGGTAACCTGCATCTTCACAGGTACTATAATTTCACCGAGTCTCTCGTTGAGACAGTGCCCAGATCGTTGCGCCTTTCGTGCGGGTCGGAACTTACCCGACAAGGAATTTCGCTACCTTAGGACCGTTATAGTTACGGCCGCCGTTTACTGGGGCTTCAATTCGCACCTTCGCTTACGCTAAGCGCTCCTCTTAACCTTCCAGCACCGGGCAGGCGTCAGCCCCTATACTTCGCCTTACGGCTTCGCAGAGACCTGTGTTTTTGCTAAACAGTCGCCTGGGCCTATTCACTGCGGCTCTCTCGGGCTTTCACCCTAACAGAGCACCCCTTCTCCCGAAGTTACGGGGTCATTTTGCCGAGTTCCTTAACGAGAGTTCTCTCGATCACCTTAGGATTCTCTCCTCGCCTACCTGTGTCGGTTTGCGGTACGGGCACCTCTCACCTCGCTAGAGGCTTTTCTTGGCAGTGTGGAATCAGGAACTTCGCTACTAAATTTCGCTCGCCATCACAGCTCAGCCTTATGGGAAACGGATTTGCCTATTTCCCAGCCTAACTGCTTGGACGCGGATATCCAATACCGCGCTTACCCTATCCTCCTGCGTCCCCCCATTGCTCAAATGGTGAGGAGGTGGTACAGGAATATCAACCTGTTGTCCATCGCCTACGCCTTTCGGCCTCGGCTTAGGTCCCGACTAACCCTGAGCGGACGAGCCTTCCTCAGGAAACCTTAGGCATTCGGTGGAGGGGATTCTCACCCCTCTTTCGCTACTCATACCGGCATTCTCACTTCTAAGCGCTCCACCAGTCCTTCCGGTCTGGCTTCACAGCCCTTAGAACGCTCTCCTACCACTGTTCGAAGAACAGTCCGCAGCTTCGGTGATACGTTTAGCCCCGGTACATTTTCGGCGCAGAGTCACTCGACCAGTGAGCTATTACGCACTCTTTAAATGGTGGCTGCTTCTAAGCCAACATCCTGGTTGTCTAAGCAACTCCACATCCTTTTCCACTTAACGTATACTTTGGGACCTTAGCTGGCGGTCTGGGCTGTTTCCCTTTCGACTACGGATCTTATCACTCGCAGTCTGACTCCCAAGGATAAGTCATTGGCATTCGGAGTTTGACTGAATTCGGTAACCCGGTAGGGGCCCCTAGTCCAATCAGTGCTCTACCTCCAAGACTCTTACCTTGAGGCTAGCCCTAAAGCTATTTCGGAGAGAACCAGCTATCTCCAGGTTCGATTGGCATTTCACCCCTACCCACACCTCATCCCCGCACTTTTCAACGTGCGTGGGTTCGGGCCTCCATTCAGTGTTACCTGAACTTCACCCTGGACATGGGTAGATCACCTGGTTTCGGGTCTACGACCACGTACTCATGCGCCCTATTCAGACTCGCTTTCGCTGCGGCTCCGCATCTTCTGCTTAACCTTGCACGGGATCGTAACTCGCCGGTTCATTCTACAAAAGGCACGCCATCACCCGTTAACGGGCTCTGACTACTTGTAGGCACACGGTTTCAGGATCTCTTTCACTCCCCTTCCGGGGTGCTTTTCACCTTTCCCTCACGGTACTGGTTCACTATCGGTCACTAGGGAGTATTTAGCCTTGGGAGATGGTCCTCCCGGATTCCGACGGAATTTCACGTGTTCCGCCGTACTCAGGATCCACTCTGGAGAGAACGAAGTTTTGACTACAGGGCTGTTACCTTCTATGGCGGGCCTTTCCAGACCTCTTCATCTACCTCGTTCCTTTGTAACTCCGTATAGAGTGTCCTACAACCCCAAGAGGCAAGCCTCTTGGTTTGGGCTAATCCCGTTTCGCTCGCCGCTACTCAGGGAATCGCATTTGCTTTCTCTTCCTCCGGGTACTTAGATGTTTCAGTTCCCCGGGTCTGCCTTCTCATATCCTATGAATTCAGATATGGATACCACTCCATTACGAGTGGTGGGTTTCCCCATTCGGAAATCTCCGGATCAAAGCTTGCTTACAGCTCCCCGAAGCATATCGGTGTTCGTCCCGTCCTTCATCGGCTCCTAGTGCCAAGGCATCCACCGTGCGCCCTTTCTAACTTAACCGTTAAAAAGAATCACTATGTGATATCTTGTGTTACTAATTGAATGTGATGTCTACTGTTATCTAGTTTTCAAAGAACACGTTTCGAAGGAATGATCCTTCAAAACTAAACAAGACAGGGAACGTTCTGTTTATAAGACCCAAGGTCTTATATTCCGTAAATATCCTTAGAAAGGAGGTGATCCAGCCGCACCTTCCGATACGGCTACCTTGTTACGACTTCACCCCAATCATCTGTCCCACCTTCGGCGGCTGGCTCCATAAAGGTTACCTCACCGACTTCGGGTGTTACAAACTCTCGTGGTGTGACGGGCGGTGTGTACAAGGCCCGGGAACGTATTCACCGCGGCATGCTGATCCGCGATTACTAGCGATTCCAGCTTCACGCAGTCGAGTTGCAGACTGCGATCCGAACTGAGAACAGATTTGTGGGATTGGCTTAACCTCGCGGTTTTGCTGCCCTTTGTTCTGTCCATTGTAGCACGTGTGTAGCCCAGGTCATAAGGGGCATGATGATTTGACGTCATCCCCACCTTCCTCCGGTTTGTCACCGGCAGTCACCTTAGAGTGCCCAACTGAATGCTGGCAACTAAGATCAAGGGTTGCGCTCGTTGCGGGACTTAACCCAACATCTCACGACACGAGCTGACGACAACCATGCACCACCTGTCACTCTGCCCCCGAAGGGGACGTCCTATCTCTAGGATTGTCAGAGGATGTCAAGACCTGGTAAGGTTCTTCGCGTTGCTTCGAATTAAACCACATGCTCCACCGCTTGTGCGGGCCCCCGTCAATTCCTTTGAGTTTCAGTCTTGCGACCGTACTCCCCAGGCGGAGTGCTTAATGCGTTAGCTGCAGCACTAAGGGGCGGAAACCCCCTAACACTTAGCACTCATCGTTTACGGCGTGGACTACCAGGGTATCTAATCCTGTTCGCTCCCCACGCTTTCGCTCCTCAGCGTCAGTTACAGACCAGAGAGTCGCCTTCGCCACTGGTGTTCCTCCACATCTCTACGCATTTCACCGCTACACGTGGAATTCCACTCTCCTCTTCTGCACTCAAGTTCCCCAGTTTCCAATGACCCTCCCCGGTTGAGCCGGGGGCTTTCACATCAGACTTAAGGAACCGCCTGCGAGCCCTTTACGCCCAATAATTCCGGACAACGCTTGCCACCTACGTATTACCGCGGCTGCTGGCACGTAGTTAGCCGTGGCTTTCTGGTTAGGTACCGTCAAGGTACCGCCCTATTCGAACGGTACTTGTTCTTCCCTAACAACAGAGCTTTACGATCCGAAAACCTTCATCACTCACGCGGCGTTGCTCCGTCAGACTTTCGTCCATTGCGGAAGATTCCCTACTGCTGCCTCCCGTAGGAGTCTGGGCCGTGTCTCAGTCCCAGTGTGGCCGATCACCCTCTCAGGTCGGCTACGCATCGTTGCCTTGGTGAGCCGTTACCTCACCAACTAGCTAATGCGCCGCGGGTCCATCTGTAAGTGGTAGCCGAAGCCACCTTTTATGTTTGAACCATGCGGTTCAAACAAGCATCCGGTATTAGCCCCGGTTTCCCGGAGTTATCCCAGTCTTACAGGCAGGTTACCCACGTGTTACTCACCCGTCCGCCGCTAACATCAGGGAGCAAGCTCCCATCTGTCCGCTCGACTTGCATGTATTAGGCACGCCGCCAGCGTTCGTCCTGAGCCAGGATCAAACTCTCCGATAAAGTAGTTTGACTGACTACGCACATCGCTGTGCGATTTTATAATAAAACTTGAATTAACAGGTACGTTTTGTCTTGTTTAGTTTTCAAAGATCATTCAATAAATAATGGAGCGGGTGATGAGAATCGAACTCACGACATCAGCTTGGAAGGCTGAGGTTTTACCACTAAACTACACCCGCGTGTATATTATATTGGCGCGCCCGAGAGGAGTCGAACCCCTAACCTTTTGATCCGTAGTCAAACGCTCTATCCAATTGAGCTACGGGCGCTTATCGAGCGACTTAACTATCATACTATTAATTGATATTAAAGTCAAGATGTTTTTTCGAATGCTTTTTTTAAAATCTTTTTGATTCGACTTTATCTATTATACACATTCTGAAGTGTTTGTAAACACCTTCGAAAAACTTTTTTGTTTTTCATTTTTTTGTGCTGTTCATCAGCGACATTTAATACTATACCATGTGTTTTTTCATTGGTCAACACTTTTTCTATATTTTTATTTCGATTTTCTCATTTTCTTTTCCGCTGTTTGTTAGTCCGTATATTTTATCTGATTGAACAGATGATATAAAAACAAAATAATATAGAAAAGAGGCATGTTATGTTTTACTACAAAGAAGAATTGATCAATATCATTAAACCCGATAAGCCAGATCCGGCCGCAGCTAAAGTACTGCAGGAAATATTAGGCGGACATTATGGAGAAATGCGTACAATGATGCAATATTTCTTTCAAAGCTCCAATTTCAGAGGAAAGCAGAAACAATATCGTGATTTGCTGCGCGGTATCTTCTTAGAAGAAATTGCCCATGTAGAGCTTGTGCAAAATACAATCAATGCTTTGTTGGATGAATCAGGCGGTGCTGGTGTCGGCAGCCAGGGTATAGATCACGCTCCCCTTGATGAAGCAGTTAAACATGCTAACCCCCATCATTACATTATTGGCGCACAGAGTTCACTCCCGGTTGATGCGGGCGGCAATCCTTGGAACGCCTCCTGGGTGTATAATCACGGAAACTTAATCACTGACCTGTTGGATAACTTGTTGCTTGAGTCTACTGGTGTTCTCCAAAAAACAAGAATTTATGAAATGAGCTCTAATCAGACGTTCCGGGAAACTCTCGCTTTTCTTATTGTACGTGACAATGCTCACCAAAATGCTTTCGCTAAAGCGCTTGAGACTTTGGGCGTTGACTGGGCTAAGCTTTTTCCTGTTCCGAATTACGACATTAATAAATACCCAGAGTGCAGAAAGTATGTTGATTTGGGCTACCATAATGTACAGTTTAACTTCAGATTAGATGAAACAAGAATTGCAGAGATCTTCCAAGGAAAATCTCCAAGCAGAAATGGCGGCGAGCTGCAAGTAACCGAACCTCCTGCTGGATTCCCTGTTCCGGTTCTTCCAGAAATGCCGAATGAACATAGTCCCGGCTTAGGGGATATGAACGCTTGATGAGCAAAAGGTTCTCAAGGATATCCTTGAGAACCTTTATTAATGTAAAACGTTTTTATTCAACTATAGGTGTTAATGTATCACCGTTCCATACTTCTCCCTTATTTAATGTCCAGCTATCATTATAGAGAGCGGAAGCGCCTTTGTTCACAGCCGGGCTCCATTCATCATTCCAGGCCAGATAATAAGTGGTTTTAGGGTATTTCTGTTTTATCGCACTCATAAACAGGCTGTAATCAAAGCTGCCGTTTGCAGTTTGCGGACCAACTTCCGTGAAAGCAAAGGGTTTATTAAGTGCTGTCAGCTGGTCGTATCCGCTTATCGAATATGGATCTTGAAAGTATGCATCTAACCCAACGATATCCACGTATGAAGCTCCAGGGTAAAAATCTGTTTTGAAATCCCGATTAGCGTCGGGGGAGTAAACCCATAATAAATGATCCAATCCTCTTTCGTCAGTCATATAATGATAGATTTTGATATAGAGCTGTTTATATAAGAAGATTCTTTCATCATCCTTTTGATTATATGACGCCAGCCCCCACCAAAACCACTCACCGTTCATCTCATGCAGCGGCCTGAACAGAACGGGCACGCCTTGGTTTTCCAGTTGTTGAAGTCCGTCAGCAATTTTGCTGAGCATGGCGTTCAGCCGCTTCCCCTCTGTTGATGTAGAGTCTAACAGTTTTTTATACTGATCATTGGTAATCGGTGTTTTAAAATGTCCTGACTGATAAGCAGGATTTGCTAGATGCAGACTGATCTGCGGAATCCCTCCGCTTTTCCAGTAAGATATTAAATCACTGTTGCAGCTCACATCTATAGAATCTTCAATATTTGAGGTTTCAAGCCATCCCCTCGCGTAATCACAGCCGTAAATGGCAGGTGATTGTCCGGATGCGTTCCGGATTCTTTCTGCTTCTGCCATAGAGAATGTGTCATGACTGTAACCGCCAAACGCACCGGAAAGCACCCTGTTTTCAGAACGATTCGGCAGGTGGGCAAGCCAATTCATCACATCTTTTGTTGTCTGCTGTGCTTTAGGATTAACAGGTGACACAGTATGTGCTTGGATCGGCTCAGTCAAAACGGCAGACGCAAATAAAAATAAGATGAACAAACAGATGATAGGTTTCTTTAACACAGAAATTCCTCCGTTCTTATTAGGGATGAGATATGATCAGCTCGCAAGTTCCTTCTATTGAAAACTCGCCAAAATGGGCAGGCAAAATAAAGTGTGAGCCTTTCTTGCATTCATACTGCACACCGTTGTTTTCTATTATCCCTGAGCCTTCGACAACACTGCACAGCAAATAGGTTTGATGAGAAGGGAAAACCGGCTTGCCGCTGACGTTCCATTTGTAAACTGAGAAATAATCTGACTGAACATAAGACGTAATCACGGCATCCTTCATTTCTTTCACCGACGGTATTGGTTCAGAGTCCGTATGCGGTATGTTTACGACTTCCATCGCTTTTTCTATATGGAGATCCCTTTTTTGGCCATGGTCATTACAGCGTTCATAATCGTATACGCGATATGTGGTATCGGAATTTTGCTGAATTTCAAGGACGAGGGTGCCCTCACACAATGCATGCAGCGTGCCGCTTGGCACATAAAAGAAATCTCCGGGCTTTATGTTGATGCGCCTAAGCAGCCCGTTCCAGTCACCGCTTTCTATAAGCTTTTTGAATTCTTCCTTCGTGCCTGCATGATGTCCCAGAATCAGTTCTGCGTCTTCTTTGCAATCAATAATGTACCAGCACTCTGTTTTTCCAGGGTCTCCGTTTTCGTGTACCATGGCATAATGATCATCAGGATGCACTTGTACAGAGAGGTCCATGTTGGCATCTAGTACTTTCACCAGTAATGGAAACACGCTTCTTTGCGGAAAGCCGAAAAACTCCGGGCATTCTTTCCACACTTGATCCAGTGTTTTTCCTGCCAACCGGCCATTTTGAATAGTCGATGATCCATTGGCATGGGCCGAGACAGCCCAGCATTCACCCGTTTTTTCTGAAGGGATGCTGTAGCCGAAGCTATCACGAAGCGCTGTGCCGCCCCATATCCTTTCTTTAAAAATCGGCTCTAAAAATAAAGGATGCTTCATGATGGAACCTCCCCGGATGCTTCTTCTGCTTTTAATGCCTGATCGGCTAAAACAAACGTTCCGATGATTCCGGCATTTCTGCCTAAACGGGGAGATACAATATACTCATTTATACTTTCTGATAATTCAGAAAAATTAAAGTAGCTGTTCATTATTTTAGGTACATATTGATATATATAAGGGAACAGCTGGCTCTGATTCATGACGCCGCCGCCAAGAATCATTTTTTTGGGTGCCAGGATGAGGATATATTGTGCCAGAGCCTGCGCAATATAATATCCTTCAAGTTCCCAGACCTCATTTACATGTGATAAATCTGCGGCCTTGTTTCCCCATCGTGCTTCTATAGCGGGACCGGAAGCCAGACCTTCGAAGCAATCCTTATGATAGGGGCACTTTCCTTGATACGTGTCATCCGGATGGCGGCGAATATAGATATGGCCCATTTCAGGATGTGACAATCCTTGCAGAAGCCGCCCTTCTATAACCGCGCCTGCACCAATGCCAGTTCCGATCGTGATATATAAGCAGCTGTCGAGGTCTTTAGCTGCACCGAAAAGAGATTCTCCGAGCGCCGCAGCATTTACATCTGTGCTGAATCCGACAGGAATATTCATTTCTTCTTTTATTGTTTTCAAGAATGGATAGTGCCTCCAGCCTGGTTTAGGCGTGGCAGTAATGGTTCCATATGTTTTACTGTTTACATCTATATCAACGGGACCAAAGGAGCCGATGCCGATTGCCTGCAGCGAGAATTGGCGAAAATATTGAATCACTTTCTCTATCGTTTCATCCGGCATCGCTGTTGGTAGCTCCATTCTGTCAATGATCGTTCCATCTTCTGTTCCGACGGCACACACAAATTTTGTGCCGCCTGCTTCAATACCGCCAAGCATGCAGATGGCCTCCTTGTTATCTCCGCGATCAGCGCCTTACATTTACCGAAGTGACGACAAATTTGTCATGCCGATGACGTGAAAAGGAATATTCAAATGGAATTCCGTTATCTAAAAAGCCCACGTGCTCCACTTCAAGAATGGGATCATCCTGTTT
This sequence comes from Bacillus sp. FSL R5-0560, assembly GCF_037966305.1. Taxonomy (NCBI): domain Bacteria; kingdom Bacillati; phylum Bacillota; class Bacilli; order Caryophanales; family Bacillaceae; genus Bacillus; species Bacillus sp. FSL R5-0560. The sequence goes on along the minus strand of NZ_CP150195.1, from coordinate 617,853 downwards.
GCAGCCCAGATGCTGCTGATCCATCTCATCAGATTTACAGGCTCTGATTTTCCGGTGTGTTCCGGCAATCTTTAGCTGAAGCCTGTTTGTGATGTGTTCATAAATAGAGTGGTGCAGCACCTCATCATTAATGCCGGCTATTAAGTGTGTCGGCATATATGTTTTTTCCAACACATATGGCTCTCCTTCCACAATCCGCAGCCGTACAACATAATAAACCGGCGTTTTTTGATCAATTGATAAATGGGCAGCCACTTCCTCAGTGGGAAATTGCACCTCGAACTGAATGACCTTGCTTTTGATTTTTTTGTCTTTTAACAAATTGGTCAGTCCGAGGATTTCATTGCTGACGACATGGACATGATCATCCTGTATCGCAGATTGAATGATAAAGGTTCCATGACCGCGTTTTCTGAATAACAGTCCTTCAGCAACTAAATTATCAAGAGCTCTTTTCATCGTCATGCGGCTTGAATTGAACTCTTTTGCAAGAGATATTTCATCGGGAATCGGCTGATCGATGGGATATACGTTATTTTTGATTCGTTTTCTCATTTCATTTGCAATGATTTCGTATTTATTCATTGGTATCCTCCGGCAGCTGAAAAAATTTTGATATCAAATAAGCTTCTTTACCGATATCATAAGTTCTTTTCCCTGTTTCATCAATGTTATGGCTATTTGTTGTCTCTATTAGAAATCTTGACCGCCGGAAGACCTTTTTGCTATAGCAACCTAAAAACCATTTTTCTCAGCAACCTCTTTGAACCATTTTCCGCTCTTTTTGACCGTTCTTTCTCCGTCTTTCTCCAGATTGACTGATACAAATCCGTATCGGTTTTTATAAGCGTTTGTCCATGACCAATTGTCCATAAACGTCCATAAGTGATAGCCTTTTACGTTTGATCCTTCCTGTACAGCGCGGTAAATCCATTTTAAGTGCTCTTTGATAAATTCAATTCGGTAGTCATCCTGAATCATGCCCTGTTCATCTCTGAAACGCTCTTCCCCTTCAACTCCCATACCGTTTTCAGAAATAAAGCACTCGATATTCCCGTAATTTTCTTTTAGATTGATCAGGATATCATAAACGCCTTTTTCGTAAATCTCCCAGCCTCGGTGAGGATTCATTTTTCGGCCCGGCATGACGTAAGGATCGAAATACCTGTCAGGCAAAAACGGCGCATCCGGATTCGGCAGGTGCTCTTTTGCTTTTACACGTCTCGGCTGATAATAATTCACACCTAATAAGTCAACCGTATGCTGTGTAATGATCTCAAGATCCTCTTTCTCGTATTCAGGCATAAAGCCTTCAGTTTTTAAAATGTGTATGAGTTCTTTTGGAAACTCGCCTTTTACAGAAGGGTCTAAAAAAGATCGGTTAAAGAACGCATCTGCTATTTCTCCCGCTTTTACATCTGCCGGGTGGCTGCTTCTCGGGTAGGATGGCGTCAAATTTAAGATGATGCCGATTTTTCCATCCTGCCTCATCTCTCTGTAAGCCTGTATGGCGCGGGCGCTTGATAACAATGTGTGAAACCCGACTTGAACGGCTTCTTTAAAATCTACCTTGTTCGGATAATGAAAATCATATAAATATCCGCCTTCGACCGGCACGATCGGCTCGTTATGGGTGAACCATTTTTTCACGCGATCGCCAAACAAACGAAAGCACGTTCTCGCATAGTTTTCATAAGCGTCCACCGTTTCTCTGTTTGCCCAGCCGCCGATGTTTTGAAGTTCCATCGGCATATCGAAATGAAATAAATTGACAAAGGGTTCTATTCCATTAGCTATGAACTCATCAATGACGCTGTTATAAAAGTCCGCTGCTTTAGGGTTGATCTCGCCTGTTCCGCCCGGTATTAAACGTGACCATGAAATCGACATACGAAACGAGTTGTGGCCAAGCTCCTTCATCAGCCTGATATCGTCTTTATAGTTGTCATAAAATTTCGATGTGGATGCAGGTCCTACATGTCCAAAAAAGCGATGAGGCTCTTTTTCAAACCAGTAATCCCAAATATTCTTCCCTTTTCCGTCTCGATCGGCGGCACCCTCCGTTTGTGTCGCTGAAGCAGATGATCCCCACCAAAAATCTTTCGGAAAACGATACTGTTCTGTTTGAGTCAAGTTCTCTCTCTCCTTATGTCACATTTTGATGCTGTTATCATTTTGCTGTGCTGTTTCCTGAACAGCCTGTTCCTTTTCTTTTGCCAAATGTAATTTATCCATCGCTTTCAGGAACGGGAACCATATCACAAAGACAATCATCAGATTGACAAGCTGCATCACGCCGCCCATGATTGAGTTTGTCGCCATGATGCCATTAATAAATAGCGGAACCGTCCATGGAACCGTGACACCTGTTGGAGGCGGAACAAGTCCCGCGGACATGGCCAGATAGGTGACGAGTGTGACAACCATCGGCGCCAAAACCCAAGGCACAAGGATGATCGGATTCATCACAATCGGCAGCCCGAAGATAATCGGTTCGTTTACGTTAAAAATCCCTGGAGCAAGGCCGAGTTTTGACACTTGCTTCATCTGCCTGCTTTTCATAAATATGAGAATCGTAAACACAATCGCCAGCGTCATCCCGGTTCCGCCCATTCCCACTGTATAAATCTCCATAAACGGTTTTGAGATGATATGCGGTACTTCTTTCCCCGCTGTGTAGGCTGCCAGGTTTTCCACCTGCAGTGTATTCCAGATCGGATCCATCACAGAGTTGATAATGATTTGCCCATGCAATCCGAAAAACCATAGAATTTGAATGAAAAATACAGCAATCAGCGTCGGTATGATACCGCTTCCAAGTCCGACAAGCGGAGCCTGAATCGCATGATAAATGACATCATGCATATTGGTTTTGAAAAGCTGGGTGACCACAACGTTAATCAGCAAAAACACAGTCAATGTGATAAAAGCCGGAATAAGTGCGGCAAATGATTTTGCTACAGCCGGCGGAACCCCGGCAGGCATTTTGATCGTCAGGTTTTTTTGAACGATTCTTCTGTAGATTTCTCCAGAAAGAAATGCCGTGATCATTCCCAGAAACATTCCTTTGGCACCGAGGCGGTCTACCGGAATGACGCCGGTTATGGCTTCTCCTGTTTCCGGCTGAACAATAAAAGGCGTCAGCAGGAAAAAGGAAACCAAAGCGATCGCACCGCCAAACACAGCTTCGACCTGATAGCTTTTTGAGAGATAATAGCCTATACCGAACACGACGAAGACAGACATAATCCCCATGGTCGCCGTAGACGCAATGCCAAAATTGGACTGAAACGATGTGAGCATTGAAGCATTCATGATTTTATTTAAAAACGGCAGGTTCGTTAATACCACAAAAATGGACCCGAATATCGTAAGCGGGAAGGCCAGCATAAACGCATCGCGCAATACCTGCAAATAACGGTTATTATTTAACCTCCCTGCAATTGGAACAAGGAATTGGCTGATTTTCTCGAACACCCTATCCACCCCGATTTTTATAGATTCTTTGTTTTAAAGATGCCAAGCAGCTCTTTTACCAATTCTTTCATGGCCAATGTTGACATCAGGTGATCTTCCGCGTGCATAAGCAGCAATGAGAAATTGGCTGCCTCGCCGCTTGATTCTTTCTGTATCATTTGAAAGTGAATGTCATGGGCTGCAGATAGAGCATCCTCAGCCTGGGCAATAAGGGCATCTGCCTCCCCCCTGTTTCCTTCCTTGTAGGCGCGCAGTGATTGAATGATGCAGCTGCGGGCATTGCCGCTGTGGAGAATGAGCTGAAAGCTGATTTGTTCGTCTGTTAAGTCGGCAATTTTTATGTGCTCCATCATTGTTGCCCCATTAATGACAAAGCCTGTTCATATGCTTTTTTGCCATCTGCCATTCCGTAAGCCATCATGTCAATGACCTCAACCCGAATGTTGTATTGGTCGGCTGCTTTTTGCAGTTCGCTTTTCAGAAAGCTCATTTGCGGGCCGATTAAAACCGCGTCTGCCTTTTGCATATCTTCTTTCGCTTTATCCTGGCCGACTGCCCAGATCTCCGCTTCCTCTCCAATGGATTGCGCGTATTCTTTCATTTTTGTCACCAGCAAACTGGTGGACATTCCCGAACTGCACGCAAGTAAAATTTTCTTCAATGGATGTCCCTCCCCTTTTGTAAAACGCTTACAAAATTCATTATAGTCAATTAATTTTAAATGTCTATACTTTTATATAATAAATATATTCATATTATTTTTCGTTCAACTATTTATCAAATTTTTCTATGGAAGATTCGCTCACAATATGTTAAACTCATCCTCAGAAACTAAATCAAATAAATAGCTATTTTTACTTGTATAACCTCAATGATATGGATTGAGGGTGTCTACCAGGAACCGTAAAATCCTGATTACAAAAATTGTTTATCACTTTTTTTGTAATCAGGATTTTTTTATTTGTTAAAAAATTGAAGTAAAGGAGTTTGTTATGAATTTTAAAGTTTTTCTGCTTGCAGCTTCTACGATTGCAGTTGGATTGGTTGAGTTAATTGTGGGTGGGATTCTTCCTCAAATCGCAAATGATTTACACATTTCCATTGTTTCGGCCGGACAGCTGATCAGTGTGTTTGCGCTGGGATATGCTGTTTCAGGGCCGCTGCTTTTGGCATTGACCGCGAAGGTTGAACGGAAGCGTTTATATTTAATTGCGTTATTTGTTTTCTTTTTGAGTAACCTTGTCGCCTACTTCAGCCCTAATTTTGCGATGCTGATGGTATCAAGGGTATTGGCGGCGATGAGTACAGGGCTGATTGTTGTGCTTTCCTTGACGATTGCGCCGAAAATTGTGGCGCCTGAATACAGAGCCCGCGCAATTGGCATCATTTTTATGGGATTCAGTTCTGCCATCGCATTAGGTGTGCCGCTTGGCATATTGATCAGCAATTCCTTCGGATGGCGCATTTTGTTCCTTGGAATCGGACTTCTGGCGCTTATCTCTATGTTGATTATTTCGATCTTTTTTGAGAAGATACCGACGGAGAAAATGATTCCATTCCGGGATCAGATGAAAACAATCGCCAATGCTAAAATCGCCAGCTCGCACCTTGTGACGATGTTTACATTAGCGGGGCACTACACTTTATATGCTTATTTTGCCCCGTTTTTAGAGACGACTCTCCATCTAAGCTCTTTTTGGGTCAGCATTTGTTATTTCCTATTTGGAATATCTGCCGTGTGCGGAGGTCCTTTTGGAGGAGCGCTTTCTGACCGGCTCGGTTCCTTTAAGAGCATCTTGCTGGTGACCGGTTCCTTCGCCATCATTATGTTCTTATTGCCGCTGTCAACGTCGTCTATGATTTTCTTTTTGCCTGTTATGGTCATTTGGGGATTGCTGAGCTGGAGTCTGGCTCCCGCACAGCAAAGCTACTTAATTGAGATTGCACCGGACACGTCTGACATTCAGCAAAGCTTTAATACGTCTGCGTTACAAATCGGGATTGCCCTTGGTTCAGCCATTGGCGGTGTTGTATTGGATCAGACGGGGACTGTTGTGTCAACAGCTTGGTGTGGAGGATCGATTGTTGTGATCGCCGTTCTGTTTGCTTTATTTTCTTTAACAAGACCTGTTCATACCGTAAAAAAATCCTCCTTGTAAAGGGAGGATTTTTTTATTATTTAGCTGAAAGCTCGTCTTCAGTTACCCACTTATGATTTTTTACTTTTTCTCCGCTTGTTGTCGATGTATAGTCCACCATGTATCCCGTTGTTTTTTCTGCAGAGTCGATTTCAGCAGTTGCTCCCTTCATGCCTTTCATGTGAGAGGCCTCTAAGAGTACCTGATCTCCGGGATTGAGGGGTTTATCTCCTGCATCTTTTATCTCTTCTTGGATCACCCATTTGTGATGATCAACTCGCTGTCCTCCGGTTGTCGGTGTGTAAGAAACAATATATGCCGTTGTATCGTATGCGCCTGTAACTGTTGCTTCGGCGCCCTTCATCCCTTTCATATGAGAGGCATTGATGATGACCTGGCTGCCTATTTTATATTTAGGATGTGTCGATTCCGTTAATCCCTCTGGAACTTCAGCAGATCCGGAATGATCCATTTCTTCGTGTGAGCCGGAGTCCGAATGACTGTCATGAGTGCTTTCTTTTTTGCTATCGCTATTGCCGCATGCTGATAAAACGAAAATAAGAGACAGCAGTAAAATTCCAAGTGTCTTTTTCGAAATCTTCATGTTCATTCTCCTTTGCTTCATTTTTGGTGTGAACCTTCACATCTGCCTGTCATACATGTTCTTTTCAAGAATACGATACCCCCGAAAGGTATGTAAATGCGCTAATATTCTCATAACATATGCTGCTGTTTGTCCTATTCCCCGTGATCCGCAGAATAAAACGCGCTGGATAAAAGCCGCGGTTGCGCGGCTTCGGTTAGTTTTCGATTACTTTGACATACACTCCTTTTTTGGCTTTCCGATAAGCGGCCTCTCCCATTTTTCTGATATGTTCAGATACTGATGAGGATGTGATCCATTCATTATGAAAGAAAATAGTAGGGTCGATGAGACGCATTTTCGTTTTTCGATGAAAATCATAATGAATGTCATCCTCTTTTACTAATATGTGAGGATGTATTTTTTCAAGCAGTCTCAGTACTTCGTCATTCTCTGATGAATGCAGGATGCCTACTACCTCTTGGTCTGTTTTCAACAAATCTTCGGCGGCAATGACATTGTGCTTCAGCGCAGCCTTCAGCGTTTGCGCTAAGTATTCATACCCATATACATTCACTGGGTTCATAAAGAAATCAATCACTTCCTTGTAATACACTCGCACAAACCATTCAGCTGTTTCGATACCATCTGGAAACACCCTTCCGTTTCTCACAACGAGATGGTCCAAAAAGATTTCAGCTTCACGCAGCGTGATCTGTCCATATTGATACATGTCACGCAGCGTGTAGTCGATGCGATCAGCACACAGCTCCGGTGCGGGCTGTTCGAGCAGTGTCCATCTTGTATCATTTAATAAAAGATCGTCAGCATCATAACCATGTTTTTTTAGAATTTCCGGGATCTCGGATTGGTCAATGACTTGTTGAAAAATGTTTTCATGATAATCTTCCGCTTCATTTTCAAATACAAAATCAATTACATGAGAAAATGCTGTGTGCGACACATCATGGAGAAGACCGGAGATCTGCTCTTCTATGGTTCCCCCCAGCCTTTTGATTAGAAGCATAACGCCAATGGAGTGCTCATACCGGGTCACATTCCACTTTGGATTGACTAAAAAGCTGGCGCCGCCTTGATAAACCCCTTTTAATCTCTGCACGGGTGCGCTTTTTATGAGTTCTTCCAGTACTCCGTCTATTTGATGCCTGCCGTATAGCACATCGTTTATTTCCATACTATCACCTCAACATCTATTTTCCTCTTTCCATTTTATATATTGTTAGTAAACAAAAGAAAGAGGTCAAGTTGAAGATCATCCCAAGTAAAGAATTAGCCAAGCAAATAGGACTGATTTCTTTGCCGCGCATTGGGGTACGCCTCAGATGAAAATGTCCAGCGATACATTTCAATGAAATGAATTGGACAGTTATGATGCTTTAGATGAGGATGGTACATCATTGGTTGATTACATACATCACAAATGGAAAAGGCTGCAATATTTTTTCATTAGACTGATTGAAAAGAAAGAAATTGCACAGCTTTGCTGAGAAAGGCTGAAGAAACAGCCAAGCAATGGCTGTGTAAACAGATAAAGCTCATCACAACAAATGATAACATACACGCGATGGCATTTTACCAAAAGCGAGGCTATCAATTCACCGCATTGTTTCAAAACACAGTTGAAAAAGCAAGGCGGATTAAACCAGAAATTCCCGAAAAAGCTGAAAACGGGGATTTTGATTCGGGATAAAAATCTTTTTTTCAAAGGAAATTGATTTAGGATAGGAGTTTTTTATGTTTCATCATTATAAATACCCGCTCATTTTTACGGTTTCATATTATGCGCTTTTTGCGTGATATATTTTGCCTATCAATTCATTCATCACCAGATTAGAATACTCAAATTACCTAGGAGAAAGCAAGGACAAACATTGGAGGCTGTTTTTACTAAGAACGAAGAAGCACCAATTGAATACATCGGCAATCTTTATTGGATTAGTGATCAAGCTAAAGCAGATAACACATATTTGGAATCGCTCATTGTGAAGAAAGATGATGAGGTGCTGCTCCATTCTAATACAGAAACACCGGTAAGAGATTTTTCCGGCGGCAGTTTTCGTGACGGAAGCCCAAAAGAGAAGTCAATCTCTTTTAGGCACACCTAGATGAAATTGAGCTTAAAGGGCATGACCTCACTGTTGAAGTGATATGGAAGCAGGGTAAGCAACATTTTGATACCGTATTTTCGCTTGATGAAAAAACTTTATTTCATCATTAAAGATTCACAATCCGGAGTCCAGCCTGAGCCGTAATGGTTGCTGGTTAAAAATAGTCAACAATATATTTAGCTAGGGCTAAGAAAGCACCTGTAAAATCAGGGAAGGCAGTTGCATCGAGTACACTTTCAAACGTCTCATTGGCTGTTTCCATCCTCTTTCAAATACAAATAATAGGTATTCAGTTTTATTTTTTCGGCAGAAATGACTCCTTCCGTATAAAAACGATTTTCTCGAAATATCTTATTGTATACAAATCATTCCATACTTTTGCGAAACCGCGCTAATCGAAAGCATCTAATTAATCCTCTCTGAATTAAAAACAGTTCACTCAAAATCAAGGGAAGAAGAAAAATAGAAAGAACCTGTCTCAAATTCCTTTTTGGCTTTCCAATTGATAAACAATAATCAACTTCTTACAATTCCCTTTTCCACCATCACCATAGTTAGTCATCTTGTAAATTCAATCTTTAAAAACGATTAATACTAGCTTAACACTTTAAAAATATAATGGGTTTGTCATTGAGGATCATATTTTTAGGAGGTTATTCAGTTGAAAAAATTCCCGAAGAAGCTGCTGCCTATTGCGGTGTTATCATCTATTGCGTTCAGCAGCCTAGTCAGCGGCAGCGTATCTGAAGCCAGCGCCCAGGAAAAGAAAAAGGGGAATCAAAACGAAATTAAGAATGTCATCGTCTTGATCGGTGATGGGATGGGTGTGTCTTATACGTCCGCTCACCGTTACTTAAAGGATAATAAAAAGACAAAGGTTGTAGAGCCTACGACTTTTGACCAATACCTTGTCGGACAGCAGACCACGTATCCTGAAGACCCTGAACAAAATGTAACGGATTCTGCTTCCGCCGCAACGGCTATGTCAGCTGGGATTAAAACATATAATAATGCAATTGCTGTGGATAATGACGGTTCAGAGGTCAAAACAGTTCTTGAAGCAGCAAAAGAAAAAGGAAAATCAACCGGGCTTGTCGCCACTTCAGAAATTACACACGCCACTCCGGCTTCTTTCGGCTCGCATGATCACAGCCGGAAAAATATGAATTCTATTGCAAACGACTATTTTGATGAAATGGTGAACGGCAAGCACAAAATTGATGTCCTTCTAGGCGGTGGAAAAAGCAATTTTGACCGCAAGGACCGTAATTTGGTAAAGGAATTCAAAAAAGCGGGATACAGCTATGTGGATAACCGCAAGGACATGCTGAAAAACAAGGACAGCCAAGTTCTCGGCCTATTCGCTGACGGCGGCCTGCCTAAAAAGATCGACCGCACGAAGGATATTCCTTCATTAAAAGACATGACCAACACAGCCCTCAAAAAATTAAGCAAGGACAAAGACGGTTTCTTCCTCATGGTTGAAGGAAGCCAGATTGACTGGGCCGGGCATGACAATGATATTGTCGGCGCCATGAGTGAGATGGAAGATTTCGAACAAGCCTACAAGGCGGCAATTGATTTCGCCAAAAAAGACAAGCATACTTTGGTTGTCGCAACGGCTGACCATTCAACCGGCGGATATTCCATCGGTGCGGACGGCATTTACAACTGGTTCAGTGAACCAATTAAAGCGGCAAAGCGCACCCCTGACTTTATGGCAGAAAAAATCGCCGACGGCGCAGATGTTGAAAAAACTTTAAAAACGTATATTGACCAAAAGAAATTAGCTTTAACTTCATCTGAAATTCAATCTGTTGAAAACGCGGCAAAATCGAAGGAAGTCCTTGATATTGATAATGCGATTGAGGAGATTTTCAATAAACGCTCCCACACAGGATGGACAACAGGCGGACATACCGGCGAGGATGTTCCTGTCTATGCGTACGGACCATCCAGTGAAAAGTTTTCCGGCCAAATCGATAATACCGAAATCGCCAAAAATGTTTTCGATGCTTTACAATACAACATTAAAATTAAAGATAAGTAAGAGAATACAAGGTGGCCCGTTGCTTGTATAAGGAACGGGCTCTCTTTTTAATGGAGGACTTATGATGAAAAAGACTCTATCGATCTTATTTTTTATCGTCATACTTGCGGGCTGTTCCTCAAACGTCAATTCAGAAAAACAAAATACAGCCGGAGAGCAAACAGCAAAAGCCACACCGCAAAGCACTTCGTCTCAAAAAGACAGTATAGATGAGTATCAGCCTAATGCACAGGTAACAGATGACCGGTCATTGCTGAAGGTCAATCAAACGTTTTCTGATGACAAAGGAGAAGCCGTCTTAAAAGATATCAAACAAGTCAATCAAACTTATAAGATTGGAAACGTAGAGTTAACAATAAAAGAAATGAAGCTGATCCACTTACGTCCGGATTACAGCATGATTGATTATTTTCATGTATTAACACACGATGAAGAGTTTGATTTCGTTAAAGTTTTCGTTGATATCAAGAACACATCTTCCGAGAAAGTGAATTTTGCCCCGGTTGCATTGATGAAAACAAATACAGGAGAAACCTTTGATTGGAACAAAGATATTTACCTAGAAGAGTTGAATGGTGAATTAGAAGCCGGCGCCGAAAAATCCGGCAATCTCGGCTTTATTGTAAACGCAGCAAGTGGCCATGCTCACGATGAACCATCAGCTGATAAGAAGAAAAAAGAGATCAAGTGGATTGAAATCACAACAAGTGACGTTTTTGACCAAAACCATAAGAAAATCAGTGATTCTCAAAAGATCAAAATTGAATTTTAACGATTGCCTTCCAACACGGAAGGTTTTTTTATTGGTGAAGTTAAGCTGTCACCTTGTATGCCCATTTGATATCCAGTTATCACTAAAAAAGATAGAGTAAATCGAACTTCTTTTTCTTTCCTATCGTGATAAAAGTCGTTCAGTGAGCTATGAATTTCGTATTTGTCTCTTTTCCGCATACACCTGAGGTAAAAAGAAACTGGAGCGTTTGTATGGTCAACTTAAATCAGGTCAAAAAAAGCACTGTTGAACGATTAAGTACTAGTAAGATCAATAGAGTACTTTTGTTTGTTCATGACACAGTGCTAATTGTTAATCTAATTTTTTAATTACAATTGAAGCGTTTACGTTAGTTTGTGTCCCTCCCGCCAAAGTCTGCAGAGTCACTGCGGCAGCGGACGTATGATTTCGAAGAGTGAGGACATCGCCGGCTGCTATGGCTATAATAGCCTGGCCGTTGTTTTGCTGAGTACCTGCACCTGAACCGTAGACTGTATTCGTAATCGGTGCACCATTTAAAAATAATGTAAATTGGTTAGGCTCTACTCCCGAAACAGAAAAAGTGACCTCATAGTCTCCCGGAGTGGTAATTGCAATTTGAGAAGTCCCGGGGGCATGTGTAATTCCAGGGGTGGTTATCCCTGTTGAATCAAAAATGACATCAGCCTCTATAGCTACTGTTTGAGCACTAAAGTTATAAATATACCCGTATTCGGATAACCCAGCTGCTCCTGTGCCGGTTGCTCCTGTGGCTCCCGTGGCTCCGGTGGCTCCGGCTGGTCCGACGTCACCGGTTGCTCCTGTGGCTCCCGTGGCTCCGGCTGGTCCGGCGTCCCCAGTTGCTCCTGTGGCTCCCGTCGCTCCTGTGGCTCCCGTCGCTCCTGTGGCTCCGGTTGGTCCGGCGTCACCGGTTGCTCCTGTGGCTCCCGTTGCTCCCGTGGCTCCGGCTGGTCCGGCGTCACCGGTTGCTCCTGTGGCTCCCGTCGCTCCTGTGGCTCCGGCTGGTCCGGCGTCTCCTGTGGCTCCCGTCGCTCCTGTGGCTCCCGTCGCTCCTGTGGCTCCCGTTGCTCCGGCGTCTCCTGTGGCTCCGGTGACTCCCGTTGCTCCGGCTGGTCCGGCGTCACCGGTTGCTCCTGTGGCTCCCGTTGCTCCCGTCGCTCCGGCTGGTCCGACGTCACCGGTTGCTCCTGTGGCTCCCGTCGCTCCTGTGGCTCCGGCTGGTCCGGCGTCCCCGGTTGCTCCTGTGGCTCCCGTGGCTCCGGCTGGTCCGGCGTCCCCAGTTGCTCCTGTGGCTCCCGTGGCTCCGGCTGGTCCGGCGTCTCCTGTGGCTCCTGTGGCTCCCGTCGCTCCTGTGGCTCCGGCCGGTCCGGCGTCTCCTGTGGCTCCCGTCGCTCCTGTAGCTCCGGCCGGTCCGGCGTCTCCTGTGGCTCCCGTCGCTCCGGTGGCTCCGGCTGGTCCGGCGTCCCCGGTTGCTCCTGTGGCTCCCGTCGCTCCGGTGGCTCCGGCTGGTCCGGCGTCCCCGGTTGCTCCTGTGGCTCCCGTGACTCCTGTTGCTCCGGCCGGCCCTGGTGGTCCGGTGGCTCCCGTAGCCCCGGCCAGTCCTGGTGGTCCTGTGGCCCCTGTAGCTCCGGGCAGCCCTGGCAGCCCCGGTGGCCCTGGTGGTCCTGGCGGTCCTGGTGGTCCGGTGGCTCCAATACTGCCTGGTATACCGCGTAATCCACGTGGTCCCTGCGGCCCTCTTGCTCCCCTTACACAACAGCAGCACATACATGAATGTTTAGGCTCAGGATTTTTTTTAGGGCCTACTCTACAACTGGGGCTTGAAGAGTTAGATCCACAGTAAGGGCATCTATGTGACGGTTTTCGAGACATATTTTCTATTCACATCCTTTTATAACTGTATTTACCATACACTTATTCATAATATGAAAAATGACGTTGAGTGTGAATGAATACGAAAGTATTTCTCCTGCTCCATCGCCCTCAGAAAATGAACCCTTACATCTATAATCCTCTTGACAAAACCGTTGATCCGCAAATTGACTCCGGTTATTTCTGCAATGCCAGCAAGACCCTAAATGAAAAAAGAGTGAGAACATATAAATCTCACTCTTTTTCTTATTTTTGCTGTTTATTTTCTCTGATCTATAAATTGATCGATCTGCTCCATTACCTCTTCCATATTCATGCAACCCTGAAAGCTTTGATTGATTTTTTGAATCCCTTCCTTGTATCGGTCGTTATTCAACACTTCTTCCACTGCATGTTTTAAAGACTGCGCGGTTACATGGTCTTTAGATACTGTATAACCGGCTTGTAATTCAGTCAGTCGCTGGGCCACCATTGGCTGGTCCTTATCGTGCGGCATTACAACTAAAGGAACGTTAAAGTGAATGCCTTCATTTACACTGTTCATTCCCCCATGAGTGATGAAAACGTCTGATTGTTCCAGCACTTCCAATTGAGGCACATATGAAGCAATGATAAAGTTTTCCGGCGCTTGCTTTAATCTTGTCAGATCAGCTTTTTCTCCCGCAGCTATCACGACCTTGCCCCTGACATCAGAAAAGGCATCTATACATAAGTTGAAAAACTCCTCAGTTTCGTCTAATACCGTCCCCATTGAAATATAGATAACTTTCTCACCTTTCAATTTCTCAATCGGGAAATCAGTTTTTTCCGCTCTCTTTGGAAAGCTTGGACCGATAAATAGAAACTCATTGCCGAAACGATGGCTTTCCGGCTGAAAATATCGGCTTGTGTACACTACATTTAGGCCACCTTTATTATTCATGAATTGAACCATATTTTCAGGTGATACACCGTAATTTTGTTTCATCTCTAATAATAGATCTTCACACTCTTTATCCAATTGTAAAGGCACTTCTGAATCCGGATGCAGAGGCAATATCTTCAAATGCTCTTCATCGAATAAAAAGGAAGCAGATGAAGAGATGCCCGGGATGTTGAGATAATCTCTGACCAGCTCTCCCGCACCGAATTTATCATAATAAACAAAATCAAACTGAATGCTTTTTGACAGTTCTTTCACGATATTTAATATGGTCAGAGATGTCTTTATATGAATTTTTAAGAAGGAGAGAATACCGTCAGGGGAACCTGTACGAACGGGAACTGTCCTCAGCAAATCCTGATGAAGGTGGACAGTCGCTCCTACCGCTTCTAATCTTTCTTTATACCTTTCAGTGGAGATATAGTGGACATCGTATCCTCGATCGGCAAAGGCTTTCGTAATGCCTAATGTAGGATTTACGTGGCCTTCTGCAGGAAAATTTAGGATTAATACTTTTTTCATTCTGACAACTTCCTCTCACTCGTATTCCGTAAGCTTTCATAAGACGATATGCAATTTGTGCCTGATTAGACTGATATTAGTTATCACTATCGATCATAATTGGGGAGACCGACGCCATGCAAGTGACAAATGCACGAATTATTCTGCCACTTTAGGCTGATGCGGTTTTATGGCTTTCAATCTGTTACGATTAAGGATATCGCCAGCGTCAGTGAACTGACAATCTATCCGGTACTCAGAGCTGCACGAAGCAGCTTAAAACATCACTAAAAAGACACCGTGTTCGGTGCCTTTACACTTTTCTGATCGTAAAAAATTTACGCAGAAGCCACGGTGCTGGTGTGAATCCGAGTGTTAACTGCCAGGCGCCAATGGCTTGTAATCCATATTCTCGGACGATCAGCATCTTTTGGCTCATGCTCCTGACATCTTCAAACCATACTTCATGCGTCCGTCCCTGCTCATCTCTGTAGCGAAAAAATGGCGATTGATATTCGTTTGAATACTGAATGGGTGCTTGGTACCTCATCGCTGTTTCAATTGATTTTTGATTTGAAATAGCTGAAGCCACTGTTCCCGGCTGGTAAGGGATGATCCAATTGTAGCCGTAGAGCGGGACACCGATGATGATTTTTCTCCGCGGCACCTGGGCAATCGCAAATTCAATTGTTCTTCTTATTTCAGTAATCGGCGCAACAGGCCCCGGCTCGCTTCCCGCATGATGCCAGTCATACGCCATGATAAACATATAATTGACGACCGCTCCGATCCCTCCGTAATCATAGCCCCTCAGCCATGAAATATCATCACTTGTTTTTGCCGGAACAGCTATGGTCAGCACATAGCCACCCGGCTGCAGACGATCTCTGAGCTGACGCAAAAATCCTGTGAACAGATCCCGGTCTGCGGCGCTCACTTTTTCAAAATCGATCATCACGCCGCCATATCCCCTTGTGGATACCAAGTTATAAATATTGTTAACCAGATTGGTTCTCGCAGTTGGATTGTTTAACACTTGGCGTACGAGTTCCGTGCTGAAGCCTGCTGAGGTTAAATTTGTTATTGTTGCAAGCGGCGTCACTCGTCTTCTCCATGTGGTTTCAATAGCGGCTGCGTCATTCAATTGGTTTGCAATGTCGCCATTAGGCGCAATATGGTATTCGAAAATGGAAATCGAAGACGAATACGGTGCGTAATCATTGATTAAATCGCGATCAAGCTCCGGATTACGGAGCACGTAAAAGCTTAACGTTCCCGCAATATAGTTTGAGATATTGGGGATCGTTAGTCTCATTCCTGCTTGCAAGGCATTTGGGTTTATAGCGGGATTTGCGGCTCTTAGCCGTTCTGCTGGAACAAACGCTTTTGCCGCAATAGCTGCGAGCGTGTCGTCCGGCTGTACTGTATATACATAAAGAGGGATAAGCAGAGCCTGCCCCGGCACAATATTCGTTTCTTCTAACCCATTCACACCCCGTATTTGATCAACAGAAGCACCGTATCTTCTGCCTATGGAAAACAAAGAATCACCCGGCCGGACGATATGGATAAACATGTCTAACCCCCATTATTCGTTAGTCAATCATCATAGAATCTTATTAATGGGCTTCCTTATATATGATTTGCGATTTATTAAGTGGATGAGAGCAATAAAAAATACCAAGGACTCTTCCTTGGTATCCGTACATGTCATTTAATTTTCTTTTCCTTCTTCAAGCACACGCTTCAAATGTTCTGAGTCATGATTGAAATGAGCCATCATATATTCTTTGGCTGCTTCTTTGTTTCTCTTTTTGACTTCTTCAAATATGCTGCGGTGTTCACGCAGGATCGTTTCAGGGCGGTTGTCCCCTTTATAATTAAGGATTCTGCAAAAATGAATCAGATCATTTACATGCTCAAGCAAATTTTTCAAATGTCTGTTATGGCTAAAATCGACAAGCAGCTGATGAAACTTTTGGTTTAAGCTGATCATTTCAGTTTCTTCCGCTCCGTTACGAATCGCGTTTTCTGTTTCTTCAAGCTGTGTTTCAAGCGTTTGAAGCTCTTCGTCATTCGCTTTGTCTATTACCAATTCGACAGCAAGCAGCTCGAGAGGAATTCTGATTTTATAAATTTCATCTACATCTTTAGCTGTTAAAGAAGCGATTGAAAATCCATTCCGGTCATCTGCCCGTAACAAGCCGTCTTTCTCAAGCAGCCGCATAGCTTCCCGTATCGGAGAGCGGCTGACGCCGAAACTTTTAGCCAGCTGTGTTTCATTGATCCGTTCCCCCGGCTTAAAAGTTCCGTTAAAAATCATTTTTTTCAGCTGGAAATAAAATTGCAGGTAATAAGGAGTCGGCTTGTCTAATTTAAATTCATCCATATACATAATACCTCTTTTGAATAGATTCAGGGGTCTGTTCTTCATCAAAATCATATAACAGATAATAAAGGGAAGCAACAAACTGCCTTGTCAAATCCCCAAATTTGCGGTACGATATTTTTGCTAAACGACGGTCGACGGACTACTGTCAACCAATGAGATGATCCTCTCATGTGCTACCGAACAGTTCGCCTCAGCTACAATCACTAGATCATTACATTTACAGCTCAGTATACAATGGAGGAAAAGCTATGCTCATTATTCTTGTTATGTTTCTTCTTGGAATCATTTTAGGCTTTATTGGTGCTGGGGGAGCCGGCTTTGTTATCGCTCTTTTAACCCTTGTTTTTCATATTCCGATTCATACGGCTTTAGGCACTTCCCTCGCCGGTATGGCTTTCACCAGCTTATCGGGGGCGTACAGCCATTACAGGGAAGGCAACATCCAGTTAAAAATCGGTTTAACGGTCGGGTGCTTCGCTGCCGTTGGATCATTTTTCGGGGCAAAGCTGACATCTTTTATTCCGGCCGATTTGCTTCATTATTTGACAGCGGGAATGTTATTTTTATCAGCGATTCTTATTCTAATCAGGTTATTTATCTTAAAAGAAAAACCTCAAGTGAATCAAAGCAATGTATCAATGTATACAAAAGCCGTGATTTTAGGAATCGTATCAGGCATACTTTCCGGCACATTCGGCATCGGTTCTGCTCCTTTTATCCAGATCGGTTTAATGATTATGCTGAACCTGTCCATTCGTCATTCTGTCGGAACGACGATGCTTGTCATTATCCCTCTTGCTGTAGGAGGAGGCATAGGGTATATCACGGAAGGATTTGTTGATTATGTATTGCTGGTCAAAGTCTTGATCGGAACCATGTGCGGTGCGTATGTTGGCGCGAAATTCACCAATCTCATGCCAAAGGCCGTCTTGAAATCCGCAATCTTTTTGACTCCGGCCATCGCCGGCCTGCTTTTGCTATTTTAATGAGATCAAAAAAAAACCTGACATGCCGTCAGGTTTTTTTGATTAATTTTGCTTCACGCTCTCCTTTGTTAATCTAAAAAAGGCGAGCGAACCGATAACTGCTGTAACAAACATGATCGCTCCCATCGGAACAGCTGTCGTCTCATCAATGCCCACAAGCGGCGAAACGATGGAGCCAAGGAGCAGCGGGAGCATTCCCAGCAGCGCACTTGCACTTCCGGCGCGGTGCCCCTGTTTTTCCATGGCCAGCGTAAATGTGCTCGTCAGAACCATGCCGATCGTAATCATATAGACAAAAATAGAGATAACCAATGCAGCGAGAGGGCCGTGAATCATCGTCATCGTTAATAGCACGGCAGTCGCAATCATAGCTGTAATGACCGCCATGCGGAGCAGGCTTTTTTCATGAATGATTCCGCCAAAGCGCCCGATCATAAAACTTCCCGTAATAATCGCCAAGCCGTTTATGCCGAATAAAATACTAAACACCTGCGGCGACACCCCATAAATATCCTGGTACACAAAAGGCGTACCGGATACATAAGCAAAGCTTCCTCCGTGAATAAATCCGACAGTTAACGCGTAGCCCATAAAAGAACGATCCTTCAGCAGGCTCCCCATCGTTCTGACAGATGTTCCGATTGAGCTTGGAATCCGCTTTTCCGGCGGCAATGTTTCTTTTAACTTCAGCGCAATAATCAGAACAAGTACAAATCCGATGATCGTTAAAAAGTGAAAAATCGTATGCCACGTTGCAAACGGCAGCAATAAAAGAGCACCGCCTGTCATTGGCGCAATCATTGGCGCGACTGCAGTAATCACCATTAACAGTGAGAAAAATTTAGAAAGCTCTCTCCCTGTAAACACATCCCGCACGATTGCCCGAGACAGCACGAGTCCCGCAGAGGCCGTAATCCCCTGTAAAAAACGGGCTGCCACTAGTGTTGTAATGTTTGGTGAAAGCGCACAGAACAGAGAAGATAACGCAAATAAGAAAATACAGATTAATAGCGGTTTCCGTCTTCCCTGCGCATCACTGACCGGCCCGACAATCACTTGACCTATGGTAAGCCCGATCAGACAGGCTGTTAAACTTAACTGTACAAGCGAGGCACTGGCCGATAAATCATCGGCAATGTCAGGAAAACTAGGCAAATACATATCTATATTAAGCGGGCCCAATATAGCAAGCATGCCGAGCAGAAACGCCAATGCCAAACGCTCTTTTCCAGTTGGATTTTGCAGCATTCTATCAAAACCTTCCCTTTAATCTAGTATTTATTTTCAATAGATGTCACTCCAACAATTGATTGAAGCTGTAAAACATTTGTATATTGTACCATAACTTTCAGCCAGTGAAAGCCGCTTAAAGATTGAATCATAGACACAAAAAATACCAGGGTCTGCTCCCCCCTGATATCGTGAGTTTTGATGTAAATATAAACAGCTGTTTTATACCCATAAGCGCAAGCCGGCCATAAGAACAACACCGCTGATAACTGTCATAGATAAACTTTTTGTTTTCATTGCAATCAATAGAGTTGGAATTAATACAACAGCCACCTGCCAATTCAATTTCAGAGAATCATTGGATTGAATCATGCAATCCTTCACAACAAGTGCCGTCAATATACAAACCGGTACATAGGAGAGCCATTTCAGCACAGGCACCGGCAAGGAAATATTCCGTACAACTAAAAATGGAACCACGCGGGGAATCACTGTGACCAGCGCGCAGCCGATAATCACCGTCAGGATGTATGCATTTATGCTCATTTATCTGTCACCACCCCGATTGTCGCTACGATGATCGTTGACATGATGACAGCGAGATGAGACGGCATAATGAAAGAGAAAATAATCATCGCAATCACCATATAAATGATGAGAGATACATAGTGTTTAACCTTTGCAGGCACAACATGTTCCATCTGCAAAATCAGCAATGCTAAAAACATAGCCGTCACCGCAAAGTCGAGTCCGAACATTTCCGGATCGGTAATCCATTTACCAAAGACTGCACCTGCCACACAAGAAAGCACCCAGCACGCATATGCAGTGAGATTTAAACCGAACATCCATCGATCACTAATCGGTTCTTTTTTTACAATCTTATTTGAAGCAACACCAAAGGACTCATCTGTCACCATCATGCCGATCCCCACATTTTTCACTAGCGAATACTTTGAAAAATGAGGAGCAAGCGAAGCACTTAATAGAAAATTTCGTAAATTCACAATAAACGTTGTCAGGATAATAGCGGACATCGGACTGTTGGCTGCTAACAAAGCACAGATAATGAACTGGGCGCCGCCTGCAAAAACCAAACCTGACAACAGTGTAATTTCAAGGACACTTAAATGCGAGGCAATCCCCACGATACCGGCAGCCAAACCTATACTGATATAGCCGATTAGCGTCGGGACACAATCTTTAAACCCTTGTATGAACGATGGCTCGCATGTTTGGGCATGAGTTAGTTCCTTCTCTGATATCATTCTGTCCCCCTCCTAGTCTAACATATTATACACATATACGTTATAGCTTACAACAGTATGTAAGAGCTGATTTTAATGTGCTATAATAAAGCGAATATGACGTAAGGAGATACATGTATGGATGATATCCAAGCCATTATCGCAAAGAATCTTGCCAAACTCAGAAAAAGCAGAAACCTGACTCTTGATCAAGTTTCTGAGTTAACAGGCGTCAGCAAAGCGATGCTCGGACAAATTGAGAAAGAAAAATCGACCCCGACTGTCACCACTCTCTGGAAGATCGCAAATGGGCTGCAAGTATCTTTTTCTGTTTTTCTGAAAGAAGACAAGCCGAAAGTAAGAAAAATTAATCTCAAAGATATTGAACCTGTTACAGATAATGAAGAAAACTACATCGTTTACCCCTTTTTTCCCTACAATCCTGAAACAAAGTTTGAAATTTATGTTGTCGATCTGAAACCGGGGTGCATACATGAAGCAAAAACACATTTAGGAGAAGAATACATTTTAATTAAAGAGGGCGAGTTAACCGTCAATCTGCAGGACCAGAAGCATACGCTTGTTTCCGGAGACGCCTTGCAGTTTACGGGATCCACACCGCACAGCTACATCAATTCATCACAGGAAACGGCCAGCTTTTTTCTGCTGATGTTTTATCCTGAGCCGCAAGGATAACAAGAACCTCCCAACTTATATGTTGGGAGGTTTTTCAAATGTGCAAAAGGCTTGCAAATTGAAATCAATCGTTGTATATTAATTGATATGTCAATCATTGATATATCAATTATTTTTTTGACAAGAAAGAAGGGATGGGTTTTGGCATCATTTTGTTCTGAGGAAGCCGAGATTTTATATCAGCTGCAAGGCGTGAACAAAGTGATTGGCGTGAAGTTCGAGGCATGCACGGGCATCAGCCAATCTCGTTTGGAATTGCTGACATTGCTTTATCATGCGGATGAGATTAGTCAAAGCGACCTTCAAAAGAAAGTCAATATCGATAGCGCGGCCGTCACAAGACACCTAAAACAGCTTGAAGCAAAAGGCATGGTATCAAGACGGCGCAAGCCCGAAGACAATCGGATTACCCTTGTGCGGTTAACAGATCAAGGAAGAAAACGAATCGAGTCTTCTAAGAAAGAAAAGGAGCGTTTCATGAAAGAAATGCTCGCAAATGTAAGTGCTGAAGAGCGCCGCGTGCTTATTAATGTGCTTGGGCGCATGCGAAACAACATAGATAATATCGAAGCTTAAAAGGAGTGTATCAACATGATTAAAACAAACGATTTTATGGAGATTATGAAAGGACGCCGTTCCATTCGCAATTATGATCCGACAGTGAAAATCAGCAAAGAAGAAATGACAGAAATCCTAGAGGAAGCTACAACTGCACCATCCTCTGTCAACGCGCAGCCATGGCGTTTTCTCGTCATCGACAGCCCGGAAGGAAAAGAGAAGCTCGCGCCGTTAGCAAGCTTTAACCAAACACAGGTCACAACTTCATCTGCCGTCATCGCTGTTTTTGCAGACATGAACAATGCAGACTATTTAGAAGAAATTTATTCAAAAGCCGTTGAGCTCGGTTACATGCCGCAGGAGGTAAAAGACAGACAAATCGCTGCCCTGACTGCTCATTTTGAAAAGCTTCCTGCACAGGTAAACCGTGAAACGATCCTGATTGACGGCGGCCTTGTTTCTATGCAGCTTATGCTGACTGCACGCGCGCACGGCTATGACACAAATCCGATCGGCGGCTACGATAAAGAAAACATCGCAGAAGCCTTCGGATTAGACAAAGAGCGTTATGTGCCTGTTATGCTTCTTTCTATCGGAAAAGCTGCGGACGAAGGATACGCTTCCTACCGTCTGCCGGTTGATACCATTGCAGAATGGAAATAATACAAAGCTCCCAAGAATGACTCTTGGGAGCTTTTTCATTTTAGATAAATCCGCCATGCACACGGATCGTCTGGCCTGTGATCCATTGGGATTTTTCGCTCACCAAAAAGTCAATCACATTTGCGATATCCTCCGGTTCGCCAATGCAGTCGACTTGTTCACTCCTTCTAGCTGCTGCTCGGTTTTGCCTGCATGAAACAGCCCGGTGTTCTCTGGCCCTTGTGCAACCGCATTAATGGTGATTTGTTTCCGGCTAATTCTTTGGCTAGCTGACGGGCGAATTGCTCAACCGCGCCTTTTGTTCCCGCATATACGCTGTACGCAGGAGACATTTGCCTGACAACAGATGCAGAAAAGTTGAGGCTTTCCCCCCCTTCCCCTCCATGTATTTCATCGCTTGCTGACAGACGAAAAACGGCCTCTTCCATCTACAAAAAAGAGTGATGAACAAATGAATTGTCACCACTCTTTTTTTCTATTCTATATTTTTCTTTCTGCCAAACGGCCACCAGTTTCCTTCTCCAAATGTAACAATGATTGCCGGCATCAAGAGCGGAAGAATGACAAGGCCGTAAAGCAGCAGCCCGATAATGATGACACTTGCCACCTGCATCAGCGTATTGACGCCTGATGGCATCATCGCCGCGAATGTACCGGCCAAAATAATAGCCGCGGTGATGATGACAGAGCCCATTTTGCTCATTGACCTGATGACACCTTGATGAATGCCAAGGTGTACCTCTTCCTTAAATCGGTCCAGCAAGAAGATCGAATAATCTACGCCTAACGCGATCAATATGACAAAACTGAAGAACGGTACTGCCCAGCTGACGCCGGCGTTACCTAAGCCGTTTACAAAAATTAATTCCGTTATGGATATCGACGTATAATACGTCAGCAGCAGTGACGCGATCATATAAATCGGCATGATCATGGAGCGGAACAAAATCGTTAACACAATAAACAGGCCAATAATCATGATCACCATTGTTCTGGAGAAGTCCGTTGTGGAAAGCTCTTTTAAGTCAGCATTCACACTCGTGACCCCGCCGAATACGACCTGTGCATCCTCGAGAGGAGTGCCGTCCACTTCGTTTGCTACAGCTTTTTTGATTTGGTTTATTGTTGTAATGGCTTGTTCTGAATAAGGATTAGAATCCAAGACGACGCTTAATTGCACGCCTTTGCCGTCTTCAAAGGAATATTGGTCGATTGACTTCTTAAAGTCTTTATCCTTCATGACTTGATCAGGAATGAATATCCCTGTATCCCTTACGGTTGAGCTTTTGCTCATGTCCTCTAACATATCACTGGAAGCTGTCATGCCGTCAGAGATTTTCGTCAGGCCATCATTTGCACTCTTCACGCCCCCTGCAAGCTTCTTCAGGCTTTCTGTCAGTGTTCCAGCTTGCGCCTGCTGGCCTGAGATCTGCTGGTTCGCTTGTTCAAGTCCGGTTTGAATCTGTCCAAGCTGTCCGCTGATTGCCGCAAGCTGCTGCACGGTCTGTGCAGTATTGCCGGTTTGGGAAATCTGTTTACTTACGAGCTGCAGCTGCTGATTGATTTTGCCCAATCCGTCTGCCGCATCGCCCAGTGAACCGCCGGAGCTGCTATTTGAGTTTGAGCCAGTTTGACCCGCCATTTGATTCAACCCGTTTTCGATATCAGTTAAACCGCTTTGGACATCTGCAATTCCTTTTACCGTCTTATCTAGCCCGTCTGAAACCGAGCCTAGCTGTTTATCAATATATAAATCTTTGATTTTTTCACCAGTCGGCTGCGTGATGGTCAAGACAGAGTCAACATGCTCGACTTTCTCAATCGCTTTGCTGATATTTCCGAGATAAGGGATTGTATCAGCTGTTGTGA
The DNA here is from genome assembly GCF_037966305.1 of Bacillus sp. FSL R5-0560. NCBI lineage: Bacteria > Bacillati > Bacillota > Bacilli > Caryophanales > Bacillaceae > Bacillus > Bacillus sp. FSL R5-0560. The sequence goes on along the minus strand of NZ_CP150195.1, from coordinate 593,768 downwards.
GATCTTTGTCTCCTTTTATGACAACATTGATCGGGAACGCTTTCCCTTCACCGAATCCATCTTTGATGGCCTCGAGAGCTTTTACTGATTTATAATCGCTGCTGATTTCCGCAGTCGAATCGAAGGAAATCTGGTCATCATAGGTCAAAATAAACGGAAGCGTGATAAACACCGTAATGGCAATAAACAGAAACGGACGCATAACGGAATGTCTGCCGAGAAACGCCCATAATTTGTTGTCACTGTGCGACAGCACTTTCTTAGAAGGCCAAAATAATTTCTCACCCAGCGTTACCATAAATAATGGCAGCAGTGTATAGAGAATGATCATTAAGATCCCTACACCGACTGCGACCCCTACTGCGGATTGGAAAATCGCAAACTTCGCAAATCCTAAGGCGGAAAAACCGACCAATACCGCAAATCCACTAATAAATAAGGTTTTTCCTCCTGTACGGTAAGCGATAAGCGCCGCTTCTTTTTTATCATGCCCGTTTGCTAACTCTTCACGGAATCGGGTAAGAAGCAGAATGCAGTAATCTGTTCCGATACCGAACAGGATGGCAACTAAGAAGGTTTGCGTAAACGTCGAGATCGGAAAATCTACATTGTATACAAGGATGCCCAGTATAGATTGACTGATCAGATAAGAGAAACCGACAACTACAATCGGGATAAAAGGCGTCACAACAGATCGGAACACGATCAGCAGTAAACCGATGATCAAGCAGACTGTGATCACTTCCGTTTTCTTGAGTCCTTCTTCTGAGCTGTGAGCGAAATCCTGATTGATGAGAGAGGCTCCCGTAATATATGCAGTCAAATCATTAGGAACGATTTTATAGATGTCATCCGCGATTTTTTCCGCTTTTTTATCAGAACCTGTAATCGTGACAGGAATGAGAATCGTTTTCTTGTCTTTTGAAATCAATTGGTCTTTGACTTCTTTTTCTGCTGTTAGAGGAGACGTTACTTCTTCTACACCGTCGATCTTTTTGACTTTATCAATCATTTTCCTGAGCTGATCCTCTGTTTCTTTCTTCAGAGCGTGGTCTAATGTAACGACGATACTGAGCGAATTATTGTCTTCGCCCGCTTGTTTTAAAATGGCATTTGCTCTTTCTGAAACAGCATCAGCAGGAAGCTGGGCCTGCCCCTTTTGATTGGCCAGCTCCGTTAAGTTCGGAGAAAACAAACTCAATACGACGGTAAGTGCTAATATAACTGCTGCAATGGCCCACTTGAATTTGATGATTGCTCTCATTCTGCAGAATCTCCTCCTTTAAATTTGCTTTTTAGAATGGTGAATATCTCTATGATAGAATTTAAGTGTTTCTCATCTATATCATCAATCAGCTCTTTGAGAGCATTAAAAATGGCTGAATCTAATTCTTCCAGTATGGTTTCACCGCTGGCTGTGATGTTAATAAGCTTAGAGCGCTTATCACTTTTTGCCGGACAGTCATCCCATTCAACCAATCCCTTATCGATCAGCTTTTTCAGCCTGTTCGAAATCGCGCTTTTATGTACATTTTGATACATGGCCAGGCTGCCGGGAGACGTTGGGCCCTTGACTTTTAAAATTTTTAACAGGTCTGCCTGCTCCCTTGAGATATGCTTGAAGACATCCTGATTGATTTCACGATGCACAAACTCTGTCCCTTCAAGTAATACTTCTACAAACAGGTTTATCGCCTGACATAGCTTTTGTTCATTCAACATCTGCCCCTCCTCACTATAGTTTACCCCTCTAAACTTTATGATCAATGTCAATTAGTTTATTCCCCTAAACTATGTCTGTCAACATATTTTATTCACGAACACGACAACAAGAACACTCGTTCGTGTATAATAGATTCTATAAACGCGAAAGGGGAAAATTAACATGTCGGATTTTTCATTAAAATTGTATGAATATAACGTCTGGGCCAATCAGCAAATATTCAACCGATTAAAAGAGCTTCCAAAAGAGGTGTACCACCAAGAAGTTCAAAGCGTGTTTCCATCGATATCGCATGTGTTGTCTCATGTTTATCTTTCTGATCTCGGCTGGATGGAAGTGTTTTCCGGCCAAAGCATGACCGATGCTTTGGCGTTAGCTGAACAACTTAAAGAACAGACAGAAGCAAAAGAAATGGAGGAAATGGAAGTCCAGTTTCTGACATTATCGGAGCGCTATACATTATTTTTGCAGCAAAAAGAACAGCTCAATAAGCCCCTCCAGATTATAAATCCCTCAGGTGGAATCATGAAAACGACTGTTTCTGAGCTGGTTCCCCACGTTGTGAATCACGGGACATACCACCGCGGCAACATAACAGCGATGCTGCATCAGATAGGGTACGCATCTGCTCCGACTGATTATGGGCTTTATCTGTATATGAAAAAAGCATAAAATGGCGTAAACAAAAGCGGCTCCCACAATTGAGCCGCTTTTTTCGTATCATGTGAAGAATCGATAAACCTTAAAATTTCCTTCCATATTTCCTGTATAGTAAAAAAGATCGAAATTTTAGTGTTATAATAATCATTAAAAATATATTGCTGACTCAATAAACAATTTTCAATGGAGGAACACACAAAGTGACAGACGACATGACGAAAGACAATATAAATCAGCAAAAATTGGAAAGAGGCCTGAAAAACAGGCACATCCAGCTCATCGCCATCGGCGGGGCCATTGGAACGGGCTTATTTCTCGGCTCAGGAAAATCCATTCATTTTGCCGGACCGTCGATTCTATTTGCTTACATGATCACAGGGATCATTTGCTTTTTGATTATGAGATCTCTGGGTGAACTGCTGCTATCAAATTTGAACTATCACTCTTTTGTTGATTTTGTACAAGACTATTTAGGCGATATGGCAGCCTTTATCACCGGCTGGACTTATTGGTTCTGCTGGATTTCGATTGCAATGGCTGATCTGACAGCCGTCGGGCTCTACACTCAATATTGGCTCCCTGGTGTGCCGCAATGGGTGCCCGGCTTAATCGCTCTGATTATTTTACTGATTATGAACTTGGCAACCGTCAAGCTTTTTGGAGAATTAGAATTTTGGTTTGCTTTAATTAAAGTCATTGCCATTTTGGCGCTGATCGTCATTGGCCTTGTCATGATCTTTAAAGGTTTTTCCACAAGCTCAGGCGTCTCCAGTTTCACAAATCTCTGGAGCCACGGAGGTATGTTTCCAAATGGCATGCACGGGTTTATCCTGTCGTTCCAGATGGTTGTGTTTGCCTTTGTCGGTATTGAACTCGTCGGGCTTACAGCGGGTGAAACAGAAAACCCTGAAAAAGTCATCCCTAAGGCGATCAACAATATCCCTGTAAGGGTGCTGCTTTTCTATATTGGGGCGCTTCTTGTGATTATGAGCATCTATCCATGGGATGTCATCAACCCTAGCGAAAGCCCATTCGTACAGGTCTTTGTTGCAGTCGGCATCGTCGGTGCGGCAAGCATTATCAACTTTGTTGTATTAACGTCAGCTGCCTCAGCCTGCAACAGTGCTGTATTTAGTACAAGCCGAATGGTCTATTCACTGGCGAAAGATAAGAATGCGCCGGAATCAATGGCAAAACTGACACCGCGCAAGGTACCGAGAAATGCATTGTTCTTTTCAGCTATTGTGATTTTAATCGGTGTCACATTGAACTACATCATGCCGGAAGGCGTATTTACCTTGATCACAAGTATTTCCACCGTATGCTTTATCTACATTTGGGGAATTACCGTTATCTGCCATATGAAATACCGTAAAACAAGACCTGAATTAGCGAAAGCAAACAAATTTAAGCTGCCGCTTTACCCATTTACGAATTACTTAATTTTAGCGTTCCTGGCGTTTGTCCTTGTTGTGCTGGCATTAGCACAGGATACTCGGGTTTCTTTATTTGTTACACCGGTTTGGTTTATTTTGCTGATTGTGATTTATAAAGTAAGAAAATTAAAGCAGCAATAACCCTCTTACAGCTTCTGCCCTCAGAAATGAGAGCAGGAGCTTTTTTAATTGAATATCCAGAGGAGTTCCAATTTTTCTTTGCTCAAATTGAAAAATAATGCTATATTGTTTGTAATAAATTGAGAAGGGATGATGGGTGGACAATGATTAACTAATCTTATTTTTCCCGTTTGAAATTGTATATTTCAAATCATAAAAAATAGGATTAGTCTGCCCATTTTCTATATACGTAAGAGCTATTTATGAAGAATAGCTTATTTCATCATGGCAAAGGCACGGCTAATCCTTCCAAAACATTTGGGAGGATTTTTTTGTTCTCCCTTAAAGCGAGGGATATAGATGAAAGAACAATTAAAACTTACAAACGTCAGCTATGAAGTGAAGGATCTTACCATTTTTAATCACATACATGCAAGCGTTCAGCAAGGCGATATCATTGGAATTATCGGTAAAAATGGAGCTGGAAAATCGACACTGCTTCACCTGATCAACAAGGACTTAACTCCGTCACAGGGACAAATCCAATGGATGCAGCACGGCTTAAAAACGGTGCTGGTTGAACAGGAGACTGAATCGTATTCCTTTGAGAATCAGACACCTGCCGAAGTGAAACTGCTGGAGAAATGGCATGTGCCAGCCCGTGATTTCAGCCAGTTAAGCGGCGGAGAAAAACTAAAAGCACGGCTGGCAAAAGGACTATCAGAGGATGCAGACCTGTTCCTGCTAGATGAACCGACAAACCATCTTGATGACATAAGCCTGCAATTTCTCATTCAACAGCTGAAAAATGTTAGCGGCACTGTCATTCTCGTTTCGCACGATCGGTATTTCTTAGATGAAGTTGCCACGAAAATATGGTCAATCGAGGGCCACACGCTGACTGAATATAAAGGGAATTACTCTGGTTACATGAAGTTCCGGAAAGAGAAAAGACTGGCACAGCAGCGTGAATATGAAAAACAGCAGAAAATGATTGAACGAATTGAAGCACAAATGACAGAACTCACTTCATGGTCGAAAAAAGCCCACGCACAATCGACGAAAAAGGAAGGGTTTAAAGAATACCATCGTGTAAAAGCAAAGCGCACAGATGCCCAGATCAAATCGAAACAAAAGCGGCTTGAAAAAGAACTCGAAAAAACAAAGGCTGAACCTGTCGATCCGGAATATACTGTTCGTTTTTCAATTGATACAGCTCATAAAACAGGAAAACGGTTTTTGGAGGTTCAAAACCTGACGAAGTCATTTGGCGAAAAGACACTGTTTCAAAACGCCCGCTTTACGATTCAGCACGGAGAAAAGGTTGCCATTACAGGCCCAAACGGCAGCGGAAAAACAACCTTATTGAAAGTCATTCTTGGACAGGAAACGGCAGAGGGAAAGGTATGGATATCACCATCTGCAAAAATCGGTTATTTAACACAGGAAGTATTTGATTTGCCTTTAGCACAAACACCGGAGGAGTTATTTTATCAAGACACGTTCAAGGCAAGAGGGAACGTGCAGAATATCATGACGCAATTGGGCTTTACAGCTTCTCAATGGACAGAACCAATTCAACATATGAGTATGGGTGAGCGTGTAAAGTGCAAGTTGATGGCATATATCTTAGAGGAAAAAGACGTGCTGATATTAGATGAACCGACCAATCACCTCGACCTGCCGTCACGCGAACAGCTGGAAGAAACACTGTCACAATACAGCGGCACACTGATTGTGGTATCACACGATCGTTATTTTCTTGAGAAAACAACGAACAGTAAACTCGTTATTTCAGACAATGGCATCGAAAAGCAATTGAAGGACGTTCCTTCAGAAAGGAATGACCGGGAAGAGCTTCGTTTAAAGCTAGAGACAGAAAGACAAGAAGTGCTGGGAAAGCTTAGTTTTATGACGCCAAATGATAAAGGGTACAAAGAGCTTGATCAGGCGTTCAATGAGCTTACGAAACGAATGAAAGAGCTGGATCAATAGTGTGTAAGGGATACCAAGGGCTTTCGCCCTTGGTATTTTTTAAGCCTTCGCCAAAAGATAGAGCCTTAAATGACATTGCCTGCAAAAGGCTACATTTAGCACATGCTTCCGGGACTTAAAAAATCAATGATAGACGCCACTTCTTCTTCAACAACCTCAGACATCTCAATGATTTTGGAATTCCTCATGACTCTATCGATTCCCATGACCTTAGCGTCTCAAAGGAGGGAATAAAATACGCCGCGACGCTACCCAAGTAGTCATTGTCTTTTATCGGACTAAACGCGTCCGCTAAGCAGACCGGCATTTTCACCTGCTAGCACAGCTGTCTCCGCATTTTGATATTTGTCATGATATAGCCCATCTTCTGATAGAGATGGACGGCTGTCTCGTTGTGCGCAAACACATGAAGCGCAAGTCTTTCCACGCCCATCTCTCTTGCTCTTCCATCCAGCGTTTGAAGCGCCAATTGAGCCAGCCCTTTTCCGCGATAGGCTTCATATAATCCAAAGGAATAAATAAACGCTTCCTTTTGTGGATGGAGCGGATCAGCATATAGCCAGAGCCAGCCTATCCTTTCCCCTTGTTCATTTGTAATGTTCCAAAAGGTGTGATTGCTGCTGTTTCGTCCATCCGGAATCATTTTCTCATATGCTTGCTCCGATTTCTCAATCGCCTCTTTTTCTGTCCAAGTTCCCGACGCTATGTTTTGTTTCGCATAATTTTGCACGGACATCCCGCGAAATGCTTTAAACTCTTCCACAGTCATATCTTCCAAAGTTAACGCCATCCTGTATTCCTCCTTGTAAAAAAAGTCCAGCCAATGCCGGACACTCACCGCGTACAAATGAAAAGCTCTTCAATAACCCGTTTTAAGCCTCTGACTCTCTATCATTCGATAAGAGAAAAAGATTTCCTGCAAACCAGTATAAAAGACTGTAGGGATATAAGAGAAAAAATGCATCATCTTTAAAAATGCAATGGCCCTGCCGCGGCGAAAAGTTTTTGGTCCATGATGCTGTGAACCGCCTCTTCCCTTGTGACGATCCCCACGATGATGCCCTTCTTTCTTAAATATCTTTGCTCTAATTAATAAAGCCCCCTTCCTACATTATTTGAATATTACTATTTCTAGAAAATCAAAAAGGATGCTACACCTTGTAACACCCTTTTTTGCTTCACTTATTGGTTTGTTTAGAAATGATTTTGCTGGAGTTTGATGTGATGTTTTTATGCAAGCCCAATGATATTCTACTAGATGACGGCTGAAGATATGATGAAATGAGAAAATCATTTATATCCCCTGATTGTTCCTCATGTATGATACAGATCATCTTGATTCATTTGCTCCAGCCCCATTTCTGAGAGCTCCTTTTCATTTGGAAAGCGTAAAGCTTTATTCATCTTCATATAAACGATAAACCCTTTTCAGCCTTTCTTCGAACTGTTCAAAATGAACAAAACGAGCTTCTCTCAGAAACTCAGTCCCATCGATAAACAAAAGAAGCACAGGGACGGTGAAGACCGAAAATCGGCCGGCTACCTCTTCTACATCGTCAGCATTGATATGCCCCAATGTGATGTTTGGAAACTGATCCAATAATATTCTGAGTTGCGGCAGAACAGCATGACATACTGTACAGCCGGGTCTTGATATATAGATAAAACTGAATTGATGCTGCTTAATAAAATGCTCTATAGCATCTAATGAATGTAATTCTGTCATCTCTTTCATCCATTTACTCCTTCAAATTGGTCTATTTTTCATGACCAAGCATCGATACGTATCATTCACTATACACATTTATATTTATGATATCCGCTTTTTTGCTTTGCAGGGCACCTGCAAGTTTGCATGAAAATGGCAAAACAAAAGAACAGTTACCGCTTGCCAGTAACTGTTCTTACATACTTTCGTATTAAAAATGCAAAGCGTAAGCCCCTGAACCGATGAGTGCAACCCCGATGGAGACTGCAATCAACACCACGTTATATTCAAAACCGCCCGCGCCATTCGCAAATCCTTTCGCTCCATGGACTTTTACGATGGCACCTAACATAATGATCGTTATGATAGCAGCTCCAAGCGGGAGGAATACACCTAAAATAAATAAAATTCCGCTTACTAATTCCCCAAAACCTGATAAAGCGGCCGCGACGTTACCTGGTTTAACCCCAATTGATTCGAACCATTGTCCGGTTCCTTTAATCCCGTATCCGCCAAACCAGCCGAATAATTTTTGTGATCCATAAAACAGAAACACCACACCAATCATAATACGAATAAGCAATAGTCCTGCATCTTCCATTTTTATCTCTCCTCATTTTTGATGTAACATGATGTGCTGAAAGGCAGCACATCATGTTATTTACCTCCAGTAAATTCCAGCGGTCATCTGTTGAATATATGTCTCTTTATTTCTCTTCATGCGTTATTACAATCCGTCTAACTCTCTCACTTCAAACGGCAGCAGCCCTTGTTCAATTTGTGTTCGATGCGGTTCATACTGCACAGGCAGCATCAACCTTCCACCCATTGTTTCTGGTGATTCATCATGAGCAAAGCCCGGCGGATCAGTTGCAATTTCAAACAGGATTTCCCCATGTTCTCTGAAGTAAACCGCATTAAAATAATTTCTATCCTGAACAGGAGTCACACCGTATCCGTGAGAAGCAATATATCTTTGCCAATCTAATTGATCTTCGTCATCGCTAGCACGCCAAGCGATGTGATGCACCGTGCCGACTCCCATTTGTCCGCGGCCAATAGGCGTTAATTTAAGGTCAATCACATTTCCGATATCACCGGCAGAACGAAAACGAACGAAGTCTCCTTCCTTGCCGACTTGTTCCAGTCCCATGATATTTTCTAATAGCTCAGCGGTTTTATCAGGCTGTGCTGATAACAGGCTTGCACCGCCAAAGCCTTTAATGGCAACATCAGGTGTTATATCTCCAAACGTCCACGTATTGGCTTCTCCTTCTTCTCTTTCTACGATTTCTAAGTGCAGACCGTGCGGATCATCAAATTCTACATATTGTTCTCCAAAACGCTCGATTTTGGTGTATGGAACGTTGAACTTGTCAAGTCTCTTTTCCCAAAAAGCCATAGCTCCCTTCGGCACGACATAAGAAGTCACGCCAACTTGACCGTCCCCAATGATGCCTTTGCGGGCTCCTGCCCACGGAAAGAAGGTGATGATTGTTCCCGGCTTCCCGCCTTCATTTCCAAAATAAAGATGATACGTACCTGGATCATCAAAATTGACAGTTTGTTTGACCAATCGAAGCCCCAGGACTCCTGCGTAAAAATCTGCGTTCTCTTGAGGGTGACCGACAATTGCTGTAATATGATGTATTCCCATCGTTGTTTTAGCCATTTTTACCCGCTCCTTTGCATGTTCATTTAGATATACTCAACAAACTCATTCACAGGTTTCCGGTAACCGCGCGGCCTTCTGCTCTCTGTTTTTTCTTTCCCGATTGTAATCATCATGACAACCTCAAATTGATCATCTATATTCAAAATCCGTTTCACGGCTTCAGCATCAAAGCCGATCATAGGGCAGGTGTCCCAGCCCTTTTCCTTAGCACTCAGCATAAACATCATCGCAGAAAGTGAAGCATTCCTTATCGCCTCATCCCTCTTAAATTGTTCTCCCTTGCTTTCATAAAATGAAACGGTGTCTTGAACCATGTGGTCATACTCTTGCTTATTTAGCACCCCCAACACCTTTAATCCTTCATAGATGTCAGCCGCTTGCTGATATGCCTGCTTATCTCCTAATACCAAAAGAACCGCAGATGAGCTAAACACTTTATATTGTCCGTTTGCGGCCTGTTTCAGCTTTTCTTTTACACCCGGGTCTAGAACCGTCACATATTTTGTATGCTGTAAATTAAAAGCCGATGGAGCCAATGCAACCCATTCAAACATCTCATTAAGTTCTTCTTTCGTGATTGGATGATCTGATAGGAAGTTGCTTGCAGATCTTCTTTCTTTGACTAGCTGTGAAAATTCAGCCATTTACGCCACTCCTCTTTTATCTCGAATTCGAGATATTATATTAAAAAAAATCACATTAGAAGGATTGAGATTCTATATACAAGCAGGTTTATGCTTGGTCATGGCTATTTATCTCGAATTAAAATATCTTGAATATGAGATAATAATAAAATATGGATGTTCAAATGTCAACAGTTTTAAAAAAATAGTGGAATTTTCCACTGAAGCAGATGTTAATTGGTGTGCCATCACCGCTTGTTTCATAAGAGCCTATATGTTTGGTGTGTGATCTTTTAGCCCGGCTCCAACTTTTTTTCTTTCACCTTACTTCCTTGCCAATTCTTTAATCATCAAACCAATTCATAAATCCCCTTTTGAAGGTCTTCAAGCGATGCATAAGCATATGATAAGCGAACATAATCCCCTTTTTCCTGAGCATAGATACTGCCGAGATTGAGAAGAATCCTTTTGATAAAGCTTTTTATAAAGGGATTTCATTGATATGGAGACTGTCAACCATTGGGCATTATCTAAAGAAGAATTAAAAAGCTTTTTTCATGAAAAAGGCATGTCATCTCATGTACTGGTACCGGATGATGGCGAATCCTATTCATTTTCAAATGGAGAAAAGGGTTCATGTGGATAAATACGGTATTCTCCGTCAGCTTGGTGCTCAAGAAAAGACCCTTCCTAAGAAGGGTTTTTTCAACCTGATTTTTTAAAAAAGATGGAGTATTTGGTTGATATCTTAAATCCAAGTTTTTTTGCTAAATGAATAGATGATTTGTTGCTGACATCACAATCCCAGCTAGGGGTGACGCCTTTTTCGAGACAATCATTTATAAAGGCAATCCCAGCAATATAAGCGAACCCCATCCCTCTATATTCTTCGCTTGTATAGATATCCATTTCCGCATGATCGCCGCCTAGAAATATGGAAGTGCACTCACTGACAACATGATTGTCATACAAAACAGCGAATCCAAATCCGTCTTTTAAAAAATTCGAGACTGAACCCCAATACTCCTCATAATAAGCTTTATGAAATTCAGTGCTGGTTGAAATGATATCTTCATTTATTCTTTTTAATGTAAATCCCTTTGGAAGCTGAAAAGCCTTTTTGGCAGAAATTTGTTGAGAAAGCGCATATCGCATCATTTGGTTCAATTCATCACGCAATACAGTTTTTATTACGCTGTCCCATGAACGATTGGGAGAATACAGCGTAAATCTTTTTTTGGTTTCTGCTCTCTTTTTGTGTAATTCAACGATACATTCGTTGACATTTTGATTCCTTTCAACCCCTGCAACATAATAAATTCCTGAACTGGTTCCTATCAGAAATGATTGATCATCTGCATAAACAACTCCTGGAATGGTTTGTTCTAATATTGAATAAACAAATGTCGGGCAACATGTTTCTTTATGATGGATCAATGCTTTGACATCACTATATTGTTCTTTCTTTACCTCCTGCAAACTGTACCCTCCTGTCACTTTCTCTCTTTTATTCTATCCATAAAAGAATTCCCTCTTTTAAGGGACACTTCTGTTTTTTAGAACAGCCCAGTAAGATGAGGAGATACCTACTCCTCTACATATTCAGCTTACATTTCTAAGAACGCATAAAAATAAAAACATACCAACATTGCTTGATAGATAGGTTCTCAACATTGAATGCATATTTATTTACTTGCAAGTTCCTTAATGATCAAACTTAATTCATAAATTCCCTTTTGGAGATCTTCAAGGGATGCATAAGCGTATGACAAGCGAATATAATTGCCTTTTTCCTGAGCATAGATACTGCCAAGATTGAGAAGAATCCCTTTTGTTAAGGCTTTTTTATAAAGTAATTTCATAGATATCGAAGGCAAAATTTTTAACCAAATAAAGAATCCCCCTTTTGGAATAGTCCAAACAGCTGCATTTTTCATATTGGTTTCTAAAGCGCTCGTAACAAATTGCCTTCTTATCTTTAATTGATGTCTCACACGTTCTAAATGCCGCTGATATTGGCCAGATGTGAACCATTCCGCCGCAACTCTTTGAGATAACGAACTGGATCCGTAATCTGTCTGCATTTTAATGTCAGATAAACGTTCAATCACTGGTTCCGGTCCGACTATCCATCCAATCCTTAAGCCGGGGCTTAACGTTTTCGATAAACTTCCTACATATAGCACATGGCCGTTTTTATCTATTGTTTTAATAGGATATGGCGGGTTTTCATCTATCCACAGCTCACGATATATGTCATCTTCAATAATGGGAAGCTGTGTTTCCTCGCTTGCTGCAAGGATTTCTTTCCGCCGCTCTTCTGACATTAAGATACCAGTCGGATTATGAAAACAAGGGTTTGTATATAATATGGCTCTCCCCCGTTCTCCCTTTGTCATATGAATATGGTTTGGCAAAAGCCCCTCTTTATCCATAGGAAGTCCGGTCAGATTCATTCCGGCTGATTGAAATACATGTAATGAATAAAGATAAGATGGCTGATCAAGAAAAACAGTTGATCCTCTTTGCAAAAGCCCCATTGATATAAGCTGTAAGGCTTGCAGTGCTCCTGAAACAATAAGAATGGATGAAGGAGAAGCCTGAATCCCGATTGTTTTTAAATAAACACTCAATGCCTCTCTTAAGGGTAAGTATCCTTTTGGTTCCTCATATCCCAACGCCTCTATATTTTGAGATACCTTGCCCATAATCTCTTTCATAGCAGACAAAGGAAAAATCTCATTTGAAAGTTCTCCTTTGCTGAGCTGTATAAGATCGGAATTTGATTCTGATTTATTGATTTCTTGAACAATTCTTCGGCTTGGCTGCTGGATTCCAGAAGTTACATATTTCTCCCAATTAGGTGCAGAATTCTTAGCTAACAGTGTCCAAGTATTGTTGATGACAACTGTCCCTTTACCCATTCTGCCTTCAATCAATCCATCTGCCATCAATTCCTCTAACGCTGTGATAACCGTGCTTCGATTTACATGAAAGTCTTTTGCAAGCATTCGCTGACTAGGAATCTTACTTCCAATCGGCCACTCTCCATTTCCTATTTTCTCTTTTATATAGTCAATGATTTGTAAGTACTTAGGAAGCTTTCTATTCGTTTTTTCTTCTGTAAAGCTCATCAAAAGCAGTCTCCTTCTACTAAGTGGTTGGGTCATAAATTGCGTAACTGGTTGAAGTCATTTTATCAAATCTCTATTAGTATATAACACACTAAATCACTGGTTGGTTTTTGTAGAGAAGGAGTGAAGATCTTGAAAAAGAAAACTGTTCAACTGATTATATCTTACAGTCTTATGATCGGTTTGTGGGCATCAGCTTTTCCTGGAATTCGTGTAGGTTTGGAATACTACACACCAGAACACCTTGCTTTATTTCGTTTGTTAATCGGATCTATGGCGTTGTTACTTTTTGCTGCGCTGACTAAAATGCGCTTACCTGACATGAAAGATGTCCCTGTCATCTTATTATTAGGGTTTTTAGGCTTTGCACTATATCACCTTTTGCTTAATATCGGTGAAAAAACAGTTAGTGCCGGGATTGCAAGCTTACTCGTAACCACAGCACCAATCTTTTCTGCGGTGTTATCTCGACTGTTTTTTGGTGAACATTTTGGTTTTTCTAAATGGATTGGCTCTATCATTAGTTTATTGGGTGTGTCATTTATTTCATTTGGGACAGGAGATCATACGCATTCTTTGAAAGGGATTTTGTTTATCCTGCTGGCAGCTTTTGCAGAGAGTATTTATTTCGTTTTTCAAGCCCGCTATATAAAAAAGTATGGATTTATTCCATTTGTAACGTTCACAATTTGGGGGGCAGTCATACCAATGCTTGTTTTTCTTCCAGGATTATGGGGAGAGTTTATACTCGCCTCAATGAACTCCACATTGTCTATCGTTTACTTAGGTTTATTCCCGACGGTTATCCCATACTTTGCGCTTGCATACGTAACTTCAATCGTCGGTCCTTCTGAAGCAACGATTTCACTCTATGTAACGCCTGCTTTGACACTGGTGATTTCCTGGGTGTGGATAGGCGAAATGCCTGCATTGATTTCACTGCTAGGCGGAATAGTTACTGTCTGCGGGGTGTGTTTCACCTACATAAAAGGAAGCAAAATGAAGGTGGTAAAGGAGATTAAATAGTTCTAATTTTCTTTTCTTTACCGCCTTGATGCAAGGTATCGGTACTCTGCTTCCTGTCATTGCAGGAATGACAAGTTCCATAAAAAAATGCATGAACAAAAAAACATACCAATATGATTTGGTATGTTTCTTTCTAAGATGAGCCTTTAACATTGATATCCATATCAATAGGTAGTTGATGATGAAAAACTTTAATTTACATTAGTCACTGCTTAATCAATACCGATAACTCACCTTCAAATACTTTCTCTTCTTTATGATTATAAGTAAATATCAATACAGTAAGTATACCCGTTCCACTTTTCTTTGGTTTCTTATCTACAACCTCAACAACTGAATGCAATTCATCGTCTGGATACACGGGTTTTATGAATTTAATATGATTCATCTCTGTTCCAGCGATAATATCGTCGCCATAGTAACCCTCTTCAATCCACAGCTTAAAAGAAATGGCTAACGTTTGTATTCCAGAAGCGATGATTCCATTAAATCTGCCTTGATTCGCTTTTTCCTCATCTACATGCATATATTGAGGGTCAAATTCTTCCGCAAACCTCATTACATTTTCTTTTGTTACCCTAAAAGACTTTGTATGAAATACTTGTCCAATCGCAAATTCATCAAACTTCATAAATACACCTCTTATCAAAATATTCCTTCAACAACTAACGCATTAAAAATACTTTATCATATTTCATGTAGATCATCCTTTCCATTCTTACCTATAAAACTTGTCAGATCAAATGTTGGGTTTCGGGAAAGACACATTTGAAATAGCCAACGTGACATACCCAAAGATGATTTTGCGCATGAAATAAAAAACCTGCGTTTATAATAGGATAGCTTGTTTTTTTACAAACAAATCAATCAGAAACACATTTCGTCTTCTCTTTTGCTCAAATAAGATTGAAGCGTGAAAAAAGATACCAGTGGTATCTTTTTATATTTAACTATTCATTTAGCTCAAAATGAGATCACTTCGGTTCGTTCTTTATATCAAAAATGAAACTCTTATAAAGTTTTATTTTACAGATGAGATACGATACACTCCGCATCCCCTGTGAGTTTGAATTCCCCAAACCCGTAAGGCAGCAACATATGATCTCCTTTTTTAAAGTCATATGTACGGTCGCCGGAGATTATCCTGCCTTCTCCTTCGATGACACTGACAAGATGGAATGATTTTTGCTGTTTTAAACTTGCTGATCCTGTTAAATCCCACTTTTCCACTGAAAAATAACGGCACTCAATCAATACGGCTCTGTGCAAATCATCTGTTTGTTCATATTGAACCGTTTGCTGATCCGGTGCAAATGGTACGTCTATCACATCTATGCTCTTTTCCAAATGAAGCTCGCGCAAATTGCCTTCTGCATCTTTTCGGCCATAATCATATAATCTGTAGGTAGTATCGGAATTCTGCTGCGTCTCTAAAATGAGAATGCCTTTCCCAATCGCATGAACGGTGCCGCTTGGCACATAGAAGAAATCACCAGGTTTTACCTTTACGCGGCGCAGGAGTTCGTCCCATTTTCCAACTTCTATCATCGAGATCAGTTCTTCCTTTGTTTTTGCGTTGTGGCCATAAACGATTTCTGCATCTTCTTGGCAGTCTATGATATACCAGCATTCCGTTTTTCCGAGCTCCCCTTTTTCACGCATTTTTGCATACTCATCTTTCGGATGCACCTGAACGGATAAGTCTTGATTGGCATCCAGTATTTTTGTGAGAAGAGGGAAACGGTCCCCCTTCAGATGTCCGAATAAATGCCGATGATGGTCCCATAATTCGCTGAGCGTAAGCCCCTTGTATATCCCGTTTTGAACAATGCTTTGTCCGTTTTGATGTGCTGCAAAAGCCCAGCATTCTGCCGTCCGTTCTGACGGAATGTCATAGCCGAAAGCTGTTAAAGCGGTGCCGCCCCAAATCTTTTCTTTGAAAACTGGCTTGAAAAATAGCGGTTCAGCCATCATGAAATCCTCCCCTTTATATGATTTCATCCAGGAGTTTGTATGCTTCTTCTTTTGTCTGCACAGAGAGCAGCCTTTCTCTATAGCTGTCATCCATCAGTTTTCGAGATAGCATTTGCAGCAGTTTCAGATGCTGGTTCCCTCCGCTATCTTTCGGTACAGCGATCATAAAGATTAACTTTGCTTCTGATCCATCAAGACTGTTCCAGTCAATGCCTGATTGTTTGATTCCGAATGCCACACTAGGCTTCTTGACCGCATCAGACTTCCCGTGCGGAATCGCGATATTCATGCCAATCGCCGTTGTCCCCTCTTGTTCGCGATTCATGATCGCTTGTTTGAAACCGCTCTCTGAATGCAGCATACCTGTTTGGGACAATTTTTGAATCATTTCATCAATAATGTCATCTCTGGTTTCGCCTGATAAAGTTGGTTCAATTAGATCTAAACTCATAATGTCTGTCAGCTTGTGAATATCCGTCTTCTCCATCTGTCTGCTTTCCGCTTCATTGTGCTGTTTCGGAACGTCATTCGCTGCTGCAGCTTCACTCAGCCCGGTGGGTGAAGAAACCGGAATATCTTTTTTTAGTACATTAACTAAAAGAGCGGTGGTAAGAGATCCGGCAATCACTGCAATAAAAAACATCCATACATGATCAACGGCGCCTAGTACTGCAACTATGGGCCCGCCGTGTGCTACTCTGTCTCCGACATTGCCGATCATAGCGATCACAGAACCAGTCATAGAACCTGCCATAATCCCCGGAATGACGCGAAGCGGATCCTGTGCCGCGAATGGAATGGCTCCTTCAGTGATGCCGAAAAGCCCCATGGTAAATGATGCTTTTCCCATTTCTCTTTCCGACTCCTGAAATTTTCTTTTTCCAAAAAACGTTGCAATTCCAAGGCCGATCGGCGGTATACAAATGGCGACGGCAATCGGTCCCATAATTTCATAGTTTCCTTCTCCGATCATGGCCGATCCAAACAGGAATGCCACTTTGTTTACGGGACCTCCCATATCAAATGAAATCATTGCGCCTAAAATCAATGCCAGCAGGATGGAGCTCGAACCTTTCATACCCGCCAGCCATACCGTTAAAGATTCGAAAATTTGGGCTACAGGTGCACCGATCAAAAACACAAACGCCAAACCTACAATTAGTGAAGCGAACACTGGAATAATAATAATCGGCATAATCGGCTGAATCGCCTTTGGAACCTTCAATTTTTTGATCCAAAGGGCAGCATATCCCGCCAAAAAACCGGCGATGATGCCGCCGAGGAAACCGGCGCCGCTTGCACTGCCGTAAAAGCTTCCCGTCGCTGCAATGTATCCGCCGATCATTCCTGGTACAAGCCCGGGCTTATCAGCGATGCTGTACGCGATATATCCGGCCAAAATCGGGATCATGAATGAGAATGAGGCACTTCCGATCTGTTCAATCGTTTTCCAAAAAGATTCATCCGGAATGACTAAGCCTTTCGGTGTTTTCTCACCTCCAAGCGTCAATGCAACCGCTATCAATAATCCTCCGACGACGATGAATGGAACCATAAAGGAAACACCGTTCATTAAATGACGGTAAATCGGATTTTGTTTTTTCTCCTGTTGATTGCCGGCTTCCGATTTTGAAGCTGAACGGTAGACCGGCACATCGCTGCTAAGTGCTTTTTGAATTAATTCTTCCGGTTTGCGGATACCATCCTGAACCCCGACAGACAACAGCTTTTTTCCTATAAACCGGTCTTTGTTTACCGAGCGGTCTGCAGCGATAATGATCGCGTCTGCTTCACGAATCTCCTCTCCGGTCAGCTCATTTTCCACCCCGATTCCGCCTTGGGTCTCGACTTTCATTTGGACGCCTAATCTGTCGGCAGCTTTTTGCAGATTTTCAGCCGCCATATATGTATGGGCAATTCCATTCGGACATGATGTAATCGCTAACAGTTTCATACGAGTCCTCCTTTAAAGTATGAATCATAAGGCCTGTAACAACTGTATATCAAAATCATGCTTGTAAAAGCGCTGTTTTTTACCGTTAATTCCGGAAAAACTGGCATTTTTCCATATACAAAAAAAGCAGGGCATCGAAGCCCGCTTTTAATAATCCAAATAAGATAAAAATCTCATAACATTTGTTTCCTTCGTCAGCTTATGAATGAATGCCGGCTGCTCACTCAGATATGACAGTTCATGGAACAATTGCTTTGTCATGTTTTGATCCTCGTGTTTGACAGCCAGCATAAAGACGAGTGACACTTTTTCGGCCCCCCAATCAAGCGGCTCTTTTAATGTGGCAATCGCAATCGCTGATTGTTTAATCAATTTAGAGTTTGCATGAGGAATTGCAATGCCAGCTCCAATGTTTGTCGCCGACATTTTTTCTCTCATCACAGCATGAATGGCATACTCCTTTTCCACATAGCCTTTCTCGTATAAAACCATTGCCATTTGTTCAATCAGCTTATAGCGATGAACTGACTCTTGCTGCAAAAAAACTAAGAAAGGAGTCGTATTGTTCAGCATCTTAAACGTTTTTTGTGTTTGGCGTTGCGATACGTCAACCTGATCCATAAATGCACTTAGTTTCTTCTCCTCAGAAGGCTCCAACAGCGGTGATACAACAATATGAGGAATCGGCACATGTTCTAACGCTATCGTGGAAATGACAAGATCTACGTCCCCATGCTTTGTTGTGTAATCTGCTAAATCAGCTTTTGCAATACAGGCTTTCACAGCAATTTGATGAAATTTCCGTTCAATTTTTGTTCGCAGCAATTGTGACATTCCAATGCCCATGTGGCAGACGATGATTGCCTTTTTACGCTTCTCGCTGCTGTGGCGCAAACGTTCGACCGCAGCTTGAAAATGCAATGTCAGATAAGCGGCCTCTTCCTCAGGAATAGAAAGAGCAAACGTTTGATTGATGTCTTCCAGAACGTCAATGATCATATGAAACAGATAAGGGTACATTTTTTTTATGTCATTTAGCATTGGATTTGATACAGAAAGATCGTAACTCAGCCGGTTTAGCACTGTATTGAGATGGATGTTCAATCCGTTGATCAAATCCTGATCACTATGAAAATCAAGCATTTTCAGCTCTGATACACGATCGATTAAATGCCGCACAACCATGGGAAGCAAGGGATTTTCCAGAACCTTTTTCTCTTCTCCCTGAGCTCGAAAACGAACTTTTCCGCCGAGTATATGCAGCGTTACATACACGGCTTCTTCTTTAGGAAAGCGGATGGCAAAAACCGCTTCCAGCCGTTTTAAACATGTCATTGCCCACTGATATTCTTCCTTCTTTTCTACTGCTGCCATTTCTGTTGGCGAAATCGAGATGGGCTGCTTCATTTTGATTCGGCGTATCATCAGCAATGTATGCAATAATAAATTCTCGAACGTTTCATCTGTGAAATAGATAGAATGGTGCTTTTGTAATGTTTTGAATTCATTCGCCACAAATTTCACTTCATGACTTAAGAACTTGCTTTTGATAAATTGACTTGTAAACTCTGGATTATCAATCAAATCAGAGATTCTGGCTAAGGCTTTTCTTTTATTTCTTTCATTTCCCTCAATCTTTAAACCGAGCCGCTGCTTTGACACCAATTTGAGATCAAATCGCTTCAGCCACTTTTCAATTTCATGTAAATCCCTTTTGATGGAAGACTTATTCAAAAAATGCTGAGCGGCAATTTCTTTTGCTGACACATGTTTTGGGTTCATTAATAATTGATAAGCGATTTGCAGAATTCTTTCTTCATCGGACTGGTGCTTTGAGCCAAAATGTTCAGTACCTAATTGTTGAGTTAACCGGGCCCTTTCATGTTCTTCTATATTTAAATAGACACCTAATCCTGGTTTGCGAATGAGCTGAGCAGGGGAATGTTCATGCAGATAACCTTCGATTGTTTTCAGATCATTCCTGATCGTTTTTTCAGAACACTTTACCCTGTCGGCGAAATCTTGCACGACTAAATAGTCATCAGGTTCAGATAACAACAGATACAAAATGTCTTTTTGTCTAGTATTCATGTATCTCATCTGTTTTTCTATCCTTCCTGTGTTTCACTCAAATGATGTACGATAGTATAAGTATACTATAGGAGAAACCGCTTACATTATAAAGTAAAATACACGCGCTAAAAGTTTCGTTTTTTACCGAAACTTCCGGAAAAATTGGATTTTTGCTCAGGAAATTCACCTGTTCATCAATAAAAAGAAGATGCTCACCATAAAGAATGTTAAGGTAAAACTAATTTATGAAAGAGCACCTAGTGTACTGCAAGACTCCCATACAGGTTTACAAAAAAGAGCAGCTCCTCAGCTGCCGCGACAAAACTATGAAAAGAAGTGATGTTAGATGAGCTATCAGTTAAGGTTATAAAAAGGATTTAATGAAGGTTTTGTTCAAAAGTAAAGTTGGGGGATTAACTACAGAACTCATTGTTTTTTATAAGACTACATGATGTGGATGAAAGCGTAATAATTGATCTGAAAAGCTTCTGTCCTTTTCAGATAAACAGATAAAAGGAGAATGACTATGAATATTGAGATAAAGGCGGTAACTGAAGAGAATCGTGAATCTATTCTGTCTCTTCATGTTCACAAGAGCCAAATATCATATATAGAATCAACGAAGCAATGTCTAGAGGAGGCAACAAAATGTCAGTATTATAAACCTGCTGGACTTTATTACGAAGGAGAGTTAGTCGGTTTTGCTATGTATGGATGGTTTCCTGAAATTGATGAAGAAAATAAAAACGGAAGAGTGTGGCTTGACCGATTTTTCATTGACGAGCGTTTTCAAGGTCAAGGATTAGGAAGCATGATGCTTGAAGCTCTTATTCATCACCTTGCTGAGCAATATACATGTAACAGAATTTATTTAAGCATTTTTGAGAACAACATTCATGCTTTGCGCCTGTATCAAAAATTCGGTTTTACATTTAATGGCGAGCTCGATTATAACGGCGAGAAGGTCATGGTAAAAGAACTATAAGCACTTAATTTTTTGAAAATCTACGTTGATGAAACCTCAGTTTCAGTAAATGTACCATTATTTCACGGAGATGAAAAAGCATACAATGTTCTAGGTATGCTTTTTAAATCATGCATTGTTGTTAGACTAAACCTCAATGTTTATTTCAGAAAGCGTAACTTTCCGATTTTATTACACTCTAATGCGAACCATACGCAGCCTTCTTTGTCACAGCCAATTCCGTGAGGTTCGCCATTAGGGGTTTGGATTGTATATTCTTCAAAGGTTCTCTCTTTCGTGAACCTTCCTATTTTATTTGCTCCCCATTCAGTGAACCATAAATCCGATTCGACTCCCGCAGCAATAGCATGAGGCCGGGCATTTGGTGTAGGAATATCATATTCCGTTATTTCGCCGGACATCGTGATCCTTCCTATTTTATTCCCCATTATTTCTGTAAAACAAAGGTCACCATCATTTCCGTTTGCAAGACCTACTGGTGCTGCTCCCGGTGTTGGGATTGGGTATTCCGTTATTTCTCCTGATCCGGTTATCTTGCCAATCGCATTGTTTTGATTTTCAGTGAACCAAAGCGAGTCATCGGGCCCCAACGTAATAAAAGAAGGATATGATTCTTTATTCGGCAGTTCATATTCATGAATCATACCTTCTGCTGTCAACCTCCCTATGCGATTTCCATTCATTTCAGTAAACCAAATATCACCGTGAAGACCTTCAGTAATTCCATAAGGCGTTGAATGTGCATGGGGTAATGGGTACTCTGTAAATACGCCCGTTGCTGAAAGCCTTCCAATTTTATCTTTCCCGTTTTCAGTAAACCAAATATCACCTATTGAAGATATGGTCAAACACAGCACTCGTGCATCAGGAGTTGGAACAATATATTCTTTGATTGTTCCATCTTGATGAAGACAACTGATTTTATTTGCTTTATGTTGAGTAAACCATACATTTCCTTCACGAGAGACCGCTATCCCATAAGGACCCGAATCCGCTTGTAACATATCTATTTCTTGCAGCTCAATATTCAAATAAATCCCCCCCCATTTAAGCATAACCTGATACAAAAAAGCCTCCTATTCTCATTATACGAGACAGGAGGCAATGTAGTTCCAGTACAGTTTTCTGAGCGAATGACAAAATCAATTTAATATAAAATTTCTGAGACTTACTTTAAAGCGGTATCTCGCTTTTGGGTTAGACGTTGTGTTTTTCTCTAATGACTCGTATGTCTTCTAAAATTACTGCCCTTCACTTCAGCTACGTCATATACGGTAACAAAGGCATTTTTATCAATTTCATTAATAATTTCCTTTAGTTTTGTTTCTTCCAGGCGGTTGATGACACATGTGATTTCTTTAAATTTCTCGTGGGAAAAACCGCCATAAGCTTCTTTATAGGTAGCACTTCGACCTAACTGATCACGTATTGTCTCTACCATTAATTCAGGCTGAGTTGAAATAATTTGAAAGGTTTTAGAACCACTTAAGCCTTCCTCAACAATATGTATGACTTTAGACGCAATGTAGTAAGCAATAACTGACAGTAATGCCCCTTGTAAGCCAAATACAATGGATACAAAAATAAACACAAAAAGGTTTAAGAATAAAATGAGATCGCTCGTTCCAAATGGCAATTTTCGAGATAGCAGCACAGCGAGCATATCAATTCCATCCAATGCGCCGCCATTACGTAAGGCCAACCCCATTCCCAATCCAAGGATAATCCCGCCAACAACGGTTATTAGCAAGGTATCCCCCTCTATGATAGCTGGAGTGTGGTGGAAAAACATTGTACCTGCGGCAAGTGATACGATTCCGATAATGGATAATAATGCAAAGTCTTTCCCGATTTGCTTATATCCTAACCAGACAAACGGGATATTTAAAGCTGCAATAAGGACTCCTAATGGCAAATCAAATAGCTGTGAACCAACGATACTAAGGCCTGTCACCCCTCCATCAGACACACTGTTTGGAATCAATACGGTTTCCAGTCCATATGCCGCTATAATTCCTCCAATAATAACCATTATGACTTGCAGTATCCTTTTTATTTTAATATGCTTTTGTTTTTTGTTCGTATTCATATCATTCCTCGTTTCGAATATTTAGTCTTATTTAAATATACCATAATAGAGTTATTTGTACTAAAGACCATATTCAGAAGGTATATGTATATTTCCCAATAGTAAACCAATAAATGAATTCCTCTGATAAGTTCCAGAACTTGCTTCTACATGTTCATAGCCCGGCCGACTTCTTCCCTTGGGGTGCAAAGTATAAGCCGAAAAGAAATTCTGAAAAACGGTAAACGATCAAAAAAGGGAGAAAATACCCTAATATTTCTGCGAATCGTTGTTTTATAGACTTCTTCATTGTTGTTCGCTTCATTTGCCTCAAGCCGAACCACCCCTAGGTGAAGCTGAGGATATAAAAATGATGAAAAAAAGAAAGGTGAAAAAGAGCAACAAGTGCTGCTCCTTTTTACTATGTTCAGCTAAGCGAGCTTAATGTTTATGTTTACCCACTCATCGGATTTGCCTAGCCGGCGGAAATTTTGACCTTCATCTAAATGAATAACACTTTCACTCAGGTGTTACACAACAAGAGGGAGAATCTTGTTTTTGGTCATCATTATTCGGCTTGGTATAGAAAAACTCCCATTCATTTCCGTCGGGATCTGTAACCCAGAACTTATCTTGGACTGCATAACAGCATGTTGTATTCATTTCCTTACGTGCAAAAAAGCCTTCTTTTTCAAGCCGCTCCTTATGTCTCAACACTTCATCTACACTATGGACTTGGAATCCAAAATGATTCACTTGGTTCCCTTGCACCTGATCACGAACATTCAACGTAAAATTCAATCCCGGTTTATCTAACAGAAACTTTGCATAGTCTGTTTTTACTTTTACAGGTTTCACTCCAAAAACTTTTTCATAGAATGTGATCGAATCCCCTAAATTGGTTACATTCACTCCTACATGAACATACATCATAATGATTCCCCCTTTATTGATATTCATCAAGAAATATTGATTTATTGGTTAAAATGTAACCGCGTCATCCCTCCCTGCTCTTTCTAAATACACAACAAACCTCGTCTGACAGTAATTGATTGAACTCAGGATTATTTACATCATAATAGCTCCATGTTCCCTTAACTTCTTTAGTAATTAAGTTCGCGTCCAGCAATATTTTAAGATGATAAGAAAGCTTTGATTGAGTCATATTAAAGATCTCAGTCAAATCACAAACACAGGTTTTTCCTCTTTGACAAAGTTCATACATGATCTCTAACCGTTTTTGATCTGCTAGAGCTTTAAATTTTTTCTCATAAATCTGAAGCAGTTCTAATTTGGTATCATTCATCATATCACCTCTTTAATCAATTTTTTTTGATATATTAATTATAATCATAAATTTTCATAAAATTCAATAAAATGAACCGATTTTTTTTGATTAAAGGCAAAATGCAAAAGCCGTTTTCGTATGATTTTTCCGCCAACATTGTTAATCTCCGTCACTCGCTCTTTTATTCAACCTGAAGGAATATCAAATGGCAAACCTGAAAGCTCCCTTATATCTCCCAAGCAGCTTTCAGCTTTTTTATGCCTTCTCGTATGTCAACTTCAGAAACCCCTGCAAATCCCAGTGAGACAGTTTTTGTAGGAGGATGTTTTTTATAAGAAAGAGAAACCGGATAAATTTTCACTCTATATTCCTTTGCCTTCTCAATTAACTCTTTTTCACTGAATGGCAAGAAAACGTCTAGTAAGATACGAAGTCCAGAATTTTCCCCGCGAATCCTGACGTGTTTTCCTAATTCTCTTTGCACAGTCTCTAATAAAATGGCCCTTTTCTTTCGGTATAGCTTTCTCATTCTGTTGATGTGTTTTTGCCACTCTCCATTTTTTATAAATTGAGCCAGCGTCAGCTGACTGTGGCAGGACACTGTTTGCTTATATAAAGAAGTGATGTCATGGCCTTTTTCCAAAAGAGGCGAAGGGAGAATCATATAGCTGATACGCAGCGAAGGAAGAAGGGATTTAGAAAAGGTGCCCATATAAATGACACGGTTATGCTGATCAAGCCCTTGCAAGGATGGGACCGGCTGTCCTGTGTATCTAAATTCTCCGTCATAATCGTCCTCTATGATGAATGATTGATTGTCTGCCGCCCATTTGAGCAGCTGCATTCTTCTGTTAATTGTCATGATTGTTCCCAGCGTAAATTGGTGAGAAGGCGTGACATAAACAAGGGTTGGCTGGTGTTCTTTGATCTTCTGTATACAAATTCCTTCATCGTCGACCGGTATAGGAACGATATTCATACGATTGGCTTCAAAAATCTTCCTAGCTCTTGGATAACCCGGATCCTCATATCCTATGAAAATATCCGGTTCAAAAACCTGGCACAAGATTTGCAGAAGAAAAGGGTTCCCGGCACCTATGATCACTTGTTCAGGGACACAATGAACTCCGCGTGATTGATACAGGTACTCTGCAATAAGTGTTCTCAGCTCAAGCTCCCCTAAAGCATTTCCCGGCCGATAAAGCTCTTGGCCATATTGGTCCAAACTATTGACCATACTTTTTCGCCAAGCGGAAAAAGGGAAGTGAGAAGAATCTACATTTCCGTAGTGAAAATCAATACATTGTTCATTTTTCTGCGCTTTTTGACTCGCTGGTGATGTGCTAAGCATTTTACTATGGACAAAATCAGAATCAGTATAATCAGCAAACCATCCGCTTCTTGGCTTGCTCACAATATAGCCTTCAGCAGCAAGCTGTTCATAGGCACGCTCAACAGTCGTTTGACTGATGGAAAGCTGACTCGCCAGAAGCCTCTTTGATGGCAGTTTCATTCCTTTTTGAATACGCCCCTGATGCATGTTTTCTTTGAAATACTGATAAAGCTGCTGATAAAGCGGAATATCCAGATTTCTATTTAAAAAAGGCGTGATATCCATTTGCTCGTTTCCCCTAACTGGTATGCATTTTTTTATGAAAACTGGCTGTTTTTAAAAGGTCAATTACAGTTTATAGTCATTGTAATCCTTAAATACAGGTTTTGACAGAGAAAAAATGATCTTGTGAGAAGAAACATATGATGGAGTGATTGTAAATGAACAAAGCAACAAATGGCTGGATGAATGGTTTTCTGGGGGTGCTCATTTTCAGCGGCTCGCTGCCTGCGACCCGCTTGGCTGTGGCGGACTTCGATCCGTTGTTCCTCACCGTATGCCGCGCTGCGATAGCTGGTGTACTGGCTGGAGCGCTCCTTTTCATCTTCCGGCAGCAGCGACCCGCCAAAGGTGACATAACTGCGCTATTGGTGGTAGCGTTCGGCGTGGTGGTCGGTTTCCCGTTGCTGACAGCCTTGGCGCTTCAGTATGTCACATCCGCCCATGCCATTGTTTTCATTGGACTACTTCCGCTCGCGACGGCGATCTTCGGCGTACTTCGCGGAGGGGAACGCCCCCGGCCAGCCTTCTGGATTTTCTCGGCTGCAGGCAGCTTACTAGTAGCAGGATTCGCCCTCATCCAAGGCGGAGTATCCTCCCCGATCGGCGACGCGTACATGCTGGCTTCTATCGTCGTATGCGGACTCGGTTATGCAGAAGGAGCACGGCTCTCACGGCGGCTGGGAAACTGGCAGGTGATCTCTTGGGCTCTCGTTCTGTCGCTTCCTCTTATGCTGCCATTATCATTCTATTTTACGCCGGACTCATGGTCGGGCGTCGGCGTTCCTGCGCTGCTCAGTCTTGCGTATGTATCTTTATTCAGTATGCTGATCGGCTTTGTGTTCTGGTATCGAGGTCTCGCCCAAGGCGGTATTGCGGCGGTTGGACAGCTGCAGCTCCTCCAGCCCTTCTTTGGACTGCTGCTTGCCTCAGTGATTCTGCACGAGAAAGTGGGCTGGGCACTCGTAGCCGTGAATATCGCCGTTATATTGTGCGTGGCAGCTGCTCGGCGATTCGCAAAGTAAGAAAGACTATGCAAAAACGGGGAAAACCTTTGTTTATCCCATTTCATTTTAACTGAATGTTGTAACGAGTGGAACAAAAAGGAAAAAACTGCAAAAGCTAAAGAGAACATTAAAAGATACCAGGGGTCTACAACCCTTGGTATCTTTGTTTCGGCCGAGGGACTTGAACCTTCATGGATTATTCACCTACTAGTCCCCTAAATTAAAGCTTATTTTCTTTACACTCCGTAGTAGTGGTGTTATGGGCATGTATGCCACATAACAATGGAGGTGGAGGAACCTAAATGTTTCAATCAGTTTCGGGTTAAGAGGCTTTTTATTACAATACATCAATTCTTAGTGTTATTAAAATAAGTTTATCATCGAAAAACTCAGTTGAATGATTTCGATCATCTCTCTATTGAATTCATTAATTGGTAGAAGTATTCAGGCTGATGAGTCTTATTGAGGTTATACCATGAATATAATGTATCTGGCGCAAATACATCTAATTTTTTCAGTACTTCCATCGCAAATTCCAGAGGAGCTACTCCTGATGCAGTAATCAAATTCTCATCAGATACTGCAGGCTCCCTCTCATAAAATGTTTCTCCTTTATAATGAGGGCAGACCATTTTAAGATACGCTACATCATTGCTTGTATGCTTTCTAGAATCTAGGTATCCCATATTCGCGAGGCCCTCCGTTGCACCGCAAATTGCAGCAACAATAGTGCCAAGTTCTAAAGCTTCGCCAACTTTTTTCAAGATAGGCTGATGAATATCTTCTCCCCAAGTATTCCCTCCAGGTAAAATGAAAAGATCTTTATTCTCAAGGGTACACTCATCAATAGAAATATCTGGTTTTATGCTCAGACCTCCCATCGTAGTAACCATTTCTTGATTAGCTCCTACTGTAACTACTTTTAAAGGTGCTGCATCTTTTTTGAAATATCTTCCTGAGTTTAGTTCAGCAATCAAATATCCATATTCCCAGTCTGACATTGTATTACATATATAAAGATAAACTTTTTTCGTTTGCATCCAATCACACTCCGATCCTATTGATATAGTCTATTATAGTATGATAAAAGTAAATAAGTTGTATTTTTTTACATCTGAAAAATCAATGCAGAAAAAGTACTCCGGAAAAGAGACCTTTAGCAGAACCGTTCTGCGACAAGGGTTCCTTTTTGTGTGGGGTGATTATTATCTAAAAGATGTTATTTTATGAGCCGTAATCAAATATGAAACATTCATATCTTTCAAGAAAAAATTTCATGTATAATCTAGTTATAACCATCTTTTCGTCATATCCAGTCTTTTAAAAATACGAATATAAATAGGGGGATTCGCATGTTACTATCAAATACAACTCTATACACTTGGAAGCCATTTCCAACTTCTCCGCCACCGCCGTTTACTCCAGCTGTTGAATCAGCAGTGAATAAGCTTATATATAAAACAGATTAAGAATCTGCGAAATATAAGCTGTTTCGCAGATTCGAAGGAGTAGACAATGAAATCTAAGATTCAGTTTATATTATCAATGTTCATTTTCGGCACAATGGGTTTAGTTGTAAGATACATTGATTTATCTTCGAGTGAAACAGCTTTACTAAGCAGTTCAATTGGATGTCTATTTTTAATAGTTGTGTTCATGATGATGAAGAAAACCATTCCATGAAAATTAGTCAAAGCGAATGCTTATACCTTATTTCTTTCTGGTATTGCATTAGGGGGAAATTGGATCTTTCTTTATCAATCGTACAATCATACAACACTTACTAATGCCACACTAGGGTATTACTTTGCACCTGTGTTTGTCATGATCCTCTCACCATTTGTCCTTAGGGAACAATTATCTGTCAAAAAAATGGTGTGTATTGGTGTAGCGATCATAGGCATGGTATTGATTGTTGGAAATGGCATAAGTGCTTCTGGAACAGATGATTTGCTTGGGATCTTTTTTGGATTAGTTGCGGCTGCATGTTACACTGCATTGATGTTACTAAATAAATTTATACACCGCATGGGCAGGTTGGAGATTACAATCATCCAACTTGGATTAACAGCATTGCTGCTCTTGCCATATGTGTTTTTTACAGAAGGATTCGGTATCTTTGGAGTATCTAGATCATCCGTTCCTTTTATCATCATTTTAGGGATTGTAAACACTGGGATTGGATTTTGGTTATTTTTCTCGGGTATGCAAAAATTAAAAGGACAGAGTATTGCTATGCTAAGCTATGTAGACCCATTTGTAGCTATATTAATTTCTGCAATGATCCTACGAGAACAAATGACCATTGTTCAAATGCTAGGTGGCGCACTCCTTTTAGTCTCAACATTTGTTAGCGAGAATAAATCAATCACATTTTCCAAAACAATTAAAGAAAATATCAGCTAAGTACCGTACAAAACAGTGGGAAGCATTTGTGACCCGCTGTTTTGTTCTTTTGTTTGGAACTTGTCCCAAACTACCCTGGCGATTACTGCCGTTACCCTATTGTTCCTTGATTTTTATATAGGGCGTATCCTGTCAGCATTTTATTAAGTCCTTCTGAGTAATACGGCATTCGTTCATTTGCCTGTTCAATGTCAACCCATTCAATTTGCAGTATCTCGTTTGGCTTTTTAATCGCTTCGGTTCCTCCAACAATTCGTGCTTCAAATGTAAAAAGGATGGCGTGATGATTCCTCTTTACATATTTCGCTTCGTTAACAGCAATTAAATTCCCTATTTCTACTTCAAAACCTGTTTCTTCATGCACTTCACGTATAGCAGCTTCTTTTAACGTTTCATCAGGTTCAACCCTTCCACCTGGAAGTGACCAATGTCCTTCATGATTATCTACCATTAATATCTGATTACATTTACTTTTAATCAAGGCATACACAACTTTTACTTCTTCCATGGGAATCTCCTTTATAGAACAAATTTCATCCTCGGTTGATTTGTCTTTTCTATATATTACCACAAAGATAACTGATTATTTTTGGTAAGAAGACTTCTCTCATAGACGTATTTTCTGCATAAAAAATAACACAAAGGTGGTTAACCCTTGGTATTATTGAGATGTAGCTGAGAGGACTTGAACCTTCATGGATTATTCGCCCATTAAGTTCTCAATAAAGAGAAACTATGAATTTTGTTGGAATACCCTTATATATCAACTTTTGTTTATTTTGATTATGAGCATCTACATTTGTTTCTCCTTATTTGAATCCAAGCTACTTTCATACTATAATTACCTTTCAAGATAAAATCAGTATATTTCTTGGAGGTTTTTCATGAAAAAAGAGTATAAAAGACCTGTTTTATTCACAGTTTCTGCTTTAACAATAGTTTTTCTAGTGTTTTTCTCTTTGAAAATTTTTAACTACTACAACCTTATATATCCTAACTGGAAAGGCAAAAGCAAAGACCACAACTGGGAAGTAGTCTTTAAAAAGAATGAAGATGCTCCAAAAGAGTTTAGTGGAGAGATTCTTTGGATTGGCGATAAAGATAAAACTAATAAAACTTATATAAAATCTATAACAATAATGAAAGATAATAAAACACTTCTTGATTCTTCAGATTTTAACAGCGATATCCCTATGAAAGATTATTCAGGTGGTAACTCAAGTGATGGATCAGCTAAAGAAAAATCATTTTCCTTTTTAGAACGCTTAGAAGAATCTGATCTAAAAGGGTCTAAGATAACTGTTCAAGTAAAATGGAAACAAGATAACCAAACATTCAGCACTGAAAAGTTTGTTCTCTCAAAGAAAACTTTATTTAATCATTAAGAGTATTTTTTGAACTTATAACTAATCAGTTCTTTTAATTAGAACTGGTCTCTTTTTATATTATTCTTCAGTTAATCAACACTCAATAATATAAAATTTGGCGGCAACAGAAAAAGCCCATAGCATCCGAATAATTATACACAATGAAAAAACATACCCTCATGTAGGTATGCTTCTCCAGAGTTACTCTTCACTGGCACTTTAAAAATTAATAGCTATGAGACCGATTGAATCTCAAAAACAACTTAGACTGCAGGAAGCCCGCCGTATTTTATTATCCGAGTCAACAGACGCTGCGGATGTTTCATTCAGGGTATGCCTATGATAGGGTTTTACGCACTCTTGTCTTTATTAGAGATTCAAACTCTCTGCTGTAAGGAAGACTTATATCTAATCTTTTAATCGCTTTTCCATCAGTTCTGCCATTTGTTTTGAGTTTGAATCTCCTTCCTTTCGTAATTGATCAATGATATTCATATAATCCTTTTCATTTCGGTTCTGACTTAATTTATAGGAAGCCTGAATTTCTCCCACCTTCATCTTAAATCCGACAATACCTTTCAGTTGGCTTTCTAAGAGCTGAGGAGAAAGCTTATCCCATAAAACTGGATTCTTACGGTGTTTTTCGTATTTTTGCAGCAACATTGTCAGGTCATGTTTTAACTCTTCTTCGTTCAAGATGCTGGCTGTACCGTATACATGTACGGCTTGATAGTTCCACGTTGGGACATTTTCCTTTTCATACCAAGAGGAAGAGATATAGGCGTGCGGTCCCTGAAACATAACAAGCACATCTTCACAGGCTTCAAATGTTCTCCATTGAGGATTCCCATAAGCAATATGCCCCGTGATATAGTAAGTATCTCCCTCTTTTATTAACTGCAATGGCAAATGGGTGGCAATTGGTTTCCCTTGTGCTGTTGTGACAATTGTGCCAAATGAGTTGTTTTGAACAAAGTCCCAAATGTCATCAACATTTGTCACCTTATAGTATTTTGGAATATACATATAAACCCGCCTTTCATAAAGAGTTATACGAGTGTTTTGATCATGATAAAGTCTATTTGTTCTTCATCACCCATATAAAAAGAGTGGACTCCAGTTTGAACAAACCCCATCTTTTCATAAAAAGCAATAGCATTTTCATTTTTTTCCCATACGCCTAGCCAGATTTTCTTTTTATTAGAATCCAGCGCAATTTCCACAGCTTTATTGAACAGATGTTTGCCAAGACCATGTTTTTGAAATTTGTTCTTGATATAAATCCTCTCGATTTCTAGTGATTCATCACCCATTTCTTCAGACTGAGCCTCATTGGTATTGATCTTTAAGTATCCAGCGACTTCATGATTCAAATAAACAAAAAAGAATTGTGAAGAGGTATTGGATAATTCCTTTTCCAACTGTTTAGAATGAAATGCACGTTCCAAATAAGCTTTCATATTTTCTGGCGAATTCTGATCCCTGAATGTATCATTGAATGTTTCAATACTTATTTCTTGGAGTATTTTTAAATCTTCATGGCTACACTTTTTTAGTTTTATACTCATGCTCTTATATGCTCCTTTTAAAATTAATAATCTCTCTTGTTCCCCTTTTTTACATATTCCCAATCAACTTCTACATTTTTTCTAATTCTTTGAAGAAGGTGAAAAATGGTTTCTGCTTCTTTTTCAGAAAATCCCGCTAATGCGACACTATTCGAATGATCATTTTCTCTTTTTATAACGGGAAACACTTCTTTCCCTTTTTCTGTTGGAAAGAGTTTTTTTATCTTTTTGTTATGATCATCATCCATCTTTTTAATAAAACCATTCATTTCAAGCTTTTTTATGGCACGAGCCGCTGTTGTTCGGTCTACTTTAATCATTTCAGCTAATTTTTCTTGAATGATTCCTGGGTTTTCACATATTCGGACAAGGTACAAATACTGCCCTTTTGTGAGGTTATATTCTTTAAATTCTATATTGCTTATCGAATCTAATGCCCTGGCAATCATTCCGATTTCGCGAAGAATTTCCTTCATCATGACCTCCTTAGTACATATCTTTGTTGCAAATACAACAAAGATGCCATATATTAAATATAAATTAACTTTATTGTATTTGCAATAAAATGAACAAAAAAGAGGTCGAGTACAGTGAAATATATTGTTTATGTATTAGGAATTTTCATTTTAACCCTTGGTATTTCTTTCACTATCCAATCAAACCTTGGAACTTCACCCTTTGATGCAGTTGTGGTAGGACTGTCCAAGAATGTGGGGCTTACAGTGGGAAGTTGGGAAATCATAATAGCGTTTATATTGATATGTTGTAATTCATTTTTGAAAAGACAAAGACCAGAAGTTTTGGGGATGTTAACAGCATTTATAACGGGAATTGGCATTGATATGTGGCTTTTTTTATTGCACAATTTGTTAACACCTGACCTATGGTACAGCAAAGTGATTTGTTTTGGAATCGGCTTAGTTGTTATAGGATTAGGAACTGCAACCTATTTGCACACAAATTTTGCACCGATTCCAGTTGACCGATTGACATTCATCATAAAAGAATTAACCAGAACAAATATCTTTTTTTCGAGAACATTCATTTACCTCTTATTCTTGATAGCTGCAATCATTTTAAATGGGCCAGTTGGCGTCGGGACTTTATTAACCGTTTGTTTAGGAGGTATAATCCTTAATTCCTTTATGCCATTTACAGAACAGATATTAGACCGCATATTCACACACTCTAGTACATCACCAAATGATGAAATAAATAAAAAGCATTCAATATAGTTGATAAAAGATAGGGAATTCCTCAATGAAATGCCACCCGTATATCGTGTGGTCATCATTTCAAAAAGCTGTCGAGATTTACACGATTGATCTAGCATTCGTTACCTCTCCTATAATTTTTTCGAACTTTCATTTCTATTCCATGGTAATATTAGGTATAACCAACTGAAAAATCAACTGAATAAACTAAGAAAAGCATGCAAGGCTGTTGATGAGGGAGAGGAATGAAATAATGAAGAAACTGAGAAATATTTTTTATTGTAATGCTGTCCTGATGCTGCTCGTCTTATTGCTCGTTGGATGTATGGGCGGTAAGGAAGAAAAATCAAATAATGATTCTTCATTACACTCTGAAGAAAATAATAATGAGACTGACGATAGCAACCAAATAAGCAAGGGTGAATCAGAGACAACAACAGGATCAGAAAAATCCGTAACAAATGAAAATGCTTCAAAAGAATCCTCAACAGATGAATCACAAGAAACCTCTTCAGAAGAAGTAAGAAATGAGGAGAAAAGCCAAAAAGACAATGAATTAACGGAATATCCCTCTGAGAAAATTGAATATGCCAGAGTTTGGTTGCAGCTTGGAGCAAATCAAGAGATAGATGAATTGAATGTTCGGCATATTTCGGCTGGCGAACCAATCAATCCAAATGATGACACCAGTGCTAGCTATCCGGAAGATGTTATCCAGTTAGCAGGCTCTCGATTAGTGGATGGATCAGTAACTTATAGCGGTAATGGCGATGGCACGATTAAAGTATACAATGTTCCTTTACGCTGGGATTCCTCTGATGATGTAAGTAATGGCGTAATGCGGGAAGTGACTGAGAATATAATAAAAAATACAAAAACCGTGTACGTTGATACAGGAGACAGTGAAAAAATCAAGCGCCTCATTGACATAATGGCTATTCATTAATCAGTTATCGGTTTATTTAAACGAAAATGCCAAACAAAATAAGGGGCAGTTCTTTCATACTTGGACCGCCCCTCTGTATTTTTTTGTGCCACAAGGAATACCAAGGAACTCAAAAATCTTGGTATTCCTTCATCCTTCAATGCTTCTTTCATGACAGATTCATAGAAATCTCACTTAGCAAAATGCCTTTCTGACGAATATACTAATCCTTTAATCCCTTCCCATCGAGAATTTTCTTCATATATTTTTCAATCCTTGACTCTCGAGTTTTGGGTTGTTTGGCTTGAGAAAAATAAAGAATGTATGCTCTTTGCCGTCCCGGGGTCAATGCTTCAAAAGCCGTTTTCAAAGCAGGAAATTCATCGAATTTATGTTGAAGTTCTTCTGGAATGATGTATTCCGTATTCTTTTTAACATTCACTTCCAAACCGGCTTTTTCAACTTCAATGGCTTCCTTAATATAAGCTTTCAAGATGGGTTCCATTTCAGCTATTTCCTGAACATTGGTGAACCGAATCTGGCGCGCCGCCTGTACATTCTCCGTTTGTTGGATGAGAATCCCGTGAGGATCCTGTAACAAGGCGCCTTTGTGGAACAGAAGCGCACAATATCCTTTAAATCCATGTATTAAAACGACGTTTTTCTTATTAAACGTATAGCAAGGATGCATCCACTTAAATTCTTCAGTCAGCTCACAGTCAAGAACGATATTTCTCAACCGCTCATATTCTTCCTTCCACTTTTCAGCTTTACTTAAAAATTCATCAACCTTAGGATTCGTTCTACGATTTGTCATCAGGACCTCCCTAGTTTGCTTTTTCACTACGTTAGCTTCACCGGTTTGATCGTACTTTCCCCTAACAATTTTTTATGCTCTTCACCCATTTAGATATCACGATCTTGATTTTTCTTTATCCCTTCCCCATAATTGGTATTTTTGACATCACAGTATATGTCTTATTCTCCTATCAGCAATAATATAGGTTCCGTCTTTATTATGTATTCATAGATTAAGCTTAAGACGAAGTTTATGCAACAATAAAAAAGACTCGGACAGCTATTATAACAACGACAATAGATGTTTATATTTCCCCTACAAACAAAGAGAAACCGCTGACCGTTTAAATGACTTACATTAGGCAAGTCCGAATGACTTACATTAGGCAAGTCCGGCAGTAGACAATTTCAAAACAAGCACAAAAAAATACCAAGGGGGTCATAACCCTTGGTATCATTGATGTTTACTTAGGAACAACCATTAGTTAAGGTGAAAATTAAGATTAAACACAAGAAAAAAGCAAACACTTTTACTTGATGTAATAATATTTTTCTATTCCTATGAGAGTATTTTAGCATTATCCTAAACTTAAAATTCTTTTTATTACATTAGGAATAACAAATGACCGTTTGACTTCTTTATTTACTTGAATAATGTCTTTTTGTGTTTTCCCATTCTCTTGCCAAGTAACTTCTACTGTATAATCATTATTCGTATTTGGTGGATCTCCCATTATCGCTACTGCTACTTCTTTAGCACTCTTAGGTTCATCTGTTGCGTCACCTGATGCCTCAACAACACCATTTTCTTTAAACGCAACCTCTTTTATTGAAAACTCAGAATCCCTTTTCCATGTAATATGAACCGCCCATAAGTCTTGCCTTGCAAGATCTATGTCTTTTTCAGGAGAATAGATAACACTCCATTTTCCATCTTTTGAATTCCCCTTCAATATAGGAGGTTGGTGGGTGCCAGTATAAATAAACCATGCTAAAAAAACAAGCAGTGCAACAGAAACAATACTTGCTAAAATAAGCTTACATTTTTTCACTTTTAACTCCAATCTTTATATAATAAATAGGATATAAACTTATTATATTCTAATATGAATAATAAGTAGTAACATTAGGATATAAACTCATAGAAAAGATAAGACAATGAAGGTATTTGAAACAGAATCTTTGCTATAAGAAAAGCATTTTTGCATGACAATAATTCCCAAAGAACAAAAACATTTTATCACGATCATGTTAGTGTCACTGATCATTGAAAGGCCTCTTTCCTCGATAAGAGCGATAAGCTTTTCAATATTAAGATTTAACTTCTTTATTCCTATCAATTAATAAGGTTACTACAACACTAATTATGCTGACTAAAGTTCCTAAAACAGAAACAAGAATTGTCAAAAAGCCATTGGGAATTAGAAATCCAATTGGAATCATCCCTAGAAAAGTGAAAACGATAAAACATTGGTATACTCCTGATATTATTCTTACAACCATGTTTCCAAAAAAGGACAAGGCTAATGGAGGGATGAATAAGAATACAACAATCCCAATGGATATCATTAAGATCATAGGCTCATCAAATGAAATGACATTATCTCCAGGGGAATCTTTAGCAGCCACTAGTATAACAACTATAGACATAATCAGTGTAAGTAAAACCAGAAGAAATCTTTTTAACATTGTTATGGCTCCTTTTTTTATACATGTACCTATAAACGGGCACTGCCTTTTTCCATTTTATATTCAGAGAAAGATTATGCAGCCAAATCACGGGCTATAAGTAATATTTATCACCCCTTACTATTAAGACATAAATTTACAGATTAGTAAATAACCCCATTGAATGCATAGAAATTGAGTTTCACCATCAGAAAAAAATACCCCCTCTAATATGTTGAATTTCGCTGAGTATTTTTATCATGCTTTTATCGGTAATTAAATCCCCTTCCCTAAAGTATTTCAAATCAACATAATTTTGTCATTTAGCTTCAACATAGGTTAAATTAAATAAAGTCTTTGTTAGGAAGCTTCGTTTTAATACGCTCTTAAGTTTCGAGTGCACGTTCCCTAATTCATGGAGGAATACGTTTGTTTCATGACACTCGGAACAGGACTTCTGACAAATGTCTGGGTTGTTTGCTTGCAGCCAGTACCATGCGTCATACATATCAAAGGAGGCAAAAACAGTATGAAAATCATTGTTACCAGTATATTCGTACAAGACCAAGACAAGGCACTGGAGTTTTATACAGAAAAACTGGGGTTTGTAAAAAAGGAGGACGTTCCCATGGGTGAATTCAGGTGGATAACGCTTGTTTCTCAAGAGGATCAGGACGGAACCGAGCTTTTACTCGAACCAAATGAACATCCTGCCGCTAAGGAGTATCAAAAGAAGATATTCGCCGAGGGCTTCCCAGCAACAATGTTTGGCGTTACAGATATTCAAAAAGAGTACAAACGATTAAAGGAAAAAGGCGTGAAGTTCACTATGGAGCCGACAAAAATGGGAGAAGTCACAATAGCTGTATTCGACGATACATGCGGCAACCTTATTCAAATCATACAGAAGTAGCTTCAGGACGAGGAGTAAACACATGGTCTACTCCTTGACTAAATTTGTGCCAATATAACCCAGCAAACATGTCATTGATGCCAAGTCTTGAATTCCTAAAGGAGATTTCATGAAAAACTGATCTAGAGGTTTCAGGATATACATGGACCAAATGACATTTCCTTTATTGGGGAATACGACACGTAGCCTATTGTTTTGATGTTGTTTTTGCTCGATTTAATTTTTAAAAAGTTATTGACAATAAAAATATTATCATGTTATCATTAAATATTTGATATTACACCTCCATATATGGTAAGCTTAAAAAGGTTACCATATATGGAGGTGGATGATATGTTTCAAATTGGCGATAACATTGTTTATCCAATGCACGGAGCAGGAATAATTGAAGCCATTGAAGAAAAAGAATTTTTAGAGGAAAAACAACAGTATTATGTCATAAAAATGTCAATCAGTAATATGACAGTTATGATTCCAACGCGTAAAATATTGAGCTCAAATATACGTCCAGTTACTGATATTCTTGCTTTAAAACGTATTATACACATTTTTCAGCATGGAGAATCAGATAGGTTACTGCCGTGGAAACAAAGGTATCAAGTAAACACGAACAAAATAAAAACGGGTGAAATACAAGAAGGTGCTGAAGTTGTACGTGATTTAATGCGTATGAAGAAAGAAAAAGCACTTAATTCAAGCGAAAAAAAAATGTTGGATAATGCATATGAATTTTTGATTAGTGAACTGGAAGTAATTAAAGGAATCACTGAAAATCAAATAAAAAGTTTCTGTTAAAGTTAATTATAGAAAATGTATGGCATTCCAATAAACATCCTAAATTTTTCAGAATGTTATGATTAAACGGAATCATTTCAGACGTTCTTCTTCTTCAACGTATTTTTAGAACATTAACCTCTTTTGTTATTCCTACAGCTAATTCATTTTTATTGTTTAAATTTCTTCTACAAACATTTGAAGTTTTATCAAAAAACTCGATAAAATAGTCACTTGATTTTTGTAATCCTGATTCACACTGGCACGGACAAGGAGCCGTAAGGATGGAAGAGAGGTAGGGCTTTCATTGTGTTAGGAATAGCTAAGTGATTATTTCTAGAAAAAAATCAATCAATCTCCCCTCTATCTTTAGGAATTTCCTATATCCACTGCGACAGAAAATTGTAATTGTTTATCTTCTTTTCATGAAATATGGTCAACGATAAAAATAAGACGGAGTCTTATGAAAAAATTGAAGTGGGTGGAAATCTTGCAGATGGATCACCTGTTATGTTCATTTCAAGAATACTTAAAAAAGGATGATTCTTTACAAAAGGGATGGTCCTTTTTGTTCACCGTTGGTAATAAGAGAATATACATAAAATTCATCTGAGGTGATGGATTAACAGGAAGGAGAGTGTCGGAATTATCATGGATGACTCCCGGTTAGCGTGGCAGTTGGTACACGACACATAGAGTTGGCTGTGATTTTTAAAATTTTTCGTAAACGTTTGCTTCCTGATAAGATGTAGGTGTGTTTGAAAAGAAATCAATAACTTATATACATTACCGCATATTGTCAATCCATTATGTTATACTTGTAAAGAAACCTTTGAAGTGTTACATCTTTTTTCTATTACCTTGTACCATCTCCCTACTCGAACGTTGAGTAGGGTTTTTTATTGAGTATTATACAGAGAACGCAAAAAAACAGACTCTTAATATAAGAGCCTGTTTCTATAAACGTTTTAAGATTAAGAAGCTTTTTGAACGTTAGCAGCTTGAGCTCCACGAGCACCTTGCTCAACGTCAAATGTTACTTTTTGACCTTCGTCTAACGATTTGAAACCGTCACCTTGGATTGCAGAGAAGTGTACGAATACGTCGTCTCCGTTTTCACGTTCGATAAATCCAAAACCTTTTTCTGCATTAAACCATTTAACTGTACCTTGTTCCATTTATATTGCCTCCTAGTGTGTTACCACACATTTAATTACTATCCCTGCCCAAAGTATCATCAAGACGAAAAGTCAATATTCATACTATCCTTTACACGAACAAAAATAATCTTTCTTTATCATAGCACGATTCGGAAATAATTGCAATTAAATATTATCATTTTAGTCATGGCATATTTGTTAAAGGTGTGGATACTGTGCATAAGCGGTAGGCTAAATAGAAAATGTCAATAAGCCCGCATCGAATGTATAACATGGTCTAAGAGGGCTTATTAATATCTACGGTTTGAAACCCCAAAATTTTTTTAAAAAGTTCAGCTGTTTCTGCAGATGTTTCCAAACTGTCACTCATTGTTTAGCCCTTTTTGCCAAGAATATTGGGCCACAAATTATCTTCCTTTTCTTCATTACCACTTTCCATAGCCTTTCCATAATTTTGACACTCAACATTCAATCCGTATTTACGATCTCAATCAATGTTCACGGTCTAAATCAACCGATCTCCACAGG
Organism: Bacillus sp. FSL R5-0560; assembly: GCF_037966305.1. Lineage (NCBI taxonomy): Bacteria > Bacillati > Bacillota > Bacilli > Caryophanales > Bacillaceae > Bacillus > Bacillus sp. FSL R5-0560. The sequence continues at coordinate 553,386 of NZ_CP150195.1, read as the reverse complement.
TTAGTAAGAAAAGAAAGAATAGTATGTACTTGTATTCGAAAAGAAAAATAAATAATTTATATACATTCCGCATATTGTCAATCCAGTGTGTTATACTATAAACAAACCTTTGAAGCGTTAAATCTTTTGCTATTACCTTGTAACATCTCCCTACTCGCACGTTGAGTAGGGTTTTTTATTGAGTTTTAGTATTATAGAGAACGTAAAAAAACAGGCCCCTATATAAAGAGCCTGTTTCTATAAACGTTTTAAGATTAAGCAGCTTTTTGAACGTTAGCAGCTTGAGCTCCACGAGCACCTTGCTCAACGTCAAACGTTACTTTTTGACCTTCGTCTAAAGATTTGAATCCGTCACCTTGGATTGCAGAGAAGTGTACGAATACGTCGTCTCCATTTTCACGTTCGATAAATCCAAAACCTTTTTCTGCATTAAACCATTTAACTGTACCTTGTTCCATTTTTGTTGCCTCCTAGTGTGTTACCACACATTTAATTACTATCCCTGCCCAAAGTATCATCAAGACGAAAAGTCAATATTCATCCTTTACACGAACAAAAATAATTCTTCTTTAGAATAACACGAAACGGAAATAAATGCAAATTAATATTATTGTTTTATTCGTGGCATTATTTGTTAAACATGCAGAAAAAGAGGCCTTCAATAACTATGGTTTGAAAACACCGTGAAAATGAATCGCAAGTGTCTTCAACCCTTTTTCTTTGCTTAACCGTACTTCATTATTGATTGTTAAGGATTTCTTTACAAAGAGCTGATAGTGCTAAAACCAGGGCTGTTCACTGGTAAAGCTTTATTTCTGCAGATGTGCAAACGCCACCATGGTATATCCCCATTTTGCCAAGATCCTCATAAAAATTAAAACTTGATCTCAAATCATCTTCCTTTTCTTCATTACCATGTTTGTTTCTCAATCAAGGTTCACGGTCTAAATAAACCGATTCCCATAGGAGAGCAGGGAGAGAGTTTGGCTCGATAAAGAGATGGGTATAATCTTTATACAACTTTTGTTTCCAGGCTGTCCCTGCTAATAAAGATTTAATTAAGCTGGAAATCAGTTTCGTATTTCCGATTATTTTACAGACGGATTGAAAAATCGCTCCATTTGACAGCTTTTGAAAAGGATTCTTAGCTGGCTGGCAAGTTATAACAAAACCATGATACTTATCATATATGGAGTATGACAGCTGGGACTTCAAAGGGAATAAAACGTTTTCTATACTGAGATTAAGAACATTAGGGAAGGGGAAACTTTAATAAATGAGTAAAGAAAACCTAAGGACTTTGAGAAAACTGGTTACCCCTTACGAAAAGTCCGATTTACAAAAAAGTATTTATCAAATCATTAACACATTGGTACCATTTTTCCTGTTATGGTTTTTGGCATATAAGAGCTTGTCAATTTCTTATTTCCTTACACTAGCAATTTCTGTCGTTGCGGCCGGGTTTTTGGTAAGAACCTTCATCATTTTTCATGATTGCTGCCACTATTCCTTTTTTAAGAACAGAAGGGCGAATCGAATCCTTGGAACAATAACAGGAATTCTGACTCTGCATCCTTTTGATCATTGGGCACACGACCATTCTGTCCATCATGCGACAAGCAGCAACCTGGACAAACGCGGTACAGGCGATATTTGGGTACTGACCGTTGAGGAGTATAAGGAAGCCTCAACGAAGACAAAAATCATGTACCGTTTGTACAGAAATCCGTTTGTCATGTTTATTATTGGGCCGATTTACGTCTTCGGGATTACCAATCGTTTTAATCGTAAAGGGGCAAAACGCAAAGAACGGATGAATACGTATGTAACGAACCTGGGGATCGTCGCTTTGGCAGCACTTTTATGTTGGGCTATCGGCTGGCAAAACTTCCTGCTGGTTCAAGCGCCCATTTTTATGATATCGGGAACCCTCGGAATTTGGATGTTTTATATTCAGCATACGTTTGAGGATTCTTATTTTGAAGAAGATGAGCATTGGGAATATGTAAAAGCAGCAGTGGAAGGAAGCTCTTTTTATAAGCTTCCAAGAATCATGCAATGGCTAACAGGCAATATCGGTTTCCATCATGTCCATCATTTAAGCCCGAGAGTCCCAAACTATAAGCTCGAAGAAGTACATAACAACACTGAACCATTGCAAAACGTTCCGACCATTACACTGGCAACAAGCCTTAAGTCGTTAAAATTCCGACTATGGGATGAAGAAGGCAAAAAATTTGTTGGTTTTAGCCATTTAAAAAAAGCTCCTAAAAGCCAAGTATCAGTGCGGCTAAAAACGGATTAAATACACTCCCCTTAATCGAGATAAGGGACAGTGTATCTTGAAGAATAAAAGTGCAGACTCGCGCAACAAGTTTTGTGCAGGGGTCAGCACTTTTTTAATGCCACATACACTTGCAACAAACGAAAGAAAAAAATAGGGAATCAACTTATAGATCCTTCTTTACAATGAAGGATGTTTTTATTAATCAGTAAGCAATTACAACACTTTTGCGACTGACTGATACCAGCGTAGCAAATCCTTTTATAGACAGAAAGTACATTGTTTACTCCTCTAACTTTGTCCTTCACTTTCTACTTCTTCATCGTCTGGTGTTTTCTCGACAAGCCAAGACGATCATTTTCTTCATTTCCCGGCATACTGGTGATCTTTTTCGATAAATCTTGTACCTGTCTTGATAGTCAATTTGTTGTTAAAAACCAAAAATTCGATTTGATGAGTTAGTATCAATAAAACATTGCTTAAGCTACTAGAACATGAAGAGAAGCACAAGAAGAGTTGTTTTAATGAATTAGGTATTAGACATTCACATGTTGCACTATTAATACACCAAGGAGAAAATTACATAACAATTAAAGAGCATTTAAGCTTGGTTCTGTAAATATAACAATTGATGTTCATGGACACCTATATCCAAACAAACAAAAAGAAATGGCTGATAAATTAGATGGCTGCTTTAGGTCTGTGGCAGTTTATGGACCGTAGACAATTTAAAAACAAGCACAAAAAAATACCAAGGGCGTCAAAACCCTTGGTATCATTGTTTTTTCACCTATTTTGATTAAGGTTTTAATTTCTTCCTTGATATAAAAAGGCTGACGAAAATTATCGTCAGCCTAATCTCTGATATTCTAGATTTTTTCATACCCGCTTTCCATAAATGATATATCGCTTTGGAGCATTACCGATATATGAAAATGGATAACAAGTAGTAAGAATAAGCTCCTCTTTTTTATGCTGCAACGTAATAATGGAAGTGTCATTTTTATCGACAACTTTCATGTTCTCAATCTTATATTGAAAACTCCCATATGGCAGCATGATCTTTAATTGATCACCTTTTTTTAGTTCTCCTGTACGGCGAAAAACGGTATCCCGATGTCCCGATAACACAATTTGTCCATTTTCATTTGGATAATAACTTTCTTTGTAGTGACCGACGCCCTTTTCCAAATCATCTGCGTCGGTTCCCTCTACAATTGGAAGCTCTGCGTTTATTTTGGGGATTTCAAGAACACCGACAGCTTCCCCGACCTTAGGTTTAAAAGTTGCTTTTTCTGCTTCCTGCTCCTTGCTAGTTGCAGGATGTCCCGCTGCCAGCTTGGCTTCTTCTAAAGCTTCAGCTGTCTTTTGATTAGCGTCCACCACTTTCCAGACTCCATAGCCTATGAAAATGAGTCCGACAGCTATGATGAACATAGGAAACGCTTTTTTTATGATTTGCATTTAGGCATTTCTTTTCCTTCTAAAATACCAGAGGACTGATCCAACTAACAATAATCCAAAACCAACAAGGAGAATATTATAGTTATTTGTCGCAGTATCTGGAAGCTCATTTCCTCCATTCGGCTTTTCACCTGTTTTTTCTGGTGTTGATTTGCTTGGCTCATTTGAATGATCAGAAGTGCTTGGTTTAGCAGGATCACTTGGTTTTTCAGAGCCTTTTGATACGACATTCATCTCTGCCTCCGGTTTATCTGGATCATCAATATTGGTGCCATTAACAGCTGCCACATTTTTGATCTTGCCGGAGTAACCTGATTCTATCTTTGCCTGGAAGGTCACAGTTCTCCACTCTGTGTCAGTGACATCTCCAAAATCGGCGGATATCTTTCCGTCTTCAAATTTCCCATTGCCATCATGACTTACTTTCAAACTGCCTTCAATGTACTTCAGACCATCTGGAAGTTCGTCTGAGATGACGAGATCAGTTACTTTACTGTCCGCTACTGTATTTTTAGTTTTGATCGTGTAAACAACTGTATCTCCCGCTTCATATTTCCCTTTATCTGAATCGAGATTTTTTACTGACTTTTCCGACTTCAGAATCGGATCTTTCGGAGAAACCTTGACCTCTTGGCTTGGTGTATCCGGTTTGTCTGTATTGTCACCGCTAACGCTAGCCGTATTGACAATATTTTTACCTGCTTGACCAGCTTTTATTTTCGCTTCAAATGTAACAGTATGCCATTCTGTGTCAGACACATCACCAAACTGACCTGACACTTTGCCCTCTGTCACATCGCCTTTATCGTCATCTCGGGCATCACTGACTGCTTTATTATCTACTTTTAGTGTGCCAGAAACATATTCTAAGCCTGCCGGCAGTTTATCTGCGATGACGAGATCAGTTACTTTACTGTCCTTAACTGTATTTCTTGTTTTGATCGTGTAAACAACCGTATCTCCTGCTTCATACTTCTCTTTATCTGAATCCAAATTCTTAGCTGTCTTTTCTGACTCTAAGACTGGATTTCTTGGAGAAACTTTGACCTCATGGCTTGGTTTGTCTGGTTTATCAACATTGTCACCTGAGACGCTGGCAGTATTGACAATTTTCTCATCAGCTTGGCCAGCTTTTACTTTCGCCTCGAATGTAACAGTATGCCATTCAGTATCTGTAACATTACCAATTTGACCCGATACTTTGCCGTCTGTCATATCGCCTTTATCGTCATCTTGGGCGTCGCTGACGGCTTTATTGTCTACTTTTAGCGTTCCAGAAACATACTCGAGTCCTTCTGGAAGTTCATCTGAGATAACAAGATTTTTCACCAGACTATCTTCAACTGTGTTTCTCGTCTGGATTGTATAGAGAAGGGTATCTCCCACTTGCGTCTGGTTTTCGTCTTTATTGCCTTCTGCTTTCGCTTGAATACTTGCTGTTTTCTTTGACTCTAAGACAGGATTCCTAGGATAAACTTCAACTTCATTTTTCGGCGTATCCGGAGTGTCTAGGTTGCTGCCAGTAACGCTAGCCGTATTTTGAATCGTTTCGCCAGCTTGGCCGGCTTTCACTTTCGCTTCAAATGTAACAGTATGCCATTCCGTGTCAGTCACATCACCAATTTGACCTGACACTTTGCCGTCTGTCATATCGCCTTTATCATCATCTTTGGCGTCGCTGGCTTCTTTATTGTCTACTTTTAGTGAGCCCGAAACGTATTCTAAGCCGTCAGGAAGTTCATCTGAAATGACAAGATCTTTCAGAAGACTGTCTTCAATTGTGTTTCTCGTTTCGATTGTATAAAGAAGTGTATCTCCTACTTCTGGATGTTTCTCATCTTTATTGCCTTCTGCTTTTGCCTGAAGGCTTGCGGTTTTCTTCGATTCTACATCCGGCTTTCTTGGATAAATTTCGGTATCATTGCTCGGCTTATCCGGAGTATCGATGTTACTGCCAGAAACGGTAGCCGTATTCTTTATCGTTTCACCAGCTTGACCCGCTTTTACTTTCACTTCAAATGTAACGTTATGCCATTCCGTATCCTTCACATCACCAATTTGGCCTGACACTTTGCCATCTGTCATATCACCTTTATCGTCGTCTTGAGCATCGCTGACTGCTGTGCCGTCTACTTTCAGAGTGCCTGGAACATATTCAAGTCCATCTGGTATGGCATCTGAAATAGTAAGATTTTTCGCCTCACTGTCTTCTTCAGTATTTCGTGTTTGTATTGTGTAAAGAAGTGTGTCGCCTACTTCAGGGTGATCCGGATATTTGTTTCCTTCCACTTTTTCCTTAATTGTTGACGTTTTCTTTGACTCTAAGTCAGGATTCCTAGGATAGACTTTAACTTCATTATTCGGCGTATCCGGAGTGTCTATATTGTCTCCTGAAATGCTTGCCGTATTGATAATATCCTTTCCTGCTTGACCAGGCTTAACTTTTGCTTCGAAGGTAACGTTATGCCATTCAGAATCGGTCACATCACCAATCTGACCTGACACTTTCCCGTCGGTATATTGTCCTTTGTCATCATCTAGAGCATCACTAACTGATGCACCGTCAACTTGTAAAGTGCCCGGAACATATTCTAAGCCTTCTGGCACCACATCTGAAATGGCAAGCTTTTTCACCACACTGTCTTCAACAGTATTCCGTGTTTGTATTGTGTAAAGAAGTGTATCTCCTACTTCTGGGTGATCTGCATCTTGGTTTCCTTCCGCTTTTGACTTAATAGCAGACGTTTTCTTTGATTCAAGTACAGGATCTTTAAAAACAACCGGAGTTGTTACTTCGTTTGATTCGGTTTGTTTACTTGTATTCGTTAATAAACTGTCATAGTTTATTTGCGCTTTATTAGAAATTTCTTTACCGGCATAACCTGTCTTGGCTTTCACTTTAAACTGTACAGTCATTCCATTAGGCAAGTTGTTCGTATTAGGTAAATCTCCTAATGTAATATTTACTTTACTACCATCAAAATGGCCTGCATCACCATCGGATGCATCAGTGAGATTCTTTGTTGTCGAACCATTAATTAATTTTAGTGTTCCAGGAACATATTCCGTTCCCACTGGGATTGCATCCGTAAAACTTGCATCAGCGGCAACATCTCCGCCTTGGTTTTTGACTTGAACTGTATATGTTAATTCATCTCCGGGATGCACCTCACCCTGTGGAGAGACTGACTTATTTGCCGTGACACATGGTTCAGTTCCAAGGAAAATATCATCCAAAAAGTTGCCGGCACCGATACTTCCGCCAGCTGTGCTAACTGCCTCAAAACCGAAACGAGTTTTCGTCTGTCCTGCCGGAACAGTATAAGAACCTGTATGGGTTCCCCATGCTGTTCTCCCATCAGACAGTTGTTTTTGGACCTTCGTATCGTATGGGGTAGCAGTCACTGCACCGATGCGGACCTGCATGGTGTCAACACCATTCCGCCCCATATGGGATAAACGCCAATATATCGTTTGTCCTGGAGTTGTTTTCACATCTTGATACAACATGCCATTCTCAAAAGCGTTTAATTCCGCCCATCGATTCCCATTAGGGGGGGCTGGCCAATTTTTTGCAACGGCCGGTATATTTTCTTTATAATTCCATATTTCAATTGCTTTATCAGTAGTTTTCCAACCAGGAACCTCTGATTCAAGATAATAGAGACCCGAACCATCATGTGCAGATCCTCTTGCTGCACCTTGCTCAAAGCTACCATTAATCAATGCGACCGGAGCTGAACACGTAGTATCTGCTTTTTCAGTCACTTCTGTATTATCTTCAGCATGCATATGATTTGGCAATGCTGATAACAGATTACCAGTAACTAATAAAAAGACTGCAACCACTATTAAGATTTTCCTAATATGCAGCTTGTTAGTCTTAGATATAAAGGTTTTTCCCATAGATTACACACTCCATTATTCAGTTTTATCGAACTATAAACACAAGAAAACATAATATTATGAATTTTGTTCTTAATATGATCTCCTTTCTTTTTTTCTAAATATATAAAATAATTACATAATTTACAATGTGACAAAATATTCATATATTTGTCACAAAATAAGGTTTTATTACAAGAAACATCAAGTATTTGTCGTAATTTGGCATGGGTAACTGACCCTTTTTTGTGTGAATCTGTTTAAGCATTGATTCAACATCAGCAATATAAAAGACTACGACAAAGTAATTAAAGAGCGTTTAAAACATTGTTCTAATTGATGTTACGGACACCTATATCAAAACAAATAAAAAGAAATATATGATAAATAAGATGACTTACATAAGGTAACTGGGGTTTGTAGACAATAGACAATTGAAAAATAAGCACAAAAAATACCAAAGGTCTAAAACCCTTGGTATCATTTATGCGGCGAGAGGACTTGAACCTCCATGGGTTATTCACCCACTAGGCCCTCAACATAATAAATCCATATCACTGCTTATGAAAGCTTGTTTTCATTACACTTTCTAACCTCACTTTACAACATTTCTATAGGTTTGGTTAATAAGTGGTGAGCACAAACAATAAACGTCCATACTACCCTTTTATGACCGGCAGGAATTTTCTACTTGCCGTCGAAAGTAATTGTCCGAAAAGTAATCTAGGAGGATAGGGGGGGTTCTGAGGGGACTCAAATATTCTGATGATGGAAACAAATTTAATGGAGCAACTCCACATGTTAAAAAGATTACAAAAAAGTTTTTTCCTTTGTCGATTTCATTAAGTCGTATTTGTTGCATTCGTAGAAAGACAAATAAAAATGGAAAGGTTGTTGAAATCATGGGAGCACAATTAAACTCTTATCTAATGTCAGAGGAGGCAAGAAGCCAGGCGGATTTTTACTTAGAATCACTCGGTGGAGAAATTGTATCACTTAAAACATTCGGTGAGGTATCAGGAACTCCAGAAGATATGAAGGAGAAAGTTATGCATCTGTCTTTGATGATAGCTGGAAACAATATCTTAATGCTTTCTGATTCCTTTGAACAAGTGGTCGGTAATCGTAGCATCAGTCTTGCTTTAACCTATGATAATGAGAGCGAAGCAAGAGAGGCATTTACCAAGCTTGGTGAGGGTGGAGAAAACAAATATCCCTTTGCTTTGCAGCCATGGGGCGCACACTATGGAGAAGTGATAGATAAATTTGGTGTTACATGGATGATTACTAAACCGTAAACTATGCAAAATGAATCAGGATTTTATTGAAGCGTTAAAAGAACCATGGCAAAAAAACTCTCTACAAATTTATGTAAGACGTCCATAAGGATATAACGGATGACCATGAATGTATTCAGTATAAGAAGTCCCATTTTTCGAATAACAGAAAATATGCTGCTGTCATCACGACATCGACAAATGCTGTTCGCTTTACAGCTGGAACTCCCTGAAGACATATTCAATGGTCTATCGGAAAGAAAAACACTGAAGCTCCGTGAAGGGGATTCGTTTAATTCCGGGCAGCTAGTGTTATTGGTCAGCCATGCCTCAAAATTACTTTAAATGTAATTCATTGAGTTAGAAAGATAAGATATTCAACAATCGGACGTTATTCTTTTATAAGATGGCGTCTTTTTGCATGATTGGGATATCCGCATTTTTCCCCTACTACGATATATGTCCATTTCCTCTTTGCTTGTAAATTTTAATACCCATGAAAAACTGAGAAAAAGAAGAAAATAAGAGATATGTCTTCCTATTGTGGGAGTTTAGTAGAATTATGAATCAATAAAAGAGTGGGTTAACCAATGGAGGAGAACGTCTAAAATTAATAAAGTGGCCAATAAATCTGATAATAAGGAGTGTAGGAGGTATGTTTCATGCAAAAGATGTTTTGTCTGACCAGCTGTTAGCTAATGCAAATGAGCACAGTTGGTATGTAGGAATTCCAGAATAAGGTATTGATTTGATAGAAAAATATGTTTAATTTTGAAACTTGTTCTTGGATTTTCCGTATATCAATATAAAATGGTATCTAATGCAGGGAGGTATATTAGTTGGCTGAAAAGCAAAAAAGTGTTCCATTTTTGAAAAAATATTGGGTTTCTCAAATTGGTGTGTTTTTATTGTCACAGATCATTTTTATTACATTTGAAACAACAGGATGGTTACCTAATTATAGAGAGATTGATGGTACACTATTTGGGAGAATTACGGAATCGTCAATTTTTATAGAATGGTTTACTTTTTATGAAACACCACAATTAAATTTACTTACTGTCTTTTTTGGCGCCTTCTTTCTTGTGCCTGGAATAATAAGTGCATTAAAAAACGTATTTTCGCCTAGACACTATAGTAATAGCTCTAATAACCGTGATTAAAAATAAATATGGTTTATTAAAATGAATAAAGTTTGAGAAGAGTTTTACTTAGACTGTAAATCAACATCAAACTTTAACAGAACTTTTTAAAAAAGCTTAATCAAAAAGATTAAGCTTTTTTAAATTATTTAGTAACCTATGCCCCTTACCCTATCTGGCAGCCACTTTGATCTCAGTTTTATGTTCCTTTGCAAATAGGTTATTGAAAATACGCTACTTAAAATCTCTGCTGCTCAACTTGAGCATCGAAAATAAAAAGGTACTTCAAAATAAATATTACTTCCTTTTTTCAAAAAGCTTATGCTTTTTCCTGATTCCTTCTAAAATACCAAATAACTACAGGAACAAGTAACAATGACAAAACGGCTCCAGAAATTGATAGTATTGTATAACTAGAATGTGCAACAACCATTCCTGACAAGGCTCCACCTGCTGCTCCTGATAGTGCTACTAAAACATCGAATGTTCCTTGTGTTTTTGCTCGTAGAGATGGATGTGTTGAATCTATAATGAGGGCAGTTCCCGTTAGTAAACCAAAGTTCCAACCTACCCCTAGTAATACTAGTGCTAGGATTAGTAATGATAATGAGTCTGCCGGTGCAATAGCTGCCACCAATCCAGCGGCAAGAAGTGTAGCACCTGAAGCAATAGCCATAGTAGTGCGACCATACTTATCTACTAATAAACCAGTCAATGGTGAAGGAAGATACATCGCTGCAATATGGAGCCCTATCACTAAACCCACTTCGCTCAAACCATGACCGTGATGTCCCATGTGAACTGGTGTCATTGTCATAATCGCTGTCATGATCAGTTGAGCTAAAATCATAATTACAGCTCCTACCATTATTCCTTTTTTGTTTATGGCAGTATTTTTTAGACTTCCTCCTATTTGTACTTTATCGTCTTTTTTCTCAGCATTCGCAATAGCTGTAGATACAAACAGCGGATCTGGACGAAGAAAAATGAAGAGAATAAATCCAGCAATTATAAAAGCTGCTCCTGACATGATAAACGGACCAGCTAATTTGGGAACACCAATTGAATCTGCAAATTCTCCCATCGTATTAACTAAGTTAGGGCCCACTACAGCTCCTAAAGTAGTTGAAACCAAGGCCATACTTGCAGCAGTTGCCCGTTGTTTCTCATTTGCAAGGTCTGTCCCAGCATACCGAACTTGAAGATTAGAAGCCATACCTGCTCCATAAATAAGAAGGGAAACAAATAATAGGGCAACGCTGTTGATTAAAGCCGCAATTATAACACCTATAGCGCCTAATCCTCCTATAAGGAAACCACCTGCAAGTCCAGCTCTACGGCCAAAACGTTGTGAGGATGCTCCTATAAGTAGAGCAGCTACGGCAGATCCAAAAGTAAAGAGGGCAGTTGGAATTCCTGCTACATTTTCCGATCCCATCATATCTTGTGCAAGAAGCGCCCCAACTGTTATCCCAGCACCAAGTCCTGCTCCCCCAAATATTTGTGAAAAAATCAAGATTTTTAATGTTTTTTTATAAAGTTGGTTTTGTTTTTCTGGTGAATCAATATAACCTTGTAACCAAACAGGCTGCTGTGTTGATATATTTGTATCTTTTCTTGTCATTACCATGAATTCTACCTCCTAACGACAAATCTCTGGTGCTGTTTAAGTTTTTTTGTCATCATTGGAACATTCCATTTTTGTTATTCCGTTTTTTTGATTTTTGGTATATCTAAAATTTAATTATATTCATCTTTAGAAGAAGCTCATGATTATTTTTTATAATTATGAGCTTCTTCTATTTCTTATTTTTAAATATGAACAAGACAATATTATTTTTCGTTGTTTATATTAAAATGTGTAAGACTCTCCATCTTCTGGTACTAAAATATGTCTTGAGAATCCTTTTTCTTTGCTAAAGTTTCTTAATTCTTCTCTAGATAGTGTCCAATGGTTAACAGCTTCCATATGAACAGATATAATCTTAGCATGAGGAGCAGCCTTGTGAACTTCATAGATGTCTTCTTTTCCCATGATGAGTGAACCTAAATCTAATCTTTGATTGTCTCCCCCATTAACCACAATGATTTCTGGTTCATGTGTATGAATCTCGTCTTCGATAGCATCATACCAAACTGTATCCCCAGCTACATATAAAACTTTTTCACTTGGGTGCTTGAATACTAATCCACAAACTTCACCCATTAAGTTTAATAACTCTTCTCCTCTGCCATGTTCACCTTTTGTTTTTACTAATTGGATCCCTTCAAAAACAGTGTCTTGTTGCAGTACTTCTACATTTTTGAAACCACTTGCTTTTACTTCTTTTGCATCTGCTTCATTTTGAACAAACATTTTGATGTTTTTTGGCAATACGTTTTTTGCCACATCATCAAAGTGATCTAGGTGTAGATGAGTAACAATTACTGCATCTACGCCATCCAGAATGTTATCTATTGATGTTGGCAAACTCACCAAAGGATTAAATAGATCTTGTCTGATCGTTTCAGGGAAAGTAGCGTACGTACCTTTTTCTGCTAACATAGGATCTATTAAAAATTTTTTATTTGCGTAATTTACAACAATTGTTGCATTTCGAATTTGTGTAATATTCATATTTACAACTCACTTTCATTTTTATTTGTCTTACTTCGACAGAGTTAAGTGTATAATATCAGCAGTATTCAAATACATAGATAAAAAAAAGTGTTTTAACTCTTTGACTTTATTTTCGAAAGGTATTAACGTTCAACTAGATCAAACAGATAAAAAATTATAGTGAAAGTATGTCATAATAGCCAAATTACAATGAAGATCTGGGAGAGAGTACACTTAACATGGTCAACAGCTGCAGTTCGTATATGTATAAAAAAAGCCCTAGCTTGGTAAGTTTCATATCCAAACTAGGGCTTTTTTTAGAGCAGATATATATCATGTTATATGACCACACATCGCCGTTTTATAAAAGGTAACTATTTACCAATAACAATCGACACTTTATAGTTTGCATGTTTGTTTAAGTCATTTAAAAATTGATCTAATACCTCGTTTGAAGGAAATTTACATTCAAGCAAATAGCAACCGTCTCCACTAACTTTATAATTGTTTATTACATAGTTACCTTGTGTTTCTATAAAGGCTAAATAGGGTTGATGATGGATTTTTTCGATATAAATATTAAGAAAAGCATGTATAGAGAAGCCTAATTTCACTTGATTCACTTCAATACTGCATCCTCTTATTATGTCATTGTCTAATAACTTTACTACTCTTGCTGCGGCTGCTGGTGCAGTGAGATGTACTTTTTCCCCTAATTTTTTCATTGTAATGCGACTATTTTTAGACAGCTCATCAAGTATTTTTTTATCTATTTCATCAATCATTTTCTTGTATCCTTTCTGAAAAATAAGATGTATTTTACATAGTTTGTTCGCTGTACAATTTGTTTATGTTTGCTTAAAACTTTAAAAATAAAGTGATATGGTGAAATCACTTTATTTTCCCTATGTATTGATCGATTGAGAAAGTATATATTTATTTGCATACAAATCAAAAGAGGAATGTACACCAGCTAATATGAGACATTTATTTAAAATGGTTTTTCCATTGATGTTGTATATGTTTAGAGGTGAAATTATGAAGAAATTTGATATATCTGTTTTATCAGTTGCTCCATTAAGACAAGGAGAAACAATGAAACAAGGGATTGATTCTGCAGTGTCATTAGCTAAAGCTGTAGATCATATGGGCTATAAACGGATTTGGTTTGCAGAGCACCATAATCACGACGCTTATGCAAGTGCAGCAACCGTATCAATTGTACAACATATATTAGCAAATACAAAGGACATCCGCGTAGGTTCAGGAGGTATTATGTTGCCAAATCATTCCCCATTAGTTGTAGCGGAGCAATTTGGAACACTTGAAACATTATATCCAAATCGTGTAGATTTGGCATTAGGACGCGCACCGGGAACGGATCAAAAAACGGCTGACGTGATTCGCCGTTCCAACCATAATGGCGTGTTTTTCTTTGAAAGAGAAGTAAATGATATTTTGCGTTTTGTTGGGGATAAGAGTGTGCAGGGAGAGGTTCGCGCTTATCCGGGTATTGGAACGCATGTGCCTGTTTTTATATTAGGCTCCTCAACGGATTCAGCAGAAATTGCTGCAAAGCTTGGTTTACCCTATGCATTTGGCGCTCAATTTTCACCTCATGCGATGGAAGAAGCGCTCGCTATTTATCGAGAACATTTCCAACCGTCTTCTTATTTACAAGAGCCTTATGTGATCACTTGTATTAATGTGATTGCAGCAGAATCTATGGAAGAGGCATCTTTTATTTCTGCAAGTCATTTGCAGGTTTATATTGATATTTATACAAATAATTTAAGTAAGCTTATTCCACCCACTGAAAACTTCCTAGAATCGTTATCACAGTTTGAATTAGAAATTCTCCATCGTCGACTGGGGTATACAATCATGGGTGATCCAGAAACAATTCGTCGCGAACTAATTGATTTCCAACAGATGTATCAAGCAGATGAATTAATTGTGTTGTCTAATATTTACGAATTGAGCAAGGAAATTCAGTCTTACGAGATTTTAAAACATGTTGTGGATGAGTTGTTTCAATAAAGAATGGAGCAAACTTTAGAAGTCGAGTCAGTTGTATTAGCTTATGTTCTTCAACAATCGGGGCGCTGAAAAAGAAGGAAATGGTCAATGCATGTTAGTCATGTATAGTATGTACCACCCTTTATTTTTTTGAACGATTAGGACATAGTTCCGTTTCTTTTACAATGAATATTTACGGACATCTTTTTCCTAATAAATAGTAGGAAACTGCCACCGTTTGGATGTCTTACTCTTTAAGTACTGGTGAGTTGGTGAGTAAGTCTTCATCCATAGCCGTATTTTCCGCATAAAAAAATAATACCAAAGGTGGTTAAACCCTTGGTATTATTGGGATGCGGCCGAGAGGACTTGAATCTCCACGGGTTATTCACCCACTAGGCCCTCAACATAGTAAAAACATATCATGGGTTACAAAGGCTAATTCAAAGCATCCGTTTATTTTATTTATACTTATTTTCATCATTTTTCATGAATTCTGGACACAAATTGGGCACCTATTAGAGACAAGGAACTCTACATATCATCAAGAAATATGTACTCATTGCCCTGCTGTCATTAATTTTAAGCCCTCGCTCTATGCCCCCCTGCATTCAGTATTCGATGTAACTTTGAAATAAAGTTTGATTAAAATCTATCACAAACCCTTATTTTCACAACACTTCATTTGTTTCAGCTTCCCTCGCGAATACCGGATCAATGCTCAGCTTTAAGATAGTCAACCAATTTCTCCGCACTGTTCTTAACATCTTCTTTTGAAAGATGAAGTGTCCCATATTGTGTAAACGCAGGAAGAAAACGCATTCCTATATAGTTAGCAGTGACTTGAAACGGTCTGATAAGCTCGCTGATCGTGATATTATAGTCTCCGCCTGCTTGATAATCAGTTTCCTGTGCGCCTAGGGAGATAGCTAAAAGTAGTTCTTTTCCATGCAATTTCGTTCCTCCAGTTCCAAAAGCCCAGCCATGTGTTAACACATCATCTTCCCATTGTTTGAGTAACGCGGGACTGCTGTACCAATACATTGGGAACTGAAAAACGATACGCTCATGATCTAACAGGAGCTGCTGCTCTTTTTCTACATCAATGATAAAATTAGGGTATTCACCGTACAGGTCATGAACCGTAATGTCATTCTCTTGCTTTAAACGATTCATCCAGGTTTTGTTGACAACAGACGTTTCCAAATTAGGGTGTATAACGATAACTAATGTTTTCATTTGACTGATCATCCTTTCTTCGCCGATTAGTTATTATTGCTTTTACGATAATGAATTGATTCTAATTTTAAAATAGCCACTTTATTTACACTTATATTATCATTTTTCATGAATTCAGGGCACTAATTGGGCACCCAAATCAATGATAATTTAAGACATTGTTTTGTAAAAATCCGATATAACAAAATAATCTCGTCTTGCTTCAATACTCATACGATAATATTCATTAGAGAGCATTAAATTTCCTTGTTCATGAAGATAATCAGTGACTTCAATCGAGTATTCTAGGTCAGTTATGGAGTTAGGAGGTAAGCCAATACTTTCGGAACTTGCATAATATCTAAAGAAAACCCACCACTTTCCTGCATGGTGAGCGCCATAATAATATTCACTTGATCAAAAACACCTTCATGACGAGCATACTTTTCAAATACAGCCCTAAATTCTTTCCACTGCCCGATGCAATGCCAACCATTTCATATTCGCCATCTCCGCCGCCTCCTGCTTTAGTGAAATAGTTATAACCACTATTGCATGCGGTGAATAATAAATTATTTCAGTATAAACAAATAAACCATCATCATTGTAGAGACACCAGTAGATCATTTAAAAATAAACAAAAAAATACCAAAGGTCTAAAACCCTTGGTATTATTGAGATGCGGCCGAGAGGACTTGAACCTCCACGGGTTATTCACCCACTAGGCCCTCAACATAGTAAATCTACATCATTGGTTATGAAAGCTTGTTTTCATTACACTCTTTATATTCATTTGCCATCATTTCTATACGTTTACATCAATTATGGTTAAAAAATGGTGAGCCAAAACAATGAATAACCTTGCTTTTTTTCTCATCTATATTGATTAGAATTCTAATTTCTTCCTTATTAATAAAAGTTTCACCTTCTTCCTCGATTCTAATCAATTCAAACTCATTGAGGAGATACTTTATCACCAACTTTAAATAATAATGGAATAAGTGCTAATAAAATAATTCCTACAACCAACGTAGATATTATTAACTCCTTCCATACAATCAAATTCTTTAAAAACATTTGATAAATAACTAATGAGTTTACTGGAATGTTAAGCAATAAGCCCGTAAGAAGTCCAGGTGCATACTTTTTCATTAAAACAGTTGCGATAAGATGTGGAAAAATAGCGTTGATAACCATAGAACCTAGAAAGCCAATGAAAATCCATTTTGCAATATCTGATTCTGGCATATATAAAAAACCAAATGCAGATAAATAAGCCAACATAGTTATAACAATGACAGCAAAATGAAATTCATTTGAGGTTACTGGCTTTTGAAACTTTGAAGGTTGTTGTGACCACTCAGGTAACCAAATAGCTTCCTCAATATTATGCAGTGTAATAGCAAAACAAAAAAACACTACGAAATAAACCATCTATCATTTTCTCCTCGGTGCCAGTCTCTTACAGGAATCAACCAATATGGTTTGGTAACATTATAATACATATGAGATCTGATTGGTGTTAAAAGACAGAAGAAGCTGCCCAAGTAGTTGCTTCTTATTTATATGTGCAATAACGTGTTGTTGGTGGCAAGTCATGATTTCCTAAAGGAGATTTAATAAATCTAAAGCAAAAAAGATACCAATATGATTTGGTATATTCATCTAAATCGAGTCCCTCAACCTAGTAAAAACATATTATCAGTTACAAAAGCCTATTATTTCAAGTATTTGATGTCATTCATTACACTCATTTTCATCTTTTTTTTATTCATTTTGGGCACAAAATGGGCACTGTTTTCGAGACAGTAATCCACTGAATATTGTGTAGTTATACATATTTCACTCGTGTCTCTTCATGGATATTCCTAAAGGGGCTTAATACGTCTAAAAAAAAGAAAAACAAATGATATTCCCAACTATAAAGAAACCCGTTTAAACTCAAAAAGATATGTTTAAACGGGTTTATAGAGCTTACCACTGTTGAGCAGTAGGTGTAACAAATACATCATTTATCAATACATCAGAAGGCTGATCGACAACAAAAGCAATTGTCTTCGCGACATGGTCTACATCAATAGCTACTTCATCCAGGTTATTCAATACACCTTTCACGTCGCTGTCTGTGACAGTATCCTGCCAATTAGTAGCTATAACACCAGGGGAAACCATGGATGCCTGTATGTTATACTTAACAGATACCTCTTTGCGCAAGCTTTCAGTTATTGCCTTCACAGCAAACTTTGTTGCGCTATAGACACCATGCCCCTCCCCTACTGCATGTCCTGCAATAGATCCAACATTTATGATTTGTCCTTTTCCTTGCTGTTTCATATGCGGCAGTACTGCTGCGATACCGTACAGAGTACCTTTCAGGTTTAAGTCAATCATTTTTTCCCACTCATCTACATGCGCATTATCCCACATGGAAAACAACATGAGGCCAGCGCAGTTGATTAGCGTGTCAACTCTATCGAATTTTTCAATAGCATAGTCAATTAAGGCTTGGATGTCTTCTTTATTGGTAGCATCCGTTGCTTTATATACAGCAATCCCGTTCTTACTTGAAATACTATTTACAATCTGCTGAAGCTTATTTTCACTTCTTGCAGCCAATACAACCTTTGCACCTTTTTCAGCAAGATAACTTGCTGTGGCCTCACCTATTCCGCTTGATGCACCTGTGATGACAACTACTTTATTTTCAATATATGACATGGAAATAACACTCCTTTTTGTATCTTAATCCCATTATTTTCAAGAGCCCGTTTATACGTGTAAATGAAATACCTTACCAATCACTTTCCATTCTCCATCAACTTTAAGCAACTGGTGATAGTCTGTATAGGACTCTCCATAAGCATCGTTTTCTAGGCTAATACGAGCTGTGGCAATTGTGCCTTCTACGTCTAAAACGTCGATCCTTGCTTTGAGATCCGGCGCAGCACCGGCTTTATCAACAAAATCCCATAAATTCTGAATAGGGCCTCCGAGAAAACCATTAGAATTATATCCATACATTGTCGCATCTCCGTGGAAAGCTGGCTGCATAACTTCTTTCTTTCCAGTCACAAGCCCTTCTACATACTTGCCGATCACCTCAACTATTTGGTTATAATCCTTGATTGGTGTTTTACTCATTTTCTATTCCTCCTTATGTTATAGATTGGAATGAATTAAAAACGGAAACCATCAGTATACTGTTTTGGTACAGATGTCTCTTTTCTCAATTGCTTAGCAGCTTCAAGAGTCCAGTAAGGATTTCTTAGCATACCTCGGCCAACAGCGATTAGATCTGCTTCTTCATTACCGATGATCGCATTAGCTAATTTTGGATCATCGAGTCTTCCTACAGCGATTACTGGAACTTGTAACGCTTCTTTGATTCTTCTTGCAAGTGGAGCTTGGTAAGCTGCGTGTGTTCCTGGTCGTCCCCAAGCAGCAATCTGTCCTTCACCACCAGAAGAGATATCAAACATATCCACTCCTGCTTCTTGATAGGCTTTAGCGAATTCGATGCTTTCTTCTATGCCATATCCGCCCTCAACATATTCTTTTGCAGAGATACGCATTAGTAATGGCATTTCGGCAGGCATTTCTTCTTTAGCAGCCTGAATGATTTCTCGACCAAATTTAGTCAAGTCTTTACCATATTCATCATCTCTTTTGTTTGTAAGTGGAGAATGGAACTGATGAATCAAATAGCCATGCGCCCCATGGATTTCGATCGTATCAAAACCAGCTTTGACTGCACGTCTTACCGCTAAACGGAATTTTTCTACCATTCCTTTCACTTCTTCGGTTGAAAGCGCTCTTGGTGTTTTAGATTTCTCATCAAAAGGGATTGCGGAAGGTGCAACCGGTACATCTGCATCTTCAGCTTTACGACCAGCATGCGCAATCTGGATCCCCACTTTAGCTCCATGCTTATGAATAGCTTCGACAATTCTTGCAAGTGCCGGAATTTGTTCATCGGACCACAAACCTAAGTCATAGTCGGAAATTCTTCCATCAGGTTCCACATCGGTCATTTCAATCATGATAAACCCAGTTCCACCAATTGCACGGCTTACGTAGTGCAAATAATGCCAATCAGTTGCAACGCCGTCTTTCTTGTCGACAGAGTACATACACATCGGAGACATGACAACGCGGTTCTTCAGCTCCAAATTCTTAATTTTAAAAGTACTAAATAGATCTTGCATGTTTAAACATCCTTTCTTCCTAAAATAAATGTATGTGACATACATATACAATAACATATGCATGCATCATGCATACAATTTATCTCTAAATCGTTAAAAAGTCAAATCAAAGAGCTTTTAAAATTTCAAGCCCTTTGACAGATTAAGCTGTTTATAGTTCATTTATTAGCTCTTTCACTATTGTATCCAAGTTATGCGTTTTTAAATGCTTTTGTAAAATCTCATGGAAAACCTGAAGACTTTTCTGAAGTTTATTTTCCCCCAGTTCCGTCAATCTGGTATAGGTGCCCCTGCGATCATCTGAACAAATATGTTTCTCTAAGGCACCACAACTGTTGGCCTCCATGTTCCCCACCAGTCTGGAAAGAGCACTTTGGCTTAAACCTATCTTTTCCTGCAACTGTTGCAGCCTAAGGCTTTTGTCCGGTGACTTAGAAAGATAATAAAGAACATAGAACTCTTTAATCGAAAGGCTGAATTCAGCCTGTAATATACTTTCCAATTCCTTTTTTATTGTATTTTGTATAGTATCCAGCGATAACCACTGATCCATGAACTCATTTGTATTCATAACATAACTTCCCACCAGTCGCTCAAGTATATTCTTTTTTAAGTATATGACAAGCAGACTTTTTACTCAAATCATTAATTATATGTATGCAGCAAGCATATAATTTGATACATTTGTATTTACATGGGATATTGGAAACAAAAGAAGGAAAATCTAACTTTAAGTTCTCCTTGGAAAGTTATGCTAAATTTATTTGAAATGAGGGATTAATTTGAGCAAGGTATTCATTATTGGAGCGAACGGGAAAGTTGGTAAAAATCTAGTCAATATCTTGAACGAGAAAAAAGAACATGATGTAGCCGTCGGATTAAGGAAAGAAGAGCAATTTTCTTACTTTGAGGATAAAGGTGTTCAACCAATTCACCTAAATTTAGAAGACGATATAGAAACAATAACCGAAGCCATCAAAGGGTTTGATGTTGTTGTCTTCACAGCAGGATCTGGCGGACATACAGGTCCAGATAAAACACTTATGATCGATTTAGATGGAGCAGCAAAGGCTGTTGAGGCAGCTGAAAAAAATGCCGTAAAGCAATTCATTATTGTCAGCAGCATTGATTCAGACCGGCGGGATTATTGGAAACCAGAGAGTATGAAACCTTACTTTATTGCGAAACATTATGCTGATAGAATTCTTAAAGAAAGCAATCTGAACTACACTATCTTACGACCAGGTGTTCTTTCTGACGAAAGAGGAACTGGAAAGATAACCACTGACCCTGCTGGTTCAGAGACCTCTCGTATATCCCGAGAAGATGTGGCACGCGTTATAGAAGCATCAATTGGAAACGCGAGAGCATACAGAAAAATCGTAACGCTTTTAGAAGGAGACACACCCATAGAAACATTGTACAAATGATTTAAAATACTTGGGAAAAAGGGCCTTATGCTGGGCTCTCTTTTTCTGATGATATAAATAAATGATTATCTCAAATTTTTTTAATACTATACACTATTCCAATCTAGGTTGGCTTAATATAAACTTTCAAGGGGATTTTGTTATGAAAACTACCTGTTCTTTAGAAACGCTATATTCTCTTACAACTGAACAGAAATCACTTCTCTCAAGATGCTATCCATTGTGGGTGAATTGTCTAATAACAAGTAGGGATTTTGCTAACAAGCTAAAGGTAACAAAAGCTTGTTTTGAAGAAATCATCACGGTTTACGATTCTCTTGTATAGTTTACCAATTCTCATAATACGCAAGAAAGGCTAAATTCTGAAAGTCCGTGAGACAGAAAAAGCAGAAATAAGGATATGCTTAAAACCATTTCAAACTTTCTAAGGAGGAAAAGTTATGGAGGACATTAACATTTACACAGTGCTGCTTGTCATTTGTTTTGGTTTTTTAGCTGCTTTTATTGATTCTGTTGTAGGAGGAGGCGGATTAATCGCATTACCTACATTGTTATTCTTAGGATTGACCCCAGCTCAGGCTGTTGCTACAAACAAATTAGCTGGAACAATAGGATCATTAACAAGTACATTTATGTTTTACCGTTCTGGAAAGATTGACTTTAAATCTATTTCCAAGCTATTCCCACTCGTTTTCATCGGTTCTATGGCCGGGGCATGGACAGTCCATTTAATGGACCCCGAATTGCTTAAACCTTTAATGCTGGTTATGCTGGCAGCTGTCGCAGTTTATACCATCCTTAAAAAGGATTGGGGAAGTATCTCAACCTATAAAAAACTATCTGTCCGGCATTTTATTATTTTAATTCTTTTAATTTTTGCAATCGGTTTTTACGATGGATTTCTCGGACCAGGAACAGGTTCATTTTTAATGTTTGCTTTCTTAATGATCGGATTTGATTTTTTAAAAGCAGCAGGCAATGCAAAGTTTTTGAATTTCGGCAGTAATATTGCTGGCTTGCTGATGTTTATGTACCTAGGGCAAGTCAACTATACATATGGTTTGCTAATGGGACTTGCACAAATTGCTGGCGCAGTTTGTGGCTCAAAGTTTGCAATTAGAAGAGGTAGTAGTTATGTGCGTACTTTATTCATTGTGGTAACCTGCTTGCTGTTAGTTAAAAATGTGTATGATTATATTCATTAAAAGACTCTCGTTACTCAATAAAAGAGGCTTTCTCTTTCAAAAAGGCAACGCCCCCTTTTTTAATACAAGGTCTTCTAATTGCACTTATTTTGAAAAATACACCATAGACCTTTCATTTACCTACTGAATAATTTACGACAAAGCAACCTCTAAATCCTATCAGTATGGTGGAAATAATGGAAACTATTTCAGTATTTCGTTCAAATAAAAGAGGAAGGGTTCTAATCCCCCTACCTCTTTATGCACCAACTCGGTCTGCTGCAATATTGAAACCACCATTTGAAGCATTGTCTGTATCTGAAAAGTGAGTAAATGCTAAGACGCTACTTAACACCATTACTGTCAATAGAATTCGGCTGATCTTCATTTATAATCTCTCCTTTCTTTATTTTTCGTCTCGCCTCAATACTAATACGATAATACTCATTTGATAGCTCTAAATTTCCCCGATGATGAAAATAATCCCCAACTTCGGTAGCAAAATTTTCAACGTCAGCAAACATTTTTCTGTCTGCAAGATAAGAAAATGCTTCATTAATTAAATGATATTCACCATTCGAAAAATAAAGTCCTTCCAAAATTTTAAACTTTGCTGTGTATTCCTTATCCTTGTTCTTTTCAGCTACCTCTTTACCCTGCAAGTAATACTCCTGAGCAACATTAAAATTATTTCTTTTCGCCTCAACATGAGCCATAGCAAATAAAGCTTTCGTTAAAAAACTGTGTTCAGATTTTTCAAAAATTTTAATTGATAAATCCAGATGATTAGCAGCATTATCGTAATCCTTTAATTCCTCATAACAAATTCCAATATTCATGTGAGACATACCAATCAAATGATCAATCTTTATATCCTCTGCAATATCTAAAGCCTTTAAAAATTGCTGTAAAGCCATTTCAAACTCCAAAGAATCAATTAAATTACCTGCTACAATAAATTGACATCGTAATGTCTGGACAGCATATTCATCATAATTTTTAAATATCTTTAGCGCGCGATTAGCATAGTTCATTGAGAAATAAGTCTGTTTCATATAATAATAAACGTACGACACTTTGAAGAAGAATTCTGCCCTTTCTATCTCATCCTCAACCTGATATAACTTAGTTTCAACTATCCTATAAGCACTTATAGCACTTGTTAACTCTTTTCGTCTAAATTCGTACATACCCAAGAAAAAGAAATAATAATATTCAAGCATTCCTGTCAATTGCCCCTGCACTTTTATTTCCTTTATTGTTTCATAAGCACTATTTAGATCATCTATTTCTTTCGATTCCATATAAGATAACATTATCTCATGCCTGAATTCTAACAACTGATAATATAACAAAGCGTCTTGGTTCTCTTCCATACTTACTAATTCAGCTTCTACTTCTTTTTTTATTCTCTCAGCTTTTTCAACTTGATCATTCTTTATCGAAGTATACCAAGCATTTAATTTTTTCGTAACTTAGTTCCGTTTCTTTTACAATGAATACTTACGGACACCTTTTTCCTAATAAACAGAAGGAAACTGCCGACCGTTTGGACGACTTACTTTAAGTAACTGGTGAGTTTTGGTGAGCAAGACTTCTTCCATAGCCGTATTTTCCGCATAAAAAAATAATACCAAAGGTGATTAAACCCTTGGTATTATTGAGATGCGGCCGAGAGGACTTGAACCTCCACGGGTTATTCACCCACTAGGCCCTCAACCTAGCGCGTCTGCCATTCCGCCACGACCGCGTGACTATTATTATGTTGTGCTGGTTTTCAGGCTCTTAACCTAGTAAAACCAATTTGCGTGCACTTTGTAAATAAAGTGCGGGTGAAGGGACTCGAACCCCCACGTCGTAAGACACTAGATCCTAAGTCTAGCGCGTCTGCCAATTCCGCCACACCCGCAAAAAGACAAATGGTGAGCCATGAAGGACTCGAACCTTCGACCCTCTGATTAAAAGTCAGATGCTCTACCAACTGAGCTAATGGCTCTTACTATTTAATTTCAAAAAATAAAAATGGCTGGGCTAGCTGGATTCGAACCAACGCATGACGGAGTCAAAGTCCGTTGCCTTACCGCTTGGCTATAGCCCAACGAAAATGGAATGACCCGTACGGGATTCGAACCCGTGTTACCGCCGTGAAAGGGCGGTGTCTTAACCGCTTGACCAACGGGCCGATGGTTGAGAACTTATATCGCAATCTTATGGCGGAGAAGGAGGGATTTGAACCCTCGCGCCGCTTACGCGACCTACACCCTTAGCAGGGGCGCCTCTTCAGCCACTTGAGTACTTCTCCAAATATGGCTCCACAGGCAGGATTCGAACCTGCGACCGATCGGTTAACAGCCGATAGCTCTACCACTGAGCTACTGTGGAATAATGAGACAAGATTCATTATATCAGTCTTGTCATTCAGAGTCAAGAGGAAATGTTTTTTATTTATCTCTCCTGACGACTTTTATAATGTAACATAGGCTTGCCAGTTTCGTCAACCTTTTTTACGAAAAAATTCTTTTTATTTTCCCGCGGCATTTTCCGCATCTGTATCTGTCAGGATTCATGGCGCGTCTCTTTATATACTGTTGGCCGCAAGCCGTACATATATACCTATATGTTTTTTTGCTTTCTGTTTTTTTCTTTAGAGGCGTACAGAAGCGGGGCGCATTGACTTGCTGGAGAAGCGTTCTGAAATCTCTGTCCCTGTGCTTGTATCCTTTTCCTTCAAGGTGAAGGTGATAATGGCACAGCTCATGCTTGATAATGCCGATCAGTTCCTCTCTGCCGTGCTCAATCAAATATTTTCTGTTCAATTCGATGTTATGAGAGGTTAACAGGTATCTTCCGCCGGTCGTTTTAAGTTTGTCGTTGAAAACAGCCTGATGTCGAAACGGCTTTTTGAAAAATGTGTTGGAAATATCCTCTGTAAGCTTTTGCAGCTCTTTATTATCCATGGTGCACCTCACTAAAAAAACATTGAACGGGACAATTCACTGTTCGCATACAATAGGGTAATCACCGCCCCTCTTATATCAAAGCTGAGGAGGAATGAGCCTATGCCAAATTGGCTGAAAAAGCAGATGCAAAAAGCGTTCCTTGAAAAAGATAATTATCAAATTAAACTGCTGAATCAATGCTGGTATTTCTATAGGAAAAAACACTGCTCGTAAGCAGTGCTTTTATTTTACCATAGACAGTGATACTCTGCCTTTTTGCACATCGACACCGTCAACCCAAACCGTCACGATGTCACCGACGGATACAACATCAAGCGGATGCTTGACGAATTGATTGCTGAGTTTTGAAATGTGCACAAGCCCGTCCTGTTTGACTCCGATATCAACAAACGCTCCGAAGTCCACTACATTGCGCACGGTGCCCTGCAGCTCCATTCCTTCTTTCAGATCCTCCAGCTGAAGGACGTCTGTTTTCAGCAGAGGCTTAGGCACCTCATCACGCGGATCACGTTCAGGTCTTGTCAGCTGTTCACATATGTCCTTCAGCGTAATTTCACCGATTCCCAGTTCTTTTGCTGTTTCAGAAAGCTCCAGTTTGTTGATTTTGTCCTTCAATTCCGCCGTGCCGATTTGCTCTGTTGAAACACCGAGCTTTTTCAAAAGCGTTTTTGTTTCTTTATAGCTTTCCGGGTGGATTCCTGTTCTGTCCAAAGGCTCTGTCCCTTCCTGCACTCTTAAAAAGCCGATACATTGTTCATAGGTTTTCGCGCCGAGCCTTGGAATGTCTTTCAGTTCTTTTCGATTCGAAAATTTACCGAGCTCTTCCCGCTTTTTGACAATGTTGCCCGCTACGGACTTTGATAATCCCGCTACATACTGAAGCAGCGCCGCGGAAGCTGTGTTGACATTTACTCCTACCTGGTTTACGACTGTCTCAACGACAAAGCGCAGGGATTCATTTAAGCGTTTTTGGCTGACGTCATGCTGATACTGTCCGACACCTACAGATTTCGGATCAATTTTGACGAGTTCCGCAAGCGGGTCTTGAAGTCTCCGTGCGATGGATACTGCACTGCGTTCCTCGACCTGAAGCTCAGGGAATTCTTCTCTGGCAAGCTCAGAAGCCGAATATACGCTTGCCCCCGCTTCATTGACAATCACATAATAAATATCACGCGGCGTGTCCTTCAGCACATTCACAATGAATTGCTCTGTCTCCCTGGAGGCCGTGCCGTTTCCAATCGCCACCATTTCCACTTGATACTCTTCAAGAATCGCTTTCACTTTCTCATGAGCTTCCTTCGTTTTTTTGACAGGTGCATGCGGGTAAATCACATCAATTTTTAAGACTTTCCCGGTTTCATCTGACACTGCCAGCTTACAGCCTGTTCGAAAAGCCGGATCTACACCGAGAACCGTCTTGCCTTTCATCGGCGGCTGAAGGAGAAGCTTTCTGAGGTTCTCAGAAAAAATATGAATCGCCTGTTCATCTGCTTTTTCTGACAGCTCTTTTCTGATTTCACGTTCAATGGCCGGCTGAATCAGTCTTTTGTAGCTGTCTTCAATCGTTTCCTGCAAAATGTCTTTTACAGACGTTGAACGGTTTTTGATGATTTGTTTTTCTAAATAAGCCTTAATGTGATCTGCTGGCGGTTCGATAGACACCTTTAAAATGTCTTCTTTTTCGCCGCGATTCATGGCAAGCACTCTGTGCGGAACGACCTTTGCGATTGGTTCTTCATACTCGTAGTACATTTCGTACACGTTTTTTTCATCTGTGTCTGCTGATTTTCCGGCAGCTGACTTGATCGTTCCTTTTTTAAAGGTTTCCTGGCGAATCCATTTTCTGAAATTCGGTTCGTCCGAGATTTGTTCCGCAATAATATGCTTGGCGCCTTCAATGGCTTCTTCTCTGGTGAACACTTCTTTTTCTTCGCTGATATATTGGTCTGCTGTTTCTGCAAGGCGGTCATCTTGCGGAAGGGTCATGATATAGTCGGCAAGCGGCTCAAGACCTTTGCTTTTGGCGACTGTCGCTTTCGTTTTGCGCTTTTGTTTATACGGACGGTAGAGGTCTTCTACTTCCTGAAGTTTTACGGATTGGTCAATTTTGCGTTTTAATTCATCTGTTAGTTTATCCTGCTCAGCGATTAACCTGATCACTTCTTCTTTTCGCTGATTCAGGTTTTGTATGTATTGCCATCGTTCAGAAATGGTCTGAATCTGAACCTCGTCCATTGAACCCGTCTGCTCTTTTCGATATCTGGCGATGAACGGAACTGTGTTGCCGTCCTCAAGAAGGCGGATGACGCTTTCAACATGTTTTTGTGATAAACCTATTTCTTTCGCAATTTGCTGTTTCAAAAGGGCTGACGTTTCCATGTAACCATAGCCTCCAATTTTGTCGTTCTTTCTCTAGTGTATCAAAAACAGAAAAAAACACATAAAAAAAGACAGATGATGTATTCATTTCTAAAAGTTTCTGTAAACCGCCGCTCATAAAGTTCCGTAAGTCGCTTATTAATAGCCAACTACAAAAAAAGAAGCCGGCTTTCCCAGCTTCTTTTTTCTACATTCCTAGGACAGCAGTCCAAGAATATATGTCAGATCGTCTCTTCTAGATGTCGTATACATTTTCAGCGAATTTGATATTTCTTCTACCGATTGGCCTTTTTTTAAGTGGGAGCGGATATCGGGTACGTTGAGTCCATCTGTATGTATAATGAACTTAGAACCCTTTTCATAGGTAGCGGTGTGCGTTTTGTATTTTTGCGGCTTGCCTGATAAATAGCCTGAAATCGGGAGAGGATAAAAGCTTTCACCAGACGGGGAATGCAGAATAAACTGTACATTTCCGACGGAGCAGTACGTAAACTGCCTTTGTTCAAAGTTAATTTTCAAAACAGAAGCTGTAGCCCCTCTTTTGTTTTTCATCGCCTGATTACAGCGTTCGATGATGCTTTGTACGTCTTCGTTCGCATAGTTTTCCACTAAGTCTTTGATTGCTGAAGAAGATTCGTTGGCAAGCGATCCGCTTCCAAGTCCGTCAGCTACCGCACAAATTAATTCTTGATCATCAGCTTTCATAAAAAAACTGTCACCGCAAATCGATTTTCCTTCTTTATTCAGTTGGTATACAAGGGTTTGAATATGCTCGTTTTCTTCAACCTGGATCATTACATTAACTCCATGGAGGGATCTTCAATCAAGGCCTCTCTGAGCTTCTTCACAGCTTTGCGCTGCAGACGCGAGACGTGCATTTGAGATATACCGAGAATGTCCCCAGTTTCTTTTTGACTTTTGTTTTGAATGTACGTTAGGTCTATAATTTGCTTTTCACGGTCTGACAGGACATGAAGCACGCTCTGCAGCATCATTTTCTGGTTCACCCGCTCATATCCATCCTCCTGTGAACCGACGATATCGAGAATGGTAACTGTGCTTCCGTCCGCATCTGCTTCAATACTGTGATCAACAGATAAGGCTTGATAGCTTTTGCCCATCTCCATGGTTTCAAGAACCTCTTCCTCTGATACATCGAGGAATTCAGCAATCTCTTCCACTTTCGGCGACCTTTGTGTTTCTGTCGTCAGCTGATCGACCGCCATTTTGATTCTCGGCCCCAGTTCTTTGATTCGTCTCGGAACATGAACGCTCCACGTCTTATCTCTGAGGAAACGTTTAATCTCCCCGATTATGGTCGGGATCGCAAAAGCTTCAAACGATTTGCCCACCACGGGATCATAGCGCTTTATCGCGCCGAGAAGCCCGATCATGCCGACTTGGCGGAGATCTTCGTGGAAGCTTTTGCCCTTTGAGTATTTCTTCGCAAGCATATCAACCAGATTCGTATACACCCGCACAAGCGTTTCCTGCGCCTGTTCATCTTGTTTTGTTTGGTAATCGCTTATGAGCCGATCGACTTCATCTTTAGTTAGTTTCGTAGTTTTTGATGGTTGTGTCATGATCAACTCGCTCCCCATTTAAATACTTTGTCATCGCTACGGTGACGCCGGAGTTGTTTTGCACTCTGACTTCATCCATGAGCGTTTCCATTAAATATAGACCGAGCCCTCCTTCTGATAATTGATCGACTGTGTGTGAAGGTGTGTACGGCCCAAGATCCTGCTGCTTTTCATCAAAATCAAAGCTGTCTCCTTCATCTGCCACAATGACCTCTAAACGATCCTCGAACACGCCGAATCGTATTGACACTTCCCCGTTTTTGTCTTCTTTATAAGCGTGCTGAACCGCATTTGTACAAGCTTCGCTCACTGCGATTTTCAGATCTTCAATTTCATCGTACGTATAGCCCATTCTGCTTGCAACGCCAGACAGAGTCAGCCGTATAATCCCTACGTATTCAGGCTGGGCCGGCACTTTCATTTCGATGTAATCAGCTTTGTTATTCATTGCACTCCACCTTCTGACTTTGCTGAAATATCAATGATGTCCTTAAGACCAGTAATTTCGAACAGACGGATCAGCCGGTCAGACAGATTTTCAAGCTTAAGGGAACCGCCTTGTTTTTTCACTGTTTTAAAAACGCCTACGAAGACGCCAAGTCCGGTACTGTCCATGTAGCTGACATTCTTCAGACAAATCCTTAAGTCTGCGCCTTCTTCCGCCAGAGGAACGAGCTTTTCTCTGAGAACCGGCGCTGAATACACATCAATTTCTCCAGCAATGTTTACTTGTATATCATCGACATTCTGTTTCACATCAATATTTATATTCATTCGTTTCACCTCAAATTATCCTTTAAATAACTAGTAGTTATATACCCACGGCCGGCGAACGCTAAACCTTTCTTCTTAAAACAATTAACGTAAAATCATCATGAAGCTGAAAATCCTGCAATTTGAGGAGGCTGTCATAAATGTTTTTCACCATTTCCTGGGCATCGCAACACATATGTTCCTCAATGAGCTTCTGTATATCGTGACGCTCCAAGAAACCGTTTTCCGTCCTGCATTCTGTAACACCGTCAGAAAATAAAACAATCATATCTCCCTTTTCAAGTTGCTTGTCAAATTGCCTGTAGTCATAATCTTGCGAAATTCCGAGGACCAGCCCTTTAGCATCTAAATCATAAAATGTATTATCTTTTTGAGAATAGTAAAATCCTGGTTCATGTCCCGCTGAAGCGTATGTAAATCGATGATTGTCCGTATTGTAATTGGCATAAAACATCGTAATAAACATACTGGCATCAACGTTTTGTTCAACAACGCGATTCAAGTTTTTCAGCACCTGTGATGGGTGAATGCCTGTTTCCGGCAAAGAATCCATTGCGTATTTAATCATAGACATACATAAAGCTGCCGGAATCCCTTTACCGATGACGTCAGCAATGGCAATATTAATGGACTCTTTGTCTTTAACAAAATGATAATAATCACCGCTCATCTGTTTGGCGGGCACACTGATCGCGCCAATGTCCAGCGCTTCTTCCTCCGGAATTTTTGTTCCTAGAAGCGTCTGCTGTACATTAGCTGCAATTTCAATTTCTGATTTGATTTCCTGCTGTATCCCCCTAAGGGTTTGATGCTCCTGATAAGCCATTCCATATCCAATCATGACTTCAATTAAAAAATCCAGCGAATGAAAAACATCTTCCGGGAGACTTGGATACAGCTCCTTCAGCACTTTTCGGTGAATGCTGATGATTTCTTCCGGAGGAATTTGATGCTCGATTGTTTTTCGGCTGAATTTTTGGGCCTGATATAAAGATGTTTCCGTTAATTCGGCTATATATCGATTAAGCAGCTGATGATACCGCTGCTCAATAACCTCCCTAAAATCCACTTTCTTACCTCCTACCGAAGCCATTTAATGGCTTGTATCTCTGTACCTTCCCCCGTTACGGAATTTAAACTGAATTCATCCATCAGCCTTTTCACACCGGGAAGTCCCGCTCCGAGTCCGCCTGACGTAGAAAACCCGTCTTCCATGACTTTACGGATATCCGGAATCCCCGGCCCTTTGTCTTCCGCTATAATTTTCAGGCCCTTTTTTCCTCTATCCGTGACCTGTTCAATCCCAATCTGGCCCTTGCCGGCATATAAATAAATGTTTCTGGCTAATTCTGATATAGCCGTTGTGATCCTTGCCTGGTCTACCGTGCCGAAACCCAGCTCTTTTGCAACGTTTCGTCCCAGTTGTCTGGCGGCCACAATATCCCATTCTGTCATGATTTTTACACAGGATTGGTCGTTCATTCGCTATTCCCCCAATTCCCGCTTCAATGTCTCAAGCCCCTGCTCTAAGTCGAGCGCAGTTTCGATTTCCTCAAGTGCAATTCCAAGTTCAATCAGCGTAACTGCAACGGCAGGCTGAATGCCGGTTAAGACAACTTTTGCCCCCATTAACTTAGACATTGTAATGACGTCGCCCAGCACTTTAGCGATAAATGAATCTATTATATCTACAGATGTCAGGTCAATCACGACTCCGTTAGCACCTGTTTCATATATTTTATTTAATAAGTCTTCTTGAAAGGTTAATGCGGTTTGATCATCTAGTTCCCATTGAATAGATACTAATAAGCAATTATACAGTTTCAAGATCGGGATTTTCGGATGTCTCACAATGTTATTCCCCCAATGAAACGATTTTTCGATCCGTCATTTCCAATGCTGTTTGAATTCCTTTTTGCAGGGTATTCTTAGTTATAACTTGAGATAAATCAATGCCCAGGTTGACGATTGTCTGAGCAATTTCCGGCCGGATTCCGGCGAGCAGGCATTTCGCTCCGACAAGCCTTACAGCCTCAGACGCCTGAATAATATGGTGGGCAACCATCGTGTCAACGACAGGAACACCTGTAATGTCTATCAACACGACTTGTGACCGGTGTTTAACAACGCCGTTAAGAAGGTTTTCCATAATTCTTTTTGCGCGTTCGGTATCAATTGTTCCGACCAGCGGCATTACGGTGATATTTTCAAACACTGGGATGAGCGGCGCAGATAGCTCCTGCAGCGCAATTTTTTGCAGAGATACTGTTTTTTCCCATGAAATTGAGTATTGGTTAAAAATCTCAGTATTAATCGGGCTGAAAAAGCGGTCGATCTGCCAGATTAATTCCGTACTCTCTTGATCTGGCAATCTCTTATCGTTCATCTTCGTGTAGAGGCGTTTCCAGAATTCAGCTAGCACCGTAGCCAGAAACTTTAAAGAGAGTCCGATTTGAACAGCTCTTAACGCCAGTTCGCTGATTTGGCTTTCAGCAGCACTGTCATCCTTAACAGATGAGAGCAGGATGTCGATATATTCTTTAGATATATTTTCATACACTTGGTGAGTCAGCTGATAGGATTCTTGCTCGCTTAATTCTTTTAGTGTGTCAGTCCACAGTTGGAGCAGTTCATTTTGATTCTCGGCAATGAACTGGTATACAGTCTGGTTCGACATCAAATTCGCTTACCTCCCGATAAAAAACAACATATTTTTTTCGTTATTCCACTATTATATCGTTAATTTTTTTTGAAAACAAAAAAAGTTGCTCTATTTGAGCAACTAGGCAAATATTACTAAAAATCAATGAGTGCCAAACTGATCTGTAAGGCTTCATCAACCTTATCCATCATTTCATCATCCAGATGAGTAATCTTATCCGTTAACCTTTGCTTGTCAATCGTCCGAATTTGCTCCAGCAAAATAACGGAATCTCTTTCAAAACCGTAGCGTTTTGCATCAATTTCGACGTGGGTTGGTAATTTCGCTTTCTGTATTTGGGCTGTTATGGCTGCAACAATAGCAGTTGGGCTGAAGCGATTTCCGATGTCATTTTGGATCACTAAAACCGGGCGCACCCCGCCTTGCTCTGAGCCAACAACAGGAGATAAATCAGCAAAATAAACATCGCCGCGTTTCACAATCAAATGATTATCCTCCGCTGACTAAGCGCTCAACTGTCGTTTCAGCCTCGCACTCCGCAAAGTGAGCCTCGGAAGAAATATTCAGGTTGATCTTCGCCATTTCCATATAGCCGCGTCTCATCAAATCACGGTTGTGACGAGTTGTTCGTTCGCTGACATAGGCTCTCACTGCTTGTGATATCAGTTCGTTTCTGCTTCGTTTCTCCCGCATCGCTACACCATCCAATTCAGCTACTAGGTTTTCGGGCAAGCTGATTTTCATTTCGGTTCTTGCGCTGGATTCAGACAAAAAACATACACCTCCACCAAACTTACGGATACGACTCTTTTATCCATCCAGTGATAATGATACCATTATTCACTCATCAAGCAAAGCTGTTTTAAAAATTCTCTATTGTGATATGAGCTATTTGCTTGCATTCCCCTGCAATAAAGGATTTCTCACTTCCATTATACTCCCATTTTCCAAAAACATACGGGGGACGCGCGAACTTATTGTACAAGCCACCTCGTAGTTAATGGTTTCGAGCCTGCCTGCGATCTCATCCATGGAAATATATTCATCCCCCTGGCGGCCGATTAATGTGACTTTTGTGCCAGGCGGATATTCATGATCCAGCTCCACCATAAATTGGTCCATGCAGATTCGGCCGGCGATTTTCAGCCGTTTTCCTTTCACGAGTATCTCTGTTCCCTTTAATTTGCGGAGCCAGCCGTCCGCATAGCCAACGGGCACCGTTCCGATCCACGTGTCTTTTTCCGCTGTGTATTCCGCCCCGTAGCTGACACTTTCCCCTTTGTGTACTTTTTTGACATGCGACAGGGTCGAATGCAGGGTGAATGCGGGTCGCAGTTTAAACGGGATTTCATCGGTAATTTCCGCTGACGGACGAAGGCCGTACATGCCGATGCCAAATCTGACCGCGTTAAAAAAGCCTTTTTTCAGACGCAGTCCGGCGGCGCTGTTGGCGCAGTGAACCATCAGTTTCTTTAAAGGCAGAGGAGCAATCAATTCTTTAAAGCGTTCAAACTGCATCAAAAAGTAGC
The DNA here is from genome assembly GCF_037966305.1 of Bacillus sp. FSL R5-0560. Lineage (NCBI taxonomy): Bacteria > Bacillati > Bacillota > Bacilli > Caryophanales > Bacillaceae > Bacillus > Bacillus sp. FSL R5-0560. Next base: position 518,789 of record NZ_CP150195.1, on the reverse strand, counting down.
CTCTTTGTTTTTCATCAGCAGTCGCAAAATGAGTGAAGACCCCTTTGCATTTCAAGCCCGGATTTCGCTCCAGGATTGTCATCACGTGATGAATCTCTTCTTCTGTTTTCACGCCGAGCCTGTTCATTCCCGTATCGACTTTCAGATGAAAATGAAGAGAAGCTTTCTTGAGGTGGCGAGCAGCTTCTTGAAGCCATTCAACAGAATACCCCGTTAAAGTCACGTCGTATTCCGCTGCGATTTTCACATACTCTGGAGGAACCGCACCGAGCACCAATATCGGCGCTGTCAGGCCCCGCTGGCGAAGAGAAATCGCTTCATCCAAGATCGCCACGGCTAAGCATGAAGCACCTGCCTCAAGAGCAGCCTTCGCTACTTCTGCATCCCCATGTCCATAGGCATTTGCTTTCACAACCGCCATCAGGTGGACCTGTTCACCAATGTGTTTTTTCATATTACTGACATTTTCTTTAATCGCGGACAGATCAATTTCCGCCCACGTGTCTCTGTAAAAAGGTTTTGTGCTCATTTATGACACTTCCTAGCGTTTATTCAATATCATTTACATATCATACTAAAATTATAGGGCAAAGTGAAATTCTGCCTGACGAAAAAAAGGCCAAATTGTATTCGGCCTTTAGGAGATTATTTGGATGATTGTCCCTGCATGCTTTTGGCGACTGTCACCATCTCCTCTTGTGACAGATCTTTAGATGACAGAAGATAATCTACGCCTTCGTAAGTCCATGTTAGCGAGGCATCTGATAAGGCGCCGATTGTGTAGCCAAGATTAACCGGTTCCGCGTTCAGCGTAACTGAGGAGGAAGCTTTCGCAACCTGGGCTTTTTCCTGAATCAAGGTAAACGATTTTTCTCCGCCGTAAGTCATGATGACGCGCTTGCCATCTTCCGTTGAAATATCTTTTTCTTCAAGCAGTTTTACGCCTAGCGGCAGTTCGAGCGGCGTTTTAACGGCAAAAGAGTCGGAAGGTTTCGCGCTAGTGGCAACATCCATTTGAGAAAGGGTCATATTTTTCTTTTCGTCAAAGGACTCTTTATCAAATTGCTTATTGAATTGGAAGCTGCTGAACTCTACTTTCACCATCACTTTTCGGTCGGTATCCATGACTTTGACAGATAACGGGCTCATGTCCTTCTTGTTAAATGTGATTTCTTGTGTCGGAAGCATTTTGTTATGCTGATAGTTCGTTTTTGTTTCAAATACGTATTTTGATTCTTTTGAAGTGAAGACTGCATCCGAATCGTTTTGAATATCCTTCACTAGCGATTCAAACAAATAGACTTGGCTGCTGTTGTTTGGCCAGTCGCTTTGAAATCTGAAGCTCTTATTTAAAGACGGTGTGAGAACAAATACTCCGTTTTCGTTTCGTAAAATGACTTGGTTTTGGTCCTTTTTCGGATTTTCCAGATAGACCCGATACAGAGACGGTTTTTTGTGCCAGATTTCCACATTGTATACTTGCGGGTCACTCCCTGTCTCAATGGTCATTTTTGCTTTTGCTTTGTACGAGGTATATTCTTTCGCCTTCTCGTCCAGCCCGGTAACGACATCTTCCTGTGATTTTTGTCCGCAGGCAGAAAGAATAAGGACAGCCAGCAGTCCCGTTAAAAGCAAAACAAAGCTTTTTCTCACCTTTTTCAACCCCTTTTTCTCAATTGATGTAAAAGGAAGAAATCGCTTGTTTGACTTTAACGGTACGCTCGGTAAACGTTTAAACAGAACAGAGGCGTACCATAAAAGCCTCAAACAACTCGTCTCCCTTAATGCATTATCAAATATATGAGAGGGGTGTCCCTAATATGCAGACTAGCTTGACAACCTTTCAATGACAACCTGTGCAGCCGCATATTCCTTCGTATGAGTGATCGATACATGAACGGTGGCTTGGCTCAGCTTTGCGCAAACAATAAAAGGTTTGCCATTCGAATCTTTTGTGATTTCAATGTCATGAAAGCTTAGGTTCTTGCCTATTCCTGTGCCGTATGCTTTCGAAAAAGCTTCTTTTGCCGCAAATCTTCCTGCAAGAAATTCAATTTTTCTTTTCTCAGAAAGCTCCTGATACTGAGCAAACTCGCCGCCTGTTAAAATGCGCTCGGCAAATCGTTTCTGGCGATCAGCCATTGAAGCGATCCGCTTAAGTTCAATGATGTCCAATCCTATACCGTAAATCATATTTTACAACCTCCTTTGCCCTCGTACTATTTGAATGGTTTGTCTCATAAACGTGTTACTATAGAAATACCAAATTGAAGAAATGGGGCTCGGCATGTTTATACGGACTGAAAACTTTCAAACCTTTGTCAGGCTTTATCCCATTGTCACCTTTATATTGGCTGTTCAAGCCGTTCTCTGGCTGTTCTTTTCACTTCCTGTTCCTTCAGTCGCGTTGTGGAGAGACGCTCTCACAGGCTATAACCTTGGCGTCGCTAACGGAGAATGGTGGCGGCTGGTCACGCCGATTTTCCTTCACGCAGGGTTTACCCATCTGCTGTTTAATTCAATGTCCATCTTTTTATTTGCACCGGCTCTGGAACGAATGCTTGGAAAAGCGCGTTTCCTTCTTGTGTATGCAGGCTCCGGAATGATCGGAAACATCGGCACGTATTTTACAGAACCGCTGGATTATCTGCATGTCGGGGCTTCTGGCGCGATTTTCGGGCTGTTCGGCGTTTATCTGTTTATGGTTCTTTTTCGTAAAGAGCTGATCGGACAGGACAATTCCAAAATGATTCTCACATTGCTTGCCTTTGCCGTTCTCATGTCGTTTATCAACTCCAATATTAACATGATGGCCCACCTGTTTGGACTTTGCGGCGGGTTTCTCCTGTCTTTTTTATGTGTACAAAAAAAAGAGCGGCGGTATTAACCGTCCGCTTTTTCATATGAGTACCAATTTAAAATGAAATCTGCATCCTCTTCTCCCACATCTCTCACCGTTAATTCTTCCATATGGCTCGACGATTTTACCGAGGTGGAAAGGGTATACAGCTTCCCCTTCTTTTGAAAATAAGATTGGCTCGCCTTGCATACCTGCATTCGCTTTCTCAACACAATTGCAGTCGTTCTGCCGATAAACCTCGATGTCAGCTGGAGACGGTCTCCGCTGATTACCCAGGCCGCATCCTTATAGGCAAGATACCCGAAAAACAACTCAATCGGCAGCAGAACAATCGAGAAATAGCCCCATGGCTGGAAGAAAATACAGAGTGGAATGATTAAAAAAATGGAGAAAATGGTTGAGCGGAATAAGTACCGCTTCAATGCGCGCCGCGGCAGATGGCGGCGATTTTCTTCCAGCGTGTATTCCGGCGTAAAAGTACGCAGCATGCCGGGAAGCTTTTTTTTGTGAATCATCGGAAACAGAATGGTCGAAGCGCCCTCTGCTTTTTCCGAGTCTCCTCCGCCGCCCGCGCTGACGATTGACACCGTCGCAAAACCGAAAAGCTGGCGGATGATGTTTTCTTTTATTTTGATGGCTTGTATTTTGCGAAGCGGTATGGTGACTTGGTGTTTTTCAATAATACCCCTTGAGATCACCAATTCCTGCTCTTTTTTAATGATTTGAAAGTTAGCATATTTGAACATCATGCCGGCTATGCTGAGAATCCAGGTGATAAATAAACCGATAAAGATAAGCACGGCGTATATGCCTATGTTGGCGTGCTGCAGAAAGGAGAATTTCCCGAAGAGCCAATCCATCGGCAGCACCTCGTCCAGCTGAGAAATAAGCGCAAATACAGCAGAGATAATTACGCCGATCCCTCCAGATGTTGAAGCGGCCATGAGTAATTCTTTTGCATTCATGCTGTAGCTCACCTGCGGCTCCGCATCCGGGACCGCCTCTTTAGCTTCTGACAGGCCTTCCTCAGTATCGATTGAATGTCTTTCTGCTTTTTTCTTAAATACGGCTTCTTTAATTCTTTCAGCTTCTTCAACTGAAATAGCCGATAATACCGCTTCCGCCTCTTTGCCGCCTCCAGCCGTTTCAATTTGCAGTTTGACAAGCTTGAAAATTTGCTGGACCACTCCCGCACTCGTATTCATTGTCTGAATCCGGTCAATCGATATGTACCTCTTTTTCGTTACAAACAAGCCTTCTTCGATTCTAAATTCATCATCGTCGATTCGATAGGAAAACTTTCTCCATTTGATAATGCTTGCTGCCACCAGCCAGATGAACAAAACGCCGAGCGCGATGGCTCCGTAAAAACGGACAGTGTGATTAGAGTTGACGATATACACAAAAAAGAATGGCAGAATGATATTTTTTATCGTTTGAATAATGGTATGGGATAAATTCAAAATGACTGCCGCCGGGTGAAGGCGCTTCGGTTCAGACATCATCGTCAGTCACCCTTGCCAGGCGCGAAATGGAGTCTCTCAGCTGATCCGCTTCCTTCATTTCTAAAGCAGGAATCGAATGCACAGTTGCAGCCGTAAAAATCTTCACTGTTGCCAGATTGTATTTTCTTAATAACGGCCCTTGTGAGGTGTCTACGTGCTGGACCCTGACCATCGGTACAATCACGCGTGTCACAACAAAGATACCCGATTGAATGTCTATTTCATTTTCATGAACCTCGTAACGCCACACTTTGTGCCGGACCTTTGGAATCAGATAAACCGTCACGACCGAACCCAGCAGCCAAACTGCGCCGAGCACGCCGCTGATCCAGTACGGCCAATGAAAAAAATAACTTAACACTGCAACTGCTATGACAATAAGCAAGCAGACAGCGGATATCATTATCTCCTGAAGTCGCCAAACCTTTAATCCGTCTGGACTGATTTGGTTTTTTGGCTGCTCTCTCAAAATACCTACCTCCCGTTTTTATCATCGTTACTTATACGCACTTATGCAGAAAAAGTTTCATCTTTAAGCATACATAGAATAAACGGTTCCGTCAGCTGAAAGTTTGCTTAATGGTCATGCATTTGAACATAAAAAAAGCCCAAAACAACTCATGTTTTAGGCTCTTATATTCTTTACAGAATTAGTATGATTTTTTCTGGCGTCTGTCACCTGAAGAACGGCGATCGCTTGAACGCTTTTTATCATAGGAAGAACGGTTGTTGCTTTTCCCTTTACCGCCACGGTAGCCGCCGCCTTGTCCGTCTCTGCGTTTAGAAGTGCGTTGGTTTTTGTAGCGTTTGCCGATCATCGGCGCTTCGTCTGTTAAGCGAACAGGCGTGCTATCCGGCTCTTTTGTAGCCATTTTGATAGCTGCTGCAACCACTGTCACTGCATCATGATCTTCAAGCAGCTCAGCTGCCGCTGTCATGTAGAAGTTCAAGTTGTTTTCGCTGATTGTCGTACGAAGACGATCAACTGTAACCTGCTGCTGGCCTTCTAACGCTTCATCTAGTGTCGGCTCTTTCATGCGGTCCATTTTGCGTTTCGTTGTTTGTTCAATTGCGCGAAGCATGCTTATCTCACGCGGTGTGATAAACGTCATCGCCATACCTGTTTTTCCTGCGCGGCCTGTTCTTCCGATACGGTGAACATAGCTTTCAGGATCTTGAGGCACGTCGAAGTTGTACACGTGTGTAACACCTGAGATATCGAGTCCGCGAGCTGCAACATCAGTTGCAACAAGTACTTCGATTGCACCTTCTTTAAATTTGCGAAGGGCAACCATACGTTTCGCCTGCGTTAAATCACCGTGAATTCCTTCAGCTGCATATCCGCGAAGGTTCAGGGCTTCTGCCAGTTCATCAACACGGCGTTTGGTACGTCCGAATACAATCGCAAGCTCAGGAGACTGAATGTCAAGAAGACGAGTCAGTGTGTCGAACTTTTTACGTTCCTGCACTTCCAAATAGAACTGCTGAATGTTAGAAACAGTCATTTCTTTTGCTTTTACTTTTACGTGTTCAGGCTCAGTCATGAAACGCTCTGCAATGCGTTTGATCGGCGCTGGCATCGTAGCTGAGAACAGAAGCGTCTGATGCTCGCTCGGCACATTTGAGAGAATAGATTCAATGTCGTCGATGAACCCCATATTCAGCATTTCATCCGCTTCATCCATTACAACTGTATTTACATTGTTTAAACGAATCGTGCGGCGGTTAATGTGGTCAAGAAGACGTCCCGGTGTTCCGACAATGACATGCGGATTTTTCTTTAACGCCCGGATTTGTCGTCCAATATCCTGCCCACCGTAAATAGGAAGAACTTTCGCACGTTTATCTTGTCCGATTTTATATAATTCTTCAGATACTTGAATGGCTAGTTCACGGGTTGGTGCGATTACGATTGCTTGAATATTAGGAGACTCGGGGTTAATTTTCTCAACAAGGGGTATACCAAACGCAGCTGTTTTACCTGTACCTGTTTGCGCTTGTCCAATGACATCTTTATTTGAAAGTCCGAGCGGAATCGTTTGTGCCTGAATCGGCGTTGCTTCTTCAAATCCCATACGGTTAATTGCCTTCATGAGATCAGAACTTAATTGAAAATCTTGAAACGTTATAGTCAAATTATTCAAACTCCTTCTAATTGCTGTTTCAGTAATGTCGTGATTTACCACTTAAAAACTGCCCTCCATGGAAAAAGGACAGGATCCTTACGTATACAAAGCCCGAATTACTTTAAGTTTTATCTTACCATTACACTACTTGTTTTTCAATAACGCGGTAAGCAGATCAGCATTTTGAATGCGCTCGCTGACCTGCTAACCAAATATGCCGGACATGCCCAATCCCGCTCCTTGTGTCCGCGGAAAACCTAAGGTCAGCGGATGGCGGTCCGTACACATATTTTCGTATCGCGAAATAAACCTGTCATTATTGTACCATAGCCTGAGCCAGTCATACATAAATTATTTCGGGCCGGCATACATTAGTGTCTGCACATCATTTTTATTTTATGATTGCAATCTGCTTTTTTCCGCAGGATTTTTTAAGAAAACGGGCTCTCCATTAAATCTTTAACGATTTCTTCAAGCTTCATACCTCTTGACGCTTTGAATAAAATCAAATCTCCCTTTGCCGCTTTATTCTTCAGGGCCTGAGTAAGCTCTTTTTTCTCGCTGAAGTGGCTGACGCGCTCTTTATCAAAATGTTCCATCGCACCTTCCGCGATAAATGCCCCAAGTTTGCCATACGTAAAGACGTGGTCAATTTTGTCCGGGCTGATCACAGCGCCGCATTCTTTATGGAACGTTTCTTCAAGATCGCCGAGTTCAAGCATGTCTCCGAGCACGACCATTTTCTTCCCGTATCCTTCAAGGCTTTCTGTCAATTGGATCGCAGCCTTCATCGACGTCGGGCTCGCGTTATAAGCGTCATTAATAATAGAAATGCCGCTGTCTGTTTTCATCAATTCAAGTCTCATGCCGGTAACCTTCAGGCTGCTTAATCCTTTTGCCGCATCCTCAGGCGTGATGCCGAAATAAACCCCTGCGGCGATTGCCGCCATGGCGTTCATTACATTATGCTTGCCTAGTATAGGGATAAAAAACGTTTTTTCTATGCCTTTGATCGTAAAATGGGTCCCCGCTTCACTCTGGCTGACATCCTGCAGCTGATAATCGTTTTGCACTCCAGTACCATATGTTTTCGTTTGGCAGCTGTAAGCCTTTTGCAAAAGCGGTTCGTCTCCGATATAAATCAGCACACCGTCTTCTTTCAGGCCGTTGATAATTTCCAGTTTCGCTTCCGCGATGCCTTCTCTTGAACCAAGATCCTGCATGTGGGATTCGCCGATATTTGTTATCACTGCCGCATCCGGATTTGCCAAGCGCGTCAGAAGGTCAATTTCTCCTTTTGCGCTCATTCCCATTTCCAATACGGCAATTTCTGTATCTTCAGGCATCGCTAACACTGTAAGCGGCAGCCCGATATGATTGTTGAAATTTCCTCCTGTTTTATGGACGCGGTACCGCGTTTGCAGGACAGCGTGAATCATGTCTTTGGTCGTCGTTTTGCCGTTGCTTCCTGTTACTCCGATGACACGTGTGCCGAGCTCCTGTAAATAGGCTTTTGCAAGCTGCTGGAGCGCTGACAAAGTATCTTCCACTAAAATCACGGCTTGATTCTCGGGCGGATTGGGTTCAGAGCGGTTCCACAGAACGGCAGACACACCAGCTTCAAAAGCTTGCGGCACAAAAGTGTGGCCGTTAAAATGTTCCCCTTTCAGCGGGATGAAAAGCTGATTGCTTTCCAGCTTTCTTGTATCTGTAGCTACTCCATGAATGACTGTATTTTCATATTGCGGGTTTGTTAGTGTGCCTTTGACCATTTCGGCAATTTGCTTTACGGTTCGCTTAATCAAGTAAGGTCACTCTCTTTCTTTTGGTGGTATACGGGAAAAGACACTGCCCTTTTACCGGCAGTGTCAGTTTCCATTTAGAATGTATGTTTAATCAATTGTTTTTCAGCGTGGCGTTCTTTAGCCAGCTCTACAAGCTGTTCAATGAGGTCAGCGTATTCCACTCCGGCTTCTTTCCAGAGAAGCGGGAACATGCTGAACGGTGTAAAACCAGGCATCGTGTTTACTTCATTGATCAGCACTTCGCCGTCAGCTGTCAGGAAAAAGTCCGCTCTGACAAGTCCTGAGCCGTCAATTGATTTAAACGCTCTGATGGCCATCTCACTGATTTTCGCGTATTCCTCATCTGTTACAGACGCAGGAATAATCAGATCGGTGTCTCCATCCTCGTATTTCGCTTTGTAATCGTAGAAATCTGTCTTAGGTGCGATTTCTCCTACTGCAGAGCATTTAGGATCATCATTTCCGAGAACGCCGATTTCAATTTCGCGGCCGTTGATGCCTTCTTCTACCACGACTTTCCGATCATATTGGAACGCAAGCTCAAATGCTTTTTGCAGTTCTTCACGATTGCGGCATTTGCTGATCCCGACGCTTGATCCAAGGTTGGCCGGCTTCACGAAGCAAGGGTAGCCCAATTCTTGTTCTACCTGCTCGCAGCTTTCTTCTGGAGAACGAGTCCAGTCTTTTTTAAGGAAGGCTGTGTATTTCGCCTGTGCAAGGCCGGCTTGCGCAAACAAATGCTTCATGACTACTTTATCCATACCAGCTGAGGAAGCGAGCACGCCGTTGCCGACATAAGGAATATTTAAAAGTTCAAGCATTCCCTGAATCGTTCCGTCCTCTCCGTTCGGGCCATGCAGGAGCGGGAATACGACATCAATTGCTTCATTTTGCTGTGATACTTCCTGCGGAAACATCTCCTGGTTGAGAGCAGATGGAGAAAAAGCGGTTCCGCCCTGCTCAAGCTGAAGCATTTTTACGTTGGAAACAGGCTCTGTTAAACGTGCGCCTCTTATCCATTCGCCTTTTTCAGTTATATAAATTGGATGTATATCAAACTTCTCAGTATTTAGCGCTTTTGTTACAGCCAGAGCTGTCTGAAGCGAAACATTATGTTCGGCTGACTTACCGCCGTACACTAATCCTAGACTTGTTTTCAATGGATACTCCCCCCACTACAATTCATCTTTACTATCTTATCACTTTCACAAGAAAATGATCTAATTATTTTTGGGCATGTTGAAGCTGAATGCATTTGTATGTAATTCCTTTTTATTTTATATTAAAATGGCATTGAAAAGGAGATGTGACATATGAAAAAAATCACAACAAAAGAACAATTTAATGAACTGATTCAATCTGATAAAGAAATAATTGTAAAGTTTTATGCTGATTGGTGCCCTGACTGCACACGCATGAATATGTTCATCGGCGATATTTTGGAAACGTATAATCAAAACGATTGGTACGAGCTGAATAAGGACGAGCTTCCTGAACTGGCTGAAACATATCAGGTGATGGGTATTCCAAGCCTGCTCATTTTCAAAAATGGAGAGAAAACAGGCCATCTTCACAGCGCCAATGCCAAAACGCCTGAAGAAGTGACTGAATTTCTATCAGAACATATAAGCTAATTCGATAAGCAGCCCTATTTTGTGTCGTCGGGCTCTACGTGAACATGAACATGAGTGACATCGTGTTCATGTTTTATTTTGTTTTCCACCTCATCTGCGACCCCGTGGCCTTCCTCTACTGTCAGCTTCGGATCAACTGTAATGACCATCTCTATATGTACTGTGCTGCCCAAGTATCGCGCTTTCACATCCTTAAGACGATGCACATTTTCTATCCGGCCGACAGTCTGTTTATAAGGTTCAAGGTCCTTCAAGTGAAACCCGTCCGTTAATGAATGCGAAGCGTCTTTGAAGATATCCCAGGCTGTCTTACAAATGATGATTCCGATCACAAAAGCCGTAACCGGGTCTATCCAAGCCAGCTGCAGCTGGGAAGAAAAAACACCGATAAATGCTCCGGCACTGACAAATGCGTCTGACCTGCTGTCCTTCGCCGCCGCCATAAGTGCAGAGCTTTTAATGGATGCTGCGAGCCTTTTGTTATATAAATAGATGCCGTACATAAACACCGCACTGCCTAAAGCTGTCCACGCCGCGATAAGGCTTGGCGTTTCTGAGGTGCCGCCCGCAATCGCTTTTCCTCCGCCGATTAACACTTCAATCCCGACAACCATCATAATAAAAGACGCAATAAGGGACGAAATTGTTTCAGCCCGATAATGGCCATATGGATGGTCGCTGTCAGCCGGCCTTTGGGAAATTCGCAGTCCGATCAGCACCGCTATTGACGCCACAATATCTGTCCCATTGTTTAATCCGTCTGCTCTCAGTGCTTCAGAATGATACAATATTCCGATTGTCAGCTTAACAGCAGCAAGAATGATATATGCCAAAATATTGAGGAGTGCTCCTTTTTCTCCCTTTTTAAGATTATCTGTCCTCCCCATTGAATACCAGCCTCCATTCTATTACATAGTATGGTTAAAAACATGAAAAATAGCAGCATCGGTTCTTAACGGGAAGGGAAATTTCGACAGCAAATTATTGCCCGGGAAACTTTTTGTCGATATGTTGAAGGTTTGCTTACTTACGAAAGAATAGGACTGTTTTCACCTTTACAGGCTGTGGTGGACATTGTATACTGGTGTTAATTGATAATGATTATCAATATCGATTGATTGGAGGTTGGTGACACAATGACACCTCAGTCTGCAGAAATCAGAAAAAAACATCTCATTCATCTGTTAATACAGAATGGTATATACAAAAAGTCAACGCGACATTTATATGAATTGTCGCTGATGGAGCTGGAAAGGGAATATCAAACATTGTCAGGAGGCGCCAGGGCATGCCAAAGCGTAAAATAAAAACCTACCAACAGCTGATCCAGGAAAACAAAGAGGCGATCATGGGCAATCCAAAGCTGATGAACGTCATTTACGACAGAATTGACCGCAAGCATCAGAAGAATCTCCAGGAACAAAACAATACATAAAAAAAGAGCCCGCAAAGGCTCTTTTTTATTTAATGAAAGGCTTCTGCGGCCAGCTTTTGAATAACCGCGTCGTCCATCGGCGGGTTATGGAGACCTGCGCGCACATCCCGGTAATAGCGCTGAAGCGGGTTGGTGCGTTCAAGGCTTTTGGCCCCGACAATTCTCATCGCTTTGTCTACAACAGAAAGCGCGGCGTTTGTAACGATATGTTTTGCCGCACCGAGCTCATTCTTCAAGTAAGGGCGGCGCTCCGGATCGTCATACAATTCAGCCGCATGAAAGAGAAAATGCTTGGCATTCAGCAGTTCAAGTTCCATTTCGCCTGTTCTTTGCTGAACGGCCGGAACATCCTTGATCGGCCCCTTCAAACTATTTGGCGAATACTCGGAGGCAAAACGCACCGCATAGTCTCTGGCCGCCTGAGCCACACCAAGATAAACCGCCGGAATATGGAGCAGCCAGCCGTTTGGCTTTGCTCCCCGCGGCCCTTGAAGCAGTTCCACCAGTTTATTATCATCGAGCGTTACCTCGTTTAATACAAGATCATGGCTGCCAGTAGCCCGCATCGCCATCATATCCCATGTTTCTTCAATTGTTACACCAGGATCATTTTTATGAACCAACACCACACCTGTTGTTTGTTTTTCTTCAATCCATGCCGTTACTAAAAAATAATCAAGCGCTTGCGACATTGTCGTAAACGTTTTTCTTCCATTCACCACCCATTTGCCGTCCTTTTTGACGGCAGCAGTCCCGGGGCGCCCTCCCCTGGTCGGGCTCCCGGTTTTCGCTTCTGTCGCCGCTCTATTGATCACGGCGCCGTTTTGAACTTCCTTTGCGATAAACGCAAACACATCTTCATCCCAGCTGTTTCCTTCCCCGAGCTCTCCCATCACGCTTAAATGCCAGCCGATGCTCAGAGCTGCAGGTGCATCTCCCCGTGCAAGCCGCTCTTGAAAAAGCAGCATATCATAAACAGATATTCCTGCTCCTCCATGGGATTTCGGCACGGTTATCGCCGTATATCCCGAATCACGCAGTTTCTGGATTTTTTCGGCAGGAAATCGTCCCTGTTCATCATCCTCAGCGGCTGTTTGCTGAAATTCATCCGCTAGCTGTCCTATTTTCTCTATCCATTGCCGCTGTTTTTCGTTCCGTACAAATAATGACATCCGGCAGCCCCCCATTTTTTCAATTCCGATAAATTTAATATGTATTATAGATTTCCAGCCTTGATTCCGCAACTGTTAACATTTTGTCCACTATAGAAAAACACGCCGTTCCCAAGGGAACAGCGTGTTTAAACCGGATTTGCATCCCGGTCTTGTTTCATACCGAGATAAATAAGCATATAAGTCAGGTAACCCATTGTCATGACCAATCCGCCGAAGAAAAAACTTGAGAAGATCGGCTCTTCAAAGGCCGTAACTGCCGCAAGCACAATCCAGCTTGCATACAGATAAATGATAAAATAACGGATACCCGTCTTCATTTTATATATCATGTACAGCCCCACGAGAGAAAACAACCCCAGCGCGAGCCTGAAATACACAAGATGTTCAAACTGGAACATAAATGACACAAATGAGAATCCAAGCAGCAATACAATCGGTAAAGCGGTAATAAAGTTTCTCAATTCGAGACACCTCCGTCAGTACCTTTATTATAAACCAAAACATCGTTTGATATTGATTTACGTGAGCTTTTTCACAAAAATGTCATTCCTTGCCTTTAGATTCGAACATCCCGTTTGCAGAAGCTCCACCAGGCAACGGCAATGAAGAAAACAGCATGAATTACAAGTATCCCTACAGAGAACAATGGTGTCATGCCTGAAAACAGAGCCGTTTGTCCGCTTTTGTATTGAGTGAAGTCCGTGTTTGCAAAAAGCAAAAAGCTTCCCCATTTGTTTTCAAACAGCTTCATGATTTGCACAAGTGAACTTGCTCCATATAAAACGACAAAGGAAACGACAACTGAAATGGCGCTGTTGCGGAACAGTGATGAACAAAGCAAACCGAATAATCCCATCAGCACCGCTTCAAGCCAGTTTGTGCCAATTAGTTCCAATGTATTGATGAACAATGTTTTTGATTCAGATGTCACGGACGTGCCAAAAAAGACAAGACCGAATAATAAAGCCAGAATGTAGTATGTCAGATAAAGATAGAAGCTGACCATTATAACTGTCAGTAATTTCGACCAAAAAACCTTTTGCCGCTTGACCGGGCGAATGAGCAGAAATTTAATTGTCTTTTTATCAAATTCATTAGAAATAATCGTCGCTGCAATCACAATGGTTAGCGCCTGCAGCAAGATATTCAGGCTCGGTGTATAGGAAAAGTAGCCGATGAAGTTTTCGTCAGTTCCGGCACTGATGACAATCCGTTTAATGATCAGCGCCATAAAAAATTGAAAAACGGCCATCAATATAAGCGAAACAAATGTGACTTTTCGATTAAAGAGTTTCATATGTTCATTCCATATTAATTTAGACAAGCTCTTCTCCCTCCTCTTGATGAGCGGTTGTCGCTTTTATAAATTCATCTTCCAGTGACTGCGTATAAGTCATAATTGAAAATACGTTCAGTCCTTGTCCGACTAGTGAGCGGTTCAGCTCTGGTATATTTTCTTTCGCTATATCCACCACGATGGAGCCGTCTTTACGTTCAGCTGTGTACCCATTGCCCACCAGCCAAGCGATCGCTTTTTCCGCCGGCTGCACTTCAATAACGGCTTTTTCCGTTTTCTGACCGGCTCCATTCAGGCTCACTTCTGCTTTGATCGCGCCTTTTTGTATGATGATGACACGGTCACACAGGTCTTCAACTTCACGCAATAAATGAGTGGCGAATAAAACCGCCGTTCCTTCCTCTTCGGCGAGCTCCTTAATATGGTCGCGAAAATCCTTCATACCGGCAGGATCAAGACCGTTTGTCGGCTCATCTAAAATGAGAAGCTTCGGCCGGTGAAGAATGGCCTGAGCAATGCCGAGACGCTGGCGCATGCCGAGAGAGTAGGTTCTCACCTTATCATCAATTGCTGACGTCAGCCCGACTCGTTCCACAACTTCGTCCAGTCTTTCATCATCTATTTTTTTGTGCATATTTGCAAAGTGTTTGAGGTTTTCCCAGCCTGACAGGTACGGGTAAAACTCAGGGTTTTCCACAATCGCACCGACAGCTTCCATCGCTTGTTCGAACTCAGTATCATGCTTGAATCCGTTGATGGCTACGCTTCCGCTGTTTTGTTTTAACAGCCCGACGATGATGCGGATGAGTGTCGTTTTTCCGGAACCGTTCGGACCGAGAAGACCGATAATCTCTCCCTGCCTGACGTCCATGCTGATCTGTTTTAAAATCTGTTTAGACCCTATTTTTTTATCAAGGCCTTCAATATGTAAAATCGGCTCAGCCATAAAGCCTTCCTCCTTTTTCGACAAAAAATAAACAGTGCCTAAAAATAGGCACTGTTTGTATTATAGCATTTGTTGCTTCCAAATGTTTGGTTAAACCGATAGAGTCGGTGCTTGCTCTGTCTGTTTGTTCTTTTCTGTTTCTGTAATGATGACGGCACAGGCCGCGTCTCCTGTTGTGTTGACCACTGTACGAAGCATATCGAGCAAGCGGTCTATTCCGAGGATCAAACCGATGCCCTCAACAGGCAGGCCGACTGATTGAAGCACCATGGCGAGCATAATCAAGCCGACTCCCGGAACACCCGCGGTTCCCACACTTGCTAATACAGCCGTCAATATCACCATCAGCAATTGCGTAAATGTAAGATCATGTCCGAATACCTGTGCAATAAAGATGGTGGCCACCCCTTGCATAATGGCTGTACCGTCCATGTTAATCGTCGCGCCGAGCGGCTGAACGAAGCTGCTGATCGGCTCAGGCACTTTTAGTTTTTTCTGGGCTACATCCATTGATACCGGAAGCGTTGCATTGCTGCTTGAGGTACTGAACGCAACGACCATAACTTCTGAGAAATCTTTAAAGAACGTAATCGGATTTCTTTTTGCTAAAAGGGCCACTGTTGAACCGTAGGTGACGATTGCATGTATGACAAGAGACAGCGTAACAACAATCATGTACAGCCCCATCGCTTTTATTGCACTTAATCCCTGGCTGCCGATAGCTGTCGCAATGAGACCAAACGTGCCGTATGGCGCAAACTTCATGACTAGGTTGACCAGATACATCATCAGTTCATTGCCCTGCTCAACGACTTTCAAAAGCATATCTGCTTTTTTGCCTAGCATCGTAATCCCGAGTCCGACAAAAATGGAAAACACGATAATTTGGAGCATATTTCCTTCAGTCATCGCTTGAACGGGATTGGCCGGAATCATGTTCAGAAGTGTGTCAGCAATACTCGGTGCTTCTTCTGCCTCAAATTTAGCGGATGAGACATCATAAGTGCCGAACTCACCCGGCTTAATGACAAGCGCCAGTATAAGCCCGATCGTAATCGCCACCGCTGTTGTGATGAGAAAATAAGAGATGGCCTTCACACCGATTCTGCCAAGCTTTTTAGGATCGCCAAGCCCGGCAACTCCTAATGTAAGAGAGAAAAAAACAATCGGTACGACAAGCATTTTGATGAGGTTTAAAAAGATGGTGCCAAGAGGGCCAAATACAAACTTATTCAAATTTTCAAATAATTCAGGTGATGTTACGTTCAAAATAATCCCCGTGACGGCGCCCAGAACCAATGCAATGATAATCTTTGTTGCCAGTTTCATCCGCATTCCTCCTTTTTTGAAAAAAAGCCCGCGAGAGACTCCCGCGGGCTTTGGCTGTATCATAAAACCACAGGATCTCTCTTCACGCTGATGAGGTTAGCTGCCGGGTTCGGACGAAGAGATGTCCGTTTTTCAGATGAAAAATAAACCCCAAAAGATTGGGTCCCCCACTCCTTTTAAAAAGGATTAAGCGTGTGGCTTACTATTGTATGATGTAGTTTATTTATACAGAAAAGATCCAATTTTGTAAACTATTTTTTGTTACTTTTTTCTCGGAATCTTTTGGGCCCATCTTCCTTGTTCGTCACATCAAGAATATCAAGAAGAAATACAAAGATCGGAATTCCGATAATTAAGCCCCAAATGCCTAGAAAATGCTCAGAAAAAATTAGGACTGTAAATGTGAAAAAGATTGGCAGCTCTGTTTTCGCTGACATCAGCTTCGGATTGAGGAAATATGTCTCAATCGCATGGATGGCGAAAATGACAAGCACAATGTAGAGCACATACATTCCGCCGCCTGTGCTGTACGCAATAATACTGAGCGGAATCAGGGAGATGACAACGCCTGCTACCGGGATCAATCCGAGAAAGAAAACCATGATGGAGAGTCCCAACAGCTGAGGGAAATGCATAATCCAGAGCGCAATAAAAGTCAGTATACAGTTCACGAGGGCGATGATAAATTGTGCCTCAAGCACCTTGCCGAACGTTCTCGCGAATTTTCCTCCGAAAAAAGCAATCTCATTATAAAACACAGCAAGCTTGCTCGTTTTAAACTGCTCCATAAATTCAGACAGCCGTTTTTTCTCAAATAAGAAGAACATGCTGAGAATGAGCGCCATCACGATCTGCAAGCCGAATGTGCTGATATCGGCCAGATACGTATAAAGTACATTGAAACCCTCTTTGACATACGAACTGATATTAATATCTCCGAAAACACTTGTGATCTCATCAAAGAAAGGAATGCTGCTTGGATGATACGCAATATGTTTAATTTGCTTGATCAGCTGCTGAATCTGTGCGGCAACGACCGGATAAAACACAAACCCTCCGACTGTAAGCAGCACGGCCAGCAAAATGTAGAGAAATGTAATGACAATCCGCTGGCTCACTCGGAAGAAACGGCTCAAAAACTGCCGGACGACAAGCTCCAAACGATCCATAAGAAATGTGAAAATGAAGGTCAGCAATATTAAGTTGATCATGCTCTTAAATAGATATAACACACCAGTTAACACGACAAAGATGGAAAAACGCCTTACTCCCGGGTGCTGAAAAAATTTTACTAAAGCGGCCATTTATACACTCCTGTTAGGACAAACGTCCTTCATTCAATATAGTATCCATTTGTAAATTATATAACAAAAAAATGCTGAGGTCTCTGTCCACACCTTAATAATTTCTAAACAATGAAAAAAACGGCCCCATGGATGGGCCGCTCTTTTTTTAAACTGCTGTTTTCATTTTTTTCAAGCCTTCCACAGCCTCTACGCTTTTTGCTTCATCGAATTCTTTTTCACTTTTTGCAACGATGATTGTGGCGATTCCGTTTCCGATCAGGTTCACAATCGCTCTTCCTTCACTCATGAAACGGTCGACACCGAGCAGAAGCGCAAGGCCCTCAAGCGGGATGACCTGAAGGGCTGAGAGGGTTGACGCAAGAACGATAAATCCGCTTCCTGTCACACCGGCTGCTCCCTTCGAAGTCAGCATCAGAACGAGGATAATCGTTATTTGCTGCCCGATGCTGAGATCCACTCCAAACACTTGAGCCAGAAAGACAGTCGCCATTGATAAATAAATGGATGTTCCGTCTAGGTTAAACGAATAGCCGGTCGGAATAACTAGCCCGACGACTGATTTTGAACAGCCGTAGCGCTCCATTTTATCCATCATTCTCGGAAGAACTGATTCTGATGAGCTTGTGCCGAGCACGATGAGAAGCTCATCTTTGATAAAGCGCAGGTAGTTCCAAAGGCTGAATCCGTATAGCTTGCAGATGATATTTAAAACGACAAACACAAACAGGAACATTGTGATATACACAGACAGCATTAAGCTGGCAAGCGGCTTGATGGAATCGAGTCCGAAGTGCCCGATCGTATACGCCATCGCTCCGAATGCGCCGATTGGAGCCGCACGCATAACATAGCCGATAATTTTGAAAAAGACATGTGAAATTTTATCAAAGAAATCAATGACGCTTTTCCCTTTTTCACCTAACGCCGCTAGACCGACTCCGAAAAGAATGGAAAAGAATAAGACCTGCAAAATGTCCCCTTTTGCGAAGGCATCAACCATGTTGGACGGTACGATGTGTGTGACAAATTCAACCCAGTCGATCCCCTGACCGCCATTTTGCGTGTATTGTGAGACATCTCCCTTTTCAAGCTTGCTGTAATCGAGGCCTGCACCCGGCTTCATCATATTAACAACAAATAAACCGATAATGAGTGCAAGGGTCGTAACAACCTCGAAATAAATAAATGCTTTTCCCCCTACTTTTCCAACCTTCTTCATATCGCCCATTTTTGCAATCCCGAGAACGATTGTGAAGAAAATGATTGGAGCGATTACCATTTTCACAGCGTTGATAAAGGTATCGCCAAGCGGTTTCATTTCTTTGCCGACATCCGGCCAAACCAATCCGACAATGACCCCGATGATGACCGCGGTTATGACTTGAACTGTTAAATTTTTAAACAGTTTCATATTCTTCCTCCCCCTGTCCTAGTCGCCTTTGTGTCTTTCTTACTAGAATGATAGCGTTTTCATAAGGGGCGGGGAAGTTTATGTTCATAACGGACATTTTGGTCTTTTTGGTCTTGGATTTACATATTAAATATGTAGCGGTTGACGGGGCGTCCGACTCCTCCGTATTGAACATCAAGCTGAATCGTTCCATTCTTTTCGAGATAATCAAGATAGCGCCTCGCTGTCACTCTGGCGATACCGAGAGCCTTGGCAACCTCTTCAGCAGAAAGAGGCGAAGTTTGCTGCTTCAAAAAAGCAATGAGCTCATTCATCGTAAAATGATTCAACCCCTTCGGCAGATCCGGTACGGTCTGCCGCGGGATATTGAGGATGGCATCGAGCTGATCCTGGGACAGCGTGTCGTTTTCCTCTATTTTTTGTTTATACCGCTTATATTTCTCAAGCGCCTGTCTCATACGTTCGAGCTTAAACGGTTTTAAGATATAGTCAACTGCCCCATTTTGCAGCATAAGAGAAATTGTTTCCTTGTCTTTTGCAGCGGATACGACGATGACATCTACCTCAAGCTTTTGCCTTCTGATCTCCTGCAAGGTTTTGATTCCGTCTTTTTTCGGCATGTATACATCCAGAATCACGAGTTCAGGCTGCTTTTCTTTGATCAGCTTGATGCCTTCGTCCCCGTTTCCCGCTTGCGCACAGACGGTAAAGCCTTTAACGGTTGTGATGAAATCCTTATTTACTTCCTGAACCATCGGATCGTCTTCAATGAGCAGAACCTTGATTTCTTTACGAGCCATGCTGCGATTCCTCTCCCTTCATCGGAAAAACGATTGAAAAAGACGTGCCCTGTCCCGAGTGTGAATCGACCTCTATCGCACCCGACCCTTTGTCTGTTATTTGCTTGACTAAATAGAGGCCATAGCCTGTGCCGCCTGTTTTATTCACTGTAAATCCTTTTTCATAGAGGTACGGCATATGTGTGTGTTCAATGCCGCATCCGTTATCTTCTATTAATATCGCTAGAATATCCTCCGTTTGTTCTATACTGATGTCAATTCGTTTATCATCAGACTGAACGGTTTCAAACGAGCCGAAGGCATTTTCAATCAGGTTGCCGAGAAGCACGACGATATCATGCTGGTCGACATGCTCGGGAAATTGCTGCAGGCTGCTGTTTTCATCAATATGCACAGCAATGCCGAGTTCTTTTCCCCTTCTGATTTTACTTAGCAAAAGCCCCGCCGCGGCGTCATTTTGAATGGAGCGATGCAGAAATTCAGTGACGTTTTCCTGCTCGGTTGAAGTCTGAAACGCCAGCTGCAGCGCTTTTTCGGATTTGCCGAGCTGGATCAGGCCTGCGATGGTATGAAGCTTGTTCATATGCTCATGATTTTGGACGCGGAGCGCTTCGACAAAGTTTTTGACACCCGTCAATTCCTCTGCCATCTTGGCCGCTTCTGTTCTGTCCTGGAAAATCGCGACGGCCCCGATGACTTTTTTCTTCATGACGATCGGAATCCTGCTGCTCATGATGACCTTTCCGCTGACACGAATTTCTTCATTATAAACCGCTTTGTTCCGCTCTATGATTTCAGGCAGGCGCGAATCCTTGAGCACATCCCAAATCACCTTGCCGACCAGATCGCCCTGCACCTCAAAAATCTGTTTGGCTTTTTCATTAAATATTGTGATGATATGCCGGTTGTCAATGGCAATCACGCCTTCATTCATAGAGTGAAAGGTAGCGGTTCGCTCTTCATACATCCGGACAATCTCATGGGGCTCGAGCTGAAACATTTGTTTTTTGATATGACGGGCCAGCAGGAACGAACCCGCCAGGCCGAATCCGAGTGTCAGCACTACAATGAAGGCGATATCCTTTCTTAAATGAAACAATATATCAGCCATCCCCGGCAGTGTTTTTCCAACGAGTACCGCTCCGATCTGATTCAAATCCTGATCCTTTACCGGATAAAAGGCCCGGACAGCCGTTCCGATCTCGCCTGTTGCTTCTGAGAAATAAATGTGCTCCGCAAACGCCGCCTCTTCATCTGCACCCTTTGACTTTTTTCCGATGTTTGCGCTGACAGGATGAGTATAACGAATATGATCCATGTCCATGACGACAATGTAGTCTGCTTCATTGATCATACGGATCTCTTCAACCGCATGACGGACGGCTTCTGTTTGTTCTTTTCGCGATAATGCCTCTTTCACTTCGGTCATCTCCGACACCGTCCGAGCCGTATTCATCAGCCGTTTTTTCAGCTCCCTTTCCTCTGTATGCTGAATATTGCCTATGAGCACAATGCCGCCGATCAAAAAGGAGAAAATGACGAGTATGTAGGAGAGGATTGTGATTTTCCAGCGGATTGAGAGCTTCTTTTTGTTCATCAGCTTCTCCTTTCAGGTCTTTACGAATGGCATTGCCCCCATTATCCTTAACATAAGGGGAGGGCTTTTCGTGAAGAGTTTGCTTGCATGTCTCGGTCTGATGATCGCTGGAATTGCTACCGCTTTATTTATCGGATTCCATGATCATACCGGCAATAAAGAGATTGTTTATGATGACGACCAGGAAGGGCTGCAGGATCAAATCATATTTACATTCAGCCATGTCGTTGCTGAAAATACGCCAAAAGGGCTGGCCGCCAATAAATTCGCTGATTTGGTGAACGAAAAATCAGGCGGGAAAATAAAAATTGAAGTATTTCCGAATGGAAGCCTGTACTCGGACATTGAAGAAATTGAAGCCTTGCAAAACGGTGATGTTCAATTTATCGCCCCCTCCACATCGAAGCTCGGCATGCTCTCTCCTGAATGGGGGGTGCTGGATCTGCCGTATGCATTTACAGATTACAATGCCGTCAAAAAAGGGCTGAACGGAAGCATCGGCACACAGCTGTTTGATTCTCTAAAGAAAAACCAGCTAAAAGGACTGGCCTATTGGACAAACGGCTTTAAACAAATCACGACAAATCAAGGGCCGGTCAAAACACCGGGTGATTTAAAAGGGCAAGATCTGCGCATTATGCAAAGCGATGTGATCGAGGATCAGTTCAAGCTGCTTGGCGCAACGCCTCATCAGGAATCCTTCAATTCTACCTTTCAGCTGTTAGAAAACAATATAGTCGATGGCGAAGAAAATACAATCTCAAACATCTATTCTAAAAAATTTTATAATGTTCAGGACTATTTGACAATAAGCAGCCACGGTTATCTCGGCTACGCTGTCATGACTGATGAACACTTCTGGAAGGCGCAAACACCAGAAACACGGCGTATTTTAACTGAAGCGATGAAGGAGACGACGGAGTGGAATGAAACGTATGCCGAACAAATGAATAAGGAACAGCTGGAAGAAATTAAAAAGAATTCTACTATACATATTTATGAGCTGTCAGATAAAGAGAAAAAAGAATGGATGAAGCGCCTTGATCCTGTTTACCGGCAGTACGAGCCCATCTTCGGCCGGAAGCTGATTCAGGAGCTTTTGGAGCTGCGAAAAGATTCATAGTTCCCATCTCGATACGCTGTGTTTCGTTTATCTTTCATACGATCGGAAATATAAAAAGAGACAAACGAAAAGGAGATGGGTACATGTTTAAGCACACAAAAATGCTGCAGCATCCTGCTAAACCAGATCGTCCAGATCCATTATTCGCTAAAAAAATGCAAGAAATTTTAGGCGGGCAATTCGGAGAAATTTCTGTTGCCATGCAATACTTATTTCAAGGCTGGAATACAAGAGGAAATGAAAAATACAAGGATTTGCTGATGGATACGGCAACTGAGGAACTCGGGCATGTTGAAATGATCGCTACGATGATCGCCAGACTTCTTGAGGACGCTCCGCTTGATCAGCAGGAAAAAGCCGCTGAAGATCCGGTCATCGGCTCCATCCTGGGCGGCATGAACCCTCACCATGCCATTGTATCAGGACTTGGCGCCATGCCGGAAAGCAGTACAGGCGTACCTTGGAGCGGCGGCTATATCGTAGCAAGCGGAAACCTGCTGGCAGACTTCCGCGCCAATCTGAATGCGGAATCACAAGGCCGTCTGCAGGTCGCACGCCTGTTTGAAATGACGGATGACAAAGGCGTCAAAGATATGCTCAGCTTCCTGCTGGCGCGTGACACGATGCACCAAAACCAATGGCTCGCCGCCATTAAAGAATTAGAAGCACAGGAAGGCCCGATTGTGCCGGGGACATTCCCGAAAGCACTCGAAAAACAAGAGTTCTCGCATCAGTTGATCAATTTCTCTGAAGGTGAAGAAAGTGCCGAGCAAAACTGGCTGAAGGAGAAAGCGCCGGATGGAGAAGCCTTTGAATATGTAAAAGAAGCTAAAGCGTTTGGAGAAAAGCCGGAGTTAAAACCAGCACCGCCTTTTGTTCATGATACGCTTCCAGGACGCGAGTAAAGACACTATCATAAAAAGGATAGATCATCATTAACCGTGATCTATCCTTTTTTGTGCGTTGTCTGCCACTCAAGCATCTCCAGACGATTGCCAAATGGATCTGAAATATAGAATCTGTCCGCTCCCGGAAGTTTATTGTCCTCAACAATTGCAATTCCATTTAATTTTACATGTTCTTTTAAGCCTTCTATATTCAAAACCTCAAATGCAGGGTGTGCTTTTTTAGCCGGGACAAAAGGTTCTTCTATCCCGATATGCAATTGTCTGTTCCCAAAAGTGAACCAGACTCCGCCCCGGGCTTTTAACTCATCTGGTTTTTCAATTTCCTGAAAGCCTAATATCCCGCCGTAAAATTGTCTTGCAGCAGTTTCACAGCCTTTAGGAGCCGCAAGCTGAATATGGTCAATTTCATGAAAATGAAAAGTCATCCGAATTAATCCCCCTGATTTCACAATTGAATGCCATTTTCTTCATTCTAAATCAATTAATATAACAGGAGAATATCTTTATTGTTATTATGAGCGATAAACTCAGCTTATCCTCTTTTTGAAGGCGATTTCTCATCACTAAGCTTTTGTCACGGTCCAGGCTCGTATTCAATTTCCCGGTTCTCAAATAAGAAAGCGACCCCCTCTGCATCAACCTGAGTAAGCGCCACTTCTATTGAATATAACGTAGCCTTTTGCCCGATTTCTTCATAGATAACGTCATGTTCGTTCTCCATAAAATGATCATAGGCAGCTCTGTTCTCCCAAACGCTGATGATCTCTGCGGTGAACAGCCCATCTGCTGTTTTCCGCCAACCGCCGGTCTGTTTGATGAAGCCATTTACATGTGATAGTGCTCCCCACTGTGACTGCGCGTTTGCAAATGCCTTAGCATTTGCAGCGTCTACTTCACATACAATCCTTTTGATCAGCATGGCAATTCCTCTATCGTGACTGTTTTCGCTTGTATATGCTCGACACAGAGATTCACCGTTCTGACGTAAGAGCGCGTGCGGTGAACCGTTCCTTTTGGGATCAGCAGGCTGTCATTCGCTTTGAGTACCGCGGTTTCTTTGTTCTTAAAATCGATCAGCAGCTCACCTTCAAGAACAATGAATAATTCATCTGAGTCAGGTGATGGTGCCAGTCATATTCTCCTGTAAACACAGCGAGGCGCACACAGTGGTCATTGACCTCTGAGATTGAAAAATTGGCGTGTTTTTCTTTGACTTCATTAGCGATGGCGAGCACATTTTGCATTTCGGACATTGGCGAAAACCCCTTTTTTTCACTTATTGTATCGCAACACTGGCATAAATTGAGAAAAAATCAAAAATAAAAAGCGATCCAGCTTCTGCGCCGGATCGCTTTTTATCTACAGGTTGTCTGCCTTTTATGCTTTACTTAGTTAGTCGTTGTCGCGGGCGTTTCCGCCTTTTGAGCCAATTTCTTGGTAGAATTCCTTATCATGATTTTTGCTTGTCGCTTCTCCGCCTTTACGGCCGATTTCTTGATAGAATTCTTTGTCATGATTTTCACTAGTGGCTTCTCCGCCTTTTTCACCGATCTCTTGATAGAACTCTTTGTCATGATTCTTGCTAGTGGCTTCTCCGCCTTTTTCGCCGATTTCCTGATAGAATTCTTTGTCATGGTTTTTGCTAGTGGCTTCTCCGCCTTTTTGACCAATCTCTTGATAGAATTCTTTATCATGGTTTTTGCTAGTCGTTTCTCCGCCTTTTCTACCTGCTTCTTCTCTGCTCATTTTGTTATCTTGTGCCATTTTGAATTCCTCCTTTAATTGGTGTTGGTTGTTGTTTTCCCGCTGTCATTTCTTTTAAACAAACAAAACACATTGGGTGTGTTTTGACTGAAAAAAGCAGACGGAACGCGGTGCCCGTCTGCTTTTCTTCTATTCATGATTCTGTGCTGTTTCTTTGAGCCGCTCGAGGATGCGCCGCTTTTTATAGAGCATCATGCCTGTTTCGGTAATGTCATTTAATGTCGAGCGATTGGCTGCCGCGCCAAAGACCATTCCCGCGACCGGCACCATTTGAAAAAGCTTTTTCCAGCCAAAGGTGTCACGGTAGCCTAAAACCACTTCCCGCCAGCCTTGGACTTGGGAAGCGACATTCTTATATGTACGGTCCTGATCATAATCTTTTAATTCTTTCAGAATTGATTTTTTACCGACAACATCTGCTGAAGTAAGCTGCAAACATTTTACGATGAAGACCCGCTCTTTTTTCTCCTTTGGATTATAGCCATATGCCACTGCGATATCCTGCAGCGTTTTTAATGATAAACCGAGCACAGCCGGAATGTCTGCCGCCAGTGTAAATACGCCGCCCACACCCGTGGTCGCTCCCTGAACGGTTGCAGCATTGATTCGGTTTTTGCCCATCGCTTCAGCAACATCATCCATAACAGCCAGGGGCGCTTTCTGTACGTCCTCCAGTGATTCAAAGGTTTGCTCGGGCAGTTTCTTTTGAAACGTTTTGATAATCTGTTTTTCCGATGTCAGGTACTGTCCTCCAGTCTGAACAAAGGTGCCCACCTCATCCAAAAGCTTGCCGATCTTTTTCTGAATGAATTCCGGTGTCAGCTTGTCCAGCAGCTGAAACGGGAGACGGCTGAGTTTTTCCCAAAACCAGACTTTTTGCTGCTCCTTTTCCCATTTCTCTATTTCTTTTAATTGCTGATGTAAGTCTTCTTTTCGTTCTGTTGTCACCCAACTCGCACTTCCCTTCCGTTTTTCTACTATATAGTATACCTTCATTTTTCTCTAAAACGTTTTTATTTTTCACCTGCGGGTACCCTTTTTATAAAAGCAAAAGGAGTGATGGAAATGCCTTGGTCTATGAAGGATTACCCCGCTTCACTGAAAAATCTCGAGAAGCCTGTGAAGAAAAAGGCGATTGAAATTGCGAATGCCATGATTGATGAAGGCTATGAGGACGGACGCGCCATTCCGATTGCGACGAGCAAAGCAAAGGAATGGGCGGAAAACGCCTCAAAAAAAGAAATTGACGACTTTCTCAAACATGATGATGAAACAGAACGCGATGAGGAGGCAAACGATGACGCCAGACCCGAGCTGATGAATAAAGCGGAACATGTCATTAAGCATAAGAGTGGCTGGGCCGTCAAAGCTGAGGATGCCAAACGTGTATCTGAAATCAAGGAGACAAAAACGGAAGCAATTGAAAGGGCAAAGGAAATTGCTGAGCATAAAGGCACTGACGTAATTGTTCATTTGGCTGACGGCAGTGTGCAGAGAAAGATAAAAACAGACTCATAAGCAAATATGCTTTTGTACGTTTCGGATCTGTCTAGAACGGTTATTGATATATAAATCATTAAGGAGAGGTGAATATCATGCTTAGCTTTTTGGTTTCATTAGTTATTGCTATCTTAATTGGACTAATCGGAAGTGCCATCGTCGGCAATCGCATGCCTGGAGGAATCTTCGGTTCGATGATTGCAGGTCTGATCGGCGCATGGATCGGGCATGGCCTACTCGGAACTTGGGGACCGAGCCTTGCAGGATTTGCCATTATTCCGGCAATTATCGGGGCAGCGATCTTCGTATTCTTACTGAGCCTCGTATTCCGCGGATTGCGGAAGGAAGCCTAAATGTTAGATTATTCAGGAGGCATCGTTTCATACAGAAACGATGTCTTTTTATGTATGGACCCTTATCAGATGTCCTACATATCATGTTACATAACAGGGAAAAATTTAAGAAGTGATTTTGATCATCATTGGTTGACAAGAAATCGGGATGGTCATATGATGTAGATAAAATAATTTGGTTTAAGGAAACTCTTTGTTGTATGGCAAAAACAATTAGAATTCAGGTGAGTACATGATGAATAAGGACATCACAGCACAATCTCCCCGTTCCAAAGCAGTTCAAGATGCGCTTGACGGGAAAAGCAGAGGATTCAGAGGACTACTGCCTTTTTTAGGCCCGGCGTTTATTGCAGCTATTGCCTATATCGATCCCGGTAACTTCGCAACAAATATATCAGCCGGTTCTAAATATGGATATATGCTGCTATGGGTGATTTTATTTTCTAATATCATGGCGCTCTTGATCCAATCACTCTCCGCCAAACTCGGTATCGCGACAGGCAAAAACCTGCCTGAGGTCGCTCGTGAGGAATTTCCTAAGCCCGTTTCCATCGGCTTATGGATTCAAGGCGAGCTCGTCATTATCGCGACTGATCTGGCGGAATTTATCGGAGCGGCGCTGGGACTGTATTTGCTGTTCGGCATCCCGATGCTCGAAGCGTCTATTATTGCGGCGATCGGCTCTTTCGCGATTTTGGAGCTTCAGCGCCGCGGTTATCGTTCACTTGAAGCCGGTATTGCCGGCATGCTGTTTGTAGTGGTCATCGCCTTTGCGCTGCAGACCTTTTTCGCAAAGCCGGATGCCGTCTCAGTGATGAAGGGGCTTTTCGTTCCGACATTTCACGGGACCGACAGCGTTCTTCTTGCCGCAGGGATTCTCGGCGCAACCGTTATGCCGCACGCCATTTATTTACACTCTGCCCTCACACAGCGGCGGGTTGTCGGCAAAACAGATGCCGAACGGAAAAAAATCTTCAGATTTGAATTTATTGATATTTTAATAGCGATGCTGATTGCAGGGGCTATTAATGCGAGTATGCTGATTGTGGCTGCCGCATTATTCTTCAAAAACGGGCTGTTTGTCGAGGATCTTGATGTCGCGTTTCAGCAGTTCGGTCATCTTGTCAGTCCTGTTTCAGCCGTGCTATTCGGAATCGGCCTACTGGTTGCGGGCCTATCCAGTTCGTCTGTCGGAACACTTTCAGGCGATGTGATTATGCAGGGATTTATCAATTACCGCATCCCGCTGTATGTACGGCGGTTCATCACAATCATTCCGCCAATCTTGATCATCGCATCAGGCGTCAATCCGACGTCGGCTCTTGTGCTGAGCCAGGTGGTTCTTTCCTTCGGCATTGCCTTTGCCTTAATTCCGCTTATTATGTTCACAAGCAATAAGCGGATTATGGGTTCACTGATTAATGCCAAATGGGTAACAGTTGTTTCTTGGCTGATCGCTGTACTGATTGTTGCTTTGAATGTGTTTTTGATCGTCGATACGTTCCGTTAGAAAAAAACCGGCTGATAGAGCCGGTTTTTTATTTTGGCTTCAAAGCTCATTGATATCATTTTTTACAGAAATTTGTTATGATAGAAGAAAAAATCGGAGTTTTGATAATGTCAGTATTTATTCTGTTTTATTTATGGATTGTCCCTATTGTTATCGGAATTTTATGTTCTGTTATCGCTTATAAATCAACAGGTAAAAAAATGAGGATCGCGCCTGGCATCGCCATGGTGGTGCTCAGTATCATTTCCTTAATTACCGCTTTTACAGCCGGTGGCGCTAATTTTCACGTGTTTATCGGCGGCATGTTTTTATTCGGCACTTTATTAGTTGGTTCTGCTTTTCCTTTCTTTTTCGGACTTTCGAAAAAAGGGAAATAAGCTTATAGAGACATAAATTTTGGATGAAACAGACAAGGACAAATGCGCTGATCTTTTTGCTTAAAAAGCAGATGCATTTGTCCTTGTGTCCGTTTTGGGCACGGCGAAAATGTTGATCCCAATAAGTATACGAGTCATTTTAAAGGTTCAAACCACCAATTTTATGATTCAATAAAATCCAAAAAACAGGGGCCTCGCCCCTGTTTTTTTAGAATAACCGTTTTAAGCTTTTCTTCAATGACGGCATTTCGATTTTTTGGTTTTCGAAGAAGTTTTTCAGCATGTATTTGCTGAAGCCTTTTGCCTGTCCATAGGTGATCTTGCCGGGCAGCGGCGGTTCATTTCCGATCATTACGTCAACAACGACCGGCTGATCGGAGTGTAGCGCCTCATGAAAGGCCGGCGCAAGCTCTTCCGCTCTGGTCACCTTGATGCCTTTTGCTCCGCAGCTCTCTGCAAATGCGGCATAGTCAACATTCTGAAGTTTTGTGACATAGTCGATGTTGCCTTTGACCTGCTGTTCATATTCAATCATGCCGAGATTTTCATTGTTTAAAATAACGACAGTAATCGGGAGCTTGTATTTGACTGCGGTCGGGAGATCCTGCATGACCATGGAAAAGCCCCCGTCTCCGCAAACTGCGATGGCCTGGCGCTCCGGTTCAGACAAGCTCGCCGCTATAGCTCCCGGCAGGCCGCAGCCCATTGTCGCAAGCCAGCTGGAAACGATGAAATCCTGGTTCGCGTTCATTTTGAAATGCCGCGCCATCCAGACGGTGACAGTGCCGACATCTACTGACAGCACCGCGTCGTCTGCTGCTGCTTCCTGAAGACGCGCGATGACCTGCTGGGGTTTAAGCGGTGTTGTCGCCTCAGTTTCATCTTTTTCGATTTCGTTCCACCAATGCTGCATATGTTCAGTGCAGGCATTTAGGAATCTTCTGTCTTCCTTCCGTTCAATATACTCCGTCAGTTCACGCAGACCGAGAGCCGAGTCACAGACAAGCCCCGCTGTTACCGGATATCGTTTGCCGATTTTCGCCGGGTCTGAGTCAAGTTGGATTGCCGGTGTGTCTTCCGGCAAGTAATCACGATACGGGAACGAGGTGCCGAGCATGATTAACAAATCGCATTCTTCCATTGCCTCATAGGCCGGTTTTGTCCCAATCTGCCCAAGGTTACCGAGAAAGTGCGGGTGCTTATCGGGAACAACGCCTTTTGCGGGGAGCGTGACGACGATCGGCGCCGCTGCTTTATCCGCAAATTCCAGCAGCTCCCGCTTCGCCTTTTTCATTCCCTGTCCCGCCAAAATGATCGGCTTTTTCGCATTGTTAATGTATTGCGCGCATGTCACAAGCTGTTCTTTTTTCGGTTCAAGATTCCCTTCAATATACAATGGTGATGTATAAACGGGTTCCCGTTTGATTTTCTCCGCAAACAAATCATCTGACACACTTAATACCGCAACACCTTTTTTGCTGTAGGCAGTGCGGATCGCCTGATTCAACAGATCCGGCAGTGACTCCGCGCTATGTACCTCCCTGTTAAACACTGCCACGTCTTCAAACATTTGCTCAAGCTTAATCTCCTGAAAGTAGTCCCGCCCGACTTCGCCTGAGGAAACCTGACCTGCAATCGCAAGCACAGGGGCGCCGTCCGCTTTTGCATCGTATAAACCGTTCAATAAGTGCACCGCACCCGGCCCTGCAATTGACAGGCAGACACCAATCTTGCCGGTGAGTTTTGCCTCAGCCGCGGCTGCCAGCGCTGCCACCTCTTCATGGCGGGTTTGGATGAATTCCAATTGATTTCTTTCGTGTCTCAGTTCCTCAATAAATTCGTTAATGCTGTCTCCGGGGATGCCGTAAACATGATCGACTCCCCATTGTTCAAGCAGTTCTGTCATTGTTTGTCCTGCTGTTTTGTGTGCCATGCCGTATCCTCCTTTTTCCTTTTTCAATACCACAGGGGGAGCCGTTTAAAACCCGGAGGCAACTATCGCTTGCTGTATTTCCTTCTGAACAGGTCTAGGGCCGCCAAAAAGCTGTTGTCCTTGACGGTACTCTTGATGCCCGCGGCACCGTTTAGAAAATCTCTGATTTGCATTTTCCGGTTTGGCACCATCAAAAGCGGCAGATGCTCCGGCGAAAACCACTTCAGCCCGGCCGTTTCCATGCCGTTTTCTATCGCTTGTCCGCCTGTTATGTTCCCTGCAAACACATGCTGTTCGTCCTGAAACTTAGGTCTTTGATAGACACCCAATTTCCCGGAAAGCTCTATCAGATATCCCGTTTCTTCCATTACCTCCCGGATCGCCGCTGCCTCCGGGGTTTCTCCTGATTCAACCCGTCCGCCCGGCAAATCCCATAAAGGAACGTCTTTTCGTTTGACCAGCAGAATTTGCCGCTTTGCGTTTGTCACTATAACAAATGCCCCTTCCGTATACACCGCCATTCCCCCTTTATTTAAAAAAGACCAAGGGATGTCCCTTGGTCTTAGCTGCTTACTTTTTAAAATGATACGGCAATGTGGCAACGATTATGTCCTTTTTCCAGAACAGCCGGACTCTCAGCAGGAAGGCTGACTGGTTGTGCAGAATGGTGTGCCAGCGTTTTTTTGTTATAAACTGCGGGAACAGCACCATGACAGAAAACTGTTTCTTCTTTGCTTTTGCTTCAACAGTCTCCAAAAACTTATCAAACGGATGGATCAAGCTTCTGTACGAAGAGTGAAGCGTGACAAGACGTACTCCATTATCCAGCTCTTCCCAGCGTTTTTCCACTTTCTTTTCCTGCTCTCTGTCAAACGATACGTGAACGGCGATGACCTGATCTGACAGAGACTTCGCGTATTGAATGGATTTTTGCACGACGGTCGTGACACCCGCTACAGGCACAATCACGACCGTACCTTTGATTTCTTCCGGCTGTTTGTTTACGATACGAAGCTGCTCACCGACAGCCGTATAATGATTTTTAATCGCAAAAAACAAAAAAACGACGATAGGCATAAAGATCAAAACAGGCCATACGACATTAAACTTCGTGACAAACAGGATGGACAGAACCATAAACGATATCAATGCGCCGCAGGAGTTGATCAGCATTTTTCCAATCCAGCCTTTTGGTTTTTGTTTGATCCATTTAATGCACATTCCTGTTTGCGAAAGCGTAAACGGAATAAACACACCGACCGCGTATAGCGGGATTAAGTGCTCCGTCTGCCCTCCAAATAACAGAATCAGCACAATTGAGGCAACGCCTAAAAAGATAATTCCGTTTGAGAAGCCTAAGCGGTCGCCTCTTACTGTAAACATGCGCGGCATGTACTGGTCTCTCGCCAAGTTGAAGGCAAGCTGCGGGAAAGCTGAAAAGCCCGTATTCGCCGCAAGGACCAAAATTAACGATGTCACACCCTGAATGACATAGTAAAACACATTTCTTCCGAAGGTATCTGATGCAATTTGTGAAATGACCGTTTCATTCGGTTTCGGAGCCGTCCCATAACCGTATGCAAGTACTGTGATACCGGCAAACAGAACCGCAAGCAAGATCCCCATCATAGCCAACGTTCTCGCCGCGTTTCGCGCAGGCGGGTTTTTGAAGGCTGGAATCGCGTTGGAGATCGCTTCAACTCCGGTAAGCGCGGAGCAGCCGGATGAAAAAGCCTTTAGCAACAAAAACAGCGTAATGCCGGCTACCGGTGTGCCGATCGGTGTATGGTGGACAGGCTGATCTATTTGCCCTGTCATAAGCTTAAATAAACCGACGGCAATCAGGATGAAAAGAGCCCCCACAAACAGATAGACCGGGTAGGCAAGTATTGATGCTGATTCTGACAGCCCCCGCAGATTTAAAATCATAATCACTAAAACCAGCAAAACAGCAATGGGTATATGATAATCATGCAGTGCCGGGAACGCCGAGGTGATGGCATCCGTTCCTGCGGAAATACTTACTGCTACAGTTAATATATAATCGACGAGCAATGAACCGCCTGCAATCAGTCCGGGCTTTTCGCCGAGGTTTTCTTTTGATACAACATACGCCCCGCCGCCCTGCGGATAAGCGTAAATAATTTGCCTGTATGAGAGAATCAGCGCGAGCAGCAAAATGAGTACGCCGACCGCTATCGGAATGGAATACCAAAATGCAGCAGCGCTTACCGCCGCCAATATGATAAGAATTTGTTCCGTTCCGTAAGCGACAGATGATAAAGCATCTGAGGAAAGCATGGCAAGTGCCTTTAATTTTGTCAGTTTTTGTTCTCCTGCTGCTTGTGATTTTAACGGTTTCCCAATCAAAAAACGTTTGATTGAATGATACATCGATGTCTTCCCCTTTTAATTTCATTTTTCATTAAAACAATAAAACATCCGCATCTGTTCTCACATTTTATAATAGTCCTTTCTGCTATGATGTCTCTGTATGCGATTTACATTCTGAAAATTGAACAGCAAAAAACACAGAGGCAAACGGATGCCCCTGTGCCTTAACATCGAACACAGGTTTCATTCATCTCCTCTCATGAACGCTTACGAGGTTAGCTGACGGATTCGGGCATATGAGAGTTTGCCCTACCTAAAAAGGATTCACCCCGAGCGGCAAAATGCCGCCAAAATGGGTCCCCCGCTCTGTTTTCAGATTAAGCGATTTGTTTTCTAAAAGAGATCATACTCCCGTTTACGTATGTTGTAAAGAGGCTTATCGGCCCTGAGAAAAAAATAAAATGACAGGTTCCACAAATGGAAAATTTGAACCAAATTAAAAAAACAGAGGCTGATATCAGCCTCTGTCTTATTCTCTATCTATCTTTCTTTTTCTTCGTCTAATGGTGACCCAAATGAAGCATGCCGCAATCACCATAATGAGAGCCAGCACGCCGATATACAGCAGTTTTTGGCCTTGATCTTGGGTTGTTTTTTCTGCTTCAGAACTGTTTGTTTCCGATTTGAGCTGCTGGTGGTTTGTAAACACCTGCTGGCTGTTTGTTTCATTGATGACGGTCGCCGTGTCATCATTGCTGTTCAAAAAGCTGATCATTTCTTTTGTGATGGCTGCACCATTTTCTTTCAGCGGCGCAAAAACAGCCATCGTATAATTTGAATCCCATAAAGACGCCTGGGTAAATGCCACTTGTTTCGTTGTCTCGTTCAGCATTTCAAAGCCCGACACGTCAAACGAGCCGTTTTTCGCTTGAGGCACGAGCAGATCAGAAGATTTCTCTTTCAAAAGAGAGAACTGGCTGACACCGCCGATGAAAATTAAGTTCCGGCCTTTCGCGTCATCCGCTTTGACTTCAGATGCTTTTCTTACTGTAAAAGATTGCTGGGCTTCGCTTCCGAAGGAATCAGTAACGAGAGAAAGCTCTTTAAGCTTAGGTTGGCTCACACTGTCAGGAAGCACAATCAGTGTTGCCTGTTCCTGATTTCCGGCGTAAGGAAGCGGCCACTCCTGAAAATTCGCTGACGGAGCTGTGCCTTTAACGGTGTAAGACAATGTGCTGCTTTTATCAATAAAGACCCATTTCTCTTCGTCAGTTGTATTGCAAGGATTGTCTTCCTTTAAGCCCGTGGTGATAAACTGCATATCAATGTAGCGGTTTTTCTGCAGCAGCTTAGGGTCTACTTTCAGCGTGACATGATAGTATCCGTTTTTATCTTCTTTTCCTAATTCATTGAGGCGGACCGAATGCGGCTGCCCGTTGATTAGGACCTTCAGCTCTGCTGCTTGAGAGGATGAATCGCTTTCTGCGGCGGCTGCTTGAATCGTTTCCGATTTCTTTAGCTTAAGCGACAGCTTGGCTGATTGGTTTTGATCTATCACCGCCGAAGCCGGATAAAAATAATGCGCTGAAGATGTTTTGTCAGCTCCAATTGTCATATCTTCTGCCCCGAATTTCTCAAGGGTCAGCTTATTGCTTTCCTGCTTTTCAGACGTGTGAAGCTTGCCAATAGAAAGTGTTTCGCCGCTTAGCTGGCCGGTGTAAGTCTGATCAGTGATGACGCTGATTTTTTCTGAGAGCACATCATCAGATGCCGCTTGAGCAAACAGAACCGGCTGCTGCTTGCCCTGCGCTTTCAGCACGCGCTCCGCAAGCAGAAGTGTTTCTCCTTTTGCCTGTAAGCCGGCTTGTTTGATCAGCTTTTCCACCTTGCCGTTCCAATGCTTGTCCACACCGATGAAAATGGTCGGCTTGTCGATCTGCTTCACTTCAGATTCCTTCACAAACGAAATGCTGACACTGCTGTCCGCAGTTTTCAGGTATCCTTCTGTTTTGACAGCCGCTTCAATTTCCGCCGAACTCGGGTTATCCGGAATGACAATAGCAGTCTCTTCCGCTGTATTACCCGATTGGGCAAATGGGTATGGGTAATGTTCAAGTGACGTTCCCTTCGCTTCGCTGCTGTCCGCCAGTGTCAGGCGGCTGTCCGGAAAAATTTTGATCCAGTTGCCGGACGTATCCTGTCTGACGCAGACGCCCTCTTTCATGACGCCGTAAAATTTCAGTGATACGCTGTGATAGCCTTGGGCGGACTGGCTTTTGGTCAAGTTCAGCTTCAGTGTTTTCCGTTTTGAATCGCCGTTTAGCTTTACCGTTTTTACCGGTTCTTCGTCAATCACAGCCGTTAACGAAGAAGGAGAAATTAATAGATCCGATGCCTCGTATTCAATCACCAATTGCTGGCTGCCGGAAGAGGCGCCTGCGGGAATCTGATACGTCAGTTCCGCGCTGTCTTTTGATCCGTACAGTGTCATGAGATCGCTTGTCAGCACCTGCTGTTTGGCTTGTTCACGGCTGCTTTTGCCTAGAAGAGAGCCATCGACCTGCATCTCTTGGGCGAAGGCCGCTTGTCCGGTCATTGCCAGCAGCATAATGCTTGTCAGAAAAATAAGTAGTTGTTTCAAAAAGGTCACCCGCTTTTATGTTGATTGTATCGTTCTGTCTTGTACCATTTGACCTCCTGCTTGAATAAACGGTGCTTGATTTCTACGAATAAAGAATAGATCACGAGCACAATCCATGCCTGCGAGTACGTAAAGTACATCAGAAATACGATAAAGAAGTTTTGCCTGTTCATTTCTGTTTTTTCGATGCTTAACGTAATCATGACCTCGGTCATAAATAAGAAAAACGCCAAAATCCAAAGAATCATTGCCAAAAACCCGACCGACAAATGCAAATCATAAAACAGATTGACCACAAATATCGTGTTTGACATGATCACGCCAAAGAAAAACAGGAAATACGTAAAGAAAAAGTAAAACAAATCAAAGATAATCCGTTTTCGTTTCAGTTTGAAAAACTGCGCCAAAAACTTCAGGACGACATATTGATTGCCGCGCGCCCATCTCGTCCGCTGGCGCCACCACACCTTCCACGTTTCCGGCTCCTGCTCCCAAGTAATAGCAGCCGGGAAAAAGCGGATGTGATAGCCGAGGTTATACACCCGGATGGTCAGCTCGGTATCTTCAGCCAGCGCTTTATCATCCCAGCCCCCGAGCTTTTCAATAATGCTTCTGCGGATTGCGAAATTGGTTCCGGGAATGGTAGCGATTTTGAACCACTTCCATCTGCCACCCTGCGCCATCCACTGAAAACAGATCGTTTCAATGTTGATAAACTTCGTCAGCAGCGTTTTTGCTGCATTGATGACACGGAATTTCCCCACCACTGCGCCTGCCTTCTCGTCATTCATCAGACCGAGAACAAGATAATACACGGCCATTTTTTCAGGCGTGTTGTCGGCGTCATATACACAAATGACATCACCGTTCGATTCAGCAAAACCGGAGTTGAGCGCCGAGGATTTGCCTTTTCCGGCGTTAGGCGGTTTTGTGATCACCATTTTGATAAAATCGTATTTCTGGGAAAATTCATTGACGATATCACCCGTCCGGTCTGAAGAATTATCGTTTACCACAATAATCTCCAGCCGGTCCTTCGGATAATAAAGATTCACCATAGCCTTCAGCGTCTGCCGAATGACAACTTCTTCATTATGGGCCGGGATGAGCACACTGACCTTCGGCAATTCCTTCATGTTTTCTCTCCACTTCGGAATGTTCCGCTCGAAGGTCATGTAGTGGCGGAATCCGCCCTGCATGAGAAACATGTGATAGAGAAGCATGACCCATATTAAACTCAGCGAGATAAAGAACAGCATATTACCCAAGGCTTCTTCTCTCCTTAAACATTCGTTTTTTTAATGTGGCCCTCAAGTAAAACGTATAGCTGACAAACATGATGACAAACAAGAGCACAACTGCGGAGAGAATCCATAACGCCTTTTCCAACGGGGTTTGCCGATGGTGGTCGAAAAACTCGCCGACGGCACTTACGCCGTTTTTCACCTGAATCGTTCCGTCACCGCTTGTATGAATTTCCACTTTGTCTGTTTTGACGGTTTGTTTCGTTTTCTTCAAATCGAGCCATTCACTGTCCGGAATGCGTTCCATCTGGTCAACAAGCTCCGGCAAATATTTCATCCCAAGATACGGGTGATAAAACCCTCCGGCCACTCCGCCTTCAAAATCAATCATCTGTGATATGTTCTCCTGCATATCGCCGAGCGGGTTTTGTTTTGATGTATCGACAAAACCGATTGTTTCCGGATACAGCGTCATCCCATGCAGCATAGCTGGTTTGGTCAAAAACGGGGATGCACCGGAGGTTTTCCAAGTTGTATTGCTGAGCTGCACCTGCCCAAACATGCTTGAAAAATACTGTGAAGCTATTTGATAGCCGTACTCAGACATCGTATAGTGCGGGGCTTCAAATGCCAGCGGATAAAGCCCTGCCGAGGTTAAATCCTCAATGGCGTGCGTCAGCTTTTGCCTTGTATATGTTTCTTCCTTTTCCTGAAACGGCTTCAAATAGCTCTTATAGGCCTGTTCATTCGGAAAAGCCTGTTCCTTTTCCAAAATGGACGGGGTGTCATCGGCATTTTCCGAAGTGATTGGCTGGTCCGCCTTGGCATCCCAAAACTCGAAGCCCTCTCCTGTTTCACTGTGGCGATAGGCGTGTGTATAGCCATGAACAATGATACTGCCGCCCATGCTCTGCAGTTTTTTCAATACCTTGACCATCTTCGGTTTATCAGACAAATACACTTTATCGCCTGTTTCCGGATTCAGATACACCGGAATGACTGACAGGATAAAAGGCACATGTCTCTTGTACAGATATGTACCGGCTTGAAGCAGCAAGGTTTCATCAGACATCGGGCTGATATCCTCCAGCCGCAAATATAAAAGCGTGGTTCCAGCCTTCTCTCCAAATGCTTCTCGAAGCTCTTTCGCCACGATCAAATTGTCATTTAACAGATTGGTTAAGCCGATATACACATTTGATTTTTCCGTTTTCCATATAAACGGACGCGCTTTGCCGTCACCAGATGTAAAGGTATACAGCGCCTTTCCTTTCAGGCCTGATACGCTCAGCACGTGAAGCCCGCTCTCTAAGAATACATCGTTTCTTTCCGTGCTGCTGTGAATCTGATAGACATGTTCTTTGCGGGTTAAGGAAAGGCCGGAAAATTGGCTGATTTGTCCGGCATTATAGCCGATCGCGACGACAGGTTCTTTTACGCCGCTGATGAGGGACACCAGTTTTTTGCTGAGCTTTCTTTTCGTTTGCCCGTAATAAATAACATGTTCTTTGCCTTTCACATCAGATGCTGTAACATCCGAATCTTTTCTGACCGTGACATGAGATGTAAAATGGCCAGCCAATAAATCGAGCATTTTGACTTGAGGCGACTCTTTGCCGTCCAAGGTTGAGTAGATGATGAGTATACCGTCATCCTGCCCCTTTGCTTGGGCCGACACGGGAAAAGAAGCAATAGCTGTCAGCATCAGAACGGTCACGCAGAGTAGCGTTATTCTTCTAAAGTTCATTCATCATCATCTCGTTTTCCAGTTCATCTAAAAATTGATCAGCCGTCCTTATATCTCTTCGATAAGGTAAATAACAGACATGGAACGTAAGCGACACATACTTTCCGTTTGTCAGCTGATACGTGTCCAGCTGTTTTTTCAGCTTTGCCAGAACGGCTGGCATATGTTCAGCCGGCGTGTGTGTCAGCACAATGCCGAAGCGCTCGTCAGAGGGGCGGAATTTTTTGTCCGTTTCCCGGACGCTTGACCTGATTTGCAGGCTGACGAATTGAAAGAGGCGGTCGGTCTCTTTCTCTCCGTACAAAGACTTAAATTCCTTGAAATAATGCATATGAAGCAGCAAAAAGACAAAGGAATTGCCGTAGCGCTCCGCCCGTTTGATTTCCTCTGACAATTCCAGTTTCATTCTTTGCTTGTTATCAAAACCCGTCACTCTGTCGACAGCCACGAAGCTTTTGATTTCAGATTCAAGACGTTTGACTGAACGGCGCAGCTCTGCTGCAATATCGTGGATTCTTCCTGACATAAAGGAAAACAGCAAAAGCGCAATTCCCCACACGATCAGCATGCGCAGCCCGTCTTCAGCCGAAAACATCACAGCCTGTCCAGTCTGAAAAAACATCATGAGCGTGCCAAGAACAAAGAGAACGATTAAAGTGACCGCCAGCGCGTAAATCGGACCGAACCAAATGCCGGCTCCGATCACGACAAATGTGATGCAAATGATCAGAAAGCCCTCCGACTGATCGGCGGACACATAAAAAATAAACAGAGACAGGGCTGCGATAAGCCCTGAAAGATAAGCAAATAATTTTTGTGATTCATTGAATGATCGTTTCATTAAAAAGCTTCCTTTCGGCTAACAGCGGCAGCAGATTGTCGAACGAGTGCGTGTCGGAGCCGCTCATGTAACCCCCATAATACGGTTTCGCCGGATCAAGAATTTCAAAGTCATTCATTCTATCATAAATCGCTTTGATGACCGAGCTGTCTTCATGTTGTTTTGCCAAAAATAAAGCAGCTAACGCGTATACGGACGGCGACTCATATTGAACGGCTGGCTCCTTCGTATCTGCTGAATATCGTCCGTACAGCTTTCCGTTTTCCTGAAATTCCTTTTTGACCCACTCCGCTATCACAGCGGCTTTTTCATTCCCTTCCGGCAAATGCCACGCGGCGTAGAGCTGGTCAATGACGTTTACTTCACTGTCATATTTGTACTGCTTTGACTCTGCGCTGTACGTTTTTGGAAGGAACCCATTCTTTAAAGGGGCTAGATAGAGAACATCGGCATTTCGCTGTACTGTTTCTTCGTCTATGATTCCATACTTTTTCAAAACAGCTAGTGCATCGGGCATGACATACGAAAGCGTCACGTCCTTTGAAGCGGCCTGAGAGGCTGCATCGTAAAAATCTGTAAACATCCCGTTGTACATGTTGTATGTCTTTAAAGCCGTGCCGATATCACGGGCCGTTTTTTCATATTGGCTGCTCCCCCAAAGAGCAGCTGCCTGATCGAGAGACACCATGATTCTCATATCATCAATCAGCGCGTTTGTTCCGCTCGCTTGACCGTTTTGTATCTTCCATGTCACCAGCTGATGATTCAGAAGAAAAGAATCCGTCAGATGCTGATATTGCTCCTGAAAATGCGAGGCGTCTTGTCTGCTGACCAAAAACTCCATCCACAGGCCAATCGATTCTGATAAATAGGAGGGCTGATCTGAGAAATCCGTTTTGATAAGCCCCTGGTCATTCATAAGATGGTGATAGATGAAATACTCCGCCGGCTGAAGCGGTCGGGTATTCCTATCTGCCTCCGACTGATATAGGATTTTATTTCCAGCTTCAACACACCCTGCGGAAAGTCCGATAGATAAGCAACATAAGATAGCAGCGACCAACACATGCCGCACAGGCAAGTCCCCCTTTGTCGTCCGAAGCGAATCAGACGCACACCAATATATGACGAAATTATTACTGCCATGTTACAAATTATATTAACTATAAAAGAAAAAAACGAAGATTACTAGCTTTTTTTCCCCTTTTTGAACTTTCAAAAAACAGGACCTAAGTCCAATAAAAAAACCTGTGCGAATCGCACAGGTTTCTTTTTATTTATCCAAACCGAGTTTCTTCAGCTGTTCCGCCAACGCATTGTTAATCGGTTCATCTTTATTTTGTTTTTTCAAATAGGAAGAGACGTCCCGCTTTGTAGCGCGCCCTTTGTCTTTGTTTTTCCGTTTTTCAAATACAGAAAGCTTCTCACGGTGCCCGCAAACACACGCGAAGGTCTGGCCTTCTCCTTGGCCTCGAAGCTCCATTCTTTTATGGCAGTTCGGGCAGCGCGCGTTTGTTTTTCTGGCGATCGTTTTTCTGCTTCCGCATTCCCGGTCCTGGCACACGAGCATGGTGCCGCGCTTGCCGTTTACCTTCAGCATCATTTTGCCGCACTCCGGACATGCCGTTCCCGTGATGTTATCATGTCTGAAGGTTTGGCTGCTGTTTTTGATTTCTGTTACCGTTTGCTTAGCGTAAGCCTTCATGTCTTTAATAAAGACAGCGGATTTTAATTTTCCAGCCGCAATGGCGGACAGCTTTTGTTCCCATTCTGCCGTTAAAGCAGGTGATTTCAAATCCTCAGGAACGAGTTGCAGGAGCTGTTTTCCTTTTGAGGTGATAAAAATGTCTTTTTCTTTTTTCTCAATTAAAAAGCTGTTGAACAGTTTCTCGATAATGTCGGCACGCGTTGCAACCGTACCGAGGCCGCCTGTTTCGCCAAGCGTTTTGACAAGGTCTTTTTCTTCTCCCTGCATAAAGGCGCTTGGGTTCTCCATAGCTGACAGCAGCGTCCCTTCATTAAAACGGGCTGGCGGTTTGGTTTGTCCGCTTGTTTCAGTTAATGTGCGGACAGTGAGCGAGGCGCCTTTTTGCAGAGCCGGAAGCGTCTGATCTCTGTCGTCCTCCTGCTCGTCATCCTCGTCAGCCATGTCATAAACGGCTTTCCAGCCTTGTGACTGCACGGTTTTTCCCTTCGCTGTAAAAGTTTCTCCGCCGATTTCTGCCATGACCTTTGTTTCTTCATATTCGAAAGCCGGCATCAGCACAGCTAAGAAACGTTTGGCAATCAGGTCATACAGCTTGCGTTCTTTATCGCTGAGACTGCTGAGAACAAGCGGCTCTTCAGTCGGGATAATCGCATGGTGGTCTGACACCTTAGCATCATTGACGTAGCCTTTATGCGATTTGATGCCGCGCTTTTTAATTTGGGTGACATATTGGGCATACGGTTTCACTTCCATGCCCTCCAGCCGGTCTTTTAAGGTTGGAACAATGTCACTGGATAAAAACCGTGAGTCTGTCCGCGGATATGTGACAAGCTTGTGCTGCTCATACAGCTTCTGCAGAACTGAGAGCGTTTCTTTGGCGGAAAATCCGAAGCGTTTGTGGGCGTCCCGCTGGAGTTCCGTCAAGTCGTAAAGCGCAGGAGCAAAGCTTTTTTTCGCTGTTTTTTTCAGTTCAGCGATTACCGCCTGTTTTCCATCAAGTTCTTTTAGCAAACGGCTTGTCACGCCTTGGTCGAATGTTCTCGTCTGCTTCGATTTTTTGTCCTGCCACGTCAGCGTCATTCCATCGACCGCTGCGCGAATGCCGTAATACGGAACAGGCTTAAAGGCTTGGATGTCCGCCTCGCGCTTCGCAATCATGGCTAGCGTCGGCGTCTGCACGCGTCCGCATGAAAGCTGGGCATTGAATTTTGTGGTGAGCGCACGGGTCGCGTTAATGCCGACAATCCAATCCGCTTCTGCTCTGGCAACGGCTGATTGGTACAGATTTTCATACTCTTTGCCGCTGCGCAGCTTTTGAAAACCTTCCTTGATCGCTTTGTCCGTTACTGAGGAAATCCACAGCCGTTTGATCGGTTTACGGACGTTCGCTTTTTCAATGATCCAGCGTGCGACGAGCTCACCTTCCCGGCCGGCATCTGTCGCGATGACGATCTGATTGACGTCCTTGCGGGTAAGCTGTGCTTTCACCGCATTGAACTGCTTTCCGGTTTTTTTGATGACCACTAGCTTTAGTGGTTCAGGGATAATCGGCAGATCCTCAAGCCGCCATGATTGAAATTCTTTTCCGTAGCCTTCCGGATCAGCAAGTGTCACCAAATGGCCTAAAGCCCATGTGACAATATATTGATCTCCTTCGAGATAACCGTTCCCTTTTTTATGGCACTTCAGCACCCGGGCCAAATCGCGGCCGACTGAAGGTTTTTCAGCTAATACAACTGTTTTTGACATGCTTGATCACTTCTCTTTCTTTCACGCTCATCCTTTTATTATAACAGACTTGACCAAGCACTCTCTAACCGCGCCCGTTTTTTGTATCAATTTCTGAGAAAATGACGTGAGTGACGGTTTGGGCGTAAGGTGTTGTTTTATTGATGAAAGCTTCAACTGCTTCAAGGCTCTCCGCGTTGATTTTCAGTATATAGCAGGCCGCTCCCGCAATCCGATAGCAAAATTCAATATTCGGCAGCGTTTGAATGTAGCTTTTGAATCGATCGTAATCCCCGTTTTTGACGGTTGCTTCGACAATACAGGAAACCGGAAGCCCAATTTTTTTCTGATCAACCTCCAGCGTATATTGCTTAATGATGCCAAACGATTCCAGCTGTCTCACCCGTTCGGTGACTGATGGCGGGGACAGCTTAATTTTCCTTCCTAACTCCCTCATGGACAAACGGCTGTCTTTTTTCAGTTCCGCAATGATATTCAGATCAATTTGGTCAAGTTTCATATCAACATCCTTCTTTTATTTTTGTTCACATTATCTCGGGAATTTGTGTAAATCACAAGACTGAAGCCCAAGATAGATTTTTATTAAAATATGAATGTTTTCCGAACATTTTCTGAAACTTGTCATATATGCCCGCCGGATTGTTTATAGTATAGATGAAAACGTGTCCACGAGGAGGGCGATTTATGCTGCAAACGCCGATCGGAAGACTTCGCACGATGGGTTTTATTGAAGGAATGTCACTCTTAATCCTGCTTTTCGTCGCCATGCCGCTCAAATATTGGGCAGGCCTTTCGCTTGCGGTGACAATTGTCGGTTCTGTTCACGGCGGATTGTTTATTTTGTATTTGCTTGTGTTAGCCTATGTGACGTTTTCTGTGAAATGGTCGCTAAAATGGTCAGCGGCCGGTTTCGTCGCCGCATTCGTCCCATTCGGAAACTTTT
The DNA here is from genome assembly GCF_037966305.1 of Bacillus sp. FSL R5-0560. Classification (NCBI taxonomy): domain Bacteria; kingdom Bacillati; phylum Bacillota; class Bacilli; order Caryophanales; family Bacillaceae; genus Bacillus; species Bacillus sp. FSL R5-0560. Next base: position 474,887 of record NZ_CP150195.1, on the reverse strand, counting down.
TGTACGACCGCGGATTAAGGAACTTTAAATAAACGATAAAGCGGCATGATGTGATGCCGCCACTATTAAGAAAACAGCTTGAATCTGCTTCAGGCTGTTTTCTTTTTTAAACCTGACCACCATGTCATAATTATACAGTAGTGAAAGGAGATGGAATGATGACGAAGAGGATTCCCTACGACCAAACAGCCCCTGATGGATTACAAATCATGATGAAAATGGAGGCATACACAAAAACGTCCAATATTAACCGGACTACAAGAGAGCTAATAAAAATAAGAGCATCACAATTAAATGGCTGCGCCTACTGCATTAACATTCATACGAAAGATGCCCGAAAAATGGGAGAAACCGAACAGCGTATTTACGGATTAAACGCTTGGGAAGAGTGCAATTTTTACACCCCTGAAGAAAAAGCAGCTTTATTGCTGACGGAGCATGTCACTTTTATTTCTAACAAACGTGTGCCTGATGATGTATATCAAGAGGTGCGTAAATATTATAATGAAAAAGAATATGTTGATTTAATCCTCATCATTAATCAAATTAACAGCTGGAACCGAATCGCCATTTCTATGGGCAACATCGCCGAATAAATAAAAAGCTGACCTTTCATCAGGTCAGCTTTTCTCCATCAAAACCATTTTGTCAGCCACGCGATATAATAAGCGCCAGGGATAAACAAAAGCTGGGCAAGAAGCGTGCCCGCTACCCTTGACGTCACCATTGTCACAGAGGTCCATTTCAAATAAACATAGCTTCGTTTTCCTTTTGCCACATCATCAGCAAGAACAGACACTTTCGGATCAACAAAAATGGCCAGCAGCATCGTCGCAATCCCGTTGATTAAGCCTGATGCCATAACCGCCGTCGTGCTGCGCTCGGGTGCAAGAAGCCCTGCGTAAAGTGCGGAAAGCACGCCGATTGTATAAATGGACGTGATCAGCATGTTAATGACAAACAGCCGTTTTGGAATGAAACGCATGTGAAATCCCTTCAAATACGAAGCAGACGGCAGACGCAAATAGGAGCAGGCATTTTTACATCCATTCTTAGAAAATCCTTTCCGAAAGACCTGAATAACGGAGCCGCCCCCGCTCGCCAAGTGGATGATCGCACGTGAAAAAAGGGCGACAAAAGACGGAAGCAGGATAATGCCCACAATAGTCCCGACCGTCGAGCCAAAGATCAGGAACCGGAACTGCTCGCCTACGAGCGCCAGCGCGTTTTTTCCGGCATCATCAATTAAGTGCCCCGTGAAGGGCTGCTGGACCATGTTTGACATTCTTGACACGATGACCATGACATTAAACAAGGAAAGCGCCGACGCGATAAACCCTACCCGGGCCCCTGAAAGCCTTGTGGCATAGGCAAGGGTTTCTATCGAGTGAATCAATAACAAAAAACAGAAAATAAAAACGACTTGTGTTGTAATAACATGCACGGTATTCTTTCCTCCAGTTTCATCCTAGTGATAAGACTGAAGGAAACAGCCAGAAGTTTCATGTGTGATTTGTTTTTTTCACAATAAAAAACCGCCGGCGTATGCCGAGCGGTTTGTCTTATTCTTTTCTATACGCAAATAAAGATTATATCATCCGCCAAGTCGGGCGGGTTCGATTCTAAAGCATTGTTCCGAAGAATCATTCTGGAAAGTAAACACCATGGAAATTTCTTGAACACAAGACAACGAAAGCCCTACCTCTCAATCGTCACTGCGGCTCCGAAGCCGCGCCGGTGTGAATTGTAAAACAAAAAAGTCTTTTTTCCATCTCATCGTTAGGGGCGATTTGTTATGAAGGAAAAGAATAAGGGCAGCTGGTTTGCTGCTTGTGAAGCGGTAAAAGCTTCTCTCTCAAACAGAAAAAAGAAGTTTACTTTCTTTTTTATTTGCTTATTTTCTTGCTTAGCTATTCATGATAACATATCGCCCCTGAAAACACAAATCTTTTTTATAAATCAAGTGAGACTGGTGTTTTCTCTCCTGCATTCATTAATCTGATAGTTTCCGGTTCGATTTCAAGAATCACCAGGTTCGGGTCATCCTTCCCGTCAAACCAGCGTTCCAATTTAGAACTCCAGATTTTGTCTTTCAATTCTGTTGAATTGTTTATTTTTGCTTTTCCTGTGACTTCGACATACGCATCGCCAAAGCCTTCACAATCATAACCTAATAAAATGTGCACATTGGGGTTATTCTCAATTTCTTCAGCTTTATGAGTTTCTTTGCTTGTCGGTGTATAAATCGTCAGCCCGTCATGGAAAAAAGTCATGTAGCGGGAATGCGGTTTGCCCTTTTGAACCGTTGCGAGCGAACCTACTTTATGGTGATCTAGAACATCAAGCACTTTTTGTTTAATATCTTGCTGATTCATCTCGAATCACTCCTTTTTAACGTCTCCGCTGTTACTTTTCCACATTCGGGACCGATTTAAACAAGAAAATGTGCTCTTTAATTTTTTGCTTCCCATTCACGCTTTAACAGACTGTAATAGACGAGGTCGTGAAACTTGCCTTTAATGAATATGCCTTCCCTCGCTATTCTTTCCTCTTGAAAACCGAGGCGCTCCGGGATCGCTCTGCTTTTGTGATTTCCGACAGCCGCACAGATCGCAACACGATTCAATTGCAGATCCTGAAAGGCATATGTGATGAGTGTTCGGCAGGCGGCAGTGATAATGCCTTTGCCTTCGTATTCCTCGCCAATCCAATAGCCAATTTCCGCTTTTTTATTTACTTGGTCAAGGTTATGCAGGCTAATCATGCCGCACAAGCTGCCGTCATATAGAATCCCCGCTTCAATGCCGTTCAGGTCAGCATACTGACGCCGCCAATCCGGAATGAGCGTTTCCCTGTACGTTTCGGCATCACTTGGATTTTCAGCCCAGAATAGCCATTGGCTGATTCGCTGCTGGTTCTCATGAATGATCGCCACCAGCCGCTCCGCATCTTTTGGCTCCAATAACCGGATGGTAATGTGCTCGTTTACGTTGCAGGTGAACATCTCCCTCGCCCTCTTTCCTTTTTTACCCATTATAACGGTGTTTCCGTTTTTTTCAATATAAAAAAAGGATGGGCTTTTTAAGCCTCATCCTTAAATTCTAGGGTCGGTAAAGATATCATGTTTGTCTGTACTGGTTGAAGACATTTCCGTTACGACTGCGCCTTCCTCCCCGGCCTGGAACCAATGCTTCGTGTTCGGCGGAATTGTATATTGCCCGCCGGGTTCAAGCTCAATCTCATGCCAGACTGTATAGTATTCTCTATCCTCTTGTGGAGGAAGAACCTTTGGAAGCTGTGTTTTTTCTCCTTCAACATAAAGATATACTTTTCCGTAGCGGCAGCGGAAGGTCTCCTGCTTGCCTTCCTGCCCGTCAACCGGCGGATGGCGATGCTCCGGGCACGTCTGTCCGGGAAACAGCACCAGTTCCTTTGAACAATATCGGTCTGTATTCACATAGACAAAGAGCTGGAGCCCGACTTTTCGTTCTTTTCCCAAGCCGTAGTCCATGAGCTGAATTTGTTCTACTTCATCATCTGTTAAGACAATACCAGCTTTTTGGTAGTAGCTGTTTACTTCTTCTTTTGTGATGCTCATTTCCTCACTCCCTCTTACGTCGTCACAAAGTCTCCGCCGTTTACATGCAGCGTTTGTCCTGTCATATAGGATGATTCATCTGATGCCAGCAGCACATAGCATCCGACATGCTCAACAGGCTGACCCGGACGGCCCATCGGCGTATTTTGCCCAAATTGAGCGACTGTATCTTCTGAGAATGTAGATGGAATTAACGGTGTCCAGATTGGTCCCGGCGCTACGGCATTTACACGGATGCCGTCTTTGACAAGTGCCTGCGCCATTGTTCTAGTAAAGGCATTGATCGCACCTTTCGTAGCCGTATAATCAATCAGCATCGGATTACCGCGATAAGGGTTAATAGAAGTCGTATTGATGATCGCGCTGCCTGGTTTCATATAATCAATTGCTTTTTTAGTCAAATAAAATTGTGAATAAAAGTTTGTTTTGAATGTGCGGTGAAGCTGTTCGCTTGAAATATCTTTGATGCTTTCCTTCGGATGCTGCTCACCGGCATTGTTCACAAGGATATCCAGACGGCCGAGTTCATTCACGGTTTTTTCAACCGCTTCATTACAGAACTCCTCGTCGCCCACATCTCCGGAGATTAAGAGACATTTCACGCCCTCTTGTTCAACGCGTTTTTTGGTATCTTCAGCATCTCCCTGCTCATCCTTATATACAATGGCGATGTCAGCGCCTTCCTTTGCGTAAGCCACGGATACCGCACGTCCGATTCCGCTGTCGCCGCCTGTAATGAGTGCGACTTTTCCTTTTAATTTATCAGCACCTTTATAATGCTCGTACTCATATACGGGACTTGGATTCATTTCACTTTCAATTCCCGGCTGGCGATTTTGGGTTTGTGCCGGCAGTTCTTTCGGATAGTTTGCCATAATGATTCTCCTCCTTTTTTTTCATGTCTATTTTTTGTGTACCTCGTGCCTACTTTGGATAAACATGGTTCAGCACCTTCGGAATGCTTTATCAGAAAAATGTTTCACATGGAACGCAAGGAGGAAAATGATGTGAAAAGGAGGTTGCTGAATGATTAACATGCTTTCTAAAAAATTCAGCAGACCGAAGGGGATGTTCGGCATACTTGCCGGATACATCATGGCTGCTGAAAATAAAACACTGAATCAGTGGACAATAGATCAGCTTGGATTAACACGCGGAGACCGCATTCTAGAAGTCGGTTTTGGACCGGGTTATTGCATGAAGCAGATGCTGAAACGCGAAAAGAGCGTTCATATCCATGGGCTTGATGTATCAGAGGCTATGCTGAAGCTGGCGGCACATAGATTAAAAACAGACCGTGTTCGCCTGATACAGGGCAACATTGAAACGTTTCCCCTCCCCGCCGCGTATTATGATAAAGTCATTTCCGTTAACAACTACACGATTTGGAATAACCAGCAAGAAGGCATCAAACAGATTTATCAAGCTTTAAAACCCGGCGGCAAAGCAGCCATTACGATGCAGCCCCGGGAAGCAGATGCCAGTCCTGAAAAAACTGAATCGTTCGGAAAACAGATGCTTACTGACCTGAAAACGGCAGGCTTCAAAGACATTGATATCCAATATAAAGACATTAAACCTGAGCTTTCAGTCTGCGCAACCGCAAAAAAGCCCGTCACATAAATGACGGGCTTTTTCTTTTATGAATGTACAGCTTGCTTGCGCAAGACGTCTTTTTTTACTTTGCCGAGATTATTTTTCGGAAGTTCCTTTACGAATTCGATTTCAGGAATTTTGTAAGCGGACAAGCGTTCTTTACAATATGCAATGACATCCGCTTCCGTTATTTCCTGAGTGCCATTAGTAACGATAAAGGCTTTTGGTTTTTCTCCGTACAGCGGGTCCGGTATCCCGACAACTGCTGTTTCAAGGATGCCCGGGATCTGCTGGATAACTTCTTCAACCTGATCAGGATAGACATTATCGCCTCCGTAAATAATGACATCCTTGTATCGTCCGGTGATGAAGATAAAACCGTCCTCATCCACGTAGCCTGAATCTCCGGTTCTGAACCAGCCGTTTTGCAGCACCTTTGCTGTCGCTTCAGGGTTTTCCTCATAGCCTTTAAATAAGAATGGGCTATGCACAACGATTTCTCCGATTTCACCTTGCGGCAGCTCTTCTCTCGTCTCAGGATCTTCTACCTTGACTTGAACATCAGCAACGGGTTTACCGGCAGAGGCCGCTTTATCCATACCCATTTCAGGAACCCATGTGCTGATTCCCCAAGCTTCTGTGCTTCCGTAACCGTGAGCGAGCTGTATGCCGATATCAAGATAACGTTGAATCAGGCTGCTAGGCACTTTTGTTCCGCCTGTCATCAAAATGATGAGCGAGGACAGATCGGTTTGATGTTTTTCCCACGCCTCAAGCAAATAAGTGTAAAACACAGGAAGGGCCATGATCGTTTGAATTTTTTCTTCTTCAATAACCTTCAGCATATCAACAGGATCTTGGTCCTTTGTAAAAATAAACGTGGTTCCCGCAAACGTTCCAAGCATGATACAAATAAGTGCGCTCGTATGATAAATCGGGTGGCACGCCAGAAAACGCAGATTTTTCATTCGTGCGCTTGAGCTATTTGATTTTGATACGTAATTGTAAATACCGCCATGGGTGATCATGCATCTTTTCGGATTCCCTGTTGTCCCTGACGTAAACATCAGGAGCGCTGTATCATCTGGAGAAACTATTTCTGCTTCCGGCAAATGATCAGGACCTGCAAAAAGCGCTTCAAACACTGGAGATGTCTCATACGCTGTACCTGTTTCCATGATCAAATACACAGAAGACAGCTCAGGCAGCACTTCATCCATTGTCTCTTTAAATTCTGATCCGTAAAACAATGCTTTCGGTTCACTTGCTTTTAAAATGCCTGTCATCTCGTATGGTTTCAGCTGCCAGCTGACAGGTACAACAACGGCGCCGATTTCAAGTGCGGCAAACATAAGTGTTGATGCGGGGTGGCCGTTTTTGCAAAGTAATGCCACACGGTCGCCTTTTTGAATTCCTTTTTGAAGCAGAGCATTCGCCAGCTGATTGATTCGTTTGCGATATGCTGCGTATGTCAGCGTGTGAGCTCCGCTTTTTACAGCTTCTATTTCTTCGCTATCCGGCATGTCATGCAGAATCAGATGCTGTAATGTTTCCATATTGGTCATCTCCTATATCTCTTGAATCCTCTATAATTTGTTAGATTATCTTCCTTACCTCACCCATTTTAACCCAAAAAAGATAACTTGTAAAACTATTTCATTTTGGAACTATTCCATTACAGAATGATAAAATAGTCCCGCATTTTTTTATTTTGTTCTGCATCCAAACAAAAACACACGCCTTTTTTTGGCGTGTGAAATGTGTGATTACGGGATGTTTTTTTCTTTCATCCAATTGAAAAAGATGCGGTTTAAACGCTGATACATTTCTCGTTCCCCTTCCTCCTGAAAGCCCGCCATGCTTTCTCCGCTTTCAATAATGGCAGAGCTGATCGCACTCAAAACCTCTGAGCCTTCTGCTGATAATGTGGCCGGCGCCATCATGACGAGAATTCTCGTCATCCTGAGGGTATTTCCGTCCATGCCATTGACTTCAAAAGATGTGCTGAGATCGTACATTTTGAAAAAAGGCAGGACGATATGATCATTTTTGAGATGATAAAGCGCCATGTTTGTACCGGGTATGCCCAATCCCCCTTGTTTTTCGCGTTCTGCAAGGCAATCAGCCTCTTTTTTCGGATCTCGGATGAGGCCATCGTTTTTCAGCTGTTGAAAAAGCTCGAACAGCAGCTCGCCGTGATCCGGCTTTGTTTTCATTTCAGTGAGTGAAAAATGGCGCAAGACGTCTTGAATGACCGCCATGTATCGTCCGACGCTTTCCGCCGTTGCCAGCATGTCAGGGATGTCGGCTTGCCGCGTCTCTTCCTTCGGGCTCCTTTTTTTCTCAAGAATGAGCGGGATTTTCCGCTTGATATATTGCTTCACCTGGTTTGCGTCTTCCTCATTTAAAAGCGGGCTGACCATAATATAGTCGATGTTTTGATATGGGATCGGCACAGTGGACACAATCATATCATAGGCTTGAGTGTCGCGGTCCTTCAGCTCGATCAGTGAGGACATATCAAACGATTCAATTTCCGGCAGCTCTTTCTTCAATCTCGAAGCAAGCATTTTCGAAGAACCAATTCCGCTTGAGCAGACAACAAGGGCTCTCACTTTAGCTTCTTCTTTTTTGATTTCAAGCGCTGAACCGAAGTGTAGAACGATAAAGGCGATTTCATCATCGGAAAAGGACATGTCCGGGAAAAATTTCTCCACACCCTCTTCTATCGCCATATACAGCAGAAAATAATCGCGCTTGATCTGTTCCTTCAATGGATTATAAATATCGATGTTTTCTTTCATGCGGCTGATGGCCGGTTCCAAATGGGCAATCAAGCCCTCATATAAAGAGTAGTTTTTCGTCAGATCCATTCTGATTTTATCTGAAATAAAAGCGATCAGCCGTTTTGTTTGCAGGGCTGTTTCAAGCTCTATTTCCTGTGCTCTGTATTCTGTTTTGTATTTGCGGTTGGCGCTTCGCAGGTGGATCGTTATATAGCCGACCTCCGCTTCCGGGATTGTCACGCCGAAAGCACGTTCAAGCTCACCCGCGATTTCCAGAGCGGAGCTGTATTCTTTTGCACTCTTGAGTTCATCAAGCTCGCTCTCTTCCATGCTGATCGTTTCACCAAGTTTAATGCGTTCGATCGCAAACGTCAGATGAACGACAAGCGCTATATAGGAGCTGTCAGATAGAGAAAATGCGATTTTTTCTTTCAGCTGGAATAAAATCCGCTCCATTTTTAACAGCTCGCCTTTGCTGACAACCCCGAACATCTTCTCGGAGGAATCGGCTTTTCCTTTAATGTTTAATTCAACCGCTTCCAAAAACATTTGGATGTCGAGGCGGTTCACAATCAGATTGCCGACAATTTTTCGTTTCGCGTTCTCCGGCCCCATTAGCTGGATGCCAAAGCCTCTTTTTCGAATCAGTGTTAATCCGAATGGAGAAATCCATTTCTCCAGCTCATCTAAATCGTAGCTGACCGTAGCATTGGTGACCTGCAGATCATGAGCGAGCGTGTACAGCTTCACCGGTTCTTGGGACTCCAATAGCGAACAGAGAATCAGCAGTTTTCGTTCGTCCGCGCTGTATTCATGCTGTTCATGTGACAGCTCGGTGATCAGCTTTTGTTTATCTTCGGGATTCCCTAGCACCTTCAAGCCTTTGCCGGGCTGTTTATCGAGCTTGAGCCCCACAGTCTCCATCAGCCGCTTGATTGATTTCAACTCTCTGTGAATGGTTCTGGTGCTGACCTCCATCACCTCAGCCAGCTCCGTTACGGTTACATATCGGTTCAGTAATAATAAATGCTTTAAAAGCTTTTGTTCTCTTGCAGTCATATACATAAAAAGGCCTCCAGACATTCGTGATGTGCGGATGAGGTCGCATGGAGATATAGAAAGAGGAAAAAGAGGTTTTCTTTATTAATATAAAACGCTTTCATATAGGATTCAATCACTTATAAATGGGAATTTGGCACTAAGCGGTGTGACAATATTGAAAAAGCATCAGCCGTTATGCTGATGCTTTTTCTTTATGGTATATCGTGGCCTTGTACGGCTGTATAAATACGGAACCACTGATCCTGATCAAGCTTATACGCCAAGGCGTTTACCGCGGCGGAAATCCGCTCGCGTTTTCCGCTTCCGACAATCGGCATGATGCCGGCCGGATGCGTGAAGAGCCATGCGTACATCACCTCGTCCAATGAGGCAGCACCGATTTCAGCCTGAACGGTTTCAAGCGCCGTGCGAATGCGGCGATCTTTTTCCGTGTTTCCGGCGAATACTTTACCGCCTCCAAGCGGCGACCAGGCCATCGGAGAAATCCGTTTTTCCTGACACAGGTTCAATGTGCCGTCCTGAATATTTTCTAATTCATATGCGGAAAGCTCAATTTGATTGGTGACAAGCTTTTCAGGCAGATACGATTCCAGCATCCGATAATGATAGCCTTTAAAGTTCGAAACACCGAAATATCTGACCTTGCCGGAGCTTTTCAGCGCATGAAACGCCTCAGCCACTCCTTCCGGATCCATGAGCGGGTCCGGTCTGTGAATCAGCAGCACATCGATATAATCCGTTCTGAGATTCAAAAGCGACTGTTCAACAGACGCCAGAATATGAGTTTTGCTTGTATTATAATGGTGCGATCGGTGAGCTGGGCGTTCAGGTGATTCAAGAACGATGCCGCATTTTGTGACCAACTCTATGTTTTCCCTTAATCCGGGTGAAAGAGCAAGAGCATTTCCAAACCGTTTTTCGCACGTGTAGCCCCCGTAAATATCCGCATGATCAAAGGTGGTGATACCTTGATCGACACACCACTCAATGAGACTGAGCAGCTCAGCGTCTGAATAGTTCCATTCATTCAGACGCCAAAGCCCGTGTATCACTCTTGAAAATTGAAGATCCTCCGCCAAATGAATACGCTGCATGCAAAATCCCTCTTTTCTTAATAAACCGGGTTTTTGCCCCTTACTAGATCATTCGGCCTCAGACGCCCTTTTTCCTTTCACTCCCGTTAAAAAGGTTTTATTTCGATTGAAATTGCTTTTTTGCTTTTTCGACTACGTAGTGGCTGCCGCCGTGATCTTGAACATTTTGAATCATCATCGCGACAAGCAGATCTTTGTTTTTATAGTCATAGCCGACGAACCAGCCATTTTCGGTGCCGTCTTTATCATCCTTTGATTTTTTCAGCTCGGCTGTTCCCGTTTTTCCAGCCACAGTGATTCCTTTTACGACAGGCTGATACGCTGACCCGCGTTCATCTTCGACTACGCCTTTCAACCCTTTTGTAATATCGGCGGCTCCTTCTTTCGTGAGCACTTGTTTGTGCCAGACATCAGCGGTTTGTGAGTCTTTCTTGATAAGCGTCGGTTTCACGAGGTCTCCATTATCGACAAATGGCGTGTAAGCTGCCGCTAGGTGAAGCGGAGACATTTGCATTTGTCCCTGTCCGTAGCCTGTATCCGCAAGCAAAATGTCTGAGTCTAGCTTGCCGTTTGCGATTGACGATTGCTGGACTGGGAATTCATATGGAATATCCTCTGCAAACCCAAATGTTTTCATGCCTTTTGTAAAGGTGTCCGCACCCATATCAAGCGCGTTTTGTGCAAAGTAAATATTGTCTGACGTGATCAGGGCATGTTCCAAATCCACTTGCTCTAGGCTGTCAGACACTCGTGTAACAGAATAGCCGCCCCAGCTTGAATCTTTCTGCCACTGTTTACCTTTGATTGTTTTCTTCTCTGCTGCTTTAAGCGTGCCGTTTTTCAGGCCGATGGCAGCAGCAATCGGTTTAATTGTAGATCCTGGCGCATATGTTTTGTTGAATTTCGCAGAAAACGGATTGTTTTTGTCTTCGTTTAGTTTTTTCCATTCTTTATCGCTCCATCCGAAAATAAATCCGTTTGGATCGTAAGAAGGCGCGCTGACAAGAGCCAGTGTTTCACCTGTCTGCGGCTGCAGTGCGACTGCCGCTCCGCTGTCATCCTTCAGTTCGTCATACAGCTTTGTTTGTGTTTTGATATCAATTGTGAGATGAAGATCCTCACCGTCTTTCGCTTTCGTTTCAGCGATGACTTCGCCGGTTTGCGGAACGTAGATTTTCCATCCTGTTGTGCCTCTAAGCTTGTCTTCATACACATTTTCAAGACCTGAGATTCCGATGTTTGACGTATCACTGTACGTTCCGTCTTTCTTTTTCTTCAGTTCTTCCCCTGTAATCGCACGAACGTAGCCTGTCAGATGGGCTGTTTTTTCGCCATACGGATAATAGCGTGAGCTGACATTTGTTCTTGTGACGCCTTTTAATGACGTCACTTCAGACACTAATTTTTCTTCGTCCGGCTTTACTTTTTTGACCGGCACGAATGAATCATCTTTGACCCAGCTTTGTTTCAGCTTCTGGTTGATGTCATCTTCAGTTACATCCAGTTTTTTCGCGAGCTCTTTTATGACTTTTTCTTTTTTATCGCCAAGCTCTCCGGGAACAATTCCGATTTCAGGAACATCTGTGTTGACGGCTAAGCCTTTCCCGTTTTTATCGTAGATTTGGCCGCGTTTCGGTTCAATGCTGGCGATTTGAACGGTTTTGTCATCAGCCAGCTGCTTGAAAATAAACGATGGGTCCCAATCTATATTCCATGACTCCTCGTCATCTGTTTTTTCTTTTTTCAGCACAGCGGTATTTTTAAAGCTGACTTTGCCCGCATTTGTGTCCATGCTGACTTTGTATGGGATGTGCTTCATCGTTTCATTGTCTTTATCATCCTCATCCACTTTTCCCGCAGTGACTTTCAGATTTTTTACGCCTGCCTGCTCATAGATGGTTTTATATCTGCTGACGAAATCCTTTTTGGAGATTTCTTTTTTTACATCTTTGGTCAGGCTTTGATACATGTCATCGAATTGCTGATCGTTCCACTGTTTTACGAATGCTTCCATTCGGTCCTCTGGTGAATCTGTTTTGGAGCATCCGATTAATCCGAACAGCCCGATACATAGAAATAATAGTAGAATACACTTTTTACACATGACTTTCCCCTGCCTTCCACTTGTTATTTTCTCTTAAATGAATTAGTACGCGCAAGATTTTTTTGAAAATGAAGGAAAAGGTTCATCGATTTTGCAGAAATCTCCTTTCGTTTCCTGTAAACTATTTGAAAAGAGGGAAAGAAGGGATCGCATGGTCAGAGAAGCAGCTATGCTTCATATTAAAGATGGACTTGAACAAGAATTTGAGGAGGCGTTCCGGCTGGCGGCGCCGATCATTGCCGGAATGAAGGGCTATATCACACATTCTTTATCAAAATGCATGGAAGAAACACATAAGTACCTGCTGCTCGTAGAGTGGGAAACGCTTGAGGACCACACTGAAGGCTTTCGCGGGTCTTCCGAGTACAAAGAGTGGAAAGCCTTGCTGCATCAGTTTTATTCGCCGTTCCCGACGGTTGAGCATTTTCTGGATGTATCATAGATTTATATCATATAAAGCGTAAAACCGATGAGAGAAACAGACCAAACGAAAACGGCAGTATAGATGTTAAATGCCCCTGAGCTGTCGTTTTCTTTTTTGCGTTCTTCAAGTCCCTGAATAAACATGACCGCGCCCAGAAATACGAGCATGACCGATTGGATAACAGAGGTGTGTTCCGTATAGTTAAAAGCGATAAGCGCCAGTATGATAATGATAACCGCAAAAGACATTTTAAAAATGCGAAACAAAAGGACCATCCTTCCTGATATACGAAATATTGAGCGTTATGCCTATATTTGCCTTTGCCCTCCATTATTCTAGCGCACTTTTTTTGTATATAGAACATGAGATGGGGAAATTTAAGTTTCTTTTAATATTTGAATTCATATAAAAAAACGCACCAGTGATCAGGCGCGTTTTCTATGAAACTGATCATTATCGATAACCTAGTCCGCGAAGCACTTCGGCCATTGCCTGATAGCCGCTGCTATTCGGATGGACACCGTCAAAAGACAGGTATTCCTGCTCTTTCCCTTTAAAGACACTGTAAACGTCAGCGATTTTAACATGAGCCGCTGAGGCCAGCGTTTTTAAATGCGAATTAAATGAAGTAATCCATTGATCAGCAATGCCAATGCCGGGGAACGGATTGTATAAATTAAAAACACGGATGGCGTAAGGTGATGGATCTGCCCCTTTGATTTTGGCGATTTGAGCAATCATCTTTTCAAAATTCTCATGACAATGCGCGGAAGCACGACTGAAAATCGTTTCATCCTGAGAAGATTGATAGGATAATACAGATTCAATGAGATCATTTCCGCACCCTGTGATCGTAATCATATCAGCGGCTTTAATTTGTTTTTGAACATAGGGATATGACAGGAGGCCGAGGATTTCCTCTGTATCAAGGCCGGATTTGGCGAAAACCGATACGGCTGTTTTTGATTTCAGATCGGCTTCCATCATGCCCCTGAAGCGCTGGACAAATCCGGCAGAAAACAGCCCTGAGCCTCTCCCCGTCGTTAAAGAATCTCCGAGCGCTGTATATTGAAGCACCATGATCTTTCCTCCACTCATGAACGTCGATACGTTAATGTACGCAGAAGAGAAAAGATCGGCTACTTATGGATACCCGATTTTTCTGGATATCTGCAAAGCGGCTTGTTTTACTTTTTCCGTTAAGTACGGCAGCCTGTCTTCTGTAAATCTCGCTTCAAACCCTGCAATACTGATACCTGCCGCCACCTGGTGATGATGGTTGAAAATCGGCGCACCAATGGCCGCCGTATAATTTTCGAGTTCTGAATAGCTGACGGTATAGCCGTTTTGCACCGAGGTATCAATCGCCTCAAGAAGCTTTGACGGATCTGTAATGGTCCCTGAACTGATCGGAATGAGCTCTGTCTGTTTCATGTACGCTTCAATTTCTTCACGGGGCAGAAAGGACAAAATGCTGCGGGCACATGCTCCTGCGTACAGAGGAGAACGCCGGCCGATTGCAGTGTACAGGCGAACAGTCTGTGTCCCTTCAATTTTCTCCACGTAGATTGCTTCATTTCCGTCCCTCATAATCAATTGAACGGCTTCATCTACTTCACGGCAAAGCTCCTCCATCACAGGCTTGGCTATTTTTCTGATATCGAGTCTGTCCGCGACAAGCTGACCGAATTCCAAAAACACCAATCCCAGCGTATAAACGCCGGATGGGTCTCGATTGAGGAACCCCATTTCTTCCAGTGAGCTGACCATTCGGTGAACAGAGGTCTTCGGCATTCCTGATAGGGAAACGAGTTCGCTTAAAGTAAGGCTTGGTTCATGCAAAAACAAATTGAGCAGCGCCATAGATTTTACTACGGTTTTGTTTTTATTCTGCATCATTCCATCCCCTTTGTTATGTCAGCCATTCCATTTTCATTCTTGTTTTCAGTTCTTTTAGATACTCTTCCCGTTCAATGAAAAGCGCTTCCGCTTCCTGAAGGGACACAGGCTCAAATTGGATGTGCTCGCCCGGCATGATTTGCGAGGCAATCGGAAGATCAGCTGAAATGATGTGAGCGATCCTCGGATAACCTCCCGTCGTTTGCCTATCTGCAAGCAGGATAATCGGATTGCCGTCAGGCGGCACCTGAACTGTTCCAAATGTAACCGCCTCTGACACCATCTCAAGCGGCGCCTTCAATTCAAGCGGTTCCCCTTTGAGCCTGTAGCCCATACGATCGGACTGCGGAGTGACACGAAACGTTTCTTCATAAAACCGCGTTTTCGATTCTTCTGTGAAAAAAGAGAATTGTTTTCCTTCCAGCACTCGGATCACCGGATTCTTTTTTAACGGCAGAAATCTGTATCGGCTGACTGACCAGTTCGGCGCCGCAAATCCTCGCTGGCCAAGGTGTTGGCTCAAGCGGGAGACGATGGTTTTCGAAAGAGATGACATCTCTCCGATCGGCAGTTCATCTTCCTTCTGAAGCGCTCTTCCGTGAAATCCGCCGATGCCCGCTCTGACATACGTGCTTTTGCTTTCCATGACAGCAGGTACATTGAAGCCGCCGGCTATCGCTACATAAGCACGGCTGCCGAGTTTGCAGGGGCCAAAGGTGATCGTGCTGTTTTCCTTAACGAGCACAGGTTTCCAAAGAGGCGCTTCTTCTTCATTCACACGCAGGGTAAAGTCCGCTCCTGTTACAGCAATCAGCGTTGGTTCTGACACATAAAGCGACGGGCCGGGACCCATCAGCGTAATTTCAAGGCCGGCTTCTTTTTCGCTGTTTCCGATCAGCAGATTGGCGATTCGAAGCGACACCGTGTCCATGGCGCCGCTTGCCAGCACGCCGTATTTTTGATACCCCGTTCTGCCTATATCCTGAACCGTTGTGAGCAGTCCGGGCTTTAACACTTTCATGCTCAATTGGACTCCTCCTTATAGGCGTGATAGTCATCCTCTGAGATGCGGGCAAATGTAACAATATCTCCTGCTCTTAATAACGTCGGCGGGTTTTCCTGCGGCCGGAATAGAGCCAGCGGCGTTTTGCCGATCAGCTGCCAGCCGCCCGGTGTCGAAATCGGATAAACGCCTGTTTGCAGTCCCGCAATTCCGACTGAACCGGCTGGTATTGATGGTCTTGGCGACGATTTCCTTGGAGCTGCGATACGTTTGGACATCCCGCCTAAGAACGGAAACCCCGGTGCAAAGCCCAGCATATACACCACATATTCGCCGCCTGTATGAATCTCAATGACTTCTTCGGGTGTCAGATGATTGATCTTAGCCACCTCTTCTAAATCAGGCCCGAATTCACCGCCATAGCAGACGGGAATTTCAACGACGCGGCGGCTGCTTTCATAATCAGCCGTTAGTTCTCCAAGCCGCTCATGAACATCACGTTTCACCTTCTCAAAAGGTGAGCTGATGCCTTGAGGCAAATGCTTGTACACTTCATACATATCATAAAATACGGTAAGACTCGTAAAAGCCGGGATACATTCAATGAATCCCGGAAACGGCTGTTCTTCTATATAAGCGGCAGCGGCATGGACAAGACCGTTTACTTGCTCGCTTATTTTTTCTCCAAATCGGATCATCATTGCAGAATCACCGAGCTGTTCGAATTGTAATCGTTCAGTCATCTTTCTCACCTCGTTTATTTCTCGTTCATCAGGAGGACGAGAGGTTACAGCACCGCAAGCGACTCGTCTCGAATATCTGTGATGAGCATATGCCCCGGCGCATGTGTGATGACCATTTCAGGTTTTACATTCATAGCCACAGCTTGCGGAGTGACCCCGCATGCCCAAAATACAGGAACCTCGCCTTCACGAACAGAAACGGCATCTCCGAAATCCGGATTGCCCAGATCCTGTATGCCGATCGCTTTGGGATTGCCGATATGAATCGGTCCTCCGTGCACAGCCGGAAAACGCGAGGTCACCTGTGCGGCGCGTACAGCGAGCCGTTCAGGAACCGGTCTCATACTGACAACCATCTGTCCATGAAACGGCCCCGCCGGAACACAATCTATATTCGTTTTGTACATCGGAACGTTCGTCCCCTCGTCGATATGTCTGACGGGTATTCCATTATTGATCAGCGCCTGTTCAAAAGAGAAACTGCATCCGATCAGAAAACCGACAAAATTGTCCTCCCAGTATGGCGTGATATCAGATGCTTCCTCCGTCAAAACACCGTGCCTGTATACACGGTATTTTGGAAAATCTGTTCTGATATCCGCATCTGGCGCAACAAGCGACGGCACAGGCGAACCGGATTCCGTCACATCCAGCACCGGACAGGGCTTTTGATTCCGCTGGCAAAACAGCAGAAAGTCAAATGCCAGATCTTTTTTCAAAATCACAAGGTTCGCTTGAGCATAGCCGCCGGACATTCCGGCGGTCGGGCCGTTTATTTTCCCCTCTCGTATGAGAGCGCGCACATCTCTTGGCGCCATCTTGTTCAAATGATCCACTCTTATCAGCTCCACAATTGAGGAAGTTGTGTAAATAACGTGTAGATGCCCATAATCGCCATAACGATGACAACCAGTGCACCTGAGCCTGTCAGCCAAAGCGGATGCTTATAATCACCGACAATGTTTTTCTTATATGCGGCAATGAGCAGCGTTCCAAGCGCAATCGGCAGAATCAAACCGTTCAGAGATCCGACAAGCACGAGAATTTTCGCCGGCTGGCCGATGGTGACAAAGGCTAATGTGGAAACGACAATAAATCCGATAATAATGCCGCGTGAATTCTTTTCAATTTTTGGAGAAAAGGTTTTAAAAAACGAAACAGACGTATAAGCGGCTCCGATAACGGACGTAATGGCTGCTGACCACATGATCAATCCGAAAATTTTATAACCGACATTTCCCGCTGCCAGCTGGAACACAGAGGCGGCCGGGTTGCTTTCGTCAATGTGCAGGCCTTTTGAAACAACACCGAGCACAGCTAAGAAAAGGGCGATTCGCATGATCGATGTAATTAAAATGCCGATAACTGAGCTTTTTGTCACCTGGGGGATGGATTCCTTGCCTTTAATCCCAGCATCAAGCAAACGATGTCCGCCGGCAAATGTGATATATCCTCCGACGGTCCCGCCGACTAATGTGACAATTGCGAATATACTGATATGTTCAGGGACAAATGTGTTCGCCACAGCCTGTCCGACTGGCGGCGCAGACGAAATTGCGACGTACAGCGTTAAGATGATCATGGCAAACCCCGCGATTTGCGTAAAACGATCCATCGCTTTTCCTGCTTCCTTGATGACAAAAATCAGAATTGCGATGACGGCGCTGATTAAGGCGCCTGTTTCTGGTGTAATGCCGAACAAGACTTGAAGTCCGAGCCCAGCCCCTCCGATGTTCCCGATATTAAAGGCAAGTCCGCCAAGCACGACGAGAATGGCGATGAAATATCCCAGTCCGGGAAACACCATATTCGCAATCTCCTGACCCCTTTTTCCTGAGACCGCGATGATACGCCATACGTTGGTTTGAGCGAAGATATCCAAAATAATAGAAATTAAAATAACAAAACCGAAGCTTGCTGCGAGTGTGTTTGTAAATGTTGCGGTTTGTGTCAGGAATCCCGGGCCGATTGCTGATGTTGCCATTAAGAAGGCGGCACCCATGAGCAATGACCAGCTGCCCGTTTTTTTCCCTGCTGTTTTTTTCTGCTGCTCCATCTATTTTCCTCCTTCTGATTACTTCTGGGCTGAAATAGCAGTCACTTCGATTCCCGCCGATGTAAGCTCTTTACGGATTTTTTGCGCAAACGTCAGCGCATGGGCACCGTCTCCGTGAATGCAAACCGTATCTGCTTTTAAGGACACATCTTGTCCTTGCTGAGATTTGACCGTCCCTTCTTTTACCATTTTGATCACCTGAGTGACGGCGGCATCATCGCTTTCAATGAGAGCGTCCGGCTGGGAGCGCGGTGTCAGTGTGCCGTCCGCTTGGTATGTTCTGTCGGCGAATACTTCGCTTGCTGTTTGCAGCCCGATCCGTTCTCCCGCTTTTATAAGCTCGCTCTCAGCAAGGCCGAAAAGAATCAGTCCAGGATCGACCTTGTAGACAGCTTTTGCAATGGCATCCGATAGCTTCTGATCGACTGCAGCCATATTGTACAAAGCGCCGTGCGGCTTGACGTGCTGCATGTGAAGACCTTCCGCTTTTAAAAATCCTGACAAGGCGCCAATTTGATAAACCACAAGATCATACGCTTCCTCTGGAGAAATCGCCATATTTCGGCGGCCAAAGCCGAGTAAATCCGGGAGTCCCGGGTGCGCGCCGATTGTCACGCCTTTTTCAGCAGCAAGGGCAACTGTTTTTCGCATGACACCGGGATCCCCTGCATGAAATCCGCATGCGACATTCGCCGATGTGACAAACTCTAAAATATCTTGATCAAGACCTATCGTATAGGCTCCGAAGCTTTCCCCTAAATCACAATTTAAATCAACTTGAAACACAGAATCCCTCCTGCCAAGCAAATGATTGCTTTATGTATTTTATTGTTCCGAAATTCGGAACGACTATTCCGAATTTTTGAACTTTATTTCATTATATTCAATCATATTAGTTTGTGAAATAACTTTGTTAGAAAACCTACCATGGACCTAGAAGAAAATCTCCCTGATTAAATAGAAAAAGAGTCCTTATCTCAGGACTCTTTTTCTTATAGTACCCAATGGCGTATCGCTTTAGCGACTCCATCTTCTATATTTGTGTCAGTGATCCAATCAGCCGTTTCTTTCACGATGTCTTGAGCATTGCCCATCGCTACGCCCAGCCCCGCTTCTTTGATCATCGCGATATCATTCAAGCTGTCGCCCATCGCCATGATATGTTCCATCGTAAAGCCGAGTTTTTCAGAAACCTTCGCAAGGGCTGCGGCTTTGTTGATGCCGAGCGCGTTGACCTCAATGTTTGTCGGGCTTGAGTTTGTGATTTCGAGCTCTTTATTTTTTCTAAGCTCCGCCAGCACTTCGTTTCGAATGTCGTCATCCTCTATGTCAAATCCGAATTTGAGCCATTCATGATCGGTGATGTTTTCCGGAAACTCGCCTCTCCACACCTTGTTAACGGTTGAAGCCCAGAAATTGGTGTTGTGTTTATTCCGCAAATCCCACATCATTTTGATATGATCCGTGTGGAGCAGCTTGCGTTCCACTAAATTAAAATTCGAATCCCAGATTTCGCTTCCGTTAGCTGTGATTAAAAAAGACGACAGCTCCAGCGACTCAGCCAGTTCCCGGCACGTCATCAGCGTACGGCCCGTGCTGATCACCACATACACGCCTTTATCCTCTGCTTCACGAATGGCTTTACGGTTTTCATCCGAGATCAGCTGCTCGTCATTCAGCAGCGTTCCATCCATATCAATTGCGATCAGCTTGATATCTACATTTTCTCTTTGAACAGACATATATGTACCTCTCTTTATCTTAATTGTGCTTCTTTCTATTCTAATACATTACACCGAGCAGAACAAAAAAGCGATTTCACATGTTTGAGGTGCACTGATAAGAGGAAAACAAATAGTGAGGTGATCAAACATGAAAGAAAGAAAACAGCAGAACCGCCCAAATGAAAATCCCGAGCATAATGACTTAACCGATCCGATACCGAATGAAGAGCTGAAGGAAAACATGAATGATGAAAAACACAAACGCCAGCAAAGAGATGACTCACAAAGCGAACGAGATTACGATACGAAATAATAGAACCCCTCACAAAAATGGTTGTGAAGGGTTTTTTTCATTTCTCAATATAGATGCCGATTTCAGCTTCAGCAACAGGACGCCCGCCCACTGACGCCTTGGCATGTCCAAACACAAACCCGCGGCGATTTCGCGTGACTTCAAACGATAGATCAAGCCGGTCACCCGGTACGGCCGCGCCCAGCTTTTCCGCTTTTTTCACGGATGACAATAAGCCCAAGCTGTTCTCATCTGTAATCCCTGTAAAAGCCGCGGTTTGCGCAAGTGCTTCAATCACAAGTGAAAACGGCATTTCTGTTTGCGTGTCAGTGATAAACCAGTCGTTCTCACTGACCAGCTTATAAGCAGCTGCATGTTTGCCGGGCTCACTTTCAATCACGCCATCAATAAACAAAAACGGATAGCGGTGAGGTAGCATATAAGGTTTCACCATTCTCCACCCTTTCTTTCATTTCATCAAGCATCATCTCTTTTTTGCGTATGTATTCATTTTGCTTGTCTCATCTCACCGAACGGATAAAAGACAAGAGACTCAGTACCAATGATATCTTCATCAGAAGGCATACCCATTCCATTTCTGCTGTCCACCGAATTGAGACGGTTATCTCCCATGACAAAATATTTGCCGGAAGGCACCTCAGCTTTAAAATCATTCGTGAGATTTTCCCCTAACGCTTGCATTTCTTGTTTATGTTCCTTTAGATACGGTTCGTCGACTTTCTTACCGTTTATGTATAGCTGATCATCCTTCATGATAATAGAGTCGCCCGGCAAACCGATTAACCGTTTTATAAATGAACGGCCGCTCTTTTCGTCATGAATCACGATGATGTCGCCTCTCTGAAACCCGCCTGTATATTTGGCTGCTTTGTCCACCAAAATCCGTTCTGAGTCTTTTAGCGTTGGAGCCATTGATGAACCTTCAACAAGATAGGGAATATAAAATGCCATTCTGATCATGAATATGATAGCCAGGATACATGCGATACTGAGTACAATAAATTTGGTTTTTGATTTTTTCTTTAATGTGATCGTTTTTGCGTTCAACTTCTTTCACCTGATACCTTCCTAAAGAATTCCATGTCATTATACAGCATTTGGGATCTTCTTGGTTAGGAATCTGTTGAAATGTTGTAAGTGGCCGAGGCAACTTCGCCCCGGCCTACATAATTATAGGTTTCTTAACCGCGCACAGATTTCGTCCGTGACCTCAGCCGTTGTGCTTTGCCCGCCAATGTCGCGTGTTTTGATGCCGTCACCCGTTACTCGTTCCATCACATCGAGGATCTTTTTCCCCAGCTCTTCCTCTCCGAAATGGTCAAGCATCAGCTTCGCTGTCCAAATCTGGCCGATTGGATTGGCAAGACCCTGACCGGCAATGTCGGGAGCTGAGCCGTGAACCGGTTCGAACATAGACGGGTATTTGCCGTCCGGATTGATGTTCGCAGACGGCGCAATGCCGATGCTCCCCATCAGGCTCGAGCTGATGTCGGTTAAAATATCACCGAACAGGTTGCTTGCCACAATGACATCAAACGTTTCCGGACGCGTCACAAAAAAAGCGGCCAGCGCATCAATATGCTGGGATGACGTTTCAATCTCGCAGTAATCAGAAGCAGTCTGCTGAAAGACTTCATCCCAAAACGGCATCGCGTGATATATGCCATTAGACTTTGTTGCACTTGTCACATGGCCGCGCCGTTTTTTCGCCAATTCGAAGGCAAAGCGCATGACTCGCTCTGTCGCTTTTCTGGTAAACACGGCATTCTGGATGGCAATTTCATCATCGCCCCTGTGAATGCGTCCACCAACTTCACTGTATTCACCCTCACTGTTCTCGCGAATCACCACGAGGTCAAAATCATTTGGATGCAGAAGCGGCGACGTAATGCCTGCCATTTGTTTGGCAGGTCTCATATTAATAGAAAGCTCGAGTTCTCTCCGGATTTTCAGGAGCAGCCCCCATAATGAGATATGGTCGGGAACAAGCTTCGGATTTCCAACCGCCCCTAAGAAAACCGCTTCAAATTGGGTGAGTGTATGTATTCCGTCCTCAGGCATCATTTCGCCGTGTTCCATGTAATAGTCACAGCTCCATGGAAATGACGTAAATGAGAATGACAAACCCCCGTGCACCTCAGCAGCTGTATGAAGCACTTTCTCAGCAGCCGCCACAACTTCTTTTCCTGCTCCGTCTCCCGGTATTGCCGCAATCTCGAATCGTTTCATCGTCATTCTCCTTCCCCTGCTATCGTAAGCGTTTTCTATTATACTAGATTACGAGATGGCAAAAAAAGCCCGTGACGTGCTGTCACGGGTTGGTTATTGATTCAGTTTTTTTAAAACGATGGCATGGAGCGGTTCATGGGACGGGATACCGCACACCTCGTGAAGCACTCCGCTGTATCCTTTTTCCGCGATCAGCGCTTGGAGCTCGACCGCTTCCGGATCACCGGCAAAGTCGAATCGCAGCGCCGCCGCAATGCCTTCAGCCAGTGCATTCGGCGCTTTGATTTTCTTCGCCGGACCTACAAGTCTGTCATTTTCTCCAAGCTTTCTGAGCGGCGATCTCGCCACACGGGTCACATCGTCAGTGATAAATTCATTTTCAAAGCGGCCGATGATTTTTTTAATATATTGCTCGTGCTCTGACTGCTTAAAACCGTACGTTTTGATGAGATAATCACCGGTTTCAAGCAGAGCCGAGTGAACAACACGGCGGATCTCCGGGTGATCGATCGCTTCTTTTATCGTTTTTAATCCGCGCTGATAGCCGACATAGGCCGTTACAGCATGGCCGGTATTTACGGTAAACAGCTTTCGTTCGATGTACGGCGTTAAATCATCAACAAACAGCGCCCCTTTTATTGCCGGTGTTTCCCCGATAAAGCCTGATTCATCGATGACCCATTCAAAGAACGGCTCAACCGACACTTTGAGCGGATCTTCATGATGCTGAATCGGCACAATCCGGTCAACCGCGGAATTCGGGAATCCGACAGTTTGGCCGACAGCCTCCTGTTCCGCCTCTGTTAAGTGGCTGTATACTTCTTTTTTTAAGAAGCTGCTTCCGCCGATCATATTTTCACAGGCAATGATATTCAGCGTGTCAGCACAGGTTCTCCGTCTTAAACCTTCTGCGATACTCGGAGCAATCAGCTTTAACACATTCGGGCCGACTGCCGTCGTGATGAGCGCCGCCTCTTTGATCAGCCGATACAGCTCCTCCGGCTGGCTGCCGCTGTTGATGGCGCTGACCGGGCCGATCACCTCTGACGAATGCCCTTCTTCTGCGAGTTCAACAGTGTATGCCCGTTTTTCATTAAGGAGGCCGACCATCGTGTCATTTACATCCGCAAACACCACTTCATAGCCGGAGTGGTGAAGCAGCGCACCGATAAAGCCCCTCCCGATATTTCCCGCACCGAAATGTAAGGCAATCATGCTAGTTCACCTCGTTGAAAATCGCGATCAAATCTTCTTCGCTTTTCGCAGAAATCAGGCGTTCAATGTTTTCTTCTTCTGAGCAGATGATGGCGATGTTTGACAAAATGTCTAAATGCTCGTTATTTTTTCCGGCAATGCCGAATACGACTTTAGCTATGTTTCCTTCTCCATACTCTACTCCGCCAGGAATTTGAATGATAGAAATTCCTGAGTGAAGCACCTCGCTTTTCGCATCTTCTGTGCCGTGGGGAATGGCAATAAAATTCCCCATGAAGGTAGAAGATGTTTCTTCCCGTTCAAACATTTTTTCAATATAATCGTCTGTCACGTAGCCGTTGTCAATCAGTGTTTGGCCGGCCAATCTGATCGCTTCTTCTTTCGTTGCGACCGTTTGATTAAGTTTGATGTTTTCTTTTGCGAGTACTTGCATGAGTATCACTCTCTTTCTATAAGATTACTTTTTCAGCTTTTCAATCAGCTCGTCGTATTTCGGGCTGTTTAAGAAGTTATCCACTGAGATATGCGTCGCATTCGGCAGCTTTGCTTTCGCGCGGTCTGTTAAATCTTTGTGGGTGATAACAATATCCGCGTCGCTTGGCAGATTGTTAATGGCCGTGTTGGTCACACTGATGTCAAGCTCCGCTTTTTTCACTTTGTTTCTTAAGATGGATGCCCCCATCGCACTTGATCCCATTCCCGCATCACACGCAAAGATAATTTTGTTCACGCTTTCAGGAGACAGCTCAGACGCTTCCTCTGCTTTGGCTTGTTCCGCCTCTAAAGCAGCTGCTGCTTGGCTTTTCTTCCCCTTCATGGACTGCATTTTTTCTGTTGCGGCAGCCAGGTCTTCTTCACTTGCTTTTGAGGATTTCAGGATCACTGCTGAAACGATGAACGATACAGCTGCAGCGAC
Source organism: Bacillus sp. FSL R5-0560 (assembly GCF_037966305.1). Taxonomy (NCBI): domain Bacteria; kingdom Bacillati; phylum Bacillota; class Bacilli; order Caryophanales; family Bacillaceae; genus Bacillus; species Bacillus sp. FSL R5-0560. Next base: position 450,125 of record NZ_CP150195.1, on the reverse strand, counting down.
CAATACACCCGCCAATACGCCGAAATAGCCTCCTCTTGGTGTCATTGCCATCAATGCGATAATGCTGCCCGGTGACGAAGCTGCAACTAGACCGGCATTAAAGATAGAAAACGTTAGGAGTCCGCTTGCTCCGCCGGCAATGGCTGCGAGAATCAAGACCGGTTTCATCAAAATATACGGGAAGTAAATTTCGTGAATCCCTCCGAAGAAGTGAATGATTGCCGCTCCAGGAGCCGTTGATTTTGAAGATCCTTTGCCAAAGAACATGTACGCGAGTAAAATGCCGAGTCCTGGTCCAGGGTTTGCTTCTACTAAGAACAGAATCGATTTTCCCGTTTGGGCTGCCTGCTCGATTCCGATTGGGCTTAAGATTCCATGGTTAATGGCGTTGTTTAGGAACAACACTTTCGCCGGCTCCACGAAAACGCTTGCAATAGGCAGCAAATTAGCGTGTACAATGACTTCCACACCAGCTGCCAGCAATTTGTTTAACGTCAGGACAACCGGACCGATGGCGTAAAACGCGAGAATCGTCAAAGCCGCGCCGACTATCCCTGCCGTAAAGTTGTTGATCAGCATTTCAAAGCCTTGTTTGACTTTATCCTTGAACAATTTATCAATCTGTTTAATGAGGTATCCGCCAAGCGGCCCCATTATCATTGCACCTAAAAACATTGGAATATCCGATCCGACAATCACACCGATCGCCGCTGTCGCTCCGACGACTCCGCCGCGGTGGTCGTAAATCATTTTTCCGCCTGTATACGCTATCAAAAGCGGCAGTAAATACGTAATCATCGGGTTGACAAGTGTATTCAGCTGTTCATTCGGAAACCATCCCGCCGGAATAAACAGCGCGGTAATGATGCCCCAAGCGATAAACGCGCCGATATTCGGCATGATCATTCCGCTCAAATAACTGCCGAAGCGCTGAACTTTCACTTTCATGCCGCCTTGCTGCTGTTCTTGCTGCATATATAAATCCTCCCTGTTTTGTTTGTCGCTAAAAGAATGATAATGTCAGAGAATGATGCTTCCCTTTGACTCTATATTAAAACGCTTACAGTCCCTATACAATTGAAAGTAAAGAGGACTTTGGCACATGGGTGTGACAATTTTTTAAAAATAAAAAGACTCCTGGTTTCAGGAGCCTTTTCTCTTTCCTCTATAAATAATGTTTCCGTTTTGAATTACGTACTTTGCGATCATCCGCTCACTCACAATAAAAACGGGATAGGCGCACACAAGTGCAAAAACAGCCATCGGCACATGCTGAACGGCCGGAATCAATGAGCCTGCCGCATTGCGAAGGAGCAGCATCAGATAAATGAGCAGCACGATGACTGCTAATGATACCAGCATAATCGGTGCTGATACTTTATATTCATAAAGCCGTTCCCGGCAGTGTCCGCAGCGAAATTGGCACGGGACATTTGACGATCTGACCATATCGCCTGTCAAAGGTTTGCCGCAGTTCGGGCATACAGTTTCTTTCATATGGTATTTCACTCTCCATTCATATGTCCATTATACCAGAGACCACTCTGTTTCGTTTTGTTACTGTTCAACACATTTTCACATTTTTTATCATCAGCATACTTGTCTCAGTCTCTGAAATCCTCTACGCTTAAGAAGATCTTAATGAAGGGGATGTATGAATGCTTCCGATTAATAGACAGCAGCACATACTTGAGTGGCTGAAAGAAGAAGGCGCCCTAAGAATTTCTGATATCAGTCAACGGTTCGGTGTGTCAGAAATGACGGTATATAGAGATGTGAATCAGCTTGTCCAATCAAACCAGGTGATAAAAACAGCCGGCGGCATCACACTCCCAGTCCGTGCGCCTCAGACTGATCACATGTGCAGCTATTGCCTGAAGCCAGCGAATCAAGCTTATTCGGTCCAGCTGATCACGGTGACACAAGACATTGAACAGCTGTGCTGCGCACATTGCGCGTTTTTGCGGTATGCAGATAAAACGGAAGAGGTTTCTCATTTGATTTGCAGAGACTTTCTGTTACAAACTACGGTCAGTGCCGCTTCGGCTTATTTTGTTGTAAACGCCGAATTAAATCTGCACTGCTGCCAGCCGCAGGCCATACCGTTTGCGACTCTTGACCATGCTGAACGGTTTCAAAAAGGCTTTGGCGGAGCCGTCCGCACCTTCGATCAAGCGCTGGAAGACATGCTACGGGACAGAAAAAAACGCTGCACATGCACCAAGAAATAACACAACATAACTAGCGGAAGGTGGTGTCTGAGTAATGCAACGAAACAGATGGTGGATCTTCCTTCTGCTTTTTCTTGTTTTCCTGCCGAAAACAAGCTTTGCTCACGCCTATATTGTCAAATCTTCACCCGGAGAAAACAGTGAATTAAAAAGCGCTCCCGCACAGGTGGAAATTGAATTTAATGAACCTGTTGAAGAAGGCTTTCACTACATTAAAGTCTATAATTCAGACGGTGACCGGGTGGATACGGACAAAACAGAAATCAAAAAAGACAACAACCACATCATGACCGTGAAGCTGAAAAAAAATCTGCCTCATGACGTGTACAGAGCGGAATGGAATGCCGTTTCAGCAGACGGGCACCCTGTTTCCGGCGTCATTCCGTTCAGCATCGGCAAAGCGGAAGGAGGGTTCAGCAGCCAGAAAACATCAAGCTCAGCGCTTAATCCGGGAACAGCTGCAGACCGTGCCATTCTGTATACAGCCTTTTCTCTGTTTATCGGGACCGTTTTCTTCCATCTCTTCTGGTATAAAGGGGACGAAAAAAAACTCGCCAAACGGACGAAGCGTTTGCTTGTCATCTCAGTCACTGTGCTGGGACTGGCGCTCCTGCTTCAGCTACCGTTACAGACAAAAGCGAATACAGGGGGCGGCTGGGCCAACGCCTTTCAGCCGGGGTATATGAAAGAAACACTGTTTGAAACCGCGGGAGGCACAATTTGGATGATTCAAGCCGTGCTGTACGTACTGCTTGTCCTTTCTGCCATCCCAGTGTTACGCAAAAAGCGTTTTGCGTCCTTCGCATATTGGACAGCGCCGCTCATTTTCTTTTTCGGTCTTCTGCTTGCCAAAGCGTTTACCGGACATGCCGCTGTTGTAGAAGAAAAAACGGTCGGTATCCTGATGGATTTCCTACATTTATCCTCCGCCTCTATCTGGGTCGGCGGAATAGCGGCCATCGTTTTCCTGCTGTCACAGGAGTGGAGACAGCAGGACAAGACGCTTGCATGGGAGACGGTAAAACGGTTCTCTCCATGGGCGCTCACTGCAGTCGGTGTCATTTTGTTCTCGGGCTTGCTCAATGGATTTTTCATCATCCGGTCAATGGATTCACTTTTCCATACGGCGTACGGCCAAGCCTTGTTAGTCAAAAGCGGACTGTTTGTTTTAATGCTGATTCTGGGCGGTATTCATTTTCTGCTCACCAGAAAACGGAAGGGGTCCAAAATCACCCGCACGCTAAAAGCGGAATGGGCAATCGGCATCGCTGTCCTGATCACAGCCGCCGTATTTACAAGTCTGCCAAGTCCGCCTGAGCCTGCACCGGAACCGTTTTATCAAACCAAAGCGATTGAAAACGGGCAAAGTGTGTCTCTCAGCATCAGCCCGAACCAGCCCGGCAAAAACGTGTTTGAACTCAGGGTTACTGATCATAACGGAGACCCAGCAAAAAACATTCAGCAAATCACCTTGACCGTTTATAAAACGGGACTGTCCGGCAGTAAAAACAAAAGCACGTTTCAGTTGAAAGAAAAAACAGATGGTATCTTCCAGACTGAAAACCTGTCTATTAATGAAAAGGGAAACTGGAAGATCAAAGTCCACGGACTGACCGGCGACTTTAACGAAATCAATATCATGTTTACAAAGACAAATTAAGGAGTGTTTGAATTGTTTAAAAAAATCGCATTCACACTATGCCCAGCTGTTATCGGCTCTCTTTTATTCTTTACGGCGCCTGCCAGCGCGCACGTGTCTGTAAAACCGGCTGAATCAGCCGCAGGCTCATGGGAGACCTACACAATGAAGGTTCCTTCCGAAAAAAATCAGCCGACAACAAAGGTTGTTTTAAAAATGCCAAAGAATGTTGAGTTCCAGCAATACGAACCGGTTCCGGGCTGGAAGGTGTCTACTGCAAAACACGACGACAAATCAGTGTCCGTGACGTGGGAAGCCACTGGCGGGGGCATTCAGGAAGGCCAGTTCCAGCAGTTTACCTTTGTTGCCAAAAACCCTGATAAAGCGGATGAAGCCGCTTGGGATGCTTATCAATATTACAAAGACGGCAGCATTGTTGAATGGACAGGCGATGAAGATGCGGAAACGCCTCATGCCATTACAAAAATCACTACATCCAAAGAAGTAACAGACGAGCACGGCGCCACTCAAACGAAAGATGATTCTGCTTCTGCAGACTCAGGTTCATCGGCTCTTGATATAACAGCAATTGTGCTGTCTGCAGCCGCTATTATTTTATCTGTTGCAGCTCTTGTAAAGAAAAAGCGCGCCTAAAGAAAAAGCGATCCAGATGAGTTCTGGATCGCTTTTTTTTGATTTATCCGCGTCCTGCTTGGAAGGAAGGGTATTGTGTCATACCGCCGTCCGCAAATAACGTAATGCCTGTGACGTAGCTGGCTTCCTTCGAAGCAAGCCAGGCTGCCACTGCCGCAATTTCCTCCGGTTCACCGATATATCCCATCGGAATCATGCTTTCTACATCTGCTCTCTGCTTAGGATCAGCAAATTTTTCAGCATTGATTGGCGTGTTGATCGCGCCAGGCCCGATATTGTTGACACGAATGCCTTTCGGCGCATATTCCAGTGCCAATGTTTCCGTCATCAGCTTGATTCCGCCTTTACTTGCCGCATAGTGAACAAATAATGGCCAAGGAATCACTTCATGGACGCTCGACATATTAATGACGCTTCCTTTGATATCATTTTCAACAAAATATTTTATCGCTTCACGGCTTCCTAAAAAGGCGCCTGTTAAGTTCGTGCTGATGACTTTTTCCCAATCCTTGAGCGGCATTTCATGAGACGGTACAGGGTTTTCAAGACCGGCATTATTAATCATAATATCGAGTGTGCCAAACTCTTTAATCGCTGTTTGGACGATGTTTTTTACATCTTCCTCTTTCGTTACGTCTCCTTGGACGACAATGGCTTCACCGCCCGCCTTGATGACCTCTTCTTTTACCTCGTTTGGATCCTGCTTGTTACTGTAGTAGTTGATTACAACTTTTGCCTGCTCCTTGCCGAAGCGAATGGCCATTGCCTTTCCTAGTCCTGAAGCAGCTCCTGTAATAGCGACGACTTTTCCTTTTAAATCCGGATACATATCCATCCTCCTTAATTGTTATGAATTCGTTTTGGCGATTCCTAAGAATACGGCAGCCACAATAATCAGTGCAATCCCGATCGCAATCGCAATCAGCTGGCGTTTTGATTTCTTTTCACGCAGGATAAAAATACCGCCAAGCGTCGAGATGACAATTCCCATTTGAGAAAGAGAAAAGCTTGTGGCAACGCCGACTTTCGGCTGAGAAATAAACAAAAACATATTTCCCCCTGCCCAGATTAAGCCCGGGAGAATATTTCTGATGGCATACTTATTGAAGGGCTTGTGCTTATAGGTTAGTATGACCCCTCCAATGACCATCCCGATCGCCTGCGGCAACAGGGCGGACCATCCAGATACATTGAACAACCTTGCGACAACAACATAAATCAAATATCCCAGTGTCGAGACCAGAAGGATTAAAATGCCCTTTTTTAAGTTGCTCGGCTCTCCATCTTTTTTGTCTTTCTTATCTTCTAATGACGTGAGAACGATACCGACAATAATAAAGATAAGAGCGAGGATTCCAAGTGTAATCGCAATCGGTGTTGACCACTCTCGGAAAACGATGACACCGAACAGTGAGGTGGAAACAAGCTGCATCCCCGTGGAAATCGGCATCGTTTTGGACACACCCATTAACTGAATGCTTTTGAGCTGGTTGCTCTGCCCAAGTGACCAAAATAAGCCGGATATAATTCCAACAATAAAAATGCGCATGGACAGGACGGGTTGGACAAACAAATAAATAACGATAGAAACAATTAACGCCCCGATCGTCGTTCCCAATGTTTGGCTGTAAGGCCCGCCGCCTAATTTAACATTGAAGAGAACAATGCTCCCCCAAAACAAAGCAGGGAGAAGAGCCAGTAATAAATCCATTGTTGGGGAACCTTCTTTCAAAATGTATTTGCTGTTATTTTGGCTGGAATTGATGTGTTTATTCGCTGAAACACAAAAAGAGGTGCCGGATTTTCCGGCACCTATTTAGGAGCATATCATTTCGTTTATAAACCGATGGACATATATTTTGTTTCGAGATATGGTTCAATACCTTCTGAACCGCCTTCACGGCCGATTCCGCTTTCTTTCATTCCGCCGAACGGAGCTTGAACCGCGGACGGCCCCCCGTCATTCCAGCCGATAATTCCGTATTCAAGGTTCTCGGAAATATAAATGCCGCGACGGTAGTTTTCTGTGAAGAAATAAGCAGCCAGTCCGTACGGTGTATCGTTGGCAAGCTCAATGGCTTCATCAATATCTGTAAAAGTGACGATTGGCGCAACAGGGCCAAAGGTTTCCTCGTGCATGATATTCATGGACGTATCGACGTCAGCGAGCACTGTCGGATGGACAAAGTAGCAGCCTTTATCATCGTTTCGTTCATAAGTGCCCCCAGCAACAACCTTCGCTCCTTTTTCAACCGCATCATCAATTTGGCTGACGATTTTTTCAAAGCCTCTTTTGTTGATAATCGGACCGACGTTAACGCCTTCCTCAAGGCCGTTTCCAACCTTCAGCTTGGATACTTGCTCGCTCAGTTTCGCAGCAAATTCATCTTTGATGGATTCATGGACAATGAGCCGGTTGGCGCATACGCAAGTCTGACCCGCGTTTCGGTATTTGGACACCATTGCCTGTTCAACAGCAAGATCAATGTTTGCATCTTCATCCACAATCAGCGGGGCATGTCCGCCGAGCTCCATGGATACGTGTTTCACAGTATCCGCGCTGTTTTTCATCAGGATTTTCCCTACAGGTGTTGATCCTGTAAAGGTGATTTTGCGGATTTTCGGACTGCTTGTAAAAACGTTTCCGATCTCCTCGCCATCACCGATGACAACCTGAAGCACGTCTTTTGGGATACCCGCTTCGTACGCGAGGCGTGCAAGTTCATAGGCTGACAGCGGTGTATCAGGCGCCGGCTTGATGATAAACGTACAGCCGGCAGCAAGAGCAGGCGCCGCTTTACGTGTAATCATCGCATTTGGAAAATTCCATGGCGTAATCGCGGCAACTGGGCCAACGGCTTGGCGCGTTACGACAATTCGTTTTCCGGTTGTCGGAGCCGGAACGGTTCTTCCATACACACGCTTCGCTTCCTCTGCGAACCACTCGATATAACCAGCGCCGTACAGTACCTCGCCGACAGCTTCCTGGTACGGTTTTCCGTTTTCCTTCGTAATTAAATCTGCGAGTTCTTCTTTATGTTCAACGATTAGTTCATACCACTTTTTCAACAGAGACGCTCTTTCGTTCGCTGATGTTTTAGACCATGATTTAAACGCTTGATGTGAACGTTCAATGGCTTCTTCTACTTCTTTGGCTGATTGCTGAGGAATCGTTTTGATCGCCTCGCCTGTAGCCGGGTTGTAGACCGTTAATTGATCTGGCATATTGAACATTCCTTTCTATCTTGGATTTACTTAAAATGATAGCAGACCCGTGCGTATTCTTTCCAATGATTAAGCTCGCAGACCTGCTTCCACAATGTGGAGCCCTTCATTCAGAAGATCATCTGAAATAACCAGCGGCGTCAGGAAGCGGATGATATTGCCGTTGATTCCGGCTGTCAGCAGCAGCAATCCGTTTTGATTCGCGTACGCTGCGATCGCTGCCGCTTTCGCTTTATCAGGTTCACGTGTTTCAGGGTCTTTGACGATCTCGATTGCTGCCATCGCCCCAAGTCTGCGGATGTCACCGATAAACGGGTATTCAGTTTTCCATTCAAGCGCTTTTTCTTCAATGATCCTGCCGATTTCCTCAGAACGTTTATTCAGGCCTTCTTCTTCAATAATATCCAAAACAGCCAATGCCGCCGCGCACCCAAGCGGACTTCCCGCATACGTGCCGCCGAGCTCTCCGGGCGCCGCCGCATCAAGCATTTCCGCGCGTCCAATCACACCGCTTAACGGCAGACCAGCCGCAAGAGACTTCGAAACCGTGATCAGATCTGGGACGACACCAAAATGCTCGATCGCGAAATAAGTACCCGTTCTGGCAAATCCGGTTTGAATTTCATCGGCTACAAAGACGATGCCATGTTCTTTACAGAAGGAAGCAACATGCTGCACAAACCGTTTAGAAGGAATAATGAATCCGCCTTCTCCCTGCACCGGCTCCATCACAACACAGGCTACCGTTTCAGGAGCAACTGCTGCGATAAAGAAGTCATTGAAGGCTTGAATGACCATATCGTCATATGCATCGTCACTCAGTCCGGCAGGCTTCTGATAATAATATGGAAACGGCGCCTGGTATACCTCTGATGCAAATGGACCAAAACCGAATTTGTACGGCTTCACCTTGCTTGTCATGCTCATTGTCATATTCGTGCGTCCGTGGAACCCGCGTGTAAACGAGACAACGCCTTGGCGCTTGGTATACTTTCTGGCGATCTTCACTGCGTTTTCCACCGCTTCCGCTCCGGAGTTGAGGAAAATCGCTTTTTTCTCATGAGTGCCCGGCGCAATGCCGCAAAGCTTTTCAGCTAATTCAATATAAGACGGATACATCATGACGTTAAAGCCCGGATGGATCAGCTCCTCCGCCTGCCGCTTCACAGCTTCTACCACCTTCGGATGCGAGTGTCCGACGTTTAAAGTTCCAATGGCTCCAGCAAAATCAATAAATCTTCGGCCGTCCAAATCATACAGCTCTGCTCCCTCTCCTTTTACCGCCAGGCTGCGGTTTCCGTTGCTCACGCCCTTAGAAACAAATTGGTCCCGTTTTTGCTGCCACTCTGCGGTAGTGAAAGTTGATGCGGTTGTTTGACTCATGTGAATCCCCCCACTGTCATTGTTTTCTTATCATTCTGACTTCTTTTTGGTATGATGAAAAGTACCAATTATAACTTTTTAATGGTATCAGAAGGAGACACCGCAATGGACATCACAATCACTCTCGATCGCTCAGAAAAAGCGGATTATATCTATCAGCAGATTTATCAAAAACTAAAAAACGAAATCCTCAGCCGTAATCTGCTGCCCCACTCGAAGGTTCCCTCCAAACGTGAGCTGGCTGAAAAGCTGAAGGTCAGCGTAAACTCTGTGAATTCAGCCTATCAGCAGCTGCTCGCGGAAGGGTATTTGTACGCTGAAGAAAGAAAGGGTTTTTTCGTGGAACACCTAGACACATTTTCCTCTGAGGAACAGCCCTCATCTTCACTGCCGGATGACCTGAAAGAGGTTCATATCGATCAAAGTAATTGGATATCATTTTCACATATGAGTGCTGATACAGATCATTTTCCAATGAAAAGCTGGTTTCGCTGTGAGCAAAAAGCGGCTGCCCGCTCATACCGCACGCTCGGCGACATGTCTCATCCGCAAGGCATATATGAAGTAAGAGCCGCCATTACAAGGCTCATCTCTCTGACGCGGGGAGTGAAATGCCGGCCTGAACAAATCGTCATCGGGGCGGGCACTCAGGTGCTGATGCAGCTGCTGACGGAGCTTTTGCCTCAGGATGCGGTGTATGCGATGGAGGAGCCTGGTTACAGGCGAATGTACCAGCTTTTGCAACATACCGGAAAACAGGTGAAGACGATTATGCTTGATGAAAAAGGGATTTCCATTTCTGAAATCATCAGACAGAACCCAGATGTATTAATCACTACCCCTTCGCATCAATTCCCGGCCGGAGCGATTATGCCTGTATCCCGGAGAATTCAGCTGCTGAACTGGGCAGCGGAGCAGCCGAGCCGCTATATTATTGAGGATGATTATGACAGCGAGTTTAAATATGACGTAGACAGTATCCCGGCGCTCCAAAGCCTCGACCGCTTTCAAAATGTCATCTATATGGGCACCTTTTCAAAATCACTTCTCCCCGGATTGCGGATCAGCTACATGGTGCTGCCGCCGGAGCTGTTACGGGGTTACAAAAAGCGAGGTTATGACCTGCAGACCTGCTCGTCGCTTACACAGATCGCCTTGCAGGAATTTATTGAGTCTGGAGAATATCAGAAGCATATAAAAAAAATGAAGCAGCATTATAAAGAAAAGAGAGAACGCCTCATCTGCGCATTAGAATCAGAGTTTAGAGGAGAGATCACGGTAAAAGGGGCAAATGCGGGACTGCATTTCGTCACCGAATTTTACACCTGCCGCACGGAACAAGAGATACTCGCGCATGCCGCCGCCCAGCAGCTTGAAATCTTCGGGATGAGCCGGTTCCGCTTAAAAGAAAGCCGTCCGCAGCCGGACAAACCCGCGCTCATCATCGGCTTTGCACGGCTGAGGGAAGAGGACATTCAGGAAGGTGTGCGAAGACTTCGCCGCGCTGTTTATGGGACATAAAAAAATCCCCTGTTCAGGGGATTTTTTACCAGCGCTCCTGGTCCACGTTCAGCACTGCTTTAAGCAGGCCCGGAAATGCCCTTTCCAGATCTTCTGTGCGAAGCGAATAATAACGGCGCTTTCCTTCTATGCGTACTTGAGCGATGCCCGATTCTCTTAATACTTTAAAATGGTGGGACAAGGTCGACTTTGCAACCTGTACATCGGCACAGGTGCCGCACGTTTTCTCTTTTGCTTCGGCCAATTGCTTCACCAGCTCTAAACGAAGCGGATCACTCAGTGCGTGAAGAACCTTTGTCAGCTGCAACGTTTCTGTTTCTGGATGGTTTGGAATGTTCATGACACAAATGTATCACACAACAATTAGAATGACAATTTTACTATTTGAGGGTTTTTCCTTTACCTGATTTTGATTACATGGTACATTTAGTTCGATCAAATTCGAACAATAAATTCAAAAGACAAATGGAGGAGATTTACATGATCGTATTACAAGCTTATATCAAAGTAAAACCCGAAAAACGCGAAGAATTTTTGAGCGAGGCACAATCGCTGGTTCAACATTCAAGAGCCGAGGAAGGCAACGCCCAATACGACCTTTTTGAAAAAGTAGGCGAAGAAAATACATTTGTGATGCTTGAACAATGGAAAGATGAAGCGGCGATGAAATCCCACAATGAAACTGCGCATTTCCAAGGATTTGTAGCAAAAGGCAAAGAACTGCTGAGCGCTCCTCTTGATGTTGTCCGCACAGAACTCAGCGAGTAAGGAAAGGATGTCTCACATGAACGAAGTAATCAAATCATTAACAGATCACCGCTCCATCCGCAGCTATACGGATGAGCCGGTGTCAGAAGAGCAGCTAGACCATATTATACAAGCGGTGCAATCAGCCCCTACTTCTATCAACGGGCAGCAAGTGACTGTCATCGCGATTCAGGATAAAGAGCGGAAAAAGAAAATCTCCGAACTGGCGGGCGGACAGCCTTGGATTGACCAAGCTCCGGTTTTCTTGCTTTTCTGCGCAGACTTCAACCGGGCAAAAATTGCGCTTGAAGATCTGCATGACTTCAACATGGAAATCACAAACGGTTTAGAATCCGTTCTTGTGGGCGCTGTAGATGCCGGCATCGCACTTGGCACGGCGACAGCGGCAGCTGAATCACTCGGGCTTGGCACTGTTCCGATCGGCGCAGTTCGGGGAAACCCAAATGAACTGATCGAGCTGCTTCAGCTTCCAGAATACGTCTTCCCTGTATCTGGTCTTGTCATCGGCCATCCTGCTGATCGTTCAGCGAAAAAACCCCGTCTTCCAAAGGCAGCGGTTTATCATAAAGAAACGTATTTGCAGCAGGACGAGCTGACATCACACATTCAGTCATATGATGAACAAATGGCCGAATACATGAAGAACCGGACCAACGGAAAAGAAACACGAAACTGGTCACAAGGGATCGCCTCATACTATGAGCGCCTGTACTATCCGCATATTCGTGAAATGCTCGAAAAACAAGGGTTTAAAGTTGAAAAATAAGCCTCACCACAGCCTGTCGGAATTCCGGCAGGCCTTTTTATTTGTCCGGATAAAATCCATTGACTTTCATTTTGTTTATTTGGTAAAATTTTATCAATGTTACTCATTGGTTTTCTGTGAACCAATGGGTTTTCTATTGTTCAAGAAAGAAGGAAGCCATGAGATGCTTGATAAAAAAACAGAAATCTTGTTAGCCGCGCGGAAGCTGTTTTCTGAAAAGGATTTTACGTCGGTTTCCATGCAGGCAATCGCGGAAGAATGTAAGATGTCAAAAGCTTCTATATATAAGCTGTTTCAATCCAAGGAAGATTTGCTTTTGGAGCTGCTGACGTTTAACCAAAAGCAGATGGTGGCCGCGGCATCAAGACTGCAGGAAAATACCGCGCTGACACCGGAGGAGCGTTTGATTCAAAAGGTCAAAATGGAGCTGGAAGGATTCAGGCGGAATCAGCAGTTTTTTAATATGCTGACCTACGGAAACCCCAAGCTGCACAATGACCGTGTAAAACAGCATATCCATCAGACCAGATCGACGATTATCTGTTGGCACCGGGATTCGCTGATTCAGGCCTATGGAGAAACCATCCTCCCTTTTGTATGGGATTTGGTTATCATTCTTCACGGCATGATGCGGGAATTTTTAATGCTGATCAAAATAGAGGAAAAACCGCTTGACCTTGACCCGATTGCAGCGTTTATCATCAGCACCCTCAATCAGATTATCAAAAACAGAGAAACGCGGCAGTCCCTGCTTCCGCCTGAGACCATCGAGCTCTATATCCAATCGGCGTCCTCCTACCAGCCAAAGGATAAATCACTCCTGTTATCAGAAAGCCTGAAAGAATTACATAAAGGCATCTCTTCCCTGCCCGCCGCGGATTATGACATCGATGAACTGGCATCAGCTGCAGCCATGCTGGAAGAGGAAGCAAAAAAGGAAGAGCCCCGCGCCTTTTTACTGAAATCACTGATTGGCTATCTGGAACAAACCGGTGTTTTAACACAGCCTATTTCTATGTTAAAAACACTGTTAATTACTTAAAGAAAAGAAGGGATCTTATTGGACACAAGTATTGAAAAAAAACTGTTTAACCGTTCTGTCATTGTCGGCATTTTGTTAGCCGGGGCGTTTGTCGCCATTTTGAACCAGACACTGTTAATTACCGCTCTCCCCCATATCATGAGGGATTTTCATATAGATGCAAACCAAGCCCAATGGCTGACGACTTCATTTATGTTAACGAACGGTATCTTAATTCCGATTACCGCATTTTTAATTGAAAAATTCACGAGCCGTACGCTTCTCATTACGGCGATGAGTATTTTCACTGCCGGAACAATCGTTGGCACGTTTGCCCCGAACTTTCCGGTTCTGCTGGCGGCCCGTATCATTCAGGCGGCCGGAGCCGGCATTATGATGCCGCTCATGCAGACATTATTTTTAACGATTTTTCCGATTGAAAAGCGCGGCCAGGCTATGGGTATGGTCGGATTGGTCATCTCCTTCGCGCCTGCGATCGGGCCGACTCTTTCAGGATGGGCAGTAGAAGCTTTCTCATGGAGATCATTGTTTTATATCATTCTTCCGTTTGCCGTGATCGATTTGCTTCTCGCTATCATTCTTATGAAAAACGTGACGACATTAAGAAAAACACAGATTGATATTTTATCAGTTATCCTGTCGACCCTTGGATTTGGCGGGCTGCTGTATGGCTTCTCAAGCGTCGGCTCTTACGGATGGACCAGCTCAACGGTTCTGGTTTCACTGCTTGTGGGTGTGATCGCGCTGCTCTTATTTATTACAAGACAGATGAAGCTTAAAAAACCGATGCTGGAATTCCGCGTATTTACGTTTGGTATCTTCAGCTTAACAACCCTGCTGGGAACACTTGTCTTTGCTTTATTAATTGGTACGGAAACCATCCTCCCGCTGTATACACAAAACGTCCGAAACGTCACAGCCTTTGATACAGGGCTCATGCTTTTGCCGGGAGCCATTGTGATGGGCTTCATGTCCCCGATTATCGGAAGAATTTTTGACCGTGTCGGCGGAAGAGGCTTGGCGATTGCAGGTTTCTGTATCATCTTCCTGACGTCACTGCCGTTTATGCAGCTGACTGATCATACGTCACTGGCTTGGATTGTCGTTTTATATACCGTTCGTCTCTTAGGGACAGCGATGATTATGATGCCTGTGACAACAGCCGGAATCAATGCGCTGCCGCGCCACTTAATTCCGCACGGAACAGCAATGAACAATACGGTTCGCCAAGTCGGCGGCTCCATCGGAACTGCTCTTCTGGTATCTGTGATGAGCAACCAAGCGGCACATGCAGGAACCACAAATGTGAAACACGCCGCTCTGCACGGCATGAATGCCGCTTTTATCGTGGCAGCCTGTATCGCGCTTGCCGGCTTACTTCTATCCTTCACATTAAAAAAACCTCAGCGCCCTGCCGAACAGCAGCCGGCACGCTGATCCTATAAAAAAAGAGCCCCGCTTTGAGAGCGGAGGCTCTTTTTCATTTTACTTCTCTAAACCGTCTTTCACTTCTTTAATCATTTGCGTCATAGACTCAAGTCCGCCTCCTGATAAGTACCAAGTAGCTGAATCAAGGTATACGACATGATCATTTTTCACGGCGTTTACGTTTTTCACATAGTCGTTTTCAACGACTTGTTTTGTAGATGATGTTTCTCCGATTGCTGTACCGCGGTCAATAACAAACAGGTAATCCGGGTTTGTTTTTGAAATGTACTCATATGAAACGCTTTGTCCGTGAGTAGACGCTTTGATATTTTTATCAGCCGGTGTCACGCCGAATACGTCATGGATCAGGCCGTATCTTGATTTAGAACCAAAGGCGCTGATTTTGCCGTCGTTCGCCATAATCACAAGACCGTTTTTGTTCAGCTTTTCAGGTTTTTTCTTAAGATCTGAAATGGAGTTATCAATTGTTGCAAGTTCGTCTTTTACTTCATCTTCTTTATCAAAGATTTTACCGATTGTTTGTGCATCTGATTTAAATGATTCCATGTATTTCGCTGTGTCTACGCCAAGGTAAATCGTCGGCGCAATTTTAGAGAATTCTTTGTAAGACTCAGATTGTCTTCCTGAGATAATAATGAGATCAGGATCCAAGTCAGCTACTTTTTCAAAGTCTGGCTCTTTTAAGCTTCCGACATCAGCATATTTGTCATCTTTGAATTTGGACAGATAGTTAGGAAGGGCTTGTTTCGGAAGGCCCGCTACTTTATCATCAAGACCTAATTTATCTAATGTATCTAAGCTGCCAAAATCAAATACGACGACTTTTTTAGGATTTTTCGTCACTTTTGTGCCGTTTTTATCCAGCTGGTGTTTCACCGTAATTTGTTCTTTCTTCGTGTCAGATCCTTTGCTGCTTGAGCTTTGGTTTCCGCATGCAGAAATGACAACAGCTGTCACCAATGCGATAAATAGAATTGCAAACTTTTTCATAGTCTTCACCTCTTCTGTATTTTAAGAAAAATAAACACCTATTCTTTGGTTATCTATCGTCTGAATCGGGATGGTCATATCGTAGATTTCTTCGAGCACAGAGGTTTCAATGATCTCCTCCGGCGGCCCCTCTTTTACAATTCGGCCGTTTTTCAAAGCAACGATATAATCAGAGTAGACGGAAGCAAAGTTGATGTCGTGAATCACGATCACGATTGTTTTTCCAAGCTCCTCTACCAGCCTCTTCAGAAGCTTCATTATTTCAACTGAATGTTTCATATCCAGGTTGTTCAGCGGCTCATCAAGAAATATGTAGTCCGTGTCCTGGGCAATGACCATTGCGATAAACGCCCTTTGGCACTGTCCGCCGCTCAGCTGATCCAGGTACTTATCCTGAATCTCCTCCAGCTTCATATAACTGAGCGCCTGGTTGATATGAACCCAGTCTTCCTCTGTCAGCCGTCCCTGTGAATAGGGGAATCTGCCGAAACTGACAAGGTCTTTAATGGTTAGTCTGATATTAATTTGATTCGCCTGCTTTAAAATACTCATTTTTTTGGCAAGCTCTTTGCTGTCGCAGGTTCCGATCTCTTCTCCGTCTATGAAAATCTCACCGGAATCCTTTTTGATCAAGCGGCTCATAATAGACAGCAGCGTACTTTTGCCGGCGCCGTTAGGACCGATAAACGAGGTGATTTTGCCTTTTTGAATCGTGACTGACGTCTCTTCAAGGACAACTTTCCCTCCATATTGTTTGCTTACATTTTTGACCTCTACCATGATTTATTCTCCTTTAACAGCAAGTAGATAAAATAAATCCCGCCGGCAAAATTAATAATAACGCTCAGCGTCGTTGAGAAGGTGAATACTTTCTCAACCACAAATTGTCCCCCGACTAACGCAATAATGCTGATTAAAACAGAACCTGCGATTAAGTATGAATGCTTATATGTTTTCAGAAATTCTCTCGCCAGGTTGACGACGAGAAGCCCCAAGAACATAATCGGGCCGACAAGCGCTGTAGAAACAGAAACAAGGATCGCGATCACGATCAGCATCTGTTTAACAACTTTGTCGTAGTTAATGCCCAAATTGACAGCGTGTTCACGGCCGAGTGAAAGCACGTCAAAAAATCTCGTAAAACGCCAGACATAGATACCGGTCAGCAGGAAGATGATAAAGGCGAGCCATAACAGATCCGTGTTGATGTTGTTAAAGCTGGCAAACATTTTGTCCTGCACAACCTGAAACTCATTCGGGTCAATCAGCATCTGCATAAAGGAAGACAGGCTGCTGAACAGCGTGCCGAACACGATTCCGATGAGCAGAAGGAAGAAGATATTTTTCCCCTCACCTTTGAACATGATCTGATAGAGAACAAAAGAAAACAGCACCATCAGCAACACAGAGATGATGAAGTTGATGTTTTTATTCATGATTACGATATTCATTGAACCGAACAAAAAGATGATGACGGTCTGAATCAGCATATAGAGAGAATCAAGGCCTAAAATGCTGGGCGTCAGGATGCGGTTATTCGAGATCGTTTGGAAGATCATTGTTGAAAACGCAATCGCTCCGCCAGTCAGCATAATGGCAGCGACTTTTTTGATTCTTCTCGGCAGAGTGTAATCCCAATTGCCTAAGTCATAAAACAGAAATAAACCGATACATACAACAGCTATACCAACAAGCAAAGCAATTTTCATCTGGTTACGCATACGCTTTTCTCCTTAACAGCATAAACAGGAAAATGCCGCTGCCGATGATTCCGACCATCAGACCAATCGAGATTTCATAAGGGAAGATAATGACTCTGCCCAATATATCGCAAAACAGAACAAAAACCGCTCCCAGCAGCGCAGTGTGCGGCAGGCTGTTTTTTAGGTTGTCTCCTCTGTAAATCGATACAATGTTCGGGATGATTAAACCGAGAAACGGAAGCATACCGACAGTCAAAATGACAAGTGACGTAATCAGGGATACGATAATGAGCCCGATGTTCACAACCCTTTTATACTTGAGGCCGAGGTTGACAGAAAAGCTTTCTCCCATACCCGCCACTGTAAATTTATCCGCATAAACATAGGCAATGATGACAAGCGGAATACTCAGATAGAGAAGCTCGTATCTCCCTTTCACAACTAAGGAGAAATCCCCCTGAAGCCATGATGACACGTTTTGGATCAAGTCATATTTATACGCGATAAACGTCGCGATTGAGCTGACGATATTCCCGAGCATTAAACCGACAAGCGGAATAAAGATGGTGTCGTTAAACTTAATTCTTTCAAGAATTTTCATAAACAGAAAATTACCGACTAGAGCAAAGACAAAAGCAATCAGCATTTTCATTAATGGACTTGCCGATGTAAACAGAAGCAAGGATATTAAGATTCCCAGCCTCGCCCAGTCCATCGTGCCGGCCGTCGTCGGTGACACGAATTTGTTTCTGGTGATCTGCTGCATAATCAGGCCGCAGATGCTCATGCTCATCCCTGCAATTAAAATGCTGATCAGCCGCGGCAAACGGCTGGCAAAGAGCGTTGATGCCTCTTCTTTGCTTAGATCGAAGAGATCAAGCGGCGACAGATCTTCTACGCCGATAAATACAGAAGTGACTGCTAATATGATAAGTAGAAAAAATAAGTAACGTAGCTTCATGCTGCCTCCTTACATCCTTACAGCAAAAAGAACGTATCTCCTACTCCGCAAGGACTCAAAACAATATGGCCATATAGTAATTGATTATCATTATCATTTACATATTACCACTTTTCTAGTGTTAGTCAATATTCTTTAAAAATATTAACCTCGTTATCTATTCAATTTTACTCATAATTCAAACCATTTTCCATCACAAATCGTTAGTCTGTTTACCATATTTATCTTCACTATGCTTCAACTTCGTCATCAAACCTGACATAATTCCTCTCTGTGAATACAAATGTTCTTTCCACATAGAAATTTCCCCTTGATTTACAAAACTGAAAGAGGGATAATAAATACTAAATTTGTGTGAAAATTTTAAACATTAGGAGATGTAAACATGAAGGTCGTTAAATTCGGAGGCAGCTCACTCGCTTCAGGCGCACAGCTTGAAAAGGTGTTTCAAATCGTAACCTCAGATCCCGCACGCAAAGCTGTAGTGGTGTCGGCTCCGGGCAAACGCTATTCCGAGGATACGAAAGTGACTGATCTCTTAATCACATGTGCTGAACAGTATTTATCATCCGGAAGCTCCCCTGAACTGGCGGAAGCGGTAATTGAACGCTATGCTCTGATCGCAAATGAGCTTCAGCTTGAGCCGTGTATTATAGAAAAAATCCGCGATGATTTGTTTACGCTTTTAGAAGGAGATAAAAGCAATCCCGAACAATATCTGGACGCTGTCAAAGCAAGCGGTGAGGATAACAACGCTAAGCTGATCGCCGCCTATTTCCGCCACAAAGGCGTGAAAGCGGAATATGTAAACCCGAAGGATGCAGGCCTATTTGTAACAAATGAACCCGGCAACGCGCAGGTGCTGCCTGAATCGTATCAAAATCTCTATCAGCTGAGAGAGCGTGAAGGCCTCATCATATTCCCCGGCTTTTTCGGTTTCAGCAAGAATGGCGATGTGATGACATTTTCACGGAGCGGTTCTGATATTACCGGCTCTATTTTGGCCAATGGTCTTCAGGCCGATCTGTACGAAAACTTTACTGATGTAGATGCTGTGTATTCTGTTAATCCTTCCATTGTTGACAACCCGAAGGAAATCCACGAGCTGACATACAGAGAGATGCGCGAGCTCTCGTACGCAGGCTTTTCAGTGTTTCACGATGAAGCGCTCATTCCGGCCTTCAGAGCGGGCATTCCCGTGCAGATCAAAAATACGAACAACCCGTCGGCGAACGGAACACGCGTCGTCAGCAAACGCGATAACACAAACGGGCCTGTCGTCGGTATTGCCAGCGATACCGGCTTTTGCAGTATTTATATCAGCAAGTATTTAATGAACAGAGAAATCGGATTTGGCCGCAGAGCCCTGCAAATCCTTGAAGAACACGGTTTGACGTATGAGCATGTTCCATCGGGAATTGATGACATGACGATCATCTTAAGACAGGGTCAAATGGATGCTTCGGTTGAACGAAGCGTAATGAAGCAGATTAAAGAGGATCTTCATGCCGATGAAGTTATTGTCGAGCACAATCTGGCGCTCATTATGGTTGTAGGAGAAGCAATGCGTCATAATGTCGGCACAACGGCAAGAGCAGCCAAAGCCTTATCAGAGGCAAAAGTGAATATCGAAATGATTAACCAAGGATCTTCTGAAGTGAGCATGATGTTCGGCGTAAAAGAAGCCGAAGAAAGAAAAGCCGTCCAAGCATTATACCGGGAGTTTTTCGCGGGAGTGCTGGTCTCTTAATCTATACATAAAAGCGGGCGGCAGAGCCCGCCTTTTATATTGCCCGCGTCGATCGATGAATTTTTCATTCTTGCCTTGTCCACTATTCCCCTATTCATCTGGCCGATTCCGCATCCATCATAGAGAGGTCAGGATACTCTAACGGTGGCGGTTACGGCTTCGGTTCTTTCGCTTTAATCGTTGTATTGTTTATTCTATTAATTATCGTAGGTACTGCATTTACAAGAGGCTTCTAAGTCTGCAGTACAGCGCCGTAAGACAATATCATTGTCTTACGGCGTTTTTTTAGTTGTTTTCTTTATTTTTCAATCCCTATCCGAAAGCCCTGTCCGCTGCGTTTATGCAGCATATCATAAAGTAATCTCACAGGGAGGTGGCATCAGATGTCTGGTTACGGAAACTCTTTTGCTTTGATTGTTGTGTTATTTATCCTCTTGATTATCGTGGGAGCTGCATTTTTTAACGGAGGCTACTAAGAAAAAGGAATCTCCATGAATCAGGCGGCGCCGTAAGATCCATATCCTGCGTCGCTGTTTCTTTAGAAGAAAACCCCTTCTCTTATTGAGAAGGGGCCTGGTTCTTACGTCATTCCTCTTTCTGTGACATGGAAGTCGGATGCTTCAGCATGTGCAGAGACGCCAACCGCTGTAAAAACAGCTGCTGCAGCCAAACAAATAACAAATAACTTAGATTTCAATTTCATACAAACCTTCACTCCTTTGTATTTGTTTTCTTGCCTCTTCAACTCTAAGAAAGTAGGAAGCAGACAGTTCAAACCATTTTTGTTCATAGTAATATTTTGCTACTTCTAGGGCTAAATCCTCTATATCAGCATACATATTTTTATTTTTTAAGTATTGAAAACATCGTTCGATTCCTTCTGTATTGGGCTGTTCCTGATATAGGGATTGTAAAAACTCAAATTTTACCGCGTAATCTGCATCGTCTGTTTCTTTAGCATATTCATAGCCCCTCTTGTGATATTCCGAAGCCTTCTCATGTTTTCCGCGTTTATAATAAATAAGTGTTATTAAAAAATATGCCTGAGGCAGAGAATTGGTGATTCTGCTGTTTTCAAAAGTAGAAACCGCTTTCTCAAAATGGTCAATGGCAGGGTCGAGAAGGTCTTGATTGTAATAACACAGCCCCAAATTATAAAATGCTCTTCCAACCAATTGGGCTCTTTGTTCCGCTTCCGCCATCTCCAGCGCCAATTTAAAATGCCGTGCGGCTTGTTCGAAATTTCTCTCATCCATGAGGTTAACCCCGAACACGAAATGGCATTGGATAATCCGAACATTATAGGTTTCCTGCTCTACATAAATTTCATATGCATTCTTGATATGAATCAATGAAAAGTACGTTTGCTTCATATAATAATAAGCTTCCGCGATTTTAAAATAAAATTCAGCCCGTTCAATATGATCGGAAACAAAAGAAAGTTTTTTCTCCGCCTGTTTGTAATATGTAATGGCAGAAATAAATTCCCGCTTATCAAACTCATACATTCCGCGGAAGAAATTCACATAGTAATCAAGAAGCCCTTTTAGGTCAGCTTGGTTGCTGTCTATATTTCGTGATAATTCAGACAGGCTTGGCTGGTCTTCGATATTTAATTTCTCCAGCGGCTCGAGATAATCAAGCATAAGCTGGTGGCGAAATTCCATTAGTGAGTAATATAACAGCAAGTTGGAGTCATGCTGCATGTGTTTCAGTTCCTGCTGGATTTCAGCTTTTAGCACCTCGGCATCCGGTACACTGAAGGTCCGGATATATTTGTACCACTCGTTAATTTTTTGACCGACCGCTGAAGAAGGAATTACCCCGCTCTTCATTCCTTCACCCTCTCCCATCAAAAACTGTTTATGTCATATTTTATCATGTTTACAGACTGTCCTAACCCGAAAAACACGCAAACTTTATTTCGGGGGCACGCAATAAAAAAAGGAATACCGAAGCGATGTGAGAAAGAAGGCGGCAGCATCTGATGATATGCCGCCGCCTTACATGATTTATTGCTGTTTTGCAGGTAAAGGAAAGCGGATAATGAAAGTTGTGCCTTCCCCTTGTTCACTCTTAATGTCTATTGTACCTTGATGCATTTCAACAAGCTGCTTGACGATGGAAAGGCCGAGGCCGTATTCTCCGTACGCCGTGTTCGTTCTTGAAATATCAGCTTTATAGAACCGCTCCCAAATATGCTCGATATCCTCTTTTGAGATGCCGATCCCGGTATCTTCAATTTCGATAATGGTCTCTTTATATCCTTCTGTTCCCCGCAGCCAAATTTGCCCGTGTTGCGTAAACTGGATGCTGTTTTTCGTAATGTTCATGAGGATTTGAATTAACCGGTCATAGTCGGCATGAACGATCACGCTGTCCTCCACCTGAATCACCAGCTGATTTTGCTTTTCATCCGCCTGCTGTTCAAGGTGCTCTTTAATGATTTCGAATACCTCTATCAGCGGAACGTTAAGCTTGTTCAAAGTGATTTGCTGAGATCTGATCTTTTCGTAATCGAGATTTTCTTTAACGAGCCGCAGCATTCGTTTCGTTTCCTCACTGATGAGCGAGAAGCATTTTTCTTTATTTTCCTCTGGAATCGTATTGCTGTTCAGCCCTTCAACCAAACCGTTAATGGTTGTCAGCGGCGTTCTTAATTCATGGGATACATCGGCAATAAACTGCCTTCTCCGCTTCTCAAGCCGGTCGATTTCATCCCTTGACTGCTTTAATTTCTTTGCCATGATATTAAAGTCAGACGCCAGCACCCCGATTTCATCCCGATAGCTGTTTTCCAAGTGAATGTCATAGTCGCCGGAAGCTACTTTATCCGTTGCTTCTCTCAGCTTTTGAATTCGTTTCACATGGAATTTGGAGAGCAGCCAGCTGACGAGAATGGTAATGACAAGCGTGCTGATCATCGCGTAAAACATATATAGATTGACCTGATTAATCATTTGCTCAACGCCGCTGATCGGAGAAATCAACAGTACCGCACCTTTAAATTCATTGTTAACAAAAATCGGCTGTGCAACAAGGGAGACCTCATCGTTAAAACGGCCATCCGCTCTGTTCATGACCGTCTGCCCTTTTTTCAGCTTCTCCCACTCCGCTTTCTTCAGCTTTTCCCTTGGGTGAAAGTCTTCAGGGTGAAAATAAGGCACCTGTGCTTCATTAAAGATGATAAACTGTGTTTTTCTTGTCCTTAAAATATCCTGATATGGGTACAGCCGGCGTATATCAACCTGGCCGGTTTGAAATTCGCTTGCAATCTGCATCGCATATGACGTCAGTTCCTCTACTTTATTTTGGTAGGCAAACTCTTTCACGAAGTGAGAAAAAAGAGAAATAATGATAACAAATGCTAAAATTAATATGCTGACATGGCTCAGCAGCAGCTGATATAAATATTTAATCCTCATCAAATTTATACCCTACTCCCCATACAGTATATAGGAAAGGCCTGTCCTCACTTGCAAGCTTTTTCCGCAGCCGTTTAATATGGACATCGACAGTCCGTTCGTCTCCGTAGAACTGATAGCCCCATACCTGCTCTAGCAGCTGCTCTCTGGAAAACACCTGCCGCGGGTTCTGCACAAGGTAATAAAGCAGGTCAAATTCCTTAGGTGTAAGGTTTTCAACAGGCTTTCCGTTTAAAAATACTTCTCTTGTCTTTTTATTGATTTTAAAGCATTCCGATTCAATCGTATCTTCTTCTACTGCCGCCTTGCCCGTCGCCTGATATCTTCTGATCACGGCTTTGATGCGGGCAACCAATGTCAGCGGGCTGAATGGCTTCGTCACATAATCGTCCGCACCCATCTCAAAGCCGATCACCTGATCTGATTCGGTGTCTTTGGCAGTCAGCATGATAATCGGAACCGTGCTTGTCTCCCTTATTTTTCTGCAGATGGTTACGCCGTCCATAGACGGGAGCATAATATCCAGAATCACCAAATCCCAATTTCCTTCCGCAAAACGCTGATACCCCTCTAAACCGTCATGAACAAATTCAGCTTCAAAGCCTTCCTTAAAAAAGAACATTTCTGTCATCGTACAAACACTAACGTTATCTTCTATCATTAAAATTTTCATTGGTTCCTCCGATTGTTTAGATGCTTTTTTTATAATAGCACCATTTTATACAGAAGATTTTGGGTTTCACAATTGTTAGTTTTTATTTCATCAACTAGAAATAGATTGTTCATATTTTTTTCATACCTTTGGACTACTATAAATTTATCAACAAGCAGGCCTGCCTCACAGGCGGTCTTATCCATAAAAATACCTATACGGAGGAACATACATGAATTTTATCAAACGGGCTTTTTGGAACATGAGGGCCAAAAAAGGAAAAACGTTTTTGCAGTTATTTGTGTTTACAGTCATTTGTATATTTGTTCTGTCTGGCCTCACGATCCAGTCAGCAGCTCAAAAATCCAGCGACCTTGCCAGACAGGAGCTGGGCGGAACCGTTACCCTTCAAGTTGACCGCCAAAAACAAATGGAGAAGCAGCAGGACAGCGGTGAAAAACGCAGCTTCGAATCTACACCGATAAAAGTGTCTGATGCCAATAAGCTGACAGCGCTTGATCATGTGAAGAGCTACAACTTCATTACGTCAGCCTCAGCCAACGCCGGAAATTTCGATGCGATTGAAAGCTCAAGCTCTAGTGATTCGAGCACAGACTCAAGCTCAAGCGATACAAAAGGCGCTCCAATGCAAGGCGGGAAACAAATGGTTCAAGCCGATCTTTCGATTGAAGGTGTCATCAGCACGTCGCTGTTAGAGGAATTCTCTGACGGAGATGCAAAAATCACAGATGGGCGCGCGATTACAAAATCTGATGTCGGCAAAAAAGTCACAGTGATCAATGAAACATTAGCAGAAGAAAATGATCTAAGCGTTGGGGATTCCATCACAATTGAATCAGCAACAGACGAAGACACAACAGTCAAACTGAAGATTGTCGGTATTTATAAAACAACGTCTTCAGGCGATGACCAAGCCCAGAATTTCTCATTCTTAAATCCTTACAATAAGCTTTACACACCTTACACAGCAACAGCAGCTCTGAAAGGTGACGATTATAAAAATACGATTGATTCAGCTGTTTATGATATGGACGATGCTGAACATATTGATGCATTCGTTAAAGCAGCGAAGAAAACGTCAATTGACTTTGATACGTTTACATTAAATACAAACGATCAGCTTTACCAGCAAATGGTCGGCCCGATTGAAAATGTAGCTTCTTTCTCTAAAAACGTTGTGTACCTTGTATCAGCGGCAGGCGCTGTCATTCTAGGCCTCATTGTCATGATGTCAATCAGAGAGCGCAAATATGAAATGGGCGTGTTAATGGCGATCGGTGAAAAACGCTGGAAACTGATCGGACAGTTCTTAACTGAGATTCTGATCTTGGCTGTTATCGCGATTGGCATTGCATCATTGACGGGAAATCTAGTTGCGAACCAGCTCGGAAATCAGCTTTTATCCCAGCAGATCAGTTCATCAACTGATTCAACACAAACCGCAAGCGGCCAAATGCCCGGCGGCGGGGGCGGCATGGGCCGCGGAATGTTCGGCCAAAGCTCTTCAAACGCGGGCGTCATTGATTCACTGAATGTGGCCGTTTCTATGAACGATATGCTTGTTCTCGGCGGAATCGGAATGGTAATCGCTGTGATTGCAACGCTGCTGCCGTCTATTTCAGTACTGCGGCTCCACCCGAAAACAATATTGACTAAACAGGAATAGAAAGAGGCGAATCGAATGAGCTTATTAGAATTTCAACAAGTCGGCTATTGGTATAAAGACAAAAGCCAGCCCTTGTTTCAAGATATAAATATCAGCTTTGAAAAAGGTAAATTTTATACAATCGTCGGCACTTCAGGGACAGGAAAGACGACCTTCCTGTCTCTGGCAGGCGGACTTGACGCACCTAGAGAAGGACAAATTCTTTATGGCGGAAAAGCTGTTTCCAAAATCGGACTGACGAATTTCAGAAATAAATATGTATCAATTGTCTTTCAGGCGTACAACTTGCTTCCATATATGACAGCTCTGCAAAATGTGACAACCGCCATGGAAATCACAGGTTCAAAGGAAAAGAACAAAGAAGCATATGCGTTGGAGATGCTGGAGAAGGTCGGCATCAACGAAAAACAAGCCCGGCAAAAGGTGCTGACATTAAGCGGCGGACAGCAGCAGCGTGTTTCCATTACAAGAGCATTTTGCTGTGACACCGATTTAATCGCAGCTGATGAACCGACCGGAAACCTTGATGAGGATACGTCAAAAGAAATTGTGCGGCTCTTTCAGGATTTGGCGCACAAAGAAAATAAATGCATTATCATGGTGACGCATGATGAACAAATTGCAAGGGTATCTGATATAAACATCAGACTTTCACGAGGAAGCTTTACTGTGACGGAAAACGCCGCAGTCGTATAAAAAACGCGCCTCTGCCAGTGCAGACAGGGGCGCAACCTATATCCCCCTTTTATATAGATGTGAACGGTAAAAAGAGCGGCGGCTGCATCCCCCCGCTCTTTTTATTGTTTCTGTTTATCAGCTTGCTTTGATTTCTCTCTTCTTTTCTTTTTCCAAACAGCGAGGATAAACAGAAATAATGGAAACAGCAATTGAAAGGGCAAATGAATGTACAGCGGCACTACCTTCAGCCCTTCATTTAAATGCTCTGAAAAATTGGTGGCAATAGTGATGGAGAGGATGAGTATGCCCAGTCCCATTGGATATGCCAGCTGTGAAGGATTTTTTTCCTTAAAGAGAGTGGACGTACCCACCACCACCGCATACAGGTAGAGGCTGACTTTGAAGAAGCCGCCGATAATCAGTGCCAGCATAAAAAAAATATCAAGCCGATCCAGAAATTCCTCCACTTTGATTGTCTGAATCGTACTTAAAAGCGGAAACTGCGATCGCAATGTCAGATCAACATCAAGCACACTGATATTAATCGCTACGGTAAGCGCCACAATCAATCCGCTGATGACCATAGCGAGCATCCCCACTTTTTTGACATTCTTGCGATCATTGAGATTGGGGAAAATCATGACAAATAAAACAACTTCACCGAACGGCACATACATGGTTTGTGTAAAAACAGAATGAATAACAGGGAAAACCCCGTCTGCTAAAACTGGTTTTAAATTTTTCAGATCGATGGAACCCGATACAATGATCAGCACGAGACCGAGCGCACCCAATAGATACATGGCCCCGAAGAGAAGCTCACCCGCCCGCGCCAGCACTTCAATTCCTTTTCTGACGGCATATATGCAGACCACCATTAGTAAAGCATTTACGATGATAATCGGAGTATCATGGTAAGCAAATGTCAGCAGCATTTCTCCGAAATCACGCAGCACCCGGGCGGCAATATATGCAAAATATAAGATATATAGAAACGAAAAGGTCCAGCTCAGTTTTTTTCCGAGCATATCATCCATGTATTCTTTTGGGGAGAAATCCGGATAGCATTGATAGATCCCCTGATACAAGTAAAAAAGAAATAAACCAACTGCACAGCCTAATAGCACAGCGATCCAGGCATCCCGGCCCGCCATTGTTCCCGGGGTAATCAATAAGGAGCTGCCCAGCTCGAATATGATCATCATGACAAACAGCTGCCTAATGCTGATTTTGGCTTTTTCCATCTGTCACTTCTCCTTTCTCGACCTATTCATCGATTAAGCTGGTTTCTGAGCGGATTATTTCGCAGCCCTGTTCTTCTGATATAGGTCTCCGCCTTTACATCGACAGGCAGATCAGGCAAATATTCTTTGTCCCATGTATCCCTCATTTTTTCCCACTGCTTCGGATACTTTCTGTATATCGTGTCTCCGAATCCGATGAAGTCAATTTTATGTTCCTTTATGTTTTCAACCGCATGGCTGATTTCCTTTTCCAGCTGTTTATTGAGTGCTTTTTCGATATCGGCTAACACCTTTGGATCAGACAAATGAAATGGATATTTTACTGCGTCTATTATGCCTTCAACCGTCACGTGAACATGAATACGGGGACGGCCGTTTCGTATCTCCGGGGTAAGCTTTGTTGCCTGATGCGTGACCTGTAAGCTTACCGCATCTTTTGTCTTGCCCCAATCGGCATTAATAAAGGTGTGCTGGATTTGATTCTTAAGCCAGACGATCCCAACGCTTTCCTTATCCTCAATCCAATATTTTAAATGGCCTGTTTTATCAAACACCGCCAGACCGTTCGCCTGAAGAATGGCTTGCGGGTCAGTCGCCTGTGTGTTTTCCAGGCTGACTCCTTTTTTATCGTCCCCGATCATCCTGTATCCGGGGATCACCGGCGCTTCTGTGGTGATGGCAAGTGTTTTCAAGACATCTTGGATACTGGTTTTAATCACCCGCCCATATTGCGCTTGCGTGAAGTCGAGTGTTTTATTGACTTTATTGGACGGAATTTTATCAATCGGCGTAAGCGTTTTGACGATGTTTTCGGCTTTCGTTTTATGGGCGATGACAATCGTTGCCGTTGTCCTGAATTCCGTATCACGGTCAAGGTTGTCTAACACAAAATTCAAACCTTCCTCTCTCGCCAGCTTTTCACTAACCACGACCAGGTTGGTATGTGCAAAGTAAAGCCGCCTGGATACTTTCATAGAGGCTTTCCTCAGCGCTTCTGTCATGTTGTCGCCTACTATGGAATAGACGGATATAGGCGGTCTGTCCCCCGCACCCCCGCCCTGAAGCCCTCCGGCAACGTTTCCGGGATTAATGATCTGAAAGTGCAGGACGTAGTTCCCTTCATTTGTCCGATCAATACCGATTGCCGAAATAATCGCAAGATCTGTCAGCTCGCGCTTATCCCAGCAGCCGGGCAGCACAATGATGCTCAAAAGCATGATAACAGCTAATACACGTTTACGTATCATCATGATCTCCTTCTCTCAACTCTTTGTTCACCATTCCGCGTGAACCATCCGGCTGAGGACGCTGGTCTTTCCCCTGGCGAACCTTATCTTTCTTGCTGATGGATTCGGGCCTTTTTTGATCGGCCCACCAAGGAACACGGAACAGCGTGTCTTTCACGCCTTGTGAAGAAAAGGGCGCAAGCGGCGACATATAAGGAACACCAAAGGAACGCAGGCTGCATAAATGAACAAACATCATAATAATTCCTAATACCAGCCCGTAAAAACCCATTACGGCAGAAGCAATGATAAAAATAAACCGAATGAGGCGGGCAGATATCGCCATGGCAAACGCCGGCGTTGCGAAGCTGGCAATGGCCGTTATGGCAACGATGATGACCATTGCCGGAGACACGATACCAGCCTGAACAGCAGCTTGGCCGATAACCAGCGCACCTACAATGGACACAGCCGATCCCACAACCCTCGGCAATCTGACCCCAGCTTCCCTGAGAATCTCAAACGCAACCTCCATTGTGATTGCTTCTACAACGGCCGGAAACGGAACGATTTCCCGCTGGGCAGCAATGACGACTAACAGCTGTGTCGGAATCATTTCCTGATGAAACGTCGTGGCTGCCACATAAACAGCCGGTGCGACAAGTGAAATAAAAAAGATAAATATCCGCAAAATCCGTATACTTGTCGCAATGTCAAAGCGTGAATAATAATCTTCAACAGACTGAAAAAATTGAATAAATAAGGCTGGGGCAATCAGAACAAACGGTGTTCCGTCCACAACGATCGCAAATCTTCCTTCTAACAGATTTCCTGCGACGACGTCAGGGCGTTCCGTGTGATACATGGTCGGAAACGTCGTAAACGTTTCATCTTCGATCAGCTGCTCGATGTATCCGGATTCCAAAATACTGTCAATGTCTATTTTTTTCAGGCGCTGCTTCACTTCCTTCAGCACCTTTTCATCACAAATGCCTTGAATGTACATAAGCGCGATATCCGTATTGGTCACAGAACCGATTTTCATTTTTTCGACCCATACATTGGGATTTTTAATATATCGCCGAATCATGGAAATATTGGTTTGCAAAGACTCTGTAAACCCTTGGCGCGGACCACGGAATGACACCTGGGTGCTCGGCTCTTGAATGGAGCGGTGCTCTCCCCCCTGGGTGCTGCAAATAAGCGCCTCATCAGAACCGTCCGCAAAAACCAGCGCATTTCCAAGCATCAATTCAGTGAACAGCTTGTCCCAGCTCTTTTCAGCTTTTACGCCGCCCAGCGGAAGCGTTTTTTCAAGGATCTGCTTCATTGCATGGGCGTTTTGGATGGCTTGATCCTGAATTAAAGGCTCGATTAACGATTCATGAATCGTATTATTATCAACCAAACCTGCGACATAAATAATGGCCAGGTGAACATTATCCTGTTCCCCTGCTTTCACTTCCCGTATGATGACATCAGAGCTGCTTCCGACTTTCTTCTTCACGTCCGCCACATTTTTCGCCAAACTTGAGGAAGCCAGAACGGGCCCTTGTTCTTTTTTCTGCTGATTTCTATCTTCTTGTTTCTGGCTGTCTTTCGTCTCGGTATTTTTCTTTTGCTTAAAAAATGACGGCATACACAAAATACCTTCCCTAATCGTTTTCTCATATTCTTCCTGTTAGCCTCAGGATTATGCATGTGACTGGGCGATCGGGGTATAACTCTCTCATAAAGATAGACACTAAAAGCGGAGGGTGATGAAGGATGAAAATATTAGGCGTGACGGCTGTTTTATTAATTTGTTTGTTAGTGATTTCAGTTTCTATGGATATGCTTCAAGGATTCAGTTTGGGAAAAGCCATTTATAATAATATGTCCAGCTTCAAGATGACATCGGTTGCGGAATGGGCGATGCTTTTATTTTTTGTTTTGATATTGGCGAGAGATATATTCGCGATCTATAAATCGAACAAAAAGAGCCCCTAGAGCGAGGCGCTTTTGTTCAGACGATAATATTGCCGTTTACCTTATCTCTGCTGTTAGTGGTGATGGTTCCTTTGATGATTCGATTTCCGATAATGGTGGAATTCGTTGAGGTGTCCGTTTGAATAGCCACCGCCGTGCTTGGGGAGAGATTGTTGATGGTGTTTCCTGAAATGATAGAGCCTGAGGAGCCGTTGAGATAAATCACAATTGGTTTGCCGGCTGTTCTATTGACTGATATGGTGTTATCAAAAATATCATGAACGCCGGTGCTGATATAGATGGTTACTAGAAGAGGAGATCTTTCAAAGTGGTTTCCGATTATAGAGGTTTTTGCACTTGTCGTACAGTAAATCGGGTAATTTTTAAAGTTTTTAAATGTATTGTTTTTAATGATCGCGCCAGCATTGTTTGTAACAGAAACGGCATACGACTCAAGGGGCGCTTCAAACGCATCGGGGTTCAGTGTATTTCCTTCGATCACCGCGTTTCCTTGAGTGATCCAAATGCCGCGGCTGAATTTTCTCAGCACATTATCTTTAATAATCATATCGCCTCCTGAAATATTCACCCCGTCGATGACTTGAATAAGACAGTTATTCAGAAATGCGGTGTCATCAGACAGCACCGCCCGAAGACCGGTACTTCGCCTTGTTTCAGAGAGTCCGTTTTGAATCTGGTTGCCATCTACCTTTACGTCGGAAGACTGATAAACCAATATCCCAGTGTTTTCAAAATTGCTGATTTTGTTGTTTGTGACAAGAACGCTCTTTCCCCTGACATCAATTCCGGTTGAAAATCCGGTAATAAGATTGCCAGCGATCACTGCATCACTGCTTTCTTTTCCTTGTGAAACACCCAGTCCGGTAATCCCGACTCTAGGCGCCGCAGCCCCGTCTCCCGCCCTTCTGAGAATATTCCCCTTAATAACCGTTTGAGTGCCGTACCCATAGCTGATCGTATTGTCTGAGTGGTTTCCTTCTATTGAAATGCCGTACCCGTTAAAATTGGTCACAGAACTTGAAACGTTTCCATTAAAATAGTTATTGCGAATCGAAACATTGATCGGTTCCTCATAATCAATATTTCCTTCACCATATCCTTCAATGTCAATTCCGAATTTCGGCGCTGTTCCATTTCCCCTTCCGGCATCTTCAATCACGCAGCCCTCCACCGTGACTGTGTCACATCCGGTAATCGAAATGTTATTTCTTCTTGATCGCCGAACCTTACAGCGGCGGATGGTAATGTGCTTTGATGTTCGATAATCGTCATTTGTCGTTAAGCCCCGCGGACTGACAATGATCCCATCTCCGGTAAAATCAGAAATGTTGACATCCTCAACGACAACATTCGAACACCCTTCAATACAAATGCCGAAGCCCCATTCATGTGTTGACCTTACTCCCGCTGACGCATACGTATGCTCATCGCGCTCGCCGATAATTTGTCCACCGGAAATGGTTATATTCTCTTGCTTGCCTACATAAAATGCAGAATACCCCCATGAGCTGTTCGGAATGACTTTGATAATACACTCAGAATCCATGACAATATGAAGATTGCCGGGAACAATAATCCCAGCGTTGCGAAACACCTGATTCGCATCCCCTCCAAGCGTCCCGTCAATTAAATATGTTCCTTTCGGGAACCAGACTGTATGGTACCCCTTTGAAACAGCCGCCTTGAGGCATTGATTAATCAGTTCTGTCGAATCCGTTTTTCCGTCCCCTGAAATACCGAAATCTGCTGCATTCAAGATGAATTCAGCCAATGATCCAGCCTCCTCCTGCATGATTGTTACTATGATATTCGCGGCAGCCCGATCCGCTTGTACATTTCTCTAAAATTTTATTGAAAAAGTATAAAGAAATACTATCGTTAGAAAATGTAACAAAATGAGACATAAGGAACAGGAAAAACTCACTATTTTTATACCCTTATAGTTTTTCCATTCTGGAACTTCTTGAAATAAGTATAATTTATATTGACACAAGTATTATATAAGAATATGATTTTTATAATACACTTTTTTAAGAAAGGGTTTGGCTGACATGGCTTCGATTGATAACGAAACTATCATCAAAAGCGTCCCGCAAAAAGGGTTCTTTGGTCACCCGCGAGGACTATTTACTCTGTTTTTTACTGAATTTTGGGAGCGTTTCTCCTACTATGGCATGAGAGCACTTCTTCTTTACTATTTGTATACAGAGACAGTAAACGGAGGGCTCGGCTTTGACAAAGGCACTGCGGTTGCTATTATGTCAATTTACGGATCTCTCGTATACATGTCCACTATTATTGGCGGATGGCTCGCTGACCGGTTATTCGGTACTGCAAACACTGTGTTTTACGGCGGGATATTCATTATGTTCGGCCATATTGCACTCGCCTTTCCAGGCAGCACCACAGCATTCTATATCAGTATGGCGCTTATCATAATCGGGACAGGTTTATTAAAACCAAACGTTTCAAGCGTAGTTGGAGATCTTTATACAAAAGAAGACGCGCGTCGCGACTCAGGTTTTAGCATCTTCTACATGGGGATTAACCTCGGCGGTTTACTTGCGCCGTTAATTGTCGGAACACTCGGACAGAAGTACAACTATCATCTTGGTTTCGGAGTTGCCGCAGTCGGAATGCTACTCGGACTTATCGTATTTGCTCTGACAAGAAAGAAAAACCTCGGGTTTGCAGGTTCAAATGTGCCGAACCCGCTGTCTAAAAAATCAGCGATTGGCACTGGCATCGGGGCTATCATTGTGGCGATCGCAGTGATTATTGCTTTGCAAACAGGTCTGCTGACGATCAATCGGTTCATCGACCTTGTAAGTATACTCGGTATTTTGATTCCTATTGTTTATTTCATTATCATGTTTACAAGCAAAAAAGCGGACAAAACAGAAAAATCTCGTCTTGCCGCTTACGTTCCTTTGTTTATTGCTGCTGTCATGTTCTGGGCCATTCAGGAACAGGGAGCAACTATTCTTGCGCTTTACGCTGACGAACGCACAAGGCTTTCAGTGGGCGGATTAGAACTTCAGTCATCTTGGTTCCAATCATTAAACCCATTGTTTATCGTCATTTTCGCACCAATTTTCGCATGGTTTTGGATGAAGCTTGGCAAACGCCAGCCGTCTACACCAGTTAAATTTGCGTTCGGAATTATTTTAGCCGGCTTGTCATTTATTATCATGGTATTCCCTGCCATGCAAGGAAAAGAAGCACTCGTCAGTCCGCTTTGGCTCGTTCTCAGTTTCCTGCTTGTCGTACTGGGAGAGCTGTGCCTGTCTCCAGTCGGTTTATCCGTTACAACAAAACTGGCGCCAGCTGCATTCTCTGCACAGACAATGAGTATGTGGTTTCTGACGAACGCAGCAGCCCAAGCAATCAATGCCCAAGTAGCCGGGTTGTTTGATAAAATACCTGAAACAACTTACTTCGGTACCATCGGCTTGATTTCTATCATACTCGGCGGCATTCTGCTGCTGATTTCACCGATCATCAAACGTGCGATGAAAGGTATCCTATAATAAAGAAAATCCCGCAGATCAGCCCTGCGGGATTTTTATTCGTCTATCCATTTTATTAAGCTTTGCTCGAAGGTTTGCGGTTCCTCCAGCATCGGCTGGTGCCCGCTCTTTTCAAAGATGACCTTTTTCACATGCGGATATAAACCGTCAACGGCATCCCACAACGATACAGGAGCAACCAAATAGTCATACCTTCCTAAACCGATATAGACAGGAACACGAACGTCTGCTAACTGCTGTATGAGGTTCATTTGCGCGAAGGTATGTCCCCATAATTCATCTATGATTGGCATATTGGTGGAAACACCTTCCCATAAAGCTGCCGCATCCGGTCTCTCTTTATAAAAGCTTTTCGCTTCAGCGCGAATGCACATGTGCACGAAACGTCTTTCAGGATCTTTTTCTATGTCACCTGCTAAACTAGCAATATCTTTTTCGAAACGTTTCTTTCTCTCAGGACTGGCTGTTTCCCTAAAAAAAGCTTCACTGTCCTGCTGTCTCTTTTGACTGTTATCAGGCGCTGAATTGAGAAGGACGGCCTTCCGCACATGCTCAGGATATTTTCTAGCGTATTCTAATGCCATAAACGCGTGCCCCGAATGCCCCATGATGATAAAGCGTCTTATCGCTTCAATATCGTCCAACACCGCATCCAGGCTTTGATCTTCCGGCCGCAGCGCCCGCGCCGGCTTGGCAAAACCTCTGTGATCGGCAAAGACCCATTGATATTTCTGTTTGATATCCTCATGAAATAGACGCGGGTAGTAAACCGCACTGCCAATCACGAGAATCGGCGCACCCTCTCCTACAAGACAATAAGATAAATCAAAACCGTCTGAATGACAGATCCCCTTTGTGCCCATTCCTCACGCCCCTTTGTTTTTATATGTTTCATTATAAAATAAAAGCCTGACGCATGGCGTCAGGCTTTTTCATTTATCGTTTTAATTCCTCCAGCGTCACTTTCCATCTGTTCAGCACTTCGTCAGCATGGTGAAGCTGTATCCTGACGCCTGAAGTTACATCAGCGTACTTTGCAACATCCTCCTTAGCTGAAGCGATACGGCAGGCAAAGCGTTCCCTTTCATAGACCGCATCGTTCAGCGGCGGGAGCGGCTCACATTGCAGTTTCACGTAATGAGCAGCTCCCTTCCACCATGCTGTGAGCTGAGCTTGTCCCGTACGAAGGATATTTCCCGCTGTCTCTGTGTGTTTCCACAGGGCGATCCGGATATCCGTCCGATTCAGGGCGATGATTTCTCCTGCGCTGATCATGGCGGCATGCGGCATGCCGTCCTCTGATACCGTCTGCAGAACGAAGGCTTCATGCTGCTTCTCTTTCAGGCGTTCTCCGTCAAGCAGCTCAAAGAGACGGTCTGATAGTTGATTCACGCCGATCAGGCCTTTCGTTCCGGAACAGCGGGGACTTCAACCGCTGTTTCTGTTTCTTTTGGATCGATTTTAAAGGCTGGATTATATTTTTCCGGATTTGTAATGCTTTCTGGTTCACAGGATCTCCATGTGAAAAAACATGTTTGGCATTGATAGACTTCCCATGCGCCTTTTACAGGCGATTTGCTCATGACTTCTCCTTTTTTCGAATCACATCGAGGACATGTATGCATATCAATCATCCTTTCCTATTTAT
This sequence comes from Bacillus sp. FSL R5-0560, assembly GCF_037966305.1. NCBI lineage: Bacteria > Bacillati > Bacillota > Bacilli > Caryophanales > Bacillaceae > Bacillus > Bacillus sp. FSL R5-0560. The sequence continues at coordinate 413,964 of NZ_CP150195.1, read as the reverse complement.
TCATCAAGTCCATTAGTTTTTGTTCCCATTCTTTTGTTGTTAATGGAGAATCAAGCGGCTGTGAGTAATGGCCTCTTGTTTCCGGCGCAACAGGTGTTGTGGCGTCAAGAATCATTTTGTGTGTGATTCCTGATGGATTTGATCCCGGGTCAAGCGGCAGAACTGATAAATCCGGTATAATGACCGCATCGTGTTTCGGATGCATTTTTGTAGAGAGCGCCCACATGACCTGCGGCAGGTTGAATGGATCGACATCCTCGTCGACAACGATAACCATTTTGCAGTAGCCTAGTCCGTGCGGGGTTGTGAGCGCTCGCATGCCGACCGCTTTCGCAAATCCGCCGTAGCGGTTTTTTGTTGATACAATCGCGATTAACCCGTGAGTGTACATGGCGTTCACAGCCACAATTTCATTCGGATACGCTTCTTTTAACTGCTGATACAGCGGCACACAAGTATTAATACCGATCATGTAGTCACATTCTGTCCACGGCATGCCTAAGTATAAATGTTCAAAAATCGGGTTGTTTCTGTGATACACACGTTTAATTTTGATAATCGGCATGCTGCGTCCACCGGAATAATGCCCAGTAAATTCACCGAATGGGCCTTCATATTCACGTTCTCCGGCAATGATTTCTCCCTCGAGCACAACTTCTGCTCCCCATGGAATATCAAGGTCAGACAGCTTTGATTTTACGATGCGGTACGGTTCTCCTTGGATTGCTCCCGCCATTTCGTATTCGGATTGGTCATAGAGAAGCGGAGTGGATGCCGCAGTTGTAATGACCGGTTCACATCCGAGCGCAATCGTGACCGGAAGATTGATGCCGCGTTCTTCCGCTTGGCGCAGATGGATCGCAATATCGTGCTGCGGCACAGGCTGTATGCCGAGGCGGTCTTTTCCCTTTACCTGCATTCTGTATATGCCGACATTCTGTTTGCCGAAGTTGTCAGGGTCCTCAAGATCACGAGAGATGACGCATGCTTTGTCTAAATAGTAACCGCCGTCTCCTTGGTTAATCCTGAAAAGAGGCAGGATATCGAACAAATTGATGTCTTCTGTGATTTCATTTTCATGAAATGGCGCTGTTTCTTCGCGTTTGACCTCCATCGGAAACTGTTCATATCGCTTCGCGAATTCAAAAAACTGCTCTTTCACCGGTGTATCTTTCGGCAGTCCGAGCATCATTGCGTGGTTCGGCCAAGAGCCGATGACATTCATCGCGATTTGCGCATTGTTGTAGCCGTAAATATTGTTAAATAACAGTGCGGGGCTTTTATCGCCGAGGTTGCTGGCTGCCCGTGCAGCTGCTCCCAGATCTGGCTCAGGCTTTACCTCTTCATTCACCGTTAACAATTGTCCCTCTTTTTCAAGGGCAGCGAGAAATTCTCTGAAATCTTGATAAGCCATCATCAAGCTCCTCCTTTTTGTTTTTCAATTCCATTCCAGCGCTTTGCCTCAGAAAGGCGTATGCCGAATTGGTCCAAAGTTCTGAATACAATATGGTCGACCATTTCTTCTAAGCTGCTCGGCTGATTATAAAACGCCGGCATGGGCGGAAGAATAATCGTACCCATTTTTGTGAGTGCAAGCATATTTTCGAGATGAATCTGGTTTAAAGGTGTCTCTCTTGTTAAGAGAACGAGCTTTTTTCGCTCTTTCAGCATGACATCCGCCGCGCGAGTCAGCAGATTATCCGCCATCCCGGTACGGATGCTCGCAAGCGATTTCATACTGCACGGCGCCACAATCATGCCATCGGTATCAAACGAGCCGCTGGAGATGGCCGCCGCCTGATCCTTATGCGAGTATGTGTATGTGGCCAGCTTTTCAACTTCTTTTAACGTATAACCTGTTTCATGTTTGATGGTAACGTTAGCCCAAGGAGACACAACGAGATGGGTTTCCACTTCCGTTGCCTTCAGCCATTCTAATAGCCTGACACCGAAAATAGCCCCTGTTGCCCCGGTCATACCGACAACGAGTTTCAAATTTTGCCCCTCCTTTACGCTTGAATTCTGTCTTCATTTCAATCATACTCCTGATATATCCATATGAAAAATATTCGTTAAATCTATATTCAATACCTAAAAGGTATATAAAAGGAGGCGCTTCTTTGGACATCCGTCAGCTGCGATATTTCATTACCATTGCCCAAGAACAAAAGATCACCTCTGCCGCCAAAAAGCTCCATATGGCGCAGCCGCCGTTAAGCAGGCAGCTCAAACAGCTTGAGGATGAGCTGGGTGTTGTATTGTTTGACCGCAATAAGAAAAAACAAATGACCCTTACATATGAAGGAAGCATTTTTCTCAAAAGAGCCAAAGAGATTCTGCACAGGTTTGAAGATGCAGTCATAGAGGTGCAAGAGCTCAGGGAGGAGGTTGCCGGCACGCTGGCTGTGGGTTCGACGATTTATTGTGCGGCTCTAATGCTTGAGAAAGTGACGCAAATGAAAGAAAGATATCCGCACCTCACCTTTAATATTTGGGAAAACGAGCCGGCAACGCTGTTAGAGCTGCTGGAAAGCCGGCAAATCGACGCCGCTGTCACGACAACCATGATAAAAAGCGATACCGTACAATTTAAAAAGCTTGACGACATTCCATGTGTGCTCGTTCTTTCTGATGATGCCGGGTATACATGCGGAGACACCATCCAAATGGAGGATATCCCTTCTTTCCCGCTGATTCTGCTGCGGCCTGTGAACGGAAAAGGTGTTTATAATCAGGTCATGAATGAATTTCAGCGTCTTCAGCTGGAGCCGCGTATTGTTTGTGAATGCCACGACTCAGCAACACTGCTCAGTCTCGTCTCATCAGGATTTGGCGCGTCCATATTGCCCGTCACCATGATTCCTGTTCATATGAGAAACCATATTCACACAGTTAAAATTAAAAACAATCCCTTCGTTATGACACCGGCTGTCATGTGGAGAACTGACAGTTATTTGCCAAAACCGGTGCAGCAATTTTTGAATTTATTTTAAGTGTTTTTGTCTCATGAAAACCAAATACTTGACTCATACTAAAAAAAAGTTATCCTTTAGATTTGTAAGCTATTTTTTTATTTCAATAAAATTAATCAGAAAAGTGGGGAATAGAATGAAAAAAGCACTTTTAGCTTTATTCATGGTCGTAAGCATTGCAGTTCTCGCAGCTTGCGGAGCAGGAAATGACAATCAGTCAAAAGATAACGGAAAAAACGGCGATCTTTGGGCTTCAATTAAGAAAAAAGGCGTACTGACAGTCGGTACAGAAGGAACGTATGAACCGTTCACTTATCATGACAAAGACAATGACAAGCTGACTGGCTATGATGTGGAAGTCATCACAGAAGTCGCAAAACGCCTTGGACTGAAAGCCGAATTTAAGGAAACACAGTGGGACAGCATGTTTGCCGGCCTGAATTCCAAACGGTTTGACGTCGTTGCCAACCAAGTCGGAAAAACAGATCGTGAAGACAAATATGATTTCTCAGACAAATACACAACATCAAGAGCCGTTGTCGTGACGAAAAAAGACAACAACGATATTAAGTCTGAAAAAGACGTAAAAGGAAAAACGTCAGCTCAATCACTGACAAGCAACTATAACAAACTAGCTACAAATGCCGGCGCGAAAGTAGAAGGCGTCGAAGGCATGGCGCAGGCCCTTCAAATGATCCAGCAAGGCCGCGTCGACATGACGTACAACGATAAGCTCGCCGTATTAAACTATTTAAAAACATCAGGCAACAAAAACGTAAAAATCGCGTTTGAAACAGGCGACCCTCAGGAAACGTATTTCACGTTCCGTAAAGGAAGCGGCGAGGCTGTCGACCAAGTCAACAAAGCATTAAAAGAAATGAAAGAGGACGGGACTCTTTCTAAAATCTCTAAAAAATGGTTCGGCGAAGATGTTTCTAAATAATATTCCGGCACTGACGCTTGGCACGGCGATCCCGTGGGATCTGGTGCAGCAGTCATTCTGGCCGATACTTGCAGGGGGAATCTACTATACGATTCCCCTTACGATTCTTTCCTTTATATTCGGAATGATACTGGCGCTGATTACGGCGCTTGCCAGAATGTCGAAAATGAGACCTTTGAGATGGGTGTTCAGCGTATACGTATCCGCCATACGCGGCACGCCACTTCTCGTTCAATTGTTCATCATTTTCTATCTGTTCCCGGCCTTTAACATTACACTAGATCCTTTTCCAAGCGCAGTCATTGCCTTTTCCTTAAACGTCGGCGCCTATGCATCTGAAATCATCAGGGCATCTATTTTATCCGTGCCGAAGGGACAATGGGAAGCTGGCTATACAATTGGCATGACACACCAGAAGACGCTGTTCCGCGTCATTTTGCCACAGGCGTTTCGTGTGTCAATCCCGCCATTATCCAATACCTTTATCAGCCTGATCAAAGATACATCGCTTGCATCTCAGATTCTCGTCGCTGAGCTGTTCAGAAAAGCTCAGGAAATCGGCGCGCGGAATCTCGATCAGATCTTAGTCATTTATATTGAAGCGGCCTTTATTTATTGGATGATCTGCTTCTTGCTTTCGCTCGTCCAGCATGTCATCGAACGGCGTCTTGACCGCTACGTGGCCAAATAAGGAGGTTCCGAGTATGCTTTCCGTTACAGGATTAAACAAATCATTCGGTCAAAATGAAATTTTAAAACAGATAGATATGAAGATAGAAAAAGGAAAAGTCATCGCTATACTTGGGCCTTCCGGTTCAGGGAAAACGACGCTGCTTCGCTGTCTGAACGCGCTGGAGATCCCGAATCGCGGGGAGCTTGCATTTGATGATTTCTCCATCGATTTTTCAAAGAAAGTGAAGCAGTCGGATATCCTTCAGCTCCGCCGGAAATCGGGAATGGTGTTTCAGGCGTATCACCTCTTCCCTCACCGCACAGCCCTTGAAAACGTCATGGAGGGCCCTGTTCAGGTGCAAAAACGCAACAAGGCAGAGGTCAGAAAAGAAGCGATTCAGCTTCTGGAAAAAGTCGGATTGAAGGACAAAATGGATTTATATCCGTTCCAGCTTTCCGGAGGCCAGCAGCAGCGCGTCGGGATTGCCCGCGCACTGGCCATTCAGCCGGAGCTGATGCTGTTTGACGAACCGACCTCAGCGCTTGACCCTGAGCTTGTGGGTGACGTGCTAAAGGTTATCAAGGATTTAGCCAATGAAGGCTGGACCATGGTCGTTGTTACCCATGAAATCAAATTCGCCCAGGAAGTGGCGGACGAAGTCGTCTTCATTGACGGCGGCGTCATCGTGGAGCAGGGGCCGCCGGAGGAAATCTTCTCCGCCCCAAAAGAAGAACGGACCCAGCGGTTTTTGAATCGGATTTTGAACCCGTTGTAAAATCCAAAACAGGGCGCCTGCCGGCGGCCCTGTTTTTTTGTTGAGCCTTGTTCGCCTATTCCGCGCTTCTGTCAGATATGCTACAATGACAATCGATTGATTTTTACGAAAGAAGGGACTTCACGTGAAGCGAGAACTTGTTCTGCGCTGGACATTTTATTTTGCCGGTCTGCTTATTTTGTCTTTTGGTGTATCCCTTACGATAGAAGGAAAAGCGCTAGGGATCAGTCCGTGGGATGCATTTCATTACAGCCTGTTTCAGCACTTCGGGCTTACGATCGGCCAGTGGGCCATCATTATAGGTGCGATCATCGTTGGGTTGACGTCATTGTTTACGAGAGCTTGGCCAAAAATCGGAGCGATACTGAACATGCTGCTCATCGGTATTTTTATAGATTTTTTCAATTTTCTCCTGCCTGAACCCTCCGGTTACATGGCTTCCGCTATTGTCTTCTCTCTCGGCGTGCTGCTGATTGGCTACGGCGTCGGTGTTTATGTATCAGCAGGTCTTGGTGCAGGCCCGCGTGATTCACTGATGATGCTGATTTCAGAAAAAACCGGCTGGAATGTGCAATGGGTGCGAAACGGCATTGAAATCACGATTTTGTTCGCGGCATGGGGCATGGGCGGACCGATTGGGATCGGAACCATTTTGACTGCGATCCTTACTGGGCTGATTTTGCGTTTTTCATTGCCGCAGTCCACACAATTATTACAATATGCTATGGCGAGACGGACAGCCGCTGCCAAAGCGACTCCGCCTCTGCACTAATCTACTGATACACAAAAACCGGACCAATTACATTTGTCCGGTTTTTTGCTTTTCACTCATGTTCTGCAAGCTTGTCTCATAGATTGGTACTATCTCATATAAGAGAAATACAAGAGACGGCAGGTATCATAATGGAAGTTATCCAACAATTTGCTAGACGCTCCTTCAGCATATTGCTCTTTTTCTTTCTACTCTATTGTTTCATCCTCCTTGAACCCGACAAGCTTTCTATTTCTGTTCCGAATTCCCTGCTTAACGTCAATACCATTTTTCTGAGTATTTTACTTGAGTCCATTCCTTTCATCATGCTCGGCATCTTTTTTTCATCACTGATTGACTTGTTCATATCCGATCAATGGATGACCAAATGGATCGTGAAGAACCCATATGGCGCAATTGGCTCCGCTCTCTTGATCAGCATTCTTTCTCCAGTGTGTGAATGTGCGGTGATTCCAGTGGTGCGCCGTCTGATCCAAAAAGGCATGCCTCTGCACGTCGGTACGGTCATTTTAGTCGGAGCTCCTATCTTAAATCCGATTGTCGTATTGTCCACCTACTATGCATTCAGCAAGAACCTGGAGCTTGTCTATGCGCGCTTCGGGCTGGCCGTCGTCATTTGTATCATCACTGGCCTTATGATGTATTGGTTATTCAGAAAGCAATCAATGCTGAAAGAATCTACATCAGACGCGCGGACAGAATACACCCCGCAGCAGCACAGAAACCGCTTGAGATCTATCGTTACCCATGCGATTGAGGAATTCTTCGACATGGGCAGATATTTAATCGCCGGCGCATTTATCGCCAGTCTTTTTCAAACCTTTTTAAATCGGGGAGCTCTCGCTGAACTGGGAACGAGTGATCTGTCAGGTTCGGCTGTCATGATGGGACTTGCATTTGTCCTTTCACTCTGCTCGCATGCGGATGCTTTTGTCGCTTCTACATTCGCCGGCACTTATTCTCACGCTTCCCTTCTCTCCTTTTTGCTGTATGGCCCGATGCTTGATTTGAAAAATATGTTTGTATATGCTTCATGTTTCAAAAAACGCTTTGTGATCGCATTTTTTCTGATCATTTCAGCTTCGGTGCTTGGAATCGCATGGCTCTATGGTGTCATATTCGGATAAAGGGTGGTTGAATTGAAACATACTGCAATGTATTCTTTTGAAGCTGTGGTTCGCGGACTTCTATTAATCGGCTTTGCTTTTATGACCTTAAAACTTTATCTGACAGGCGACATTTTACATTTCATTTCTCCCCGCATGATTTGGTTTACAAAGTTCTTTATCTTAACTGCTTTTACACTCGGGATATTGTCAATCATGTGGCGAAAACAAGACAATCGGTACAGCTGCTCCGTCTGTGCATGCAGTCATCAGCATTCACAGACTCACCCATGGCTGTACAGCTTTTTTCTGATACCTATCGCATCAGGCTTCCTTTTCCCAAACCATGTTTTGACAAATGAAATCGCCCAAAACCGAATGTTTTCCACAAATGGTTCGAAAAGCATTGATGACATCAAATCAGAAACAAAAGCTGGTGATGAAGGAACGACTTCTACACTTCCAAGCGGCTATGAAAAAGAACTGGCGCGGCAAATGGAGCAAGAAGAAACGATATCTGTAGTGGATAAATATTATGTTCCGGTCGTTCATCTTTTGATGGAGAATCCGGAATCTTATGAAGGAAAGGAGATTCATATCAAAGGGTTTGTCTATTTTGACGAACAGCTGAACCGCTATATTATCGGCCGTTATGGAATATCATGCTGTATCGCCGATGCCACGGTTTACGGGCTGCCGGTTGGTTTCTCTAAAAAACCTGATATTAAGGAAGGCGAATGGGTTTACCTAACGGGAAAGCTTACAACGATCGATCAGGACGGCGAACGTCTTCCAAACATTTCTGTGACAAACACACAAAAAATCAGCACACCTAAAAGCCCTTATGTATATGAGATCATCGAGGATCTTACTCCGAAGTAAATCAAAATATGATAGGATGGTTTTGACAATCTTTTGCAGACGGAGGATCTAGAATGAAAATTTACGGAATTTATATGGACCGCCCGCTTTCACAGGCAGAATCGGATCGGCTGATGTCTTTCGTTTCCGCTGAAAAACGGGAGAAATGCCGGAGATTTTATCATAAAGAAGATGCTCACCGCACCCTGCTGGGAGATGTGCTTGTCCGCTCTGTCATCAGCGAGCAGTACCAGCTGAATAAAGCCGATATCCGCTTCAGCGCGCAGGAATACGGGAAGCCTTGCATCCCTGACCTCCCCGATGCCCACTTTAACATTTCCCACTCTGGCCATTGGGTCATCGGCGCATTTGATTCAGATCCGATCGGCGTCGATATTGAAAAAATGAAGCCAATCAGCCTCGGGATTGCCGAACGTTTCTTTTCAAAGACCGAGTACAGCGATCTTTTATCCAAACATAAAGACGAGCAAAACGATTATTTTTATCATTTATGGTCTATGAAAGAAAGCTTTATCAAGCAGGAAGGCAAAGGCCTGTCGCTGCCGCTTGATTCTTTCTCCGTGCGTCTGCATGAGGATGGCCGAGTATCTGTCGAGCTTCCGGAACATCATACGCCTTGCTTTATCAAAACGTATGAGGTAGACCCCGGCTATAAAATGGCCGTGTGCGCCGCCCGCCCTGATTTCCCGGAGGACATCACGATGATCTCGTACGAAGCCCTTTTATAAATGGCTCATCAAAAGCTTAATGCCTCGCTCAATATCTTCCGTCTTTACATTGGAAATATTGATTTTTAATAGATTTTCTTTCGGATAGTCTGATAAATAATGGCGGTCAATTGCTTCAAGGAGAACCTCCTGCTTTTTCGCCTTTTGAATCACTCTTGATGCCGGCAGATCCTCAGGCAGCACCAGATGGGTATGCATGCATGGGGCTTGGCCGCTGGAAAATATAAAGCGGCCGCGGCTCGATTGTCCGTGTGTTTGGATGGCTTCATGAAGTCTGAGGGACCGTTCCTTATAGGAATTTCTGATTTTTTCCTTGTGCCTGCCGAACATTCCGCTTTTGATGTAAATTTCTAACGCAGCTTGAGAAATCATCGAGCAGTCAATATCGTTCAGCTTTTTATACGTATGAAATGTGTCAGTCAGCACATCCGGCAAAACGGCGGCACCCACGCGAAGACCGGGAAACATCATTTTTGAAAAGCTTTTTAAATAAATCACATGTGAGGACAGATCGTATGCGTACAGCGGGTCTGCCTTTTTATTTTCCTCAAGATCACCAAGGTAGTCATCTTCAACAAGATAGACGTCATAGGCTTCTGCCAATCTCACCAGCTCTTGTTTGTCCCGTTCGGCCAGTGAACTCCCAAGCGGGTTATGGAAGCGTGGCATCGTATAAAAAAATTTGATCGGTTCTGTTTGAAACAGCCGCTCGACTTCTGCTAAATCAAGCCCCTCCTCCGTTCTTTTTATCCCGATGGCGGGGATGCCCAGTGTCTCCAGCTGTTCAATCATCAAATGATAGCCTGGCTGTTCAATGGCGATCGTCTTTTTCCCATTGGGAAACGGCATTGCACACAGCAGGGAGAGTGCCTGCTGTACGCCGGATGTGATAAACATATGCCTCTCGTCCGCAAATACCTGCTGATCAGCAAACAGCTTTCGCAGAACAGAGATGAGCGACGGGAGGCCCTTCGGTGTTCCGTATAGAAACAAATCACGCTTGTATGTATCAATCGCTTTGTTGATGCAATGCTGAAAATCCACATACGGAAAAATATCAGGGTCTGGCGCAGATGTTGCAAAGTCGATTGGGCCTGCCTTGCCGTGATGCGGCTTCTTCGTCTTTTTCACAAGATAATAGCCGCTTTTCGGAACAGAATAGATGAGATGACGTTTTTCCAGCTCTTGCAGCGCGCGGATCACCGTGCTTTTGCTGACTTGATAGCGGGTAGACAGCTGCCGGATGGAAGGAAGCCTGTCTCCTTCTTGATAGACACTGCCTTGCATCATTTCCTCTATCTTTATTAAGAGACTGATATACTTCTCCATTCTTTCTCCCCCTGTTTTGTACCGGTACAGTTCATTGTTTTTCTCATTGTACCGTTCCGATCCTCCCCATACAATAAAAGGGAGCGGCCGGCTCTATTATTTATATAAAGGAGCACTTCCTGTATGTATAAAAATCAGCAAACCTCAGCTTATCTTGCAGCGTTGTTAAATGCATTAATTATCGGTTTATCCTTTCTTTTCGTGAAGATCGCCCTGCAATCGGCAGAACCGTTTGATATTCTTGCACATCGGTTCACCCTTGCGTTTGCAGCAGCTACTATCCCTGTCTTATTCGGATGGGTGAAGCTGTCCATCCGTTTAAAAGATGTAATGGCGATTTTGCCGCTCGCCCTGCTGTATCCGGCACTGTTTTTCAGCTTTCAGGCATTTGGCCTGGTGTACTCGTCATCCTCCGAAGCCGGGATCATTCAAGCAGCGATTCCGATTTTTACAATGGTTTTTGCCGCTTATTTTTTAAAAGAGCGATCGACGTGGGCCCAAAAAGGGTTCACCGTGTTATCAGTTGCGGGTGTCATGTTTATTTTTGTGATGAAGGGCGTGAACGTGGAATCGGCCAGCCTAAAGGGGTCTGTACTCATTCTATTGTCCGCGCTGTCTTCAGCTATGTACAATACCGCCGCAAGAAAAATGACACAGCGTTTCCGGCTGATGGAGCTTACCTACATCATGTCAGCGATCGGATTTGTCGTCTTCAATGCCATCGCTTTGGTGCGTCACGGTGCTTCCGGAACGGTCGGCACTTACTTCCATCCATTCAGGGAGCCCGGCTTTATCCTCGCGATTGTGTATTTGGGCGTGTTATCTTCGCTCGTGACTTCGTTTATGTCCAACTATGCGCTGTCCCGGATTGAGGCGTTTAAAATGAGCGCTTTTAATCATTTGTCCACCATCGTGACGATGATTGCCGGAGTTGCGATTCTGAACGAAAGCCTAGCCTGGTATCACCTTGCTGGTGCGGTTTGTATTATCATCGGCGTGCTAGGAAGCAATGCCGGTCTCCGAAAAAGAAAGCAAACCGAAAAATCCATTTCTATGAACAAATGAGATGTTATGTTAGAGTTGAAGGAAAAATGGTTTGAGGTGCAGTGTAAGAATGATTCAACACAGTGTCTTCCTAGAGGGAGCCATATCATTACAAGATATGAGATGTTACTTTTTATACCGGCAAAGAATATCAGCATTGTTTTCTTTTATTTATATTTTTCTTTTATCTTTATTGGTGTATTCACTTTATGGATTTCCGTTTACCGTTTATGACAGCGAAACACTTGAAGTGATATATAATGGTATTTTCATAGCCATTCTATCTTTAATCTTTACATTGCTTTTGATTGCTTTTCATTATATGCGGCTGCGTACCAGCTATAAGAACAATACACGGCTAAAACGCAAAAGGACATATACCATGAACCGGCAAGGCATTCAAATTCAATCCAAAAACGATGTTACGTTGTTTGAATGGGATGAAATAAGGGCAGTTGCAGAATATAAACACTTATTCTCTATCAAAACTTCTAGTCACCAGGTCATCTTAGTTCCTAAACGTTTTTTTGTATTCGAAAATGAGCTCCACTCATTCAGACAGCTTGTAAAAGAACATGTACGTGCCAAAAAAGGAAAACGACAAACTTAAAAGAGGGTGTTCCCTCTTTTATTTAATGAGATATTTTATCTTCTTTCCATCGAGTAACATTCTCTTCAGCTAATGGAGATTAATTTTCAACACTCTCTTCGTTATGAAAATGCTTGTTTTTTTTGATTGGCACCAGCTCCAATAATGCTGATAAACATACCAGCACCAAACACACAACCATAATCAGCAAATAATTATGATTCATATCAAAAAACAATCCGCCCACATACACACTGAGAGCGCCGGCGAATTGATGGATAAAGAAATTGATGCCTAGGAGCGAACCGATTAGCCCGGTTTGAAAGCTTTCAGAAATGGACGCAGCGGTCAGCGGAATCACGCCTGTGTAGCTGAGCCCGAATAACAGCGTAAAGCCCAGGTACCAAAGCTCACTGTTATGAATGCCGAGCGCGGGAATGAGCAGGCAGATCAAGCTAATGAGACGAATGAAAAACAAAATGGAGAGCATCACGCTTCTGCTGCCAAGCAAATCTGACAGCCAGCCTGCCAATAATCCCCCAATGATAATAAACGCCCCGAACGCAGCCATCATTCCGTTGATATGAGAGACATGCGCATCCTCCAGCATGGGAACGAGATGAGCATCAATGATTCCCATTGTAAATCCGCACGTAAATACGCCGAAGTACAGGATATGAATGAGGCGGGACTGCTTTAACACCTTCCAAAATCCTTGCCAGTCATAAGATTTTTTCACGGACTGTCCTTGGACATTGGGAGGGTGCTTCATTCCGAAGGCCAAAAGAGGCAGCAGAACAGCAGCTAAGAAAATGCCCAATATCGTATACGTAGTTTGCCAGCCTGCATAGTAAGGAGCTGCAGCCCAAACTGGTGACAGCAGCAGCAAACCGGCTGAATTTGCATTGGTCAAAATGGCGAGCGCCAAGCCTTTATGCGTGTCAAACCAGCGGCTGATAAAATACTGGGTCGTCACGCCAACCGCGCAGGAATAGCCAATTCCGCCGAGCACACCGTAGATCACGGAAAATATATGGACATTCGGTGAATGCGGGAGCGCCAAAAAGCTTGCGCTGATACAGATGGCGCCGATCCCCATAATCTTTCTGACGCTGAACCGGTCAAGAAAAAAGCCGACAAAAAACTGAACGACACCCGTCGTGATCATAAAAATGCTGACGGAAGCCGAAATCAGCGACCGGTCGGCGTGAAAGGTCTCTGCCATCGGGAGCATAAAAAATTGAAAGGAATTTCTGAATGAGTTCATTCCGATGGCGAAGACAAACGTGAACAGCAATACAAACCATTTCATCTTAGGAGACGCGTGAAGGATGTGCCGAGACATTTTTTCCTGACCTACCTTTATTTGAGTATTGCGACTATTATATCATGAAAAAATTTACATTCTATATCAAAAAAGCGAACAGCACAGCGCTGTTCGCTTCTTCATCAGGAACTGGAAATCGGATGCTGATTCAAAATCGCAAATATCCGTTCAGCCACTTCCTCCGTATGTGACAGCAGAAACATATGCCCGCCGTCAAATTCATGGAACGTGGTATGGTTCGCCCACTTCTTCCAACCTTCCGCATCCCGGATGCATTTTTCGTCATCCAGTCCGTTAAAGACATGGACCGGCGATTGGATCGGTGTCATGTCGTAAAGTTCGAATTGTTCAAGCGCACGGTAATCCGATCTGAACGAAGGCAGGAAAAATGACATGACTTCCTTATTTTCAACGAGCTCTGCAGGCATTCCGCCTAATTTCATAATATGATTGAGAAATTGATCATCAGGCAAATGCGATACTTTTTTCCGTTGAATATGCGGCGGCTGAATCGCAGAGATAATCACGGCCTGCGGAAAAATGCCTTCACGCTCCAGTTTTTGCGCCAGCCTGAAGGTGATCATGCCGCCCATGCTATGCCCGAACAGCACAAACGGCCGATCTGGATGCAAATGTAATTCTTGCTTGTACAAATCAGTCAGCTGCTCGAGATCCTCAACGGCTGACGTTTGATTCGTGCCGTGCCCCGGCGGTTCAGCTGCGAGCATTTCACACTCCCCCTGCAAAAAAGCATGGAGAGGGCGAAATGACGCCGAGTAGCCGCCGGCAAACGGAAAACAGATGAGCTGCGTTTTTTCCGACGCATCAAATGATTTGAACAGTTGGCTCATTGGCCGGCTCCCCCTTTCATCGCTTCCTTAAGAAAGCGTTATGGTTTGTTTATTTAGAAATTCGCGCAAAATCCCGGCATTCCTATCAAGACATTCGCCCTGCAGCATTTCGGCGTGTGTTCCGAAGCCTTTTTTCACCCGGTAAGCGCCCGTTGTCGCCTCTTCCCACGAGGAAAGCCATTCGGGCATTTCAAAGTCAAGATCAGAGGTCAGCAAATCAATGTCTGCTTTTACTTGGCCCGAGCTGATCAGGTTGACGTAGTATGAGTAGAAGGCATGTGTTTTTTTCTTGAGCCCCTGCTTGACGGCTTCACTGTTGAGCGCTTCATTGTCCCGATTTACATTCATCAGGGCTTCGACATCGTTTTCGACCGTGCGTCCGTCCAGATCACTGACGCCTTGTTTTTTATAGGAATCCACCATGATGATCCGCTGTACGGTGCGTCCTTGCTCTTCAAGTTTTTTAGCCGCTTCAAACGCCAGGCTGCACCCTGCTGAATAACCGAACAGTGTCACAGGCCCTTCCGGCTGAAGCTCCTTGATCAGAGCGGCATACCGGTCAAGACGGTTTTCCTCTTCAATAAAGTCAAAGGCGCACAGCTTGTATGACGGCAAGTGCTTGGCCAGGTTCTGATACATTAAGCCATATCCCAATACCGGAGGAAACGCGAAAATGATGTCATCCTGATCCGGATTCATGATTGTTACGTCCTGAAGTCCTTCTGAGCCCCCGTTTTTCAGGTATGCAGAAATGCCGGCAATCGTCGGCGCTTCAAACAAAAGCTTCACCGGAAGGTCAATTCCGAGCTCTTTTTTGATGCGGGAAGCGGCTGTCATCGCCTTTAAGGAATGACCGCCATGCTCGAAGAAATCGTCGTGGATGCTGACTTGCTTTCTCCCGAGAATCTCGGACCAGATTTGTGCAATTGTTTCTTCCGTTTCATCTCGAGGCCCAATCCATTCTTGCGTTATCTGATTTGGCTCCGGTTTTGGCAACAGACGTTTATTGACTTTTCCGTTTGTTGTTAAAGGAAGCTCGTCCAAGAACGTAAATGTCTGCGGCACCATATAAGCAGGAAGCTGTTTTTTCAGATGTGCCTTAACGTCTTCTGCTGAAAGCTGCGTCCGGTTCACGAGGTAGGCGTTGATTGATGCGTCCCCAGACTCATGGCGGTCCACTACGACAACCGCGTCTTTTACCCCGGGATATTCCTGCAGCTGCTTTTCGATTTCTTCCAGCTCGATCCGGTGCCCCCGTATTTTCACTTGATCATCAATACGGCCGGCGTATTCAATCGTTCCGTCAGGCAGCCAGCGAGCGAGATCCCCGGTTCGGTAAAGTGTTTCTCCGGGTTTGAACGAGTTGGCGGTAAATTTCTGCTTTGTCAGCTCGTCACGGTTAACATAGCCTTTTGATACGCCCATTCCGCTGATGCATAGTTCACCGACCGCTCCGAACGGCTGGAGCTGATTTGATTCATTGAGAATATAAACACTCGCATTGCTGATCGGCTTTCCGATTGGCAGAGAGGAGATAGTTCCCGGAATCTCGTGCACGACGTGAGCCGTTGCAAACACCGTGCCCTCAGTCGGGCCGTAGCAGTTAATCAGCTTGCCCGGCCCCATGATCTTCAGTGCTTTCCTGACGTGAGGCACAGACGCGCGTTCTCCTCCGAATAACACACAGCGAAGCCCCTTCAGCCAATCCTCTCCCGCATCTGTGAGAAGATTAAATAAAGCTGTGGTCGCAAACATGACGCTGACATTCTCTTGGCGGATGAGACTCGTGAGACGCTCTGGATCAAGCAGTGTATTTTCATCAGCAATAATCAGTCTTGCTCCATTCAGAATGGAAGCGTAGAAATCAAAGGTAAATGCGTCAAAAGCGTAATTCGATACAGATAAGAACGTGTCTTTTTCAGAAAACGTCATGTAATCAACGTGCTTCACTAATCCTTGAATATTGGCATGCGTCGTGATATTTCCCTTTGGTTTTCCGGTTGTGCCTGATGTATACATGATATACGCCGCATCATCAGGTGCAATCACGGTTTCAGGATCGCTTGCGTCTTCTTCAAAACGGATGGGATCATCAATGATGAGTGTTTGGCCTGTAAACGGTAGCTGATTCGCTTGCTCTTTCATCTCCTGATGTGTAAGCAGACATGCCGCCCCGCTGTCGGTCAGCATATATGAAATTCGGTCATTCGGCAGCTTAGGGTCAACCGGTACATAAGCCGCTCCCGCCTTTAACACACCGAGAATCCCAATCACCAGTTCCAGTGAGCGCTTTGTGTACAATGCAACAACAGAGCCTTTGCCAGCACCTTGCTTTTGCAAACGGCGTGCGAGGCGGTTCGTTTCCTCGTCTAATTCGTGATAGGACAGCGTTCGGCCTGGAAATGTGAGCGCCGGTGCACTTGGATTGACGTCCACCGCCTCCTTGAACCAATCTGTCAGAGGTTTTGGCTCACACGTTTGAGGTGTCGGATTTAAGCCGTTAAGCAAGTACTCTTTTTCTTTTTCATCAATGAAATCAATGGTGTTGACAGGCTGATCGGGATGCTGAATGAGCTGCTGAATCGCTGTGAGAAGCTGGGATTTTAAGCGCAGCATAAACGCTTCATCAAACACATGCTCATTATAGGCAAGCTTGATCAGCATTTCGTCACCCGGGGAGGCCATCAAATTGAGATCATAATTCGACTTCTCAAATACATGAACATCCTCCATATCGAATCCGTTTTGACCGCTTTCTTCATTGCTTGCATCCTGAAGCGGATAATTTTCAAACACGATAATGTGGTCAATCAATTTCGGCTGGTTGGCCTGGCTTTGGATGTCATAAAGCGGCACATATTGATGCGGTTCTGACTCAAGTGACTGTTCCTGAAGCTGCTTGAGCAAACCGTTGAAGGTCATGTTTTCAGCCAATTTCACTCTTCTAGGAACAACGTTGATAAACAGGCCGACCATATGTTCAACGCCTTTGATTTCCGCGGGACGCCCGGAAACGACTGTACCGAAGGTCAAATCGTCAGACCGCTGATAACGGCTGAGCAGTACGCTCCAGACTGCCTGCAAAGCGGTACTCAAAGTGGTGTGCTGAGATTTCGCAAGCTCTGTAAAAGCTTTTGTTTCCGCCTCCGGCAGTGAGAAGAGCAGTTCTTTCGGCTCGTATCCTTCCTTTTGTTTCTTTCTTTGCTCCGCAAACGTCGTCTGTCCTTCAAAGTCTTCCAAGTACTCGCGCCAGTAGCGGAGCGATGCTTGTTTATCCTGCTTTTCAAGCCACTTGATGTATTCCTTATACGGTTTGACAGGCGGCAGACTGTACGGCTTTTGTTCACGCAGGGCGTTGTATACCTTAAACAGATCCTGCACGACGATGCCGAAGCACCATCCGTCCAAAATAATGTGGTGGTAGCTCCACACCCATTCAAAGCTGTTGTCAGCTTTTTTGAAGATGGCTGCTCGCATCGGAATATCACGCGTTAAATCAAAGCCTTTGGTCTTATCCTGTGCTTTGTATTCATTGATTTTATCCGTTTGCTCTCTTTCGGATAAATGTGTCAGATCGATTTCTTCTATATGAAATTGACGTTTTTTTAATACGACTTGAACGGGCCTTTTTACTTTCTCGTGAATGAACACGGTACGAAATACATCGTACCGGTCCATGATGACATTCATGCTCTCTTCAAGGCATTTGATATTAAAGTCGCCCTTTACTTTCATCGTAATTTGTTCAAGGTAAAAGCTCTGGCCGGGATTCAGGATGCTATGAAACAGCATCCCCTCCTGCATCGGCGATAGGTAATACATATCTTGAACCTGATCTTTGCTAAATTGACTCATATGTTTCGCTCCCGCCTTCTGTAATTCCCTTGCATGTTTATTTCAAATTCTCCTCAAGCATGTCAAAGATATCGCCCATCTCATCCATTTCAAGGTCTCCCGCACTGAAGTCGCTCGGTGTGAATTCCTTGTCCTCTTTTTCCGTACAATGGCGGATGATCAGGAGGAGATTTTCTTTAAACCGCTCCATTTGTGCTTCGACCGTTGCTCTTTCATATTCCTTCTCATTGTAGGAGCAAGAAAGAACAAAACGTCCGTTACGGATCATGCCGCTGAAGCTTAAAGCGTACAGGGCTTCTGATTCTTCGCTCACTTGGCGTCCCATATCGAAAGCGGACGGTTCAAAGAAATCCGTTTTCACTTCACTGTCGAATTGGCCTAAATAGTTAAAGCTGATTTCCGGTGTGAAGCCTTGTGCTCCCGCTTGTTCTGTAAAGTAGCGGAGAATGCCGTATCCGACGCCTTTGTCCGGAACGCGGCGCAGGTTTTCTTTGACTGCTTTGATGACCGCCGAGACATCTGTTTCAGACATGTCGAGCACAACAGGATATTGTGCCGTAAACCAGCCAACCGTTCTGGAGATATTCACATTCGGGATGATGTCTTCCCGTCCGTGCCCCTCAAGATTGATGCCGATTTTGACACCGTCTGTCCATTCTTTCATCGTTAATCCGAGCGCGCTGAGAAGAATATCATTGATCTCGGTTCCATATGGCTGATGAACATCTGTTAAGAGGTGTTTAGTGTCTTCTTCATTTAATTCACAGATGACGGATGAGGTATGTTTGACAATCCGCTCCTCTGTTTCATCATCCTTCGGAACAGCAGAAACCTCTTCAGCGTCAATTTGCGCCCAGTATTCAGCCTGCTGCAAAAGGTGTGCTGATTGGCTGAATGCCGCCAATTCTTCTGCCCAATCCTTGAAGGAGTTCGTTTTTTGCGGGAAGACGATTTGCTCTTCTTTCTCCGCCTGCATATAGCCTGATGCAAAGTCTTCAAGTAAAATCCGCCAAGATACGCCGTCGACCACGAGATGGTGTACAGCGATGAGCAGGTGATCCCCTGCTTCCGTGCGGTATAGCTCCCCTTTCAGAAGCGGTCCGTTTTGCAGGTCGAGACTGCTTTGCAGACTGTCAGCGAGAACCTTAATCTGGCTTTTCAGCATATCTTCATCTGAGCCGTACAGATCAACGATTTCGAAGCTGACCTCGCATTCGTCTATCCGTTTATACGCTTGAATGATGTCGCCATTTTCTTCACGGTAGACCATGCGAAGCGCGTCATGATGCTCAATCAGTGCCTGTAATGTCTTTTCAACCCGTTCAGGATCGAAGCCCTTCGCAGAATGAAGCATGACCGACTGATTCCAGTGGTGTTTGTTCGTGAAATTCTTTTCAAAGAACCAGCGCTGAATCGGCGTCAGGATAACTTCGCCCTCCACCGGGCCTTGGTTTGCCTGTTTGCCTTCGGCACGCTCCACGTATTGTGTCAGTTCTTCAATCGTCGGGTGCTGGAAGAGATCCTTCATTTCCAGCTTCCAGCCGTGCTGGTTCAAGCGGCTCGCCATCTGGATTCCTTTAATAGAATCTCCGCCGAGCGAGAAGAAATTGTCGCCGACACCGACTTCAGAAATACCGAGCACGTCCTGCCAAATGCCGGCAAGCAGCTCTTCCATGTCGGTGGACGGTGCTTTGTATTCTCCGCTTCCTGCTTCGATGTCCGGCTCCGGAAGTGCTTTGCGGTCTACTTTTCCGTTTGCAGTAACCGGAAGCTCGTTTAATGTCACCCAGAACGCCGGGATCATGTAGTCTGGCAGAGTTTCCTTGAGCGCCGACTTCAGCGCTTCTATGTCAGCTGTTTCCGGTGTGACATACGCCGCGATCGCTGTATTGCCGCCTTTATCTTTTACAGCTGTCACTGCCGCATCCTGCACCTCAGAAAGCTGGGCCAGCTGCACTTCAATTTCTGACAGCTCGATTCGGTAGCCGCGGACCTTGACCTGCTGGTCGATCCGGCCGATGTATTCGATGCCGCCGCCCGTCCATTTCACCAAGTCGCCCGTTTTGTACATGCGTTCACCCGGCACAAACGGATCTGAGACAAACCGCTTCGCGGTTTCGTCTTCCCTGTTCAGATAGCCCCGCGCCAGTCCGCGTCCCGCCACACAAAGCTCTCCGGTCACGCCCTCCGGCTGAACCTGATGGCTTTCGCTGAGAATGTACACTCTCGTATTGGCGATCGCGCGCCCGATAGAAAGCGAGCCTTCCTCCGGATTGATCTCTGTGCTTGTCGCAACGACGGTGTTTTCGGTTGGCCCGTAGTTGTTGATGAGTTTGTACGGCTGTTTGACCGCACGCTTCAGCTTGTCCCCTCCGGTCAAGAGCACGCGGAGTGACGTGTTCTCTAGCTCCATGAACTGTTCCGCCAGCTGTGTTGGCAGGAAGGTGATCGTCACGCCGTTTGTTTCGAAATAGTCATTCAGGCGGGTGATATCAAGGCGGATCGCTTCATCAATAACGTGAAGCTCAGCGCCGATCGTCCAGGTCGGGAACATCTCCCAAATGGAAGCGTCGAACCCGAAGCCCGCGTACTTCGCACTGCGGTCCTCCGCTGTCATGCCGAACGCGTCATGATGCCAGAAGCACAGGTTGACTAGCGCATGGTGCTCGATCATAACACCCTTCGGCTGTCCGGTCGTTCCTGACGTGTAAATCATATAAGCAAGGTGATCCGCGGTTGTGTCGGTCTGCGGATTTCCCTCATCGTTTTCATCAAGCGGCAGACTCAGGATCGTCCGGTTGCCGTCAAGAAGAATGACCTCGCCCGTATAGCTGTCCGGCACTGAAATGCCTTCCTGTTTCAAGAGAAGCTTCGCACCGCTGTCCTGTAGGATATAATCAATCCGCTGATCCGGATAGTCAGGGTCAATCGGCACAAATGCCGCTCCCGCCTTCAGGACACCAAGCACCGCGGCGGACATTTCAAGCGACGGCTTCGTCAGAATGCCGACGCGTTCATCCGCGCCGATGCCGCAGTCAATCAGAATCCGCGCCAGACGGTTCGCCTTCGCATTCAGCTCGCCGTACGTCCATGACTGCCCGTTATACGTGACAGCCGGGCGGTCTTTATGGCGCTGAACGGTTTCTTCAAACAGCTGATGAACCGTTTTGTCTGTCGGCACAGGCAGCGTTTTTCCTTTCCATGCCTCCAAGAGCGTTTGTTTTTCTGTCTCGTTGACGAGCGACAGGCTGGAAAGCGGCTGGTTTGGATTTTCTGCCACAGCCTGCAATAAGCGGAGGACATATTCGCTCCATTTCTCAGCTGTTTCTCTTGAGAATAGATCCGTCGCATATTCCAGCTGCAGACCGATGCCGTTTTCGTCAGTGAAACCGCCTAATGTCAGATCAAACTTCGATGTTCCCTGATGGGCCTCATAAGGTGAAATCGTGAGATCTTGCAGCTCAAGCTGTTCTTTATCAGGGTTTTCTGTCGTAACCATCACATTAAACAATGGATTTCGGCTCATATCCCGAGGAAGGTCTAACTGGTTGACCAGATCTTCAAACGGATACTCCTGATGCTCAAGCGCTGACAGATTCGTCTCCTTTGCTTGCTCCAGAAGCTCTGCAAATGTCTGCTTTTCTCCTGCTTCCATTCTCAGTGCAAGCGTATTGACGAACATCCCCGGCATGTTTTGCACGTCGGCATTCGTGCGGCCTGCTGTAACCGAGCCGATCAAGATATCCCGCTGTCCGGAGATTTTGCTTAGTAAGACATGGAAGACGGTGTGAAGCACCATATGCAAAGTCGTTCCCGTTTCTGCGAGCAGTTTTTCAATCGCCTTTGCCGTCCCGCTTCCCGCGCGGAAACGGACAGTATCCCCTTCAAAGCTTTGAACAGGCGGTCGGGTGTAATCAAGCGGAAGGTCAAGCTCCGGCAGTTCGCCTGAGAGAACTGATAGCCAGTATTGCTCATGCTCCTTCATCCGTTCTTTCTGTCCGGCTTCATTTTGCCAAACAGCGAAATCCTTATAATGAAGCTTCGGCTCTGGAAGCTGTTCGCCTTTATAAAGCAATGCCAATTCTTTAACGAAAATACCTCTTGATACACCATCCGCGATAATGTGATGCATATCCAATAGAAGCAGATGTTTTTGGTCTGCAATTCGGAGTAATGCCGCGCGAATGAGCGGAGCGTTGCTTAAGTCGAATGGCCTGATAAATTCCTTAATCTTCTGTTCCGCCTCGCCCTCTTCTGCATCAAACACGTGAAGATCAATTGATGCCTCCTCAACAATGCGCTGGACAGGCTCTCCGTCTGCTTCCGTAAATGACGTGCGCAATGATTCATGACGGTTTACGAGCTGGTTAAGTGATTCTCTCAGGCGCGAAATGTGAAGCTCGCCTTCCATCAGAAGAACCGATGGCATATTATAGCTGATCGTCTGCCGGTCAAGCTGATTGAGCACGTACATCCGTTTCTGCGCGGATGACAATGGATACACATCCTGTTTGTCAGCCGGCTTTAACATGTGATAGCCGCCTGATGCTGCCGATTCCTCCATGTAAGCCGCCAGCTGGCGTACAGTCGGCTGCTCGAACAGCGCTTTAAGCGGCACGGTTTTCTCCAATTCCGCCTGTATATTGGCGATGAGCATCATTCCTTTTAGTGAATGGCCGCCTAAATCGAAGAAATTGTCATCGATTCCGATCGCTTCAATGCCGAGTGTTTTCTGCCAGATGCGGCAAAGGCTTTCTTCAAGTGCTGTTTCCGGAGCAGCTGACGCCTCATATCCGGATTGCGCTGCGTTCGGCTTCGGCAATGCGTTTCTGTCGGTCTTCCCGTTTGCCGTGAGCGGGATGACATCTACCTGCACGAAGAAGGCAGGGATCATATGAGACGGCAGTATTTGTGAAAGCTGTTTCCGGAGCTCTGCTTTTTCAATGGCTTGATCCGCCGTATAATACGCGCAAAGCTCTTGAAGCCCGCCCTCAGAAACCGCAAGCACTACCGCTTCTCGAATGTCGCTGAGGCTAAGCATGACCGTTTCAATTTCTTTCGGCTCTATGCGGTAGCCACGGATTTTCACCTGATCATCAGCCCGGCCGATAAATTCAACCGTACCGTCCGCCAGTCTCCGGACGACATCTCCGGTCTTGTACATCAGGCTCCCCGGCGCATACGGGTTTTCAACGAATTTCTCGGATGTGAGCTGAGGACGGCTGAGATATCCTCTGGCAAGCCCCTGTCCTGTGATATATAACTGACCGCTCGCTCCCGGAGGCACAAGCTTCAATGACTCATTTAAGACAAGTGCGCCGGTATTGGCAATCGGCCGTCCGATTGTCGGCCGTTTCGCGAATGTGCCAGGTTCAGTCAGGTCAACCCGTCCGGCAATGGCGCCGATTGTTGCTTCGGTCGGACCGTAGTGATTGATAAATTCGGTATGCCGATATACCTTGCTGAACGCTAGAACATCAGCAGGGATGATCTTTTCTCCTCCCAACACAATCAAGCGCAGGGATTCAAAATGCGGCTCCTTTGTAAAGCTGGCCGTGTTCACCATCGTATGGAACAGGGACGGTGTCAGCTTGATATACGTGATGCCGTGCTCCTTGATATAACGGCCAATCTGATCGGGCGCCGTATAGGTTTCTTTCGGCACAATGTGAAGCTCACCGCCTGCTTGGAGCACAGGGAAAATGCTTGTATAACCCAAGTCGAATGCGTAAGACGAAAGCAAGACAGACTTATCCGTTTTTGTCAGGCCCGCCTCTTTGCTAAACCAAGAAACATAGTTTGTCAGATTGCGATGCTCAATCTGCACACCCTTCGGCTTCCCGGTCGTGCCGGATGTGTAAATGATATATGCAAGATTCTGAGGCCCAGACATCAATTCCGGGCGCTCCTTGTTTTCATTCCGCCAATCCGCTTGATCGATATTGATCGTGGTTCCTTGATATTGCCCTATGGCAGTCATATTTCTTTCATTCACGACTGTAAATCTCGCATCGCTGTCTTCTAATGAATAGCGGATTCGTTCCTCAGGCGTATCCGGATCAATCGGAAGAAAAGCGGCTCCCGCCTTCATGACCCCAAGAATAGCTGTCATTAGGTCAGCTGAACGATCCATGACAACGGCTACGATGTCTTCACTTCCTGCCCCGTGCGCGCGCAAATGATGCGCCAGCTGGTTCGCCTGTTCATCGAGCTCACGATAGGTCAGCTGGTTTCCGCCAGAAATCACAGCCGGATCATCAGGTGTTTGCTGCACCTGTTTTTCGAAAAGTGATACAAACGTGTCTTCGCCAGAATGAGTGGTTTGTTTTTTCTCTTCAAGCAAAGCTGCCGTTTCAGCCGGTGAAAGAATCTCCAAATCAGACAGCCGTACGTTCGGGTTAACCGCAGCTGCTTTGATCAAATTGACAAAGTGGCTGCTCCAGCAGCGGATTGTCTCGTCCTTAAATAAGGCAGTTGCGTAGTCAAAGCTTAAACCGATTTCTTCTTCACGTTCGACAGCTTCCAAGGACAGATCAAATTTCGCCACGTGATGAAGCATAGAATAGGAAGAAATCTTCAAATCTCCTAATTTCAAAGAAGGAATCTCCATGTTCTGCATGTTGAACATAACGCTGAACAGCGGGCTACGGCTTGTGTCCCTTGTGAGCGGCAGCTTTTCAATCAATTCCTCAAGCGGATAGCTTTGGTGCTCGAATGCTTGAAGACTGACCGTTTTGACTTCGTCTAGGAATTGCGCAAAGGTTTTGTCCCCCGCAGGCGCTGTCCGTAATGCCACCGTGTTGACAAACATACCCGGCACACCTTGCAAATCAGGATGTGTTCTGCCCGCAGTCGGTGAGCCGACGATGATGTCATCCTGTGACGCATACTTAGAGAGCAATACATGAAATGCGGCTAAAAGGAACATGTACATTGTTGTGTCTGTTTCTGACAGCAGCGATTTGATTTGAGCCGTGATTTGTTTATCAAGCCCGAACATGACGCGCTCCCCGGAAAAGCTCCGTTCTGCAGGTCGCGGGAAATCCGCCGGAAGGTCAAGAACCGGCAGCTCGCCTTTAAACGTATCCAGCCAGTATGCTTCATCTTTTTGATGATCCGCATGTTCTTTTTGCCAGACAGCGTAATCCTTATAGTGGATCTGCGGGAGCTCCAGATCTGCACCTTGATAGATTTTGGCGAGATCGCCGATGAGAATGCCAGTCGAGCTGCCGTCCGTAATGATATGATGCATATCAATGAGCAGCAGATGGCGTTCTTCTTCAAGCTGGACAAGCTTCGAACGGACGAGCGGCGCGCGGTTTAACTCAAACGGCTGAACAAACGATTTGATCAGCTCCTCCGCGTCTTCTTCCCGTCCCTTGGCAGCCTCCAGCTGGAACGTTATGTTTTTATGAACGGTTTGTACGACTTCTCCGTCTATCATGTCAAACGACGTACGGAGAATTTCGTGCCGATCAATTAATTGCTGAATCGCATGTTCAAGCCGGTCTTTGTTTACTTCTCCCTCCAGCAAAAGTACAGCAGGGACGTTGTAGCTTGTGCTTGCTTGTCCAAGCTGATTGAGGATGTACATTCTCCGCTGGGCCGGGGATACAGGATAATGCTGCTGATAAGGTGCTTGCCTGATCGGTTCAAACGTCTGCTCCTCCTTGCTTTCGCTCTCTTCCAAATACAGTGCCAGTTCTTGAATGGTCGGCTTTTCAAAAAGCACTTTAATCGGTACTTCCTTGTGGAAATGCTCTTGAATTTTCGCCGTCAGCATCATCGCTTTCAGAGAATGTCCGCCGATCATAAAGAAGTTATCTGTAACGCCTGCTTTAACGCCAAGTATCCCTTCCCAAATCTCGGCTAATTTCGTTTCACTCTCTGTTTTGGGTGCTGCATATTCAGACTGCACAGCGTCTGATTGAGGCGCAGGTAGTTCTTTTTTATTGATTTTTCCGTTTGGTGTAAGCGGCAGGCTGTCCATCTGGATCAAATGGGCAGGAACCATATAGTCCGGCAATGATTGTGACAGCGTTTTTCTCAGCCCGCTCACAGACACTTCGCGATCCGCCGTAAAGTACGCGCAAATTTCATTTTCATCCGCTTTGTTCTTGCGAATGATCACGGCAGCCTCTGTCACATGTTCGGCCATGTTCAATTTGTTTTCGATCTCCCCAAGCTCAATCCGGAACCCGCGCACCTTCACCTGGTTATCAATTCTTCCTAAAAACTCGATATTCCCGTCCGGAAGCCATTTCGCCAAGTCGCCAGTTCGATACATTTTTTCACCCGGTCTGAACGGATCTTCGAGAAATTGCTTCTCCGTCAGCTCTGGGAGGTTAACGTAGCCCCGTGCCACGCCGCTTCCCCCGACACACAGTTCACCGGGCACTCCGATCGGCTGCAGACGCTGCTGCTCATCCATGATGTATGCAGTGGAATTTCCGATTGGCTTCCCGATTGGAATTGAACCGCTGTACTCGCGATCAATCAAAAAGCTTGTAGAAAATGTCGTATTTTCTGTCGGGCCGTACCCGTTCCACAGAGAAAGCGACGGCGATGCCTGTTTCACTTTACTTACAATATGCGGCACGAGCGCGTCTCCGCCGATGATTAAATGACGCAGTGTGCCAAACATGCCGGCATCCTTTGCAGCAAGCTGGTTGAATAATGGCGATGTCAGCCACATCGTCGTAATTTTCTGCTCACGCAGGAACGCTGAAAACCGTGTCGCGTCAAGCAGTGTCTCTTTTTTCACCGGATAAAGCGCCGCGCCGTTCAGCAGCGCGCCAAAGACCTCAAATGTGCCGGCATCAAAGCTGACAGCTCCCGTTTGCGCCATGCGGTCTTCTTCATGAACAGGAACGTATCCTGCATTTTTGACGAGACGCAGAATGCTTTTGTGTTCGATCATGACGCCTTTCGGGTTTCCGGTCGAACCTGACGTGTACATGATGTAAGCCAGATCAGTCGGATCGGCGGGCAGATTCAGATTGTCAGCCGTTTCATTCTCTTCAAAGACGCCTTCCAGCGGGAGAACCGGCACTTGCAGCTGATTTGCCTGTTTTGTATAGGCCTCTCCAGCTAAAGCGATCCGAATCGAGCTGTCCTCCGCCATGAAACGGAGCCGATCCTCCGGAAGTGCGGGATCAAGCGGCACATATGCGGCGCCGGCTTTTAAAACAGCCAGTATGGCGGCAACAGTCTCTGCCGAACGGTCATTCATAATGGCTGCTGTTTCACCCTTTTGAAGACCTTGCCCGATAAGCTTTCTCGCCAGACGGTTCGCCGCTTCGTTCAGCTCGCGGTATGTCAGCTCGGCTCCTTCATATACGAGGGCAGTACTTGCAGGTGTCCGCTTTGCTTGTTCTTCAAATACTTGATGAACAGCCATTCCTTCAGGGAGTTCTGTTGAAGTGCTGTTAAAGGTCTCCACAATTTGCCGCTGCTCTTCTTCTCCCACAAGCCCATGCTCACGCACAAAGGCGTCCGGCCGCTCGACAGCGGCTGTCATCATGCGGGTGAGATGTCCTGCTGTCCGTTCAATAAAAGCAGAATCAAATGCAGCGCCGTTATATTTGATTTTGACGGTCCAGGTTTTACCCGGGTAAACAATGAGATTGAAATCAAAGCTTGTTTGTTCAAATGCGCTCTCAACCTTGATAGAGAACCCGAGCCTGTCTTCCATGCTGCCGTTTTCAAGCTCTTGATCAAGCGGATAATTTTCAAAAGCGACAAGATGGTTCAAAAGACTGCTGTCCAAGGCTGAACGTTTTTGAATCTCGTAAAGCGGCACGTAATCGTAGCGCTCCGCCTCCACCGCATGCTGCTGAACAGCTGTGAAAATATCAGCGAATGTAGACTGCCGATCAACCTTTACACGCACAGGAATGGTATTGATGAAGAGCCCCGCCATTGTTTCGATTCCGTTGATTTCAGACGGCCGTCCCGATACGACCGTGCCGAAGACAACATCATTCGTAAAGTTATATTTGCTGAGGACGATTCCCCAGATCGCCTGAAACAGGTTAGGCCCCGTCACTTGATGGCGGTTCGCCGTTTGCTGAATGCGTGCAACCAGTTCCTCATCCCATGTAAATGAGTATTCTCTGTTCACATACTCGTCTTTCTTCTCCGGCAAGCGGCCCGGGAGCACGCTTGGCTGTTCAAAATCCGCCAAGCGTTCGCTCCAGTAGCCTTCCGCTTCTTCATTATCCTGTTTTCCAAGCCACTTAATATAGTCGGAATATGGCTTGCCCTGCCCATTTGCAGGTGCGCGGCCTGCTCTGAGCGCTTCGTAGTTTTGGAACAGGCTTTTCATCAGAACGCCCATGCTCCAGCCGTCCATCATAATATGGTGATTGCTCCAGACAAGATACAGCTGATCTGCATCAAGGCGGAAAACTGCCACCTTGAACAAAATGTCTTTTGCCAGGTTAAAGCCTTGGCGCTGAACGTCTTGTTTGTAACGCTCAATGTGGTCTTTCTGGCGATCCTCGTCTGTATGACTGATATCTTCATAGTGCACCTTTGTCTTGCGTTCCGCTAACACAACCTGACGCGGCTTTTGCAGCTGCTGGTGTACAAATACCGTACGGAGAATATCGTATGACCGGATCAGTTCATTGACGCTTTTCTCAAAGATTTCAAGATCAAAAACACCTTGAATGCCAAGCTCTAATTGTGTGAAGTAAGAGGAAGAATGCGGATCAAGCATCGCATGATACAGCATTCCTTCCTGCATCGGTGTAAGTGCGTACACCTTTTGAATTGATTTTTTGCTCATATGCCACCTCTATTAGAAAATTTCCATTAATTTATCAAGCTCATCCAGCGTCAAATCGTCGTCGCCAAGGTCACTCGGCGTTAGTTCCGTGCCATCTTGAGATAGGCAATGTTCAATGATTCTAAGAAGATGGGCCTTAAAGCTGTCACTGAATGTCTGTATCGTTTTTTCATGAAATTCGAGAGAATGATAGGCCAGTGACATCGTCAGTTTTCCATTTTCAATATATCCGACAACATCAAGCGCGTTCGGTTTTTCCGTGTCCGGGCTTAATGACTGTCCTGATGGCAGCTCTGATCTCGTGAATAAACCTGCATCCGACATTTCGTCGAACTGCCCTAAATAGTTAAAGCTGATATCCGGCTGAATGGAGAACGCCACATCTTCTTTATGCTCCGGCGCTGTCAAATAGCGCAAAATGCCGTAGCCCACTCCCTTATTCGGGATATGTCTGATGTCTTCTTTCATTTGCTTCAGCTGATAAGCCAGATCATCCGCATGCTTCATATCCAGCACCATCGGGAACATACTCGTAAACCAGCCGACTGTCCGGGAAATGGTCAGGTCTTCTACGATATCTTCACGTCCATGCCCCTCTAAATGAACACTCACTTGCTCCTGACCTGTCCACTCCTTCATCGCTAATCCAAATGCCGTCAGCAAAATATCATTCATTTCTGTATGATAAGCCTCATGCACCTTAGTGGTAAGCTGTTCTGTCTCTTCAGCAGTCAGCGAAAATCCGATTGTCTTTGTATGTTTCATTCGCTGATCACTAGATTCGCGGTCTTTCGGAAGCTTCACCGGGACAGTCTGTTCTTCAAGCTGTTTCCAATACTCTTTTTCTTTCAGAAAGGCCTTGGAATTTGCGAAGTCTTGTAATCTCTCTGCATACTCCGCAAACGAATGGGTTTTCTGCGGAAGAACCGGCTCGTTCCCTTGCTCCAGCTGTGTATAAACCGCAGCGAAATCCTCCAGTAAAATCCGCCACGATACACCGTCAACCACTAAGTGGTGAATCACAAGCAGCAAGTGGTCTCCATCTTCCGCTTGGAACAAGCCTGCTTTTAACAAGCCGCCTTCCTTCAAATTGATGCTGCTTTGCAGACGCTCCGCTTCTCTCTCTATGCGGTCTTCATGATCTATAGCCTGCCCCTCAAGTTTGGTGATCTCTAAGTGAACAGAGACAGCATCAAGCCCTTTGTTAAATTGAACGATCTCCCCTTGTTCCTCGCGGTAGACCATGCGAAGCGCGTCATGATGCTCAATCAGTGCCTGCAATGTCTTTTCAACCCGTTCAGGATCAAAGCCCTTCGCGGCATGAAGCATAACCGACTGGTTCCAGTGATGTTTGTTCGTGAAGTTCTTTTCAAAGAACCAGCGCTGAATCGGCGTCAGGATAACTTCGCCCTCCACAGGGCCTTGGTCTGCCTGTTTGCCTTCGGCACGCTCCACGTATTGGGTAAGCTCTTCGATCGTCGGGTGCTGGAAGAGATCCTTCATTTCCAGCTTCCAGCCGTGCTGGTTCAAGCGGCTCGCCATCTGGATGCCTTTAATGGAATCTCCGCCGAGCGAGAAGAAATTGTCGCTGACACCGACTTCAGAAATACCGAGCACGTCCTGCCAAATGCCGGCAAGCAGCTCTTCCATGTCAGTGGACGGCGCTTTGTATTCTCCGTTTCCTGTTTCAATATCCGGCTCCGGCAGCGCTTTGCGGTCTACTTTGCCGTTTGCGGTAACCGGAAGCTCGTTCAACGTCACCCAGAACGCCGGGATCATGTAGTCCGGCAGGGTTTCCTTGAGCGCTGACTTCAGCGCTTCTGTGTCGACAGTTTCCGGTGTGACATAGGCGGCAATTGCGGTATTGCCCGCTTTATCCTTCACAGCTGTCACTGCGGCGTCCTGCACCTGAGAAAGCTGGGCCAGCTGCACTTCGATTTCTGACAGCTCGATTCGGTAGCCGCGGACCTTGACCTGCTGGTCGATCCGGCCGATGTATTCGATGCCGCCGCCGGTCCATTTCACCAAGTCGCCCGTTTTGTACATGCGTTCACCCGGCACAAACGGATCTGAGACAAACCGCTTCGCGGTTTCGTCTTCCCTGTTCAGATAGCCGCGCGCCAGTCCGCGTCCCGCCACACAAAGCTCTCCGGCCACGCCCTCCGGCTGAACCTGATTGCCCTCGCCGAGAATGTACACTCTCGTATTGGCGATCGCGCGCCCGATAGAAAGCGAGCCTTCCTCCGGATTGATCTCTGTGCTTGTCGCAACGACAGTGTTTTCGGTTGGCCCGTAGTTGTTGATGAGTTTGTACGGCTGTTTGACCGCACGCTTCAGCTTGTCCCCTCCGGTCAAGAGCACGCGGAGTGACGTGTTCTCAAGCTCCATAAACTGTTCCGCCAGCTGCGTTGGCAGGAAGGTGATCGTCACGCCGTTTATTTCGAAATAGTCATTCAGGCGGGTGATATCAAGGCGAATCGCTTCATCAATGACGTGAAGCTCAGCGCCGATCGTCCAGGTCGGGAACATCTCCCAAATGGAAGCGTCGAACCCGAAGCCCGCGTACTTCGCACTGCGGTCCTCCGCTGTCATGCCGAACGCGTCATGATGCCAGAAGCACAGGTTGACAAGCGCATGGTGCTCGATCATAACACCCTTCGGCTGTCCGGTCGTTCCTGACGTGTAAATCATATAAGCAAGGTGATCCGCGGTTGTGTCGGTCTGCGGATCTTCCTCATCGTTTTCGTCAAGCGGCAGACTCAGGATCGTCCGGTTGCCGTCAAGAAGAATGACCTCGCCCGTATAGCTGTCCGGCACTGAAATGCCTTCCTGTTTCAAGAGAAGCTTCGCACCGCTGTCCTGTAGGATATATTCAATCCGCTGATCCGGATAGTCAGGGTCAATCGGCACAAATGCCGCTCCCGCCTTCAGGACACCGAGCACCGCGGCGGACATTTCAAGCGACGGCTTCGTCAGAATGCCGACGCGCTCATCCGCGCTGATGCCGCAGTCGATCAAAATCCGCGCCAGACGGTTCGCCTTCGCATTCAGCTCGCCGTACGTCCATGACTGCCCGTTATACGTGACAGCCGGGCGGTCTTTATGGCGCTGAACGGTTTCTTCAAATAGCTGATGAACCGTTTTGTCTGTCGGCACAGGCAGTGTTTTTCCTTTCCATGCCTCCAAGAGCGTTTGTTTTTCTGTCTCGTTGACAAGCGACAGGCTGGAAAGCGGCTGATTTGGATTTTCTGTTACTGCTCCTAAAAGCTGAATCCAGTATTGCTTCCATCGTTCAATCGTTTCCGGTGTAAACAGCGCCGTATTGTATTCAAGAACAAATGTGAGCCCTCCACCGGTTTCGTCAGCTGTCAGCGTGATATCAAACTTGGCCGTTTTCCGTTCAAACGGATGCGGTTCAAGCTCGACTCCTTTCATTGTTAAATCTGTGATGCTCGCATTTTGCATAGAAAATACTGCATCAAATAAAGGATTTCTGCTTGTGTCACGGTGAACCTCAACTTTTCCGATCAGGTCCTCAAGCGGGTAATCCTGCGCTTCAAATGCGCTAAGTGCCGTTTCTTTCACTTCACCAAGATAATCCGCAAACGTCTTATCGCCCTTCGGATATGTGCGCATCGCCAATGTATTGACAAACATTCCGATGACGCGGCTGATGTCCGCTTGGGAACGTCCGGCTACCGGCGAACCCACAATGATATCGTTTTGGCCGCTCAATTTTGATAAAAACGCGCTGTAAGACGCCAGAAGGACCATATACAGAGTGGAATCCGTTTCCTTTGCAAGCTTGCGAAGAGCATCCGCTTTTCCTGCGTCCAATGCAAACACAATCCGGTCTCCTTCAAACGTTTGAACCGCAGGACGGCTGTAATCAGTCGGAAGAGTCAGCACAGGCAGCTCTCCGTCAAGCTCCTTCAGCCAATGCTCCTCTTGCTTCCGGTACAGCTCGGACTGAATAAACTGCTGCTGCCACACGGCATAATCCTTATATTGAATATGAAGCGGCTCAAGGGTTTCTCCGTCGTACAGCTTCGAGAGTTCATCAATCAGCACGCCGACAGACGCTCCGTCAGAAATAATATGGTGCATGTCAAACAGCAGCAGATGCTCAGCTTCTGACAGCTTGATCAGACCCATTCTAAACAGGGGCAGCCGGTCAAGTGTGAACGGACGGATAAACTCAGAAACGATCCGCTCGGTCTCTTCTTCTGGCGCTTCGAAATATGCCATATCAAACGCCGCTTCATCCCAGATTCGCTGCACCGTTTCTCCGTCTTTTATTTCAAAGGTTGTTCTAAAGGCTTCATGACGCTCCATTAACTCATTCATTACACATTTGAGCCTTTCAACATCCAGATGACCCTTCAGGCGCAGAACCGATGGCATGTTGTAGCTTGTGTTCGCTCCTTCAAGCTGCTGAAGCACGTACATCCGTTTTTGCGGAGAAGAAACTGGATACGTCTCTTGTGTCTTTGCCGGTCTTATGCTGACCGCTGTTCCTTTTTCTGCGGCGGCAATAACCTGTGCTAAGCTTTCAACGGTCGGTGATTGGAAAAGATCCTTGAGAGAAAGCTCAGCGCCCAGTTCCTGATGAATCAAGGCAAGCATCTTCATCCCCGCTAACGAGTGTCCGCCGATTTCAAAGAATTGGTCATAGATGCCGATTTTTTCAACCTGAAGCACCTGTGCCCAAATGTCTGCGACTTTTTGTTCTATTTCATTGCGCGGCGCAATATATGAAACACCATTTGAGATGTTGCCGTCAGGAAGCGGAAGCGCCCGCCGGTCGATTTTTCCGTTACCGGTCAGAGGCAGCTCGTCCATTTGGATAAATACCGCAGGAATCATGTACGCCGGCAGATCCTTTGCCGTATGCTCTCTCAGCTCTTGCGCTGTAATTTCACCCTGCCCGACAAAGTACGCGCAAAGCAGTTTGTCTCCCGCACCTTGATCGACAGCAAGCACAACGCTCTCCTGCACACGATCGTGGCTTTGCAGCTGGTGTTCAATTTCTCCGAGCTCAATGCGCTGTCCGCGGATTTTCACCTGGTGGTCTATCCGTCCGATAAATTCGATATCGCCATTCGGCAGCCATCTTGCCAAGTCACCTGTTTTATACATGCGTTCGCCTTTTTTAAACGGATGCGGCACAAATTTCTCCTCAGTCAGTTCAGGGCGGTTGTAATAACCTTTTACGAGGCCTTCCCCGCTGACACACAGTTCTCCCGCGATGCCGGCAGGCTGAACATGTCCTGCGCGGTCAAGAATGTACACTTCCGTATTGCTGACCGGTCTTCCAATCGGAACGGACATCGTATGCTCATCCAATTCATCAACCGGATGATACGTTGCGAAAACCGTGCTTTCAGATGGGCCGTACATGTGAAGCAGCTTGCCTTTTCCAACAGTCTGCAGCGCTTTTTTCACATGATCTACAGAAGCCCGTTCTCCCCCGAACATAATCTTGCGCAAAGTCGACAAGCATCTCGGATTCAAGTCCACAAGAAGATGGAACAGAGCTGTCGTGATCATGAGAATGGTGATATTCTCCCGCTCAATAACGCGAGAAAGACGAGCCATGTCCAGAACAGTTTCTTTCGGAACGAGCACAAGCTTGGCGCCGTTTAAAAGAGAGCCGAATACGTCAAACATAAATGCGTCAAATACATAATTTGAGAGTCCGAGTATCGTATCCTGTTCCGTAATGCTGAGATAATTCGTCTGCTTAACCGTACGCAGAATATTGGCATGTGTCACAATATTTCCCTTTGGCGTTCCTGTCGTTCCGGATGTATACGTCAGGTTGGCCATGGCCGCAGAATCAAACGGCAGAGCGAGATTTTGCGCATCGCCGTGATAGCTTTGATCCTCATCAGCGAGCACGATGACACCCTTGAATTCAGCTTTTTCCGCTAACGCCTTTAATTTCAACTGGGTGAGAAGCACTTTCGCTCCGCTGTCTTGGAAGAAATGCTGCATCCGTTGAATCGGGTGTTCCGGATCAATCGGTACATAAGCCGAACCGGATTTTAATACCGCAAGGATGGACACAATCATGTCCATTGACCGTTCACATAGGACGGCCGCTGTCCTACTTTCGCCGGCTCCCATTGAAAGAATGCCGCGCGCTAAGCGGTTGGCCCGTTCATTCAGCTCTCGATATGTGAGCGATTGCCCTTCATATTGAAGTGCCGGGCGATCCGGCGTTTTGGCAGCCTGCTCCTCAAACAGCTGAACAATCGTTTTGTCTTTCGGATAAGGCGTTCTTTCCGGGTTAAACTGCTGAACTTGTGAGGCGGCTTCCTCTTCAGAAAGAAGGTTGTACTCAGAAATCTGTTTCTCAGGCTCAGCAACTACATCTTCAAGCAGGCGCGCAAAATGCGTGAGCAGCCTGTCTGCCGTGCTTCGTTTAAACAGTTTTGTGCTGTAGTCTAAATCAAGATCAATGCCTCGGTCCGTTTCTCTTGCCTGAACCGTTACATCAAATTTGGCAATGTTGAAGTTGGTTTCATGAATCGACAATGTCAAATCACCGACAGCCGGAATGCCCGCCGCCGCGTTTTGGAGACTGAACATCGTGTCAAACAACGGATGTCTGCTTACATCACGCGGGATGTTCAGGTCTTCAACAAGCCATTCAAATGGATAATCCTGATGAGAAAAGGCATCCAGAACCTGCTGGCGCACACGTGTGAGCAGGCTGTTAAAAGTCTCATCCTGCTTCACTTCGCTGCGAATAGCGAGCGTATTAACGAACATTCCGACAATGCCCTCTGTATCAGAATGATGTCTGCCCGCTGACGGAGTGCCGACAATGATGTCATCCTGCCCCGTATATTTAGACAGGAGCGTATAGTAGGCTGACAGCATGACCATATAAAGTGTGGCGCCATTTTTTTCAGCTAAACGATACAGGCGATTCTTTAACTCTGCATCCAGCTTGATGGAAACCCGGTCTCCTTCAAAGCTTTGGACAGGCGGTCTCGGATAATCGGATAGAAGCTGAAGCACGGGAAGCTCACCCGCAAAGGCTTCCTTCCAATACGCCCGATCCTTTTGGTATCCTTCAGCAGCCTGCGCGCTTTGCCAGACGGCGTAATCTTTATACTGAAGGCGAAGCTCAGGAAGCTGTTCACCGCGGTAAATCTGTGCCAGTTCCTCCAAAATAATGCCGATGGAAACACCGTCAGAAATCAAATGGTGCATATCAAACAGAAGCATATGACGGTTTTCTTCGAGCTCCATCAATCCGATTCTCAACAGCGGCGCTTTCGATAAGTCAAACCGGCGGACAAAAGAAGTCATAACCTCCTCATTTGAGCGGCCGCTTCTTTCAATCATCTCGATGTTGAACTGGACGCTGTCATGAATTTTTTGTCTCGGTATGCTGCCTTCAAGCACAAATGATGTCCTCAGCGACTCGTGGCGGCTGATTAACTTATCAAATGCGTGTTTCAGTTTTTGAATGTCTAAAGGTCCCTCTAAAATAGCTGCCGCCGGCATGTTATATCCGACTCCCGCGTCCTCGAATTGGCTGACAATGTACGTCCGCTGCTGCGCCAGAGAAAGCGGGTAATGCTCCTGTTTTTCAGCCGGCTCAATCGCCGCAAACGTCCGGCCTTCTTTACGCTCGGCCGCCTCAGCAAGAGCGGCGATGGTCGGATGCTCAAACACATATTGCAGCGGGATGTCAGCGCCCGTTTCCTTATGAATCTTTGTTAAAAGCGTCATTGCCTTCAATGAATGACCGCCCGTTTCAAAGAAATTGTCAAAGACCCCGGCTTTCTCAACGCTCAGCACATCCTGCCAAATCTCGGCGATTGTTTTTTCCATTTCGTTTCGAGGTGCGGTATACGCTGTTCCCCTTACCGCTTTTACCTCAAGCGCAAATAGCTTGCGGCGGTCCACTTTTCCGCTTGGCGTGAGCGGAATTTCTGTGATTTCTGTGATGTAGTTCGGCACCATGTAGTCAGGAAGGTGTTTTGCCGCGTGTTCCCGCAGACGCGCAGGAGCAAATTCGCTTCCCGCTTTTTGCACAACATACCCACAAACCTCAAGATTCCCTTGGGCATCAGGCTTTGCCAAGACGACAGCTTTGGCAACATCAGGCGCCTGCTGAAGCACGGTTTCAATTTCTCCAAGCTCAATGCGGTATCCGCGAACTTTGACCTGATCATCTTCTCTTCCTAAATATTCGATCGTTCCATCCGGAAGCCAGCGCACCACATCTCCGGTACGATACATGCTGTCACCGGGCACAAACGGGTCTTGTGAAAATGCCTGAGCTGTCAATTCCGGGAGGTTTAAATAGCCTCGTCCAACACCGTCACCCGCAATATAAAGCTCACCCGCCACGCCTTCCGGCTGCAAACGGCCTTTTTGATCCAAAATATACAAGCGGTTATTCCCAAGTGCTTTCCCGATTGGCACATACGCTGATTGAACTGAACTGTCCGGGTGAACCGGATGAACAGATGCATCCACACACGTTTCAGTCGGCCCGTACACATTGGTCAAACGAGGAACGGCACCCGCTTCTTGAAACAATGTCAGAAGCTTGTCCGCCACAACAGAAGAAAGACCTTCCCCGCCAATCAGCAGGTGTTTGAGCTTAAGACCAGTCAAATCTCCCGCAGCTATCAGCATTTGCAGATGGGCCGGTGTTCCGTCCGTCGCCTCAATTCCGTGTCTGCGGTAATACTCCGCAAGAGCAGCGCCATTCGTCACCGTTTTCTTCGGCACAATATAAAGAGTCTGTCCCAAAAGGAGCGACGCGAAAATCTGTTTCACTGACGCATCAAAGTGGAACGGCGCAAGCAATGCCATCCGCAGGGTCTGGCTCTCACTCTGATAAATGGTCTGCTGCAGAGATTCAACCAAATGATGAACCTGGCGATGCTCGATCATCACTCCTTTTGGACGTCCGGTTGTTCCCGACGTATAAATAATGTAGGCAAGATCATTAGCATTCACATTTGTATCCGAAATAGCATCTGTACCGCTTGCAATCGCCTGATCAAAATCAATAAGCTCAGCAGATGCATCTGGTGACGCAACCTTCGATTCAGTCAAGACGAAGTCCGCACCGCAGTCCTCCAAAATAAATTGGATGCGCTCTGCCGGAAACTCGGGGTCAATCGGCACATAGGCTCCGCCGGCTTTTAAAATCCCCATGATGGCCGTGATCATCCGTTCAGAGCGTTCGAGCAAAACGGCAACCGGGCTGTCTGCACGGACCCCCTTCTCTTTCAGCACATTGGCAATGCGTGCGGATTGTTCATGTAACGTTCGATAAGACAATGCACGATCTTCAAACACAACCGCAGGCTGATCAGCAAGCGATTCCGCCTTTTCTTGGAATAGCGCCGGAATCGTCATGTTCTTGCGGTAATTAACCGGTTCACCGCCAGCCCGCAATAGCAGCCGCTCTTTCTCCGCCTCAGAAATCAGCGTCAATTCATCAATCGTATGATCCGGGTGCGTAAGTGCGTTCTCAAGCAATGCCATCATGCGTTCACAAACAATTTTAATTTCTTCACGCGTCATGAAATCAGTACGGTAGTCAAAGTCAATTGTAAGTTCCCCAGTATCCCATCGATCCTTCACATGAATCGAAACATCATTTAATCCGCTTCCGCTGAAAATGGGCTCAGTCAAAAAGGCTAGATTCTCTTCTTTCTGCCACTGCATCACCTGATATTCAAGCGAAACGGTAAACAGCTTTGTCACAGAGCTGTTTGTTTCACGAAGATCATTAATGAGAAGATTATACGGGTACTTTTGATGCCGAAGAGTCTTCATTAAATCCTTCATCCGGTCTTTAACAAAATCAAAAAACGCCTGTCCGCCGTCAATGTTTGCCCGAAGCGGAACCGTAGAAACAAACATGCCGAGCATCTGCTTCTCTTTCGCATTTGTCCGGTTGCCCATAAATGTACCAGTTACCACATCATTCTGCCCGCTGACTCTGTACAAGTAGGCGGCAAGCACCGATTGAAATACCGATAAAACGCTGACCTTGTGCTCCTCACAAAAGGATAAAATCTGCTGATGCAGCGCCTCAGGCACATCTTGAGAAAATCTCTCAGCATCTAAACTTCCGCCTGCAGGAGCATTCCGTTTCAGGGAAACGAGTTCAGGCACCGTCTCGAATTGCTTGTTCCAGAACGCTTTATCTTTTTCAAACCGCTTTGATTGAGCATAGTCCTGTTCAGACAAAACATGATCGATAAATGAATGCGAGATTCCTCTTTTTGTTTCTGAGCCGCCTGCTAATTCCAAGTAAATATGCATAATGGCGTTTCCGAGAATGTTCATGGAGATCCCGTCAGAAATCACATGATGAACATTTGCATAAAACCATACTTCATTTTCTTTGATGGTAAACAAGGAAAACCGGAATAAGTCACAATCGTACAGAGGCAGAGGTTTTTTCGTTTCCTCCCGGCCCCATTGTGAAATGGATTCTATCGCATGCCGATCTCCAGTGGTGTCAGTATGTTTTATATCAACAGGCTTATACTCGCTTATATATTGAACGGGCTCTCCGTTTTCATCGAGACGCAAACGAAGACGCATTGCGTCATTTCTGCGGACAAACTCTTGGATCGCTTGCTCCACAAGCTTCCAGTCAATTTTTTCAGTTGAAACCAGCTTACCAATACCCGCAAGATTTGAAATACTCGTGTGAGGATAAAATTTTTCTGTATACCAAATTCGTTTTTGTGCATCAGTTAAAGGATAAAAAGTTATTTCCATATTATCTTACCTCCCCTAATCTTCAATAATTTGTAACATGTGCAGGATGATTTCTCTTTCGTATCCATTGACAACTTTTGAATCTAATGGACTAACTGATCAAAAAGCCGAAAGTACTACATCTCAAAAGCGTTGCATCCAAATAAAAAACAACTACCGCTCTTAAAAGCGGGTGCCGTAAGCCTTTATTGCGGGCGGCCGGCACAGGCAGATAAAGACTGCAGTTTCTTTTTCACCAAAGAGAAACATTTTTGCCTAATTCTTCATTGTTTTCAATATTTTTAACCTTTCTAACGTTCACTTTAAATGAAAAAATTGTTTTTATCACCGAAAAATGGGTGAAAAGTTCCATGCGGGATACCGAAAAGATTCCAGTTCTTTTACAGGGGTATTTTTGCGGGATACCGCAAAAATTTCCACTAAACATTATTTACAGAAAAATAAAAATTTTTAAATTGAGCCACTTCGCTACAACCCATTTACTGTTGGAAGCCATTTACAATCTTTACATCCCATATGTTTACCACCCAAAAACCAAAAAACAGGCAATAAAAGACACCCTTAACCGAGAGCGCCTTACAACGATTCCTTAATGACATTTTTGTCGATATCAATCAATTCCATATAGCCTTTCCCCCACTCATACATGGCATCAAGAATAGGCATCAGGCTTTCTCCTTGCGGGGTCAAGGAATATTCAACCTTCGGCGGGACAACCGGATACACTTCCCTGTGAACAATCATATCCTGCTCAAGCTCTCTCAGCTGATTCACGAGGATCTTCTGCGTAATATCAGGAATCAAAGCTTTTAATTCATTAAAACGTTTTGTGCCTTCTTTTCCTAAATGCCACAAAATAAGCATTTTCCATTTACCGCCGATCACTGCTAGCGTCAATTCCTTCTCACAATTAAACCTTTTGTCGTCCATCCGGCTCAAAAGAAATCCCCCTTAGTATACTTTTTATATGTTAGATACGTATCATCACTTACTTACTTTTTAGCAGGCTCTTTTTATTATACTCACTCACAAAAACAAGCGAAAGAAATCTGATTGCCTCTTCTCACAGTATCCTTCAAGTAACTAGTTGACTTCAAAGTGCCTACTTCTCAGCTAAAGTAGGAACCTATAGAATGAGAAATAATTCGAATAAGGGAGTGGATCAACAATGGAATTACAGCTGGCATTAGACCTGGTAAATATCCCCGAAGCCATCGAGCTTGTCAAAGAAGTGGAACAATACATCGACGTGGTTGAGATCGGAACACCGGTTGTCATTAATGAAGGCCTTAGAGCCGTTAAAGAAATAAAAGAAACATTTCCGCAATTGAAGGTCCTGGCAGACCTGAAAATCATGGATGCCGGCGGATACGAAATTATGAAAGCGTCGGAAGCGGGAGCTGACATCATCACCGTGTTAGGAGCTACAGACGATGCAACGATTAAAGGTGCAGTAGAAGAAGCCAAAAAACAGAAGAAGAAAATCTTAGTGGACATGATTAACGTGAAAGATATTGAATCCCGTGCGAAAGAAATTGACGCACTCGGTGTTGACTACATCTGCGTCCACACTGGATACGATCTTCAAGCAGAGGGCAAAAACTCTTTCGAAGAATTAACGACAATCAAAAATACAGTAAAAAACGCAAAAACCGCAATTGCGGGCGGCATCAAACTTGATACACTGCCAGAAGTGATCAAACAAAACCCCGACCTTGTCATTGTTGGGGGCGGAATTACAAGCGCAGCTGATAAAGCAGAGACAGCTTCAAAAATGAAACAGCTTATATCCCAAGGATAATTCATATGAAAACGACTGAATACGTAACGGAAATTCTCAATGAGTTACACCGTTCAGCGGCTTATATTTCTAATGAAGAAGCTGATCAGCTTGCAGATCACATTCTTTCGTCCAACCAAATTTTCACTGCGGGCGCGGGCCGTTCTGGCCTGATGGCAAAATCCTTCGCGATGAGACTGATGCACATGGGCTTCAACGCTCATATTGTCGGTGAGGTTCTCACTCCGCCGCTCCGCAAAGGAGACCTCGTCATTATCGGCTCAGGATCAGGCGAGACAAAGAGCCTGATCAATACAGCAGCTAAAGCAAAAAGCTTACACGGAGTCGTTGCCGCTTTAACCATCAATCCGGATTCGAGCATTGGAAAACAATCGGATCTCATCGTCAAAATGCCCGGTTCTCCTAAAGACCGGTCAAACGGAAGCTATCAAACCATACAGCCAATGGGATCATTATTTGAGCAAACATTGCTGCTATTCTATGATGCAGTCATCTTAAAACTCATGGAGAAAAAAGGACTCGATTCTGAAACCATGTTCACTTACCACGCAAACCTTGAATAGCGTCACATAACCGGCCTGGAGATCAGGCCGGTTTTTGATATTCCTCTAAAATAAAACTTTAAACCCAAAAACCCGATAAGTAATATGACCTACAAATATACAAAGGGAGGAATTATATTGAAAAAGCAAATAAAACTGAAGCTTGGAACTAAAATTCTCGGCTTGGTCTTCGCGGTTATTCTATTGTTTTCTCTATCAGTCGGCGCCGTGATGCTTAAGGACATTACAAGCAGCATGAAAAAAATGGCCACTGACAAGGCGAAAGGCGATCTTGCTTTAAGCAGCACGTATATTGACGACGTGATTTTAGGGAACTGGGAGGTAAAAAACGATAAGCTGTATAAAGGCGAGACACAAATAAACGGAAATGAAGACATTGTTGATCTGCTTGGCAAAAAAACAGGTGACACCGTAACGATTTTTCAAGGAGATACACGAGTGGCAACCAACGTAATGAAAGACGGCGAAAGAGCTGTCGGCACTCAAGCTTCTGCTGAAGTCACTGACGCTGTT
Organism: Bacillus sp. FSL R5-0560; assembly: GCF_037966305.1. Classification (NCBI taxonomy): domain Bacteria; kingdom Bacillati; phylum Bacillota; class Bacilli; order Caryophanales; family Bacillaceae; genus Bacillus; species Bacillus sp. FSL R5-0560. The sequence goes on along the minus strand of NZ_CP150195.1, from coordinate 371,673 downwards.
TTAAAAAACGGGAAGCAATTCTACGGACAAGCAGATGTGGCGGGCTCCTCTTATCAAACAGCATATATGCCCTTAAAAGATAAGGAAGGCAACATTATCGGTATGCTGTATACAGGAGCCAATCAAAGCATTTTAGCATCGCTTACCCAATCGCTGTTCACTCAATTCGCTATCGTTCTCGCTGTAGTTATTATTATATCTGTCATCCTTGTTCTGCTTTTCACCAGAAGAATCAATCGGCGGCTAAACGTGTTAAAATACGCCTTTGAAAGCGCCGGAAACGGAGATATGACAATAGAAGTTTCAGACAAGTCCGCTGATGAGTTAGCAGAACTGAGTGTCTACTATAATAAGATGAGATTGAAGCTGAATCAGACAATCCAAACCGTACAGCAATCGGCCCTTCAGCTTGCATCAGCCTCTCAGCAGCTTTCAGCCGGAGCTGAAGAAACAAATCAAGCTTCAGAAAAAATCACAGAAGCTGTTCAGCATATTGCAAACGGAGCCAAGCATCAAATCACACGAATTGAAAACAGTGAAAAATCACTGGAGCAAACAACGGCTGACATACGGCAAATTTCTTCAAATACTGTTGCCATTGCTCAGAAAGGACAGCTTGCGCAATCTAAAGCAGACATTGGCCAAAAAGAAATTTCAAATGTTCAGGCACAAATGGATACCATTCACCATTCGATTGAAAAAAGCGGTGAGATCATTCAGCAGCTGGACGGCCGCTCTAAACAAATTGAACAAATCTTATCTGTCATCACCCAAATTGCCGATCAGACAAACCTGCTTGCCCTTAATGCGGCAATTGAAGCTGCCCGAGCCGGAGAACACGGCAAAGGCTTTGCCGTTGTTGCTGATGAAGTTCGCAAATTAGCAGAGGAATCTCAACGGTCTGTCGGACAGATTTCCAAATTAATCGCTGAGATAAAAAATGATATGACTGTATCTGCGCAGTCTGTTGAACATGTGAAAACAGAAGCTGCTGAAGGTGTAAACATGATCCACCGCACCAGAGACGCCTTTAAAGAAATTGCAGCCGCAACAGATGAAATTACTGCAGAAATCAGCGATCTATCAGCATCTGTTACCAACATTTCAGCAAGTACGCAAAAAATAAATGAATCCTTTGCCGCCAATACAACAGACATTAAAGAATCAACAGAAAATACCCGGCAGGCAGCAGCTTTAACAGAAGAGCAATTTGCTGCAATGGAAGAGATTACTGCAGCCTCGGAAACGTTATCCCATTTAGCTGAAGAGCTTACCGGTATCATAAGCCAATTTAAAATGATTAATCAACCTGAAAACAGCTTATAATCTAGTATTAATATTTCAATTTGATAACGTTATTTTCTTAAAAATGAATATTTCGATCTGCTAAAATGACGATTCCTGCAATAAACCTAAGGCAAAACAAAAAATGTTAATCTTTACACCAAGCCCTTTCTGCATTACTCTTGGAGCAGTTTTAAAAGTTGCTGACGCGGGAGGTGATCATCACGAATGGACATTATAAAAACTTTACTTCTCGTAATAGTTGTCATAGCAGCTGCAGCTGTTGGCCTGATTAAGGGAGACTTTTTCTCAGACGAACAAAAAACGTCTCAAACAGAAGAATATGACGAAACAATAGCCTTCCCTTCTGAGCGTTATCCTGAGACAGCAAATCATATCAAGGACGCAATAAGTGAGGGGCATTCAGATGTGTGCACTGTAGACAGAGACGGAGCTGAGGAACGCCGCGAACAATCATTGAAAGACGTACCTACCAAAACAGGGTATGACCGAGATGAATGGCCAATGGCCATGTGCAAAGAAGGCGGTGAAGGGGCTTCTGTAGAATATATTTCTCCCGCTGACAATCGTGGCGCAGGCTCCTGGGTCGGGCATCAGCTGACCGATTACCCTGATGGCACAAAGGTTTTATTTACGATTCAGTAAACAGTTAAAAGAGGAGGAACAGCACATTGATCAAATCATGGAAGCCGCAAGAACTGACGATTTCATATCATCAATTTACTGTATTTCAAAAGGGTTCCGCACCGCCTGTCATCGATTGGACAGATGAAGCGATTGAAAAAGGATATGCGGAAGCGGACGAAGCCATTTCGTTTGAGGCACAGCGAAATTCAAAGGTATATATACTCTTGCGCCTTAACAGTTCAGAAACAGTAGCATCCTATGAAAAAAAAGTGACTGTTCCTTTTCACGTCACAAAAGACGGAATTGAAATTGAAAGCATCATGTCCAAACGGCTCTCCTTCGACCTTCCTAAAGGGAACTATCAATTCACATGCTACACTGTACCGGCTGAGCTGTCAGATCTGCATGCTGACACTTACATCATTGATGCTGTTTCCGTCTAATGAAAAGCCCTGAGAGGAATACTCTCAGGGACTCTTTATATATTTTCTCCATTTTTCTTAATAACGTCCTGATACCAATAAAAGCTTTTTTTCTTCAATCGTTTTAAGTCATATTCATTCTCTTCGTCACGATTCACATAAACAAAGCCGTATCTTTTTTGATAACCGTTCAGCCAGCTTAACAGATCAGTAAATGACCAGCTGCAATATCCGATCAAATCGACTCCATCACTAATGGCCTGTCTGCATTGCTCAAGATGCGATCGCAAATAATCAATTCTATAATCATCATGTATAGTGCCGTCTTCAACTTTATCGAATTCTCCTAAACCGTTTTCTGTAATAAACACAGGAAGCTGATAACGTGTCGTAATGCGGCGGAGCCCGATACGCAATCCTACCGGATCAATCGTCCAATCCCAGTTGCTCGTTGTGAGGTTCGGGTTTTTCTTAGTTTTAAATAGTCCCGGCATCCCTGTTTCCTGATTGGTCCCTTTTTGGCCCGTCGTATTCATTTTCCCTTCTGAAACGCCGTCGAGCGGATTTCGTTCGTAAGTAATCGTTTGATAATAGTTGACACCTACAAAATCCGGCTTCCCTTTGGCAAGCAGCTCCATATCACCCGGTTCGATTGTCGGCGCCCATCCCTGTTTTTCTAAATAGCGGAAAGGAATTTGCGGGTAGGTTCCCCAGCAATACATGTCCAGCCACCAATTATTCATAAATTCTTCAGCATTTTCAAAAGCTGTGATATCCTCTGGATGACTGGTTAAAGGATATGCGGGAGAATAAGCAAAGCTAGGTCCTATTTTGCCTTCGGGCACATATTCTCTGAAGGACTCAATAGCTTTCGCATTTGCCAGAAACGCAATATGATTTGCTTCGTAAAATCGTTTTCTGTCCTTCACGCCAGGCGGATGCATGGCTGTAAGAAAGCCGTGATTAAAATTGTAGTTTTGTTCATTCAACGTTACCCAATATTTCACTTTCTGTCCAAAGCGTTTATAAAGAGTAATGCAGTAATGATTAAAATCCTCTATGATGTTTCTCGACTCAAATCCGCCATACTCGTCCATAAGTGCCTGAGGCAAATCCCAGTGATATAAAGTCAAAACCGGTTCAATGTTATGAGAAAGCAATTCATCAATCAGGTTATCGTAAAATGCCAGACCGGCTTCATTGATTTCTCCTTTTCCTTTTGGAAAAATACGCGGCCAGCTGACAGAGAATCGATATGCTTTCAGCCCCATCTCAGCCATCAGAGCGACATCTTCCTTATAACGGTGATAATGGTCAACTGCAACATCACCATTGGTGCCCTTAAACGTTTTGCCGGGGATTTTCGTAAACACGTCCCATACAGAAGGGCCTTTGCCATCTTCGTTCCATGCTCCTTCAACCTGGTAAGCTGCTGAAGCCGAGCCCCATAAAAAATGTTTCGGAAAAGATTCTGGATGTTGATGGATCATTGTGTTAATCACTCCTGAAGTATTTGATAAACCTATCATAGGCTATGAAACGCGTTTCATAGCAACACGATGTTAATCTCGGAACAGCTCCTCTAATATTTTCTCTCTTTGTTCAAGAAAATACCTGGTTAACTGGACGTGTTCAGTGCTTTCGTATTCTGTATGATGTATACTGCCCCCGTCAAAGCTGAAAATGTCAGCATTCGGATAACCCAGCAAAATTGGGGAGTGAGTGGCAATGATGAATTGTACATTTCCACCCTTCACTAAATCGTGTATGACTCTCAAAAAAGCTAACTGCCGTGCGGGAGAAAGTGCGGCTTCAGGCTCATCTAAAAGATAAATGGCTTTTCCTTTAAAACGATGATGGAACAGCGACATAAAAGACTCACCATGCGATTGCTTGTGCAGCGGCCTTCCGCCATAGGAGAGATATGGCTGCGGAGCATCTCGTTCCACTTCATCAAGGTGAAGAGAAAGCTGATAAAACGATTCTGCTCTTAAGAAGAAACCATTTGTGATCTTAGGAAGCCATGATAATCGTATGTAATCTCCCAAATGAGAGTCTGACTCCTGCAATTCATAGATATTATTACGGCTGCCGCCCGCTGTATTAAATTCACACTTATCCGCAATTGCTTCAAGTAAAGTTGATTTCCCCGAGCCGTTTTCTCCGACAAAAAAAGACACTTCTTTGGTAAATGAAATTTCGTGTAATTGACTTACAGCAGGGATAGTGAATGGGTATCTGTCAAAGGACGGGATCTTTTCTCTAAGGAGTGTGACCTTTTTTAAATACATAGCTTCTCCTCTCGCGTTAAATGAATATATTAAGAAAAATCTTTTGCAGTAGCAAAAAAGCGATCCATCCTAGGACTCCAAAGGATAGCGCTAACCAGAATGGAACATTCGTTTTCAATAGAAATGCCATTATCGCGAGCAAACAAACCGTAGCAGGTATGCCCTTAAGCACACCAGACGCAAATTGACTCAATTGTGCTGTATTTTCGCCCTGCACTTTCATCCAAAACAGGCTTAACAAACTGACTAATGGCAAAGCTGCAATAATTCCTCCATAGGTTGGATGTCTTTTTGATATTTCAGTAACGAATCCAATAATCAGTGCTGAGATGATTATTTTACTGATTACCGCCATTGTTTAGCTTCCTTGCTTAAAATTTCAAATGCTTGTTGAATCAATTCCTTTTCCGATGAGCTTATTCGTTCGATTATTTCATTTAATTTCTCTTTGTCCAGCTGAGTATGCTGTTCAAGAACAGAGCGTCCTTCCTTTGTTAAAACTACCAAAACCTTACGTTCGTCTTGCTGACTTCGACGTTTAGCTGCCAATCCCTTTTGAATCAACCGTTTTGTATGTTCAGATGCTGTATTATGAGAGACAGATAAATACTCTGCTAAAGCTCCTATTGTTGCCTCACCTTGCTTTTCAATATGCTGCATGAGTCGTATCGCCTGATGAGAAATGTTATCTTTTTGCTTGTAGTGTAATGAATAGTAGATGTCGGTCCATTGCTGATTTAATTTATTTATGAAATCCAGTTCCATTATTCACACCCCTCTTTATATCTTATATTACGATATATTCTTTTTGAACGATATAATTTTATAAAAAAAACTTCAATATCATAATGGATAATACCTTTAATCAAAAAAGCATCCAATCTCAATTGGATGCTTAAAGCCTAATGTCTCTTTTCAAATTTATGCTGATGAGAATGGCGTTTCGGAACAAAGCCGTTTTGTTTCATCATTTCAAAGTGTTGGACCATGTGATTTTTGATGTGATCTCCTTTTTCTTTAGGCAGAACGCCGTATTCTACATACTTAGAGATGACATCCTTGCGTTTTTTTAATATGTCTGCTTCCAGCTGTTCAATTTCTTTCTTTTGCTGTTCAGTCAGTGTAACGTTTGCAGGCGGCTGTTGCTGTTGTTTTTCCGCCGCTTCAGCTGTGCCAGTTAAAGAAATAACAGCCGCGGCAATGAGCATTCCGATGATATTGACATTCACTTTTTTCATCCAGTTTATTCCTCCTATCTTTTATCATATATTTTGCTTCATTGTGTTTTTTATGTATACAAAATAAAAAGAGCGAACCATTATTCGCTCTTTCTGATCTGTTCGTCCGTATAAAGTTCTTCTTCTCCCGGTGCTGCGTAAGTAACGTATGTTCCTGCGATAAAATCATGCAGCGTCCGTTTGTCTTCTCTCAGCCCGATCATAAACAGGCTGACAATTAAACCGAGCCCGAAGGTTATGCCGTAAACCAGTGCGGCAATGATGACTCGCATAATCATGGTTACCAGGCCAACCTGTGACCCGTCTTTTTTTACGATTCTGATTCCGCAAATTCTTTTTCCGATGAGATAGCCTTGCCAAAATACCGGCAGCAAAATAGAGTACAGCAAAACGACCATGCTGATGATCATGCTGTCGTTCGGGTCTTTTCCTGTGATCAGCCAATAAATCAGCAAAAGGGGCACCGAGACAATAATGTAATCCAGTAATGAAGCTCCTAGTCTGATCCAAAATCCGGCCGGTTTGTAGATGTTCATGTAACTCCCCCATTATGGTTTCAATTTGACTATGATGTTGCTGTCTTCTTTCTTATCGAATATATCATATGCTCTAGGGGCATCAGCAAGACTTAATTTGTGCGTAATGATATCAGGCGCAGCCGGAATCCCGTTTTATCCAAATGAAGATCAGAGCCGCAAATACCTGTTGCCGTAATTCTGATAATAGCATCTCTTACCTCCTGAATCCGGGGAGCTTCAACCTCTTTGCTGCTTTTAAACTCACAGTCTCATTTGTATACACAATTCGAACTTTTTGAAAACGCCATCAACATATTGCAACCCCCTATGTTCAATGCTATCTTTTTAGTTGATTAACAGATTGGGGGAAACATAGGTGAAATCATTTAAGCAATCAAAAGCCGTTATCTTTAGCTTAACAATGGCTTTCTTTCTTATATTGGCAGCCTGTTCCGGCAAAGATGAAGCCGGTTCCAAGGATTCAGGCTGGAAACAGATCAAAGAAAAAGGAAAAATCGTCGTTGCTACGTCCGGCACACTTTATCCTACGTCCTATCATGATACCGATTCAGGTAAGGATCAACTGACAGGCTATGAGGTTGAAGTTGTTCGAGAAGCGGCTAAGCGTCTCGGGCTGAAAGTCGAGTTCAAGGAAATGGGTATCGACGGGATGCTGACAGCGGTGAACAGCGGCCAGGTTGACGCTGCCGCCAATGATATAGATGTGACAAAGGACCGCGAGAAGAAGTTCGCGTTTTCTTCTCCTTATAAATATTCATACGGCACAGCCATTGTCCGAAAAGATGATTTATCAGGGATCAAAACGCTGAAAGATTTAAAAGGGAAAAAAGCGGCTGGCGCAGCGACAACTGTCTATATGGACGTTGCCAGAAAATACGGCGCCCAAGAAGTTATTTATGATAACGCGACCAACGAGCAGTATTTAAAAGATGTTGCCAACGGCCGCACTGATGTCATCTTAAACGACTATTACCTGCAGACACTGGCACTGGCGGCATTTCCGGATCTTAACATCACGATCCATCCTGACATCAAGTACATGCCGAATAAACAGGCGCTTGTCATGAAAAAAAGCAATACTGAGCTTCAGAAACAAATGAACGAGACGCTGAAAAAGATGAGCAATGACGGCACTTTGACCAAGCTGTCAAAACAATTCTTCAATAAAGCGGATGTATCAAAGAAACTGGATGTCGACGTTCAAGACGTTGACCTTTAATCAGACGCCATGATGTACAGCATTCAGTGGGAATATATTTTCAACACGCAGCTGGCGATAGAATCGTTTCCTTATGTTATAAAAGGTATTGGATACACGTTGCTTATTTCTTTTGTCAGCATGTTTGCCGGAACGGTGATCGGGCTGTTTATATCGCTCGCCAGAATGTCTAAGATTGCCCTGCTGAGATGGCCGGCGCGTCTTTACATTTCTTTTATGCGCGGCGTTCCGATTTTGGTAATCCTGTTTATCCTTTATTTTGGTTTCCCTTATATCGGCATTGAATTTTCTGCCGTTACAGCCGCCTTGATCGGCTTTAGTCTCAACAGCGCTGCTTATATTGCGGAAATTAACCGTTCAGCCATTTCATCCGTTGAAAAAGGACAGTGGGAAGCTGCATCCTCGCTCGGTCTTTCATATTGGCAGACGATGAGGGGGATCATTTTGCCGCAATCGATCCGCATTGCGCTGCCTCCGCTCGCCAATGTTTTGCTTGATTTGATCAAGGCATCCTCGCTCGCCGCGATGATTACGGTGCCGGAATTGCTCCAGCATGCGAAAATTATCGGGGGCCGAGAGTTTGATTACATGACCATGTATATTCTGACCGCACTCATTTATTGGGCCATCTGCTCCGTTGCGGCGGCGTTTCAGAATATCCTTGAGAAGAAATACGCGCATTATCTTTAAACAAACGTTTCATTAAAAAAAGCCGCTCCGCAGGAGACGGCTTTTTCCTATTGATTCAGCTTCCATTTAAATGGATCTTCAAACAGCGACCAATCGGAATCAAACTCATATTCAGTCAGCAAACATTGATCAAGCTCATTTGTAATGGCTTCTTCGTCCAAGTCTGTTCCGATAAACACCAGCTGCGTCAGACGGTCGCCAAACTCTGGGTCCCAATCCTCTAATATTTCCGGCTCCTGCTGTTTGATTTGCTCCTGTTCAAGCTTCGGCATCGCCGCCACCCAATAGGATACCGGCTCAATCGTTACGGACGGGCCGGCTTGTGACATCAGAAGAGCGAGGCTGTTATGCGATGCGCACCAGACGATGCCTTTGGCGCGGACAACATTTTTAGGCATTTGATCCATCCAGTGATAAAAGCGCGTTGAATGAAACGGCAGTCGTCTTTTATAAACAAATGAAGAAATGCCATATTCCTCGGTTTCCGGGGTATGGGCTGCATGGCCTGCTGTCAGCTCTCTTATCCAGCCGGCAGATCCGCTCGCTTCCTCGAAGTTAAATAGCCCTGTATGTAAAATCTCCTGCGGCTTGACGTTCCCTTTGACAGCGCGAATGAATTTAGCCCTTGGCTGCAGGGTGCGAAGGACTTTCTCAAGCTGTTCAAGCTCTTGCTCGCTGACTAAATCACATTTATTTAAGATCAGAACATCGCAAAACTCAATTTGATCGATTAGCAGGTCGGCAATTTCTCTTTCATCCTCTTCCCCAAGTGCTTCTTTGCGGTCCAGAAGGCTGTCACCCGACTGATAGTCATGCCAAAAACGGTTTGCATCGACCACTGTCACCATCGTATCTAACTCACAAAACTTTGTGAGATCGATTCCCAGCTCTTCGTCAATATAAGAAAATGTCTGGGCCACCGGGATCGGTTCGCTGATTCCCGTCGATTCGATTACGATATAATCAAACCGTCCCTCTTTTGCCAGCTTCTCCACTTCGACTAACAAATCCTCGCGAAGTGTGCAGCAAATGCAGCCGTTTGACATTTCCACTAGCTTTTCATCTGTTCTGGAAAGCCCGCCTTCCTGCTTAACCACCCCAGCGTCAATGTTTACCTCACTCATGTCATTTACAATAACGGCTATTTTTAAGCCTTCACGATTTTGCAAAATGCTATTGAGCAGTGTTGTTTTTCCCGCGCCAAGATAGCCGCTAAGTACTGTAACCGGAATTTTTTTCATGTGATCTCATCCTCCCAAAATAGAATCATTACGATTTAAATCATTTACTTCACCGTTTGTGTAATAGTGAATGCCGCTTTTCGCGCCCCAGAAATATTTCTCGCAGTCGGCCCGATTTCAAGTTCCGCAAAGGCACCCATCACGTATAACCCGTTCCCCCATTGCAAATCCTTGCCGACAATCGGAAAGCCGCAGCCGGCAAAAGGCAATTGCTCTGCCTGCGCTGCATTTTGAACCCACTCGAATCGGCTGATGTCAGAGGCAAAGCCTGTTGCCAGCGCGATATGTTCGAATGTGTATGACGATTCCTCTTTCTTCAGCTGTATGTGCAGCCGGCCGTCAGCTGTTTTTTGACATGATATCACTTCATCCTGAATGACCTTTATCCTGCCCTCTTCTCTATAGACAGCAAGCTTTCTTGAGATGTCCTTCGGGAAGGAGCCGCGATGTCTGGCGTTTGTGATCCATTGCCTTCTCTTTTGATAGTCTGACGTTTTGCTGAATCTTTTCATATATTTCGGGCCAAGCCAGCCCGGGTCACTGTCAAAATCATAGGTGCGAAATGGATGCCTCACGAACATCGTCACGTCGTGCCCGTCATCTGAGAGCTTGATGGCGTAATGAGCCGCCGTGATCCCTCCGCCCACAACTGCCGCTTTACCACCTTCCTTTCTTAACCCTTCCACATTCCTGTCAAACACATGGTAAATGCCGTTATTCTGAAATGGCTTTGTCCACTCCGGCCAGCAAGGCTGTTGTGAAAAACTCATAGCTAGTACAACTCTTTCGCTCATGATTGTTTCGGAGGCATCTGTCCTCACTTCCCACAATCCGTTTCTCCTTCTCAAGTCTGTCACCATACCTCTCTTCCACGCCTGATCAATATGTATCTCATCCAATACCGTTTCACAATGCTGATTAAAAAGCGATAAAGAGGGGCGCTTATACCTTCCGAAGAATACCTCCGGCCACTGGCTTTTATCCGCATACGTTTGCAGGCTGAACGGCTCGGTATCCATGTGATGAACCGATGGAGAGCGTAAATAGTTCATCCGAATGCGGCCCGTATTTCGTTTCCAGCACTCAAGAGGCTGTTCATGAGGATCAATGACCACAAGATCCTGTATAGGCACCTTTCCGCTTTTCACCAGATGCACAGCCAAGGTCGAGCCTTGAATTCCGCCGCCAATGATAAGCCATTTATACATAGGAGTAACTCCTCTCTGCACAAAACGTAATTATTACGATTTAAATCGTATGTTCTTTTTCCCTTTTTGTCAACTGCTTTCTATCAGCTGATCACAACTTTTGTGTGGTCAGGTATGTTTTTGTATATCCATGTCGTTGGAGATCCATCCAAACAAACCATCTCAAAACGACCAAATTATGTTGAAGTTTAGATAAAACAAACTCTATCGATCTTTGTTATAGAATAAGAGTTAGATGGATATGGGGAATTTTTTATCGACTGGGGACAATTGGCATTACACAAAGTATACAAGCTTCATAATAAAATTATGCTACAGGCCAATCCTCTAATTTTAATGTTTTTGTCATTTGCTCAATCTCTTTTTAGTACTCCATCCATCATAATGTGATAATTGGTCCCATTTTATTGTTGCTGAGGGTTTATTGATAAAGAACCCATGCTTGCATCTTACATTCAGTTGAAGAGTTTCATTCAAAGAACTTTCATTCACATCCATGAATATTCGAAACTTCATTAAATCAATACACGACTTGGATGAGCATCGAACATAGAAATTAATAAACCCCATTTTGATAGAGATTATCCAAAATGGGGGTTGATTGATAATATTCAATTAAGTCGCTGCTCTATCTGCGACTTTATAAGTGGACTGCTCATTAAAAGCATACGAAGCGCCAGAAACACCAACAATGCCAAATAAAAGCGCTAAACAAATTGCAATTTTACATTTTTTCATTTAAATGTTTCCCCCTTTGAATTTGTTTGCGTGCTTCAATTGCCAATTGATAAAAATCGACCGCATCATGTCTTTTTTCTTTGTTGGTCAGAAAATCAGCAACAGCAACAGCGTATTCTTCCATGTCACCATACAGATTTTTTTCCCTGAAGAACTCGAACACTTCTCTGAGTGTCTGCAAATCAAATGATAAATAAAGCCCTTTAACGAGTTTCAGTTTTCTGCTACCTCTTGATTATTATGACGTTCTGCAATCTTTTTTCCTTCTTCGTACAATTTTAATGCAGCCTGAAGGTCATTTTGTTTTGCCTTAACATAAGCTAAATTAAAGACCGCTTTTGACTCATAGATATGTTTCTGGGCCTTATGAATTTCATAGGCAATTTGAAAATGTTTTTCTGCATTGTCAAGTTCTTCAAGATGATTATAACATAATCCTACATTAAAATGAGCAGAACCAATTAAATGCTGCTCACCTATTTTAACAGCATCTTTTAACGCTTTTTCTGCTGTTTCTAAGGCTTCTTCATAACACATTTTATCAAGCCAGTTACCAAAGATAACAAACTGGCAGTGAACCATTTCTTTTCCATATGTAAGATTGCCCTTATCGTCTTTCTGCCGTTTAAAAATAGCGTATGCCCGTTGAGCATAATTCATGGAGAAATGAGTCTCTTTCATGTAGTAATAGACCTCTGACACTTTGAAATAGAACTCTGCCTTATCTGTATTTGCGGTTTCATCTAATAAATCAAGATATCTCTCGGCTTCTCGATAATATGTTAAAGCAATGACTAAATCTCTTGTCCGGAAATGATACATCCCGGTGAAAAAATGAAAATAAAATTCAATTGTATTCGTAAGAGATTCCGGAGCAAGGTTTTCTCTTGTCTCTTTAAGGCCCTCAAAAACGCTGTCAATATCTTTAACAGAGTCAGGCTCTAAATAAGAAAGCATAATCTCATGCCTCAATTTTAAGAGCTGAAGGTAAACTGCAACCTTCTCGTTTTTCTCCATCTTATTAAATTCATTCTCTACTTTTCTTTTCATTTCCTTTGCTTTCTCTATTCGGCCTTGTTTTATTACAACATACCAGTGATTTATGTCTGTGGTAACAAAATGATATGGGATTAAATCAGGGACAGACAACGATTTACCTCCTTTTCTTTACATTTATTAAATATTATACCACTAAAGACATGTATCAATAGTATTATTTTTTGAAAAATCTCTCTATTCATCCTAATTATGATTTAAAAAGTAAAAAGCCCATATCAAATGATATGGACTCGTTTTTAGCTTTCTTTCTCTTCCGCATGAGAAGAACAAGCTGACAGCAGAATTACCGGCGCAAAAACAGAAATAAATAATAATGAAAGCTTCATAGTCATTCCTCCTGTTTTGAAAACCTAAGCTTCGCATAGGCATCGTGCAGATGAATTGATTCTTCGTTTCGGCATTCAATATCAAAGGCCGATACCCATTCAAGCTCATACAAGTCTGCGGCAATGAGACGGGCCAGATCCTCAACAAATCTGGGATTTTCATATGCTGTTTCCGTTACGGCCTTTTCATCCGGACGCTTTAGCACCGGGTGCAGTCTCGCGCTTGCATTTGATTCTGCAACGTGAAGCAAATCGGCTTTGACATCGACTGGGAGCAGTGCCGCCGGATGAATATCGGCCAAAATGCTGACCGTTCCTCTCTGATTGTGGGCACTGTATTCACTGATTTCCTTAGAGCAAGGACAAAGAGTCGTTACTTTCGCTGAGATACCGGCCCGCTGTTTAAACGGCTGATCTTCGTGGTAGGTGACAGACATCAGCATCTCAGCATGCATCAGCCCCGCTTTCTCCAGCATTGGACTCTTTCTTTCGAAATACCACGGAAACCGAACTTCGACGCAAGCCGAGATTTGATCCATGTTTTCTGCAAGCTCTTTCGTAAATTGCTGAAGGGAAGAAAAAGAGAGAACCCAGCCGTTTTGATGATAGCGTTGAAGCTGCTCTGTTAACCTGCTCATATTGATGCCCTTCTGATTCCGCTGCAGGCTGGCGGTCATGGTAAAGTTCGCTGCTGTCGTTTGCTGAAAAGGCTTCATCGCTGAGACAACAGTAACCGGGTGAGACACATTGGTGACACCTACTTGCTGAATATCAAAAAAATAGTCTTTTCTGATATTCTGAAGGTCCTTCATGTTCTCCTTTTCCACAGGCTTTTGCCCTTTCATGGGACTGACTGACCCAAAATAGTGAAGACGCTCCGTTTTTCCCGGGAGCAGAATGTGCTGTTCCAATCAGAAAACTCCTTCCAATTTAAATCGTAATAATTACTATTTATTCTGATCGGTTCACGAGTTAAAATCAAGGGAAAGTTGAAAACAGCAAAAAAAAAAGACACACACAATCGCGTGTCTCCCATTCAAACATCAAACATCCGCCGGACTGCTTTCCGCGCTCCAGCTTTTTCTCCAGTAATATCCTGCGGCAATCACAAGCACAAACGCCAGCAATGCGATACAGGAAAATGTGATAAATCCGATGGCATATGTGCCTGTCATCTGTTTTAATGACCCTAAAATGTTTGGCAGAAAGAAACCTCCGATGCCTCCTGCTGCGCCGACGATTCCCGTCACCATTCCAATTTCTTTCCGGAAGCGCTGCGGGACGAGCTGAAACACTGCTCCGTTGCCCATTCCGAGTCCCATCATTCCGACAAATAAAAGGATGATAACCACTGAAAGAGACGGCAGACTGCTGACTCCGGCCATGCAAAGGGCCACAATGACAAACAAAACAGAAAGAACCTTCGTGCCCCCGACACGATCTGAAATCCAGCCCCCTACAGGCCGGAAAAAACTGCCGGCTGCTACACATAATGTGACGAAATCTCCTGCATGAATTTTTGACAGCTGGTATTGATCAACGAAGAATATCGCCAAAAAGCTGGACAGCCCCACAAAACCTCCAAACGTGACGCTGTACAGCAGACAGAAAAACCACGTTTCCTTTTGTCCGAACACCTGCCAATAGTTTTTGAGCGGCTGCGGTGCCGGTTGTTCAGGGGAATTCTTCGCCATGAAAACAAATAGAACAAAGACGATGATCAGAGGAAGAAGCGCAATTCCCATCACACTGTGCCAGCCAAACTGCTCTGCAAGCCGGGGGCCAAACAGTGTCGCAAACAAGGTGCCGCTATTACCCGCACCCGCTATCCCCATTGCAAGTCCCTGCAAATGAGGCGGATACCACCGGCTTGCCATAGGAAGCGCAACAGCAAAGCTCGCGCCTGCCACGCCAAGCAGAATGCCGATCGCATAAAGTTCAGTCAGCGACCGGCCTCCAAATGTCCCCCAAAGCAGCGGGATCATTGTCACCAGCATCCCGATGACAGCTGTTTTTTTCGGACCGATTCTGTCCGTTAACACGCCTAATATGATCCGAAACACAGACCCCGATAAAATTGGCACAGCCACGACAAGTCCTTTTTCAAAGGGAGACAGGCCAAAATCCTGAGAAATATAAACACCGAGCGCTCCAAGCATAACCCATATCATAAAACTTACATCAAAGTATAAAAACGAGCAGAGCAAAGTGGACGGGTGACCGCTTGTTTTCAGTTCCGACAGCTTCATAACATTCCCCTTTCTTGACCCTACAAAAATTTCAATTTTCTGAATTAAGAATATATGACCTTATTTTTTCGGAAAAGACATGTGTAAGCTAATGTGACACGTTTAATGCGTTAACTGAGCATTGTGCCATAATTTTTGGTAGGAGAAAAACTTACAAGCTGAGGCAAAGGAGGTCTGGCAAATGAAGAGACAAAGATTAATCGTAGCAGGGAACGGAATGGCCGGAATTCGCTGTATTGAAGAAATATTGAAGCTTCATCGTAACATGTTTGAGATTGTCATTTTCGGCAGCGAACCGCATCCCAACTATAATCGCATTCTCTTATCCTCTGTTTTACAGGGGGAGGCAGCGCTCGATGACATTGTGCTGAACAGCAGTGAATGGTACGCCAAGCAAGGCATAACACTTTACACTGGAGAAACGGTCGTGCAAATCAACACAGATTTGCAGCAAGTCACTACAGATCAAAAACGCAGCCTGTCCTACGACAAATTGATCCTGGCAACAGGCTCCTCCCCTCATATTCTCCCCATACCCGGGACAGACAAAGAAGGTGTTTACGGCTTTCGGACAATAGAAGACTGTCAAGCTATTATCAGCATGGCTGAACATTATCAAAAGGCAGCGGTCATCGGCGCCGGCTTATTAGGCCTTGAAGCGGCTGTCGGCCTGCGGCACCTGGGCATGGATGTCAGCGTCGTTCACCACTCCCCCAACATCATGCAAAAACAGCTCGATCAAACAGCGTCTCGTCTGCTGCGGTCTGAACTGGAACGAAAAGGCTTAACCTTTCTTTTAGAGAAAGACACAGCAGCCATTACAGGAGGCTCACGGGCAGATGGTATCCGATTCAGCGACGGTTCTTCGATAAAAGCAGACTTGATTGTAATGGCGGCTGGTGTAAGACCCAATATCCAATTGGCTGCATCAGCCGGACTCGCCGCAAACCGCGGCTTCATCGTCAATCAATTCATGCAGACGAGCAAACCGAATGTGTATGCCGTCGGGGAATGCGCCGAGCATAACGGAATGGTATACGGATTGGTCGCCCCTCTTTATGAACAAGGAAAAGTCCTCGCACAGCACATCTGCGGCGTTCCATGTGAAGGATATCATGGCTCTGCCCAATCGGCAGCCTTAAAAATAGCGGGAATTGATGTGTGGTCAGCAGGAAAGGTGCACGAAGACGCAGGCACGACGAGCATGAAGCTGCATGATGAACATGCCGGTTGCTACAAAAAAGCGCTCTTTGAGAACGACAAACTGGCTGGCGTTATTTTATTCGGAGACACACGCGATAAACAGCGGCTTCTCGACAGCCTTCTCAAGCAAAGAGACATTTCCATTGTCAAACAGCAGCTGATCGAACCGGATCAAAGCGGTATTTCATTTGCAACCATGCCTCCCACTGAAACCATTTGCCAATGCAACTCAGTGACAAAAGGTCTGATTGAAAAAGCGGTGCACACGAAAGGCTTAAAAACGGTCGAAGAAGTCAAGCAGTGCACAAAAGCATCCGGCTCTTGCGGAGGCTGCAAGCCGCTCGTTGAAGACCTTCTGAAATACATGGCCAGCAGCGAATATACAGAACCAGCCAGCCAGCCTTCGTTTTGCGGCTGCACTGATTTGACGGAAGACGAAGTCATCGCCGAACTGCACCGCTGTCATTTCACTGATCCTGCTGAGGTAATGAATCAGCTTGGCTGGAAAACGAAAAACGGCTGCAATGTTTGTATTCCGGCGCTTCACTATTATATGGAATTGCTGCAGCCCGGCTATATCCAGTCCCCTAAAGCATCGGCCCAGGATACATGCACCCTCATTCCGCAAATGTACGGCGGACTGACAAATGCGAAGGAACTCAGAAACATCGCAAACATCATTGAGACATACGGCATCCCCTATGTTTCAATTACTCACGGCCAGAGGCTGAAGCTTTCCGGATTCCATCCAAATGACCTTGTAAACATCAGAAAAGAACTGAACATGCCAGCTTTCTCTCATCAGCACCGCCGCACGCTGCGAAGTGTCTTAGCATGTACGTGCGGAGAAGATCAATCTATTCAAAAGCTGGCAAGCCATATCGAAAGACATGCTGATATGCTTCCCATGCCCGATCACATATCGATCAGCTTGTCGTGTGAAAAAGACTGCACAACGGCAGCTATACAGGATATCGGCGCCATTCAAACACAAGAGGGCTGGGACATTTACACTGGCGGCATCCGGGGAGCACATGCCCGTTCCGGAATGCTGTTTTGTGTGACAGATAGCGAAAAAAATACTGCCATTATGATGAAAGGCCTTCTTCAATATTATCGCGAAACGGCTCACTACGCAGAAGCGGTTCATCAGTGGATTGACCGCCTCGGCATCATTCATATCAGAGAGGTATTATTTGAACAAGATTTGCGGACACAGCTGCTGGAAAACCTCCAAACAGACCTGTCATTGCTGCAAAATCAGCCTGTACAGTCTGGCGCAATGAAGAAAGGATGAGGCATTTTGACTGAACGACTGCTTAGATATTTCCGGGAAAAACAGCAAGACGTCCAATCAGAAAAAACATACGACACCCAATGTCCGTTTTGCAGCATGCAATGCAAAATGCAGCTTGTGGAACAAACCATCGTTACACGAAAGAGATATACAGCCATCGGCATCCACAATCCTACGACACAAGGCCGTTTATGCATGAAAGGGATGAATGCCCATCAACATGCCCTGCACGCCTCCCGTATCACCCGGCCGCTGCTCAAAAAAAACGGTGAATTTGTGCCTGTTTCCTGGGATGAAGCACTGAACTATATAAAGGAGCAAGTCACCCTGATCCAAGCCAAACACGGCCATGATGCGATGGCTGTCTACGGAAGCGCCTCGATTACGAATGAAGAGGCGTATCTGTTAGGAAAGTTCGCACGAGTCGGCTTACAGACAAAATACATCGATTACAACGGCCGGCTCTGTATGTCCGCCGCAGCAACCGGAGCCAACCAAACATTCGGAGCAGACAGAGGCTTAACGAATCCATTATCGGAAATCCCCCACTCCCGAGTGATCATTTTGGCCGGCACCAATATCGCAGAATGCCAGCCGACCATCATGCCGTATTTTGAACAAGCGAAAGAAAACGGGGCTTATCTCATTGCCATTGACCCCCGGGAAACAGCGACGACAAAAATAGCCGACCTTCATCTAAAAATCAAACCTGGGACAGACGCCGCCCTTGCCAACGGTTTAGTCAAAATCATCATAGACGAACAGCTCATAAACGAAGACTTTATTCGCACACGCACGAACGGATTTGATGAGCTCAAACAGCATATCGGCGCTTTAAATCTGGAAGACATCGCCGAGCAGACAAGTGTTCCTTTAGAGCAAATGCGAAAGGCTGCTATGAAGTTTGCCATGGAAACGTCCGGCCTGCTGTTTACAGCCCGCGGCATTGAACAGCAAACCGATGGTACCGCGGCTGTGAGAGGCTTCTTAAATGTGGTGCTGATCACAGGAAAAATCGGCAAGCCTTACTCGGGCTACGGAGCGATCACCGGACAGGGTAATGGGCAAGGCGCCCGAGAGCATGGCCAAAAAGCAGATCAGCTTCCCGGCTACCGTTCCATCGAAAACGAAGACCATCGGGCTTATATTGCAAAAGTGTGGGGAGTCAATCCGGATGAGCTCCCGCGAAAAGGCGTCTCAGCCTATGAAATGATGGAAAAAATCAACGATGGAGACATTAAAGGACTGTTTCTAATGTGTTCCAATCCAGCAGTCTCCAGCCCAAATGCCAACCTTGTCAAACAGGCGCTGTCAAAACTGACATTCTTTGTTGCAATCGACTTGTTTATATCTGAAACAGCGAAATTTGCAGATGTCATTTTGCCCGCATCCTCTTACTTAGAAGACGAAGGCACGATGACAAATGTGGAAGGCCGCGTGACATTAAGGGAAGCGAGCCGCCCCTGCCCGGGGGAAGCAAAGCATGATTGGCAGATCATTTGCGAGATCGCATCCACTCTCGGAAAAGGCCGTTATTTTCCCTACACGTCTGCGGAGGACATCTTTAACGAATTGAGAGAAGCAAGCCGCGGCGGAATCGCCGATTATTCCGGCATCACATACGACAGGCTCAGACAAGAAGGCGGGATTCACTGGCCGTGTCCGGAACCTGATCACCCCGGAACCGGACGCTTGTTTGAGGTCTCATTTGCACATCCGGATCATAAAGCGGCATTAAGTGTGATCCCAAACGAACCCGTTGTTCCTAAAGAAAAGACGACTGCCGAATATCCGTTGTTTTTAACGACCGGCAGGGTCATGTCTCATTATTTAACAGGTGTCCAAACGAGAAAAAGCGCCTCTTTGGCCGCAAGAGATTTTGAATCATTTATGGAAATCCATCCGAAAACAGCAGCGGCCTACAATATCGAGGACCGTGTTCTCGTGAACATAGAATCTCCTCGCGGAAGCATCACCGTCCGCAGCAAATGGTCAGAACACATCAGAAAAGACACAGTATTTGTTCCCATCCACTGGGCGGATGCCCAAAACGTAAATGACTTGATTGGTGACAGCCTAGATCCAGCGTGTAAAATGCCCGGTTTTAAGGTATGCGCCGTCCGAGTCAGACCTATTTAAATTTTTCATAAAAATTTTAGAAATTTTCGTATATTTTGTTACATTTTATAACATGCATCTTAAATATTTCTTTTTGCTGTGCTACGCTGAAAAAAACATTGATAAGGAGCGGATCATCTGATGGGGAAAAAACAGCTAGTTCTTGTTGGTAATGGAATGGCCGGGGTAAGGGCCATTGAAGAAATACTGAGTGTTTCAAAAGACGAATTCCAAATCACAATTTTTGGTTCCGAACCGCATCCCAACTACAACCGAATCCTTTTGTCAAAAGTGCTGCAAGGCGATACAGATATCAAAGATATTACGTTAAACGATTGGAACTGGTACAAAGAAAACAATATACAATTGTATACCAATGAAACAGTCATCAAAGTGGACATAGAAAGCAAAACCGTCATCACCGATGGCGGCCGAATACAGCCTTATGATGAACTGATCCTGGCTACAGGTTCTGTCCCTTTTATCCTGCCGATTCCGGGCGCAGACAAAAAAGGCGTCACAGCTTTCCGGGACATAAAGGATACAGACACGATGCTCGCCGCGTCAAAACAATATAAAAAAGCAGCCGTCATCGGCGGGGGCTTGCTTGGCTTGGAAGCTGCCCGCGGCCTGCTGAATCTCGGTATGGAAGTCTCCGTTATCCATCTCGCTCCCTTCCTGATGGAACGCCAGCTTGACGCAACGGCCGGACGCCTGCTGCAAAACGAATTAGAAAAACAAGGAATGACCTTTCTGCTTGAAAAGCAAACAGAAGAAATTCTCGGAGATGACCGGGTCGAGGGCGTCAGATTCAAAGACGGCACAAGCGTTGAAGCCGATTTAGTCGTCATGGCCGTCGGCATCCGCCCGAATACAGCGCTTGGGGCCGAAAGCGGCATTCCAGTCAACCGCGGCATCATTGTCAACGATTATATGCAAACCGAAATCCCGCACATTTATGCGGTCGGTGAATGTGCCGAGCACCGAGGAATCGCATACGGACTCGTGGCGCCGCTCTATGAACAGGCGAAAGTGCTCGCTAACCATATCTGCGGTGTTGAAACGAAACCTTATGAAGGCTCCGTTCTCTCCACTCAACTGAAAGTATCAGGAGTTGAGGTCTTTTCTGCCGGTGACTTTCACGAATCAGACGAGAAAAAAGCGATTAAGGTCTTTGATGAACAGGATGGCATTTATAAAAAAGTCGTGCTGCGAGGCAATCAGATTGTCGGAGCTGTTTTATTCGGCGACAGCAGTGAGGGCAACCGCCTGTTTTCGATGATTCAAAAAGAAGCAGATATCTCTGAAACCTCTAAAATCTCAATTTTACAGCCTCTCAACCAAGAAGCGGGCACAAGTCTGACCGCTGCCATGAGCAATGATGAAATCATCTGCGGCTGTAACGGTGTGTCAAAAGGAGCAATTATTCAAGCCATTCAGGAACAGGGCTGTTCATCAACAGATGAAATCAAAGCTTGCACCGGCGCGTCCCGCTCATGCGGAGGCTGTAAGCCGCTCGTAGAAGATATCCTTCAGTATACGCTGGGATCAGACTTTGACGCATCAGCCCAAAAAGAAGCGATTTGCGGCTGCACCTCATTGTCGAGAGATGAGGTAGTCGAAGAAATCAAAGCCAAAGGGCTGTCACATACAAGAGAAGTCATGAACGTGCTCGGCTGGAAAACGCCAGAAGGCTGTTCCAAATGCCGTCCAGCTCTGAACTACTACTTAGGCATGATCAATCCGTCAAAATATGAGGATGACAGAACATCCCGCTTTGTTAATGAACGGATGCACGCCAATATTCAAAAAGACGGTACCTACTCTGTCGTACCGCGGATGTACGGCGGTGTAACCAACTCTCAGGATCT
Source organism: Bacillus sp. FSL R5-0560 (assembly GCF_037966305.1). NCBI lineage: Bacteria > Bacillati > Bacillota > Bacilli > Caryophanales > Bacillaceae > Bacillus > Bacillus sp. FSL R5-0560. The sequence continues at coordinate 350,032 of NZ_CP150195.1, read as the reverse complement.
TCGCAAAATCGCTGATGTCGTCGATAAATACGAGATCCCGCTCGTCAAAATGACAGGCGGCCAGCGAATTGACTTGATCGGCGTGAAAAAAGAAGACCTGCCAAAGGTATGGGCCGACCTTGATATGCCGTCAGGCTACGCGTACGGAAAAACACTCCGCACGGTAAAAACATGTGTAGGCGAACAATTCTGCCGCTTTGGCACACAAGACTCCATGGCCCTAGGCATCGACCTTGAGAAAACATTTGAAGGACTCAACACGCCTCATAAAGTGAAAATGGCCGTATCTGCCTGCCCGCGGAACTGTGCGGAGTCCGGCATTAAAGACCTTGGCGTGGTCGGCATCGACGGTGGCTGGGAGCTTTACGTCGGCGGAAACGGCGGAACCCATTTGCGTGCCGGCGACTTGCTGATGAAGGTGAAAACAAATGAAGAAGTCTTGGAATATGCAGGCGCTTACCTTCAATACTACCGGGAAACGGCAAACTACTTAGAACGCACGTCCGCATGGCTGGAGCGCGTCGGTTTATCCCATGTCCAAGATGTTCTAAACGATCCGGAAAAACGGCAGGAGCTGAACGACCGAATGAATGAAACGCTCTCTGTCCACAAAGATCCGTGGAAGGACTTCCTGGAAGATAAACAAACCTCTAAAGAATTATTTGAAAATGTCGTGACCACATCATAATGACAGAAACAAACATTGAGGAGGAATGGACATGGTGAACAAAGACGTCACAAAAGTATGTATCGGAAAAATCGAGGAATTGCCTGAACAATTAGGAAAAACAGTGTATATTGAAGATAAGGAGCTTGCGGTCTTTAAGCTTTCAAACGGGAGCATCCGCGCCATTGAAAACCGCTGTCCCCATAAGGGCGGCGTCCTTGCAGAAGGTATCGTCAGCGGCGAATATGTCTTCTGTCCGATGCACGACTGGAAAATCTCCTTGGAAGACGGAATCGTTCAAGAGCCGGATCACGGCTGTGTCAAAACATACGAAACGCTGATCGAAGGAGAATACGTTTATCTCCAATATTGATCAAAGACCGGATCACTTTTAAAGTGATCCTTCATTTTTTACAGTGACGGAAGGATGACATGATCATGAAAAACGGAATCGTATATTTTGTGGGCGCCGGACCTGGAGATCCAGGGCTCATCACCATAAAAGGAAAACAAGCGCTGGAGGAAGCGGATGTCATTTTGTATGACCGGCTCGCAAACCCAAAGCTGCTCGAATACGCATCACCTGACTGCCAGTTCATTTATTGCGGAAAACTGCCGGACCGCCATTTTATGAAACAGGCAGAGATCAATGCCCTGCTGATTGAAAAAGCGTCAGACGGATTAACCGTTGTCCGTTTGAAGGGCGGAGATCCCAGTGTGTTTGGCAGAGTCGGCGAGGAAGCAGACGCGCTCCACCAGCATGGCATCTGCTTTGAAATGGTGCCGGGCATCACCTCGGGAATCGCCGCGCCGCTGTATGCGGGAATCCCCGTCACGCATCGGGATTTCGCTTCGTCCTTCGCCATGATTACCGCACATGATAAATCATTAAAAGGCACGCCGAACCTTGACTGGGAGGGGCTTGCCCGAAGCGTTCAAACGCTTGTGTTTTACATGGGTGTGAAAAACCTGTCATTTATTTGCCAGCAGCTCATCGCGTACGGAAAATCTCCTTCTGTCCCTGTCATCGTGATTCAATGGGGAACGTGGGGCCGCCAGCGGAGCGTAAAAGGAACGCTGCAGGATATCCATCAAAACATACAGGAACAGCAAATCACAAACCCCGCCATTATCGTCATCGGTGATATTGTAAACGTTCAAACACACAGCTGGTTTGAAAGCAAACCATTCATCGGGCAGCATATGATGGTAGTCACTCATAACGAAGATGAGCATACACTGGCAGACAAGCTGCGCGAATATGGAGCCGATGTCATCGAATGGCCGAAATGGCGGACTGAAAAAATGCCTGTCAACGAGGATATTCTAGAACAGATCAGCGCCTTCGAGGATATTTTCTTCACATCACGCCGTGCGGTTTGCGAATTTTTTCAAGCGCTCGCGTCCAAACGAATCGACATTCGCCAGCTGACCGCACGCCTGAGTGCAGCGTCAGAAGCAGGAAAGGCAGAGCTTATAAAACGCGGCTTCATCATATCCGAGCACCATCACAATTCACCTAAAAAGCTGATTGTCGGCAGCCGTCATTCAGTAGAAGAAATGCTGAAATCAGAGTCCTGTTTGTGCTATATCACCCATGAAAACGTCATAGATGAGCGATTCACCCGCATGACCGAGCGTACGATCAGTGAGTCTCCTCTGCACATGATCATTTGCCCCAGCAAGCAGTCCGCTCAGCAATTGATCAGCGCGGGAGAAGAAATCGGCATTTCAACAGAACCGTCCGCAAGCCGCCCCCCTGTCATCTGTATAGGCGATGACACGCCCGCCGCTGCATACGGGTTTACTGCCGTACAAGACCATGAGCAATTATTTGCGTTTATACAAAATGAGCAAGTGGAGAAAAAGCTCCTCCACAGCTGATGAACAGCCCTTTTCCAAAGGGCTGTTTTTATTTATGAACCAATTTTTTGTGGTGTGTGGAATACATCGCCATATTTTCCGCCTGAGGGTCCAGATAAGATTTCGCACTGTTGACGGCAGTCGGGCCTTCTGTAAAACCGCCGGCAATCAATCTGAGCTTGCTTTCATAATAAGCCGCGTCCCCCGCAACAAACACGCCCGGAAGATTCGTCCGCATATGTCTGTCAGCTTTAATCCGGCCTTCTTCAATCTCGAGACCCCAATCCTTCATCGGGCCGAGATCAATTTTAAACCCGTGATTAATAATGAGCTCATCAAGCTCGATTTCCTCGGGATGTCCAGACGCCGCATGACAAACGGTGACGCTTTCGATGCGTTCATCTGTGCCGCTAAGATGTTCAAGCCGATAAGGAGTAAGCACCCGCACAGATGACTGCTTCATTTTCGTCACGCTGCTTTCCAGTCCGCCGAATTCCTCTCTGCGATGCACGACAGTAACAGACGCCGCAATCGGTTCCAGCTCATTAGCCCAATCGACCGCAGTATCTCCCCCGCCAGAAATCACGACCCGTTTGCCTTTAAACGCATCAAGCTTCTCCACTTTATAATGAAGATTTTTTCCTGCATACCGGCTTGCATCCTGGCTGTCAAACTCATTGACCTCCAGCGTGCCCATGCCGACAGCCAAAATAACGGTTCTTGTATAGTGCTTCTCCCCCTCAGAGCTAGTCAGCACCATGGTTCCGTCATCCAGACGCTCAAATCCGGTCACTCGCTGATTCAGCACAATATCAGGGTCAAACGTCGCCGCCTGCTCCTTCAGCTGTTCGATCAGCTGCTCCCCGGCAATCCCCGGTATCCCGCCAATATCGCGAATCATCTTCTCAGGGAAAAATAAAGACACCTTTCCCCCGAGCCGCGGCAAAAACTCGATCACTTTCGTTTTCAGCTCCCGCATGCCACAGTAAAAAGCCGTAAACAGCCCGATCGGCCCCCCGCCTATAATCGTGACGTCAAATACCTCTTGATTTCCAGCCATCCGTCCTGCCTCCCGTTCCAAATCGATCATTAATGTTATAACGTTTAATTGAGAATGAATATCAATACAAAGTATATCATATTTCCCGAGCCTTTGTTTATTCATTTCTTCTCCTTGTGGTAAATTGTTGAAAACTCTATAATAGGCAGAAAACAAATGGGAGAAACAGATGAAAAGACAAGTCGACACGATCACTTTCGAAGGATACACACTGGAATATTCTATAACAGGCAGTGGAACCCCCATTCTTGTCATGCATGGCGGGCATTCAAATTGTTACGAGGAATTCGGGTACACGGCGCTGGTTGAGCATGAATATTCCATCATCACTCCTTCAAGGCCCGGCTATGGACGGACTTCAAAAGAGATTGGAAAAAGTCTTGCCGACGCCTGCCGTTTCTATGTGAATTTATTAGATCATTTACAAATCGACAGTGTCCATGTGGTGGCCATCTCAGCAGGAGGGCCGAGCGGCATATGCTTTGCCTCACATTATCCGGAAAGGGTAAACACTCTAACCCTGCAATCCGCGGTCACCAAGGAATGGCTCACCCCCAAAGATACTGAATATAAAATGGGGAAAATCCTCTTCCGCCCACCGGTGGAAAAATGGATATGGAAGCTGATTTCTTTTCTAAATAACGCCTTCCCGCGTTTCATGTTTCAAGCCATGAGCCCACAATTCAGCACACTATCGTTTCAGCGAATCAAGTCCATGATGGATGAAAAAGACATAGAAGCATTTCGGAAAATGAACAGCCGGCAGCGCTCAGGTGAAGGATTTCTGCTCGACTTGTCACAAACAGCCTCTATCTCTTCAAAAGAGCTGCAGGCCATCTCATGCCCCGTACTGATTATGCAAAGTGTTTATGATGGATTTATCGACAAGTCACATGCACATTATGCAAAAGAACATATTCCTGACGCTGTTCTCTGTTTGCTTCACTCATGGGGACACCTGATTTGGCTCGGGAAAGAAGCTGCTGAAACAGATAGAATCATACTTCAATTCATGGAATCCTAAACAAGGTGAAACGATCCTTCCTCCTCTTCCGTCAAACAATCAGTGCCTTTTTTCGTGATATAATCAGAGGCAGCTTACCATGAGCGGAGGTTTTATTGTGACAGCACAATCGTCTTTTCTTCAGCTGAATTCTATTTTTATCAGTATTTTAATAGAAGCCATTCCGTTTATTCTGATTGGCGTCATTCTGTCCGGAATCATTCAAATGTTTGTTTCTGAAGAAATGATTGCAAGGATCATGCCGAAAAACCGGTTTCTCGCAGTCTTATTTGGTGCGCTTGCCGGCATCTTATTTCCCGCCTGCGAATGCGGCATTATCCCGATTACGAGGCGGCTTCTGCTAAAAGGGGTTCCCCTGCATGCGGGCGTTGCTTTTATGCTGACCGCTCCTATCATCAATCCCATTGTTTTGTTTTCTACGTATATTGCGTTCGGGAATAGATGGGGCGTGGTCTTTTACCGGGGCGGGCTGGCGCTGGCTGTCTCGGTGATTATTGGCATCATCTTATCCTATCAATTTAAGGATAACCAGCTTTTAAAGCCCGATGAAGCCGGGCATCACCATCATCATCACCACACCCTGTTTCAAAAGCTGGGAGGGACCTTGCGTCACGCCATTGATGAATTTTTCTCCGTGGGGAAATATTTAATGATCGGCGCCTTTATCGCAGCCGCGATGCAGACGTACGTCAAAACATCCACTCTGCTTGCGATCGGACAGAATGATGTATCTTCTTCCCTCGTGATGATGGGGCTTGCGTTTGTCTTATCGCTTTGTTCAGAAGTGGATGCATTTATTGCATCTTCCTTCAGCAGCACATTTTCTTTAGGCTCGCTCATCGCCTTTCTCGTCTTCGGTGCGATGGTTGATATTAAGAATCTCTTGATGATGCTCGCGGCCTTCAAAAAACGATTTGTTTTCCTGCTGATTACGTATATTGTCGTGATCGTCTTAGCGGGATCACTACTTGTAAAGGGGTGATTGGATGTTTCGTCTATTGGTGCTGATGGGATTTACATTTTTCTTTTATCATCTGCATACCTCAGGAAATCTAACAAAATATATCAATATGAAATATTCCTATCTGTCCTTTATTGCGATCTTCCTGCTGGCCATTTTGACAGCTGTTCAAGCGTATTTGTTTGTCAAATCGCCTGAAAAAGGCGGGCATCATCATGACGATGATTGCGGCTGCGGCCATGATCACGAGCATGACCATGAACAAAACAAACCATTTTATCAGCGGTATTTTATTTATCTTGTTTTTCTTTTTCCTTTGGTGTCAGGCATCTTTTTTCCGATTGCGACACTTGACTCATCTATCGTCAAAACAAAAGGGTTCTCGTTTAAGGCCATGGAAAGCGGAGACCACTACTCCCAAACCCAGTATCTGCGGCCTGATGCCAGCCTTTATTATGCGCAAGACAGCTATGACAAGCAGATGAAACAGCTGTATAAAAAATATTCTGGTAAAAAAGAGATTTCTCTGACCGATGATGATTTCTTAAAAGGCATGGAAACCATTTATAACTATCCAGGCGAATTTCTCGGACGGACGATTGAATTTCATGGATTTGCGTATAAAGGAAACGCGATTAACAAAAACCAGCTGTTCGTATTGCGGTTTGGCATTATTCACTGTATCGCTGATTCCGGCGTGTACGGGATGCTTGTGGAGTTTCCGAAGGACATAAACATCAAGGATGATGAATGGATTCAAATTAAGGGCATTCTTGCCTCAGAATATTATCAGCCATTCAAATCCACCCTTCCTGTCGTGAAAGTGACAGACTGGAACACCATTAAAAAACCTGATGATCCGTATGTCTACAGAGGATTTTAATTGAAGACGAAACCAGTACAAGTACTGGTTTCTTTTTTATTTCTTTTTCATCAACATCAAATCAAGATAGAGCTGGCATCGCGTTCTGAAATCGCTTAAATCAATGGATGTCATCTCAAGAATCTGCTTGATGCGGTAATTTAATGTGTTTTGGTGAATAAACAGCTGTTCCGCGGCTGGTTTTGTTTTGCAGTTGTTGAGGAGGTAGATTTCCAGCGTCTTCAGCAGCTCGGTGCTGCTTTCTTGGTCTTTTGCTTTTAGTAAAGCTAAATCCTTATTCTCGTATTCCAAAAAGTCATTTTTCTGTTCAATGCTTTCTAAATAACGATAAATACCGAGCTTCTCATATTCATATGGAATGTTTTCCTGGTTGCCGGTTATTTCTGCGGCTTTAATGACTTCCAATGCTTCTGTATAGCTTTTGCCGAGCTTTAAGATGTGGTCATATTCGTTTCCGATACCGATATAGATAGGGGTAGGAATTTTTTGAAAGTGAAAATGTGTTAACAGCTTGTTAATGAATTCAACAGCTGCTGAGGAGGCGGAGCTTTTTTGGGAAAAACTCGCTACGACGATGACAATATTTGATTCTATCGTTAAGACATGACTGACTTTATCCCGCAAATTCAGGTAAGACCTGATATTTTCCTTTAAATCTTCCACCGCTTCCCCATCCCCATTCGCGGCGTGCAGGATGACAACTGAAAACACAGAAGGCAGCACGGTGTTAATTCTCTCAGCTTCCCGCCTGAGCTCCTTTTCAGAAATAAATTGCTGATAGATAGCCCGTTTGATGAGGTCCTCAGCTCTTTCTTCCTTTTCCTGTTTCAGCTTGTTCGCTTTATAAATAATTTTTCCGACATGGAAGGAGGTCTCGTACAAAAAGTCGAGCTCTTCGTCTGTCAGATCACGATCCAGTTCCTGAATCCAGATGTAGCCCATGACTTCCCCTTTATGCTTTGCACTCACGACTACCCTCTGATTTAACCCAATGCTCTCAATTTTATTGACGCGAAAAGGCTCAGGTTCTGTTTTCAGTTTTTCAATGATCCCGTCCTTCAAAAACCTCTCAAAAATCTGAACTGGACATTTTTTTGAAAAAATAGTCTGCTGGTTCGCAGAATCAAAATGGTTAATATAGTAAGAATTGTAGGCTAACAAAAAGAAATCCGCGCTTTCCAGTATCACTGGTTTTTGCAGCTCATAGCTGATAAAGTCAATCAGCTTATCAACATCTGAAAATGAAAAAACTCTCTCTAAAAGCTCTTCCATACCTTTTTCTCCTATACTTTTTTTACTTTAATCATATCCATACGGGGTCTTTTTGTATAGAAAAAAATACGTTTGTTTCCAAAAGAAAAAACAGCAGTCTTAAAAGGAGAAAAGAGGAAAAAGGGATATCCCCTTCCTCCTCCTTTCGATCTTTATTGTGACATCGTATCTTGGTAGTCTTTAAACTGGTCTGTAACATCTTGTGACGGAGCCTGCGTCAATACGCTGACGAAAAAGACCGACAACAGACTCGCAGCAAAACCAGGTATCATTTCATACAGAAAGTCCGAAAGACCGGCATTCGCCCAAATGATTACAGTTGCTGCTCCCACAATCATGCCGGCGAGTGCCCCCCATTTGGTCATTCGTTTCCAAAACAGACTGAGCAGTACAACCGGCCCGAATGATGCACCGAAGCCCGCCCACGCGTAGCTGACCAACCCAAGGATGGTATTGTTTTTCTCCCAAGCCAGAACTAATGCGACAATTGAAACAGCCAGCACAGCCAGACGGCCCAAAAACACCAGTTCTTTATCAGAAGCTGAGCGCCGGAACATCGACTTATACAAATCCTCTACCAAGGAGCTTGACGTAACAAGCAGCTGGGAAGAAATTGTACTCATAATGGCCGCTAAAATCGCAGAAATTAGAAAGCCTGTAATAATTGGGTGGAATAAAATATTTCCTAATTGGATAAATATGGTCTCCGGGTCCTTCAATGACATGCCCCGCTGATGGTAATAAGCGATTCCGCCCAAGCCTGTCAGCACTGCGCCGACTGCCGAAAGAATCATCCATCCCATTCCAATTCTGCGTGCTCTTTTTATCTCTTTGACAGATGTAATCGCCATAAAACGCACAATGATATGCGGCTGGCCAAAGTAGCCCAAGCCCCATGCAAACAGTGAAATGATGCCAAGAACACTGGTTCCTTTAAAAATATTAAACATATCAGGGTCCACAGAGCGGATCTCAGCAGTTGTTTCACCTATTCCCCCGGTGTGGAAAAACGTAACGATAGGAACGAGAATAAGTGCTGCAAACATAATGATCCCCTGAACAAAATCTGTCCAGCTGACAGCCAGAAAGCCCCCAAACAGGGTGTACGCGACAACAACACCAGTCACAATCCACAAGCCGGTGTGATAATTCATCCCCAAGATGCTGTTGAATAAGACGCCGCCGGACACCATTCCGGACGATACATAAAATGTGAAAAAGACTAAAATGACAATTCCTGAAAACAGTCTGAGGAGCTTTGTTTGATCTCCGAAACGATTTTCAAGGAATCCGGGAATCGTAATCGAATTCCCCGCTTTTTCTGTATATGTTCTCAGCCGCGGCGCGACGTAGAGCCAGTTTGCCCATGCTCCAAGGCAAAGCCCGAACACAATCCAAATACCGCTCAGCCCAGTTGAAAACATGGCGCCCGGAAGCCCCATCAGCAGCCAGCCGCTCATATCGGCAGCTCCCGCACTGAGAGCGGTTACAGCCGGACCTAAGGAACGTCCTCCCAGCATGTAATCCGTCAGGTTTGACGTACGTTTGTAGGCAAAGTAGCCGATTAGCAGCATCCCCGCCATATAAATACAAATTGAAATAATCAGCTGTGTGTTTTCTATGGCACTTCCTCCTCTTTTTTATAGTATATGGATGAAATGGACACCCCCGCAGGGAGGATGCCCATTTAGTCCCGCTTTAGAACATTTCACTGATTGTTTTTGCCTGCATGTGCAGTGCCAGGTAATCCGGACCGCCGGCTTTTGAATCTGTGCCGGACATTTTGAAGCCGCCGAATGGATGGTAGCCAACGATGGCTCCTGTACAGTTGCGGTTAAAGTACAGATTTCCAACATGGAATTCTTGTTTTGCACGCTCAATGTGCTTGCGGTTGTTTGTGATTACCGCTCCCGTTAAACCGTACTCAGTATTGTTCGCCACTTCTAATGCTTCATCAAAGCTTGATACTTTAGAGAAAGCGACAACAGGTCCGAAAATTTCTTCCTGCATGAGTCTTGCTTTCGGATCAAGGTCAGCGAAGATCGTCGGTTTGATGAAGAATCCTTTTGAATCGTCACCAGTACCGCCGCTTACTAATCGGCCTTCCTCTTTTCCGATCTCGATATAGCTCATAATTTTATCATAAGAACCCTGGTCAATAACAGGTCCCATGTAAACATCTGCGCTGTCAGGGCTTGCCGTTACTTTAGACTCTGTGATTTCAATAACGCGCTCTAATACTTGATCATACACTTTTTCATGGACAACAGCACGTGAACCTGCAGAACATTTTTGGCCCGCAAAGCCGAATGCAGATGTAAAGATGGATTGAGCCGCCAATTCAATGTCCGCATCCTCATCGACAACAACCGTATCCTTACCGCCCATTTCAGCGATAACACGCTTTAAGTGCTGCTGGCCTGGCTGAACTTTTGCCGCGCGTTCGAAGATTCTCGTACCGACTTCTCTTGATCCCGTAAACGTGATAAGGCTTGTTTTTGGATGGTCAACAAGGTAGTCACCGACTTCCGCTCCGCTTCCAGGAACAAAGTTGACAACGCCTTTTGGCAGGCCGGATTCTTCAAGAACCTCAACGAATTTCGCAGCAATGACAGGCGTTGCGCTCGCAGGCTTAAGAACAACTGTGTTACCGGTAACGATCGGCGCTACTGTTGTTCCCGCCATAATCGCGAACAAGAAGTTCCAAGGCGGAATAACGACTGTTACGCCAGTCGGCGTGTATACATATTGGTTTTTCTCGCCTTCACGGCTGTTGACCGGTTTGCCTTTTGCCAGTTCAATCATTTGGCGTGCATAATATTCCATGAAGTCAATCGCTTCAGCAGTATCAGCATCTGCCTCGTTCCAAGGCTTCCCTGCTTCTTTCACGAGCAAAGCGGAGAATTCATGCTTTCTGTTGCGGACTTTGGCAGCCGCGCGGAACAGGACAGCCGCTCTTTCTTCCGGAGACGTGTATCTCCACTCTTCAAAGGCTTTAGCCGCCGCTTCAATGGCTTGCTCAGCGTGCTCTTGAGAAGCTTTTGAGACTCTGCCGACAACCTCTTCTTTATTAGCCGGGTTAATGGAAACGATCTTCGCTTCTGTTTCCACTCTTTCACCGTTGATGATAAGCGGATAGTCTTTTCCTAAATATTCGTTTACTGTCGCAAGCGCTTTTTTAAACGCTTCTACGTTGTTTTCGTCTTGGAAATTTGTGAATGGTTCATGTTTGTAAGGTGTTGTCATTGTAATCTCTCCTTTTTTACTTCTTCGTCATTCCTTTGAAAGCAAATGCAATATTTGACGGACGTTCTGCCAGGCGTCTCATAAAGTAGCCGTACCAATCCTCTCCGTAAGGCAGGTAGACTCTCATGTTATAACCTTCTTTTACGAGGCTGAGCTGGGTTTGCGACCGCATGCCGTACAGCATCTGGAATTCAAACATGTCATTGGAAATGCCGTTTTCCCTGGCAAGCTGCTTTGTATAATCGATCATTTTATCGTCATGTGTCGCAATCGCTGTGTAGTGACCATTTAAGAGCTGCTTTCGGATGATTTTTTTGTAGTTCTCATCGACATCGCTTTTTTCCGGAAAAGCCACTTTTTCTGATTCCTTATATGCTCCTTTTACAAGACGAAGGAACGGTTTCAAAGAATCCAAATCGTCAATATCGTTTTCCGTGCGGTACAGATAGGCCTGCAACACCGTGCTTACATACTCATATTTCCTTCTGAAATCCTTGAATATATCAAGCGTTTTCTGGCATCTGACCTCGTCTTCCATGTCTATGGTGACCATGACTTTATGCTTCTCGGCCGTCTGGACGATTTTCGTCATATTTTCATACACTAGATCCATATCTATATCGAGACCTAAAGACGTCATCTTTAAAGAAACGTGTGAGTTCAGCTGCTGATCCGCAATGGTCTCAATGGTTTGGATGCATTCTTCCGTGCGTTCCCTTGCGACCTCGGCGCTGTTCACAAACTCGCCTAAATGATCGACAGTAACTGACAAGCCTTGGCTGTTAAGCTGTCGAATTGTCGGGATTGAACTGTTAAAATCATTCCCGCCGATAATTTTACCCGCTGCTACCCGGCTTCCCCAGTTTCTCGCCATCTTATTGAGAAAGCCGCTTTTGGATAAAAACAAGAAAAAATCTCTTGTGATCACTTCCAACCTCAACACCCCGCAATCTAAGAAGTATTTGTATGAGTTTATTGTAAATGGACAAAACCTCCGTTCACAATATTCTCAAAATACAAAGATTCTGATTATTTTTGTGGGTTTCTCACAATCAGATAGTTAGAAAGTCGGGGGACTTCCTGTCGAAATATGGAGAGAGGAAGCGACATGAAACATCAGCTTCCTCCATCATTCCACACTTCTTCAACAGTATTCAAAAGCAACCGATTCAGCTCAGGCGTGATATCTTTTTTGATGATTTTCAGCGTTTTCGCTGCCTCCATAATCCTTTCAATCTCTGTTTCAATGAACTGGTGAATCACATGAATTCTTGCTTCAAGATCCAGTTCTTCACCTTTTCTTTTGCGCTCAAGCAAGGTTTCCATCTCTGCTCTCAGTTCGGGTTCCGTAATCAATTCATTCATCAAAACAGTAAAATCCATCGGCGGAATGGTTCCGTGCTTTTCAATCCACTTACACGCCAGTATCGGCCGCAGCACGTAAAAATACTTTTTGATTTTCACCTCTTGCCCTTGCAGGTAATCCTTGACGTTTCTTTTTGCCATATTGATATAGTGATACACACTGGCTTCAGGCTTAAACGCTGTGCTTCGCAGCTTTCTCAGCTGCTCTGCGGTCGTAAAGGCTTCGTAATACACAATGTCTGAGGACAGCCACTCAAGCAGCGGAGGGTTTGATTTTTTGAATAGACGCAGCGTTTTTCTCAGTTCCCAGCCGCTGATGTCCAACAAATCGTGGATCGGCTCTTCAATGACATCCCTCTCCTGCTCGATTGAAAAATACCATTCCTTCTTCGGCACATAAATAAAGCGGACATCATAATCGCTGTCTTGCGATGGGAATCCCCAAGCACGGCTCCCTGATTCAACGGCATACACGATTTTAACGCTGTACTCTTGCTCAATTCGTTTTAGTTCATCAATGATTCTTTGTTTCATATATATTCGTCTCCCGTCTTTTCTCATTCCGGCTGTCTGCAGAAAAAAACCGCCCGATGATGCGGCGGCTCTTCGCGTCTGTCAGCCTTTAAGATGCTGCTTAAAGAAGGCAAGCTTTTCCGTTTGAAAGGCAGGGATATACTCATGCCCAAAGTAGCGGTACACCTTCAGCTCTTTTTCTGTCTCCAGATGGTTATAGGCCGCAAACACAGTAGAAGGCGGCGTAATCTTGTCAATCAGCCCGATCGACATTAGTACAGGAACCTTCACCCTGTCAGCCAGATTCATAATATCGAAATACGTTAGTGTATTCATGGCCCGCTCTTCTGTTTCCGGGCTGCCATTTCTTCTGAAAAAGGAATTGATTTCGAGATACGGCTGTTCAAGCGCCACATCGATGGCCCGCTCGAAATTGCTTAAATAAGGATAATCAGCAACAGCGGCTTTCGGAATATCTGACAGAGCAGCGGCCGCAATGGTTATGCCTCCGCCCTGGCTTCCGCCTGTCACGCCGATTCTTGTTTCGTCGACTTCATCAAAGCTGCTGATGACTTCAAGCGCGCGGACGGCGTCCAAATAAACTCCCCGGTAGTAGTATGTATCTTTATCAAGAATTCCTTTTGTCATCCAGCCCAATGCGTGGCCGTGCGGAGAAATACTGGTGTCCTCGCTGCCCTGCTGGCCGCGGACAAGCATGCCGAACGCAGCGTATCCGTGCAGCGCCCAATTGACCATTTCATGAATGTCTCCGTCATAGCTTGCATTGTAGCCGTGATATTTGACGATCGCTGGATGCGGGCCTTCTTTGTCAGGCACCGCATACCAACCGGCAATGCTGGCATTTCCAAAACTTTTATATGTAAGGCGGTATACCTTCACTCCATCAGCAGGATAATCAACCGGCTGTAAGTCAGGAACTGCTTGAACTTCGGCAAGCTTATTCAAAGAGGACTTCCAAAACTCAGAAAAATCTTTTTGGGCAGTTTTGTCAGGCTTATACGTTTGCAATTGGTCGAGCGGCATATCGAATAGTTGCATTTCCGATTATTCTCCTTTGTTTAATAAGATTTAGTTTATTCTATACTATCACGTGCTGAACCTATTTTCTAAATTTTTTAACATCTAATTTCTGATTCAATCCCTCGATGTGAATTCGTTCTTGTGACGAATAGGCTTCTATCCTTGAACACCATACTCACTCTTCTTGATCAAACGTTTGTTTAACCGATTCCCGGCTCAGTTCCATAATGGCCTGTGCGGTCAGAATGACTTAGCGTTTTTTAAAAAATACAAAAACAAGAGTGCGTGATGGCGCGGATTGAAGCGATAAATAGATGACACCCGGATCTTTTCCCTTTTGACCATATTTGGGTCAGTGTTACCCCAAACCGTTTGCGGCAAGGGATTGCGCGATTTTGATGTGCTCGTTTTAAACGCGGCGTTTGGCTTAAAGCCGCTTTCCGCACATAGGTCAAGTACCATCCGGCGAAAACCGTATCCCTTCTTCAGCAAAATAAAAGGAACGTGCTTTGCTATCTCAAGCGGCACGCACGGCTTCCCTCACCTTCCAGTGCTTTATCAATCAGTGCAGTCATTTCGAGCGGCATCCACCTTTGTTTTTCCTTTGATACGACAAGAACGATCGGCTCAGTCAGCAAGGGTTCAATGGAGAGCCTCACATCCTCAATCGGCAAGGATAACCTCTCCCTTTGCCGTTATCTCCTCTAAGGCAGCCGGGTCTTTTTCGATAAGCTGAACCTCCACATGGGGATAATGCGCCAAAAACTGCTTCAGAAGCCGGGGGAAAGGTATATCTCCCTGTTACAGATCGAAAGCTTGTGCCCCAGTCCTGCCTGCATCTTCACCAGCAAGTCATCCCTTAATCGAATGATGTCCTCAGCCTTTTCAATGAAACGGCGGCCGTGCGGTGTCAGCGTATCAGAGCCGTGTGACCTGTGAAAAAGAGTAAGCCCCAGCTCCGTCTCCAGCTTCTTGATTTGCTGGCTGAGAGAAGGCTGGGCGATATGAAGGTGCTCCGCCGCTTCGTCCAAGATATAAAAATGATCATAACAGAAATTGCTAACATCATCCATATCATAACAAACAAAGATGAAAGAGCTGGTTCATTTGGCCAAACGAAACTCCGTTTTCGAAAAACGCTGTGATGTATCGTGATGAGAAGGTATTTGCTGATGGGGAAGATTTAACGATGCTGATCAAATTTGCGGAATGCTGTGCAGAGCAGCAAGTGCTTGATGCGGAGAGGGAGCGGGCCATACGGTGCTGGCATTTGCCCCTTATGTCCAAGAATGCATCGGCATTGATGCGACGCAGGAAATGGTTGACGTTGCTTCATCTTTTGCGGAAGAAAAAGCCGCTGTGAATGTACACTTTCAGAAAGGGACAGCGTCTGACGAAGCCCGAGACACCTTTTGCCTCGAGTTGAATCTAAACGGAAAGCCTGAATCCTTTTGCTTAAAAACGATAATTCATCCAAGGCGTAAAGCGATAAAAAAAAAGCCGTGCATCCCGCACGGCTTTTACATTGGCTGATAAAGATCCCAGCCGATTTTTAGCGTCTCCACAATGTAATCTGCAATCTCTTCAGGAGCAAGGTTGTCTGTTTCCACTTTTGAATTGTGCTTATCATAAATGACTTTTCTCTCGTTAAACAGCTGCTCCATTTCGTCCATTGACCGATTATGCAGCACCGGGCGGCTTTCGATCAGCAAATTCGCGCGCTGCTTCCAGTTCTCCCAAGACAGATCAAGGTGAAGCACCAGACAATGTTCGAGACAGCACTTTCTGATTTCCTCTTGTTTAAAAGAGCCTCCGCCAAGTGAGACAATTTTAAATCTTGTATGATGGCATAAATTCAGGATATATTCTTTTTCTGTTTTCCGGAAAAAGTCTTCACCTTTTTTTTCAAACATCTCAGGGATCGACATGTTGAAATCCTTTTCGATTTCTTGGTCAATATCGATAAAATCTCTATATAATTTCTTAGCGACCAATTGGCCGATTGTCGTTTTTCCTACACCCATGAATCCAATCAGGACGATATTTCTTTCTCTTACTGGGATGGCTCGTTTAGCGTTCATCTTCGGCGAAATCCTCCTAAGGAATGAAAGTTTATCTTCATTATATGCTGATTTTGCGAATATTTATATAGGTACCGGCTCGGGCTTTCTCTATTTCATCGTCAACCGTTCAAGCTTTCCTACAATAAAACATGAGAAAACGCAATGGACGAAACGTCGTTTTTGAGCAGCCGGCTCCGTTTCTTTTTTGCGTTCAACCTTCTTGGTCGGATGAAATTCATTGTACAACATTTTCAGACATAATTTAATACTTCGACGCAAAAAAGCATTAAATGATTAAAAACACCCTTCCTCTATCTGCGTTTATCCGTTTTTCATCAGGGAAAAAGATGACGGGAGGGATTGAGATGAAATTAAGCTTTTGTACAACCGGGTGTAAAAAGCAAAATATAATGGACATCATTTCCTTTGCGAAGGAGCAGTCCTTTGACGGGATTGATTTGTGGTACGGCCACATCGAACAGTATGAACAGGACTTCGGGCCGCTGGACGGCCTTTATACACTGCTGCAGCAACATAATTTGAAGGTGCCCGCGGTCAGCTTATACACCGATTTTGTGACACAAGGAGAAGAAGAGACAAAAGAAGCAGTGAGAAAAGGGCTTCGGGCGGCAAGACAGCTTCACAGCCCGCTCATTCGCGTATTTGTCGGGAATCAGGCGTCAAACAGAACGTCGCCAGAAAAATGGCTGCGTGCGGTTGAGCAATTTCAGCAGGCTGCGCAAATGGCAGACGGCTATGAGGTAAATATCGGTCTGGAAATTCATTACGATACGTATGCCGATACACCTGAAGCTGCTTTAACATTTTTGAAGGATGTCGCCCATCCGAGACTCCGAACGATTTTTGACGGGTCAAATCTGCACGTGAACCGAATTGACCAGCTGCCGGCTTTAGAAAAAACCTTTCATACGATCAGCCATATCCATTTGAAAAACTATCGCTGGAATTTTGAGAACTGGTATCTAAGCGAACCCACTCCGATTTTTCAAGGAGATCTTGATCAAAAAGCATTTTTAAAAGAACTGATAAACAGACAATATGATGGTTTTGTTTCTCTTGAGTATTTTGGAGAACATGCCTTCACCCATATAAAAGAATCGCTCCGCGAATATACGGCTGTTTTTTCCCGCTGACTCTTCGATCGAAGGGTCTTTTTATGTATCATAAACAAAAAGGGGGAAATCACGATGATCGTGTGGATAAACGGGGCGTTCGGTTCCGGAAAAACACAAACGGCGTTTGAACTGCATAGAAGGCTGAAACCGTCTTACGTATATGATCCTGAAAAGATGGGGTTCGCGATGCGTTCAATGATACCGCCGGATATCGCTGAAGACGACTTTCAAAGCTACCCGCTGTGGCGGGAATTCAATTACAGCATGGTTTCCTATTTGTCAGATACATATCAGGGCATCATCATTGTGCCTATGACCATTACGAACGATCAATACTTCGATGACATTATTGGCAGGCTGAGACAGGACGGCCGGACAATTCATCACTTTACCCTGCTGGCTTCAAAGGAAACATTGCTGAAACGCCTGCGCACCAGAGCGGAAGGAAAAAACTCCTGGGCCGCAAAGCAAATCGACCGCTGCATCAACAGCCTGTCTGATAGCCTTTTCACAGAACATCTCCACACAGACCAAATGTCTATTCAGCAGGTCGCAGAAACGATTGCTTCCCAAGCTAATCTGCCGCTCGAGCCTGATTCGAGAGGCAGCCTGCGAAGGTTCACTGATAGATTAATGGTGAAGCTGAATCATATCCGCATCAAATAAAAGACGTTTTGAAAATATGTACATGTAAAGGAATCAATAAATAAAAAGCCCACTACGAGAGTGGGCTTTTTATCATGTTATTTCCACCAGTCATCAAACATAGAAGCTGGGACCTGGCGCTTATGCTCCGTCATGCTGTAGCGTTTCTCCAGCGCTTCTGACGCTTTCGCCGATACTTCTTTTCCTTCGAGATAATCGTCAATTTCATCATAGGAAATGCCTAGCTCAGTTTCATCGGACTGCTGCGGCTTTTCATCCAGCAGATCGGCAGTCGGTTCTTTTAAGTATAAGCGTTCTGGTGCACCCAGCTCTTTCAGCAGGCTTCTTCCCTGACGCTTTGTTAAGCCTGTCAGCGGCAGAAGATCTGCGCCTCCGTCACCGTACTTCGTAAAGAAACCAGTCACGGCTTCGGCCGCATGGTCTGTTCCAATCACAAGAAGGCCTTCTTGGCCGCCGATCGCGTATTGAGCAATCATTCTCGTTCTCGCTTTTACGTTTCCTTTATTAAAGTCTGTCAGCTTATCGCCTGTCTCTTGCTGATATTGATCTGCAAAAGCACTGACTGTTGATTGAATGTCAAATTTCCATGATTTATCCGGCTTGATAAACTTCAGAGCGAGCTGGGCATCATCTTCATCCTGCTGTGTGCCGTGCGGAAGACGGACCGCGATAAATTGAGCGTCTCCGCCCTCCTCGCGAATGCTTTCCACTGCAAGCTGAGCCAGTCTTCCCGCAAGTGTGGAATCTTGGCCGCCGCTAATGCCAAGCACAAGTCCTTTAGTGCCGGTTTTCTTTACATATTGTTTTAAAAAATTGACTCTGTCCTCAATTTCTTGCTTTGGATCAATTGAGGGCTTCACATGTAATTCACGCATAATCTTTTCCTGCATGCTCATCCCAATCATTCCTCCTGTACATTATTGCTTATTTACTGAATCATTTCCCTAAATCGATGAAAATGAATCATGACTGTTATGTATCCATATTAACTATAGCACAGGTCTTATTTCATAGTGAATAAGTGAGATCAGCTGACTTCAACCCGTATGGACGTCACACTGTCGCCATTGCACTTTCCTTTTTCAATCGGACAGGAAGAAAACGCGACAATTAAATCCATCTCCGCCCTGAGTCTGACGTAATCCCCGGCATTTGACAGGGGCGTTTCCACAGACAGGTTCCCCTTTTCATCTAAAACAGTATTCATAAAAATCGCAAACGGATAATGCATATGCGGCTTCGGCACGCCGAACTGCTCAAGCGCCCGGTTCATATTGTCATAACACGTATCCTGGAACTCGTCCTTTTGTTTTCCGTATAACAGCCTGTTCATGTCAGGACGGCAGGCGGGCAGAAGCAGGTCATGCTTGCCGACCGTATCCTCAATGAGCGTCAGCATCGGTTTATACAAATTAGAGTAAATATGATCGTTGACCTTCACATGAATGGAATGATTGGCATCAATGGTCGCTCCCTGATCAAGATGCTCATAAAAATCCTTTGCATGGTACGCCACAAAATCAGCAACCTGCTGCCCCTCTACATCAACCACCTTCAAAATCTGGCCCTTTTTCAGCTTCAGGCCGAGCCCTTTCTTCGGCTGAACGATATATTGCTTTGTCATCCGCTTCGCTCCTTTTTTTTATTAGTATGAACGTTTGCCATCGCCTCCATGTAAAAAGAGGCAAAAATCCGATGCATATAAGCCTTGCGCGGGTTGCAATCTAACCTTAGATAAAAGGGGTTGAATGTAAATGAGTCAAACAAAAAAAGACCAAGAAAAAGGAAATCTGGCTTGGTGGCAGCTTTCATTAATCGGGATTGGATGCACAATCGGAACAGGATTTTTTCTCGGTTCCAGCATCGCAATTGTAAAAAGCGGATTTTCCGTTCTATTATCATTTCTCATTGCGGCGATCGGCACGTATTTTGTATTCGAACAGCTTGCCAAACTATCGGCAAAACACCCTGAAAAGGGCTCATTCTGTTCATATGCGAGAAAAGCATTCGGAAGGTGGGCCGGCTTCAGCAACGGCTGGGTGTACTGGTCATCTGAAATGCTGATTACCGGAAGCCAGCTGACAGCCATTTCGTTATTTACGAAGCATTGGTTTCCCCAAGTGCCGCTGTGGGTATTTGCCTCCATCTACGCTGTACTTGGGCTTCTCATTATTTTTACCGGACTTTCTGTTTTTGAAAAAACAGAAAACGTGCTGGCTGTTATCAAAACTGCCGCTATCTTCATGTTTATCGTTATTGCCATTCTGGCTTTGTGCGGCATATTGTCAGGCGGAAAGCCGGAGGTGCAGATTCCGAATGAGACAAAAGAATTTTTCCCATTCGGAGCTATGGGGCTGTGGACAGGCCTTATTTATGCATTTTACGCGTTTGGCGGAATTGAAGTTATGGGGCTCATGACGGTTCACTTAAAAAAGCCGGAGGAAGCCTCAAAGTCAGGCAAGCTGATGCTGGCAACGCTGGCGATTATTTATATCATTTCAATCGGGCTCGCTTTGCTATTAGTTCCTTTACACAAGTTTACAGAACAGGACAGCCCATTTATTACGTCTTTAAAAGGATTTCATCTTGAAGTAATTCTTGATATTTTCAACGGCATTTTTATTATCGCGGGCTTCTCGACCCTTGTCGCTTCACTCTTTGCTGTGACAACATTGCTTTGTACGATGGCCGATGACGGCGACGCGCCGAAATGCTTTACTCTAAAAGAAGGCAAAAAAATATGCTGGCCCGCGCTCGGATTAACATTTGCGGGGCTTATCGTGTCTATCGTACTGTCTCTAGTGCTGCCTAAAAATATTTACGAGCACATGACAACAGCGGCCGGGCTGATGCTTTTATACACTTGGCTGTTTATCCTGTTCTCCAGCAAAAAGCTGACCGATCCGGCAGCCATGGCGAAAACGCAAATTTATTTGGCGACAATTCTGATCGCGGCGGCTGTGTCCGGCACGCTGTTTGAAAAATCGAGCCGACCCGGATTTTTTGTCAGCTTGGGATTTCTAGCTGTCATTGCCGTTGTCACCTTGATTTATCAAAAAAAGCAGGGACATAAAGACCGCCCTGCCAGCTCGTGAACTATTTCATTTTGTTAAACATGTTCTTTAAATATGAAAACGGGCATTTTGATACGTGTTTTTCATCATCCCGGAGAAAATACTGTTTCCATTCCCGATTATCCTTTCCTCCGTACCAGCCTAAATGCGGATGAATCGGAGCTTGATCGTAAGCCTGTAAACGGGATCGGATCAGCCTGCTCATGTTTCGGCCAAATGCGGTTGAATCATTTAGATTTTCAAACACCCATCTCGGCTGAAACGTGATCATAAAATAAGGGAAGCTTCGGCTTCTCCTCGCATCATGAGCCGGCGTTGCACACAGAATAAAATACGGCTCGCCGTTAAAACAAAACTCCCACTTATAATGCTCTGGATCGGCCGGCATATCTGCCGGCCACTCTTTTTCATCTTGTTCGCTCAGTCTATTTAAAAAGCTCCAAAACAGCTCTTCATACGCCTCAATGGAATAATGCTCAGCCAAAACTTCCGGTGTATCAAACAACACAACGAGAGATGCGTATTTTCCTGTGTCCCGCGATATTTTGCCGTACTCCGCAAGCAGTGGTGCCAGTTCCTCCGCTGTACGGTTTTCCCGCGGATCTCCGGCAAAAGCAATGCGAAGCTGATCAGTCAGAAATGCCTGGCGGCCGGGAATGCAAGGAAACGTATCCGCGTCATCCGCCACAGTTTCTGCCAATAGCTCAAAAGCGATTCTTTGCCATTCCGGGAACTCAGTTTGATTCCGTTCCAGAAAACTTTTGGTGTAAATCCCTTTCACCATTGATCCACCTCCAGTATCATCTGGATACTATATTAAAATGGAAGGCGGCAGGTGACTGTCCTTTCATGAATCAGCCCAATAACTCTTTGATGCCCTGATAACCGAAGTAAAACCCGAATACAAGAAGAGATATGCCTGCGATTGCGGTCAAGCCCCTTAACAGCTTTTCATTAAGCAGGTTTCTGAAAGTGCTGGCTGCAATGGCCATGCAAAAATCCCAGATTAAGATACCAATCATAATGCCAGAACTATAAATGAGTAGCTGATTCACATTGTAAGTCTCAGCCGTTTTCGCAAGAATGCTCCCGTAAATCCCAAGCCAAAACAGGATACTCAGTGGATTGGACAGTGAAATGAGAAAACCCGATGCAAATGTTTTTCTGTAGGACGGCTTCCCCTTCGAGCTGCGTACATCCATCGCTTCCCTGATATTCTTCAGCGTTTCAATACCGGTATAGGTCAGTACAAAAAAACCGAAAAGCCACAAGAACGTTTTTACGAATGGAGCGGTCAGAAACTGTGACAGTCCGAAATAGATGAATATCATATACAGTCCGTCAGCAGTCATGGCGCCTAAACCAAAAATCCACGCATGCCAAAATCCATTTTTAATGCCTTTATCGATTTGCGCCGCATTGACAGGTCCCACAGGCGCAGACAAGGACAGCCCCAGCACAATATAACTCAAAAAAGTGTTCACCGGCCCGTACTCCCCTCTCTTACTCAACTTGTACAATTTATTCGGGAACGGGCCAAGCTATGCACAAAAATCACCTATTGTTTCAACCGGTCAAGCTCTTCCTCCATAATATCGGAGGCTTTGCCGATAAAACCGAAAATCAGTTCCAATTCCTCCTCCGTATACTCGCGGCACAGATCCATCGTGGACTCTGACAATGAACGGAACAAATCCTTCACATGCTGTTTAGAAGCGGTAAGAGGCACGATAATCACTCTTCTGCGGTCGTTCGGGTCCCTTTCACGAGCCACATACCCCGCTTTTTCCAGCCGGTCAACAAGCGCCGTAACGGAACCGGTGCTGAGTCCCGTTTTTTTCCCCAGTTCACCGGCCGTCATTGGTCCTGCTTCATTTAATATGTCAGCTGATTTCAAATCGGTAGGAAACAGACCGAGAGCTTGAGCAGCCGCCTGATGAAACAGAATGGTTCTAGCACCCAATTTCCGAAAAATCTGAATGGCAGCCTTTTCCAACTCACTTCTGGAATTTCTTGTTGACAACTGACAGTCCTCCCTATAAAATCAAATTTATCTTGATAATCGAGATAATTAACAATCAAACTATTATCATGATATCAAACCTTACTTAAAAAAGGTAGAGGAGGTAGAATAAATGGATACAACAGCCGCAAAAAATCCTTCCACTAAATTTGTGGTTCTTGGTCTTTTGCTGGGCATTTTAATGTCCGCGATGGACAATACAATTGTTGCCACCGCGATGGGCAGCATTGTAGCGGATCTTGGAAGCTTTGATAAATTCGCTTGGGTGACTGCATCCTATATGGTGGCAGTCATGGCTGGGATGCCGATTTACGGCAAGCTTTCCGATATGTACGGCCGAAAACGTTTTTTCCTGTTTGGACTTATTTTTTTCTTAATCGGTTCGGCATTATGCGGAATTGCACAAACCATGAACCAGCTAATCATCTACCGGGCCATTCAGGGGATTGGCGGCGGAGCGCTCCTGCCGATTGCCTTTACGATCATCTTTGATTTATTTCCGCCGGAAAAGCGCGGAAAAATGTCGGGCATGTTCGGCGCTGTATTTGGATTATCAAGTGTTCTCGGCCCGCTGTTAGGCGCTATTATCACAGACGCTATCAGCTGGCACTGGGTGTTTTACATCAACGTCCCTATCGGCGCACTGTCATTGTTTTTCATCATCCGCTATTACAAAGAATCGCTGGAGCATAAAAAGCAGAAAATTGATTGGGGCGGCGCGATTACTTTAGTCGTATCCATTGTATGCCTAATGTTCGCACTTGAGCTCGGCGGCAAAACATACGACTGGAATTCGATACAAATCATAGGCCTGTTTATCATTTTCGCGGTTTTCTTTATTGCCTTTTTTATTGTGGAGAGAAAAGCGGAAGAACCGATTATCTCCTTCTGGATGTTTAAGAACCGCTTGTTTGCCACAGCGCAGATTCTCGCTTTTCTTTATGGCGGAACATTCATTATTTTAGCAGTGTTTATTCCGATTTTCGTACAGGCAGTATACGGCAGTTCAGCGACAAGCGCAGGCTTTATTCTGACACCGATGATGATCGGATCAGTGATCGGAAGTATGATCGGCGGAATCTTCCAAACGAAGGCAAGCTTCCGCAATCTGATGCTGATTTCCGTCATATCTTTCTTTATCGGCATGCTGCTGCTTTCCAATATGACGCCGGACACAGCGCGCGTATGGCTGACTGTCTTTATGATGATTTCAGGCTTCGGCGTAGGCTTTAACTTCTCGCTGCTCCCAGCAGCATCCATGAATGATTTAGAACCTCGTTTTCGGGGAACGGCCAACTCCACCAATTCATTTTTACGATCCTTCGGCATGACGCTCGGTGTCACGATTTTCGGCACGGTTCAGACAAACGTGTTCACAAACCAGCTAAGCGACGCCTTCGGCGGGATGAAAGGCTCCGCCGGCTCAGGCGCGCCACAGAATATCGGTGATCCGCAAGCGATTTTCCAAGCCGGCACACGATCACAGATCCCTGCTGCAATTCTGAATCGGATCATCGACGCCATGTCCTCAAGCATCACATATGTCTTTTTACTAGCTTTGATTCCAATTGTTCTCGCGGCGATTACCGTTTTGTTTATGGGAAAAACAAGAGTCAAAACAACTGAGGAAATGACGAAGAAAGCAAATTAATGAAAAAGCAGTACACCCTGGGTGTACTGCTTTTTTCTATTAAACACCTAATCTTGCTAGAATAAATGTCCATATGCAGATGATCAATAGCAAAATCAGGCTGTACGCTACTGTCCGTTTAAACAGCTTTGATTCCTTCCCTGTCTGGCCGACCGCGGCAGCGGCAATGGCGATAGATTGCGGAGAAACGAGCTTCGCCATTACCCCGCCCGCCGTATTTGCGGCTAACAGCAAATCAGAACCGGCCCCGATCTGCGCACCGGTGACGACCTGCAAGTGACCGAACAGCGCATTATTGCTGACAACTGAGCCAGTGATGAACACGCCGATCCAGCCGAGAACAGGACTGACAAACGGGAACAAATCGCCTGTTTTCGCCAGTGCCAGCCCGATGGAAGAGCTAAGCCCCGCGAAGTTGGCCAGATTGGCAAACGCCATCACAAAGCAGATCGTGACAATTGGCATCCACAGTTCCTTCCCCGTCTCCTTCAAGCAACTGAAACCATCCCGATAAGAGAAATTTTTGCTGAACAGTCCCGTAACAATGACCGCCGCTAAAATCGCTGTACCGGTCGCTGACAGCAGATCAACTTTAAAGACTGCATCTAACGGCATGGCAGATGGGGCAATGGGCGGCATCTTCATAATTTGCTGATGCAGAAAAGGCATTTTCAAAAGAAGCGTTGTTTGATACAACAGTCCGCCTTCTTGGAAAAGCGCTTTGAAGGCAGGAAGGCTCCAGATGGTGATCGCCGCGGTTAAAATGTAGAAAGGTGACCACGCCTTGGCAATGTCTGCCGCGCTGTATCTTTTTTTCTCACTAGCTTCTCCGGCTCCCTGCTCACGGTAAATCTGTTTCGGCTGCCACTTTTGCAGGAAGAGCGCAAGCCCGCCCATACTGAACAGCGCCGCCAAAATGTTAGCTAATTCCGGTCCGAGCACAGCCATTGTCAGCGTCTGAACCGCTGTATACAGTCCGCTGACAACCAACAAGGCAGGCCAGGTTTGTTTGATTCCCTTCATCCGGTCTAATATGAACACGAGTAAAAACGGAATCAGAAATGTAATGATCGGCAGTGTCCAGATCAATGCCCGTGACAATTCAAGAGCAGACAAGTTTCCAATTTGCGCGCCTGTAATCACCGGTATCCCGATCGCGCCGAAGGCTCCAGAGGCAGCGTTCGCAATTAAGCAGAGCGCAGCCGCCTTTAACGGTTTAAAGCCAAGTTCGACGAGCAGCGCCGCACTGATTGCAATCGGAACACCAAAGCCGGCCGCACCTTCCAAAAATGCGTTAAAACAAAAACCGATTAATAATAGCTGTAATCTTTGGTCAGGCGAGATGCCGGCAATGCTGGAACGAATAATGGTAAACTTCCCGGTTTTCACAGCGATTTTATAGAGCCACACTGCCATCAGGACGATGTAGCCGATCGGCCATAAACCGCTTCCGATGCCTAATAAAACAGAAGAAACAGCTTTTTCAACCGGCATATGAAATGCCAAAACGGCAACCAAAAAGCTGACGGCTAGGGTAAGAAATGCCGCAAGAATGCCTTTCATCTTAAAAACGGTTAAAGCTAAGAGAAAAAAGAGAATCGGAGTGAGCGCCACAAGTGCGCTCACATACTCGTTTCCAAACGGATCATACAACTGCTCCCACATTGACAATCAGCCCTTTACTCTATAGTTGCGATTAGTTGACCTTTTGTTCTGCAAAATGAGGTTTTAAAATATTTTTAAGGACGTCTGCGCTGTGAAGGAACTGTTCTTTTTCTTTCTCATTTAAGTTCAGCTCAGTGATGTCTGCGATACCTCCGCGGTTTACGACAGCCGGAACGCCGATGTATACGTCATCTGCGCCGTATTGTCCCTCCAAATAGGTGCTGACAGTTAAAATGCTGTTTTCATTATGAAGAATGGCTTTTGTAATGCGGGCAAGGCTCATCGCAACACCATAATAAGTCGCACCTTTTTTCTCAATGATATGGTAAGCGGCGTTTTTCACGTCATCTACGATCTGGTCTAGCTCCTCTTGTTTGTACGCATCGTTTTTCTCAACGAGTTCACCGACAGGCACACCGCCGACATTTGCGTGGCTCCAGACAGGAAGCTCAGTATCGCCGTGTTCACCGATAATATGCGCGTGCACGTTTTGAGGCGCTGCGCCAAAGTATTCGCTCAGCATGTAACGAAATCTCGCAGAATCAAGTGTTGTGCCGCTTCCGATCACTCGCTCTTTTGGCAGGCCGCTGAATTTCCATGTTGCATAAGTCAGAATATCAACCGGATTTGTCGCGATTAAGAAAATGCCGTCAAATCCGCTGGCCATGACTTCACTGACGATTCCTTTGAAGATCTTTAAGTTCTTTTCTACTAATTCAAGGCGTGTCTCACCAGGCTTTTGGTTTGCACCGGCACAAATGCAGACAATATCAGCATCCTTGCAGTCTTCATATGTTCCGAAAGATGTTTTGACCGGATGCGGCGCAAACGCCTTTCCGTGGTTTAAATCCATTACATCGCCCATTGCTTTTTCTTTATTTAAATCAATGACCACAAGTTCATCTGTGATCCCTTGGTTAATTAACGCAAATGCATAACTGCTTCCAACAAAACCCGCTCCGATTAAAGCTACTTTATTTACATGTTTATTCATCATTAATCATCCTTCCAGGGTATGTTTTTCTTCGATGACTGTTTGTGAAGTATTTCACATTTATATTGTGCAACACTTCACAAACTTTTGCAAGAGAAAAGATTTGTCTGATTTATGAACAAAAAAAGAAACCATCCTCTATGATGATTTCTTCTTAGACTCCTTTTTTACCGATCTTCTGTAAGACAGCTTCACGATCCCGAATCGTAGCAGAAACAGAACGCCGCCGCAGACGATAAATAAGAGAAACATTTTCAGCCAAGCGAAGAATGTATGGGGAATCCCCCTGTCATACATCGTAAGCACCACTACCGCAAAGGCGACAGCTATTGATTCTGTGAACTGCTGCTTCACCCGTTTATGCAGTTCTTTCTCGGTGTCTATTCTCGGCATCAGCATTCCAGAAGCAGATGCCCTGATGCAGTAATATAAGATGATAATGAACAAAAACACAAGGCTCGTGACCCATTCTTTAAACGGAAATTCAAACATAATGCCGCGGATGATCACATCCAGCAGCGCAATCGCCCCGGCTAACATGCCGATCTCCGACCAGATTTTTTGTTCTTTTTCTTTTACTCTCTTATTTTTCCCATTCACGCCTGAAAGTCTGTTATGCAGATTATTCATGACCTTCCTCCCGCACTTTTACGAATGGCTTATGGCTTACATGTTACAATAACAGCCTGCGCTTCTGCAACGAATAAATGAAAAGCCCGCCGTACAAGCCGGCGGGCAGCAATGTTTAATACGGCCCCCAATTGATCAAGACACCGATACAAATAAACACAAGCCCGATTAAGAACCAAATCAGAGCGAGCGGCAGCATAAACCGAAGCCACTTGACGTACGGAATCCCGCTGGCGGCAAGCACTGCCATCAAAACGCCGGACGTCGGGTTCACACAGTTGACAACCCCTTCTCCAAGCATAACCGCTTCCACCGCGACCTGTCTCGTGATTCCCATCAAATCAGCGAGCGGCGCCAAAATCGGAATGAACACAACCGCTTCGCCCGATCCTGAAGAGATGAGAAAATGAAGCAACGCACTGGCGATATACATGCCGATTGCGCCGGCCATCGGACTGAATCCGTCCAACACCGAAGCCAAAGCATTGACGACTGTATCCAGCAGCTTTCCATTTTCAAGAATGACAGAAATGCTCCGCGCCATCCCGACAATCAGCGCACCGTATACAAGACTCTGACAGCCGGTAATAAAAGTTTTGGCAATATCGTTTGCCGCAAGTCCTCCAATGAATCCGGCAAGGACCGAAATAAAAATAAATGTCGCAGCCATTTGGGAATCTGACCAGCCAAGCTTCAATGCGCCGTACAAAAATCCGATCAGTGACAAACCTGCGACTCCCAAAATCAGCTTATGGCGAACGGTAAAGGGGACAGACTTATCTTCTTCTTGATTCGCATCGCTCAATCCTGCCGCCGGGAACCAGTTTGTGCCTAACACGCTGGCATCCTTTGAGTTCTTTAATTTTCTTGTATACCAATAGATATAAATGATAGAAGACAGCAAAAAGCATATGTATATGACCACACGAAGGCCGATCCCCGAAAACAGAGGCAGCTCCGCAATCGATTGCGATAAGCCAAGCGGGGACGGTGATAAAACGGTAGAGTTAAACCCGGCATAGCAGCCTATATAAATAACAGCTGCACCCGCGACCGCGTCCCATTTTAAGGAGCGTGCGACAATAAGGCCGATGGGGATAAATCCGATCACTGAGTTCACGACAATTCCGGTCGTTCCAAGAACAGAAAACAACGCACCGACAATACAAATAAATAATAATTGCTTTGTGCGGAACTTGCTGATGACATTGTAAATCAGTCCGTTGATGGCACCTGTTTTTTCTAAAATAGCGATCGTGCCGCCTGTGAATAAAATCAGAAAAATAATAGGGGCTGAGCCGACCATCCCATCCTGAAGTGAAGTGAAAAAGCTGATCAGGCTGACCGGAGACTGTTCAATTGAATGGTAGCTTCCCGGCACCGCAGTGGTAACCTCTCCCTTCGTCACACGGTCAAATTCTCCCGCCGGCACAATATACGAAGCAACGGCGCACATGAAAGCGATGATAAATAAGAGGACATAGGCGTCAGGCATGTTAAAGGCGGTACGTTTTTTCTTCGGCTGTGTTTCGGCTGCTGGCATACTCATATTTCGATCCATCCCCTCTTTTTAGAAAATACCTATTATTCTGAAAAATATAAATATGTGCTATATTATAAACAGCCTATCTACCTGTTTCAATATAAAAAAAGGAAAGAAGGAGGTTTTTCTCCCATGCAAAAACTCTCAGAAGAAATGAAACAAACCGTAATGGACATCTTTGAACATCTTCACGCCAATCCAGAAGTCAGCTGGAAAGAATATGAGACAACTGCATTTCTTAAACAAAAACTCGAAGATGCAGGGTGCCGCACGCGCACGTTTTCAGATTGCACCGGAGTTGTCGGTGAAATGGGTTCGGGCTCGCCTGTTGTAGCTGTCCGTGCTGACATTGATGCATTATGGCAGGAGGTCAACGGCACATTTCGCGCCAATCATTCCTGCGGACATGATTCGCATATGACAATGGCTTTAGGTACGTTAATGCTGCTGAAAAAACAGCCGCAGCTTCCGAGCGGAACGATCCGTTTTATCTTTCAGCCCGCAGAAGAAAAAGGCGGCGGCGCTCTAAAAATGATAGAAGAAGGCGTGCTTGATGACGTCGACTATTTGTATGGCGTCCACGTCCGTCCAATTCAGGAAACCCAAAACGGACGCTGCGCCCCATCCATTCTGCACGGGTCAAGCCAGCACATCGAAGGCACAATCATTGGAGAGGAAGCTCATGGCGCGCGGCCGCACCTTGGCAAAAACAGCATCGAAATCGCGGCATTCCTCGTCCATAAGCTGGGACTGATTCACATCGATCCGAAAATTCCGCACACAGTCAAAATGACAAAGCTTCAAGCCGGCGGCGACAGCTCCAACATCATTCCCGGAAAAGCGACCTTCAGCCTTGACCTGCGGGCGCAAACAAATGAAGCCATGGAGACGCTGATCGCAGAAACAGAAAGAGCCTGCGAAGCGGCTGCCGCGGCATTCGATGCGACAATTGAACTTCACAAAGAACACAGCCTTCCGGCAGCAACCCAAAATAAAGAAGCTGAAGGCATTATGGCTGAAGCGATCACAGACGTTATCGGAGCTGATCAGCTCGATGAACCGCTTGTCACAACCGGCGGTGAAGACTTTCATTTTTATGCCGTGAAAGTGCCGAATCTTAAAACGACCATGCTTGGCCTCGGCTGCGGACTTCAGCCAGGACTCCATCACCCGCATATGACCTTTGACAGAAACGCGATGTTTACCGGGATTCACATTTTAGCAAACGCTGTGTTAAAAACGTTCCAAAAAGCCGATACACTCGCATCAGCCAATGCTTCTTAAATCAAAAAAGCAGCCTGCGAACAGGCTGCTTTCTTCATTATTTCTTCAGATCTTCAATTGAGTTGACGTTTTTCATATATTGAGGCACAACAAGACCCATCTTCACGCCAGTTATACTGACGCCTACATCATCATATTTGCCTTTATATTTGACAGCGTATGGTTTATGGGTATTCGGCAGCCATGCGGAAAGGGATGCGTCCGCGCTTCCCGTCGCAATCGCCGTCCACATCGGACCAGCTTCTACCTGAGTGAGTTTCACGTCATAGCCCAAGTCTTCTAAGACTTTGCCCATAACGTTTGTACTTGCAATCTCACTGTCCCACGCCACATAGGCAAGGTTGATTTTGTCTCCCTTCACCTTTTGCACGCCTTTGGTCCACTCCGCGATTTGATCCTTGTGCTTCTTCACATAATCAGCAGCGGCTTTGGAAGGTTTCTCGCCTTCTTCCACCTTGATCATCACTTCACCCATGTCGTCTTGCGTCCATTTAAACTGGCTCAGAAGCTTAACGGCATTCGGCTGTTCTTTGCTGAAGCCTTTTCTGGTGATTGTATGAATCTCCTCAGCACTGCCGTAAGTTTTTTTCGGATCATCAAGATATTTTAATTTATATCTGGAGAACATCCAGTGCGGAGTCCATCCTGTGATAATAATTGGTTTCTTCCGGTCGTATGACTTTTTGAGCGTAGCAGTCATAGCAGCGCTTGACGATGAAATCAGTGTCCAGTCGTTCAGGTTATAATCCTTCAACGCTTGATCAGTCAGGCTCATAATACCTGAACCGGGGTCAATCCCGATGATCGTCTTGTTCACCTGTTCAGCTGCGGACGCATTTTCGTCGTTTTCTGATCCGCAAGCCGCAAGTGAGAGTGCCAGCATGGCGGAAACACCGATACCGATGATTTTTTTAAACATCAGGCATTCCCCCTGCTTTTCTTCTTCACTTTAATATTTTGTGTAATACGGTCGAGCGTAATCGCAACGATAACGATAGCGATACCTGCTTCTACACCGACCCCTGTTTTCAGCTGTGTAACGGCGCTGTATACTTCTGAACCTAGCCCAGGCGCACCGACCATTGCTGCGATAACAACCATTGATAATGCAAGCATGATACTTTGGTTGATCCCGGCAAGAATGGTTTTTGTGGCAAGCGGAAGCTGAACCTTAATCAAACGCTGAGCTGTTGTAGAACCAAACGCTTCAGTTGCTTCAATCAGATCCGCAGGCACTTGTTTAATACCGAGAACCGTCATACGGATTGTCGGCGGCATTGCGAAGATAACAGACGCAACCACACCCGGCACAACACCGATATTAAAGAAGAAAATTGCCGGCAAAAGATATACGAAAGCAGGCATTGTCTGCATTAAATCAAGGATAGGCGTTACGATACGGCGAACCGTTTCTTTCTGAGATGCCCAAATTCCGATCGGCACACCGACCACAATCGAAATAATGACGGACGTGACAACCAGCGCTAACGTTTGCAGCATTGGGTCCCAATATCCTAAATAATCAATAACGAGAAAGCCAATTAAAGTAAACAGCGCAATTCCTCTCGTACTGATCCACCATGCAAGAGCTGCGAAAATAATCGTTAACAAAATAGAAGGAATAAATCCAAGCCCGGTTACAATCCCGTTTACAAAAATGGCCAAGCCATTTGCGATTCCATCGAGGAATCCGCCAAACGTTATCGTAATCCAATCAACAAAACGGTCAATGATGTCTGCTAAAGGTATTCTAGGCAGTCTATCCAATTTACTTCACCTCCCGTACAGAAGGATCTTGTGTTTGCTCAGCAGTGCCTTCAACATTGATATAATCGTTATTGCCTGCAAGTGCGCCAATCAGCGCGCCTCTTACGACAATTCCTTTCATTCTTTGCTTTTCATCTACAACCGCAATTGGAATATTCGCGTCAGAAACAACGTCAAAAATCTCAGTCAGATACGTATTCTCTGGTACAGTCGTAAATTCCTTATTCAAGATATCCTGAAGGGATAAATCAGACTCGGCTGCTTTTTTCGCATCAGCCGCATAAATGACACCTAACAATTGTTTTTGTTTATCGACTGCATAAATAGATGAAATCCCTAGGTTTTTCATCAGTGTTAATGCAACGCGCGGCCCTTTATCAATCCGCACCGTTTCAGCGCGCTTCATAATGTGGCCGGCAGTTAATACTTTAGACAAATCAACGTCCTCAACGAATTTCTCAACATATTCGTTGGATGGATTCATGAGGATTTCTTCCGGCGTGCCGATTTGAACGATGTTTCCGTCCTTCATCAGCGCGATTCTGTCGCCGATGCGAAGCGCTTCATCCAGGTCGTGCGTAATAAAAATAATCGTTTTTCCGACATTATCATGCAGATCCAAAAGCTCATCCTGCATGTCTTTACGGATTAATGGATCAAGCGCACTAAACGCTTCATCCATCAGAAGGATGTCCGGATTATTCGTCAAAGCGCGGGCAAGGCCGACACGCTGCTGCATCCCGCCCGAAAGCTGGTCAGGGTATTGGTGTTCAAATCCTTCAAGTCCGACAAGTTTAAGCGACTCAAGCGCTTTTTGCTGGCGCTCCTGTTTGTCTACACCTTGAAGCTCCAGTCCGTATTCTGTGTTTTCAAGTATCGTTCTGTGCGGGAACAAAGCGAACTTTTGGAAGACCATACTGATTTTTTTCCGGCGGACTTCCCGGAGCTGGTCTTTAGACATATTTGTTATCATGTCACCATCAATGTAAATTTTTCCGGCAGTCGGTTCAATAAGCCGGTTTAACAGCCGTACTAAAGTTGATTTACCGCTCCCTGATAGACCCATGATGACAAATATCTCACCATCATATACATCAAAATCTGCTTGGTTAACCCCAACGGTTGATCCGGTTGCTTTCAGGATCTCTTTTTTATTTTTTCCGTCGGCAAGCATTTGAACTGCTTTCTTGGTTTGTTTCCCAAAAATCTTAGAGACTTTCTCGACTTTTATCTTAATCGGTTTCTCATCTACACTCATATTTTCCCTCCATATTAAGCAATCTTTATTACCGTAACACTTATGTAACAACACACACAAACCGCATATTCTCTTTTATTCTGTACCATTTCATGATAAACATCCCTGTGACCTCAAGATCTTATTTATGCTTCTAAATACTCTGTAATCCTCCTTTATTATTGTATTTTACGGGTAAAATTAAGCCTTTTTAAATTGAAAACGCTTTTATTGAATCGAAATTCCCTCTTCCTCTTATGACTTCAAGCTCCTTTACTGGAAAAATAAGTTGCTTTTTCAAATCAAACAAGCAGAAAAAACGAACCGCAAGCTGCCGGTTCCCATGTAAAAAGCACCTCATGATGAGGTGCTTTTGTTTATTCAAGCTCAGTTTGTTTCGTTTCTGTCCCCAAAATCAAAATACACACGACCGCCAGTAAAATGGCAATGCAAAAGATTGAAAAAATCACTGAAAACGAAATATGGCGGGCGGCGAGTGTTCCGACGAGCAGCGGGCCGAAAATGCCGCCGATTCTTCCAAACGCCGCTGTGGTTCCTGAGCCTGTCGCGCGAATTGCTGTTGGATATTGCTCCGGTGTATAGGCATACAGAACGCCCCACGCGCCAAGATTAAAAAAGGATAACAGCATTCCAGCCGTCAGCAGCAGACCTAAGGAATCTGCCGTTCCGAAGAAATACGCGCTTCCCGCTGTTCCGATCAAATAAATGACCAGTATCCATTTCCGGCCCGCCTTTTCGATCAGCCACGCAGCCGAAAAATAGCCCGGAAGCTGAGCAAGCGTCATCAGCAGAACATATTCAAAGCTTTGAATCATACTGAATCCTTTTAACAGCATCACACTCGGCAGCCATAAAAACATGCCATAATAAGAAAAGACAACGCAGAACCAGACGATCGACAGCATCACCGTCGGCCGTACATACTGTTTCGCCCAAACGCTTTTAACGTTCTCCCACACCGATTTCTTTTTCATAGAAAGCGATTCGTACTTCGGCGAATCAGGCAATCCTGTCCGCAAGTACAGCGCATAAAACGCCGACAGTGCGGTTAAAAGCAAAGCCGCCTGCCAGCCGAAGCTTGGAATGACAAAATAGGAAATAAGCGCCGCTGCCAGCCAGCCCACAGCCCAAAAGCTTTCGAGAAGCACAATGACCCGGCCCCGCTTTTCAGGCACAACCGCTTCCGAAACAAGCGTTGAAGCGACAGGCAGTTCGCCGCCAAGTCCCATCCCAATCACAAAACGGAGAATGAGAAATGCCGATAAGCTTGTGACGAAGGCTGATATCCCGCTTCCGATTGAAAAGCATAAAAGGGTAATGATAAATACTTTTTTACGGCCGATTCGATCAGCCAGCAATCCAAACAAAAACGCACCCACAGCCATGCCGATGGAATTCACGCTTCCGATCCATTTCATTTCCTCGGGCGAAAGATTCCACTCCACGTGGAGCGCGGCGATAATAAACGATAATATTCCGACATCCATTGCATCAAACAGCCACCCTAAACCGGCGACACCCAGCAGCTTACGCTGGGATATAGGCTGTTGTTTTCCCATAGCCAACACCTCTGATATGCAAAATGATTACCGTTTAAGTTTACACCTGTCTTTACACATTGTCATTACCTAATTGATGTCAATCAAAAACCCCGCTTATGATTCACAAGCGGGGGTCTTTTTATTGCTGTAATGCTGCTTTTTTAATATTATCCTGCAGCTGGGCAATTCGTCTTGCGCCCTCTTCCCGGAGGCGTTTGTTTTCTTCTTCGATTTGTTTTGTTTCCTGCATGCCGCTGACAATCGTGTTCCAAGAGGATTCGATCGTTTCTATATCAATGCTCGGTCTGCCGGCCATTCTGGCAATTTCAACACTCTGATTCGAGATGTTCTCCGCATTGCGTTTCAGCATCTCGTTTGTCCGGCGGTCAAGCTCGCTCATAGAATCAGCCACAAGCTTTTGGCGTTTCACTGTAACGGCCTGAATAATGCCGTTTTTGAAAATCGGAATCGTGATAATAAAAGCAGAGTTGATCTTGCCGATCAGCTTAGCATTACCGCGCTGAAGGAGACGGATCTGCGGTGCGGTTTGAAGTGCCACCATTCGCGCCATATCAAGATCATACACGCGTTCCTCAAGCGCCTGAATGCCGTTGCGCAGCGTATCAAGCTGCATTTGCGCAAGCTGGTTTCCGCTTGCCGCTTTTTCTTCATAGGAAGGAAGGATTGACTGCATCTCTTCCAGCTTCATTTGTCCGGCAACAACGTATTTTTCAAGCTCCATGTAGTAGTTGATATTGTTTTCATACATTTCATCGAGCGTGTAGTTTGTTTTTGTCATCTCATCTTTATACTTGGAAATCTCAACGTTGATTTTTTCAATTTCTCCGCCAAGCGTCTGATACTTTTTAAAGATTTTCTCAATCATGCTGCCGCCGCGTTTGAAGATTTTGGCCATCAGTCCCTTTGGCTCGTCAAAATCATTTTTGTCAAAGCGGTCCATGATTTTTCCAAGCTGAGTCAGCATCGTGCCTGAATCTGTCACACTTGTTGTTTTCATCATCCCCAAGATGCGGTCAGAGAACTTGGAAATTTCAACAGCCGGCTCCTTTCCGTACTCCAGCAGCTCCATTTGGTTTTTCACGTCAATTTGCTGGGCGAGGCGCTGCACCTCTGGTTCCTGGCGGAGCTGCAGGCGGATATCGTCTGCCTTTTGCTGAGAAATTTCTTCGTTTTTATCGAGAACAAGCGGATTTTGATTTTCTGTTGTCATGCTTTTCTTCTCTCCTTACTTTTGGGTAATCGTTCTGAACAGCCTTTTCACGAGCGAGGGCTCTTTATAGTCCTGCTGAAACACCATGTCGTCCAGCCAGTGAATATCATACTGATCCTCTTCGATATAATGCTCAATGTCTTGATGTCCGGGAGGATTATAAATGACGATATCAATGCCGATTTCATTCAAAAACAGCAGGGCTGCGGCGTCTGATCGTGTGAGCTCACCGTTCATTTCCGTATGATACAGCACCAGTTTCGGAACGGTCTGCGCATAGTCGAACATTTGAATCAATTTCAGCAGGTTAGCGGGAAGGTTTGTTGTTTGTTTAAACAAGTAGATCTGAACATCCTTGACCTGTTCCTGATGCAATGCCTTCAGCCGCGGGTGTCTGCACATTCTCGAGATCGTTTTGGCGATCGCGGTCTGAATGCCTGCCGGAAGCTGTTTGTACTGCCATACATTGCTTGCGATCAGCTTCTCCGGATCAATGTTTCCTTCATGATCAAGCGCGTGGCTGTAATGAAATTGATAGTTTGATTTGATTTCTTCTGTAAACGGAAAGCTTCGAACCATCTCCGTTTCTGGATAGTCCGCCATTGTATGAAGTCTGTTCCAATATTCTTTATTGTCCTTCGACACGCCCATAATTTTGGCAAACACATTCGGAATGTCGATTGAATGTTTATCGGCTTTGAAATTCGGGCGAATAAACGCACGTTCTTTCACAATTAAAAACAATTCATCATAGGTCGTTTTCAGCGTCACGGAAACCGGTGTGTGATCTCTGAACTGCCAAGGCTTGTACAGCATGGATTCCTCGTGATTCAGCACATGCTCAAATTCCTTTGTCGATCGATACGCCACCGTTGATTTACGGTCAGGTTTTTCTTTCGGGAATGGCTGAAGGTCTGAGACATCCGGAAGCTTTTCCGTGAAGCTTAGCTCCTGCTTAGGATCAACGAGCGTCAGCTGATCGGTTCCCGCGGGATGAAACAATAGGACATCACAGCCGACAAGCATCAAGTAATATAAGAAATACAGCTGGCTTTTCGTCGCGTCTCCATACCAGACCACCTTCGGCATCTCCCGCTCTATATCGGCTTTTTCCAGCCAAGGATTCAGGTGGTTCAAGGAAAACTTTGAAACATCAAGAAGCACTCTGCGAAAATCAGGGTGATTCAGTCCCTGCTCATGATTTTCGGCAAAGGTATGTAACAGCGTCATCAGTGCTTTTCTTAAATGGCGGTGCAACATGGGATTGGAATGCTTCGCAATCAGCTGTTCCCCGTCCAGAAAGGCGACAAAGCGGCTGACCGAAAGGCCTTTTTCCTGCTGATTGATGGAATGAATATGCTGAAGCGCCTGAAAAGTTTCGGGTGCAATTGTTTTATCAAGCGTTTCGCTCAGGACATAAATATGATCGTTTACAGAAAGATCATACAGCTCGTTAAAGTAGTCGGTCTCATCAATGGGCGTGCCCAGTATTTGCCCGGCAAGCCGCGAAAAAGAAAGACCTTGTTCATTCTCATAGTGATCCCGCTCCGGCAATGGCTGAAACAGCATACTTTTCCAATCGCCATGAGCCGGAACAGCTTTATGGATGGTTAACTCTTCTTGTCTCATCATATCCTCCTTTCTGGTTTTTTTGTGTGTTTTATACGTGTTTTAATTTGGATATTTGCGATAAAACTAACGCTGTGATTTCTTCTCCCGCCAGCATGCCGCTTGCAGCCGTTTTGCGAAGTTTCGGATCGTGACTTAATACCTCGCCGTGCGCGGGTGCGATGCCAAAATCGGCTTCACGGATCAGTTCAAGATCAAGCAGAGAATCTCCAGCCGTATAAATTTCATCAAGAGTGAGCCTGGATTTCAGGTATTCGACCGCTTTCCACTTATTAAGCGGATTGGGAATAAAGTAAAGCTTTCGCCCCTGCAGGGATACTTGCCAGCCCTTATCGGCTCCCCACTTTTTCACAGCGGATATATCGATGTACGGTATTTTTTCCTCATGTAAAATGAGATACACAAAATAGTGATGGGCGATTCGGGTTCTTTTTACCGCATCTGATAACGAGAGACCTGCAATTTCCCTCAGCATGGCCTCGATCGGCAGACACGACGCCAGCTCCTCTTTCATCAGCTCGTCCCACTCTTTCAGAGGCTCGCCGCCTTTTAAGATGCACCCGCCATTTGTTGTCACCGCATATTCCGGCACAATGTCCTGCTGGAAACATAGGAGTCTCTTATACTGTTCGTTTGTACGCGTGGTGACGGGAATAAAATAGTGATCCTTCTGAATCTGATTTATATGTTCTTTTACGGCTGAGGAAATATAAGAAAGCTCCCGCCCATTTAATGTTTCAATCAGCTCAATCCCGGCCTCCTTATCGGGCGTGCCGATCATGCGCCTTGAATAAATTAATGTTCTGTCTAAATCGCTGGCAAACGCGTTCATAGGCTTTTCTCCGCCGGACGAATCAGCCCGCAGCAGCTGTAAGACATGTTCTCGTATTCTTCTACAGGTACTCCCCGATCCTTTGCCAGTAAAAGAATATGTTTCAGCGTTTCTTCAGCGCCAGGCTGAATTAGTATTTTCCAAGGCACTCTGCGAAGAAGCACACGGGTCGTTTCTCCGACTCCCGGTTTGATCAGGTTCGTATTGCTGATGCCAAATTGCTCTCGGATCGTCTCAATGGAAACCAAGCCGCTCCAATCCGGTTTCATACGTGCGCGCTGCAAGCCAATCGCCAGGCGTTCTGCTTCTTTAAGAATAGACGGAAATTGCTCGGCTATCGTTTCAATATAGAATACAGAAACATCCTCTTCGCTCAGCTCACGGTAATATTTCGCCCCGTGAAAATCATCCGGCCCGATCCATTTTTCATTTAAGACCGTGCGGCTGACAAGACCCGATACTGTAGAGTTCAAGCAGGCACTCGGAATCAGAAAATCCTCCTTCGTTCCGTAGATGTCCGCGCAATCACCCGGATCGGCAAGCACCGCAATTTCTGAGGAAAGTCTCGTATTCCAGCGCTGGTTAAACTGTTGGATGGATCGGTTCAGTTCTTTTGTAATAGCGCCTTTGCCTGTCCAGCCGTCGATAAAAGCGATCTTTCCGTCTGGATGATGCTTCAGCATATACTGCAAGGCGTTTTCATCAATTCCTCTGTCCCGAATAATCGATATGCTGTAGTGCGGAACTGAGATGTGATACTTCATTTTGATGTACCGTTTGATCAATACACCGATCGGCGTGCCCGCCCTTGCCAGGCTGCACAAAACCGTATCGTTGCCGTGTTTGGCGAAAAGCTGCTCCGCCACAGCTCCGGCCGCCAACGCAACCTTCTGTTTACTGTCATCAAGCGAGGCATAAAACAGTTTCATATACTCATCTGTCGGCTTATATTCGATCGGCAGCATCTCAGAGTAATGGGTGCCGCTTTGAATCGACCGTTCCCGTTCTTCCGTGCTTTTTTCAATCGAAACGGCGGACAAATCTTTTAATAGAAAGGTGACATCCTCCTTCGGATAGCTTCCAATCCGGTCAATTATCTCTGTCAATTCAGATCACGCCTTTCCTGAAAGGGTTACAATGTGGATATGCGGGACTTCTTTTTCTTTGAATATATGAAAAATCGGCTGTAACGCCTCATCCGAAACGGTCTTTTCAAGACAGAAAAAGACTTCGTCATACGCTCCGGCGGGGAGGTTATAGATAAAATGGCGAACCCCCTCATCTTCGGGATTCATAAATGAATATCCGTTCTGCACAGCATAGCCCTCTTTGGCAACAGGGTGAATCGGACTGCAGGTAGTAGAGTGATAAGAAATAGAGCCGTGAAGATTCGCTGCGATGTTCATAGGGATGTACATCAGCTCTCCCGTTCCGAGCACAAGCGTTCTTCTCCCCTTCCGATATTGTTCCACATGCTGCGCAGCTAGGCGGCAGGCCTCGTGAACGGCCTGCCTGTCACTCGCCTTTAAGCCAAATCGCCCTGTTTCTTTCACATAAAAATGCTCGTCTGCGAATGTGGCCGGCTGATAGGGTAAGGATGCAAAGAAGCCGGACAAGTCGATGTCTGTTCTGTTTATTGCTGATTCCTGCGGCTTCGGTTTGTAATCATAGGTAGACTCTGACAAAAGCTCTCCCTTAAAGGAAATGCGCCCAGACAGTAAAGCTGTTGTTGATATGGTAACCCCTAATTCCCGTTCCGCTTCAGCATAAGCTTGTTTGTGTTCCTCAGTCCGCCAATCCAATAAAGACAAAACAGCGTATTCTTTGCGGGGAAATTTCGATTGTATATCCCGAATGATATGCAATGCCGTTTTTCCTGTTGTGATTTCATCATCCACGAGAATCACAGGGCAATTGTTGTTGATCATATGAGGTTCCGCATAGCACAGCTGGTCGGTCGCATGGGAGTGCTCCTCGACAAATGTAATGGAAGGCTCATTGTTTCGTATTTGTTCACGTGTTGTATGGACATACAAGGCATTCTCAATGCAGTCATAAACCGCGTGTCCAAGTGCTGTCGCCGTTTCCGCAAACCCGATCACAAGCGGCGCCTCCTCTAGTGCCACGCGCTGCTTTTGCAATGTTCGATAAGCATTACGAAGGCCGCTGTCCGTTCCTGAAAGAAACCCGTTCAGAATGTCAGCCTTCTCCTTCAGCTCACGCCCCGTTTTTCGTTCAGCGTACTCCAAAGCAAGCAGCCCTGACGCCAAAAGCGGCTTCAGCGGATGAACTGGAATATGCTTTCCCAGCACTTTGCTGACAAATAAAAAACCCCTTTTTTTGTTTACACGCGCCGCCATTTCAAATAAGATTTGCTCCGGAATAGAAAGCGGATTGTCAGTGACCGACAGATCAACCGCCATATTGTCCAATATTTGAAGTGGTTTGCTGTTCGTTGAGCAAATCGGAGAAAGATCGGTTTTCATGATACACCCCATAGATTTCTGATTTTATTATGATGTTCTCAGCCCATTTCATATGGGGCTTCATTTCATTCATTTTGTTGGAAAAATGGCTTTTCATCACACCGATTGAACCGTTTCCGTGATGAATAATGCTTAAGGCATCCATATAGTCTTCCTTTGATACAACATACAGGCTGTTTACCGCTTTAAGCTGAGACGGGTGAATGACCGTTTTCCCGTGAATCCCGTTAGCGATATCAAGCTCTGTTTCCTTCACCAAACCTTTGACATGCTCATTCAGCTCAGCAGGCTGGTGTCCTGATAGAAGGTGAGGCTTTTGCGTTGCCTGGAAATATTCCCAGACCGGTCCAGAAACAACAAACGTCCGGCCGAAATAATTGATGACATCTGCCATAAAATCAGCAATCAGGCGAATATCATAGATGGTTTGCCCCGGCTTTCTCCGGATGCCGTATAACCCGCACAAATCAGTCGCACCGATTCGCACGTTTAAAATCAAGTCCTGATATTGATGCAGTACCGCACTCAGCTCTCCGAAAGCCTCTGTCCGCGTCTCTTTTGAAAGCAAATCGGGCGTTTCTAAAATCGGCATTCCATAAATCGGCGCTCTCCTATCGCGAGAGATGTTTTTCAGCGTTTCCGCATAGTCACGGGCGTTGACTCCTGAACATTTCGGAAACACAAAACCGGTTAACAAATGGAGAAGGTGCTTTAAGCGGCCGGCCAGCTCCTGCATCTGCTTCGGAGAACGCACCCTTACAAACATGAGCGGAAGATTTTCCGGTTCTATTTTGTTTTGCTGAATTGCCTGTTCTATACGCTCAAGCTGAATGTTAAGATTATGTTCAGCCTGCTCGACTTCATGATCCCCAATCGCATCCTCTAAGCAGAACACAACGGACGTAAGGTCCTCGTATTTTTGTTCAGTAATCATAGCGCCGATGTCGTGGCGGGTTGCAGGCATATATAATAGGGCTCCCAGCGCTTGTTCAAGCCACTTTTTCGGCGCCTCTTTCGTGACCTGTTTCGGCACTTGATAAAATACATGCTCTTCTTGACGCGCTGATAAATAGTGGAAATACCGCAAACCAGTCACCCTCTTTTCTGTAACAAAAAAGGAAGGACATGAAACTCCCTCCTTGTTTTGTTTTATTCTTCTTTTGACGCAGCTGTTTGTTCGCGCACCTGCTTTTGTTTGTTGATATAGTGAATGATAAATGTTACCGCAAATGCAGCGATAATGATAATGAAGAATACAGAATGCGGCATTTCATAATGGAAAGCGCTCCCTGCCATTTTCAGCGCGATAATTCCGATTAACACGAATGCTGTGTTTTCAAGCTCAGGGATTTTATCGATCAGCACAAGGAATACTTTTGCGACTGTACGCATCATTAAAATACCCAGCATACCGCCGATCAAAAGAACCCATACTTTTTCAGATACCGCAAACGCGGCTAAGATGCTGTCCACAGAAAAGGCAAGGTCCATCAGTTCAACTGAAATAACAGTTGCCCAGAAGATCCCGAATGTACGGACCATCCAAGAATTTTTCTTAATACCGTCTGCTTCCTCTTCTTTTTCTCCGATCCAAAAGTGCTTAATGACGAGCCAAGCCAGGTAAAGCGCGCCAAGCACCTTGATCCACCAGAATTTAATGAGAAGCATACCGAGTCCAATGAAAATAAATCGGAAAATATACGCTCCGAATAAACCATACGTTAACGCTTTTTTACGCTGTTTTTCCGGAAGGTGTTTCACCATTACCGCAAGAACTAACGCGTTATCGG
Source organism: Bacillus sp. FSL R5-0560 (assembly GCF_037966305.1). Taxonomy (NCBI): domain Bacteria; kingdom Bacillati; phylum Bacillota; class Bacilli; order Caryophanales; family Bacillaceae; genus Bacillus; species Bacillus sp. FSL R5-0560. The sequence continues at coordinate 306,874 of NZ_CP150195.1, read as the reverse complement.
CCGATAAAAGGCCTTCCAGCACAACAAGGGAACCGATCAGACCCCAAGAAACCGGATCAGTCAGAACTTCCCCCCACATTTCCCAATCGAAAAATGAAGCATACGTAGACATGATGTGATGTAAAAATTCCAAGTTTTTTCCTCCTATTAATTCAAAACGGTGACTGCTTTATTTGTCACTCGCTTACACCTGCAAACCGTAGTTCCGGCATAATGAAGCAAGGCCGCCGGAAAAACCGCTGCCGATCGCATTGAACTTCCACTCGTTTCCGTGTCTGTACAGCTCACATACGACAACGGCTGTTTCAATGGAGAAATCTTCCCCCAAATCGAAGCGAAGAAGCTCATTTTGAGTCTCTTCATCTGCAACGCGTACAAACGCGTTTGACACTTGTCCAAAGTTTTGGCTGCGTGCTTCCGCGTCATGAATGGTAACTGTGATGCCGATTTTCTCAATGTGAGCAGGGATTTTTGAAAAATCAACGATGATCTGCTCATCATCTCCGTCGCCTTCTCCGGTGCGGTTGTCACCCGTATGGATGACACCGCCGCTCGGATGCTCAAGGTTATTATAGAAGACGAAATCGAGATCATTCACGCAGTTATCATGCGCATCCACTAAAAAGGCTGAAGCATCCAGGTCAAAATCGTGTCCGCCTGAGTACTTATTTGTATCCCAGCCTAAACCGATCACCGCTTTTGTGAGTCCCGGATTTGTTTTCGTTAAATCCACACGCTGTCCTTTTGCTAATTGAATGGCCATACTGCCTCTCTCCTTTCTGCTCTTCGTAATATATCTTAACCGACTTGCAAGCCGTAATCTGTTGCGATGCGGGCAAGACCGCCTTGGTAGCCTGAGCCGATAGCGGAGAATTTCCATTCGCCGTTATGTCTGTAAAGCTCTCCAGCGATAATTGCCGTTTCAATAGAGAAATCTTCCGCAAGATCGTAACGAATAAGCTCTTCATTTGTTTCTTCATTGACAATGCGTACAAACGCATTTGACACTTGTCCAAAGTTTTGGCTGCGCGCTTCCGCTTCGTGAATCGTGATAACAAATGAGATTTTGTCGATATTGGCAGGTACGGCGCTGAGATTGACTTTTACATTCTCGTCATCACCCTCGCCAAGGCCTGTCAGGTTATCGCCTGAATGAACGACTGAACCGTTTCCGCCTTCAAGCTGGTTATAGAAAATAAAATCATTTTGAGATGCGCATTTTCCAGACGCATCTAAAAGAAACACACTTGAGTCAAGATCAAAGTCATGTCCGCCGTCATACTTATTCGTATCCCAGCCCAAACCGACAACAACCTTTGAAAGACCCGGATTCGTTTTTGTTAAATCTACTTTTTGTCCTTTTGCCAATGAAATTGCCATGTTTCATCCACTCCTTTTTCTTTTATACGTATCGGTTGACAATATCTTCTAATCTCGTATCGTTTGTGCCTTCGCCGACCGCCGCGAATTTCCACTCGCCGTCCTGGCGGTAGATTTCAGCCGTAATCAGGCTTGTTCTGCCGGCATAATTGTCTTTCAAGTTGTATTTGAGCATTTCTTCATGATTTGATTGATCAACAACACGGATAAAAGCATTTTGAATCATGCCGAAATCCTGTTTTCTTCTTACGCAATCATAAATATTCACAACAAATACAAGCTTATTAATGTTGGCAGGCACTTTCGCCAAATCAATTAAAATCTGCTCATCATCGCCCGCTCCGTCGCCTGTCAGGTTGTCACCTGTGTGCTTGACACTGCCGCAGCGGCTTTTCAGGTTTCCAAAATAAATGACATTTTTCTTATCAGTGAACTTGCCGTTTTCCAGCATCAGCACTGATGCGTCACAGTCAATATTTGGTCCGCCTCCGCCGAGCAGCTTTCCAAAAAAGCCGCCGCCTGATGAAACAGGGTCCCAGCCGAGACCGACCATCAATTTTGACAGGCCCGCTTTTCCTTTTGTTAAATCAATTCGCTGACCTTTTTCTAAAGAAATTGCCACACGATTCACTCCTAATCATCGAAATGTGAATATAGTCACATTTATTTTTACGTACAAACGTAACTTGAATGCCGTAAATTATTAATATATACGTTTTTTATTATATCAAAGTTTCGTAAAAGTTTAGAATAATTGACGAAAATCCTCGAAAAAAATCTCCCATATTTGATATATCTTTAGCAAATCATATGAATGACGGATCTTAAACAAACCATTTGACGTGAGCGAGTCATTTTGCCTATTCTTGTATCACATTCTAAAAAGCAACGGAAAGGAAGCGGCCTTTTGATTCATTTAAGCATACTTGATCAGGCACCTGTTTCTAAAGGAGAAAGCCCCGTGACAGCCCTTCAGCATTCGGTTGAGCTGGCCGGACGAAGTGAAGAGTGGGGCTATAAGCGTTATTGGTTTGCCGAACACCACAGCACGAAAGGACTGGCAAGCACGGCACCGGAAATTATGATCGCACGCATCGCGGCTCACACCAACAAGATTCGTGTCGGGTCTGGCGGTGTGCTTCTGCCTCAGTACAGCCCGTTTAAGGTGGCCGAAACCTTTCGCCAGCTTGAGGCCTTGTATCCGAACCGGATTGACCTCGGCCTCGGGCGTTCGCCGGGCGGAACGACGAAAACCCGGCTCGCATTAACTGACGGCATCAAAAAAAGCTTAACCGATTTTAACAGACAGCTTCAGGATGTTTCTTATTTTCTGACCGATTCGCTTCCCGCCGGGCATCCGTATGCCGGGATCAAAGCAGCGCCTCTTATTGATACAGTGCCGGAGCTTTGGGTGCTTGGATTGGGGGAAAACAGCGCAAGGCGAGCGGCCCATCAGGGAATCGGATATGTATTTGGACATTTTATCAACCCCGAACGAGGGGAAAGCGCGTTTCGCGTTTATCGTGAAAACTTTCAGCCATCAGCCCATTTCACATCTCCAGCCGCACTGTTTACGATCTTTGTCATTTGCGCAAAAACAGATGAAGAGGCAGAGGAGCTCGCGTTAAGCCAAGATTTGTGGCTTCTTCGCGTCGGGAAAGGCTTGGACAGCAGGGTGCCAAGCATTGAGGAAGCGAAAGCATACCACTATACCGAATCAGATAAAAACCAAATACGAGAAAACAGAAAACGCATGGTCATCGGTTCTCCAAGCACTGTAAAACAGCAGCTTCTAGAGCTGGCTGACCGCTATGAAACAAATGAAATGATGGTTCTTTGCAATGTGTTTGACTTCGAGGCGAAAAAAGAATCATATGAGCGTCTTGCAGAGTTATTTCTATAAAAAAAGCAGTTTTTCCTGAAGGAAAAACTGCTTTTTATTTTTACCTGCGTCCTTTTTTACGCTGGGTTTCTTTTTTGATAAACGTCCATATCCCTTGAACTGCAAACCCAATCAAGAGCAGAACAATTAACAGCAGAGTAATGGAAGGCCCTGGCGGTGTGCCGAGCTGATAAGATGATGTCAGTCCCATAAATACACTGAATAAGGAAATGAGGATGGCTGACATAAATACCATATTAAAGCCTTTGGCGATTCTAATGGCGAAAGCTGCCGGCAATACGAGCAGTGCCGATACGAGCAGTACGCCGATAATCGGAATAATAACTGAGATCGCAAGACCAGTGACAATACTGAATGACATCGACAGAATGTTTGTATTGATTCCGGACGTTTTGGCTGTTGCTTCATCAAATGTCAGCAGGTAGAGCGGCCTTTTTAATACGATAAAATAGAGCAGGATCAACAATGTAATGATGCCGATAATATAGACCTGCTGCTGGTTAACCGTCACGAGCGACCCGAATAAGTACTGGTCAATGCTCATAGTGGCAGCGCCTTTCGAAAGGCTGATTAAAAACATCGCGAAGGACAGACCCGCCGCCATTAAAATGGCAATCGATACTTCCGAGTATGTCCGATATGCCCGCCGCATGTATTCAATTCCGACCGCGCCGATGGTCACAACGACTATGCTCGCCGCGGTAATATTGGTGCTGAGGAAAAAGCCGATGGCCACACCCGACAGTGAAATATGCGAGAGTGTGTCAGCCATTAAGGCCTGCCTTCTAAGCACAAGGTATACCCCTAGAATCGGGGCCATGATGGCGATCATGCCGCCTGCTAGAAAAGCTCGTCGCATGAATTCCAAGTCAAACATTTCCATCCGCCTTTTTCTCCTCTCTCTAATCGAATCACTTTATCTAAAAACTGCTGTACTTCATTTTGTTCATGAGTGACCATCACAACTGTGCGATTGTGATTTTTCACCAAGTGGTGCATGAATTCGTAAAACCCTTTTCTGCTGTCATAATCAACCGCTGTGGTCGGTTCGTCCAGCATTAAGAGATCGGGATTGCTGGCAAGCATTCTGGCAATACAGATTTTCTGCTTCTGGCCGCCCGACAAGTCACCGATTTTCCGATGGCGAAGCTCCCACATTTCCACCATTTTCAGGGCTTTTTCTACTTCGATATGATCTTCTTCATTCAAACGTTTAAACCATTTCCCTTTTGTGTACCGGCCGGATTGGACAAGCTCAAGCACGGTGCTCGGAAAACCTGCATTAAATGAAGAAATTTGCTGCGGGACATACCCTATAGTCAGACGTTTGCCGTCTGCATTCTTTTTACTGATTGTTACTGTGCCTTCCCACGGTTTCAGCATGCCGAGCATCACTTTTATCAGCGTTGATTTAGAAGCGCCGTTTGGTCCTGTAATGCCGACAAACTCGCCGCTTTCAATATCAAGAGATACTTTATCCAACACAGGCGTGTGGGAATAGCCAAACACGATATCTTTCAATGAGACGAGATTCATGTCAATCTTCCTTTCTCACAAAGAAATAGTGTGCACCCTCCGGCGCACACTATCTTTTTATTTATCCAATAGTGAATCTTTCAGGGCATCGAGGTTTTGTTTCATGATGTCGATGTACCCTACACCTTTATCCTGTTCTTCTTTGCTTAAGCCTTCCAGCGTATTCAGCACTTCTGTTTTCGCGCCGATTTCACTGGCTAGCGTATCTGCAACCTTGGAGGATGCAACTTCTTCAAAATATATGATTTTCACGTCATGCTCTTTGGCATACGTTTTCAGTTTTGCTAGGTCAGCTGCACTCGGCTCTTGTTCAGGAGAAAGCCCCGCAATCGGAACCTGAGTCAGGCCGTATTCTTTTGCCAAATAGCCAAAAGCTGTGTGCTGTGTGATAAATTCTTTTTTCGCCGCTTTTTTTACGGTTGTACGATATAGTTTATCAAGATCCTGCAGTTTTGCAATATATTCTTTACTATTTTTCTCATAGTATTCTTTGTTATCCGGGTCTTGCTTCACGATTTGCGCAGTAATGTTTTCAACTTCCTTTTGCGCTAAAACAGGGCTGAGCCATACATGGGGGTCCATTTCATGGCTGTGTTCATGCTCTTCGTGATCTCCGTGTTCGTGTTCATGCTCATGTTCATGTTCTTCTTCAGAGCCCTCCATTAAATCAATGCCCTTGCTCGCATTTACGAAAACTGCATGATCTTGGCCCATGCTTTTTTCGGTTGAAGGAACCCAGGTTTCCATGTATTTGCTATTATAAACGAACAAATCTGCGTCCTGAATGCTTGCAATATCCTTCGGCGTCGGCTCCCAGTCGTGCGGTTCGACTGAAGATGGAATTAATAGATCCACATCGCCCTTATCTTTCACAATTTGTTTCGTAAATTCATACATCGGGTAGAACGTCGTGACAATGTGCAGTTTATCACTCTTTGAATCCGTTGACCCTTTTGTTGATGAGTTGCCGCATGCCGCGACCAATAAGAAGCACGCTGCAATCACAAACAAACCGCTCCATTTTTTAAACATAACGAATATCCCCTCTTTTTCACAATGACTTTAAATCAAAATGATAACGATTTTGCAATCCTATATAATAATAAACCGAAGTCATTACGTTTTGCAAGATTAATTTTATGTTAACGTTATGTTTTTATTATTTCCGTTTGCAGCGCAAATATATGTACTGAAAAACCCGGCAAACTGCGCCGGGTTGACTTCTTATTCTCTTTCATTCAAAAGATATACTCTGCTCTCGTAAGGCTGAAACACCATTTCATCAGCAATATCACTGTTTTTATAATTGCTGAGAAGAAGGGACGCCTGGTCCTTGCTGCAAAGCTCCGGCCAGTGGAATACAGCCTGCTCTTTTGAAAAATTATTTACCACCAAAAGCTGCTGGTTGCCATTCCCCCTAACGTATACAAACAGCTGCGGATCATCTGGGAGCAAGAGACCGTAGCTTCCTTTTATGAGATCTGCATATTGCTTTCTCAGGCTGATCACCTTTTTGTAATAGGCTAAAATGGAATCGGTATCTGCCTCCGCTTCCTCAGCATTGATGGATGTATAGTTCGGATTGACCTTCAGCCATGGCGTTCCATCCGTGAATCCGGCATTCTTCCCGCTGCTCCATTGCATCGGCGTCCGGGCATGATCCCGGCTTTTGGCCAAGATAGAAGCCATCACTTCTTCAGGATCATAGCCGTTTTCAAACACCCGTTTATGATACATATTGATCGTTTGGATATCTTTGTAGTCCTCAATTCTCATAAACGGCGCGTTTGTCATGCCGATTTCTTCTCCTTGATAAATATACGGCGTGCCTTTCATAAAATAAAGGACAGTGGCAAGCATTTTCGCGGACTCTTTGCGGTATCTCCCTTCATCTCCGAAACGGGAAACAATCCGCGGCTGGTCGTGGTTGCACCAAAACAGTGTATTCCAGCCTTTATGTTCAAGCGTCTTCTGCCACTTTGATAATACGGATTTTAAATCAGATAGCTCCAGGGGCTTCAGATCCCAATGTTCTTTTCCCGGCTGCTGGTCAAGCTCCATATGCTGAAAGTGAAAAATCATATTCAGTTCATGCTTATCAGTTCCCGTATACGTCAAGCCGTCCTCCGGTGTGACAGAGCCAACCTCGCCGACCGACATGACATCGTATTGTGAAAATACTTCATCTGTCATCTCTTTTAAATAGTCATGGATACGTTCGCCGTTCGGCTGGAAGGGTTTCGGTTCTGCGCGCTGATTGACGTAGTCCTCATATGAAGGAAGGAACTCTTTCTTTGAGATCAGATGAAGTTGGTCTATGCGCAAGCCGTCGACCCCTTTATCGAGCCAAAACTTCATCATGTCATATACGGCTTGGCGAACGTCAGGATTTTCCCAGTTTAAGTCAGCTTGTTTGAAGGCATTCATGTGCAAATAATATTCGCCAGTGTGCTCCTCATATTGCCAAACTGGACGCCCGTAGTCTGACACCCAGTCCGTTGGCGGGCCGTTTTTTGTGCCGGGGCGCCATAAGTAATAGCTGCGGTACTTGCTGTTTTTGTCCAGCTCCGCTTCTTTAAACCACGGATGCTCGACTGAAGTGTGGTTTAGGACAAAATCCATGACAAGCTTTAAGCCGCGCTGATGCACCTCGTCAAGCAGATCATGAAAATCCTCCATTGTGCCGTAAGAATCCATAATCGTCTTATGGTCAATTACATCATAACCGTAATCAACATTTGGAGAAGGATAGATGGGACATATCCAAATCACATCTGCCCCAAGCTCCTTTATGTAGTCCAGCCGGGAAATTATTCCCCGCAAATCCCCGATCCCATCTCCATTACTGTCCTGAAAACTTCTTGGATATATTTGATAAACGACTGCATCCTTCCACCAGTCTTTTTTCATCCCGCACTCCCCCTGTTTTTCTTTCTACTCGAGCTGAGACGGATAGAGTGTCATTCCGCCGTCCACAAACAGTGTTGTACCGGTCACATAACTCGCTTCTCCCGATACGAGCCAAGCCGCTGCAGCCGCCACTTCTTCCGGTTGTCCAAAGGCTCTCATCGGAATTTTTTTCAATTGCTTTTGTCTGTTTTCTTCTTTTTTCGTGTCGACGTTGGACTCTGTGGCGATGGTGCCCGGTGCTATTGCGTTGACGCGAATTCCCTTGTCTGCATAGTTAAGCGCCAGCGTTTCCGTCATCATCTTGATGCCGCCTTTAGAAGTTGAGTATTGAATATTGACTGGGCGCGGAATCTGCTGATGAACACTTGAGATATTGAGCACGTTTCCTTTGATATTGTTCTTCATCATGTGATTGAGCGCGGCTTTTGCCCCCATAAAGGTTCCCGTTACGTTTACATCAATGACTCTTTGCCAATCTTCAAGGCTCATCTCATGCGGCATGGCTTCTGCACCGTTGAAGCCTGAATTGTTCACCATTACATCAAGCGTGCCAAAGTGCTCCAAAGCGGCATCCATTAGCGCCTGAATCCCTTCTTCCTTTGACACATCCGCTTCGACTACGACGGCTTTTCCTCCGTTTTGCTTAATAATGTCCACTGTTTCATCGGCTCCTGACGGGTCGCTGTGATAATTCACAACCACATTCATTTTCTCCTGCCCAAAGCGTTCCGCAATGGCTCTCCCGATTCCTTTTGAAGAGCCTGTTACGATGGCTGTTTTCCCGATTAAATCTTTATACATAAATGATTTCCTCCTCTGATTTTCCTTTGTGTACTGGAAAATACCCTGTTTTCCCGGGTTGAAAACAGCATAAAAAAAGCAGAGAACCTTATCGGTTCTCTGCCATCTCTTATTGGAAGCGCTGCTCGGCAAGTGTCTTTTTTATGTCCATCAGCCTGCGGTAAAAGAAAGCGGCGGACTCATAATTTTGCTGCTGATTGAAGCGTTCTGCCGCGTCCTGCATCAGCTCTTCTGCATCAGCGAAAAGCTGGCGGGATTCCAAAAGGTCAAAGCATTCTTCGAGCACCTTCCTGTCGCCGCTGCCAAGATAAAGCTCATGAATAAGGCGGAATTTTGTTAAGTACATGTCATCCGCCCATTCTGCCGCGCTTGTAACCCCGTGTTGATACGTCTCTATTGCTTTGTCGTATTTTCCTTCTTTACAGTAGATATGTGTCAGTGAAAATACAGCTTGAACGGTCTGCTGAAATTTGTGCTTTTCAAAAATGGCGGCGGCCTTCTTAAAATAGCCCTCCGCTTCGCTAAGATCTCCCAAGCTGTACTTACAGTGGCCTACGTTATAATGAGCCGCAGCAATCATGTATGCTTCCTCAAGCTGACTGGCATAATCCAAAGCGCTGCACAGGTGCTTGAGTGCCTTTTCGTGATGATAGACATCCGTCAAATTTCCGGCAATGATAAATTCACACTGCACGCGGCGGCGGCCGTACAGTTCGTATTTCGTATAGATATCAAGCGCCTGGCTTGCATAATTCATCGAAAAATACGTTTGTTTGATGTGATAGTACACTTCTGCGACCTTAAAAAGAAATTCAGCTTTTTCAATCTCATCTTCCACATACTCCAGCTTTTCCTCGGCATGCTTATAATGATCAATGGCTAAAATGAAATTTTTCTGCTTAAATTCGTACATCCCTCTGAAATAGTAAAAATAATATTCTAATAAGCCCGTCAGTTTTTGCTGATTGCTTTCAATTTCATTCAGCATGTCAGAGAACGGAGGCTCGGTGTCGCTGTCTTTCACCGGCATCAGCTTGTCCAGCATGATCCGATGCCGAAATTCCATCAAAGAAAAATATAATAGTAAATCCTGATTTTCTTCCATGTCTTCTAATTCGTACTCGATCTCCTGCTTTAATGCTTCTGCTTGATCTGCTTCAAACGCACGAATGTGTTTATACCATTCGTTTAGTTTTACCGCCACTTCTTCAGATGGAATCTTTGCTCTCAATGATCTGCCTCCTTCCTCCTGCTACTATTTATGTTATATTTTATCATAGCTAGTCTCTTTTAGAGAGAGTCAATGGCTTAAAACATAACATTCAGCAACTCATGAGAAAGTGAGAACGGTATGAAATTAATAGCAAAAACATCTTTCATCTTATGCCTCCTGTTTGTGGCGGACCTTTGTTTTTCATATGTGCGGCACGCATGGCACTCTCAAACCGCTCTGCAGGACAGGCCTGTTCCTTCCGCTCTTGATCCGATTGTGAAGCAGAATGCCGACACCCTCAAGGCTGCCGCATCAAATAAAGGCATCTCGATCGTGATTACTGAAGGATTCAGATCCTTTAAGGAACAAGACAAATTATATAAGCAAGGACGCACAAAAAAAGGGAATATTGTCACCTACGCAAAAGGAGGGGAATCGTATCATAATTATGGTTTGGCGATTGATTTCGCTCTTCAGAAAAAGGATGGCAGCATCTTATGGGATATGGATTACGACGGCAATCAAAACGGGAAATCAGATTGGCTGGAGGTCGTCACCATCGCTAAAAAACTCGGATTTGAGTGGGGCGGGGATTGGGAACGGTTCAAGGATTATCCCCACTTGCAAATGATACCTGACTAGACACCCTCACAGCCTCTTCTTTTTTCTTTTATGCGCGTCAATATATGGAGGATAAATCGGCTTATACACAAGCTTATAATGCTGATGGCTGCCTGCTGAAAAATCAGGCTGCCACTCCAGCCTCACATCAAACGCAGATAAAAATGCTTCTCTCGCTTCGTCGGCTGAAACATCCGGTTTATGGTTGATTGTTTCTAATAGCTCTGGGTCTATATCCGGAGCCATAAAAGCGTCAATTTTTCCGGTTTCCGGGTTGACGATGATGCGGGCAGCACCGAACCGCAGCGGTATTCCTTTATACCAGACAGAAAAGTGATTGCGAACCCTGCCTCTTTCATCGATTCGGATTGGGTTCACTCTGAAAAACTCATCTGCTCTTGGATAGAGCGCGTACAAAAACTGAAGCGCTGTCTCTTGGCATTCTTCCGTTGAGTAATGGCCGGAAACTTGATGTTCCATGAAGGAAATAGCTGCTTTTAATTTCCCTGTTTTTTTATCAGTCTTCATTTTGATTGTATTTTTATTTCTCGTTGCAAAATAGCTTCCTATGCTTAAATCCTTCCGCTCGGGTGCAGTGCCTTTGCGCCAAGTGCTTCCAAGTTCATCTCCGAAGTCCCTTTCACCGACTTTTTTCATATCAGAAGTAAGTCCCAGCATTTCATATATATCGGTTTCTTCTTTTTTTTCAAGCGGCGGGAGAGGCGCCCCGTTTTCCGTTCTTTCATCCGATATGTGCTGGTCAGGCACAATTTCGTCTACATCCGCTGGATAGTTGTAACCCGGCAAAATCGGTTCATAGACGAGTCTGGGCAATTGTTCATCATCAATGACGTCATACATAAGCCGTAAAGACATTGTATTGACGTAATGGGAAATGACCTTCTCTTTCTCTACGAATTCCTTTGGGATGTCGGCTTTGTTCCCTTCTCCGTAATATAAAAAATGGACAATCTGTCCGCTGCGTGTGATATCTATTAAAAATCCTGAATTGGGGAGCGAGAGGCCCAGCTGTTTTTTTGTATAAACAAACCGGATGTGATGCCCTCGTTCTTCCTTGGCTTGAAAATGAAATTTCATAAATGTGGCCGGATGGTGGGCTGCGGCAAACTGAAGAGCTGTCAGCTTCAGCTCGGCATCTGGGAGCTTTTTGTCCTGCTCGAGGCCGGCGGCTGTTGAAAATGTGAGCAAAGCGCCGTCGCTCGCGAGTTCTACGATAATTTGCTTTTCCGGATCTTCAGGGTCCTTCCAAATGAAGTATGCATGCCCCTTCTTCTTTTGTTTTTGAGCATAATCTTCTATCTCAAGCTCATAGTGCGGCGGTACATTTCCGATCTCTTGCGCCTTCTTTTTCAGCTGTTTGTTTACCAATGAAGTCATCCTTTCAAAGAGTCTACGACAAAGAGAACCTTGTTTATTATATAAAAAGACCCTTCTTCTTTTAAAGTGAAGAAAGGTCCTTTTCTATTAAGGAAACTGGATTTCCACATTCTCTCTATTACTTTTTTCATGCATCAGCCAGTACACACGCCGAAAATGTGTGACTTTTGGCTGTTTTACAATGCACTTATGACAGCCTCACCAGTATGGGCATCAATCAATCTCGGATATACCGGCTTGTAGACGAGACGATAGCTGTTTTCTTCATCTTCTCCGTATTCTCTCTCCCAGCCAAGCTCCACTTTAAAATAGCGCCAAAAGATAGACTTGGCTTGTTCCGGTGAAATGGATGGAACTGGGTCAACAGCTTTGAGCACTTCAGGGTCAATGTCCGGTCCCATATAAACGGTAATGCGCCCAGTCTGGCGGCTGACGCAGATTCTGACCTGCCCAAACCGAAGCGGAACTCCGTTACAGTGCACGTCAAACGTAAAGCCGGCTGACGAACCTTCTTCACCTTGTTTATCGTATTTGATCTTAAAATATTGATCAGCATTCGGGAATAACGCGAACAGAAAACGAATGGCGATTTTTTCGCACTCTTCCTCGCTTACGGTATTCGGCCCTTTTTCGTCTATAAACGACATAACACCTTCGAGTTTTCCAGTTTCTTTGTTATGGGTGGTTTTCAGCACTTGGTGAACCCGTCCTCTAAACCAGCTATCCATGCTTTTATCCGCCGGTTGATACACAGGAACATCCGGATTCCGCCAGACGATCCCGATTCTTCCATTTCCTATATCTGCTTCCCTTACTTTTACCAGTCCGCTGTTCAAGCCGACCATGCTGCCAGGGTCTGCATTTTCGTGAATGTCTTCGAATAAGGGAAGGGGAAAGCTTTCTGACTCCACGTAATCATCATCACATATTTCTTTCTCTTCACTTACATCTGCAGGTACAGCAATGCCCGCCTTTTCAAACTCATACACCAAATGCGGCTGATCGTCTCCGTTTTTGTAGACAGAGCGATGAAGGATCTCAAATAGGAGAGTGACATCTATATCTTTCTTGAAATAAGCCATTGCTTCTTTTTCATCTGCGACCTGTTCCGGCTTGATTATATTGCACGCTTTCCCGTAATACCGAAAATACACCACCTCCCCTGATAAGGAGACATCAGCCATAAAACCGCTCATAGGAAGCGGCAGTCCGTCTTCCATTTGAACATATGAAAACCTTACTTTGTCATCAAATGCCTCATCATTTTCTTCACGGACAAACGCAGACGGAGCTTCAGGATAATGAGAGTTCACGAACTGAATCAAGATATCCTCTATTTGGTCTTCGGACAGCTTCTCACTGCTTTCAGGCTCAACATCTCGAGAAAGCCCTTCCAGCTGTCCGTCCGGTCCAAGCTCTACGATGATCCCTTTGTGTTCATCCTGCGGATCTATCCAGCAAAAATACGACCTTTTCCGTTCATCACCATAATCTTCAATTTCCAGCTTTAAGTGTGTCGGCACACGGCCGATTTCCAGTGCTTTTTGTTTCAATTCCTCTTTTTTCACCAAGGCGGCCCCCTTCTTCGTTCGAATGTCACCCTTCGACTGATCACAAAGTAATAGTCTAATATACACAAATTTCTGTGTTTTCCAGTTTTACCAGAACATTTTTCACCAAAAATAGTATGATGAACCTATTCAATATAAAAGCTAATAATCTTAAAATTAATTCCGTTGCAACTTTTTATAGGTCATCAATCGCAAAGAAGGACGGAGTTTCCAGAAATATGGGTAAAACCATGAGAAAAGAACCGATTTTTTTGGCTGCATCATGTCAATCCATTCAAAAAGATTCAATTCTCAAAGACAAAAGACTCCCCTTTCCCAAAACCATTTGAGGAGGAAAAATGAATGTTTCAGAAAAAAACGTACGCTGTTTTCCTTGTTCTCCTGCTGATGCTGTTTACAGCTGCTTGTTCCGGAAGTAAAACAAGCGCGGAGAAGAAAAGTTCAGAAACAGAAAAAAGCGCAGATATAGCTCAAGTTAAGATCAAAGATGTCTCTTATACACTTCCGTCTCAGTATGATAAGTCAACTTCAGATGATCAGCTCGTGTTAAAGGTAAATGTCGCTGTGAAAAACACAGGGAAAGATCCGCTTAATGTAGACCATATGGATTTCACTTTGTATCAAGGTGATACCAAAATGTCTGACACAGATCCTGAAGACTATAACGAAAAGCTGCAGGGCAGCACGATTAACGCTGACAAATCGGTTGAAGGAAATCTTTTCTTCGTTGTAGATAAAGGCGAAAAATACGAGCTGAATTACACGCCGGAATCTTACGGTGATAAGAAGCCAAAATCAGTTACATTCAATATTGACGGAAAAGACAAAAAAATCCTTGCGACAGCAGATCAGCTCCAAGACTCTGCGAAAGCTTTATCGGCATATATAGATGTCCTTCTTTTCGGTAAAGATAACAAAGATTTCGAAAAAATCACCGGCGCGAACAAAAATGAAATTGTGAACGACTTTAACGAGTCAGCAAAAGACGGCTACCTCTCAGCTTCAGGCCTTTCAAGCACATATGCGGACAGCAAAGCGCTTGATAATATCGTGAACGGCATTAAAGCAGGATTAAGCAAAAACTCATCGATTCAAGCGAAAACAACTTCCATCTCAAAAGATGAAGCCATTGTAGAAGCTACAATTAAACCAGTCGACGCTTCTTCTCTCTCAGACCGCATCGAGGACAGAATGAAAGACTACTACAGCAAGAATTCAGGTGCGAGCTATGAAGATGCTGTAAAATATGCGCTTCAAGTCTATCCAGAAGAGTTCAAAAAGCTTGGCCCGGCTTCAAGTGAAAAAACGGTTGAAGTGAAAATGAAGAAAAATGACATCGACCAGTGGCAGCTTGATATGGACGATTACAGAGCAGCAGAATTAGTTGAAGCATTCATTAAAGAATAAACATCAAAAGGAAATAGCCCCAGGGCTATTTCCTTTTTCATTTAAAAATCCCGCTGATGAAATCTGCTTCATCATCCGTCAGTTCAACATCTAAGGTTTTCAGGTTATCCTTCAGCTGTTCCGGGCGCTTAGCACCTGGAATGATGGCGTCTACAGCCGGTCTCGTTAACAGCCACGCCAAGGCGACATGGGCCGTCTCTGCTTTCTTTTCTTCAGCTACCGCTTTGAGCTTGTCTACTTTTTTCAGGTTTTGAATAAAGGTTTCTCCCTGGAATTGCGGGTTGTTCTTTCGATTGTCGTCAAAGGCATCATCTTTTGTAAACTTTCCGGTCAGCAGCCCGGATGCGAGCGGGAAATACGGAATAAAAGAAATCCCGTGTTTTTCACAGTATGGGAGCAGCTCCTTCTCAGCATCACGCTGAATTAAAGAGTATTCTGACTGAAAGACCTCCAAGTAGCCGTCCGCATTAAATTCCTGCAATTGCTGATAATTGAGATTCGAGGCTCCAATCGCTTTGATTTTCCCTTCATCCTTCAGTTCCTTCAGCGTGCCCGCGACTTCTGCAAGAGGTGTCTTGCCATCCGGAAAATGAACATAATATAGATCGATGTAATCTGTCTTCAGCCGATTCAGGCTCTTTTCCACCTCGCCGCGAAGAAAGTCCCGGCTGTTGTCTAATTCAATGCGGCCGTTTCCTTCTTTATGGGCTCCTTTAGAGGCGATCATGAGCTGATCCCGGACACCGCGTTCCTGAACGACCTCACCGATTAATTCTTCGGATCGCCCTAATCCATATATAAAGGCGGTATCGATAAAGTTCACGCCGCCGTCCAAAGCCGTGCGAACCAAGTCCTTGCCAGTTTCATCATTCAGATTCGGAAACAGATTATGCCCGCCGACCGCATTTGCGCCGAATCCGATCCGTTTCACCTGTAAATTCGTTTTCCCAAGTGCACGTGTTTGATCCATTGTCCCTTCTCCTTCCGAAATGATTTGATGAAAAATAGCGCAGGTTCCACTTTTTGTATTAGATATCCTTTTTCTATTTTCCTTCTTTTTTCAGCATACACAAAAAGGAGAAAGTGTATTTCTCCTTTTGCAAGTTTATTTTGGCAGAACCCATTTGTCTTTTAAGAAGCAGGCTCTGGCCAGTAAAAAGAAAATGGCGATGAGCACGACGATGGTTCCGCACGTATATAGAATGGCAGCCGGATTTATCATCCCGAATAATAGCTGTTTAAATAAGGCGTGCAGATTTAGGAACGGGATGAAAAAGTAAGATAGATCGATTTGATTCGGCGCCTTATTGAAGATGAAAAACATCGGGAATATAGGCAGAAAGACGACAAGAGACATATAGCTCTGCGCTTCTTTTACCGTGCCGGAAATGATGCTGATCAAAAGCTCCATTGCGGCGATCAGCATGGCAGAAAGCATGATGATCAAGGCTGAGGCTCCGATAATGCCCCATAAGTGATCTCCCAGCTGAAAGGCTGTTCTTAACTTTTCCGTAAATAAGACGGTGCACAGAATCAGAAAGATCAGTGATAATACGCCAGAGGCTATTCCGAAGGTAGAAACCGCAAGCCACTTGCCGATTAACACTTTGTTTCTGCTGACCGGTGTCAGCAGCAGCGCTTCTATGGATTTCCGGTCCTTTTCTCCAGCAATAATGTCAAGAGCGATTGGCATGGCACCGGAAACGATTGATGTTAGAAGCAGCATCGGAAGAATGGCAGAAAGCATGATCGCAGAAACGCCTTGCTCTTCATCTGCTTCTTTTTGTTGAACTGAGAACGGCTGGATCACCGAATGGTCAATATGTTTACTCGTTAAACGTTTTTGAACAATTTCATTTTTGTACTGCTCTAAGGCAGATTGCACAAGCTGCATAGCATTTGATGACCCTTGATCGACCGAGCTGCCGTAAACGTCAACCTTAAAAGTTGTCATACTGGTGATATAAGAATCAAACTCTTTCGGGATGTTCAGATACACATCCGCTTTCCCGTCATCGACCGCCTGTTCAGGTTTTGCGAATGTCTTTACACTGATTTCCTCAATCGCATTCAGCTTGTTTTCCAGCTCTGAAGGCAGGGAGTGGCCGACAGCGATCGTGTACTGCTCCCCTTTGTCCGAAAGCATGCTTTCGTAGAAAAACACAAGGCCCAGCATCGTAATTATCGGAACTAAGATCGTCAGTAAAATTGTTTTTCTGTCCCGTAAAGCGTCGGTCATCTCTTTTTTATAAATCTGTCCTACCATTTATGAAATCCCCCTGACCAGCTTAGACATAAAGATGTAGTTCAAATCGTCACTGCGTTCACTCTCGTATAGTGTTTCAAGTGCTCCTCTGTAAATGACCTCTCCGCTGTGCATCATAATGACACTGTCACAGAGCGCCTGAACCTCCTCCATAATGTGGCTGGAGAACAGGATGGTTTTGTGTTCTCTTTTCAGCTGCTGAATAAATTCACGGAAGATGTTGCTTGACGTAATATCTAGTCCTGTCGTCGGCTCGTCAAATAAAATGATATCCGGATCGTGAATCAGCGCCCTGGCAATGGCGACCTTCTGCCTCATTCCTTTTGAAAACCCGCCCACTCTTCGGTCCATATAATCACGCATGCCGAACCGTTTTGATAAATCCTCAATTCTCGCTTTGATTTCATGGCGGTTCAGCCCGTACAGCCGGCCAAAGTACTGTAAATTTTCTTTTGCCGTCATCCGGTCATAGAGTCCTGTTTCTCCTCCGAATAAGACACCGATTCGTTTCTTGACCTCGGCCGGCTGCTTGGCCGTGTCAAAGCCGTCCACTGTGATCGTACCCTGTGTCGGTTCAAGCAGGGTCGCGACCATTCTCAGCAACGTTGTTTTGCCGGCTCCGTTTTCTCCGAGAATGCCGACGACTTCTCCTTTTTGAATTGTTAAGCTTACATCACGCACAGCTTTGACTACTTTTTTCTTATCTGTAAACCTGCGGCTGCAATCCGTCAGTGTAATCATGTCACAATCTCCCTTTTTGTTATTTCTAGTAATGACTATATACGAAAAGTTTGATTTGTTGGATAAAGTTGTCGCGAAGAGTTCTTTTTATGTCGCGAAATGGGATAAAATAAAGATGATTCTATCTAACTAGGGGAATGATAATGGTAAAAGTCGGACTAGTCGATGATTATCGAGTAGATTTAGAGAAGCTGGAAGCAATCGTGTCCAGAATGCAGGATGTCGAAATTGTCTTTGCCACCGATTCGGCTGAGGAAGCTTACAGCCGAGTGAAGAACGAGGACATCGATCTTCTGCTTGCCGATATTGAGATGCCTCACATGTCAGGCTACGAGCTGGCGGATTTAATCAGATCTCATTCGCTGGATGTGGATGTGATTTTCGTCACCGGCAACAGCGGCTATGCGGTTCACGCTTTTGATCTGAACGTCCACGACTATATTATGAAGCCGTACCACGCCGATCGTCTCAGCTCCTCCTTCGAACGTTATTTCAAAAAGAAAACGGAAACGAGCTTGAACGGGCGGATTTTGATTAAACAAAAATCTAAAATGCATGTGCTGCAAAAGAAGGATATTATTTTCGCCGAACGCACAGGACGGTCAACGACGATTGTGACAACATCTGAAGAAGTGCAAACGTATCAAACATTGAACGATATTAAAGGCGATCTGCCGGAGAAGGATTTTCTTCGTTCGCACCGCTCCTTTATTATCAACATTCATTACATTAAACACTTTTCCGCTTATACGAAGCATTCGTTTACGGTTTCGTTTGAGGGAACATCTAAAAAAGCGATGATCACCAAGCAGCAGCTTGATTATTTTCAAAACTATTATTTTTGAGGAGCGCAGGTTGTGATGACTCTGTTTCAATGTCTTTATTTGTTTTTATTCAGTTTCATATTTTATCAGTCGGCGTCCATTCTTTCACACAGCACATCCGTTTCTTGGCTCGCCGCTGCTTTAGGCGCGGCGGCAGCGGTTTTATACATATGGAAAACGAAGCCTATGCAGGATCGCTGTCCCCTTCAGCTCTATTTATGTATCGCCGTGATTCACATTCTGTCGGCGGTGTTTTTGCTGATCGTCGCTTCTGGATGGGCGGTGCTGCTTGTAATGATGATATTCGCGGCAGGTGAATGGCTCCGCATCGGGCTATGCCGCTCGCTGACAAAGCTTTATGAACAAATCGATTGGCTGACTCAGGCTGAACAGCACGCCAATCGAATGCTGATGGATGTCAGGAGCCGGAATCACGATACAATGAAGCATATCACAGCGCTCAGCTCGGCGCAGTCAGAGCCGGACACACAAACATACATAAACCATTGGGAAGACCAGTACAGTCAATATGACCGTTTTTTAAAAGGAGAGAATGCGTACCTTGCAGGGGTGCTGTATGACTTTCTGGAAAAAGCAAAAGCTTCGAATGTGAACGTTTCACTGCATTTGCATACGCCGCTTTCTTCCCTCCCTTTCTCTCCCGCTGATCAGGTCAGCCTGGCCGGCAACCTATTAGAAAATGCGCTCGACAGCGCCGCAGAGGCCCCTGAGAAAGCGGAGATCAAGCTGGAGACATCACTGCGAAGCGGGCTTTATGTGCTGATTTGTGAAAATACAACACCCGGCATGGAACCGAAAGTGCTCGATACACTGTTTCAGTCATTCGGCCATACGACGAAGAGCGGCACTCATGAAGGAATGGGCACTTATGTGATCCAAAAGCTGGTGAATCAAGCTTTTGGCAAGCTTGATTTTACATATCGCCATCCTGTCTTCCGATTAGAAATCAAAATTCCGTTCCAAAAATAAAAAACCTTGAAAAGCTTGGCTTTTCAAGGTTTTTTGTTCGTCATTACGATGTTAATGATTGTGCAAAGCGATCCGCTTCATCCTGGAGCGTGCTTTCAATTTCTTTGTAGCGGCTTGAAATCGTTGATGCGCTTACGCCGTATTTTTTCGCCAGTTTAGCTTGGGAAACGGTAGCGCCGTCAAGAGAGATTGCATTCACATAATATTCAACTGCCGCCGCAAAAGCTTCCGGCTTTCTGATGACAGGTGACTTTTTCTCGCAAAACGATTTCCAAATGTCAATGACTGCCGGAATCAGTTCATCCGGATATTCATCTCCGCTCATGCCTTTTTCGATCGCCGCCGCTGTTTCTTTCTCCATGTCGTTTGCCCACTCAACGTTGCTTTCTTGAACAGGCTCCGCTTGCTGCGGCTGTTCATCTTTTTCCGCTAACAGCGCGAAAAGTACGTTGTTGAACTCCTGCTTCATGAAGTCCTCCGGCGTTTTGCCGTTTTTCACTGCAGCATCCGCATATGTCTTCACCTTGCTGATCAGCTCTTCCGTTCTCTTCACTGGGAAGATTGTGAACTGCATGAAGAATTCCGCTTTTTCGGCTTCGTGGATCGGATAGCCGAGAATCAAGCTTCCTACTGGCGGGAGGTCTTGATTCGTGACGTCCATTTCCACGTCGAATTGCTTTTTCGTAATGACATCTTCAAAATGAATGACTGCTTCTTTCATATCCTTCAGCAGCAATAAAGCAGGCGTCATGCTCTTCCAGGATTCAACGATCTCACGTGTTTTCGGGCGGGTGATCGAATCGCCTTTTTTCTGAAGGTACTCTTCAAAGATCGTTTTGTCACCAGCGAGCGGGTGGAAGAAGATTCCCCAGATTCCCAAATTAAATACACTGATGTCCTTTGTCTGCCTGTCCATAGTAGAAAGAAAATCATGCTGGTTGATGAAACCCGAAATGCTTTCTCTATGTACTGTGAAGGCATACTCCACTAAGTCTTCCTGAATTTGTTTTGCTTCTTTTGCCGCTAATTCTGTCGGGAAGTCGACAACTTTATTTCCGCAGCATTTTTTATATTTCTTACCGCTGCCGCATGGGCAAGGGGCATTTCTTTTCACTTTTCCCACAATAAACCCTCCGAATTCTGTTGTAACTTTTCTATTTTAACAAAAATAACTTCTGAGGGCTTGGTTTCGGGCTAAAAAAGAATTTGGTAATGTGACAGCCTGGTTCATGATGTAAATTTACCTATGACTTTTTCATCAACTTTTGTGATTTAAGACTTATAACCTATTCCCGCTTTAGGCCCTTCTTTTTTACAATCATTAGGTGTTTATCTAAAATTTTTAAGGAAGTGTTTATGTTGGAACTAGCTGGTTTTATGCTGCGCGCCTGCGCTCTTGTGCTTGACGTGGTCATTGCGGCCGCAGTGATTTTAGCATCCGGATTTATGTTTGGCGACGGGTCCGCTGGCGTCATCGCTGTCGCCATTTTGATGCTGCTTGTGTATCCTTTGCTGATGCCGCTGACAAATTGGAAGGGTACGCTGGGCAAAAAAATCATCGGGCTGCAAATTGTAAGAGACGAAACACACGAGAAAATCTCCCTCCCTCAGGCTATTGTCCGTTACATGATAGCGTGGGTGCATGTGTTTTCCCGCCTGATCTATTTAACAGCCGCATTTACGAAGAAAAAACAAGCCGTTCATGATATGGCTGCGAAAACAATTGTGCTGAAAGCAGAATAACCTTGAAGAATAGGATTCTTCAAGGTTATGTTTCTCATTAGTTCGTATTTTGTCCGCCGCCGTTAAGCCCTTCTTTAATCAGGCTGTTGACTTGGCTGCTGTACAGAAGGCCGATATGTCCGACACCGTGGATACGAACATTTTTTGCCCCTTCTAAGTTAGACAGATAGTTCATAACAATCATGTCCGCCGAGCTGTAAATGGACGTATATAAAATCTTTTGATTTGGGTCCGTTCCCGGAAGCGCCTTGTTTGAAACGAGACGGTTCGCGCCGCCAAGCGTTACGACGTTTTCAATTTTATTACCGCCATCCAGATTTTTTATGTAGTAAAGCGTGTTAGCGCCGCCCATGCTGTGAGCGACAATATCCACTTTTTTCGCACCGGTTTCATCTAATACCTTTTTCACAAAACGCGATAATACTGGACCGTTGTTTAAGTTATTGCCTGTCTTGTCCCAAAAATCTACAGCATACAGCTTGTCCCGTGACCAGCCCTGTGATACCAAATAAGTTTTAATACCGGCAAAGTTAAAAGAAGCTCCGCCAATTCCATGAACCATTACCACTGGATTATGTTCAGCGGCTTTCGCTGACGGCTGCATCGCAAACATGGATGTAACTGACAGCACAACAATTGTTACAAGTGCAATGATCTTACCTCTTAAAAGTTTCATAATTTCCTCCTTTTTTTGTAACAAATTCTTAAATTATAATACTTTGCCAAATTAATTAAGTAAAGGGTAAATTTGACTTATTTTTAAAGAAATTTTAAGGTTGAGAGAACATTTCAGCTATTTTGATCCCGAAAACGCACAAAAAGAAGGCTTTTCCGCCTTCTTTTCTTTAATATTCATTAAAATAGTCTTGGATTTTCCTAGGATCATCTGTTTTGGTGAGCGCGAGCATTAACAATATCCGGGCTTTTTGCGGATTTAAGGAGTTTGATGCCAAAAGGTCGTTTTTCACATAGTCGCCGTTCGATGTGACGACACCATTTCCCGTACGGGTTGAGCGAACCACTGTGACGCCTTTTTTAACCGCTCTGACTGCCCCCTTTTCGGCTGCGTCAGATAAAGATCCGTTGCCTGATCCCGCGAAGACTATACCTTTTGCGCCAGCCTTTACAGCCGCATCAAACAGATAGCTTCCGTCATTTTGGTAGCCGTACAGAATGTCTACTTGCGGCAGTTTATCAAGGCTGGAAATGGAGAACTCCGAATCCTTTGTATGCTTGCGTGTGATTTCATTATGAAAATAAATGTCATCGGCAATCGTTCCGATGTATCCCATTTCTTCTGATTTAAAGGTATCTGTTGCGGTTGTGTTGGTTTTTGTAACATACCGTGCTGAAGCAATGCGGTCATTGAGAACGACGAGCGTCCCTTTCCCTTTTGCCTCTTGTGCGCCGGCCACTTTAACTGCGTTGTACAAGTTGGACGAGCCATCAGCACTGATGGCTGTGGACGGCCTCATCGAACCGACAACAACAATCGGTTTATCACTTTTTACAGTGAGATTCAGAAAATAAGCCGTTTCTTCTAATGTATCTGTTCCGTGGGTCACAACAATACCGTCGACATCTTTTGAAGAAAGCAGTTTGCTGACTCTTTTTCCGAGCTTCAGCAATGTTTTGTTATCAATGTTTGTGCTTCCGACATTAACCACTTGCTCGCCGCTGACATTCGCAATGTCCTTCATCTCTGGCACCGCTTCGATCAGAGACTCAACGCCAACGACACCTGCTTTATATTCAGTTGTAGAGGTTTTTGATTTATTGGCTCCGGCAATCGTCCCTCCTGTCGCCAGTATTTTAATAGTTGGAAGGTCATTCTTTTTGGAAGCAGAAGCTGAAGAAACTTTTTGTGTCTGCGTTTTTTCTTTTGGAGATTCTTTTGCTTCAGGAGATTGTGAGCATCCGGTAAAAACAAGCAATAGTGCGGTAAAAAGGATCAGTAAGAGGAATCGTTGTGTTTTCATGTTTTTCTCTCCTTTGGAAGGTAACGTCTCTACGCCTTTTAATAATTGAATATTTCATTTATTCAGTCAAAATGTGCGTCAGGTTATCTCTCAGCTTTTTTATATGCTTATTTTATTTTCTTATTCGAGTTTCTTTATCTTGACATTCGATGGGTGAATCATGATAATAGACCAGTCACTATATTTTATGATAGCAATTCAGTAAGGTGGGAATGTTATGAGCTATGGAGATGCTCGTGAGAAAATCCTTTCTGCAGCTACCCGGCTTTTTCAGCTGCAGGGGTATTACGGAACGGGACTGAACCAGATTATTAAAGAAAGCGGTGCACCTAAAGGCTCTCTTTACTACCACTTTCCCGGCGGTAAAGAACAGCTGGCAATTGAAGCCGTGAATGAAATGAAGGAATACATCCGCCAAAAAATCACAGACTGCCTGGACGTGAGCCCTGATCCCGCGGAAGGCATTCAAGCCTTTTTGAAGGAGCTCTCCTGTCAATTCTCATGCACAGAGGACATTGAAGGCCTGCCCGTCGGCTTGCTTGCAGCAGAGACATCATTAAAAAGCGAGTCTTTGCGAAAAGCCTGTGATGAAGCCTACAAAGCGTGGTCCCTTGTGTTTGAGGAAAAATTGCAGCTATCAGGTTACAGCGAGAGCCATGCCAAGGAAGCAGGCATCGTCATTAACGCCATGATTGAAGGCGGCATTCTTTTATCATTAACAGCAAAAGACAGCACACCGCTTCTTCATATCTCCAGCCGCATTCCAGCACTGTTGAAGAAATAAATAAAGAGACATACTACTACAAGCTGAATGAATACATTCAGATGAATGAGAGGAGAAATACATTTGGAAACAGCAGCTAAAGCATCTCAGCAATATAAAGTGATGCCCATTATGATATCTTTGCTGACGGCCGGTTTTATCGGCATGTTCAGTGAAACAGCGTTGAATATTGCGTTAACTGACCTTATGAAGGAGTTACACATTACAGCGGCAACCGTTCAATGGTTAACAACAGGCTATTTGCTTGTCCTCGGTATTCTTGTTCCTGTTTCAGGTCTGCTATTGCAGTGGTTTACAACAAGACAGCTTTTTACTGTGTCACTGATCTTTTCAATCATAGGCACCCTGATTGCGGCGCTTGCGCCTAGCTTTTCATTTTTATTAGCGGCGAGAATCGTTCAGGCACTTGGAACGGGACTCCTTTTACCGCTCATGTTTAATACGATTTTGGTGATTTTTCCGCCTCATAAACGGGGAGCGGCTATGGGGACAATCGGACTTGTCATTATGTTTGCGCCGGCAATCGGCCCTACATTTTCCGGATTGGTTCTTGAGCACCTTAACTGGCACTGGATTTTCTGGATCTCTCTTCCGTTCCTTGTGCTTGCGCTCATTTTCGGTATCCTGTACATGCAAAATGTGTCTGACATCACAAAACCGAAAATTGATGTCCTGTCTATTATTCTGTCGACGATCGGTTTCGGCGGCATTGTGTTTGGATTCAGCAACGCGGGTGAAGGTTCTGGCGGATGGTCCAGCCCGACTGTGATCGTTTCACTTATTGTCGGTGTTATCGCCCTTATTCTATTTTCAATCCGTCAGCTTACGATGAAGCAGCCGATGATGAACCTGCGTGCGTTCAGATACCCGATGTTTATTTTGGGTGTCATTATGGTCTTTATTTGCATGATGGTCATCCTGTCATCCATGCTGCTTCTGCCGATGTACTTACAAGGCGGCTTAGTCCTAACAGCATTTGCCTCAGGACTTATTCTCTTGCCGGGCGGTATTTTAAACGGATTTATGTCACCTGTCACAGGCCGTCTGTTTGATAAATACGGACCTAAGTGGCTTGTTATTCCGGGATTTTTGATTGTCACTATTGTTCTGTGGCTCTTCTCAAATCTCACGACAGCTTCCACAGCAGTGCTGATTATCGTGCTGCATACCTGCTTGATGATCGGGATCTCCATGATTATGATGCCTGCTCAGACAAACGGTTTAAACCAGCTTCCGCGTGAGTTTTATCCGGACGGCACTGCCATTATGAACACACTTCAGCAAATGGCGGGCGCGATCGGGACAGCGGTTGCGGTCAGCATCATGGCTGCCGGTCAGCATGACTACATGAGCAGCGTAAAAAATCCAGCCGATCCAGCAGTCATTCCGCAGGCGTTGACAGCAGGCGTTCAGCATGCGTTTGTCTTTGCGATGATTGTTGCGATTATCGGTTTAATTGCCGCTTTCTTTTTGAAGCGAGTAAAGGTTGATCAATAAGAAAACCCCCTGATCTTAAGGTCAGGGGGTTTTTTATGCCTATATCAGACAACACACTCAAGCAAGACGCGAGCGGCGCTGAAGAAGGTGAACATCTATTTTTAGATGATCGCTTTTAACGTGCGGATAACATCGCCGCCAATTCATCAATCGCATAACGCAGTTCGCCCTTCGTATTGTAAAAGTGAGGAGCGAGACGGATGACATTGTCCCGCGGAGCGCAAATCACGTTTTTCTTCTTTAGTAACGCCGCCGTTTCCGATGCCCGTTCATCCCGAATGGAAATCATGCCCGGCTGTGGTCCCGATGGCGCCCCCGCAAGCTTCATCCCTTTTTCAGCAGCATATTGACACGCATCGGCAATCACCGCTTTTATATGATCACGGATACGAGATATTCCGATTTGATTCAACAGCGATAAAGCCGCAGCCGCTGCATACACGCTAATAAAAGCAGGGGTTCCTGTTTGAAAACGCCTCGCGCCTTCTGCATAAGACGACACCCCAAACCCGTTTTCCCGCCCGAACCAAGCAGATGCTTTTGGCTTCAGCTCATTCGCCAGCTCTTTTCTCACATAAAGAAATGCCATGCCCGGTATGCCGAGCATATACTTTCTGGTGCCTGCCGCCAGCAGATCAATGCCCCATTCCTTCACATCAATGGGAATATGCCCTGCAGATTGATAAGCATCCACAAATAACATCGATCCCTTTCTCTTGGTGATGGCAGCGATGGCTTTTATATCCTGAATGCAGCCGTCACGGTAATGAACGTGCGGAACACAGGTCAGCACCGTCTCTTCCGTGATAGATGTTTCATATTGTTCGAGCGGCAGCTCACCGTCTATTGAAGGGATCACAGATACATTATAATCAGATTGCGCCTGCCAAATATGAGACACCGCCGGAAAATCCATCTCCGTGTATACAACATGTTTCTTTTTAACAGCAGACAAGGATGATGCCACGGAAATCAGCGCATCAGAAACTGACGGCACAATCGCAATCTCATCCGGCTCAGCACCTATCAGCCTCGCAAACTCGTTTCTGGCGCGCTCTGTCTTGTCAATCGCTTCATTCCAGTTCGTCCCCCTATGCAGCAAGCTGTCATGATAATCTTGTATCGCCTTTGACACCGGCTCTGCCAACGCGCTCTGTGAGCAGCTGGCAAGCATGATGCGGCTCTGCACAGTTGGGAACAGATGTCGGTACTGCTGCGGCAAATGTTCCATTCTGATTCACTCCTTTTTATTATTTTGATGAAAAATCCAGAAATAAACAATAGAATAATAGAAAAGGAGATGGTAACCATGAGAAAAAAAGTGCTTTTCACAGGTTTTGATCCTTTTGATCAGGAAACTGTCAATCCATCGTGGGAAGCGGTGAAACAGCTGAATGGCTTTGAAACGGATCAGGTGATCATCGCTTCGGAACAAATTCCAACTGTGTTCAGAACCGCTCTCGACACTTTGCGGCAATCGATTCATAAGCATCAGCCGGACATCGTGATCTGCGTCGGGCAAGCCGGAGGCCGGATGCAGGTAACACCGGAACGGGTCGCGATCAATCTTGCAGACGCGCGTATTCCGGATAATGAAGGAAGCCAGCCGATTGATGAGGAGATTGTTCCCGGCGGGCCTGCCGCTTACTGGACAGGACTTCCGATTAAACGCATCACATCTCAAATGAAGGAAAACGGCATTCCGGCAACTGTTTCCTATACGGCCGGCACATTTGTATGCAACTATCTGTTCTACGGGTTAATGGATCACATTCACCGTATGTCTCCGCACATTCACGGCGGGTTTATCCACATTCCGTACATTCCGGAGCAAACAATCGACAAAACAGCGCCGAGCCTCAGCCTGGACATGATCGTCAAAGCATTGAGGATCGCCGCTGTTACGGCCGCACAATATGATCAGGATACGAAGTCACCCGGCGGCGCGCTGCACTAAGCGGCGGCCGCTTCACTGGTCAGTCTCTTTTTGTATACAAACGCTGATAGTGTGACGCTCACTTCAAACAGGACAAGCAGCGGAATCATGACGAGAAAATCAGAGATAAAGTCTGGCGGGGTAATCAATATGGACACCACGATCAGCAGAAAATAGGACAGCTTTCTCGCTTTGGCCAGCCGGTATGGATTTAAGATGCCTAACCTCGTCAAAAACATCACCACGAGCGGCATTTCAAACAGAAAACCAAACGGCAGGCTCAAATTCACCATAAACCTGAAATAGCGGTCAGCGGTAAACATTGTCTCAAAATGTCCGGCAGACAAATGGGTCAAAAAGCCGAGAACGATCGGAAACAACACAAAATATCCGAACGAGATGCCGGCCAGAAACAGGGCGAATAATCCCGGTATGTACATCAGTGTCACTTTTCGCTCCGTATTTGTCAGCGCCGGCGCTACAAAACGCCAAAGCTGATAGGCGGCAACGGGGATGGAGGCGGCAATCGCACAAATGCCGGCAAGCATCATATATACCCAGAGAATTTCACTCGGTCCGAGAACAGCTAATTTTCCGTCAAAATCTCTGATCAGCCAATCATAAATATCCTCCACAAACAAAAAAGCCGTAATTAAAAACAGAAGAAA
Source organism: Bacillus sp. FSL R5-0560 (assembly GCF_037966305.1). NCBI lineage: Bacteria > Bacillati > Bacillota > Bacilli > Caryophanales > Bacillaceae > Bacillus > Bacillus sp. FSL R5-0560. The sequence continues at coordinate 278,706 of NZ_CP150195.1, read as the reverse complement.
AGCCGCAAGTGTGAAAATAATCCGACGGCGAAGCTCTTCTAAATGTCCGATCAGATGAGTTTCTTTTTTATCCATATAAAAAAGCCCTCCCTTTCATGAGAAAAAGAGGCAGACCATGCGTCTGCCTCATCAGCACTCAGCCTGCGTTTTTGTCCTGCTTAACCGCTGACAGCTCAGCTGATTTTTCTTCTTTTTCATCACCAGACACAAGTGATTTTGTGGCGCTTTTGAATTCCAGCAAAGTCCGACCGGCGGCTCGCCCGATTTCAGGAAGCTTTGAAGGGCCAAAAATAATGAGGGCGATGACAAAGATCAGAATCAAGCCGGGTATTCCAATATTTGAAAACATCATGTATCACTCCTTAATGCGTAATTTTTGCCCGCTTTTTGATCATTTGTTTTTCATGGGCTTTGTTGTGCTCAAAGAAACGATCCTCTTCGACTTCATTGGATTGTTTCACTCCGCCTTGAACCATTGTCGAGGATACCTTTCTCAATCCGGTTTGGTCTTTTTGATAGACGAATGAAGCCCGTGTGGAAATGGCTGCTCCCGGCTCTGTCACAAATGGCATTACCCGATAATCAGCTTTCCACTGGTGAGGCGTCACTGTACAGCGGACATATCCGCGGTAATCGTTAAAGAACTTGATATGTGGATTTTCCTTTAAAATTTGATCGGTATCCGCCCGCTTATCCGCTCCGTTTCCTCCGGATGTGATGGAGGTGCCGACAAATTCAGCCCCGAAAATTTTCGAGCTTGTTTTATTAAAATCGACATGCAGATTCGATGCCCAGCTTGCGTGTACATCTCCTGTCAGCACGACAACATTATTTAAATTTTTGCTTTTAATGAAATTGACGACCCGTTCGCGCTGAGCCGGATAACCGTCCCATGAATCCATGCTGTAGATCGGGCTTGAGCTTGTCCCGAAATTCCACTTTGCAAAGAAGATTTGCTGTGCCAGCACATTCCAATATGCAGTCGAGCTGTTTAAATTGTTGAAAAGCCACTGCTCCTGTTCTTTTCCTAACAGGGTCCGATTCGGATTGAGCGATTCATCAGATGGCGGCTTATTGCCATCGTTATTGGCTTGGTCATCTCTGTATTGGCGTGTATCCAGCACATTAAATGATGCCAGATTTCCGTACGTAAAGTGGCGGTACAGCTGCATATCCGGACCATTTGGCAGAGAGGAGATGCGGAGCGGCATATGCTCATAATAAGCCTGATACGCCGCCGCACGGCGCAGTACAAACGCATCAACCGACTGCCCTTTTTCCGGGATTTTATTGGCATAGTTATTTTCAACTTCATGGTCGTCCCACGTGACAACCCACGGAAACGCCGCATGCGCCGCTTTTAAATTAGCGTCTGAACGGTATTGGGCATGGCGGTTTCGATAGTCCTGCAGCGTAATGATTTCTGCGCTGTTGTGTGTACGGACATTGCCTGTTTTCGATACATATTCATTTGGCCCGTACTCATATATGTAATCACCAAGATGGAAGACAAGGTCCAGCTTTTCCTTCGCCATATGTTTGTAGGCTGTATAATAGCCATGCTCATATTGCTGGCAAGAAGCGAAGGCAAAGGTCATTTTCGGCACATTGGCACCAGGGGCGGGCAGTGTTTTTGTTTTTCCGACAGGACTTAGCTCATGTCCGGTTTTGAATCGGTAATAGTACACTTTGTTCGGCTCAAGCCCGTCCGCTTCCACGTGAACAGAATGAGCGAGGCTCGGTTTGGCCATTTCAGTGCCCTTTCTTACGATCTTGCGGAAGTGCTCATCCTTTGCCACTTCCCATTTGACAGGCACAGCCTGGTTCGGCATCCCCCCGCCGTTCAGCGGATCTGGCGCCAAACGCGTCCAGAGCACAACGCTGTCAGAAAGCGGATCTCCTGAAGCAACGCCGAGCGTAAACGGATAACTAGAGAACTTAGGTGCAGCATTTACTTCAAATGCTCCGACTGACTGAGCAATGGTTAACCCAAGAGAAAGCCCCGCAATTTTTCCAGCCCCCTGAATAAATTTGCGGCGGTCAAACGTATTGTTCTGAAAGCTTTCGTCTTTCAATTTCTTTACCCATTCGTCAAAACGACTGTCATATGCCATTCCAGATCCCCTCTCTTCTCATTGATCGCTTTCATTATAGGAAACTATTGTTAATTAGCTGTGAAGAAGTGTGAACGGTTTGTAAGCACTGAACATGGGAAACAGGACTTCCTTCACAGCCCTTTCGCCGAAACATGCCGTTAGCTGGCAAAACGGCGTATTTTCTGCAAATCCTGTCGTTTGCAAGCCGCCCTTTTTACCTATTTTTCTTCACATGATCTTAAAAAAACAAAAACACCGAGCGATTTTGCATAATCACTCAGTGTTCGGGAAGGCTGTCTGTTATTTAGAAAACAATCTGCTGAAAAAGCCCTTTCTTTCCGGTTTTACAGCAGCAGGTTCTTGTTCTATTAAAATTCCTTTTTCCTTCACTTCTTTCAGCCAAAATGGTAATTCAGTAAGCAATGCATCATAAAGCTCATCATCAGAGATGCGTTCAATGTCTTCGATATGCAGGAAGTTTGCGTTATCAACAACACGTCCTTCTAGCGTATCCAGTTTATTAAGAAAATCGAAGTTGCCGTTACCGATGCCGACAAACTGCCAAAACACCGGTTTATCAGAGGCCGCTTCAATAATGGGTTTGATCGTTTTTTTACAGCCGCCATCATTAATAAAAACGATAAAAGCGGGATATGAACTCGGTTCTTCCACAACATATTTATGTAACACATCCTTCATGACCGGCGGCTCATCATTTCTCCCGAATTTATGCAAGAGCTCATTATTTAAAATTTCGCGATCAACATAGCCTGAAAAATCGATTTCAGAGACTGGCTTTAACCGTGAGAATTCATTATCATAAACCCATACATCCAGCAGGCCGTTATCATCAAATTGATCAGCCACTGCCAAAATCCGCTCCACCACTTTTTGAACCGTCCCGTTTTTGTACAGCGTTCTCATTGAACCGGTAATATCCAGCACCAGTCCGACACGAGCCGTCACCTTGGTTAACTGCTTTTTCTCCAGTACGATTTTTATGCTCTTCTTTTGCAGGTCAATTGTCGCCATTTTGTCATCTCCTGTAGTTCTTTTCTACGATTATCTCACAGAAATATTTTCCAATAAAGAAAAAACACCGTTCAAATGCGAACGGCGTCCTGCCCTAAAAAGTGTTATATACGTTTTCACATGTTTCGGCCGTCGGCTGATAAAAACAATGTGACTTGTATCTGGCTACAAACGGCTGGTTATACCAGGTTGACGGGCAGTTTCCTCCCGGCTTGAAATACCATAGGCTGAATTTTGCCGGCCAGAACCTCTCCCCGTTTATCGTCCGGCGCGCCAAGGCCCGCTCGCTTTCCCGAGGTCTTTGATAAAAGTATCCATGGGTCACCGCTTCAAACGCATGCGGCTGAAAAATCATCTGCCTGATGGTGCGGAGGCCTTTAAAATCAGAGCAATTGGCCCTCAGCCGATTAATCCCAACATTGCCGACAAGCAGCATCCCCTGCTTACCTTCACCTTCCGCTTCCGCTCTGAGCAGCCGTGCCATCAAGTTGACATCAGCACTTGTTGCTCTCACAACCGCCATCACGTCACCTCCCCTTTTCTCCTTTCATCATATTGCAATACCCAAAGAGTGATGACGGAGGGACAGGAGAAGTTTTAAAATTTATTCTCGGAATTGCTACAGAGGCCAAATATCAGTGCGATAAAAAACGGGCGGGTGAGCTTAGGGAACTTCCGATAAAAGCCTTGCTTCCACGGACCGGCCAGTCCCCTATTTGCAACCGCCGCCAATATGCTTTATGAAAAACACAAAATAATGTTTAACTTTCCGTATTTGAGGAATCATACATAACAAATCAGACAATAGAAGGAGGAACCTTATCATGACACATGTGAAAGCGCTCGCGATTAAAGGTATTATGACAATTATTGTCTTGTATTTAGTGCTGGGTCTTGGCTTTGGTTTCACGTTTGGTGATACGCTGCTGATGACAGTTGTGTTAGGGGTCATTTCTTATTTGCTTGGAGACCTTTATGTCTTGCCCCGGTGGAACAATATGATCGCCACTTTGGCTGATTTCGGTTTGGCATTTCTCGTGATTTGGCTGATGGGCATGCCGCTTTCTATGGGAATGACTGGCGGAGAAATTGCGCTGGCGGCTCTATTTGGAGCAATCGCCATGGCCATCGGGGAATATTGCTTCCATTTCTATATGATGAGCAAAGAAATTGGCAAAAAGCATTATCTTGAAACAAGAACAGATTCATAATCAAAAGGCCGGTGCTGACAGCATCGGCCTTTTATAAAACGTCTTCCCGGTCTATGTTTCGGACAGACCAAATCGCTATCAAGATGCCGATCGCACCTAAAGAAAGCGGAATATAGATAATCGTTGCCAACGAAAACTCGGGGCTTTGCTGACTGAGCAGAATCGTCAATATAACCGAAGAAATGATGGCAGCCGGAACAGAGCGTTTCCTCATCCCAAACCATAAAGGAATGAAACTCAAGCACGCAGCCGAAGCAGCATATATCGCCATACTGCCGATCTCTTGTCCGATAGTCTGGACTGATAACATCGCAGGTGTAAGTTGATAATATTGATTGATTTGCGCAAAGATGAATGCAAGCACAATTTCAGACACCATAATGGTGATAAACGTCAGTCCGCCTGTAATCAGCAGCTTGGCAGCAATCAGTTTTTTCCGGCTGATGGGATATGTAAACATGACGGTTATAGTTTTATTTTTGTACTCGCTGATAATCAATTTGGCAATCAGCACACTGGCAAAAACAACAAATACAGACCTTACAAACGTTCCAAGCAGAAATAACGTGGATACCGCATCAGTCATCATCTCTGGCTGCGGGAGTTTTTTTTCTTCTGAAGCAATCAAACACATAAATCCGAGGATGCATAGATTTGCAATAACGGCGCCTCTGTAATACCAGCCTAATTTTATTTTTTTCAATTCAAGTTTCATTACATTCAACATATTGTCTCAACTCCGTATTCAGGCATCTTGTTTGTCTGCTTTCCTGACTGCCATGTATGAAAAAAACAAACCGACAGCCGCAAGAGATAATGGAATATATACAATGGAAGAAAGGGACAGGCCCGGGCTTGTTGAACTCATCAGTATGACAATCACGACAGATGAAATGATGGTTGCCGGGACAGAGTGCTTACGCATCCCAAAAAAGATGGGAACTAAACTGGTTCCCGCGGCGCCAAAAGCGAAAACCGCCATTTTTACCGAATGCTGAGACATGACATCGGCGCTCAATTCTCCCGGAATGACATGGTAGATCGAGTTCAGCATATAGTAAGCGGTTGCTACGAACGCATTTGAGACCAAAATGGTGATAAACGTCAGCCCGCCTGAGATGCTAAGCTTGGCAGCGAGCAGTTTTTTCCGGCTGACCGGGTACGTGAACATCACTTGAATCGTTTTGTTTTTATATTCCGAAATGACTAATTTGGCGATCAGCACGGCGCCAAAAACGATAAACACCGCTCTGACAAAAGTGCCAATGACGACAAATGCTTCATCCATGCTTTGGAACGACTCGGTGCCCTCCGCTTTTTCTGTGTAACTGACCAACCACATAAAGCCAAGGATAATCAGGTTGGCAATGATGACTCCTCTTACATACCATCCCATCTTCATCTTCCTTAATTCGATTCTGATCAATTTGAGCAACGATCCCGTCTCCTTTACGCACTGATGTGATTGCCATTGATCAGGCTGATGAAGTAGTCCTCCAGTGACGTATACTTTTTATTCATTGATTCGATGTCTACATCATTTAAAATCAGCGCTTTTGATATGGCACCCTGTGTTAATTGAGCGTCATAAATTCGGATGGTTTTGTCATTTAAGATTTTAAAGTTGGCAATGTGAAGTTCTTTCTCAAGCACAAAGCAGGCTTTTGTCTGATTCGTCGTAACGAGTTCAATGTATTCTGTGTTTTGTCCTCTGACATCTTCCATCGACACCTCTTCCAGCAGCCTGCCGTCACGAATGACGCCGATTGTATCCGCAATTTGTTCGATTTCACTCAGCATATGGCTGGAGATCAGCAGTGTCATTCCATACTCCTTGCTTAATACTTGAAATAAGTTTCTGATCTTTTTAATTCCGACAGGATCAAGGCCGTTTACCGGCTCATCCAATATAAGCAGTTCAGGTTTGGTGAGGATGGCCCGCGCTATGCCGAGCCGCTGTTTCATTCCAAGCGAAAATGTTTTGACGGGTTTCTTGTCGATCTGTTTTAAATTCACCATATCGAGCACTTCTTGAATGGCTTTTTTATTGTGATATCCCATATATGCACAATGCAGCTCTAAATTTTCGATAGCCGTCAGATTTTCATAGAAAATCGGATATTCAATCATGCTGCCGATCTTGCCGAGCACCTCATATGACGTATGGGTAAAATGGTTTCCGAGGATATTGATTTCACCGCTTGTCGGTTTAACAAGACTTGTCAGCATTTTCATGATGGTTGTTTTCCCCGCTCCGTTCGGGCCAAGAAAGCCGTAAATTTCACCTTTTTTGATATGCATGCTGACATCTGATACGACTTCTTTGCCTTGAAACGTTTTGGTCAGTCCGGTTGTTTGCACAATGTAAGTCAACGTTGTTGCTCCTTTCCCCTTGTTCCTGTTTTCTATTGTAGCGGCGGGCCCTGTCTTTTTTATTTCTTCATTCTTAAGAAATTCTTACGATTGTTAATAGGTCATTCGTTTTAATGTAATCGTAAACGCAGTCCGTTTATACGGGTTGCTATGAAGAGAGATGGAGCCCCCCATTTTTTCCACAAGCCTTTTCGTGATCGTTAAACCGAGACCGCTCCCCTGGAATGCTTTGTTTCTTGATTCTTCAAGTGTGTACAGCCTTTCAAATACCCGCTGCTGATCTGTTTCACTGATCCCTTTTCCGCGGTCCCATACAGAGATGGCGATGCTTGTCTCATCATAAGAAAGTGATAATCCGATAACCTTGCCATCCGCGCCATATTGAATCGCGTTGGATAATACATTTTGCAGGATACGGTCCAGCGCCTCTTCATTTGCATGCGCGTATACCGGCGTATCCGGTATATCAATCTCCGTGTTAAAACCTTTTGCCTGAACGACATCATAGTAATGCAGGATATTTCGTTTGCAGACTTCGTTGATATGTATTTTTGTGATCGGGATTTGTTTATCTTCAGATTCCAATTTGGCTAAATCAAAAAAAGAGTGGATCATTTGGATGAGTTCATTTGTTTTTTGGTGGAGCTTCTCAAGCAGCCTTTCCCGCTCTTTGTCCGGCATATCCCGGTCACTTTGGATGGCTTCGATATAACCGAGAATGACCGTCAGAGGTGTTTTGAGATCGTGCGACATATTGGTCAGCATCCGTCTCATGGAATGCTCTGTTTTTGCAAACCGGGCGTTGATATGCTGATGACCCTCGGCAAGCAGATTGATGTTGACGAGCAGGTCCCTGAGCGCACGGTCATCTGTATGCAGTAAAACCTGATCGGCCGATTCATTGTCAAGCATGGCGCCAAGCTTTTCTGCCGTATACGTCAAATTCCTGTCCCGGTTCTTTTTCATCATATATTGAATGACATTTAGACACGCCAAAGCGATGACAGCGGAAATCGTTAATACTGTCATTCTAAAACTCTCCCCATTTATAGCCGATGCCCCATAATGTTTTGATATATTGAGGAGACGATGGATCATCTTCAATCTTTTCTCTCAGCCGTCTCATATGTACATTAATGATATTTTGGTCGCCAAAGTACTCCTCATTCCATACGGAACGATAGATTTGTTCTTTCGTAAATACCTTCTTAGGATTTGATGCAAATAGTGTCAGCAGCTGCCATTCGGTTGACGTCAGCTGAAGCGGTTCGCCGTTTTTCAGAACGGACACATTGTCTATATCGATCGTCAGCTGGTGAACACGAATCACCTGATGTTCAGCCGGTTCACTCGATGAATATTGCGTCGCCCTCCGTATCGCTGCTTTGACTCTGGCTGTCAGTTCAATCATCGAAAACGGTTTTGCAATGTAATCATCTGCCCCGAATCCCAGGCCCAGTGCTTTATCAACATCTCCGTCTTTTGCTGAAATCATTAAAACAGGGATTTTGCTTTTTTCCCGGATGATTTTCAGAAAATCCATGCCGTTCAGCTTCGGGAGCATGATATCAAGCAGAATCAAATCGTATGAATCCTGCTGAAACAGCCGGATGCCTTCTTCACCGTCGAAGGCATGTACCATCTCAAAGCCTTCTTTTGTTAAATAATGATCCACCATTTCACTGATTGAATGGTCGTCCTCCACAAGCAATATGCGCTGCATCCTCTCACCTAACCTTTTTCATAGTCAAAAAAACACACATGTCATTACGCTTATTGTAATTGAAAAACATGTGTGTTTTACAAAATTTATTCTTTTTTCCTGTTTTCAGCTTTCTCCTGCAGCCGCTCTGCTCATCTCAGTTCAGTTTTTCTCCTTTACTTGTTCATATGTTTTTGGATAAAATCCAAAAGCGTATTCCCTTGTGCAGTAAGAATGACCCCCTTTCCGCTGCATGCCGGACAAGGTTTGCCTTCTATTTCACCGGCTCTTTCACAATGCGGACAAGCAATCTCCAGATCATCAGTTGCGATTACCATTTGAATTCCTCCTTTCCCATTGATCAAACCTGGACCACCAGCCTTCTTCCATCGGCCGTCACCTCCTTTAAGAAACACAAAAACCCCCATCCTATCAAAGGACGAGGGTCTCGCGGTACCACCTTTATTAACAGCTAAAAAGCCATTCGCTCATCAGTACAGAAAACGTCAGTTTCGATACTCCTCGCTTGGTAACGGGGAGAGAATCCCGGCATTGCCTACTATCTATTCAGCAAAGCAATTCAGAAGCCCATTCGGCATCAGGGGAGGATCGGTTCACACCTGCCACCGACTCTCTGAACCCCGCTCACTGATGCTTACTTGCTCTTCCTCACAATTGTTAATCCGTTCTTTCTTTTTTAAAATTTATAATACTCCGTCAATTCAAGGAAGTCAATTCTTAATCCAATTTAGATTGGCCAAGTGCTTCCAGAGCCATATTTATGTGCTCCTCCTGCTGTGTCTGAAGAGCGAACTTGGCAATTTCCAGCGGATACGCCGCCTGCATCTCTGAGATGTGATCCTGCATTTTTGACCATACACGGCCGCCTGCTTGATCATAGCATTCAAGCAAACGGGCTGTTTCTTTTTCTCCAAAAATCATGTGGTAAAAGACAAAATCCTTAGCTGGATCGGCGACTTTCGCTTCTGTCCAATCCAGAAGGCCTGTGATGTGTTCGGTTTGATCAATAAGGATATGCGCCGGATGGAGATCGCCGTGTATCAGCGCGGAAAAACCGGGCCAGTATGCATCATCATTGATCCACGTTTGCCATCTTTCCCAAAGCTGCTTAGATACGCCAAGCTTATTCTTTACATCATCCATAGATTGAGCTGTCATTTGCCTAAAATCTTCTGGCTTCACCACTTCTATTCCGGATAGGCCGGCAGATGTTTGATACATGCCATGTAATTCTGCCAGTATTTCGGCAAGTGTATGAATAAAACCGTCTGACGGCGGCTGATGATTCATATTCCATACATACTGTTTCTGTTCCAAATCGATCCAAGCAGCAGGCGTTCCGCTAAGCTTCGGGTAAGCGATCAATTCCGGCGTATGAATTTTCCAATCAGGCACATCAGCTGTAAGATTCACGCGGAGAAAGGCAAGCGTTCTGCCTTCTGAAGCTGCTCTTCCAACAACATCGCTTCGTCGCGGTTTTCGCAGCACCCATGGCATACCTGAATCATCCTCAGCAAATACAACATGAAAATCCATTCCCGTTTCATTCAGTTGAGCGTTATCAGAGTGAACCGTCAAACCTTGATTGCGCGCAAGGGCGACAATTTCAGTGATAAGCTGCCTTTCGATAGGGTTTGTCATCTCTTTTCCCCTTTCTCATATTCCGCCTGTCGTTAGAGAGAAGGGATGTTTTTAAGGAACAAAAAAAGAGGGCAGCATCGCCACCCTCTTTTCATGACCATATAAGGGTACATACATAGGCAGATTCATCCCGATTCCCCGCATCCAGGCGAGAGTCGTTCACTATTGAATTCGTGTCAATCGGAATCTAATGAATGCCATGTCAGAACCCCTCCGTTCATTGTACGTTGATTTTCATTTTACATCATATTCCAGTGTTAATCTACTATAAAAAATGAATCAAGTCACAGGCGCGGGATTAAACAAACACAAATCATTGTGAAGGCCCCAATGGTCCGCCCATGTTTGTTTCCTGCCGCTCGCTACATCTATGATCATCCGAAAAATCTCCCAGCCGACTTCTTCGATACTGGCCTCTCCGGTAGCGATTCGCCCGGCATTGATATCGATTAAATCCGCCCAATGCTCTGTTAATGAATGGCGTGTAGATACTTTCAGCACCGGCGCAGCAGCCAATCCATATGGTGTTCCTCTGCCTGTCGTAAAGACCTGCAGATTCATGCCTGCCGCCAGCTGAAGGGTTCCGCACACAAAGTCGCTTGCCGGCGTCGCCGCAAACAGCAACCCCTTTTTCTCTGCCTTTTCTCCAGGCCCGAGCACACCCGAAATGGGACTTGTGCCTGACTTTGCTACCGATCCTAATGCTTTTTCCACCACATTGGATAAACCGCCTTTTTTATTGCCAGGTGACGGATTGGCGCTTCTGTCTGCTTCCCCCCGCCGCAGATAGCTGTCATACCACTTCATCTCATCGATCAGCGAACGTCCGACCTCTTCGCTGACAGCCCGGGGCGTTAATAAGTGAATCGCATCCCGCACCTCAGTCACTTCAGAAAACAAGACCGTTGCGCCTGCCCGAACCAACAAATCAGCCGCATATCCCACTGCCGGATTCGCCGTCACGCCGGAAAAGGCATCACTGCCGCCGCATTGCAAGCCAATTACCAAGTCAGAAGCAGGGCAGGTTACACGGACTCTGCTGTTGAGTCTGATTAACCGCTCCTCCGCCATTTCCATGATCGAATGAATCATATTCGCAAAGCCTCGATGATCTTGAAGTGAAATGATATGATCTTTTTTCTCAGGTGCAATCCGTGCCGGGAGGAGCTTTTCACATCCTAATCCGACCACCATCACTTCCCCGCCGAAGTTCGGATGCTTTGCCAGGTTTTGAATCGTGCGGATGGGAATAACAGCGTCTGGGGCATTGATGGCCACCCCGCATCCATATTGATGATGAAGCGGCACGACATCATCGACATTAGGATATTTAGGGAGAAGCTCTTCTTTTATCCGTTTTACCGCATAATCCAGCACACCGACGACACACTGAACACTTGTGGTGATACCGAGAATGTTTTTCGTCCCCGCACTGCCGTCAGCATTTCGATATCCTTCAAACGTATAGCCTTCAAGAGGCGGCAGCGGTTTGGGCACTTTGTTTGCGAGAGGAAGATCATCTAAAGCCGGAGGAGCAGGCATTCTTACCAAGGCTTCCCGAACCCAGCTCCCTCGTTTGATCGTCTCATCGGCAAATCCGATCACCTCTCCGTAACGCACAATCTCATCCCCTTGATTGAGATCAGTTAAGGCGACCTTATGTCCTTGAGGGACATCCTCTTCAAGTACGAGCCCGCATGAAAACACAGTGCCCTTTGGCAGTCCTCCGTCATTGACGATAATCGCCGTGTTATCTGTAACATTCACTTTGATGTAAAGAGGCGTTTGGTTTTGCCTGAGGTTCATTGCCATAAGAAAATCACTCCTCATATCTTAGTAAGCGTTTTCTAAATCGGTTCAAGAAAAGCCGCAGATCTTACGTTTCAACTGCGGCTGTTTCAACAATTATTGATCATCCATACCCTTCAGAATTTTGTCACGGACAAATTTCAAATGCTCATACATGTGGTAATGAGCCTGGTAAGGGTCTCTTTTGGCAAGAGCGTCATAGATTTTTTTGTGGTATTCGACCGTTACATCCCTCTCCCTATACGGAATCTGGCTGTCGATTTTTGCATGGGTGATTAGCAGGGATTGAATCATGCCTTCGACAACGGGATTATTGGCACTTAACGCTATAATTCGATGGAATTCTTTATCTGCTTCTCCATAATTGTTGTCAGTGCTGCTGGCGATGTCGTCGATTGTTTTCTGTAAACGTTCGAGCTCATCTTCATTTATTTTTTCCGCGGCAATCGTCACCAGCCCGAGTTCTAACGCCATCCGCGCTTCAATAATAGCCGGAAGATTATCTGTCGCCAAAGCAAGCATGACGGAAAAAGGCTGCATCCCGATTTTGTCGTTGAAATACGTGCCGCCGCGGGTTTTTCTCGTGATAACACCCAGCGTCTCTAGTGAGCTAAGCGCCTCGCGAAGCACCGGTCTGCTGACATGTAAGATATCCATTAGCTCCATTTCTGTGGGCAATTTGTCTCCGGCCTTTAATTGTCCGCTTGATAGTAAATGGACAATCCGTTCAATGACTTGCTTAGCTAATGTTTTCCGATTGACTGTATCCACCTTCAGATCTTCTAAACCTTCGTACACGAACAACTCTCCTTTCAGTTGTTCAATTGTAAGACAAAATATTCGTTATGACAATATTTAGAATAAAACTTATCGCACGAGACATGGGCGCTTGCGGTCAAACTCCCAATTGCTGATCAGAAACTGCATAGGGATTGCATCATTCCGTGCGCCTAAATTCATTTTTCGATAGAGATCATGCGCTTTTTCCACTTGTTCCATATCAATGTCGATGCCAAGCCCAGGCTTATCAGGCACCTTCACACAGCCATCAGCAATTTCTAAAGGCTGTTTGGTTAAACGCTGTCCGTCCTGCCAGATCCAATGGGTATCAATCGCCGTGATTCGTCCCGGAGCAGCGGCCGCGACATGAGTAAACATGGCAAGGGAGATATCAAAATGATTATTAGAATGCGAGCCCCACGTCAGCCCCCAATCATGGCACATCTGTGCAACCCGTACCGATCCCTGCATCGTCCAGAAATGAGGATCAGCCAGCGGAATATCGACCGCATGCAGCTGAAGCGCGTGCCCCATTTCCCGCCAGTCAGTCGCTATCATGTTTGTCGCGGTCGGCAAGCCTGTCGCGCGGCGGAACTCAGCCATCACTTCACGTGCGGAATAACCATATTCCGCCCCGCACGGATCTTCTGCATACGCGAGCACATCATGCTTTCCTTTGCATAATGCAATGGCTTCCTCTAATGACCACGCCCCGTTCGGATCAAGGGTGATTCTTGCCTCTGGAAAACGTTTTGATAATGCAGTGACAGCTTTGATTTCATCCTCTCCTGACAGCACCCCGCCTTTTAGCTTGAAATCCTGAAAGCCGTAGCGCTCCTGTGCGGATTCGGCAAGACGTACAATGGCCTCAGGCGTCAGCGCTTCCTCATGGCGAAGGCGGAACCAATCGCAATCTGAGTGCTGATTGCTTTGATACGGCAATGTCGTCCGCCTTCGGTCACCGATGTAAAATAGGTAACCGAGCATCTTGACCTCATCCCGCTGCTGTCCTTCGCCCAACAAGGCCGCGACTGGTTCCTGAAGAAACTTTCCAAGCAAATCTAACAAAGCCGCTTCCAGCGCCGTAACGGCATGGACTGTAGTGCGCAAATCAAACGTCTGGATTCCGCGGCCTCCCCTGTCCTGGTCCGCAAACTGCTTTCTGACTGTTTGCAAAATCGACTGGTACGCGCCGATCGATTTACCGACAACAAGCGGCTCTGCAAGCTCCAGCGTGCGGCGAATAGCTTCTCCGCCCGGCACCTCGCCCACACCCTGATTCCCGCTGCTGTCTGTTAAGACGACAAGATTCCGGGTAAAAAACGGGCTGTGGGCGCCACTTAAATTCAGCAGCATACTGTCATGCCCCGCGACTGGAATTACTCTCATTTCAGTAATTGATGGAATATTCGATCTTTTTTCTTTTTGAACCTGTTCTTGTATGGATGAACTCATGTTTTCTCCTCCTTATAAAGCGCTTTCATAAATATTAGACAGGCAATGATTGATCGGGGTCTTGCTGTTGTTTCTTTAATACGACCCGTTTGATCGGCCCGACCAGCAGCAAATAGCTGAGAACTGCTGCAATCGCATTAGCGCCGACAAAAACGAGCGCGCCATTAAAAGATCCTGTGGCATTCACGATGTAGCCGATAATAATCGGAGTCGTAATCGAGGCGATGTTTCCGAATGTATTGAACAAACCGCCGCTTAATCCCGCACACTCTTTTGGCGACGTGTCCGACACGACAGCCCAGCCCAATGCGCCAAAGCCTTTTCCGAAGAACGCGAGTGACATGATCACAACGACGAGCCACGCTGAATCTGTATAGTTGCAGATAATCATGCTGCAAGACAGCAGCATGCCGACAATGATCGGTCCTTTTCTCGCAAAGGTGAGAGAATGGCCTTTTTTCAGTAAAAAATCAGACACGATGCCTCCAAGCACGCCGCCCGCAAATCCACACAGCGCCGGGAGGGAAGCCACAAACCCCGCTTCAAGAATGGACATTCCGCGGGCCTGAACCAAATATACCGGAAACCATGTGAGAAAAAAATAGGTGAGAGTTGTAATGCAATATTGAGCGATGTACACGCCAATCAGCATGCGGTTGGTTAATAACTGTTTGATATACGGCCATTTTGATTCTTTTTCCTGCTTGCTTTGACTGTCATCCATTGAAATTAGCCCGCCGCCTTCTTCAATGTACGCAAGCTCGGCTTTGTTAACCTTCGGATGTTTTTTCGGTTCATATACCGTTTTTAACCAGATAAAAGCCAGAAGAATTCCCGCGGCCCCCATCACTACGAAGACGGAATGCCAGCCAAAAGAGTGGGTGAGCCAGCCCATTAAAGGAGAAAAAATGACGATTGCGAAGTATTGAGCTGAGTTAAAAAAGGCTGACGCTGTACCGCGTTCGGAGCTTGGGAACCAGGAAGCAACCACTCTGCCGTTTCCGGGAAATGAAGGTGCCTCAGATAGCCCGACTAAAAAGCGCAGCGCAAACAGCAGGATAATCGCTGTGCCAGCGGTAAAAAAGCCAATCGCCCCTTGCAGCAGCGTGAAAAATGACCAGAAAAAGATGCTTAACGCAATAACCGTCTTTGAGCCAAACCGATCCAGCAGCCAGCCTCCGGGAAGCTGCCCGATGACATAAGCCCAGCCGAAAGCAGAAAACACATACCCCATAGCGACCGAGTCCAGTCCAAGGTCATGCTGGACGGAATCTCCCGTAATCGAAAGCGTCGCACGATCTGCGTAGTTAATAGACGTCACAAGAAACAGCATAAACACGATGAACCAGCGTACAGAGGTTTTTTTGCCCGCCGGCGAAACATTCGCATGGTCTTTTTTCATAATATCTTCTCCTTTGTCAAAGTAGAGAATCATATGCTGGCTGGTGATAAGGCTTGGAAAGAGACAAGCGCCTCTTTCCAGCACCTTTATTGCTTCACAAACACGGTTTTGATCGCCGTGAAAAAGTCCTTCGCAGCCTCACCCTGTTCGCGGGAGTGAGAGCTTGATTGCTTCATGCCGCCAAATGGCGCCTGAAGCTCAACCCCTGCGCTTTCTGCATTGATCCGAACAAGCCCGGCTTCAATCTCATCAACGAATGAAAGCATACGGCCGATGTTTTGCGTAAAAATAGATGCACTTAATCCGAACTTCACATCATTGGCGAGGTCTAAAGCCTCCTCCATCGTGTCCACCTTTAACAGAGCGATGACCGGCCCGAAAATTTCCTCCTGGGCAATCGCCATGTCAGATGTCACGTTGTCAAAAATGGCAGGCTGCACATAATATCCGTTTTGATACTTTCCATCCTCCAGCTTTTCTCCTCCAATCAAAAGGGAAGCGCCTTCTTGTTTGCCTTTTTCAATATACGATAGGCAATTATCAAGCTGATTTTTACTAGCAATCGGTCCCATCCAGACGTTTTCGTTCAAGCTGTCTCCAATCGTAATCTCCTTTGTGCGCTGCACCAATTTTTCTTTAAAGCGGTCGTAAATTCCGCTTTGGACAATGACACGGCTCGTTGCGGTGCACTTCTGGCCCGTTGAACGGAAAGCGCCTGTCACCACGGCTTCCGCTGCCGCTACAAGATCAGCATCATCCGCTACGATCACCGGATTTTTCCCGCCCATTTCAAGCTGATATTTGGCGCCTCTCGCTAAAGCGGCTTGCCCGATGATTTTCCCAACCTGATTCGAACCCGTGAATGTAATGGCATTGACCCCGTCATGTTCGGCAATGCCTTGGCCGACAACTGACCCTTGGCCAGTCACCAAATTGATGACTCCCGCCGGAAGCCCCGCTTCTTCAAAACAAGCAATGATCTTCGCACATGTAACGGCAGTTTCTGTTGCCGGTTTGATGACAACAGTATTGCCGTACACCAATGCCGGCGCCATTTTCCAAATCGGGATCGCGACCGGGAAGTTCCACGGCGAAATCACACCGACGACACCGAGCGGGACACGGGTTGTAAACATCAGTGCGTCTTTGTCAGTGGACGGGATGACATCGCCTGTTTTGCGCATGCCCTCGCCGGCGTAATAGCGAAGAATCGCAATGCCGCGAGCGGTTTCTCCTTTTGCTTCCGGCAGGGTTTTTCCCATTTCACGCGTCGCACATGCGGCGATGTCCTCTAAGCGCTGTTCCATAATATCGGCAGTTTTGTACAGCAATTGGCCCCGTTCTGCACCCGTCAGCTTTCTCCATCCCGTTTTTGCCTCATGGGCGGCGGCGACGGCCCGGTTTACATCGTCAGCCGTTGAACTCTGCACATAGCCGACGATGTCGTTCACATCGGCAGGATTTTCCGACTTGATCATACCGCCTGATTGAGATTTGACCCACTCTCCATTAATAAAATTGAGATATGTGTTTTTTTCCGTGATTACAGTCATGCCCATTGCCCCTTTCAGGTTTTTATGTTCGTCAAACCGTCGCGGCCTTCTTCGGGAAACGATCCGCCGCTTGCTTTAAAATGGCTTCTAATTGCTGATAATGTTCTTTTTCAACCGGCCCGACAGGCGGTCTGGCTGTATTTCTCACATTCATCCCCATAATCTCCATACCGGCTTTGATCAAGGATACCGCGTACCCTTTCCGCTGCTTCCGAATATCGTTGATCGGCAGAATGACATGCTGATAGAGTTCCTTCACTGCATCGTTGTTTCCGTTTTTCAAAGCTTCATAGAACATCCGGGAAATATGCGGAATATAATTCGAAATGGCTGAAGAATATGAGTAAAAACCGATTGGCAGGTAGGACGGCATCGTCACTTCAGCCATCGGCATTCCGTTAAGCCATCCCAAGCGGTCACCGATTGTATAGGCGAGGTTGATATTCAAATCCATGTTCCCCACTCCGTCTTTCACACCAACAAGCTGTTCAAGCTCCGTCAGCCGCTTGATCTGTTCAAGAGAAAATACGGCATTGTCGCGCTGATATAAAATGGCATTCAAGTCTGTGCTTTCAATAATCGTTTTGGCGTACTGATACAGCCCCTCCTGTTCGCCATGCACCAAATACGGAGGAAGGATCAAATAGCCGTCAGCGCCTTTTTTCTCCGATATGCGTGCCCAATCAAGCGCGGTGCTGAGATTGCCGCCCACGCCCGTATAGACCGGGACCTTTCCTCCCGCAGCCGAAACCGCGACTTCAACCATGTTTTCGTATTCTTTCTGGCTAAGGGACTGAAACTCCCCTGACCCACAGGCGATAAAAATCGCTTCCAAGCCTTCTTCCAGCAAAAACTCGATATTTTGAAACAGAGCTTCTTCCTCCAGCTTTCCTTGTGTATTAAAAGGCGCAACCGGAAAACCTAAAATCCCTTCAGGTGCTTTTCTTATACGGCTCATGTACAAAACCTCCTGTCATTTGTGTAAACAGCTCATTTGAAAGCGCTTTAAAAATGTGCGGCTGCATATCCTCTCCTTCCCGTATATCCTTTTGTTTTATTGTAAGACAAATAAACAATAAGTCAATAACTTTATTTTCTGACTCTTCATAAAAAAGTCAGAAAGCCGCGTTTTCCGCATAAAAAAACAGCCGTTGGTATCCGGCTGTTTTTTCACATACTTCTTTCTTTCATCGTTTCGTTCAAAAGCTTCGCTTCTAAAAAAAATACGTGGATAAATTTTTTCATATTCACTCTGGCAGGGGCGAGGGGTTTCGCATCTTTGGATTGAATTTCTTTCATTTTTTGGCTGACGACCGGGAAATCAAAGAATTTTGATGCGTAGGTTTCGAATTTAGGGTTCGAAAAATCAGTTGTGCCCAATGAGGCAAAATGGTCCAGCGAATGAATGATGGCCCTGCGGATTCGCTGTTCCGAGGCTTTCATTTCACGATTGATTTCCGTTTGTGATGCCGCAGCTCCAAGCTTTCGTTCCGCTACTTGTGTGAAAATTTGTTTTAAAGAAGGGATATTTTTTTCGTAAGGCTCAGATTGTTCATGCTCAGCTAAATACTGAAGGACCGCCATCATATCATGAGCGCCGCCTTCACCCATCATGCCGAGCTCGGATAGCAAGAATGTTCCCGCTTCTTTTAAGCTGTTGTCATTTTTATACTGAGACCGTGCTTTTCGTTCGGTTCGGTTGACCAGCCGGCTTAAAGAGTTTTGGATATCTCCGATCGAGTTTTCAAGCTGAATCCGTTCCTTCACCTTTTGCAGAACAGTTACAATTTCAATACGGTTTATCGGTTTATGAATAAAATATTCAATGCCGAGAGAATACGCTTCTCCGACCATTTCTTTAGCTTCCACTTGTGAGATCATCACGATTTTCCCAGAATAATAGTCCTTGATTCGGCGTATGGTCTCAATTCCGTCCCGCCCGGGCATTAATAAATCGATTAATAAAATATCAATCTGCTTAAATTGCAATATATGCCCTTCCACTTGGCTTCCGTCTTCCGCTTCACCCGCAGCCTCTCCAAGATCCTCATCCTCTATGATCTGCCTTAAAATTGACCGTACCGCACGGTCATCATCAGCGATAAAAAAACGCATATTATCTGTTCATCCTTTCTGAATCAAATGCCTGGCAGGCAGCCTGATGGTAAAGACCACTCCTTGCTGCTGGTTGTGAAACTTAATGTTTCCCTCAAGCTCTGTCACGATTTCCTTGACGTAGGAAAGCCCAATTCCGGTTGAAGGTGTGCCAAACTCGTCATACGTTGAGGTAAAGCCCGGATCAAACACAATATCTCCTATTTTCTCCGAAATGCCGGGACCATTGTCTTCCACCTGAAATTCTATCATACTCTCATCTGGCTTTCGGAGCCTCAGGCTGACCGTTCCCTCATCCCCCATTGCCTCAACTGCGTTTGCCGTCAAATTATTAATGATAGAAAGAACGATAAATACATGATAATCATCGTGCTCCCCCTCTATTGAACAATGAAAATTGATCTGTTTGCCCAATGATTCAGCGTACTTTTCATTCATTCGAATAACAAGCCGGAAAAGGTCAGAGGCATTCATATAATCTTTAAAACTTTCATTGGAAATCAGTTTCGAAAGCCCGGCGAATATCCTCTGGTTGTCCTTTTTCACTTCATGAATTTCCCCGGCCAGCCTTAAGATCCTGCCGCCGAGCTGATCGTCCTTGCCCTTTACTTCCCGGTAGAGCTGATAGGATTCGTTTGTCACATGCTCTGTCGTTTTCAGCGTCTTTTTTAAATGCACTGTTTCTTCATATAAATTCGACACGATCATCAGCATGTGCTCATTTTGCCGCCTTGTCTGCTTTTCTCTGGACTGCGTTTCATACAGTTTCAGCACGTTAAAAAAGCTGATCACAATAAATGTATGAGAAATCGCAACGACCGCGATATCCGTTATTTTCTCAGGCGTCACCACTGTATGAAAAATAAGAAACTGAACAACCAGCTCGACGCTATCGGAAGCAATTTCAATCATAAATCCGTAAAAACCGAGCATAACCGGCCGATCACGATAGCGGTTCGCCCGCAACACATAAAACAGACATGCAAACGTCATGTAAAAGAAAAAGCCTGACGCTTGATCATACAGGATTGGAATCAGTCCAGCGTGTCTTCCGTCCCATAATTCCAATAAGACACGAAATACGAAAACCGATGTTCCAGTCAAAAACCCCGGCAATACAGCGGACACATGCCGCAGCAGCACTAAGAAAAAGAAAAAAGCCGGCGCGCCGAAGCTGATTCGGAACTCTTCATTGAGGGGATAAAATTTCAGTTCGCCTGCAAGCGGCACAGTAATCAGCATGAGCGCCAGTATATATGCGTCTTTCTCAAAAAAACGTTCCAGTTTAATTATGATCACATCCTCATTTTTATTTTGAGGAAAGGACAAAAAACCTGCAAATTTCTTTCGACCCAGTATGTAAGCTTTTTATAAAACCAACGGCTTATTTTCGAAAATTTTTTGTCGTATTTTGTATGATTCTGTAGTCTCTATTATACAGTTATGATACCTTTCCGCACTCATGAAAGCGTTTAACGCCTCGTCTGTCTTCGATTATACTCCGCCTCAGTCCCAAATAGCTAAAACAGATAGGAGGAATTTGATGAAAGAACTGATAAAAGAACGCCCGGAAGAAAAGAACCTGGCGTCGCAGCTGTATGAATGGGTAGAACATTACCGCCCCTTTGCCGCCAATGGACAAAGCGCAAATTATATCCCCGCGTTAGGAAATGTCAATGACTCACAGCTCGGCATTTGTATATTGGAGCCTAATGGAGCAATGATACATGCCGGCGATTGGAACGTCCCTTTTACCCTGCAAAGCATTTCAAAAGTCATCAGCTTTATCGCTGCGTGTATGAGCCGCGGCATTCCCTATGTGCTTGACCGCGTCGATGTCGAGCCGACAGGTGACGCCTTTAATTCCATCATCCGTCTCGAAATGCACAAGCCCGGAAAACCGTTTAACCCCATGATTAACGCGGGTGCCATTACCATCGCCTCGCTTCTTCCGGGAGAGACAGCCCGCGATAGGCTGGAGTATCTGTATTCTGTCATTGAAACATTAATAGGGAAACGGCCCAGAATACATGAGGAAGTTTTCCGGTCTGAATGGGAAACCGCCCACCGCAACAGGGCACTGGCCTACTACTTAAAAGAGACAAACTTTTTAGAAGCCGATGTGGAAGAAACGCTCGAGGTGTACCTGAAGCAATGCGCCATGGAAGGCACGACAGAAGACATTGCATTGATCGGCCTGATCCTTGCTCATGACGGTTATCACCCGATTCACCGCCAGCAGGTGATCCCGAAAGATGTAGCAAAGCTCGCCAAGGCTTTAATGCTGACATGCGGTATGTATAATGCCTCCGGCAAATATGCGGCATTTGTCGGGGTGCCGGCCAAAAGCGGTGTCTCTGGCGGCATCATGGCGCTGGTTCCCCCAAGCGCCAGGAGAGAGCAGCCTTTCCAAAACGGATGCGGCATCGGCATTTACGGGCCTGCCATTGATGAATACGGCAACAGCCTGACTGGCGGCATGCTGCTGAAGCACATCGCACAGGAGTGGGAACTCAGCATTTTTTAAAATAAAAAACGAGGTGATTGTATGCAGCAATTCCTGGAACATATCGTCGGTTTCGCAAATGATTTTTTGTGGTCAAAGCTATTAATTGTATTGCTTCTTTCTCTGGGAATCTATTTTACGTTCAGGCTTAAATTTTTACAGGTTCGCATGCTGAAGGAAATGGTCAGGGTGTTAAAGGAAGGCGCTGCATCCCGCTCTAAAAACAGCATCTCTCCGTTTCAAGCGTTTTGTATCAGCATGGCAGCTCGTGTCGGCACCGGAAACATTACGGGTATTGCCATTGCGATTGCGCTGGGCGGGCCCGGTGCGATTTTCTGGATGTGGATTATTGCCATTATCGGGTCAGCGTCAAGCTTTGTCGAAAGTACACTGGCTCAAATTTATAAGGTGAAAGATGCAAACGGCTTCCGTGGCGGTCCTGCTTATTATATGGAAAAAGGACTGAACAAAAGATGGATGGGCGCCTTGTTCGCCGTTTTAATCACGCTGTCGTTCGGTATCGTCTTTAACTCGGTTCAATCAAATACGGTCAGTCTCGCGTTTGAAAACGCGTTCGGCACAAACCGCCTGACACTTGGACTCATCTTAATTGCTGTGTTTGGAACGATTATCTTTGGCGGAGTCAAACGCATCGCAAAACTGGCTGAATATATTGTTGTTGTTTTGGCTGTCCTGTATATCGGAGTCGCTTTTTTCGTGATTCTCACAAACATCACCCAGCTACCTGCCGTTTTTGCGCTAATTGTCAAAAACGCGTTTGGATTTGACCAGGCGGCCGGCGGCGCTTTGGGAGCGGCTTTAATGCAGGGTGTCAGACGGGGGATTTTTTCAAACGAAGCGGGAATGGGAAGCGCACCAAATGCCGCTGCCACCGCGACGACAAGCCATCCTGTAAAACAAGGGCTGATCCAGGCATTTGGTGTGCTTACTGATACGCTAGTCATTTGTACAAGCACGGCCTTTATCATCCTGTTTTCAGACGCCTATCATACCCCGGGACTGAGCGGAATCGCCTTAACTCAAGCCTCTCTCAGCTCCCATATCGGACCATGGGCATCAGGCTTTCTCGCCATCCTGATCCTCTTATTCGGATTCTGTGCCTTGATCGGCAACTATTATTACGGCGAAACCAATATCGGCTTTTTGAACAAAAGCAAAAAACTGATATTCGTCTATCGCATCGGCGTGCTTGCAATGATCGTGTTTGGCTGTGTGGCCAAGGTGCAGCTTGTATGGGATTTGGCTGATTTGTTTATGGGCTTGATGGTCGTCGTCAACTTAATCGCCATTTTCTTATTATCGAAGGTGGTTTTTGCGGCTCTCCAGGACTATACCCGGCAGAAAAAAGCGGGCAAAGACCCTGTTTTTTATAAAGATGTCATAAAAGATCATGAGCGGATTGAATGCTGGGAGCTTTCAGAAACTTCTGCTGATCCTCATAACAAACAAATATCGTAATGCATGCAGAAGGTGTTCAGATCAATGGAATCTGAACACCTTTATCATTCGTTTGATTGACAAACGTTAAGACGTCCTTTACCATTTTCATATCTTTTCAAAAAATCAGAAAGAAGGATCAGAACAGCCTATGAATCCAATTCAGCATCTATTAGATACATACCCGCTTATCGTGTTAGACGGCGCGATGGCAACCGAGCTTGAACGTAAAGGCTGCGACTTGAATGACAGTCTTTGGTCGGCAAAAATCCTGATGGAGCGGCCGGAGCTGATCAAACAAGTTCATGCCGATTACTTCGCTGCAGGCGCCGACTGTGCGATCACCGCCAGCTATCAGTCTACGTTTGAAGGCTTCGCCGCACGCGGGCTCAGCGAAGCGGAAGCCCGCCGGCTTATCCAGATGTCCGTCAGCATCGCGGCCGAAGCCCGTGATGAATTTTGGGCACAGAAAGAAAACCGTTTGAATCGGCCAAAACCGATCGTTGCGGCCTCTGTCGGGCCGTATGGCGCCTATCTTGCGGATGGCTCCGAGTATCGAGGAAACTACGGAATCTCTGAGGATGAGCTGGCTGAATTTCACCGCCCCCGCATGAAAGCCCTGATTGACGCCGGTGCGGATGTTTTGGCATGCGAAACGATTCCATGTCTCACTGAGGCAAAAGCAATTGTCCGCTTGCTGAAAGAATTTCCTGACACATATGCGTGGTTCAGCTTCAGCGCAAAAGACGGTCTGCATATCAGTGACGGAACCCCTGCCGCTGACTGCGCGTCATGGCTTGATCAGCACAGCCAAGCGGCGGCGGTCGGCATCAACTGCACTCCGCTTCAGCATATCTCTTCATTAATAGCTGAGCTAAAGAAGAACACATCTAAACCGATTATCGTCTATCCGAATTCAGGCGAACAGTATGATCCGGACACCAAAACGTGGAACGGCGCAGCATGCGGCGAGCCTTACGGACAAAGCGCGCGCCTCTGGTTTGAAAACGGAGCAAAGCTGATCGGCGGCTGCTGCCGGACAAAACCGGAGGATATTAAAGAAATCGCCGGCTGGGCCCGGACTTTAAAAACCACTTGACTTATCGGAATTGTTTGTATATTCTAACTTAAAAGCCGGCTTGCCGGAATCTCGTGTCCCCCGCTGACATGAGATTTTTTATTAGGAAGACATCAAATCGCCGTATAGAAAGTTGGAAAAAGATGAAACCCGCTCACAACAAGAATGAGACAAACTTTCAGAGAAGTATGAAAAGCAGACACCTCTTTATGCTTTCATTAGGAGGCGTCATTGGAACCGGTCTGTTCTTAAGCTCAGGCTATACCATTCAGCAGGCAGGCCCTGCCGGAACCATACTTGCGTACTTAGTCGGCGCGGGAATTGTCTATTTGGTCATGCTGTGCCTTGGCGAATTGTCTGTAGCCATGCCAGTGACAGGCGCGTTTCATACCTATGCAGCAACATACATAGGACCGGGCACAGGTTTTACGGTCGCTTGGCTGTACTGGCTCACATGGGCCGTTGCATTGGGATCTGAATTCACAGCGGCAGGCCTGTTAATGCAGCGCTGGTTCCCCGATACGTCTGTTTGGATGTGGAGCGCCGTTTTTGCTTTGTTGATTTTCCTGCTGAACGCGTTTTCGGTCAAGTTTTTCGCTGAATCAGAGTTTTGGTTTTCCAGCATTAAAGTATTAGCCATCGTATTATTTATTCTTTTAGGCGGCTCCGCAATGTTCGGCATCATCCCGATCAAAGACGGGGGCGCTGCTCCGATGCTGTCAAACTTCACAGCGGAAGGCGGGCTCTTTCCGAATGGATTTGTCCCCATTTTCATGACCATGCTGTCTGTCAACTTTGCCTTCTCAGGAACTGAGCTGATCGGAATTGCCGCGGGAGAAAGCGTCGATCCCGACAAGACCATACCAAAAGCGATTAAAACAACGGTCTGGCGTCTCTCACTCTTCTTTATCGGAACCATTTTTGTACTCTCAGGGCTGATTCCGATTCAAGAAGCGGGCGTTATCAAAAGCCCATTTGTTGCAGTCTTTGACAGAGTCGGTGTACCGTACGCAGCTGACATCATGAACTTTGTCATTCTGACAGCCATCCTGTCAGCCGCTAATTCCGGACTTTACGCATCGTCCCGTATGCTTTGGTCACTGTCAAAAGAACAGACGCTTCACCCAACATTTGCAAAGCTGACATCAAAGGGAATTCCGCTAAACGCGCTGGTGTTCAGCATGATCGGCGGCATCCTGTCATTACTGTCCAGCGTATTTGCGCCAGACACGGTGTACGTTATACTCGTATCGATTTCCGGCTTTGCCGTCGTTGTCGTTTGGATGGGCATCGCCGCTTCTCAATTCATGTTCAGAAAACGTTATCTGGAAGCGGGAAACAAGGTCACGGATTTGAAATACCGTACGCCTTGGTACCCATTTGTGCCGATTGCCGCATTTCTTTTATGTCTGGCATCCGTAATTGGCATTGCCTTTGATCCGAATCAAAGAATCGCGTTATATTGCGGTGTGCCGTTTATGGCCATCTGCTATGCGGTGTATTACACGAAAAACCGCAAAAGCCGTCCGGCCGCCGATATGACCCATTCAAAATAAAAGAACCTGCCCCAAGGCAGGTTCTTTTTCTATCCTCATACTTCCACTGTCCAATGAAACGGATCTTTCACTTTTCCAAGCTGAATGTCGGTTATCGTTTGATACAGCTTTTTTGAAATTTCTCCTATTTGCCTGTCGTTCACAATCACCGTTCTTCCATGGATATTGAGTTCGCCGACAGGCGTAACAACTGCAGCCGTACCTGTGCCGAATACCTCTGTCAATTCCCCTCGTGCGGAGGCTGCATAAATATCATCGATCGATATCTTTTCTTCCCGGACCGGGATGCCCCAGCTTCGGATCAGCTCAATAGCAGAAGCTCGTGTAATCCCGCTCAAAATGCTTCCGCTTAATGCAGGAGTCACAACCTCTCCATTTATGACGAAAAAGATATTCATGCTCCCTACCTCTTCCGCGTATTTCTTTTCAATGGCATCCAGCCACAGCACCTGATCATAGCCTAATTCATTCGCCTTCTGCTGCGCCTGAAGACTCGCCGCGTAATTTCCTGACGTCTTGGCATTTCCGACTCCGCCATTGACTGCCCGCACAAACTCATCTTCCACATAGATGTTAATCGGTTGCAGCTGATCGCCATAGTAAGAGCCGACAGGCGAAAGCACGATCATAAATGTATAGTTTTTTGACGCCTTTACACCGAGACTCGGTTCAGTGGCAATAACAAACGGACGAATATACAGCGACGTTCCCTTTTCCCTCGGGACCCACTCTTTTTCCAGCTCGACCAATTGCGTCAGTGCCTCCAGCACCAGCTCCTCGTCTAGAGGAGGCATACTCATTCGCTGACATGATCTGTTCAGCCTTTTGATATTTTGCTCCGGCCTGAACAGCAGCACCCTGCCATCTTCAGTTCTGTATGCCTTCAAGCCTTCAAAGACAGCCTGGCCGTAATGAAAAACAGAAGAAGACGGATCGAGCATAATCGGTGCATAAGGAGTAAGTCTAGGATGATGCCAGCCCTTTTCCTCCTCATAATCCATCACAAACATATAATCTGTAAAATATTTGCCGAACCCTAAGGATGATGGGTCTGGTTTTTCCTTCTTTGATGTGATTTTCTCTCGTTCAATAAGCTTGTTCACTGATAAGCACACCTTTCCAGATTAATTTGTTTAAATTTTCTGTCAATTTTGAGCTGCAGATCGGTAATGCCATTCTTTTTTTACAGGCGGTTTTCCGTTCTCATATGGTATAAGAGGGCTCAATTATAAATGTCAGAATATTCTCTATCGTCTTCGGCTATTATACACTACATTTCGTGTAAGATGAAGGTGAAGTTAAAGAAAAAACAGCCAGAGATTTTTCCGGCTGTTTTGGTTAAACTGCTAAAAACAAAATGACAGCATGACAAATCAGCAGAATATAAACCGCGATCCCTAACTGCCAGTTGACCTTCCGCGCCAATGCAAAAACAATCATCAAGGCCGGCAAGATCGCTGTTCCAGCCAGCTTATTGACCGTCGAATCCGGGCTGTTCGTTGCATCATAATGAATCGGCATATCTGCCGGAAGAAATGGATAAAAGACCATAGAGAGTATGACAGCCGCAATGACAGACCCCCACACCACTTTTTCATTCATCAATAGAAACATAGAACCATTCCTCCTCATCACATTCCTAAAACAATAAAACGTTCTTTATCTCCCATTGCTTTACGATTGATATGACTGTTCTACGGTGAATTTCGTTCGGTCTCCTCTTGTAATAATTTGAGCATATTCTACTACTTCTTCATTTTTATCATAGGTGAGGGATTCCGATAAAAACGCAGGCGCTCCAACATTGGTTAACAGGTGTCCGCTGATCGTTTCATCCGTTAAAATCGGTTCTATCGATTCCGTACCCCTGCTGATTTCGATATTGTATTTTGTTCTTAATAATTCAAACAGAGATCCGGTGCACTCTTCCTGCACCAATCCCGGTGCCGCTTTCCAAGGTATATATGAGGTATGGTATTGCAAAGGTTCACCCTCGGCGTATCTGACTCTGACAAGCTTGTTGACAGGCTCATTCTCTTTCATTTTCAGCAGCTCGGCTATGGAATGGTCAGCAGGGATCACCACAAGTTCAAGCACTTTTGACTCAGAACGCAGCCCCCTCATTTGTTCTGCAAAACTCGTAATCTTATGCGGAATCGGCGTTTGGATTTTAGCTGCCGATACAAAAGTTCCTTTTCCCTGGATTCTCTGAATATATCCTTCAAGCTCAAGCTGCTGCAAAGCCAGCCTTACAGTTGTTCTGCTGACATCATATTGTTCGCAAAACTCACTCTCTGTCGGCAGCTGATCATTCGCCTGATACTTGCCCGACTTGATTAATTCAATGATTTTAAATTTGATAACAGAATATAAAGCTGCCATTTCATCCTCCCCATTCTGTATGTAAACCGATCTTTTTTGAATGAAACCATAATACCATCTGCTTTCCTATTTTGAAAGATTTGTATTCTCTTTTGTAACAAATTTTCAGAAAATAACGTTGACAATTTTATGATAACGGTGCTAAATTCGTAATGACAAATATCATAAATTGATCATAACAAATATGATGCTTGTCTATTCCATTGAGGGGGTGTCAGATGAAGATCATCGTTGCTGATCATTATGAAGATCTCTGTAAGTTAAGCGCTGTCATTATTAAGGAATGTGTGCAGGCTAAGAAAGATGCCGTTCTCGGCCTAGCAACAGGAAGCACGCCGGTCGGCTTGTACAAGCAACTGATTTCAGACTATCAGGCAGGCGAAATTGATTTTTCAAAGGTTATAACATTTAATTTAGATGAATACGCGGGCCTCTCTCCATCTCATCCACAAAGTTATAACAAATTTATGCACGAGCATCTTTTTCAGCATATCAATGTTCAGCCTGACCATATTCATATCCCGCAAGGAGACAACCCGCAGCTTGAGGCTGAGTGCAAAGTGTATGAGGAGCTTATCCGCCAGGCGGGAGGCATTGATGTGCAAATCCTTGGCATCGGCTCGAATGGCCATATTGGTTTTAATGAACCCGGCTCTGATTTTGAGGAGCGGACACGAATCGTCAGGCTGTCTGAAAGCACGATACAGGCAAATGCCAGATTTTTCGGCGGCGATCCTGTCCTTGTGCCGAGACTTGCCGTTTCAATGGGCATCAAAACGATCATGGAATTCAGCAAACACATTGTGTTATTAGCAAATGGCGAGGAAAAAGCGGACGCGATCCAAAAAATGGCTGAAGGCCCTGTGACACCGGAGGTACCAGCCTCGATTCTTCAACAACACAATCACGTTACCGTTATCGCCGATCCAAAAGCAGCTCAAAAACTGAAGAACTTATCATACTTATCAAACAAATAGAAGGAGACTGTTATGTTTAAAAAGGCATTTCAAATTCTGCAACAGCTTGGCCGCGCTTTGATGACTCCGGTTGCCGTCCTCCCGGCAGCGGGTCTGCTGCTCCGTTTCGGTGACAAGGATTTACTGAACATTCCTATTATAAAGGATGCGGGCGGCGTTGTATTCGATAACCTGCCGCTGATTTTCGCCGTGGGTGTCGCGATTGGTTTAGCTGGCGGCGAAGGAGTGGCCGGACTTGCCGCTGTCATCGGATACTTGATTTTAACCGTCACCCTGGATAACATGGGAAAATTACTCGGCCTTCAGCCTCCTTATGAAGGGGCCGAGCATCTGATTGATATGGGTGTATTCGGCGGCATTATCATCGGGCTGCTTGCCGCATTTTTGTACAAGCGTTTTTCATCAATAGAGCTGCATCCCGTCCTTGGATTTTTCTCAGGAAAACGATTTGTCCCGATTATTACTTCGGTCAGCTCATTGGTCATCGGCGTTATTTTCTCATTTGTTTGGCCGCTAATTCAGAACGGAATAAACGCCGCCAGCAGCTTAATTGCCGATTCAACGGTCGGCCTGTTCTTTTATGCAACAATCTATCGCTTACTGATTCCTTTTGGACTGCATCATATTTTTTATACACCTTTCTATTTTATGATGGGGGAATACACAGATCCATCAACAGGCAATACCGTAACCGGCGATCTGACAAGGTTCTTCGCAGGAGACCCGACTGCGGGACGTTTTATGATGGGGGATTTCCCTTACATGATTTTCTGTCTGCCGGCAATCGCGCTTGCCATCATCCATACCGCGCGGCCCGAAAAAAAGAAAATGATTTCCGGCGTCATGATTTCAGCAGCGCTTACGTCTATGCTCACTGGAATTACCGAGCCAGTTGAATTTGCTTTCTTGTTCGTCGCGCCTGTGCTTTATTTAATAAACTCTATTCTTGCCGGTGTCATCTTTGTCGTGTGTGATCTACTCCATGTCCGTCACGGCTACACCTTCTCGGGCGGAGGAATTGACTATGTGCTGAATTACGGGCTTTCGACAAATGGCTGGGTCGTCATTCCTGTCGGGGTCGTCTTCGCCTTCATTTATTACTATTTGTTCCGTTATGCGATTTTGAAATGGAATCTGAAAACACCCGGCCGTGAAGCAGATGAAGGTGACCAAAGTGAAGCCAAATCTCCTGTTTCAAAAGACCAGCTCGCCTTCCACGTATTGCAGGCGCTGGGCGGCCAGCAAAATATCGCCAACCTCGACGCATGTATTACAAGGCTGCGTGTCACCGTTCATCAGCCAAGCCAAGTGAACAAGGACGAACTAAAACAGCTTGGGGCGGTAGGTGTGCTAGAAGTGAACAACAACTTCCAAGCGATTTTCGGCACAAAGTCAGATGCTTTAAAAGACGATATCAAAACAATTATGGCTGGAGGCGTCCCGGCTACCGCCGCGACGCTTGATGCTGAAGCCCCGCCCCAGCAGGAGCCTCCTGCCGAAGAGTCTTTTATCTATCCGGTACAGGGAGAAATACTCTCCCTATCCGACGTGCCTGATCCAGTGTTTTCAGAAAAAATGATGGGTGAGGGTTTTGCGATTGATCCCACAGAAGGAAAAGTCGTTGCCCCCGCTGACGGCGAGATTGTATCCATATTTCCGACAAAGCACGCCATTGGCTTTACAAGCACTGGCGGCACGGAAATATTGATTCATGTCGGCATTGATACGGTGAAGCTGAACGGTAAAGGCTTTGAAGCTCATGTCACGAGCGGCCAAACCGTCAAACAAGGCGAACTGCTTCTAACCTTTGATTTGAATGACATTAAGCAGCATGCCGCTTCCGCCATAACGCCTATTATTTTCACCAATGTATCTGAGGAAGAGATGAACCGTATGAACATGAAGTAAAAAAGTCCCCCTGATGCGGGGGACTTTTTAGCCAACATAATGAAAGCGCTGTCAAAATAAATTTTTAAAAAAGGGGTTTGCATTTGATTCACGAATGGTATGAATAAGCCTCATCATATCATTCTAAAGGGGGATTCATTTGAAAAAATTTATCGCGTTTCAAATTTTAATCGCATTGGCTATCGGCGCTGTGATCGGCCACTTTTTTCCTGATTTCGGAATGGCACTCAGGCCTGTCGGTGACGGGTTTATCCGCCTGATTAAAATGATTGTCGTGCCGATTGTATTTTCTACCATTGTCATTGGAGCTGCTGGAAGCGGAAGTATGAAAAAGATGGGCAGCCTCGGCGTAAAGACCATAATCTGGTTTGAAGTGATCACCACTTTGGTGCTGGGCCTGGGACTTTTATTGGCAAATGTCTTAAAACCAGGTGTCGGGCTGGATCTTTCTCACTTAGCGAAAAAAGATATTCATGAGCTTTCCGGCTATACAGAGAAAGTCGTGGATATCAAACAAATGATCCTCGATATTATCCCGACAAACATTATTGATGTCATGGCCAGAAATGATTTACTCGCTGTCATTTTCTTTGCGATTTTATTCGGTGTTGCCGCTGCTGGTATCGGCAAAGCCTCTGAACCAGTGATGAATTTTTTTGAATCAGTCGCTCAGATTATGTTTAAACTGACGCAAATCGTCATGGTGACCGCTCCTATCGGCGTGCTTGCCTTGATGGCCGCCTCTGTAGGCCAATATGGCATCGAACTCCTCCTCCCCATGTTTAAATTAGTCGGTACTGTTTTTCTTGGTCTGTTTCTGATCCTCTTTGTCCTCTTTCCGCTTGTTGGTCTCATTTTTCACTTTAAGTATTTTGAAGTGCTGAAAATGATATGGGATCTGTTTCTGATTGCGTTTTCCACAACCAGCACCGAAACCATTCTTCCTCAGCTTATGGATCGAATGGAGAAATACGGCTGTCCGAAACGAGTGGTATCATTTGTCGTTCCCTCCGGCTTATCGCTGAATTGTGACGGATCAAGCCTATACTTATCGGTTTCCTGTATTTTCTTGGCGCAGGCCTTCAATGTAGACATGACGCTGTCACAGCAGCTTCTCATGATGCTTGTGCTTGTCATGACCAGCAAAGGCATCGCCGCTGTTCCGTCAGGCTCCCTTGTCGTCCTTTTGGCGACTGCAAACGCTGTGGGGCTGCCTGCTGAAGGCGTCGCCATTATTGCGGGCGTGGACCGCATCATGGATATGGCCCGAACTGGTGTGAATGTGCCGGGACACGCGGTCGCCTGCATCGTGGTTTCTAAATGGGAAAAGGCCTTCCGCCAAAAAGAATGGGCCGCCGCAAACGGACAAACGGAAAGCATGTAAAAAAAGAACACCTCTGCATAAGAGGTGTTCTTTCCATATTATTCAGCAGCAGCGTGCTCTTCTTTTTCAATCGCTGCAAGTCTGGCGCTAACTTCTTCCGCCGTCATATTGTGTTCTTGTGCATATAAGTTTCTTGGGTTCGTGCGGCATTCGTGGCTGCAGCTGCGCATATATTTGTACTCATTTTCCGGTGTACATATGATTTTCTTATTGCATGATGGATTTGCACAGTTGACATACCGTTCACACGGTTCACCCGTAAAGTAATCTTTCCCGACAATGACATGCTCGACACGGTTGACCGGCACGCTGATTCTTTCATCGAATACGTAGCATTGACCGTCCCAAAGCTTTCCTTGCACCTCAGGATCTTTTCCGTATGTGACGATTCCGCCGTCAAGCTGTGATACATCTTCAAAGCCTTGCTTCATCAGCCAGCCTGAGAATTTTTCACAGCGCACGCCGCCCGTGCAGTATGTCAAAATCTTTTTGCCTTCCAGCATCTCTTTATTTTCTTCGATCCACTCTGGCAATTCACGGAACGCCTCGATATCAGGACGGACAGCTCCTCTAAAATGGCCGAGATCATACTCATAATCATTACGCGCATCGAGGACGACTGTATCAGGATCCTGCATCTTTTCAAAGAATTCTTTAGGCTTCAAGTGCTTTCCTGTTGTTTCATTCGGGTCCACATCATCCTCAAGGCGAAGCGTCACAAGCTCTTTTTTATGACGGACGAACATTTTCTTGAACGCATGATTTTCTTCTTCATCAATCTTGAACACCATATCCGCAAATCGTGGATCAGCTTTCATCGCTTGCATATATTGTTCAGTCTGCTCAAACGTACCTGATACCGTACCGTTAATCCCTTCAGCTGATACAAGAATACGGCCTAACAAACCAAGCTCCTTACAAAAAGCCAGATGCTGCTCTCTAAACACCTCCGGCTCTTCAATCGGAACATATTTATAGTAAAGTAATACTCTGTATTGTTTTTCCATGATATAAACACCCTGTTCAATGATATAGTTAGTTGTTATGCACACTCTTACTATATCATACAGGAAAACATCTCAAAGATGAACACATCCGCCTAGACTGATAAAAATATCCAAACTCTTACAAACCCAGGCAGCGAGTGGGTTCGCGGAAAAACTATAGTATTTTCCATTCATTTACTAGTAAATACACCATGTATTTTTCAGATAACTATACTTATAATTCTTCCTCAAACGATAAATTAATAGGCTCATCTAAAAGCTCTCCCGGCATTACAAGATTTGTTGAAGGAACGCTCTCGTCTACCTCTTCAAAAACAACATGATCCATCCACACGTGGCCTGGTCCCGATAGCTGAACGCCGAATGAAATGACAGCACTATTTTCAGGAACATCTAATACAATAGCGTAATGATTCCAATTGGTTGTTCCTGTTATTGGTCTGTTGCTCATATTATCAAATTGAAGAACATCTTCAGCCGCACTGTCCACCCGCATCCAAAGCGATGCGAAATGCTTTACGCCTTTTGTTTTGATAAAACAAGATAAACGCAATCTTTTCCCGAGATAACGATCCGCCTTAAATTGCTGCATCATTGTCGCAAATTCCCCGACCTCCTGAACCATTGTTGACTTTAAATACCCCGACGCCTTGCCCTGATGCACATTTTCCCGATCAACCCCCATTTCAAATTGAAATGGATGACTGCCGCTTAATACCCAACCCCTCATTTTTTTCTCCATCCAAGATTCCTCCTTTTTTGCAGTAAAACGTTTCATAAATGTTCGGTATGCTCCCGGCGGCATGTGATACATTTTTTTAAAGGCCCGGGTAAACGCCTCTTGAGATTCAAACTGATAATGCAAGGCAATGTCGATAATGCGAACATCTGTATAAAGCAAAGCAGCTGCTGCATTCGCAAGACGTCTTAAACGAATATAAGAAACAACCGACATGCCAATTTCTTTTTGAAAAATCCGATGAAAATGAAATTTAGAAAAGCCTGAAACGTTTACAATATCCTTGCCAGATATCGGCTCATGCAAATGTGATTCAAGCCAATCAATGGTTTGCTGAACAGCTTTTTCATAATACATGGGACAATTTAATCTCCTTTCTGTTTCAGAATAAAAGATCCCGCCTTACATGTTTTGATTATGTTTGCGATATGTAAAAATCCCCTGTGTGTTTACACAGGGGATCTTCTTTCCTCACTTTATAATAACAGAAGGCGTTATATGCTCCAGCCAAATCACACCGTCATATTGTTCCTTCAATATCATTTGCTCCTCCATGAAACCCCAATACAGTGCTGTACGCGGCGTATACATCCATGAAGTTCCTTTGCTTTTTTTGGTATGAAGAAAATCAACAAAGACCGATGGATGGTTCGCAGCTTTCAGCAAGTCTTCGAGACTTCCAGCCGGCGGCGGACTTGTTACTGGATTAACGGTCTTATTATCGGAGCTATCCAGACTGGCTCCAGAGTACGCATAGATTCCAATGGTATAGGTCTGTTTTTTCAGCCGCTCAGGCAAATAATCACCCATGTTAGGACCGTTTAGCTGTACCCAGTCCTTTATCATTTTGGTATTCTGTTTGCGAAGATGGTAATTGTGACCCCAGACAATGATCTTCTCTTTTGGATAAAGAGTTTCCGCAACCCACTGAAATTGTTCAGCCATCATGCGGTCTCTCATAAAGAATGAAAAATCCTCCACATTCTCCGGATACTCCAATAGCCTTTCTTTCATTTCTTCCAGCATGTATGTTTCCATTACGTCAATTCTCAGCTGAAGGGAATGCACAAAGATC
Organism: Bacillus sp. FSL R5-0560; assembly: GCF_037966305.1. Taxonomy (NCBI): domain Bacteria; kingdom Bacillati; phylum Bacillota; class Bacilli; order Caryophanales; family Bacillaceae; genus Bacillus; species Bacillus sp. FSL R5-0560. The sequence continues at coordinate 243,446 of NZ_CP150195.1, read as the reverse complement.
TCATAAGCTTTCGGCTCTTTCGGAAGGTGCGCTTTTAGCGTTGAAGCATGTGTTTCACCGAACTTGATCAGCTCCCGGTAGTTTTTCACAAGCGCTTCCTTCTTTTGCGTAAATTCTTCCAGCGTTTTGCTGTTTGACACTAAGCTGAAAAAATCATGTTCTGATTGGGAAAGCAGCTCGGCTTTTTCAGGGTCCACCGCCTTTACCCATTGATTCACAGCACCGTCGAATGAATTTTTGAGGCTTTGAATATCAAATCCAGTGAGAATAAGCGGATCGCCTTTCTCTTTTTGCTCTTTCATATAATCAAACAGTTCAATCACATCTGCTGTGTGCCATACGGGGTAAATGGAATTTTTCATTATGCTCTTCGGGGTTAATTGATCCATGTGAAGGTAGGATGCATTTGCTTCGGGAAAGCCAGACTCAAAGGCCAGTACATCATATCCCAGTTCTTCGTGGAGGTATTTGATCATGCGGACCTTTGTTGCGTTCATCTCACCTGAACCATGTGTGGTTTCTCCTAACTGAACGATTCGTTTTCCTTTCAGCACTTTCTTCAGAAATCGCAGATCTTTGTTTGAAGCATTGGAAGAATCCAGTGGATGGGCATTCTGTTCAATCCAGCGATCCCAATGTTTTTCTTCAGAAGCAGCACGGGCGGGCACCGCAAAAGAAGAGAACGCCAGACAGACGATCAGCAGCGGCAAGGTTATTTTTATTAACTTACGTTTCAAATCTATCTCCCCTTTTCTGTTAGGTTCTCTAGTAGTTACGAGATAGATATAGAAAAAGTTTCCTTTTCAGTTATAAAAAAAAGCTTCTACTGATAGAAGCCGTTAAGAGCCTTTCATCGCCTGATGAAAATAAAACCGGTATGTATTTCTCAAAAACGTCTCAACCGGAAGCTGCACATCCGTTTGGTATTTGCTGATGATGAATGGAAACCGCTCCAATCCTTTGTGGCGCAAATCGTTCACTTGCTCTGCATCACTTGCCGCCTCTTGCAGAACTATTTCAACAATCGGCCAGCACGCTTCCTGCACCTTGTGAAGAGCCGCTCCATCTCCGGTTTGCTGATAATGTGTGATCCAGCTGACGATTTGTTTTTCCATTACTCTCACCTTTCTTCAAAAAAAGAGGCGCCGCTTTCATTTGCGAGCTCCTCTTCTTTACTCTCCATAACCTATCAATTGCCCGACTTGGACTTCTTGGCCTTCTGTTAAATCAGCGGAAGGCTGGAATGCGTCTTTTTCAAAGATCAAAATGACGGTTGAACCAAATGAAAAGTACCCCAGCTCCTCGCCGATCTTCAATTGATCACTTGTGCTGGTCTGCACGATTGAGTTAATATTCATCGCGCCGACAGGAATCATCAGCACGTTTCGATTGCCGCTATTCAACCCATAAACAACTCGGTAATTTTTCGACAGTACATCTTTTCCGTATTTTAACCCAAACTGATTCACCGGGTATGAACGGTTTCCGAGTTCTGCCAGCTTTTGATATGTGCAGCTGATCGGCGAATGAAAGCGGTGGTAATGCCGCGGGCTTAAATACAGCACAACGAAATATCCACCGTTGTATTGATGATCAGCACTTTTACAGCCGGTCAATTCAGCGAATGAATAGTCTTTCCCCTTTACCGTAAAGGTTTGATTATGATTGATTGTTCCTATCGTCTGAACGACACCGTCAACGGGGCTGACCACAGCATGCGCCTCATTTGAAACAGGGCGCCGCTCCAAATTAATATTCCGAATAAACAATTCGGAAAGCGAACCGTAATCAGCGGCCGTTCCGTCTACATCATTCCAGTTAATTTGAAAGTGTTTAGAGAAGAGCGGAATGACCGGCTTACTGATTTTCGATTCACAAAATCCTTTGATCAGGCAGGATGATAATCGATGGTTCGTCAGTTCTATCAATGATCGGTACAGAATCTTTACAGCCGTATTAAACATGAATAATCCCTATCACCCTTCCGATTGTAATAAAAACAAAGCACCACAAAAAGGCGCCGATCGCTGCATATGCAATATACGTTTTCAGCTCCATTTTGCCGATTCCCGAAAAGTAACACGTCACATGCCGGACGCCTGGAATAAAATAACCTAATATAAGAGAATACGGTCCGTATTTTTTCATCCATTTTTCTACTTTCAGCATTCTTTTTTCCTTCAAACCGACCCATTTGCCATACTTATCGATAAACGGACGCCCGGCCTTTCTGCCGATTATGTAGCTGATCATCATGCCTAACAGGGCTCCAACAAAGCTGATAAAAATGGCAAGCTCATAATTCAGCACATCAATATGCGTAAAATAACCGACGATTGTCATCATGACTTCGTCGGGTATCGGCAATCCTATAATCCCAAGAACAAGCATCAAAAAAATAGCGAGATAACCATAATCCGCTATCAGCTGCTGCACTAATTCCATCTTTCGGACTCCAGATTTTCTGCTTCTGCTGCGTGTTTTTTAAAATGAGGAAATTTCACCTTGCTCACCATGAGATAAGACAGTCCGCATGTGCCGAGCGCCAGCAGGATCGGGTTATTCACAAAGCATAAAATGACGAGACACATTGCCGCAAATGGAATCGGCATTCCGATAAACGTCGGAAGCTTGCTTTGTTCAACATTAAATTTAGAGAGCCGAAGCATTCCGCAAATACTGTAAGCCAGCGCGCATAGTATCCCAATAAAGGGCAGAGCATATAAAGCGACACTGTAGGCGAGCATGGATGGCGCCACACCAAATGTAACCAGATCCGCAAATGAATCCAGTTCTTTCCCCATATCAGATACAGCATTCAGCTTACGAGCAGCCATTCCATCGAAGAAATCGAGAAACATGCCGGTAAAAATGAAAATCACTGCTGAATGGATGTTGTGAAATATTAAAGAATGAACCGCCAAAAGCCCGCAAATAAAGTTTCCTATCGTAATCATACTGGGTATATAATTCACAGTGTAACCAAACCTCCAATTGAAAAAAACCTTATATCAACACGACGTTGTATATCGAATCAGCGTTACAGGAAAAATCTCTCTATTAAACATGATAACATAGACTGCCAAAAAAAAAGCAGCACTCAAATTCTATTATTATACAACATTTGTTACCTTTTGAACAATGAATGCCAGTCTTTTCAATTTATGTACTCATTTCATTTTCGCCTAAAAATGACATTACACGTTTATTGACATAGTCCGGCTGCTCCAGAGGTAACAGGTGTCCCGCGTTCTTGACCATTTCCGTCTGAATTTCCGCGACTAATACAGAAGCTCTTTCTAAAGCCATTTGCTGATGGTACATCACTTCATGCTCGCCGAACATCAGCAGTATCGGAACCGTGATTGACTTTAACTCCGCGTCTGTGAACACGTAGGGAAAGCCATTTTCTTTTGGTGTCAGACTTCTTTTCTCATCCTGCCACTTGACTCCAGCCTTGATCTGCTTTTGCAGCTTGGGATGAAGCTGATAGCGGCCGGCCGTCAGCCACTTGATGTAAGCATCAGCCCCGTTCGGCTCACTAAGGCCTGCGGCATATTTATAGACATCCGGATGAAATGATATAAACGCTTCAGCAGGACTGATGACCACTGCCCTCTCCACTCTTTCAGGCATATCAAGCAGAAAATTTACTGTATGAAGCCCGCCAAGGGAAAATCCGGCCAGATGTGCTTTCTTAAGTCCAAGTGAATCAAAAACATCTTTCAGCCAATGAACGCAATCAGCTCTCGTATCCAGAGAGGCTGTTGGTATACTTTTATTTTTGTCTCCTATTATATCGACTGCATATGTACGATATTGATCGCTCCACTCGGCGATATTCGGATACCACATGACGGAGCTGAAGAGTCCTCCGTGAAGCAGTACAAGCGAAGGTGCGTCCTTTGGCCCACTTGCCATGATATGTGTTTTTCCGAAACGAGTAGAAACATAGAAAGCTTCCGAATCAATCGGCCACAAAGAAAGGCTTTCATCATAAGCCTGGTAAAAGCATGTACCGCCTTCAGCCGCGGCAAGCTGCATTGAATCCTGTTTCATCTTTTTCTTTTTCCTCCGACTTTCATTTATAAATAGAGAAAGGAGATTGCCCTTTCTTGTAAGAAAAAATACCCATTCTTATTATCTCATATAACAATTTTCCAGTATATAGTTTGATCGTATACGAAGATCAATAAAAAAAGACGCTCTTCCTAAACTTGAAGGAAAACCGTCTACTCTTTAAAGATTAATGGAATAACCTTATTTTTTTTGTCCTTTGTTAATGACACTTGATGCGTCACAGACGTTTCATTCTTCGTCAAAGCGATGGAATAGTCACCCTTTTTGCCGGTATCCCATGTGATGTCTCCGTTTTTGTCTGTTAAACCGAGAATCTCACCGATCTCTGTATTCGGCTTCTGATCTGATGCCGGCGCTTTGACAATTGTCACTTGAACGCCTTCCATCGGTAACCCGGCATCGTCTTCCACATGAAGGGTCACAGGGATCGTTGTTTCTTTCGAAGCAGAATCTGAATGCGCCTGAGAGCTGCATCCGCATAAAAATAAAATAGAAATGAAAACGGCCAGTTTTCCGTATTTATTGATTTGCCCAATATTGAATATTATTGAATACATCATTCGTCACCCTTGTTCCCAAGTTATATGACGATCCTCCGTTGGTATGAATTGCAATGGCCGTCTGCCCCGTATCACTATAATTGCGGTAAACAGGCGAGCCGCTTTGGCAGCCGTACGTATCAGTTGTATAGGTCAGCTTATACGTTTCCGCAGAGCGAATCGGCTTTGTATCAGACCACATGGTGCCGAAAGTCTTGTCACACGGATATCCTGTAACTGATGTAGAGAGGCCGACGGGGCTGCTGCTGTTTGTTGTTCTATAACCATACCAGCCAACCGTGTTGCCAGGAGAACCATTTAGTTTTATTGCACCGTAATCATAATTGGTATCTTTGCTTTCCGTCCATCCTTTAACGGAGTAAAACATCGTGCCGGAATAAGTGCCGTATGGATACGATGAACCATTGCGGCCCGGCGCAGCAGTTATTGAAGAAGCCCACCCGTGATCCTGGCTGTACACACAATGTCCTGCCGTTACCACAGTATTTGGATTTACTAAAAAGCCTGTGCACCCATAAGTGCTTGAGGTATTGGGATATTTGATAGATAGCTGAACCGTTGCTCTGTAAGGAAATGACGTAGTGCCTGAGATTCTGACGCGTTCATCAGATCCGATGACACTTGAAGGCTTTAAGGATTTAATGTTTTTTTCTGATTCTATGAGACCCTGTAATGTTTTGCTTGTTTTTCCGGTTCCTTCATAAGGATCAGAAACCAATTCCGCTTTCGATGTCTGGTTATTGCTGACTTCAGCTTCTTTTCCAGTATTGGAGACAGAGGTTTGCGGGTTCTCTGCCGCTTTTGCCGGCGTTCCGAAAGATACTGCCGCTGCCGTTCCCAAACACAAAATCGTAAAACCTGCAATGCATTTTTTTCTGAATCTTGAGACTACTCTCATTTTAGTCATCCCCCTCCTTTTATGTCAACCAGCCTTTCGTTGGAAGACTTTTACATTATAATCAGGAATCCGATTCTTATGATAAAATTTTTGGATGTGATGATAAAAAAAGCGGGCCATGTATTAAGACAAGGCCCGCCCATTTCATTTCTATTGAATCGATAGTTGATCCAGCGCTTTCTTCGCGTTTTCTCGCGCTTTTTCAACGGTGTCAGCCGCAGAAAGCGCAACCGCCATACGGCGTCCGATCTTCGTTATCGGCTTTCCAAACACGCGCACTTGTGTCTTTGGCACTGCCAGCGCGTTTTCCAAACCTTCAACAGTGTAGTCCGCTGACTCTTCCGGTGCTTTGAGGGGCCGGCTGGCGCCTAGAGAAAGCTGTGTGATTTCTGTAATCGGAAAGCCGAGAATCGCCCGTACATGCAGCGCGAATTCCGACAAATTTTGCGTCACCAGCGTCACAAGACCTGTATCATGCGGTCGAGGAGACACCTCACTGAAATACACCTTGTCTTTCGCAAGGAAAAGCTCAACGCCAAACAGACCGTACCCGCCAAGCTCATCCGTAACGGCTTTCGCAATATGCTTCGCCTCTTCAATTTGCTGCTCTGTCATATGATGCGGCTGCCATGATTCGATATAGTCTCCATCCTTTTGCACATGGCCAATCGGCGCACAAAATACCGTACCGTTCACTGCACGCACAGTTAAGAGTGTAATTTCTGATTCAAACGGGATAAACTCCTCGACGATCACGCGTCCGTTCTTCACGCGTCCGCCTTCCATCGCCGTCTCCCAGCAGCTCTCCAAATCCGCTTCAGAGCGGCATACGCTTTGGCCTTTTCCCGAAGAACTCATCAGCGGTTTGACGACACAAGGGAAGCCGATATGAGCTGCAGCCTGTACAAATTCTTCATATGTATTCGCAAATTCATAGCCTGCCGTCGCAAGCCCGAGCGTTTCTGCCGCAAGCCGCCTGATGCCTTCCCGATCCATCGTCAGCTTTGCTGCACGCGCATTTGGGATCACGTGAAATCCTTCCTCTTCAAGCTTCAGCAATTCATCCGTCGCGATCGCCTCAACCTCAGGCACAATCAAATCAGGTTTTTCTTTCTCAATAATGTGTCTGATCTGCTCACGATCCAGCATGTCAATGACATAGCTTTTATGCGCCGCCTGCATCGCCGGAGCATGCTCGTAGCTGTCTACCGCCACCGTCTCTACCCCAAGACGCTGGGCTTCAATCACAACCTCTTTCCCCAGTTCACCTGAGCCTAACAATAAAACCTTCTTTGATTGATACATCTTTGCCCCTCCTATCTGTTCAAAAACCATTATAACTGAAATATTCAAAAAATAAATTTCGCGATAAAAAAGCTAAAATAAGAAAACCCTTATTTTAGCTTATGATTCCAATACATTGATTGCCGCCACAACATCCGCTTCACGATAAGAACCCATTAAACATAACGATTCTTCCGGCTTGCACGCGTGAGCCGCAACAACTTTCTTCGCATGCTCTTGATTCTTATAGATGCCTAAATCACTCAGTTTCACCGGGAAGCCAAGCTGCTGATAAAACGGAATCAGCTCTTCAATTTCCTGATTTCGCTTCTCAAGCGCAAGCTGAATCAGTATGCCGTACGCCACCTTTTGTCCGTGCAGTACATGATGGGTTTCCGGGATAAAACTCAGACCGTTGTGAACCGCATGGGCACCCGCCATCCTGCCGAAGCGTCCGGCATAACCGCCTACAGTCCCCGCCAAAGTAATAATGGTTTCTGCTACAGCTGTGAAAGAAGCCGAGGCTTCCCCTTTCTCAAGGCTTTCAACAGCCTTAAGGCTTTCTTGCAGCAAAAGATCACGAATATAGACAGACTGCCTGAGCCCCGCTTGGACCATTAATGAAACAGACTCCTTCGTATTTCTGATAATCGCTTCCGCTTCATACCATTTCGCAAGCGTGTCGCCAATTCCGCTTTTAACATACTGTATCGGAGAAGAAAGCAGCAATAACGGATCAACGAGTGTCAAATAGCTGGAACGTTTATGATAATCGACTCGGATAAAGTTGCCTTCTTGATCATAGATCACACTCAGCGGCGTACTTGCCGCGCAAGTTCCCGGGATTGTCGGAACAGTTATGACTTCAATATCCAAACGATCTGCGACAGCTTTTGCGGTGTCTAACACTGTTCCGCCGCCAATCCCAATAATGAGATCAGCAGATGCCGCTTGTTCCGCAATCTCCCTTATTGCTTCAGGCGAGCTATACCCTTTATGCTGAATTACTCTCCACTCCGGCGGAATCGCAGCATACGTTTGAAATGCCTTAGACGACTTAATGCCCGTTACAACAACAGGATGCTCCCATTCCTTCACAAATACCGGCAGCTCTTTTACAATTCCTTGTTTGCATATGTATTGATTCGGACCGCTTCGGACAATATCTTCTGGCTGCATTTCCATCTCTCCTCCATTTTTTCATCAATCATCTCACTCTCCTTCAAATGGTGTCAATCCGCTTTCCCCGCAAACCAGCCGCCTATGGCATAAGCGCTGAAAAATGGGGCAACATCGGTAAGCCCTGCCTTATAAAGCAGTTCCTCTTCCTGTGATGACATCAATACAAAACTGCATGAACATAAGTTAAAATATGCTCATGCAGTTTTTTAGTTTATTATGATTTGGAGGTTTATACATAATGAAAAATGATCAAATCATTTTTGAAAAAACGAAAAGCATCGCTCACGATATCGATCAGATGCAAAATCAACAGGAGATTATAGATTATCTTTTTCGCCAGGATTCTCTTACACTCAACCAGTTGAAGCACTATTATTCTGAACCTTACCTTCCGCTTCAATTTCTGGTGAAATTGGCGGTTTTATGTATGTTTATAGCTATGACATTAGCCTCTTTCTTTTTCGTCCAAGCAAAACAAGTTTTCACCAATCCTATTCTATCTGATATTTCACCAGCAGCATTTTCTATTTTTACAGTCATTTGTATCTTTATGGCTTATACTAAAGTCATAAAAAGAGAAAATAATAGCAAAGGGGAAACATCGCTAATTCAACAATCTGAATTTTATGAGAAAAACAAGTTAATTAATACAATACTTTATAAAAAATATAAAATTGATCAACAAAATATACAGTCCAATAAACCAAGTGCCTCTGATAATGAAGATTCAAATTAATACTTTTCATGCTGTATTGAATCATGTTCTTACAATTAGTAAAAATGATAAAGAGCTTTTGGACTACTTATATACAAAAGATAATGCTATGCTATACCAATTAAAAGCATATTTTTCTTCTCGTCCATTTGCTCTTTCACATTATGTGAGTTTGATGTTTTGCGGAAGTATAATTGTCATCTATGCAACTACTTTATTTTCAGGACAAATCAATTACATTGATATACCAAACACTTTTATCTTTCTTTTATTAATTATTTTCTTAAAAATCCTTATTGATTTGATAAAGCTTTTAAATATATCTAGAAAAGGACAATTACATACTGTTCTACACTTTGCACAGAGAGCCGAATATCTGCGAATGAAAGGAATTATAGATTTTATTCTAACTGAAAGATATAACAAAAAAATCATGTAGTTTTGTTTTACCCTGACTAAGAAAAGAAATACGAAATTGTTATACTTAGGAGATGTATGTATTGAATATAGACCTACAAACATATAAAGAAACTGAAACAGCCGTGAAGTTCATTTTAGAAGGTAAAAAAGATGATAAAGAAATCCTGGCTTTTCTAAACAAACAGGATTCTATCATGCTGAATCAGCTAAAAGTATTCTTTAGCGAGCCCCAGCTTACATTCAAACACACCGTCAAAATCGTTTGTTTCGTGACATTCGTAACTTTATATATTTATTTTTTCAGCACTCGTTTTAATGAATTAATAGAACTATCTGTACAAATGTTTTTTGCCTTGATCGGCCTTTTTTGGGTGTCTATTGTTTTTCCATTTTCAAGAAAAGTTCAAATTTCTGAGCGCTTCAAACAAAAATCCGAAAACACCCGCATTGTCGGTATGATCGACTTCGTATTAGAACAAAAATACAAAAAAAGCATCTCTGAATAATCCTCTCCAGAGATGCTTTTTCTCACTTACACCTTCTCCGTCACAGCCGCATTGTCACGATTCATCGCCGCAGGCTCCCTCAGCATCACGTTCATCACGCTCGCAAGCACAAGCATTCCAATCGATACATAAAAAGCCAGCGTATACTCACCTGTTACGGTATAAATGACGCCGGGCACATATGCTCCGAGGGCAGAGCCGATTTGATGGGCAAGCGACAGCCAGCCAATCATGAGGCCGATCGAGTAATTTTGAAAGTACTGGGTGGCAAGCATTTGCGTCGGCGCTACCGTTGCAAAGTCCACTAATCCAAACAGAACCGCAAAGCCTAAAAGCAGGTAGGGTTCGTGGCTATAAATCAGAATTACAATCGACAGCGCGCGCACCGCATATAAAAAACACAGGATTTTCCGGCTGCTCCACCGATCCGCTACGATTCCGGACAGTAAGATACCAGCGATATTAAAACCGGCCAGCAGGCTGACAGCGGCGCTCGTAACAGTCGTAGAAAAACCGTGATCATGAGAAAAGGGAATCAAATGGGTATCCATCAGCCCGACGGTCGTAAAGCCGCAGATTAAAAACGGAAGGATCAACAGCCAAAACTGCCTCATACGAAACATCGCAGTTACTGAGCCTGCTTTGGTTTTTGATCCTGTTTCTACCTCCTCCTCAGCAGCCCCGCCGATCGGCTCTTCATTTTTCTCTGAAGGATGATTTCGCAGCAATAAAAGGGCTGCCGGAAGGACAATGACCATTAACAGCAACCCCAATGCCACAACCGTGAGCTTCCAGCTAAACCAATGGATCAGCATAAGCGAGCCGGGAACCAGCAGCATTTGACCCGCTCCAAAGCCCGCCTCCATGATTCCAAAGGCAAGGCCGCGCTTTTTGCTGAACCAATTCACCACCAGCACACTTGTTGCTACATTCGACGCTCCGCCAACTCCGAGTGACACCCCCAACCCGTAAAGCAGAAAAAGCTGCCACGGTGAAGTGATAAAACATGTCGAGAAAATGCTGATCCCGGTCAGTAACGTGCTCCATGATAAAACCGCCCGCGCGCCCCATCTGTCCACAAGCCGCCCGATCACAGGCTGGGATATCCCGTAAACGACAAAGCTCAGCGTTGAAATCAGCGAGATGGTGCCCCTATCCAGCGAAAACTCCCGCTCCCAAGGCTCGACAAACGCACCAAACGACAGGCGCACACCTTGTACGGCCAGTAAAATCAAAAAGGTGATAAAAACAATGATCCAAGCATAGTGGAGTCTTTTCATGACAGTTCTAAATCCCACCGCTCTTCTGTCAGATGCTGTCCCCATAATGACGTTTCTTCTTTCACTTCACTCAGTCTGAATCCAAATTTCTCGTAAAGCGGACGGGCTTCAGCCATACTGCTCACTGTCCAAAGATAAATCCGTTCAAACTTCATCTCTCTGCTATATGTAACGAGATGCTCAAGCAGTTGTGTGCCCAGCCCTCTGCCTCGAAACGCGGCATCAACCAAGAACCATCTCAGCTGCACCGTCTTTTTATCTTGTTTGACCAATCCCACACAGCCTGCAAATTTTCCGCCGCTTTCCGCGATCCATATCTTCTCAATTTCCGCATCAAATGTCTCATGGAGATAAGCTAAAAATGTATCATCCCAGCCATGAGTCTCTGCATAAAATTGCCTTTGCTTTTCAATGAGAAGGTGAATATCATCCGAAAGATAATAATCTCTGATTGAAATGCCTGATGACCTGGATGAGAGCGACTGAGACAATATGGCTTCAATCTCCTCCATAGCCGTCGCAAGCTTGTGCTGCTCTTCATCATCGATTTCCTTCAGCATCAGCTCAACCTGTTCATTCGCTTTCTTCTCAAGCTTTTTATAAATGGCTTCCCCCGTTTCCGTCACATATATATAATGATGGCGGGCATCAGCTTTGCTCTTCTCTTTATAAATCAAATCTTCTTTTTCAAACTGTTTCAGTATTCTGCTGACATATCCCCGGTCAAGCCCCAGCTTATCCTGAAGATCTTTCGCCGTACAATTTGGCGTATTGTAAATCTCAAACAAAATCCGTGTCTCCGTTAAGGAAAACGGGCTGTCATAAATGTGTTCGTTAAGGAAGCCAAGAACATTCGTGTAAAAACGATTGAACTTTCTGAATTTTAATCCCACAGCTGATTCATTGATTTTCAAACTCATCCCCACTTTCTATATCGTTGATTAAAGCAATTATAATCACTTATAGTTGCCATAGTCAACGATATATCAAAAAGCGGGGCGAAATTTCATTTTCTAGATGTCTTCCTCTTCCTCACCACCATCAATGTAATATACGATAAAATCAGCGAAAACAAACTATAGACAACTACCCATCCCAAAAATGATTGATTGAAAATCGTAAACGTAAGCACGAGAGAAATGATCAGACTAATCAACGGCATCATATACACGTTTTTACAAACATAAGTCCCGGCGACCGATAACACAATAACCGCTAACGGTAAAATGCCGAATGCGATATCTAATTCATCCACCTGGCAACAGCCTCCTCCCAGATTTTTATGCTACTTGTAAAAAAACATAACCCCAATGACTAAAAGGATAATATTTGCTTTTTTCACTCCATTTAAAATTACCCGTTTACATTCACTCCAGACTATGATAATTTAAGAAAGCGCTATCATGATAAGTTAATAGCTTGGATGGAGATGAGGAGAGCCAGGAATCCCACCCCTTTTGACAAGGGGTGTTTTCTGGCTCTTTTTGTTTGTCAGAAAGGAGGCACGTCACACATCCAACACAAACAGCAAAGGGGATGATTTGATGTTTCACCTATTTAAACCGGCTCCTCACATTGAGAGACTGGATGATTCAAAGACGGATGCGGCTTATAAACGTCTAAGGCTGCAAGTATTCATAGGTATTTTTATCGGCTACGCAGGTTATTACCTGCTGCGGAAAAACTTTGCTTTTGCCATTCCTTATCTGCAGGAACAAGGTTTTTCAAAAACCGAGCTTGGATTGGTGCTGGCCGCCGTATCCATTGCGTACGGCTTTAGTAAATTTATTATGGGCATGGTGTCCGACCGTTGCAACCCGAGGTATTTTCTCGCGACAGGCTTATTTTTATCTGCAATTGTTAATATTCTTTTTGTTTCTATGCCCTGGGTAACTTCGAGCGTCACCATCATGTTCATTTTTATGTTTATCAATGGATGGTTCCAAGGAATGGGCTGGCCTCCATGCGGCAGAACGATGGCCCATTGGTTTTCTATTAGTGAACGCGGCACGAAGATGTCGATTTGGAATGTCGCTCACAACATTGGCGGCGGGATTCTGGCTCCGCTTGTCACTCTTGGGATTGCTATGTTTGTCACTTGGAAAAGTGTATTTTTCTTCCCTGCCATTATTGCGATTCTGATTTCATTTTTAATTGTCCTTTTGGTGCGGGATACCCCTCAATCTTGCGGGCTTCCGCCAATTGAAGAGTACCGGAACGACTATCCAAAACACGCTTTCAAAGATCAAGAAAAAGAATTAACGACAAAAGAAATCCTTTTTCAATATGTACTTAATAATAAGTTTCTTTGGTACATCGCATTTGCAAACGTATTTGTTTACTTTGTGCGGTATGGCGTTGTGGACTGGGCGCCTACTTACTTAACAGAAGCCAAAGGGTTCTCCCCTGAAGACTCCCGGTGGTCGTATTTCCTTTACGAATACGCCGGCATACCGGGAACGATCCTGTGCGGCTGGATCAGCGATCGCTTCTTTAAGAGCCGCCGCGCACCGGCAGGCGTTCTGTTTATGGCAGGTGTTTTCATTGCCGTATTGGTGTACTGGCTGAATCCGGCCGGCCATCCGCTGGTAGACAACATCGCTCTGATCAGCATCGGCTTCTTAATCTATGGACCTGTGATGCTCATCGGTCTGCAAGCCATTGATCTTGCTCCGAAAAAAGCAGCCGGAACTGCAGCTGGTTTGACCGGGTTTTTCGGATACATCGGCGGGTCTGCTTTCGCAAACGCGATTATGGGATTTGTCGTTGACCGATTTGATTGGAACGGCGGCTTCATCATGCTGATCTCATCTTGTATACTGGCCATCGTGTTCTTGGCTTTGACATGGAATACGGGAAAACGGGCGGAGCATGTTTAAGAAAAGATTATAAAAGATTAATATTTTTCCAACATGCCATTTACATCCGTTTTCTAACATAAAAGCTGTTACTGCTTGTTCATAAGGAGGAAGAAAAGATGAGAAAAAATAGATTACTAGCTTTGGTTCTGCTATCTTTTGGTTTGCTGTCGTTTATGGTTACACCAGTTTCAGCATCTTCAAAAGGAAACCTGCTGTCTCCTGACCGGATCCTGACAGTCGCGCACAGAGGGGCTTCCGGATATGTGCCTGAGCACACGATCCTATCTTACGAAACCGCTCAGAAAATGAAAGCCGATTATATTGAGTTGGATTTACAGATGACAAAAGACGGGCAACTCATTGTTATGCACGATGAAAAACTGGACCGCACCACAAACGGCACGGGCTGGGTGAAGGATCATACGCTCGCGGAGATTAAGAAACTTGATGCCGGCTCTTGGTTTAATGAAGCTTATCCGGCAAAAGCAAAGCCGCAGTACGCCGGTCTTAAAGTTCCTACATTAGAAGAGGTATTAAATCGTTTTGGCAAACATGCTAACTATTACATCGAAACAAAATCGCCTGACACCTATCCAGGCATGGAGGAAAAACTGATCGCTTCCTTACAGAAGCATAAACTGTTAAGCAAGCAGTCAAAGCGCGGCCAAGTCATCATCCAATCGTTCAGCAAAGAAAGCCTGTTAAAAATTCATCAATTACAGCCTAACCTGCCGACTGTTCAATTGTTGGAAGCAAAACAAATGGCTTCCATGACAGATGCTGATCTGGAGGAAATCAAAACCTACGCTGTCGGCGCGGGTCCGGATTATAAAGCATTGAATGCAGAAAATGTCCGCATGATTCGCAGCCACGGTCTGCTTTTGCATCCTTACACAGTCAATACAGAAGCAGATATGCGCCGCCTGCTCAACTGGGGAGTTACCGGCGTGTTTACCAACTATCCGGATGTATTTCATCATGTGAAAAAAGACTACAAAAAAAGCTTTGAATCCTAGGATTCAAAGCTTTTTCTCATCATTTTCCCTCAAGTACAGCCTGCGCAATATTCACCGCATGATCGCCGATACGCTCCAGGTTACTGATCATATCAACAAATACGATACCCGCTTGCCCTGTACACAGTCCTTCATTTAGACGGATAATATGCTTTTTGCGAAGCTTTCGTTCCATCTTGTCAATTTCATCTTCTTTTTCAATGACATGAGCAGCAGTTTGTTCATCATTGTGGTGCAGAGCCTCCATTGATGCCTTCACAGTGGAAATTGTTAAATCCATCATGTCCGTTAAATCCGTCATGGCTGATTCGGTAATAACGACACGGTGTGCCTGCTGATACTCAATCAATTCAATTACATTTTCAAAATGATCGCCGATTCTTTCAATATCTCTGACAGTATCCATCAGCATATGATGCTCCTCAGATTCATGATCTGAGAGGGAGCTCGATGAAAGCTCAATCAAATAATCGGTAATTTTCCGGTCGAGATTGTTGACCGCATCCTCTAACTGATAAGCATTTGCCGCGTATTTTGTCTGTTTTGTCACTAAGAATTGTTTTGTGACTTCCAGCCCCTGAACCGCAAAGTTCCCCATTTGCAGCACTTCTTCCTTCGCTTGTCCGAGAGCAATAGATGGAGACTGCTCAATAAAAATCGGATCAAGATGCGACTTGTATTCCATCATTGAATCCTTGCCCGGAATCAATTTTGTCACAATCAAAGCCAATAGCCCGACAAAAGGTAGCTGTATGATCGTATTTGACGTATTAAAGATTCCGTGAGCAAATGCAATCGTCATTTTAGGATCAAGTCCCATTGAAGCCTGGAGCCATAAGATCAAAGCTGTAAACGGCTTGAGCAAAATCAAGAAAATCGTTGTCCCGATTAGGTTGAACAGTACATGAGTAGCCGCAGCACGTCTCGCTGCAACAGAAGCTCCAAGAGACGCAAGCACCGCGGTGATCGTCGTCCCGATATTGTCCCCGAATAACACTGGCAGCGCGCCGTTAATATCAATCAGACCATCTGCGAATAAACCTTGCAGAATACCGATAGTGGCACTGGAGCTTTGCACGAGAACCGTAAACAAAGTGCCGATGACGACACCGAGAACCGGATTTGAACTCATATTGACTGTTAAATCATGAAAGGCCTCGAGGGAGCGAAGCGGTTTCATGCCGCCGCTCATTAACTCCAATCCATAAAACAAGGCCCCAAACCCAAACACAATCTGACCCACATTTTGCACATTTTTATGCTTAAAGAAAAACAATAAAAATCCGCCGACAGCAATAATCGGCAACGCATAGGCTCCTATATCGATTCCGATAATAAAAGCGGTAACCGTTGTACCAATATTGGCGCCCATAATGACCCCAATCGCCTGCCGCAGTGTCATAAAACCTGCGCTCACAAGTCCAACGGTAATAACCGTCGTTCCAGAGCTGCTTTGTATCAAAACCGTCACAATCAAACCCGCTAACACGCCCATTAGCGGATTGCTTGTAAAACGGTCTAAAATATTTCTTAGTCTATCTCCAACCGATTTCTGAAGTCCGTCTCCCATGAACTTGATCCCAATCAGGAAAATACCGAGGCCTCCCAGAAATTCGAACAGTAATGTTTGTACATCAATACCCAACGCTTTCACCCCTGTTTACGACATCTTTCAGCAAACTCTCTACGATTATGTTTCAAGTTCATATGATTGTAAATGAGTCACCTGTCAAATTTACAATAACTTAACAATGAGCAGAATAGACCTTGATCACATTTACATGGGTGTAATATTTCGCGTTCACCATAACAAGTTGACTATAAAAAACCTTGTGCTCTCAGCACAAGGTTTTTCTCCATTTATTCTTTTCCCGCAGCAGCTTCTGACTGTGCGCTTACCAGCTGGCTATTAATCTCCTTCGCATCTTTCAAATACTCTGTCTTGAATCCGCTCTTCAGCGCCCACACATAGAAACCGAGTGATACAAAGGCAATCAAGGCAATATCCCAGCCATACGTAATGACGTTTTGACCGCCGAATTTGTCACTTCCCAAATAGGAAATCATCATCATGACAAGCAGGTAAAACACCATCCATATGCCAGCTTTAACGTTTTGGCCAAATCCTTTCCATTTCGCCTTAGCCTGATAATAGAAATAAATCGGAAGTCCGATCAAAATAATAAACAGAACCTGCCCTGTTAACGGCCAGCGCGCCCAATACAGCACAAGCGACGCAAAGATAAATCCAAGCGGCGCAATTACGCTTAAGCCTTTTAAACGAAGAGGCCTGTACAAATCCTTCCCTGTCCGTCTCAATGTCATCACTGTAACCGGGCCTGTAATATAAGAAATTAACGTGGCTACAGAAATAATTTCCGCTAAAACACCCCACCCTCTGAACAAGAACAAAAAGATAAACGAAACAATCAAGTTAAAAAACATCGCTTGGCGCGGAACGCCGTAAATCGGATGAAGCTTGCCAAACACGCTCGGCATGTATTTGTTCTTCTCCATTCCGTAAATCATGCGGGAAGTCGTCGCCGTATACGTAATACCAGTTCCGGAAGGTGACACAAAAGCATCCGCATATAATACGATGACAAGCCAGTTAATATTTAATGCAATCGCCAAATCAGCAAAAGGAGAATTAAAATTAAGATGGCTCCAGCCGTGAGCGATATCAGACGGATTCACCGCTCCGATGAAAGCGATCTGCAACAGCACATAAATGACTGTCGCAACTAACAGAGAACCGACAACTGCAATTGGAATCGATTTCCCGGGATTTTTGGCTTCTCCCGCCATATTGATCGGGCTTTGAAATCCGTTAAACGCAAACACGATACCGGAAGTCGCAACCGCAGTCAGAACACTTGCCCAGCCATTCGGTGCAATGCTCTGGCCCGCTGTAAAGTTTTCTCCATGAAAACCGACAAACAGCAAAGCGCCAATTGTCAGGCCTGGAATAATGATTTTAAAAATTGTAATTAATGAATTCGCTTTCGAAAACAAATTGACTGTCCAGTAGTTCAGCAGAAAATAAATCAGAAGCAAAACAGAAGCAAACACCAATCCTTCTCCTGTCAGCGTTCCGTTTTTCACCAAACCGCTTGTCCATTTCGCCCATTCCCATGGCCATGAACTCATATATTGAACGGAGGCCACAGCTTCAACAGGAATAACGGATACAATCGCAATCCAGTTGGCCCAGCCTGCAATAAATCCGATAAACGAACCGTGTGAATATTGCGTATATTTTACCATTCCCCCTGCCTCAGGGAACATAGAACCTAATTCACTATAAGAAAGAGCAATAAATAAAATAACGATCATGCCGATAACCCATGAAATAATGGCAGCCGGCCCCGCAATTTGGGCAGCGCGCCACGCCCCAAATAACCAGCCTGACCCGATCATCGACCCGAGCCCGACCATCATAAGGGCAAACGTCCCCATTCTTCGATGTAACTGATTCATATCGTAAACACCTTTCATGTATGATGACATTCTGTTGCTAAGTTATATTATTATTCTGATTACTTCACTTTGTCAATATTTATCGAATTTTAACTAAAATAATATAAAATCAATGTATAGTGCCTTCCAATATAGGAATGAAGTAACTAGCTTCACCTAAAATAAAATGTACTGTTGATAACATACACAGAGGTTTAGCCTTAAGCAAAACGGGAATGATACAGGAAACATTACTTTTAAAATAGAAAGGAGTTATTACCATGAAACAAAAGCTGTTATTTTCCGGTCTCGCTGTTTCAACTGTCGGCATCACTTCTTATCTATTAAAAGACCCGTCAAACCGCCAAAAGGCAAGAGAATTCATTCACAGCATGAAAATGAAGTTAACAAAACAACCAGACATGGAAACGTTCCCAGTCGATAAGGCCGGTCACCCGCACCCGCATGACATTGAGGACAACAAAATGGTATCCGAAGGCTCCATGTACCCTGTTCAATACTACGATGAAAAAAAGAAGTAATCAAAAAAGCTCTCTTCCAAAAGGAAGAGAGCTTTTATATTTACCTTTTCCGTCTAATGCCGCTCATCACAAATCCGCTTTCAGGCAATGACGGCATTCTGGCAAGACTGTAATGCAGCGATTGTTTTGGCACGTCATATTCAACCTGATTCACGAGAAAATCCAGGCTCGCTTTCATCACTTCAATGGTAATCCCTTCCCCCGGACAGCGATGGCCCTTCTCCGCGTTGCCCCCGCCTTGAGGGATGAAATCAAACGGATTTTCCTCCCGCTCTTTAAAACGCTCAGGCCGGAATTCATCAGGATTGTCCCACATACGGGGATCATGATTCGTTCCATACACATCAAGCAGCACTGATGCCCCCTTCTTAAACTCACAGTCATTCCATGTAAAATCCTTTTTGACAACGGCTCCTAAAAACGGCCCAAAGGGATAAAATCTGCGCACCTCTTGCACAAACATTTCTCTTTCCTGACTGCCTCCAGAACGAAGCCATTCCTTATACTTCGGGTGTTCATGCAGCGCCAACGCTGAAAACGAGATAAAGTAAGCAATCGCTATAATCGGACGCAGCACATTAATGAGCTCGATGGCTGCCATGCGGGCATCAAGCCGGCTCCCATTCTCTTGCGTATAAAAAGCCATTTCATGCAGCGCTGATCCATGTTCTGTTTTCAGCCTGCCGCCGCGGACATCTTCTATCAATTTTTCAATCCACTCTTCCGTCCAAGGTCTTGCCCTTCTTCCCTTCCAATGCCGCGGCCCCACTGCACCAAACGCGTCTACCATATCAATGAAATCGTCCGCTCTCTCTTTCACTTCCGTTTCCTTCAGCGGAACACCCGCCCAATAGCAGGCCACCCGGCATAGGATTTCTTTTGCTTCATCAAACAACACCACCTGATCCGCCATTTCCCACCTTGTTACAGCCGCTTCCCACTGCTCTGTCATCAGATCAGCCAGCCGTTTTTGATGCGGAGGTGTCATCAATGACAGAAAAAGCAGCTTTCGATGGATATGAGTGTCGCCATCCATTGTCTGGATCGCATTGACGCCAAACAGCGATTTCTGCACTCGTTTCGGGAGAGCACCCTGCCGCTGAAACCGTTCAGTATCATAAAATACCTTCGCAGCCTCCGCCCCGCTCATACAAATAAATGTTTTTCCAAGCAAGCGTGCCTGAAACAAATCCGAATGGTAATGTTCTTTTCTATTCTTGATAAACAAATATCCTTCCCGCATCAAAGCCACACTGTTATCGAGGCTTTTGTCATGTGGAATCTGCTCATTCATCCCGCAACCCTGCCTTCCTTTTTTACTTCTGTTTTCACTTTATCTCACGAAGATAAACCCAATGACAGTATTTGCTTCCAAGCAATTTTTCATTACTTTTAAAGGTAGAAACACAGAAATGGAGAAAAGATAGATGATCAAAACAAAGGGGAGATCAAAATGAAGAAATGGATATATGCTTTTCTTGTGCTGGTCATTGCCGGTTCAGGAGGTTTGTCCCTCCATGCAAAAGCGCCCGCCAATGAAACAAAAAAGCACCTGAATGTCAGCCGAATGAATGTGGATAAAGAGTTCAAGGATACTGACGGAACCTTCATCCTTCATGATTTAGAAAAGGATCAGACATTTGTCTACAACAAAAAACGGGCCAACAAAAGACAAACTCCGCAATCTACCTTTAAAGTGACCAACGCCTTAATCGGCTTGCAAGTGAAAGCTGTCCGGGATGAATATGATGTCAAACGCTGGGATGGCGTCAAACGCGAATTCGAATCATGGAACCGCGACCATACGCTTGGCTCAGCCATGCGGGAATCTGCCATCTGGTATTACCAGGCATTAGCGAGGGACATCGGCGAGGAAAGAATGAAAACCTGGCTTCATACCCTGTCATACGGAAACGAAGATATCAGCGGCGGAATCGACCAGTTTTGGCTGCAAAGCTCTCTGACAATTTCTCCGTTGGAACAAGAAGCCTTTATGGAGAAGCTTTACAAAGAGAAGCTCCCGTTTGACAAAACAGTCATGAAAACCGTCAAACGCATGATGATTCAAGAAGAAGGAGATCATTATACGCTTTACGGCAAAACCGGAACTCGCCTGACAGACATGGGATTAGGGTGGTTTGTCGGATTCATCAAAACAGAGCACGGCTCCTATACGTTTGTCACCAATGTTGATGACTCCGGTACAACAGCCAAAAACATCACAATTGATCTTCTAAAAAAATATGGCCTGATCACTTCATAAATGAATGAGCCCTGCAAACGCACAGGGCTCTTAAATGTCATGCTCAAAGCAATAATGATTCACAAGCTCTTCAATTAAATCATGATCCGGGTAGTCACCGTTAAACTCGAATTCAATTTCTTCAACAAATTCTCCATGACGATACACGTGGATCGCCCCATTTTGCCGGACGACACTAAACTCCGGCTGAAACGTATATCCGCTTCGTTCAATCGCACCCAATTTCATTCCCGCCTTTCTCAAAGCAGTAATTCATACACCTCATTTAATTCCTTGGCCCGTTTTTGATCCTGTTCGTCTTGGGCATACTTAATCTCCTTTTCCAGCACCTGATTCAAATATGACATCTCATCGTCATCCAAATCCTTTACAAACTCCTCTTCATTGGCATACCGCTTCGCCAGCATCTTCTTGCAAATCCGCAGACAGACTTCATTTTCAAGATGATTTGAAAGTGACTCCCGCAAATAACCGAGTGTAACATCCATGATATAAGCACCTTTCCTTTGCGTTCTTTATCCTATAGGTTGCTGAAATGAGAAAAATCCATACGCAAAAAATGAAAAAAGAGACATCAGTCAATGTCTCTTTTTCCTGTATTATTCAGCTGCTTGATTTCTTTTTGTAACGTCCGCCTGCACGCGCTTGCCAATTCCAAAAGCATAATAACTGATGACCACTAGAGCTAAGAAAATAACCCCTACAATTAAAGATATCCGAGTATCATTATTAAACCACATGCCGACAAGAACCATCAGCAAGAAAGCAATCGTCAAATAATTTGTGAAAGGTGCAAACGGCATTTTGAACGGATGTTTGTCTAACGCAGCGCCCTTCGCTTTTCTGAACCCGAGGTGGCTGATCAAAATGATAAACCAAGGGATCATCCCCGGCAGCACGCTTGCGCTGTATACATATACGAAGATCTTCGGCGGCGCAACATAGTTCAGCACAACGCCGACAGCTAATCCGATCAGCACTGCGATTGTGCCATACAGCGGCACACCATTTCGAGAAATCTTCGCAAAGAATTTCGGTGCCTGTCCATTGACACCTAATGTATAAAGCATACGTCCCGCGCTGAAAATCCCGCTGTTGCAGCCTGACATCGCCGCCGTGATAACGACAAAGTTAATAATGCCGGCCGCTGCCGTAATTCCAACTTTAGAAAACGTAGACACAAACGGGCTTCCAAGTGCATTCAGCTCATCCCAAGGATATACCGTCACGATCACAAAAATAGCACCAATATAGAAAATCAAAATGCGCCAGATAATGCTTTGAATCGCGTTGCGCAGCGTGTTTTGCGGGTCCTTTGCTTCTCCGGCAGTAATCCCGATCAGCTCAACCCCTTGATAAGCCGCTATAACCAGAGACAGTGCAAAGAAAAATCCTGAGAAACCGCCCGCAAAGAAGCCGCCGTGAGACCATAGGTTAGACAAACCGATAGCATCTCCGCCATTGCCAAAGCCGAAGAAAATAATTCCTAATCCCGCAATAATCATTAAGATAATCGTCACAATTTTAATCATCGCAAACCAAAATTCAAACTCACCAAACGACTTAACAGAAATTAAGTTCGCCGCACCAAGAATTGCCATAGCTACGATACCAGGTATCCAAGCAGGCAAATCCGGGAACCAATATTTCATATAAGAACCGACTGCGATAATTTCTGACATGCCGACGATCACCCACTGGAACCAGTTGCTCCACGCCGTCATATAACCAGCAAGGGGATGAATGTATTGATGGCCAAATGTTGCAAAAGAACCGGTACTTGGTTCCACATACAGCATTTCACCCATTGCACGCATGATAAAAAAGATAAAAATTCCGCAAATCGCATAAGCCAGAAGGACAGACGGGCCAGTCCATGAAATCGTGCTGGCAGAACCCATAAATAAACCAACACCGATCGTACCGCCCAAGGCAATCATCTGAATATGACGGGCGCTCAAGCCCCTCTTCAATTCTTTATTTTCCACTCCGCTTCCTCCTCTTAAAAACGAATACAGCTCAACCGAAATAGCATAAAGGCCGATCAGCCTTCAAAACGTTCTTCATTTCGTATGAAGCTACAAATATCAGAAAATTCAATCATAAAATTGTTAGATAATCTCCAAAATTACTTATTTCATCATAATAAATTTCTCTGGAAAATACAATTGTTTTTTTCGGGTAAACACTTTCATTCACTGGGTTTGATCTATCACTTCAATTAAAATCTTTTATATGAATATAATGAAATCAGAACAATATTAAAAACGATATATGATACAGCTGCTTTCATGAGATGGGCATAAAAAAATAAGCTGTTCACGATGAACAGCTTACCTAATAATTTACGCCAGTTTGGCGTTTTAATGTTTCAAGCCACTCCGTATCACCTGTCCCATAGCCCTTGCTTTGCCCCAGATCTCTCAAAGACCCATTGCTGTAGCCAATTGACAGTATGAAATCAGGGATGGTATCATATCCGATTTCCGCCATTTTACTGAGCTGTGAACCATAGTGAGATATAGCATAGGAAGCAGTTTGTTTTTGCACAGGATCAGTCTCAAGTTTTTCTTTATTTATCAATACGATGTCACAAAGCAGTTTTAATCTACTGAGCTGGCAGGTTCCATGATCCGGCTCTTTTTTTATGCTAAGCTTCCATTAGAATAGACTTAGCCCAAGATGCAATTGTTTTGATAAACTATAATCAGTACAACTAAGGGAAGTGCAGCGCGAATGGCATTAAAACAGTTAAAAAAGCTATTATTTGACCGCCCTCTGAAGGACGGCGTCATACTGAACAACCAATACAAAATCGAAGAATGCCTCGGCATGGGCGGCTACGGCTTGGTTTATGTGTGCACCGATGTCCTTACGCAAACACCGTACGTTTTAAAACAGCTCCGTCCGACAAAAGCCAAAAAACAAAAGGAAAGAGTCCGATTTCAGCAGGAAATTGGTCTGCTCAAACGCATCAGCCACCCGCAAATCCCGGCCTATATAGAAGACTTCATCATAGACGGACAAGCCTACTATGTCATGCAGATGATCGAGGGCGATAATATAGAGGAATTGTTATTTTTTCAAAAACAGCCGTTTACAGAGCTGATGGCATTACAGCTGATGTCTCAGCTGCTGGACATTGTAGAATACCTGCATGAACGTCTTATTTTTCACAGTGACATCAGAACGCCAAACATTATGATGAATCACGGTAACGTATGTCTCATCGATTTCGGCCTTGCTAAACAGTTATCTCGTGAAGAAGATGAGGAATTAAAGCTCAGAAAACGGGATGACTTCTTCGACCTCGGTGAAACCCTGTTGTTCCTGCTGTACTCTCAATATAAAGGGAAAAAGAAGAAAAACGCCACTTGGCTGGAGGAATTAACGCTGACAAAAGAAGTAACTCTGCTGCTGAAAAAATTATTGGGCATTGAGGAAGAATATCAGCACACCGCTTCTATTCGCGAAGACCTGAACCGCGCGATTCAATCAGTGACATAAAAAAACCCTTGTCCCAATGCGGAACAAGAACTTTTTTGAATTAACTGCTGCTGTAGCTACGGCGTTTGTAGCGGTGACTGCCGCCATAACGATCGTAATGTCTTCTTCTGCCAGAGCTGCTGCTGTAGCTGCGGTAATGGCGGCGCCGGCTGCTGCTGTAGTGCCGGTGTCTGCGATGGCGATCACTCGAGCTGCTTGAGAGGTACTTGATTGTTTTGATGATTTTTTTAAACATATGCTGTTCACCCCTTATCTGCTTCCTATTATATATAATTCTCTGGAAGAAAGAAAAACATAGCAGGATCACTTTTTCGAAAACAAAAACGCAGTTCCATTTTCATTCGTCTGCAGTACATAGGTAATACGAAGCAGCCGGCATACATCCTCAATAATCTTCAGCCCAAGCCCGTCACTGTCTTGTTCTCTGTCAAATCCAATGCCATCATCGCGAATCGAAACAGCGCCGTTTTCTATCTTGACTTCCAGCTTTTCAGCTTTCGAATGCTTTAGCGTATTTTGAAAAATGTTATCGAACAGTCTTTGCATCCATAAACCGTTGCTTATCCATATCACATCTTGATCTGTTGGCTTATAGTGCAATTCAATCCCATTCAAACTGTATAAATAATCCCACTTTTTCACCGCTGTTTCTAATAGATCGTTTATTCGTACTTCTTCATTTATAATATATGAGCTCTCTAACGTTTCAGTGGAAAATAGATTCAAATCATTCGTTAATTCCGCAATATATTCAATTTGCTGGTACAAAGATTCAAATGCAGTTTGATCCTGGCACTGGCTCTCCAAATAAAATAACTGCAGCCTGAGAGCTGTTAAAGGTGTATTAATATCATGCCTTAGTTTTTGCATCAGCTCCTTTTTCATGTCCTCTCGCTGTCTTAGTTCCAGTTCCCGGTACGTTGTCCGTTCAATTAACAAGTTGACCGATTTGATCAATTCGCCAATTTCATCATCGTTTTTAACTTCCAGTTTATTGGGGATCTTTTTATCGCTCGCTAAATGCCGAATGGTTTGATTCAATAGATTGATTTTGCGCAGCAGAGAATGAATTGATTTTGAAAATAAAAAAGCTAACAAAAAAAGTGATAATAAAAATGCGGCCAGCATTGCCGGATATGCAAAAGACCTGTGAAAAGGCATGCCATGATTGATCGGTTTAAACATGCTGTCATAAATCACCGACATCAAAATGCTAACCGCCAGCAACAGTACCGGAACACTAATGACGGCCGTACATAATAATAACTGATATTTTGTCTTTAGCTTCATTTCTTCACAACGGTATTCAGCCGATACCCTTCTCCATAGATATTTTCAATGATCTCACCCGCTACATCATTAATTTTCGCTCTGATTTTTTTAATGTGCACATTCACAATATTCGGGTTTCTGTCTTCAAGTTGCCATAGATAATTAAAGAAATGTTCCTTCGTTAAGATACTGTTTTTGTTTTCGTACAGATAGAAGAATATTTTCCGCTCAATCGCGGTAAACAGCACTTCATGATGCAAATCTCCATTGAATACCTTTTTGGTGTCTGCATCAATATGCAAATGTTTAATTCTCGTAAAGGTGCCATAATGATGCTCAAGCATATTCTTCATTCTCAGCAGCAGCTCTCTCGGATCAAAAGGCTTTACCATATAATCCTCGCCGATTTTTAATCCTTGAAGCTTGCTGTCCATATCATTGCGGGCGGACAGAAAAATGATAGGAATATTTAACCCTACATCTTTTATTTTTTTAGACATTTGATACCCGTCCTCACCCGGCAGCATGATATCCATAATGACCAAATCAGCCTTCTGAATGACTGAAAGCACATCCGCTCCGTCCGTTTTCCAGCTGACATCGTATCCCTCACGCTGCAAAATCTTCTGCAGCAGATCACCAATCATGACATCGTCTTCCACGATTAAAATATGATAACCCTTCATCTTAGCGAACCTTTCATTTCAGTTTTTGTTTGAGAAACTTCATAGAAAGCTGATAGATCTGATCAGGCTGGTATAAATATATGCTGTGTGTGCCCCTTAACTCTCTCACTTCTGATACTTCTAATTGGTCTGCAAGTTCTTTATAATCTTTACGTTGCTGTTTTGTATATTTTGAGTCTTTATATTGATCAGCAATGGCATCTAAAAATAAAATTGGTGTTTCTTTTGGTACCGGCAGATTCACAGATTTCCTGCCGTTTTGGTAAGACTGTAACAGCTCATGCGCCATATCAGCATTGAAAAATTGCTTAAATGAAATGGCTTTATAGATTTCTTTTTCATGATCAGTTAAAAACGACTGCCGAATCACCTCCGGATTATAGGCAGCAGACGGCATAAACCGATGAAAACCAATCGCCGTTAACAGATGGAACCCCCTTACTTTCAGTCTGTCAATCCCGCTCAATTTATACGTGACATACTGCTGAGGCAATCCTATGTCCATCGCAATAATGCCCTTAATTTCCTTAGGATATTTCTGCGCCCAATATATCGCTTCAATTCCTGATATGGAATGAGGCATTAAAATATAAGGAGGCTTATTCCCGCTTTGCAGTAGCGCTTTTCTCGTCTGTTCCAATATTGTATCAATATCTCTGTCATCATCATACACATCGCTGTAACCATAGCCCGCACGATCCACTACAGCAATCTTGTTTTCTTTTGAAAACTTGCTGTACAACCCCTTCATCTCATAAGCAGGCGCAGCAACCCCCGAACCGGACATAAACACAAACGTATCCTTCCCGCTTCCCTCTTGATATACATTTATCTTTTTACCATCAACATTGACTAATATGCCTTTTTCTTTAAGGAGTGCTGCTTCCTTATTTAGTTGGTAATGGTGGTAGATAAAGACCGAGACGGCTGCAAGCACAATCAAAGCACCCAGAATGCCAAAAAATACTTTTACGACTTTCCATAACGTTTTCATATGATGCTCCTTTCACGTGATACTGAAAGGATACGGTATAAAAATAAATTTCTGATTAACTTTGGAAAATTTTATTTTCACATTTGACTTTGCCCTTACGGAAAGGTGTACATTTGGAGCATGGAGGTGATCGCTTGCTATCGATCGGTGAATTTTCGAAGATATGCAAAGTATCAACAAAAACATTGCGATACTATGATGAAATTGGATTAATCTACCCCGAAGACATTAACCCTGAAAATGGATATCGATATTATTCGATCAGACAGCTGAAAAAAATGCTCTTGATTAACCGTTTAAAGTCCTATCAATTTTCTCTGGAAGAAATCAAAAACATTCTCGATTTGGAAGAGGATCTTGCTGAAGAAAAGCTTGGTTCTGCCCTTCATCGAAAAAGAAAAGAAGTACAGGAAAAGATCAATGCTTATGAATATACCCTTACACAATTGAACCTCGATATTCGGCGTGCAGAGAAAGGCAAACCAATGATGTCATGGCTTGACGATATAGAAGTAGTGCTTGCCGAAACCCAGCCAATAACCATCCTGTATGTACGCAAAATGATGAGCAGTCATGACTATGCCCTAGGATACGAAAAGTATTTTAGCAGGCTAT
Organism: Bacillus sp. FSL R5-0560; assembly: GCF_037966305.1. Classification (NCBI taxonomy): domain Bacteria; kingdom Bacillati; phylum Bacillota; class Bacilli; order Caryophanales; family Bacillaceae; genus Bacillus; species Bacillus sp. FSL R5-0560. Next base: position 215,306 of record NZ_CP150195.1, on the reverse strand, counting down.
ATGAAAAAATTGCTGTTGATAAACTTACCTTGCTTGGCACGCCCATGACAATTTATCACAGCCCTGAGTACAACCCCGCCGGCAATGATACAGAATTTGCGATTCCAATAGAGGAGTCTGTTAAGGGTACGCGGAATTTGCCCGGAGGCCTTTGCGCAAAGTCTGTTTTAAAAGGCCCATATGCAGAATTAACCTCGGTATACGCTAAGCTGAGGGAATGGGTCGAAGATAAAGGCTATGAATTAACGCAATCACCCTATGAAGTGTATGTAACTGATCATCTTCATGCCGCCATTCCAGAGGATATTGTGACCGAAGTGTATTTTCCAATAAAGAAAAAAGAGAGGTAACTGTCATGCAAAGAAACGACTGGCCAACTGAAGACCCGGCAGCCTTGGGGATGGATGCCGAAAAACTGTTTGAGCTTGATCCTAAGATAAAGTCCGAATACAGCAATATAAACGGTATTGTGGTTGTGAAAAATACATGCATCGTTTATGAGCGTTATTATCATGGCTATAGACCGGAAGATACGCATCATGTGGCATCTGTAACGAAAAGCATCATATCCGCCCTCATCGGGATCGCGATAAATGCAGGATACATTAAAAACATCGACCAAAACGTTCTCGACTTTTTCCCGGAATATATACCCCATCCTGCCGACAAACAGAAACGAGACATCACCCTACGCCATCTTCTCACAATGACAGCTCCCTATCCATTTGAAGACTGGAACGAACCTCTCGACAAGATGTGCATGCAGCAAGACTGGATCACGTATACGCTGGATATGCTGGGTCAAGGAGGCACCATCGGAACATTTAAATACTCCACCGCTGGCGCGCACCTGCTATCAGCCATCATCACTCGCAGTACGGGCAAAAGCGCCCGCGAGTTTGCCAACGAACACCTGTTTAAACCGATCGGCATGAAAGAGATCCCGCAATATGAAATGAAATCATATGGCTTTGATGACCTTTTCGGTAAACATGTGAGGGGTTGGGTGAACGACCCTGACGGCAACTCAACCGGAGGATGGGGACTTACGCTGCCCCCACGGGATATGGCACGGTTTGGTTATCTTTATTTGAATCATGGTACTTGGAACAATCAACAAGTCATTCCGAGATCATGGATTGACGAATCAATAGCAATGAACCCCAATAACTACGGTTATCTATGGTGGCTGCGTGAAGAGGAAGGTGTTTTCTCATACTCAGCACTTGGCGATGGCGGCAATGTGATTTGCTGTGTTCCAGAAAAAGACCTGGTCGTAGCGATCGCATCAGAATTCACCATGAATGCTCGAGATAGGTGGCAGTTAATTAAGGAGTGCATTGTCTTGCCTATGAAAGATTAAACTTAAAATGGAGAAGAAAAGCATCGAAATAAGCAGCAGCCTTCTCAATATCTTTCTTCTTGGAGAAGGCTGCCAATAACCGCCAATTAGAAAATCTCGTCCCGTCAATTTTCTAATTTCATCGTGAACTAAATAGAGAATGAGAGTTCCTAAAAATCCCTGAAGAATTGATTTTCAAAATTTTCCATACCTACTGCCCTACTTTCAATCCTCCTTATCCTTCAGCTGAAAAGCAATCAGCTTTCCTAATGCCTCTTCAGCCGCAAACGGAGCAACCATTCCTGAAGGATGTTCATGCTCATGTTTTAGGCATTCATACATCTTCGGTTCAATGTAAGAAGGATCGATCCATGCAATACACCAGGATGCCCAAAAACGAGATTGCCCTTCACTTTCTTGAGCGATTTTGATGACAAAGGGCAGACTGGCCTTTCCGATTCTCATAAGTGAAATGGCCGCAGCCATCCTTGTATCTTCGGCATGACTTTTTAATAAACATGACAGCTCCTCCGCCGCTTCACTCGCATCTTCCCCAAACTCACCTAAAACGGCAGCCGCGATATTACGCAAAGAGCCTTCCTCTTTTAAGGCCTCAACCAAAACAGGTATTGCATCTTGTCCTGATTTCTTTAACTCCCCTATCGCTTGAACAATTGTGATCTCATTTGTATTCGCTAAATTCTGAACAGACAACGACATTTCATCACCATTTGATTTCATAAAAGAGCCCCTCTCTCGTTTGATAACAGACACTCAGAATATTTTTCGATAAGCGCCTTACCTTCCAATTAACATATAAATACCATAAGCACTGTAAATACTCCTGTGAGGAGCTAATAAAACGACTAACAAACCATTTTGACTCATATACTGGTGTACCTTGTTCGATCAAGGCAATCGTGCCGTGCTTCAGCTGTCCGCCGGCAAAGCCTTAAGAAATCTCTTTCAGCTTCAGTGCGCCTTCGACACATACAGAACGATGTCTTCCCTTGGAAGGCATATGGACTGACTTTGAACAGCTTATAAAAAAACACCCGCTTGTATTGACGAGCGGATGTTAGATCTTTCGATATGAACCTATTGAATTTTAAGAAGTAAAACAAGCCAGTGTGTTAGTGATTGATATCCTTTAGCGCCTGTTTCGGTTGTGAATGAAAACTCATTAATGATGCAATAATTGCAATCATAACCCCTAATGCACCAATCCAGGTAATCGAGGCCAATGATACGTTTTCTACAAAAACCCCGCCTATTCCTGCGCCGACTGCCATGGCGAATTGCATCATTGACTGATTCATGCTAAGCAAAACACCTGACATTTCCGGTTCTATTGTAGCCAGGTGAAATTGCTGTGTCGGACCGGTAGACCATGCGGCAAACGACCATAATATCAGAATCACCAACACTCCGACATAGGAATGGGTGACAAGTGACAGCAGAATCAGTGTGACGATATGCAATGTCATCCCGCCAACGAGTGTAAAGGGCACTCCCCATTTATCGGTGCTATATCCCCCAAACTTTGATCCAACCAAACTGGCAATCCCGAATATAAGCAAAACACCGCTAAGCAGATTGCCGCTTATTCCTGAAATGTTCAAGAGAAAAGGTGACAAATAGGTATAAGCAACAGAATATCCCCCGAGCCAGAAGAAAGTGATTGATAATCCCATCGCCACTTTCCGTTTTTTGAAAAGGGCAAGCTGTTGAAGCAAAGGTACGGGCTTATCTCCTTCAGTATGCGGAAGCGTAAAGAATATAACGGCCATTGCGATCAATCCCAACAAAGCAATTGCACCAAATACAGACTTCCAGCCTAATGCTGTTGCTATCAATCTTCCAAGCGGAACACCAATGATTAAAGAAGCGGTAAATCCCATAACGACCGTAGCGATGGCACTGCCCTGCTTTCCTTCCGGCGCAATCTTAGCGGCAATCGTTAATGCGGTGACAACAACAACACCTGCTCCCATCGCCATAATGATCCGTGCTGCAATAAACCATCCATAACCAGGCAGGACAAAGGCCAAAATATTGCCGAACACAAACAAACCGAGAGCATACATCATCAACCTGCGTCTATCCATACTTGCTGTCAATGCCATAAGTACGGGTGTAGAAAGAGCATATACAAGTGAAAAGATTGTAATGAGCTGGCCCGCGGCAGCCAAGGTTATCCCGAGTGTATCAGCAATGTGATCCAAAATTCCGGAAATGATGTACTCTGAAGTTCCGACTAAAAAGCTGACAATGGCTAAAATGTAAATTTTCCAAGTGTTAGACATAAACGTTCACTCCTTAATCATTAATATAACAACATATCACGAATTAACGATATGTTAGATCAAAAAATAAACACATCGTAATATGTCGATATGTATGGCGTAAAAATAAACATCTATTGATGTTTATTTTTATATCTCTGTTTTAAGAAAGTCAGCAAGTTTCCCAATGGCTTCTTCATCTCTTTTGTAATACGTGTACTTTCCGATTCGTTCAGCCTTAATCAGGCCGGCTCTTAAAAGGATGGTGAGATATTGGGAAGCCGTTGATTGCGTCATTTTCAATTTGTCTGTTATTTGACTGACACATACCCCGATTGTATTCATATCAATCCCTTCATGGGGTGCAAAATGACGATCAGGTTCCTTCAGCCATTGCAAAATTTGCAGCCTTGATTCATTTGATAAGGCTTTGAATACTTCAATTGGTTCCATATTGATTATTATATCGTTATATTCCGATATGTCAATTCGTTTTTTAATTTTTGATGACTGACTTTTTTTAGAATTAAAAATCTGAAGACTTATTTCAGTTTTGTTGGAGGTATTACAGAACTTAACTTTCGCTATCTACTGCTAGATTGACCATTAGAAAGCGTTGCTTTTTATATACTTTGCTCTACTTCTGCTTTTTTATTTCTCCAACAAGGACCATATCTTAATGTATCCATAACACCATAAATTTTCGCTTCAAAGCCATTATGATGCATGTGTTTGCTCACGAACAGCAACTTCCTTGACGTTTCCACGAATGCTTGTGTTTGGATATGTAAGAATGTTTTTCATGACTTTCAGTTAAAATGAATGTAATACTGTTCAAGTGTAGACTGTAAAAAAACATCCGCTCGTAACAAAAGCGGATGTTAGATCTTTCCGAAATGAACCATTGAATCTTCAGGAATAACAAGACAGTGTTTAATAAAACATTTTAACTCTCTAGATTATAATTTTTTCTCCAGATCATTACTTAATTTAAATACCATTACTCGCTCACCTGTCCGAGAGCTTAAATCTGTATGAAAACTTTTCACTTCTTCTCCAGTTATCGTTAGGATGATATTCTTAAGACCTTCTATCCCTGATTCAACTAACTCCGAACGAGTTTGTTTGATAGATAACATACCCTCTTTTGTTCCACAAACTGTATATTCAGCAGGTGTTAAAATTCCCTTTAAATTAACAATGATCATATCCCGCAATATATCAGTCTTAACAGACACAGACCCGCGCCCAAGATAATCCTTTTCCCATTGCGTAATTGACTTACTGATCTCTGATTCATAAGAACCCTTCGATTTCTTCATATATAAAACATCTCCTGGCAAAATAATTAGCAGCATATTCTATTTGTTCGTTCGTCTCATTAATATTCTCTTACAACATGTCCTTCATATACACCTTCAATATCTAAATCAGTTTTACCGTTTCTTAAGACCACTATCATTTTGGATAACATATTTTCTTCCATCATAGAGTGTACATGCAAAATACGAATGCTCCCTAAATGGGTTTCCTCAACTTCTTCATAAGATTTTAAATGATAAATATGAATTGCTTTTCTTATTACTTTTTTCAAACATTCCATATTTTCACGATCAAACGAGCTTATTTCCTCTATTGTTTTCGTGACAAAATCAGTTATATTGGCGCCCATTACATTCTCCTTAGAACTGCTTTCTCCCCTATATGGGTGTAGAAGCTGACCACCTCACTCCATCATGACAAGCAATGATCAGGTAAGGCTTGACCTGTTTTACTAGAAGGAACCTCCTCAATTGAGGACTCCCCATCCTTATGATCAACGATTAAACCTCTAACTTTAACATATGACGGCACAAGTGGATGTTGGCGTATGATATCAACACTTTTTTCAATCGTGCCGCTGTTATTTTCATTTAGCCACTCATCGACCGTACCGCCTAAAAATTCAGGCTTGCAATGTTGAAAGAGATAATCCAATGTTTGTATTTTATCTTTCATTGTTTCAAGTTGAGTGAGTCCATAACCTGTTGAAGTCCGCTTATCTTTGGTTCCTACTACAAAAACCTCCTCAACATCTTCCTGGTAAATCGCAAAAATAACAGACCTCATGATTTCTCCATAAGGATGTGAGATAGCGGCACCATAGCTTTGTATAGTCAGCATATTTTCTGCTGGAGTGTTAGTCATTTCTTGTAAAATAGGCTCCAAACCGTTTTCCATGTCCGTCAAAAATAATACTTTTTTATTTTGATTTACATTCATATAGCACACCTCTTCTACATGTTTATCATTTTTATATTGAGTAACAAATCCATTTGATAACTGTTTAAAATTATAATTACCAGCTTTCCCAACATCCTTCTGGATCAATACTAGCCAGTCGAACCCATCCATTTTGAACTTTCTGCTGAAATACTGGGTCATTATCTAATAACCGTTCTACATGCTGTCTAGGTGCTTGAATGACAATCAACAAACGAAGAGGAGAATGATAAGCCTCATGATCTGATTGCATGACGGATTGCCAAGGCAGTCCGGCTAACAAGTCACTTGCATTCCCCTGCATAACTCCGAGACCTGCAGTAACGGTTTGAGTTGCTTTATTTCCGCTGCCATAATAATGAGGTGCTACTGTTGATGCGTAATATTGTAAATTAATCCATTGGGCCACAGTTCCAGGTCCTGCGATAATATTTGCTAGGAGTTCACCGTTTTCATCCTGCTTCCAATCATAATTATGAAGAAAGGCTCTTCCTTCCAAATCACAATCCTGAGTGAGTTCACGTTGCCCGATAATAAAAGCGGCATTACGAGCCAGTCCCCATTCCGGACGTATCTCACTCCAATCTTCCGCAAATCGGTGTGCCTCAGCCTTCGGGTTTTTAAGTTTCGATTGGACATTCGGTAATTGGGCCAGACGTTCTGCATTAACGTTATGTCTCACTTTCGGCATAATAGCTTCAATATGGTCAAATGCTTCCTGTGCAGCTTCGGAAAGCTCTGGTACATAAAGCCAGTGTAATTCATCCACCGTTGTATTATGTTCAGCAGCAGCAAAAACCGTATCCTCAGGGATTTTCATTCCTTCAGTTAATAGAGCTTCTCTTACCTCTGAAAGATTACATAAAGCAGCTAAAACTCTTGCATTGAATCCACCGGCCGCTCCACCGCAGGCACCACAATCAAGAGCAGCGGCATAAGGATTATTGGTGCTTTGGCTGCCATGTCCGCAAATCACGACCAATGGGGCGATATTCTCTGTTAACCCCATCATTTTTAATGCTTGGCGAGCATAGTTTACTTTTTCTTCATCAGTAAAACCCAAAGGTATTTCTGCCTCTGTAGCATCATGATGAAGCGAGAGTTTTGTATCAGGTTTGCGCAACCAAGCCTCACGGAGATGACGAATGAAACGACCCGCCTTTCTTGGCACAAAGCTACGGGCTGCCATTTGCAGAGTAAGCCAAGGTCCACTTAGCTCAGGCAGTAGTAAGCTCGAAAGCACATTCTGCTTCATCGTTTTAAATGTATGGCTTAAAGAATGAAACGCTTGCGTTCGTTGGTTGTATTTTTCGAGTACATCTTCATCTACAAACTCTTTAACTTTATGTTGTGGTTTTTGTATGATCGGCAAGGAGGCATGACTGTGTTTACTGCCAAGTTCACAAGTTGCAATTGGCACCCCAAAGAAACCAGCCATACCAATCGTTTCAAACGGCCCTTCTTTTTCCAGTTGACGACGAAAAGGTTCTGATCGCACATCGATGCAGAATGCTAATTGAGCTAATGCAGATTTTTTACCGTTGGTTTCACGTTGCTTCGAGATGATCTTCTGACTTAATCGATCAGTGTATGTTTGTTCCCAAGCTTCTAACCAAAGTTTCCTGCGAAGTTTCTCATCAAAGCTGTAGGCAAATGATAAATATTCGTTTTGTTCATCAGCCGACATCTGTGACCATTCCTCTAATGTAAGTCCCCCCCAGTGAATCCAAGCTGCTAAAAGGGGAGGAATCGAAACGTTTCTCTCAGATCGTTTATTAGTGAAAGGTAAATATGGCTTTATAAGGGCCCACTCCATAGATATTCGAACTGCTAAATATTCTGTTAGGAGTGCTTGTTCTTGGCTCGATTGTTGGGAGCGCCATAGCATCATCCCTGCCCATCCAGGTAAGGAAAGTAAATGACCTTCAAGATAACGCTGGATTTCTGATTCGGGGATTTCTAACGCGAATAACGCTTTTTGTAAAGCCAAATGTGCCTCTTGCGGCCAGCCTTTTAACCTTTCACGCTGCTTTTTACTAAGTGCTGGATCATATTGAATGAGATGCTGCCAGGCACGATAGAAACCTTCCTCACGATTTGGCATTGTCCAACCTGCTTGAGAGTCATCAAGATATAATTTAGACCACTTAATGACATGATGATCCAGTATATTGACTAACCTTTCACCATCCTGATTCTCGATATACGAACTGATTGGTTGCATAAAAACATTCTCGATATGATCCAGTCCACTGCATTCATTCACCAATTGCTCCAGCTTATGTGGTGATAAAAGGTTGGAAGGCAGTGGTTCTAATTTTAATCCAGCATGACAAAATCGCTCTGCCACGTCCCGTGGGATGTTAAAAGAATGTGAATCAAGCCAACCCTGTAGCCCCATTTCCAAAAAGTCTTCATCAATCTCGCCTTTATTCTTTGCTGAACGGATCATAGACACACTAGGGTATATATCAACATCACGAGTATTTTTCAGCCAGCTTGCAACCTGATCAAAAGGTTGGTTTTCAAGTCCCATCCACGGATTACGTGCAGCAAATGTAGAAATAGGCCAGAGTGGCGCAATGACTCGGCTGGCAGATGTAATGAAAACGTGAATATCACTTTCTTGAACATCAATATCTGTATCTTTGTTTTTTACATTTTCTTTCGTTAATACGGATGTAATGCCCATCTCTGATTAGCTCCTTATGATAAATATTGTTTAAGGTAGTCTGGGTGACTCTCTACTGACTTTGGTTTTGCTTCACCTAATCGCACTAACCAAAGATAGATTACCGCGGAGAAAACGGAAGAACGATGACGAGCAACCCAAGTACCTAAAGTACTGCCAAATAGTAAGAGACATACGACAATGATGACAGCTGACATTGGAGGTTGAATACTTTGAAAAACGCTTGTATGCAGCCACTTATAGAAGAGGTTATGAATGATAAAATAAACAAAGGCTGCTCCGCCTAAACATGTTAAGCCGGCAATTCGACCCAATCTTCCCTCTCCAAAAGCTACAAGCTGAGTCCAAGAAACGGACAATGACCACCCTAAAATCAGCGCACTAATGAATTGATACCCCTCTCCAGGAGCAGCGAGCCAAAAAGCAACGCCTATACCTAAGGATAAAACCCGACCAGCCATGATCCATAAATAGGATGTTCCTTTATTAGCGCGAGCTGATACTTCATGACTTCGTACTGCCGAACCAGCCTGTAAAAACAACGTAGCTTTGAATAAGCCATGTAAAATAAGATGAATAATGGCTGCGATATAGGCTCCTAATGCGCACTGAATGAGCATGAACCCCATTTGTGCAATCGTGGAGCCTACTAACTGGCGTTTATAATCAACCTGGACTAAACTAATGCCAGTTCCAATCAATACTGAGATGCTAGCAAGCATAAGTAAAATAATCGAAGCTATACCTCCATTAAATAAAGGAGAAAATCGAGCCAGTATGATCCCGCCTGCATTTACTAAACCTGCATGCATAATCGCAGAAACAGGAGTTGGAGCAACAATAGACTCAATTAACCATCTTTGGAATGGCCATTGAGCCGCAGGAATCATCACTGCTAATACAATCAATAGATTAATCCCTGTTCTCTCCCATGCCCCAAATTGAGATAAGCTTTCATTTGTTAAAACCAATGATAACTGCCATTGACCTGTAACTTGAAAAAGCCAAACCATCGCGAAACACAAAGAAAACCAACTTACCAAAAATAAGCGACCAGAAACCTTGGCTGCTTCACTAGCGACTTGCCAAGCACTGTTTAACCTAATAAGCAGGGTTAAACCGACAAGAGTTGCTCCCCAAGAAATAACCATCAAGCGGAGATCACCACTTAACCATGCAATTGAAGCAGCACCTGTAGTGAAAGTAAAAAGCGTAAAATATTTTCGATAAGATCGGTCTCCCATTAAGTAACGTACAGAAAAACGCTGAATGATTAAACCAATTGTCAAAACAAAGAAAGTCATTAACCAAGCTAAGGAATCGAAGTGCCAAGGGCCAACATTTCCTTCCACACTCTTTTTGGCAAGATTCACTAAGGAAACCAAAGGCGGAAAAGCCAAGATACCAATATGAATGCGGACATAACTCAAGGGTACGCGTGGATGTAAAAACAATAGTCCACTTATCCCAGAAGCAATAAGCGTAATAAAAAATAATGTTAATAATGATGATAAGCTCAGCGAAACTAACATTCTAACTTCTCCCTTTTTTAGATCTCGTTATTGTTCAAAAGACCTTTAAATCAGATCATTTTTTTCTATTATTTAATACAATTTTTATCTATCTCCATTTTTTCCCAACAAAAAAGCCGACAACTTCAAAATTTCAATGATTATGCTAGATCATTGAATCTTGAAAATTGTCGGCTTCACTTCAACTAACTTCTGCGAAGTTTTTTGAAGAGCTACCTTATTATGGGTCATTTTACTTTATGCTATGTTTTAACTTCCTCTAAAGAAGTCATCGTTAAAACCTTTATTTCGTCCTTTAATTATAAAATCAAACGATTTATGTTTCTCTTCTTTGTTTATTAGATACTTTTTCATCCAGTCAAGATTAAAAATAAATATTAAAAGGATGCTAAAGTCCTAATTATTTTAACAAACGAAAATCAACATCTGCGCCGATTATTAAGTTACATATAAGATATGCTAAATTTTAAAAGTTGTCAAGCTGTTGGAATACAGAGAATGACGTATCAAACCCTTCCTTCCCTCTGAAGATACATCCTGAACATTTAACCAAGGCTCATCATATCTACCATTCTATTAACCCATGAAATGATGGTAGCTTCTGCATCGCTGGTTTAAATGAACTAAGACATTTACATAACTCCTGGTTTTAAAAAGCATAGTAACTGTTCTTACATTAAAACTCATTTTATTACTCATTGCTAGATGAAGCTTGCTTTTCCAGATCGAGGAGCAGTGTCTTCATTTCAAATCCACCCCGATAGCCAGTTAATGAGCCATTCTTTCCTATTACACGATGGCACGGTACAGTAATTAATGCCGGATTAGCCCCAATAGCGGCGCCTACAGCTCGAACAGCTGCGGGTTTATTTATATGATTTGCAATGTCGGAATAGGATCTCGTTTGTCCATAAGGGATCTCACAAAGTGCATTCCAGACTGCTAGCTGAAATGTCGTACCCACGTACTCAATTGGAACAGTAAAGTTTTTCCGGTTTCCTTCTAGATACTGAGTAATTTCAACGACATAGGGATCAAGCTTTTCATCATCTTCAACAAGAGGACTTCCTGGAAAGCGTTTCTTAGCCCATTCGAACAATTCCTCGAATGGTTTGTTCTGTGAACCTACAAACACAAGCCCCTTTGACGTTGAAGCAATATACAAATTCCAATTCTTAAACATTAGTAAAGACCAATAAAGGGTTGGTTTACTCTTTGTTTCCATTGTATGCTTCCTCCACTTTACTCATTTGACGAAATTGTGCTGGTGTCTTTCCAGTTTTCTTTTTAAATAAGGTAATAAAATAAGACGCGTTGGCCATACCCACACATATGGCGATATCCCCAATCGCTTTATTTGTTTGAATCAAATACTTTTTGGCCGCGTGTACTCTAACTTGTTGTATATACTCAACCAGCGTTATGCCTTTAATCTTTTTAAATGTTCGATGCATATGATACGGACTCCCATGACAAATATTTGCTAACGATTCTAGAGTTAATTTTTCTGTGAAATTTTTATCAATGTATTCAGTAATGAAATCAATCCACTCGCTATCAGGCAGATTTTCATTAGTGGGCCTGCAACGTTTACAAGGGCGAAAATTTGCGCGGAGAGCTTGTTCTGCGTTTGGAAAGATGCACACATTCTCTTTTTTCGGAACGCGAGATTTACAGGATGGTTTACAGAATATCCCTGTCGACTTTACAGCATATAAAAATTGATTATTGTACGCTGCATCATTATTTATAATTGCTTGCCACTGTTCATCTGTTATTATTTCTACATCATTCGAAATTCTATGGTCATGGCTCTCTTTATGTCCGTTATTGATACTATCCGGCATTTATCTCACCTCTCCTTACAATATACTCCCTACTCATCTAATTCATTTTAAATTTAATCCCAATTTAAATATTCGACACGTGTTTTTTTTATCTTGGGCCATTTTTATCTACTCCCGTTTAGCATTCTTGATAACTACACTATAACCTCATAAATAGAAAAAAATAAGGTGGTTAGAATGTAATAGCAAGATAACAAAATGAGTAAAGCTTATTATGTGATAAAGTAAAATTTCAATCAGTTTGAGTTTTCTTATAATTATTTAAGATAAGGAGAATGAAAAAGTGATATGGCATGAAGTCAAAGACGTTATTGTCATTACATTACCTGAAGATTTCGACATGAATGTTAACCTAGGCTATCTAAATAGGGAAAAAAATGAATGCATGTATGAAATAGAGAACGATATCATTACAAAGGTTATTGCCATAGGGGAAATTCGCTCCTTAGTACAGGTAAGCGTAATCAATAATAAACAAATGGTTGTTCAATTCCTAAACGATTCTAGACCTATTGAAAAGTGGAAACGGGAAGAGATTGTAAAATATATTCATGAATGGTTTGATCTAGATAACGATTTAACACCATTTTATGAAATGGCAAAAGCAGATCCATTACTTAAAATGCCTGCCCGAAAATTTTATGGATTACGCGTTATCGGCATTCCCGATTTATTTGAGGCTTTATGTTGGGGCGTTTTAGGGCAACAAATTAACTTAGCCTTCGCGTACTCCTTAAAGAAGCAATTTGTAGAAGGATTTGGCGATTCTATCGAATGGAATGGTAAAAAGTATTGGGTGTTCCCACCGTACGAACGAATTGCACGGTTAACACCTACCGACTTAGCAGATATTAAAATGACGGTAAAAAAAAGTGAATATATCATTGGAATTGCCAGATTAATGGAAAGCAGAGAATTATCGAGGGAAAAATTCATGAAAATGAACGTTAAAGATGCTGAAAAAAACTTAACTAAAATACGAGGAATCGGCCCTTGGACAGCCAATTATGTTCTAATGCGCTGTCTTAGGTTCCCGACAGCTTTTCCAATCGATGATGTGGGACTTATGAATTCGATTAAATTATTACGTAATATGAACCGAAAACCTACGAAAGATGAAATCTTAGAAATATCGTTACCATGGAAAAAATGGGAATCATACGCTACCTTTTATTTGTGGCGTGTCCTTTACTGAATAATTACACCTTAAACCGGAATATACTCAATAATAAGAGAATGAACTTTAAATTCTCATTCAATAACTCCTCTTTCATTTTAATTGTACGTGCGACTTCATGAATTCCTTGCCCTTTATTAATTGTGAATAAATTCGTAATCTCTTTTAACCTTGCTGACCGAGCTAATGAGGAAACATATTGAATCTTGAGCCATGGCCGATAGTCTATTCCTGTTCCTGTACCACGACCTTCTTTAATCCATTTTTCCACTTTTCTTTTGGACATAAAAACACCCCTTTAGACAATCATATCCAAAGGGGTTAAACATTTATTATTCCACAGTAACACTCTTCGCAAGGTTACGCGGCTTATCAACATCACAGCCGCGATGCAGTGCAGCATAGTAAGCGATCAGCTGCAATGGAACAACAGATACCAACGGAGCAAGCGCTGGGTTTACTTCCGGCAGTACGAATCTGTCATCCGCATCGTCTAGGCCTTTCAGTGAGATGATGCATGTGTTGGCTCCGCGAGCGGCAACTTCTTTGACGTTTCCGCGGATGCTTAGATTTACGTGCTCTTGTGTTGCCAGTGCGAATACTGGTGTACCTTGTTCGATCAAGGCAATCGTGCCGTGCTTCAGTTCTCCGCCGGCAAAGCCTTCTGCCTGGATGTAAGAAATCTCTTTCAGCTTCAGTGCGCCTTCGACACATACGAAGTAGTCGAGTCCGCGTCCGATGAAGAAAGCGTTTCTGGATACAGTCAGGTATTCACGAGCGATCATTTCCATTTCGTCTTTCTGGTCGCAAAGGGCTTCCATTGCGTTTGCTGCGATACCGAGTTCTTTGACAAGATCAAATCCGATATCGATGCCGTTTTTGTCAGCAGCTACAGATGCAAGAACCGCAAGAACTGCGATTTGTGCTGTGTATGCTTTTGTTGACGCAACAGCGATTTCAGGGCCTGCATGAAGCAGCAATGTGTAGTCAGCTTCACGGGAAAGCGTGGATCCCGGTACGTTTGTGATCGTCAGCGCTTTGTGTCCGAGTGCTTTGACTTGAACAAGAACCGCGCGGCTGTCAGCTGTTTCTCCGCTTTGAGAAAGGAAAATAAAGAGCGGTTTCTTAGACAGAAGCGGCATGTTGTAAGAGAATTCACTCGCTACATGCACTTCAACCGGCACGTTTGCCCACATTTCAATATATTGTTTACCAACAAGTCCTGCATGGTAGCTCGTTCCGCAGCCAATGATATAGATGCGGTCCGCTTCCGCTACAGCCTCAGCGATATCGCCAGGTACAGACAGTTTGCCGTTTTCATCTTGATACGTTTGGATGATTTTGCGCATGACAACTGGCTGCTCATCCGTTTCTTTCAACATGTAGTGAGGGTACGTGCCTTTTTCGATATCACTGGCATCCAGCTCAGCGATATAAGACGCACGTGAAATAACGTCGCCATCAAGGTTTTTGATGACAACTTGATCATCAGTGACGATAACCATTTCTTTATCCATCAGCTCTACATATTCGTTTGTGACTTGAAGCATTGCCATCGCATCAGACGCCACGACGTTGAATGTATCTCCAAGTCCAACTAATAGAGGGCTTTTGTTTTTCGCTACAAAAATCGTTTCTCTGTTGTCGTTATCGAATAAAGCAATTGCATAAGAGCCTTTTAACAGTGTAAGTGTTTTGCGGAACGCTTCTTCTGTATCAAGTCCTCCGTTGACAAATTGCTCGATTACTTGAACGACTACCTCTGTATCGGTGTCACTTTTGAGCTCTACATCTTGTAAAAAGTCCTGTTTTAGCTGAACATAGTTTTCGATCACGCCGTTATGAACAAGTGTAAAGCGGCCCAGTGCGCTTTGATGCGGGTGAGCGTTTAGATAGCTTGGTTCGCCGTGTGTTGCCCAGCGAGTATGGCCAATTCCTGCTTTGGCTCCAACATTGGCATCCACAACCTCACGAAGATCGGCAATGCGTCCTTTTTCTTTAAACACATGGATCCCCTGTTCGTTGGCAACTGCGATACCCGCAGAGTCATAGCCGCGGTACTCAAGCTTCTCTAACCCTTTCAGCAAAATTTCCTTCGCATCAAGCTGACCGATATAACCTACGATTCCACACATAATTTCTTCCTCCTAAGATTGTAAAAGGAGACGAAGAAAGTCATTTTTCAAGGGGACTTTCAATCGTCCCCTCCTACATGTTTTATGGAAGATCATGTGATTTCCCTTTGTGCAAGGAGTCGCCTCCTTGGTTTGAAGAAATCCTTACGGCTGTGATCTGTATACTCAGCCGGGAGGCATCCGCCGAAAAATCGATAACCTCCATCCTCGTCAACTAAGCCTTTTTTCGGGCGCTTAGTTCGGGCGCTATAATTATAAGTGAAACAAAATCCCGTCTTTCCTGCCTCGAGAAAACAAGAACAAGACAAGCTTGATTTTACAGCATGTGCCAAGAATGGTCAATTGTTTTTTAAACAACTTTGCCGCCTGTCTCACAATTATCATATGTGAGTCGCACTTGTCTTGTTCGCTCTCTGTTTAAAGATTTCGTTACTCTAATCCCATTTCTGACCGGACGACTTCAACAATGCGATTAACATATTCATCACACAGTTCTTTCGTCTTCGCTTCAGCCATGACACGAACGAGCGGTTCAGTGCCAGATGGGCGCACCAAAATCCGGCCGTCGCCGTTCATTTCTTTTTCAACCTCAGAAATAACAGCTTTTACTCTTTCATTTTCTTCGACTTTATATTTATCAGTTACTCTCACATTGACTAATAACTGCGGGAACTTCTGCATTTCAGCCGCAAGCTCTGAAAGCGGCTTGCCTGTCGCTTTTAAAGTATTCATCAGCATAATGGCAGACAATAATCCGTCCCCTGTTGTGTTGTAATCAAGGAAAATTAAGTGGCCGGACTGTTCTCCGCCGACATTGTAGCCGTCTTTTTTCATCGCCTCAACCACGTAGCGGTCACCCACAGCCGTCTGAACGCTTTTTATCCCTTCTTTTTCAAGCGCTTTATAGAAACCGAGGTTGCTCATGACAGTGGAAACAACCGTATCGTCCTTTAAGCGGCCCTCTGATTTCAGGTATTTTGAGCATATGTACATGATTTGGTCGCCGTCAACGATATTTCCTTTTTCGTCGACTGCGATCAGGCGGTCGCCGTCGCCGTCGAACGCAAGGCCGATATCAGCATTTTTCTCTTTTACAAACGCACTGAGCGCTTCAGGATGGGTCGATCCGACTCCGTCATTGATATTTAATCCGTTCGGAGAAGTTCCCATTGTCGACACATCGGCGTCTAAATCGGCAAACAAGTGTGTCGCCAGCGATGACGTCGCTCCGTGTGCGCAATCCAGCGCAACATGAATGCCTGTAAAATCTTCGTCAGCAGTCTGTTTTAAGAATTGCAGGTATTTTTGGCCGCCTTCAAAATAGTCGTTTACAAGTCCCAAATCGGCGCCAACTGGTCTTGGCAGCTTATCCTCCGGTTCATCCATCAGACGCTCAATTTCAGCCTCCTGTTCATCAGAAAGCTTAAATCCGTCTCCTCCAAAGAACTTGATTCCGTTATCCTGCACTGGATTATGAGAAGCAGAAATCATGACGCCAGCCTCTGCATCCATCGCTTTCGTTAAATAGGAAACACCAGGGGTAGAAATGACTCCCAGACGCATCACTTCTGCGCCAATTGATAAAAGTCCGGCGACAAGGGCTCCCTCCAGCATATGGCCGGAGATGCGTGTATCGCGGCCTATCAGCACTTTTGGACGTTGTTTATCTTTTGTCAGCACATACCCGCCGAAACGTCCGACTTTAAAGGCCAGCTCAGGCGTAAGCTCGCTGTTGGCAACACCTCTTACACCATCTGTTCCAAAATACTTGCCCATTTTATAATCGCTCCTTTTTTATTCTGATGAAGATTGTGAACCTGTATTTGATTCATCTTCATTCTGATCCTGATTTTGATCTTGGTTTTCGTCTTGTTTTTGATCATCACTGTTTTTATCGCTGTTCGTTGTATCTTCTCGCTGATTATTCTCTTTGTCATTCGTCTTGTCATCAGTGTCATCCTGGTTCCCTGACGTCGTATTGCTGTTATCTTTTGTTGTCGTATTCGTTTTTTTCGACGTAAGCTTGATTTTTGCGTTTTTCTGTCCCAAGGACCAGGTTACATTTTGAGGCCCGTTTACTTCAAGCTTCACACTGTGCTCTCCGTCATCTAAATCAGATACATTCACATATAATTCTATGTCTGATTTCTGCAGTTTTTTTATGTTGCCGGGAGAGCCTTTGGCCGTCACGTCTATCGTTTGTGACTTTGGATCCAGAAATTCTATATTCTGTGAGCTGCTCAGCCCTACAGTCTTAATAGGGACATTCTCAAATGTGTGATCCGCTTCGCTATCTACTTCTATATGCAACGTCACCTTTGACGGCGAGATTTTTTTGACGCCGTCAGGAAGCGGAATATCAGCCTCGATATCGGTATCCTTTTTGATTTTGCTTAAATCTAAGCTGACGCCGTCTATAAATTCAAGAGAATCCAAGACATCCTGCGAGCCGTAAACCGTCACCTCACTGGGGCTTGATTCGATATTCGCTATGCTGACCCCGTCAGGAAGGCTTCCTGTCCGCTCGATTTTAAAGGGCACTTTTTTACTCGGACTTGTCACCGGAACGGTAATTTTGATGACCGAGGGCTCCACATCGACAGGAAGCGCGTTCCCGTCTTTATCATAGACAGTCACTTTCGCTTCCTTTTCAATCGTTTCATCTGCATTTTCCAGGTTTACCGAAGCTTTCACAAGAGAAATATTATCAATCACGGCTTTAGAACCGGTAATCTGTACATTTTTAGGACTGACAATCGGCTGCTCCGGAGAATAGCCTTTTTTCATCTTGCTTTTGTTGTAGTACTCCACTTCAACAGGAAAGCTTTCTGACGTGCGTTCTTGAATGGTGACGGTCGTTACGGATGGGTTAATGGATATCGTCAGCCCATCCGACACGTTTTTGGCCTTAAGCTCGACCTTATGTGTGCCGGTTTTCAGCTTCTCCATATCCGCGTATATTTCAAAATTCTTTGTCTGTCTCGCCTTCTTCACGGCGCTTGTCGAGCCTTTTATCGTGACATTCACCGTTTGCGGAACGCCCGTTACGACATAATTTTCATCATCGTAATACGCTTTAACCGGTATATCAGTCAGTGTTGCTTCATCAGTTGTAGATGTCGGAAAAAATGATTCACCGGGTTTTTTCGGAGTTGGTGCTTGGTTGCTATTAACCGCTACATAAAGCAAGAGCGCGAAAAGCAGCGCAATGACTTTCACAGCCCAGCGGTTGTTTAAGAATTTATCCATTTTTCTTGCCCCTCCAATACCAGCGGTTAGAAGAAGTCTCTCTGGTGTTCTTCTTAAACTCTGCTTCAAGCATTTCTTTCAGCGCTTCTTCCGTCAGCTCTCTGTGAAGGTCGCCATTCCTCGCCACACTGACGCCGCCGGTCTCTTCAGACACAATAATCGTCAAACTGTCTGTAACTTCACTGATTCCGACAGCAGCCCTGTGCCGCGTTCCCAGTTCTTTTGAAATGAACGGGCTTTCAGAAAGCGGCAGATAACAGGCCGCAGCGGCAATTTCATTATTTTTCATAATGACCGCTCCGTCATGAAGCGGTGTATTCGGGATAAAAATATTGATCAAGAGCTCAGAGCTGACCTTTGCATTTAAAGGAATGCCCGTTTCAATATAATCCCCCATACCCGTATCCCGCTCAATGGTTAAAAGGGCGCCGATCCGGCGTTTCGCCATATAATTGATGGCTTTCGTTATAGCCTCAATTGTTTTCTGCTGCGCTTCCTCAACAGGCGTGCCGCTCCTCGAGAAGAAACGGCCCCGTCCAAGCTGTTCAAGCGCTCTTCTCAGCTCAGGCTGAAAGATAATAATAATTGCTAAAAATCCCCATGTTATCGCTTGGTCCATCAGCCACTGAAGCGTGCCGAGGCCCAAATATTGACTGGCCATACGGACAAGCACGATTACAACGATTCCTTTTAAGAGCTGAACCGCCTTCGTGCCGCGTATCACCATAATCAGTTTATATATCACATACCAAACAAGGAGAATATCAACGGCATTGCCGAGGTACTGCAAAAAAGGGATATCCTCAAAAGCCATTTCCTCGTCCTCCAAGAATTCAGTCATTTCGTATTTTGAAGTTTCATGTGTTACGCATATGTACTTTACATAGCGAGCCCATTATACCACATTTCGTTTTGGCAAGTGAAATATGCCAGCCGTTTGAGAACCTAAAAAAGAGTAAAGCGCACTACACGCTTTACTCTTCTCCGTTCGGGTCTAATGCATTGAATACACTTTTCCCCGCAGACTTCATTTTATACCATGTCCAGTCGAATAATTGATTAATCTCCTCTATTTGACCGGTGACTTGTCCAGCAGAGGCCATATACTTTTCTCCGTTTACAACGGTTACATCCCCATCTATTTTCCCTTTAATAATTAGCTTGCCGTTTTTGACGGTAACATCACCTTTGATCGTCTCACCTTCAGGCACGATCACAGTGTTGTTGTGCACGACCAGATTCGGCTGCTTCGACACGCTGAAGTTATGGTCATTGTGCCAGCTGTTTAACAACCCTCCGCCCATCAAAATGATGAATACCGCAGCAGCCGCGATAACCGGATGGGATCTGAACCATCTTTTCACAGAAGCTCTTTTCTTCTCCTTAGGCAATTTCGCCATGACGTTAGCGGTAAAATCGGCGGGGGCTTCGACATGCGATGTGCTCCGGACGAGCGCGATGGATTTTTCCATCTCATAAAAATGCTTTCTGCATTCCTCGCATGCCTCCAGGTGTTCTTTTAATACTTGTTCATCTTTCGGAAGGATATCTCCATCAAGATGCATATGCATAAGCTGCACAATTTGTTCAGGACAGCTCATTTCATCACCCCACTTAAAGATCCCTTAATTGTTTTCTAAGAGCCTCTCTGCCTCTGTGAATCCGTGTTTTTACCGTTCCCACAGGAATGTTCAGAATCTCGCCGATTTCAATTAATGAGAGTTCATCAATATACTTCAACACGATGACAGTTCTATATTTGTCAGGAAGCTTTAAAATTTTCTGCTGAATCGTGTGTGAAAGCTCCAGCGATACGACTGCATCTTCGGGCAAAACTCCATCTGCGGCGATTTGGGAATACATCGTCAAGCCTTCTGTACCCGCCACTTCTGCATCGAGGTAATAATCCGGCTTCTTTTTGCGAATGCGGTCAATGGTCAAGTTGGTCGCAATTCGATAAAGCCAAGTTGAAAATTTCCGGTTGATATCAAAACTGTCGATATTGACATACGCTCTGATGAAAGCCTCTTGTGCGATATCTTCCGCCTCATGCACATTGCCAAGCATACGGTAGCAAAGCTGATAAATTTTATCCTTGTAAATATCTACGATGTCCGCAAATGCATTTTGATCGCCTTTTTTGACTTGCTTAATTCTCTTTTTAATCATCATTTCCATATTTATCTAACCTCTGCCTTCACCGGTCTGTATGTATACGAGCTTCGTTTCTAAAGGTTTCAATTTTTTTATAAAATAAGTTTAACAAATTTTTGGCAGGGTGTAGATGGCAATTCGTGAATAAACTACCTTAACATATTTTTAAAATTATTACACAGACTGAACAGTTAGAAGTTGGAAGGATTTTTCAAAAAGAAAAAAGACACCTTTTGGTCAAAGGTGTCTGTGACTGGGCTAGCTGGATTCGAACCAACGCATGACGGAGTCAAAGTCCGTTGCCTTACCGCTTGGCTATAGCCCAATAATGGTGGAGGGGGGCAGATTCGAACTGCCGAACCCTGAGGGAGCGGATTTACAGTCCGCCGCGTTTAGCCACTTCGCTACCCCTCCATATTTTTAGGAAAAACAGTGCCGGCAAGAGGACTTGAACCCCCAACCTACTGATTACAAGTCAGTTGCTCTACCAATTGAGCTACACCGGCAAGATGGTGGAGGATGACGGGCTCGAACCGCCGACCCTCTGCTTGTAAGGCAGATGCTCTCCCAGCTGAGCTAATCCTCCAAATGGTGACCCGTACGGGATTCGAACCCGTGTTACCGCCGTGAAAGGGCGGTGTCTTAACCGCTTGACCAACGGGCCGTTTGTGTTCTCGTCGAGCTGACAAAAGTTATTATATACAGGTTCCCCCCCTTTTGTAAAGAGGAAATTTAAATTTTTTATTTTCAAACTTTTTAACCCCTTTTTTAACTGAAAAAGCCTCCCAACATTTATCATTTATCTTAAGATAGATATAGATCGAATCAAGAGAGGAGAAACCAATATGATACTAGTCAGCTCTTGCCTCGGGGGCATGGAATGCAGATACAACGGTTCGCATGCCGCATCAGAGAAAATTCGAAAACTGATTGAAGAAAAACAAGCAGTGATGGCTTGCCCTGAACTTCTCGGCGGCTTCTCCACTCCCCGGGAACCAGCAGAAATCATCGGAGGCACTGGTGAGGATGTTCTTAATGGATGCGCGAAAATCATAACGTCTTCAGGAGAAGATGTAACAGATTTATATATGAAGGGCGCTGCCCAAACATTGGCCTATGCAAAAACAATCAACGCCTCTGCCGTCATATTGAAAGAAAACAGCCCATCATGCGGTAGCAATTTCATCTATAATGGCTCATTTTCAGGCAAAAAAATCGCTGGAAACGGAGTAACCGCCGCCCTATTAAAACAAGCGGGATACCGTGTAATTTCTGAAAACCAGCTAGACGATATATTGTAAGGAGGCTCATCATGACGCAAGATATCTCTTTATCCTTCTATAAGCCTGAGCATTTACCTGAGCTTTACGCATTTACTTTACATAATGATGACAAACGCTTTACCGCTCTCCCTAAAGAGGTGCTGACTCAGGCCCTAAGCATACAGGAGCGCTATCCTGTTGTCATCTTAAAAGGTGATCTGCCAATAGGCTTTTTCATTCTACATACGTCAAAAGAAATCATTGCTCCCTATTCCAACAATCCATTTGCTTTATTGCTCAGTTCCTTATCATTAAACTCCGCTCACCACGGACAAGGCTATGCGAAAAAAGCCATGCTTCAGCTACCCTCCTTTGTTAACGGGTATTTCCCATGGTGCGATGAAATCATTTTAGCCGTCAATCACCTGAACACCCGTGCAAAGCAGCTTTATATGAAAACTGGATTTCTTGATAAAGGACGCCGAAAAATCGGGCCGCTCGGCGAACAGCTGATACTTCATTATTTTTTATAACCTCTTTTGAAATAAAGTTTCAAAAATTAAAAATGATAGTTGAAATATCATAACAGAAATGAATATACTGAATATTGAGATATATTTATTTTTTATACAGGGGGCATCCTCATGTCAGAACAAATGAATCTTCACAGCCTTACAACGGAATCACGCAATAGCCAAACAATGGAAATACACAAAGCGAATACCCTCGATATCTTAAAAATGATTAACAATGAAGATATCAAAGTCGCTGCCGCTGTTCAGCATGTCCTCCCCGATATCGAAGCAGCGGTCGAATGCGCGTATGAATCCTTTCAAAATGGCGGACGGCTCATTTACGCAGGTGCAGGCACTAGCGGCCGACTCGGTGTGATGGACGCAGTTGAATGTCCTCCGACCTACAGCGTCAGTCCTGATCAGGTAATCGGATTAATGGCCGGCGGTCCCAACGCATTTTTGCAGGCGGCTGAGGGGATTGAAGATCATGAAGAAGCAGGGGCCGGGGATTTACGATCCATCCATCTCACCTCAGCCGATACAGTGATTGCGATTGCAGCAAGCGGCCGTACGCCTTATGCAGCGGGTGCGCTGAAATACGCCCGCAAAATCGGAGCAAACACCATCTCCCTTACCTGTAACAGACACTCCACCATCAGCAAACACGCTGATCACAGCATTGAGGTCGTGGTCGGACCAGAAGTCATTACAGGCTCGACACGTATGAAAGCCGCAACCGCTCATAAAATGATTCTAAACATGATATCCACCGCTGTAATGGTCAAAATCGGCAAGGTCTACGAAAACTTGATGGTGGATGTCAATGTCAGCAACAAAAAATTAAAAGAACGCGCCATCAGCATCATCCAAAGCCTCACAGACGTTTCTTATGAGAAAGCGCAATACACACTTGAACAGGCGAATCTTCATGTCAAAACAGCAATCGTTATGCTCAAAACCAGCACAGATCAAGACAAAGCGAAGACATTGCTTGATGAAGCGAACGGTTTTATAGACAAAGCAATTGAAAACTACCATTCATGATAAGGAGAGACAGTAATGGCGACAGGCGGTTTAGCTATTATTCAATCGATGAAACACAAGCTGCCACAATCAGAGCGTAAACTTGCAGACTACATATTAGCCCATCCCCACAAAGCGATAGAAAGCACAGTCAGCGAAATCAGCGCCTTAGCTAATTCAAGTGACGCTGCCGTCATCAGGCTTTGCAAGTCACTGGGACTAAAAGGATTTCAGGATTTAAAAATGAGGGTAGCGGGTGATCTGGCAAAACCTGCTGTTCAAGGCTACCGGGACATCGCCCCTCATGAATCACTGCCTTCCATCTCTGAAAAAGCAGCCGGCAATGCCATTCAAGCAATTCAAGACACCTCAGATCTCGTGGATTATCAAGAGCTTGAGCGCGCTGTTTCTCTACTGCTTCAAGCGAACACTGTACATTTCATCGGCCTGGGCGCCTCGGGCATTGTCGCCAAGGACGCCCAGCAAAAATGGCTTCGAATTCATAAACAGGCGACTGCTTTCACGGACACTCATCTCGTGGCATCTTTAATCGCAAATGCAGATAAAAAAGACATTGTATTTGCCATTTCGTTTTCAGGTGAAACACAGGAAATCATCGAGCTGCTTTCGATGGCAAAGAAAAAAGGCGTCACAATCATCAGCCTCACACAATATAGTCAAACTTCCGTCTCCGTATTAGCCGACGTTTCATTATATACAGCCCATTCCAACGAGGCCCTGATTCGAAGCGCAGCGACTTCCTCTCGTCTCGCCCAGCTCTTTATGATTGATGTTTTGTTTTTAAGCATGGCGGCCGAGCAGTATGAAGAAACGGTCAGCTACATTGATAAAACGAGAGAAGCAATCAAATCTATGAGAAAGACATAAGGCATCTTGAAAGGGAGGGGTTTGTATGAGCAAAGAAAAACAATACAATATTCTGGCGGAAAAAATCCTTGAGCTATGCGGGGGGAAATCCAATATTTCTTCCTATACGCATTGCATGACCCGCTTGCGCATTACGCCTTACGATGTCAGCAAAACGGATAGTAAGGCGTTAAGAGAGCTTGATGGCGTCCTTGGAGTCGTCGAAGCTGAAACCCTGCAAATTATCCTCGGCACTGGTGTCGTTAATCATGTCACCGCCGCTTTTTCGAAGCTGGTATCATCAGAAGAAGATTTCAATCTAAAAGAAACCGCCGCCAAAAAGAAAACCGAGATCAATCGCAAAAACGCGACCCCGTTTAAGCTTTTTTTACGAAAAATAGCCAGCATCTTCATACCTCTCATTCCCGCACTCGTCGCTTCAGGCTTAATTACCGGGATTACCAAAGCGGTAACCCAAGCCGGCTGGCTCTCTGCAGAATCACAAACAGCAATTGTATTGACAGTCATCGGATCAGGCCTGTTCACTTATCTCGGTATTCTCGTCGGCATTAATGCGTCAAAAGAATTTGGCGGAACGCCCGCTCTCGGCGCTCTGGCAGGGATTCTGATCATTAACCCGGAAATCGCAAAGATCAGTTTATTCGGAGAACAGCTTCTTCCCGGCAGGGGAGGCCTCATAGGCGTTCTATTCGCAGCTATATTCATTGCTTACACCGAACAATTCGTCCGCCGCTTTATTCCTCAATCAATCGATATTATCGTAACGCCAACAGTTTCACTTTTGATCACTGGGATATTGACGTATGTCGTTTTCATGCCTTTAGGCGGTTTCATTTCAGATGTCATCACATCCGGTCTTCTGTCCATCTTAGACATCGGCGGAATCGCTGCAGGCTTTATTCTGGGCGCGACCTTCCTGCCTCTCGTTGTAACGGGGCTCCATCAAGGCCTGACGCCGGTGCACATGGAACTCATCAATTCCATCGGTGATGACCCGCTTCTCCCTATCCTTGCCATGGGAGGCGCGGGACAAGTGGGCGCAGCCTTCGCCATCTTCGTTAAAACAAAGAAAAAAACGCTGAGAAAAGCGATAACAGGGGGTCTTCCTTCAGGACTGCTCGGCATCGGTGAACCGCTTATATTCGGTGTAACGCTGCCGCTTGGCCGTCCGTTTTTGACAGCATGTTTAGGGGCGGGGATCGGCGGAGCTTTTCAAGCTTATTTTCAGGTAGCCACAGTTGCAATCGGTGTCTCTGGACTGCCGCTCTCCTTTCTGGTCCTGCCTTCACAAATCATCTTATATATCATCGGTCTCTTTATTTCCTATGCGTTCGGCTTTTTATTGACCTACGCTTTCGGATATAAAGATGAAATGGCTGCCCAGTTCGATTAAATGATGACAATTTAGGAATAGTAACGGCATAGAAACACGGAAAGGAGCAAGCTTGTGAGAACGAAGACATTAGCATTACTCAGCGCTATTTTAACCGTGTCCATTCTGATGCCGAACGAAGCCTTCGCACACACCGCCCTTCATCAAGCAGACAACCAGGTTAAGCCGAAAACAATAAATCCAGAAACTGCACAGTTTTCGTCGAAGAAACTAAGGAAGGTTGATCAGATGATTGAACGGGACATTGCAGCAGGATTCCCCGGCGCCGTTCTAGTCGTCGTGAAGGACGGCCGTATGATCAAAAAAGAAGCGTACGGCTACAGTAAAAAATACGACGGGGCTGAACTCTTGCGCCGTCCGGCAAAAATGAAAACCCGCACGATGTTTGACTTGGCATCAAATACAAAAATGTATGCGACCAATTTTGCTTTACAGCGCTTAGTCAGCCAAGGCAAACTCGACGTTTATAAAAAGGTATCCGCTTATTTACCTGATTTCAAGGATCAGCCTACAGATCGCATCAAAGGAAAAGATAACACTCGTGTCATTGATGTCCTGCAGCACCAATCTGGGCTGCCATCTAGTTTCTACTTTTATAACCCAGAAAAAGCCGGCATGTATTATTCGCAGGAGCGGGAGAAAACCATTGAATACTTGATGAAAATCCCGCTGGATTATGAAACAGGAACAAAACACGTATACAGTGACATTGGATACATGCTTCTCGGCTGTATTGTCGAAAAACTCACCGGCAAACCGCTTGATGTCTATACGGAACAAGAGCTCTACAAACCGCTGGGGCTGAAGCATACGTTGTACAATCCGTTGCAAAAGGGCTTTACAGCAAAACAGTTTGCAGCCACTGAACGTATGGGCAATACACGAGACGGTGTTATCCATTTTCCTCATATCCGCACAGACACGCTGCAAGGAGAAGTACATGACGAAAAAGCATTCTATTCGATGGAAGGCGTTTCAGGCCACGCCGGACTGTTTTCAAACGCTGATGATATGGCGATTCTGCTTCAAGTCATGTTAAACAAAGGAACGTACCGTAACGTTTCATTATTCAATCAGAAAACAGCTGACCTATTTACGGCGCCATCACCAACAGATCCGACATTCGGCCTTGGATGGCGGCGAAACGGAAGTAAAAGCATGGAATGGATGTTTGGCCCTTATGCAAGCAAAAATGCGTACGGACATACTGGCTGGACAGGAACGGTTACCATCATTGATCCGGCATACAATTTAGGCATTGCTTTGTTAACAAATAAAAAGCATTCACCAGTCGCTGATCCAGCGGAAAATCCTAACGTGTTTGAGGGTGATCAATTTTCAACAGGCAGGTACGGAAGCGTCATCACCGCGATTTATGAAGCAATGAAATAATTGACGATAGGAGGAAGTTGTTATGAAACCTGTCATTTCGCTGATCCTTTCCACCGTCCTTTTTCTTTCATGTGTTCTCGGCGTCAATCAGACAGCTAAAGCGAAACCCCGCGGCTCAGCTGACGCCAAACAGATCGTTGATCATATGACGTTAGATGAAAAACTTGGCCAGATGCTGATGCCGGATTTCAGAAACTGGCAAAAGGAAGGTGAGACTTCTCCGAAAGCCTTCACAGAAATGAATGAGGAAGTCGCTGGCCTCATCAAGAAATATCAATTCGGCGGCGTCATACTATTTGCAGAAAATGTAAAAACAACTGAGCAAACGGTACGGCTGACAGACGCATATCAAAAGGCCGGCCCTAAGATTCCGCTCTTACTCAGCATTGATCAAGAAGGCGGGATCGTGACGAGATTAGGGGAGGGCACTCATTTCCCAGGCAATATGGCGCTTGGCGCAACAAGAAGCAGAATCAATGCATATCAGACCGGCAGCATGATTGGAAAAGAGCTTTCTGTCTTAGGCATCAATACAGATTTCAGCCCAGTCTTAGATATTAATAATAACCCTGATAATCCTGTGATCGGTGTAAGATCATTCAGTTCTGATCGTGAACTGACAGCACGACTCGGTCTATATTCTATGAAAGGGTTGCAACGGCAACATATCGCCTCTGCTCTTAAGCATTTCCCGGGACATGGCGACACTGACGTTGACAGCCATTATGGACTGCCGCTCGTTTCTCATAGCCAGGAACGGCTTCGTGAGGTTGAACTCTATCCTTTTCAAAAAGCGATTGATGCAGGAGCAGACATGGTGATGACAGCTCATGTTCAATTTCCAGCCTTTGACGATACCACATATAAAAGCAAGCTTGACGAATCAGATATTATGGTTCCCGCTACACTTTCAAAGAAAGTAATGACCGGGCTGCTTCGGGAGGAAATGGGGTTTGGCGGTGTAATCGTCACTGATGCTCTCAATATGAAAGCCATAGCAGATCATTTCGGCCAGGAAGAGGCGGTCGTCATGGCCATAAAGGCCGGTGTTGATATTGCGTTAATGCCTGCCTCAGTTACATCTCTGAAAAATGAACATAAATTTGCAAGCATAATTGGCTCCTTAAAAGAAGCTGTCGAGAAAGGAGACATTCCCTTACAGCAAATCAACAAATCGGTGGAAAGAATCATTTCCCTGAAAATAAAACGCGGTATTTACCCCGCTCAAAATGACAGCAGTATAGATAAAAAGGTGAAGAAAGCGCTCAAAACAGTGGGAAGCAAACACCATACGAAGACAGAGCAAAAAATCGCTGAAAAGGCAGTGACAGTATTAAAAAATGATCAGCATACCTTGCCGTTCAAACCCAAAAAAGGCAGCCGAATCTTAATTGCCGCACCTTACGAGGAACAATCAGCATCCATTGAAAAAACCATTCACGATTTAATGCAGCGAAAAAAAATCAATTCTGTTTCTCTTACCAAAATCAACTTTGCAGAAAAGGTATTTAATGCTGAGTATGAAAAACAAGTAAAAGAAGCTGATTATATCATTACAGGCTCTTACGTTGTAAAAAATGACCCTGTCGTCAACGACGGTGTCATCGACGACACGGTAACAGATTCAAGCAAATGGGCCACCGCTTTTCCGAGAGCTGTCATGAATGCTGCACTGCAGCACAAAAAGCAATTTGTCTTAATGAGTCTGCGGAATCCATATGATGCCGCCAATTTCGAAGAAGCCAGAGCCTTGATTGCCGTCTATGGTTTTAAAGGATATGCAAACGGCCGTTATCTTCAGCCGAATATTCCGGCCGGGGTTAAAGCGATCTTCGGACAATCAAAGCCAAAGGGTACGCTGCCAGTCGACATTCCATCCGTCACAAAACCAGGAGACATCCTTTATCCATATGGCTATGGAGTAAACATCAAAACGGGAAAACCGCTTTAATAAGGAGGAACATATGAAAAAAACGGTATTGGTTCTTCTCGTAGGGCTTATGATGTTCGGAACAATGACGGCTGCCACTGCTACACCTGAATCGGCAAAACAAACAGCAAAAAAACCTAAAGTCCAGACCGGCATTGATATCCTCTTATCCCAACACAAAAAGCAGCTAAAGGGAAAAAGAGTCGGACTGATTACCAACCCAACAGGTGTGAGTGCTTCCCTTAAAAGCAGCGTAGATATTCTTTACGAAGACCCCGATATTCAGCTGACAGCTTTATTCGGGCCTGAGCACGGCGTTCGCGGCGACGCTCAGGCAGGAGACGAAGTAGGCTCTTACATTGACGAAAAAACCGGGGTTCCCGTATACAGCCTTTACGGAAAAACGAAAAAACCCACTCCTGATATGCTGAAACATGTCGATGTTCTTATATTTGACATCCAGGACGTCGGGACTCGTTACTATACGTACATTTATACAATGGCCTATGCAATGGAAGCCGCGAAAGAAAACGGAATTCCTTTTATCGTGCTGGACCGTCCGAACCCCCAAGGCGGAAAAAAGGTTGAAGGACCAGTGCTGGAGCCCGAGTACGCATCCTTTGTCGGACTCTATCCCATTCCATTAAAGCACGGGATGACCATTGGAGAATTGGCTTTACTATTCAACAAGGAATTTAATATTGGTGCTGATGTGTCAGTCGTGAAAATGAAGCACTGGAAACGCTCTATGGACTTTGATGAAACCAGGCTACCATTCGTTCTCCCTTCACCTAACATGCCAACCGCAGAAAGCACATTTGTGTACCCTGCAACAGGGTTAATTGAAGGAACAAATGTATCTGAAGGGCGGGGAACGACTAAACCATTCGAGTTGATCGGAGCTCCCTTTATCAAAAGCACTGAGCTTGCAGAAAAAATGAACAGTCTTGATCTGCCTGGCGTTACATTCAGAGCTGCCTCCTTTACTCCGACGTTCTCTAAACATCAAGGAACACTTTGCCACGGCGTACAGCTCTTTATTACGGACAGAGAGAAATTTGAAGCTGTTAAAACAGGACTGTCGCTTATTAAAATGATACATGACCTCTATCCTGATGAGTTTAAGTTCCTAGCGTCTGGCTCATTTGATAAATTGGTTGGCAACGGCTGGGTTCGAACGAAAATCGTGAACGGTGCTTCAATTGATGAAATCATTGACACCTATCAAAAACAGCTGAAGCAATTCAATAAAACAAGAAAACAATATCTCATTTATTAAGACGTAAGAAGGGTATGTTACACGTGTAACATTCTCTTACCCAACAAAAGCTTGATCATTTTCCCTTGCCCGCTCTTGCGGCAAGGGTTTTTATATACAAAAACAACACGCTTTATATAGGAAAACTTTCATTTATTTGGTACAATCTTATTGAAAATGATTATCAATTAAGTGAGCGTTTCTGAAAAGGTGGTCTTCTCCTTGCAAAACTCAATGATGATTTATCATCCTGTACAAATTGAATATATGAAGAAAACGAGTGATCTCTTCTCAGAACAGCAGTTGGTTGACTCATTCGTGCTGATCTTTCATTTAAAAGGAGATGGACATATTTCTATCGGAACGAGAACCGTGCCTCTCCAAAAAAAGACACTGTATGTTTGTCCGCCTCATGAAACATTCGGTATTACACCAGCAGAAGAGAGAAATATAGATGTTTGTCTGATCAGGCTTCACTGCTATACAGCGGAAACCCAGCAAGATCTCTTAAAACCATGCACTGAAACTGATTTATCCACTCTAAACCTTGTGAATGTTTCACATATCGAAAACCTTTCAGCCCGGCTTCAAGAACTTGCTGAAATATGGACAGATTCATCACAGCTTTCTCAATTGAAATGTGTGATTGAGGTTCAGAGCCTGATTTATGACCTCTTCACAGCCAATGTCTCTGATCAAAGCGATACACAGACAGCGCTCGAAAAAACAAAACAATACATCGAAACTCATGCCGATAGAAAAATTACACTAGGCCAGCTCTCACAAATGGCGGGAATCAGCCCCAAGCATTACAGTGAAACCTTTAAAAAGTGGACAGGTCAGAGCGTAACAGAATTTATCACAAAAACGCGAATCACTCGAGCGAAGCGCCTCATGGCAAGATCCAACTGTAAACTGAAGGAAATCGCCCATCAAACCGGCTATCAAGATGAATTTTACTTCAGCAGAATCTTTAAAAAACACACAGGCTGTTCTCCAACAAGCTATATGAAAAAACGCCGGAAAAAAATAGCAGCCTATGGAAAGGGAACAATGGGGCAGCTCATTCCTCTCCATCATATACCGTTTGCAGCCGCACTCCATCCAAAGTGGACGGCTTACTATTATCAGCATTACTCAGCAGATATTCCAGTTCAGCTCAACGCATACCGGTTTAATGAAAAATGGGAGGAAAACCTGCGTACCTTGTCCCAAGCTAAACCCGATATCATTTTCAGCATGGATTCTGTCTCTTCAGAAGAACAAAAGCGCCTGAACAGCATTGCAGAAGTATGTTACCTTCCTTCAGAAGAAAACTGGAGAGCTCACTTTCTGCAAACCGCCTCGTTTTTAAATGAAGAATCGGAAGCTGAAAAGTGGCTCGCAGCCTATGACAAGCAGACAGCTACCGCTAAAAAGACATTGCTGCACGCTCAAGAGTTTCGCTTTCTCTTCCTTCGTCTGCACAAGCAGAGCTTTTATATGGCACATAATCGCAGCGTCCGCGAAGTCTTCTTTGAAGATTTAGGGTTCCAATCGGCTGAATCGGCTGACACGCCTTCAGAACAAGCGATTTCATTAGAAGACATCACAAATTGCCAAGCTGACTGTATCATGCTCTTTCTTTTTAAAGAGCCGGAAACCATTGCCTATTATCAGCAATTAAAACAGTCAGAAATATGGCAAAACCTAAGCGCAGTGCGGAACGGACGTGTGTATCACCTCTCTTCAGACCCATGGAATGAATACTCGGCTTGCGGGCACGAGCGGATTGTGCAGCAAACCATATCTATGCTATCCGGCGATAGTCCATGATAAATATGGAATTTGTCCATGGTGTTATGTCTGTTCATTCTCTATAATTCCAATTGATAATAGTTATCAATTGAACAGGAGGCACTATAGATGAAAAAGCTATCTCTTACCTTATTAATCTTGCTGCTCGCCCTGACGGCGGCAGCTTGCGGCAGCAAGGAAGAATCCTCTGCCAGCAAAGCGAGCGGCACAAAGTCCGAGAAAAAGAAAATTGAGTATTTGGATAAAACGTACGAAGTAAACGTACCAACAGATAAGATTGCCATTACGGGTAGCGTTGAATCCATGGAAGACGCTAAACTGCTTGACGTTCATCCGCAGGGTGCAATCTCATTTTCAGGAAAATTCCCTGAAATGTTTAAGGACATCGCTGATAAAGCAACACCGACAGGGGAAAAAATGGAACCAAACATTGAAAAAATTCTTGAGATGAAGCCAGATGTGATCTTGGCATCTACAAAGTTCCCTGAAAAAACCCTGCAAAAAATAAGCACGGCCGGCACGACCATTCCGGTTTCTCACATCTCATCAAACTGGAAGGAAAACATGATGCTGCTTGCCCAGCTGACCGGAAAAGAGAAAAAAGCCAAAAAAATCATTGCCGACTATGAACAGGATCTAAAAGAAACAAAAACGAAAATCGATAAACAAGCAAAGGATTCAAAAGCGCTTGTCATCAGAATCAGACAAGGAAATATTTACATTTATCCTGAACAAGTGTACTTCAACTCAACTCTTTATGGTGACTTAGGCCTTAAAGCGCCGAATGAAGTCAAAGCCGCAAAAGCGCAAGAGCTGATTTCGTTAGAAAAACTCAGTGAAATGAACCCTGACCACATTTTCGTCCAATTTTCTGATGATGAAAATGCGGATAAACCTGATGCATTAAAAGATTTAGAAAAAAATCCAATCTGGAAAAGCCTCACAGCAGTCAAAGAAGATCATGTGTACGTCAATTCAGTTGATCCTCTCGCACAAGGCGGTACGGCTTGGAGCAAAGTCCGCTTCCTGAAAGCGGCATCTGAAAAATTAACACAAGACTAAATTAGAGTAGGTTTTTGTATGTATTCAAAACAGTGGACACGTATCATTTTGATTACTTCTCCATTTGCTATTGCATTATCATTGCTGCTTTCCGTCCTCTATGGCGCAAAGCAGCTTAATGCTGATATTGTCTTTGCATCACTTTTTCATTTTGATCCGGGAAACACAGACCATCAAATCATATGGCACTCCCGGATTCCAAGGGCTGCCGGCGCTCTGCTCATTGGGGCAGCCCTTGCTGTATCTGGAGCGCTCATGCAAGGCATCACACGCAATTATTTGGCATCGCCCTCAATTATGGGTGTTTCAGATGGTTCCGCCTTTATCATCACGCTTTGTATGGTTCTGCTTCCGCAATCATCTTCGCTTGAAATGATCATTTACTCTTTTATCGGCTCCGCATTTGGAGCTGCATTGGTATTCGGTCTGGCAACAATGCTGCCTAACGGGTTTACGCCTGTACAGCTAGCCATCATTGGCACTGTCACAAGCATGCTGCTAAATAGTTTAGCAGCTGCCATATCGATCTATTTTCAAATTTCACAGGATTTGAGTTTCTGGTACAGCGCCAGACTTCATCAAATGAGCCCCGACTTTCTGAAGCTTGCCGTTCCATTTTTTCTTGCTGGTATCGTCATAGCTGTCTCTCTCAGCAAAAAGGTGACCGCTGTTTCACTAGGCGACGATATTTCTAAGAGTTTGGGCCAAAAGAAAAAAACGATCAAAATCATGGCAATGCTCTCTGTCATCATTTTAACCGGAAGTGCCGTAGCGCTTGCCGGAAAAATTGCGTTTGTCGGTTTAGTCGTTCCGCATATCACAAGATTTCTCGTCGGCTCGGATTATAACAGACTGATTCCTTGTTCCTGCATCTTGGGCGGAATCTTTTTAACGCTGTGCGATCTCGCCAGCAGATTTATCAATTACCCATTTGAAACACCGATTGAGGTTGTGACTTCTATTATCGGCGTTCCTTTCTTCCTTTATTTGATCAAACGAAAAGGAGGAGAGCAAAATGGCTAAAAAATATGCAGTGTTAATCATATTGATTCTCCTTGTCAGCTATTTCAGCATGACCAGCGGATCATTTTCTGTTCGTCCGACAGAGCTGCTCTCCACTCTCTTTCAGATCAATCCCAATCCGCAGTATGAAGTTTTGCTGTTTGACTTAAGACTTCCGCGGATTGTCATGGCAGCCATTATCGGACTCGGACTTGGCATAGCAGGAGCTGTCATTCAGGCCATCACACGAAACGGCCTTGCAGACCCGGGAATATTGGGAATTAATGCCGGAGCAGGGGCAGGCATTGTGGCGTTTATGCTGTTGTTCCAAGGCCAGAAGGAAGTAACCTCAATCGTCGCGGCGATGGGAATGCCGTTTTTCGGCCTGATCGGCGGACTGGCTGCTGCAGTCATGATTTACATATTCGCTTGGAACAGAGGCAATTTAGATTCAGGCAGAATTATTCTGGTAGGAATCGCGATTAATTCGGGCTTCAGCGCCTTGTCTTTGTTTTTATCCTTAAAAATGGACCCGCAAGATTATGAAATGGCCATGGTATGGAAAAACGGAAGCATCTGGTCGGCAAACTGGACATATATCACAGCTGTTCTTCCGTGGATGCTGCTGTTTATTCCTATTCTTTTGGCCAAGTCTCGTTTGCTTGATACCATCCGCTTTGACGAAGACACGGTCAGAAGCCTTGGCATATCATCAAATAAAGAAAAAACCATTCTGCTCGTCGCCTGTGTCGCCATCATCAGCGCCTGTGTCTCTGTGGCGGGAAGCATGGCATTTGTCGGCTTAATCGCGCCCCATATTTCCCGGAGATTGGCCGGTATCGAACACCGCTATATTTTGCCTTTGAGCGGCTTGATCGGCATGCTGCTTGTATTGAGCGCGGATTTTGCCGGGAAACTGTTTTTCCAGCCCGCAGAAGTGCCAGCCGGCATTATTTTGGCGATACTCGGTGTTCCGTATTTCTTATACCTGCTTTTCAAGCAAAAAAAGGGGGAGAACGTTTGAACGGATCTTTATCAGAGCATAAGGCGGGCGACAGGATGTTCAAGCTGTATCTCCCTCCTTCCTACAGTACGGACAGCAGGGCATTTCCTTCTGTTTATGTACAGGATGGCGGTTCTTTGTTTCAAGATCAACTAGAACTGATAGAAAGCAGGTTCCATCAAAACAGGGTGCCTGAGCTCGTGCTGATCGGTATAGAGCCTAAAAACCGAATTGACGAGTACACTCCTTGGCCCGCCGCATTACTCAGTGATCAGTTTCCAGACTTCGGCGGTAAGGGGACTGACTATCTTTCTGAAATAACAAACCGGCTCATTCCGTTTGTGGAAGAAAAATGGAATGTCTCCAAAAGAGCACAATCCAGAGGTATGATCGGCGCCTCATTAGGCGGCCTCATCTCGATGTTCGCCTTTCTGAGACATCCATCATTATTTGGAAATATAGGATCTCTTTCAAGTTCATACTGGTACGAGAACGCAGCAGAAACCATAGATACTGCCGCTGTAAGGCCCGGTTCAACGCGTATTTATATGTCTATCGGCAGTGAAGAAGGCGCTGGAAAACAATCGATTCAGCAGACGATGCTGCAAAAAACAAAATATGTATACGAGAGCCTAAAAGAAAAAGGCTTCACTCAAGATCAGCTGTGTCTCGTCATTGAGAAAGGGGCGGTGCACCACCGCAAGTATTTCTGTAAACAATTTATCAATGCCCTTGAATGGCTATACGGAAAAAACCGCTCTATCATATGAGCGGTTTTTTTCATGCCTTCTGCAAGACGGGTTTTAATTCAAAACGGTTCAGCATATAGCCGAACAAAGCAGCCAGGATTTGCTGAAACAGCATGCCAATCACAACCGGAACGGCTACCTGAGACGGAAAGAAGGTGACGGCAAGAACAGCGCCGGCACTGATATTCCTCATACCTCCCGTAAAAATAAGAGAGACAATTTCCTCCTGTTGCCTTTTCATCATTTTACCGATAAGCCACGCAGCAGCATACCCGGTCAACGCGATACAAAAAACGGTGACAGCAATCCCTAAAAATCTTAAGTCAATCGCTTTGAAATAAGGTGCTATCGCAGAGCTGTTAATCGCAATCACCGCCATCAGGCACAGCTTTGAAAAGGGTGACAGTGTGCTGCTCAACGCCGCGGTTCTATCTGGAGATGACATCTGATTAAACAGCATGCCCAGGAATGAAGGAATCACCACCATCACAATCAGACCCTTCATCATTCCCCAGACATCCATGTGAACCTGGGCACCGGCCAGCACAGAAAGACTCAGCGGAACGATTAACGGCGACAGCACGGTATCAATCAATATGATAGAAAGCGTCAAACCAACATTCCCTTTGTACATTGCAGCCCAAATCAAGCTCGTAATCCCTGTAGGAATGACAACAGCTAATGTCAAACCGGTGATCGTTAATGGATCGCCTTGAAATATGAGATGTCCGCTGCCCCAGGCGAAAAGCGGCATAAAAATATGAAGAACAAATAATGCAAGAATCATAGGAAGAGGGTGCGCCAAGGCGTGTCTCAAAGATTGAAAGTTCGCGCTCAAGCTGCCCGCAAACGTAATAAACGCAAATATCCAAGGCACCGCGCTTTCATATCCATTTAAAAACTGAGACAGCAGGACGCCAAGCACAACACTAGTCGGTGTCAAAAGCGGCATGACTTTCCCCAATACACGGTTCAGCTTCTGAAGCATCATATACAAGTCCCCTATTAAAAATTTCTTTCTCTCTATTATATCAATGCAGTTCAACCATATGTTATATAAAAAAGCCCAGATCTCATCAATCTGGACTTTCACACTTTTATGCCATCTGTTTCATAAGGGCTTTACTTGCATTGTTCAGCCCTTTTAACTCAGCTTCAATTCCTTGCTCTTTAAACTTTGCGACAATCTTATCAAGCGCAGCCGCTCCTGAATCATCCCATACGTGAGCATCGGTCAAGTCAATGACAACTCGTTCGATATCCTCATCAAAGATAAACGCATTTGTAAGATCAGTCACTGACGCAAAAAAGATCTGTCCCTTGACTTGATACGTTCTCAGCTTTTGATCCTCTGCATGAGAAACGATTTTCAGCTTCGAGATTTTGGCTACAAAGAAAACGGCACTTAACAGAACACCGACGAATACGCCTTTCGATAAGTCATCCGTCACGACAACCGTAATCACCGTCACAACCATTACAATTGAATCTGTGATCGGCGCTTTTTTCAAGCCTTTTAAAGAAGACCAATCAAATGTGCCGACAGACACCATAACCATAACAGCCACTAACGCAGCCATCGGAATTTTTACAACAACTTGACTCAAAACGGCAATTAAAAACATAAGAAAAGCACCGGCAATAAAGGCTGATAACCGCCCACGGCCGCCCGCTTTTGTATTAATAACAGATTGTCCGATCATAGCGCAGCCCGCCATACCGCCAAAAAATCCAGTGACGATATTTGCGATTCCCTGTCCGCGGCTCTCTTTATTTTTATCACTGTCTGTATCCGTCATTTCATCAATAATCTGTGCAGTCAGCAAAGACTCAAGCAAACCGACAAACGCCAAAGCA
>NZ_CP150195.1:35000-172500 GCF_037966305.1 Bacillus sp. FSL R5-0560 | reverse complement strand
CGCGGTTTTGCTGCCCTTTGTTCTGTCCATTGTAGCACGTGTGTAGCCCAGGTCATAAGGGGCATGATGATTTGACGTCATCCCCACCTTCCTCCGGTTTGTCACCGGCAGTCACCTTAGAGTGCCCAACTGAATGCTGGCAACTAAGATCAAGGGTTGCGCTCGTTGCGGGACTTAACCCAACATCTCACGACACGAGCTGACGACAACCATGCACCACCTGTCACTCTGCCCCCGAAGGGGACGTCCTATCTCTAGGATTGTCAGAGGATGTCAAGACCTGGTAAGGTTCTTCGCGTTGCTTCGAATTAAACCACATGCTCCACCGCTTGTGCGGGCCCCCGTCAATTCCTTTGAGTTTCAGTCTTGCGACCGTACTCCCCAGGCGGAGTGCTTAATGCGTTAGCTGCAGCACTAAGGGGCGGAAACCCCCTAACACTTAGCACTCATCGTTTACGGCGTGGACTACCAGGGTATCTAATCCTGTTCGCTCCCCACGCTTTCGCTCCTCAGCGTCAGTTACAGACCAGAGAGTCGCCTTCGCCACTGGTGTTCCTCCACATCTCTACGCATTTCACCGCTACACGTGGAATTCCACTCTCCTCTTCTGCACTCAAGTTCCCCAGTTTCCAATGACCCTCCCCGGTTGAGCCGGGGGCTTTCACATCAGACTTAAGGAACCGCCTGCGAGCCCTTTACGCCCAATAATTCCGGACAACGCTTGCCACCTACGTATTACCGCGGCTGCTGGCACGTAGTTAGCCGTGGCTTTCTGGTTAGGTACCGTCAAGGTACCGCCCTATTCGAACGGTACTTGTTCTTCCCTAACAACAGAGCTTTACGATCCGAAAACCTTCATCACTCACGCGGCGTTGCTCCGTCAGACTTTCGTCCATTGCGGAAGATTCCCTACTGCTGCCTCCCGTAGGAGTCTGGGCCGTGTCTCAGTCCCAGTGTGGCCGATCACCCTCTCAGGTCGGCTACGCATCGTTGCCTTGGTGAGCCGTTACCTCACCAACTAGCTAATGCGCCGCGGGTCCATCTGTAAGTGGTAGCCGAAGCCACCTTTTATGTTTGAACCATGCGGTTCAAACAAGCATCCGGTATTAGCCCCGGTTTCCCGGAGTTATCCCAGTCTTACAGGCAGGTTACCCACGTGTTACTCACCCGTCCGCCGCTAACATCAGGGAGCAAGCTCCCATCTGTCCGCTCGACTTGCATGTATTAGGCACGCCGCCAGCGTTCGTCCTGAGCCAGGATCAAACTCTCCGATAAAGTAGTTTGACTGACTACGCACATTGCTGCGCGATTTATTTAAAACTTGAATTAACAGGTACGTTTTGTCTTGTTTAGTTTTCAAAGATCATTTTGTTTATCGCTTTGTTAAAGCAACTTTATTAGTATACAACGTCGCTTTCTCAAAGTCAATAACTTTTTTAAATCTTTTAATTGCACTAACGTGCAATTGCTTGGCGGCGTCCTACTCTCACAGGGGGAAACCCCCGACTACCATCGGCGCTGAAGAGCTTAACTTCCGTGTTCGGCATGGGAACGGGTGTGACCTCTTCGCTATCGCCACCAAACAATTTGAGAGTGTTCTCTCAAAACTAGATAACAGGTGTGACATCATTAGAAATTAGGTTAAGTCCTCGATCGATTAGTATCTGTCAGCTCCATGTGTCGCCACACTTCCACCTCAGACCTATCAACCTGATCATCTTTCAGGGATCTTACTTCCTTGCGGAATGGGAAATCTCATCTTGAGGGGGGCTTCATGCTTAGATGCTTTCAGCACTTATCCCGTCCGCACATAGCTACCCAGCGATGCCCTTGGCAGAACAACTGGTACACCAGCGGTGCGTCCATCCCGGTCCTCTCGTACTAAGGACAGCTCCTCTCAAATTTCCTGCGCCCGCGACGGATAGGGACCGAACTGTCTCACGACGTTCTGAACCCAGCTCGCGTACCGCTTTAATGGGCGAACAGCCCAACCCTTGGGACCGACTACAGCCCCAGGATGCGATGAGCCGACATCGAGGTGCCAAACCTCCCCGTCGATGTGGACTCTTGGGGGAGATAAGCCTGTTATCCCCGGGGTAGCTTTTATCCGTTGAGCGATGGCCCTTCCATGCGGAACCACCGGATCACTAAGCCCGACTTTCGTCCCTGCTCGACTTGTAGGTCTCGCAGTCAAGCTCCCTTGTGCCTTTACACTCTACGAATGATTTCCAACCATTCTGAGGGAACCTTTGGGCGCCTCCGTTACCTTTTAGGAGGCGACCGCCCCAGTCAAACTGCCCACCTGACACTGTCTCCCCGCCCGATAAGGGCGGCGGGTTAGAAGGTCAATACAGCCAGGGTAGTATCCCACCGATGCCTCCACCGAAGCTGGCGCTCCGGTTTCCAAGGCTCCTACCTATCCTGTACAAGCTGTACCAACATTCAATATCAGGCTGCAGTAAAGCTCCACGGGGTCTTTCCGTCCTGTCGCGGGTAACCTGCATCTTCACAGGTACTATAATTTCACCGAGTCTCTCGTTGAGACAGTGCCCAGATCGTTGCGCCTTTCGTGCGGGTCGGAACTTACCCGACAAGGAATTTCGCTACCTTAGGACCGTTATAGTTACGGCCGCCGTTTACTGGGGCTTCAATTCGCACCTTCGCTTACGCTAAGCGCTCCTCTTAACCTTCCAGCACCGGGCAGGCGTCAGCCCCTATACTTCGCCTTACGGCTTCGCAGAGACCTGTGTTTTTGCTAAACAGTCGCCTGGGCCTATTCACTGCGGCTCTCTCGGGCTTGCACCCTAACAGAGCACCCCTTCTCCCGAAGTTACGGGGTCATTTTGCCGAGTTCCTTAACGAGAGTTCTCTCGATCACCTTAGGATTCTCTCCTCGCCTACCTGTGTCGGTTTGCGGTACGGGCACCTCTCACCTCGCTAGAGGCTTTTCTTGGCAGTGTGGAATCAGGAACTTCGCTACTAAATTTCGCTCGCCATCACAGCTCAGCCTTATGGGAAACGGATTTGCCTATTTCCCAGCCTAACTGCTTGGACGCGGATATCCAATACCGCGCTTACCCTATCCTCCTGCGTCCCCCCATTGCTCAAATGGTGAGGAGGTGGTACAGGAATATCAACCTGTTGTCCATCGCCTACGCCTTTCGGCCTCGGCTTAGGTCCCGACTAACCCTGAGCGGACGAGCCTTCCTCAGGAAACCTTAGGCATTCGGTGGAGGGGATTCTCACCCCTCTTTCGCTACTCATACCGGCATTCTCACTTCTAAGCGCTCCACCAGTCCTTCCGGTCTGGCTTCACAGCCCTTAGAACGCTCTCCTACCACTGTTCGAAGAACAGTCCGCAGCTTCGGTGATACGTTTAGCCCCGGTACATTTTCGGCGCAGAGTCACTCGACCAGTGAGCTATTACGCACTCTTTAAATGGTGGCTGCTTCTAAGCCAACATCCTGGTTGTCTAAGCAACTCCACATCCTTTTCCACTTAACGTATACTTTGGGACCTTAGCTGGCGGTCTGGGCTGTTTCCCTTTCGACTACGGATCTTATCACTCGCAGTCTGACTCCCAAGGATAAGTCATTGGCATTCGGAGTTTGACTGAATTCGGTAACCCGGTAGGGGCCCCTAGTCCAATCAGTGCTCTACCTCCAAGACTCTTACCTTGAGGCTAGCCCTAAAGCTATTTCGGAGAGAACCAGCTATCTCCAGGTTCGATTGGCATTTCACCCCTACCCACACCTCATCCCCGCACTTTTCAACGTGCGTGGGTTCGGGCCTCCATTCAGTGTTACCTGAACTTCACCCTGGACATGGGTAGATCACCTGGTTTCGGGTCTACGACCACGTACTCATGCGCCCTATTCAGACTCGCTTTCGCTGCGGCTCCGCATCTTCTGCTTAACCTTGCACGGGATCGTAACTCGCCGGTTCATTCTACAAAAGGCACGCCATCACCCGTTAACGGGCTCTGACTACTTGTAGGCACACGGTTTCAGGATCTCTTTCACTCCCCTTCCGGGGTGCTTTTCACCTTTCCCTCACGGTACTGGTTCACTATCGGTCACTAGGGAGTATTTAGCCTTGGGAGATGGTCCTCCCGGATTCCGACGGAATTTCACGTGTTCCGCCGTACTCAGGATCCACTCTGGAGAGAACGAAGTTTTGACTACAGGGCTGTTACCTTCTATGGCGGGCCTTTCCAGACCTCTTCATCTACCTCGTTCCTTTGTAACTCCGTATAGAGTGTCCTACAACCCCAAGAGGCAAGCCTCTTGGTTTGGGCTAATCCCGTTTCGCTCGCCGCTACTCAGGGAATCGCATTTGCTTTCTCTTCCTCCGGGTACTTAGATGTTTCAGTTCCCCGGGTCTGCCTTCTCATATCCTATGAATTCAGATATGGATACCACTCCATTACGAGTGGTGGGTTTCCCCATTCGGAAATCTCCGGATCAAAGCTTGCTTACAGCTCCCCGAAGCATATCGGTGTTCGTCCCGTCCTTCATCGGCTCCTAGTGCCAAGGCATCCACCGTGCGCCCTTTCTAACTTAACCGTTAAAAAGAATCACTATGTGATATCTTGTGTTACTAATTGAATGTGATGTCTACTGTTATCTAGTTTTCAAAGAACACGTTTCGAAGGAATGATCCTTCAAAACTAAACAAGACAGGGAACGTTCTGTTTATAAGACCCAAGGTCTTATATTCCGTAAATATCCTTAGAAAGGAGGTGATCCAGCCGCACCTTCCGATACGGCTACCTTGTTACGACTTCACCCCAATCATCTGTCCCACCTTCGGCGGCTGGCTCCATAAAGGTTACCTCACCGACTTCGGGTGTTACAAACTCTCGTGGTGTGACGGGCGGTGTGTACAAGGCCCGGGAACGTATTCACCGCGGCATGCTGATCCGCGATTACTAGCGATTCCAGCTTCACGCAGTCGAGTTGCAGACTGCGATCCGAACTGAGAACAGATTTGTGGGATTGGCTTAACCTCGCGGTTTCGCTGCCCTTTGTTCTGTCCATTGTAGCACGTGTGTAGCCCAGGTCATAAGGGGCATGATGATTTGACGTCATCCCCACCTTCCTCCGGTTTGTCACCGGCAGTCACCTTAGAGTGCCCAACTGAATGCTGGCAACTAAGATCAAGGGTTGCGCTCGTTGCGGGACTTAACCCAACATCTCACGACACGAGCTGACGACAACCATGCACCACCTGTCACTCTGCCCCCGAAGGGGACGTCCTATCTCTAGGATTGTCAGAGGATGTCAAGACCTGGTAAGGTTCTTCGCGTTGCTTCGAATTAAACCACATGCTCCACCGCTTGTGCGGGCCCCCGTCAATTCCTTTGAGTTTCAGTCTTGCGACCGTACTCCCCAGGCGGAGTGCTTAATGCGTTAGCTGCAGCACTAAGGGGCGGAAACCCCCTAACACTTAGCACTCATCGTTTACGGCGTGGACTACCAGGGTATCTAATCCTGTTCGCTCCCCACGCTTTCGCTCCTCAGCGTCAGTTACAGACCAGAGAGTCGCCTTCGCCACTGGTGTTCCTCCACATCTCTACGCATTTCACCGCTACACGTGGAATTCCACTCTCCTCTTCTGCACTCAAGTTCCCCAGTTTCCAATGACCCTCCCCGGTTGAGCCGGGGGCTTTCACATCAGACTTAAGGAACCGCCTGCGAGCCCTTTACGCCCAATAATTCCGGACAACGCTTGCCACCTACGTATTACCGCGGCTGCTGGCACGTAGTTAGCCGTGGCTTTCTGGTTAGGTACCGTCAAGGTACCGCCCTATTCGAACGGTACTTGTTCTTCCCTAACAACAGAGCTTTACGATCCGAAAACCTTCATCACTCACGCGGCGTTGCTCCGTCAGACTTTCGTCCATTGCGGAAGATTCCCTACTGCTGCCTCCCGTAGGAGTCTGGGCCGTGTCTCAGTCCCAGTGTGGCCGATCACCCTCTCAGGTCGGCTACGCATCGTTGCCTTGGTGAGCCGTTACCTCACCAACTAGCTAATGCGCCGCGGGTCCATCTGTAAGTGGTAGCCGAAGCCACCTTTTATGTTTGAACCATGCGGTTCAAACAAGCATCCGGTATTAGCCCCGGTTTCCCGGAGTTATCCCAGTCTTACAGGCAGGTTACCCACGTGTTACTCACCCGTCCGCCGCTAACATCAGGGAGCAAGCTCCCATCTGTCCGCTCGACTTGCAT
This sequence comes from Bacillus sp. FSL R5-0560, assembly GCF_037966305.1. NCBI lineage: Bacteria > Bacillati > Bacillota > Bacilli > Caryophanales > Bacillaceae > Bacillus > Bacillus sp. FSL R5-0560. Next base: position 166,270 of record NZ_CP150195.1, on the reverse strand, counting down.
GTATTAGGCACGCCGCCAGCGTTCGTCCTGAGCCAGGATCAAACTCTCCGATAAAGTAGTTTGACTGACTACGCACATCGCTGTGCGATTTATTTAAAACTTGAATTAACAGGTACGTTTTGTCTTGTTTAGTTTTCAAAGATCATTTTGTTTATCGCTTTGTTAAAGCAACTTTATTAGTATACAACGTCACTTTTTCAAAGTCAACAACTTTTTTTGAATCTTTTTTGGTGGAGCCTAGCGGGATCGAACCGCTGACCTCCTGCGTGCAAAGCAGGCGCTCTCCCAGCTGAGCTAAGGCCCCATAAAAATGGTCGGGAAGACAGGATTCGAACCTGCGACCCCATGGTCCCAAACCATGTGCTCTACCAAGCTGAGCTACTTCCCGATTCCTCATATTAAAATAATATATGGCGCGCCCGAGAGGAGTCGAACCCCTAACCTTTTGATCCGTAGTCAAACGCTCTATCCAATTGAGCTACGGGCGCACTTTCACTTGTATCGAATCCCGTTGGGATGAAATAATGGAGCGGAAGACGGGATTCGAACCCGCGACCCCCACCTTGGCAAGGTGGTGTTCTACCACTGAACTACTTCCGCATATCGCAATAAAAAAAGCTTTCTCTTTTTTGAGAAACCTTGGTAAGAGTAATGCATTTAAATAAAGCTTCCAAGCGGGCTCGAACCGCTGACCTCTTCCTTACCATGGAAGTGCTCTACCTGCTGAGCTATGGAAGCAATGGCTCCGCAGGTAGGATTCGAACCTACGACCGATCGGTTAACAGCCGATAGCTCTACCACTGAGCTACTGCGGAATGATATAAGCTTCATAAACAAACATGGTAGAAATAGATAAAACTGCTTGGCGGCGTCCTACTCTCACAGGGGGAAACCCCCGACTACCATCGGCGCTGAAGAGCTTAACTTCCGTGTTCGGCATGGGAACGGGTGTGACCTCTTCGCTATCGCCACCAAACAATTTGAGAGTGTTCTCTCAAAACTAGATAACAGGTGTGACATCATTAGAAATTAGGTTAAGTCCTCGATCGATTAGTATCTGTCAGCTCCATGTGTCGCCACACTTCCACCTCAGACCTATCAACCTGATCATCTTTCAGGGATCTTACTTCCTTGCGGAATGGGAAATCTCATCTTGAGGGGGGCTTCATGCTTAGATGCTTTCAGCACTTATCCCGTCCGCACATAGCTACCCAGCGATGCCCTTGGCAGAACAACTGGTACACCAGCGGTGCGTCCATCCCGGTCCTCTCGTACTAAGGACAGCTCCTCTCAAATTTCCTGCGCCCGCGACGGATAGGGACCGAACTGTCTCACGACGTTCTGAACCCAGCTCGCGTACCGCTTTAATGGGCGAACAGCCCAACCCTTGGGACCGACTACAGCCCCAGGATGCGATGAGCCGACATCGAGGTGCCAAACCTCCCCGTCGATGTGGACTCTTGGGGGAGATAAGCCTGTTATCCCCGGGGTAGCTTTTATCCGTTGAGCGATGGCCCTTCCATGCGGAACCACCGGATCACTAAGCCCGACTTTCGTCCCTGCTCGACTTGTAGGTCTCGCAGTCAAGCTCCCTTGTGCCTTTACACTCTACGAATGATTTCCAACCATTCTGAGGGAACCTTTGGGCGCCTCCGTTACCTTTTAGGAGGCGACCGCCCCAGTCAAACTGCCCACCTGACACTGTCTCCCCGCCCGATAAGGGCGGCGGGTTAGAAGGTCAATACAGCCAGGGTAGTATCCCACCGATGCCTCCACCGAAGCTGGCGCTCCGGTTTCCAAGGCTCCTACCTATCCTGTACAAGCTGTACCAACATTCAATATCAGGCTGCAGTAAAGCTCCACGGGGTCTTTCCGTCCTGTCGCGGGTAACCTGCATCTTCACAGGTACTATAATTTCACCGAGTCTCTCGTTGAGACAGTGCCCAGATCGTTGCGCCTTTCGTGCGGGTCGGAACTTACCCGACAAGGAATTTCGCTACCTTAGGACCGTTATAGTTACGGCCGCCGTTTACTGGGGCTTCAATTCGCACCTTCGCTTACGCTAAGCGCTCCTCTTAACCTTCCAGCACCGGGCAGGCGTCAGCCCCTATACTTCGCCTTACGGCTTCGCAGAGACCTGTGTTTTTGCTAAACAGTCGCCTGGGCCTATTCACTGCGGCTCTCTCGGGCTTGCACCCTAACAGAGCACCCCTTCTCCCGAAGTTACGGGGTCATTTTGCCGAGTTCCTTAACGAGAGTTCTCTCGATCACCTTAGGATTCTCTCCTCGCCTACCTGTGTCGGTTTGCGGTACGGGCACCTCTCACCTCGCTAGAGGCTTTTCTTGGCAGTGTGGAATCAGGAACTTCGCTACTAAATTTCGCTCGCCATCACAGCTCAGCCTTATGGGAAACGGATTTGCCTATTTCCCAGCCTAACTGCTTGGACGCGGATATCCAATACCGCGCTTACCCTATCCTCCTGCGTCCCCCCATTGCTCAAATGGTGAGGAGGTGGTACAGGAATATCAACCTGTTGTCCATCGCCTACGCCTTTCGGCCTCGGCTTAGGTCCCGACTAACCCTGAGCGGACGAGCCTTCCTCAGGAAACCTTAGGCATTCGGTGGAGGGGATTCTCACCCCTCTTTCGCTACTCATACCGGCATTCTCACTTCTAAGCGCTCCACCAGTCCTTCCGGTCTGGCTTCACAGCCCTTAGAACGCTCTCCTACCACTGTTCGAAGAACAGTCCGCAGCTTCGGTGATACGTTTAGCCCCGGTACATTTTCGGCGCAGAGTCACTCGACCAGTGAGCTATTACGCACTCTTTAAATGGTGGCTGCTTCTAAGCCAACATCCTGGTTGTCTAAGCAACTCCACATCCTTTTCCACTTAACGTATACTTTGGGACCTTAGCTGGCGGTCTGGGCTGTTTCCCTTTCGACTACGGATCTTATCACTCGCAGTCTGACTCCCAAGGATAAGTCATTGGCATTCGGAGTTTGACTGAATTCGGTAACCCGGTAGGGGCCCCTAGTCCAATCAGTGCTCTACCTCCAAGACTCTTACCTTGAGGCTAGCCCTAAAGCTATTTCGGAGAGAACCAGCTATCTCCAGGTTCGATTGGCATTTCACCCCTACCCACACCTCATCCCCGCACTTTTCAACGTGCGTGGGTTCGGGCCTCCATTCAGTGTTACCTGAACTTCACCCTGGACATGGGTAGATCACCTGGTTTCGGGTCTACGACCACGTACTCATGCGCCCTATTCAGACTCGCTTTCGCTGCGGCTCCGCATCTTCTGCTTAACCTTGCACGGGATCGTAACTCGCCGGTTCATTCTACAAAAGGCACGCCATCACCCGTTAACGGGCTCTGACTACTTGTAGGCACACGGTTTCAGGATCTCTTTCACTCCCCTTCCGGGGTGCTTTTCACCTTTCCCTCACGGTACTGGTTCACTATCGGTCACTAGGGAGTATTTAGCCTTGGGAGATGGTCCTCCCGGATTCCGACGGAATTTCACGTGTTCCGCCGTACTCAGGATCCACTCTGGAGAGAACGAAGTTTTGACTACAGGGCTGTTACCTTCTATGGCGGGCCTTTCCAGACCTCTTCATCTACCTCGTTCCTTTGTAACTCCGTATAGAGTGTCCTACAACCCCAAGAGGCAAGCCTCTTGGTTTGGGCTAATCCCGTTTCGCTCGCCGCTACTCAGGGAATCGCATTTGCTTTCTCTTCCTCCGGGTACTTAGATGTTTCAGTTCCCCGGGTCTGCCTTCTCATATCCTATGAATTCAGATATGGATACCACTCCATTACGAGTGGTGGGTTTCCCCATTCGGAAATCTCCGGATCAAAGCTTGCTTACAGCTCCCCGAAGCATATCGGTGTTCGTCCCGTCCTTCATCGGCTCCTAGTGCCAAGGCATCCACCGTGCGCCCTTTCTAACTTAACCGTTAAAAAGAATCACTATGTGATATCTTGTGTTACTAATTGAATGTGATGTCTACTGTTATCTAGTTTTCAAAGAACACGTTTCGAAGGAATGATCCTTCAAAACTAAACAAGACAGGGAACGTTCTGTTTATAAGACCCAAGGTCTTATATTCCGTAAATATCCTTAGAAAGGAGGTGATCCAGCCGCACCTTCCGATACGGCTACCTTGTTACGACTTCACCCCAATCATCTGTCCCACCTTCGGCGGCTGGCTCCATAAAGGTTACCTCACCGACTTCGGGTGTTACAAACTCTCGTGGTGTGACGGGCGGTGTGTACAAGGCCCGGGAACGTATTCACCGCGGCATGCTGATCCGCGATTACTAGCGATTCCAGCTTCACGCAGTCGAGTTGCAGACTGCGATCCGAACTGAGAACAGATTTGTGGGATTGGCTTAACCTCGCGGTTTTGCTGCCCTTTGTTCTGTCCATTGTAGCACGTGTGTAGCCCAGGTCATAAGGGGCATGATGATTTGACGTCATCCCCACCTTCCTCCGGTTTGTCACCGGCAGTCACCTTAGAGTGCCCAACTGAATGCTGGCAACTAAGATCAAGGGTTGCGCTCGTTGCGGGACTTAACCCAACATCTCACGACACGAGCTGACGACAACCATGCACCACCTGTCACTCTGCCCCCGAAGGGGACGTCCTATCTCTAGGATTGTCAGAGGATGTCAAGACCTGGTAAGGTTCTTCGCGTTGCTTCGAATTAAACCACATGCTCCACCGCTTGTGCGGGCCCCCGTCAATTCCTTTGAGTTTCAGTCTTGCGACCGTACTCCCCAGGCGGAGTGCTTAATGCGTTAGCTGCAGCACTAAGGGGCGGAAACCCCCTAACACTTAGCACTCATCGTTTACGGCGTGGACTACCAGGGTATCTAATCCTGTTCGCTCCCCACGCTTTCGCTCCTCAGCGTCAGTTACAGACCAGAGAGTCGCCTTCGCCACTGGTGTTCCTCCACATCTCTACGCATTTCACCGCTACACGTGGAATTCCACTCTCCTCTTCTGCACTCAAGTTCCCCAGTTTCCAATGACCCTCCCCGGTTGAGCCGGGGGCTTTCACATCAGACTTAAGGAACCGCCTGCGAGCCCTTTACGCCCAATAATTCCGGACAACGCTTGCCACCTACGTATTACCGCGGCTGCTGGCACGTAGTTAGCCGTGGCTTTCTGGTTAGGTACCGTCAAGGTACCGCCCTATTCGAACGGTACTTGTTCTTCCCTAACAACAGAGCTTTACGATCCGAAAACCTTCATCACTCACGCGGCGTTGCTCCGTCAGACTTTCGTCCATTGCGGAAGATTCCCTACTGCTGCCTCCCGTAGGAGTCTGGGCCGTGTCTCAGTCCCAGTGTGGCCGATCACCCTCTCAGGTCGGCTACGCATCGTTGCCTTGGTGAGCCGTTACCTCACCAACTAGCTAATGCGCCGCGGGTCCATCTGTAAGTGGTAGCCGAAGCCACCTTTTATGTTTGAACCATGCGGTTCAAACAAGCATCCGGTATTAGCCCCGGTTTCCCGGAGTTATCCCAGTCTTACAGGCAGGTTACCCACGTGTTACTCACCCGTCCGCCGCTAACATCAGGGAGCAAGCTCCCATCTGTCCGCTCGACTTGCATGTATTAGGCACGCCGCCAGCGTTCGTCCTGAGCCAGGATCAAACTCTCCGATAAAGTAGTTTGACTGACTACGCACATCGCTGTGCGATTTTATAATAAAACTTGAATTAACAGGTACGTTTTGTCTTGTTTAGTTTTCAAAGATCATCATGCTGCTTAACGAAGCAGCTTTATTACTATAACATTCAGCTTCTTTTAAGTCAACACCTTTTTTAAAAGGTTAATGAAGCTTTTATTTGTTGTCAGCTGTTCATCAGCGACGAATAATAATATAACATGGTTACTATTAAAAGGTCAATAACTAAATTAATCTGGTTTTAAAGAGTCTTTTAACAGTTATATTCATTTGGCCAGGCACATAAGATGTAACACAAGAATGATGGACAAGATAAGGAGGCATCATCAGTGAATCACTTCTATGTGTGGCACATAAAACGCGTTAAACAATTGATTATTATACTTATCGCCGCATTTGCTGCAGCCAGCTTTTTTTATATTCAAAGAGCTGTGCCGCTCCCTGTGTTTTCGACTGACAGCGGACCGAAAGCCATTTATAAAGGAGAAACAGATTCAAAAGACATTGCTCTTACCTTTGATATCAGCTGGGGCGATAAAAAAGCCGAGCCTATTCTTAATACCCTGAAAGCCAACGGCATCAAAAACGCGACTTTTTTTCTTTCCGCTTCTTGGGCCGAACGCCACCCGGACACGGTGGCTCGCATTGTAAAGGACGGCCATCAAATAGGGAGTATGGGTTATGCTTATAAAAACTATGCAAATCTAGAGGATAGTGAAATAAAAAAGGACATTAATCGAGCGCAGACCGCCTTTGAAAAATTAGGAATTAAAGACATACGGCTATTAAGACCTCCTACCGGTCAGTTCAATAAAAATGTCCTATCAATCGCAAAACAGTATAACTATACAGTCGTTCACTATAGTGTGAATTCCCATGACTGGACGAATCCAGGTGTTGAAAAAATCGTCGATAATGTAAACCGTCAAGTTTCAGGAGGAGACATTATTCTTTTACACGCCTCAGACTCAGCTAAACAAACAGAAGAAGCCCTGCCTGAGATTATCCATCATATAAGAGAAAAAGGCTTAAAAAATGTCAACGTGGGAGATCTCATAGCAAACACAGATGCTAAATCCGCCGAGGTAAAATAAATCATTTCGCTGCAAACTTCGGCAGCATCAGTAATTGAAAAGCATTACACGCCATTAACGGAAAGAGCATTAAGTAAAGCCAGTCCTCATCATTTACTCTGAGCGCAGGAAACCATTCCAATGCAGTGATCACAACCATTAAAAATAAAGATGACACAAACGTTTTCTTTGAGGACTGCTTTTGTTTTATATACGCAATAAGCAAACCGAAGATCATTAAAAATAACGGCATCCAAGCATAGCCAGCCATTGATTCGCCGCTATCTCCAAAAAATAAAAACCGCACGTACATTAAATCAAAAGCGACAAACAGGATCAAAAACAGCTGCAGTAAATTCCATAAAGATGAAGATCTTAATATTTCGAGAGCAAACCGGTGGACTGTTAAAAACACGAAAAAGCCCATTTGACTGATGACACTAAAAATCATGCCGACACCGATAAACCAAAATAAAACAGAGAAAATCTGGCCCGCTTCAAAATTCAGAAACAGCTCCTTATACTCCCCCCATTTTAAAGCAAAACCCACAATACTCGTGACAACCGCTCCGACAGCTAAAATAGAAAAGAAAAAACGAACTAAGCCACGGCTTTTCATTTCTTTATTCAACCCCTCAAAAATCGCACATCGCGATATTTTGTTATGTATAATTCCAACCGGATGAATCATATTAAAAGTAAGATAAGTATGTGAAAGGAGCTTAAGCATGTCAAAAGCCAAAACGCTATTGATGGGCTGTTTTTTGATATTATCTGTAACAGCTTGCGCTCCAAAAGACCAAGCAGCGGATATGGATTATGATCAGACCAAAAAAATGGTTGTTGATATATTAAAAACAGATGATGGAAAGAAAGCAATTAAGGAATTATTGAACGATGATGCGATGAATGAAGCACTGGTGATTGATCAGGATGCCATTAAAGGAACAATAGAAAAAACACTCACCTCTAAAAAAGGTGCGGATTTTTGGAAAAACATCTTTGAAGACACTGAATTTGCGGAAAGCTTTGCTAAAACCCTTCAAACAGAGCATGAAAAAGTAATTAAAAAGCTGATGAAGGATCCGGATTATCAGAAAATGCTGATGAGTGTTATGCAGGACCCTGGAATGAATAAAAAATACAGCGAACTGGCAAAAAGCCAAGAATTCCGCAGTTATTTAGAACAAGTAATTACCGAAACACTTTCTAGTCCGCTTTACAAAAAACAGTTCGAAGATGAACTGAAAAAAGCAGCAGCAGAAACCGCTAAAGAAGGTGAGTAAAGGGAAGCCGGGATCAAAAAATCCCGGTTAGCCTTTTTTATATTTGCACTTCCATTTTTTCAACAACTTTACTTGCAATGTCATGATATATTTCACCGATTGGATGGCTTGCGTCATAAACAGACGGAGCAAATTGGTCTTTATCCCAATCAGGCTGCTTTAACGGTATTCTGCCGAGCAAAGGCACTTTAAGCTCCTCAGCAAGTTTATCTCCGCCGCCTTTGCCAAAGACATATTCTCTTTCCCCAGTCTTTGCACTTTCATAATAAGCCATGTTCTCTATGACGCCAACGACCTCATGATCTGTTTTAATAGCCATAGATCCCGCTCTGGCCGCAACAAAGGCTGCAGTCGGATGCGGCGTTGACACGATAATTTCTTTACTGCTCGGAAGCATTGTATGTACATCAAGTGCAACGTCCCCTGTTCCAGGTGGAAGATCAAGAACGATATAGTCTACTTCTCCCCATTCTACTTCGTGGAAAAAGTTGTTGAGCATCTTGCCCAGCATCGGGCCTCTCCAGACGACAGGAGCATTTTCTTCAACGAAGAAGCCCATCGACATGACCTTTACCCCGAAGCGTTCAACAGGGAGCAGTTTGTCTCCTTCAATTGTTGGACGCACTGTAATGCCCATCATATCCGGCACACTAAAGCCATAGATATCCGCGTCAATTAAACCGACCTTTTTCCCAAGCCGAGCCAGAGAAATAGCAAGGTTCACTGACACAGTTGATTTGCCTACTCCACCTTTTCCGCTTGCTACAGCAAGGAAGACCGGCGGGTTATCCATAGTTAACAATGTTTTTTTCTCAGTTGAGGGCGCCCGAAATTTCGCAACTGTTTCTTCAGGCAGCTCTTCAAATCGAAGGCCTACCGTCTCAGCGCCTGCCCCTTTTAAGACGTTTACGATTTCTTGCTGAACCTGCATTTGTTCTGCTGTCCCGGTTTTTGCAAGAGCCACTTTCACACTGACATGCCGTTTTTCAGGCTTTATTTTTACTTCCTTAACGGCATCCAATTCTCCCAGAGGTCTTTGAAGAAAAGGTTCGCGCATTTCACCGACTAGTTTTCTTACTTCATCTTCTCTTATCATCGAACCTCACCCTTTTGTGTATTCGTTTACAAACAGTATTATATCATACATAAACAGCGGGTGTCTTATGCTTAGAACCATGAGAAAACCCTCCTTTACTCCGGAGGGTCGCCTTTTTCTGTAAAGTATCTCAATATTCCTTTATATATGGAAGATGCCACTTTGTCCTGATATTTCGGTTTTCCCAGCATCTTAGCTTCGCCAGGATTGGATAAAAAACCGACTTCTACAAGCGCACCTGGTTTTGTGACGTTTTGCATTAAGTAAATTCCATGAATTCGCTTTGCTTTTCGGGTTGTATTCTCTAGGTTTGTTCTCAACTCATCCTGGATGTATTTTGCAATTTTCTCGTTTTCCTCGTATTTTCCGTAATAAAAGCTTTGGGCTCCGCTCCATTTTTGTGACGGGATTGCATTAAGATGAATGCTAAGGTAGAGCTCAGCCTCTGAGTTGTTAATTAATTTCACTCGCTGTCTTAAGTCTTCCCCTTTTCGCTTACTATAGCCTCTTGTCCCTTCAGGAGCTAGATCGGTGTCACTTTCTCTAGTCATCACCACTAGGGCCCCTTGTTCCTGAAGATAATCCCTGACTCTGAAGGCCACCTCCAGAGTTATATCCTTCTCTAACAGCTTGCCGCCTACTGCTCCTCCGTCCGGCCCGCCATGACCTGGATCAAGGTAAATAATTTTCCCGCTCAAAGGCAGATTCCATGGATTCCAAGAATCGCTATTGTTGAATTGATACTTGAATAGAAACAGTAATACGATAAAGCCAAGCATAAAACTGAGCCATTTAAGCTTTTTCCTCATCCCTTCCCCTCCCGCTTGTCCGTTATTACATAAGTATGGGACAGGGGTGGGAAATATGATTAACGCATACGAAGCTTACATTGTTTTTCTCTTTGGACAAACCCTTCTGTCCACCAATCTTTGATGAATTTTCGCGCTGCTTCATATACTGTGTTTTTATCAAATGTTGTGTATTGCTCATGTGTCCAATGATAAAGATATTCAAAAAACTCCATACGAAGCTCTTCTTCTTCCCTTGCAGAGCGGGCACTAACACTTTGCATAGATTCTCCATAATACCCGAAAACCCCAAAACGCCCTCCTAACAAATAGGCTTCTATCGCAAAATCAATACAGCCTTCAGTCATAACGTCCCTTTCATCCTGCAAAAATGGAAATAACGGAGTAAGACAGGCCTTTACAGACTGAATGATTTGTCTAAGTGAGAGTTCTTTAAGCAAGTTTTTTTCTAATTCAAAATCCTTTTGCCGTTTCACATCCATAAAAGACAGTACCTCTGCCATACAAATTCACTCTCCTTTTACCGGTTATTTTGAGGTTTGGGAGGTGAAACCATGCCCGAATACGGTTGGAAATTCGCCCAAATGAAGGTGTTGATAACTTGAACATCTAAAAAAAGCAGCTTTCTGCGGAGGAAGGAACGTGTGTTCGCTTGTAAGTGCAGAGGCATCACAATAATAAAAAGCAGCTCCCTCTAATAGGTCGCTGCCTTCATACTTTAATGCTTCTTGTTGCAGAATATGTATTAATGTATTGATCCAGCACAAAACCGCCTTTATCTTCATAAAAACCTGTGACGATAAAACCGGCGTCGAGCTGTCCCTTAATTTGGTCTTCTAAGGAATGCCCGAATTCCAGCGCTTCATTATTTTCAATCAGCTTTTTCACCTTATGTTTTGGAAGATCTTCTGAGTCGGCGTATGGAATGGAGTGCTTTACTTTTAAAACGCCCTGCTCTTCTAATTCAATGTCAAACAGAAAAACAACTGGATTAACAAACCCCGAGATTAAAGTGCCATTTCTTTTCAGCACGCGGTGCGCTTCTTTCCAGACCGGCAGGATATTTTCAACAAAAACATTGGCAACTGGGTGTACGATGAAATCAAATGATTCATTTTCAAATTGACTGAGATCATCCATACTTCCTTTAACAGTACGTATGGTCAAGCCGTCGCGATCAGCAACCATTCTGTCCTGCTCCAGCTGCTGTTCTGAGTTATCTAAGACTGTGACATCCGCTCCGGCTGCCGCCAAAACCGGGGCCTGCTGTCCGCCTCCTGAGGCCAAACAAAGCACCTTCAAGCCTTTTACAGGAGGAAACCAATCCTTTGGCACATTTTTAATAGGGGTTAACCTGATATCCCAATTCCCTCTTTTTGCTTGTTCAATGACATGCCGCTCTACAGCAACAGTCCATTCATTGCCTGTTTCTACTTTTTGATCCCAGGCTTTGCTATTATGATCTACTAACGCATTCATGAATCGTTCTCCTTACTTTAATGTTTAGAGTATAACAAATATTTCTATATTGATACCGCTTTCCCTTTGCATATCCAGAAAAAAATTCATAAAACCGCAATAAATTCACAAAGGAGATGTGTGATTTTATGGCTAGTGAATATAATATCACTTTTTCAAATCAAATTAATGGTAGAGCACTTGATGCCGGCATTACGTTTTGCATTGCCTATGGCATTTGACACTTTTGTAAGAATACCTATGATGTAATAGGCCCTTTGTTAAACAAGGTTCTGTATTTCCAACAACGAGGGAAAATTTTTTAGTTTTGATTACAAGCGATAAATGCGTATACCATTTGCAAAGGACTTTTGGATATATAGAACTCATCGTTCGTTTACAGGCGCTTAAGATAGATCATTAAGCATTGAATTGAAAAAGTGATACATTTTGTGCTGGGAACTGTTAAAAGTATACACGATTGCGAAACCTTGTGAGAAAGACCAGCAATGAAAAAAGGGTCATTTTAATAGCCAAAAACAGATGCCTGTTTCATCACTTCTGCTTTTATTCTGAAAAGAAAATAAAAAAAGCCCCCAACCCATAGTTGAGAGCTTTGAAACGTAAAATTAACGTTTTGAGAACTGAGGTGCACGACGAGCGCCTTTAAGACCGTATTTTTTACGTTCTTTCATACGAGCGTCACGAGTCAGAAGACCTGCACGTTTAAGTGTTGCACGGTATTCTGGATCTGCTTCAAGCAAAGCACGAGCGATACCATGACGGATTGCTCCAGCTTGACCAGATAAGCCGCCTCCATGTACGTTTACTAAAACATCATAAGTGCCAGCTGTTTCAGTCAAAGTTAATGGTTGTTTGATATCTTCGATTAGAGCTGGAGATGGGATGTGCTCGCTGATTTCACGATTATTAACGACGATACGACCTTCTCCTGGAACTAAGCGCACACGCGCTACAGAACTTTTACGACGGCCAGTACCGTAATATTGAACCTGTGCCAAATTGGTAACCTCCTTTTTAATTAACCGCGAAGTTCGTAAACTTCAGGTTTTTGTGCTTCATGTGGATGCTCAGAACCACGGTATACGTTCAATTTTTTGAACATTTGACGACCTAGAGAACCTTTTGGAAGCATGCCTTTGATAGCAAGCTCAAGCATTTTCTCAGGGTAGTTTGTACGCATTTCAAGAGCAGTTCTTGATTTTAATCCGCCTGGATGTTGAGTATGACGGTAGTAGATTTTGTCAGTTAACTTTTTACCAGTTAACTCGATTTTTTCAGCGTTGATGATGATCACATGATCTCCAGTATCAACGTGTGGTGTGTAAGTTGGTTTGTGTTTTCCGCGAAGGATAGCTGCAACTTCTGAAGAAAGACGGCCTAAAGTCTTGCCAGCAGCATCAACAACTAACCACTTGCGTTCAATAGTACTTGCGTTAGCCATAGGTGTTGTACGCATTGAATTTCCCTCCTAAATGATCTGTCATTTTCAATAAACTTCGATTACGTTCTATTTCACAACACAATAAGTTCCGGGGCTTATCGTGGGGTTGAAATACATACCATATGATATCTTATAACTTTATGCAGACTCTGTCAAGAAAATATTATACACCTGGTTTAGTTGTCATAGTAAACGTTCCATAAATATAGCCCATGCCCCGGTGCTGTACGCCCTGCTGCTTCGCGATCCTTCGCTTCCAGCATGGATTTCACATCATCGGGAGAAATTTTTCCAATACCTGCATCCAGCAAAGTACCTGCAATAATTCTGACCATATTATATAGGAAACCGCTGCCTGTGATCCGCATTTGCAGGCCGTCATCAGTCTCAGTCCAATCGAGTTCATAAATCGTTCTCACTTTGTCCTGCACTTCCGTTTTAGCCGCACAAAAGCTTGTAAAATCATGTGTTCCTAAAAGATGCTTTGCCGCTTCTCTCATGTTCTGCACATTGAGGCGATATGAAAAATGGTAAGCGTAATGCCGTTTAAATACGTCCGGGTGTTTCTCCGTGTATACAAAGTAGCGATATTCCTTTTTAACTGCGCTAAATCGTGCATGGAACCCATCATCCGCAATTTCTGCCGTTTTGACTGCAATATCATCCGGAAGCAGTGCATTTAAAGCATACGGCCATCTCTCAGCCGGAATAGAGAGCGGTGTATCAAAATGAATCACCTGTCCAGCCGCGTGAACCCCGCTGTCCGTCCGTCCAGAGGAAACGACAGGGATTCTGTCTTTTGACTTATGCAGCACAGCCAGTGCCTTCTCAAGCTCATCCTGAACCGTCCTTTTACCCGGCTGTACTTGGTATCCATTAAACAAATGTCCGTCATAAGAAATCGTGCATTTCAGTCTCATAAAGCACCTCTAAGCCCTTAAGAAAAATAACAGAGCAGCCAATATGAACAAGCTGACAATGACAGAAGTATCCTTTGCCGTCCATACAAGCTTTCTGTATTTTGTGCGTCCCTCTCCGCCTTGATAGCCTCTTGCCTCCATTGCAACCGCAAGCTCTTCAGCACGCTTAAACGCACTGACAAAGAGAGGGACTAGCAGCGGCACAATTGCCTTCACTCTGTCTTTAAGCGGTCCGCTTGTAAAATCAACGCCTCGCGCCATCTGAGCCTTCATAATCTTATCTGTCTCCTCCATCAAGGTTGGGATAAACCGCAAAGAGATCGACATCATAAGGGCCAGCTCGTGAACAGGAAGCTTTAATTTTTTAAATGGGTTGAGCAGCCGTTCCATACCATCGGTAATCTCAATAGGTGTTGTTGTCAGCGTTAATAGAGTGGTCATTAAAATCAGATAGACGAACCTAAGGGAAATGAAAATCCCTTGTACCAAACCGCCCTCATAGATCTTGAAAAAGCCAAGTTCAAAAATAACCGGCCCTTCATGTGTCATGAAAATATGGAGCAGGAACGTAAAAAGAATAATCCAGATGATAGGCCTTAGCCCTTTCATCAAAAAGGAAAAAGGAACCCTTGTTAAGGAAACAACGCCTGCTGTAAATAAACCAAGCAGCGCATAGGTCTGCACATTATTGGCTAGGAAAACGATACAGACAAACAAAAAGATCGTAACCAGTTTTGTTCGTGGATCAAGCCGGTGCACAAGTGAAGAACCCGGCACATACTTGCCGATAATCATGCTGTCCATCATAAGGTCTTTTCCCCCTGAAAAAGAGCACGGATTTCAGCAGCTGCATCTTCTATTGTGAGCAGAGGCTCTTTAAATCTGACACCAAGTGCGGCTTCCAGCTGCCTTTGGAATTTAATCGTTTCCGGAAGATCCAGCCCCCAGCCGGCCATCTCTTCCCCTTTTGAGAACAAGTCTCGCGGACTGCCTGATGCCTGGATAGTTCCTTTATGCATCACGATCATTTCATCAGCATAGGCAGCCGCATCCTCCATGCTGTGGGTGACAAGAATTGTCGTCAGGTTTCCCCGTTGGTGGAGCTCATAAAACATGTCCATGATCTCTTTTCGCCCTCTTGGATCCAGCCCTGCTGTCGGTTCATCAAGAACAAGCACTTCAGGATCCATTGCAAGCACCCCGGCAATTGCAACCCTGCGCATTTGCCCTCCGCTTAATTCAAAAGGTGATCTATCCAGGAGCTCTTCAGATAAACCTACAAGCTTCAGCATCTCTCTCGCTTTTTGTTCAGCGTCTTCCTTTTTCACACCAAAGTTCATCGGTCCAAATGAAATATCTTTGAGAACTGTTTCTTCAAATAATTGATGTTCGGGGAATTGGAAAACGATTCCGACTTTTTTTCGGAGGGCTTTAAGGTCTTTATTCTTTTTTCCTGCCTGTATAACAGTACTGCCTAATGAAATATGCCCCTTTGTAGGCTTCAGGAGACCATTCAGGTGCTGAAGAAGAGTGGATTTACCGGAGCCTGTATGCCCTATTACGGCCACATAGCTGCCTTCCTTAATCGATGCATTGATATCATACAGGGCAAGGCGCTCAAACGGCGTCTTTATCTGATAGCGATGCTCTACATCTTTGATTGTAATGTCCATAGCTCGTTCACCAGCCCTTCCTGAGTCAAATGATTTTCTTCCAAAGCCAGTCCATTTTCTCTTAAGAGTTGGCTGAGCTGGAATGAGAAGGGTAAATCAAGCCCGATTCGAACAAGTTCCTTATTCAATTTGAAAATTTCTTCAGGCGTACCCTCGGCATATTTCTTACCGCCATTCATGACAATGATTCTGTCAGCTTTTGCAGCCTCATTCAGATCATGTGTAATCGAGATGACAGTTGCCATACCTTGCTCTTTTAAGTGTCTTACTGTTTCAAGCACTTCTTCTCGCCCGATCGGGTCAAGCATGGATGTTGCTTCATCTAAGATAATAATATCAGGACGTGCGGCAATAATCCCTGCTATCGCAACTCTCTGCTTTTGGCCTCCGGAGAGATGGTGCGGCTCTTGATCAAGAAAATCCTGCATGTTGACCTGTTTGACAGCCCAATCTACTCTCTCAATCATTTCTTCCCGCGGTACACCATTGTTTTCTAAACCAAAAGCCACATCATCGCGAACTGTCGTTCCGACAAATTGGTTATCCGGATTTTGAAAGACCATACCAATCTTCTTACGCACTTCCCACACTGACTCCTCTGTCAGTTGAATCCCAGCAACCTTTATGTCGCCTGATTCAGGAAGGATTAAACCATTCAATGCCCGGGCCAGTGTTGATTTCCCTGAACCGTTATGACCTACAATTGCAAGCCATTCACCCTCATACACCTGCAGGGAGACGCTATCTAGTGCTCGTCTTTCTGCGTCTTTCCGATATCGAAAAACGATATCCTCTACCGATATCAACTGATTTTGATTCACGGACAACCGGCCTCCTCTCAGCTCATACTCTGCTTGTCTCTCTATTGAAAAAGTTGAAGTATCTAAAAAAAGGGCATAGATCCAGTTAGAAACTGTCCCGCCCTTCTTTAGATACACAAAATATGTGATTAAACCAATTCGATAATTGCCATTGGTGCTCCGTCACCACGGCGAGGACCAAGCTTCATAATACGTGTGTATCCACCTTGGCGCTCCTCGTAACGAGTTGCAATGTCAGAGAATAATTTTTGAAGTGCATCTTGGTTATTTTCTTCGTTAGCAACCTCGTTGCGGATGTATGCAGCAGCTTGACGGCGAGCGTGAAGATCACCGCGTTTGCCAAGCGTGATCATTTTTTCAACTACAGAGCGAAGTTCTTTCGCACGTGTTTCAGTTGTTTCGATTCTTTCATTGATGATCAAATCAGTTGTAAGATCACGAAGCATAGCCTTACGCTGTGCACTCGTACGTCCTAGTTTTCTGTATGACATATGATGTCCCCTCCTTTATTGGAATGCTTTTTCTGAATTATAAACACACGAAAATCCTAGTTCACAAGGGAAACTAGTCAATCGTCTTTGCGAAGTCCGAGTCCAAGTTCTTCTAGTTTCGCTTTCACTTCTTCAAGTGATTTGCGTCCTAGATTACGAACTTTCATCATATCTTCTTCCGTCTTGTTCGCAAGCTCTTGAACCGTGTTGATACCCGCACGCTTTAAGCAGTTGTAAGAACGAACAGAAAGATCTAGTTCTTCAATCGTCATTTCAAGAACTTTCTCTTTTTGATCTTCTTCTTTTTCAACCATGATTTCAGCATGCTGAGCTTCGTCAGTTAAACCAACGAATATATTAAGGTGTTCAGTTAAAATCTTTGAACCAAGCGCAATTGCTTCTTTTGGTCCAGTGCTTCCATCAGTCCAAACATCAAGTGTAAGTTTGTCATAGTTTGCAACCTGGCCTACACGAGTGTTCTCTACTTGATAAGATACACGAGAAACTGGCGTATAGATTGAATCGATCGGAATCACGCCGATAGGCTGATCGTCTCTTTTGTTTGCGTCGGCAGGCGTATACCCACGTCCTCTTTGAGCAGTAAGGCGAACTCGGAAACTCGCATTCTCACCCAGAGTCGCGATATGAAGATCAGGATTTAAGATCTCTACATCACTATCGTGTGTAATATCAGCTGCTGTTACAGTTCCATCACCCTGTACATCAATTTCTAGCGTCTTCTCTTCATCAGAGTAGATTTTCAATGCAAGCTTTTTAATGTTTAAGATAATCGTTGTAACATCTTCCACAACGCCTTCAATTGTCGAGAATTCGTGCAGTACACCATCTATCTGGATTGATGTTACAGCGGCACCAGGGAGTGAGGATAAGAGGATACGACGTAAGGAGTTACCCAGAGTTGTACCATATCCACGCTCAAGTGGCTCTACGACAAACTTACCAAATTTGGCATCGTCGCTGATTTCAACCGTTTCGATTTTTGGTTTTTCAATCTCGATCATTACTTAAAACCCTCCTTCAAAACGTCGAAACCTCGAATAGAATCATATGAGATTCCATCCGAAATTCCCCATTGTTTAGTCCCGTATGTGCTCAGGCAACGAGTCGGTGCATTCGTTTAATAAATAACTGTATCATAACCCATTATTGACAGGGACACAAAATCTATACAAACAAATTACACGCGGCGACGTTTTGGTGGACGGCATCCGTTATGAGGAACAGGAGTTACGTCTCTGATAGCAGTGACTTCTAATCCAGCAGCTTGAAGCGCACGGATAGCAGCTTCACGACCTGAACCAGGGCCTTTAACAGTAACCTCAAGAGTTTTAAGTCCATGTTCGATTGAACCTTTAGCAGCTGTTTCTGCAGCCATTTGCGCAGCAAAAGGAGTAGATTTACGAGAACCTCTGAATCCTAGAGCTCCGGCACTAGACCAAGAAAGAGCATTACCATGAGTGTCAGTGATCGTAACGATCGTGTTATTGAAAGTTGAACGAATATGAGCAATTCCAGACTCAATATTCTTTTTCACGCGACGTTTACGCGTGTTAGATTTACGAGCAGCAGCCATTGTTTAGGTACCTCCCTTACTTATTTTTTCTTGTTAGCTACAGTACGACGCGGACCTTTACGAGTACGCGCATTGTTTTTAGAGTTTTGTCCGCGAACAGGCAAACCTCTGCGATGGCGGATTCCGCGGTAGCTTCCGATTTCGATCAGACGCTTAATGTTAAGAGAAACTTCACGGCGAAGGTCACCTTCTACTTTCAGTTTGTCAATAACATCACGGATTTTACCAAGTTCTTCTTCAGTAAGATCACGCACACGAGTATCTTCTGAAACACCAGCCTCTTTCAAGACTTGCTGAGCCGTTGTGCGGCCAATTCCGAAGACATATGTTAAAGAAATAACAACACGTTTGTCACGTGGGATATCTACACCAGCAATACGAGCCATTCTCTGGGCACCTCCTTATAAATTATCCTTGTTTTTGTTTATGCTTTGGATTTTCACAGATCACCATTACTTTTCCTTTTCTGCGAATAACTTTACATTTTTCGCAGATTGGTTTAACTGATGGTCTCACTTTCATGTGTTTCCAACCTCCTTCAGTTTCCGGAGTGCTTATTTGTAACGGTACGTAATCCTGCCACGAGTTAAGTCATATGGAGATAATTCTACCGTAACTTTGTCTCCAGGTAAAATGCGAATGAAGTGCATGCGGATTTTACCAGATACGTGAGCCAAAACAGTGTGTCCATTCTCGAGTTCAACTTTGAACATCGCGTTTGGCAATGTTTCAACTATCGTACCTTCCACTTCAATTACATCGTCTTTCGCCATTCAAGTGTTCTCCCTTCTTCAAATCAGTAACTTGCTTTCTGACAAATTTCAAAAGAGAAAATCTCAGTTTTCTGTTTGTCACACGCCCTGTTTCGTTTATACTGTTCTGAACTTCCGGAGATACGCAATCATAAAGGGTAAAATGATTGATATTCTTTTTCTTAGGAGAATGAAATGTACGCTTTTCTCCGTCTGCTATTAGTACATGATGATCAACAATTCCACCGAAAATGGCAAGATGAATTCGTTCCTGCCAATGTTAAACCGAACCTTCTGCCCTATCAAGCCGGAAAAACATCTGCTTTCGGAATGATGTTATCATCTAGACCTTTGTCAGTATATCAAAACCCGTTTCCGTAATCGCAATTGTATGTTCAAAATGAGCACACTTTTTCCCATCTACCGTTACAACCGTCCAGTTATCAGCCAAAGTTTTCACATAGCGGCTGCCAGCGTTCACCATAGGTTCAATAGCGAGAACCATGCCAGGTTTGAGCCGTGGTCCTTTGTTGGGCGGACCGTAATGAGGGATTTGCGGGTCCTCATGCAAGTCTTGACCAACACCATGTCCGACATACTCCCTAACAACTGAAAACTGCTCATTTTCGACATACGTTTGTATTGCGTGGGAAATATTCGACAAACGTTCACCTGGTTTTGCTTCCTGCAAGCCTTTATATAAAGATTCCTCTGTCACTTCCAGAAGTTTTTTATCATCATCGCTGATGGTTCCTACCGGATATGTCCATGCAGAGTCACCATGATAACCATTTAATTTAGCACCGATATCAATACTGATGATGTCACCGTCACGCAGCACCCTGCTGCCAGGAATGCCGTGAACGAGTTCTTCATTCACTGATACGCAAATGCTCCCGCGAAACCCATTATACCCCTTAAAAGATGGGATTGCACCCTGCTTCTTAATAAAACGTTCGGCAATTTGATCCAATTCTTTTGTCGAGATTCCTGGTTTAATGTGCTTTTTTAACTCTTCGTGAGTCAAAGCCACGATTCGCCCTGCTTCCCGCATGATACCAAGTTCACGAGGGGTTTTACAGATAATCATTTTTTTAATCCTCCAAGAAGATCCTTCACATCTGCATAAACATCTTGAATGTCCTGCTGGCCATTCACGTTTACAAGATAACCTTTCTCAGAATAGAAATCGAGTAAAGGCTGAGTCTGCTTCATGTTTACCTCAAGCCGTTTAGAGACTGTTTCCTCATTATCATCTGCCCGTTGATAGAGTTCGCCTCCGTCTTTATCACAAACACCCGGCGTTTTCGGCGGATTAAATACTAAATGATAGGTTGTGCCGCAAACACTGCAAATTCTGCGTCCAGTCAGACGTTCCATTAAAGAATCTTTATCAACTTTAATGTTAATGACATAATCAATCGGCTTGCCGTATTCTTCAAGAATTTCTTCAAGAGCTTCGGCTTGAGCGACTGTTCGCGGAAATCCGTCCAGAAGAAAACCTCTTTCACAATCATCTTTGCCAAGTCTTTCTTTGACAATTCCAATTGTGACTTCGTCAGGTACGAGCTCTCCCTTATCAATATAAGATTTTGCTTCGAGTCCGAGTGATGTTTCCTCTTTCATAGCAGCACGGAACATATCTCCTGTTGAGATGTGAGGTATTCCATAATCCTCAACAATTCGTTCGCCCTGTGTACCTTTACCGGCACCAGGAAGCCCCATTAAGACTAAGTTCATTCGGATTTCCCCCGTCCTCTCTTAATTAAGAGGGAATGGATAAATCCATTTCCTCTAGTTTTTCATAAATCCACGGTAGTTTCGTTTCACCAACTGGCTTTCTAGTTGTTTCATTGTCTCCAAGGCTACCCCGACAACAATTAACAAAGATGTTCCGCCAATTTGTGCACTTTGAGGCAATCCAGCGAATTGAATGAAAAAGATAGGAAGAATGGAAATCACGGCTAAGAATAAAGCACCCACAAACGTAAGTCGATACAAAATGCTCGTAATTCTATCTTGAGTCATTTTCCCTGGACGAACCCCCGGGATATAGCCACCCTGTTTTTTAAGGTTATCAGCCATTTGTTCAGGATTAACCTGGACAAAAGCATAAAAGTACGTAAAGGCAATAATTAACGCAACATATATAGTCATACCCACCGGATGTGTATTGTCAAAGTTGGCTTGAATCCACTTTGTCACATCGTTTGTTCCAAAGAATGACGCGATCGTACGCGGCGTTATTAAAAACGCAACCGCAAAGATTACAGGAATAACCCCGGCAGGATTCACTTTCAATGGAAGGTGTGTAGACTGACCTCCGCCAGCAGGTGAACGACCTGTGCCTTTAGCATATTGAATCGCAATTTTCCGTACGGCTTGCTGAATGAAAATAACTCCAACAATAACTGCTAAAATCGCAATCACAAGAAGAGCGACTTTCACAATATGAATAAACAGCTGATCGTCGCTGCCGACAAATTGAGTCTCATATATTTGTCCAACCGTTTTCGGAATACTAGATACAATCCCCGCGAAGATAATGATCGATATTCCGTTGCCTACTCCATGAGATGTGATTTGTTCCCCAAGCCACATTAAAAAGGCAGTTCCGCCAGTGAGTACTAAAGCGATGATCAGATATGTGGATACGCCGGATTTTTCAATTAGCAATCCGTTAGCTAAATTGTTAAATCCGTATGACATACCCAGCGCTTGGATAAATCCAAGGACAATCGTAAAGTATCTTGTGAACTGAGCCAATTTACGGCGGCCAACTTCACCTTGCTTAGACCACTCTGTAAACTTCGGCACAACATCCATCTGAAGCAGCTGGATGATGATTGAAGCTGTGATATAAGGAGTAATCCCCATTGCGAAAATAGAGAATTGGTAAAGCGCACCGCCGCCAAATGTATTAAGAAGATCAAATACACCCATTTGAGACTGTGCCTGTAACACATCAGCGTTAACATACGGCACAGGAATAAACGCACCTATGCGAAAGACGATAAGCATGAGTAAAGTGAATATGATTTTATTCCGGATATCACTCACACGCATAAAGTTGGAGATTGTTTTAAACAAGTTAGATCACCTCAGCTGTACCGCCAGCAGCTTCAACAGCTTCTTTCGCAGAAGCAGAGAATTTATTGGCTTTTACAGTTAATTTTTTCTCTAATTTACCGTTGCCAAGAATCTTTACTCCTGCATTAAGTTTGCTTATAACACCAGTCTCAAGAAGAAGTTCAGGAGTGACTTCCGTTCCTTCTGCAAAACCGTTCAATTTGTCTAGGTTGACTACAGCGTATTCCTTACGGTTAATGTTAGTAAAGCCGCGTTTAGGAAGACGTTGGAATAAAGGCATTTGTCCCCCCTCGAACCCTGGGCGTACACCGCCGCCAGAACGAGCGTTTTGACCTTTGTGACCTTTACCAGCTGTTTTACCGTTGCCAGAACCAATACCACGACCTACGCGATTACGCGTTTTGCGTGAACCTTCTGAAGGTTTTAATTCATGAAGTTTCATTAGGACACCTCCTTATCCGATCAATTATTTTTATTGTTCTTTAACAGAAACTAAATGAGATACTTTATTAATCATACCACGAATCGCAGCGTTGTCTTCATGAACAACAGTTTGGTTTGTTTTCTTTAAACCAAGTGTTCTCACAGTAACGCGTTGATCTTCCGGGCGACCGATTACACTTCGTTTGAGGGTAATTTCTAATTTAGCCATTAATATTCCCTCCTTATCCTAACAGTTCTTCTACAGATTTTCCACGAAGCTTCGCAACCTCTTCAGCGCGCTTAA
Source organism: Bacillus sp. FSL R5-0560 (assembly GCF_037966305.1). Classification (NCBI taxonomy): domain Bacteria; kingdom Bacillati; phylum Bacillota; class Bacilli; order Caryophanales; family Bacillaceae; genus Bacillus; species Bacillus sp. FSL R5-0560. The sequence continues at coordinate 143,316 of NZ_CP150195.1, read as the reverse complement.
GTTCACTTAAGCCTTGAAGTGTTGCACGAATCATGTTGATCGGTGTGTTAGAACCTAGAGACTTAGAAAGGATGTCAGCTACGCCAGCAAGCTCAAGTACCGCACGTACAGGGCCTCCAGCGATAACTCCAGTACCTTCAGAAGCAGGTTTTAACAAGATGTTACCTGCACCGAAACGTCCGATGATTTCATGTGGAATTGTAGTTCCAACCATTGGTACTTCAATTAAATTCTTTTTCGCATCTTCAACAGCTTTGCGGATTGCTTCTGGTACTTCTTGCGCTTTACCAGTACCGAATCCTACGTGTCCGTTTTTGTCACCGACAACGACTAGAGCTGCGAAGCGGAAACGACGACCACCTTTAACAACTTTCGCTACGCGGTTAACCGTAACTAAGCGTTCTTCTAACTCTAATTTGCTTGGGTCAATACGACGCATAATCATGTGTCCCTCCTTCTTTTATTAAAATTTAAGTCCAGCTTCACGAGCGGCATCAGCCAAAGCTTTTACACGTCCATGGTATAAGTATCCGCCACGGTCAAATACTACGTCAGAAATGCCTTTTTCAGCAGCGCGTTTTGCAACTAATTCTCCAACTTTAGCAGCAGCTGAAGTATCTCCAGTGCTTTCAACGTTCAAGTCTTTATCGAGAGTAGATGCACTAGCAAGTGTTACACCATTTACATCATCGATGATTTGAGCGTAAATGTGCTTGTTTGAACGGAAAACGTTCAGACGCGGTCTTTCAGCAGTACCAGAAAGTTTAGCGCGAACACGAGCGTGTCTTTTAAGACGAGCAGCATTTTTGCTAGTTTTCGTAATCATCTAGGTCACTCCTTTCTTCACTTTAAGCGATCTTACTTAGCAGATTTACCTTCTTTACGGCGAACAACTTCACCTTCGTAGCGGATTCCTTTACCTTTGTAAGGCTCTGGAGAACGGACAGCGCGAATGTTAGCAGCAATAGCTCCTACGCGTTCTTTGTCTGTACCTTTAACGACTACTTTCGTTTGAGAAGGAACTTCGATATCGATGCCTTCCTCAGGGACGATCTCAACAGGGTGAGAGTATCCAACGTTTAAAACAAGTTTATTTCCGGATTTAGACGCACGGTAACCGACACCGACTAATTCCAAACCTCTTTCAAATCCTTTAGATACGCCCTCCACCATGTTGCCAAGCAGACTGCGAGTTGTACCATGCAGAGCACGGTGCTCTTTTTGATCAGAAGGACGAGCGACTGTAAGCACATTGTCCTCTATTTTAATCTCCATATCAGGGTGAAACGTACGAGTTAATTCTCCTTTTGGTCCTTTCACAGCTACAGTATTGTTATCATTTAACGTTACTGTAACATCAGAAGGAATCTCAAGTAGCTTCTTACCTACACGAGACATACCAAACACCTCCATTCATGTTAAACTTTTTTACCAAACGTATGCTAATACTTCTCCACCAGCTTGTTTTGCACGGGCTTCTTTGTCCGTTAAAACGCCATGTGATGTAGAAAGAATTGCGATTCCAAGACCGTTAAGTACACGAGGTACTTCATTAGATTTAGCATAAACACGCAAACCAGGTTTGCTGATTCTTTTAAGACCAGTGATTACGCGCTCGTTGTTTTGTCCGTATTTCAAGAAAACGCGGATGATACCTTGTTTGCTGTCTTCTACGAACTCAACGTCACGAATGAAACCTTCACGCTTTAAAATTTCAGCAATTTCTCTTTTCAATTTAGAAGCAGGAATTTCAAGCTTCTCATGACGTACCATGTTTGCATTACGAATACGAGTCAGCATATCTGCAATTGGATCTGTCATAACCATTATATAATTACCTCCTTCCCTTTCTTGGGGATTACCAGCTGGCTTTTTTCACGCCAGGAATTTGTCCTTTATATGCAAGCTCACGGAAACAAATACGGCAAAGTTTAAATTTACGAATGACTGAATGCGGACGTCCGCAGCGTTCACAGCGAGTGTACTCTTGTACTTTAAACTTTGGTGTACGTTGTTGTTTCGCAATCATTGACTTCTTAGCCACGATTTCGCCTCCCTTTCATTGATTATTTCTGGAACGGCATACCTACTTGAGTTAATAGCTCACGAGCCTCTTCATCAGAATTAGCAGTCGTTACAATAACGATGTCCATTCCGCGAACCTTTGTTACTTTATCGTAGTCAATTTCAGGGAAGATTAACTGTTCTTTGATACCAAGTGTGTAGTTACCGCGACCGTCGAAAGATTTTTTAGAAACCCCACGGAAGTCACGCACACGCGGTAAAGATACAGAAATAAGTTTATCAAGGAAATCATACATGCGCTCTCCGCGAAGAGTTACTTTCGCACCGATAGGCATTCCTTCACGAAGACGGAATCCAGCAATTGATTTCTTCGCACGAGTAACGACAGGTTTTTGACCTGCGATAAACGTTAATTCTTCAACAGCACTGTCGATTGCTTTTGCGTTTTGAACAGCATCACCAACACCCATGTTGATTACGATTTTTTCAATTTTAGGCACTTGCATAACTGAGTCATAGCTGAACTTAGTCATTAAAGCAGGTGCAATTTCTTTATTGTACTTTTCTTTAAGGCGGTTCATGAGATAGACCTCCCTTCCTTTAATACTATTTATCTAGAACTTGCCCAGATTTTTTTGCCACACGAACTTTTTTGCCATCTTCCACTTTGTATCCTACGCGAGTCACTTCACCTGTTTTAGGATCGAGCGGCATAACGTTTGATACATGAATTGGCGCCTCTTGATTAGAAATACCGCCTTGAGGGTTAGCTTGAGTTGGTTTAGAGTGTTTCTTTACCATGTTAACACCTTCAACTAAAACGCGGTCCTTTTTAGGGAAAGCAGCAAGGATTGTTCCTTGTTTACCTTTATCTTTACCAGAGATAACCATAACTTTATCGCCTTTTTTTACATGCATCCTGATCGCACCTCCTTGAGTAAGGCATTTATTTCATTAGATAACTTCTGGAGCTAGAGAAACAATTTTCATAAAGTTGTTTTCACGCAATTCACGAGCAACTGGTCCGAAGATACGAGTTCCACGCGGGCTCTTGTCGTCACGGATGATAACACATGCATTCTCATCGAAGCTGATGTATGAACCGTCACTTCTGCGCGCTCCACTTTTAGTGCGAACGATAACAGCTTTTACGACTTCACCTTTTTTGACAACGCCTCCTGGTGTTGCTTGTTTAACCGTGCAAACAATTACATCACCAATATTAGCTGTTTTACGACCAGAACCACCAAGAACTTTAATAGTAAGTACTTCACGTGCGCCAGAGTTGTCAGCTACTTTTAAACGAGTCTCTTGTTGAATCATTTTTTGTTACCTCCCTTCGGAAAGAAGAATTCCGAACTTTATTAGATAATAACAGCTTCTTCGACAACTTCAACTAGACGGAAACGTTTAGTTGCAGACAATGGACGAGTTTCCATGATCTTTACGATGTCACCGATTTTCGCTTGATTATTTTCATCATGTGCTTTGAATTTCTTTGAGTATTTTACGCGTTTACCGTAAAGTGAATGTTTCTTGTATGTTTCAACAACAACAGTGATGGTTTTATCCATTTTGTCAGAAACAACACGGCCTTGGTAAACTTTGCGTTGGTTACGTTCGCTCATGCTCACGACCTCCCCTCAGTGATTATTTATTAGCAGCAATTTCTCTTTCACGAATCACAGTTTTCATGCGCGCGATAGCTTTGCGCACTTCACGAATGCGAGCAGTATTTTCAAGTTGTCCTGTCGCTAATTGAAAGCGAAGATTGAAAAGTTCTTCTTTAAGAGACTTTACTTTTTGTTCAATTTCAGCAGTGGTAAGGTCACGAATTTCATTAGCTTTCATTTGATTCACCACCAATTTCTTCACGTTTTACGAACTTCGTTTTAATTGGCAATTTGTGAGATGCAAGACGAAGCGCTTCACGAGCAACCTCTTCAGATACACCAGAAATTTCAAATAAAACTTTGCCCGGTTTTACAACAGCTACCCAACCTTCTGGAGCCCCTTTACCGGATCCCATACGTACCTCTAGTGGTTTAGCAGTGTAAGGTTTAGAAGGGAAAATTTTGATCCAAACTTTACCGCCACGTTTCATGTAACGAGTCATCGCAATACGGGCAGCTTCGATTTGACGGTTAGTGATCCAAGAAGCTTCTAGAGCTTGGATACCGAACTCACCGAAATGTACTTCAGTACCGCCTTTCGCACGGCCACGCATTTTTCCGCGATGCTCTCTGCGATATTTAACGCGTTTAGGTAATAACATATTATTTTCCTCCTTCCTCAGTTTTCTTCTTAGTAGGAAGAACCTCTCCACGATAGATCCAGACTTTCACACCAAGCTTACCATAAGTAGTGTCAGCTTCAGATGTTGCATAGTCAATGTCCGCACGTAATGTGTGCAATGGAACAGTTCCTTCACTGTAGTATTCAGAACGAGCGATATCTGCACCGCCAAGACGACCAGAAACCATTGTTTTCACACCTTGTGCTCCAGCACGCATTGTGCGTTGGATTTGTTGCTTCTGCGCACGGCGGAAAGAAACACGGTTTTCTAATTGACGAGCGATGTTGTCAGCAACTAGTTGTGCATCAAGATCTGCTCTTTTGATTTCAAGAATGTTAATGTGTACACGCTTGCCAGTTAGGCTGTTAAGGGCTTTACGAAGTGCTTCAACTTCAGAACCGCCTTTACCGATAACCATACCAGGCTTAGCTGTGTGGATCGTAATGTTAACACGATTTGCTGCGCGTTCGATTTCAACTTTAGAAACAGAAGCGTCAGAAAGTCGTTTGCTAATGTATTCACGAATTCTTAAATCTTCGTGCAGGAAGTCAGCGTAATCTTTACCAGCGTACCACTTAGATTCCCAATCACGAATGACTCCGATACGAAGACCGACTGGATTTACCTTTTGACCCACTACTTATCCCTCCTTCTTTTCTGATACAACGATTGTAATGTGGCTCGTACGTTTGTTGATTTGGCTCGCACGTCCCATAGCACGTGGGCGGAATCTTTTTAACGTAGGGCCTTCATCAACGAATGCTTGAGTAATAACCAGGCTATTAGCGTCCATTTCGTAGTTATGCTCAGCATTTGCAATAGCGGATTTTAATACTTTCTCGATAATTGGAGAAGCAGCTCTCGGTGTTAGGTTCAAGATTGACACTGCTTCACCTACTTGCTTGCCTCGAATCAGGTCCATTACTAGACGTGCTTTACGAGGAGCAATACGGACTGTTCTTGCAACAGCTTTAGCTTGCATTTAAAAGCCTCCTCTCTTAGCGTCTTGTTTTTTTGTCATCACTAGCATGACCTTTGTACGTACGAGTTGGAGCGAATTCACCCAACTTGTGCCCTACCATATCTTCAGAGATGAATACAGGCACGTGTTTACGTCCGTCATAGACTGCGATTGTGTGACCAATAAACTGTGGGAAAATAGTAGAACGACGAGACCAAGTTTTAACGACTTGTTTCTTGTCAGTTTCATTTAATTTCTCGATTTTTGTCATCAAGTGTCCATCGACAAATGGTCCTTTTTTCAAGCTGCGAGCCATTTTGGAACCTCCCTTCGTGATTGCACTACGGTCCGATATGAACCGTAGACAACCCCGTTATTTATTTTTACGACGACGTACGATAAATTTATCAGATTTGTTCTTTTTCTTACGTGTCTTGAATCCAAGAGTTGGTTTGCCCCATGGAGACATTGGTGATTTACGTCCGATTGGCGCACGTCCTTCACCACCACCGTGTGGGTGATCGTTAGGGTTCATTACAGAACCACGAACTGTTGGACGGATGCCTTTCCAGCGAGAACGTCCAGCTTTACCAATGTTGATAAGTTCATGCTGTTCGTTACCTACTTGACCGATAGAAGCACGGCAAGCAGAAAGAATCATGCGAACTTCTCCAGAGTTAAGACGTACAAGAACGTATTTGCCTTCTTTACCAAGAACCTGAGCAGATGTACCAGCTGAACGTACAAGCTGTCCGCCTTTACCAGGTTTTAATTCAATGTTATGCACAACTGTACCAACAGGGATGTTGATAAGTGGTAGTGCATTACCTACTTTGATGTCAGCTTCTGGACCTGACATGATTTCAGTACCCACTTGAATTCCTTTAGGAGCAAGAATGTAACGTTTTTCTCCGTCTGCATAGTTGACTAGAGCGATGTTAGCTGAACGGTTTGGATCGTATTCAACTGTAGCAACGCGTCCAGGTATACCATCTTTATCGCGTTTAAAATCGATAACACGGTATTGGCGTTTATGTCCGCCACCTTGGTGACGTACAGTCAATTTACCTTGGTTGTTACGTCCGCCTTTTTTGTGAAGGGGAGCAAGCAAGGATTTTTCCGGCTTGTCAGTCGTGATTTCAGCAAAATCTGAAGTTGTCATGCCACGACGTCCATTAGAGGTCGGTTTATACTTTTTAATCGCCATTTTGAATTTCCCTCCTTCTTTTTACAGATAATTAAGCTTCAAAAATTTCGATTTCTTTGCTGTCTGCAGTAAGTTTCACGATCGCTTTTCTGCGACGGCTAGTCATACCAGTGTAGCGTCCGACACGTTTTGATTTACCTTTGTAGTTCATGATGTTGACTTTGTCAACTTTCACACCAAAGATGCTTTCAACCGCGTCTTTCACTTCTGTTTTGTTAGCTCTTACATCAACTTCAAAAGTATATTTCTTTTCAGCCATTAAATCAGCCGAACGTTCAGTAATGACGGGGCGCTTTAGAACATCACGAGGATCTTTCATTATGCAAGCACCTCCTCTACTTTTTCAACCGCTGCTTTTGTAATCAGAAGCTTCTCGTGGTTGACAACGTCTAAAACGTTGATTCCGTTCGCTTCAACTACAGTAACTCCAGGAATGTTGCGAGCAGATAAAGCCACTGCTTCGTTAGCATCCGCAGTTACGATTAAAGCTTTTTTCTCAACAGATAACCCTTTAAGGATAGCTGCCATTTCTTTTGTTTTAGCCGTATCAAGAGTAAGATCTTCAAGAACGATGATATTGTTGTCGTTCACTTTAGAAGACAATACTGATTTGATTGCCAAGCGGCGAACTTTTTTAGGTAATTTATAAGAATAGCTGCGTGGTGTTGGGCCGAATACGACACCACCTCCGCGCCATTGCGGTGAACGGATAGAACCTTGACGGGCACGTCCAGTACCTTTTTGACGCCATGGTTTACGACCTCCGCCGCGTACTTCAGAACGATTTTTTACTTTATGAGATCCTTGACGTAAGGAAGCTCTTTGCATAAGAATAGCGTCGAATACAACACTTTCATTTGGCTCAATTCCAAATACAGAAGCGTTTAATTCGATGTCACCAGCAGTAGAACCGTTTTGGTTGTATAATGCTACTTTTGGCATGATCAATTTCCTCCTTTCCTAAGAGAGTTATTTAGATTTAACAGCACTTTTAACAGTGATTAAAGATTTTTTCGGACCAGGCACGTTACCTTTGATCAAAAGAAGATTGCGTTCTGCATCAACTTTTACGATTTCAAGGTTTTGAACAGTGATTTGCTCTCCGCCCATACGTCCAGGTAATAATTTACCTTTGAATACACGGTTAGGATCTACAGGTCCCATTGAACCAGGACGACGGTGGTAGCGTGAACCGTGAGACATAGGTCCGCGAGATTGTCCGTGGCGCTTGATTGCACCTTGGAAACCTTTACCTTTAGATACTCCTGTTACATCTACAATTTCTCCAGCAGAGAAAATTTCAACCTTGACTTCCTGACCAACTTCATACGCATCCATTTCCACTCCGCGTAATTCTTTTACGAAGCGCTTAGGAGCAGTTTCCGCTTTTGCAACGTGTCCTTTTTCAGGTTTGTTAGAAAGCTTTTCACGCTTGTCGTCAAAACCAAGCTGGATTGCTTCGTAGCCATCGTTTTCAGCTGATTTCTTTTGAAGAACAACGTTCGGAGCAGCCTCAATAACAGTTACCGGAATAAGATCACCATTTTCAGCGAATACTTGCGTCATACCAATTTTTCTTCCTAAGATTCCTTTGGTCATTCGTCACACCTCCTATTAAGATCATTCTATATTTTAGAATTAAAGTTTAATTTCAATATCGACACCAGATGGTAAGTCTAATCGCATGAGTGCATCAACAGTTTGTGGTGTTGGGTTCACAATGTCGATTAAACGTTTATGTGTACGCATTTCAAATTGCTCACGAGAATCTTTGTATTTGTGCACCGCACGCAGGATTGTGTAAACTGATTTTTCAGTTGGCAACGGAATCGGACCAGATACGCTGGCACCAGAACGTTTTGCCGTTTCAACAATCTTCTCTGCAGATTGATCAAGGATTCTATGATCATATGCTTTCAAACGAATACGAATTTTTTGTTTTGCCATTATTTTCCCTCCTTTTCGCCTACTTCACGTTAGACAGTTCTCCGTGAGAAAAACCTGAACACCTTGCCATGGCAAAGCGGCCGGGTGTGTCAGCAACCTCTCACTTCATCGCAGTCAAAGACCAACATACACCATTATACAGAAAATAGACGTATGTTGCAAGACTTATTTAGAATATGCATGATTTGCACACTTTTAGTATTATACATGTGTTTTTCTTATTTATCAAGAAGCGAGTGAATAAGGGAATTTTCTTCTATTTTTTGTGGTACACTGCGTGTTTACTCAGAGTATTGGCAAATAATGAAGGCTCCTCGATATGCGGCGTGTGGGCGGAGTTTTTAAAATAATGCCAGTGCTTTTCAGGAGCATCAACAAATCGATAATACTGTTTCGATATTTCAGCAGGAACGATCAAATCATGACTGCCTGAAATGAAGAAACACGGTACTTTAATAGAAGAAACTGATTTGAAAGCATCAAAACGATGTAAATCATCAGATAAATTCTTCGCACTGAAACGATGTCCTCTGATGAAACGAGAGATGTTTTTTATTCCATACTCATTGCCAGCAAGCAATTGACACAATACTGTAAGAATGTGTCGGCGATGATGAGTGAATCCTCCCCTGCTCAATTCAATGCAGACTCGAAAGATGAAATGATGAATCTTCTTGTTCCAAGGTGGCGGGCCAAGTAAACCTAAGGTTAATGATAGAAAGCGATTTGAATTACATACAGAATGATAGGCCATTTTTTCTTCCAGCTGAGTATTAGTGACCTGACTGATTCCATAGTAAGCGTGAAAAAGATCCGGCCTCTCTTGCAGTACATGAAGAGCCAGCAGCGATCCCCAGGAGTGTCCTGCAAGGTACACTTTTGTTTTTGAAAAATGATCTAAGAGCCATTCAGTAACTTGAATCGTGTCTTTAATGATTTGACTGATTGTCATTGAACTTTGTGGAATTTGTTTAGTATAGGAAAGACCTGAACCCCTTTGATCCCAATTTACAACTGTAAAGTGCTGTTCCAGTTCCCTTTGAAAGTTCCTGATAAATCCGATTTGGGATGCTCCGGGTCCACCATGTAAGAAAAGCAGCAATGGGTTCGATATATCATTTCCATTGATCATGAGCATTTGCTTCGTATTATCGATTCTCAGTTCTTTCATGAAAGAAATTGATGTGTTTTCACTCATAACCCATAGCTCCTCAAATAGAATAAACCTTATTATAAAACAAAAAAGCATAAAAAAAACGAGACCCAAAGGGCCTCGTTTTCAATATACTATTACTCAGTGATTGTAGAAACAACGCCTGAACCAACAGTACGTCCGCCTTCACGAATAGAGAAACGAGTTCCTTCTTCGATAGCGATTGTAGAGATAAGCTCAACGTTCATTTCAGTGTTATCTCCAGGCATAACCATTTCTACGCCTTCTGGAAGATGGATGATACCAGTTACGTCAGTTGTACGGAAGTAGAACTGAGGACGGTAGTTAGAGAAGAATGGAGTATGACGTCCACCCTCTTCTTTAGAAAGAACGTAAACTTCAGCTTTGAATTTGCTGTGTGGAGTGATTGTACCTGGTTTAGCAAGTACTTGACCACGTTGGATATCTTCACGAGCTACACCGCGAAGAAGGGCTCCAATGTTGTCTCCAGCTTCAGCGTAATCAAGAAGCTTACGGAACATTTCAACACCAGTAACAGTTGTTTTGCTGTTTTCTTCTTGAAGACCGATGATTTCAACTTCGTCACCGACTTTAACTTGTCCGCGTTCTACACGTCCAGTAGCAACTGTTCCACGACCAGTGATTGAGAATACGTCCTCAACTGGCATCATGAATGGTTTTTCAGTGTCACGTTCTGGAGTTGGGATGTACTCATCAACTGCATCCATAAGTTCGAAGATTTTAGCTTCGTACTCAGCATCTCCTTCAAGAGCTTTAAGAGCAGAACCTTTGATAACTGGTACATCATCACCAGGGAAGTCATATTCGCTAAGAAGATCGCGAACTTCCATTTCAACTAGTTCAAGAAGCTCTTCGTCGTCTACCATGTCGCATTTGTTTAAGAATACAACGATGTATGGTACACCAACGTTTTTAGAAAGAAGGATGTGCTCACGAGTTTGTGGCATTGGGCCATCAGCAGCAGATACTACTAGGATAGCTCCGTCCATTTGCGCAGCACCAGTGATCATGTTTTTAACATAGTCAGCGTGTCCTGGGCAGTCAACGTGTGCATAGTGACGAGTTTCAGTTTCATACTCAACGTGTGCAGTAGAGATTGTGATACCGCGCTCACGTTCTTCTGGTGCACCATCAATTTGATCGTACGCCATAGCTGTACCTTTACCAGATTTCTTATGAAGTACTGTTGTGATAGCAGCAGTTAAAGTTGTTTTACCATGGTCAACGTGTCCAATTGTACCGATATTGGCATGTGATTTGGAACGGTCGAATTTTTCTTTAGCCATTCTAAAATCCTCCTTAAGAGCTTTTAATTAGTAATGTATAGAGTGATAGGAAGTGAAAGAAAGCTTTCACTTCCTCATCTTACAATAGTAGTTATACTTGAGTTAAGAGGCAAAATCAATTATTCGCCTTTATTTTTTTTGATAATTTCTTCAGCAATGCTCTTCGGCACTTCTTCGTAGTGATCCATGTGCATAGTGAACGTACCGCGACCTTGCGTGTTAGAACGAAGGGCAGTAGCGTAACCGAACATTTCAGCAAGAGGAACCATCGCACGAACAACTTGCGCGTTACCGCGAGCTTCCATACCTTCTACGCGTCCGCGACGAGAAGTAACATCACCCATGATGTCTCCCATGTATTCTTCAGGAATAACCACTTCTACTTTCATGATTGGTTCAAGAAGAACTGGGTTACATTTGCTGACTGCATTTTTCAATGCCATAGAAGCAGCAACTTTAAATGCCATTTCGTTTGAGTCAACATCATGGTAAGAACCATCAAAAAGTTTTGCTTTAATGTCGATAAGCGGGAATCCAGCTAATACACCATTTTCAAGTGAATCTTCTAGACCTGCTTGAACAGCTGGGATGTATTCACGAGGAACAACCCCACCGACAATCGCATTTTCGAATTCAAAGCCAGCGCCTTCTTCGTTTGGTTCGAATTCAATCCAAACGTGACCGAACTGACCGCGTCCACCAGACTGACGTACGAATTTACCTTCAACTTTTGCACCGGAACGGAATGTTTCACGGTACGCAACTTGAGGTGCACCAACGTTAGCTTCTACTTTGAATTCACGCTTCATACGATCAACAATGATATCAAGGTGAAGCTCACCCATACCAGAGATGATTGTCTGACCAGTTTCCGGGTTTGTTTGAGTACGGAAAGTTGGATCCTCTTCAGCAAGTTTTGCTAAAGCGATACCCATTTTATCTTGGTCAGCTTTTGATTTAGGCTCAATTGCAACGTCGATAACTGGTTCTGGGAATTCCATTGATTCAAGGATAACTAGATCCTTTTCGTCACATAGAGTATCTCCAGTAGAAGTATCTTTTAGACCTACAGCAGCTGCGATATCTCCTGCATATACAGTAGAGATTTCTTCACGGCTGTTGGCGTGCATTTGAAGGATACGTCCAACACGCTCACGTTTGCCTTTAGTTGAGTTTTTCACGTATGAACCAGAATCAAGTGTTCCAGAGTACACACGGAAGAACGTCAGCTTACCAACGTAAGGGTCAGTCATAACTTTAAATGCTAGTGCAGAGAATGGCTCTTCATCAGAAGAATGACGCTCAATCTCTTCATTTGTATCAGGACGTATACCTTTGATTGCAGCAACGTCTGTTGGTGCAGGAAGGTAGTCAAGAACAGCATCAAGTACTAATTGAACACCTTTGTTTTTGAAGGCAGAACCAACAAGAACAGGGTAGAATTCAACATTTAATGTACCTTTACGGATACCTGCTTTTAACTCGTCAATAGTGATTTCTTCACCCTCAAGGTATTTGTCCATAAGCTCTTCATCAAGCTCACATACAGCTTCAATGAGGCTGTTGCGAAGCTCTTCAGCTTGCTCTTTGTACTCTTCAGGGATTTCTTTCGCGTCAGAACGAGTTCCAAGGTCATCTTCGTAGAAATACGCAACGTTTTCTACTAGATCAATGATACCTTCGAAGTTGTCTTCAGCACCGATCGGCAATTGAATTGCATGAGCGTTAGCTTGAAGACGATCTCTTAAAGTTCCTACAGAGTAAAGGAAGTCTGCACCGATTTTGTCCATTTTGTTAACGAAAACGATACGCGGTACTCCGTAAGTTGTTGCTTGACGCCAAACAGTTTCTGTTTGAGGCTCAACGCCAGACTGTGCGTCAAGTACAGCAACAGCACCATCAAGTACACGAAGAGAACGTTCAACTTCAACTGTGAAGTCTACGTGTCCTGGAGTATCGATGATGTTTACGCGGTATCCTTTCCACTGTGCAGTTGTCGCAGCGGAAGTGATTGTGATACCACGCTCTTGTTCCTGCTCCATCCAGTCCATTTGTGAAGCTCCTTCATGAGTTTCACCAATTTTGTGGATACGACCAGTATAGAACAAGATACGTTCTGTAGTAGTCGTTTTACCGGCATCAATGTGAGCCATGATCCCGATATTACGAGTTTTGTCTAAGGAGAACTCTCTTGCCATTGGGTAATTTCTCCTTCCTTATTGGGAAATTGTGTTTTTTAGTATATAAATCCTACCAACGATAGTGAGCAAATGCTTTGTTTGCTTCAGCCATCTTATGCGTATCTTCACGTTTCTTAACAGCAGCACCAGTGTTGTTAGCTGCGTCAAGGATTTCGTTAGCTAAACGCTCTTCCATCGTTTTTTCTCCGCGAAGACGAGCGTAGTTAACTAACCAGCGAAGTCCAAGAGTAGTACGACGTTCAGGACGAACTTCTACAGGAACTTGGTAGTTCGCACCACCTACACGGCGTGCTTTTACTTCAAGTACAGGCATGATGTTTTTCAATGCTTGTTCGAAAACCTCCATTGCATCATTGCCAGTACGTTCTTTAATGATATCGAATGACTTGTATAGGATTGTTTGAGACTTACCTTTTTTACCGTCGATCATCATTTTGTTGATTAGACGAGATACAAGCTTAGAGTTGTAAATCGGATCAGGTAAAACGTCTCTTTTTGCTACAGGACCTTTACGTGGCATCTGAATATCCTCCCTTCTCAAATTATACGTTTATTCGTTTATTATTTTGCTTTAGGACGTTTCGTACCGTATTTAGAACGGCCTTGCGCACGGTTTTCAACTCCAGCAGTGTCAAGCGCACCACGAACGATGTGGTAACGTACCCCTGGTAAGTCTTTTACACGTCCGCCGCGGATAAGTACAACACTGTGCTCTTGCAGGTTGTGACCGATACCAGGAATGTAGGCAGTAACCTCAATTCCGTTAGTTAAACGAACACGAGCATATTTACGAAGTGCTGAGTTCGGTTTTTTCGGTGTCATTGTACCAACACGAGTACATACCCCGCGTTTTTGTGGAGAAGATACATTAGTGTGCTCTTTTTTAAAGCTGTTGTATCCTTTGTTAAGTGCAGGAGACTTTGAGTTTTCTACTTTACTCACGCGTCCTTTGCGAATTAGCTGATTAATTGTAGGCATGTTTTGTTCCTCCCTTCATTACGTTTTATAACCCACATACCCAGGTGGTTCATCAATAGGCAAAAAACAATGTCTTTACACAAGAATAAATCTCACGCAAAAACAAAAAGTACGTTATAACATAATGGCAACAGCTGCTGCTCCTACTTCAATTCCGCAGGCTTTGCCGAGCTTTTTCATGGATTCAACCATTGAGACAGCAATCCCTTGATCTTTCGCTAGTGTTATTACACTTGACGTAAGAATAGGATCTGCGTCTATTGCAACGACTACTTCCTTTACTGAACCTCGTTTTAGAGCTTTCACTGTTTGCTTCGTACCAATAATAATTGATTTGGCCTGTGATACTTTATCATAAGACATAAACATATCCTCCAAAGTAACAGGTTTATTCGAGCACCTTGGTTATATTATCATTCTAGGAGACGAATGTCAACAAGGTATGACATTTTTTAGTTTCTATCTTCTCATAGAGTGATTTTTTTATTTGAATATGACTGCTGAAAGACTGTTTTGCAGTCTCTCAGCAGCATAATATCAGTTATTCAACCGGAATCATGTCCTCAGTCGATTGAACATTTGAAACAGGTTTTGCTTTTCGGTATTTCATCATTCCAGTACCAGCCGGAACAAGCTTACCGATGATAACATTCTCTTTCAGGCCGAGAAGTTCATCACGCTTACCTTTGATCGCTGCGTCTGTAAGGACACGTGTTGTCTCCTGGAAGGAAGCAGCAGATAAGAATGAATCCGTTTCAAGAGAAGCTTTGGTAATACCGAGTAAGACAGGACGGCCTGTAGCAGGACGTTTGCCTTCCAGCAATACCTTTTTGTTCGCTTCAGTAAATTGGTGAATATCAAGTAATGAGCCAGGAAGCACATCAGTATCACCGGCATCAATCACACGTACTTTACGAAGCATTTGGCGAACCATTACTTCTACGTGTTTATCGCCGATTTCAACACCCTGCATACGGTAAACCTTTTGAACCTCATGAAGAAGATACTCTTGAACAGTAGTCAGGTCAGTCACTTTAAGAAGTTCTTTCGGATCGATTGAACCTTCTGTCAGCACTTGGCCGCGAGTAATTTTATCTCCTTCCGCTACTTTTAAGCGGGAGTTATATGGTGCCGTATAAGAGCGTGTTTCAACTGCGCCTTGAACCACAATTTCCTGCTGTTTGTCGCGAACTTCATTGATTTCAACGACTGTACCGTCGATTTCGGTAATTGTTGCCTGACCTTTTGGATTACGCGCTTCGAAAAGCTCTTGGATACGCGGAAGACCTTGTGTGATATCGTCTCCTGCAACCCCGCCTGTATGGAATGTACGCATTGTTAACTGTGTACCAGGCTCACCGATTGATTGGGCAGCGATGATGCCGACTGCTTCACCGACTTCTACATCGGTACCAGTCGCAAGGTTTCGGCCATAGCATCGTTTACATACACCATGAGGCGTATTACATGTGAAGGCAGAACGGATCCACACTTCTTCAATGCCGGCTTCTACAATTTCAATCGCTTTATCCTCATCAATCAGTTCGTTTTCGTTTACAAGCACTTCACCTGTTTCAGGATGTTTCACTTGTTTTCTTGCAAAACGGCCGATTAAGCGTTCTTCTAAGCGCTCAATGATTTCAGTGCCTTCTCTAAGCGGTTGAGCAAGGATGCCTCGGTCAGTTCCACAATCAGTTTCACGAATGATAACATCCTGTGCAACGTCAACAAGACGGCGTGTAAGGTAACCTGAGTCAGCAGTTTTAAGGGCGGTATCGGCAAGACCTTTACGCGCACCGTGAGTGGAGATAAAGTACTCCAATACTGTCAGACCTTCACGGAAACTAGATTTGATTGGTAACTCAATGATACGTCCAGCCGGGTTGGCCATCAGGCCGCGCATTCCGGCAAGCTGAGTAAAGTTAGACGCGTTACCACGGGCACCAGAGTCACTCATCATGTAGATCGGGTTGAGCTCATCAAGTGATTTCATCAGTTTGCCTTGGATAACATCTTTTGCAGAACTCCAGATAGAGATGACTCTCTCATAGCGTTCTTCTTCAGTGATCAGACCACGGCGGAACTGCTTCATAACGTTATCAACTTTGCCTTGTGCTTCTTCAAGAATTTCTTGTTTATCATCGAGAACGACGATGTCAGAAACCCCAACTGTAATACCAGCTTTTGTTGAATATCTGAAACCTAGGTTTTTCATGCGGTCAAGCATTTTAGACGTTTCCGTAATGTGGAATCGTTTAAAGATTTCCGCGATGATTTTACCCAGAATACCTTTTTTAAACGGTGCATTGATTGGCTGCTGTGCGATGGCAGCTTTTACATCGGCACCTTTTTCTAAGAAGAAACGGTCAGGTGTTTTCTCTTCAATGTTGCTCTTCGTTGGTTCATTCATGTAAGGGAATGATTCTGGAAGAATTTCATTGAAGACCAGTTTACCGACAGTTGTAATTAACAATTTTGAGCGCTGCTCTTCGGTAAATGTCACGTTCTTAAGGGAGTTCGCTGCAACAGCCACTCTCGTATGAAGATGAACATATCCGTTTTGATAAGCAAGAAGCGCTTCATCCGTATTCTTGAAGACCATACCTTCACCGACAGCACCGGCACGCTCTAGAGTCAGGTAATAGTTACCCAGTACCATATCCTGAGACGGTGTTACAACCGGTTTACCATCTTTAGGGTTCAAGATGTTTTGAGCGGCAAGCATCAAGATGCGTGCTTCAGCTTGAGCTTCTGCAGATAATGGTACGTGAACCGCCATTTGGTCACCGTCAAAGTCAGCGTTATAAGCTGTACATACGAGCGGGTGAAGACGGATTGCGCGTCCTTCAACAAGTGTTGGTTCAAACGCTTGGATACCTAATCTGTGAAGCGTAGGGGCACGGTTCAGAAGTACCGGATGCTCCTTGATAACTGATTCTAGTACATCCCATACTTCAGGCTGTACGCGCTCAATTTTACGTTTCGCACTCTTAATGTTGTGAGCAAGACCCTTTTCAACAAGCTCTTTCATAACGAAAGGTTTGAAAAGTTCGAGCGCCATTTCCTTCGGTAATCCGCATTGGTACATTTTCAAATGAGGACCAACGACGATTACAGAACGTCCGGAGTAATCGACACGTTTACCAAGAAGGTTTTGACGGAAACGTCCTTGCTTCCCTTTCAGCATATGAGAAAGAGATTTTAATGGTCTGTTACCAGGACCTGTTACAGGGCGTCCGCGACGGCCGTTGTCAATTAAAGCATCGACAGCCTCTTGAAGCATACGCTTTTCGTTTTGAACGATAATGCTAGGCGCACCAAGGTCTAAAAGGCGTTTCAAACGATTGTTACGGTTGATGACACGACGATAAAGGTCGTTCAAATCAGAAGTCGCAAAACGTCCGCCATCAAGCTGAACCATCGGTCTGAGCTCAGGAGGAATAACAGGAAGCACATCTAGGATCATCCAAGAAGGCTTGTTTCCTGAGTTACGGAAGGCTTCTAACACTTCAAGGCGTTTGATCGCACGAGTACGACGCTGTCCTTGAGATGTTTTCAGCTCTTCTTTTAACATATCAACTTCTTTTACAAGATCGATATCTTGAAGAAGTTTATGAATCGCTTCAGCACCCATAGATGCTTGGAACTTATTGCCGTACTTATCAAGATACGCACGGTATTCCTTTTCAGATAGAAGCTGTTTCTTTTCAAGCGGTGTATTTGCCGGATCAGTTACAACATAAGAAGCAAAGTAAATAACTTCTTCCAATGCACGAGGCGACATATCCAACACAAGACCCATACGGCTTGGAATACCTTTGAAATACCAAATGTGGGAAACTGGGGCAGCCAGTTCAATGTGCCCCATTCTCTCACGACGGACTTTAGCCCGTGTTACTTCAACTCCGCAGCGGTCACAAACTACGCCTTTATAACGAACTCGCTTGTACTTCCCGCAATGACATTCCCAGTCCTTAGTCGGTCCGAAAATGCGTTCGCAGAATAGACCGTCCTTTTCAGGTTTTAACGTACGATAGTTTATCGTTTCAGGCTTTTTCACTTCACCAAAAGACCATGAACGGATTTTATCCGGTGAAGCAAGACCGATGTTCATATACTCAAAATTGTTCACATCTAGCAAGGGGCCTACCTCCCTTTTTATCTTCGGATTAACCGATGTCACTTGCCTTTATAACTAGAGATTATTCTTTTGTTACTACATCGCGTTCAACGTCTGCAGATGCTGTTTCTTCCGGCTCTTCATCACCTGATAACGCCAGGCCGTCAGCTTGTTTTGCATCTTCTTCGTCTTCTAAATCTCTCATTTCTATTTCTTCTTCATCGCTAGAAAGGATTTTCACATCCATACCTAAACTTTGAAGTTCTTTAATTAATACTTTGAATGATTCCGGAACACCAGGTTCAGGAACGTTGTCGCCTTTAACAATGGCTTCGTATGTTTTCACACGTCCAACCACGTCATCAGACTTAACAGTCAGAATCTCTTGAAGAGTGTACGCTGCACCGTAAGCTTCAAGTGCCCAAACCTCCATCTCACCAAAACGCTGTCCGCCAAATTGAGCTTTACCGCCAAGAGGCTGCTGCGTAACAAGTGAGTAAGGACCTGTAGAGCGTGCATGAAGTTTATCGTCAACCATGTGAGCCAGTTTAATCATGTACATGATACCAACAGATACACGGTTATCAAACGGCTCTCCGGTACGTCCGTCGTAAAGAACAGTTTTAGCGTCACGAGACATTCCGGCTTCTTCAAGTGTTTCCCAAACATCCTCTTCACGCGCTCCGTCAAATACCGGTGACGCAATGTGGATGCCGAGGTAACGAGCGGCCATACCCATGTGAAGCTCTAATACCTGCCCGATGTTCATACGTGATGGTACGCCCAGCGGGTTAAGCATGATATCAATTGGTGTGCCGTCAGGAAGATAAGGCATATCTTCTTCAGGAAGAATCTTAGAGATAACACCTTTGTTACCGTGACGACCGGCCATTTTATCCCCTTCAGAAATTTTACGTTTCTGAACGATATATACGCGCACTAACTGGTTTACACCTGGAGGAAGTTCGTCTCCGTCCTCACGGTTGAAGACTTTAACATCGTGAATAATTCCGCCGCCGCCGTGAGGCACACGAAGAGAAGTATCACGAACCTCGCGGGCTTTTTCACCAAAGATGGCGTGAAGAAGGCGCTCTTCTGCAGTAAGTTCTGTTACACCCTTAGGCGTTACTTTACCAACAAGAAGATCTCCGTCTTTTACTTCTGCCCCGATACGGATAATTCCACGGTCATCAAGATTGCGAAGCGCATCTTCACCGACGTTTGGAATATCGCGAGTGATTTCTTCAGGCCCAAGTTTTGTATCTCGTGCTTCTGATTCATATTCTTCAATGTGAATAGATGTATAAACATCATCTTTCACAAGGCGTTCACTCATGATGATGGCATCCTCATAGTTGTAGCCATCCCATGTCATAAAGCCGACCATTACGTTACGGCCAAGTGCAAGTTCACCAAGCTCCATAGAAGGACCGTCAGCAAGGATTTCTCCTTTTACCACTTCATCGCCGACACTTACGATCGGACGCTGGTTGTAGCAAGTACCTTGGTTAGAGCGGACAAATTTCAGCAAGCTGTATTTATCCAGATTTCCTTTTACTTTTTGACCGTCTACATCTTCATAGCGGCGAACCCAAACGTTTTTCGCTTCTACACGTTCAACGATACCAGGGTGTTTACAAATAACAGCGGCACCAGAGTCTTTACCTGATACGTATTCCATACCAGTTCCTACAAATGGCGCTTCCGGCTGCATCAAAGGCACAGCCTGACGCTGCATGTTCGCTCCCATTAGGGCACGGTTCGAGTCATCGTTTTCTAGGAACGGGATACATGCTGTCGCAGCAGAAACTACCTGCTTAGGCGATACATCCATGTAATCAACACGGTTTCTAGGAACAACGGTGTTCTCTCCGCGGAAACGGGCTACAATGCTGTCATCCACAAACGCACCTTCGTCATCGAGTCGGGCATTTGCCTGAGCGACAACGTAGTTATCTTCTTCATCAGCAGTTAAGTAATCGATTCTTGGCGTCACTTTTCCTGTTTCAGGATCAACGCGGCGATATGGCGTTTCAATAAAGCCAAAACGGTTTACTTTTGCATATGATGATAGTGAGTTGATCAAACCGATGTTCGGTCCCTCAGGCGTTTCAATCGGACACATACGGCCATAGTGGGAGTAGTGAACGTCACGCACTTCCATTCCGGCACGCTCACGTGTCAATCCGCCCGGTCCAAGAGCCGACAGACGGCGCTTATGTGTTAATTCAGCAAGCGGGTTCGTCTGGTCCATGAATTGAGAAAGCTGAGAGCTTCCAAAGAACTCTTTAATGGACGCAATAACAGGACGAATATTGATCAGCTGCTGAGGTGTAATTGTATTCGTATCTTGAATTGACATTCTCTCACGAACCACACGCTCCATACGGCTTAAACCGATACGGAATTGGTTCTGGAGAAGTTCACCTACAGAACGTAAACGGCGGTTTCCAAGATGGTCAATATCATCTGTGTCGCCTACTCCGTGCAGCAAGTTGAAGAAGTAGCTGATAGAAGAAATAATATCAGCAGGTGTAATGTTTTTAATCTCTTCTTCAACGTAAGCATTGCCGATGACATTAATAACCTGTTCTCCTTCTTGATCAGTAGGAGCAAAGATTTTAATGGATTGAAGCGTTACTTCGTCCTCAACAACACCGCCGTTCGGATACAGCTTTCTGAAGCCGATTCCGTTTTCTAAGTATGGCAGTACTTTATCAAGTGTTCTTCTATCAAGAATCTGACCTTTTTCAGCCAGGATTTCTCCTGTTTCAGGATCAACAAGCGTTTCAGCAAGTCTCTGATTAAAGAGGCGATTTTTAATATGAAGCTTTTTATTAATTTTATAGCGTCCTACATTGGCAAGATCGTATCGTTTCGGATCAAAGAAACGAGAATCAAGCAAGCTCTTCGCATTTTCCACTGTAGGCGGCTCTCCAGGACGGAGGCGCTCGTAGATTTCAAGCAGCGCTTTATCGCTGTTTTCTGTGTTATCTTTATCAAGCGTATTTCGCAGGTATTCGTTTTCTCCTACGAGATCAAGAATCTCTTGATCGGAGCCGAAGCCGAGAGCACGCAAAAGAACCGTAACCGGCAACTTACGTGTGCGATCAATGCGTACATAAACAACATCTTTCGCATCAGTTTCGTATTCTAACCATGCGCCACGGTTTGGAATGACAGTTGCGGTAAAACCTTTTTTACCGTTTTTGTCTACTTTACCACTGAAATATACACTTGGAGACCGAACAAGCTGGGAAACGATAACGCGTTCCGCACCGTTTATGATAAAAGTACCTGTATCTGTCATAATAGGGAAATCACCCATGAAGACATCTTGGTCTTTTACCTCTCCAGTTTCTTTGTTAATTAAACGAACCTTCACTCTTAGCGGAGCTGAGTAAGTCACATCACGTTCTTTTGATTCCTCTACTGGATATTTAGGCTCCCCTAAACTGTAATCAATGAACTCAAGAGAGAGGTTACCAGTGAAATCCTCAATTGGCGATATGTCTTGAAACATCTCTCTAAGACCCTCATCAAGAAACCACTGATAAGAAGAGGTTTGAATTTCAATGAGATTTGGTAATTCTAACACTTCGCTAATGCGAGCATAGCTTCTGCGCTGGCGGTGTCGTCCATACTGAACTAGTTGACCTGTCAACTGATTCACCCCTCAAATCATGCGTATTATATGTGTAATAAGCATCTCTTTCAAAGAAAGAAAACACTTTTACAAGACAAAAGAAAAAAGGGTTTCTAATTAAGAAAACCACATCCAAAAACAAATACCGATTTTATTAGCATTTCCATACTTGTATAATTTATACATAGATATTGACATTTCATCATATCAATCTAAATATATACATTGGCATTTTATAATATTAACATAGCCAAAATACCGAGTCAAACTTTTTTTGCTTTTATGATATAATAGCCTTTCTTTTTTTGAACGACAGAAACTTCTTCGAACAGTTCCTCAAGCTTTTCAATGGCAGAAGGCGCACCTTGTTTTTTCTGTATGACGATCCACAATTCACCTGAAGCTTTTAAGTGTTCAGCGCTTTTCTCAAAGATAGCATGGACAACTTTTTTTCCGGCTCGGATTGGGGGATTTGTAAGAATAGAAGCAAATGTTTGAGCAGAGTCTACGTTTGAAAACAAATCGCTTTGGTAAATCTCAACGTTTGTTATCCCGTTTCGTTCTGCATTTTCATTTGATAACTCTACGGCTCTTTCATTAACATCAATCATGTGGATGGTCCGGTCTTTAAAGTCACTAGCCAGCGATAATCCAATCGGGCCATAGCCGCAGCCTACATCTAAAAAGCTGCCCTCAACTTCAGGCTCTTCAAATGATTCGACCAGCAGGCGTGAGCCAAAATCGACTTCTTTTTTAGAAAAAACACCGCTGTCACTGGTAAACGTAAACTCCTTGTTTCGAAGCCTAAAAGACCATGTTTGTTTGTTGCTTTTTACTGAAGGTTTTTCTGAATAATAGTGCTCACTCATTATTAGAACCTCCTTTTTTTCATTACTTAAAGAATGGCAAAGAAAAAGCCCGCCTCATAAAAGCGAGCTTCCCCTACAGGCAATTGAAGATTACTTAACTTCTACAGAAGCGCCAACTTCTTCAAGTTTAGCTTTAAGCTCTTCAGCTTCTTCTTTAGCAATACCTTCTTTAAGAGGTTTTGGAGTGTTGTCAACAAGTTCTTTAGCTTCTTTCAAGCCAAGACCAGTGATTTCACGTACAACTTTGATAACTTTGATTTTTTGTGAACCTGCACCAGCAAGGATAAGGTCGAATTCGCTTTGCTCTTCAGCAGCTCCGCCAGCAGCAGCTCCGCCAGCTACAGCTACAGGAGCAGCAGCAGTTACGCCAAATTCTTCTTCGATTGCTTTTACTAGGTCGTTCAATTCAAGTACAGTTGCTTCTTTAACGGAAGCAATGATTTCTTCGATATTTAAAGCCATTTGTAATTCCTCCATTTTGTTTTGATTTTTAAAAACTGATTAGATTAAGCGCCTTGTTCTTCCTTTTGATCTGCCACAGCTTTTGCAGCAAGAGCAAGGTTACGAACTGGAGCTTGAAGTACGCTAAGCAACATAGAAAGCAAGCCTTCGCGTGATGGAAGTTCAGCAAGAGCTTTCACTTCTTCAACAGTAGAAACTTTACCTTCGATAACGCCAGCTTTGATTTCAAGAGCTTCATGCTGTTTAGCAAACTCGTTAATCACTTTAGCTGGAGCGACAACATCCTCAGTACTGAATGCAATTGCATTCGGTCCAGTTAAGACATCATTCAAACCATCAAGTTCAGCTTGTTCAACCGCACGGCGAGTCATTGTGTTTTTGTAAACTTTGAACTCAACGTTAGCTTCACGAAGCTGTTTACGAAGTTCTGTTACTTCAGAAACGTTAAGTCCGCGGTAATCAACGATGATCGTTGATTTGCTTTCTTTTAATTTAGAAGTAATTTCTTCAACAACAACTTTTTTTGTTTCAATTGCGCTGCTCATGGTTACACCTCCTGTAGATTCTTGTGTAACACTTATACCGTCAGGTGATCACGACTGAGAAACGGATTCCATATAAAAAGCCTCCATGAGACATGGAGGCTGTATATACAAGCATACGTAACGTAATAGCTGTGATAATATACACCTCGGTAGGATATTAAGCTGTTAAGCCCCTACTGTCTACGGTATAAATGATATATTATATTTTACAACATTTTGAATCATATCAGAATGTTGATGTCATGTCAAATATTATTTTACGTTGAAAGTTGAAGCGTCTACTTTGACACCAGGTCCCATAGTAGAAGTTACAGCAACGTTTTTCACGTAAACACCTTTTGCTGCAGCAGGTTTTGCCTTCAGGATTGTATCATACATTGTTGTGAAGTTCTCAACAAGTTTTTCATCCTCGAAAGAAACTTTACCGATAGGAACATGGATATTTCCAGCTTTATCTACGCGGTATTCAACTTTACCAGCTTTGATTTCGCCGATTGCTTTTTCAACTTCGAAAGTAACTGTACCAGTTTTAGGGTTTGGCATTAAACCTTTTGGTCCAAGCACACGACCGATTTTACCAACTTCACCCATCATGTCAGGTGTAGCTACGATTACATCGAAATCGAACCAGCCTTGTTGAATTTTGTTGATGTAGTCAGTATCTCCAACGTAATCTGCACCAGCAGCTTCAGCTTCTTTCGCTTTTTCGCCTTTTGCGAAAACGAGAACGCGCTGAGTTTTACCAGTTCCGTTTGGAAGCACAACTGCTCCGCGGATTTGCTGGTCGTTTTTACGAGGGTCAACCCCTAGACGGAATGCAACTTCAACTGTAGCGTCGAATTTAGCTGTGTTTGTTTTTTTAACGAGAGCTACTGCTTCAGAAACATCGTAAGCTTTCGCACGATCTACAAGCTTAGCAGCTTCTGCGTACTTTTTACCTTTTTTAGCCATTTTAAAATTTCCTCCTTATGTGGTTATAGCGGAATAACCTCCCACGAATAAGGGTTGCGAACTTGTGAAAACTCGCAACCCGACAAGAAACAAATTAATCCTCGATTACAATACCCATACTGCGTGCAGTACCTTCAACCATGCGCATTGCCGCTTCAACGTCTGCTGCGTTTAAGTCAGGCATTTTCGTTTCAGCGATTTCGCGTACTTTATCGCGCTTAACGGTTGCCACTTTATTACGGTTTGGTTCACCAGAACCAGACTCAATTCCAGCTGCTTTTTTAAGCAATACTGCAGCAGGTGGAGTTTTTGTAATAAATGTAAATGAACGGTCTTCGTAAACCGAAATTTCAACAGGAATGATTAAACCAGCTTGGTCAGCTGTACGAGCGTTAAACTCCTTACAGAATCCCATGATATTAACACCGGCTTGACCTAGTGCAGGTCCAACTGGCGGCGCTGGGTTAGCTTTTCCAGCAGGAATTTGCAATTTTACAACTTTTACTACTTTTTTAGCCACGAGACACACCTCCTTAAGTCCGTGATGTGGTAATAGGGTAAACCCTCCCACTCAAGGTTTCATTCTTTATATGAATGATGAAATATCAAGCTAGCTGCCTTGGATAAGTCCAAGACGTACCTTTGCTATATTATCATTTATATATAGCAATTTCAAGTTTTTTCACATTACAATTTGTCGATCTGGGTAAATTCCAGCTCAACCGGCGTTTCACGGCCGAACATATTAACGAAAACTTTAACCTTGCTTTTATCGTAGTCAATCTCTTCAATTGATCCAGTAAAGTTGGCAAAAGGTCCGTCTATCACTTTCACTGTCTCTTTTAATTCAAAGTCAATGTCAGTTTTGCGTTCGTCCATACCCATTCTCTTCAGAATGGTTTCTGCCTCGCCAGGAAGAAGCGCCGTCGGTTTTGAACCAGAGCCGGCGGAACCTACGAATCCAGTAACACCAGGTGTGTTGCGGACAACATACCAAGAATCATCCGTCATGACGATTTCAACAAGGACATAGCCAGGGAATACTTTCTTTTTGACGACTTTTTTCTTGCCGTTTTTGATATCCGTCTCTTCTTCTTCAGGTACGACTACACGAAAAATCTTATCCTGCATCCCCATTGATTCAACACGTTTTTCCAAGTTGGCTTTTACTTTGTTCTCATAACCAGAGTACGTGTGAACAACATACCAATTCTTTTCCATTCTCTTCAGGACTGTCCAGTCCTTCCCTCCCCGCATTTGGTTTTAGTGTACTACCATAACGCTTCATGCAAAAAATAGGCGGTAAGCCTATGATAACTTTCATTTTTAACCCACAATAAAAAACCCGCTGAACGGGTTTTGGCAAGTGATATTATGATCTATTATAGCACGTATTGCTGATCATTATTCAACTATTAAACGAATTAATTGAGAAATTCCTGTGTCAAGGAGGGCAAAAAAGATAATAAAAAAGATAACCGTTGAAATAACCGTGATGGTATAGCGAGTTAACTCTTTTCCTTTAGGCCAGCTTACCTTTTTCATTTCTTTCCCAACATCTTTAAAGAATCTCATAATACGCATGTAAAAGACCTCCACAATTTAAAAGCGCAAACACTATTTTGTTTCAAGATGAGCTGTATGTGAATTGCAAGTACTGCAGTATTTCTTTACTTCTAATCGCTCAGCCGCTGATGCAGAGCTCTTCATTGTCGTATAATTACGGTTTCCGCATGTCTTGCATGCTAACGTAATCTTTTTTCTCATGTCATTACACCTTTTTCTAAATAGACATTAGTTCTTATCTTAAGTAACATATCATAGTCGGAAAAATACTGTCAATATACCATAAATACCTATTACAAACTGATCTCACGAATTTCCAGGTACTTCTCCAGCTTGCGTTTCACTCGCTGAAGAGCGTTATCGATCGATTTCACATGGCGGTTCAGCTCATCTGAAATCTCTTGATAGCTTCTTCCGTCTAGATATAATACAAGTACTTTTCTCTCTAAATCACTTAAAAGTTCTCCCATTTTCATTTCTATATCATCAAATTCTTCCTGATTGATAATCATTTCTTCTGGGTTTAATGTTTTCGCTCCCGAAATAACATCAAGCAGCGTTCGGTCTGATTCTTCATCAAAAATCGGTTTATCTAATGAGACGTAGGAATTCAAAGGAATGTGTTTCTGGCGAGTAGCTGTCTTTATTGCGGTAATAATTTGGCGGGTAATACATAATTCTGCGAAAGCTTTGAAAGAGGTAAGCTTGTCCTCTTTG
Organism: Bacillus sp. FSL R5-0560; assembly: GCF_037966305.1. Lineage (NCBI taxonomy): Bacteria > Bacillati > Bacillota > Bacilli > Caryophanales > Bacillaceae > Bacillus > Bacillus sp. FSL R5-0560. The sequence goes on along the minus strand of NZ_CP150195.1, from coordinate 116,344 downwards.
AAGTCACGAATAGACTTATAGAGGCCTATCATTCCTTCCTGAACAATATCTTCTCTGTCCGCACCTATTAAAAAATAGGATCTTGCTTTTGCACGAACAAAGTTTCGGTACTTCGTAATCAAGTAATCTAACGCATCACTGTCCCCAACATGAACCTTTTCAATGACCTGCTCGTCCTCCAACTGGCAAAACTGCTCTTTGTTGAATTTTCCCTTGTTGTTCTGTAGATTCACTCCGATCCCCCCGGCGCACGTAGATAGAAATATTATACATTATTGGACAAAAAAGCGTCAACTTAATCTAAGTCGCCCCTCCGCCATTTTTCAAACGTTTTCAAAACCTCTTCCGATAAAGCAATTTTACCCGCTGGCTTTTCGGAAGTGATCTTTCTTACCCGCCTTTCGATTCGCCTTTCGATTGCTTCTACCTCTCTCAAGAGCTCACGGGCTGATTTTCGCAATGCCCCCTGTCCGAAAATCGCCCACTGCTCAGTGTAGTCAGAGGTCGCAACATGAATTTGAGTCGAAATGTTATTCAGAGCCTGTGCCAGCTTTTCTATCCGCTCATCCGCAGTCTCATTCTCTTTTGTGAAAATCACTTCAACTCTGTGATTGGTCTGTTTTTTCTCAAGCCCCTTCACAAGATGTGCGTCAAATACGACAATAACCCTGTTTCCTGTATACGATTGATATTCAGCCATTTTCTGAATCAGTACGTCTCTCGCCTCTTCAAAACTGTTCGCTTTTAAATCCTTCAGCTGCGGCCAGGCTCCAATCATGTTGTATCCGTCTACTAACAGGATATCCATTAATCATTATTCTCCCAGAGGATTTCGTTTCCGGTAGACTTCATACATCAAAAGCCCCGCCGCTACAGACGCATTGAGTGAAGTAACTTTACCGGCCATCGGGAGTTTAATAAGAAAATCACATTTTTCTTTAATCAGGCGCCCCATTCCTTTTCCTTCACTTCCGATGACGAGAGCCAAAGGCATGCCGCCGTCCATTGTGCGGTAATCCTCCCGCGCGGATGCATCCGTTCCGACAACCCAGATTCCCCGCTCTTTCATTTCCTCTAGTGTTCGCGCCAAATTAGTGACCTTTGCCACTGGAATATGCTCAATTGCGCCTGTTGAAGCCTTCGCCACCGTAGTTGTCAGACCGACAGCTCTGCGTTTTGGAATCACAATGCCATGGGCGCCGACTGCATCGGCTGTTCTCATAATTGAACCGAGATTATGAGGGTCCTCAAGCTCGTCCAGAATGAGAAAGAAAGGCTGTTCATTTCTTTCCTCTGCCGCTTTATATAAGTCGTCCAGTTCCGCGTACTCATATGCTGCGACCTGTGCCACTACGCCTTGATGCTGCCCTGTAACCATTTGGTCGAGTTTTTTTCTGGGGACGTATTGAATGGTGATGCCCTGCTTTTTCGCAAGCTCAATCACCTGCTGTGCTTGTCCTTTTACGGTGTTTTCCGCCATCCACAGCTTATACAGCTTACGATCTGATTTTAACGTCTCGATCACTGCATTTTTTCCTATGACGTAATCATGTTGCTCACTCATTTGTTTTCCTCCCTGACCGTCCCGAATTGTATAGCTTCAGCAACAAGCTGATTCAGTCTTTCTTCTTTTTTCTCAAGAAAAAGATAGCCCAGCAGTGCTTCAAATGCTGTACTATAGCGGTACGTCTGAACATCTGTATTTTTAGGTATCGTTCCCGACTTGGCATTTCTGCCTCTTTTCAGCACCGCTTCCTCTTCTTCCGTGAAAAATGATTGATTCCGCAGAAAGAAAAGGATCTCAGCCTGTGACTTTGCCGATACGATCCGACTTGATTTTTTGTGAAGATCATTTGGTTTGGTAAATCCCTGCTTAAGCAGGTGATGCCTCACATAAACTTCAAAAATGGCATCACCTATATAAGCAAGCGCAAGACCGTTAAGCTGCTTTGAATCTTTTATCGTTTCAAAATCAAGCATCCGTTATTCTCCCCGTTTCCAGCGAGTGCCTTGAGCCGTATCTTCAAGAATGATATTCATGCTTTTCAGCTGGTCGCGGATCTGGTCTGACAGAGCAAAATCACGATTGCGGCGCGCTTCATTTCTTTTTTCAATCAAATCTTCAATCTCTTGATCCAGAAGCTCCTGCTCACCCAGTGAGAAACCGAGGACAGAAACAATTCGGTCAAACATGTCAATAAACGCTGTAATCACATGATCTGCCGTATGATCTTCCTGAAGATAATAGTTCGCATTTTTCGCCAAATCGAACAAAACAGAAATGGCATTCGCTGTATTAAAATCATCATCCATTGCTTCTTCAAATGCTTTTCGATGTTCTTCAATCTTTGCAAGCCATTTATCATCATCTTCTGTTAAATTCGTGCTGCTGTTTAAACGGTGCTGAAGGTTGCTGTACGCTGTTTTCAACCGGTTAAACGCGCTCTTTGTGTTCTCCAGAAGCTCTTCTGAATAGTTGATTGGGTGACGATAGTGAACAGACAGCATAAAGAATCTGAGGAGCTGCGGATCATGCTGTTTAATAATGTCATGCACAAGCACAAAGTTGCCGAGTGATTTTGACATTTTTTCATTATCGATATTGATATAGCCATTATGAAGCCAGTATTTCGCAAATGTTTTGCCAGTCAGCGCTTCAGATTGTGCAATTTCATTTTCATGGTGAGGGAAGGTTAAATCCTGGCCGCCTGCATGGATATCAATCTGATCACCTAAGTACTTTTTCACCATAGCAGAGCATTCAATGTGCCAGCCTGGACGTCCTTTCCCCCAAGGGCTATCCCAGGAGATTTCTCCTTCTTTAGCCGCTTTCCACAGAGCGAAATCAAGAGCATCTTCTTTTTTCTCGCCAACTCGGATGCGTGCGCCAGATCTCAATTCATCAATCGATTGCTGCGAAAGCTTTCCGTATCCCTCGAATGCTCTTGTTTTGAAATACACATCTCCTTCAGATTCATAAGCATAGCCCTTTTTCACCAGCTGATCTATGAAATCAATAATCGCGTCCATGTTTTCCATGACGCGCGGATGAAGGTCTGCTTTTCTGCAGCCAAGAGCGCCCACATCTTCAAAGTATGCCTTAATAAAACGCTCAGAAATGGTTGGAACATCTTCACCGAGTTCATTTGCCGCTTTAATTAATTTATCATCTACATCTGTGAAGTTAGAGACATACTGGACATCGTAGCCTTTATACTCCAAATAGTTTCGTATCGTGTCATAAACGATGGCCGGACGGGCATTCCCTATATGAATATAATTGTAAACCGTCGGTCCGCACACGTACATTTTCACTTTCCCCTCTTCAAGAGGAACGAATGTTTCCTTCTGTCTGGTCAATGTATTATAAAGAGTGATTGTCATTTTTGATTAATCCTTTCTTTTCTGTCTTCAAGTTCCGCCTTCAGCTCTAAAATCTGCAGTTCCAAAGACTTAAACCGGTCAGCAACAGGATCAGGTAAATCCTGATGGTTTAGATCCCGTTTGATTTTCTTGCCGTTTTGAACGACAACCCTTCCCGGGATGCCGACAACTGTGGAGTAGTCCGGAACATCGTGCAGCACAACTGAACCAGCCCCTATTTTGGAGCCTTCACCGACAGTAATCGAACCGAGCACTTTAGCACCTGTTGCTATCAATGCGTCATCTTTAATTGTCGGATGCCTTTTTCCCCTTTCTTTCCCCGTTCCTCCAAGGGTAACTCCCTGAAAAACGGTTACGTTATTGCCAATTTCACATGTCTCCCCAATGACAACCCCCATCCCATGGTCTATGAAAAATCTTCTTCCGATCGTAGCCCCTGGGTGGATTTCAATTCCTGTAAAAAATCGGCTCACCTGAGATATAAGGCGTGCAAGGAAATAAAATTTTCGTTTATATAAAGCATGTGCAATCCGATGCGCCCATATAGCATGTAAACCGGAATAAGTTAAAATCACTTCAAAATAACTTCGTGCTGCAGGATCTTGATCGAACACCGTATCAATGTCTTCTTTGAACATTTTAAAAAACACATGCTTCCCCCCATTCTACACGCTATCCTCTATCTATTTCCTCTAGACACCAATAAAAAAAGCGCCTCTGCATGTAAACATGACAGAGACGCTTTAACCGCGCGGTTCCACTCTGTTTGAAAAGCAGACTCCTGCTCTCCCAACTTCAGCCTGTAACGGCGGCGGCCGCCTTTGAATACTGATTTCGAAAAACGTTCTTCAAAGGTCTTAAGGGCGCACTTCTAAAACCCGACTCTGGGATCTCTCTCAGCCAATGAAGATCCTTTCTGTATTGGTCTAAAGCTTTATACTCTTCCCTGTCAACAATCATCTATTTAGATATTTTTCAACCGCTGAATTGCAGATTCTTTTCCGATCAGTTCAATTGATTGCGGAAGCTCAGGACCGTGAGTTTGGCCTGTTACAGCAACACGGATCGGCATAAACAGCTTTTTCCCTTTATGACCTGTTTCTTTCTGCACTGCTTTGATAGAAGCTTTGATCTGGTCCGGAGTGAACTCCTCTAGCTCTTCAAGCTTCGCAGCGAATGTGCTAAGCACTTCAGGCACCTGCTCTTCTTCTAGAACAGCTTTTGCTTCTTGATTATACTCGATCTCATCCGTAAAGAACAAATCAGTCAGCTCAACAATTTCTGCACCGTAGCTCAATTGCTCATGATATAGAGAAATCAGTTTGCGAACCCATTCTTGTTCTTCAGGAGAAAGCTCATTGCCAACTTTGCCGGCTTTTTGAAGATGCGGAAGCGTAAGCTCAACAACCTGATCAAGATCCAATTTTTTTACATATTGGTTGTTGACCCATTTTAGCTTATGCATATCAAACAGAGCTGGTGATTTAGATAACCGGTTTACATCAAAAATGTCAATAAACTCTTCTTTTGTGAAAAGCTCTTCTTCTCCCACCGGCGACCAGCCCAGCAGGCCGATAAAGTTAAACAGCGCTTCCGGCAAGTAGCCAAGCTCTTTATATTGCTCAATGAATTGGATAATGGATTCATCACGTTTGCTGAGCTTTTTACGGCTTTCATTTACAATCAGCGTCATGTGGCCGAACTGAGGAATATCCCATCCAAATGCTTGATAGATCATGATCTGTTTTGGTGTATTCGAGATATGATCCTCACCGCGCAGCACGTGCGTCATTTTCATTAGATAGTCATCCACAGCTACTGCAAAGTTATAAGTCGGCGTGCCGTCTTTTTTCACAATAACAAAGTCGCCGATGCCATCAGATTCGAAAGAAATTTCACCTTTTACAATATCATTGAACGCAATGATTTTTCCTTCAGGGACGCGGAAACGAATACTCGGCTTTCTGCCCTCTGCAAGGAATTTTTCCTGTTCTTCCTGAGTCAGATCTCTGTGCTTTCCGGAATAACGCGGCATCTCTCCGCGGGCAATCTGCTCTTCACGTTCTTTTTCAAGTTCTTCTTCCGTACAGAAACATTTATAAGCAAGCCCTTTTTCAAGCAGCTCTTCATAGTAAACCTTATAGATATCGTTACGCTCGGACTGACGGTATGGGCCGTAATCTCCGCCGACATCCACACTCTCATCCCAGTCGATGCCAAGCCATTTTAAATAGTTAAGCTGGCTTTGTTCTCCGCCCTCAATGTTGCGTTTTTTATCCGTGTCCTCAACACGAATAATAAACTTACCGCCTTGGTTGCGGGCAAATAAATAATTAAAAAGCGCCGTTCTGGCATTTCCAATATGCAAATGTCCTGTTGGACTCGGTGCATAACGAACGCGTACTTCGTTTCCCATTTCAAATACTTCCTTTCATCTCATGTATGGCCTCAGGCTAAATCTATGCATCTATTCTACCACCAAATAGACCGGGCATCAAAACAAGTTAGCCTTTTTGTATCAGCACTGTCGCTTGAGCTGCTATTCCTTCCGCTCTTCCTGTAAATCCAAGCTTTTCGGTCGTGGTCGCTTTTACATTCACTTGGGAAACCTCTGCCTCCAGCCCTTCGGCGATTCTTTTTCTCATGTCTTCTATGTACGGCGCCATCTTTGGCTTCTGTGCAATGATCGTGCAATCAATATTTCCGAGTACATATCCTTTCTGTTTCACAATCCCCCAGACATGCTGAAGTAATTGAAACGAATCAGCATCCTTGAACTCAGGATCTGTATCAGGAAAGTGCTTGCCGATGTCGCCCTCCCCGACAGCTCCGAGGCATGCGTCAGCAACGGTGTGCAATAATACATCCGCGTCAGAATGTCCGAGCAATCCTTTTTCATACGGAATTTCAACTCCGCCGATAATGAGAGGCCGGCCCTCTACTAATTGGTGCACATCAAAACCTTGTCCGATTCTAAACATGTTTATTCCCACTTTCTGCTTCCATGATAGCTTCAGCTGACGTTAAATCATCAGGAGTTGTCAGCTTAATATTTGTATAGTTACCTTCTACAACACGGACCGAACCGCCCTCAAGCTGTTCGACGAGACTGGCGTCATCCGTTCCTAAAAATCCTCTGCGCTCTGCCTCAGCGTGAGCCTCCATCAATAAAGAAAGACGAAAAGCTTGTGGCGTTTGGACAGCCCACAAGCTTGAACGTTCAATCGTCTCACTGACTTCTAAACCTTGAACGCGTTTAATCGTATCTTTTACCGGAACAGCCAGGATGGCCGCTCCTGCCTGCTCCGCTTCAACGATCAGTTCGTCAATCTGTTCATGCTTTATAAAAGGACGAGCGCCGTCGTGAACGAGCACAATCTTTTCTTGTTTAATGGCTTTGAGTCCTTTATAAACACTGTGCTGGCGTTCATCTCCGCCTGCAACAAGCTCGATAGCGGTTTGAAACGGATATTGGCTCAGCAATTGCTGAAAGTCTTCACGTTCGCGCTCGTTAATCACCAAAATGATTCGGTCGCACGGACGATGGCTGTCAAACACCCGTAAAGTGTGAATGATAACCGGATCTCCTTTCAGCTCGATAAACAGTTTATTTCTCCCTGCCTTCATCCGTTTCCCCTGTCCGGCCGCAGGAATAACCACATCATAATTCATTGTTCTTTCTCCCTTTACAGCGCCTTCTCCAACAGCTTAGGCTTGGCAAAAATCATTCGTCCCGCTGCTGTCTGCAGCACACTTGTGACGAGAACATCAATGTGTTTGCCGATATAATTCCGTCCTTCTTCAACGACAATCATAGTGCCGTCATCCAAGTAAGCGACTCCCTGATTATGCTCTTTGCCGTCTTTAATGACCTGAACATTCATTTCCTCACCCGGAAGCACAACGGGCTTGACCGCGTTGGCGAGGTCATTAATGTTCAATACTGCTACCTTCTGAAGCTCGCATACTTTATTTAAATTAAAATCATTCGTCACAACGACTCCGGATGTCAGTTTAGCGAGTTTGACAAGCTTGCTGTCAACCTCCTGAATATCTTCAAAGTCACCTTCATAAATTTCAACTTTAATATCTAATTCTTTTTGAATACGGTTCAGGATATCAAGACCGCGGCGCCCTCTGTTGCGTTTTAACACATCTGAGGAGTCAGCGATATGCTGCAATTCCTCAAGGACAAACTGCGGAATCACGATGATTCCCTCTAAAAAACCAGTCTGACAAATATCTGCAATTCTCCCATCAATAATAACACTTGTGTCCAGGATTTTCAGCTTTTTGTCTTGGACCTCGTGCTCTTCATCGGCTGCTCCTTTTTTCTTTTGCATTCTGGCGGAAATGGAGAATAGGCTGATCAGTTCATCCTTTTTCTTAAAGCCCACCTGAAAACCAAGATAACCGAGAAAGAAAGCTAAAAACACAGGGATGATTGTGCTGAGTATGCGGTAAGGTATATTGTCTAAAGGAATAACGTTTACGATAAGATAAGCAATTATAAGTCCAAATACTAAGCCAAGACTTCCAAATAACAAATCTGGAACCGGCGCTTTTAATAATGAATCCTCTATCCACTTCACCCAGTTCACAACGTAATCTGTACCCCATATACTGATGAGAAAAAAGATAATTGCACCTATTGCCGCAGACGTATATGCGTTTGTTATTAAAGGTATGTCCTGTAAACTTAACAGTACAAACAATTCAGGTATTAAAAATATACCAACAACGCCGCCGAAAATAATGAAGAACGCCTGAACTATTCGTTTTAACATACCCCCACCTCCTTTAAAGAAAATTGTTATATTTCATAAGATTTTATGCAACCTACGAATATCAGAATAAACAAAAACCAACAATAATATACCCGTAATGATATGGTTTTAACCGAAAATCATAGCTGTCTGTCTAAATAATGCTTCTCTTGAAGACGTTTTAAGCCCTTTTTGATTTTTTGGGCTCGTACTTCACCGATACCCTCTACTTCATCTAATTCTTCTGCACTTGCCTCAATTATTCTCGGCAGGACGCCAAATGCTTCCACCACATTTTCCACAATTGGCATCGGAAGGCGCGGTATCTTATTTAGCAGCCTGTATCCTCTAGGCAGAACATAGTCATCAAGATTTGTAGAAGCCGGGTAACCAAGAAGCTTATAAACAATGGAATCATCAAGCAAATCGTAGCTGGACATATCCTGCAGTTCTTTTAAAAGGACAAACGGATCTTTAATTTTTTCCTTCACGTAATCCTTAATAAATAAAGCAGCCTCTTCTTCCATATCAGTAATCAGTTCGATGACCTGCAACTTAATCAAATGACCTTCTGTTCCCAGCTCCCTGATATACATGTTGATTTCATTTTTAATTCGCAGCACCATTTCATAACGGTGCATCACAGACAGAACATCGCTGAAAGTAACGAGTTCCTCAAACTCTAATGCGTTTAGTGCATTAATCGTTTTGTCCAGAATTGTTTTATATTTTTCTAGAGTTTGAATGGCTTGGTTCGCTTTTGTTAAAATGAATCCTATGTCTTTTAGTGTATACTTCATACTTTCCTGATATAACGTTATGACATTTCTTCTCTCAGAAATTGCGATAACGAGACAGCCGGTTTGCTTAGCTACTCTTTCGGCGGTGCGGTGCCGCATTCCTGTTTCTGACGAAGAAATTGTGGCTTCAGGCATCAATTGTGTATTGGCATATAGGATCTTTTGACCAGAATCACTTAAGATAATTGCACCATCCATTTTAGCCAGTTCATATAAATGCGCCGGCGAAAAAGCAGTGTTAATGTGGAAACCGCCATCCACCACTTCTTTTACTTTATCATTATATCCAACAACAATCAGACCGCCTGTATTTGCTCTCAGCACATTTTCTATCCCCGCTCTGAGCGGTGTTCCAGGAGCAACAAACTGCAAAATAGAAGACAGATCTAACTCATGTTTCGCCCCTTTTTTCTCTTTTTCCATCTATTATCCTCCTAATGAAGTACGAAGTGCCTCTGAAACATTTGCTACTCCGATGACCTCAATCCCTTTTGGTTTCGTCCATCCATCCAGATTTGCCGCAGGTATGATCATGCGTTTAAAGCCAAGCTTTGCCGCTTCTTTTACACGCTGTTCAATTCTTGATACCCGGCGGACTTCTCCGGTTAATCCCACTTCTCCTATAAAGCAATCTGCAGGATTTGGAGGTGTATCTCTAAAGCTCGATGCGATACTTACCGCTATAGCAAGATCAATCGCAGGTTCATCTAGTTTGACGCCGCCCGCTACCTTCAAATATGCATCCTGATTTTGCAGCAGCAGCCCTACTCTTTTTTCTAATACAGCCATTAACAGTGACACCCTGTTATGATCTATCCCTGTTGCCATGCGCCGCGGATTGCCAAAGCTCGTTGGCGAGATGAGTGCCTGAATTTCAACAAGAATAGGCCTTGTACCTTCCATAGAAGCCGTTATGCTCGACCCCGAAGATCCCGCCGAACGCTCTTCTAAGAAGATCTCTGAAGGATTCAGTACCTCAGTGAGCCCTTCTTCCCGCATTTCAAAAATACCCATTTCGTTTGTAGAACCAAAACGGTTTTTTACAGCCCGTAAGATTCGGAAAGTATGGTGACGTTCTCCTTCAAAGTATAAAACAGTGTCAACCATATGCTCCAGCAGTCTCGGCCCCGCGATGGACCCTTCTTTCGTTACGTGACCTACAATAAATATCGGAATACCTTTTGTTTTTGCAATTTTCATCAGCGCGGCTGTACATTCTCTTACTTGTGATACACTGCCGGGAGCCGATGTGATATCACTTTGATAAACCGTTTGAATCGAGTCGACAACGACAAACGCTGGATTCATCTCTTCTATAGCAGACGAAATATACTCCATATCGGTTTCGGATAAAACATGCAGTGAGGGATTATTTATGCCCAGACGGTCTGCTCTTAATTTCGTTTGTTTTACCGATTCTTCTCCTGAAATGTATAGAACATGACGCGATGAACCAGATAGCTGAGCGGATACTTGCAGTAGTAAGGTCGATTTCCCGATACCGGGGTCCCCGCCAATTAAAACAAGTGATCCCTTTACCACTCCGCCTCCGAGCACTCTGTTAAACTCGCCGAGCTGTGTTTTAACCCGAGGTTCTTCTGATGTTTCGATTGATGTTATGGGGGAAGGTTTCTGTACGGTTTGAACAGAATGAGAAAAAGCCGCTCTCCGATTGGCCGGTGCTTTTTTAATCATTTCTTCCACCATTGTATTCCAAGCACCGCAGCCCGGACATTTCCCCATCCATTTTGGAGACTCGTAGCCGCAGGATTGGCAGATGAATTTGGATTTTGTTTTAGCCATAAATAGTGTAAGACCTCTCCCTTGTTCTATTTCTTGATACGAAATTGAGGCATACACTTACATGCTGTATGCCTCATTTTCGTCTTCTATATTAATTCGTTTTAGCAGTCGTTTTTACGACAAATTCGCCATCTTCTACATCAAGAACGATATGGTGCCCTTTATGAATGTTACCTCTGAGCAACTCTTCAGATAAACGATCCTCCACATGTTTTTGAATGGCTCTTCTGAGCGGGCGGGCACCGTATTCAAGGTCTACGCCCTCTTCCGCGACTTTTGCTTTCGCAGCTTCCGTCAATTCTATAGAAAGATCCTGTTCTTTAAGACGTTTCGTTAATTGATCAGACATCAATGACACGATTTCAGCCAGATGTTTTTTCTCGAGTGAATGGAAGACGATAATTTCATCAATACGGTTGATGAATTCCGGTCTGAACGCACGTTTCAGCTCACCCATCACTTTATCCTTCATGTCTTTATGATTTTGCGTCTCATCCTGAACGTTGAAGCCGACATATTTGTTGCGTTTCAGCTCACTTGCTCCGACGTTTGATGTCATGATCAGAATCGTGTTGCGGAAATCGACTGTACGGCCTTTAGAATCAGTTAATCGTCCGTCTTCAAGAACTTGAAGGAGGATATTGAAGACGTCAGGGTGCGCTTTCTCAATTTCATCAAGAAGCACAACAGAGTATGGTTTTCTTCTTACCTTCTCTGTTAATTGGCCGCCCTCATCGTAACCCACATACCCTGGAGGTGAACCTACAAGTCTAGAAGTCGAGTGTTTTTCCATGTATTCAGACATATCAATTCTGATCATGGCTTCTTCATCACCGAAGATAGACTCAGCAAGCGCCCGTGCAAGCTCTGTTTTACCTACGCCTGTAGGGCCTAAGAAAATGAATGAGCCGATTGGACGTTTAGGATCTTTTAGCCCTGCTCTCGCACGTCTGACCGCTTTAGCAACGGCTACAACAGCTTCATCTTGGCCGATGACACGGGAATGAAGAATGCTCTCCATATTAAGAAGCTTATCTGTTTCAGTTTGAGCGATTTTTGAAACAGGCACCCCAGTCCAGCTGGATACAACCATCGCAATATCATCCACAGAAACCTCTGAGTTTTCCTGCCCCTGCTTCTCTTTCCATGATTTTTTCGTATCCTCCACCTGTTCACGCAAACGCTGTTCCGTATCACGCAGGGAAGCGGCTTTTTCAAATTCTTGGCTTTGCACCGCAGCATCCTTCTCTTTACGAACTTCATCAAGTTTCTGTTCAAGCTCTTTTAAATTAGGAGGCGTTGTAAATGAACGCAATCTGACCTTTGAGCCCGCTTCATCGATCAAGTCAATAGCTTTATCGGGAAGGAAACGGTCAGAAATATATCTGTCAGAAAGCTTAACCGCAGCTTCAATGGCTTCATCAGTGATAGAAACGCGGTGGTGAGCTTCATATCGGTCACGCAAGCCTTTTAAGATTTGAATGCTCTCGTCTACCGACGGCTGATCAACCTGGATTGGCTGAAAACGGCGCTCCAGAGCTGCATCTTTTTCAATATATTTACGGTACTCATCAAGAGTTGTCGCACCGATACACTGAAGTTCTCCGCGAGCAAGTGAAGGTTTCAAGATGTTGGATGCGTCAATGGCACCTTCTGCTCCGCCCGCTCCGATTAGTGTATGGAGCTCATCAATGAATAGAATGATGTTTCCTGCCTGACGGATTTCATCCATAACTTTTTTCAAACGATCCTCAAATTCACCGCGGTATTTTGTACCGGCAACAACTGTTCCCATGTCTAATGTCATAACGCGTTTATCGCGTAAAATTTCGGGAACTTCATTATTAATAATCTGCTGTGCGAGACCTTCTGCGATAGCCGTTTTACCTACGCCCGGTTCCCCAATCAGAACAGGATTGTTTTTCGTTCTGCGGCTCAGCACTTCAATAACACGCTGAATTTCTTTGCTTCTGCCGATAACCGGATCAAGGCTGTCTTCCTTCGCAATCGCTGTTAAATCTCTTGCCAGGCTATCTAGTGTAGGCGTATTCGCATTGCTGTTTGTTCCAGCCGCTGATGAACCTGTTTCATTACTTCCAAGAAGCTGAAGCACTTGCTGTCTTGCTTTATTTAAGCTGACTCCGAGATTGTTAAGCACTCTCGCAGCCACACCTTCACCTTCGCGAATAAGACCAAGAAGAATATGCTCTGTACCCACATAAGAATGGCCGAGTTTTCTGGCCTCATCCATTGATAACTCAATGACTTTTTTAGCTCTCGGAGTATAATGAATCGTTTGAGACATTTCCTGTCCGCGCCCGATTAAGCTCTCAACTTCTTTTTGAATTTTATCTGAACCAAGTCCAAGCGCTTGAAGTGCTTTAGCAGCGATGCCCTCTCCTTCTCGCACCAGTCCTAATAAAATATGTTCAGTGCCGATATTGTTATGACCTAAACGAAGTGCTTCTTCCTGTGCAAGCGCCAGTACCTTTTGAGCTCGTTCTGTAAATCTTCCAAACATCATATCGATTCATCCTCCTGTCTATTCCCATTCATTTCCAAATGAAGCCGTTCTCTGATAAGAGCCGCTCTTCGTATATCTCTTTCGTTCGGACGCAAAGCGCCTCCCGAGTATTGCTGTAAAAATCCCGGCTGTGTTAAAATCATCAGTTCATTAAGTATATTGCTTGAAAGTCCTTTTATAATGCCTAAGTCTATACCTAACCGAACATCTGAAAGGCACTTTGCAGTTTCTTTCGATTCAATCATCCGGCAATTGGACAAGACTCCATAGGATCGATACACACGATCCTCAAGCTCAATCTTAGAGGTTTGGTAAAGCGCTTCTCGAGCAGATCGTTCCTGTTCAATCAGCTGGGCAGCTACGCTGTTAAGGTCATCGACAATATCCTGCTCCGACTTTCCAAGCGTGATTTGATTTGAAATTTGAAAGATATTTCCTACTGCTTCGCTGCCTTCCCCATAAATTCCTCTAACAACTAAGCCTAATTGATTAATAGCTGGTATAATTCGATTTATTTGCCTAGTTAAAACCAGTGCCGGAAGATGCATCATGACTGAAGCCCTTAGGCCCGTACCTACATTTGTAGGACAGCTGGTTAAGTAACCTCTTTGCTCACTAAATGCATAATCAACCTTTTCCTCAATCCAGTCATCAACTTGGTTTGCGGCTTTCATTGCTTGTGGAAGCTGAAATCCTGGGAAAAGACACTGAATTCTAATGTGGTCCTCCTCATTCAACATGACGCTCACTTCCTCATTTTCAGAAAGCAAACAGCCGCCAAAAGGAGACTCTGTCAAATTAGGGCTGATGAGATGCTTTTCAACAAGCACCCGTTTTTCTAAAGGCTGTGCGTCGTTCATTCTAATTAAAAGGAATTTGCCGACACCGGGTATTTCATGTTCTGAAAACTGTTCTTCAAACTGTTGCAAGATGGATGAGGCTTCTTCATTGGAATATCGCGTAGGGAACCGAATATTCTCAAAGTTTCTAGCTAAACGTATGCGGCTGCTGAGTACAATGTCACTTTCAGGGCCTTTCTGCTTCATCCAACTGCTTAATGCGTCCTGAATAAAATGCTTTAGCGACATTACCCCTGTTCCTCCTCACTATCTGTACTTTTGAGTGACTGTTCTAATGAACGAATTTGATCTCTCACATGGGCTGCGTTTTCAAATTCTTCTTGGTGTATTAAAGCTTCTAATTCTTTTTTCAGCATTTCGATCTGTCGTCTGACGTGCAGGTTGCCACCTATACGTTTCGGTATTTTCCCGCCATGCACAGTGTTTCCGCTGTGAACTTTGCGTAAGATCGGTGTAATGTTGCTATGAAATGTTTTATAACATTCGGCACAGCCAAATCGGCCGGTTTTTCTAAATTGCTGAAATGTCATTCCGCACTTCGGACAAGCAGATATTTGCTCGGAAGGGCTGAACATTTGAGTTCCAGCATTCTGAAATGAAGAATCCATGTTCAGTAAGCCTGATAGTAAATTATGAATAGAGAAACCATGACTTGCACTTATACCATATGAGTCGCTGTGTTCTTTTGCACATTGTTCGCAGATGTGAACCTCTTTTTTCTCTCCGTTAACAACCTTTGTAAAGTGAAAAGTGGCTGGTCTCTCATTGCACTCTTGACAAATCAATCTTTTCACCCGCTTATTTTAATTTTAAAGCGGTCAGCATAGCTTTCATCATTCTCGCTCTCAATTCATCACGTTCAGGCAAATCAATGTACAGTACTGAGCGATCCATCACGCTGACCATCATTTTTGCTTCTCTCTCAGAGATCACCTTGTCTTCTAATAGCCTTAAAATAATGTCATCAGAGGCTGCTTGAGACAAATGGGTATTAATTTGAGAAATAATATTATTGATTAGGACAACTTCATTATTCATTTTAATTTTAATGATTCTGATGTAACCGCCGCCCCCGCGTTTGCTCTCAACAATATATCCTCTCTCGCTTGTAAATCTGGTGTTGATGACATAATTTATTTGGGAAGGAACACATTGAAATTTATCTGCAATTTCACTCCGTTTAATTTCTAAAATTTCCTTGCCATTTTGATCTAACACTTGTTTCAAGTACTGTTCAATGATGTCAGAAATATTATGTCCCACTCAACCCCCTCCTTTATTGACTTTGACTATATTTGACTTTAATCTTACTATAAGGTGTTTTTCGAGAATTTTCAACTTTATCGCTCTATCTTAAGTATTTCCATTTTCTAAATTCATAAAACCTGATTATTCACTTAAATTTCTCTGTGAAGTTATTATATTATATAACTAAATGAAATTTTATGATACCAATAAAGGAGAACGCAAAAAGGACAGCTCATATGAGCTGTCCTTTTATTAATTGCTTGGCGGCGTCCTACTCTCACAGGGGGAAACCCCCGACTACCATCGGCGCTGAAGAGCTTAACTTCCGTGTTCGGCATGGGAACGGGTGTGACCTCTTCGCTATCGCCACCAAACAATTGAGAGTGTTCTCTCAAAACTAGATAACAGATGTGACATCATTAGAAATTAGGTTAAGTCCTCGATCGATTAGTATCTGTCAGCTCCATGTGTCGCCACACTTCCACCTCAGACCTATCAACCTGATCATCTTTCAGGGATCTTACTTCCTTGCGGAATGGGAAATCTCATCTTGAGGGGGGCTTCATGCTTAGATGCTTTCAGCACTTATCCCGTCCGCACATAGCTACCCAGCGATGCCCTTGGCAGAACAACTGGTACACCAGCGGTGCGTCCATCCCGGTCCTCTCGTACTAAGGACAGCTCCTCTCAAATTTCCTGCGCCCGCGACGGATAGGGACCGAACTGTCTCACGACGTTCTGAACCCAGCTCGCGTACCGCTTTAATGGGCGAACAGCCCAACCCTTGGGACCGACTACAGCCCCAGGATGCGATGAGCCGACATCGAGGTGCCAAACCTCCCCGTCGATGTGGACTCTTGGGGGAGATAAGCCTGTTATCCCCGGGGTAGCTTTTATCCGTTGAGCGATGGCCCTTCCATGCGGAACCACCGGATCACTAAGCCCGACTTTCGTCCCTGCTCGACTTGTAGGTCTCGCAGTCAAGCTCCCTTGTGCCTTTACACTCTGCGAATGATTTCCAACCATTCTGAGGGAACCTTTGGGCGCCTCCGTTACCTTTTAGGAGGCGACCGCCCCAGTCAAACTGCCCACCTGACACTGTCTCCCCGCCCGATAAGGGCGGCGGGTTAGAAGGTCAATACAGCCAGGGTAGTATCCCACCGATGCCTCCACCGAAGCTGGCGCTCCGGTTTCCAAGGCTCCTACCTATCCTGTACAAGCTGTACCAACATTCAATATCAGGCTGCAGTAAAGCTCCACGGGGTCTTTCCGTCCTGTCGCGGGTAACCTGCATCTTCACAGGTACTATAATTTCACCGAGTCTCTCGTTGAGACAGTGCCCAGATCGTTGCGCCTTTCGTGCGGGTCGGAACTTACCCGACAAGGAATTTCGCTACCTTAGGACCGTTATAGTTACGGCCGCCGTTTACTGGGGCTTCAATTCGCACCTTCGCTTACGCTAAGCGCTCCTCTTAACCTTCCAGCACCGGGCAGGCGTCAGCCCCTATACTTCGCCTTACGGCTTCGCAGAGACCTGTGTTTTTGCTAAACAGTCGCCTGGGCCTATTCACTGCGGCTCTCTCGGGCTTGCACCCTAACAGAGCACCCCTTCTCCCGAAGTTACGGGGTCATTTTGCCGAGTTCCTTAACGAGAGTTCTCTCGATCACCTTAGGATTCTCTCCTCGCCTACCTGTGTCGGTTTGCGGTACGGGCACCTCTCACCTCGCTAGAGGCTTTTCTTGGCAGTGTGGAATCAGGAACTTCGCTACTAAATTTCGCTCGCCATCACAGCTCAGCCTTATGGGAAACGGATTTGCCTATTTCCCAGCCTAACTGCTTGGACGCGGATATCCAATACCGCGCTTACCCTATCCTCCTGCGTCCCCCCATTGCTCAAATGGTGAGGAGGTGGTACAGGAATATCAACCTGTTGTCCATCGCCTACGCCTTTCGGCCTCGGCTTAGGTCCCGACTAACCCTGAGCGGACGAGCCTTCCTCAGGAAACCTTAGGCATTCGGTGGAGGGGATTCTCACCCCTCTTTCGCTACTCATACCGGCATTCTCACTTCTAAGCGCTCCACCAGTCCTTCCGGTCTGGCTTCACAGCCCTTAGAACGCTCTCCTACCACTGTTCGAAGAACAGTCCGCAGCTTCGGTGATACGTTTAGCCCCGGTACATTTTCGGCGCAGAGTCACTCGACCAGTGAGCTATTACGCACTCTTTAAATGGTGGCTGCTTCTAAGCCAACATCCTGGTTGTCTAAGCAACTCCACATCCTTTTCCACTTAACGTATACTTTGGGACCTTAGCTGGCGGTCTGGGCTGTTTCCCTTTCGACTACGGATCTTATCACTCGCAGTCTGACTCCCAAGGATAAGTCATTGGCATTCGGAGTTTGACTGAATTCGGTAACCCGGTAGGGGCCCCTAGTCCAATCAGTGCTCTACCTCCAAGACTCTTACCTTGAGGCTAGCCCTAAAGCTATTTCGGAGAGAACCAGCTATCTCCAGGTTCGATTGGCATTTCACCCCTACCCACACCTCATCCCCGCACTTTTCAACGTGCGTGGGTTCGGGCCTCCATTCAGTGTTACCTGAACTTCACCCTGGACATGGGTAGATCACCTGGTTTCGGGTCTACGACCACGTACTCATGCGCCCTATTCAGACTCGCTTTCGCTGCGGCTCCGCATCTTCTGCTTAACCTTGCACGGGATCGTAACTCGCCGGTTCATTCTACAAAAGGCACGCCATCACCCGTTAACGGGCTCTGACTACTTGTAGGCACACGGTTTCAGGATCTCTTTCACTCCCCTTCCGGGGTGCTTTTCACCTTTCCCTCACGGTACTGGTTCACTATCGGTCACTAGGGAGTATTTAGCCTTGGGAGATGGTCCTCCCGGATTCCGACGGAATTTCACGTGTTCCGCCGTACTCAGGATCCACTCTGGAGAGAACGAAGTTTTGACTACAGGGCTGTTACCTTCTATGGCGGGCCTTTCCAGACCTCTTCATCTACCTCGTTCCTTTGTAACTCCGTATAGAGTGTCCTACAACCCCAAGAGGCAAGCCTCTTGGTTTGGGCTAATCCCGTTTCGCTCGCCGCTACTCAGGGAATCGCATTTGCTTTCTCTTCCTCCGGGTACTTAGATGTTTCAGTTCCCCGGGTCTGCCTTCTCATATCCTATGAATTCAGATATGGATACCACTCCATTACGAGTGGTGGGTTTCCCCATTCGGAAATCTCCGGATCAAAGCTTGCTTACAGCTCCCCGAAGCATATCGGTGTTCGTCCCGTCCTTCATCGGCTCCTAGTGCCAAGGCATCCACCGTGCGCCCTTTCTAACTTAACCGTTAAAAAGAATCACTATGTGATATCTTGTGTTACTAATTGAATGTGATGTCTACTGTTATCTAGTTTTCAAAGAACACGTTTCGAAGGAATGATCCTTCAAAACTAAACAAGACAGGGAACGTTCTGTTTATAAGACCCAAGGTCTTATATTCCGTAAATATCCTTAGAAAGGAGGTGATCCAGCCGCACCTTCCGATACGGCTACCTTGTTACGACTTCACCCCAATCATCTGTCCCACCTTCGGCGGCTGGCTCCATAAAGGTTACCTCACCGACTTCGGGTGTTACAAACTCTCGTGGTGTGACGGGCGGTGTGTACAAGGCCCGGGAACGTATTCACCGCGGCATGCTGATCCGCGATTACTAGCGATTCCAGCTTCACGCAGTCGAGTTGCAGACTGCGATCCGAACTGAGAACAGATTTGTGGGATTGGCTTAACCTCGCGGTTTCGCTGCCCTTTGTTCTGTCCATTGTAGCACGTGTGTAGCCCAGGTCATAAGGGGCATGATGATTTGACGTCATCCCCACCTTCCTCCGGTTTGTCACCGGCAGTCACCTTAGAGTGCCCAACTGAATGCTGGCAACTAAGATCAAGGGTTGCGCTCGTTGCGGGACTTAACCCAACATCTCACGACACGAGCTGACGACAACCATGCACCACCTGTCACTCTGCCCCCGAAGGGGACGTCCTATCTCTAGGATTGTCAGAGGATGTCAAGACCTGGTAAGGTTCTTCGCGTTGCTTCGAATTAAACCACATGCTCCACCGCTTGTGCGGGCCCCCGTCAATTCCTTTGAGTTTCAGTCTTGCGACCGTACTCCCCAGGCGGAGTGCTTAATGCGTTAGCTGCAGCACTAAGGGGCGGAAACCCCCTAACACTTAGCACTCATCGTTTACGGCGTGGACTACCAGGGTATCTAATCCTGTTCGCTCCCCACGCTTTCGCTCCTCAGCGTCAGTTACAGACCAGAGAGTCGCCTTCGCCACTGGTGTTCCTCCACATCTCTACGCATTTCACCGCTACACGTGGAATTCCACTCTCCTCTTCTGCACTCAAGTTCCCCAGTTTCCAATGACCCTCCCCGGTTGAGCCGGGGGCTTTCACATCAGACTTAAGGAACCGCCTGCGAGCCCTTTACGCCCAATAATTCCGGACAACGCTTGCCACCTACGTATTACCGCGGCTGCTGGCACGTAGTTAGCCGTGGCTTTCTGGTTAGGTACCGTCAAGGTACCGCCCTATTCGAACGGTACTTGTTCTTCCCTAACAACAGAGCTTTACGATCCGAAAACCTTCATCACTCACGCGGCGTTGCTCCGTCAGACTTTCGTCCATTGCGGAAGATTCCCTACTGCTGCCTCCCGTAGGAGTCTGGGCCGTGTCTCAGTCCCAGTGTGGCCGATCACCCTCTCAGGTCGGCTACGCATCGTTGCCTTGGTGAGCCGTTACCTCACCAACTAGCTAATGCGCCGCGGGTCCATCTGTAAGTGGTAGCCGAAGCCACCTTTTATGTTTGAACCATGCGGTTCAAACAAGCATCCGGTATTAGCCCCGGTTTCCCGGAGTTATCCCAGTCTTACAGGCAGGTTACCCACGTGTTACTCACCCGTCCGCCGCTAACATCAGGGAGCAAGCTCCCATCTGTCCGCTCGACTTGCATGTATTAGGCACGCCGCCAGCGTTCGTCCTGAGCCAGGATCAAACTCTCCGATAAAGTAGTTTGACTGACTACGCACATCGCTGTGCGATTTATTTAAAACTTGAATTAACAGGTACGTTTTGTCTTGTTTAGTTTTCAAAGATCATTTTGTTTATCGCCTTGTTAAAGCAACTTTATTAGTATACAACGTCGCTTTCTCAAAGTCAACAACTTTTTTAAATCTTTTTTTGGTGGAGCCTAGCGGGATCGAACCGCTGACCTCCTGCGTGCAAAGCAGGCGCTCTCCCAGCTGAGCTAAGGCCCCATAAAAATGGTCGGGAAGACAGGATTCGAACCTGCGACCCCATGGTCCCAAACCATGTGCTCTACCAAGCTGAGCTACTTCCCGATTCCTCATATTAAAATAATATATGGCGCGCCCGAGAGGAGTCGAACCCCTAACCTTTTGATCCGTAGTCAAACGCTCTATCCAATTGAGCTACGGGCGCAAATGATAATGCCGAGGGCCGGACTTGAACCGGCACGGTAGTCACCTACCGCAGGATTTTAAGTCCTGTGTGTCTGCCAATTCCACCACCCCGGCGTGGATGGTATAGTTGGAGCGGAAGACGGGATTCGAACCCGCGACCCCCACCTTGGCAAGGTGGTGTTCTACCACTGAACTACTTCCGCAGACAGGATGTCCAGTTTTTATAACTGTCATCCTATATAATGCGGGTGAAGGGACTTGAACCCCCACGTCATAAAGACACTAGATCCTAAGTCTAGCGCGTCTGCCAATTCCGCCACACCCGCTTAAAAATGGTGAGCCATGAAGGACTCGAACCTTCGACCCTCTGATTAAAAGTCAGATGCTCTACCAACTGAGCTAATGGCTCTTCTTACAAGAGACTTGAATATTATATCATATAAAAGTGGTGCCGGCAAGAGGACTTGAACCCCCAACCTACTGATTACAAGTCAGTTGCTCTACCAATTGAGCTACACCGGCAAATGGTGGAGGATGACGGGCTCGAACCGCCGACCCTCTGCTTGTAAGGCAGATGCTCTCCCAGCTGAGCTAATCCTCCATAATTGCACTAACGTGCAATTGCTTGGCGGCGTCCTACTCTCACAGGGGGAAACCCCCGACTACCATCGGCGCTGAAGAGCTTAACTTCCGTGTTCGGCATGGGAACGGGTGTGACCTCTTCGCTATCGCCACCAAACAATTGAGAGTGTTCTCTCAAAACTAGATAACAGGTGTGACATCATTAGAAATTAGGTTAAGTCCTCGATCGATTAGTATCTGTCAGCTCCATGTGTCGCCACACTTCCACCTCAGACCTATCAACCTGATCATCTTTCAGGGATCTTACTTC
The DNA here is from genome assembly GCF_037966305.1 of Bacillus sp. FSL R5-0560. Classification (NCBI taxonomy): domain Bacteria; kingdom Bacillati; phylum Bacillota; class Bacilli; order Caryophanales; family Bacillaceae; genus Bacillus; species Bacillus sp. FSL R5-0560. The sequence goes on along the minus strand of NZ_CP150195.1, from coordinate 94,578 downwards.
CTTGCGGAATGGGAAATCTCATCTTGAGGGGGGCTTCATGCTTAGATGCTTTCAGCACTTATCCCGTCCGCACATAGCTACCCAGCGATGCCCTTGGCAGAACAACTGGTACACCAGCGGTGCGTCCATCCCGGTCCTCTCGTACTAAGGACAGCTCCTCTCAAATTTCCTGCGCCCGCGACGGATAGGGACCGAACTGTCTCACGACGTTCTGAACCCAGCTCGCGTACCGCTTTAATGGGCGAACAGCCCAACCCTTGGGACCGACTACAGCCCCAGGATGCGATGAGCCGACATCGAGGTGCCAAACCTCCCCGTCGATGTGGACTCTTGGGGGAGATAAGCCTGTTATCCCCGGGGTAGCTTTTATCCGTTGAGCGATGGCCCTTCCATGCGGAACCACCGGATCACTAAGCCCGACTTTCGTCCCTGCTCGACTTGTAGGTCTCGCAGTCAAGCTCCCTTGTGCCTTTACACTCTGCGAATGATTTCCAACCATTCTGAGGGAACCTTTGGGCGCCTCCGTTACCTTTTAGGAGGCGACCGCCCCAGTCAAACTGCCCACCTGACACTGTCTCCCCGCCCGATAAGGGCGGCGGGTTAGAAGGTCAATACAGCCAGGGTAGTATCCCACCGATGCCTCCACCGAAGCTGGCGCTCCGGTTTCCAAGGCTCCTACCTATCCTGTACAAGCTGTACCAACATTCAATATCAGGCTGCAGTAAAGCTCCACGGGGTCTTTCCGTCCTGTCGCGGGTAACCTGCATCTTCACAGGTACTATAATTTCACCGAGTCTCTCGTTGAGACAGTGCCCAGATCGTTGCGCCTTTCGTGCGGGTCGGAACTTACCCGACAAGGAATTTCGCTACCTTAGGACCGTTATAGTTACGGCCGCCGTTTACTGGGGCTTCAATTCGCACCTTCGCTTACGCTAAGCGCTCCTCTTAACCTTCCAGCACCGGGCAGGCGTCAGCCCCTATACTTCGCCTTACGGCTTCGCAGAGACCTGTGTTTTTGCTAAACAGTCGCCTGGGCCTATTCACTGCGGCTCTCTCGGGCTTTCACCCTAACAGAGCACCCCTTCTCCCGAAGTTACGGGGTCATTTTGCCGAGTTCCTTAACGAGAGTTCTCTCGATCACCTTAGGATTCTCTCCTCGCCTACCTGTGTCGGTTTGCGGTACGGGCACCTCTCACCTCGCTAGAGGCTTTTCTTGGCAGTGTGGAATCAGGAACTTCGCTACTAAATTTCGCTCGCCATCACAGCTCAGCCTTATGGGAAACGGATTTGCCTATTTCCCAGCCTAACTGCTTGGACGCGGATATCCAATACCGCGCTTACCCTATCCTCCTGCGTCCCCCCATTGCTCAAATGGTGAGGAGGTGGTACAGGAATATCAACCTGTTGTCCATCGCCTACGCCTTTCGGCCTCGGCTTAGGTCCCGACTAACCCTGAGCGGACGAGCCTTCCTCAGGAAACCTTAGGCATTCGGTGGAGGGGATTCTCACCCCTCTTTCGCTACTCATACCGGCATTCTCACTTCTAAGCGCTCCACCAGTCCTTCCGGTCTGGCTTCACAGCCCTTAGAACGCTCTCCTACCACTGTTCGAAGAACAGTCCGCAGCTTCGGTGATACGTTTAGCCCCGGTACATTTTCGGCGCAGAGTCACTCGACCAGTGAGCTATTACGCACTCTTTAAATGGTGGCTGCTTCTAAGCCAACATCCTGGTTGTCTAAGCAACTCCACATCCTTTTCCACTTAACGTATACTTTGGGACCTTAGCTGGCGGTCTGGGCTGTTTCCCTTTCGACTACGGATCTTATCACTCGCAGTCTGACTCCCAAGGATAAGTCATTGGCATTCGGAGTTTGACTGAATTCGGTAACCCGGTAGGGGCCCCTAGTCCAATCAGTGCTCTACCTCCAAGACTCTTACCTTGAGGCTAGCCCTAAAGCTATTTCGGAGAGAACCAGCTATCTCCAGGTTCGATTGGCATTTCACCCCTACCCACACCTCATCCCCGCACTTTTCAACGTGCGTGGGTTCGGGCCTCCATTCAGTGTTACCTGAACTTCACCCTGGACATGGGTAGATCACCTGGTTTCGGGTCTACGACCACGTACTCATGCGCCCTATTCAGACTCGCTTTCGCTGCGGCTCCGCATCTTCTGCTTAACCTTGCACGGGATCGTAACTCGCCGGTTCATTCTACAAAAGGCACGCCATCACCCGTTAACGGGCTCTGACTACTTGTAGGCACACGGTTTCAGGATCTCTTTCACTCCCCTTCCGGGGTGCTTTTCACCTTTCCCTCACGGTACTGGTTCACTATCGGTCACTAGGGAGTATTTAGCCTTGGGAGATGGTCCTCCCGGATTCCGACGGAATTTCACGTGTTCCGCCGTACTCAGGATCCACTCTGGAGAGAACGAAGTTTTGACTACAGGGCTGTTACCTTCTATGGCGGGCCTTTCCAGACCTCTTCATCTACCTCGTTCCTTTGTAACTCCGTATAGAGTGTCCTACAACCCCAAGAGGCAAGCCTCTTGGTTTGGGCTAATCCCGTTTCGCTCGCCGCTACTCAGGGAATCGCATTTGCTTTCTCTTCCTCCGGGTACTTAGATGTTTCAGTTCCCCGGGTCTGCCTTCTCATATCCTATGAATTCAGATATGGATACCACTCCATTACGAGTGGTGGGTTTCCCCATTCGGAAATCTCCGGATCAAAGCTTGCTTACAGCTCCCCGAAGCATATCGGTGTTCGTCCCGTCCTTCATCGGCTCCTAGTGCCAAGGCATCCACCGTGCGCCCTTTCTAACTTAACCGTTAAAAAGAATCACTATGTGATATCTTGTGTTACTAATTGAATGTGATGTCTACTGTTATCTAGTTTTCAAAGAACACGTTTCGAAGGAATGATCCTTCAAAACTAAACAAGACAGGGAACGTTCTGTTTATAAGACCCAAGGTCTTATATTCCGTAAATATCCTTAGAAAGGAGGTGATCCAGCCGCACCTTCCGATACGGCTACCTTGTTACGACTTCACCCCAATCATCTGTCCCACCTTCGGCGGCTGGCTCCATAAAGGTTACCTCACCGACTTCGGGTGTTACAAACTCTCGTGGTGTGACGGGCGGTGTGTACAAGGCCCGGGAACGTATTCACCGCGGCATGCTGATCCGCGATTACTAGCGATTCCAGCTTCACGCAGTCGAGTTGCAGACTGCGATCCGAACTGAGAACAGATTTGTGGGATTGGCTTAACCTCGCGGTTTCGCTGCCCTTTGTTCTGTCCATTGTAGCACGTGTGTAGCCCAGGTCATAAGGGGCATGATGATTTGACGTCATCCCCACCTTCCTCCGGTTTGTCACCGGCAGTCACCTTAGAGTGCCCAACTGAATGCTGGCAACTAAGATCAAGGGTTGCGCTCGTTGCGGGACTTAACCCAACATCTCACGACACGAGCTGACGACAACCATGCACCACCTGTCACTCTGCCCCCGAAGGGGACGTCCTATCTCTAGGATTGTCAGAGGATGTCAAGACCTGGTAAGGTTCTTCGCGTTGCTTCGAATTAAACCACATGCTCCACCGCTTGTGCGGGCCCCCGTCAATTCCTTTGAGTTTCAGTCTTGCGACCGTACTCCCCAGGCGGAGTGCTTAATGCGTTAGCTGCAGCACTAAGGGGCGGAAACCCCCTAACACTTAGCACTCATCGTTTACGGCGTGGACTACCAGGGTATCTAATCCTGTTCGCTCCCCACGCTTTCGCTCCTCAGCGTCAGTTACAGACCAGAGAGTCGCCTTCGCCACTGGTGTTCCTCCACATCTCTACGCATTTCACCGCTACACGTGGAATTCCACTCTCCTCTTCTGCACTCAAGTTCCCCAGTTTCCAATGACCCTCCCCGGTTGAGCCGGGGGCTTTCACATCAGACTTAAGGAACCGCCTGCGAGCCCTTTACGCCCAATAATTCCGGACAACGCTTGCCACCTACGTATTACCGCGGCTGCTGGCACGTAGTTAGCCGTGGCTTTCTGGTTAGGTACCGTCAAGGTACCGCCCTATTCGAACGGTACTTGTTCTTCCCTAACAACAGAGCTTTACGATCCGAAAACCTTCATCACTCACGCGGCGTTGCTCCGTCAGACTTTCGTCCATTGCGGAAGATTCCCTACTGCTGCCTCCCGTAGGAGTCTGGGCCGTGTCTCAGTCCCAGTGTGGCCGATCACCCTCTCAGGTCGGCTACGCATCGTTGCCTTGGTGAGCCGTTACCTCACCAACTAGCTAATGCGCCGCGGGTCCATCTGTAAGTGGTAGCCGAAGCCACCTTTTATGTTTGAACCATGCGGTTCAAACAAGCATCCGGTATTAGCCCCGGTTTCCCGGAGTTATCCCAGTCTTACAGGCAGGTTACCCACGTGTTACTCACCCGTCCGCCGCTAACATCAGGGAGCAAGCTCCCATCTGTCCGCTCGACTTGCATGTATTAGGCACGCCGCCAGCGTTCGTCCTGAGCCAGGATCAAACTCTCCGATAAAGTAGTTTGACTGACTACGCACATCGCTGTGCGATTTATTTAAAACTTGAATTAACAGGTACGTTTTGTCTTGTTTAGTTTTCAAAGATCATTTTGTCACTTCGTCTAAGCGACTTTATTATTATAACTCTTTGTCTTGTTGAAGTCAATAACTTTTTTGAAGTTATTTTTTTGTCATCGCCTTGTTTAGCGGCAACGAATAATAATATACCACCTTGTAAATAATAGTGCAATAGTTTTTTTGAAGAAAAACTATAGGAATTATAAAAGAGCGTCATCCTTCTATTAGAAAGGTTGACGCTCTTTAACATTAGCGCTGTCTCATTTGCGGGAATAACAGTACATCTCGGATCGAAGGAGCATTCGTAAGCAGCATGACGAGGCGATCGATCCCGATGCCTAAGCCTCCTGTTGGCGGCATGCCATACTCCAGGGCTTCAACGAAGTCTTCATCCATTAAATGAGCTTCATCATTACCCTCTTCTCGTTCTTTTAATTGGGCTTCAAAACGCTCTCTTTGATCAATAGGGTCATTTAGCTCTGTGAATGCATTTGCATGCTCACGGCCTACGATAAACAGTTCAAAACGGTCTGTGAAGCGCGGGTCCTCTGGATTTTTCTTAGCAAGAGGAGAGATTTCTACTGGATGTCCATAAATAAACGTCGGCTGGATAAGCGTTTCCTCGATTTTTTGTTCGAAGAATTCGTTTATAATATGGCCCACTGTCATAGAGTCTTTAATCTCTACACCATGCTCTTTTGCATATTCACGGGCCTGCTCAACAGTTACCTCTTCCCAGAAGTCAACGCCTGTCGCTTCTTTGACTGCGTCAACCATATGGATTCTTTTCCACTCAGGTTTCAGTTCAATTTGTTCTTCGCCGTATTGGATTGTCGTCGTGCCAAGCACTTCTTGTGCGATATGTGCGACAAGGTTTTCAGTTAAGCTCATGATATCTTTATAGTCAGCATACGCTTCATATAATTCAATCATTGTGAATTCTGGGTTATGGCGTGTAGAGACGCCTTCATTACGGAAAACACGGCCGATTTCATATACTTTTTCTAAACCGCCGACAATCAAGCGTTTCAGATGCAGTTCAATCGCAATACGCATGTAGAGCGGAATATCTAAAGCATTATGATGGGTAATGAACGGACGCGCGGAGGCTCCCCCTGGAATGCTGTGCATAGTTGGTGTTTCTACTTCTAAGTATCCGTGATCATCAAGGTATCTTCTCATCGCTTGAATGATCTTGCTTCGTGTGATGAACGTATGTTTGCTGTCCGGATTTACGATAAGATCCAGGTAGCGTTGACGGTAGCGCTGCTCAACGTCTTTTAAACCATGATATTTATCCGGCAGCGGACGAAGCGCTTTTGTCAGCAAATCAAATGATGTTGCTTTTACAGACAGTTCGCCTACATTTGTTTTGAACACTTTTCCGGTTACGCCGATAAGGTCACCAAGGTCGGAAGATTTAAAGATTTCATATTGGTCGTCACCGACACTGTCTTTTCTTACGTAGATTTGAATTTGACCTTCTAAATCCTGAAGGTGCGCGAAGCCAGCTTTTCCTTTACCGCGCTTTGTCATCATACGGCCTGCGATTGTGACTTCAATCGCTTTTTCTTCTAACTCTTCTTTCGTTAGATTTTGATATGCCGCAATAATTTGCTCAGATTGATGAGTTCTTTCAAAACGTGCGCCGAATGGATCTATACCGTTTTCTCTCATCTGATTCATTTTGTCGCGTCTGACTTGCAGCTGGTCGTTTAATTCTTCATGATTATGCTCTTCTTGACTCATTGTTATCACTCCATTACAGATATTGTCTCATGAAAAAAGCAGAAAAACTGCCAGCATAAAACTGGCAGTGAGCAGCAAATAGAGGTGAGTATTATCCTACTTTTGCGTCTTGAAGCCCTTTTGCCTCAACTTCAGCAGTAAATGCATCTAAAAGCTGTACAAGCTCTTCTCTTGTCTCGCAATGATTGATTCCATTCCGAACCTCCGCATTGCCTCTTACGCCTTTTAGATACCACGCAGCATGTTTTCTCATTTCTCTTACCGCTACATTTTCACCTTTTAAGTTAATCAAGCGGTCAAGATGCAGTTTGCATACCGCCATTTTTTCACGTACTTGCGGCTCTTCTTTTAATTCACCTGTTTCAAGGTATTGAACTGTACGGTAAATCATCCACGGATTGCCCAGTGCGGCGCGACCGATCATGACACCGTCCACTCCTGTTTCATCAAGCATACGCTTAGCATCCTGCGGCGTCTTGACATCGCCGTTTCCAATGACCGGAATCGATACAGACTGTTTTACTTCTTTGATAATATCCCAGTTTGCAGTTCCTTCGTACATCTGCACTCTTGTACGGCCATGAAGCGCAACTGCTTTTCCGCCCGCACGCTCAACAGCCTGTGCGTTTTTCACGGCAAAAATGTGGTCTTCATCCCAGCCCATTCTCATTTTCACTGTAACTGGTTTATCAACGGCATCTACTACTGCAGCAACCATTTCGTAAATCTTATCAGGATTCAGAAGCCATTTCGCTCCCGCATCACATTTTGTAATCTTGGGTACCGGGCATCCCATGTTAATATCAATGATATCAGCAGTTGTGTTCTGGTCTACAAACTTCGCCGCTTCCACAAGGGTTTCCTTTTTTCCTCCGAAGATTTGAAGGCTGAGCGGTTTTTCACGTTCATCAATATAAAGCATACCCATTGTTTTGGCATTGTTGTAAAGGATCGCTTTGTCGCTGACCATTTCAGCGCATACCAATCCGGCTCCGAATTCCTTTACAGTCAATCTGAATGCTGAGTTGCAGACACCAGCCATAGGGGCCAGCACAACCGGATTTTTCAATTGAATATCACCGATTTTAAACATTTTTCCCCTCCTTTCATTTGTTATTATTTTCTGGCGGCGCTAATTCGTCCGCGCTTATATTTAAAACATCTGCTGCGCTGTGAATAATGGCAGCTGACGGCAATCGGTTTCCGCGTTCAATTTCGCCGAGAATGGAAACTGATATACCTAATGCTTTTGCAAATCCTTCTTGAGTATAACCTTTCAGCTTTCTGAATGCACGAATTCGTCTACCCCAGATTTCTGCTTCCATACTCTTACACCTTCTTGGTCGGTTTCCGCGCTTTTTGCCTCTTTTTCAACCCACTTGCATATTTCCGCAAGCGGCGCAAGGACAAATAAACGCTCATACATTCTCGGATGCGGAACAATTAGTTGCTCTGTTTCAATATTTTCACGATTAAACAGTAAAATGTCAAGGTCTGCCGTCCTCGGACCCCATCTGACTTCTCTCGTCCTGCCCAATTCATTTTCTATATGCTGAGTTAGCTCAAGGAGCTGAAACGGATTCAGCGACGTCTCGATTTCAACTGCCATATTTAAAAATTCATCTTGGGCTTCGTATCCGACTGGGTCTGTTTCGTAAATAGAAGACACTTTCGTGACTGTTACTGCCTCATGGTGATGGAGCATCTCCACCGCTCGCCGTAAATACGTTTCTCTATCTCCAATATTAGATCCAAGTGCAATATAAGCGATATTGTTCATGATTTTTTTCTCGTGATTTCTATTGCTACTGATTTATAGTGGCCGGGAATGGGCGGATCTGGCTTAATCACTTTTACAGTACATTGCTGTACCCGATGAAATTTCTTCAGGACAGTGTCCGCAATACGTTCTGCCAGTGTTTCCACCAGTTTCACAGGCTCACCTTCGACGATATCTTTACATACATGGTAAAGCTCGGCATAGTTAATAGTTTGCTCAAGGTCGTCTGTTTGTCCCGCCTTGCTTAAATCCAATTCTGCAGTTAAATCGACTTTAAAACGCTGTCCGAGCTTGTTCTCCTCTTTGAACACACCGTGATAGCCGTAAAACTCCATGCCTTCTACGTAGACTTTATCCATGATGCATCCCTCCCTTGTTCAGCATTGCATCCATCATTTTTGCCATTCTTGCTATTTGTTTTACATCATGGACTCTCACAATGTCACAGCCCTTTTGAATGCCTAGACACACAGTTGCACCTGTGCCCTCAGCCCGCTCCTCAGGAGGAAGATCCAGCACACGGCCGATAAATCTTTTTCGGGAGGTTGCAAGGAGAACCGGATAGCCAAGTCCGCTGAAAACCTCTAGCTTGTTCATGACTGCCAGATTATCGTGATAGTCCTTCGCAAAACCAATACCGGGATCGAGGATAATGTTCTTCTCCTCTACACCTGCTTCAACAGCAATCTTTACACTTTCCATTAAATCTGACAGCATATCCGGTATTAAGTCGTTGTAGTTTCTTTCTTTACGGTTATGCATGAGAACGATTGGAACATTGTGTTCAGCTGCGACAGACGCCATTTTCGGATCATACTTTGCTCCCCAAATATCATTGATAATCGAAGCGCCGGCTTTAACAGCTTCATCCGCGACAGAAGCCTTGTACGTATCTACAGAGATCGGCACTGCCAGCTCTTTTGTAATCCGCTCAATCACAGGAATTACTCTGGCCATTTCTTCGTCCTCGGACACATATTCGGCACCGGGTCTTGTCGATTCGCCTCCGATATCAATAATATGCGCACCGTTATCAATCATCTCTTTCGCGTGCAACAGGGCCTTGTCCAGGCTGTCATATTTTCCGCCATCCGAGAAAGAGTCAGGCGTTACGTTTAAAATACCCATCACCAGCGTCTTTTCTTGATATGATAATGCGCTGGGTTTGGTATGGATTACTTGTGTTTGGTTTATCGTTTGCTGCGCCATTCTCTTCCTCCCTGTCATGAATTCATGTTCTTTATTTCTTGATGGTATAGCGTTTGTAAAGCGGAAGTTATTTCTCCGTTTCTGCCCGGATAGGTCACTTCTTCTATTTGAGAAAACGGAATGATCTCAAGAACCGAGTTGGTCATCCATGATTCATCTGCCGTCAAAAGGGCTTCAAGCTGGTAGCGGCCGGTTTTGACATCCATTCCTATTCTCTTAGCGTTCTCCATGACAAAACGTCTCGTGACGCCGTCAAGAATTCCGGTATCAAGTGATGGTGTATAGATACAGCTGCCTTTTCTCCAGAAGACATTCGAAATGATGCCCTCTGCTACAGCGCAATCCCCTGTTAAAAAGATCCCTTCAAACCGCGGATCATTTCCGATCTCCCGTTTCGCATACATATTATTTAGATAGTGATGAGATTTTAACCGGAACGGCCCCTCCGGTGTGTTTCTCCGTATCGACAAAACCTTCCCTTCCTTTTGCAAAGGAAGACTTTCTGGTTTTAGCTGGTTAACAAAACATAAGACAGTCGGCTTATCGTAAGTTTGAGCAGCGAAGCCTTTATCACTGATGCCGGCTGATATGTTCAGCCTGACGCGGGCATTGCCGTCTTTGATATCATTCAGCCCGAGCAGCTTGTCCAGCATCTCAATAACCTCTTGTTTTGTCACAGTGTACTCGATCTGCAGATCCTTAAGTGCGTGTTCAAGCCGTTCTAAATGCCAATCTAGCAGGAACGGTCGCCCTTCATAAAGCCTGAAAGTCTCAAAAACACCAATCCCATATAAAAAACCATGGTCAAAAGGAGAAAGAACTGCATCTTTCTCCTCTATGAATCGGCCGTTTACATATATCATCACGCAATGACTTCCTTGCGGTACGTTTCAATAAAATTTCTGAGCATTTCTTTTCCAAAGGAAGTCATAATAGACTCTGGATGAAATTGAACGCCTTCTATCGGAAGATCATTGTGCCGTATAGCCATGATTTCTCCCTCTTTCGTTTGTGCCGTTACTGTGAAACAGCTTGGCAGCGTTTCAGACTTTACGATCAGTGAGTGGTATCGTGTCGCCACAAGCGGGTTTTGCAAACCTTTAAAGATCGTCTTGCCATCATGCTCGATTTCTGAGGTTTTCCCGTGCATCAGCCGCTCTGCTCTGACCACGTCTCCGCCAAACACCTGTGCGATAGACTGATGTCCGAGACATACCCCAAAAACGGGGATTTTGCCTGCGAAGTGTTTAATTGCTTCAAGGCTGATCCCAGCTTCATCAGGACTGCACGGTCCGGGTGAAATCATTAAGAAATCCGGTGACAGCTCTTCAATTTGCTCTATTGTGATATCGTCATTGCGTTTTACAATCAGCTCTTCTCCAAGCTCGCCCAAATACTGCACTAAGTTGTACGTGAAAGAATCATAGTTATCAATCATTAAAATCATTTCTCTGCTCACCTCATCTAATTTTTGTCTCTACTTCGCTCAGCTCTAACGCCTTTTGCATCGCAAAAGCTTTTTTGAATGATTCTCTGTATTCATGCTTAGGGACAGAATCAATCACAACTCCTGCTCCGGATTGCATAAACGCCTGCCCTCCGGTTGCATAAATGGTTCGGATCACGATATTAAACTGAAGATCCTGATTATACCCAAACCACCCTATAGATCCAGTATAAAGCCCACGGCGTGTCGGCTCAAGTTCTTCTATAATTTCCATTGTCCTTACTTTAGGCGCACCTGTAATCGTCCCTCCAGGAAATACAGCATGAATAATATCGACAGCGTCGTATCCATCCTGCAGTTCACCTTGGACATTAGACACAATGTGCATGACGTGGGAGTATTTTTCAATTGCCATGAATTCATTAACCCGCACTGATCCGTAACGGGAAACTCTGCCCAGATCATTTCGTTCCAGATCAACCAGCATGACGTGCTCAGCGCGTTCTTTTTCATTATGGATCAATTCGTTTGCGAGCGCTTCATCTTCCTCATCCGTTTTCCCTCTGGAACGAGTGCCTGCGATCGGTCTTGTCTCTAACAGTTTGCCCTTTTTACTGACAAGAAGTTCAGGAGATCCGCAAATAATTTGGAAATCCGGTGTTTCTAAATATGCCATATACGGAGAAGGATTCACTTCTCTCAGCTTTTTGTAGATTTCATACGGGTGAGCAGACAGTGACTGCGACTGCCTGATCGATAGGTTAACTTGAAAAACATCTCCGCTTGCAATGTATTGCTTGATTTTCTCTACAGCCTGAGAAAAGCTTTCTTCAGTAAATGGCGCTGCAAAGGAACCGTCAGCTGTATATGTCATCTCTTGTAACGGCTCACCGGGAAGCTCAGTCAGCCACATATGTTCGAGCTGGGACAGCTTTTCGTCCGCTGATTCGTTCTCGTCATTCACATGGGTGACCAGCCAAAGAGATTGTTCTTCATGGTCATAGACGGCTATATCATCAAAGACAAGAAAATAGATATCAGGTGTCTCCAGGTCATCTAATGAGAGCATTTTGAAGTTTTCAATGTAGCGGGCGTAATCATAGCTGAGAAACCCGATTGCCCCGCCTTGAAAATCTGGGAGCTCGTGATCTGTTTCTGTTTCCAGCGTTTTAAACCAGCTGTGGAAGGCACGTAGTGGATCACCTTCTTCAAACAGCATCTCATCCCCATGCTTAATGGTTGTAATTCCGTCTTTTCCTTTTACAGTCGCAATTGGATCGAGACCGGCTATACTGTATCTGCCGCCTCTTGCACTTTCAAGAAGCACGTGCTGTTTTCTGGATTGTGAAAGTTTCTCATATTGTTGCAAGAATGAATCTTTTTGAAAAGGTACTTTTCTGCCTGCCGGTCTGCGTTGTGCCATTTATATCATTCCTCTGTTTTCTTTTTCTGCTTTTTTTATTGTAAAGCAATATCATGAGTGAAAAAAGTGAATTTCTCTTCCAAGAATAAGATTCGTCGCGGACACGGCATATTTGATGCACAAATAAAAAAACTCCCGGGCACCGGGAGTTTGTCGGATTTTTTAATCGAATTGATACAGCGGCGTACTCAAATAACGTTCGCCGTTACTCGGAATGATAGCTAATACTTTTTTGCCCTTTCCGAGTTTTTTCGCTACTTGAATAGCTGCATAGATGGCCGCACCTGATGAGATGCCTCCGAGAATTCCTTCTTCACGGGCAGCTCTGCGCGCATATTCAAATGCTTCTTCATTCTTCACAGGGAAGATTTCATCGTATACTTCAGTGTTTAAGATGTCAGGCACAAAGCCAGCTCCGATTCCCTGAATTTTGTGGGGGCCTGGTTTTCCTCCTGAAAGCACTGGGGAATCTGACGGTTCAACAGCGTAGATTTTGACGGAAGGATATGCTTCCTTCAGGACTTCACCCGCTCCTGTAATCGTTCCGCCTGTTCCAATTCCGGCTACAAATGCATCAAGCTGGTCATCACCGAATTGCTCAACAATTTCTTTACCTGTTGTTTGGCGATGGATTTCAGGGTTCGATGGATTGTTAAACTGCTGCGGCACGAAGTATCCGTGTTTTTCTGCAAGCTCTTCCGCTTTCTTAATGGCACCTTTCATGCCTTCCGCACCCGGCGTCAGCACAAGCTCAGCACCATACGCGCGAAGAAGGTTGCGGCGCTCCATGCTCATTGTGTCAGGCATAACCAAAATCGCTTTTAAACCTTTAGCTGCAGCAACCATTGCCAGCCCAATTCCTGTATTTCCGCTTGTCGGTTCAATGATTGTATCGCCAGCTTTTAATTTCCCTTCTTTTTCAGCGGCTTCAATCATCGCTAAACCGATACGGTCTTTTACACTGCTTCCAGGGTTCATGTATTCAAGCTTTAAATATACATCCGCACTGTTTTCATCAACAAGGCGATTTAATTTAACGATTGGCGTATTCCCAATTAATTCAGTAATGGAGTTTGCTACACGTACCATTCTTGACACCTCAATTTCCGACTATTTGTATTGGTATTATGTATATAATCTATCAATTTCAAAATTTTTTGTCAATCATTTAGTTCTTTTTTCCCCATAGAACCAAGACACGTCAGCTTCTTTCCAAAGCGATTTTACAGTGGCTTTATCACCTAACTGATCCATGGCGATCTGCCGTTTAATCTGATTCTTCACTTCTTCGTATGAGAACGTTCTCGCATTTAACTTTTCTTTCAGTTGAATAATCGCATAGCCGTTGTTTACCTTGATCGGTTCGTCTGACCATTCATCTTGTTTTAGTGTCTTTGCTTCTTCAATGTATGATGACGGAATGTTGTCTGATGCTTCAGTGACAAACCCTAAATCTCCGCCGTATGGTGACGTATATCTGTCCGTGGATCGTTCCGCCGCAACAGCTTCAAAGCTTGAGCCGCCTTCAAGCTCTTTTAAAACTTGTCTGGCTTCTTCTTCATCCTTTACAACAATATGCCGAATACGATACGAATCATCAAACTGATACAGTTCTTTATTTTGATTATAAAATGATTTCATTTCTGTCTTTGAAATATCAATATCCCTTGTTAATAATTCTTCAAGAAGAATATTATAGCGAATTTGGTCTTTCCACTCTTTTTCAGTTGTATGCTCGTCTTCGTAAAATGAATTGTTTACCGCCTTAATCAGCAGAAATTCCCGATCAATTTCGTTCTTAGATACTTTGAGATCGTTCTTTTTGGCAAGCTGCTCAACCACGCGGACATTGATCATATCTTCGAGTGTTGATTTTCCGTATTCATCTTCCATTTCCTTCAGCCATTCTTCTCTTGTGACGCTTTTGCCTCCAATAGTAGCAATGGACTCGTTGGACGGGGAAGCGCTGGCTTGAGATTTCGTCAGTGTGTATGCTACCGCGATACAGCATACCAGCAGCGCGCCCCAAATGATTGTCCAGATTGTTCTTGATTTCAAATTTACTGTCAGCCCCTTTTCTTAAATTCAAAAAACCCGCTAAAGAGCTTAGCGGGTCGTTTGGTCTCGAAGCTCTTCCAGCTCTTCTTTTGTAAATAAGTACTTTTCATTACAAAAATGGCATACTGCTTCGGCTTGTCCATCTTCTTCTATCATATCTTGAATTTCTTTTTTGCCTAGTCCTAAAACGGCTGTTTCAAAACGCTCTTTTGAACAAGGGCAATGGAATTTAACAGGCATGTTCTCCAGAATCTCAGGCTTTTCTCCTAAGACTTCTTCCAGAATTTCTTCCGGTGTAAGCCCTTTTTGAATCAGTTTAGAAATAGGTTCTACTACAGATAGACGCTGTTCAATTTTTGTGATGGCTTCATCATCTGTTCCCGGAAGAAGCTGAAGAATAAAACCTCCTGCCGCCAAAATGGTATTGTCTGGGTTAACAAGCACGCCGACACCTACAGATGAAGGAACCTGCTCCGATGATACAAGATAGTACGTGAAATCTTCTCCCAGTTCTCCGGAAACAATTTCTACTTGTCCTGTGAAGAATTCGCGCAGGCCTAAATCTTTTACAACACTTAATGTTCCATCTGTTCCGACAGCGCGTCTGACATCCAGCTTGCCGTGTTCATTCAAGTCAAAATGAACATGCGGGTTTGAGACATATGCCCTGACTTCCCCTTTAGCATTCGCATCAGCAACAATCGCGCCGATTGGCCCGCCGCCTTCCACTTTCACTGTCAGCTTATCATCACCTTTCAGCATAGAACCAAGCATGAGTGAAGCTGTCATTGTACGGCCCAGTGCAGCGGATGCTGTCGGCCATGTGTCATGCCGTCTCTGCCCTTCATTCACCATATCAGTTGTCCTTGCAGCATATGCGCGAACTTTTCCGTCATATGCCAGTGCTTTTACTAAATAATCCATTACAAAACCTCCTATACACTTCCCACGCGGTTTCGTTCATAAATCAATTCCAGCCCTTTTAGGGTTAAGAATGGGTCAACGATGTCTATACAATCTGATTCGTTTGCGATTAATGGCGCAAGGCCGCCTGTCGCAATGACTTTCGGTTCTTGTTTTGCCTGCCATTTCATTCGTTTTACGATTCCTTCCACTTGACCGACATAGCCAAATAAAATTCCTGATTGCATCGCGCTTACAGTGCTTTTTCCGATAATATTGTCAGGACGGGCGATTTCAATACGCGGAAGCTTTGCCGCACGCGAGTACAGCGCCTCTGTCGAAATTGTAATTCCTGGCGCAATCGCTCCGCCCATATATTGTTTGTTTTCATCGATATAACAGTACGTTGTGGCTGTACCAAAATCAACAACAATCAAAGGATTGCCGTATAAGTGGATTGCCGCAACAGCATTAACGATTCTGTCAGCTCCGACTTCTTTCGGATTGTCGTACTTTATATTTAAACCGGTTTTCATACCAGGACCGACAATTTGCGGCTCGATATGAAAGTATTTTGTGCACATTCTCTCTAACGAAAACATGATTGGCGGCACAACTGAAGAAATGATAATGCCTTCTATTTGTTCAAACATGAGACCGGAGTGATCAAATAAAGAGCGCAGAATCATCCCAAACTCATCTTCTGTTTTATGCCTGCTTGTTTCTATACGCCAGTGATATTCTAATTCACCATCATGATATACACCAAGTACAGTATTGGTGTTCCCCACATCAATAACAAGTAACAACCTCTATCACCACTTTTGAATAGTTTCTCTATCATTACTTTTACAAACATTCTACAATACCATACACGATCGGCGGCTCATTTGTAAACAAATCGATACCATGATTGGCTGATTGAAAAGACGGCAGCAGAGGCTGATTCACATAAAAAAACTGCCAGCGTCAGCCGGCAGTTTTTATCAGAAAGCGTTACTCTTTTGTATCGTCTTTCTTTTCTTCTGTTTTTGACAGAATGTTTACTTTCACATCATCGTTCTTCTCATCATCTGAGAACTTACGCTCAGGCAATGTTCCGTGATCGACAAGGTGTTTGATTTGTTCGGCATCCAGGGTTTCAACTTCCAGAAGCGTCTGAGCAATCAATTCAAGCTTGTCACGATTTTCTGTCAGGATTGTTTTCGCACGCTCGTAACACTCTTTGATAATGCGCTGAATTTCCTGATCAATTTCGTAGGCAATTTGATCACTGTAGTTTTGTTCGTTGTTGAAATCACGGCCTAAGAATACCTGGCCACCCTGAGACTGTCCAAATTGCAGCGGTCCCAGTTTCTCTGACATACCGAATTCTGTAACCATTCGTCTTGCAATATTCGTCGCACGCTGGAAGTCATTGTGTGCTCCTGTGCTGACTTCACCAAAGATAATTTCTTCAGCAACACGTCCGCCCAAGAGACCGACAATTTTATCAAGCAGCTCCGGCTTTGTCTGGAAGTAACGGTCTTCTCTTGGAAGCATAACGGCATAACCGCCAGCCTGACCCCGAGGAACAATCGTTACTTTATGAACCATATCAGCCTCATCTAAAACGAGTCCGATAACGGTGTGTCCGCCTTCATGATATGCCACGATATTGCGTTCTTTCTTCGAAATGACGCGGCTTTTCTTAGCTGGTCCGGCAATAACCCGGTCCGTAGCTTCATCAATGTCGCGAGCATCGATTTTTTTCTTATTTTGACGAGCCGCCACAAGAGCAGCTTCATTCAATAGGTTTTCTAAGTCAGCGCCTGAGAAACCAGGTGTTCTCATGGCAATCGATTTAAGGTTTACCGTTTCATCCAGCGGTTTGTTTCTCGCATGGACTTTCAATACAGCTTCACGTCCGATTACATCTGGGCGGTCCACTGTGATTTGACGGTCAAAACGTCCCGGACGGAGTAAGGCTGGGTCCAAGATGTCCGCACGGTTCGTTGCGGCAATGATGATAATTCCTTCATTGGCACTGAATCCGTCCATTTCAACAAGCAATTGGTTGAGCGTCTGTTCACGTTCATCGTGTCCACCGCCGAGACCCGCTCCACGCTGGCGTCCAACTGCGTCAATCTCATCAATGAAGATCAAACAAGGCGCATTCTTTTTCGCGTTTTCGAACAAGTCACGCACACGGGAAGCACCGACACCTACAAACATTTCAACGAAATCAGATCCGCTGATGCTGAAGAATGGCACACCGGCTTCACCGG
Organism: Bacillus sp. FSL R5-0560; assembly: GCF_037966305.1. Taxonomy (NCBI): domain Bacteria; kingdom Bacillati; phylum Bacillota; class Bacilli; order Caryophanales; family Bacillaceae; genus Bacillus; species Bacillus sp. FSL R5-0560. The sequence goes on along the minus strand of NZ_CP150195.1, from coordinate 77,134 downwards.
CTGATGCTCTTGCAAGAAGTGTTTTACCGGTACCCGGAGGTCCGACTAAAAGCACACCTTTAGGAATTCTTGCGCCAAGCTCGGCAAACTTGCGGGGATCTTTCAGAAATTCAACAACTTCCACGAGTTCTTGTTTCTCCTCGTCTGCCCCTGCAACGTCTTTAAATTTGACGCGTTTCTTTTCCTCTGTATATAGCTTCGCCTTACTCTTACCAAAGTTCATGACACGGCTGCCGCCGCCTTGAGCTTGATTGAGCAGGAAGAAGAACAGAATAAAGATAATGACAAATGGAATGATGGTCGTCAGGAACGTTACCCATCCGCTTGTTTCTTGAGCGGGATCAACCTTTACATCTGTCTTTTTTAAAGCATTAAAGATCTGGTCTGCTCCCTTTCCTTCAGGAACATGAGTCAAAAAGTATTGATCCTTGTCGTAATTTTTCAGCTGTCCTTTTACCTCATAAACACCTCTGACAGGCTGAACCGACACGCTATCAACTTTCCCGTCATCCAGGTTTTTGATGAACGTGCTGTACGACATATTTTCTGTTTTCGGATTTGAGGTCTGGAAGTAGCTCACAACCCCGATTACTACTAATAAAATAAGTAAATAAAAAATGGTATTACGGAAGACCCGATTCATTCCTTACCTCCTCCCACAGTAAGCACAACTATGTTCAATAGTACCATAGAAAATCATTCCAATACAACCAATAACCATCTCGGAAGCAGGCTGCCGATCAGCTTTCATAAACTGCCGGTTTTAACACTCCGATATAAGGCAGATTGCGATAGCGCTCAGCATAATCAAGTCCGTAACCCACTACAAACGCGTCTGGAACTTTAAAGCCGACGAAGTCTGCTTTAATGTCCGCTTTTCTTCCGCTTGGTTTATCCAAAAGGGTAACAATCTTAATTGATTTTGCTTTACGGTATCGGAAGAGCTCTACTAGATAACTTAAGGTTAACCCACTGTCGATAATATCTTCAATAATTAAGATGTCCCGGCCCTCTACAGATGTATCCAAATCTTTAATGATTTTTACTTCTCCAGATGAGACCGTGGAATTTCCGTAGCTTGATACATCCATGAAATCCATTTCCAAATATGTATCAATATGTTTCAGAAGATCCGCCATAAAAGGAAGAGCTCCTTTTAATACACCAATTGCCAACGGAAATTTATCTTGATACTCGCTTGTTAAGTCTGCACCTAACTCTTTTACTTTCTCTTGTATCTCTTCCTCTGAGATCAGAACTGTTTCAATATCATGTTTCATCATGATTATGCTTGCCCCCTACACTTTTCATGCTGTCTATATTGTAATACAATGCGGTCACTGTTTGGAATCACAAGATCTTCAAAAATGGATTTTTTCAAGCCCGGTATCCAGATAATTTCACCGCTTGCATCCGTCACAACCGGCCAGTTGTCTCTTTCTTGCAGAGGCAATTTTTTATCAATAAATATATCCTTTACCTTTTTCGAGCCGTTCATCCCTTTTAGTTTTATCCGATCGCCGGCTTTTCTTGTCCGGATCGTTAAGGGAAATCTCACCTTATCTTGACTTGTAATAAAAACTGAATTCCCGTGTCCTTCAAGAGATTCCGCGTTACGCTTTGCCTCTATCAGAAATCCGTTTGGAAGCAATGCCGTCTCATCGGCAGCTCCGCTTATTTGATATTCAAAGGGAACATTATTGCACTGCCATTGTTCAAATGTAAACAAACATGTCTGATATGATTTGACCACCTTCAGTCCTTTCGGAAAGTCCAGTACACCTGAAGGACCGCCCTTATCCGCCCAATTCAAGAACTGCTGAATATGATGAGCTGAAAAGGATGATGGAACGTTTTCATAAAGATAGTTTAATATTAGTTGAACTCCTCTTCTTTGTAAAGGCATCGGGAGGGCAAGCAATTGAGAGGAATTGATTTCAACTGATATTTTAGACTGGCTTGTGATTACTTTATTCATTTCTTCTTTCGTTAATGACTGTAAGAATTGCTCATCTTCAGTCAGTGCTTCGCTTACTTTCTGAAACCTTTTATGCACATCCGGTGATTCTTGTTTCAAAAAAGGGAGCACTGCTTTTCTGAATCTGTTTCTAGTGTAATCATCTTTGGCGTTGCTTTCGTCCGTCCGGTAGCTCAAAGCGTTTTCATGGCAATAATGAAGGATCTCTTCTTTTGTAATGGCTAGAAATGGTCTGATAATCCGTCCCGTTTCAAACCGCCTTACCGGCTGCATGCCGGCTAGTCCAGCTCCGAGTGTGCCTTTGGCTAGTCTCATAAGCATTGTTTCAACCTGATCATCTCCATGATGAGCAAGTGCAAGATAATCCGCTTGATGCTTGGACATCACTTCCTTTAAAAACTGATATCGGCAATCACGGGCAGCTGCCTGCTTATTGAGACCGTTTTTCTCAGCATACGCAGTTACATTGATTTGAGCCGTTTCACATTTGATCTGTTCAGCCTCACAATACGCTTGGACAAAACGCATGTCTTCCTCAGATTGCGCCCCTCTGAACCGGTGGTCAACATGAGCTGCAACCACATTGGCTGAACGGCCGTATAACGCATGAAGCACGTGAAGGAGAGCCATCGAATCCGGACCGCCGGAAACGCCTACAATAATTGTCGCCCCTTTTAACGTAAGATTGTGTTTGATAAAAAAATCTTTGACACTGTTCACAATGTCCTCCTCACAATGAGCAGGTATTTTAAAGATATTCATATCCTATCACTTTCAATCCTTCCAAGCAAAGAAGAAGCATGGGTATTGCAGATTGCGGCTATCAAATAAGGAAAAAGATAATGTAAGCGAAATAAAGCGCCAATACACTGATTACGATAAGAGCCGTTTCGAATAACCCTCCGGACTTCGAGCCTTTCTTTTTAGGTGCATATCTCGTCTGTGTAACTTTTCCCTGGCGCATATTTTGCTGTCTTTGTCTTGAGATAGATTGCGTCGGAGTTGGTTTTTTTCCAGCTTGTTTTCTTTGCACTGCCTTTTGCCCTGCTGTGAGCATCTCTCTTTTCATCTCGTCAGCGGAATCATAATGGCCATTCAGAGCAGCAACAAGCACTTTTTTATACTTTCGCAGCACCGGACTGCCTTCGATTAAAGTTTGCAGCTGTTCCTTTGGCTGGCTTGTTTTTTTGAATTCCTTTTTATGTACGCAGTTGATCATAATCATAGCAACCGCAAACAAGTCGTAAGAGGGCTCTGCTTTTCTTGTCCCATACCCCCAATATCCTCTGTCGTAAAACTCGGTATACTCTTTTATTGCCCGGCCCTCCTTGGTTGTTCCCCCTACATCTATGCAGCGGATTCTTGCCGGCGGGCCAGTGACAATCAGATTATCCGGCTTAAGGTCGCCGAATATCCATCCTTGCTGATGAAGCACGGATAAGCTGGTTAACAGCTGAATCATCAAAACCGGAATCCATTCTGCTCCTTTGTCACTGACAAATTGTAAAAGCAACGGGCCTTTTATGTATTCCATTGCATAAAACGAAACCTTTGTATTAGCGCTGGGAATAAAGACATCATCAGTGTCAAAAAAAGAAGGCCCCATCGTTACGGACTGGGCCTTTGAAAAAGATTTTAAGACATTCACTTCAGAAGTAATAGACAGGCTGTCATCACTTACCTTTAAGGCAACATGTCCATCTGATGCTTCTGCCAAATACACAATTCCATTGGCCCCTTTTCCAAGCTGTTTACGCAATGTGTAAGTATTTCCATTCCACTTGCCTTTCACTCTCGTTCCCGGCTTGAGGCTACATGCCAAACTCGTCAAAGTGTCGTTCATCATCTGCCAGCATGCTCCTTCTTGAGCGGATTTTTTCGAATTGCTGTGTTGCTTCACGAATCGCCGGACCTGTCGGCGTGATGCCGCCTGTCGATAGCTTCGCAAAGAGTGTGGAAAGAGATTGCAGCTTCGGTGTCCAATTTAGCACAAGCTCGACCTCTTGTTTTTTCCCGGGAAATATACACATCGCAAATTCGTTATTCCCTATTCGGGAGTTAAGACTCACGGACAAGTCAATCAGTGCTTCTTTCACTGTAGGGAGCTTTGGCGCCATACTAGCGCTTGTATCAACGAGAACCAAAACCTGAAGGTACACCGTTTCTCCCAGTTCATCTACCACTTCCATGACTTCGCCGCGTTTTTCCGGAGAAAGCTCCTCCATTTCCACATTCTTTCCCAAGATTTGCTTCAGTTCTTGATTCACCACCCCTTGCAGGGTTTGCGTCATTGCTTTTTTTGTTACCATCTGAACCGTTTGCGAAAGCTGTGATGCGTAGACGACCTGATGCACGCCGCCTCCAGCAAGCGCAATCCCTTCGACTTCTTTCATAGCCTCTTGGTCAATTTTGTTTTCTTCCATTATACCTATGACATTTACTGTAATCCCTTGCTCTTTAGCAAAAGCAGCCATAGCAAGCGGGTCTTCACCGTGATTTGAGCAGCCATCCGTTATCAGCAGAATTTGATTCAAACGTCCGTTGTTCACATTCATTCCTCCTGGAGAATACGATGATTCTCAGATTCATATAGTTCCATCATCGCCAGAAGAAAATTGATTTATACGGAAGCGTTATGAAATTTCTTGTTTGCTTTGAAAGATGGCCGGAACTGGAATAGAAGCCCACTTTGGTGTATTGTGATCAATTCGGACGACAACAACTGTCATATCATCATCAATTTGGCCTGACCTTGTGCGAATCACTTCCTCCATAAGTAAGTCAGCAATTTCCTGCGGATCATCCGTTTTTAACCCTTTCATTTTGCGCTTCATCCATAAATCATGATTTTCCACATGTTTAGGGCCTTCGAAAATACCGTCACTCATCATGATCAGGAGGTCTCCCGCCTTCAGCTGTTCACTCACAACCTCAACATCGAACTCGTTAATAATGCCGATTGGCAGATTGCTCGCTTGGACTTTCATCACCTGCTCACCCCGTTTGATAAAGCTCGGTGTTGATCCAACCTTTAAAAACTTACAGCTCGCATCCTGCAGATCGATAATAGAAAGATCGAGCGTGGAATATATCTCATCCGTTGTCCGCAGAGACAGTATGCTGTTGATTGTTTTGATTGCTATTTTTTCATCTATTCCTGATTCAAGGATCTTTTCAAGAAGTTTAATCGTTTCATTGCTTTCAAAGTGAGCCCTCGCGCCATTGCCCATCCCGTCACTGATAGCAGCTGCATATTTTCTTGCGCCCAGCTCCATCATGCTGTAGCTGTCGCCGGAGACAAGGCCGCCGCCCTTCGCTGCATGAGCCGCACCGGTAGACACTCTGTACGATTTGGTTGAGCCAAACGCGACATGGCTGTATCCATTTGGATGAGGAGAATGCTGCTCGGCTTTCACGAGAACCTGCTCTTCCAAAATGTCAGAAAGCATAGGCGCTATGATTTTTTCACTTTCTCCATGTCCGCTGAATGGGATTGTCATTTCTATATCAATGTTCCCCTGTTCAAGGCTGTAAATCTCCACCTGCTGAATCTCTATTCCAAAATGCTGAAGCGCATCAATAATTTGTTCTTCTTGGATAAAGTGCTGCTCCCTCTCCCTTTTTATTTCCCGAGAAAAGTCTGCCATGACCTCTGAAACACCTAAGAGCTGTTCAGCCACAAGCCGCCTGCTGTCCTGCACTTTCTTCTTAAGGGTTAAATGCGCATGATGATAGGCAAGTTCATCCTCTATCAGCTCTTCAACCTGACGCGATTTAGAGCAATACTGGTGAAACTCTTTTTTCAGCCTTCGGTTTGAAGCATACTGTTTTTCCTCTGTTTCAAGCATAACTTGTTTCATTAAATCATATGTTTTATCAAAGTTCTGAACCCAGCACCTGTTTTTCTTGTAGCACGTTTGACAGGAATGCTCTGTAATTTTGCTTAAAAACAGATCGACCTCGCTGTCATCTGTTTGTTCGTCAGATGCTTGATAAAAGGTTGCAAAGCTTTCTGACAATGCCTGAAATACATTGGAGAACTGGTCCACCTTTTGAGCAGTGACATCTCTGATTTTTCTCGCGTATTGCTGCTGCTCCTGAAGATGTTCCACAGTGCCCGGAATATATCTCGCCACTTTTCTTGTAATGGACTGTGGCGTAAGCAGGAACAGGCCGACCGCTATTAATGACTCATAGAGCGTTGTCATCAGACCGGCAGAGCCTTCTCCATATAAAGAAATAAGAAGCGATCCGATAATCAGCCCGATTGCCGCACCTGCTTTTTTTCCTTCTTTCAGCAAACCGCCTAATAAGCCCGAAAAAGCGAGCAGACTCATTTGATAGAGATTTCCGATATTGGCCAAGCCGAGAATCAGGCCCGTCACGACACCCACTGTACAGCCGATGCTTGCACCGCCGATGAAGGAAAAGCTTAATACAACATAACGGGCCAGTATATGTTCTGCCTGCATCCCTTGATAGGACAAGCCTGCTAGTCCGGTCAGCACCGAAGCAATCAAAATCATAAAGCAAATGATTTCTTCTATTTTTAAGGATTGTTTTACTTTCTTCACTGTAAAAATCGGAAGGCTCTGGAGGAAAATCAGCGTTAAAATAAAGGAAAGCCCCGCTTCTACAACAGCCATCACATAATCATAGGTTGTAAACGCGCCATTCTGGGCGTAAACAAACCCGAATCTTGCCGCCGCCATGGAGAAGAACACGACAATCGGAAGTGCTTTCACACGATCATCTGTGATAAAGGATGCTACTTTAGAAAACACGAAGAATGCAAGCAACGCCGCTAATATCAGTAATGAGTGCTTCGGAGAAATTGTCATTGCACCTGCAAGCACAGCCAGCACTGCATACAGCGCCTTGTCTCTTCTGATCAGAAGCATTGCCCCAAAGAAAGGAAGGGCGAAAGGAAGGACCTCGGATAATATGAAAGCTCGTCCAAGCAAAAATCCGATGACGACATAAATGAATCCTTTATAGAAAAACAGTGAATGCAAATGATGAGTCACCAGCTTCGCTCCCCTGTTAAAAAACGATTGGAGTTTTTCAAAAGCTTGTCCCGCCATTGGCCCGTTCACTCTTCTTTCTGCTTTTTCCATTTCTCTCATCTCCCACCTGTTATATTCGTTGCCTGTCATTATAGCGAAAGCACAGATAGGATTTTGTCAAAAGAAGGTAAGTATACCAAAGAAGTCTTCGACGGTTTCTGCCCTGAAATTCGTTTATGCGGAGAATTTCCAGAAAGATGTCTAAAAATGAAAAAAATCGGCTTCTGTAACAGAAACCGATTTTTCAGTATGACCCGTACGGGATTCGAACCCGTGTTACCGCCGTGAAAGGGCGGTGTCTTAACCGCTTGACCAACGGGCCTAACAAATATGGTAGCGGCGGAGGGGATCGAACCCCCGACCTCACGGGTATGAACCGTACGCTCTAGCCAGCTGAGCTACACCGCCATAATGTTTGGTGCTTCTAAGCACAAGTTATATGATACAAAGGTTTGTCCTTTTCGTCAACAGAAACTTTAATGTTATAATTTTCTGACTCTTACCTTGAAAGAGCATATAAAAAAAGCACCCGTTGGGAAGAACGGATGCTTCATTTATTTATAGAAAGCAGCAAGTTATCCTCTTCTTGCTCCGCGCCCTCCACGTTTTGATTCCGTATTGCGTTTTAAAGATGACAAGCGATCTTCGCTATCTTTTAAAAACTTGTTCATTTTCTGTTCAAAAGATTCTTTCGGACGGAAATCATTTCTAGGTCTGGCTTGCGGACGGTCTTTAGCTTTTTTAATAGATAAACCAATTTTCCCGTCTTTTTCAACGTTGATGACTTTCACTTCAACTTGGTCGCCGACTTTTAAGTGATCATTAATGTCTTTAACATAATTATCGGCTACCTCACTGATATGAACGAGACCGGTTGAGCCTCCAGGCAATTCAACAAATGCTCCAAAATTTGTAATACCTGTAATTTTCCCTTGCAACTTGCTGCCCACTTCAATCGACATAAAAAAAGTGCTCCTCCTTAGGCTTATAAAAAGATCGTTTGCTTAATTATACCTAAATAAAAATTTAAGTGTCAACAAGGCTACTTGTTCTTCTTCTCCACATTAAAGATTATTTCACCGTCTCCAGACATGAATAAGTCCCTTCTGGCAAGCTCTGTGACATAATCTTCATCTTTTAATTTGGATATTTCTTCTTTTAAATCTGTTTGCTTTGTCTTTAAATTCTTCAGTTCTTTTTCAAGCTGTTCTTTCTTTTCTTCTTTTGCGCTAAGGGAAGATGTTTGGCTCCATACTGAACTTGCCAGTACAATTGCCGTCAGAAATACGAGGGCGCCGAATACAGTCAACCGTCTGTACAGCCCTTTTCTTCTTCTTTTCTTCAGCTGATTTTGCCGCTCTACTTTTTCTTTATAGTCGTTTTGTATTTCAGTTATCGTTCGTTCCCTGGAAAAATTCAAATCAGACGGTCCTCCTTTCATCTCTTCAAAAAACGTGTAATGGTCGTTCTTATGGTTACCAATAGTTTCTTCTTCTTTTTTAGAAATCCTGCACCTTTTTGAAAATATCGTCTGAAAGTTAGACGCAGTTTTTCAGGAAGAAGTTTCATACATTGTTTAACGATAAAGCGGATCGGAAAACACAGAACCATGACTATTTTATAAAGACATAACAAGAGAAACACGATCAGGCGGTATGTTCTCTGAAAGAGAAACGTGACCAGCCAAATGATGACTCCGCATGTCCACACAATAGGACGAAATAACACGTGCTGAATGAGCTTTTTAAAGAATTGATAAACAGAAACAACAAGATAAATGACGAATTTCAGTATTTTTATATAGATTCGTTTGCAAAGGCTTTGATACGTCGCAACGCCCAGCAGAACCGCCAAAAAAATGTACAGCCTGAATTCTCCCTCATTTACATGAAGCAAGACATAAAAGAAGAGCAGCCCTTGCACAATCCAGAAAAGAATATCATGAATAAATAAAAGCCATCTGGCTGTTCTGGCACGAATAACAAAGAGCCTGTACGTATCAAGCGACGCGCCAAGCCAGAGGCCCATACCGGACATCGCCAGCATTGTATAGAATTGTGTCGTCAGCGTCATTTAAACAACTTGCTAAAAAACCCTTTAGCTTTATCCCCTTGTTGCTCGTCTAAATACACTAAATCAAATACCCTGCCTTTGATCGAAACAATCCCTTTTTCTACATCTAGATTTTTCATTTGAAGGTTTTCGCCTCTGACTGAGAGCATTCCCATCACTGTTTCCAGCAGGAATTCTTCGTTATCAAAGCTTTCAACATGCTTAACCCCAGAAATATCTAAATGTTTCCGGCCTTTCATTGTCACATCATGCTGTTCCGGAACAGACGAAGAACCTTTTTGCTCATAATATGAATTCATCTATTCAGCCCCCATATCCTCGATACTTTTAGCATTATTACTGCATTGTATGAGGCGGGGGATTCTTTTAGAACAAGCCTATTCGCCGAGTTTTTCTTCCTTTAGCACTGTATACATGTTTGCGGCTTCTTCTTTTTTCGTTGTGTCTTTAAGCTCATTTATTTGAACCGTTACAAGCTTTTGGCCGAAGCGGACCGTTAATTCATCTCCAGGTTTTACGTCTGAACTTGCTTTAGCCTGATTTCCGTTAATGGAGATTCTGCCTTGATCAGCTACTTCCTTCGCTAGTGTACGTCGTTTAATCAGCCGTGATACTTTTAAAAATTTATCTAATCTCATTTTATGATCCCCTCTCAGTTTCTTTTGCTTCATTCCACAGGTTGTCCATGTCCTCAAGAGACATATTAGCCAGCTCGATTCCCTTTTCCTTCGCTGTTTGCTCAATATAAGAAAAACGTCTCCTGAATTTATCGTTCGTCATCGCCAATGCTTCCTCCGGTTCTATCTTGTAGAAGCGGGCTACATTCACCAAGGCGAAGAGAACATCGCCAAATTCAGCCTTGAGATTGTGTTCATGAGGGTCTTCAGTAGCCTCTGAAGAAAATTCCTTTATCTCCTCATTCACCTTTTCCCACATATCACTCACATCTTCCCAGTCAAAACCGACTTTTGCCGCTTTTTTCTGCAATTTAGCGGCTTTAGAAAGCGCAGGAAGGGTTTTCGGGACGGTGTCTAACAAGGATGCATCAGATGTATGTTTTTCGGCTTTTTTAATATCTTCCCAATTTGCTAAAACATCGTTTTCATCCTGAACCTTAACATCTTTAAACACATGGGGATGTCTTCGGACCATTTTTTCACTGATCCCTTTAATGACATCATCTATTGTGAAATAACCATCATCTTCACCAATTTGCGCGTGAAGCAGGACCTGAAGCAAAACGTCGCCAAGCTCTTCGATCATATGGTCTGTGTCTTCTTCGTCAATTGCTTCGAGAAGTTCATAACACTCTTCAATCATGTATTGTTTTAAAGACTGATGAGTCTGCTTTTTATCCCACGGACAGCCGTTGGGCCCGCGAAGCTCTCTAATGATGCGCCGAAACTCGGAGAACTCCTGGTACAGCAGCTTCTCTTCTTTAATCGGCGGAATATACACACTTGTTAAGTTATTCATGGCGACATTGCGGTCCAGTTCAAATAAGGGCACTCTCCGAATATCCTCATCACGGCTTCCGGCTGCTGTTACAATCACAACTTCATAATCATCCGGCAGCTTCTCCATTAATGTCAGCTTCACTTCGGATGCAGTCATTTGATCGTATACCTGACAAATGATCAGGTGATGTCTGAGCTCAAGCTCATCCGCGCTCAATGTCCCGGCATCCACAAATTGAAAGCCTTCAATGGGATCAATTTGCAAGGCATTAAAAGTGGCATCAAGAAAGCTTTGTCCTCCCGCGACTTTCACCTGAATGTTTTTTTCTTCCTGCCGCTCCGTCAGCAGCTGTACTGTTTTTTCTGCTACAAATGGATGCCCCGGAACAGCATAAACAACGTCCTGATGCTTCGCTTCTTCAAAGAGAATATCAGTAATTTCCTCGTATACCGCATCAAACTGGTCGTGTTTCTCATATATATCATCAAAATAACGAATGTTCTGCGTTTCGCTTTCTAGCTCTTGAATTAAAGGATGGTCTTTGGTTCTGACAAACAGAGTGTCCGCCTTTGTCAGCAGCTTATGTATGCCAATTGTCAACTGGTCCATGTCTCCGGCGCCAAGCCCGACGACTGTAATATTACCTGCCATTTTGTTCTCTCCTTCTGGTGAGTTTGCTTAACTTGCTGCCAAAAGGCACACTGTTAAGCTCTTCATTCGTAAATATTCCCAACTTCATCATACAATAAATAAACACCGCGCCTCCAATGGCGACAGCCGAAACACTTTCAACTGCCGCATATCCTCTTCCTTCCGCATCAAACAGAAAAGACCAAAGGCGTAAATAAGCAAGCAAGACAGCCGACATTAATATAGCGGATCCAATAATTGGAAGCATAGTGCTCTTTAGCTTGTCCATCCATTCTTTTTGCCGCAAGCGATAGAGATTGAGGCCTGCGACAGTTGCAAAAGAAGCCGCTGTTGCAAATGCCGCCCCTTCAATTCCATAGTGCGGAACCAAAAAGGTATTTAACACCCATTTCACAGCCACACCTGCGCCTACTGCTATTGCAGGGAACACCGTGTTTCCCGCTCCCTGTAAGACAGCTGCAGCCGTGACCGCCAAAGACGCAAACAAAATGGAGCAGCTAAATATCTGCAACGCAGCTGTTCCTTCGCCATTTTGAAACAGCATAATGTTGACCGGCTTGAGGATGCAGATGAGGCCAGTAGACGCCGCAACGCCTATCGCAAGACACAGCTTTAAGGAAGACGTCACTTTTTGTTTCATCACCTGCACCTGATTCTCCTTTACCGCCTTTGAAATCAACGGTACGAGTGAGGTCCCGATGCTCATTGCGAAAACAGAACCGAGTTGCAACAGAGGCTGCCCCCGGTCATAAATTCCTTTCAGCCGCTTTGCCTCTTCACTCACCTCACCGCCAGACAGCAAAGAATATAAATTCAGTGCATCGACAAGCTGGATAAACAAAAGCAGCAGGCTGCTTACACAGATCGTTACTGAATATAAAAGCAGTTTCTTCATTAATTGATTTGTTGTAATGTAATTTTCTTTTTCTATTTCCGCTTTTTCAGGCTTTTTCGTTTTGAACCAAAAAAAGACGAGGATGATAAGTGCAATCAAACTCCCGGCAAGAGAACCAGAAGCAGCTGCCGCTCCCGCAGCATAAAGCGAGGCACCTTTTTTGATGAGCCAAAAAGATAACCCTAAGAGCACCGCCACCCGCAGAAACTGTTCCATAATTTGCGATAAAGCGGATGGGAGCATGTCGTGTCTCCCTTGAAAAACGCCTCTGAGCAACGCGACAAATGGAAACAGAAGAAACGCATATGCAGTTACTTGAATTAACTGGGCGAGATGAGAATCACCCATAAACAGGGCAATCGGAACAGCCCCCATATATAAACACAGAAATAAAAGACCGCCTATTACCGATAAAACCAGCGATGACATTTTCATTATGGTGTTATGGCTTTTTTCACTATAATCATTCATCAGTTTAGAAATAATCACCGGAAATCCTGATGTTGAAAGCATGACGGCAATACCAAGAAAAGGGTATACCTGCTGATATATATAAAATCCAACATCGCCGACAATGTTTTGAAACGGGACTCTGTAAACGGCGCTCAATATTTTTGAAATAACGCCTGCCAGAATTAAAACAAAAGCCCCCTGCCACATCCAATGCCGTTTGACGCGTATTGAATCATCCATCCAAAAGCTCCTTCCCAACGTCAGGGGCAATGCAAAGTTTGCAATGACCTTGGTACACATAAAAACGTGGTTATTATACCATATCCCAACCCTTGGAATCCTTTTTCGGCCTGCACAAAAAAGAACAGCATCCCAAGGAGAGCTGTTCTTCTTATACCTATTTTGATAATTGTAATAAGACCTACTGTTCCATTTGACGAGCCAAAAACCCAGCTGCTGTTTCAACGGCTTTATGCTCAACTTCGCCCATCGTCTGATCCTTTGAAAAAATCACGACAGCACCTATCGGGTCGCCATTCGCGACAATCGGGCCGACAGTATACGAACTCATATCTTCATCTATGCCATTTACAAGCTGCACGGATTTTGTATCACTCTCAAGCACAGAACTTCTCTGATCCATTGTTCTTTCCAGCATTTCGCTGATCGGCTTGTTTAAGTAGTCTTTTTTGGAACTTCCGGAGACGGCAATGTAGACATCTCGGTCACAGATAAGCACTGAATGGCCAAGACTGTCATAAAGCGCGTCTGCATACTCCTTTGCAAAGTCTCCAAGCTCACTTATCGGAGAGTATTTTTTCAAAATGACTTCTCCGTCACGATCTACAAAAATCTCAAGCGGATCCCCTTCCCTGATCCTCAGCGTTCTGCGAATTTCTTTAGGAATCACGACCCGTCCTAAGTCATCAATACGACGTACGATACCGGTTGCTTTCATCTCTGGTGCCTCTCTTTCATTTGATGGTATATACAATGTGGGAAAGACCTAAAGCAGTTACTTTATGTACCTTCCGCCTCGCTTGAAATTAGTATCCGTCACATCAAATGTAATATACACCAGAGAGTAACAAAATTTACGTTGATGAAATGGTTTGTTTTTTCACATCTTTAAGGCCCTTCAGCATGCCCAGCACGGTTTCGAGCCACTCATCCGTACTCTTGCCTTTCGTTTGAACGGAAATTTTGAGCTTTTTCCCTTCCATTCCCAGTCCGATTTGTCTGCCGTATTTGTTGCCAAGCTCAAACAGTTTCTGGCCGTCAATATCAGCACTAGCCTCTTCAGAAATGGTCAGCCTGACTGCATCTTTATCTTGCTTAATCAATTCGACCCGTTCATTTCTCGCATAGACCTTCATTTCAGCTACGGTAAACAAGTATTCAACTTCTTTTGGATAATTCCCAAATCTGTCAATCATCTCATCTTGGAGTTCATTTTTTTCGTCAATTGCAGCCACAGATCTGAAGCGTTTATACATATCAATTTTCTGTTTGCCGTCTTGAATGTAGGTTTCCGGAATGTACGCATCAAGCTCAAGATCAATTTCTGTTTCAAATTGCTCGGTTTTCGCTGTATCGCCTTTCCGCTCTTCAATGGCCTCCTTCAGCATTTGCGAGTAGAGGTCAAATCCGACCGAATCGATAAAGCCGTGCTGCTGAGCGCCAAGAAGGTTTCCGGCTCCGCGAATCGTTAAGTCACGCATGGCGATTTTAAAACCAGATCCCAGTTCCGTAAATTCTTTAATTGCCTGCAGCCTTTTTTCAGCTACTTCAGTAAGCACTTTATCCCTGCGATACGTGAAATACGCATACGCTACACGGTTAGAACGGCCGACACGTCCCCGCAGCTGATAAAGCTGAGAAAGACCCATCTTGTCGGCGTCAAACACGATCAGCGTATTCACGTTTGGAATATCTACACCCGTTTCAATAATTGTTGTGCTGACGAGAACGTCTGATTCCCCTTCTAGGAAGCTCAGCATGACAGCTTCTAATTCATTTTCTGTCATTTTTCCGTGTGCATACGCAACCTTCGCGTCAGGGACAAGCATTGAAATCTCATCTGCTTTCCGTTCGATATCCTCTACCCTGTTGTATAAGAAATAGACTTGGCCTCCGCGCGCAAGCTCGCGCTCAATTGCCTCTCTGACAAGGGCACCATTGTATTCCACAACATACGTCTGTACAGGGAAGCGGTTTTCCGGCGGAGTCTCGATCACCGAGAGATCCCTTACGCCAAGCATAGACATATGCAGCGTACGGGGAATCGGCGTCGCTGTTAGTGTTAATACATCCACATTGGCTTTAATCTGTTTGATCTTTTCTTTATGGGTGACCCCAAAACGCTGCTCCTCATCAATGATGAGCAGCCCTAAGTCTTTATAAACAACATCTTTTGATAACAATCGGTGCGTCCCGATGACGATATCAACTGTTCCGTTTTTCAATCCTTTAATCGTTTCGTTTGCTTCTTTTCTTGTTCTGAATCGGCTAAGCAGGCCGATATTCATCGGGTAGTCCTGAAAGCGCTCTGTAATGGTCTCATAGTGCTGCTGAGCCAAAATGGTTGTCGGGACAAGCAATGCGACCTGTTTTCCATCAGCAATCGCCTTAAACGCCGCACGGATGGCAACCTCTGTTTTACCGTAGCCTACGTCTCCGCAAAGCAGGCGATCCATCGGCCGCTCTCTTTCCATGTCTTTTTTGATTTCGTGAATAGAGCGGAGCTGATCTTCCGTCTCTTGATAAGGAAACGCCGATTCAAATTCACGCTGCATTTCATGATCAGGAGAAAACGCGTAGCCCTTGCTCGCTTCCCTTTCGGCATACAGTTTAATTAAATCATCAGCGATGTCTTGAACCGATGTTTCTACTTTTTTCTTAACCCGCTTCCATTCGCTGCCGCCTAATTTATACAGCTTCGGTTCTTTTCCTTCAGAGCCGACATACTTCTGTACCTGGTCAATTTGTTCAACCGGCACATAAAGCTTGTCGCTTCCCTGATAGTGAATGTTTAAATAGTCTTTGTGAATTCCATTGATCTCAAGGGTTTCAATCCCTAAATACTTTCCGATCCCGTGATTAATATGAACGACATAATCACCGATTTGAAGCTCAGAATAGCTTTTGATGCGCTCTGCATTCGTAAGCTTCTGTTTTCGAGGCTTCTTTTTCACGCGGTTTTTAAATAATTCCTCTTCAGTAATGACAGCAAGCTTCATTAACGGCAGCTCAAATCCTGATTGAAGCTCGCCCTCCATGATATAAACCTGTCCCTGAACAAGCGCTTTTTTGCTGTCCGTCACGGCAGCTTCTATTTCATAATCAGCCAGAACAGATGATAATTTTTGTGTACGTTCCTTGTTTGCTCCTAAGAATACAACGGTGAAATTTGATTTTTTAAAGCGCTCCATTTCACCCGAAAGCACGTTCATTTGGCCATGAAAACTCTGCATTTGTCTGCTTGACACATTGACGATATTTTGCGGACTCGTATGCTGTACGTGCCGCAAAAACAAAGAATAGTACAGCAGAGGCCGTTTTTGCTCAGCCACTATTTTTTGGAAGCTGAATGACAAACTGATGTCATGCAAAATCTTCCCTTCCTCGAGAAGGTTTGTTATGAACTCCGCTTCTTCTTTCTGCAGCTGATCTTCCATCTCATGAATCCGGCTGACCTCATCCAAAATCAGAAGTGTGTTATCAGGTGTATAATCTAGTAAACTAGCGGGCTTTTCATAGAAATACGAGAGATACTTCACCAATTCTTGATCTGTCTGGCCTTCAGATAAACGCTCTTTATCATGAGAAATATTCATATGCAGGATTTCTTTTTGCTTGTCGAGCTTTAATTTTTTCAAGCTATCGGCAAGGCCTTTATCCATCTTCTCTATTGCACGTGCTTTTTCTTCAGCTCTGATAATCAGTTCCTTTGCCGGACCGATACGGATAGAGGTCAAGGTCTCAATTGACCGCTGATCATCGGAGTTAAAGCTGCGGATGGAATCAACCTCGGTATCGAATAATTCGATTCTGACCGGATGCTCAGAGGTCAGCGGATAAATGTCGATAATTCCGCCGCGAATACTGAATTCACCGGGTGCAGAAACCATATCAGACCGCTCGTATCCCACCTCTACCAGTCGGGATGCCAGCTGATCCGGTTCGATATCATGACCCACCTGAATGAGCATTTGGCTGTTTTTCCACACCTCTACCGGCGGCAGCATTCTTCTGACAGCCGCCACCGGAGCCACAACTATAGGCGTTTCTCCGTTTGTTAATCTATTAATGACATCTAAGCGCTGCGCCCGCAGTTCAGGGCTAGCCACCGCGATTTCTGATGATATGAGTTCATTGACGGGGTACAGAAGGACAGACCGATCCTCAAGAAGTGAAGTCAGATCATCCGTTACTTTTTGAGCTTGGTATAAATTATGGGTGATTAGAAAGATAGGCTTATTCGTTTCATTAGCCAAAGCAGAAGTAAAAACAGAACGCGCGGAACCTGAAAGACCCGCGAGCAGCTGCTCCTTCAGCCCCTCGTTTAAACCGTTGACGATGGATTTGAAGTCATCGCTTTCTTTAATAAAGGTTTGAATGTTGTCCATATGGCCCCTCCTCTCTGTTTTCTGTAAGAACAGAAAAACGCTTTGGTCTAGTGTCTACACCAAAGCTTTTTATTGAATAAATGTGTGATGTTCGTGGTAATGCGGATTTCGTTCAAGTGCCTCTTGGCAATCTTCACATATGGTATGAACATGGACATCTCCATTGTCTTTATATGAAATCATATCGTTTCTTTCCTCGTTTGTTAAGTGGTGAAACCCAAGTGAATTTGTCGATACCATGGAAGATTCCAGACTTCCAACTTTTACTCCGCAATGACGACAATAATAATGCAAAGCCATACAAGGGACCCTCCTGATGAAAAAGTCATTTTGGTGTAGTATGGACTCTGATTATGTATTTTATACCTTCGCGTTGAATTCGTTCATAACCTCTAAAAACGGTTTGCTGAGAGAAGCCTCACAAGCCTTAACGGACCTTTCAATCGCTTCTTCAATTGCTGGTGTTTCATCCTTTGAAAAAGCGCCTAAAACATAATCAACCACCTTCATCCCGTTCACAGGCCGCCCGATTCCGATGCGGATGCGATCAAACTCAGGCGTTCCGAGATGCTGGATCAGTGATTTGATGCCATTATGCCCGCCCGCACTGCCTTTCGTTCTTAGACGGATCTTGCCAGTCGGCAGATCAAGGTCATCATAAATAACTTTTAAATCTTCGTTGTCTACATCATAATAATCCATTAAAGGCCGCAAACATTCTCCTGATAAATTCATATATGTAAGCGGTTTAACAAGTAGAACCTTTTTGCCGGAAACAAATCCGGTTCCATATAATCCGTTAAATTTGCTCTGGTTCAGCTCAATATTCCATTCCTTCGAAAGCTGGTCTATTGCCATAAATCCGACATTATGCCGTGTATTTTCATAGTTCTTTCCCGGGTTTCCGAGGCCGGCAATTACAAGCATGGAAAATCCTCCCTTAGTCACATAAGCTCCCGCTCTAATACGGGCTATAATTCTTCTCATTCTAGCACAAAAGACGTAACCGCGGGAGGGTTACGCCTTAAGCTATTATTGATCTTTGTTTTCACCTTCAGGCTGAGCATCGGCAGTTTCCTCAGCATCTGTTTCTGCAGCATCCTGCTGCTGCGGAGGAAGAATGGAAGCCACAACCTCATCTGATTCGTGATTAAAGGAGTAGTCACCGCCAGCAGGCAAGTCCTCAATCGTGAGTACATCATTTACATCAAGACCAGAAATGTCTGCCTCGATTGATTGCGGAATTGCTTTTGGCTTAGCCTTCACAGTAAGAGCGTAAAGCGGCTGCTGCAATACGCCTCCATTTTTCACTCCAATTGCTTCTCCAGTCAGATGAATCGGCACTTCCACTTCAATTTCCTCACTCATATTAACGACTTGGAAGTCAGCATGAGTGACCTCATTTTTCAGCGGGTCCGTTTGCAGCTCTGTTACCATGACAGCGTGCTTCTCTCCGTTGACGTCAAGAGTAAGGACTGTATTCTTGCCTTCATCCCTCAGTGTTTTAATAAGTTCCACACTGTCTAAGGATACCGGTTTGTTTTCCGTGTCTTTTCCATATATGATACCTGGAACATGTCCTGAAGTACGAATATCCCGAAGAGACGAACGGGTGAAACCTGTTCTTTCTTTTGCCGTTAACGTTGCCATATTCAGCACCATCCTATTATCGTTTTATTGTCTTATTAGAAACAATACCCAAAACGATAAAGGTTTAAACCTTTTAAAACATCGGTTTAGCTGAACAGGTAGCTGACAGATTGCTGCTCATGAACGCGAATAATCGCTTCAGCCAGAAGCGGTCCGACTGAAAGCTGCTTAAACCGTTCAATTTTCTTTTCTTCAGGGAGCTTGATGCTGTTTGTCACAACAAGCTCTTTAATTGTTGAGTTATTAATTCGTTCTACAGCAGGTCCTGATAGTACCGGATGTGTACAGCATGCATATACTTCTTTTGCTCCGTTTTCAACAAGCGCATTAGCTGCAAGTGTAATGGTGCCGGCTGTATCAATGATATCATCGATAAGAATAGCGATCTTCCCTTCGATATTACCGACAATATTCATGACTTCTGCCACATTCGGTCTCGGACGGCGCTTATCAATGATCGCAATCGGCGCTTTTAGTCTGTCAGCCAGCTTGCGGGCGCGTGTCACACCGCCGTGGTCTGGTGAAACAATGACGATATCTTCAAGGTTTTTGCCTTCAAAATATTCTCCTAAAATCGGAACACCCATTAAGTGGTCAATCGGTATATCAAAGAATCCTTGAATTTGCGGTGCGTGCAGATCAAGCGCGATGACACGAGTCGCACCAGCAGTCTCAAGCAGGTTTGCGAAAAGTTTTGCTGTGATTGGCTCACGGGATCTAGCTTTTCTGTCTTGACGCGCATAACCGTAATAAGGAATCACAATGTTAATGGTTTTTGCTGAAGCGCGTTTCAGCGCATCTACCATAATCAACAGTTCCATAATATGCTCGTTAACGGGGTCACTTGTAGACTGGATGATGTAACAGTCACATCCGCGAATACTTTCTTCGATATTAATTTGGACTTCCCCATCACTAAATCTTGTGACAGAACACTTCCCTAATTGAACTCCAACTATATCTGCGATTTCTTTTGCAAGCTCTGGATTAGAATTCAAAGAAAAAATCTTTAAATTCTTATCTCCGTATTGATTAGACATGGATAAACCTCCGAATTTAGGATTATTTTTTATGAATTTTTTTCACATAATCGTCTTTATTTACTTGTCTCGCTCTGGCGATAGCAAGTGCTTTTCCAGGTACATCTTCCGTAACAGTTGAGCCTGCCGCTACATAAGCGCCTTCTCCGACTGTGACAGGGGCAACCAAATTGGAGTTGCAGCCGATAAATGCGCCGTCTTCAATTTTCGTTAAATATTTATTCTTTCCATCATAATTAACAGTAATTGAACCGCAGCCCAAGTTGACGTCTTTGCCTACTTCGGCATCCCCGACATAGCTTAAATGAGAAGCCTTGCTTCGGTCTCCGAATTGCGTCTTTTTGATTTCAACAAAATTCCCGATCTTCACTTCATTCCCGATGACAGAATCAGGTCTGATGTGAGCAAAAGGTCCTATGTTTACATCATTCCCCACTTTACTGTTGTTGACTACCGATTGTTTAATCACAGTACGGCTTCCAATGGAACTATTCATAATCTCAGTATGAGGGCCGATAATCGTATCTTCTCCGATTTGCACCTCACCTTTAATCACAGTTCCAGGATAAATCACAGTATCGCTTCCGATGACAGCTTCAGGAGAAATATACGTATTCATCGGGTCAATCAGCGTAACACCATTTTGCATATGCCGTTTATTAATCCGCTCTTTCATAAACAATTCAGCCTGAGAAAGAGCAACTCTATCATTAACTCCGAGCGTTTCTTGGAAGTTACCAGTCTGGTAAGCGGCAACAGTTTCGCCTTCATTTTTGAGGATCTCTATCACATCCGGTAAATAATACTCGCCTTGAACATTATCGTTCGATACTTGGTCAATGGCCCGGAATAGAGCTTCATTATCAAAACAATACGTTCCAGTATTAATTTCAGTCACAAGACGTTCTTCTTCTGAAGCGTCCTTGTGCTCCACGATTTTTTGAACCGCTCCGCTCTCACCGCGAATGATTCGGCCGTATCCAGTCGGATCTTCTGCAACAGCTGTCAAGATTGTAGCTTTTGCTTCTTTTTGTGTATGTTCTTTCAGCATAGCTTCCATTGTCTCCGCTGTTAAAAGCGGCGTATCTCCGCAAATGACAATCGTTACACCTTTTTCGTCAGCAAGAAATGGCTGTGCCTGTTTTACAGCATGAGCAGTGCCAAGCTGTTCTGCTTGAAGCGCATACTCGCTTTTATCACCAAGCTGCTTTTTCACTTCTTCCGCACCATGTCCGACAATCGTGACAAGCTTCGTTAAAGATAGCTTTAAAGCTTCGTCTACGACGTGCTCTACCATAGGCTTACCACAAACTGGATGAAGGACTTTATAAAGCTTTGATTTCATTCTCGTTCCTTGTCCAGCCGCTAAAACAACTGCAAACCGCTTATCCATTTAATGGCCTCCAATATCCCTTTTATCCATAGAAAAATATATCCTAAATATCAGTTGATTTCAAGGAGACTTCATGAAGTGCAAGAATTTTCTATTGGTGCATTTTAGTTTGAAAAATCAGAATTAAAAAAGGACTGCCGGAAAAAGGCTTGTCTCAGCCCCATCAGCAGTCCTTGCTTTTTGGTTATTTTTTAAGAAGCTCCAGCTTCTTCGAATTCTAATGCTTCAGTGTCACCCAGACGATGATACTCATTTAACACGGCATCTTGAATCTTTCCACGCGTGCTTGAATTAATAGGATGAGCAATATCGCGGAACTCTCCATCAGGGGTGCGTTTACTCGGCATCGCAACGAAAAGACCATTGTTTCCATCAATCACACGAATATCATGTACAACAAATTCGTGATCCAGCGTGATGGATGCAATCGCTCTCATGCGACCATCGGTATTCACGCGGCGTAATCTTACGTCAGTAACTTCCACAGTAGTTCACCACCTTTTCCCTATATAAAAGCATTAGTGTATCAATTCCACGATTTTTTCTGAATTCCTGCTGTTTTTTAAAATATTTTTTGAAAAATTAGGATATAAATACACAATTAGGTCATAACGCTTTTATTTCAGGCATAAGGTAAATAAAAAAGTGATTCCGAGCAAACCCAGAATCACTTTTCTTATTATTTTACTAACGCAATCACTTCGATTTCGACTAATGCGTCCTTTGGAAGTCTCGCAACTTCAACGCAAGATCTAGCCGGTTTGTGCGTGTCAAAATATTGCCCGTACACTTCGTTCACTTCCGCAAACTGTTCCATGTCCGCGATAAATACAGTTGCCTTTACGACTGTTTCAAAAGAAGCACCTGCTTCTTCCAACACCGCTTTTAAGTTGCTGAACACTTGATGCGTCTGCTCCTTAATATCACCGTTCACCATTTCACCTGAAGGCGTCAAAGGAATTTGGCCTGAGCTGTAAAACATATTATTGACGATGATCCCTTGTGAGTAAGGTCCGATTGCCGCTGGGGCATGTTTTGTGTGGACTGCTTTTGTCATGATTCTGTCTCTCCATTCTTCAAAAGATTGTCTTTAAAAAAACGCAGAAAATTGCCATTCTGGATTTCAATGGACTTATCTTTCATGTTGATCGTTGAAAGAGTTAGAAGTGACATATATTCATCAACAAGACGTTCATTTACTCCTTCGGCTTCGACCAAGACGCCGATCCCCGCTACATTCGCATTAAACTCATCCAACAGGCTAATCATACCATTAATTGTGCCGCCTGCTTTCATAAAGTCATCAATAATGAGTACGTTTGAACCCGTCTTCATGCTTCTTTTTGCAAGTGACATCGTTTGAATGCGATTTGAGGAGCCTGACACGTAATTAATGCTGACCGTGGAGCCCTCAGTTACCTTGTTATCCTTGCGCACAATGACGACAGGCACATTCAGATAACTCGCAGCTGCATACGCGAGAGGGATGCCTTTCGTGGCAACTGTCATGACAACGTCAATTTCGCGGTCCGCAAATACAGAAGCAAACAGCTTTCCAACCTTGGAGAGTACAGATGGCTTTCCTAGGATATCCGTTAGATACACATAACCGCCCGGAAGGATACGCTCAGGATTTGCCAAAGACTGTCCAAGTGTCTGAACGAATTCTTCAGCTTCAGCCTGCTTCATTTTCGGAATATATTTGACACCTCCGGCAGCACCGGGAACAGTAAGCAAAGTACCGATCCCTTGCTGCTCAAAGGTTTGCTTTATAATTGTTAAATCTTCACTGATCGATGATTTTGCAGATTCATACCGCTCAGAAAAAAAGGTTAACGGTATTAACTCGTGCGGATGGGTTAACAAATAATTTGTTAAGTCCACCAATCTGCCGCTGCGACGAAACTTCATGAACTTACCCCCAAAATCCGAATATTTTAAGATCAATATAACTTAACATACGGATTTAATCAAGAGCGTTCTGTTCGCCGATCATTCTCACCGCATATACCTGATCGCAGAAGCCTCTTAACCCGTTATAAATCCTCTGTACCTTAGACTCATATTGAACCAGTCCAAACACAGTCGGACCGCTTCCGCTCATTAACACGGCATCTGCGCCAAAGCGTTTCATCTGGTTTTTGATCATCGCGACTTCTGGATGCATATCAAGCGTTACAGACTCAAGCACATTCCCCAAACGGCTGCACATGTTTTGAAAGCTCTTTTCCTCAATCGCGTCAATCATACCGTTTACATCCGGGTGTTCCACCTCATCAAGCTTTAGCTGTCTGTAGACCTCGGCCGTAGAAACTCCAATTGTTGGCTTCGCCAAAATGACCCAGCAATGCGGAGGCGGGCTGATGTGTTTGATCTTTTCACCGCGTCCAGTGGCAAGCGCAGTTCCGCCATAGACGCAAAACGAGACGTCTGAGCCAATTTCCGCTCCCAGCTCTGCCAGCGTTTCTGCAGAAAGATTTAAATTCCACAGTCTGTTCAGTCCTCTGAGCGTTGCGGCCGCATCACTGCTTCCGCCGGCAAGGCCGGCAGCCACGGGAATCACCTTCGTGATCATGATGGAAACTCCCTTTTTCACGTTGTATCTGTCTTTGACGAGCTTGGCAGCCTGATAAGCTAAGTTTCTCTGATCATCGGGCACAAAGCGGTTGTGGGATGAAACCCTTACTACATCTTCTGCCAGCTCCGTCAATTCAATCCGATCCGCTAAATCAATTGTCGTCATAATCATTTCGACTTCATGATAACCATCCGGGCGTTTTCGGGTAACGTCAAGTGACAGATTGATCTTGGCTGGCGCTTTTTCTAAAATACGCATAGCTTTCACCTACTTCTCCATCTAAACATAAGTATGAACATTGTATCACATTTGAAGTGCGGGATGAACATATCCATATTGGAGCTATTATGTATTTACAACCAAAATCAAAAACCGGGGAACCATACGTCCCCCGGGTCACATTCCTTATCGGTTATTCTGATTCTGAGCCATCTGCTGTTCGGCGATTTCAATTGCCCGTTTTACCATGTTACCGGCATCGCGGGCACGAATGCCTCCCCAACCTTCATTTTTTACAGTGTCGTAAAAACCAAGGTCCTTAGCCAGCTCATATTTAAACTCATCTGACATAACTCCACGACGTCTGCCCAAACGAAACAACCCCTTTTTTAGAGATGATAACGATTCGTGCACGTCACGATAAAATGTGACCGTTTTTATCTTTTGTTTAATGACAGTGAAAGTATCGAGAGAATTAATGGAAATCAAAAAAAGACAAAACAAAAAGCAGTAAACAAAAAGTTCACTGCCCGTTAAAATGCTACTGAGCTTGCTGCGTCATCATTAAATGTCAGTTCAACAGTCTCAGTCAAAATATCAGCATAACTGTATGAAACTCTTTCAAACGAGTTCTCGTCTTGATCTAGTTGTATCACAAAAACAGCAGGGTACGTCTCAGCTAAAATGCCCGAACGCTCAATCGTTTTTCGGCGGCCACCGTTTGCTTTTAACGTCAGCCTTCTACCTAAATTCCCATCAAGCGACCTTTTAATATCGGACAACGTCTTCGCCATTGCATCCACCTCACTACATTTATTGTACAACACGAGCCTATTTTTGTCAAATAAAATTTAAATTATATCAACGTTAATAAGACGTTGTCAACAAAATTATTTTGACAAAATTCTATGATTCCTTAAATATTTTCCGCAAGTTTCGGTAAATTATGTATCATTATGTAAAATAAAAACCCCGAATAAATCATCTATCCGGGGCTAATTGGACTTATAAGGCATTCCGACCCTCAATACTCCTCTTGTTTCAATGCCTCCAAGTCCTTTCTCTCTTGTCAGTGTATTCCGGAGCACTTCCCATACGTTGACTCTTTCCATAAAAGGCGTAAAGCTGATTTTCGCCACGATATATACAGGATCAAGAGCATGAATGTTTACTCTTGAAGGAGAACTCGCGAAATTAGCTCCCGCTCTTATAAGTGATTCAAAATGGGATTGGCAAGCCCCCGCAAAAATAACAAGCTGATCTAAGTGAGGGATTTTTTTTCGGGCTTTCTGAACTGTTTCGACAAAGTGTTTCGAATGTCTGTATGCGCTCAAATCATCAATGCCGCCCTTTTGCTTGGAGTATGCATCATGGCCGGTAATCACCAGGATGTCAGGTCGATATTTGTCGAGCAATTCTTCTATAGAAGCAGACATTTTCTTTTCGTGACAATGAATGCCGTAAACCGGCACACCGATCTTTTTATAGACACTCAGGCATTTTTTCAAGTACGCCTCATCACCGTCCATATGAAGCACCTTGCCCGGCATATGAAAATAATGCTCCTGATGCTGGTACTGGCTTGTTGCATAGTACTCCTGTTTCTCTCTCAGCAGCTTATAATCCTGACGGAGCAGCTCAAGTGATTCATTCATTCTGCTCTCATCTTTCTTTTTTCGCATCAGCTGCTCATCTTTTTGCACAGCCACCAAATCAGAAAAATCCGCATCAGCAATCAGCCTGACTTCGTCACCATGCAAAATGGCGATTGAATTCCCTGTACTTGTTTGTTCTATCGCTAATATGCGAAACAAAACATCCATTTGATAGGATTTTCTGGCTACCATATCCCCTATTTTAAATTGCACGTTCCTCACTCCACACATAGACTAAGCCTCATCATGAAAGAAAGAGCCTTGAGAAAAGCGCCTTTTTTCGCTGAGTGCAAGTTTTTCTTATCATTGAATTTAAGGTCCTTCTCTAGCCTATGTAGCGGCAGTCCATGTGGTGCGAAAACAAAAAGCCCTTTTAGAAAAGGGCTTTGTACAATCCGTTAGACAGCGCAGCGAATTCCTCAATAGACAAGGATTCACCTCGGCGCTTGCCGTCAATATTCGTTTCTTCCAGCACTTGCTCAATCATTGGTTTTTTTGCTTTACCATCAGGCAGATTGTTCACTAAGTTATTAAGCAACGTTTTGCGGCGCTGAGCAAAGCTCGCCTTAATTAACTGAAAGAAAAAGGCTTCGTTTTCTACATCCACTGCCGGGCCGTCGCGACGAATCAGCCGAATGACTGCTGAATCTACATTAGGCTGAGGAACAAATACCGTTTTCGGAACGATCATCACCGTTTTGGCTTCTGTATAAAATTGCACAGCAATAGAAAGTGAACCGTACTCCTTAGATGAAGGATCAGCAGCCATACGTTCAGCTACTTCCTTTTGCAGCATAACGACAATCCCTTTCAGCGGGAGGTTTTCTTCAAGCAACTTCATGATAATCGGCGTTGTCACATAATAAGGAAGGTTGGCTACAACCATTACCTCATCACAGTCTTTAAATTGCTCTTCAATGACCGATTTCACGTCTGCCTTAAGTACGTCTTGATGAATGACAGTGACATTGTCATAGGGGGAGAGCGTGTCTTTAAGGATCGGCAATAAACGCTGATCAATTTCAAATGCCACGACCTTTTTCGCCCGCTTGGCAAGCTGTTCAGTCAAAGCCCCGATTCCCGGGCCGATTTCAATGACACCGGTTTTCTCCGTCACTTCGGCATGGTCGACAATTCTGTCTAAAATGTTCGTATCAATTAAGAAATTCTGTCCCAAACTCTTTTTAAAAGAAAAACCGTATTTTTTTAGTATCTCTTTCGTTCTTATCGGTGTCGCAATATCTTTATTCATCCTGTTCCTCCCGCATGAGGGTATCGAGCGCACTCATAAAATCACTTTTTTTAATTTGAAACATTTGCAGCCGTTTTTGAAGCTGTTTGCCATTTGTATATCCGATTTTCAGCAGATCACCAAGACGTTCACGGCGGCGTTTTGCTTCAGATCCGCCAATCAGCCCGGCGTGAATTAGGTCTTCAGCAGAAATTTCACTCGGCTGAGCTTCCATTTCTTCATGCACGTTTTCTAAACATGCCCGGATGCTTTCAATTGATGCGTGTTCTACGCCAATTCCCCGTTTGTTTTTAGGTTTCGCAAGGTGCTTTGGCAAAAATGCATGCTTACAGCCGGGTACAGCTTCGGAAATGGTTTTGCGTATTTTTTCTCCCGGGAAATCCGGGTCCGTTAAGATGATAACGCCTCTGGTTTCCTGAGCCAAACGGATTTGTTCAATCACATGATCACCGATGGCTGAACCATTTGTTTCAATTGTGTCTGCATCAACAGCCAATTTGATGCGGGCCGTATCGTCACGCCCCTCGACCACAATGATCTCTTTAATTTTCATTATTTCCTCCAAGACAAAATAAAAACTTTTGTATATTGATGAAACTTTTTCATATGTCGAGCGTCTAATAAGCAGAAAATACACTTCGTCTATTATAACGAAAAAAACAGAGGGCGCAAAACCCTCTGTATAGATAAGTATATATTAATTCAAGATTTTAATTTTGACTGTTTTATTTCCCCATCGGTAAGCCGATGATTTCTCAGGGAAAAAGACGTCTATTTTATTCCCTTTAATCGCTGAGCCCGTATCAGCAGCAACGGCGTATCCATATCCTTCAACGTGGACTTTTGAGCCTAGCGGAATGACATTTGGATCTACTGCGATGACTTTTGCATTAGGATTATTTTTCAGATTAACGCCTGTAGCCGTATGTCCTGAACATCCGCTGCAGCTTGCCGTATAAGCTGTAGATGATACTGTCATGACTTTACCTGTTGATTCATTGCTCCGAGAGACAACTGGTTTTGAATCACCGGAAGCACTGACCTTTTCAATCTTCGGACTGCTTTGCTTTGTGCCGATCGCAACCACTTTATCTTTGCTTTGCTCGGCTGTTTCTTCTTTTACAAGCTCTCTGGAAACTTCTTCGCCGTTTTCCTTTACGACTTCATAATGTTTTTTGAGCTTGCCTTCTTTTCCTTTTTGGACGACCTTTTCTTGCCCTTTTTCAAGAGAAGCATCTTCTTGTTTTTTCACATCAAACGCTATTTTCTCTTCAACTACATCGGTGACCTTTTCGATACGAGTTATTGTAATATCAGCCTTTCCTTTCGTTAGCTTTTCGTCTAACGCAGGCTTGATTTTATCTTCGTCTTTTATGTTCATCTTTTGCTGTTTTAAAAAGTCAGCGACCGTAGTCGAAGTCGTCCAGATCTTCTTTTCTTTCCCTGCATCATTCACAGTGACTTGGAACGCAGGTTCTATGTTAATTTTCATGTCTTTCGAAACTTCTGTATCTATTGCGGGATCAATCTGATCGTGTTCTTTTACATCAACATCTTGTTCGTCCAGTAATGCACCGACCGTTTTTGCTGTTGACCATAATGTCTTTTCTTTCCCGTTTAAAGTAAGCTTCACAGGTTTTGCAGCCTCATACACAACATTCATATCTGCTGTTATCTGTGTCTGTTTAGCAGGCGTGATCTTGTCTTCATCTCTTGTCTTTATATCAAGTGCTTCTAAAAGATCACCGACTGTTTTTGCATGTGTGCGTATATTTTTCTTTTTGCCGTTGATAGAAACTGAGACTGATTGTTTCGTCAGCTCATGAGCTGCGTACGCAGTCCCGCCTCCCGCCAGCAGCAAACAAGCAGCAACCAGAATGACTTTGCTTTTGCTAAGCTTTACGGAAAACAGCTTTTTCATTTTTTGTGTGATGAAAAACGCCTCCTTCTCCTCGGAGAGATTATATAGAGTATCTAAAAGGCTGTCAACCCTCCCTTCTCCTTCCCCTAAAAGCTCAGTGTCTTCTTCATTATCCTGAAACACACCGAGAAACGGAAGAAAGACTTGTCGACAAACCTATCCTATGAGGAGAAGAAAGCATGTAGAACATTTATGGAAAAACACCGGAACGGACAAGCTCTTACAAAACCCGCTAGCGTTTTTTGTCAGTTTATACGGAAAAGTCTTTTTGCATTTTCAGTCGTAATTGATGCAATTTCTTCAAAGGTTGTTCCTCTTAATTCAGCAATCTGTTCTGCCACATATTTCACATAGCTTGGCTCATTTCTTTTCCCTCGAAAAGGAGTTGGGGTAAGAAACGGACAGTCAGTTTCAATCAGCAGCCTATCATTCGGAATTTCCTTTACAACTTCCTTTGGTTTCTTCGCATTTTTGAAGGTGACAGGACCGCCAAATGACAAATAAAAATTCATCTTCATACATTCTCTTGCCACTTCAATACTGCCCGTAAAACAATGCATGATGCCGCCGACTTCGTCTGCGCCTTCCTCTTTCAAAATGGTAACGACATCCTCTGTTGCATCACGGTTGTGGATAATAATAGGGAGATTGACCTCTTTTGCGAGGGCAATTTGTTTTCTAAATACTTCTTTTTGAACTTCTTTAGGAGATTTATCCCAATGATAATCCAGACCCATTTCACCTATCGCTACCACTTTTTCATGAGCAGAAAGCTCTTTAATCCAAGCCAAATCTTCCTCTGTCATGTCAATGGCGTCAACTGGGTGCCAGCCGATGGCAGCATATATAAAATCATATTCCTCAATCATTTCCATCGCCCGGGTAATGGTCGGCCGGTCAAAACCGACGACTACAATCCGGTCCACTTTTTCAGCTTTCGCCCGCTCAATAACCTCTTCTAGATCTGTATTGTATTGTTCTGCATTTAAATGCGCATGTGTGTCAAATAACATAAATGAAAAACTCCTTTCTTGTCGAAACACAAAAGGTGTTCGACGAATTGTTACACGTGAAACACCTTTTGTTTATCATTATTTAATTCTTGTGCCCTTCGGTAAGGACTGATCGATGGATACGACTTTTAATACGCCGTCTGCTTCTCCTGCAAGGATCATTCCTTGAGAGAGCTCTCCTCTCAGCTTAACCGGTTTTAGATTTGTTACACATACGAGTTTTGTTCCAATAAGCTGTTCAGGTTTATAATGTTTTGCAATACCGGAAACGACTTGGCGTTTCTCAAAGCCAAGGTCAAGCTGGAGTTTCAGTAAACGATCTGCTTTTTTCACCGGCTCTGCTTCTATAACCTCTGCCACACGAAGTTCTACATTCATGAACTGATCAATCGTAATTTCAGGTAAACGGTCGACCTCTTGCGGCTCTTCTTCTTTTTTCTCTTCTTTAGCTGGAGCTGAGCCCTGCATTTTTCCTTTAATGTACGCAATTTCTTCTTCTGCTTCTAAACGCGGGAATAAAGGTTCGCCTTTTTGTACTTTTGTGTCTTTAAGCTGACCGAAAGCTGTAATGCTGTCCCAGGCTTTTAAAGCATCATCCGTGATGCCCAGCTGCTCAAACATTTTTACCGGTGTTTTTGTCAGGAACGGCTGAAGCAGTACGGCTGAAATACGCAATGATTCAGCAAGGTGATACATAACCGACTGCAGTTCATTTTCTTTTTCTGGATCTTTGGCAAGAACCCATGGAGCCGTTTCGTCAATGTATTTATTAGTTCGGCTGATCAACTGCCATAATGTTGAAAGAGCGACCGAGAATTCCATCTTTTCCATTGCTTTTTCATAGGATTTCACTGTTTCCTCAGCCACGGAAGAAAGCGTCTGGTCAAATTCCGTTACGGCACCTTTATAAGAACCGATTTGCCCGTCAAAGTATTTATTGATCATGGCAACAGTACGATTCAAAAGGTTACCTAAATCATTCGCTAAGTCATAGTTAATTCGTTCAACAAAACCTTCCGGCGTGAAAACACCGTCAGATCCAAATGGCACTTCGCGAAGCAGGTAATAACGAAGCTCGTCTAAACCGTAGCGTTCGATGAGCGTGACTGGATCAACAACATTCCCTTTGGATTTCGACATTTTTCCATCTTTCATCAAAAGCCAGCCATGCGCAAATACTTGCTTCGGCAACGGAAGGTCCAGAGCCATTAGCATGATCGGCCAATAAATGGTATGGAACCGTACAATTTCCTTACCAACTAAATGAACATCAGCTGGCCAATATTTTTGATAAAGCTCATCATTTTCTGTATCATAACCGAGTGCTGTTAAATAGTTGAATAGTGCGTCGATCCAAACATATACAACATGTTTTGGATTTTCCGGCACCTTCACACCCCAGTCAAATGTGGTGCGTGAAACAGCTAAATCCTCAAGGCCGGGTTTGATGAAGTTGTTAATCATCTCGTTTTTACGTGACTCCGGCTGAATGAAGGTTGGATTTTCTTCATAGAATTTCAAAAGACGGTCAGCATATTTCCCCATACGGAAGAAATAGGATTCCTCTTTGATCAATTCGACAGGGTGGCCGCTGTCAGGGCTTTTCCCGCCAATAACCTCACCCTTTTCATTTCGTTCAATATCTACAAGCTGAGTTTCCGTGTAGTATGTTTCATCAGGAATACTGTACCAGCCCTCGTATTCATCAAGATAGATGTCCCCGTTTTCAAGAAGTTTTTGGAACACCTTTTCTATGACAACTTTATGCCGTTTTTCAGTTGTGCGGATAAAGTCATCGTTTGAGATTTCAAGCTGTTTCCACAGTTTCTGAATATCTGCCGCTGCGCGATCCACATACTCTTGAGGCGTAATGTTTTCCTGTTCAGCTTTTTGTTGGATCTTCTGCCCATGCTCATCCGTTCCCGTTAAATAGCGCACATCAAAGCCTTTTAATCGTTTGTAGCGAGCCATTGCGTCACCAGCGACTGTTGTATACGCATGGCCGATATGTAATTTTCCGCTCGGATAATAAATCGGTGTTGTAATGTAAAATGTATTGTTTTCTTGCGGCATCTTGAAACCTCCCAATCAGAATGTCAAAAAGCTCCCGCCCAAAGGACGAGAGCGGCGAAAAGTGCAAAACATATATGATTACCTATTTTTATATTTATCCTTTATCTATGATACCATCTTAGCCTTTAAGATCAAGGATATATACGTATGCCCCTAAAAAGAATAATTAAAATTAAAAACCTTTAATAAAAATAAAAAAAGTCTGTTCATGTCGAATTTTGTCGTATATAATCATACGGTATAAAAAACCTTGGTTCGAAAGTCTTGATTTAAAAGGATTTTTCATAGGATAATAGCTTTATTAGAAAATTATAAAATGCTGTTAATCCGGTAGTTTCAAAGCCATTACTGACTATAAGAACTAAATCTTACAATCAATAGTAAACAAAAGGATTGACGATTATTGGAAACCTTGTTATGCTATGAAGGTAAGGATTTTGTCGAATAATGACGAAGAAAAATATAACTTAAACAATAATTATCTCTTGGGAGGAGAATGTTTATGAAATCTACTGGTATTGTACGTAAAGTTGATGAATTAGGACGTGTAGTGATTCCTATCGAATTGCGTCGTACTCTTGGAATCGCAGAAAAAGATGCTCTTGAAATTTATGTTGATGATGAAAAAATCATCCTTAAAAAATATAAACCAAACATGACTTGCCAAGTAACTGGTGAAGTTTCTGACGATAACCTTAAACTTGCCGGCGGCAAATTGGTACTAAGCAAAGAAGGCGCTGAGCAAATCATCAGCGAAATCCAAAACCAGCTTCAAAACCTTAAATAATCATTTTTTACACAAAAAACGTTCTTGTTATGACACAAGAACGTTTTTTTTATTGCTGAATATGGTATGCATCATACATTTCACGTTTTGGGACGTTACGATCTACGGCCGCTTTTTTAATGGCTTCTTTTGAGGTTGCTCCCTTTGAGATATAATGCTCGACATGTTCTTTTGCAGAGAGGTTCTCCCACCAATGTGTTTCTTCATCTTGTTCCTCAGAGTTATTGCCCTCGACCACAAGACAAAACTCTCCGCGGATCTGATCCTCATTTGCCCAGTCTATCACTTCTGATATCGTTCCTCTTATAAACTCTTCATATTTCTTAGTAAGTTCACGCGTCACCGCAATGTCCCGGTCTCCTAATATCTCTAACATCACAGACAAGGTTTCCTTCAATCGGTGAGGTGCTTCATAAAAAATAATCGTTTCTTGTCGTTTTTTGAGGACATCGAGTTCTTTTTTCTTTTCTTTTTTCTGCCTGTTGAGAAATCCGTAGAAAAAGAAAGGCTGCGGTACAATTCCTGAAGCAATAAGCGCTGTTAATGCGGCATTGGCCCCCGGCAGAGGAACAACATAACCGCCCATTTCTGTAAAGTCCTTGACGATTTCCGCTCCCGGATCAGAAATTGTCGGCAGCCCGGCGTCACTGACCAGCGCTATGTTCTTCCCGGACTTCAGCCATTCAATGATTTTATGGCCGCTGCTTTCTTTATTGTGTTCGTGATAACTGACAAGCGGGGTTTCAATTTCATATACATGGCAAAGCTTTTTTGTTTGCCTCGTATCCTCTGCAGCAATCGCATCCACTGATTTCAGTGTTTCGATCGCTCGAAACGTCATATCCTCTAAATTTCCGATAGGTGTCGGAACCAAATAAAGAATCCCCATATCCGACTTACCATTAAAGCTCATCTGGCGCCTTAACATATACAGCCTCCTTGCTGTTCCGTTTTTCTTCTATATAAAGCTCTTTTTTTCTGCGGGTCAGTTTTTTAAAGTAATATTCCGCCTGCATGGCTTCCCGCTTCGTTGCAAATGCCTCAGCAAAAATTAAATCAACCGGGCGTCTCGCTTTTGTATACTTTGCGCCCTTTCCATCGTTGTGAGTTTTCAGCCGTTTCTGCAGATCGTTGGTATACCCTGCATACCAGCTGTTGTCTTTGCACTGTACAACATAAAAGAAATGGTTATTTATCTCCATATAAAATGGTCCTGATTTCTTTTGTGTATTCGTTTTGTTCGTTATACACGAACAGCGGAGGAAGTATTTTCAAATCTGGCCGCCCGCCTTTTATGCCTTCAACCAAAATAGTATTGGCTTCCTTCCCTTGTTTCGGATAGACAAACTGAACACGCTTCGGCTCAATTTGATAAGCCTTCATCAATTCAAAAATTTCGAGAAGCCGGCCCGGCCGGTGAACGAGCGCTGCCTTTCCGCCTTGCTTTAGCAATTTACTGCTGACAGAAATGACATCTTCCAATGTACAGTGAATTTCATGTCTTGCGATACGGAGATGTTCATTCAGATTTTGTTCGGCCTGTTTCGGTGTTTTAAAATAAGGCGGGTTGCAGGTAACAACATCATATCTATTATGCCCCAGCTTTTCAGGCATGTTTTTCAGATCATCATGTATGATTTGAATTTGATCCTGCAGCTCATTATACGCCACACTGCGGACAGCCATATCATGGAGTCTTTCCTGAATTTCAACTCCGAGAATTTCGGCTTTTGACCTTGTACTCAGCAGCAGCGGCACAATGCCGTTGCCAGTGCACAAATCAACAATTTTTCCTTTTTGAATCGGAACATAAGCAAATTTGGAGAGAAGCACAGCGTCCAATGAAAAAGCAAACACCGTTGGACTTTGTATGATCTTCATGTCCTCTGCCAGCAAATAGTCTAATCTTTCATCGTCATGTAATGAAACCATTTTCTTATCCTTTCCAGCACCTTTGAAAAAGGCTTCCGTCTGATGCGGAAGCCTTTTTCCTTATTTTTTATTTAAGAATGACAGACAGAAGAGACAATCTTCTTTTCTGACGCTTCCATAGTGGACGTTACAGATATGGAACCCTTCCTGATACAGACGTGCCAGATTATCATATCCTTCCCCTATATCAGCTTGCTCTGTCTTCTGTGTTTTTGATTCTTTTTTATCAGCTTTAAACTTTTCAATCTGTTGCGTCGTATCGTCCAGCCGTTTACGCAAATGCTTATTTTCAAGCTGTAGATGATGATTTTCTTCAATCATCTCACCGATATGCTGCTTTAAATCCCCCAGCTGCCGGTAAAGCGAGCCGATTTGTTCTTCTAAGTTAATGACGGTATCAAATAACTCTTTTTTATCCAAGGTTCCACACCTCGTTAATCTGTGGTTTGTGCGGATACGACGCCCTCTTCCAAGAGCTCTTCCCAAGTATATTCTATCACTTTTTCACGGTTCATCAGTTCCACCTGAAGCACCCGTTCCAGAATATTCAGCCCGACGACTTTCGCAGGCCCGTTTGCTGTCGTAATCATTTCCCCTATATCCGGAAGCTGTTCCTTTGCAGTCTCATACTCATCGTTTTCGTATTTCAGACAGCACATCAGACGTCCGCAAAGACCAGAAATCTTTGTTGGATTTAAAGATAAGTTCTGATCCTTCGCCATCTTAATAGACACAGGTTCAAAATCCCCGAGGAATGTTGAACAGCAAAGCATTCTGCCGCAAGGGCCAATTCCTCCGAGCATTTTTGCCTCATCTCTCACTCCAATCTGGCGAAGCTCAATCCTTGTTTTGAAGATGGAGGCTAAATCCTTTACAAGTTCTCTAAAGTCTACTCGGCCGTCAGCAGTGAAGTAAAAAATCACTTTATTGCGGTCGAACGTAAACTCCACATCGACCAGCTTCATATCCAAGCCGTGATCTATTACTTTCTTTTGACATATTTCAAATGCTGATAAAGCTTCTTGTTTATTTTCTTCTACAATGAGAAGATCGCGCTCGTCAGCCACGCGTATCACTTTACGGAGCGGAAGCACAACATCATGCTCATCCACCTGTTTATTCGCGACAACTACCTGGCCGTACTCAACGCCTCTGACAGTTTCTACAATGACGCAACTGTCTTGTTCTATATGAAATCCATTCGGATCGAAATAATATATTTTACCCGCTTTCTTAAAGCGGACGCCAATTACATTGTACAAGCTTATCCCTCCTGCAACATTAACACCAAGTGCTCCATTAGTCCCTGCACATTCACATTGGAATGAAGCCGTTTCTTTGCTTCTAAAACAGCAAGTATCTGGTTCGTGACGCTTTGTTGTGTTGATTGTAGCGCATGCTGTTTTATTGATTGGAATAAGTCTTGATAAATCAATTTATCTTCATTTCCTATTTGGATGGACAACACATCGCGGTATATCAATAAGAGCATATCAAGACCCATTTCTTGATGGGTTTTTTCTTTGAAAAAGGGCATCCATTGATCTTGAATAAAGAAAAAGGCATGTCCTTTCCGCTGGTGTAAGACTTCATACAATTTTATCACTTTCGCTCTAGACTCTGCAAACTCATCATTTCGACTTAATTCGACTGCTTCTGCTACATTGTTGGTCATGTTCGCCAGAAGCCTCGCCATATAAGGCGAGACGTCCTGTTCTATCAGTCGGTCTTCAATTGCTTTGGGCTGCAAAGGCTGAAAAGGAAGGGTTTGGCATCTTGAAATGATGGTATCCAATAACCTTTGAGGCTGCTCAGTGATAAGGATGGCCATTGTGTCTCTGTTCGGTTCCTCTAAAAACTTCAGCAGGCTGTTTGCCGCATTAGCCGTCATTTGATCTGCATGTGATATGATATACAGCTTTTTATGCGATTCAAGCCCTGTTTTTGAAAACTCTTCTTGCAGCGCTTGAATTTGCGCCTTTTTAATCGATAATCCATCAGGCTGGACCAGATGGAGATCAGGGTGGTTCCCCGACTCAATCCGCTTACAATTTCTGCAGTTCTCACAAGGCTCTGCTCCGGCTTCCAGACAAAAAAAGCTTTTCGCAAGAAGCATTGCGGCCTCCAGCTTGCCTGTGCCTTTTTTGCCCTCAAATAAATAAGCGTGTGATAATCTGTCCTTCTCAATACTATTATATAAAAGCTTCATTACTCTGGGCTGAAGCTCGGTCATTTCCTTCCAGGATATTGCCATTGTATCACTCTCTATGTGTAAAGGTTAATCAATAAACCTTTTATTTCGCCAATACGCTCCAGCAAATCAATTGCCGGTTTTTCCAGATCCATCATCTCTTCTGTAAGCTTTATCAATTTCTCGTCTATTTCTTTCACAAGTCCCAGTGTTCTGCTGTTTCCGTAAAGATCAAAGCTTTTCGACGTTTCATGTGAAAGGCCGCTGTCAACAGCTTCTTTGACAAAACGTTTCACAAGCCCTTTAAATCTTGCCAAGTCTTTAAAATTCCGTGATTTCGTCAGTCTTTTCCCAAATGCTTCTATGTCTGTTAACAGCCTGGTCAGCTGATCAAACTTTAATTTGCTGCTTTGGTTCTCCATTGATGTTTTAAAAGATGCTGAAATCTCAGCTGTTTTCATAGAAGGAAGCTGCTTATTATCTATAAATGTGCGTATATCTTTATTGATTTTCACAGTTTCAAATCCTTAAAATTGATGAAATTCATCGACTGGAAGGACAAATACTGTCGCTCCGCCAACTTCAACTTCGACTGGATAAGGGACATATGAATCAGCATTTCCGCCCATTGGAGATACAGGAGCAATCATCTGATCACGTTTCTGTCCGTTTTCTTTAATGAGACTCAATGCTTTATCGACGCGTATATCCTCGACACCAATCATAAACGTTGTATTGCCTGATTTAAGAAATCCTCCTGTCGTCGCAAGCTTTGTGACTCTAAAGTTGTGATCTGTTAAAGTTTTCAAAAGTCGGTTGCTGTCCTGATCTTGTACAACTGCCACTATTAATTTCATCTGTAAAGGCCTCCTTTAGATTGGAAACAACAATGATCTCGTTTACATTATTATATCAACTAATGAGAAACAGGTCACAATTGAATTTTTTTCAACGCTTCATTGATAACCTTTTGAACGTCCTGAACAACGAGGTCTTTCGATTGAGCGGCATCAACCGAATGGAATCTTTCTGGAAAACGCTTCATCAGCTCCCGATAACCTTCCTGAACTTTTGTATGAAAGCTCAACTTTTCCAGATCGAGCCGATTTTTCTCCCGAGAGCCGTTCGCATCAATACGCTTCAGGCCCTCTTCCGGATCAATTGAAAAATATATTGTGACATGAGGCATCATATCCCCAATGGCGAATTGGTTAATTGAAAGAACCTCATCAATCCCAAGGCCTCTTGCATATCCTTGGTATGCGAGTGAACTGTCAATGAATCTGTCACAAAGTACAATATTCCCCTGCTCTAAAGCAGGTTTTACTTTTTCAACTAAATGCTGACGTCTTGCAGCTGCATATAAGAGAGCTTCTGTTTTCGGATCCATTAACGTGTTGTTCTCGTTTAGAATAACTTCTCGAATTTGTTCTGCGATATCTATGCCGCCTGGTTCCCGTGTTGCTGTAACCTGAAGGCCCTCTGCTGTCAGTATCTTTTTCATTTCCTGTAATACTGTTGTTTTTCCCGCGCCTTCAGGACCTTCAAATGTAATAAATAAACCGCTCATGATTTCTCCTCTTCTATATAAACAAGTAATTGCTTCTCATTGATTTTCATATTCCCTTGAACATGCGTTTTCATGCTGATCAAGCGGCTGAGCTTTTGCACGCTTTCTCTTGTGATTCTTTCGCCTGCCATAATCATCGGAATTCCCGGCGGATAAGGTGTAACATCCTCTGCATTCAGCCGGCCCGCCGCTTCATTGAAATTCACATATTCTTTCTGTAACGTGTTTAAAACCTTTCTTTGATAAGGCAAGACAGTAATAGGTTGTGCTACCCATTCTGCTGAAACATTTATCTGATCAGATGGAGTCTTTTCGATCTCATGATCAATGTTCTTAATTGTTTCCGCATCGATTCTCCGTTTTCCTCCCAAAGGGAGAACAAGCAAAACCTGATTTTCATCGGCAAGCTCTGTGAATATGTTGACACGCTCTAACATTTTTTGCAGTGTAAAACCTGAATGGCCGCATTTGGAACGAATGGTGAGCTTCAGCGGATCAGTGGAAAGCCGTTGATTGGCCGGTTCAACCGTTTCAGCATATGTAAGTGAATCAAACGTTTGTTTAATCGATTGAATATGCTGCAGAACGTCAGAAAGCTTATGTTCCTCTATCATATGCTGCACATAAGCGCGAGCAAGATCCAATGAAGCCATTATCGGATAAGACGGGCTGCTGCTTTGTAAACGATTCAAGTAATCCGCTACCCTGTTTCGTTCAATCCTGTTGCTATTGAGGTGCAAATAAGACCCCATCGTCATGGCAGGCAGCGTTTTGTGCGCCGACTGGACAACAATATCTGCTCCCATTTGCAACGCTGAAGCCGGAAAAGGCTCCCCTAAAACAAAGTGCGCGCCATGCGCTTCATCCACCAGCACAGGAATCTCGTATTGATGGGCCTCTGAAATGATTTCAGTCAAATCCGCGCTATGTCCATAATAAGTCGGATTGGTCAGCACCAGTCCCTTCGCATCTGGATATGCCTTTAGAGCTTCTTTTATCTTATCAAGCGGAACATGCGTAGGCACATGCATGAATTCATCAATGTCAGGTGCGAGATAAACCGGCTCAGCTCCAGCCAAATCTACAGCATGAAAGACAGATTTATGGCAGTTTCTTTGGATCAGGATCGTATCTCCAGGATCACAAACTGATAAAATCATCGCTAAGTTGCCGACAGTCGTGCCATTTACAAGAAAAAAACTTTCTGCCGCTCCATACAATTGGCTGACAAGATCTTGGGCTTCCTTAATTACTCCTGAAGGATGATGCAAATCATCAAGCCCCGATAGCTCAGTCAGATCAATTGTAAGAAGCGGGTTGTATATGGTCTTAGCCTCATCAAAAAAGACATCTCCATTGTGATGTCCCGGAACGTGAAATGAATGAGAATTCCTTCTCGCATGTTGAATCAGTGCATGATATAAAGGTGTGTTCATTAAAACAATCCTTTTGAATGTGTATTCTTACTCTTTATTATATCGTTCCTATGACAGAACTTAAAGCTAAGTCTTACTGGTAAACTACCTTTCCTTTATCGCAAGCAGCTTTTGCTTCAAATCGCCTTCCATCATCATGAGCTCTTCTTCAGCCTGGCGGCGTTTGATCCGCCCTTCTTCTTGAATCGTCAGCGTTTCTTCAAGCGTACTGATTAAGCTTTCCTGTACCTTCTTTAAGGTATCAATATCAACAAGCCCTCGTTCATTTGCTTTCACTGTTTCAATTGTATTGGTTTTTAAAAGCTCCGCGTTTTTTAGCAAAAGTTCATTGGTTGTATCGGATACTTTTTGCTGTGCATCCACAGCGTTTCGCTGCCGTAAAAGTGTCAATGCAATTGCTACTTGGTTCTTCCAGAGCGGGATTGCGGTTACAATGGATGACTGGATTTTTTCAGCTAATGCCTGATTGGTATTTTGAATTAATCTGATTTGCGGAGCGCTTTGTATAGTAATTTGCCTGCTCAATAGCAAGTCGTGCACCCTTTTATCCAATCGGTCAGCAAACTGGATCAAATCGTTTACTTCTTGAACGGCCATTTGATTATGATCGCTTGATTCGGCCTGTCGTTTCAGTTCAGGAATTGTTTTTGTTCTTAATTCATCCAGCTTCAATTCACCAGCAGCAATATAAACATTCAGTGCAGAAAAATATTCTTTATTTTTATCATATAACTGCTCTAACAGCTTATTATCACTGAGTAATGCATTTTTTGAATGTTCAAGTTTTAAACTGATTCTGTCTATCTGCACGCTGGTCTTTTGATACTTTGACAGAACCTCCTGAAGAGAATGAGACACTTTCCCAAACATGCGTGCCAAGAAACCTTTTTTCTTAGTCTGCAGTTCATCTGGGTTTACTTGCTCCAGCTTTTTCATCAGTTCACCAAGGATTTCACCGATTTCGCCGACGTCCTTCTTTTGAACATGATCAATCATCGTATGAGAAAAATTCAGCAGCTTAGACTGGGCTTGTGAGCCGTACAAGACAATACTGTTCATATTGTTATGATCGATCTGTTTAGACAACTGGTATGCTTTTTCTTTGTTTTCTTCAGGCAGAACATCGACAAGACGCACTGGCTGCTTCTCTGATTCAACAGCCTCCCCCTTTGGTATTTTGATATCTCCAAAAGGGTCTGCCAACACTCCGTCTATTTGAAGGTCACTTCGATCTTTATTCACCGTCCTTGCTCCCTTCCACTATTTTTTCAAAGAATGCTTTGCTGCATCTAATTCAAATTGCAGTTCACCAATTTCGTCGCCCATTAATTGAGTTAAATCTTCTTCTAAACGCTTCGTCAATTCAGCAAGTGTGATACGTGCTTCACTCAAAGACATCGAAAGTTCTTTGTTTTTTTTCGGATGAGAAGAAAGAAAAGCATATTTCTCCGTCAGTTCCACAACAGAATCTAGAGTCTGATAAAAGAAACGCTCAGCCCGATAAAACCGTTTTGGCTCTTTTTTGGTTAACATATAGATCCTTCTCACAAGTCTAAGCATTTCTGCATTTTGCTTAAACATCTGGATATTTTTCGCTTGAAATAAGGCTTTTCTTAGACGGATTATCTTTTGTCTTGCTTCCTCAAGATTTTTCTTAATGTACGCATATTCTCTTCCCGTCAGTTCATGTCTTTTAAGAAATAACCGCCTAGAATTCCACAAACCCACTGTGTATACGAGAGTTGCTGATGAGACGCCATATACAAAAGATAAAAAAAGTGTTTGGTTAAAACCAAAAAAACTCAATAACCCTATGAAAACAAAAGTCGCACTGCTTGTGAAACTCCATATCAAAAATTGAAGAATTCTATGCATCAACATCATCGACTCCTGTGAGTATTTCATATTTAACATTATTATCTACTACGTTCAGTCCCTAAACAAGTTTCATGTTCTTTTATCGTATCCATTGCTTGATATAAAGTGAAAAATGGTACAAAAAAAGACCTTCTCAGGTCTAAGAGTATAATGGCGGTGTATGAATGCTCTTTAGTTTCTTGACATAAAAGGCATAGTCAGGATCGGAAGTTGCTGTAGAAATTACTTTTCTCTCACAATCTAAGCATATGAATTTTGTATAAAGATGAATCCCTCTGCTTTTCTCTTGTTCGCATATTATACATGTTTGATGGTGTTTAACCGTTTCGTCCATCGTCCCCACC
>NZ_CP150195.1:0-32500 GCF_037966305.1 Bacillus sp. FSL R5-0560 | reverse complement strand
AGTGTTACCTGAACTTCACCCTGGACATGGGTAGATCACCTGGTTTCGGGTCTACGACCACGTACTCATGCGCCCTATTCAGACTCGCTTTCGCTGCGGCTCCGCATCTTCTGCTTAACCTTGCA
This sequence comes from Bacillus sp. FSL R5-0560, assembly GCF_037966305.1. Classification (NCBI taxonomy): domain Bacteria; kingdom Bacillati; phylum Bacillota; class Bacilli; order Caryophanales; family Bacillaceae; genus Bacillus; species Bacillus sp. FSL R5-0560. The sequence continues at coordinate 32,375 of NZ_CP150195.1, read as the reverse complement.
CGGGATCGTAACTCGCCGGTTCATTCTACAAAAGGCACGCCATCACCCGTTAACGGGCTCTGACTACTTGTAGGCACACGGTTTCAGGATCTCTTTCACTCCCCTTCCGGGGTGCTTTTCACCTTTCCCTCACGGTACTGGTTCACTATCGGTCACTAGGGAGTATTTAGCCTTGGGAGATGGTCCTCCCGGATTCCGACGGAATTTCACGTGTTCCGCCGTACTCAGGATCCACTCTGGAGAGAACGAAGTTTTGACTACAGGGCTGTTACCTTCTATGGCGGGCCTTTCCAGACCTCTTCATCTACCTCGTTCCTTTGTAACTCCGTATAGAGTGTCCTACAACCCCAAGAGGCAAGCCTCTTGGTTTGGGCTAATCCCGTTTCGCTCGCCGCTACTCAGGGAATCGCATTTGCTTTCTCTTCCTCCGGGTACTTAGATGTTTCAGTTCCCCGGGTCTGCCTTCTCATATCCTATGAATTCAGATATGGATACCACTCCATTACGAGTGGTGGGTTTCCCCATTCGGAAATCTCCGGATCAAAGCTTGCTTACAGCTCCCCGAAGCATATCGGTGTTCGTCCCGTCCTTCATCGGCTCCTAGTGCCAAGGCATCCACCGTGCGCCCTTTCTAACTTAACCGTTAAAAAGAATCACTATGTGATATCTTGTGTTACTAATTGAATGTGATGTCTACTGTTATCTAGTTTTCAAAGAACACGTTGGTGGAGCCTAGCGGGATCGAACCGCTGACCTCCTGCGTGCAAAGCAGGCGCTCTCCCAGCTGAGCTAAGGCCCCATTTGTATAAGATGGTGGGCCTGAGTGGACTCGAACCACCGACCTCACGCTTATCAGGCGTGCGCTCTAACCAGCTGAGCTACAGGCCCATCTTAACTTATTCAAGGAACAAAGTTCCTTCAAAACTAAACAAGACAGGGAACGTTCTGTTTATAAGACCCAAGGCCTTATATTCCGTAAATATCCTTAGAAAGGAGGTGATCCAGCCGCACCTTCCGATACGGCTACCTTGTTACGACTTCACCCCAATCATCTGTCCCACCTTCGGCGGCTGGCTCCATAAAGGTTACCTCACCGACTTCGGGTGTTACAAACTCTCGTGGTGTGACGGGCGGTGTGTACAAGGCCCGGGAACGTATTCACCGCGGCATGCTGATCCGCGATTACTAGCGATTCCAGCTTCACGCAGTCGAGTTGCAGACTGCGATCCGAACTGAGAACAGATTTGTGGGATTGGCTTAACCTCGCGGTTTTGCTGCCCTTTGTTCTGTCCATTGTAGCACGTGTGTAGCCCAGGTCATAAGGGGCATGATGATTTGACGTCATCCCCACCTTCCTCCGGTTTGTCACCGGCAGTCACCTTAGAGTGCCCAACTGAATGCTGGCAACTAAGATCAAGGGTTGCGCTCGTTGCGGGACTTAACCCAACATCTCACGACACGAGCTGACGACAACCATGCACCACCTGTCACTCTGCCCCCGAAGGGGACGTCCTATCTCTAGGATTGTCAGAGGATGTCAAGACCTGGTAAGGTTCTTCGCGTTGCTTCGAATTAAACCACATGCTCCACCGCTTGTGCGGGCCCCCGTCAATTCCTTTGAGTTTCAGTCTTGCGACCGTACTCCCCAGGCGGAGTGCTTAATGCGTTAGCTGCAGCACTAAGGGGCGGAAACCCCCTAACACTTAGCACTCATCGTTTACGGCGTGGACTACCAGGGTATCTAATCCTGTTCGCTCCCCACGCTTTCGCTCCTCAGCGTCAGTTACAGACCAGAGAGTCGCCTTCGCCACTGGTGTTCCTCCACATCTCTACGCATTTCACCGCTACACGTGGAATTCCACTCTCCTCTTCTGCACTCAAGTTCCCCAGTTTCCAATGACCCTCCCCGGTTGAGCCGGGGGCTTTCACATCAGACTTAAGGAACCGCCTGCGAGCCCTTTACGCCCAATAATTCCGGACAACGCTTGCCACCTACGTATTACCGCGGCTGCTGGCACGTAGTTAGCCGTGGCTTTCTGGTTAGGTACCGTCAAGGTACCGCCCTATTCGAACGGTACTTGTTCTTCCCTAACAACAGAGCTTTACGATCCGAAAACCTTCATCACTCACGCGGCGTTGCTCCGTCAGACTTTCGTCCATTGCGGAAGATTCCCTACTGCTGCCTCCCGTAGGAGTCTGGGCCGTGTCTCAGTCCCAGTGTGGCCGATCACCCTCTCAGGTCGGCTACGCATCGTTGCCTTGGTGAGCCGTTACCTCACCAACTAGCTAATGCGCCGCGGGTCCATCTGTAAGTGGTAGCCGAAGCCACCTTTTATGTTTGAACCATGCGGTTCAAACAAGCATCCGGTATTAGCCCCGGTTTCCCGGAGTTATCCCAGTCTTACAGGCAGGTTACCCACGTGTTACTCACCCGTCCGCCGCTAACATCAGGGAGCAAGCTCCCATCTGTCCGCTCGACTTGCATGTATTAGGCACGCCGCCAGCGTTCGTCCTGAGCCAGGATCAAACTCTCCGATAAAGTAGTTTGACTGACTACGCACATCGCTGTGCGATTTTATAATAAAACTTGAATTAACAGGTACGTTTTGTCTTGTTTAGTTTTCAAAGAACTTTGCAATCGCTCTTTAAGCGACTTTATTATCATAACATTTTCTGCTGTTTCTGTCAACAACTTTTTTTCGTAATTTCTTTAAAAAGCTTATCCGTCATCAGCGACGTATATTAGAATAACACCCTTACGTCTTAAAGTCAACATATAATATGAATTAAACAATAAAATGCTTAATCACTACTAACGCTGCTATTCCCGGTATGCCCAAAATTCCGCTTATGGCTGTTGTGACAATATTAATCGGCACATGGATGCCAAGGCTGCCTCCGAACATGTTCACACATACCAACAACAAAGCACCCGCTACACATTTAACAACAGTTATACCAATCCACTTTAGCGGCTTTGCAGGTGAACCTGATAAAAACAGAAGAATAACTAGTCCTAAAATAATCCCTATAATGAAAATAGGCTCCATGAATCTTCTCATCCCCTTCGCTTGTTCTAGTACAAGCTTATGAGAAGATCCAGGAGTTTAGACCACTTACTTCCACCGGCTGATTGTCAAATTTCGCTGTTTCGCTTCCCTCAAGTAAAAAAAATACTTCGCTTCAGCTACTTTCAGCTCGCATAAAACCTCAGCTGATGGCTCAAGGCTTTTTTCGACCAGCTTCTTTTGCCTATTCCACTCTTCCTTTTGCTTAAAAAGCTGCTCGATTAGTTTTTCATCAAACTCTCTTCTCAATGTTTTCTTGCGAAGAAAACCCATGGATCGCTTTTTCCTCCCTTACAATTCACGTCTTCCTTCAAGTGCTTTAGAAAGAGTGACCTCATCAGCATATTCCAAGTCACCGCCGACGGGCAGTCCGTGGGCAATACGGGAGAGCTTAATACCAGATGGCTTCAAGAGCCTTGATATATACATCGCTGTTGCTTCCCCTTCTATATTAGGGTTTGTTGCGAGAATCACTTCTGTCACTTGATCATCCTGTAATCGTTTTAACAATTCTGGTATCTTTATATCCTCTGGTCCGATGCCATCCATTGGGGAAATGGCGCCGTGGAGAACATGATACTGTCCGTTGTATTCTTTCATTTTCTCCATAGCAATAACATCCTTAGGGTCTTGCACAACACAGATAATGGACTTATCCCTTCTTGTATCTTCACATATATAACAAGGGTCCTGATCTGTAATATGCCCGCAAACTGAACAATATGTCAGATTGCGTTTCGCATTTACCAATGCCTTCGCAAAATCTAATACCACATCTTCTTTCATACCTAGAACAAAAAAAGCCAGACGAACCGCTGTTTTCGGTCCGATCCCTGGCAATTTCATAAAGCTGTCGATCAGCTTTGATATTGGTTCAGGATATTGCATTTTCTTTTATCCCCCTAGAACAAACCTGGCATGTTCATTCCTTTTGTAAATTGACCCATTGTTTCGTTTGTGATCTCGTCAACTTTTTTCAAGGCTTCATTTGTTGCAGCAAGCACTAAATCCTGAAGCATTTCGATATCTTCCGGGTCAACTACGTCTTCATTAATGATGACATCCAGAATTTCTTTTTGCCCGTTTGCTTTTACTGTTACCATACCGCCGCCTGCAGTTCCTTCAACTACCTTTTCTGCAAGCTCTTCTTGAGCCTTGGCCATATCCTTTTGCATTTTTTGCATTTGCTTCATCATTTTTTGCATATTTCCCATTCCGCCACGCATAGCATTCACTCTCTTTCATATTGTTAGTCTTTTATTTCAATTAAATCCGCTCCGACAAGCTTTTTCGCCTCGGCAATAAGCGGATCTTCTTCAGCCGGTTCATTTGATCCTTCATTTTCCTGCTGATGATCTACTAAAAATTCTTCTCTTATTTTACCCCATTGTGCTTCTGGAACGCCAATCAAATCTATTCTTTTACCGAGCATTGATTCTAAAATCTGTTCAAGATTAGTCCGGACTCCGTTGTTATCCTCCGCGACCATTTTACAATGTATTTCATATTTGAATTTCAGTACAAATGCTGTAGAAGCTGCAGCCACAGGTTCACTGTCATTCAGCAGCGCAGCATGAGATACTTTGTTTTGCTGTTTCAAATGAGCCAAAAGCTTGCCCCAGCTGCTTTTGAGCTGATCAAGGTCCGTCCTCGTTGCTTCCTTTAAAATCTCATGAATTCTGCCTACCGGCGCTTTGTAATTGGATTTTCCGCCTTTTGGCGCACGCGGTCCCTCTTTTTTCGGACTTTCCGCCGCTGCTTTTACGCCGGTGGTTTTGAGTCGTTCTACTTCTTGCTCAAGCTGCTGAATCTTTTTCATCAGCATATCAACTTCAGGCAGATCCGCAGCAGCTGTTTGATGAGACGTCTGACAAATCTTCACCACAGCCACCTCAAAGAAGATACGGGGATGGTTCGTCCATTTCATTTCCTGGTGGCTCTTGTTCAGGATATCGATCATTTCATATATCGCCTGAGTCGGAATTTGTTCACTTAATTCCCGGAACGTTTCATCGACTTTTACTTTTTCCAGTACACCCTCTAAGCCAGGAGCTGTTTTGAACAGCAGCATGTCTCTGAAATAGAAAATCATATCCTCTATCAGCTTCGCCGGGTCTTTCCCTTGCTGAAGCAGCTCATTCAATGTTTCCAAAGCTTCAGAAACATGTTTTTCATGCAGAGATTGCGCAAGCTTTCCTATATATAACTGAGAAACGGCTCCGGTAATCAGAAGCGCATCATCAACTTTTAGCTCGTCACCGCTGAATGAGACTGCCTGATCAAGAAGGCTCAAAGCATCCCTCATACCGCCATCTGCAGCACTAGCAATAATGTCGAGCGCTCCTTCTTCAACCTGCAGCTCTTCAGCATCAACTATTTTGTTCATACGTCCGACAATCGCTTGGGATGTAATTCGCTTGAAGTCAAAACGCTGACATCTGGATATAATGGTTAAAGGAATTTTGTGCGGTTCTGTTGTTGCTAAAATGAAAATACAATGCTCAGGCGGCTCTTCTAACGTTTTTAATAACGCGTTAAAGGCGCCGATAGACAGCATATGCACCTCATCTATGATATATACCTTATATGTGACGGCCGACGGGGCAAACTTCACTTTGTCGCGGATGTCACGAATTTCATCAACACCGTTGTTAGAAGCGGCATCAATTTCTATGACATCGGATATGGACCCGTTTGTTATCCCTTTACAGGCTGCACATTCGTTACATGGCTCATCAACAGGAGCGTGTTCACAGTTGACAGCTTTGGCAAATATTTTGGCCGCACTGGTTTTTCCCGTACCCCTCGGCCCGGAAAACAGATAAGCATGAGAAAATTTCTTTTGCAAAAGGGCATTTTGCAGCGTTTTTGTAATGTGCTCTTGTCCAACCACATCTTCAAAGCGCTGAGGCCTGAATACTCGATATAAAGCTTGGTAACTCACGGGTGCGCCCTCCTCCGTTATTCATCATTCCCATTATACATGAACCGTGTATCGATTCCAAAAGCTCTTTTACATAACAAAAAACTCACCTAATATTAGGTGAGTTTGAAAATTTGATGATTGATTTACCGTGCACCTTCTGTCGATTCGCTACCCTAAGCGTTACTTAAGCAGTTAGCTCGGCCCAGGCAACCCTGCGGCACATGAGAGGTTTCACTTAATGCTGCTTCCTTCCGGACCTGACATGGTTCATGAATTCCCATTGCGCAGGACCCAAACGTCAACACCACTTACTTAAGGCAGACCTTAAAGTAAACGAACCTCGAGAAGGGATTCGGCCCCGCTAGAGCGGATTGCGGGTACAGGGCACCGCTACCTCCCCGCTTAGCACGGCAAAATAAATATCAAATTTTTTGTCGCATCTATGACGATGCACACATAAGTATATCCTTTTCCCCTAAAAATTGCAACCTTACTACTCAGACAAGTTTTTCCTAGAAGCTTTCTTCTTTTTTCTCAACTCTCTGAAAAACGCACTGAGCATTCCTCCGCATTCTTCCTCTAGCACACCGCTCACCACTTCAGCCTGATGATTAAAGCGTTCTTCCTGAAGAAGGTTCATTAACGTGCCTGAACAGCCTCCTTTTGGATCAAAAGCACCAAACACCACTTTTTCCACGCGTGAAAGCACGACAGCTCCAGCACACATCGGACAAGGCTCAAGGGTAACGTAAAGAGTTGCCCCCTCCAGTCTCCATGTTCCAAGTGACTTGCACGCTTCATCAATCACAAGCATTTCCGCATGAGCGATAGACCGCTGCTCTGTTTCTCTTAAATTGTGCGCGCGTGCCACGATTTCATCATTCACGACAAGCACGGCGCCGATCGGCACCTCGCCTTTCGCTTCAGCTTTTTTCGCTTCTTTTATTGCTTCTTTCATATAAAGTTCATCTTGATTCATAAGGTTAGCTCTCTTTTCAAAGTTTTTTCCTTACCTAAAAAGGCTACATATTAACTATAACTTAAACAGAAAGGAGACTGTCGATGTCTAAAGCAGACACAGCTCTTCTCATTGTCGACATGATCAATAATTTTGAATTCGATATGGGAGAAAGCCTCGCCAACAAAACAGAAAAAATCGTTCCTCACATTTTATCATTAAAAAAGCACGCGAGACAAAATGACTGGCCGATTATATACATTAATGATCATTACGGGCTTTGGCAAGCGGATATCCAAAATATCCAGCAAGAATGTGAAAACGAGAAGAGCAAGGCCATTATTGAAAAGATATCACCCGAGGATGAAGACTATTTTCTAATCAAACCGAAACACTCCGCTTTTTATGAAACAGCCCTCCATACCCTCCTTACTGAATTACAGGTGAAACGCATTGTCTTAACAGGTATAGCGGGGAATATATGCGTACTATTTACTGCTAATGATGCTTACATGAGAGAATACAGCATTACGATACCTAAGGACTGCATTGCTTCTAACAGCGATAAGGATAATGAATTTGCCCTAACTATGATGGAAAATGTTCTTTTCGCAGAAATTACAACGGAAGAACAAATTACTGAAAAACAAACATGATTAGCGCTTTCCTTTCATACATTGTAGCGATATGAAAGGAGGCGTTTTTCATTCAAATTTATGTAGTGAAACAAGGTGACACTCTTACTGCTATCGCTTCACAATACAGAACAACTGTAAATGAAATTACAGAAACGAATGAAATACCGAATCCCGGCAGCCTTGTTGTCGGACAAACCATTGTCATTCCAATAGCTGGCCAGTTTTATGATGTTCAACAAGGCGATACCCTGACATCCATCGCACGGCAATTCAATACGACAGCAGCCGAGCTTGCCAGGGTGAACCGAATCCAGTTAAATACCGTACTGCAGATTGGTTTCCGTTTATACATTCCTCCAGTTCCTAAACGAGACATCGAATCAAGTGCTTATTTGGAGCCCCGCGGAAATCAAGTCAGCGAAAATCTCCAGCAGGCGGCCAGAGAAGCGTCGCCCTACTTAACGTACCTTGGCGCATTCAGTTTCCAGGCACAGCGTGATGGAACCTTAGTCGCACCGCCTTTAACGAATTTAAGAAGCATTGCAGAGAATCAAGACACGACACTGATGATGATTATAACAAACCTAGAAAACCAGGCATTCAGCGATGAGCTCGGCCGGATCCTTTTGAACGACAATACTGTGAAAAGAAGACTTTTGAATGAAATAGTCGAGAATGCCAGAAGATATGGCTTCCGTGCTATTCATTTTGACTTTGAATACTTACGGCCCCAGGATAGAGAGGCATATAATCAATTTCTCCGCGAGGCAAGGGATCTTTTCCATCGAGAAGGCTTAGAAATTTCTACGGCGCTTGCCCCTAAAACAAGTGCAACACAGCAGGGGAGATGGTACGAAGCTCATGATTACAGAGCCCATGGCCAAATTGTCGACTTTGTTGTCCTCATGACATATGAATGGGGCTATAGCGGCGGGCCAGCTCAAGCTGTTTCTCCAATTGGGCCTGTTCGAGACGTCATAGAATATGCTTTGACAGAAATGCCTGCGAATAAAATTGTCATGGGACAGAATTTATATGGGTATGACTGGACACTGCCTTATACAGCAGGAGGAAATCCGGCAAGAGCGATAAGCCCTCAGCAAGCCATTGTCATAGCTGATCAAAACAATGCCGACATCCAGTATGACGAAACCGCTCAAGCCCCTTTCTTTCGCTATACTGATGCAGAAAACAGAAGGCATGAGGTATGGTTTGAGGATGCCCGATCGATCCAAGCCAAATTCAATCTGATTAAAGAGCTGAATTTAAGAGGCATTAGTTATTGGAAGCTGGGACTTTCCTTTCCTCAAAACTGGCTGCTGCTTTCTGATCAATTTCAAGTTGTCAAAAAGACGTTCCGTTAATTTGGAAACGTCTTTTTTTCATAGGGGAATCCAAGGGTTGTGATACAATATGAAGGTCAGCAATTGACGGACGTTTTTTAGAAATAAGGAGGATTCCAATGAATACAGCCCCTTTTATCGCAGTTGAAGGTCCTATCGGGGCAGGAAAAACAACGCTCGCGACGATGCTTTCACAAGAGCTTGGATTCCCTATGATCAGTGAGATTGTTGAGGATAACCCATACCTTGATAAGTTTTATGACAATATAGAGGAATGGAGCTTCCAGCTTGAGATGTTTTTTCTTTGTCACAGATACAAACAGCTTGAGGATACCAGCCTTCACTTTTTAAATGAAGGACAGCCTGTAATAGCTGATTATCACATTTATAAAAATGTGATTTTTGCGGAACGAACGCTGTCTGAACAGCAGCTCAACAAATACAGAAAGATTTATCATCTTCTTACCGATGATCTTCCAAAGCCAAATGTCATCATTTACATAAAGGCAAGTCTGCCCACATTGTTACACCGCATTGAAAAACGCGGGCGCCCCTTTGAGAAAAAAATTGAAACCAGCTATTTGGAACAGCTGATCGCAGATTATGACATCGCCATCAAGCAGCTGCAGGAAGCAGATCCAGGTCTTACGGTGTTAACAATAGATGGCGATTCAAAGGATTTCGTTTTGAATAAGAGCGATTTTGAACGTATTGCCGCCCATGTAAAGGAGCTTATAAAATGAAAGAACATCATATCCCTAAGAATTCAATCATTACAGTAGCAGGAACAGTAGGTGTCGGGAAATCAACTTTAACAAGAGCATTGGCTAAACGGCTTGGCTTTAAAACCTCTCTTGAAGAAGTCGATCATAACCCATACTTAGAAAAATTCTATCATGATTTTGAACGCTGGAGCTTCCATCTGCAAATCTATTTCTTAGCTGAACGGTTCAAAGAACAGAAGAATATTTTTGAAGCTGGCGGAGGGTTTGTACAGGATCGTTCTATTTATGAGGATACTGGGATTTTCGCAAAAATGCACGCTGACAAAGGGACGATGTCAAAGATTGATTATAAAACGTATACAAGCCTGTTTGAAGCAATGGTCATGACACCGTATTTCCCGCATCCTGATGTGCTGATCTACTTAGAAGGCGATCTGGAAAACATATTAGCCCGGATTGAGGAACGCGGACGTGAAATGGAGCTTCAAACAGACCGGTCTTATTGGGAAGAAATGCACACACGTTACGAAAACTGGATCAGCGGTTTTAACGCCTGTCCTGTCCTGAAAATCCGTATTGAGGATTATGATCTGAAGAATGATGAAAGTTCTATCGAGAACATTGTTGATCAAATTGCAACTGTCATTCATGAAACGAAAAAAAAGTGAATCTCATGACCTGAGATTCACTTTTTTATGATATTAAAAAATCCGTTGCAAACGGTGCAACGGACAAAACAATCTCCAATATATGCTTGAGTTTCATTAGAATTAAAATCAATATGGCGGAGGAAGAGGGATTCGAACCCCCGCGGGCTTTGACACCCCTGTCGGTTTTCAAGACCGATCCCTTCAGCCGGACTTGGGTATTCCTCCGTATCGACAAGACTTACTATATCATGAATGTTCTGTGATGGTCAAGCATTTTTAAAAACTTTTTTTGTTTTTATAAAAATGTTCAATTTAAATAGCGAAAGGCGTGCCTTATCAGGCACACCTTTTCAGCATTACGCTTTGATGACTTCTCTATTTCCCATATAAGGGCGAAGCACTTTTGGTATAATGACGCTTCCGTCTTCCTGCTGATAATTTTCTAAAATAGCAGCAACTGTTCTTCCGACTGCCAGACCTGAGCCGTTCAATGTGTGTACATGCTCTGGTTTGCCTTTCACTTCACGTCTAAAACGAATGTTCGCACGTCTGGCTTGGAACGCTTCGAAGTTGCTGCAAGAAGAAATTTCACGATAAGTGTCTTGGCTCGGAATCCATACTTCTATATCGTATTTTTTCGCAGCTGTAAATCCTAAATCACCCGTACACATGCTCATTACACGGTATGGAAGTTCCAACAGCTGAAGCACACGCTCAGCTTGGTTTGTGAGCTTTTCTAACTCTTCATAAGAATCTTCCGGCTTTACAAACTTCACAAGCTCTACTTTATTAAACTGGTGCTGACGGATTAATCCCCGTGTATCGCGCCCTGCTGAACCAGCTTCTGAGCGGAAGCAGGCACTGAATGCCGCATAATTAATCGGCAGGCTGTCTCCTGACAGAATTTCATCCCGATGCATGTTTGTGATCGGCACTTCAGCAGTCGGAATCAAGAAGTAATCCTCTTCTCTGATCTTAAACGCATCCTCTTCGAACTTTGGAAGCTGGCCTGTTCCCGTCATGCTTGCGCGGTTTACCATATAAGGCGGGATGACCTCAGTATAGTTATACTCATCCACATGAAGGTCTAGCATAAAATTATAAAGCGCACGCTCCAAGCGAGCACCTAAGCCTTTATAAAACACGAAGCGGCTTCCTGTCACCTTCGCAGCACGTTCAAAATCAAGAATGCCAAGCTCATCAGCAATATCCCAATGCGGTTTTGGCTCGTATGCAAATGAAGGTGTTTCACCCCATTTCCGGATTTCCACGTTATCATCTTCTGTTTCACCGACTGGCACTGATTCGTGAGGAATATTCGGGATTGAGAGAAGAATGGTTTCAAGGGCAGATTCCACTGTTCTTAATTCTTCATCAAGTTTTTTAATTTCCTCGCCGACTTCACGCATTTCTTTAATGATATGATCCGCGTCTTTTTTCTCGCGTTTCAAAACAGCTACCTGCTGAGATACTTCATTCCGTTTTCCTTTTAGCTCTTCTACTTTTCCGATAAGCTCTCGTCTTTTATCATCAAGCTCCTCGAACTTATCAAAATCTGTTAAGTCTTCGCCTTTGTGTACAAGCTTTGCTTTAATTTCTTGAAAATTCGCTCTCAGCATTTTCGTATCAAGCATGCGAAACACTCCTTTTTTCATTAAATTCATTGAATTATCGAAAATAAAAAGAGCCCTCATCCCCATGAAAGGGACGAGAGCTCTCGCGTTGCCACCCTGATTGAAAACAAGCCATAGACTTGTTTTCCGCTTTCACACATAACGGTTATCCCGTAAACGCCTACTTCATTCAGCATTTCGCTCAAGGATGGATTCAGACAGCATCTTTCACCGATTCGCACCAACCATCGGCTCTCTTAGAAAGAGAGGCTTCCTACTAGTTCCTATCAACGCTTTTCGATCTTTATTTGTGTTTATAATGTACTATAAGTTTCCACAGCTTTCAACTGTTTTATACAAGGGCTTTTTGCTTGTATTCCTCAACCATTTGAACGAACAGCTTTGTCACCCGATGATCCTCTGTCAGCTCCGGATGGAACGAACAGCCCAAGAAATTATCCTGTTTAGCCGCAACAATGCGTCCGTTATGCTCAGAAATCACTTCAACATTTTCACCGGCTTCCAAGATATGCGGCGCACGGATGAATACGCCAGTAAAAGGTTCGTCCAGCCCTTTAATGGTTAAATCAGCCTCAAAGCTATCGACCTGCCGGCCAAACGAATTCCGTTCAACAACTACATTCAGCAAACCTAAATGAGCGTTATCTGAACCGGCAATTTCTTTTGCCAATATAATTAACCCGGCACATGTCCCAAACATCGGTTTTCCCTGAGCAGCAAACTCACGCAATGGCTCCATGAATTGATACGTATCAATTAAACGGCGCATTGTCGTGCTTTCTCCGCCCGGCAAAATTAAACCATCGATTTCGTTTAGCTGCTCTGGGCGTTTAATAACAAGTCCAGCTGCACCGCATGCTTCAATTGCATGGATATGCTCTCTGACTGCTCCTTGAAGTCCTAGTACACCTATTGTTAACATGTCGCAGCTCTCCTATATTCTTACCAGCCGCGTTCTTGCATACGCTGTTCTGGAAGTAAATTTGAGATTTCAATCCCTTTCATTGCAGTTCCAAGCTCTTTTGAAAGCTCTGCAATCAATTTATAATCAGTGAAGTGAGTTGTTGCTTCCACAATTGCTTTTGCAAATTTTGCAGGATTGTCTGATTTGAAGATACCAGAACCAACAAATACACCGTCAGCGCCAAGCTGCATCATAAGTGCCGCATCTGCAGGAGTCGCTACGCCGCCAGCCGCAAAGTTAACGACAGGAAGTTTACCGTCTCTTTTAATTTGTTGAAGCAGCTCATAAGGCGCTCCCAAATTTTTCGCTTCAGTCATTAGCTCATCATCGCTCATTGCAACCACTTTGCGTACTTGAGCGTTTACCTTGCGCATATGGCGAACAGCCTCAACAATGTTGCCTGTTCCAGGCTCGCCTTTCGTACGAAGCATAGAAGCGCCTTCAGCAATACGGCGTGTTGCTTCACCAAGATCACGGCAGCCGCAGACGAAAGGAACTGTGTATTCATTTTTATTTAAATGAAATTCTTCGTCAGCCGGAGTCAGAACTTCACTTTCATCAATATAGTCAACACCCATAGCTTCAAGCACACGCGCTTCAACAATATGTCCGATACGCGCTTTTGCCATTACCGGGATAGATACTGCATTCATTACTTCTTCCACGATAGTAGGGTCTGCCATACGGGCAACTCCTCCAGCCGCACGAATATCAGCTGGTACACGTTCTAGCGCCATTACAGCGACAGCTCCAGCCTCTTCAGCAATCTTCGCTTGTTCTGCATTGATGACGTCCATGATGACGCCGCCTTTTTGCATTTCTGCCATTCCGCGTTTTACTCGTTCAGTACCTGTTTGAGCCATTTTTTGGTCCCCCTAATCAAGGTATAGTTATATGATTTCTACTTCTTATTGTATCCTAGAAATCCAATAATTCATATGGATATTACTTATTTTATTCGGTTTTTAGGGCTTTGAAAATCATTTTTTATTAAAAATTGGGTTTTTTCAGTATATTAAGCGAAAGAGCCCTAACATTAATCAGAGCTCTTTCCATTCATTAAAACCAGCCAGTTACTGTATCAACAATGCTTCCCCAGATACCAGCAAAAAATCCGCCGATGCTGCGCATTGTTAAAACAAACCAGTTTGCTTTATCTACATTTTCTTTTGTCACAAGGTCTACCCCTGCCAGGCTGCTGTTAAGGAATCCATAGTCCTTTTCATCACCTGTATATTCTGCAGTCAGTTTCCCAACCTTCGTCCCTTTTTTCACAGGGGCAGTCAAGGTGTCTTTGTTTAAAGTGACTTTTGCTTTGTAATTCTTTTCTTCACCATTTTTGACAGGAAGAGAAAATGCCTTGCTTGTCACAATGCCTACTTCTTTCTCTTTACCTTTATCTACAGAAACGGTTTTATGGCCTGTTACCTGATCGCCTTCAGCATAAATTTCTTTCATAGAGAAATTATTGAAAGCATAATCAAACATCTTTTTCGTTTCATCGAAACGGCCAGTGTGAATGTTGCCTTTTGCGTTTAACACTACAGTGATGACACGCATACCGTTTCTTTCAGCTGTTCCTGTAAAACATGAACCCGCAGAGTCAGTAGAACCTGTTTTCAGTCCATCTACAGTTGCACCTTTATACTCACTGACAAGACCCTTCAGCATAAAGTTCCAGTTCGGCATGTCCATTTCATCATCTGTGCCTTTTCTGAACTTCATTTTTGAGATGCTGGAAGTTTCTAAAATCTCAGGGTAGTCAGTAATCAGGTGATCTGCAAGAATAGCCATGTCCTTAGCAGAAACTTCACTTTCTTCATCTACGCTTGTCCCTTCAGGCTGCTTGCCGTGGAGATCCTTGTTTTCAAGACCTGTTGCATTAACAAATTTGTAATTTGTTAATCCCAGTTCTTTTGCTTTTGCATTCATTTTTTCAACGAACTTTGTTTCAGAGCCTGCAATAACTTCTGCAATGGCAATCGCAGCCGCATTTGCAGAATAGATTGCTGTCGCTTGATAAAGTTCTTTTACTGTGTATTTTCCGTCTTTCCGAAGAGGAACGTTTGATAAACTGTTATCTTGGGAAATCTCATACACATAGTCATCAGGCGTATAGGTTTGATCCCATTTTACTTTGCCTTCATCAATTGCTTCTAATAACAGATACTCTGTCATCATTTTTGTCATACTTGCAATTGGCAGTCTTTCCTCTGCATTTTTGCTGTAAAGAATTTTACCTGAAGAAGCTTCGATCATAATAGCAGCTGATGCGTTGATATCAATTGGATCGCTGGCAGCCTTTGCTTTTGACATTGGAGTCAGGCAAGTTACGGCCAGTGTTAAAACAACCAATGACATCAATAGCTGTTTACATTTCTTGATGTTCAATCGTACGACCTCCGTATTTCATTTTTCTTCATCTATAATTAAGCCGTTAAGGACATTTTCAATGCACAACAGTATAAATTTTATCATAATCAGTATAAAAAAAATAGACAGAGTCAGAGACCCTGTCAAATGTTTTTAATTTGTAACAATTTATTTATGAAATTGTATAGTTAGGTGATTCTTTTGTAATCTGTACATCATGCGGATGACTTTCACGAAGGCCTGCACCAGTCATACGAATGAACTGAGCTTCTTCTCTTAAAGCACGAAGATCTTTAGATCCGCAATATCCCATACCAGAACGAAGACCGCCGACTAGCTGATAAACTGTTTCTTCAACCGGTCCTTTGTAAGGTGTGCGTCCTTCAATTCCTTCTGGAACGAATTTTTTGTTTTCTTCTTGGAAGTAACGGTCTTTACTTCCTTTTTCCATTGCAGCAACAGATCCCATACCGCGGTATACTTTGAATCTTCTGCCTTGGTAGATTTCAGTTTCACCAGGGCTTTCTGACGTACCTGCCAGCAAGCTTCCAAGCATAACAGCATGTCCGCCGGCTGCCAATGCTTTTGCAATATCGCCAGAGAATTTAATTCCGCCGTCTGCGATAATTGTTTTGCCATGTTTTCTTGCTTCAGTCGCACAGTCATAAATCGCTGTGATTTGAGGTACACCAACACCCGCTACAACACGAGTAGTACAAATGGAACCCGGTCCGATTCCTACTTTGACTATATCAGCACCAGCTTCGAAGAGTGCCTTTGTTGCTTCAGCAGTTGCTACGTTTCCAGCGATAATATTTAATTCAGGATACGTTTCACGGATCTTTGTCACTGTGTTTAACACGCCTTGAGAATGCCCGTGTGCTGTGTCGATCACAATGACATCCACATTGGCTTCTACAAGCTTTTTCACCCGTGTCATCGTGTCGCCAGTTACGCCAACTGCCGCACCAACGATCAGACGTCCGTGAACGTCTTTAGATGAGTTAGGGAATTCGATAACTTTTTCGATGTCTTTAATGGTGATAAGACCTTTTAATTTATTTTGATCGTCAACGAGTGGAAGCTTTTCAATTTTATGTTTCTGCAAAATCTTTTCAGCTTCGTCTAAAGTCGTTCCAACCGGAGCAGTGACAAGTTCTTCTTTTGTCATGACATCGCTGATTTTCATTGAGTAATCAGAAATAAAGCGAAGGTCGCGGTTCGTGATAATTCCGACAAGCTTTTGGTCTTCTTCGTTATCTACAATCGGAACACCGGAAATTCTGTATTTCCCCATCAAATGCTCCGCATCATAAACTTGGTGATCAGGAGTTAAAAAGAAGGGATTTGTAATAACGCCTCGTTCAGAGCGTTTTACTTTATCAACTTGTTCAGCCTGCTGCTCGATCGACATATTTTTATGAATAATGCCCAAGCCGCCCTGTCTAGCCATTGCAATTGCCATTGCTGATTCTGTTACAGTATCCATACCTGCGCTGATGACAGGAATATTCAGCTTTAACGTCTTTGTAAGTTCAACAGATAAATCCACATCACGCGGAAGTACCTCTGACTTAGCTGGTACAAGCAGCACATCGTCGAACGTTAAGCCTTCTTTTGAAAATTTACTTTCCCACATTAGTAAATCCCCCTCTTTTCGGCAAAATATTATATGTAGATTATCAACAAGCCAAGAGCATGTCAAGGAACCCAAAAAGAGTTGAAATATTTAGATAACGGAAAGGAATTAGAAATACATATGACATATCATGAATGGAAAGACTTAGCGCTATTTTATTCCGTAGAATCAACCCAGAAATTTCTAGAAAAAGTCTATGTCTTAAATGGTGCAGATGAGGCGAAACGGAACTCTTTTAAAAACAGCGAGCGGTTTATTTTCTTCTTGAAGCATGCTGAATCATTTTATAAGCAAGCCTCTTGCTCGCCTTTAGAAATCAAACCGATTCTTTTATTTTACGGGATGTCACAGCTGATCAAAGCCTGTCTCATCACACAGGATCCTCACTACCCAAGCCATACATCTGTTCTTGCACATGGCGTCACAGCACGTAAAAGAAAGAAGCAAAATTATTGTTTTAGCGATGATGAAGTAAAAATACAACGCAACGGATTATGTATGCACTTCATGAAACACTTATTTGGTCAATCAGGTATAGAAGATGAACGGTATACTATGAAAAAGTTATTAGCCGCTATACCAGAGTTAAATGATATTTTTTATTTCCAGAAAAAGGAACGATTTATTACAAAGATTCGGAAGGATAAGGACTTGGTATCTATACCAGAGGATATCGTGATTCATTATAAGATGTCCGATTCACGATTTGTTGAATATATGTCTCATCATTTTCAATGGACCTTTTTGAAGAAAGATAAAGATGATCTTCAGTTCCATCTTTCACGGCAAGACATAAATCCATGGACCTCAATCAGCCTATTATTTGATATGGACAAAAGACAATATTATATTCCTTCTAAACGAGATCAATTTCTAAAACTTCCTGAAATAACAATCCACTATTTAATTTTGTACAACATAGGAATGATTGCGAGGTATGAGACAGAATGGTGGTATGAGCTATTAACGCAGCATGTTAGTGATGATTACGTATTCATTCAGCAGTTTTTAATGGTAACGGAAAACAAATTCCCTAAATACATTTTGAAATTCCTGCAGCAATATGTATAAACAAAAAACCCAGCTCAATGAGCTGGGTTTTACCCTTGCTTGGCGGCGTCCTACTCTCACAGGGGGAAACCCCCGACTACCATCGGCGCTGAAGAGCTTAACTTCCGTGTTCGGCATGGGAACGGGTGTGACCTCTTCGCTATCGCCACCAAACAATTGAGAGTGTTCTCTCAAAACTAGATAACAGGTGTGACATCATTAGAAATTAGGTTAAGTCCTCGATCGATTAGTATCTGTCAGCTCCATGTGTCGCCACACTTCCACCTCAGACCTATCAACCTGATCATCTTTCAGGGATCTTACTTCCTTGCGGAATGGGAAATCTCATCTTGAGGGGGGCTTCATGCTTAGATGCTTTCAGCACTTATCCCGTCCGCACATAGCTACCCAGCGATGCCCTTGGCAGAACAACTGGTACACCAGCGGTGCGTCCATCCCGGTCCTCTCGTACTAAGGACAGCTCCTCTCAAATTTCCTGCGCCCGCGACGGATAGGGACCGAACTGTCTCACGACGTTCTGAACCCAGCTCGCGTACCGCTTTAATGGGCGAACAGCCCAACCCTTGGGACCGACTACAGCCCCAGGATGCGATGAGCCGACATCGAGGTGCCAAACCTCCCCGTCGATGTGGACTCTTGGGGGAGATAAGCCTGTTATCCCCGGGGTAGCTTTTATCCGTTGAGCGATGGCCCTTCCATGCGGAACCACCGGATCACTAAGCCCGACTTTCGTCCCTGCTCGACTTGTAGGTCTCGCAGTCAAGCTCCCTTGTGCCTTTACACTCTGCGAATGATTTCCAACCATTCTGAGGGAACCTTTGGGCGCCTCCGTTACCTTTTAGGAGGCGACCGCCCCAGTCAAACTGCCCACCTGACACTGTCTCCCCGCCCGATAAGGGCGGCGGGTTAGAAGGTCAATACAGCCAGGGTAGTATCCCACCGATGCCTCCACCGAAGCTGGCGCTCCGGTTTCCAAGGCTCCTACCTATCCTGTACAAGCTGTACCAACATTCAATATCAGGCTGCAGTAAAGCTCCACGGGGTCTTTCCGTCCTGTCGCGGGTAACCTGCATCTTCACAGGTACTATAATTTCACCGAGTCTCTCGTTGAGACAGTGCCCAGATCGTTGCGCCTTTCGTGCGGGTCGGAACTTACCCGACAAGGAATTTCGCTACCTTAGGACCGTTATAGTTACGGCCGCCGTTTACTGGGGCTTCAATTCGCACCTTCGCTTACGCTAAGCGCTCCTCTTAACCTTCCAGCACCGGGCAGGCGTCAGCCCCTATACTTCGCCTTACGGCTTCGCAGAGACCTGTGTTTTTGCTAAACAGTCGCCTGGGCCTATTCACTGCGGCTCTCTCGGGCTTTCACCCTAACAGAGCACCCCTTCTCCCGAAGTTACGGGGTCATTTTGCCGAGTTCCTTAACGAGAGTTCTCTCGATCACCTTAGGATTCTCTCCTCGCCTACCTGTGTCGGTTTGCGGTACGGGCACCTCTCACCTCGCTAGAGGCTTTTCTTGGCAGTGTGGAATCAGGAACTTCGCTACTAAATTTCGCTCGCCATCACAGCTCAGCCTTATGGGAAACGGATTTGCCTATTTCCCAGCCTAACTGCTTGGACGCGGATATCCAATACCGCGCTTACCCTATCCTCCTGCGTCCCCCCATTGCTCAAATGGTGAGGAGGTGGTACAGGAATATCAACCTGTTGTCCATCGCCTACGCCTTTCGGCCTCGGCTTAGGTCCCGACTAACCCTGAGCGGACGAGCCTTCCTCAGGAAACCTTAGGCATTCGGTGGAGGGGATTCTCACCCCTCTTTCGCTACTCATACCGGCATTCTCACTTCTAAGCGCTCCACCAGTCCTTCCGGTCTGGCTTCACAGCCCTTAGAACGCTCTCCTACCACTGTTCGAAGAACAGTCCGCAGCTTCGGTGATACGTTTAGCCCCGGTACATTTTCGGCGCAGAGTCACTCGACCAGTGAGCTATTACGCACTCTTTAAATGGTGGCTGCTTCTAAGCCAACATCCTGGTTGTCTAAGCAACTCCACATCCTTTTCCACTTAACGTATACTTTGGGACCTTAGCTGGCGGTCTGGGCTGTTTCCCTTTCGACTACGGATCTTATCACTCGCAGTCTGACTCCCAAGGATAAGTCATTGGCATTCGGAGTTTGACTGAATTCGGTAACCCGGTAGGGGCCCCTAGTCCAATCAGTGCTCTACCTCCAAGACTCTTACCTTGAGGCTAGCCCTAAAGCTATTTCGGAGAGAACCAGCTATCTCCAGGTTCGATTGGCATTTCACCCCTACCCACACCTCATCCCCGCACTTTTCAACGTGCGTGGGTTCGGGCCTCCATTCAGTGTTACCTGAACTTCACCCTGGACATGGGTAGATCACCTGGTTTCGGGTCTACGACCACGTACTCATGCGCCCTATTCAGACTCGCTTTCGCTGCGGCTCCGCATCTTCTGCTTAACCTTGCACGGGATCGTAACTCGCCGGTTCATTCTACAAAAGGCACGCCATCACCCGTTAACGGGCTCTGACTACTTGTAGGCACACGGTTTCAGGATCTCTTTCACTCCCCTTCCGGGGTGCTTTTCACCTTTCCCTCACGGTACTGGTTCACTATCGGTCACTAGGGAGTATTTAGCCTTGGGAGATGGTCCTCCCGGATTCCGACGGAATTTCACGTGTTCCGCCGTACTCAGGATCCACTCTGGAGAGAACGAAGTTTTGACTACAGGGCTGTTACCTTCTATGGCGGGCCTTTCCAGACCTCTTCATCTACCTCGTTCCTTTGTAACTCCGTATAGAGTGTCCTACAACCCCAAGAGGCAAGCCTCTTGGTTTGGGCTAATCCCGTTTCGCTCGCCGCTACTCAGGGAATCGCATTTGCTTTCTCTTCCTCCGGGTACTTAGATGTTTCAGTTCCCCGGGTCTGCCTTCTCATATCCTATGAATTCAGATATGGATACCACTCCATTACGAGTGGTGGGTTTCCCCATTCGGAAATCTCCGGATCAAAGCTTGCTTACAGCTCCCCGAAGCATATCGGTGTTCGTCCCGTCCTTCATCGGCTCCTAGTGCCAAGGCATCCACCGTGCGCCCTTTCTAACTTAACCGTTAAAAAGAATCACTATGTGATATCTTGTGTTACTAATTGAATGTGATGTCTACTGTTATCTAGTTTTCAAAGAACACGTTGGTGGAGCCTAGCGGGATCGAACCGCTGACCTCCTGCGTGCAAAGCAGGCGCTCTCCCAGCTGAGCTAAGGCCCCATTTGTATAAGATGGTGGGCCTGAGTGGACTCGAACCACCGACCTCACGCTTATCAGGCGTGCGCTCTAACCAGCTGAGCTACAGGCCCATCTTAACTTATTCAAGGAACAAAGTTCCTTCAAAACTAAACAAGACAGGGAACGTTCTGTTTATAAGACCCAAGGCCTTATATTCCGTAAATATCCTTAGAAAGGAGGTGATCCAGCCGCACCTTCCGATACGGCTACCTTGTTACGACTTCACCCCAATCATCTGTCCCACCTTCGGCGGCTGGCTCCATAAAGGTTACCTCACCGACTTCGGGTGTTACAAACTCTCGTGGTGTGACGGGCGGTGTGTACAAGGCCCGGGAACGTATTCACCGCGGCATGCTGATCCGCGATTACTAGCGATTCCAGCTTCACGCAGTCGAGTTGCAGACTGCGATCCGAACTGAGAACAGATTTGTGGGATTGGCTTAACCTCGCGGTTTTGCTGCCCTTTGTTCTGTCCATTGTAGCACGTGTGTAGCCCAGGTCATAAGGGGCATGATGATTTGACGTCATCCCCACCTTCCTCCGGTTTGTCACCGGCAGTCACCTTAGAGTGCCCAACTGAATGCTGGCAACTAAGATCAAGGGTTGCGCTCGTTGCGGGACTTAACCCAACATCTCACGACACGAGCTGACGACAACCATGCACCACCTGTCACTCTGCCCCCGAAGGGGACGTCCTATCTCTAGGATTGTCAGAGGATGTCAAGACCTGGTAAGGTTCTTCGCGTTGCTTCGAATTAAACCACATGCTCCACCGCTTGTGCGGGCCCCCGTCAATTCCTTTGAGTTTCAGTCTTGCGACCGTACTCCCCAGGCGGAGTGCTTAATGCGTTAGCTGCAGCACTAAGGGGCGGAAACCCCCTAACACTTAGCACTCATCGTTTACGGCGTGGACTACCAGGGTATCTAATCCTGTTCGCTCCCCACGCTTTCGCTCCTCAGCGTCAGTTACAGACCAGAGAGTCGCCTTCGCCACTGGTGTTCCTCCACATCTCTACGCATTTCACCGCTACACGTGGAATTCCACTCTCCTCTTCTGCACTCAAGTTCCCCAGTTTCCAATGACCCTCCCCGGTTGAGCCGGGGGCTTTCACATCAGACTTAAGGAACCGCCTGCGAGCCCTTTACGCCCAATAATTCCGGACAACGCTTGCCACCTACGTATTACCGCGGCTGCTGGCACGTAGTTAGCCGTGGCTTTCTGGTTAGGTACCGTCAAGGTACCGCCCTATTCGAACGGTACTTGTTCTTCCCTAACAACAGAGCTTTACGATCCGAAAACCTTCATCACTCACGCGGCGTTGCTCCGTCAGACTTTCGTCCATTGCGGAAGATTCCCTACTGCTGCCTCCCGTAGGAGTCTGGGCCGTGTCTCAGTCCCAGTGTGGCCGATCACCCTCTCAGGTCGGCTACGCATCGTTGCCTTGGTGAGCCGTTACCTCACCAACTAGCTAATGCGCCGCGGGTCCATCTGTAAGTGGTAGCCGAAGCCACCTTTTATGTTTGAACCATGCGGTTCAAACAAGCATCCGGTATTAGCCCCGGTTTCCCGGAGTTATCCCAGTCTTACAGGCAGGTTACCCACGTGTTACTCACCCGTCCGCCGCTAACATCAGGGAGCAAGCTCCCATCTGTCCGCTCGACTTGCATGTATTAGGCACGCCGCCAGCGTTCGTCCTGAGCCAGGATCAAACTCTCCGATAAAGTAGTTTGACTGACTACGCACATCGCTGTGCGATTTTATAATAAAACTTGAATTAACAGGTACGTTTTGTCTTGTTTAGTTTTCAAAGAACTTTGCGCGCCTCTCTCGAAGCGACTACTTAATAGTAACATTTTTAGTTAACTAGGTCAACACTTTTTTAAAAAAATGTTTTCATCTAGTAATGTCATGTCTTTTTTAAAAGACAACAGAAATGATTATACCATAATTCTTCTCACTGTAAAGAGTTTTTGATATAAAAAAGCGCAGCTGGTATAGCCGCGCTTTTTCTTTAACTTTCTTGCGTCTCTTCTTGCTCACTTTCTTCATTATCATCGTTTTTCTCAACTAATGCGACTGTGGCAACATGCTCTTGTTCCGCCATTCTGATGAGACGTACGCCTTGAGTTACGCGTCCGGTAGTTGAGATATCATTGATATCCATTCTGATCAGTACACCGCTGGCAGTAATAATCATCAGATCCTCTTCACCTTTGGTAGCTTTCACTGCTACTAAATGGCCGTTGTTCTCCGTGATTTTACATGTTTTCAATCCTTTTCCGCCTCGGCTTTGGGTTCTGTATTCTTCAGCCGGAGTTCGTTTACCGTAACCTTTCTCAGTCACGATAAGGACATCAGATTCTTCCTCTAATATTTCCATGCCGACGACAATATCGTCGTCAGTAAGGGTGATGCCTTTTACGCCTGCCGCTGTTCTTCCCATTTCCCTAACATCTGTTTCAGAGAAACGAATCAGCAGTCCGTTTTTCGTTCCGATGATGATTTGTTTTGTGCCGTCAGTAAGCCGGACACCCATTAATTCATCATCTTCCCGCAAGCTCAGCGCAATTAAGCCGTTGTTACGGATATTAGCAAACTGAGACAGTGAAGTGCGTTTTGAAATCCCATGTTTTGTTGTGAAGAAGAGATAGAGATCTTCTTCGAATGCGGTGACTGGGATAATTGCGTTAATCCATTCACCTTTTTCTACCTCCAACAGATTGATAATCGGGATTCCCTTAGCGGTTCTACCGTATTCAGGGATTTCATACCCTTTGGCACGATACACTTTCCCTTTGTTGGAGAAGAAGAGAATCGTGTCATGTGTTGAAGTAGAGATCAAATGTTCAACGAAATCATCTTCGTTTGTTCCCATTCCCTGAACGCCTTTTCCTCCGCGCTTTTGACTGCGGTAGGTTGAAGCAGGCAGACGTTTGATATATCCGTTATGTGTCAGGGTGACAACGATGTTCTCTCTTTCGATGAGATCTTCATCTTCAATTGTTTCAAGACCGGCAGTAACGATCTCAGTGCGTCTTTCATCGTTGAAACGCTCTTTAATTTCTGTAAGCTCTTCACGGATGATCTCAAGCACTTTTTCTTCATTGGCCAAGATTTCTTTAAGCTCCGCAATTAATTTAATAAGGGATTGGTATTCTTCTTCAATCTTTTCTCTTTCCAATCCTGTTAAACGCTGGAGCCTCATATCTAGAATAGCTTGGGCTTGCTTTTCGGTCAGCGAGAATTGTTCAATTAACCCTGTTCTCGCAATTTCAGCCGTTTGAGAGCTGCGGATAAGGGAAATAACTGCATCAAGATGATCAAGAGCAATCCTTAATCCTTCCAAAATATGCGCTCTCGCCTCCGCTTTACGCAATTCATAAGCAGTACGGCGTCTGATAACGACTTTTTGGTGATCGAGGTAATGCACCAGGCATTGCTTTAAATTTAATACCTTCGGTTCACCGTCAACAAGCGCCAGCATATTAATCCCGAAGGAGGTTTGCAGGGCTGTCTGTTTGTACAGGTTGTTCAGGATAACATGCGCATTGGCATCTCGTCTGATTTCAATGACAATCCGCATACCGTTACGGTCAGATTCATCACGCAAATCAGTTATTCCTTCAATTTTCTTATCCCTGACAAGATCAGCAATCTTCTCAATTAAACGCGCTTTATTCACCTGATAAGGGAGTTCTGTTACTAAAATTCTTTCTTTCCCTGACGAAGTTTCTTCAATTTCTGCTTTTGCCCGAATCGTAATAGAACCTCTTCCGGATTCATATGCCTTGCGGATTCCGCTTCTGCCTAAAATTTGTCCGGCAGTCGGGAAATCCGGTCCAGGAATGAATTCCATCAGCTCTTGGATTGTTATGTCCTTGTTCTCGCTTACAGCAAGCACTCCGTCAATAATTTCTCCAAGCTGGTGCGGCGGAATATTTGTAGCCATTCCGACTGCAATTCCGGCTGCTCCATTTACAAGCAGGT
The DNA here is from genome assembly GCF_037966305.1 of Bacillus sp. FSL R5-0560. NCBI lineage: Bacteria > Bacillati > Bacillota > Bacilli > Caryophanales > Bacillaceae > Bacillus > Bacillus sp. FSL R5-0560. The sequence goes on along the minus strand of NZ_CP150195.1, from coordinate 7,089 downwards.
TTGGGAATCTTGACGGCATGACAACAGGTTCTCTCTCTGACCCATCATAGTTATCTTGATAATCAATCGTGTCTTTTGTAATATCTCGCAGAATTTCCATGGCGATCTTAGACATTCTGGCTTCGGTGTAACGCATCGCAGCGGCTGAGTCTCCGTCTACAGAACCAAAGTTTCCATGACCGTCGACAAGCATATAACGGTAGTTGAAATCCTGCGCCATTCTGACCATAGATTCATATACCGCTGAATCACCGTGAGGATGGTATTTCCCGATAACTTCTCCGACGATACGAGCCGATTTTTTATACGGCTTGTCACTCGTCATGCCTAAATCATTCATCGCGTATAAAATCCGTCTGTGAACCGGTTTTAAACCGTCACGCACATCCGGCAGTGCCCGGGATACGATAACGCTCATCGCGTAATCCAAAAAGGACGTGCGCATTTCCTGGCTGATATTTATTTCCCGAACTTTTGGTGTGTTTTGTTCACTCATTAAAAAACCTCCCTGAAGTATCACATGAAATTATGTGGGAGTAGATTGTCCATTATGATCTTCAATACGATTTCGCTATTCTCCATTATATCAATAAACTTATACTTATACACATTAAATTACTAGAATATATAGGTTTTACAAGAATTCCTGGGTCCTATCCAGTTCAGAAAAAAGCCTTATTTCTAATTGGAAATAAGGCTTTTTATTATTAGATGTCGAGATTTTTCACGTATCTCGCATTTGCTTCTATGAAATTTCTGCGCGGTTCTACTTTGTCTCCCATCAGCATTTCGAACGTTTCATCCGCATCCATTGCATCCTCTAGAGTCACCTGCAGAAGTGTTCTTGAGCTCGGATCCATAGTTGTCTCCCAAAGCTGGGTGGCATTCATTTCACCAAGACCTTTGTAACGCTGCAATCCAGGCTTAGGCGTTTGAGGAAGAGTTTGCAACAGTTCCTCAAGCTGCTTGTCATTGTAGGCATATTCAACACGTTTACCTTGCTGGACTTTGTAGAGCGGCGGCTGCGCGATGTACACATAGCCGTTTTCGATAATCTGACGCATATATCTGTAAAAGAACGTCAACAGCAATGTTCTGATGTGCGCGCCGTCAACGTCGGCATCTGTCATAATGACAACTTTGTGATAACGGGCTTTTTCCAAGTTGAAATCTTCCCCGATACCTGTGCCGAGTGCAGTAATCATAGAACGAACTTCGTTGTTAGAAAGAATTTTATCAAGCCTTGCTTTTTCAACGTTCAGGATTTTACCTCTAAGCGGCAAAATGGCCTGGAAATGTCTGTCACGCCCCTGTTTTGCAGATCCTCCGGCAGAGTCACCCTCTACGATATATAACTCGGAGATGCTCGGGTCTTTCGAAGAGCAGTCCGCTAATTTACCGGGAAGGTTTGAAATCTCCAAAGCGCTTTTGCGGCGCGTTAATTCACGTGCTTTTTTCGCAGCCATTCTTGCTCTTGCTGCCATTAAACCTTTGTCAACGATTTTTCTGGCTGCATCTGGATTTTCAAGCATAAATGTTTCCAACGCCGCAGAAAATAACGTATCTGTGATAGTCCGTGCCTCTGAGTTGCCTAATTTTGTTTTCGTTTGGCCTTCGAACTGCGGATCCGGGTGTTTGATTGAGATAATCGCGGTAAGCCCTTCTCTCACATCATCTCCGCTCAAGTTTGGATCATTTTCTTTTATGAGTCCTTTTTTTCTGGCGTAATCATTGATGACACGAGTCAGCCCTGTTTTAAAACCGGCTTCATGGGTACCGCCTTCGTACGTGTTGATATTGTTTGTAAATGAGTAAATATTGCTTGTGTAACCGTCATTGTATTGCAGAGCGACTTCAACCGTAATGCCGTCCTTTTCGCCTTCAATATAAATCGGCTCTTCATGGACAACTTCTTTGGAGCGGTTTAAATACTCTACATAGCTTTTTATTCCGCCTTCGTAATGATACTCATTTTTGCGTTCTTGTCCTTCACGTTTATCTTCAATCGTGATGTTTACGCCTTTTGTCAAAAAGGCTAGTTCACGAACACGGTTAGCAAGCAGATCATATTCATACTCAGTTGTTTCCGTGAAAATTTCAGGATCTGGAACAAAATGTGTAGTCGTTCCGGTATGATCCGTTTCGCCAATAACCTCGAGATCAGAAACCGGGATACCGCGGTTATAGACTTGACGATGAATTTTTCCGTCACGGTGAACAGTCACATCAAGCTCTGTTGATAACGCGTTAACGACCGAGGCACCTACACCGTGCAAACCTCCGGACACTTTATATCCGCTTCCGTCAAATTTTCCTCCGGCGTGAAGCACAGTCATAATGACTTCAACCGCTGGACGGCCCATTTTCTCATGAATACCGACTGGAATCCCGCGGCCATTATCAATTACTGTGATGCTGTTGTCTTTTTCAATTAGGATATTGATATCTGTACAATAACCGGCCAGGGCTTCGTCAATACTATTGTCGACAATTTCCCATACCAGATGGTGAAGACCTTTACTGTTAGTTGAACCGATGTACATCCCCGGTCTTTTACGAACAGCTTCCAATCCTTCTAGTACCTGTATCTGATTTTCATCATAACTATTTTGCTGCTGTTCCATAGCCACGTTATTCACCTACACTTTTCTTAAACAATATATTCGTTATAAAAAATCACTAAGAATCTATTTCAACCATAAATTGCGCACGTTTTTTTAATGTGCTGGAAGATAAGGGAGAGTAATATATATTCTGAACCGTGACTACGATAGATTTGGGTGTGCCATTTACGGAAGGCACCAGCTTGTGTTTCTGTTTTTTCAGAAATTCTTCAACAATTGGCGACATGTTGGCTTTAAAATCAAAAATGCCAATAATATCGCATGTCGAAACCACAAAATCATCACCTAAATGAATATACAATTGCCCACCTCATTTCTTCACTTCACTAACGCACCGTTTTGCACACGGAACATTCCTGCTTGCCGTAAGGTTTCGTGATCAATGCCATCGACGCTTGTCGTTGTGACAAACGTTTGTACACGGCCCTGGATGGTATGAAGCAAGTGCGATTGGCGATAATCATCCAGCTCACTCAGCACATCATCCAATAGTAAAATGGGATATTCTCCGATTTCTTCATGGATCAGGTCAATCTCAGCCAGCTTAAGGGATAATGCCGTCGTCCGCTGCTGTCCTTGAGAACCGTACGTCTGCACATCGCGTCCGTTCACATAGAAAAGAACATCATCCCGATGAGGTCCAGACAGCGTGACGCCACGCTCAATTTCTTTTTCTCTTAATTTAGAAAACGCTTCTTGATAGCTATCTCCTATTTTCGACAAGTCTTCAGGATCTGATACCTCAAGAGCCGTATGGTACTTCAGCGTTAGTTCCTCAAGCCCTCTTGAGATGCCCGAATGGATAGGCTGCGCCCATTTTTCGAGCTGTGCCGTGAATTGCAGACGTTTTACGACGACTTTTGCGGCAACTTCAATAAGCTGATCAGTCAGAACATCAAGCATTGTTCTGTCAGTTTGTTTTCTTGTTTGCAACTGCTTCAGAAAGTGATTTCGCTGGGAAAGAATCTTCTGGTAAAGAGAAAGGTCATACAGGTAGACGGGAGAAACTTGGCCAATTTCCATGTCAAGAAACCTCCGTCTCACTTGAGGGCTTCCCTTTACAAGGTTTAAATCTTCCGGCGCAAACATGATGGTGTTGAGGGCACCGACATACTGGCTGAGCTTTTGCTGTTCGATATGATTGACCTTGCCCTTTTTACCCTTTTTGGAGATGACGAGCTGCATCGGAATCACTCCGTTTTTCTTCATCACTCTTCCCTCTATTTTAGCATAGTCTTTGTCCCATCGGATAAGTTCTTTGTCATTTGAAGTCCGATGCGATTTTGCCATGGACAAGACATAGATCGCTTCCATGAGGTTTGTTTTCCCCTGGGCATTTTCTCCAATGATCACATTTACTTTATTTTCAAATTGAAGTTCAGCGTGTTCGTAGTTGCGGTAAGATGTCAGTTCTAAATTCTGGATATGCAATCAGTGTCACCCGCTTTAATTGACGACTTGAAATGAACCAAATCCTTCAATCTCTACCACATCTCCAACATACAGCTTTCTGCCGCGGCGATTGTCCGGCTCATTGTTTACAAGCACTTCATACTCGCTCAAAAACCACTTTGCCATACCGCCTGACTGAATCACATCGGCTAATTTCAGAAATTGACCGAGTGTAATCATCTCTGTATCAATAGAAATCGGATTTGCCATTATATCGACCTCTTTCAAATATCACTAATATCTAATTGTACTAAAAAAAAACGAATTAGGGAAAGGGAAAACTTGACGGAGCAGATACCGAATAGAAAAGCTGCCGAACAGGTCGGCAGCCGTATATCGGATTAATAGGTTCTGACAGGGAGGATAAGCTGTACGATTGTTTCATCATTCGGCGTGCGAATTAAGAAAGGTCTCATAGCCCCTGTAAAGCTGACACGTATCTCTGCTCCTTCAAGCACCTTTAATGCATCCAGCATATATTTTGGACTAAAAGAGATATTTAATTCCTCACCCTCAATCTGATCTGCAAGGACTGCTTCCACAACTTTTCCGATTTCAGGTGAATTAGAAGAAATCTCAATTGATTCAGCAGGTTTTGCAGAAAGCTTCACCACGTTATTGCGTCCTTCTCTGGCTAATAGAGATGCACGATCAATCGCCTGAAGGAATTCTTTTGTGTTCACAATGATTTCTGTCTTGCTTTCTTGCGGAATAAGGCTCGTTGTATCTGGGTAATTTCCATCCAGCAGGCGCGAGAAGAACAAGACGTTTTTTGCTTTAAACAGAACCTGGGTTTCTGTAATGACGATATCTACTAGTTCTTGGTTGTCATCTAAAATTTTGCTGAGTTCAGTTAAGCTCTTACCCGGAATCACGACGTTATAGGATCTGTCTTCTGAAATATCAAGTTTGGCTTTTCTTAAAGCCAAACGGTGGCTATCCGTCGCAGTGCATAATAATTCACTTTTCTCCACTTTCCAGTTTACACCTGTCAATATAGGGCGTGTTTCTGAGGTGGACACCGCAAACACTGTTTGTCTAATTAGGTTTTTTAACAAATCCGTAGGAATCTGAATCGCATGATGCTCTTCGATCTGCGGCAAATGCGGATATTCATCAGCATCAAGTCCATTTAGGTTAAATTCGGCTTTTCCAGAGCGGATAATCGTCAGATATTGATTTTGCACTTCGATTTCTACAGCTGCCATCGGGAGTTTTTTTACAATTTCGCTAAAGAAGCGGGCTTGTAATACAATGCTGCCTGGCTGTTCAATCGTAACGATTTCTTTATCTCCCTCTTCTTTCGGAATAAAAGACTCAATGGAAATATCAGAATCGCTTCCTGTAAAAGATACCCCTTCATCTGAGGCAACGATCTTAATACCGGTCAAAATCGGAATTGTAGTTCTGGATGAAACTGCTTTTAACACATCTTGGACACTTTCAACAAGACGATCTTTTTGAATCGTAAATTTCATTTTTATCCTCCTAACGGATAATGTATTAATATATATATATTTTTTTTAAAAAAGTAGTAGAAGTAATAGTAGGGCTTGTGGATTTGTGGATAAGTTGTGAAAAAGACAGGAAACACAGCCTATCCACATGTGGACAGACTGTGCATGACTGTAGAAAAGTTATTCACACTTCTCCCGATTTATCCCCGGCCCTATTATTTAAGCTGTTCCTTAATTTCTTTTACATGCTGCTGAAGCTGTTCATCATCTGCCATCAGTTTTGAGATTTTTTCATGCGCATGAATAACGGTTGTATGGTCACGGCCACCGAATTCCTCCCCAATTTTAGGGAGAGAGGAGTCAGTCATTTCTCTAGATAAGTACATAGCGATTTGACGCGGGAATGCTACCGATTTTGTCCGTTTTTTTGCTTTGAAATCCTCAAGTTTAATATTGAATTGCTGGCCTACTACTCTCTGAATTTCTTTTATTGTAATCACTTTCGGTTTTGAGGAAGGAATAATATCTTTTAATGCCTCAGCGGCCAGATCGGCATTAATGTCTTTATTAATTAAAGATGAATACGCAACGACCCTGATTAATGCCCCTTCCAGCTCCCGAATGTTGCTGTCGATTTGATTTGCGATATAAAGCATAACCTCGTTCGGTATATCCAAGCCTTCCGCTTTGGCTTTTTTTCTTAAAATCGCAATTCTCGTTTCTAAATCAGGAGGCGTGATATCTGTAATCAGACCCCATTCAAAGCGTGAACGCAATCTGTCTTCAAGTGTCGGAATTTCTTTAGGCGGTCTATCACTTGAAATGACGATTTGTTTGCTTTCTTCGTGCAGCGTGTTGAAAGTATGGAAAAATTCTTCTTGCGTTTGTTCTTTCCCGGCTAAAAATTGAATATCATCTATCAAAAGCACATCAACATTTCGGTAGCGATTGCGGAAATCAACTGCTTTATTATCCCGAATAGAGTTGATGAACTCGTTAGTAAATTTCTCAGAAGACAGATAAACCACTTTGGCAGAAGGATTATGATCTATTACATAATGGCCGATCGCATGCATTAAGTGTGTTTTCCCTAATCCAACGCCTCCGTAGATAAATAAAGGGTTGTATGCTTTTGCAGGTGCTTCCGCTACTGCTAGGGAAGCTGCGTGAGCGAATCGGTTTCCAGATCCGATGACAAAAGTATCAAATGTATACTTTGGGTTGAGCATATTTTGAGGAAAATCAGATGTATCTTCTTTTACCGCTTTTTTGACTTGCGGTTTTGGCATAAAGTCTTCGACATCTTGATTTTGAGGAATGACAAATTTAATGCTCAATTCTTCCCCGGTTAATTCATATATAGTATCTGCAATGAGATGCAAGTACCTGGACTCCAGCCAGTCTCTGGCAAATTCATTAGGAGCGGTAATTGTCAATGTATCCCCTTGCAGTGAGTGGGCTTTCGTTGATTTCATCCAAGTCTCGAAACTCGGTTTGCTCAATTTTTTTTCAATTTGAGCAAGGGCTTGGTTCCACAGGTCTAATATATTTTCCAT